>NZ_VNWN01000009.1 GCF_012720115.1 Sneathiella chinensis | reverse complement strand
ATACGGACGGTTCCGAGACCTTTGAGATTACCGTTACGCTGCACGGGACGGCGGTTACGGCGGGTGTTGGCCTGACGCTTGGCACCGGGGCACCGAATGGGGCAACCCTGACGGAAACCTCTCCGGGTTCCGGGGTTTGGAAGCTTGGGGGTGTCAGCGCGGCGGACCTTGAAGATGCCATTGAGGCGATTGAGGCTGTTGTTCCGGCGGGCTATGAAGGCACAATCAACGGCTCCATTTCCAGCCTCAGCGAGGAAACCGAGCCGAATGCCGATGAGGAAGACACTCTTGCCGACAACAGCAAGGAAGACAGCGCCGATTTCAGCCTGACCATTGAAGGCGGCGAGGTTGTACCGACTGCGGCCTTCGGTGACGGCGAGTTTGCCGGTATCATCAAGGAAGACAGTGACGACAATGTTATCAACTTCAGCGCGGCATCTGGTGACAGCACCGATGAACTGACCCGCGTCGTG
>NZ_VNWN01000008.1 GCF_012720115.1 Sneathiella chinensis | reverse complement strand
GACAATGTTATCAACTTCAGCGCGGCATCTGGTGACAGCACCGATGAACTGACCCGCGTCGTGATCACCCTGCCGGGTGTGGGTGCAGGCGATGTGGATGTGTCTGCCATTACAGCGGACCTTGCCGGGGATGGCACGGTTGCGGTTGGCGTTGATCCTGTTACAGGTGCCACCACCATCACGATTATCTTCAATAACAGTGCGGATCTGGAAAGCTTCAGCAGCTCCTTCACCCTGGATGCCCCGGTTGAGGATAGCGACGCGGACCTGTCTGCCACCATCACGGCCTATGCCAAGGATAAAACGGACGCGACTGAAACTGGCAATGGCGGGGAAACCAAGACCATCGTGGTGGACGCGGTTCTGGACTATGCTGTGAATGTTGGCGGCGATGCCGCAATCAGTGTGGTTCAAGCCAACAATGATCCGATTGATATCGGGGATTTGAGCGCCGTTCTGAACCCGGCTGGCTTTGCCAATTCCACAACAAACGGTACCGACTTTGGCGGTGCGGATGGTGACGGTTCCGAACTTGTCACCATGGTTGTTGAGGTGAACCAGGGAGCGTCCCTTGGATGGACGCTGCCTGCGGGAATTTCCGTATCCGGTACAGGTCCCTGGACCTTTACAGGGACAACAGAGGATATCGCTGGCTGGAACTCACTGGTGGATTCTTTCAACGTGACGACAACTCCCGGATTTAACGGGGATGTGACTGTTTCCATCAAGACCACAACCGAAGAAGCCAACACGCCTGACGGGACTGTTGTGGGAAGTGGTGTGGAAGATGATATTGCAGACAACACGTCTGAAGAAAATGTCCATACGGTCACCATTTCTGTCAGTTCTGATACGGCGGGTGGTTCCGTTGGCGGAACCCGCTCTGTTGCTGAGGATAACGATGCCAATCAGGATGATACCGGACGGGTATCCGCAGATCAGCAGGTTTCCATCGCTGTGGGAGATGTCTTCACACCGGCAGACAACGAAGAAGTCACCGGTGCGACGCTGACCTTCTCTGGTGTGACTGTCACCATTAACGGTGTGGCCATCACCAGCGGCACGGCCCTGACGACCACACAGCTTGCTGCCTGGAATGCCGGTACCGGTATCGAGGTTACGGTGGATGCGGATTCTGACGAAGATGTATCCATTGATTTCGACATTGATTTCGTTGATCCGGACAGCGGTCAGACCGGCAATGCCACTGGCGATTTCGTCATTGAAGTGGATGCGGTTGCCGACTTGCCGACAGGAACGGAAATGGGGATTGCCACAAATGGTGTTGCCTACTTTATCGCGGGGTCCAGTGGCGGGAATAACACGACACTGTATTCTGTCGATTTGGACAGTTCCAATCCGGATATCGCGCCGACCGCCATCGGGACGATCAACTACATGATTGGTGCTTCTTCTTACTCAAGTTCCGATTTTGAGGCTCTGGGTTCAGCAGACGGATATCTGTACGGTATTACAACCTCTGGTCATGTGGTGACACTGGATCCGTCCACCGTGGACGGTTCCGGAAATGTCACGGTTGTCAATGCGTTTGATCTGTCCCTGGGGGATGTCATTTCGGATCAGGCGGGGGCGACCTATGCCAATGGCCAGTTCTATGTGATTTCCACCAGTGGTAACACAAGCCAGATGTTTGCCGTAGACCCGACCACGGGCGCGGCAACAAATATTGCGACCTTGAGCGGGACAAAGGTTGACGGTCTTGCCTATGATACCGCCAATAACCAGTTCTGGACCGTGGTGAATGATGGCGCCCATACCTATGCGTACAAGATGACCGTATCGGGTGGTACAATTACGCTGTCTAACCAGATCGAGATTCCGGGGAACCCGGATATCCAGAGCATTGCCTATGGTACAAATGGCAAGATTTGGGTAATTGAGCGGACCAACCCGGGCAATGTCTTTGAAATCGACCCGGATACATCCACTCTGACCTCGACCTTTACCATCGACAACAGCGATGTCAGCTCTTCCGGGATTGAAAACCTGACAATCACCACCTCCACAGGAACCAATGTGGACAGCGGTGAGCAGTTCGGTGTCACCCTGAAGGGAACCTTCGGCGATGTCACGGACGGGTCCGAGGTTCATTACTTCCTTGTTGAGGTTCCGGCTGGCTTTACAGCCCAGAATCCGGCGCTGCTTGTGACCTATAGCGGTGGCAACGGCCCGGACGGCATTCCGGACGGCACCTATATCAAGGTGGATGCCGACGCGCTCATGATCGGGAATACGGCCATTGGCAATGCGGTTCTGATTGCACCGGAAAATATGCCTTCCGATACCAACTTTGATATCAAGGTCTATACGGTTGCCGAGGAAACCAACCTTGCAGGCGACGAGGAATCCGATCTGACCAACAACGTGGCCGTGACCGAGGATACGGTAACGATTACGGTTGAAGCGGCATCCAATACCCTGAACATGGCCTTTGCGGTTCGTGAAATGGCTCTGGATGTTGTCGGTTCCGATCCGAACAGCGATGCGGAACTGTCAGAGCAGAGCTTTGGTGTCAACCATCAGGCCAACAACTTCAAGTGGGATGGTGATGTTGAAATCACCATTAACGGCGAGACAAAATCCTTGTCTGACCTGACATCCCACGGGACGCCGATCGATATTACCGTGGAGAACGGGGGGCACAAACTTGTGGGCTCCACGCCTGCCGGTGAGGTTTTCGTTCTGACCCTGAAGCCCGGCACGTCCGGTGACTACGAGTTTGAACTGAAAGGTCCGATCGATCATCCGGCAGTGGATGCGGATGGCGGTGACGATGTCATCACCCTCGGTGTCAGCTACAGCAGCAACACCCATGACGGGGTTGTGTCCATCGATATCGTCGATGATGTGCCGGCCGCAGTGAACCACCAGCATACCGGTGAAATCTCGCTGCCCGACTACAATGTCGCGATCAGCATCGATATTTCCACCAGCATGGACGACAGGCATGACGGCACCAACACCCGTCTTGATACGGCCAAGGCTGCTGCCATCGAACTGGCAACAGAATTGTTCGCGGCTGGCGGGGATGTCTCCATCTCACTGTCCGTCTTCGCAGATGGCGGCTTTGTCATCGGTCAATTTACCGACCTTGCGTCCTTCATGGATGCTGTGGACGATATTGACTTCTCAAACAGTAGTTGGGCTCAGCAGCAGGGCGTCAGTGGCGGCACCAACTACAACGATGCGGTCAACGGAATGCGGACCGGCCTTGAAACCTTCTTCGCGGGGGATCAGGCACCCGGAACCCAGAAGCTGGCTTACTTCCTGTCTGACGGTAAACATAACGAAGATTCGTTCAACAGCAGCAGCTGGCAGAACTTTGTCGCCGCCAATGGCGTGAAGTCCTACGCGGTTGCCATTGGTGGGGATATCAACAACCCGACATCGGATAATGATCTGCGGGGTGTTTCCTATGATCCGGAAAATCCGGGATCATCCTCTGCCAATATTCTGGTTGTGGATGACCCGAGTGAGCTTGCGGCTACCCTGACCGACACCATCCTGGATGTGGTATCCGGCAATATCTTCGACGGAACAGCCGGCGGGCATTACGGTGCGGACGGAGCCGGCGGTATCGTGGATATCACCGTCTTTGGCAACACCTATGATGTGAACTCGCCGGAGGTGACGGGTACGGTTCTGGAAGCGACCGATGCCAATGGTAACCTGTTCACGTTTGATTTCGATACCGGAAGTTATGAATTCCGGGTGGATGATACGGTCAGCGGTGTTGACACGACCATCAGCTATACGCTGGAGGACTGGGATGGTGACCAGGCCGTCGGCACCATTGACATCGATGTTGACGTTGTTCCGAACGCCCCGGCAGCCTATGACAATGCGGCCTATGTTGAGCAATCTGGCATGGGGAACGTTTCGGTTGTTCTGGAAGACTTCTCCGACAATTCCGGATGGGATGAGTTTGGGGATGGAGGTCTGAGCGGCGGCGAGGGGGAGGTTTCCACTAATTGGTGGGGCGGTGCAATGTCACCAGAATCCCTCGAAAGTAACCTCGGCTTGCCGACAGGCACAATTGAGGGGATTTCCGGTCTCAATAATGTGGACGAAGGCTCTGCCATTGTCATCGATACCTTTGCCGCAACGACTGGGGATACGGTTACGTTCGACTGGTCCTTCGACCAGAGCAATTTTGGCCCGGCGGACGGTTCCTTCTATATCCTGAAAAACATGGATACGGGGGCTCTTACCACCGGAACGCTGCGGGTTGGCAGTGATGGTTCCGGTCAGCAGACCCTGACCATCCCGTCCAGCGGCAGCTATCAGGTGATCCTGGGTGTTGTGGATATGAACAACGGCAATGGGATTTCCACCTTGAATGTGGACAATGTGGTTTTGAACACGACCGGCCTTGTCGAGAAGGTTGTTACCGGCAACGTTCTCAGCGATCCGATGAACGATGCTGCCAGCGACGACTGGTGGGGCGCCACGGACTTTGTTGAGTATGGTACGGAACTGACATCCGTTGAGCATGACGGAACTGTTTATACCCTGGTCAACGGGACGGTGACCTTCACCACGGTCCTTGGTGGAACCTTCGAGATCAATGCCGATGGGTCCTACAGCTATGCCGCGCCTGATAATGTCAGCGGTGTGGAGGAGGAAGTCTTTACCTATACCCTGACGGATATCAGCGGGGATACGGATACCGCCAACCTGACCGTTCATGTCGGGGAGGATGCGTCTCACATGCCATTGAACTGGACAGGTACCAGCGTGGCAGACCTGATGCACGGTACCGCAAACGACGATGTACTGGTGGGTATGGCCGGGGATGACACCCTGTATGGTGAAGGCGGCGATGATTATATCGTTGGCGGTGCCGGGGACGACACCCTGTTCGGCGGCGACGGTGCAGACCGGTTTGTCTATCAGTCTGCTAACGACGGTGAGGATGTCATCAAGGACTTTGACATGACCGAAGGTGATCAGGTCAATCTGGATGCCCTGTTCGACAGCCTTGGTATTGTTGGTGCCGAGAACCGTGCCAACATGGTCGAGATTACCGACAATGGTGGTAATCAGGAGCTGACCATTGACGGGGTCAGTGACTTCAAGATCGTGTTCGAGAACTTCTCTGATCTGACAGCAAGCGGGACAGAGCCTTTCAGTGAAACCGACCTTCAGAACATGAAGATCGTGGTTGACGAAAGCTGATCCCATTTCCGATCCTTGAAAAAGGCGCCCTAACCGGCGCCTTTTTTATTGCCATATTTGGTGGCTGGTGGAGCCGAGGGGGATCGAACCCCTGACCTCGTCATTGCGAACGACGCGCTCTCCCGACTGAGCTACGGCCCCGTTCTTCTTTTGAGGATAGAGGCCGCCCGCCGGTTTACAAGGGTTTGCTTTTATGAGACTTTTGTGGGGCGGGATGGGGAGAGGGCTGTGGCATCCACAAATAACAGACTGAAAACGCGGGACCGGATCAAGATTGCCGCCCAGCGCCTGTTTGCCGAACGGGGGATTGAGGCCGTGACGGTCCGCGAGATCGTGGTTGCCGCGGGCCAGAAGAATATGGCTTCCCTGCATTACTATTTTCGAACCAAGGAGGATCTGGCGCGAGAGTTGCTGCTGGATGCAGCAACCCTGATCGAGGCCCGCCGGACAGAGCTTCTGGACAGGATGGAGGCTTTGGGTGGGCCGCACCAGCCACGGGAGGTTCTGAAAATCCTGATTGAATGTGCGGTGATGCCGCCGGATGATCCGGGGGCGTTCAGTACGGTTCGTCTTTTCACCACAACCTACCAGAAAACACCCGAATTTTTACTGGATGCGGTGGGCGAGGGGAAGGCCAACGTGGCCTATGACCGGTGTCTGGATCATTTGCGACATTTCATGAGGGGAACGGACCCGGGGCGAATGGAACGTCGCCTCTACCTGTTGCAGCAGTATGTTTTCGGGGCGTTGTCTGCCCGGGAATTCGCCCTCAGCCAAGGCAAGGGGGAGGGGCGGGTCTGGGCCGGTCCGGGTATGCTGGACGAACTTGTTTCCACAGCGGAAGGAATTCTGTTTGCCGGGCTACCGCATCAGAACGCTGCCGATTGAAACAATTGACTTAATTTCCATGCGGGGTACCTTGATTAGAATAAAGTTCAAAAGATAATCATAAAAAATGGGGCGCCGGGGTATGAATGTTCAGATCGGGAAACAGGGGGCAGGATTAGGGGAAGAGCGAGCGGCCGGATCAACGAAGGACCTGCCGGCAGGAGGGGCCGACCGGAAACAGTCTGGCCGGGGCCGGGTTCTGGATGTCCTGATCATCGGGTCGGGCTTTTCCGGGATCGGGATGGCGATCAAGCTGCAGGAAGAGGGGATGACCGACTTTCTGATCCTTGAGAAAACCGACGGCATCGGCGGTACCTGGTACAAGAATACCTATCCGGGGGCGGCCTGTGATGTGCCCTCGCATTTCTACTGTTTTTCCTTTGCCCCCAACCCGGACTGGTCCCGGATCTATTCCCCGCAGCCGGAAATACAGGCCTATATGGAACGCTGCGCCGATCAATATGGTATTACCCCCCGCATTCGCTTCAACAGCCCGGTGGACCTGATTACATTTGATGACGATACCGCCTTGTGGACGGTGGAATTGCCGGATGGGGCCATATATTTGGCCCGTCATGTGGTGATCGGGTCCGGGGGCCTGAATATCCCGACGGTACCGGACTTGCCCGGTTTGTCCGATTTTGAGCGCCCGGCCTTTCATACGGCGGAATGGCGTCATGATCTGGACCTGACCGGCAAGGAGGTGGTGGTGATCGGAAGCGCGGCCAGTGCGGTACAGGTGGTCCCGGAAATTGCCCGTTATGCCAAAAAGGTCGTCATGTTCCAACGGACGCCCAATTATATCCTGCCGCGCATGGACCGCGCCTATACGGACGCGGAAAAGGCGCTGTTTCGGGAAAAACCGTGGCGGTTGAAGCTGTTGCGGTGGAAAATGTTCTGGCGATTCGAGGTCGTCCTGACCCCCCTGTTCAAGCGGCGGTCATGGTTGCGGCGGCGGCTTGCCGACAAGACGCGGGCCTATATCCGGCGCGCCATCAAGGACCCGGATTTACAGGAAAAACTGACGCCGGACTATGAGATGGGGTGCAAGCGGATCCTGATTTCCGATGATTTCTATGGGGCCCTCAACCGGGAGAATGTGACGGTGGTGACGGACGGCATTGACCGGATCGAGCGGGACGGGGTGGTGGACCGGGCCGGAAACTGGCACCGGGCGGAGGCCCTTGTTCTGGCAACCGGATATGACTTGCACGCCCACATGACATCCATCGAAGTCCGGGGGCAGGGCGGGGTTTCCCTGCAGTCCCTGTGGCGGGACGCGCCGCAGGCCTATGAAGGGGCGATGGTGCACGGATTTCCCAACCTGTATTTTGTGACCGGGCCGAATACCGGTGTGGGGTCCACATCCGTGGTGTTCATGATCGAGGCCCAGATCAGGCTGATCCTGAAAGGGCTGAAAAAGGCCGGGCGCACCCGGTTGCTGCACCCCCGTG
This sequence comes from Sneathiella chinensis, assembly GCF_012720115.1. Taxonomy (GTDB): domain Bacteria; phylum Pseudomonadota; class Alphaproteobacteria; order Sneathiellales; family Sneathiellaceae; genus Sneathiella; species Sneathiella chinensis. The sequence goes on along the minus strand of NZ_VNWN01000008.1, from coordinate 239,116 downwards.
CAGAGGTGGTGGAGGCCCATAATGATACATTGCAGAAAGATCTGGAGAAAACCGTCTGGGCCACGGATTGTAAAAGCTGGTACAAGGCGGCCAGCGGTCGCATCCATACCCTGTATCCCCGGTCTGCCGGGCATTTCCTGAAAAGAAAATTACGTCTTCGGATGGGGGATTTCATCCTTGAGTCAAAATCCGATGATCAGATAAGGGCGGCCGAGCAGAAAGCTGGCGAATATTCCTTGCTGGAGGAAAAATGTTAAAAGCCATTCGTCTCATTGCAAAAATTCCCTATTTCCTGATGATGCGGTCGCGCCTTCTGACCCGCAGCGATGCCTATTGGGAAAAACGGGTGGGGGACCGGGCGCCGGAAATTGACGGGCGGCGCCTGAAACCCCGGGCGCAAGGGCTGATCGAACTTCAGGAACGCTTGTCCATTCCAAGCCAGCACTGGACACCGGCGCTGCTGAGGAATGGCTATGATAAATCGGTGGAGATGTTCGATGGCCCGCGCCCCGAGGTGCGGCAGGTTCGAGACATGGATATCTCCCTGCCGGGGCGCACCCTTGCGGCCCGCCTGTATGATAACGAGGCGACCGGTCAGGAAGCCCGCCCCTGCCTTGTGTATTTTCATGGCGGCGGATTTGTGATCGGGGGGCTGGAAAGTCATGATGGGTTGTGCCGGAAACTGGCGCGGGAACTGGCGCATCCGGTATTGGCAATTGATTACCGCCTTGGACCCGAAAACCGTTTTCCCGCCGCCATGGAGGATGCCCTTGATGTGTGGCGTTGGGTGCAGGAGAACGCCGCTGATCTGAACCTTGATCCGGCGGCCCTGTCCGTTGCCGGTGACAGTGCGGGGGCGGCTTTGTCCCTGTTGGTGGCAGCGTGGGCTTCCCGCGGGGAGGTTGGCGCCCGGCCCCGCAGTCTGGGCCTGATCTATCCGCCGCTGGCCCTTGTACATGACACCCCGTCCCGCGATCGCCTGAAGGATGAGAAGGTGATCCTGACGGGGGAACTTCTGGAATGGTTCATGGCCCATTTCGTCAGTGAAGACATGGCAGAGGGGCACCCCTATCTGGCCCCCCTTGATTATGCGGTGGCCGGAAATTTGCCGCCCGCATGGATTTTGACCTGCGGTTTTGATCCGCTTCGGGATGACGGGGAAATGATCCGGGACCGGCTTCGCCATCTGGGGGCGCGGGTCGAGCATACGGAATATCCCGATCTCTATCACGGCTTTATCGGGGCATCGGCCCTGTTTTCCGAAGTGGATGACATGGTGAAAAGCCTGTCCCGCTTCATGACCGAAACCGGAGAGAGCGCGAAGCCGGGCGTTCCGGCTCCGGAACCAGTAGAATAGGGCACGGGCGCGGAGGCAGCCGTCAGGGCGGGATCAGGCTTCGGCCCCGGTTCCGGCTCCGGCCCCGACCGGCGCGTGCCGGGGGCCATAGATCAGGCCTTTTGCCGCGTCATATTCGGGATCATGGTTGAGAACCACCAGCCGCAGCAGATGCTCGCTGGTATCCGAATGGAACGGGGTGCCCGCCTGCGCGTAGCCGGACGGTTCCACCAGAGGGCTGATCAGGTCGTTGGCGGCCCGGTGCAGGCCGTGGGCAGGACGGTTGCCAAGATAGGCCAGCCGTGCGGCACGGGCATCTTTCCACACCCCCTTGCCCCGGTGGGGCTTGGACACACACAGCCAGCAGGTTTCCACACTGTCCGGGTTATACATTTCGGGCACACCCGCCTGGGCGAACAGGTACCGGTGATAGCCTGCTTGGGCAAAACGGAAGGCCCCGACGCCCATCAGGATGTTGCCGATCCCGGTAAAGAACAGAACCTCTGCCATGGGGATGCCGCGCTGCAGATTGGCAAGGGGCACCTCGCCGCCTTCCATGACGATGCGCGTAAAGGCACGAAGCTGGTTGGGGCTGCAATCAATTGGACGTCTGAAATAGGTTTGTATCTTTGCCGGTGCCATATATTTCCCTCCCCGGAACCGATGTTTGTTCTTGATGATATTCTAATGCAGGTGGCATTGCATTGACTTTTTCAAGATCGAAACCGGGGAGGGGATCGTTTATTTGCCTTTCCAGACAGGCTTTCTTTTCTCGATGAAGGCCTTGCGGGCTTCCTTGCTGTCTTCCGAGGCAAAGGCCATGGCAAGAGAATCAAGGGCGGTTGGCGGGACTTCCCGGAAACTCATGTCCTCGACCCGATACATCAGCTCCCGCGTGGTCCGAAGGGCCAGCGGCGACATGTCGGCAATCTTGTTGGCCAGTTTCAGGGTTTCGTCCCGCAGGCTGTCCCGGGGCACCATTCTGGTAATCAGGCCAAGACTGGCCGCCTCGGCCGCAGGGATCGGCTCGCCGGTGAAAATCAGTTCCGCCGCCCGCATGCGCCCGATCAGTTTTTGCAGGTGCCATACATGCATGCCGGGAGGGCCGGCAAGGTTGGGCACACCGGGATACCCGAAATCCGCATCGTCCGAGGCAAGGATCATGTCGCAGGCAAAGGCCAGTGTGCAGGCCCCCTCACGGGCATATCCGTGCACACAGGCGATAATGGGCTTTTGCAGGGCCCGCACCCGTTCCACGGTCTTGATGTAAAACAGCGAGAGAAATTCCTTCATTTCGGTTGCGCCGAAACTTTCCAGAAATTTCAGATCCACCCCGCCGGACAGGCCCTTGCCTTCGCCGGACAGGACAAGGACACGGACATCCTTGTCGTTATCCAGCTCGTCAAGGGCAGCCAGATAGTCATAGGTCAGGTCGTAGTCGATCAGGTTGAGGGGAGGGCGGCTGAGGATGATTTCACCCACATGGCCGGTTCTTTGAACTCGAAGGGTTGTATAGGGTCTTTGCGTCATTGGGTTTCCTGTTCTTGTCGTTGCTTTTTCCATGGTTCCAATAGGCGGCCAGAACAATAGCGGGGCCGGGCCCTCCCGTCACCTTCTGTTTGCGGGTATATGTTTTTCAAATTGATTATTTTAATCTCATGTTAATCAATTGATAGCAGTATTAACCCAAACGATTTCAAACAGGGCGTTCACGCCGTTTCGGCACTCTTCTGGGAGGGAGAGGACCCCTGTTTGCGGTGCGTGTTGCGTAAGGGGCGGTTTATAAAAGGATACAGGGATTATGGGAGACCTCAAATCCGCGAAAGCGTTCGGCTCACTTTCTATTCATGAGAGAGTTCTTTCGTCATTTTCCAACCTCAAGACCAAGCGGAAGATCCTTGTGGGCATCTGTTCCCCGCTGCTTCTGCTGTTCGTTCTTGGGGTTGTCGCCGTTTTCAACATCAATTCCATGGTCGGCACCAATGCCAATCTGGATCAGGCGCGGGCCCTGAATGCGCGAGCGGCCGAGGCGGTGGCCTCGGCGGTGAACATGGAAACCGGGATGCGCGGGTACCTGCTCGCCGGTCGGGAGGATTTCCTGAAACCCTATCGCGATGGGGAGAAAAAGACCTATCAGTTGCTGGCCGATCTGAAAGAGGATGTGGCCGGGAATGACGAACAGGTTGCCCGTCTTGAAAAAGCGGAACAGATCTTGCGGAACTGGCAATCCGATGTGACCGAGCCGACCATTGGCCTCCGCCGTCAGATCGGGGATGCACCGACCATGAACGATATGGCGAGAACCGTCGGTGAAGCCAAGGGCAAGGTCTATTTCGAAAAGTTCAGGGATCAGATCAATCGCTTTATCGAGGTTGAGAGGACCCGTCTGGCTGAGAGAAGCAAGGAATTTGCTGCGGCCAAGGAAGATGTCAACCAACAGTATACCGTGGTCAAGCAAACCGCCGAGGCGGTTGAAAGCACCCAGTCGATCCTGACCGGCATTTCCACCATCAAGCACCTGACAATGGAGATGCAGGCGGCCTTGCGGGGATACCTGATCGGCGGCGATGCCAATTTCCTTGAGGATTACCAGATCGCCGAGGATGTGATGTTTGCCGAACTGGAAGTTCTGGGCCTGACCGTGGAGAATGACGAGAAACATGCCGGCAAGGTCAAGGAAGCGGACGAGTTCGTCTATAACTGGATCGAGCAGTATGTGAAACCGGCGATTGAACTTCGAAAAGGGGTTGCCGAGGGGACAGAAAGCCTGCTGAACCTGAATGTCTTCCTGTCCAGAAAGGTGGCGCAGGATCAGTTTGACGGCTTTAACGACGCTCTGAATTCCATTTCGCAGATGGAGACCGAGCGTATTCATTACCGCAAATCCGATGCCTTCGCCGCAGAACAGCAGGTTGAGGCCGGTCTGGTGACCATGATCCTCAACGAGGAAAAAGTATCTGAAAGCCACGCCATGATTGAGGGCGCCGGTGCCATTCTGACAGCAGCGGTGGATATGGAAACCGGGATGCGGGGCTACCTTCTGTCCGGTCAGGAGGCCTTTTTGGCCCCCTACAAGACAGGAAGCGATGCCTTCAAGGCGGCGGTGACGGACCTTGAGGCGCGGGTCAAGGACGACCCGGAACAGCTCCGCTTGCTGCAGGAGGCCGCCCAAACCATTGCCGGCTGGCAACAGGAAGTGTCGGAAAGCAACATTACCCTGCGCCGCCGGATCGGCGATGCCAAGACCATGGATGATATGGCGGATCTGGTCGGGGAGGCCCGCGGCGCCGGATATTTCAACGATTTCCGGGCGATCATGGCTGAATTCCAGGCGGTCGGTGATCAGGAAATGACGGCCCGTCAGGATGCCAGCCTGTCAACGGTCAACAATACCTATCTGGTGATTGCGGCCTGTGTATTGGGGGCGCTGGCGATCGGGATCGGACTGGCGCTGGTCATTGGAAACAGTATCGCCAACCCGATCCTGAAAATGACCGCCGCCATGAATGCGCTGGCCAACGGCAAGCTGGATGCGGAGGTTCCGTCTGCCAGCAGCCGGGATGAGATTGGCGAAATGGCCAAGGCCATGCAGGTGTTCAAGGATAACGCCATCGAGGCGGAACGCCTGCGCGAGGAAGCGGAGCGAAATACCATTGAGCAGCAGGAGCGGGAGCGCCGCGAGGAGCAGGAGAAACAGCGCCGCGAAGGAGAGGCGGAAGCCGAACGCCAACGGCAGGCGGAGGAAAACCGTGCCAACCTGATGCGTCTGGCGGATGAGTTCGAAGCGTCCGTCGGAGGGATTGCGTCTGCGGTTTCCAGTGCGGCGCAGGACATGCAGGCGTCTTCCCGGCAAATGCTGTCCACCGCCGAAGAAACAAACCTGCAGACCACCAGTGCCCTTGGCGCGGCGGAGCAAGCCTCCAATAACGTCCAGACCGTGGCCTCGGCCGCCGAGGAGATGTCCAGCTCGATCCGCGAGATCAGCGAGCAGGTCAGCCAGTCCACACGGGTGGCAAGCGAGGCCGTCGGACAGGCAGACAATACCCATGACCAGATTCAGTTCCTTGTTCAATCTTCCCAGAAGATCGGGGAGGTTGTCGAACTGATCACGGATATTGCAGAGCAGACCAACCTGTTGGCACTGAACGCAACGATCGAGGCCGCCCGGGCCGGAGATGCCGGAAAGGGCTTTGCCGTGGTGGCGGCCGAGGTCAAGAATCTCGCCAATCAGACCGCGCGGGCGACCGAGGAAATTGCCGCCCAGATCAACGGCATTCAGGGGGCAACACAGGAATCGGCCACGGCCATCCAGAATATTTCCGACACCATCCGCCGGATGGACGAGATTTCCGCCGCGATTGCCGCCGCGATCGAGGAGCAATCCGCCTCGACGGAGGAAATTTCAAGAAGCGCGGTAGAGGCCTCAACAGGCACGACAGAGGTGACCGGGAATATCTCCAATGTTACCCGTTCCGTATCCGAAACCGGGCAGGCCGCCAATATGATGCTGGAGCAATCCAACAGTCTGGCGGACCAGTCACAGGAATTGAACACCAAGGTGGCCGACTTCCTGAAAACGGTTCGTACCGCCTGATCGGGGCTGACTGAACAGGCCTGGCTTCGGGTTTTGGCTTTTGGACAGGAAGGGGGAATGCCCCCTTCCGTTCAAGGGGCCGGGTCAGGTTTCAACCGCGTCCACCCGAAATTCCTGCCCCAAGGCGGTGGCCGTGTTGTACAGGGCGGCAAGGCAGTTTTCGGCCCGTGCTTCCGGGATATAGACGGAAAAGCGGGACACATAGCGGGTGCCGGCATCGGTTTCATGCTGATCGGATTTCAGGCGGACAATGTTGGCATCGAATTCGATAAAAACCTCGGACAGGCGGGCCAACAGGCCGGGTTGGTCCTCGCCTGAACATTTGATCCGGTGGGTAATGGTGGTCGGCGGCGGTGTGGTCCCCCGAAGGGAGAACCGGCGGACGTCGATTTCCGCGTCTTCCATACCGTCGAGGCTGCGAAGTTCGCTGGCCAGTTCTGACGGGGCCAGATCGGAGGGGACTTCCAGCAGGCTTGTGAATTCACCGCCCTGCCCAAGAACGGCAAAGCTGGTATCGCCCAGATTGATCCCCTTGTCGAACAGGTGCTGCGTTACCGTTGAAATCAACCCGACGCGGTCATTGGAATAAATGGTCAGAAGGGCTTTATAGCTGTCCATGGCGGTCCCCGCAGGTTGCGTTAAGGTTGCGGTCAGGATAGGCGCTTTTGCCCCGGTTGGGAAACCAAAAGCATGTCCGGGGCCGGAAACCGGGCGGGATGTCTGTCAAATTTTTCCGAGTTTCTAACCGGGCGTTAACGAAACCCGTCTACAACCGGATGAACAGGTCAAATGGGGCCGCCTTCCGGTGGTCCGATGTTTCAGAATGGAGAGACAGGGATGCTCATCGGTGATCTTTTAATGGCGCATGGCCTTGTGACACCGGAGGATATTGATCTGGCGCTGCACCGTCAGAAGGAATATGGCGGCCGCCTTGGCGACAATCTGGTGGCGCTGGGGGTGATCAGTCAGGATCAGGTGGACAAGGTCGTCTATGAGGCGCCGCAGGCCCCCAAGACAATCGAGGAAACCGAGATTTCCACGTCTGACCTGCTGCGGCTGCTGTTCAAGGTCATTTATGTCAACAGTCTGGAAACCGCCTCGCAGTTTGCAGCCCTGATCAAGTTGCCGGTTCCGGTGGTCAACCGGCTGGTGCAGGAAGGGGGCGACAGGAAATTTATCGAATCCCTTGGCACCGCAGATCAGTCCGCCTTTTCGGAAACCCGCTATGTGCTGACCGAACTGGGGCGAAAGTTCGCGCTGGAAAGCCTGCAACAGAACCAGTATGTGGGGCCGGCGCCTGTTTCCTTGCGGGCCTATCAGCGGCGGATCGAGCAACAGAAAATCTCCAATGAGCGTGTCGAGCAGCAGAAGATCGACAAGAGTTTCGAGAAACTGGTGGTCGCTGATGACTTTGTGCGCCGTCTGGGACCGGGCATCAATGCGGGCAAGAGCATCCTGCTATACGGTCCGCCGGGCAATGGGAAAACCACGGTCGCAGAAAAGGTCGCGGCGATTTTCGCCAATATCATCTATATCCCCTATTGCTTTGAGGTGGATGGACAGATCGTCAAGGTGTTCGATCCGGCCATTCACAAACCTGTCCTGCCCGGCAGTTCGGGGCAAAACCGGACCGGTCTCCGGCGGGAGGAGTTTGACGGGCGCTGGGTGCCCTGCGAACGCCCGATCGTGATTACCGGCGGTGAATTGACGCTGGAAATGCTGGACCTCAGTTTCAATGCCCACGCCAAATATTACGAGGCCCCGCTGCATGTGAAGGCGTCGAACGGAACCTTTATCATCGACGATTTCGGACGTCAGCTTGTCAGCCCGGAAGAGCTGCTGAACCGGTGGATTGTACCGCTGGAAAGCCGCGTTGATTTCCTCAAGCTGCATACGGGGAAAAGTTTCCAGCTTCCTTTCGATGAGTTGGTGATTTTCTCCACCAACCTGGCGCCGGACGATCTGATGGACCCGGCCTTCCTGCGACGTATCCCCTACAAGCTGGAGACGGTGGGGCCGAACAAGGAACAGTATTTCGAGATTTTCCGCAATGTGGCCGCCGGACAAGGGCTGGAAATGACCGCTGAAATTCTGGATATCGTCATTGATGAATTGCAGGTGCGGAACAGTTTCGATCTGGCCTGCTATCAGCCAAAATTCATTGTGGATCAGGTGGTGGCAGCCTGCAAATACCGCGGCGAGAAGCCCCATTTCAGTGAAGAACTGGTCACCGATGCCCTCAAGAACCTGTATACCAGCAGCGCCAAGGGGGTCGGGCAGACAGCGGCGCGCGCCCTCTGATCAGGGGATAAGCGCCGCTTTTTCTGTCGGTTCCGGCTAAAAGTCTGGGGTCAGACCAGTTCTTTCGCCTGCAAGACCGCTTGTGTCCTGTTGGAAACCCCCAATGTCCTGAAAATAGCCGTGATGTGAACCTTGACGGTACTTTCCGCAAGGTTCAGGGCCTCTGCGATTTCGCGGTTTGACCGCCCCTGCGCCATCAGGTCCAGAACATTGCGCTGGCGCCGGGTCAGGCTGTCCGTCCCGGAAGTGGCTTTGCCGGATGAGGGCTGCGGGGTGGTTTTCTTTGTTTTTTCGGGGGAGGATGTAGAAAGGGTAAAGGCCTGGGAAGGGATATATTTGCCGCCGGAAAGGACCAATCTTATGGCGCTGAGAAGGATTTCCCGGGACGACGATTTTGGAATATACCCGTCCGCCCCCAGTTTCAGGGCATTGGACATATCCGGTAATTCTTCCGAGGCGGAGACGATAACAACCGGGATATCCGGAAAATCCTTTTTCAGTCCGGTGAGGACATCGTCGAACTTCGGTCCCGGCATTTTAATGTCGAGGATGACAAGATCCGGCTTGGGGCCGTCCTTGTACATTTCTTCACGAAGTTCTGTGAAATCGTTGCAATCTATTATGTTTGCGTTTTCATCCAGTTGTTCCAGAAGGCCGCATAATGCCATGCGGTACAGTGGATGGTCATCGGCAATCAGAATTTTCATCAGAATAAATATATCTCAGGTCTACGGTTGTTCACATTATCATGGATTAGCTCTATTGTATAGGTAAAACAAAAGTCTGCCCGTGCGATAACATGTTGATAAGACGCTGACTTTGCATACTAGGTTAGCTGATACCGGTCGCCGGAATAGACCATTCTGACCATCGAGACAATCTTGTTGCCCGACCAGGTTTTCCGGTTGACCTGAAAACAGGGGACGGTGCTCGCCAGCTCCAGAAAATGGCTGGTTTCAGGGGTGGAAAGGACGGCGCGAATTGTCTGTTCATGGGACAACATGGACAGGCTGTCCTGAATATATCGGCTGGTGGTCAGTCTGGAGAAATCCTGCTTGAGATAGTCCGGCAGCAGGGCCGGATTGACAAAGCGGTCCTCAAGCATGAGCGGATGGCCGTTTTCCCGGTGTACAATGTAGGATCGGAACACCTCGTCCCCTTCGTGAAGGCCAAGGGGCAGGGCGTCTTCGGCGCTGAGCGGTTCTGCCTGATGAAAATGAACCTGTGCCTGATGCAGGCGGCCTTCATCCCGGATTGCCTGATCGATATCCTTCATTTCAACGGTAATCCTGCCCTGGGGCGGTTTGGCGACGAAGGTGCCAACACCCTGTATGCGATCGAGAACCCCCTCCTGTGTCAGTTCCCGCAAGGCCCGGTGAATGGTCATGCGCGAGATTCCCATCTCTCGGACCAGGGTATGTTCCGACGGAATCTGGCTGTGACAGGGCCAGTCGCCGTTTTTGATCCGTGATTTCACATAAATCTTGACCTGTTCATACAGCGGCTTGGGCGAATGCCCCGGATTGATGCCGGTTTTCCCTGTGGTTTCGATGATCATTCTTCATACCCCTTTTTGAGCGTGTTCCGGGTAAGAACGACCATCGCGTGTAATTTGTGAAAAGTTGTGCAGGCTGGATAATTCTCAACAGGGGATAAATTTTGCTTGAACGATCATTCCAAATAGGGCTAAGCTTAAATTTGATCAAAGCCATTTACACACATCGGTTGATGATCACACAAGGCCCACTCCGAATTTTTGCGCCCCTCGGAGTGGGTCTTATTTTTCCCCTCCCCTGAACTTTTCCGGCCCCTCGCCACAGAAATACTTGATCGCCCGGGTGTCACTCTTCATATAAGGGGCAGCGTAATTCAAAGTATGTGAGATTGGAAAAGATGACGGAAAAAACGCATGAGTTTCAGGCTGAGGTTGCTAAACTTCTGCATATTGTCGCCCATTCCCTCTACAGCCAGAAAGAGATTTTTCTGCGCGAGCTTGTCTCGAACTCCTCGGATGCTTGCGACCGCTTGAGATACGCGGCCCTGACGGCCCCGGACCTGATCGAGGATGATCCTGATTTCAAGGTTGTGCTGGAGATCGACAAGGAAGCGCGGACCCTGACCATTTCCGATAATGGTATCGGCATGACTGAACAGGAGATGATCGACAATCTGGGCACCATTGCCCGGTCGGGCACCTCCAACTTCGTCAAGGACCTGAACGAGGACGCGGCGAAGGATGTAAGCGTGATCGGCCAGTTCGGCGTTGGCTTCTATTCATCCTTCATGGTTGCCGACAAGGTTACGGTGACAAGCCGCAAGGCCGGTTCAGACACGGCCCATACATGGTCTTCCGACGGGCACGGGTCCTTCACCATTGATACAGCGGAGCGTGCGGGCCGGGGCACCACCATTGTCCTGCATATGAAGGAGGATGCGGCGGAATATCTGGATCCGCATCGGGTTCGGTCCGTCGTCAAGACCTACGCCGATCATATCGCCCTGCCGGTGATCCTGAAAGCCACCGAAGAAGACGGCGAGGATGAAACCCTGAATACGGCCAGCGCCTTGTGGACCCGCCCGAAATCAGAGATCAGCGACGAACAATATACCGAATTCTATCACCATGTGGCCCATGCCTTCGATACACCATGGATCACCCTGCACAGCAAGGTGGAAGGGGTTATTGAATACAGCCTGCTTCTGTTTATCCCGGAACAGCGGCCGTTCGACCTGTTCAATCCGGAGCGCAGCTCCAAGCTGCAACTTTATGTGAAGCGGGTCTTTATCACGGATGAATGCGAGGAATTGATCCCGCCTTACCTTCGCTTCCTGCGGGGGATCGTGGATTCCGAGGATCTTCCCCTCAATGTCAGCCGGGAAATGCTTCAGAACAACCCGGTTCTTCGCAAGATCCGGTCCGGGCTGGTCAAGAAGGTGCTGGGCGAACTGGAAAAGCGGGCCAGCAAGGATACGGACGGATATCTGGCCTTCTGGTCCAACTTTGGGGCCGTCCTGAAAGAGGGTATCTATGAGGATATGGAAAACAGCGACCGGATTTTGAAGCTGGCGCGGTTCCACAGCACCGCATCCGACACCCCGATCAGCCTTGCCGATTATGTCTCCCGCATGAAGGACGGGCAGGAAGCCCTGTACTATATTTCCGGGGATGACCTGAATGCCCTTCGCAAAAGCCCGCAGATCGAGGGTTTCAAGGCCAAGGGGATCGAGGTCCTGCTGCTGGACGATGCGGTCGATAATTTCTGGCTGAGCCGCCAGTCCGAGTTTGATGGCAAGCCGTTCAAGTCCGTCACCCGCGGGTCCGCTGATCTGGACAAGGTCAAGAGCGCCGAGGAAGACGACAAGGAGGACACGCAGGAGGAGAGCCGCAACCTGTCCACCCTGATTGCCTGTTTCAAGACAGCGCTGGAAGGGCAGGTCAAGGATGTGCGCGAATCCGTTCGCCTGACCGACAGCCCGGTCTGTCTGGTGGCCGATGACGGCGATATGGATATCCATCTTGAGAAGATGCTGAAGGCCCACAACCAGTTCGACGGGGCCGCATCACAGCGCATCATGGAAATCAATCCCAAGCATGAACTGATCCTGAAACTGGCCGAAAAGCTGGATCAGGATAGCAATCAGTCCGATGTGGCGGAGGATGCCGCCCTGTTGTTGCTGGATCAGGCCCATATCGTTGAAGGCGACCCGATTTCCGATCCGGTTGCGTTTTCCCAGCGGATGGCCCGGTTCATGACATCCGGTCTGTAAAACGCGTCTTTTCAAAATCCGTTTTATCGGTAAGAGCGGCTTTCGGGCCGCTCTTTTTTTGTGCGAATAAAAAAGATATTCAATTTAAAATTGTATTTCCTATATATGGACTTCCAATAACGGGTAAACGAAACGGGAGCCATATAATGTTCATCCGTGTGAGAGGGGGGCTTGCTGTCCTACTGGTGGTCTTGCTGGGAGGATGTACGGCCCAGACAGTGTCCGGTGTTGTGACGGAGTTTGACGGCTTCGCCGGGGGGATTGGCCGCCTGACGGCGCTTGTGGAACAGCATTATGAGCGGGCGGAACAGCTCAACCGGCAGGCCCTGCGTCATAATATTGATTTCCAGATGGAACTGGGGTCCGACCCGGAAGTGACCACGCCGCCCCTGCTGGGCAAGGAAGACCGGAATGCCCGGCGCGCCGTTTTGCAGGCCCTGAATGAATATGCGAAAGCTGTTCAGACAAGCGGCGGGGCCGTGGGGACGCCCCCTGCCTTTCCCGATCTTGTCGCGGATATGAGCGAAATTTCCCGGATCAGTCCTGAAAATTTCTCCGTGGAGCAGACATTGGGACGGGTGCAGGAGCGCGATCTGCTGGCCACGGTATCGGGCCTTTCCATGGCCTTGACCGGTGACACGGCGCTGGAAAAGATACGGGATGTTCTGGTGACCTATCATCCACTTGTGGAAAAGGCGGGGCTGTTGCTGGTGTATGACCTTGGGTCCAGTCAGGATGAAAGTCTGGAATGTGAGTTGGGGACGATTGCCCTGATGGAGACGCCGACCCTTGAAACCCTGCAACTTTGCCGGGGGGGCTTGCGGGGCCTGACGGAACGGGCGGTAAAGTTTGATCTGTCCACGAGGCGGTCGCGGCTTGCCTTGATGGATGAAAGTGACGCTCGGCAGAAGCGCCGCAAGCCGGCGATCGTGGAGCGCATTCTGGAACTGGAGGAGGCGGGCCGTCAACAGGATGAGGCGCTGCGCCTTGCCCAGATGGCCCTGATGAAAATGATCGAGACCCACGGCCAGATGAAAGCGGTGCTGGAGGAGGAGGGCGGTAATCCAGCCCTTGCAGGGCGGGGCCCGGTCAATGGGGCGGGGGCGAATGCTTTCCTCTCTCTGGTGGCGAGGGCCGAGGACCAGAGCCGCAAGGCGGCGCCATTGCTGATGTCACCAACAACGGAGTAACCCATGAGCGAAACCGATAACGGAACGGCCTTGCACAGATTGCTGGCCCTGCAACAGGAATTCGAGGATGTGGATATTGGCAAGATGCCCCGGGAAAAGGCGGCCAATCTTCTTAATCTTCGGCGAATTGTCTATCTGGAGGTGCAGGCCCTTCAGGCCCGGGCCATGACCGGTACAACGGACCGCTATACGGCCCTGACCAGTGAGTTCAAGGCCAGTGAAGGATCGTTGCGTGCCCTTCGGGACTGGGCCGAGGAGGCCCGCAAGACCGATGCAATGGTCGGCAACCTGTTCAAGGGGCTGACCTTTGCACTCGGCCTGTTATAGGGATTGGGGTGTTGGCCTATTTCTTGTCCATGATCGGGTCGATAGGCCGCCGGGTCACGCTGTAACCGGCCTCGGCGGGGATGTTCAGGAACTTCCCTTCCGGGGTGACCTCCAGTTTTGGCAGAACGGAAACCGTTTTTGATGTGTCGGACTGGTGCAGGGCTTCTTCCGCAGAGCCAAACCGGCCCAGATGCTCCAAATTCATCAGGGTCGGGAAAATGATGGTGTATTTACCGTCTTGAGCCCCTTCGCGGGCCTCATTGGGGCCGATCCAGACGGAATCAACGGATTCCTCCCCATCGTGAACCGCCAGTTGTTCCGGCGGGGCAATGGCGACGAAGAAATGGGTGTCAAAGCGTTTCGGCATGAAGGTCGGCGTCAGCCAGTGGGAATAGTGGGCCAGCGTATCCGTGGCCAGCTCAAGATTTTCCGCCTTTGCCATGGTCAGGATATCGATGGCACCGGCCTGCATGTCCTTGCGGTACTGGTCGACCAGTGTTTCCAACCGGTCCGGCCCGATCAGCGAGGAGGACCCGATTTCGCGGGCCAGCAGGACGTTGCATTCCTCAAACGCTTCGCGGATCGAGGCGACCTTGAACGATAGTAGCGGATCGTCCGCGGGCTGGTCTTTCGGCAGGTGACGGACAAGATCGGGGTGGGAATCGCCGCGGTCCACCTTGCCGCCGGGAAAAACCAGGGCGCCAGAGGCGAAATCGATCTGATGGTGGCGGACCACCATGAAAACCTCAAGGGAATCGGATTGTTTCTTGCAGTCCCGAACTAGCAGGACAGTCGCAGCGGGCTTCAGGGGGGCGGGATCTTTTGTCATCATACCTTGCCATTCTTGTTTATTATTGTCTTTTTATACGCTGGTTGTCGGGGCCAAGGCAAGGCGGCTTGGGCGGTGGTCAGTCCAGCCGGATATCAAGGGCCGCCAGAATGGGGCCATGACCGTCTTTCTGGATCAGGATGGCACAGCCGTCGCGTTTTTTCAGGCGAAGCGTTGCGAGGTCGATTTCCACCGTCCCGGCAGTGCCGTCCCAGTCCCGAAGCGCGCGGAAATCATGCACCACGTTGTGATAGGTGATGGTGCGCCCGGCATTCTCGCCCCGCCGGATGGAAACGGTGCCGGTGTTGTCCAGTTCCGCCATCCAGATAACCGCCGAAATATCCCGCGCCGGCAGGCGAATATGCAGGCGGTCGCTGTCCATGTCCCACACAAGGGGCATGTCTTTGCCGTGGCCAGCGTGGGTTTGCAGGCTGTTTTCAAGGGCGGCCCTGTCAGAGCCGACAAAGTGATCCCGTCCGGCGATGATCATCTGCGGCGTATAGACATAGCGGGCGTTCAGGCGCTGCCGATAGGCGGTTTGCCGCTGATCGTTCCGGGGGTCGGCAAAGCTGTCCTTCCAGCCGATATAATCCCAGTAGGTGACCGCGAAGGACAGGCCCAGAATGCCGGGTCGGGAAGACACCTCGCCCAGCAACGCATCGGCAGGCGGGCAGGAGGAACACCCCTGCGAGGTATAGAGTTCCAGCACCGTATCCACCTGCTTGACGGTATCGGCCCCGGCGGTGCGGGATAACGGCAGGCCGAGGGCAACAGCAAGGACGAGGGCAATGGCAAGGGAGCAACGGAAAAACTTGGTCATGATGCGAGCATAGGGGCATTGCCCCTCACAGACAATTCACCCTTCGGTGAACGAAAAACGGCGGCCCGAAGGCCGCCGTTTCAATCAGGTCCTGATCCTGCACTCGGTTAGGAGGCGGACAGGTTTCTCAGAACATACTGCAGGATACCTTCGTGACGGTAGTATTCCACTTCGTCGAGGGTGTCGATCCGGCACAGCAGGTCGACATTGACGGTGGAACCGTCCGCACGGGTGATCGCGCAGGGAACGGTCATGCGAGGCTTGATACCGCCTTCGATGCCGGTGATATCAACGGTTTCCGTACCATCCAGTTTCAGGGTCTGGCGGGTGACGCCTTCCGGGAACTGGAGGGGCAGGATGCCCATACCGACCAGATTGGACCGGTGGATACGCTCGAAGCTTTCCGCGACAACGGCCTTGATGCCCAGCAGGCGAGTGCCCTTGGCAGCCCAGTCACGGCTGGAGCCGGTACCGTATTCCTTGCCAGCGAAGACCACCAGCGGAACACCGTCTTTCTGGTACTGCATGGATGCATCATAGATCCACTGCTGTTCCCCATCCGGCATGTGGCGGGTAACGCCGCCCTCTGTGCCCGGTGCAACTTCGTTGCGAAGACGGATGTTGGCAAAGGTGCCGCGCATCATGACTTCGTGGTTACCACGGCGAGAGCCATAGGAGTTGAAGTCTTTTTCCGGAACATTGTGGTCACGCAGATATTCACCTGCCGGGCTGTCTGCCTTGATGGCACCGGCCGGAGAGATATGGTCGGTGGTGACAGAGTCGCCAAGCAGGGCCAGAACACGGGCGCCCTGAATGTCGCTGAAACCGCCTGCGTCTTTCTGCATGCCTTCGAAATACGGAGGATGCTGGACATAGGTGGAAGCGGCGTCCCAGGTGTAGGTCTGACCTTCTGCAGTTTCAATGCTCTGCCATGCGGCGTCGCCGGCGAACACATCGCTGTAACGCTTTGCGAACATGTCCCGGTTCAGGGAGTCGCGAACAACGTCATGGACTTCCTGATTGGTCGGCCAGATGTCTTTCAGGTAAACCGGGTTGCCGTCCTGATCTTCACCGAGGGCATCCTTGGTGATGTCGATGTTCAGGGAGCCGGCAATGGCGTAGGCAACAACCAGTGGCGGTGAGGCCAGATAGTTGGCTTTTGCCTGCGGGCTGACGCGGCCTTCGAAGTTCCGGTTACCGGACAGAACGGAACAGGCAACCAGTTCGCCTTCGGCAATGGCGTTGGCGATCGGTTCTGCGACCGGGCCAGAGTTACCGATACAGGTTGTACAGCCGTAACCGACAAGGTTAAAGCCGAGCGCGTCCAGATCGTCCTGCAGGCCAGCTTCGACCAGATAGTCGGTCACAACCTTGGAACCCGGTGCCAGCGAGGTCTTGACCCACGGCTTGACTTTCAGGCCCTTGGCGCGGGCGTTGCGGGCAACCAGACCGGCGGCCAGCATCACACCCGGGTTGGACGTGTTTGTACAGGAGGTGATGGCCGCGATGATCACATCGCCGCTGCCAATGCTGTAATCGGTGCCAGCAACGGCAACCTTCTTTTCGATGCCGTCGTTGTTGCCGGACAGGGTCGGCAGGGCTTTCTGGAATTCAGAAGTGGCCTCGGACAGCAGAACACGGTCCTGCGGACGCTTCGGTCCGGCCAGGCTCGGCTCAACAGAGCTGATATCCAGTTCCAGCGTGTCGGTGAAGACCGGGTCCGGTGTATCGGCATCGCGCCACATGCCCTGTGCCTTGGCATAGGCTTCCACCAGCTTGACACGGTCTGCATCACGTGCGGTGAAGTTCAGGAAGTTGATGGTTTCCTCATCGATCGGGAAGAAGCCGCAAGTTGCGCCATATTCCGGTGCCATGTTGGAAATGGTTGCACGGTCGGCGAGGGACAGTTCGTCCAGACCCGGACCGAAGAATTCAACAAACTTGCCAACAACACCCTTGGCACGCAGCATCTGGGTGATGGTCAGCACCAGATCGGTTGCGGTGGTGCCTTCTTTCAGCTTGCCGGTCAGCTTGAAGCCGACAACTTCGGGGATCAGCATGGAGATCGGCTGGCCCAGCATGACAGCTTCGGCCTCAATACCACCAACACCCCAACCCAGAACGGCCATGCCGTTCACCATGGTGGTGTGGCTGTCTGTGCCGACGAGGGTATCCGGGTAGGCAACCTCGGAACCGTTCTGGTCTTCTGTGGTCCAGACGGTCTGCGCGAGATATTCAAGGTTTACCTGGTGACAGATGCCGGTTCCCGGAGGAACAACGCGGAAGTTGTTGAAGGCTTTCTGACCCCAGCGCAGGAAGGCATAGCGTTCGCCGTTGCGTTCCATTTCAAGGTCGACGTTTTCAGCAAAGGCGGAGGCGGAACCGGCCTTGTCAACCATCACGGAGTGGTCGATGACCAGATCGCACTGTGCCAGCGGGTTGATCTTTTTCGGATCACCACCAAGGTTCACCATTGCATCGCGCATGGCGGCAAGGTCAACAACCGCGGGAACGCCGGTAAAGTCCTGCATCAGGACGCGGGCCGGGCGGTACGCGATTTCGCGGTCGGCTTTCTTGTCTTTCAGCCAGCCTGCCAGGGCGTTTACATCGTCGGATGTGACGGTACGTCCATCTTCGTGGCGAAGCAGGTTTTCCAGCAGGACCTTCAGGGAAAACGGCAGACGGGATACGTCGCCAAGGCCGGCTTCTTGGGCGGCCGGAATGCTGTAGTAGTCGTATTTCTTTCCGTCAATCTCGAGTGATCGACGTGTCTTCAGGCTGTCGTGACCAGTTGTTGTCAACGCTTCGCTCCTTGCTCAGAATGGGAACGGGGTGGTGCCGGGGTTATTATGACACCAATGAATTATCGGCCCGTATGTGCCCCATTTTTCCAACTTTCTCAAGACTAAAGGTAAGATTCTCCCTGAAAGGGGCAAAAAATTGACAGGGAAAATGCCGGGGAAGGGCTGGCCGCTTACTCAACCCGAATGAGTGGCCGGGGGCCGGGCGCCGTGATTCCCGGCTGGAATATTTTTCATTTTGCCCAAAACTTGGCCAAAACGGCCGCCGCTGATCCGGGTTTGACGGGGGAGGGCCCGCCGCCGCACCGGTAAAATGCCGTCTTTTCTGCCCTTGAACAGTCGCGCCGTTTCAGTCCGGCGCGGGATGAGTGAAATTATTGCGGTAACCGGGGGAGCAAAACCCAGTTTATATTAACTAAACAAAAAATGACAAAAGACATCTAGTAATATTAATATTATGAAAATCTAAAAAATCAAGAACAGCGTGATATTATTCGTTTTATAAATCTTATATATATACTATTTGTTTATTTGAATAAATATATGGTTAGTATTTTTACTATTAATACAAACGCTTGTTCTTTTTATTTATTGTATATAGTTGTTTAATTAGGAAGTTTTTTTATTAAATAAGCAAATAATTGAAAATTTTCTCTTGACCTTTAGTGGCAATATTCGAATAGTGCAATTTAGAAGGCCTGAAAATATAAGCAGGTCTGGAAGACGGTGAAAAGCCGCACGTTTTGGGAGAGACGTCGACTAGGTGCACCTTTTCAGGGGAAGGTGCCGTCAAGGATATACACGGGAAGCGCAGTGTGTGCCTTCGCGCCCGTAGACCGACCGTTTCCTGGAATGTGGTGGCATTTTGTAACGCCTATGATGGGGAACAGGGAACCTATGAAAAGCGAAGTACAGGAGTGCGATACCTTCCCGAAATTGTTGCTGAGGAATGCCCGGCAACGACCTGACGCACCCGCTTTCAGAGAGAAGGAATTCGGCATCTGGCAGACCTATAGCTGGAAGGATGTCTATGAAAACGCCCGCGCCCTCGCGCTTGGTTTTTCAGAATTGGGGGTCAAGCGGGGGGATGCCATTGCCATTATTGGCTCAAACCGTCCGCAATTATACTGGGTGTTTGCCGCGGCTCAGGCCGTTGGTGCCTTGCCGGTGCCGATCTATCAGGATGGCGTGGCCGAGGAAGTCCAGTATGTTCTGGACCATGCCGAGGCCAAAGTCGTCGTGGCAGAGGATCAGGAGCAGGTGGACAAGGTTCTGTCCATCATGGATCAATGTCCGACCATCACCCACCTGATTTACAAGGAACCACGCGGGATGCGGCATTACACCCAGCCGTTCATCCTGTCGTATGAGGCCGTACAGGAAAAGGGCCGGGCCTTTGATGCCGCCCATCCGGGTTTCTATGAGGCGGAAGTGGACAAGGCGAAGGGCAGCGATATTGCCACGATCCTGTATACATCCGGGACAACCGGTCGCCCCAAGGGGGTCATGCTCAGTTTCGATAACATGGTGACCTGCGGCCGTTTGTCGGTTGAGTTCGAAAACCTGACCGAAAAGGACAAGGTTCTGTCCTATCTGCCCATGGCGTGGGTCGGGGACCACCTGTTTTCCTATTCACAGGCCTCACAGGCCGGCTTTTCCGTGAATTGCCCGGAAAGTGCGGAAACGGTTCTGACCGACCTTCGGGAAATCGGCCCGACCTATTATTTCGCGCCGCCCGCGATCTTCGAGAACATGCTGACACAGATGATGATCCGCATCGAGGATGCCAGCAAGATCAAGCAGAAGATGTTCCACTATTTCATCGATGTGGCAAAACGCTGCGGGGTGCAGATCCTGGAAGGCAAGCCGGTCTCGTTTCTGGATCGGCTGCTCTATACCATCGGGGATTTTCTGGTTTACGGGCCGCTCAAGAATACGCTGGGGTTCAGTGAAATCCGGGTGGCCTATACGGCCGGTGCCCCCATGGGACCGGAGGTTTTCAAGTTTTACCGCTCGCTCGGCCTGAACCTGAAGCAGCTCTATGGCCAGACGGAATCCTGTGCCTATGTCTGCATCCAGAATGACAAGGATGTGCGCCCGGATACAGTCGGGCCGCCCGCTCCGGGATGCGAGGTCAAGCTGGATGAGACGACGGGTGAGGTGCTGTATCGCAGTCCCGGCAGCTTTGTCGGCTACTACAAGAACGATGAAGCCACGCAGGAAACCAAAACCACCGATGGCTGGGTTCACACAGGGGATGCCGGGATCATGACCGATGACGGCCAGTTGAAGATTATCGACCGGGCCAAGGATGTGGGCAAGCTGGAGGATGGAACCCTGTTCGCCCCCCAGTATATCGAGAACAAGCTGAAATTCTTCCCGTCCATTTCCGAAGCGGTCTGTCATGGCGCGGACAAGGATACGGTCACTGCCTTCATCAATATCGATCTTGAGGCCGTGGGCAACTGGGCGGAACGGCGGGGCATTTCCTATACCAGCTATCAGGACCTTGCCAATCGGGACGAGGTTTACAGTCTGGTCAAGGAAGGGGTGGAGCAGGTCAACAGGGACCTTGCCATCGACAGTGAGCTTGCCGGTGCCCAGATCAGCCGTTTCCTGATTTTGCCGAAGGCGCTGGATGCGGATGACGGGGAATTGACGCGAACCCGAAAGGTGCGCCGCCGTATCGTGGCGGAACGCTACGGGACGCTGATTGACGCGCTCTTCTCCAATGATGAAACCGCCTATATCGAGTCTCAGATGACATTCGAGGATGGCCGGACTGGCGTTCTCAAGGCCACCGTCAAGGTCTGGGATGCTGAAACCTATCCGGCCGTTCGTGCCGCGTCTTAAATTGCAGGGATCGTAAAGTCATGGGAGTACATGAAATCAAACCCGGCGATGTCCTTCTGGCCGTGGAGGATATCAGCCTGTCTTTTGGCGCGGTTCGGGCAATTTCTGATGTCAGTTTCGATATCAGGAAAGGCGAGGTGCGGGCCATCATTGGGCCTAACGGTGCGGGCAAGACGTCGATGTTGAACTGTATCAACGGCTTCTATCATCCGCAGCAGGGAACCATCACCTACAAGGGACAAAAACGAAGCGCCATGAAGCCCTATGAAGCGGCGGCGCAAGGAATTGCGCGGACCTTCCAGAATGTGGCGCTTTTCAAGGGCATGTCGACGCTGGACAACATCATGACCGGCCGCAATCTGAAGATGAAATCCAACCTGCTGACCTCCATGATCTGGTGGGGCAAGGCCGAGAAAGAGGAACTGGAACATCGCCGCTTCGTCGAGGACATCATCGACTTTCTGGAAATCGAGGCCATTCGCAAGACCCCGGTGGGCCGCTTGCCCTATGGCCTGCAAAAGCGGGTTGAGCTTGGCCGCGCCCTGGCGGCAGAGCCGGAGCTTCTGCTGCTGGACGAGCCCATGGCCGGCATGAACCTTGAAGAAAAGGAAGACATGTGCCGCTTCATTCTGGATGTGAATGACGAGTTCGGAACAACCATCTGCCTGATTGAACATGACATGGGGGTGGTGATGGATATCTCCGACCGGGTCATGGTTCTGGATTATGGCGGGAAAATCGGGGACGGGGTGCCGGAAGAGGTGCGGACCAACCAGAACGTTATCGATGCCTATCTGGGCGGCGGTCATTAATCCGGTAGCGGGAGCGTGTAATGGAAGATTTTGTCATTGAATTCATGTTTTTCCTTGAGGTTCTGTTTAGCGGATTGTTGACCGGAACCCTGTATTCCCTCGTCGCACTGGGATTTGTCCTGATTTTCAAGGCCTCCGGGGTGTTCAACTTTGCGCAAGGGGCGATGATGCTTTTTGCCGCCCTCAGCCTTGTGGGCTTTCAGGAGATGCTGGGCGTTCACTGGACGGTGGCGTTCCTCCTGACGGTTGTTGTGATGATCCTGCTGGCCTGGTGTGTCGAGAAATTCGTGCTCGGCAAACTGGTCAATCAGGAACCGATCATCCTGTTCATGGCGACCATCGGGATCACCTTTTTCCTCGACGGTTTCGGCCAGACCCTCTGGGGCAGCGATATCAAGCCGCTTGATATCGGCCTGCCGACCGGGTCTCTCGATTTCGGGGGCATTTTCGTGGACCAGCTTGAACTGGTGGCCGGGGCGACCGCCGGGGGACTTGTTCTCGGTCTGGCGATTTTTTTCAACAAGACAAAGATCGGCCGGGCGCTCCGGGCGGTGGCTGACGATCATCAGGCGGCCATGTCCGTGGGGATTTCCCTTCGCAATATCTGGATCATCGTCTGGTCCGTGGCCGGTCTGGTCGGGCTGGTGGCCGGGATCATGTGGGGCTCCAAGCTGGGCGTCCAGTTCAGCCTGTCCCTGCTGGCGCTGAAAGCCCTGCCGGTTCTGATGCTGGGCGGGTTCACGTCGATCCCGGGTGCGATTATTGGCGGGCTGATCATTGGTGCAGGCGAAAAGCTGGCGGAAATCTATCTTGGCCCCTTTGTGGGCGGGGCGATTGAAAACTGGTTCGCCTACATGCTGGCGATGGTCTTCCTGCTGTTCCGGCCGCAGGGTCTCTTTGGCGAAAAGATTATTGAGAGGGTTTAGGGTAGATGTTTTATCGTGAAGCAGGACAGTTCAAGTCCTCCTACAAGGAAGATCAGGCCGTTTTCCCCATCCTTCAGGACCGGATCGGTATTGCCATTCTGTTGCTGGTTGCCTTCATCGGTATTCCCCTGTTTGCCGGGGACTACTTTGTCGGCGCGATCATGACGCCGTTCCTTATTCTGGCACTGGCGGCGGTGGGCCTCAATATCCTGACGGGCTATGCCGGGCAGATTTCCCTTGGGACCGGGGCGTTCATGGCGGTGGGGGCCTTCTCGGCCTACAAGCTGGCCACCTTCTCCATTGCTCTTGGCGGGGCCGAGGCAACCTTGCCGCTGATCCTGACGATCCTGCTGGCGGGTGTCGTGGCTGCGCTGGTCGGCGTGATGTTCGGTATCCCCAGCCTGCGCATCAAGGGTTTCTATCTGGCGGTGGCGACCCTCGCCGCGCAGTTTTTTATCGAATGGCTTCTGGTCAAGGTGGGCTGGTTCACAAACTACAGCCCGTCCGGTGTGATCACCGCCCCGCCGCTTGTGGTGCTGGGCTATGAATTCCATACACCGGCGGAAAAATACCTGTTCACCCTGACCTTTGTCGTGGTGATGGCCATGGCCGCCAAAAATCTCGTGCGCAGCCATATCGGCCGGGGCTGGATGGCCATCCGGGATATGGATATCGCCGCCGAGATCATCGGGTTCAGGCCGCTGCAGACCAAACTGACCGCCTTTGCCGTCAGTTCCTTCTTCTGCGGGGTGGCCGGGGCGCTGTGGGCTTTCGTTCATCTGGGCACGGTGGAGCCGGAAGCCTTTGGTATCAATCGGTCCTTCTCGATCCTGTTCATGGTCATCATTGGCGGCATGGGCAGTATCCTCGGTGCCTTTATCGGGGCCGCCTTCATTACCCTGCTGCCGATTTTCCTGAACAACGTTCCGCCCATGATCGGCTGGAATATCGGGGTGGATATGGTGGCCCATCTGGAGTTCATGATCTTCGGGGTGTTGATCATCTTTTTCTTGATTGTGGAGCCTCACGGGCTTGCAAGACTATGGACCATCGGCAAGGAGAAACTGAGGACCTGGCCGTTTCCATACTGACCCGTCTGGAGGCAGACGGATTTCGATTGCCCGGTGGTGCTATGCCGCATCCGGGGGAACAGTCTAACTGGGAGGAAAGACATGAGTTTGAAGAAATTTGTACTGGGTGCCGTTGGTGCTGCCGTTCTGGCGGCCCCGCTGGCCGCACCGGCCCCGGCACTGGCCGAGGATACGCTGTATCTGCCGAAGCTGGTTTATCGGACCGGTCCATTTGCACCGGGCGGCATTCCCACGGCCAATGGCGCATCCGATTACTGGGCCATGATCAACGAGCGGGACGGCGGTGTGAACGGCGCCCGTGTGATCTATGAGGAATGCGAGTTCGGCTACAACACCGACCGCGGGGTTGAATGCTATGAGCGGACAAAGACCAATCATGGCGGGGCCCTGATCTATCAACCGTACAGCACGGGTGTCACCTATGCGCTGACTGACCGGACGCGGACCGACAAGATTCCGCTTCTGACCATGGGATATGGTCGTTCGGATGCGGGTGTGGGAACCGCGTTCCCGTGGGTGTTCCCGCTGATGACCAACTATTGGGGTCAGGCCACCGGTATCTTCAAGTATATCAGCGAGCAGGAAGGCGGCATTGACGCCATGAAGGACAAGACCATTGCGCTGGTCTATCTGGATATCGCCTATGGTAAGGAATCCATTCCGATTTTCCGGACCATGTCCGAAAAGTTCGGCTTCACGCTGAAGGAATATCCGGTCACCTTCCCGGGGCTGGAGCAGAAAGCCACCTGGCTGCAGGTTCGCCGTGCCCGTCCGGACTATATCGTGATGTGGGGCTGGGGCGCCATGAACCAGACCGCGATCAAGGAAGCCGCCGGTATCCGCTTCCCGGCTGAGAAGTTCATCGGCAACTGGTGGGCCGGTGCCGAGCAGGACACGGTTCCGGCTGGCGATGCCGCCATCGGGTATAAAAGCGCGACCTTCAACGTGGCCGGTAAGGAATTCCCGGTCATTCAGGAAATTGTCAAGCATGTCTACGGCAAGGGCAATGGCGCTGGCGAGGAAAATGTCGGACAGGTTCTTTATAACCGCTCCGTCGTGACCCAGACCTTCATCCATGCGGGTATTCTGGCCGCGCAGGAGAAATTCGGCGTGAAAGCCATCACCTCGGAGCAACTGCGCTGGGGCATGGAGAATATCAAGATCGACGACGCAACAGCCGCCAAGATGGGCATTACAGGCATGGTGCCGAATATCGCACCGACCTGCGAGGATCATATCGGTGGTGGTTCCTTCTTCATCCAGCAGTGGGATGGCAAGAAATGGAATCTGGTGTCCGAGCCGATCGAGCCCATGAACGACCTTGTCGTTCCGGCCATGCAGGAAACTGCGGACAAATACCTGAAGGAAAAAGGTCTGGAACCGGCCACTTGTGGCTAATCAATACCTGCTAACCTGAAAAAGAGTGAGTCTTGCCAATGAGTGCACCGAGTAATCCACTTCTGAAGGTCAATAACATCGAAGTCATTTATGACCACGTTATTCTTGTCTTGAAGGGGGTATCGCTGGAAGTCGAGAAGGGGTCGATTGTCTCCATTCTCGGGGCCAACGGTGCCGGCAAGACCACAACTTTGAAGGCCATTTCGAACCTCCTCCGCTCCGAGCGCGGGGAGGTTACGAAAGGCTCCATTGAATATAACGGCGCCGATATCACCGCCAAATCCCCCGCCGATCTTGTTATGGACGGGGTGGTTCAGGTGATGGAGGGCCGCCATTGTTTCGAACATCTGACAGTGGAAGAGAACCTGTTGACCGGTGCCTATACCCGCAAGGGCGGGCGCTCCGTGGTCAATGCGGAACTTGAAAAGGTGTATCACTATTTCCCCCGCCTGAAAGAGCGGCGCAATTCACAGGCCGGGTATGTGTCCGGCGGTGAACAGCAGATGGTGGCTGTTGGCCGGGCCCTGATGGCCAAGCCGAGCCTGATCCTGCTGGACGAGCCGTCCATGGGTCTGGCCCCGCAACTTGTCGAGGAAATCTTCGAGATTGTCCGGCGCCTCAATGTGGAAACCGGTGTGAGCTTTCTGGTGGCCGAGCAAAACGCAACCATCGCACTGAAATATGCCCATTATGGATATATCCTTGAAAACGGGCGTGTGGTGATGGATGGTGATGCAACCGATCTTGCCAATAACGAGGACGTGAAGGAATTCTATCTCGGCCTTGGCGGGGACGGGCGGAAAAGCTTCCGGGATGTGAAGCATTATCGCCGCCGCAAGCGTTGGCTGGCGTAACGGCTTTGGACAGATAGCAAGTGGGGTAGAGATGACAGGCGCCGGTAAATTTTATGACGAACTGGAAACACGGGATGCGGCCACGCGGGAGCGGGAGCAGATGCAGGCCCTGCAGCAGCAGATTGCCCATGCTCGCGAAAATTCCGAGTATTTCGGTCAATTGCTGGCCGATGTGGACCCGGCCTCCATCACCTCGCGGGAGGCGCTGGCGACCTTGCCGGTGACCCGCAAATCCGACCTGATCGAGACCCAGCGAAATACGCCGCCCCTGGGGGGGCTGAACGGTCTGGGGATGGCCCAGATTGCCAATATCTTCATGTCGCCGGGCCCGATTTTCGAGCCGGGGGATATTCAGGGGGACTATTTCCGGATGGGCCGGGCCATGTGGGCCGCGGGTTTCCGCCCCGGCGATCTGGTCTATAACACCTTCGCCTATCACATGACCCCTGCCGGTCACATGATGGAAAGCGGCGCCCGTGCCGTGGGCTGTACGGTATTCCCGGCCGGTATCGGAAACACGGAAATGCAGCTTGAGGCCATCAGCACCCTGAAACCCCGCGCCTATGTGGGGACGCCGTCCTTCCTGCGCATTCTTCTGGAAAAGGGCCGCGAGGCCGGCCTTGATATGAGTTCCATCAAGGTCGCCAGCGTGGGCGGTGAGGCCCTGCCCCCGTCCTTGCGCACGGCGCTGCAGGATCTGGGGGTCGACACGGTGATCCAGTCTTACGGTACGGCCGATCTGGGGCTGGTTGCCTATGAAACCGATGCCATGGAAGGCATGACCATTGACGAGGGCGTGATCGTCGAGATTGTCCGCCCCGGAACCGGCGATCCGGTCGCTCCGGGTGAGGTTGGCGAAGTGGTGGTGACCACCCTGAACAGGACCTATCCGCTGATCCGCTTTGCCACCGGCGACATGTCCGCCCTGATGGAAGGGGAAAGTGCCTGTGGGCGCACCGGTCCCCGGATCAAGGGCTGGATGGGCCGGGCCGACCAGACCGCCAAGGTCAAGGGAATGTTTGTCCATCCGGGACAGGTTGTTTCGGTTCAGAAACGACATTCTGAAATTCACAAGGTGCGGCTGGTTGTGACCAGCGAGGACAATGTGGACCAGATGACCCTGCAGTGTGAGGTTGAAACCGGCACAGCCGATCTGCAGGCTGCCATTGAGGACAGCATTCAGGCTCAGTGCAAGGTCCGTGGCAGCGTGGCTTTTGTTCCTGTTGGCAGCCTTGCCAATGATGGCATGGTCATCGAGGACGCCCGAACCTACGAATAGGGGAACGGTCAAGGCGGGGGCGGCTACCTTTGGTCGCAGCACAACCGGTTGCGGTGAAACGGACAATCCTGTACTCAGGATCGAACCGAATTGTTTGCGAGCGCACCACTGACCATGAGCCTGACCGCTACTGACTTGACCTGTATCCGCGGAGACCGTCTGGTTTTCGACAAGGCGGCCTTGTCCCTGTCAGCAGGGCAGGCGCTTTGGGTCAAGGGCAAGAACGGGGCGGGCAAGACATCCCTGCTGCGGGTGGTTGCCGGATTGCTGAAACCGGCCCGTGGATCGGTCTGCTGGAACGGGATCGATATCCGCGAGGACCCGGACGCCTATCAGGGCCATTGTCATTATATCGGGCATCAGGATGCCTTGAAGCCGGTTCTGACGGCCCGCGAAAACCTGACCTTCTGGTCGACATATGCCGGGGTATCCCGGGTGGCCGAGGCGCTGGAGATTTTTGAGCTGTCGCGGATTGCGGACATGCCGGCGGGCATTCTGTCAGCGGGGCAGAAAAAACGGACCAATCTGGCCCGGCTTGTGGCCTCGCCAGCCCCGCTCTGGATTTTGGACGAGCCGATCAGTTCCCTTGATACCCATTATATCCGCCTGTTCGCGGACTGCCTTGCCGCCCATCTGAAGGACGGCGGCATGGCCCTGTTCGCCACCCATCAGGACCTGCAGGTCGATGGTGTTGGCTATCTGGACCTGAACGGCGGGGGGACGCGGGAATGATGGCGGGATTTCTGGGATTGGTACGCCGGGAATTGCTGCTGGCCTTCCGGCAGGGCAGTGCCCTGACCCTGACGCTGGCGTTCTTTGTCATTGCGGTGACCCTGTTCCCGCTGGGGGTGGGGCCTGAACTGAACATCTTGCAACGGATCGGGCCGGGTGTGCTCTGGGTGGGGGCGCTTCTGTCCTGCCTGCTGACCCTTGATCGGATGTTTCAGGCGGATTTTGAGGATGGCTCGCTGGACCTGCTGATGATCGGACGGGTCCCCGTTGAACTGGTGGTGCTGGCCAAGGTGGTGTCCCACTGGCTGACCTCGATCCTGCCGTTGATCCTGATCACGCCCTTGCTGGCGGTGTCGCTCAACATGCCCTTTGACGGGATTGTGGCGATGGAATTTGCCCTGTTGCTGGGATCACCGGCCCTCAGCCTGATCGGTTCGGTCGGGGCGGGATTGACCGTTGGGCTTCGGCGGGGTGGCGTCCTGTTGTCGTTAATGGTATTGCCCTTATATATACCTGTGTTGATATTTGGTGTTGCGGCGGTCGAGGCCGCCATTGCCGTGTTGCCCATGGCGTCCCATCTGTCGTTGCTGGCCGCAATGTCGCTGGGGGCGCTGGTTGTGTGTCCGGTTGCTGCCGCTGCGGCGCTGCGTCTGGCGGTGGACTGAGCAGGGCGAAGAATTGACAAGTTTTGGAGTAAAAGACCCGAATGGCCATTGATTTCCACAAATATGCGAACCCTACCCGGTTTCTGAGACTGGCGTCGGCTGTCTTTCCGTGGGTGACGGGGGCGGCTGTTCTGCTGTTGGTGACGGGGCTGTATATGGGCCTGTTCGTTGCGCCGGAGGATTACCAGCAGGGAGAGACTGTTCGCATCATGTTTGTCCATGTTCCGGCGGCGTGGATGGGAATGTCTGTTTATACCATGATGGCGGTTTCAGCGGCTGCGGGCTTGATCTGGAAACACCCTGTTGCGGACCTGTCTGCCAAGGCGGCGGCGCCGATCGGGGCCTGTTTCACATTGCTGGCACTGGTAACCGGCGCGCTGTGGGGCCAGCCCATGTGGGGCACCTACTGGGTGTGGGATGCCCGCCTGACCAGCATGTTGATCCTGTTGTTCCTGTATCTGGGATATATGGCCCTGTGGGGCAGTTTCGATGATCACTCCAAGGCGGCGCGGGCGGCGGCCATTCTGGTGCTGGTCGGCGCGATCAATATACCGGTCATCAAGTTTTCCGTGGACTGGTGGAACACGCTGCATCAGCCAGCCAGTGTGGCCACGCTGGACGGGCCGAAAATTCACGGTTCCATCCTGACACCGCTGCTGGTGATGGGGGCGGCCTATATGATGCTGTTCCTGTCCGTCTTCATCATTCGCGTCAAGGCCGAGATCATGGATCGGCGTCTGCAAATCATGAAGATCAGCCAGTTGCAGGAATAGAGGCCGGAAGCGCGGCAGGAAGAGGCGGGGGCCGGGCAAACCTCGCGGCATTGTGACGCATTGGCACCGGTTTGTACTGGTACAATCCACGCGAACACATATATTGACGAAAACCTGATGATTTAGGTCGGATTTGGAAGCAGGACATGGCAGAGTTTAACGAGTTTCTGGAAATGGGTGGGTATGCGGCGTTCGTCTGGCCGTCCTATCTGGTTTCCGCCGTTGTACTGACCCTTCTGGTTGTTTTCAGTGTCCGGCGATTGAGACGAATTGAACGGGACCTGAAACCGTTTGAGGAGCGCCGACAGGCCCGGCGCAACCGGACACGGTCTTCCCGAACGGAGCCTTTGAATGACACGTAAGAAACGGCGCCTTTATACTCTTCTTGCCGGAATGGGCGTTTTGGGCGTTGCCGCCGCGCTGGTTCTCTATTCCTTTGAAGACAGTCTGGTCTTTTTCCACAGCCCTTCCGATCTGGCTGAAAAGCCCGTGCCCGCGGGCCGGAGCTTCCGTCTTGGCGGACTGGTCGAGGAAGGGTCCGTTGAAAAGGACGGCGTGATCATCCGCTTCCGGGTCACGGATCTGGCGGAATCGGTGCCGGTGACCTATCGTGGGTTGGTGCCGGACCTGTTCCGCGAGGGACAGGGCGTTGTCGCCGAAGGCAAGCTGGATGAAAATGGCCTGTTTGTGGCGTCCAACGTGCTGGCCAAGCATGACGAGAATTACATGCCGCCCGAAGTGGCGGAAAGCCTGAGGGATGCCGGTCACTGGCAGCCGGAAGGGAGTAACTGATGGTTGCCGAGATTGGTCAGTTTTCCCTTATTCTGGCGCTGATTGCGGCCCTGCTGCAAGGCACCTTGCCGCTGTATGGGGCGCATCGGCACAACATGCAGCTGATGAATTTCGGCGGTAATGCCTCGCTGGTGCAGTTCCTGTTCCTGACCGTGGCGTTTATTGCCCTGACCATCGGGTATGTGACCAGTGATTTTTCCATCCTGAACGTTGCCAGCAATTCCCATTCCCTGAAACCCATGCTGTACAAGATCAGCGGTGTCTGGGGGAACCATGAAGGCTCGCTTCTGCTGTGGGTGTGGATTTTGGCCCTGTTCGGCTTTGCGGTTGCCGCCTTTGGCAAGAACCTGCCGGGAAGCCTGAAAGCCCGTGTGATTGCGGTTCAGGGCCTGATCGGTGTCGGGTTTCTGCTGTTTGTCATTTTCACGTCCAACCCGTTCGAGCGGATTGACCCGGCCCCGTTTGATGGCCGTGGCCTGAACCCGCTGCTGCAGGATCCGGGCCTCGCCTTCCATCCGCCGTTCCTGTATCTGGGATATGTGGGGCTGTCGGTCACTTTTTCCTTCGCCATTGCCGCCCTGATCGAGGGCAAGGTTGATCCGGCGTGGGCCCGGTGGGTTCGCCCGTGGACCCTTGCCGCGTGGGGTTTCCTGACACTGGGGATCGCGCTTGGCTCATGGTGGGCCTATTACGAGCTTGGCTGGGGCGGCTGGTGGTTCTGGGACCCGGTTGAAAACGCGTCCTTCATGCCGTGGCTGGCCGCAACGGCTTTGCTGCATTCGGCGATCGTGGTCGAGAAACGGGATACCCTCAAGAACTGGACGATCCTGCTGGCCATTGTCTCGTTCAGCCTGTCGCTGCTCGGCACCTTCCTTGTGCGCTCCGGCGTGCTGAATTCCGTTCATGCCTTTGCGTCTGACCCGACACGGGGTGTGTTTATCCTGATCTTCCTTGTGGCGGTGGTCGGGGGATCGCTGTTGCTATATGCCTTGCGGGCACCAAAGATGAAGGGCGGCGGTCTGTTTGCACCGATCAGCCGTGAAGGGGCGCTTGTCCTGAATAACCTGCTGCTGTCCACGGCGACGGCCACGGTTTTGCTGGGCACCCTGTATCCGCTGTTTCTGGATGCCTTCACGGGCGCCAAGGTTTCCGTGGGGCCGCCTTTCTTCAATTCCACCTTCCTGCCGCTGGCCATTCCGCTGGTAATCGCGATTGGGGTCGGGCCGTTGCTGCCGTGGAAACGGGCGGACCTGCGCGGGGTTCTGTCCCGCCTCAAGCTGGCGGTGCTGTCGATTTTTGTCATTCTGGGCCTGACCTGGTGGCTGGCAGATGGGGGACCGTTCCTGTCCCTGGTGGGTATGGCCATTTTCGCCTGGCTGCTGGTTGGGGCGCTGGTTGAATGGGCCGAGCGGATCAAGCTGTTCCGCACCGGTTTCGGCAATAGCTGGCGGCGGATGGTCAACCTGCCCCGCAGTGCCCACGGCATGACCATTGCCCATGTGGGCGTGGCGCTGGTGGTGCTGGGGATTACGGCTGCGGAAACCTGGCAAAGTGAGCGGCTGGAAGTCATGAAGCCCGGCGAAAGTGCCGATGTGGGTGGGTATACCTACCTGTTCAAGGGCGCCGAGCAGATCAAGGGCCCCAACTATGACAGTTTGCAGGGAACCTTTGTGGTCTCGAAAGACGGGCGAGAGGTTGTCACCCTGTATCCGGAACAGCGGGTTTATGCCAACCCGCCCATGGAAACCACCGAGGCGGCCATCTATCCCATGCTGTCCGCCGATCTGTATGCGGTGATCGGTGAACAGGATGGCAAGGGCGGATACGCAACCCGTATCTATCACAAGCCGTTGATCTCGTGGATCTGGATCGGGTCCATCGTGATGTTCATTGGCGGCCTGTTCAGCCTGAGCGATCGCCGTTTCCGGATCGGGGCGGCCCGCCGCAAACAGGTTCCGTCCGGTTCCGCGGCTTGAGGAGTAGAGTAACATGCGTCTTGGATTTCTGGCCCCGGTACTGACATTTGCGGTTATCGCCGCGCTGATGCTGTATGCGCTGTTCTTTTTGAACCCGAAGGAAATTCCCTCGGAACTGGTCAGCAAGCCGGCCCCGGAATTCCAGTTGGAACCGGTGCCGGGATATGGCCCCGGCCTTGGGACCAGTGATCTGAAACAGGGCAAGGTGGTGCTACTGAACGTGTTCGCGTCATGGTGTGTGGCCTGTCTGGCAGAGCATCCGCTTCTGGTGAAGCTGAAACAGCAGGGCGTTGTGGATATCTATGGCCTGAATTACAAGGACAAGCCCGATGCCGCCGCCAAGTGGCTGACCCGGCATGGTACGGCCTATACCCGGACGGGCATGGACCTGAAGGGGCGTGTCGGGATTGATTTCGGCGTGTACGGGGTGCCGGAAACCTTCATTATCGATGGTGAGGGGCGGATTCTGGACAAGATTATCGGCCCGATCACCGAACATGATCTGGAGACCCGCATCCTGCCGCGCGTTTCGGGAGAGAACGGGTGAGAGCATTCTTCTTCAGTCTGATCGTCGGAGGGGTCCTGCTGGCGGGGAGCATGGCTGAGGCCGTGTTTGTGGATGAACGCCTTGCCGATCCGGCAGAGGAAACACGGGCGCGGGAAATTTCAGAAGGAATCCGGTGTCTGGTCTGCCAGAACCAGTCCATCATGGACAGCAATGCGGACCTTGCCCGCGATCTGCGCGGCGTTGTGCGCGAGCGGGTTGCCGCAGGGGATACGGATGATCAGGTGCGGGACTATCTTGTGGTCCGTTATGGTGACTGGGTGTTGCTGAACCCGCCGTTCAAGATGAAGACAGCCCTGCTTTGGGTCGGACCTGCGGTGATTTTCCTGTTGGGTGGATTGGCGGCGATCGCGTTCCTGCGGCGCCGGTCTTCTGCTGGCGGGGGCGAAGCGGTCCAGCGTCTCAGCCCGGAAGAACAGGAAGAACTGGACCGCTTGCTGCGGGACGGGAAAGAGGATGATCGCGGATGATTTGGGTTCTGTTGCTTGTCTTGACGGTCGTCGCCCTGATGATCCTGATCTATCCGTTGTTGAAAAAGGATACGGAAGGGACGGCCCGTGTTAAGGGCGGCCTGACGGTCTATAAACAACAGCTTCAGGAACTGGAGCAGGATGTGGCCCGCGGTATTCTGTCCGGCACCGAAGCGGATCAGGCCCGGCTGGAAATTCAGCGCCGCATCCTGAAAGCCTCCCGCGAGAGCGGTGCCGGGGATACGCTTCGGTCTGCCAGAATGATCGGGGTGGCCATTGCCCTGATTGTGGCCGTTCCGGCGGCGGCGCTCGGTCTTTATTACCAGCTCGGCTCGCCGACCCTGAAGGCCCTGCCCCTTGCCTCCCGCGATATTCAGGCGGAAAAGCAGGCCCTTGCGTCTCAGGATATGGGCGGACTGGTCGCCAAACTGGCCCAAAAACTTCAGGAACAGCCCGACAATCTGGACGGTTGGATTCTGCTGGCCCGGTCCCTGTCACGCATGGGCCGATATGAGGAAGCGGCGAATACCTATCTTCAGGCCTTGCGGATCGCGCCGGATGACGCCGACCTTCTGGTGGGGGCAGGCGAGAATTTCTATTTTCTGGCCGATGGTGTGATGTCCGATGCGGCGATTAACGCCTTTGAGCGGGCCTATCAGATGAGCCCGGACCATCCCGGCGCCCGGTATTATATGGCCCTTCGGGAGGCCCAAAGCGGCAACGAGGAAAAGGCCCTGCAGGACTGGATTGCCCTGTTTGAGGACAGTGAGCCGGACGCCCCCTTCATGGAAATTCTGCGAAGCCGGATTGCCGACATGGGCGCCACGCTGGACCGGGATGTGAGTGAGCTTCTGGCCAGCAAGGGGCCGGTTGACGCCCCCGCCGTTGGTGCAGGACCGACCCGCGAGGATATGGAGGCCGCGGCCTCCCTGTCCGAGGAAGACCGTCAGGACATGATCCTGTCCATGGTGGAACGACTGGCCACCCGCATGGCAGAGGCCCCGGAATTCGACGGCCTGATGCGGTTGGGACAGGTTTATTCCACATTAAAGCAATTTGAAAATGCGGCCGATGCCTATGGACGGGCCAGCGGGATGCAGCCGGACAATCCCGGTCCGCTGGTGATGCAGGCCTTTTCTCTTGTCAAGGCAGGCGAGACGGCCGGAGCCGTGGTTCCGGAGGATGCCCTTGCCCTTTATCGCAAGGCGCTAACGCTGGATGACGATATCCCCGAGGCCCTTTGGTATGTGGGCGTGGCCGAGGCCGCTGCCGGCAACCGGGAGGAGGCCCTTCGCCACTGGAGGAAGCTGCAATCCGTGGTGCCGGAAGACAGTGCCCTGCACGGGAATGTGGAGAAAGCCATAAACGCCCTTCCCCAATGATTCGTGACTTGCTAGATTAGGAAAGAGTGAAAATTCATCCGTCTGGAAAGGGCGGCGGTCCATGGTCAGAATTTCAGGTACGCTTACCAGCAATGTGTCCTTGTCCGGCCGAATGGCGGGGGGGCAGTCCCATGCGGATCAGGGGGCGGTGCAACCTGTCCAGAAAAAGGAAAAACCTGCGGCCCTGTCCCCGCGTGAACCCGACCTGACATTCGAGGGCATCGGCCGGAGACTGGATATTCGAGCCTGACAGGT
Organism: Sneathiella chinensis; assembly: GCF_012720115.1. Lineage (GTDB taxonomy): Bacteria > Pseudomonadota > Alphaproteobacteria > Sneathiellales > Sneathiellaceae > Sneathiella > Sneathiella chinensis. Next base: position 204,327 of record NZ_VNWN01000008.1, on the reverse strand, counting down.
TCGCGGGCAGCGGGGTTGAAGGAAAGGAAGGGTCTCATGTCATCCTCTACCAATCCGACAGATTTCGGGTTTGAAAAGAAAATTCCCGATGGCGATACCATGGAGCGGCAGGTCTGCACGGATTGCGGCTGGGTCCATTATGAAAATCCCAAGGTGGTCGTGGGCTCTGTGGTGACGTTTGAGGACCGGTTCCTGCTGTGCAAGCGGGCCATCCATCCCCGCAAGGGCTTCTGGACCCTGCCCGCCGGGTTTATGGAACAGCATGAAACCACAGAGGAAGGGGCGCGGCGCGAAGCCCGCGAGGAGGCCAATGCGGATATCCGCATCCGGGACCTTCTGGCCGTTTACAACGTGACCCATATCAGTCAGGTCCAGATCATGTACCGGGCCACGCTGGACCGGCCGGAATTTTCCGCCGGAGAGGAATCGCTGGATGTGCGCCTGTTTTCATGGGACGAAATCCCGTGGAACGATCTGGCCTTTCCAACCGTGTATTGGGCCCTGCACCAGTTCCGCGACACGGCGCATGAAGACCGTATCGTTCCGTTTACCAATGCAGAAGGGGATATGTTGAAACAATCCCTTGAAATGCTGAAGCGCTAGGCGCTAAACATCCGGTTCATTTTGTTAGAAAAGGGGCTCCCTCACCATGACCTACTCCCTCGTCAAGGGCGCATTGGTCGCCGTTCTTTTTGTTGGCACTGCCGGTTGTGCGCAAGCCGATCTTCTGCAGGGCCTGAAAAACACGCTCAATAATGCGGCGGGTACGTCTTCCTCCTCCGCCTCCTCGTCCAGCCTCAGCGTGGCGGATGTGACCCGGGGCCTTAAAGAGGCGCTGAAGGTGGGCAGCGAGCGGGTTGTCGGCCAGTTGGGCCGTCAGGGCGGGTTTGAAGCGGACCCGGCGGTTCATATCCCCCTTCCGGATACCCTGCAAAAGGCACAGGCATTATTACGCCGGTTTGGCCTGTCCGGGATGGCGGACGATCTGGAAAGCCGGTTGAACAAGGCGGCCGAGGCGGCGGTTCCCAAAACCAAGGAGCTGATCTGGAAAGCCATTTCAGAAATGACGCTGGAGGATGCCAACAGGATCTATAACGGTCCTGATGATGCCGCGACGCAGTATTTTCGGAAGGTGGCAACGCCGGACCTGAAAGAAACCGTTCGCCCGGTCATTGCCGATTCCCTGAACGATGTGGGGGCCATTCGCGCCTATGACAATCTGGTGGGTGAGTTCCGGCAATATCCCTTTACGCCGGATATCCGCTCTGACCTGACCGAGCATACAACCGATCTGGCCCTTGAGGGATTGTTCCACTATCTGGCGGCGGAAGAGGCGGCGATCCGCAACAATCCGGTCAAGCGAACCACCGAAATCCTGCAATCGGTTTTCGGGCGCTGATAGCGGCTGCCCGGCCGGACAGGTTGCCTATTCGGCCGGGTTGTCCGGGTCCGTGACACCGTGACGGGACAGCAGGGGGACTTGCGCCACAAAGAAGATGAACGTCGCGGCGGTGAAGCCAAAGACCTTGATATTGACCCAGATATCGGTTGAGAAATTCCGCCAGACCAGTTCGTTGGCAATGGCCATGACACCGAAAAAGGTGATCAGGCGCAGGGTCAGCTTTTTCCATCCCGCATCATCCAGCGTCCAGAAATTCTGGAACAGGGCCTGCACGAAGGATTTTCCCATGGCCAGCCCGGCAATCAGGGCCCCGGCGAACAGGGCGTAAATGATGGTCGGCTTCATCTTGATGAAGGTGTCATCATTGAGATACAGGGTCAGGCCACCAAACACCGTGACAACGACCGCCGTGACCAGCGGCATGGCCGGCAGGGTCCGCTCATAGTAATAGGAAACCCCGAGCGAGATCAGCGTGGTGATCATGATGGCCCCGGTCGCCACATACAGGTCATACAGGTAATAGGCGCCAAAAAAGAGCAGGATAGGACCCAGTTCTGTTGCCGTTTTCAGGGCCTGCGGCATTTTACGCTGTGACATGGGGTGTCCTTTACTCGATCTCTTTATGTGTCGCGGAAACGGTTACGGCTGTTCGCTGCCACTGAGGGCGCGGGCAAAATCCATGGCCGCAAACGGTTGCAGGTCGTCAATGCCCTCGCCAACGCCGATGGCGTGGACCGGCAGGCCGAACTTGTCGGCAATGGCAACCAGAACGCCGCCGCGGGCGGTGCCGTCCAGCTTGGTCATGACAAGGCCGGTTACATCGCAGACCTTGCCGAAAATCTCGGCCTGGTTGATGGCGTTCTGGCCGGTGGTGGCATCCAGCACCAGAATGGAGGAATGAGGCGCATCCGCATCCAGTTTCTTCAGGACCCGGATGATTTTTTCCAACTCCGCCATCAGGTGACCCTTGTTCTGAAGGCGCCCGGCCGTATCAATCAGCAGAAGGTCCGTCCCGTTCGCCTTTGCCTGTTCATAGGCGGAAAAGGCAAGGCCCGCGGCGTCGCCGCCAACCTTTGTGGTCATGACAGGGGCGCCGGTCCGCTCCCCCCAGATGGAGAGTTGCTCGATCGCGGCGGCGCGGAAGGTATCCCCGGCGGCCAGCATGACCTTTTTCCCGGCATCGGCATATTGCTTGGCCAATTTGCCAATGGTGGTGGTCTTGCCGGAGCCGTTCACGCCAACCACCAGCACCACATGGGGTTTCCGGCTTTCATCCAGAACGAAGGGGCGGGTGACCGGTTCCAGAATGGCGGCAACCTCTTCAGCCAGCGCCTCCTTGATTTCGTCCGGGGCGATTTCCTTGTTATAGCGGGTCCTGGCAATATTGGCGGTGATCTTGGCGGATGTGCTCACCCCGATATCGGAGGTGATGAGCAGCTCCTCCAGTTCTTCCAGAACATCGTCGTCCAGCTTGCGCTTGGTGAAAATGTCGGTAATGCCGGTGGACAGGGCATTGGAAGACCGCTTCAGGCCTTCTTTCAGGCGACGGAACCAGCCTTTTTTCTCTTTTTTCTCTGTGTCAGTCATGACCCCGATCATGCTCCCCGGCTTGCAAACAGTTTCTTTCCGTCCGTTCCTGTGATGCGGACGCGGGCGATGGTACCCGGTTCGCTTTCAAAGTCAAAGGTCACGGGGGCATATTGTTCGGTCCGCCCGGTTGTCTCGTTTTCAACCAGCACGTCAAGGTCCTGTCCGACCTGACTTTCCAGAAACCGTTTCAGGTTGGCATCGCCTGCCGCCCGAAGGGCCGCGGCCCGTTCCTTGCGCAGATTTCCCTGCACCTGCGGCATGCGGGCGGCCGGGGTGCCGGGCCGTTCCGAATAGGGAAAGACATGGGTATAGGTAATGTCGCATTCTTCGACCAGCCGGACGCTGTTGGCGGCCATCTCGTCGGTTTCTGTCGGGAAGCCGGCAATGATATCGGCGCCAAACACCACATCGGGGCGAAGGGCGCGGGCCTTTGCCACAAAGTCATAGACATCCTTGCGAAGATGCCGCCGTTTCATCCGCTTGAGAACCATGTCGTCCCCGGCCTGCAAGCTGATATGGAGGTGGGGCATCAGGCGGGGTTCTTTCTCGATCAGCCGCCACAGGTCGTCATCGATCTCGACCGGGTCCAGCGAGGACAGGCGCAACCGTTCGATATTGGGGACGGCGGCCAGAAGACGGCGGCACATCTGGCCCAGGGTCGGTGTGCCGGGCAGGTCCTCGCCATAGGCAGTGATATCCACGCCGGTCAGCACAAATTCCCGATACCCGTTCCGGGTCAGGCTTTCCGCCTGATCCACAATGGCCCCAAGGGGAACAGAGCGGCTGTTGCCGCGGCCATAGGGAATGATGCAGAAGGTACAGCGGTGGTTGCAGCCGTTCTGGATTTGCAGGAAGGCGCGGGCCCGTCCGTCAAAACCCTCGATCAGGTGGCTGGCGGTTTCGGTGGCGGACATGATGTCGTTGACCTGCACCCGCTCGGCCTGCTCAAGACCGAAGGAGGCCGGTTCCAGTTTTTCCAGATTGCCGAGAATCTGGTCCACCTCTTCCATTTCCCGGAACTGGTCCGGGTTGGTCTGGGCGGCGCAGCCGGTGACAACGATTTTCGCGTCCGGGTTGTCCCGCCGGGCCTTGCGGATGGCCTGCCGGGCCTGCCGTTCTGCCTCGTTGGTGACGGCACAGGTATTGATGATCACGGCATTGGTCAGGCCTGCGGCCATAGCATGACCGCGCATGACCTCGGATTCGTAGGTATTCAGGCGACACCCGAAGGTAATCACTTCCGGGGCTTCAAGCGGCTTGTCCTGTCCCATCACATGGTTCCTTCCAGCAGGGATGTGTCCAGAATGCCCGTAAAGGAATAGGCCACGGCGCCGCCCATCAGGACCTCTCCGTCCGGGGTCAGGGCCATGTCCAGCGGTCCGCCGTTCAGATGCAGGATCGCTGCACCATCCGCAAGACCGCGCCGGGTGGCGGCGACAATGGTGGCGCAGGCGGCAGACCCGCAGGCCAGCGTAATGCCGACACCGCGTTCCCACACCCTGAGGCGGATGTGGCCGTCCTTCATCAGGCTGGCGACACTGATATTGGCCTTGGCCGGCAGCAAGGCGTCATGTTCAAGAACGGGACCCCAAGTTTCCAGATCAATGGCGTCCGCATCCTCGACAAAAAAGACGATATGCGGGTTGCCCATATTGACGCCGACCGGATCGGACAGCGGTCCGGCTTCCATGCGGATATGCAGGGTATCTTCCTCGCGGGCAAGCGGGATGTCCTGCCAGCCTGTTTTCGGCGTTCCCATATTGATCATGACATTGCCGTTATCCATGCGGCTTCCTTTCAGAAGGCCGGCAACGGTTTCGATCACCACCGCATCCTGATCCAGTTCTGCCATCATCAGATGGGCGACGCAGCGGGTCGCGTTGCCGCAGGCTTCCGCCTCGGTGCCATCTGAATTATGGATGCGCATGAACACATCGGCCCGGTCTGTCGGTTCCAGAACCACAAGCTGGTCATAGCCGACGCCGCGATGACGGTCGCCAATGGCACGAAGGGCGGCCGGGGTCAGCCGGGGATTCTGTTCGCGGCCGTCAATGATGACAAAGTCATTACCAAGGCCATGCATCTTTATGAATGAAAGCTGTTCCATATGCCGCGATATAGGCGTTTCGGGGCTTTCGGTCCAGAATTAACTTGTCTTGGGGCCGTGTTGGTATTGACTTTCCGGAGAAACTGTGGCTATTTCAGGCCACTCAAGACACCTGAGTAACCCAATATGTCCCCTCAAAGGGACGCCGTCAGTCCGCGAGTTTCGCGCACTGGCGTTTTTTGCGTTGATTGCTATTGGTGGCTTTGAAAAAGAATTTTGGCTTTGTTTTGAACGGGTTGTTGACCATATGTTCGAAAATTTGACCGGCAGACTGGGTGATGTTCTTGGCAAATTGACCAAGAGGGGATCCCTGAAGGAATCGGACGTCGACGAGGTAATGCGCGAAGTACGCGTCGCCTTGCTTGAGGCCGATGTGGCGCTGCCTGTTGTCAAGAGCTTCATCAAGAAGGCCAAGGCGAAAGCCGTCGGGACAGAAGTCCTGAAATCCATCAATCCCGGCCAGATGGTCATCAAGGTGGTCCATGACCAGCTTGTCGAGACCCTGGGCTCCGAATCGCAGGAACTGAACCTGATCGCGGTGCCGCCGGTTGTTTATATGATGGTCGGTCTTCAAGGGTCGGGTAAGACGACCTCGACGGCGAAAATCGCCAAATACCTGACGGAAAAACAGAACAAGAAGGTGATGATGGCGTCTCTGGACGTCCGTCGTCCCGCTGCGCAGGAACAGCTTCGTGTCCTGGGTGAGCAGACGGGAATCACCACCCTGCCCATCGTCGAGGGTCAGCAGCCGGTCGAGATTGCCAAGCGCGCCTTGCAGTCCGCACGTCTGCAGGGCTTTGATGTGGTCATGCTGGATACTGCGGGCCGGTTGCATGTTGACGAGCAGCTTATGGTCGAGATGCAGGCGGTTCACAGCGAATCGGCCCCGACCGAGACATTGCTGGTCGTTGACAGCCTGACCGGTCAGGATGCCGTGAACGTGGCGCAGCAGTTCAAGGAACGGGTGGATGTGACGGGTATCGTCATGACCCGTATTGATGGTGACGGTCGCGGTGGTGCGGCCCTGTCCATGCGCGAGATTACCGGTTGCCCGATCAAGTTGCTGGGTACAGGCGAAAAGCTTGATGAACTGGAAGTCTTCCATCCTGATCGTATTGCCAACCGTATCCTCGGAATGGGCGATGTGGTGTCGCTGGTCGAAAAGGCCGCGGCCACCATTGAAAAGGATGAAGCGGAAAAACTCGCCCTCAAGATGCAGAAGGGTGTGTTCGATCTTGATGATCTGGCCAGTCAGTTGCGTCAGATGATGAAGATGGGCGGAATGGGCAGTCTTGTCGGGATGCTTCCGGGCGTTGGCAAGATGAAAAAACAGCTCGAAAACGCCAATCTGGATGACAAGCTGCTGAAACGCCAGCTTGCCATGATCGAGTCCATGACGCCGAAGGAACGGCGTAACCCCAAACTTATTGCCGCGTCTCGCAAGAAGCGTATTGCTGCGGGATCCGGCATGTCAGTACAGGATGTCAACCGCCTGCTGAAACAACACAAGCAGATGGCGGACATGATGAAAAAGGTGAAGAAACTTGGCAATAAGGGTATCGCCCGTGGCGGCCTGCAGAGCCTGCTTCCCCCTGGTATGAAATTCTAGTTTTAAAGTATTGAACTGAGAGAAAGAGCGTAAGCTATGGCACTTAAAATTCGCCTCGCCCGTCAGGGTGCTAAAAAACGTCCCTTCTACCGGATTGTAGTCGCGGATGTTCGCAGCCCTCGTGATGGCCGTTACATCGAGAAAGTGGGTACCTACAACCCGATGCTGGCAAAAGACGACGAAAACCGCATTTCGCTTGACGCAGAGCGGATCCAGCACTGGATCGGTGTTGGCGCACAGCCGACTGATCGTGTTGCCGGTTTCCTCGCGGCTGCCGGTCTGTCTGAAAAGGTAGAGCGCAACAACCCGAACAAGGGTAAGCCGAAAGCCAAGGCACAGGAACGCATTCGCGAAGCTGAAGAAGCTGCAAAAGCTGCTGCTGAAGAAGCTGCTGCTGCTGCGGAAGCCGAAGCGGCTCCCGCTGAAGAGGCTGCTGAAGCTTAAGGATAACTGGCATGCCACAATCAGGCAGGCTCCTTCTGGGGGTCATTGTTGGGCCGCGAGGCATCCGGGGTGAAGTGAAGGTCAAGACCTTTACCGAACATCCGGAAGATATCGTGGCCTACGGACCGCTGGAAGATGCGACAGGAAAGACATGTTTCAATCTGGAACTTGTCGGATTTGCAAAATCCACCCCTGTCGTTCGGATCAAGGGTGTTGCAGACCGCAATAAGGCCGAGGCCCTCAAGGGGACAGAGCTGTATGTATCGCGGGATGTGCTGCCCGAAACGGAAGATGCCGACGAATTCTACCACGCCGACCTGATCGGGTTGGATGCGGTATTTGAAGACGGCACACGGTATGGCAAAATTCTGCGTGTGTGTGATTTTGGCGCAGGAGACATGCTGGAAATCGTCCCGGAGGGGCAGCGGTCGAAGGCAGGTGTCTTCATTCCGTTCACCCGCGAGATGGTGCCCGTTATTGATCTGGAAGCTGGCCGTGTTGTGCTGGATTTGCCCGAGGATTTCTTTGCAGAGCCGGAAAAAGTTTCTGGTGCTGCCGGGGAAATGGGCGAAAAATGAACGGGCAGTCTGCTGACGACGATATGTGTGCTGCCGAATTGAGAGAGGATGGACCGGTTACCCCTTGGGGCGCCCACGTTCTGACCCTCTTTCCGGATATGTTTCCGGGACCGCTGGGATTTTCACTGGCGGGCCGGGGGCTGGAGGCCGGAGCCTGGACGCTTCGAACCTCGAACATCCGGGATTATTCGGTGGGCAAGCATCACGTTGTGGATGACAGTCCCTTTGGCGGCGGCGCCGGAATGGTGATGCGGCCAGATGTGTTGGCAAATGCCATTGATGACGCTGTGGCGACATCAGGTGCCGACAAAAAGCTGATTTACTTCAGCCCCCGTGGCCGGGTCATGGATCAGGCCTATGTACGGGAGCTGTCGGAAGGGTCGGGGGCCATTATGGTTTGCGGTCGGTTCGAGGGAGTTGATCAGCGGGTCCTTGATGCCCGGAATATCGAGGAGGTCTGCCTTGGCGACTTCATCCTGTCCGGCGGAGAGGTGGCGGCTTTGGCGTTGCTGGATGCAGTTGTCCGGCTTCTTCCGGGGGTAACCGGAAACCAGGCGTCGCTCAGTGAAGAAAGTTTTGAGACCGGGTTGCTGGAATATCCCCACTATACCCGGCCTCCGGTCTGGGAAGGCCGCGACGTTCCGGAAGTGCTGCTTTCGGGGCATCATGAGAAAATTCGGGAGTGGCGGCAGCGCCAGTCCGAGGCATTGACGAAACAACGACGGGTGGACCTTTGGGAACGCTGGTCAGGTGATAAACTGAAATGAAGGTGAAAGCTATGAATGTGATTCAAAAGCTAGAACAAGAGCAGATTGAGAAATTGACTGCCGATCGTCCGATCCCGGACTTTCGTGCGGGCGACACCCTTCGCGTCCACGTGAAGGTTGTTGAAGGAACACGGGAACGTGTCCAGGTCTTCGAAGGCGTTTGTATTGCCCGCAACTCTGGCGGCATCAATGCAAACTTCACCGTTCGCAAGATCTCCTACGGTGAAGGCGTGGAACGTGTATTCCCGCTGTATTCCCCGCGGATCGACAAGATCGAAGTTGTTCGTCAGGGTATCGTTCGCCGTGCGAAACTGTACTACCTGCGCGAACTGCGCGGTAAGAAGGCTCGTATCCGCGAGCGCCGCGAAGATCGCAACGCGAAAAAAGCCAACGGCTAAAAAATACTGCCTGAAAATTTGGGCGGACCGGGTCCGGTACGGCTTTTGCCGTGCCGGCCATCGGTGTATAATGACATAAAATAATCCTGCCTGGAGAGGAACGCGACGATGGGTGAAGCGAAAACCCTGTATGACAAGATTTGGGATAGCCATCTGGTTGATGTGCAAGACGATGGTGCCAGTCTGCTCTATATTGACAGACATCTGGTTCATGAGGTGACAAGCCCGCAAGCGTTCGAAGGACTGCGGGTTGCAGGACGCAAGGTACGCCGTCCTGACGCGACCTTTGCGGTTGCGGACCACAACGTCCCGACCAAGGATCTGGACAAGGGCATTACCGATCCGGAAAGCAAGCTTCAGATCGATACCCTTGAAGCCAACACCCGTGACTTTGGCGTCAACTACTTCTCCATGACGGATGATCGGCGCGGTATCGTGCATATCATCGGGCCGGAACAGGGACTGACCCTGCCGGGCATGACGATTGTGTGCGGCGACAGCCACACCTCCACGCACGGGGCGTTCGGCGCTCTGGCGCATGGTATCGGCACTTCCGAGGTTGAGCATGTGCTGGCCACCCAGACCCTGATTCAGAAAAAAGCCAAGAACATGCGTGTTCTGGTCAATGGCGATCTGCCGGTTGGTGTGACTGCCAAGGATCTGGCGCTGGCGATCATCGGCAAGATCGGAACGGCCGGTGGAACAGGCTGTGTCATTGAATATGCAGGTGAAGCGGTTCGCTCGCTTTCCATGGAAGGGCGTATGACCCTTTGCAACCTGACCATCGAGGCAGGCGCGCGCGCCGGTCTGGTGGCTCCGGATGAAACAACGTTTGACTATGTCAAGGGCCGCCCTTACGCACCGAAGGCCGGTGCGTTCGAACAGGCCGTTGCCTACTGGAAAACCCTGACAACAGACGAAGGCGCAACCTTCGACAAGGAAGTTGTCATCGATGCCTCCGAGATCGTTCCCTATGTAACTTGGGGAACCAGCCCGGAAGATGCGCTGCCGATCACCGCCAATGTGCCGGCCCCGACCGATTTCCCGGATCAGGGCAAGCAGATCGCGGCTGAACGGGCCCTGAAATATATGGGTCTGACCGCAGGCATGAAGCTGACCGATATCGAGGTGGATCACGTGTTTGTCGGTTCCTGCACCAACGGCCGGATCGAGGACCTTCGGGCCGTCGCCGACGTGGTCAAGGGCCGCAAGGTCAAGGACACCGTGAACGCCATTATCGTTCCGGGTTCCGGTCTTGTTAAAATTCAGGCCGAAGAGGAAGGTCTCGACAAGATTTTTGTCGAAGCCGGCTTCGAATGGCGTGAACCGGGTTGTTCCATGTGTCTTGCGATGAACGCGGACCGCCTTGACGAAGGGGACCGGTGTGCCTCTACATCCAACCGGAACTTCGAAGGGCGTCAGGGCCGCGGGGGCCGGACTCATCTGGTCAGCCCGGCCATGGCAGCAGCAGCGGCAATTACCGGCCGTCTGACTGATGTGCGTGAGTTGTCGTAAGGGGGATAAAAAGATGGAAAAATTCACGAAACTCACCGGTGTTGCGGCTCCCATGCCGCTGGTCAACATCGACACGGACATGATCATTCCCAAGCAGTACCTGAAAACCATTCAGCGTGCCGGTCTTGGCAAGAACCTGTTCGCCGAGATGCGCTATGAAGCGGATGGCAGTGAAAAGGATGATTTCGTCCTGAACCAGCCTGCCTATCGCGGCGCGGAAATTCTGGTTGCCGGTGACAACTTCGGTTGTGGCTCCAGCCGTGAGCATGCCCCTTGGGCGCTGTTGGACTTCGGTGTTCGCTGTGTGATCTCCACCAGCTTTGCCGATATCTTTTACAACAACTGCTTCAAGAACGGTATCCTGCCCATCGTCGTTTCCAAGGCGGACCTGGAAAAGCTGATGGATGATGCCGGACGCGGTGCCAACGCGACCCTGACCATTGATCTGGAAGCCCAGGAAATCCAGGGCCCGGACGGGGGAACCATTGCGTTCGATATCGATCCTTTCCGCAAGCATTGCCTGTTGAACGGTCTTGATGATATCGGTTTGACCATGCAGAAGGCGGAAAAGGTTGACAGCTTCGAGGAACAGCAGAAGCTGACCCAGCCTTGGCTGCAGAACTAGTACAGGGGTAGGCTCTACCACAGGTTACACGAGAAGTGCCTCCCCTGACCCGGTTAGGGGAGCTTTCTTTTTTGAGGCCCCCGGTTCGGGGAGCCTTCTTGTCCATAGAAAAGGGAAGTAAAGAATAATGGCGTCCAACAAATCTCTTTTGATCCTGCCGGGTGACGGTATCGGCCCCGAAGCAATGACGGAAGTCCGTCGTATCGTCAACTGGATGGAAACCAATCGTGCGGTCAAGTTTGACGTGGATGAAGATCTGGTCGGCGGTGCATCCATTGATGCCCACGGCATTCCGATCACCGATGAAGTGGTTGAGAAGGCCCAGAATGTGGACGCCGTTCTGCTGGGTGCCGTTGGTGGTCCGAAATGGGACAACCTCGACTTCTCCATCAAGCCGGAACGCGGTCTGCTGCGTCTGCGTAAAGATCTGGAACTGTATGCCAACCTGCGCCCGGCAATCTGCTTTGACGCGCTTGTGGATGCGTCCAGCCTGAAGCCGGAACTGGTGTCCGGTCTGGACATCATGATCGTTCGCGAACTGACAGGCGGCGTCTATTTCGGCGAGCCTCGCGGGATCGAGGATCTGGGCAATGGTATTCGCCGGGGGATCAACACCCAGGTTTACACCACACCTGAAATTCACCGGGTGGCCCGCGTTGCCTTTGAACTGGCCCAGAAACGCAGTGGTCGCGTTGTATCCAGTGAAAAAGCCAACGTGATGGAATCCGGCGTTCTGTGGCGCGAGGAAGTCATCAAGATTCACGAAAGTGAATTCCCGGATGTTGAACTGAGCCACATGTATGCGGACAATGCCGCCATGCAGCTTGTTCGGGCACCGAAGCAGTTCGACGTGATTGTTACGGACAACCTGTTCGGCGACATCCTGTCCGACTGTGCGGCCATGCTGACAGGCTCACTGGGCATGTTGCCGTCCGCTTCCCTCGGGGATGTGGACGCACAGGGCCGTCGCAAGGCCCTCTACGAGCCGGTACACGGTTCCGCACCGGACATTGCCGGGCAGAACGTGGCCAACCCGATTGCGACCATTCTCTCTTACGCTATGGCCCTGCGCTATAGCTTCGATATGCCGGAAGAAGCCGATCTGATCGAAAAAGCCGTTCAGAACGTTCTGGCAGGGGGCATGCGGACCGCCGATATCATGGCGGAAGGCATGGCCAAGGTATCAACCACAACAATGGGCGATGCCATTCTGCGTGAACTTGACAAGTTGAGTGCTTAAACTACGTGTTAGTTCACTAAATTTAATAGTAAACCATATTCCGGGCGGTGCTGGTGCATCGCCTGGGACCTAGAAAAGAGATCAAAATCATGGGATACAGAGTTGCTGTAGTCGGTGCCACGGGTAATGTGGGCCGCGAGATGCTGAACATTCTGGACGAACGACAATTTCCTGTCACAGAAGTTACCGCATTGGCCTCTAAACGGTCAGCGGGGAAACAGGTTTCCTTCGGTGACAAGACCCTGACCGTCAAGGAACTGGATGGTTTTGATTTCACCGGCTACGACTTTGCGCTGTTCTCCGCAGGGGGATCCATTTCCGCGAAATATGGACCGATTGCCGCGTCACAGGGCTGTATTGTGATCGACAACTCGTCTCACTACCGGATGGACCCGGACGTTCCGTTGATCGTCCCGGAAGTGAACCCCGAGGCCGCCGCCGGATACACAAAGAAAAACATCATTGCCAACCCGAACTGCTCAACAGCACAGATGGTTGTGGCGCTGAAGCCGCTGCATGATGTTGCAAAGATCAAGCGTGTGGTTGTGTCCACCTATCAATCTGTTTCCGGTGCCGGGAACGACGCGATGGATGAACTGTTCAACCAGACGAAAGGCATGTTTGTGCATGACGAACCGTCACCGGAGAAATTCACAAAGCAGATCGCCTTCAACGTGATCCCGCATATCGATATGTTCATGGACGACCGCTATACCAAGGAAGAGTGGAAAATGGTGGTCGAGACCAAGAAGATCATCGATCCGGCCATCAAGCTGACAGCGACCTGTGTTCGTGTCCCGACATTTGTGGGGCACGCGGAAAGCATCAATATCGAGTTCGAAAACGAGCTGTCTGCGGATCAGGCCCGCGATATCCTGCGCGAAGCCCCGGGGATCATGGTGATCGATAACCCGGATGAAAACGGCTATGTCACACCTGTTGAATGTGTCGGCGATTATGCCACCTTCATTTCCCGGATCCGGGATGATGCCACCGTTGATAACGGCCTGAACCTGTGGTGTGTTTCCGACAACCTGCGTAAGGGTGCGGCCCTGAATACAGTTCAGATCGCTGAACTGGTTGGCCGCGAATACCTGAAAAAAGCCGCCTGACCTTTTCAGGCATCTCAGGAATGTGAAAGCCGCCCGGCATGTCCGGGCGGCTTTTTTTATGGGCCGCTTCCCGCCGCGGGACCCAAGGCCTTCCGATAGCCCTGTCACAGAGAGGAGCATTGTCGCGTCACAGTCTATTTGGGAGTTTTTAGATGTATCCAGTTTTTACCGAGGGCGAAAACGGCGAGAGCCAGACCCGTTATCTCAAGCCGGATTTTGAGGTCTATCGCAGAAATTGTGAAAAGGGACCGGATACCGAAAGTCATGTGGCGCTCGAACAGGGGTTTGCGTATGTGGTGCAGACGTTTGCCGAAAAAGGCAGGAAAATAAAAGAAGTGGAACTTGAGCGATACAGGGATGACTTCATCAATATGGCTGACTTCTTCCCGAGAGAATACCACCAATACATGATGCAGGCGTATATTTTGACAATGACGGGCGAAGACAAGGCATATCGCTTGGGCCTGATCCGTCAGGTGCTAAAGAACACAAAGATCAAGGAAGGTTTTGCCGAGTTAATCCTCGGATTGGGCTTTCTGCATCCGGCCGATTCTTCGTCATTTTTTACGGATTCAATTGTGTTTGAACTGGTCAGTCAAATGGATAGGGCAGAGCATATGGACGATCCGGAACATGAAAAATGTGCTGTAAAGAAGTTGGTGGGGGAACAATTTTACACATACCTTCGTATACAGCAGCGTGCAAAAAAAATGCGCCTGGATCGACGGCTCCCCGGATTTTACTCAACCTCTCCAATCGGTCAGGGAAGGATGCTTTTCAGAGTCCTTGCCGGGGGATATAGGCTGCAGCAGATTGATCAATGTATGCAGTGGGGCGATACCCTCGACGACCTTGAGAAGTTGAGTCGTATTGTGGCAAAGAGCTTTCGCCGAAAGCTGGAAGAGTTCGGCAATCTTGAGTTCAAGGATGTATTGGGAAACTGGCCTTCCTTGGTCCTTCCCAGGATTATGGGTGATCTGCCGCTCCTTAAAGGTGATAACAAGTTCAAGAATCATCTTTCGTGGCTATGGAGCTTGTCAGAAAAAGATTTTCGAAACCTCCTCATGTTTCAGGCCAGACATCATCGGAAGTATTTATGTCGCGGTTGGTTGAAAGGGGAGTTGGCGCAGCAATATGCGGGAATTGCGTCTTCCACAACTCACATCCTCAACGGAGTATGCTGGGGATTTGACCGGTTTACTGAGGCAGATCAGCAGGATGCAGAGCGTTCCTATTTCGACAGGGCGTTCCGTCAGGCCAAAGACGTATCAGCATCGCAGCGGCTTGGCGAAGAAAAAGAAGACGAAAGGGTGAGGAGAGGCTTTCGGGGCGTTATCGGTGAGGAACTCAATGAGCTGACGCCTGAAAAGCTGGATGAACTGGTCAGAAAAATCGAGGGAGGTGATGGGGAACGGAAGCGAAAGCCTGCCCAAGAAATAAAGGGAAGAAAGGGAAAGCCGAGACCAAAGGCCGGACCGTCTTCCAGAAAACACGAAGTTCCTGAATACAAGGAAGCACCGACCGAAGAAGAGAAAGAGGAAATCCGAATGCTTCCGGCTCGGCAGCATAGCCTTGCCGAGAAACATTCGCTGATGATGATCGAGGCATTCCGGAAAAGCGGGATCAGCCGTCTGAAAGCGACAGCATCAGATTTACAGTTTTACTTGGGAGGCGAGACGGTTTCAGAGGATCGTCGGAAAGAGGTTGAGGCGACAATTGAGGAATTGGAGCGGCTAAGGCACCGATTTGAGACACTGGGGAATCCAAAGACCTTGAAAAGTGAAACGTTGGGCATGTTAAACCTTGCCTTGGAAACGGGGGTTGCCAAGGGGCAACGGCTGCTGGGGAAAATTGTTGAAGACTATAAGAAAAAAAATGCAGGTTTGTTGGCCTCGGAAAAGCATGGAAGAGCGCTTCGGAGATTTGCAAATAAAGTCCAGGCCCATCTGAAGGGGAGCCTGTTACGGGAGGCCTTCAATCAGGGGGGAGAAATCGAGGTTTCACTGAAGCACCTGTCGCCGGAGGATATCCGGGAGTATTTTCACGGCCGGGTCTATGATCACGGGGGTGCCGTGGAATTTATATATCCAAAAAGCCGGCTTGCCCATAATGAGAGGCTGGGGACCTATGTTACCAGTGGTGGAGGTACACATAAGAATGATCGGCTCTTCTGTATCACCGTGCATCTTTGGAGGACGCGCGACGACGGTGCGGCACCTTCCCGACCCTTTACCCATTTTGATGACAGGGTATGGAAAGATCGGGATGTTCAGGCCGGGAACTCTTTTTATGTGCTGCACGTAAAGGAAGCCTGATCGGGGGATTTTGGGGACAGCGGCGGGGCTGTTAAAGTTGCCCCGCCGTGGCTCTTTGCGCAACTATGTTGCGTCGCAGCAAATATCAGGTATGATGCTGCCAAAAAAGAGTGTTAGGTCACCAAATCGGAGAAAATCCATGTCACAGTCCCTTCGTCCCCGTCGTTCTGTTCTGTATATGCCGGGGTCCAATGCCCGTGCGCAGGAAAAAGCCAAAACCCTTGCCGCAGATGGCCTGATCCTTGATCTGGAAGATGCCGTGGCGCCCAATGCCAAGGCGGAAGCCCGTGACATTGTCTGCCGGAATGCGGCGGAAGGCGGCTATGGCAAGCGGGAGATTATTATCCGGGTCAATGGTCTTGATACCCCGTGGGGACGGGAGGATGTGATTGCTGCGGCGAAAGCCGGTCCCGATGCGATTTTGCTGCCAAAGGTTGAGTCTGCCGCGCAGGTTCATGAACTGGAAGCCCTGATGACGGAAAATGGGGCGCCGGAGAGCACGAAAATCTGGTGCATGATGGAAACCCCGCTGGGTATCCTGAAAGCAGAGGAAATTGCCGCTTCCAGCCCGCGGGTTGACTGTTTTGTCATGGGCACCTCCGATCTGGTCAAGGATCTTCGGGCCCACCATACAGCCATGCGCCTTCCGGTGATCACGTCCCTCGGGCTGTGTCTTCTGGCCGGCCGCGCCTATGGGCTGACGGTGCTGGACGGGGTGTCCCTTGATCTGGCGGATGAAGATGGCTTCCGGGCATCCTGTGTGCAGGGGCTGGAGCTTGGCTTTGATGGCAAGACCCTGATCCACCCGAAACAGCTGGCCCCGACCAACGAGGTTTTTGCCCCGTCCGAGGAAGAGGTTGAGTATTCCCGCCGGGTGATCGAAGCCTTTGAACAGGCCGAGAAGGAAGGCAAAGGTGTTGTCCTTGTGGATGGCAAGCTGGTCGAGAATTTGCATGTTGAACTTGCCAAGGCCAAGGTCGCCCTGGCGGAAGCCATTGCGGAAATGGCTGCTTGAGGGGAATGAGAATGACAAAAGCAAAAACGAATCCCGGAAATTACTTCGAGGATTTCAAGCTGGGGCAGGTTCTTCGCCATGCCACGCCGCGCACCATCACCGAAGGCGATGTGTCTCTGTATACAGCCCTGTATGGTGGGCGTTTTGCCATGCAGTCGGCGGACAGCTTTGCCCTTGATTGTGGTCTTGAGGCGGCGCCGGTGGATGACCTGCTGGTGTTCCATGTGGTGTTCGGGAAAACGGTTCCCGATGTATCCCTGAACGCGGTGGCGAATCTGGGATATGCCAATGTGCGCTTCCTCGCGCCCGTCTATCCGGGGGACAGCCTTCAGACCGTGTCCGAGGTGATCGGGCTGAAAGAAAATTCCAACGGCAAAACCGGCGTTGTCTATGTCCGCTCCATCGGGACCAATCAGGTAGGCGAGGTGGTTCTGGATTATGTTCGCTGGGTTATGGTGCGAAAAGCGGATGCCGCTGCCCCGGCCCCTGAAGCCGCTGTGCCGGACCTGCCGGCTGTGGTTGATCCGGCAGGCTTCGTGTTGCCGGCGTCCCTTGATTTCCGCGACTTTGACACGGTTCTGTCCGGTTCTCCCCACTTCTTTGAGGATTATGAAGTGGGCGAAAAGATCGACCATGTGGATGGCATGACCATCGAGGAGGCCGAGCATATGATGGCCACCCGGTTGTACCAGAACACCGCAAAGGTCCATTTCAACCAGCATATGATGCAGAATGACCGGTTCGGAAAGCGCCTGATCTATGGCGGTCATGTGATCAGTCTGGCCCGTGGCCTCAGCTTTAACGGACTTGGCAACGCCCAGTTCGTGGCGGCGGTCAATGCGGGCTCTCACACCAACCCGACATTCTCTGGCGATACGATTTATGCGTGGAGCGAGGTTTTGGACAAGGCCGATGTTCCGGGCCGTGAGGATGCGGGGGCGCTGCGTGTGAGAACGGTGGCAACCAAGAATTTGCCCTGTGTGGAATTCCCCTTCAAGGGCGAGGACGGCAAGTATCTTTCCGATGTTGTTCTTGATCTGGATTACTGGGTGATATTGCCAAAAGCCACAATTGCGGTATAAAAGCCCATGTGTAGCCATGGTAAAGTTGACTTCATCTTTTCCAGGACTACAATCCAACCGCAAAAAATCCGACGTATGTTCAGTTTAAAGACTGCCTAGCTAGAGAGATATCATGGCGAATGTAGAAAGACCCCTGTCGCCGCATCTGCAGATATATAAACCGCAGATCACGATGGTCACGTCCATTACACACCGTATTACCGGTGTGGCACTGGGCGCCGGAACCCTGCTTTTGACCTGGTGGCTGATTGCCGTTGCCGCTGGTCCGGAAGCTTATTCAACCGTAAACGCATTTCTGACGTCCTGGTTTGGACGGCTGGTGATGTTCGGGTTCAGCTGGGCCCTGTTCTATCACTTGTGCAACGGAATCCGGCACCTGTTCTGGGACGCGGGCAAGGGGTTTGAACTGCCGACCATGCGCAAGACAGGCATGCTTGCCATCGTCATGTCCGTGGTTCTGACACTGTTGACCTGGGTTGTTGCATACGGAATCGGAGGCTGACCATGAGCATGAGAACACCTCTTAAAAATGTCCGCAGTCTGGGGTCCGCAAAAGACGGCACCACACACTGGTGGCACCAGAAAGTCACGGCTGTTGCCCTGATTCCCCTGTTTGTCGTTGCTCTGGCCTATGTGATCTCGCTGGTTGGTGCGGATTACGAGCGGGTTCGCTATGTGCTGAGCCTGCCGTTCACATCCCTGATCCTGCTTCTGCTGATCGGTATCACCTTCTATCACCTGAAGCTGGGCCTGCAGGTTGTGATCGAGGATTACATCCATTCTGAAATCAAGAAAGTTGTTCTGCTGATGCTGAACAGCTTCTTCTGTGCAATTGTTGGTCTTGCCGCAGCGCTGGCCGTTTTGAAGCTGGCGTTTGGGGGTTAATTAGATGTCTGAAGCCTATCCAATTATCGAACATAAATATGATGTGGTTGTCGTCGGTGCCGGTGGTGCCGGACTGCGTGCCACCATGGGCATGGCCCAGGCTGGCCTGAAAACCGCAGCGGTGACCAAAGTGTTCCCGACCCGCTCCCACACGGTAGCGGCGCAGGGCGGTATTTCCGCCTCTCTCGGCAACATGGGCGAGGATAACTGGCAGTGGCACATGTATGACACCGTCAAGGGTTCCGACTGGCTCGGTGACCAGGACGCGATTGAGTATATGTGCCGTGAGGCCCCGGCGGCGGTTCTGGAACTGGAACAGTTCGGCATGCCGTTCAGCCGGACGGAAGAAGGCAAGATCTACCAGCGCGCCTTCGGTGGTATGACCACCCAGTTTGGTGAAGGCCCTGCGGCCCAGCGGACCTGTGCTGCTGCTGACCGTACAGGTCATGCCATGCTGCACACCCTGTACAGCCAGTCCCTGAAATACGACACCGATTTCTATATCGAGTATTTCGCTCTCGACCTGATCATGGACAAGGACGGCGCCTGTAAGGGTGTTCTGTGTCTGTGTCTGGAAGATGGTACACTGCACCTGTTCCGCTCCCATATGGTTGTTCTGGCAACCGGTGGTTTCGGCCGGGCCTACTTCTCCTGTACATCCGCCCACACCTGTACCGGTGACGGCGGTGGCATGGTTCTGCGCGCAGGCCTGCCGCTTCAGGACATGGAATTCACCCAGTTCCACCCGACCGGTATCTACGGCGCAGGCTGTCTGATCACCGAAGGTGTGCGCGGTGAAGGCGGGTATCTGGTCAACGGCGAAGGCGAACGGTTCATGGAACGGTATGCCCCAAGCGCCAAGGACCTTGCCAGCCGTGACGTTGTCAGCCGGTCCATGACCATGGAAATCCGCGAAGGCCGCGGCGTTGGCGCCCGTAAGGACCACATCTATCTGCATCTGGATCACCTTGATCCGGCCATGATCGAGGAACGCCTGCCGGGTATTTCTGAAAGCGCCCGCATCTTTGCCGGTGTTGACGTGAACAAGGAGCCGATCCCGGTTATCCCGACCGTTCACTACAACATGGGCGGTATTCCGACCAACTATCACGGTGAAGTTGTTGACCTGAAAAACGGCAACCCGGATGCGGTTGTACCGGGCCTGATGGCTGTTGGTGAAGCGGCATGTGTGTCTGTTCACGGGGCGAACCGTCTGGGGTCAAACTCCCTGATCGACCTTGTTGTGTTTGGCCGTGCTGCGGCACTTCGTGCCAAGGACGTGATCAAGCCGGGTACGGCTCATGCACCGCTGGCTGACGATGCCTGTGATGCGGCCCTGTCCCGTCTCGACAAGTTCCGCAATGCCAATGGCGGTCAGTCAACGGCTCAGATCCGCGATGACATGCAGCGCGTGATGCAGGACGACTGTGCGGTCTTCCGGACAGGCGAATCCCTGCAGGCCGGTGTGAAGAAGATTGGCGAAGTTGAAAAACAGATGGCCGATATCAAGACCACCGACCGGTCCCTCATCTGGAACTCCGATCTGGTTGAAACGCTGGAACTGGACAACCTGATCCGTCAGGCTGTTGTGTCCATGACCGCTGCTGAAAACCGGAAAGAAAGCCGCGGCGCCCATGCCCGCGAAGACTATCCGGAGCGGGATGACGAAAACTGGATGAAGCACACCCTCACCTATCACAGCGATGAGGAAGGTGTCCGTCTCGACTATCGCCCGGTTCACGATTACACGCTGACCGACGAGATCGAGTATATCAAGCCCAAAGCCCGCGTTTACTAAGAGTTAGGGAAGCATATTATGGTTGAACTGGCATTACCTAAAAATTCAAAAGTAGGCACCGGGAAGGCTCATCCGAAACCGGAAGGCGCCCAGAAAGTGAAGACCTTCAACGTCTATCGCTGGTCCCCGGATGATACGGAAAATCCCCGCATCGACACCTATTATGTCGATCTGGACACCTGCGGCCCGATGATTCTGGACGGTCTGATCAAGATCAAGAACGAGATCGATCCGACATTGACATTCCGGCGCTCCTGCCGTGAAGGTATTTGTGGCTCCTGTGCCATGAATATCAACGGCACGAACACACTGGCCTGCACCAAGGGCATGGACGAGGTGGACGGGGATATCAATATCTATCCGCTGCCGCACCAGCCGGTGGTGAAGGATCTGGTTCCGGACCTGACCAACTTCTACGCGCAGTATGCGTCCATCAAGCCGTGGATGCAGACCCAGACCCCTCCGCCACCGGATCGGGAACGGCTGCAGTCCAAGGAAGATCGTGAAAAGCTGGACGGCCTGTACGAGTGTATTCTCTGTGCCTGCTGTTCCACATCCTGCCCGAGCTACTGGTGGAACTCTGACCGGTTCCTGGGCCCGGCCATCCTGCTGCAGGCGTATCGCTGGATCGCTGACAGCCGGGATGAGTTCACAGGTGAGCGTCTCGACAATCTGGAAGATCCGTTCCGGCTCTACCGTTGTCACACCATCATGAACTGTGCAAACACCTGTCCGAAGGGTCTGAACCCGGCGAAGGCCATTGCAGAGATCAAGAAACTGATGGTGGAACGTCGCGGTTAATCCGGCGACCTGACACGACATCAGCGTGCCCCGATGGGGTGCGGCGTTATCAGAAAGGCGGAAGGACCGAAGGGTCTTTCCGCCTTTTCCTGTTTTCAGGCGCGCCCCGTGCCCTATCTATTATAGCTTGAGGAGATTTTGGGGCGGCGGTGAAGGCCGCTGCCGGCGGAAATCCGTCCCGAGGGGGAGGCCATGCTGGATTATGCGTTCCGAAAGCTGATTGATGGCATGTCCGTGCCGGGCCTGTTTCTGATCCTGTTGCCGTTGACCCTGATCTATTGGCTGTTGACCCGGCGGCGGGGTTTGTTCCTTACCAATATCCTGCTGTTGATCTTCCTCAGCATTCCCCTGACCGGGAAAATCATCCTGAAACCGCTGGAGGTTGGCACCCTGTATCAAGATCTGGATGCGGCGTCGCTGACGGGGCGGGTGGATGTGGTCGCGGTGATTTCATCGGGGGTTCATATCGACCGTTATCTTCGCGAAGGGGTGCCCACACCCACCACCTTCTCGCAAGTTCGGCGGGCAGTGAAACTGTCGGACAGGCTGGGGGTGCCGCTGATCATTTCGGGGGGCTCCATTCGGAATGGCGGCCTTCGCGAGAGTGACTACCTGACCGGCTTGGCGGCGGGGCGTCCGAACGTTTACGCCACCGACGGGGCGGCGGGCACCATTGGCCATGTGCAGGATATTGCCCGCCTTTGCAAGGAGAAGGACTTCCGTCATCCGCTGGTCTTTGTGGCCGGTCACCATGCCCTTCGTACCCGCCTTGCCCTGCAAAGTTATGGGGTCCGGGATCCGCTTCTGGTATCGACGTTTCGGGATTCGGCGCTGCGCCTGAAGGATGTGGTCCCGAATTTCTCCGGGTACTTGTATTGGCGTCAGGCGATCAAGGAATATGCGGGTCTGGTCTATCATATCGCCGGGGGCCAGATCACCCTGTAGGGAAATGGCCCCGCCCAAAATCAGGATTTGGCCCTGTTCCTTTGATAAATTCCCTTTAGAAACGGATATCCTTTATTGTCAGGATGTTGAGTTATGTATATTCCCGCACCTTTTGCGGCCCTGCCGGGGCCTTTGCTGCGGGCGATCTTGCCCGAGGCCAGTTTCGCCCTGCTGATCACCAGTGATGACGCAGGCTTGCCCGTTGCCACCCATCTGCCGGTTGCCTATGACGCTGATGGTGGCGGCGAAGGCGGCCTGATCCGGGGCCATGTGGCAAAATCCAACCCTCACGGTGCCCTGTTGGACGGTCGCCCGGCCCTGATTGTATTTTCCGGCCCGCACGGATATGTGTCCCCGACCGATTATGCCACGGGCAATCAGGTGCCCACATGGCACTATCTGGCGGTTCATGCCTACGGCCCTGCGGGGACGGTTGAGGATGCGGACAGGGTGCGGGACATGCTGTCCCGCCTGACTGCGGATAACGAGCAGGAGCGCACCGACCCCTGGTCCCCGGAGCAGATGGAGGCGGGGCGAATCGAGGCCATGATGAAGGGGATTGTGGCCTTCGAGATGCGGGTTGAGCGTCTGGAAGGGCAGGCAAAGCTGGGCCAGCATAAATCACTGGCGGACCGGCAGGCGCTGGCCAACGCCGCCCGGGGCGGCGAGCTGGAGGAATGGCAGGAAAGAGTCGCCAAAGAAGGCGGACTGATTTGGTAAGGCGTGCGCCTTAGCCGACCAGTCCTTTCAGATAGTCTTCCGAGCGCATTTCCATGAGGCGGGAGACGGTTCGGGCAAACTCGAAATGTCCATCCCCGGCTTCGTACAGGTTGGTGGCTTCCACATCGGCGGACAGAACCAGATTGGCGCCGTTCTCATAGAGAATATCCACCAGTGTCACAAACCGCTTGGCTTCGTTACGATTGTGGGGGCCCAGCTTGGGCACATTGTCCAGCAGCAGGGTATGGAAATTCTCTGTCAGGGTCAGGTAGTCCGATGCCCCAAGGGCCACCGCACAGAGTTCCTTGAACTGGAAACGGGCAACCCCCCGCGCCGTGGTATGGGCGGTCAGCTTCCGGCCCTGGGTTTCCAGAACCCGGCTTTCCACGTCGGAGCCTTCGGTCAGCAGGGCGAAGGTGCGATCCATCTCGCGGTCAGCTTCCGGCCCCAGCGGACAGAAATAGACCGGGCTTTTGGACAGCCGGTCAAGCCGGTAATCCACGCCGCCCGACAGATGCAAAATATCCAGTTCTTCCTTGATCAGGGCGATGAAGGGCAGGAACAACTCGCGGTTCAGGCCGTTCTTGTACAAATCATCCGGCACCCGGTTGGACGTGGCAATCACCACCACCCCGTGGGAGAACAGCAATTCGAACAGCCGGCCCAGCAACATGGCATCGGCCACATCGGTAACCTGAAACTCATCAAAACAGAGCAGCCACGCCGCGTCCGCAATCTGTTTCGCCAGCGGAACGATCGGGTCGTCCCCCTTGCGCTGCGGGTCCTGCCGCCAGCCATGGATAAAGGCATGAACCTCCAGCATGAAGGCATGGAAATGGACGCGCCGTTTTTGTGTCACCGGGGCGGTGTCGAAGAACAGGTCCATCAGCATGGATTTACCCCGTCCCACATCGCCGTACATGTAAATGCCTTGCGGTGGTTCCACACGGGGTTTGCGGGCGCCCAGACGGAAAATGTCCGTCCAGTGTGCACTGGTTTGCGGATTATAATGCAGCAGACGGTTATGCAGGGTCTGCAGTTTTTCAACGGCAAGTTCCTGAAGGGGGTCGTGCTGGATTTTTCCTGCCTGGCGCAGTTCGCGGTAGGCGTCGAGGGGCCCTGAAGAAGTCATGCAAGCCTTAAAGCAATCTTGGGCTGTTCTGTAAAGGTCTTTGTTGTCCGGCCCTAAAACAGGCCGCCCTTGACCAGTCGGTCACGGAGGTCCGGTCGGTCAACAGCGGGCAGGGCGGCCGTGTTGGCGTCTGCGATGACTTCGCTACTGGCAACCGTTTCTTCCCGGTCACGGCGGGGCTGATAGAAGGCGACTTCCCGTTCCAGTCGCTGCCATCGGTGTTCATTGGGAACAAAGGCCACGCTTTCGGTGCTGACGATCCGCCCGGTCAGGGCGCTCAGAACCTTGTCACTGTTGGCGCGGGCGCGGGGATTGATGGCGGGCAGGTCCGTCTTGTTCATGGGCAGGTCGGCCAGTTGGACTTCCTGTCCGGCCGGGGTATCCAGCAGGCTGACAAGCCCCTTGAAGTCGCTTTGGGTGGCGACCGAATCTTTTGGCTCGCAAATGGCGCGGTCCTGCCGGAACACGCCTTCAAGGATGCGGCAATCCTGTCCGGTGGTGGCATCCATGGCCAGTTCCCCAAGGCCCTTGCCGGTCAGCAGCGCCGAGCCGATGGACCCGGCGGTCAGGATTTCCCCAAGCGTCAGCCCGGCCACAACCACCCCGGAGCAGCCGGACAGAAGCACGGTCAGGGCGAGCGGGGCGACAAGGTTTTTCAGAACGGGACGCATCACGGGAATCATGGGGCCAATCATTTTCCATCTGTTCAGATTCCGGCGACTGTATCAGGATAATCTTACCAACAACTTACCCAAAGCAGCCAATTTTACCCAAATTTCTATTCTTGATGGTTTTTGCCCACTGCCGATCCGATATTTCCGCTTTTTTTGTGCGCCAGCCTAAAAAAATAGTGGAATTGTCGGTTGCCTGTCTTGCTCTTGGAAGGGAAACGGGGTAGTACCCGTTCGAGTAATATCAACAGAGGACGATCTGTTGTTGCAGAGAGCCCTCTCAATAAATCCGGAGAATAGAATGGCTCGCAAAAAAATAGCGCTGATTGGCGGCGGAAATATCGGCGGAACACTTGCTCACCTTGCTGGACTCAAGGAGTTGGGCGATGTTGTCCTTTTTGATATCGTCGATGGTTTGCCGCAGGGTAAGGCACTTGATATTGCATCTTCCTCTCCAGTTGACCGGTTCAACGCGTCTTACGTCGGTGCAAACGACTACAGCGCAATCGAGGGTGCGGATGTATGTATCGTGACTGCGGGTATCGCCCGTAAGCCCGGCATGAGCCGTGACGACCTTCTCGGAACCAACATCAAGGTCATGCAGTCTGTTGGTGAAGGTATCAAGAAATACGCGCCGAACGCGTTTGTTATCTGTATTACAAATCCGCTGGACGCCATGGTTTGGGTCCTGCGTGAGAAATGTGGCCTGCCGCACAACAAGGTTGTCGGCATGGCAGGTGTTCTGGACAGTGCACGGTTCCGTCACTTCCTGGCTGAAGAGTTCGATGTATCCGTTGAAGACGTGACAGCTTTCGTTCTTGGTGGCCACGGCGACACCATGGTTCCCCTGACCCGTTATTCAACCGTTGCCGGTATCCCGGTGCCGGATCTGATCGAAATGGGCTGGACCACACAAGAGAAAATCGACGCCATCGTCGATCGTACCCGGAATGGCGGCGCCGAGGTTGTCGCTCTTCTGAAAACCGGTTCTGCGTTCTATGCACCGGCTTCCAGTGCCATCACCATGGCGGAAGCCTACCTCAAGGACAAGAAGCGTGTCTTGCCATGCGCGGCCTATGTTGATGGTCAGTATGGTCTTGACGGCATGTATGTTGGTGTTCCCACCGTTATCGGTGAGGGCGGCATCGAGCGTGTTGTTGAAATTAACCTCAACGAAGACGAGAAGAAGATGTTTGAGCATTCAGTCGATGCGGTAAAGGGATTGGTGGAAGCCTGTAAGGGCATCGATCCGAGCCTCGGCTGATAAGAGAAACAGGGGCGCAACTAAACGGTTGTGCCCCTTTTTTTGAGTGATATAGTCGACTTTTCATCATATATCCGACCAGCCTCCTCTGTATGCGCGTTGGAAGCTGATCCAAACAGGCGAATAGCGGAAGAATATGAATATCCATGAATATCAGGCCAAAGGCCTACTAGGTAAATACGGTGTGACCGTGCCGAAGGGCGGGGTTGCCTATACTGCTGAAGAAGCAAAAACAGTCGCACAGGAACTCGGCGGTCCTGTCTGGGTTGTCAAAGCCCAGATCCATGCGGGTGGTCGCGGTTTGGGCGGCGGTGTGAAAGTTGTAAAATCCATTGAGGAAGTGGTTGAAACCGCCAAGTCAATGATCGGGATGCAGCTGGTAACACATCAGACCGGACCGGAAGGCAAAGAGGTCAAGCGGGTCTATGTCGAGGAAGGGTGCGACATCGCACGCGAACTCTATCTGGGCGCCATCATCGACCGCGCCAAGGACTGCGTGACATTCATGGCTTCCACCGAAGGCGGGATGGAAATCGAGGAAGTCGCTGAAAAGACTCCTGAAAAAATCCACATGGTCAGCATCGACCCGGCAACCGGCATCCAGGCATTCCATGCCCGCAAGATCGCCTTTGCCCTCGGTCTGGAAGGCAAGCAGGTCAGCGCTGCGGTGAAATTCATCATGGCCCTGTACAAGTCCATCATCGACACCGATGCCAGCCTTGTTGAAATCAACCCGCTGGTCGTGACCGGTTCCGGTGACGTGATTGCGCTGGATGCGAAGATGAACTTCGACGACAACGCGCTGTACCGTCAGAAGGATATCGCCGAACTGCGCGACCCGGACGAGGAAGACCCGGCCGAACTGGAAGCTGCCCAGTATGACCTGAACTACATCAAGCTGGATGGTAACATTGGCTGCATGGTGAACGGTGCCGGTCTTGCCATGGCAACCATGGACATCATCAAGCTGAACGGCGGCGAGCCGGCCAACTTCCTCGATGTTGGTGGCGGGGCGACCAAGGAAAAGGTAACCGAAGCATTCAAGATCATCCTGAAGGATGAGAATGTTGAAGGCATTCTGGTTAACATTTTCGGCGGCATCATGCGGTGTGACGTGATCGCGGAAGGCGTTGTCGCCGCTGCGAAGGAAGTCGCCCTCAGTGTTCCGCTGGTGGTTCGTCTTGAAGGGACCAACGTGGACCTTGGCAAGAAAATCCTGGCTGAATCCGGTCTGCCGATCCTGTCTGCAGATGATCTCGGAGATGCCGCAGCCAAAATCGTAAAAGCAGTTAAGGAGGCGTCATAATGGCCGTTCTCGTCAATAAAGACACCAAGGTCATTTGTCAGGGTTTCACAGGCTCTCAAGGGACCTTCCACTCCGAGCAGGCGATTGCATACGGCACCAAGATGGTTGGTGGTGTGACACCGGGCAAGGGCGGGGAAACCCATCTGGACCTGCCGATCTTCAACACCGTTGAAGAAGCCAAGCACGTCACCGAAGCCAACGCCAGCGTGATCTATGTTCCGCCGCCGTTCGCTGCGGACGCCATTCTGGAAGCCGTTGATGCCGGTATCGAACTGGTTGTCTGTATCACCGAAGGTATCCCGGTTCTCGACATGGTTCGCGTCAAGCGCGCCCTGAAGAACAGCGGCACCCGTCTGATCGGTCCGAACTGCCCGGGCGTCATCACACCGGACGAATGCAAGATCGGCATCATGCCGGGCCACATTCACCGTCGTGGTAACGTGGGTATCGTTTCCCGCTCCGGGACACTGACCTACGAAGCTGTTGCCCAGACAACTGCGGCTGGCCTTGGTCAGTCCACCTGTATCGGTATCGGTGGTGACCCGGTAAACGGCACCAACTTCATCGACTGTCTGGAAATGTTCCTGCAGGACGACGAAACCGAATCCATCATCATGATCGGTGAAATCGGTGGTTCCGCCGAAGAGGAAGCTGCAGACTTCCTGAAGCAGTCCAAGATCAAGAAACCTGTTGTCGGGTTCATCGCCGGTGTTACCGCACCTCCTGGCCGTCGCATGGGCCACGCGGGTGCAATCATCTCCGGTGGTAAAGGTGGCGCCGACGACAAAATGGAAGCCATGCGCAGCGCAGGTGTTACGGTCTCTGACAGCCCGTCAGCACTTGGTTCAACTTTGGTAAGAGTTTTGAAAGGGTAATGTTGTAAGAGACCCTTTACAGCGAAACTCGATTTTTTAGGGGGCGGGTATTGTACCCGCCCAATTGACCGGAAATGTCTCAAACATTGGATAATTCTTCCTTCCTCACCGGCTCTAACGCTGGATTCATTGAGGAGCTCTATGCTCGCTATCTAAACGATCCTTCCTCCGTGGATAGCAGCTGGCAGCAGTATTTTCAGACCCTCGGCGATGATGCCGAGACCATCGTTGCCCAGAATCAGGGCGCTCCCTGGACCCCGGTAAACGGCATTCAGCCGGAAGACGAGTACGGGATTCTGGGGGATGCCGCCTATCGTGCCATCGAGGTTGCGGAAACCAAGGGCCTGCCGCTGCAGGATGTCCGGGCCGCCGCCGTCGACACGATCAGGGCGCTCATGCTGATCCGGTCTTACCGGGTCCGGGGCCATCTGAAGGCGCATCTTGACCCGCTGGGACTGGAAATTCCAAAAGAGCATCCGGAACTTGATCCGGCCTCCTATGGCTTTGCCCCGGAAGACTGGGATCGGGAAATCTTTATCGATAACGTCCTTGGCCTTGAAACCGCGACGATCCGGGAAATCCTGGACATCGTCAAGCGGACCTATTGCGGCTCCATCGGTGTGGAATTCATGCACATCCAGGAACCCGACCAGAAGGCCTGGATTCAGGAACGCATTGAAGGCCGTCACAAGGAAGTGACCTTCACGCCGGAAGGCAAGATTGCGATCCTGCGCAAACTGATCGAAACCGAAGGCTTCGAACAGTTCCTCAACGTAAAATACACCGGCACAAAGCGCTTCGGCCTTGATGGCGGTGAAGCCATGGTTCCGGCCATGGAAGGCATTATCAAGCGCGGCGGACAGCTGGGCGTGAAGGAAATCGTTCTGGGCATGCCGCACCGTGGCCGCCTGAACGTTCTGACCAACGTCATGGCAAAACCGTTCCGGGCTGTTTTCTCTGAATTCCAGGGCAATCCGGCGAACCCGGAGGATGTTGAAGGCTCCGGTGACGTGAAATATCACCTCGGTACCTCATCCGACCGCGAATTCGACGGTAACAACGTCCACCTGTCCCTGACAGCCAACCCGTCCCATCTGGAAGCCGTGAACCCGGTTGTTCTGGGTAAGGCCCGTGCCAAGCAGGCCCAGATCGGCAGTGATGTGGGCGGTCAGGTCATGCCACTTCTGTTGCACGGTGACGCGGCCTTTGCCGGTCAGGGGATCGTGGCAGAATGTTTCGGTCTGTCCGAATTGAAAGGGTACCGGACTTCCGGCACCATCCATTTCGTGGTCAACAACCAGATCGGCTTTACGACCAGCCCGAAATATTCCCGGTCCAGCCCCTATCCGTCCGATGTGGGCAAGATGGTTCAGGCTCCGATCTTCCATGTGAACGGGGATGACCCGGAAGCGGTTTGCCATGTGGCAAAGATCGCAACCGAGTTCCGCCAGCAGTTCCAGATCGATGTGGTCATCGACATGTTCTGTTATCGCCGCCACGGCCATAACGAAGGGGACGAGCCGGCCTTCACACAGCCGCTGATGTACCGCACCATTGCGCAGCATCCGACCACCATGCAGATCTATGCCAAGAAGCTGATCGCCGAAGGCGTGGCCACCGAGCAGCAGATCGAGGGTTGGGTCAAGGAATTCCGCGACTATCTGGAAAAGCAGTTCGAGACAGCCAACAGCTTCAAGCCGAACAAGGCCGACTGGTTCGAAGGTCGCTGGCAGGGCTTCGAGCGGGCCGATCAGGGTGCCCGCCGCGGCGCGACTGCCGTCCCGATCGACGAACTGAAAGCCATTGGTGAAAAACTGACCAATGTGCCGGAAGGGCATAATGTTCACCGGACCCTGCAACGGGTTCTGAAGAACAAGAAGAAAATGTTCGATACCGGGGAAAACATCGACTGGGCCACTGCCGAGGCTCTGGCGTTTGGCTCCCTGCTGAAGGAAGAATACCCGGTTCGCCTGTCCGGTCAGGACTGTGGTCGTGGTACCTTCTCCCAGCGTCACTCCGTGATTGTGGATCAGGTTACCGAAGAACGGTATATCCCGCTCAACAACCTTGGTGAACAGCAGGCCCAGTACGAAGTGATCGACAGTCTGCTGTCAGAAGCGGCGGTTCTGGGTTACGAGTATGGTTACAGTCTGGCCGAACCGAAGGCGCTTGTCCTTTGGGAAGCCCAGTTCGGTGACTTCGCCAACGGTGCACAGGTCATCATCGACCAGTTCATTTCCAGTGGTGAAGCGAAATGGCTCCGCATGAGCGGTCTGGTCATGTTGCTGCCGCACGGTTATGAAGGGCAGGGACCGGAGCACTCCTCCGCCCGTCTGGAACGGTATCTGCAGATGTCTGCCGAAGACAACTGGCAGGTCGTCAACTGCACCACACCGGCCAACTACTTCCACGTTCTGCGTCGCCAGATTCACCGGAAGTTCCGTAAGCCGCTGGTGGTCATGACCCCGAAATCCCTGCTGCGTCACAAGATGGCTGTGTCCACTCTTGAGGAAATGGGTCCGGGTTCCTCCTTCCACCGTGTCCTGTATGACAACGACAAGGTGTGCGAGGACAAGGATGTCCGCCGGGTCGTTATCTGCTCTGGTAAGGTGTACTACGACCTGCGCCAGCGCCGCGACGAACTGGGCCTGACCGATACTTTCTTCCTGCGTCTGGAACAGCTTTATCCGTTCCCGGATGAAGCCCTGTCCGATGAACTGAAACGGTTCACCCACGTGGAAGAGGTTGTCTGGTGTCAGGAAGAGCCAAAGAACATGGGTGCCTGGACATTCGTTGAGCCCCATCTTGAAGAAGTCTTTGCGGCCATCGGGATGAAGAATGTCACCCGTGCCCGCTATGCCGGTCGGGCCGCTGCTGCGGCCACGGCAACGGGTCTTCTCAAGAAACACAATCAGCAACAGAGTGCACTTGTAGATGATGCCCTTGGCATCAAAGCCGAGTAGGAAAGAAGCAACATGACGGTCGAAATTCGCGTCCCCGTACTTGGGGAATCCGTAACGGAAGCTACTGTAGGTCAATGGTTCAAGCAGGTTGGCGACGCTGTTGCCAAGGATGAACCCATTCTTGAACTGGAAACCGACAAGGTCACCCTTGAGGTGAACGCCACCGAGGCGGGCCGACTGGAAGAAATCATCGCCGCAGAAGGCGAGGATGTCGAGGTTGGCGCGCTGCTGGGTCAGATTGCTGCCGGTGCTGCTGGTGCAACTTCCGCCCCGGCTCCGAAAGCGGCTGAAGCTCCGGCACCGGCGGCTGCACCTGCTGCTGCAGCCCCGGCGCCTGCCGCTCCTGCTGCGGCTCCGGCCCCGGCAGTTGCTGCCTCTACCGGTCCGGCGGAAGTTCTGCCGGCTGCACAGAAGCTGATTGATGAAAACAACCTTGACGTTGCCAGGATTCGCGGCACCGGCAAGGATGGTCGCATTACCAAGGGGGACGTTCTGGAAGCCCTTGAAAATGGCGGTGCATCTCCGGCGGCTCCGGCCCCGGTTGCAGCGGCGCCTGCTGCTGCGGCTGCTCCGACAGCACCGGCCGGTCCCCGGTCCGAGGCTGTCCGCGAAGAACGTGTCAAGATGACCCGCCTTCGCAAGAGCATTGCTGCCCGTCTGAAAGATGCCCAGAACACAGCGGCCATGCTGACCACCTATAACGAGGTGGACCTGACCAACCTGATGGCCCTGCGGGCGGAATACAAGGACCTGTTCCAGAAGAAACATGGCGTCAAGCTGGGCTTCATGTCCTTCTTCACAAAGGCCTGTATCGCTGCGCTTCAGGAACTGCCTGCGGTCAACGCCGAAATTGAAGGCGATTACATCGTCTACAAGAACTACTACCACATGGGTGTTGCCGTCGGGACACCGAACGGTCTGGTGGTTCCGGTTCTGCGCGATGCCGATCAGATGAGCTTTGCCGAAGTTGAAAAAGGCATTGCCGATCTTGGCCGCAAGGCCCGTGATGGCAAGCTGAGCATGGCTGATATGCAAGGCGGAACCTTTACCATCTCCAACGGTGGGGTTTATGGTTCGCTCATGTCATCGCCGATTCTCAACGCGCCGCAGTCTGGTGTTCTTGGCATGCACAAGATCCAGGAACGGCCGATGGTTGTCGATGGCGAGATCAAGATCCGCCCCATGATGTATCTGGCACTGTCCTATGACCACCGGATCATCGATGGCAAGGAAGCGGTTACCTTCCTCGTTCGGGTGAAAGACGCCCTTGAGGATCCGCAGCGCCTGCTGCTTGATCTCTAGACGTTAATTAGACACTCCCTGGAGGGGGGATAAATGAGCGAAGATATTTTTGATCTGATCGTCGTTGGTGGTGGTCCGGGCGGTTACACAGCCGCCATCCGGGCCTCACAGCTTGGTATGAAGACAGCCTGCGTTGAAAAGCGCGGTACCCTTGGCGGTACCTGCCTGAACGTTGGGTGTATTCCGTCAAAGGCGTTGCTGCGGTCTTCCGAACTGTTCGAGGAAGCCCAGCACGATTTTGAAAATCGCGGCATCAAGGTCGGTTCTGTTGAACTGGACCTGAAAACCATGCTGAACCAGAAGGACACCACGGTTGAAGGCCTGACGCAGGGGATCGAGTTCCTGTTCAAGAAGAACAAGGTCACCTACATCAAGGGTGCCGGCACCCTGCAGGGCGGCGGCCGTGTTGAAATCAGCGGCGATGAAGACAAGGTCATCAAGGGCAAGAACATCCTGATTGCCACCGGTTCTGAAGTGACACCGCTTCCCAACGTGGAAATCGATGAAAAACAGATCGTTTCTTCCACAGGCGCACTGGAACTGCCCAAGGTGCCGAAGAAACTGGTTGTCATCGGTGCCGGTGTGATCGGTCTTGAGCTTGGAACTGTCTGGCGCCGTCTGGGTGCCGAGGTAACTGTGGTCGAATTCCTTGATCGCATCCTGCCCGGCACAGACAACGAGGTTGCCAAGACCACCCAGCGTATCCTCAAGAAACAGGGGATCGAGTTCAAGCTGGGCAAGAAGGTCACCGGCGCCAAGAAGAGCAAGTCTTCCGTGACCCTGACCATGGAACCGTCCAAGGGCGGTGACGAGGAAACCCTGACCGCCGATGTGGTTCTGGTTGCCATTGGCCGCCGTCCCTACACCAAGGGTCTGGGGCTTGAGGATCTGGGCGTGGAAACCGACAAGGCAGGCCGCATCATCGTGGACAAGACCTTCAAATCCAGCGTCGATGGCGTGTATGCCATTGGCGATGTGATCGAAGGTCCCATGCTGGCGCACAAGGCAGAGGACGAAGGTGTTGTCTGTGTTGAAATGCTGGCCGGTCAGAAACCGCACATCAACTACGATACCATTCCGGGTGTGATCTACACCTGGCCGGAAGTGGCCACGGTTGGCAAGTCCGAAGAGGACCTGAAAGCTGCCGGGATCGAGTATAACGTGGGCAAGGTGCCGTTCATGGCCAACAGCCGGGCCCGGGCCAATGGCTTTACCGAAGGGTTTGCAAAAATCCTGGCGGACAAGAAAACCGACAAGGTTCTTGGTGTTCATATCGTCGGACCGGATGCCGGAACGGTTATCCATGAATGCGTTCTGGCCATGGAATTTGGTGCCTCCGCCGAGGATATCGCGCGCACCTGCCATGCTCACCCGACCCTGAACGAAGCGGTCAAGGAAGCAGCGCTTGCCGTTGCCGGACGTACATTGAACAGTTGACCTGATTCGGAATTATCAGGAAGATGACGGGGCCGGTCCAGTGGATCGGCCCTTTCCTGTTAACACCGGCATATCCGGCCCCTCAACGATAAGAAAAAGGAAATCCCATGAAACTTTGCCATAGCCCTACCTCCCCTTTTGTTCGGAAAGTGATGGTGACGGCCCATGAACTGGGGCTGGTTGATCGTCTTGATCTGGTAAAGCCTGACATTTCTGACATTTTCAAGGGTATCAACCCTGAAAACCCGCTGGGCAAGATCCCCAGCCTGCAGTTGGAAGACGGGTCCCTGATTTTTGATTCCATTGTGATTTGTGAGTATCTGGACAGCCTGTCCGACACCGCAACCCTGTTCCCTGCCGACCCGCTGGACCGGGCCCGTGTTATGACCCTGCATGCCATTGCCAACGGCATGACCGATGCCGCCTATCAGCGCCGCATGGACAGCAGCGCCATGCCCAAGGGCGAAGGGTCCCCAACCTGGAATGCCCGCCTTCAGGTCGCCATGGAGCGGTCTCTGGATGAGTTGGAGAACAAGATTGATACCTTCAAGGGTCGTCTGGATATCGGCACCATCGCCATCGGCTGCGCCCTCGGATATCACGATCTTCGCTTCAGCGCCGAAAACTGGCGGGAAGGACGCCCGGAACTGACCGCATGGTATAACGAGTTCAGCGCCCGTCCGTCCATGCAGGCGACCCAGCCGCCCGCCAGCTAAGCATTGATGCCCGCATGTCTCCCGTTTATCTGACAACCTTTCTGTGTCTCGCAGAGGTGCTGTCCATGTCTTCCTTTGCGACCTTCCCGGCCCTGATGCCCCATTTCTTTCAGGAATGGGGGCTGTCAGGGACCGAGGCCGGATGGATAAACGGGAGCTTTTTCGGCGGGTTCACCCTTTTTGGTGTGCTTGCAACCACCCTGACGGATCGCATCGATGCCAGACGGATCGTGATTGCGGGATGCCTTGTGGGGGTGGTCGGGGCCTTGGGGTTTGCCGTCTGGGCCGATGATTTCTGGTCTGCCCTGCCGTGGCGGTTCCTGTCAGGCGCCGGACTGGCCTGTACCTATATGCCCGGTCTTCGCATGTTGACCGATCGCCTGCCCGCAGGTGACCAGTCGCGGGCCATTGCCTTCTATACGGCTTGCTTTTCCACCGGATCGGCAGTTTCCTTCCTGCTGATCGGGCAGATGCAACGCTGGTTCAGCGCCGACATTGCCATGATGTCCGCGATTTTCGGGCCGCCCGCCGCGCTGGCGGTGATCCTGTCCGTGACGGGCGCCCGGCCCAACCACCAGCCAAGGGCTTGGCGTCAGTTGCTCAATTTCCGGCCGGTCGTCGGAAACCGCCAGACCATGGGATATGTGATCGGTTATTTCTGTCACACCTTCGAATTGATGGCCATGCGGTCTTTTCTGGTGGCCTTTTTGACCTTTGCCGCCTTTCTCGACAATACGCCGTCCTGGCTGGATATCAGTGTGATTGCCGCCCTGATTATTTTCCTTGGCCTGCCGTCCAGTGTCCTGGGCAATGAACTGGCCCTGAAAATCGGCCGCCAGAAAGCCATTACGGTGATCATGCTGCTGGCCCTTGCCACCTCGCTTGGGGTGGGCTTTACGGCGGGATTGCCCTTCTGGATCGTCATTGCGGTTTCGGCCCTCTACGGGTTTCTGGTGACCGCCGATTCGTCGTCCCTCACATCGGGGGCGGTGGCCAGTGCCCCGGCTGATCTGAAAGGGTCAACCATGGCCATGCACAGTTTCGTCGGGTTCAGCGGGGCGATGATCGGCCCGATCGTGGCCGGTTTTGTACTGGATGCCAGCGGGGGCCATGAAAGCACTGTGGCGTGGGGACTGACCTATGTTGCCATGGGGCTGGTTTCTGCCCTGGGGCCGTTTGCCATCCGTCTGGCAAGGCCATAGCCGGGCGTCTGTTCCCGTCACCTCCCGGTCGCCAGTCCGGGCCACCAGTCCCTGATCACCGGGTTTTCGGATGGGCACTGTTATAGACAGCCAGCAGGGTACCGTCATCAAGGTCGGTATAGCGCTGTGTGGTGGTCAGGGACTTGTGTCCCAGCAGTTCCTGAATGGCGCGAAGGTCGCCGCCGCCTGACAGAAGATGGGTGGCGAAACTGTGACGCAGGGCGTGGGGCGTTGCCGTTTCCGGCAGGCCCATCTGGCGGCGGAGTTCCTGCAGGCGCATCTGAACCGTCCGGGCGCCAAGCCGCCGTCCCTGCTTTCCAAAAAACAGCGGGCTGTCGGCATGAAAATCGAACGGGCAGGCAGCGGCATACTCATCGATGGCGCGCAGGACAATGGGCAGCACCGGGACAAGGCGTTCCTTGTTGCCCTTACCCACAACCCGAAGGACATCGCCGGTGGGCCGGGTCCGGTAATCCAGATCAAGGGCCTCGCTGATTCGCAATCCACATCCGTAAAGCAGGGTAAAGACCGCCGCATCCCGAAGATCAACCCATTCGGGCCGGTTGACGGTTCCGGGCTGACCGGCTTTCGCCAGCAGATCAAGCGTGTCCTTCTCGTTCAGGGGGCGGGGCAGGCGCTGCGGTTTCCGGGGCGGGCGGATGGTTTTCAGATACGGATTATGGATCAGGCCGCCGCGATCCAGATAGCGGAACAGGCTGCGAACCGAAGACAGCACGCGGGCAAGCGAGGAAGGGGACAGGCCCTCATCGCGGCGAAAACTGAGAAACGCCCGAAAGTCGGCGGCGCGCAGGGCTTCCAGATCCTTGAGTTCAGGCTCCCCCCCCAGATGGCCGGTGAGGAAGGCCAGAAAATCGCCCGTATCCCGTTCATAGGCTTCGAAGGTGTGGGGGCTGACCTTCTTTTCAAAGGCCAGCCAGTCTTTCCAGGATTGAACCGCCTTGGCAAGCGGGGGAAGGGCGGCCATCGGCGCTAGATCGCCGTGTGTTCAGCCCAGCTTTGCAGGCAGGCCTGAACACATCCTGCAAAAAAGCCGAGAAGCTCGGTGCCCTGTTCCTCGTGAAAATGCCCGGTCTCGCGGCTGCCAATGGCCAGCATGGCCGGGGCGTGCAGGGATGGGATATCCAGCAGAATTCTGGCATCGGATCGCACAAGGTCGGTGGCCGCGCCGAAGACGGCCGGGGATTTGGGGGCGTCGGCACGCATGATAATGCGCCGACCTTGCCAGTTGGCCTTGCCGATACTGCCGTTTTTCAGCCGTTGCAGTCCGGTCATGGCCGGCACGGGAATGGGGCTGTCCTCAACACAGAGGGTCATGACATCCACTTCCAGAATTTCCGGCAGGTCCTGTGTCAGGATATGAACGAAATGGCCGAAGCTGGTGGCGGACAGCAGCGTCTGAACGGCCGCGTGAACCATGCTCTGGGTATGGGCGTTCTGCCGGGCCGCGGCGACAAAGGCCTGTAGCTGGCTTTTGAGGGTTTTAACCTCGCGCTGCAAGCGATCCAGAAGAAAGGATTGCATATCCACCACCCCCTCGCCGGACACCCGGCTGGGCGGGGTCAGGCCGGCAAGAAGGTCGGCATTGTTTTCCAGAAAGTCCGGATGGGCGCTAAGCCAGTCCCGGACTTCCTGTTCGGTTGGGGTCGAGAGGGCATCCACCGGGGATGCTTCTTGTTCACCAGTGCTGTCTGACACCTTTTGTTTCCCTGATTAAGAGGTTCCTGTCAGCAAGTTGCAGGCTTAGCCGATGATCTTCTGACCGGTTTTTTCCCAGTCTGCCAGAAACGCGGCCAATCCCTTGTCGGTCAGCGGGTGTGAAACAAGCTGTTTCAGGACCTGCGGCGGCACCGTACAGACATCGGCACCCATCAGGGCGGCCTCGACGATGTGGGTTGGATTGCGGATGGAAGCCACCAGAACTTCTGTCTGCAGGGCGGGGTAGTTGCCATAGATCTGGACGATGTCCGAAATCAGGTGCATGCCGTTTTGCCCGATGTCATCAAGACGGCCCACAAAAGGCGAGACATAGGTTGCCCCGGCCTTGGCGGCCAGAATGGCCTGTGCAGCAGAGAAGCAGAGCGTGACATTGACCTGTGTTCCGGCGCGGGCCAGTTGTGAACAGGTTTTCAGGCCAGCCATGGTCAGCGGCACCTTGACCGCGATATTCTCGCCAAGGCCGGCAAGGCGCTTGCCTTCTTCCAGCATGGTTTCATAGTCGGTAGCGGCCACTTCGGCACTGACCGGGCCATCCACGATGGAGCAGATTTCCCCGATAACCTCGAAAAAGTCCCGGCCGGTCTTGGCGACCAGTGACGGATTGGTGGTGACGCCGTCCAGCAGCCCTGTATCGGCCAGTTCGCGAATTTCAGCAGTATCCGCCGTATCAACAAAGAATTTCATATGTATGTCTCGATCCTGAAAAATGACAGGGATGTTGGTTTCTCTTCGCCATTTATATCGGGTTTACGGATCAAGGACAATCGAAGGCTTGGAAGAAAAGCCCGGATTGATTAGGCTGGCCCCGAGTTAGCAATACTGCGCAGAGTTTCGGTTGCCGCCCTGTTATGAACGATTCCAGACAAAAAAGACGCGTCGAGGTCATGCTCCCCATGAGTATCGGGGAGGCGTATGACTATGAGGTGCCGGATCATCTGGGCGTGACGATGGGCCAGTTTGTGAAAGTCCCCTTTGGCCCCCGTGAGGTGACCGGGGTGGTCTGGGGCGAGGCGGTCAATTCCAAGGTTGCCGCCAACCGGATCAAGGCCGTTCAGGAATGTCTGCCTGTCTCTCCGCTGCCTGCGGAAAGCCGGGAGTTCGTGGACTGGGTGTCCCATTACACCATGCAGCGACCGGGCCGGGTTCTTCGCATGTGCATGAATGTGCCTGAGGCTCTGTATCCGAAAGCGCCCCGAACCGGCTACCGGCGGACGGGGGCGGCCGTGGACAAGATGACACCGGCCCGGCGCCGGGTTCTTGAGGTGCTGGAGGGGAGGGTCGCCAGAACCACCGCGGAAATTTCCGACATTGCCGGAGTCAGTTCCTCGGTCATCAAGGGGCTGGCCGACAAGGGGGTGCTGGAACCCGTTTCCCTGCCCGCGGAGGAAACCATACCCGTTCCGGATGCGGAACATCCCGGATTTGACCTGTCCGACGCCCAGCAGAATGCCGCCGACATTTTTCGGGCTCGTGTTCAGGCCGATGATTTTTCGGCCCTGTTGCTGGAAGGGGTGACCGGTTCGGGCAAGACGGAGGTCTATTTCGAGGCCATTGCCGAATGTTTGCGGCAGGGACGGCAGGCTTTGGTGCTGCTGCCGGAAATCGCCCTGTCATCCCAGTGGCTGTCCCGCTTTGAGGCGCGGTTCGGGGTCAAACCCGTCGAGTGGCATTCCGATCTTGGGCAGGGCAATCGCCGCCGCAACTGGCGCGCCGTCATTGAAGGCGAGGCAAAAGTGGTTGTCGGCGCACGCTCTGCGCTGTTTCTGCCCTTTGCATCCTTGGGACTGGTGGTAGTGGATGAGGAGCATGAGGCGTCCTTCAAGCAGGATGAAGGGGTTCCCTATAATGCGCGGGACATGGCCGTGGTTCGCGCCCGGATCGGCAAGTTCCCGGTCATTTTGGCGTCGGCCACGCCGTCCCTTGAAACCCTGACCAATGCAGAAATGGGACGGTATCAGCATATCCGGCTGGCCTCGCGCTTCGGGGTGGCGGTTCTGCCCGCTGTGG
Source organism: Sneathiella chinensis (assembly GCF_012720115.1). Classification (GTDB taxonomy): domain Bacteria; phylum Pseudomonadota; class Alphaproteobacteria; order Sneathiellales; family Sneathiellaceae; genus Sneathiella; species Sneathiella chinensis. Next base: position 164,767 of record NZ_VNWN01000008.1, on the reverse strand, counting down.
AACTGGTCGATTTGAAAGAACATCGTCCGGGGGCACAGCGCTGGATTTCGGAACCCTTGCGCCTTGCGGTCGAGGAAACCCTGAAAAGCGGCCAGCAGGCCATGCTGTTTCTCAACCGCCGGGGATATGCGCCCCTGACCTTGTGCGATACTTGCGGGCACCGGTTGCAATGTCCCCATTGCAGTGCGTGGCTGGTGGAGCACCGGATGCTGCGGAAGCTGCAATGTCACCATTGCGGTTTTTCCAGTCCGCTCCCGAAGGAGTGCCCGGAATGTCAGGACGAGGACAGCTTCAAGGCTTGCGGGCCGGGTATCGAAAGACTGGCCGAGGAAGCCGAGCTTCTGTTCCCGGACGCCAATATTGCCATGATCGCCAGTGATACCCTGAGCGGCCCCAAGGCGGCCGCCGAATTTGTCGAGGCCATGACGGAAGGGCAGATCAATCTACTGATTGGGACCCAGATCGTGGCCAAGGGATATCATTTCCCGGCCCTGACACTGGTTGGGGTTGTGGATGCGGATCTGGGACTTGCCGGCGGCGACCTTCGGGCTTCGGAGCGAACCTATCAGTTATTGTCGCAGGTTGCGGGTCGTGCTGGCCGGGCAGAGCATCCCGGCAAGGTGATCCTGCAATCCTATATTCCCGAACATCCGGTGATGGAGGCGCTGGTCCAGCAGGACGCGGCGGCCTTCTTTAATTCCGAGCGGCAATCCCGGGAAAGTGCCGCCATGCCTCCCTTTGGCCGGTTGGCGGCGCTGGTCCTGTCCAGTCCCGACCCCGAATCAGTTTTTTCCTTTGCAAAAAATTTGTCGCGAATCGCTCCCCACGGGGATCAGTTCCTGATCATGGGTCCGGCACCGGCACCCCTGTCGATGATCCGGGGCCGACACCGGTATCGTTTCCTTGTGAAAACCGCAAAAAATGTCCAGATTCAAAAATTGATCGGACAGTGGTTGAAAGGAATAAAAGTTCCATCCAACGTCCGGATGCAGATTGATATAGACCCTTATAACTTCATGTAAAAATGAACCAGAAAAGCCTCATTTGTGAAAAATTGGTGAATTTTGGCCAATAAACTGGTGCCGGGGATATTGCCACTCACAATTCACTGTGCTAAGAACCCGGTGCCTTTCTACAGGGGGCTTTGTAAAGGCAACCTGAAGATGTGGGTAAATCTAATTTTCGTTCGGCGCGATTTTGCGCTGCAATTTTCAGGCTTGGGGATCTTTCCTTGTCAGCTGAGAACACAAAAGTTTCCGGTATCGCTGGCCGATATGCGACAGCACTTTTCGATCTTGCTTCCGACGCGAAGCAGGTAGACGCCGTTGCTGCCGATCTGGCTACGATCAGAACATCATTGGAAGAGAGTGCGGATCTCGCCACTCTCGTCCGCAGTCCACTTATCGGTCGGGATGACCAGGCGCGCGCCATGACAGCTGTGCTTGAGAAACTCGGGGTAAGTGATTTGGTTCGTCGTTTCGTCGGGACAGTTGCGCAAAATCGTCGCTTGTTCGCCTTGGCGGATATGATTGAAGGCTTTGGTCGGCTCGTCGCCGCAGAGCGGGGTGAGGTTGTTGCCAAGGTGGTTTCTGCCAAGAAACTGACCGTGAAACAGACTGAAGCCCTTTCCAAAACACTGAAAGCCTCCATTGGCAGCGACGTCTCAATCGAGGCCGAGGTCGATGAGGGTCTGATTGGCGGATTGGTAGTTAAAGTCGGTTCACGAATGGTCGATACGTCGATTAGAACCAAGCTTCAAAATCTTAAGTTTGCGATGAAAGGGGTTGGGTGATGGACATCCGCGCCGCAGAAATTTCCGAAATTCTTAAGCAGCAGATTGCGGGTTTTGACACGCAAGCTGAAGTTTCAGAAGTTGGTCAGGTGCTGTCCGTAGGTGACGGTGTTGCTCGTATTTACGGTCTGGACAAAATTCAGGCTGGTGAAATGGTTGAGTTCCCGGGCGGCATTAAAGGCCTGGCACTGAACCTTGAATCCGACAACGTTGGTGCCGTGATCTTCGGTAGTGACCGTGACATTAAAGAAGGTGACACGGTTAAACGGACAGGCGCCATTGTTGAAACAACAGTGGGCAAGGGTCTTCTGGGGCGCGTTGTTGACGGACTGGGTAACCCGATTGACGGCAAAGGCCCGATCGAAGGTGGTGAAACCCGTCGTGTTGACGTGAAGGCACCGGGCATCATGCCGCGTAAATCCGTGCATGAGCCGATGATGACCGGCCTCAAATCTGTCGACAGTCTGGTTCCGATCGGACGTGGACAGCGTGAGCTGATCATTGGTGACCGTCAGACCGGTAAGACAGCCGTTGCTGTTGACGCCATCCTGAACCAGAAATCTGTCAACGCCTCCGGCGACGAGAGCAAGAAGCTCTACTGCGTATACGTAGTTGTCGGCCAGAAGCGTTCCACCGTTGCCCAGGTTGTGAAGACCTTGGAAGAAAACGGCGCCATGGAATACTCCATCGTTGTTGCCGCGACCGCTTCCGATCCGGCTCCGCTCCAGTATCTCGCACCGTTTACCGGTTGTGCGATGGCTGAATATTTCCGTGACAATGGCATGCACTCCCTGATCATTTACGATGATCTGTCCAAGCAGGCTGTTGCTTACCGTCAGATGTCCCTGCTGCTCCGTCGTCCGCCAGGACGTGAAGCATACCCGGGTGACGTTTTCTACCTCCACTCCCGTCTGCTGGAACGCTCTGCGAAGCTGAACGAGGACAATGGTCTCGGCTCCATGACCGCTCTGCCGGTTATTGAAACCCAGGCTGGTGACGTTTCCGCCTACATCCCGACCAACGTGATCTCCATCACCGACGGTCAGATCTTCCTGGAAACCGAACTGTTCTATCAGGGTATCCGTCCGGCGATTAACGTTGGTCTGTCCGTGTCCCGTGTGGGTTCTGCCGCGCAGACCAAAGCCATGAAACAGGTTGCCGGTACCATTAAGCTGGAACTGGCCCAGTATCGTGAAATGGCTGCCTTCGCCCAGTTCGGTTCCGACCTGGACGCAGCGACACAGAAACTGCTGGCCCGCGGTGCTCGTCTGACCGAGCTGCTGAAACAGCCGCAGTATTCACCGCTGACCATGGAAGAGCAGGTTGTTGTTATTTTCGCAGGTGTTAAAGGCTATCTGGACCGCATCGAAGTGTCCCAGATCGGCGACTACGAAAAACAGCTTCTGACAGAAATGCATGCAAAACATCAGGATCTCCTGGACACAATCCTTTCCGAAGGTGCCCTGTCTGGCGACTCTGAAGAGAAGCTGCACGGCATTCTGGAAAGCTTCACAACCACTTTTGCGTAACCTTTGAGCTGAAAAGGGGGTAGCCGGAAATGGCGAACCTTAAGGAACTCAAAAATCGGATCACCAGCGTCACGTCGACGCAGAAAATCACCAAGGCCATGAAGATGGTGGCCGCGGCGAAACTGCGTCACGCTGAAGAGGCTGCCAACTCCGCCCGGCCCTATGCCGAGCGGATGGAAAGCATGATGGTGTCCCTTGCGGCCGGTCTGGAAGGTCGCGAGGCGCCTCGCCTCCTTCAGGGCTCCGGTTCCGATCAGAAACATCTGCTTATCGTTGCGACGGGTGAGCGCGGACTGTGCGGGGGCTTCAACAGCTCCATCGCCAAGGCCGCCGCTCAGCGGGCTGAAAAACTGCTTGCCGAAGGCAAGGACGTTCAGATCCTGTGCGTTGGCAAGAAGGGCCGTGATGCTCTGAAACGCAGATATGGCCGTTTGATTATCGATTTTGTCGACCTGTCCGGTTCAAAGCGGATCGGGTTCAGTGACGCGCAGCCGATTGCGCAGCGGGCACTGTCCATGTTCGATAATGAAGAATTTGACGTTTGTACCCTGTTCTACGCCAAGTTCGTTTCCGTTCTGACACAGGAAGTAACCGCACAGCAGCTTATCCCTGCCTCCATCCCTGAAAAGGCTGAGGGCGAGGAAAGCGAAGTCGATTACGATTACGAACCGGAAGAAGGCGAAATTCTGGACGAACTGTTGCCCCGCAACGTGTCCGTTCAGGTCTATAAAGCCCTTCTGGAAAATTCAGCGTCCGAACAAGGCGCGCGGATGTCCGCTATGGACAACGCGACACGGAACGCCGGGGAAATGATCGACAAGTTGACCCTGCAATATAACCGTGAACGTCAAGCTGCTATTACCAGCGAGCTGATTGAGATTATTTCCGGTGCGGAAGCCCTCTAGGGCTTTCCATCGGGTGTTTTGAAGATTTAAGTGACCCTTTAGGGAGCATTGAAATGGCGAATAAGTCTGTCGGCAAAATTACCCAGGTGATGGGTGCCGTCGTGGACGTTCAGTTTGACGGTGAACTGCCGAAAATTCTGAACGCCCTTCATACTGATAACAACGGCCAGCGTCTTGTACTGGAAGTTGCCCAGCACCTTGGTGAGAACACAGTTCGTACCATTGCTATGGACGCGACTGAAGGTCTGGTCCGCGGTCAGGAAGTTTCCGACACTGGTGATGCGATCCAGATGCCGGTTGGTCCGGAAACACTGGGACGTATCCTGAACGTAGTGGGTGAGCCGGTTGACGAACGCGGTCCGGTCAATGCGAAATCTTCTGCACCGATCCACGCTTCTGCCCCTGACTTTGCCGACCAGTCCACAGAATCAGAAATTCTGGTAACCGGTATTAAGGTTGTTGACCTTCTGGCACCGTACGCCAAGGGCGGTAAGATTGGTCTGTTCGGTGGTGCCGGTGTTGGTAAAACCGTTCTGATCATGGAACTGATCAACAACGTTGCCATGGGCCACGGTGGTTACTCCGTGTTTGCCGGTGTTGGTGAACGTACTCGTGAAGGTAACGACCTTTACTACGAAATGATCGAAGGCGGCATTATCGACCTCGAAGGCGACAAGTCCAAAGTGGCCCTCGTATACGGTCAGATGAACGAGCCTCCAGGAGCCCGTGCCCGTGTTGCTCTGTCCGGTCTGACAATCGCGGAATATTTCCGTGATCAGGAAGGTCAGGACGTTCTGTTCTTCGTTGATAACATCTTCCGCTTCACACAGGCAGGTTCCGAAGTGTCCGCGCTTCTGGGTCGTATCCCGTCTGCTGTGGGTTACCAGCCGACACTGGCAACCGACATGGGCGCCCTGCAGGAACGTATTACCTCCACGAACAAGGGTTCCATTACCTCTGTTCAGGCAATTTACGTCCCGGCCGACGACTTGACTGACCCGGCCCCTGCAACATCCTTCGCCCACCTTGATGCGACAACCGTTCTGTCCCGTCAGATCGCCGAGCTTGGCATTTACCCGGCTGTGGATCCGCTGGACTCCACATCCCGTATGCTTGACCCGGCCGTCGTCGGTGACCGTCACTACCGTGTTGCCCGTCAGGTTCAGGAAACCCTGCAGACATACAAGTCCCTGCAAGACATCATCGCCATCCTGGGTATGGACGAACTGTCTGAAGAAGATAAGCTGGTCGTGGCCCGTGCCCGTAAGATCCAGCGTTTCCTCTCTCAGCCGTTCCACGTGGCCGAGGTCTTTACAGGCGCACCGGGTAAATTCGTGAAGCTTGAAGACACAATCGATGCCTTCGAAGCCATCGTTGCCGGTGAATATGACGATCTTCCGGAAGCCGCCTTCTACATGTGCGGTGGTATCGAGGAAGTTAAGGAAAAAGCCGCCAAACTTGCTGCGGAAGCAGCTTAAGTCTGACGGTTCGAAGGAGAGCGAATAATGGCTGAATTGGTATCCATGGATTTGGTTTCGCCTGAGAAGCTTTTGCTCTCGGATGCTTATGAAATGGTTGTTGTGCCGGGCGCAGAAGGAGACTTCTCCGTGATGGCCGGGCACACACCGATCACCGCAGTCTTGCGTCCCGGCGTGATCTCCATCTATGAGGGAGACACGGAAAAGGACCGCATTTTTGTCAACGGCGGGTTTGCGCAGGTCGCAGACGACAAGATCACCGTTCTGGCAGAAGAGGCAATTCACGTGGCTGATCTGGACCGCAAGGATCTGGAACAGCGCATCGCGAATGCGGCTGAAGATATTGAGGATGCAAAAGATGATGAAGTCCGGCGCAAGGCGCAGGAAAACAAGGATCATCTTGAACAGCTTCTTGAAGCACTGGGATAAGTTTCCTGCGAGAATGATTAAAAGGGGCCCTCGGGCCCCTTTTTTTGTGCCGAAATCCGGGGCGGATGAGGGCAGGCATGGCTTGGGGGTTGGCAGACCCTGCCGCCTGTGCCAGAATCGGGTAAACTGATGGGGGGAAAGCACGTGACTGGCGAAACAGCAGGCAAGGCCATTGTCATCGGGTCGGGGATTGCGGGCCTTCTTGCCGCACGGGTCCTGTCGGAGCGTTTTGCCGAGGTTCATGTCCTGGAGAAAGACGCGGAACCTGTGGCGCCAACGCCCCGCAAAGGGGTGCCGCAGGGACATCATGTGCATGTGCTGCTGAACCGGGGCGAAACCATCCTTGAAGACCTGTTTCCGGGTTTTCGCAAGGCCCTTCTGGACGGGGGATCGGTTCCGGCCACACTGGGCCGTGATGTGAACTGGCATGTGGCCGGTCGGTGGATGCCGAAATTCGATAAGGGCATGGAAACCTTTTTCCAGACCCGCCCGTTTCTGGAACAGGTCATCAGAACCTTTGTCTCGGCCATCCCGACCATCCATTTTCATTACAAGACGGCCGTCACAGGGTTTGACTATGCGGAAACGGGCTCTGTCCGGTCCGTGCGGGCCCGGACACAGGACGAGGAACAGGAAGTTGCATTGGAGGCCGACCTCTTTGTGGAGGCGGCGGGCCGGGGCACACGTCTTGACCAGGAATTGCAGGCCGCGGGATTTACGCCCGTTCCTGCCACCCGGGTGGAGGTGGATTTCGCCTATGCCAGTGGCCTGTTCCGGTTGCCCCCGTCAGAAAACCGGGACTGGCGGGCCATGCTTATCTATCCCAAGGCGCCCGAGGAAACACGGGCGGCGGCCATTGTCCCGGTGGAAGGGGACCAGTGGCTAGTAACTGCCGCGGGCTATAATGGCGATCATCCCCCGCTGGACGCGGCCGGCTTTATGGCCTTTATCGGCACCCTGTCCCAGCCCCATATCCACACCGTCCTGCAAGATGCGGAACTGCTGGGCCCCATTCGTCCGTTCAAATTCAAGGCCGGGGTGCGCCGTCATTTTGGTGGTTCAAACAGGACGCCGGGCAACCTTCTGGTTCTTGGGGATGCCATTTGCAGTGCCAATCCGTTCTTTGGACAGGGGATTGCCGTGGCCGCACAGGAAGCCATGGTTCTCCGCGATCTTGTTAAGACCCATGGTCATAGCCCGGCGGCATGGCCGGATCGGGCGCAGAAGTCTTTCTATCGGGATATTGACCGGATTCTGGATATATCCTGGGGCCTCGCGATTGGGGAGGATTTGAAATATCCGTCCACGTCGGGGAAAAAGCCGTTTGGATTTGCAATCAGCCGGTTTTTCAAGGATCGGGTCATGTCGTCCAATGACCCGGATGTGGCGCGGCAGTTTTATCGGGTCATGCATTTTGCCGAATCGCCCCTGACCCTGCTCCGGCCCCGGATTCTGAAGGCCCTTTTTCGGGGGGCATAGGCCGGATTTGGCAAGCCCTTGAAAGTGGAGTAAGTTGAAGATCGCTAGGATTAATGTAAAAATAAAGACACTTAAGAATGTATTTACCAATCCTAACGTAAGGTTTTAATGGGGCTTTATCAAAGTAGGGAAGTTACCAGGTTTTTGGTTTCGGGACGTAGCATGTTTGCTAACAAGATCGCCGAGTATTTCGGTGAGGGCAAATTCAGGATCAATGCACTAACCCTTCGGTTCGCGGACCGAAAGGAGGAAGCCTCCTACCATCATTCCGAGCTGCAGAAAGCTCTTCCGATCATGCGTCTCGCCCTGTTTGGGGCGATTATCATTTATGCGGCCTTCGCCATTCTGGATGCCTATATCATCCCGGAAGCCCTTGCGGCGGCGTGGTTTATCCGGTTCGCCATTGTGGTCCCCATTTTCTTTCTGGCGGCCATTGCGACCTATTCACCGGTTCTTGGAAAACATGCCCATCCTATCGGGGCCTTCTGCATGTTTGTGTCCGGGTGCGGCGTAATTGCCATGATCGGGCTGTCCGACCCTGTTGGCGGGGCCGGGTATTTTGCCGGACTGGTGCCGGTGCTGATCTATTGCTGCTGTATTCCGCCGGTTCGCTTCCTGTTTGCCCTTGTGGTCACGGTGCTGCTGGTCAGTTTGTATGAACTGACCGTACTGGTCTTCAACCCCGCGCCCTTGGAACTGGTCCTTGAGAACAGCTTCTTTCTGGTTTGTGCGGCGTTGATGAATATCTTTGCCAGCTATATTCAGGAACTGGCCCGGCGCCGGGACTATATCAACATGCGCCTGCTGGACGAAGAACGGCAGAAGAGCAATACACTGGCGGATACGGCCCAATCGGCCAACCATGCGAAATCGGAGTTTCTGGCCATCATGAGCCATGAATTGCGCACTCCGCTCAACGCCATTATCGGCTTTTCAGAAATTCTTGAGAAAGAGATGTTCGGTCCGCTCGGGACAGAACGGTACAAGGAATATTCCCGCGATATCAAGAGCAGCGGCAAGCACCTGCTGAGCATCATCAACGACATTCTGGACCTGTCCAAGGCCGAGGCGGGCAAACTGTCCCTGCAGGAGGCACCGCTGTCCCTTGTGGATGTGGTCAATTCATCCCTGCGGATCCTGCGGGACAAGGCAGCGGAGAACGGTATCCGCATTGCCTTTGATATCCCGGCAGAGGATCAGGTGGTGCTGGCGGATGCGCGCCTGATGTCGCAAGTGTTTCTGAACCTTTTGTCCAATGCAGTGAAATTCACCCCCAAGGGCGGATCGGTGACCATCAGCTTTGCCCGCACTTCCGAGGGCGGGATGGATGTGCAGATCCGCGATACAGGGATCGGGATCGATCCCCGCAATATCGAGAAGGTTTTTGCCCCCTTTGTGCAGATCGAAAGCAGCCTTGCCCGGTCTTATGAGGGGACGGGTCTGGGCCTGCCGCTCTCAAAGAATGTGATGACCCTACATGGCGGCGGCATCATTCTGGAAAGCGAGCTTGGCATTGGAACGACCGCCCATGTCCTGTTCCCGGCAGAGCGGTATATGATCAAGGCCAACGAGGAAAATCCGCTTCGGCAGGCCAACGGCTAGCCCGCGGATCTCCCCGGTGGTGATCGCCGGTTATTCCGGCTTTTTCACTTCCAGAATATGGCAATGACCTGTTGAATCCGGCAGGACCCGAAGGGTCGCGTCGGCGGGCAGGTTGACCGCCATGTTCAGCATTTCCTCTTCGGTGCGATATTCAAGCTGCCAGTCCGTGATGAACTCGACCTGCCATTCCAGACTGATGTCAGAGTCTTTCATGCTGCCGATCAGCAGGGTGCCGCCGGGACGCAGGCTGGCATACAGGTCATCCACCATTTTGCAGGCCCGTCTGTCGGTCAGATAATCCACCAGACCAACCGCATAGATCAGGTCCTGCTTGTCCAGTTTTTCGAACAGGGCACCGGTTGCCAGAAACTCAACGAAGGTGGCATGCAGGCAGTTCACCGAGGCCCGGCCATCCAGCCGAACCACTTCGGGATAGCTGTTCTTGTAGGCATAGGACAGGGCATCGTGATCCTGATCGATCAGGGTGAAATGAACGGGCAGGGGGATTTCCTGATTTTGCAGGAAGTTGGCAACCTCCTGCGCGGGGCCGCAGCCAAGGCTGGCGGCGCGGAATTCGGTCTGGCCCTCGGCGGCGGCCTGTGCGGCCAGTTCGGCGATTTTCTGTTTCACCATGGTCATGCGGGCGGCGATGAACTCGCCCGTACTGGTGCCAAGCCGGTGACACAGCTTGTCATAGGCCGTGTCCCCAAGCAGCGCCAGATTATAGGCATAGTTCATGACCTCGTAGTCGCCGGGATAGCCCAGCGGCTTTTCATAGGCCCGTCCCCAACTGGCGCCGGTGACAAGTTCCGGGGTCAGGGTTTTCTCCGTATAGGCCTTGGCGGCTTGCATGGCTTCCGGGTTACTGCGCATGCTGTTGACGGTGACCATGGCCCGTTTGGACAGCTCTTTCCAGCGGCTGTGAACATGCTGTTCGCATTCAATGATGACATCGTTGATCCGGGATTCCCGGCGCGGCGAGTCAGACTTGAATTCCTGTTCCACCTTTTGCAGGGTCTGCCGGGCAGAGCGTAGCAGATACAGTGCGTCAGCGACGATTTCCTTGTAATCCGCCGGTACCAGTGAGGACTGATCCAGCAACCCGGTGCGGATATGACGGTTCAGGGCCAGATCGTCATGGGTTTCAATGATCTTCTGGATATCAAGATAGCCGTTGGTCAGTTCAAGGGCGACCTTCTTGCGGTCACTGACATCGGCAATCCTTGAGATTTTGCCCGTGCCCTGAAACACCTCATCCGCGCCCAGTTTCAGGGACAGTGAGAAATCCTCCTCCTCGCCGGTTTGCCATTCACTGGTTGCCGGGGCAAGGAAGCTGAGGCCGCTCATGCTGAGGTCATAAATTTCAAAGGTCCGGTCCCGGAGCTCAATCACCGGGGAAATATCCCGGAGGATGGTCGAGGCCTTGAAGCGTTCAGCACGGTAAAAAACCCGGCGTCCTTCGCCGCCAGTCAGTTCTTCGTAATGTTTCATGTTATCCCCAACTCCAAATCACGACAGAAATCTACGAAACACAAGGGTCGGTATATTCGACTGTCGGGTTTTTGGGGCTTGTCGGCTCAACAAAAACGGACACTACAGTCACACCGTCTGATCATATGTTGAGCCTGTATTCTGTTTTAAAGGCTCTCTATTTCAATTCGTTAACAAAATACTAAGAAAGAGTTGCCGGTTATTGTCAATAAAAAACAAATACTTATTTGGATTTAGGGGGAGTGTGGTGCGGAAAGCACTATATATGGTGACTCTCAAGCACTTCCTGTTCAGGTAGAGGTAGTAATTTAAAATCCTCGCAACCCGATTATTAGTCCGATTGAATGTATGGTGTGAATCGTTCCACCAGAATTTCGTAGATGTCCTTCTTGAACGGAACGATGCGCTTTGGCAGTTCCGATACCTCCAGCCACCGCCATTCGGAAAATTCCTGATGCTCGGTAAAGATGTTGATGTCTTCATCCGCGCCTGTCAGTTGGAACAGGAACCATTTCTGCTTCTGGCCCCGGTATTTTCCTTTCCAGACCTTGCCGATCAGGTGGTCAGGAAGGTCATAGGTCAGCCAGTCCGGCAACTCGTAAATAAGCTCGATCTTGTCGGTCCCGATTTCCTCAAGCACTTCGCGTCTGGCGGCGGTCAGCGGGTCTTCGCCCGCGTCAATCCCGCCTTGTGGCATCTGCCAGTGGTCGGAGGCCATATCGATCCGCTTGCCGACAAAGACCTGCCCGTGCCTGTTGATCACCATCATTCCGGCACAGGGGCGATAGGGGAGGTCTTGTACGGGGGTCATTGGAATTCCTGTCTGTTGACGGCGGCGGAAACGGGCACGAGGGCAAATCCCTTTCGGGACAGGGTCTGGGCCCAAACCTGGAGGCGCTCCAGTGTCACCGGATAGGGATAGCCGATCCCGATCGCGGTACCGGTATAGCGGGCGATACGTTCCAGATCGGCAAGGCGGGCGTCAATGGTGGCCCGGTCAGCCTTGTGATCCAGAAAGCGGTTATTGATGGCGACGGGCAGGTTGAGGCTGGCAGCAAGGGGCCCAGCGACGCTTTTAGATGAGGTCCGGCCGTCAAGGAACAGCAGGCCGCGCTCCTTGAGGACTTCCAGAACGGGCTGGATATCCTCGGCCGAGGCGGTGAATTTTGACCCCATCTGGTTGGTCACGCCCGTATAGCCGGTAAAGCGGCCCAGCATCCATTCAAGGCGATTGATATTTTCCTGATCGGTCAGGCTGGTCAACAGGCTTTGCGGCCCGGGATCGTTGGCCGGATAGCCGAACGGTTCCATGGGCAGTTGCAGCAATACCTCGTGCCCCGCAGCGCGGGCCTCTTCAATCCAAGCCTGCAAATCCCGGGCATAGGGGTTGAAGGACAGGGTAACCGCCCCCGGCATGTTCTGGATGGTGGAGCGGGTCGCGGGCTGGCTCATGCCCATTTCACTGATCACGATGGCGATCCGCGGGCGTTCCATGGGATCGGCAAACGGTCGGGCATAGGTGCGCCACGGCAATTGCCCTGAGGGGCCGATCACAGGCAGCAGGCCGTGGGCCGATGGGCGGGTCAGGTCCGGGTGGGGGACGGGCGACAGAGAGAGGTCGATATCTCCCGGTATCGCTGATTGTTCAGTCTTTTCCGTCTTTCCGGCGTCTTCCCCCTGTTTCACGGCGTCGGCTGTTCCCGGCTTTTCCGCAGGCTCCTTGGGCGCTGCATCTTCGGCCTGTTGCGGGGCTGGTGCGGCTTCCGGCTTCGGTGTGGCCTCTGGTGCCGGAGCGGGTGTGGTCCCATCCGCAGGCTTGTTGGGGGTGGGTTCAGGGGCGGGTTCCGGCTCCGGCTCCGGGCTGACAGGCGCGGGTTGCGCGGCAGGGGCCTGTTCTGTAGCAGGGTCCGCACCGGGCTGTTCTTCGGTGGGGCTGTCCGGTGTCGGTGATGCCGGTTCGGATGCCGTGTCACCTGCGGCGGCGTCACCGGATGTGTCTTCGGGGGATGTGGCGGCGGGGGATGTGTCATCGGCGGGGGGCGCCGGGACAGGCGTTCCGATGACGGCGGTGGCAGGACTGCTGTCCGATGCCGGCGGTTGTTGTGACACAGACCAGTAAATCCAGCCCGCAGTACCGGCAAGCGCCAGAAACAACAGGATGTTCAAAACAGTCAAAACCGACATCCGTCTTGGGGATGCCGGTTCTGTCTGGTTATGGTTGTCCTTCCCACGCACGGTAAACTACATCACTCCGGGCTTATGGTTGTCGGGGACTTAAAATCCCTTTTTTGCAAACAGGGATACCCCGCGCAGCAGGTCTTTTGCCCGCAGCAGCTGGTAATCCTGCATGCCCTTGTCTTCTCCATCGGCTGCGTCGGCCTTGCCGTCGGAATCCAACTCTGTGCCATTGCTCAGGTGATTTCTGAGGTCGGCTTCAGAACGGCGTCCTTCCGGCTCCAGAATTTCAAGGCGCGACTGGCGGACCTCGATATCCGGTGTGATGCCCTTGGCCTGAATGGAAATACCGGAGGGGGTGAAATAGCGGGCTGTCGTCATGCGCATGGCCCCGTCCCCCTGCAGCGGCACGATGGTCTGCACAGACCCTTTGCCGAAGCTCTTGGTTCCCAGAATAACCGCCCGGCCATGATCCTGCAGGGCGCCGGCAACGATCTCGGAGGCGCTGGCGGAACCGCCATTGATCAGAACCACGATGGGCTTGCCATCCACGATATCATCGGATGTGGCGTTGTACCGCTGGGCATCGTTCGGGTCGCGGCCCCGGGTGGATACGATTTCCCCTTTTTGAAGGAAGGCGTCACTGACCGCGATGGCCTGATCCAGCAGTCCGCCGGGGTTGTTGCGAAGGTCAAGAACCAGACCCTTGAAGTCGTCCCCGGCCTGTTCCTTCAACTCACCAACAGATTTGCGAAGACCGTTGTCGGTCTGTTCGGTAAAGCTGGAAATCCGCACATAGGCAATGTCATCGTCAAGCAGCCGCCCGCGGACAGACTGAACGGTAATCACGGCCCGGGTGACGGTGATCTCGATCGGCTCTTTCACATTTTCACGGCGGATGGTGATGGCGATGTCGGTGTCCACCTCGCCGCGCATCCGTTCGACGGCTTCGGACAGGGACAGTCCCAGAACCGGTTCGCCGTCCAGATGTGTGATATAGTCACCGGCCTGAACGCCGGCCTTTGCGGCAGGGGTGTCATCGATGGGGGTCACGACCTTGACCAGGCCGTTTTCCATGGTCACCTCAATGCCAAGACCGCCGAACTTGCCGCGGGTCTGGACCTTCATGCCCTGATAGTTCTTGGGGTTCAGGTAGCTGGAATGGGGATCAAGGGAGGCAAGCATACCATTGATCGCAGCCTCAATCAGGGCAGCGTCATCCACTTCCTCAACATAATCCTCGCGGATCTTGGCGAACACATCCCCGAACAGATTAAGCTGACGATATGTTTCCGAACTGGCCTCGACCTCTCGTTCCGGGGTCGTCAGAATTGTCAGGGACAAGACGACAATTGCGACCGCCGTCAAGCTCGTAAACACGTATCTCATCATCCACTGACCTTTCTACTTCCTGCCATTAGCCAGGGCACCGGGTTGACCGGCGTTCCCTTATCTCTCAATTCCATATATAGGGTCGGATTTTCATCATTTCCGCTATTCATTTGTCCGACCGGCTCGCCCGCCAGAACAAGTTGTCCAACAGCACCTTCAATCGACCCCAATCCTGCCAGAAGGGTATGATACCCCTCCCCATGATCAATAATCAACAAAAGCCCGTAATGACGAAACGGTCCGGCAAAGGCAATTTGCCCATCATAGGGTGAAACTACCACAGCGTCGTTTCTTGTTTCTATCACAATCCCATTTTTTTTGTTCGCGGAACGCTTGTTTCCAAAGCTGGAAACGATCCGCCCGCCCACAGGCAGCGGCAGGCTGCCCTTGACCTTGGAAAACGGACGCCCGGACCCGAGGGCGGCGAGGGACTTGCTGGCCTCTGCCGGTGAGACCCGCTTTCCGGCAGGCGTCTCCTGACGGGGAGCTTCCGCTTTTCTGGACGGGACCGGCGTCGGGATTGAGGCGACCGACTGGCCACCCGTCTGCCGGTTTTTCGCGGCATCGGCGCGGCGTTTGGCCTCGGCTTCTGCCTCGGCCCGTTGGCGGGCGGCGGCTTCCTGCTGCAGTTTTTCCTGCCGGGCGATTTCCTTGGCGATGCGCTGGCGCTCCGCTGCAAGGCGCTGCTTTTTCTCTTCTTCCAGCCGCAGGATCAGGGCCTCGAAATCACGGGCTTCCTGACGCAACTGTTCCTGTTTGCGGGCTTCCCGCGTGCTTTGCTGGCGAAGGGAGCTTTGGGCCTCGTCCTTGGACTTGAACAGGGCGTTCAGGGTTTCCTGTTCTGACTGGCGGCTTTCCTTCAGATGCAGGAAGTTCTTTTTTTCTTCCAGATGCTGATCCCGAAGAGAGGCAAGGGTTTCCAGTTGCTGGCTAAGCTGGTCTGCCTCCCGTTTCAGTTCGGGCACCGCCGATTTCAGAAGCACCGAGGTGCGCAGGCTGTTGATCAGGCCTTCCGGGTTGCCGATCAGGGTGCCTTCGGGCTGACGGCTGAGCTGCAGGAGCGCGGACAGGGTCTCGCCCAGATTGTCATGTTGCTGGTTGAGGGCGGCAAGGGTCTGGTTTTCGATATCCCGGATATCCGCCAGCCGCTGTTCTGTGTCGATCAGGTCCCGGTCCAGCCGTGTCAGCTTGGTGGCAACGGAAACGGCTTTTTCCTTGATGGACCGGATTTCAGAAGACAGCAGGTCCAGCCGGGCGGACAGGTTTTCCTGCCGCTCGCTGGATTGTTCCATGGCTTTCTTGAGACGCGCCAGTTCCTCATCGGGGCTGGCCGCTTGGGCAACCCCGCCGGAAAAGAGCATGAAAAGGGTCAGGGCGGCGGTGATCAACCCCGCCCTGGCAGAAGCGGTATTTCCGGTCTCAGGAAACCGCACGGCGGGTCCGGTCCGTATCACCGGGGCTGGCCAGGTTCCGTCCGGTCATGTCTTCCGGGACCGGCAGGCCCATAAAGCCGAGAACGGTGGGCGCCACATCCGCAAGGGTGCCGTTTTCAAGGGACAGGTCGCTGTCGCCTGCGGCCAGCACAAAGGGAACCAGATTGGTTGTATGGGCCGTATGCGGTTTGTGGGTTGTCTGGTCTTTCATCAGTTCGATATTGCCATGATCCGCCGTGACCAGCATAACCCCGTTCGCCGCTGTGACGGCTTCGGACAACTGGCCGATGCAGGTATCAATGGTCTCCACGGCCTTGATGGCGGCTTCCATGACACCCGTATGGCCGACCATGTCGGGATTGGCGAAATTGACCACGATCAGGTCGAAACGGTCGCTGCGGATCGCGTCCAGCAGTTTTTCAAGAACCTCCGGCGCGGACATTTCCGGCTTCAGGTCATAGGTGGCGACCTTCGGGCTGGGCACCAGAATGCGTTCTTCCCCGTCAAAGACGGTTTCCTCGCCGCCGTTCAGGAAAAACGTCACATGGGCGTATTTTTCCGTTTCCGCAATGCGAAGCTGTTTGCGCCCGGCCATGGCCGTCACCTGACCCAGTGTGTTCTTGACCTCAACCGGTGGGAACAGGGCCGGAACGATGGGGGCAAGGGCGGCGGAATATTCCACCATGCCGACAATGGTGGCCAGCTTGGGCATGGTTCCGCGATCAAAGCCGTCAAACGGCTCGTCCGTAATGGCGTTCAGCATCTGGCGCGCCCGGTCGGCCCGGAAGTTGGCCATCAGGAAGGCATCGCCGTCCTGCATCCCGGCAAATCCGTCCAGAATGCGGGGTTTCAGGAATTCGTCGGTTTCCTCATGGTCGTAGGCGTCCTGAATTGCCGCGACCGGATCGGTTACGGCGGCACCGGTGCCGTGGAACATGGCGTTGTAGGACAGGATGACCCGATCCCAGTTCATGTCCCGGTCCATGGCGAAATAACGGCCACAAAGGGTGGCAATGCTGGCGCCCGGAATGGCGGCGAGAGCTTCGGCAACCTCTTTGACATAGTCGGCGCCGCTGGTGGGCGGGGTGTCGCGCCCGTCCATGAAGCCGTGCAGATACACGCGGATACCGGCATCGGCAACGATCCGGGCCAGGGCAACCATGTGATCCTGATGGGAGTGAACACCGCCGGGGGATAACAGCCCTGCAATGTGGCAGGCGCCGCCTGTTTTTTTCAGGGTGTCGATCAGCGTGTTCAGTTCTGCGTTTTTCGCAAGTTCGCCCGTATGGATGGCCCGGTTGATGCGCGGCAGGTCCTGCAGGATGACCCGGCCGCTTCCGATGGTCATGTGACCCACCTCGGAGTTGCCCATCTGCCCTTCGGGAAGACCCACATCCTCGCCGGACGTGCCCAGCAGGCTCATGGGGCGGGTGGCGACCATGCGGTCCCAGTTCGGGGTGTTGCCGCGAAGGATGGCATTGTCGGCGGCGTCGGTCCGATGTCCCCAACCGTCCAGAATGCAAAGAAGGACGGGGCGTTTTTCCTGTACGGGTGTCTGTGTGCTCATAATTCTGCAGTTATACCGGTTGCTGGTCTATAAGGCTAATATTTTCAAGGGGGTGCCGCCGGGCGTCATGCCCGGTGATAGGGATGGTTGGTCAGGATGGAATGGGCCCGGTAAAGCTGTTCCGCAAGCAGGCCCCGCACCATCAGGTGGGGCCATGTCATCTTGCCAAGGGACAAAAGATGATCCGCCGCGTTGAGGGTGCTTTTGGAATGACCGTCCGCCCCGCCGATCAGAAAGGCGACATCCTGTATGCCTTCATCGGCAAACCGCCCGAGAAGGGAGGAAAACTCGACGCTTCCATATTCTTTTCCGCGTTCGTGAAGGGCGATTATTCTGGCGCCTTTGGGAACCGCTTTCATGAGGAGTTCCGCCTCCCGTGTTTTCAACTGTTCCCCGGAGAGAGGTTTCTTTTCCTCTACTTCCTTCAGGTCCAGTTTCCAGGGAAGGCGTCCGGCATATTCGGAATAAAGCGATTCCAGAGGACCGCCGCGAAACCTGCCAACGCTGGCAATGGTAAGGCGCATCCGTTTCCTCCTGTATCATCAAGGTGGCCGAAGCCACCCGGATGTTAGTGTGTCATTTCCGCCGGGGCGTTCGGGGACCAGATTTTTTCGAGATTGTAGAAATCCCGGACTTCCGGCCTGAACAGGTGAATGATCACGTCTCCGGCATCGACAAGAACCCAGTCACAGTTGGCCTTACCCTCAATCTGGGGGGCACCGTAACCGGCTTCCTTGATGCGTTCTTTCAGGTGATCCGCCATGGCACCTACCTGACGGGAGGAGCGGCCATTGGCAATAACCATATAGTCTGCGAAGGAGGTTTTTCCTGAGAGGTCGATGGAAACAACATTTTCCGCCTTGTCGTCCGAGAGAATTTCATGGACCAGATCGCGGAGTTTCAGAACTACAGCTTGTTTAGCTTTCATAATAAGGGTTTATATATTCCAAAATGATTAAACCGGATACTTGTCCTTAATGTGGGGGTAATCAGCATCAAGAGCAAGACTTTCCTTAGTTTATCCGGTTTTTTCTTATATCCGTGCTACTTAATTTGAGCTTTGTCTGCGGCAGGAAGATCCAGCAGGGGGCCGTCCGGTTCGCAAATCGGGAATCGGGCTTGCGCGAGGCAGGGGGAAAGACCCGCACATGCCTGTAAAGGCTGGCCGCTTTTCCGGACAGGGCCCGGTAGGTATAGCCGGGCCGATCGAACACTGCTACCGGCACCTGTTCAAAGATTTCCTGCCATTTATACCAGCGGGTGATCTGGATCAGGTTATCCGCGCCCATCAGCCACACAAAGTGGTTCTGGGGATAACAGGCTTTCAGCCGGGCGAGGGTGTTGGCGGTATAGGTCTCGCCCAGCCGCTTCTCGAAATCCGATATTCGAATGGCGGGATGGCCAGCTACTTTCTGTTCGGCGGATTGCAGACGGGCTGCGTAATCGGCCATCCCTTCCGTTGATTTCAGCGGGTTCTGCGGAGAGACAAGCCACCATACCTGATCCAGCCCGAGAGAGCGCAGGGCCGTCAGGCTGATCTGGAGGTGACCATCATGGGCAGGATTGAACGAGCCGCCCAGTAATCCGACTTTCAGCCCCGCCATGCTGCCTCAGGGCCGGGTCTGGCCCGTGCCCCTTACCTGGTATTTATAGCTGGTCAGCTGTTCCACACCGACCGGGCCACGAGCGTGCATTTTCCCGGTGCTGATCCCGATTTCCGCACCCATGCCAAATTCGCCGCCATCGGCAAACTGGGTCGACGCATTGTGCAGGACAATGGCGCTGTCCACTTCGTTCAGGAAGCGGGCAGCCGCAGTGGCATCCTCGGTGATGATGCAGTCCGTATGGTGCGAACCATATTCAGCGATATGGGCCAGCGCCTGATCCATGCCGTCCACGATCCGGACGGACAGGATGGGTTCCAGATATTCCGTGGCCCAATCTGCCTCGGTCGCGGGGACGGCGGCGGGCATCCGGGCGCAAACGTCTTCGTCACCGCGAATCTCACATCCCAGTTCCACCAGTTTGTCGAGGATGGGCAGGAGGTGGGTGTCCGCGACGGCCCGGTTGACCAGCAGGGTTTCCGTGGCCCCGCAAATGCTGACCCGGCGCATCTTGGAATTGGCGACCAGACTGACGGCCTTTTCAAGATCGGCCTTTTCATCCACATAGACGTGTACCAGTCCATCCAGATGGGAAAAGACCGGAATGCGGCTTTCCTTCTGGACCCGTTCAATCAGGCTGCGGCCCCCGCGGGGGACAATCACATCGACGGTTTCTGACATGGTCAGCAACTTGCCAACCGCCGCCCGGTCCGTGGTCGGAATGATCTGGATGGAGGCTGCGGGCAGACCGGCTGCGGACAGACCATCCTGAAGACATTCCCAGATGGCGCGGGAGGAATGATAGCTTTCTGATCCGCCCCGCAGGATACAGGCATTGCCCGCCTTCAGGCTGAGGGCGCCGGCATCGGCGGTTACGTTGGGACGGGATTCGTAAATGATGCCAATCACACCGAGGGGCACGCGCACACGGGAAATTTCAAGGCCGTTGGGCCGATCCCATTCCGCAATCACATCGCCGATGGGATCGGGCAGGGCGGCAATAGCCTCAAGCCCCGTGGCAATGGCGTCGATCCGCTCTGCTGTCAGTTGCAGGCGGTCCAACATGGCCTCGGACAGGCCTTTGTCGCGGGCGGCGGCAAGGTCTTTTTCGTTGGCGGCAAGAATGTCGCCGGTGCGGCTTCGCAGGGCTTTCGCCCCTTCCAGAAGCGCGGTGTTCTTGGCGTCCGTCGGGGTCAGTGACAGTGTCTGGGCCGCATCTTTTGCGTTGCGTCCCAGTTCCTCCATCACGCTGTCAATTGACTGCCCTTCTGTAATGTTGGAAAAAACTGTCATAATCTCGTATCCGATCTACTTCTGTGTTCAGTTCAGTTCAGTTCAGTTCAAGGCAAGCTCGTCGCGATGAATCATTTCATCCCGGCCAGAATAGCCGAGTATCCGGGCGATCTCACCACTTTTATAGCCTTTGATTCGGGCGGCGTCCTCTGATGAGTAGGCCGATAGGCCGCGCCCAAGCTCCCGTCCATCCTTGGCATAGACGGTCAGGCAGTCGCCACGTTCAAACGTTCCGGTAACCTCCAGCACCCCGGCGGGGAGCAGACTTTTGCCGCGGCCAAGGGCGGCTTCCGCCCCTTCATCCACGACAAGGGTTCCAAGGCTGGTCAGGCTGCCGGCGATCCATTTCTTGCGGGCGCTGCGGGGGGTGTCCTGCGCCACAAAGCAGGTGGTGCGGGCCCCGTCCTCAATGGCCTTGAGGGGATGAGACCGCTTGCCGCTGGCGATAAACATGTGACAGCCGGCGGCGGTTGCGATTTGCGCCGCCTTCAGCTTGGTCACCATGCCGCCGCTGCCCACATTGGTTTGCACCCCGCCGGCCATGGCAAGGATCGCGTCATCCAGAACCGCCACTTCGGGAATATGGGCTGCGTTCGGGTTGGTGGTCGGGTCACTGTCATACAGGCCGTCCACGTCACTCAGCAGAACCAGACAATCGGCGCCGATCATCTGCGCCACACGGGCGGCCAGACGGTCATTGTCGCCATAGCGGATTTCACTGGTGGCCACCGTATCGTTCTCGTTGATCACGGGAATCGCCCCAAGGCTCAGCAGGGTTCCAAGCGTGCTGCGGGCGTTCAGGTACCGGCGCCGTATCTCGGTGTCGCTCAGGGTCAGCAGAATCTGGGCGATGTGGATATCGAAGGTGGCGAGGATTTCCTGATAGGCGTGGGCCAGTTGAATCTGACCCGTTGCCGCCGCCGCCTGCTTTTCCTCCAGCCGCAGGGCCCCGGTTTTCATACCCAGAACCCGACGCCCGATGGCGATGGAGCCGGAGGAGACCAGCAGGACTTCCTGTCCGCGGGCCCGCATTACGGAAATATCCTCGGCAAGGGCTGTCAGCCATTCGCGGCGAATCTCACCGCTTTCCTGTTCGACCAGCAAAGCGGATCCGATCTTGATCACGACCCGCTTTGCCTTGGTGAAACGTGAGGTCAGGGTTGCCATGTCTTGGGTTCTTCTCCGGCTTCTTTACGAGCAGCTTCTTCTTCTTCGGCTTTTTCTTCCTGTTTGTCCCGGTTGATGATTTCCAGCAGGGCAAACAGAACCTCGTCCACCTTGTCGCCTGTCACGGCGGAGATGGTCATCACTTTCTTCCCGGCGGCCTTTTCCAGTTCGGCCACCTTTTCCTCGATTTCCTCATCGAGAAGCGAATCAATCTTGTTCAGGACCAGAATCTCGTCCTTTGCCGCAAGGTCCTGGGCATAGGCTTCGAGTTCGGTGCGAATGGTTTTATAGGCACCGACCACATCTTCCTGAGTGCCGTCCACCAGATGCAGAAGAACGCGGCAGCGCTCCACATGACCCAGAAAACGGTGGCCAAGGCCGATTCCCTCGGATGCGCCCTCGATCAGGCCGGGGATGTCCGCCAGAACGAATTCCTTGCCGCCAACACCGACCACGCCCAGTTGGGGAACCAGTGTTGTAAAGGGATAGTCGGCAATTTTTGGCCGGGCCCGGCTTGTGGCGCTCAGGAAGGTGGACTTCCCGGCGTTGGGCAGGCCGACAAGACCGGCATCGGCGATCAGTTTCAGGCGCAACCAGACCCAGCGGTCCTCGCCGGGCCAGCCGGGTTCAAAACGCCGGGGCGCCCGGTTGGTGGAGGATTTGAACGCCGCGTTACCGCGTCCGCCATCGCCGCCCTTACACAGGACAAGGCTCTGGCCGATCTCAGTGAAGTCGGCAATCAGGGTTTCGTTATCCTCTTCAAGGACCTGCGTTCCAACGGGAACCTTCAGAATCACATCAGGTGCCGCAGGGCCGGTCCGGTTCCGGCCCATGCCGTGGCCGCCATTCTTGGCCTTGAAATGCTGCTGATAGCGGTAATCGATCAGGGTGTTCAGCCCCTCGACGCATTCCACAATCACGGAACCGCCGCGCCCGCCATCGCCCCCGTCGGGGCCGCCGAACTCGATATATTTCTCACGGCGGAAGCTGAGCGAACCGGGCCCGCCATTGCCGGATTTCAGATAAACTTTTGCCTGATCTAGAAACTTCATGGAACCAGTCGCCTGTCTGTAGATTGAGGAGGGGGGAAGGGGCAGCGGATATCGTAGCCGGAAACAACAAAAAGGGGAATGGTCGGACCATTCCCCTTCTTCAATCTCTAAAAATCCGTGATCGGTGGCTTATCCCTGGCCGTCTACGGATACATAGATTTTTCCGCCACTTTTCTTGGTGAATTTCACTTTACCTTCAGTAACGGCGAAGATGGTATGATCCTTGCCCATGCCGACATTCTCACCCGGGTGCCATTTGGTACCGCGCTGGCGCAGAATGATGTTGCCTGGGATTACGACTTCACCGCCGTATTTCTTGATGCCAAGGCGGCGACCTGCGGAGTCGCGACCGTTACGGGATGAACCGCCAGCTTTTTTATGTGCCATCTAGCTTACTCCTCGGTTTGGGCGTCAGCGTCCTGCTTGGGAGCTGATTTCTTTGCCGCTGCTTTTTTCGGTGCCGCTTTCTTGGCGCCGGACGCTGAAATGTCGGTAATGCGCAGAACAGAGATGTCCTGGCGATGACCGGCTTTACGGCGATAGTTTTGGCGACGCTTTTTCTTGAAAACAACGATCTTGTCAGCGCGAGCCTGCTCAAGAAGGGTTGCTGATACTGTCGCACCTTCGAGCACTGGTGAACCCAGAGACAAAGCACCGTCGTCACCGCTGATAGCCAGAACGTGGTCCAGCTCTACGTTATCGCCGGCTTCGCCTGCGAGGCGTTCTACCTTGATAACATCGTCTTTGGCGACTTTGTATTGCTTGCCGCCGGTTTTGATCACTGCAAACATGGCTGATCCGTTTCGAACATAATGAATGGCGCCGAGACGCTTGCCCAGCACACCGCAATTGAAGGGCGCAATATATCCATGACCTGTTGTAAGTCAATACGATTCAGTTACGGATATGAAGTTTTTGTTTCAAACCTCGTTTTCGGGGGTGAATCCGGGGAAAAGAGCGGGAAAAAACATGCCGGGGTTGTGGGGGGTGCCCTTGCGATACGCATATGAGGAAAAGGTGGGGTGGGGAAAAGGCCCGAAACCGGGCCGAAAAATTGAATCAGGCGGGGGTCTGGGGATTTACCTGATGCAAGTAATGTTATAATGTAACCCTTTCGATCCTGAACCAACTGGAAGAATCCCATGCATCTTTGTCATGAACATGAGGTGTGCGTTGAAACGGCGCTGGCCACCGCAGACCAGATCTGTGAGGAGCGGGGCGTGCGTTTTACGGATATTCGCCGCCGCGTGCTGGAACTTGTGTGGGAGAATCATGGCTCCGCCAAGGCCTATGACCTGCTGGAACGGCTGGGCGGGGAATATAGTGCCAAGCCGCCGACCGTCTACCGGGCGCTGGAATTTCTTCAGGAAAACGGACTGGTGCACAAGATCAACAGCCTTAACGCCTATGTAGGGTGCAGCCATCCGTTGCAGCATAAGGATTGTTTCTTCCTGATCTGTTCCCGCTGCAACGAGGTCCAGGAATGCTGTACAGAGCCGGTGGCCAATGCGGTCTGGCAGATGGCAGCCAAAAGACATTTCAAGCCGCGCCATACGACCCTTGAGATCGAGGGTCAGTGCCAACAATGCCAAGTGCAGAACTGAGTTGATGGAAAATCTGATTTCGGCCAAAAATGTGACGGTCATTCGCGACCGGCAAACCATTCTGGATGATGTAAGTGTGGATGTGGGGGCGCGAGACTTCCTGACCATTATCGGGCCCAATGGGGCGGGCAAGTCCATGTTGCTAAAATGCCTTATGGGCTTTTACGCCCCGGACAAGGGGCATGTGACAACCCGGCCGGGTCTGCGTGTGGGGTATGTACCGCAGCGTCTGGTGGCGGACCCGACCATCCCGATTACGGTCCGGCGGTTCCTGACCTTGCGGAAAAAGGTGAAACAGCAGGAGTTGGACCGGGTAATCGCCGAAACCGCGATCGAGCCCTCACTGAACAAGCCGCTGGCGGTGCTGTCGGGCGGCGAGTTGCAGCGGGTTCTGCTGGCACGGGCGTTGTTGAATGACCCGGAGCTTCTGGTTCTGGACGAACCGGCGCAGAATCTGGATATCACCGGGCAGTTGGCCTTCTACAAACTTCTGGAAACGGTTTATCGGGAACGTAATATCAGTGTCCTGATGGTGTCCCACGATTTGCATCTGGTGATGTCCTCCACCCGGAATGTGCTTTGCCTGTTCCACGAGGTCTGCTGTATTGGTGAGCCAAGGACCGTGACCCGAGACCCCGAGTTTATCTCGCTTTTCGGCCCGGACATGGCACAACTGATGGCGAGCTACCAGCATCATGACCATCATGCCCATTCTCATGGTCATTCCCACGATCATTCCCATGCCGACGCCTGTCGTCACCCTGAACCCTCCCCGCAAACGACCGGCGAGGAACAAACAGATATCCCTTCGGCGAAAACGGAAAGCTCCTCCCATGCCTGATCCTTTTGTATTGCGTGCCCTTGCTGCCGGTATCGGCATCGCGTTGATTGCAGGGCCATTGGGATGTTTCGTGGTGTGGCGGCGGATGGCCTATTTCGGGGATTCCCTTGCCCATAGTGCCCTGCTTGGGATTGCGTTGGGGCTGCTCACCGGTATCAGCAGCAATCTGGGGACGGTGCTTGTCTGCTCCGGCTTTGCGCTGATTCTTCTGTGGCTTCAACATACCCGGGTCTTTGCGACGGATACGTTGCTGGGGATTTTGGCCCATGCGGCCCTGTCCCTTGGTATGGTCGCCATCAGTTTCGCTGACAATCAGCGCTTTGACCTGCATTCCTATCTGTTCGGCGACATCCTGACCGTTCAGGTTCGGGACTTGTACTGGATTTACGGCGGGGGTGCGGTGGTTCTGGCCCTGCTGTGCCGCAACTGGCTGTCCCTGACCCTGATGACCATTCACGAGGATCTGGCACGGGCAGAAGGGGTTCGGACCTTCTGGGTCAATTTGATGCTGATGATGTTGATGACCATTGTGGTTGCGGTGTCGATCCGCATTGTGGGCATTCTTCTGATCACGGCGCTGTTGGCTATTCCAGCCGCAACGGCCCGGCAGTGGGTTCGCAGCCCCGAAGCCATGGCCATTCTGGCGGCGCTGTTTGGCTTGGTTGCCGTATTTGGGGGAATTTTCGGATCGGCCTATCTGGATACCCCGACAGGCCCGTCCATCGTGACGGCGGCAACGATCCTGTTTGCGGTGCTGTTGCCCCTGTCCGCCCTTCTGAAAAACAGGTTTTCCTTCTGACGGTTTTTGATACCCTGTCAAAAATATCTGATGGGGAGGAAGAAATGGGACATCCGGTAATTGACAGATGGCACGAGGTCATCAAATCCGGGGATATCAAGGCGCTGGAAGCACTGCTGGATGACGAGGCGGTCTTCCATTCGCCGGTGGTTTTCACGCCGCAGCGGGGACGCCGGATCACTACCCTATATCTGGCCGCCGCCTTTCAGGTGCTGGGGGGATCTTCCTTCAAATATTTGCGAGAAGTGATCGGGGAGACGGACGCCGTTCTTGAATTCCAGACGGAAATCGACGGTATCACGATTAATGGCATCGACATGATCCAATGGAACGACGCTGGCAAGATCACCGATTTCAAGGTGATGGTCCGGCCGCTTCAGGCCATCAACAAGGTGCATGAAAAGATGGGCGAGATGCTGGAGAAATACCAGAAGGCTGCGTCCTGATCGTAGCCGCCTGCTAGTCGGGGATGGAGAAGGTCAGGCGATCACTGACCGCCTCCATCACGATAAAGGTGCTGGTATGCTGTACCTGCGGCAATTGGGCGATGGTGGTGCCCAGAAACTGTCGGTATTCGGCCACATCCCGGGTTCGAACCTTGAGAAGATAATCAAAATTTCCGGCAATCATGTGACAGGCCTGAATTTGCGGAACCCGTTTGACCGCCTGATTGAATTCCTGAAGGGCGCTGGTGGTGGTGTCTTTCAAGGTGACCTGCACAAAGGCAATATGGCCCGCCTCCAGCCGGGTGGGGTCCAGATAGGCGCCATATCCCTGAATAACGCCCGAGGCCTCCAGACGCCGGACCCGTTCAATGCACGGGGTTTTGGACAATCCCACCCGGTTTGACAATTCGGTCATGGTGATTCGCCCGTCTGTCTGAAGTTCTTTCAGTATTTTCTTGTCTATCTTGTCCATTTGACCGTTTTCGTGCTGATTGACAGGAAAGTTGTCATGTTTCCCGATAGTATACAGTAATATCGTGTTTATATTATCAATTATTTGGTCATATTTACTGTTTTGATTGCCCTATCTTAGACTCTATACCCGCCGACACCGGCGGTTGTGGTCACCCGGTCGCTTACAAGAGGGCACTTTCATGACTGTTCCATCCGGCTCGCATTCCGCTTTACTGCGTTCCCGTATTAACGCGCATTTCATCTGCAACGAAGACAAGGCCCTTCAGGAACTGGAGCAGTATCTGGATCTGCCCGAGGAACATCGCCGCCGGATCGAGGATGAGGCGTCGGAACTGGTACGCCAGCTCAGGCGGGCGAAAAAGCCGGGAATGATGGAAACCTTTCTTGGGGAATATGGCCTGAGCACCGAGGAAGGCGTCGCCCTGATGTGTCTGGCGGAGGCCCTGCTGAGGGTGCCGGACGAGGATACCATCGATGCCCTGATCCAGGACAAGATCGCCCCGGCGGACTGGGCGCGTCATGTGGGGCATTCCAGTTCCCCCCTTGTCAATGCGTCCACATGGGCCCTGATGCTGACCGGCAAGGTGATCGCCCCGACCAAGGCTGAGGACTGGGACGTGGTACAGAATGTTCGGAGCGTGATCCGCCGGGTGGGGGAGCCGGTGATCCGCAAGGCGGTTGCCCAGGCCATGAAGATACTGGGGCACCAGTTCGTTCTGGGGCGCACCATTGCCGAGGCCGTGGAACGCGCCCGGGGCATGGAGCAGAAGGGGTATCAGTATTCCTACGATATGCTGGGAGAGGCAGCCCGGACGGGGCGGGATGCCAAGAAGTATTTTCTGGCCTATTCAAAGGCGATTACCGGATTGTCGGAACGGGCCGCCGACCCCGATATCCGCAATAATCCGGGCATTTCCGTGAAATTTTCCGCCCTGCATCCCCGCTATGAGTTTATGCAGTGGGACCGGGTCATGAAGGAACTGGTGCCCCGGGTTTCCAGTCTGGTGCAACAGGCAAAGAACGCCCAGATGGGGTTCAATGTGGACGCCGAGGAAGCGGACCGGCTGGATTTGTCACTGGATGTGATCGAGGCGGTCCTGTCCGACCCCGACCTTGCCGGATGGGACGGGTTCGGCGTGGTGGTGCAGGCCTACAGCCCGCGGGCCTTTTATGTGCTGGACTGGTTGTATGACCTGTCTGTCCGCCTTGATCGCCGGATCATGGTGCGGCTGGTCAAGGGGGCCTATTGGGATACGGAAATCAAGCTTGCACAGGTGGGCGGACTGGACGGGTATCCGGTATTTACCCGGAAGGCGGCAACGGATGTCAGCTATATGGCCTGCGCCCGGAAACTGCTGTCCATGACGGACCGCATCTATCCCCAGTTTGCAACCCACAATGCCCACAGTGTTTCCGCCATTCTGGAACTGGCGGGGAGCGATCTGGACGCGTTCGAGTTTCAGCGCCTGCACGGCATGGGGGAGGCCCTGCATGATCTGGTGCGCGCCAACAGGAAAACCCGTTGCCGGATCTATGCGCCGGTCGGGGTGCATGAAGATCTTCTGGCCTATCTGGTCCGGCGACTGCTTGAGAACGGGGCCAACAGCTCCTTCGTCAATCAGGTGCTGGACGAGAAGGTCCCGGCCCGGCATGTGGTCCGCGATCCGGTGACCCGCTTACAGGAAGAGCGGAAGAAACACCGGAGGACCCTGCCGGAGCCGGCCCATATCTATGATCACGGCCGGCAGAATTCCGCCGGGATCAACCTGCCGAACCCGGATGTGATGGCCGCCTACGAGGCGGGCCGCACCGCGTTCCGGGACACCGTCTGGCAGGCGGGCCCCATCGTCGGGGGGCAGATGACGGCCACGCCGGACAGGCCGGTTTACAATCCTGCACGTCTTGACGAACAGGTGGGCCTGACCGTCGATGCGAGCGAGGCCGATATCACGGCGGCGCTGGAACTGGCCGGAGGGGCCGGGCGGGACTGGGCCGCGACGCCGGTTTCAGAACGATCAGCCGCCTTGGGCCGGATTGCCGACCTGATGGAGGAAAACCGGATCGAACTGATGTCCCTTTTGATGCGGGAAGCGGGGAAATCCGTTTTCGATGCCATCAATGAACTGCGCGAAGCCGTCGATTTCTGCCGCTTTTACGAGCTGGAGGCAGGCCGGCTTTCCGAAGGGCCGGAGTTTGGCCCTTGCGGCACCTTTGTCTGTATTTCGCCGTGGAATTTCCCGCTGGCCATTTTTACAGGTCAGATCGTGGCGGCGCTGGTCACAGGCAACGCGGTGATCGCCAAACCGGCAGAGCAGACCCCGCTGGTGGCGGCCCGCCTTGTGGGCCTGATGCACCGGGCCGGAATTCCAGGTGATGTCCTGCATCTTCTGCCGGGGGACGGGGCCGTGGTTGGGGCGCGGCTTGTGTCTTCACCGGATATTGACGGCGTCTGTTTTACCGGGTCCACGGAAACGGCCCGGCTGATCAATCGCAGCATGGCCGCGCATGGGAACCCCTTTGCGCCGCTGATTGCGGAGACAGGCGGACTGAACGCCATGATTGTGGATTCAACCGCCCTGCCCGAGCAGGCCGTCCGCGATATTGTGGCTTCCGCCTTCCAGAGCGCAGGCCAGCGCTGTTCGGCGCTCAGGGTTCTGTATGTGCAGGAAGATGTCGCCCCCCGCATTCTTGAGATGCTGGAAGGGGCCATGGATGAATTATGTATGGAAAACCCGTGGAACCTGTCTGCCGATCTGGGGCCGGTGATTGATGCGGAAGCGCGGGACGGGATCGCCGATTATTGCCGCGAACAGGAAGCCGCAGGCCGCCTGATCAAAAAACTGCCGGTTCCGGCGCGGCTGCAGGGACAGGGGTATTTTGTACCCCCGACCGCCTTCCGGGTTACCGGGATCGCGGAGATGGAAAAAGAGGTTTTCGGGCCTGTTCTGCATGTGGCCACCTATAAGGCGGGGGAGATTGAACGGGTGGTTGAG
This sequence comes from Sneathiella chinensis, assembly GCF_012720115.1. Classification (GTDB taxonomy): domain Bacteria; phylum Pseudomonadota; class Alphaproteobacteria; order Sneathiellales; family Sneathiellaceae; genus Sneathiella; species Sneathiella chinensis. The sequence continues at coordinate 135,222 of NZ_VNWN01000008.1, read as the reverse complement.
GATGTGAACCGGGCCGGATACGGCCTGACCATGGGGCTTCACACCCGCGTCGATGGCCGGGTGCAGGATGTGGCCCGACTGGCGGCTGTGGGCAACCTCTATGTCAATCGCAACCAGATCGGCGCGGTGGTCGGGGTGCAACCCTTTGGCGGGGAAGGCCTGTCCGGCACCGGCCCCAAAGCGGGCGGCCCGCTTTACCTGCATCGGTTCCTGTGCCTTCGAAACGAAGGGGATGCACCGGTACAGGGCGGGTCAGAAGATCAGGCCGCAAACGCCCTTGAGGCACCTGAGGGTGCGGACCTGTCCCGTGTTCTGGATGCCTGCCGGACTGCCCGCTTGAAATGGGAAGGCACAGAGGATCGCCTGTCCCTGTTGGCGGGATATGCGGATCGGCTTTCCGGTGAGGCGGCCGGGGCCGTCAGGTCGGCCCTCACCCGGCAGCAGGAATACCGCCAGACAACCCGTGAATTGAACGGCCCGACCGGCGAGGCCAATACCCTTGATGTCATCGGGCGCGGGGTCTTTGCGGTTGTTGGGGCCGGGGATGATTGGGCTGATCTACTGATCCCGTTGTTGCTGGCTGGCAATGGCGCCCTTCTGGTGAATGCCTCACCGGAGGCTGAGGCCGGGCTTCAGGCGCTGGAAGGGGCGGGGCTGCCGTCCGGGATTGTGCGCCCCGTTCGGGTAGCCGATTGCGTTCGGGCAATGGGGACGCTGGAGAAACTGGCCGGGGTCGTCGCGGCGGGGATTCCCTTGGGCGAGGCGCGGAAAATCAGGCAGACGCTGGCGGACCGGGACGGACCGTTGCTGCCGCTTCTGCCGGGCGGGCGCGATTGGCGGGCGTTTGTCCATGAACGGGCCTTGTGCGTGGATACGACCGCATCCGGCGGTAATGCTGCCCTTCTGGCGTCTGTTGAGGGGTAGGCGCCGGTAGAGGAAAGGGGCGGCATACGCTTCGAGGGGGCTGGCAGGTAGGGCTCTAGCCCCCTCGGAGCAAGTCAGCCTTTTAACTTAATTATTTAGTTTCTTTTTCTTCCTAACTCATTATTTACCTTGCAGATGCTAGCGTGGCAAAATTGGTAGAGGTAATAAGGATATAGATTGGCGCGGAGCCTTGTCTGACAGGGCGAAAATGCTGATTCTGATGAGGAATGAAAAGACTTGTTGTGACATCGTCAGTCCTTCTGGGCCTGTTGGCCGGGGCGCTTTTGATACTGGAACAGTATCTGGAGCGAAAGGAACTGGAGAGTGAAAGGCGGATCTTCAAGGAAGACGTCCTCTTGGAGGCTCGGGATTTTCGCAACGGCCTTGCCTCCCACATCAGCGAGAGTTTTTTCCTGTTATTCGGCATGCAGGCCTATATCAACGCCAACCCTGATCTCAGTCAGGAAGAGTTTGAGAAGCTGGCTGCCTCGGTTCAGAATACCAAGCCGATTATTCGCAATATTGCCGCGGCCCCCAATCTGGTGGTTCGCTATATGTATCCCTTGAAGGGAAACGAGGCGGCGCTGGGGCTGGATTATCGGACGGCCCCCCTGGCCCAGCGGGAAGCCGCCTTTCGGACCATCAAGGAAGGCAAGGTCGTTCTGGCCGGGCCGGTTGAACTGGTTCAGGGCGGGCAGGCCTTTGTTACCCGCATCCCTGTTACCTTGAACAGCCCGACCGGCGGCACGGAAAGCTGGGGCTTTATCGCGGCACCGATTGATGTCAATGCCCTGTTCCGGGAGGTGGGTCTTGCCGACTTTACCCGAAAATACAAGCTGGCGATTCGGGGGGTGGATGGTCTTGGCGCCAAGGGGGCGGTCTTTTATGGGGAGCCGGCCCTGTTCGACGATACAGATAACAGCCTGTTTCTGGATGTGGGCCTGATCAACGGGTCTTGGCAAATGGCGGTTATCCCGCAAGCCGGGTGGCCGGTGAAATCAGAGCAGTATCTGACCTATCGATGGCTGACTTTCGCGGCCTTCGTCTTTTGCCTGATTATCTGGTTCTTTGCCATTCTGTATGTGCGGGAACAGATGCTGGCGCGGCAGCGGAAAGCCGCGGCCTTTCGGGAAAAGTCAGAGTTTCTGGAAATGCTGACCCATGAAATCCGCTCTCCTCTGCAAGGGGTGCTGGGGGCCCAGAAATATCTGCTGGATCAGGGCATTGAGGAACCCATGCGGTCGGTTGTCGGAACAGCGCATCAGTCGGGTGAATATATTATCAGTCTGATCAACGACTATCTTGACCTGCAGCGGGCCGAAAGCAAGACCATCGCCATTTACAAGGCGCCCGTCGATGTTCGGGAGATGTTGGCGAATGTGCGGAGCGTGGCGGAGACAGGCCGGAAAAACAATCCGGTGACCCTGCAGGTGAATGTGGCAAATCCTGTCCCGCGCTTTGTGTTGCTGGACCGGAAAAAAACGGAACAGATTCTGGTCAATCTGGTTGGAAACGGTCTGAAATTCACACAGGAAGGGTTTGTCTCGGTCATTGTGAACTGGGATGAAAACGGCGAGAATTCCTATCTGGTTCTGACGGTCGAGGATACCGGCGTCGGGATCAGCAGTGAGGATATCGAGACCCTGTATGACCGTTTTGTGCGGACCGAAGACGCCGAGAAACGCGTCGGGTCCGGGCTGGGGCTGTCCATTACCAAATCATTGGTGGAAGCCATGGGCGGCACCATCAATGTGACAAGCCAGCGGGGGTCCGGAACGGCCTTTACGGTTCGCCTGCCCTGTTGCAGGGCTGCAGAACCCGGGCCTGCCCCTGAGGCCGCGCCCTCTTCAGACAGGGGTCTGTTCGAGGTCAGGAACAGGCCTGTGACCGCCAGTGCAGGTTTCAAGTCCCTGAAGGTCTTGGCCGCAGACGATATCGTTGTAAACCGGATCCTTCTCAATGCCATGCTGTCGCCGCTGGTTCATTCCGTGGTGCTGGTGGAAAATGGCCAGCAGGTTCTTGATGCGCTGGACGAGGGAGACTTCGATCTGGTGATCATGGATGTGCACATGCCTGAAATGAACGGGATCGAGGCCACCCGGCTTATTCGGCAGGGAGAGCGATATCGGAACATTCCCGTTCTGGCACTGACCGGCGATGATACCGAGGAAAACGACCGGGAACTTATTGGGGCCGGCATGACGGCGGTGCTGAAAAAACCGATCAATCTGGAGGCGGTCCTTCAGGCCATGCGGCAGGCCGTTGGCCGGCAGGAGGGCGCGTTTGAGCAAGGGCATCCGCATCCACCGCAGACGGGAACCGCCTGACATTGCGGCCGCCGGCGGGCCTGAACGGATGTCAGGCCGCTGTCAGCGTCATCGGTATCGTCAGTTTTTATCGGTGCAATTGGCGTAAAAGGTGGTGGTTGCGGGCCAGTCGGAAAAGACCCCGATCACCCCGACATCCCGGGCCAGAATATCCAGAACTTTCAGCATGTCCCCATCAGACCGGATCGCCGGTTTGACGGTTTTATAGTACCAGCCCCCGCCATTTGTCAGCGGGCCGGACCGTTCCAGACTCCACGCGATGATATCAAGACCGGCCTCTCTGGCCTTGCGTGCATAAAGGGAGGGAATGATTTCCCCGGTATCGTCCAGCGATAACAGCATCCAGATCGGCGGAGCAATGATCTTCAGGCCCATATCCGCCAGCGCCTGCATGGAGGGGGAGAAGGAGTTGGGATCGTCCGGGCGAATCTGCTTTGACCGTCCGTCCAGATAGACTGCCTGCCGCCCGAAATCGGGTTCGGTTTCGATCCAGAAGCGAATATCTTCCAGATTGAAGGACTGAAGATAGACCCGGGAGGGGTCAATATTCCGGGCCTTGTAATCCTCAACCAGTTTGCGGGCGTAGTCCTGTTGGCTGAAATCCCCGTCAAACGGCATGGATATCTGGGGGGCTTTCAGTTCCGGTGTGAATTTGGCCCCGGCCCGATCGATCAGGTTCAGACTTTCCCCATGGGTCATCAGGGTTCCGGTCGCACTATACAGATCGGTGCGCCAGTCGGCTGTGCCGCGGACATACTCTTCCGGCGTGGTTGCCTGTTTGTTGACGCCGTCCATCTTGCCTTTCAGGGTGCGAAATTCGGCAAGGGTGATATCCGATGTGCAGCATTTGGCCGAGGCGGCAGCACCCGTCGCAGGGTCCGCAGGCTGAAACGGCTGGGTGCATTTTCCGGCCAGTTCAGGCTTGAGCAGGATATCCGTTGTCGCCTGCAAGTCGCACTGGGAATGACGGCAGACCAATTCCCGGTCCTGGGTAAAGGTCACATCGCATTCCACAATCCCGGCGCCCATGGTCAGGGCCGCCTGATAGGACTGGCGGGTATGTTCGGGGAACTGCAGCGGGGCGCCCCGATGGGCAATGGAGAAATCCGACCGATAGAAAGGCCCGGCCTTGCAGGCTTCCAGCCTGTCTTTGAGGGCCCCCGCCTCCAGTTGCTCCAGAAGATAGAAAGGGCGCGGTCCCAGTTGCGCCGGAATATCGGTTTCCGCCTGTGCGGGGGCGGGCAGCAGAAACAGAACGGCAAGGCCCGTCAGGCCGATGGCCTGTCGCACGCGACGGAAAAAGGACAGACGGCCCATAACGGTTCCTTTCAGATCGGGAAATACGTCACTCCGGTGTGACGCGGGAGAAGGACAGAACCAGATTACTGTAACGGGAATCCGCCGTGACGTCTTCTCCTATCCAGTCGGGAAGTTCAAAGCTGTCATCCTGATCGGTCAGTTCAATTTCCGCAATAATCAGGCCCTCATGGGCGCCCTTGAATTCATCGATTTCCCAGACGTGATCGTCGGGGGTGGCCACATAATGACGGATCTTTTCAATGACAAGGCCGGTTGCCTTGCCCATCTGGGCGTCCACATCCTCGGCCGGAATCTGGTATTCGTATTCCTCGCGGATCAGGGTATCCGTGGAGCAGGAGGAGTATTTGAGCGTGAGGTATCCCCGGTCGCCCTTTTTGCGAAGCCGGACCGTGGGTTCATGGTCCAGCCCGGTCAGGTAGAACTGGACAATATGGTCCGATTTGCTGGACAGCTCTCTCCACCGGTCGGAAGCCACCAGAAATTTTTTCTCGATTTCCATTACTTGATACATCCTTCAAGTGCATTTTCCCACATGCCGGCAAGAGACGTCAGACGGTCCGTCGGGTCAAGCCGCAGGCGGGTCGGTTCGATGGGGTGCGGGCCTGATCCGGCAAGTTCGGCAATTCGGAATGAAAACACGAAATCGGGCGGATAACCCATGCGCAAGTCTGTAATTGTCGCGTATTGCCCTTTGATGTCATAGGAAAAAAATCCATCCGTAAACCATTCAAGGCGCTGGACAGACGGCGGCGGCGTATATCCCGGCAGGCTTTTCAGGCGATCCCGACGGGATAAGGCCGTGATGGTGCAGCGGTCCAGCGGTCCGGTCAGGCCGGTTGTCACCGCAGTATCCGATACGCCCAGAACCTGCCAGACCAGTATGTTGAACGGGGTCGGCTGGACATGGACCTTCATGTCCTGAAAGCGGGGGTCAGCCTCGGCCCGGGCGGTGATGCTGGTATGCAGCACCACGCCAAGGCACAGATATGCCGTGCTGAGGGCAAGGGTCCCCCTGTTGATGGACAATCCTTTTGAACCCTTGTTTCTGGTCACAAATGCCGCCGCCACCCCGGCCAGTAACAGAAGGGTATAGAGCGGATCAATGATGAAAACGGCGGGGATGGCAAGGGGCGGTGCCACCTCGAACGGCCACAGAACCTGGGTGCCATAACTGGTCAGGCTGTCCAGCAGGCTGTGGGTGGTCAGGGTCAGCCAGACCGCCAGCAGGACAAGCCGTTTATGGTCGCGGGTCCGCCTGCTGACAAAGGCAATGAGCAGCATGATGACCGGGGCGACAAGGGTTTGCACCAGAAAGGAATGGGAAAATCCCCGATGGTGGGTCATCGCCTCAATGGGGTCGATAAAGGGAACAAAGGTGTCAAGGTCCGGCAGTGTGGCGACCGTGCCGCCAATCACAAGGGACCGTGCCACGCCCACCCGGGGGCCAAGAATCGCTCCTGTAATGCTGGCGCCCAGCAGGAATTGTGTCACCGAATCCATACGCTTCCTTTATTCCGGTGTGTCAGGTTCCGGGAAGTGTATGAAGAGGTTCGGTAAAATGCAATGCAACTGCCGTGTCTTGTGAGCCGACCCCCGGCGCGGATTACGGATAGGCCTGATTGGCTGCCTGTGGATGGGCCAGCGGAGCCTGCCGCCGAAGCATGGCGATTTGCTCCTGCAGGATGCCCGGTTGTTCAATCTCCAGACTTTCCAGCATGTCCTTTATCCGGTAGCGCCAATCGTGCCGTTGGCGCATCTGGCGGATATTTTCCTGCCCGATTCTATCCAGCTCCTCCGGGGCGCTAAGCATGCCGAGAATATAATCGACTGCCTTTGCCGGGTTTTCGGGAAGGTCAACGGTGGCGTTGTCCCAATCCAGAAGGGCCTTGGCCTCGTCTGTTTTCGGGGCCTGTCCGATGACAACGGTGCCGGTCGCAAGGCTTTCATACCACCTTGGCCCGACGAAGGAATGCTTGGCGCGGTTGCCGGGATTATAGAACAGGGCATCGAAGGTCAGCGACAGCCGTGACATGCGCAGCAGGTGCCAGAACTGTTCCCGGTACCGTTTCCAGTCCAGAAGCCCGGCGGACACCATGCTGTTGGTATGGAAGTAGACATGGGGGCTGCCAGGGCGGTTCATGGTGTCCGCCAGCAGGTTGTTGACGCCCGGCTCCTGACGGCCAAAGCCGTTGACGGATATCCATCTTTCCTGCCCTTCATGGGCCACGTTCAGGACATCGACGGCAATGGGGGAATAGTGAAACGGCCGGTCCAGCATGTTCGACAGGGCGGACAGGGTTTCCGGGATGGGGCCAAAGAAGTGATCGACCTTTTTCAGGGCCGTGTAGCGGGGCAGCAGATGCTTTGCCGCCGGCAGGTGAAAATATTGCAGGTCATGCACATAGGCCCCGAAGACATAGGCGGCGGTCTGTTTCGCCTGAATACCCAGTTTCTCCATCATCTGGATGGTGATGGCCAGTTTTCGGAAGTTGTTGGTGACAATGAAAACGGCGTCATATTCCTTGCGGTTGTTGAAACCGTTCTTGTTGAGATTGGTCGAGGATGGAGAGAAATGCTGTTTTCCCAGCAGCAGGAAATCCGCATCCAGCGCCTCGTGAATCGTATCCTCAAGTTCAAAGGCGCAGCAATCTGCAAAATCGGAGAAGACATCGCGTGCACTGACCATCAGTAGTTTTGACATTTTCTTCGTGCCCCCGGCATTCGGTTGTCGTTATCGGTTTCTTTCTTTCTAGATTGTCCTGATTTCCGGGGTCAGGCCCATGGCCTGTATGTCCCGTGTGATTTCAGGTTCGTATATGTCGTTCATGATGATGACCTGCTCCGGCTGAAGCTGTTTCAGGTCGTTCGGGTCGTGAATACGGACCCCGAGGCCGGGCGCATATTTGCCATGCCGATTGGGGTTGATATCCACCACCATATCGATCTGATCCACCATCCCGAGGGTGGTCAGAAAGGCGACGCATTTTGACCCGGACCCCCAGACGGCGATTTTCTCTCCCCGTTGGCGGGCGTCCTTGATCCGGGTCTTCCAGCCAGACAGTTTCCCCTCGATCCGGGACAGGAAGGTCTGGACCATCGCCTTGGTGGCGGCAACATCTTCCTCGATGGCCAGTGTCTTGCCGGATAACGGGCCCGGCCGGGCCTCCAGAACCAGATACTGGTTGTCATATTCCAGCCGCAGGTCAAGAAGGTCGAAGCCAACCTTGCGGGCCAGACGGGCAAGGGTTCCCGGCGTGAAATAGGAGCAATGCTCGTAATAGATATCCTCGAACGCGGCGGTTTCCAGAACCCGCATCATATCGGGTATTTCGATCATGACGGGCACGGGCGAGCCTTGCGTGGCTGCCTTGCGGATCAGGGCGGTGAAATCCCGCACCGGCTGGACATGCTCCAGCGTATGACGGGTATAGATGAAATCGGCGGGAATATCCGTGTGTTCGTCGCCGTAATAATCATTGATAAAGCGAAGCCGATCGGCCGCCGTGGTCTTGACCCGGCCTGCCACGGCGCTGGGGTCGATGCCGACCCCCCGGTTATTGCCAAGCTCACACATCAGCGCAAGGAAATCCCCTTTCGAGCATCCCACCTCGACCAGGGTCTTGTCATGAATGTCATACCGGTCGATCAACCCCCGCGCCAGATCCCCGGCAAAACCGTTGAAGGTGGGTGAAAAGCTTTGCTGGTCTTCATAATTGGGCGCATAGGTAGACCATTGGGGGTCAAACAGCAGATTGGTGATAAATCCGCAGTCTTCGCATTGGGCCAGTTTGACGTCCCCTCGCGGAAAGGCTTTCGCCTCCTCCGGGTTGTCCAGCATCAGGCAGCTATGGACAGGGACGTCAGCCACCTCGTAGAAGGCGGTCAGGGTGGTGCCCGCACAGGCCGGGCAGGATGTCAGTTCATTGGTCACGGTCGATCCCATCCTTGGTCTGAGTTACAGGGACTTGTTCTGGACAGGGCCATTGACGATACCGGGCGTGGGAACAGGCAGAATGAATTGTCCCCCCTGACCGGCAAACCGGCTTTGGTCCTTCATGATTTCATTGGCAAAGTTCCACGCCAGAATCATCACGTAATCCGGCGGGTTGTCCGCCAGCCAATCGGGATGGCGGATTTCCAGCGCGGTGCCCGGCATGAACCAGCCCTGCTTGTTTTCATTCCGATCCAGAACACAGTCCAGATACCCATCCTCGATATCCAGATAATGCAGCAGTGTCGTCGCCTTGGCCGCGGCCCCATATCCGGCAATCCGCGCATGGGTCGCCTTCAGGCCGTCCAGCAGGATATGCAGGTCTGTCTTGATGGTGGAAAGGCGGTCCTTGAAGGCGGTGAAATAGGCGGGACGGGTGATATGGCACGTCCGTTCCTCCGCCAGCATGTCCCGAAGGGTGCTGCTTTGTCCTTCCCCGCCTGAAATATAAAGCCGCAGGCTGCCGCCGTGGATGTCCGTATGATCCACATCATTCAGATGCAGTCCGTGCCGTTCAAACAGCGGGATCAGGCTGGACAGGGAAAAATAGCAAAGATGCTGGTGATAGATGGTGTCGAATTCGCAGTGGTCCACAAGGTCCTTCAGGTAGGGGGCCTCGATAACGGCTTGTCCGTCCGGCTTCAGGATCGTGGCAATGCCCGCCACAAAACCGTTCAGGTCAGGCACATGGGCCAGCACATTGTTGGCAAGAAACAGATCGGCCTGTTTCCCCTCGTCCGCCAGCTGGCGGGCCAGATCGGCGGTGAAGAAGGTATTCAGGGTGTGGATACCGTTGGCGTTCGCTACGGCTGCCGGGCCTGATGCCGGATCAATCCCCAGAACCGGAATGCCATGATCGGCAAAGACTTTCAGCATGTAGCCGTCATTGCTGGCGGCCTCCACCACAAGGCTGTTTCTGTCCAGCTTCCGCTTTGCGATCAGGTTTTCGGCGCTGCGCCCGAAATGACGGAGCAGGGCTGGCGAGACAGAGGAATAATAGGGGTAGTCGCCGCCGAACAGAATGTCGGGAGAGACGGTTTCCCGTATCTGGGCCAGCCCGCAATCCGTGCACTGGGTCAGTGTCAGCGGCGCCCGATATTGAGGATAGGCCAGTTGGTCGTGCCGCACCAGTTTGTCGGCAAGCGGTGTCTCGCCGAAATACTGGATGTCAGTCAGATGGTCGGACTGGCAGGACCGGCACCGGTCAATCACTGTGGTTTCGGGAAGCAGGGTCTGTCCGTTGAAGGTCATCTCGTTCATCTCACTGCTCCTGCCATCTTAATTCCGGGGACAATTTCCCGGATGCCAGCAGGGATTTCACATGGGCGATGCGCTGATAGGCGTCCCCCTCGAATTCCTCCAGCGTCAGGGGCGTATCCGTAAAGGCCTGATAGAGTTCCTCAACCCCTTTCTGGGCGGACCATCGGGGCTGGAAACCGGGCAGGGTTTTCAGAATCTTGCTGCAATCCACCCGGTAACAGCGCTTGTCCGGGCCAGCATCAGGGGCATAGGCCACCTCGCAACCGGGAACGGTGTCCTTGACGAACTGGGCCAGATCACGGATGCGGTAATTGTCCTCGTTGCGGCCCACATTGAAGGCCTCCCCATTCACAAGCGCGGGGTCCGCTTCCAGAACGGCGATGAAGGCGCGGGATATATCCTCGATATGCACAATCGGGCGCCAGGGGGTGCCGTCGCTCTTGATGTAAATCTGGCCGGTGGTGACAGCCCATGCCACCAGATTGTTGAGCACCAGATCAAACCGCAACCGGCAGGAAACCCCATAGGCCGTTGCATTTCTGAGGAAGGTGACGGTGAAGTCATCCCGTGCCAGTTTCGAGAGGGCCTGTTCCACCCGCACCTTGGAAACCCCGTAGGGTGTGACCGGATTGAAGGCGCTGTCCTCGTTCAGCCAGTTATCCCCGGACGCCCCGTAGTTGGAGCAGGAGGACGAGAAGATAAACCGTTTGACCCCGGCGTCGCGGGCAAGGCGGGCCAACCGTTCCGAGGCTTCGAAATTGATGCGTTCGGTCAGCGACGGGTTCAGGTCGCCAAGGGGATCATTGGACAGGCCCGCCAGATGGATGATGGCATCAAACCCTTCAAGATCCTCCTGTTCCGCATCCCGCACATCCTTGATGATTTCCGGTATCGGAACCGGGTGCCCCCCGTAATCGCAGGATCGGAAAAGATCGCTGTCAAAGCCGGTCACGTCATATCCGCGTTCCAGCAGCAGGGGAACCAGAATCACACCGATATACCCTTTATGTCCTGTGACGAGTACTCTCATAATCTGTGGCTCCATGAATTCCAGGGTGCCTGTCCTGACGCCCACATTTCTTCCAATCGTTTCTTGTCGCGGATCGTGTCCATGCACTGCCAGAAGGACTGGTGGCGATAGGCCATCAACTGTCCGTCCCGGGCCAGCCGTTCCAGCGGTTCCTTTTCAAACTGGGTGTCGTCGCCCTCGATATAGTCAAAGACCTCTGGCTCCAGCACAAAGAAGGCGCCGTTGATCCAGCCTTCGGATGTTTGCGGTTTCTCGGAAAATTCGACAATCTGGTTCCCTTGCAAATCCAGATGGCCAAAGCGGGCCGGGGGCCGCACGGCGGTCAGGGTGGCCAGCTTCCCGTGGGATCGGTGAAATTCAAGAAGCGTGTTCAGGTTCAGGTCGGAAACACCATCGCCCCATGTCAGCATGAAGGTTTCATTGCCCATATGGGGTTGCAGGCGCTTGATCCGCCCCCCTGTGTTGGTGTGCAGGCCCGTTTCGACAAGTTCAACGGTCCAGTCCGGGGCACTTCTGTGGCATTGACTGATTTTGCCGGATCGCACGGCCACGGTCAGGTCCCCGTCCAGTGCGGAATATTCAGTCATGAATTTCTTGATGATGTGGCTTTTATACCCTAAGGCAATGACGAACTGGTCATAGCCATAGGAATGATAATGCATCATGATGTGCCACAGGATGGGATGGCCGCCGACTTCCACCATTGGTTTAGGCTTGGAAACGGTTTCTTCTGAAAGTCTCGTTCCGAGTCCCCCGGCCAGAATACCTACTTTCATGGTACAGATTTCCCCTCAAGTTGGATCTGTTTTGGTCTTTTTCCTGATCGCCTCAGGAGTTATATCAAGAACATCTAAAATAATATTTCAGATAAACGTAATGTAAATAAGGGGGGCGGGAAAAAAATAGCGGGGTGGCCCGCTCCATTTCTGAAACTCCATATGGCTCAATGCCTTGTAGGATCGAGAAAAGATTCATGATCTTCTTCTCCCGATCAGGGACGGAGCAAAGGCAAGAGGGTGCTGGCCCGTTTTCTTGTCCGGTTTTCGCTAATGCGGTCAGGAATGGCGGTAAAAATCAGGCGGGAAAAATTTGGCCCGGCCCCCATTCTGTCGGTCCTTTTTTGTGCCAGTTCACCCTTGAAGAGTGAAGGAATTGGATCAACAATGGGGATCTCAAATATCGCCGAATGCCCTGACTTTCGGGGATTTTACAACCAAAGGGCGTCTTGATGGCACAGGGTATAAAGCGTTTTCTTGTTATTCATAATCCGACAGCGGGACAGGGCAACCGGAAACGTTTGCTGCGGGCGCTGGAGGTCATGAAGCGGGAAAACTGCGAGTTTGTTATACATCAAACGGAATTTCCGGACCATGCGGTTCAACTTTCCCGAGGGGCCGCAGAGGACGGGAACTGGACAGCCGTTGTGGCCGCTGGCGGGGATGGGACCATCACGGAAGTGGCGCGGGGATTACGGGGCAGCGGGGTGCCGCTGGGGGTTATTCCGCTCGGCACGGCGAATATTTTCGCGCGGGAAATCGGCGTTGGAACAAGTGTGGAAAAGGCTGTTCGGATCCTGTTGGCGGCAGAGCCGGTTGCGGTGACACCGGGCCTTGCCGGGGGGCGGCGGTTCCTGCTGATGATTGGCGCGGGATATGACAGCCTTGCCGTTCAGGCGCTGCGCTCGGACCAGAAACGGAAATGGGGGGCGGTGGCCTATCTTCTGGCGGCCTTGCGGGTGCGCAGCCGGTTCCATCAAATGGTGGTGGATATTGATATCGCCGGACAAAGACACTCGGCCGCTGCCGCGATCATCACGCGGGCGCGAACCTATGGGGGACCGTTCCTTTTGGCCCCGGATGCAGGGTTGCAGCAACCGGATCTGCAGGTGGTCTTGCTGAAACGGGGTGGGTTGCTGGCCGCCATCGGATATGGGCTGGCGCTGGTCACGGGGCGCCTGTCCCGCCTCAAGTCGGTCGAGATGCTGGCGACAAGGGGGCCTGTTTTGCTGACGTCCCCCGAAGAGATGCCCTGCCAGACGGATGGGGACAGTGACCGTTTCGCACCGCTGGAAATCATGCTGGATGACCAACCGCTGAATGTTTTGGGGGCGTTTGCACGGCCACTGAAACAACCGACGAATTGTCTGGTGCCGGGCAGGCGGTAGGGGTAAGTTCCGCACAGGTCATTCTTGGGGAAGGTGCTGATGCAAACTCCGTCCTATGGGTACCGGGCGGCTCATTGGCGCCTGTCCGGATATTATGTCGCTTTTTTCTCCGTCTATGCGATCACAATTCCGTTGTGGCCCCGTTGGCTGGAAGGGCAGCTTCCGCTTGAGTTTGTCGGGGTGGTTCTTGGCGGGGCATATTGGGGCAAGCTATTGTTTGTTCCTGCCACATCCTGGATTGCCGATCGGATCGGGCGACGGCGGCCCCTGTTGGTGGCGCTTGCGCTGATCCTTTTGGGGGGCGTGCTTCTTCTGCCCCTGTTTGACCACTGGATTTTCTATGCCCTGATCTGGGGGATTGCCGGGGCGGCGCTGTCGTCGGGGGTTCCCCTGTCCGATGGATTGACCATGCGCGCCAGTCAGCTTTTGGGGATCGAGTTCGGCAAGACCCGGAAATGGGGATCGATCAGCTTTATTGTCGCCACCCTGCTGGTTGGCTTTTGTGTGGATCGTTTTGGTCTGGACGCCATTTATGTGGCCCTTGTGGTGACCTCCTGCCAGTTGGTGGGCGCGGCCTTTTGGGTGCCCGGATTACAGACCCGCCCCAACAAGGCGGGTGTGCCCTTTTTCAAACCGCTGGTCCTGCCGAATTTTCCCCTGTTCGTATTGACGGTTTCCCTGCTGATGTCCAGTCATGCGGCCCTGTACGGGTTCAGTGCCATTCACTGGAAGGCGCTTGGTTATTCCAACACGACTATTACCCTGCTGTGGGTTTTGGGGGTGGTGGCGGAAATTTGCATGTTCAACCTGTCAGGCCGCCTGATTGGCCGGTTCGGGGCCATGCCCATGATCAGTCTTGCGGCCCTTGGCGGGGTTGTGCGCTGGACGTTGCTGGCATGGGGCACAAGCCTGCCGGTTCTGGGCCTTGCGCAGCTTCTGCACGCCTTTACCTTTGCGCTGCTTTATATGGCCCTGATCGGCTATATGACCAAGCGGGTGCCGCCCGATATTTCCGCCTCGGCGCAGGGGCTGTATGACAGCCTGTCGATGGGTATTTTCTTTGGCTTCCTGACCATGCTGGCCGGATACCTGTTCGGGATCGATCCGGCCTACAGTTTCCTGTTGATGACCGGGTGCAGTGTTATCGGCTTTGGCCTGTCCCTTGTTCTGCTGGTGCGGGTCCGCCGATTTGAACGGGAACAGTCGCCGGTCAGCGCGCCCAGTTGACGGGCGTTGAGACAAGGCTTTTGAAAATGTCCGCGGTGGGTTTGATGCTGTGGATACGGTCCAGTCCTTCCCCGGCAAAGACCCCCATGATGCGGGTATCACCGTGCTGGACGCTTTGCGTATAACCGGCGACCACGTCCGCTTTTTCCGCGTCAAGCGAAGCCTCATTGCCGTGCCATTTCCGGGTGAAGTCGTTGCGGATGGCCCGAACTGTATAGGGCGCGGGCCAGTCCAGATCGCGGGCCACATCGAATACGGTGGTGCGAAGGGTGTCATCGCCCCCGTTATCGATCAGGGCCTGCTTGGCATGGGGATGCCCGAGTGCTTCCGGGCTGGCGAAAAAGCGGGTGCCGATCAGGGCGCCGGAGGCCCCAAGGGCGGCCGCCGCCTGCAGGTCCGCATTGTCAGTCAGGCCCCCGGCGGCAAGAACCGGGATGTCCGGTAAAGCGTCCCGAATGGCGGGCAGCAGGCTGAACAGGCCACGGCTTCCCCCGTGGCCGCCGGCCTCACTCCCTTGGGCGACGAGGATATCCGCGCCCGCCTTGGCAGCATGCCGGGCATGGGCCACGGTCTGGACCTGACAGATGATTTTTGCACCGCTTTTGCGGATGGCCGGAACAAAGGGGGCCGGGTCGCCAAAGGACAGCATCACCGCAACAGGATTATGGGCCAGCACCCGGTCCAGCAAAGCCGGGTTTTGGGCCAGACGCCAGGTAATGAACCCGATGCCGGTTCGTGTATTGCCAGCGGCGGGGACTTCCTGCATCACCCAGTCATCCATGGCATATCCGCCCCCGATCAGGCCAAGGCCCCCGGCGGTTGAGACCGCGGCGGCAAGCGCGCCGCCGGATACGCCTGCCATGGGGGCAAGCAGGATGGGATGCTCAATATCCAGCAGGGTGCAGACGCTGTTTCGGGTTTTGGTCATCGGGTGGGTATCCTGTCGTTGACGGGTTTGTCGATCTTATCGGTGTCGGATCGATGCGTCCAGTGCGTCCAGTGCGTCCAGTATGGGGCCTTTCATCAGGAAAAGGGGCTGTCGGAAAATTCGGCGCCCGGCGCGTTCTGGACGAAACGAACCATATCCTTTTCAAAAATGGCGGCGGTGATCCGGCCTTTTTTCAGGTAACTGCCCGTATCGATGGCCAACCGATGGGGGTAGAGTTCCGGCTCGAAGCGGTTCGTGATGGAATGGCCATGAACCACAATCCGTTTTTGTCGGGGACCGGACCAGTCGAGGAAAGGCCCCCGGATCCACAACAGGTCCGCTTCCTTCTGGTCCTTCATCTTGCGCTCCATCCGAATACCGGCATGAACAAAAATGAACGGTCCCTGTTTCTGGAAAAGCTCAAGCGACTTGAAAAAATCCCGATGGGCAGGGGGGACCGCGGTCTGAAATTCATGGAGTGTCGCCTTCAGGTCGGTCCCTTTTGACGGGGTTTTGATGCCTCCGTTCAGATAGCTTGCAACGGTTTCCAGCCCGCCGTTTCTGATCCAGACCTTGGCATCGGCCTCGGGATCGGCAAGGGCGTTCAGCAGCAGCACCTCGTGATTGCCTTTCAGGAAATGAACACGGGCGCCAGCATTGGTTGCCTTCTCCCGAAACGCGATCAGGTAGTCGATAAGCTGTGCGGATTGCAGGCCCCGGTCCACATAATCCCCAAGAAAGATGATCGTTTCAAAGGCTGCCGGGTTCTTTTTCCGATAGGCGCGCAGGTTTTTAAGGACACTCTTGAGGCGGGGAAGTTGTCCATGCAGGTCGCCGATTGCAATGATGCGTTCGCCGTCGGGCAGGCGAACCGGCAACTGTTTTTTCTTGAGGGAGCCAAAGATCATGCGGTGCCAGAAAGATACATTAGGTCTAAAAACAATTCATGCCTTGCCTGTTCACCCTATCCTAGCATGGCGCCGGAACAAGATACAGGGGAAGGCTCATATGTGCATTTCCGACACGCTTGCAATCGTTCATGGGCAGGACTAGATAAAACTCCTGTTCAGGGGGCGACACTCGTGATAGTCCCGAAACAGCGATACCGTGACTGAATTGAGACGATCCGGAGAGTAATTTGTCAGAGACCGAGCCTTCGACGGTGAATGAAACCAGAAAGATGGACCTTTCTGCCCGTTATCTTTTTGGCCGTCTTCTGCGGGATTATGTGTTTCAGTATAAATGGCGGCTGGTGGCGGCCATTCTGTTCATGATCGTCAGTGCCATGACCACGGCGGCCACCGCCTTCATCATGAAGCCGATCGTGGATGAGGTTTTCTTCGAACAGAACGCCGATGTGATCTGGCAGACGACGCTGGCTGTTGTGGTGATCTTCGGTTTGCGGGGGGTGGCCACCTATGGGCAGGCCTTCTTCATGAACTGGGTTGGCACCCGTGTTGTCTCGGATATTCAGTTGGCCCTGTTCCGCAAGCTGGTCATGGCCGATCTGGCGTGGTTCCATGCCAACCCGACGGGGCAGCTTATCTCGCGGTTTGTTTATGATGTGAACCAGTTGCGACTGCGCACGACCCAGCTTCTTGTGGTCCTGACAAAAGACAGCCTGACGGCGATTTTCCTGATCGGGTCCCTGTTCTATTACGACTGGAAGATGGCCCTGATCATCTTTATTGCCCTGCCGCCGGGGGCGCTTGCCATCCGTCAGCTTGGCCGCCGCGCCCGCAAGGCCGCCCATAATGTGATGGACCAGACCGCCAGTTTCAGTTCCTTCCTTGAAGAGACCTTCCACGGCATTCGGGTCGTCAAGGCCTATGGTCAGGAAGAAGAGACGAAAGAGCAGGGCAAGGAGGTCATCCGCAGCCGCTTCCGGTATGAGTTCAAGTCCCTGCGCATTCAGGCAACCAGCAGCCCCATTGTGGAAGGACTGTCCGGGTTGATGATTGCCGGGGTGATCCTGTACGGGGCCAGCAATGTGGTGGCGGGGAACACCACACCGGGGACGTTTTTTGCCTTTATCACGGCGGCCATGCTGGCCTATCAGCCGATCAAGAGCGTGGCCAAGATTGCCCCGCAGATGCAAAACGGTCTGGCGGCGGCACAAAAGATTTTCGAACTGCTGGATGTGACGCACAAGGTTGTGGACAAGCCCGATGCGGCCCCGCTGGAGCTGCACAAGGGCGAGGTCGAGTTTCACAATGTGGCCTTTTCCTATGATGCGGATGAGCCGGTCCTGAAGGATATCTCCCTGAAAATGGGGGCCGGAAAGCGGATTGCGCTGGTGGGGCCTTCGGGGGGCGGAAAATCAACCATCCTGAACCTGATCCCGCGCTTTTATGATGTGACATCCGGGGATATCACCGTTGATGGCCAGAATGTGCGGGATGTGACCCTGAAATCCCTGCGCGAGAATATCTCCCTTGTCAGTCAGGATATCTTCCTGTTTGACGATACCATCCGGGCCAACATCGCCTATGGGTCACCGGATGCCACCGACGAGCAGGTGCAGGAAGCGGCCCGCTCTGCGGCGGTGCATGATTTCATTGTCTCTTTGCCGAACGGATACAACACCCGTGTGGGGTCGGACGGGGTGCGCCTGTCTGGCGGGCAGAAACAGCGGATCGCCATTGCCCGTGCCATGCTGAAGGATGCCCCGATCCTGTTGCTGGACGAGGCCACCTCGGCGCTGGATACGGAATCAGAAAGAAAAATCCAGACTGCCCTCGGTCATCTGATGGAAGGGCGCACATCGCTGGTGATCGCGCACCGCCTGTCCACCATTCTGGATGCGGATACCATTTATGTGATTGTGGATGGTCAGGTTGTCGAGGCAGGCAATCACCGCGACCTGCTGATCCATGGCGGGGTTTATGCCGACCTTTACAGCAAGCAATTCGCGCTGGACAGCAATGTACTGCCCCTGACGGACACGCCGTCTCAGGCCTGATCGGGCCGGGGCAGGCGCTTCCAGAAACGCTCCACTTCCTCCAGAACCCGATCCAGCGGCAGGACATCTTTCCCGGCATGGGGGTCGTTTTCCGGCATGTCCGCAATGGGAATGCCGGCAGGATCACCAATCAGGCACAGGGTCTTGTCCCCCACAGGGCCATAAACATCCGGCTGTCCGATCCCGAACAGACCAACGGTGGGGACGTTGACCGCAACGGCCGTATGCATCAGGCCGGAATCATTTCCAACAAACAGGGCAGCGCGGGACAGAAGACTGGCGGCCTCCATAGGGGTGGTTTTTCCAACAAGGTCGATCACCTGTTGGTCCGGCAGGCCCTCCACCACGGGCATGGCCTGCGCCTGCTCTCCGGGCGCGCCAAAGACCGCGATCCGGGCACCGGGAAGAATACCATCCGGGGCTGTCAGGGCCTCGGCAAGGGCGAGATATTTCCGGTGGGACCATTGCTTTTGATAGAAATTGGCCGTGGGGGCCAGCGCGATAATCGGGCGGGGGTCCTCCGGCCAGTTTAAAAGCCGGTCCGCCGCCGCCTGTTGGGCGGGTGTGGACAGGATTTTCGGCGGGACGGGCCGGTCAAGGCCGATCAGGCGGGCATTGGCCATGGTTTTGTGAACCCCTTCCATGCCGCCCGGCCAGATGTACCGGTGTTTTGCCGGCAGGAAGCCCAGCAGGCTGGCGCGGAAATCCACAATCCGGTGCCACCGCCGGAACCCCAGTTCCCACGCGGCCTTGGGCCAGTGCATGCTGTATTTCAATTTGCGGATGGGGATTACCCGTTCCACCCCCGGAATGGATTCGAAAATGTCTTTCGGGATGTGACCGCAGACGACGGTGACAGGAATATCGGGCTCTTCCGCAATCATGTGATGCAGGATTCCTGTGGTCAGAACCGCATCACCCAGACGGTTGGAGGTAACAAACAAACTGCGCTTCATTGCGGTTCCCGTAGTGGTCTTGTCCGGAAAAATCGATTAAAGAACTGCTTTTATACGATATTCGCCGGTTCACTCACGCTTTTTCTTTGGAAGGGGTTTTTGCTTGATGACATCCACACCCTGGTCCAGACAGGCCTTTTGGCTGGTCCGGCATGCGCCGGTGAACAGTTCCGTTCTTTATGGTCAGCAGGATGTGCCAGCGGACCTGAAGGACCCGGCACCCTTCCGCTGGCTGGCGGCGGCGCTGCCCCTGCAGGCCCGGTGGATCAGCAGTGATCTGTCCCGATGCCGCGAGACGGCACACCGCATTCTTTCCGAGCGGGATGCCCCCCCATCGGTGACGGAAGTAGCGAGTCTTCGGGAGCAGTCTTTCGGGGAGTGGGAAGGTTTGACCTATGATCAGGCCCGCGATCGGGACCGGGATTTCTATGACCGGTTCTGGGAAAGCCCGGCAACCAACAGGCCCCCCGGCGGAGAAAGTTTCACGGATATGCAGGCGCGGGTCCTGTGCGCCCGCGATGCCCTGCCGGAAGTCGGGGATCATGTGATGGTGGTCCATGCGGGAACCGTGCGGGCGATGGTCGCGGATGCCCTGTCCCTGTCGCCCGATCGGGCGCTTGCGCTGGGGATTGAGCCGTTATCCCTGACCCGGCTTGTCCGATACAGGGATGGCCAGTCCACCCAGTGGCAGGTGGACTGGATCAACAGAATACCGGGTTAGAGCGCGCCTTCGGTAACCCCGGCGTCGGCGAAGCTGGCCATGCCGTTATGGGTGGCAATGGCCCCTTTCAGGATGCCAAGGGCCAAACCGGCGCCGGAGCCTTCCCCAAGCCGCATCCGCAAGGTGAGAAGCGGCTCTTTCTTCAGCAGTTGCAGCAACCGGACATGGCCGGGTTCAGCCGACATGTGGCCGGCCACGCAATGGTCAAGGGCGGTGTCCTGAAGACGGGCGAGGACCGCCGCCGCTGCGCAACAAACGAACCCGTCCAGAATGACGGGGATTTGCTTGTGCCGGGCTGCCAGAATGGCCCCGGTCATGGCGGCCAGTTCCCGCCCGCCCACATGCTGCAGGGCGGCAAGGGGATCGGCCAGTTTGTCCCCGTGCAGGGCAAGCGCCCGGTCGATGGCCCCGGCCTTGACATTGA
The DNA here is from genome assembly GCF_012720115.1 of Sneathiella chinensis. Taxonomy (GTDB): domain Bacteria; phylum Pseudomonadota; class Alphaproteobacteria; order Sneathiellales; family Sneathiellaceae; genus Sneathiella; species Sneathiella chinensis. The sequence continues at coordinate 114,988 of NZ_VNWN01000008.1, read as the reverse complement.
TCCCTTCCGGCGACAACCCCGTTCCGGGTCCGGCCCAGTCGGCTCCGGTACCGCCGAAAAGCGCCGCCGCCAAAGCCGCCGCAGAGGTGGTATTGCCAATGCCCATTTCCCCGACAACAAGGGTGTCGGTTGTGTCGTCCACCGCATTCCATCCTGTCTCAAGTGCCTGGGCGCAGGCCTCCTCCGTCATGGCAGGGACCAGCGTGAAATCTTCTGTCGGGGTGTCCAGATCCATGGGAACAACCGAGAAACGGGCGCCGAACGCTGTTGCAAGCTGGTTGATGGCGGCACCGCCCTGCTCGAAGTTGGCAACCATCTGGTGGGTGACTTCCTGCGGGAAAGCCGAGACACCCTGCGCACAGACACCGTGGTTGCCCGCGAAGATGATAACCTGTGGGCGTGAAAAGCTGGGCGGGTGCTGCCCTTGCCAGCCTGCGGCCCAGACGGCCAGTTCCTCAAGCTTTCCAAGAGACCCGGCAGGCTTGGTCAGGGTGGCGTCATGACGGGCGGCGGCACTGGCGGCGTCCTTGTCAATTTCGGGAAGGGTTTCAATCCTGCTGCGAAAGGTTTCCAAAGAGAGGAGGGGCATCGCATGGTCCTTTGTTACTGAATACGGCAAACGAAAGAGGCTCATTCTAGACATGGACAGCCGAAGTGCAATGCGTTCGGTGATGGGCTTGAGAATGGGGGCAAGAGGCGCGGCTAGGTATTTCTTGGTAGTTTTGTGGCATAAATGTTACAAACGAATCATGCTTTGGAAAAACACTGCAGTTCGGAAAAGTCTGGATAATGAGTGATATAAGCTGCTTTTTTGTATGGATACACATCCAGTAGGGGTGTTTATTGATTTATTTAAACGCTTTTCGTGTAATATAGACTGTACAAGACATAAGTCTTTTGGGATAGATGTATTGAGTAGCTGTAATTTCTAATACACAATATTTTTTTATGTTTCAGGAAAGTATTTCCATCAGTCGATAAGGGTCTATGGATTGTCGAAAGAATATTCGTGATTTTCGAATAATGCCGGGGAAGCAGATTTTATGCTGGTAAAAGCCGAGAGCCGGTGAAAAAATGGATAAGCGGTAGGTACGCGTTGATTGGTGAAGTATAGGGACAGGGTAGAATGCAGAATGACAGTACCGATCAGTTAAGTGAAGAAATTCGTGACAGGATCGAATGTAAGGTAAAGTGGTTTAATACGGCAAAGGGCTTTGGTTTTGTTGAGCCTCTTGACGGTTCCGGGGATGCTTTTGTTCATATCTCTGTTTTACAGAGCAAGGGACTACAGGGACTTCCGGAAGGGGCGCCAATTGTTTGTGATCTGTCCAGGGGGGAACGGGGACAACAGGTACAGCGCATTTTGAATTTGGGGCCTGCACCGGCCCTGCAATTGAAGGATGGCGAAGGCTCCCTGATTGAGGGGACCGTCAAGTTCTTCAATTCTGAAAAAGGCTTCGGTTTTGTAACCCCCGATGATGCAAGCCGGGATATTTTCGTTCACATGAAGGCGTTGGAAAAATCCGGTCTGGGGATGCTGGAAGCGACCCAGCGGGTCCGGCTCAATGTGAAAGATGGTGAAAAAGGACCTCTGGCGGAAGGCGTTGAATTGCTCTGATCCGACCCTGACGGTCCAGTAAGAAAAGCGGGCTTCTACCGGTTGTGACCGGCAGAGGCCCGTTTTGCATTTGGCTTTCCGTCTTGGCGCGGGGCCGCAAATGGGTTGCGCTGGGGCCGCAAACAAGGCATTCTCCTGCCAAAAGGGTGAGCGTTAGGTCCCTGAAATTAATAACAAGAATCAATCAGGAGAAATGTCATGTCGGGTATTTTGTCGGGAATTCGTGTGCTGGATTTCGGTCGCTATATTGCCGGACCCTATTGCGCAACCATCTTGGGCCAGCTTGGGGCGGAAGTCATCCGGATCGAGAAGATCGACGGCAGTGAGGATCGCTTTGTCACACCGGTAACAGAGAACGGCGAAGGCGGTATTCTGCTTCAGGTCGGTCACGGTAAAAAGGGTATGACCCTGAACCCCATGAAGCCGGAAGGGCGCGAGGTCGTCAAGAAGCTGATTGCAACGGCGGACGTGGTTGTCGCCAACCTGCCGGTTCAGACGCTGGAGGCCATGGGCCTTGATTATGACAGCCTGAAAGCCATCAAGGAAGATATCATCCTGACCCATCCGTCCGCGTTCGGCGACGTGGGGCCATACAGCAACCGCGTCGGGTTCGACGGTGTCGGTCAGGCCATGTGCGGCGCCATGTATATGTCCAGTGACGGGGATGAGCCGCGGAAACTGTATGGTCCGTGGGTTGACTTCTCGACCGCCATGGCAAGTTGCATCGGGACCCTTGCGGCCATCATGCACCGTCAGGCCACAGGCGAGGGGCAGGTGGTCAACAGTTCCCTGTTCGGATCCTCCGTGCTGATTTCCAGTGTGGCCCTGCTGGAGCAGTCCTTAACTCAGATCAACCGTGTCGGGACCTCGAACCGGGGTCAGAATGCCGGACCCGCAGATACGTTCAAGACCAAGGATGGATGGGTGCTGGTGCAGGCGATTGGCTGGCCTTTGTTTGAACGCTGGGCCAAGCTGATGGGTGAAGAGCAATGGCTTGAGGATCCGCGTTTCAAAACCGATCAGGATCGCGGCGACAATGGTGCCATCCTGTCGGAACGCATGGCGAAGTGGTGCGCCGAACGGACCAGCGAGGAAGCCCTGTCCCAGTTGGAAGCGGCACGGGTTCCCTGTGCCCCGGTCCTGTCACCGCAGCAGGTGCTGGAAGACCCGCATCTCAAGGCCATGGGATTGCTGAAAGAAGTGGATTACCCCGGCGCCAGCGGCAAGGTGCCGGTGACGGATTTCCCGGTCAAGCTGTCTGCCTGCGATATTTCCGTTCGCAAGCGGGCCCCAACCCTGGGCGAGCATACAGACGACCTGATGAAGGAACTGGGATATTCCGAGGCGGATATCACCGACCTGAAATCCAAGCGGGTTATCTAGGAAGAACAGGGACGGGCCGTCACTCTGTCGGCCCGATCCACCCTTGCAGGAAATTATCCAGCCACAGACGCATGTCGTTATCGTAGGCCTGCCGGTCCGCCAGATGCTGATCGGCGGGTTTGGCACCCGGTTCCACCAGCATATGGGAGGCCTTTTTCAGCCACCGGCGGTTCATGGCCTCGGTGACCTCCGGGTGAAACTGGATGCCATAGGCTTTTTTGCCAAACCGGAAAGCCTGATTCGGAAACAGGTCCCCCGTCGCCAGCAAGGTGCAGTCCCGCGGTAAGTCGAACCCTTCCTTGTGCCACTGGAAGGCATTCAGGTGTTCCGTGAAATAGTGGGTTCCGGCCTCGGTTGGCTCAACCCGGTAATATCCAATTTCCATACATCCCGCCGGGTGCCGGGTGACATCGGCCCCAAGGCAACGCGCCATGATTTGGGCGCCCAAACAGATCCCGAAATAGGGGCGTTCTGCCGCCAGCAGTTTATCCACAAAGGCGGTTTCTTCCCGGATAAAATCCTCGTGGTCGTCGTTGGCGCTCATGGGGCCGCCAAAGATCACCGTTGCGGCATGTTCGTGTGGGTCGCTTGGAAGGGGGTCGCCGATTGCGGGGACCCGCATGTCAAGTTGGTAGCCAAGGGTCCGCAAGGCTTCCCCGACCCGGCCGGGGTCGGATGTGGCCTGATGCATGACAAGAAGGACTTTTTTATCGGGCATGAAATCAATCTGACAAATAAGCAAATGGGCGGATATCAATCCGCCCGATACAGGTTACATGGCGCTGATGCCGCCATCAAGGACCAGTTCCGCCCCGGTCATGAAGCGGGATTCGTCCGAGGCAAGATAGAGGATGCCATAGGCGATATCGTCCGGTTCACCTAGATGGCCGATGGGGATTTGCCGGGCCAGCTTGGCGTAGCCTTCCTCGCGTCCCGCCTGTTTCAGGATATCGTCCAGAATGGGTGTCTTGACGAAGGTGGGATGGACGGAATTGCAGCGAATGCCGTTCTTCTTGCGCGCGCAATGCAGGGCAACGGATTTGCTGAGATGCCGGACCCCGGCCTTGGCGGAATTATAGGCCGCCATGTTATGCCCCGCGATAATGCCGGCAATGGACGAAATATTGACGATGGAGCCAAGCCCCTCTGTCTCCTCCATATAGGAAATGGCATATTTACAGCCGAGGAAGACCGAGTCGAGATCAATGGCATGGACCCGTTTCCATGTGGCGAAATCAGTATGCTCCACGTCTGACCCGTCGCCAATTCCCGCGTTGTTGACAAGGATATTCAGGCCGCCAAAGGTGGCTTTTGTCTCCGCCAGCACGTCCTGCCAGCGCTGCTCGTCGGTCACATCATGCTGCAGGGCAAGGGCGCCCTCGCCGATCATGGCAGCTGTCTCTTGGGCGCCGGCCTCGTTGATATCTGTCACGACAACACGGGCGCCTTCACGGGCCAGCATGATGGATGTGGCCCGGCCAAGACCACTGCCCCCGCCGGTAACAAGTGCGACTTTTCCGCTTACTCTTCCCATAATTCCCCCTGTTCGCCTGCGCGCTGGGCTTGTCAGGCATTCTTGTTATTATTAAACAGTGTCAGTCTACTTCTCTCGAACTATGACTCAAGATAATATACAGAACCGGGCCTTTCTGGCCCCGTTTGCTGAATGGAATGGTTGATTACGCTGCTATGAACAAGACATCGTCCCACGAACTTCCGGCATGGCTGTGGCTGTGGCTGGTTCCCGTATTGTTGATCGTTCAGTTGATTGTTCGGGCGATTTCCCCTGAATTTGCCAACACTCATTTTAGCGGCGAACTGGGGATTGTTGAAAATATCACCGTGGTCATCCTGATCCCGGCAATTTTCCTGTCCCTCTATCTGGTTGCAAACCGCCGCTATCTGCCGGCGCGCTGGATGCCGTTCTGGTACGGGATGCTGGGGCTGGCCTGTCTTTATTTTGCGGGCGAGGAAGCAAGTTGGGGACAGCACTGGTTCGGTTGGGAAACGCCTGAAGGGTTCAAGGCGCTCAACGATCAGGGCGAAACCAACTTCCACAACATGTCCTCGTGGCTGGACCAGAAACCAAGGCTGATTGTGGAATTGTCCGCGATCATTGGCGGCGTGATTCTGCCGATCATCCGAAAGCGGAGGGGCATCGTCTATCCTGAGGGCAGTTGGCAGGCCCTGTTCTGGCCCACATGGATTTGTTTGCCGGTGTCGCTGTTCATCGGTCTGATCAAGCTGCCGGACCGGTTGATCGGGGGGCAGAATATCCCCTATCCTTTCAACCTGCGGGTCAGTGAAACCCAGGAGGCCTATGTGGCCATGGCGTTTTTCCTGTATTTTGCATCGGTGGCCATTCGCGTTTATCGCCAGAAAAAAGGATAGGATCATGAAAAAGACCCCGAAGAACGTTCTGTTGCTGATCGGGGTTCTTGTCATGGGGATGCCGGGGCCGGTTTGGGCGTCGGCATTGGCGACACGGGATACGGATGTGGTCGGGGCGGAAATCCGTATTTCGCCGGGCGACCTGCCGGCGCCTTATGAAACCCCCTCGGTTGCGAACAGTGTCAGAAAATATAAAGGCGGTGCCCATGGCACGCTGGACCTGCCGCCCGGGTTCCGGGTCAATGCCTTTCGGGACGATCTTGACCATGCCCGCTGGCTTGAGGTGCTGGAAAACGGTGATGTGCTGCTGGCCGAACCGAGGCGCGGGGCGATCCGCCTGCTGCGGGACGCGGACGGCGACGGACAGGCCGAGATAAAAGAGACCTTTCTTGCCAATCTGGACCGGCCCCACGGCATGGCAGTGGTGGGTGATTGGCTCTATATCGGCGAGGCCACGCAGGTCCGCCGGGTTCCCCTGAAACTTGGGGATATGGTGCCTGCAGGCCCCGTTGAAACGGTGACGCCGAAAGGCTCCCTTGGGGATGGCCGGGGGCACTGGACCCGCAATCTCGCCTTTAACAGGGCGGAAAACGCCCTTTATATTTCCGTCGGCAGTCGCGGCAATGTGGCCGAAGAGCCCTTGCCCCGTGCCTCAATCCAGAGGTTGGGCCTTGCCAGCGGAAACATGACCACCTTTGCCGAGGGGCTCCGGAACCCTGTAGGAATCGCCTTTTATCCGGGGACGGGGGATCTTTATACGGTTGTGAACGAGCGGGACGGGTTTGGCGATGAACTGGTGCCCGACTTCCTGACCCATGTGCGGCAAGGGGCATTCTATGGCTGGCCCTATGCCTATATCGGCGCGAATCCCGACCCGGATTACGGCGACCGGTCCCCGGACAAGGTGGCCCGGACGGTTATCCCCGATGTGCTGTTCCGGTCTCATTCCGCGCCGCTTGGGCTGGCCTTCGGGCCGGAGAGCGGCTTTCCCGAGGCGTACCGAAAAGATGCCTATGTCGCCCTGCACGGATCATGGAATGCGGCGGACCCGCGAGGCTACAAGATTGTACGGGTTCCGTTTGAGGATGGCCGCCCGAGCGGGGCCTATATCAATTTTGCGGTCGGGTTCCGGGTTGGGGAGGGCAGTCCGCCCAAAGCGTGGGGGCGTCCGGCGGGCTTGGCCTTCGGGCGGGACGGGGCCTTGCTGGTGGCGGATGATGTCAGCCAGACAATCTGGCGGATTTCCTATGATCCGTCGGCCCTCTGATTCGGATTGAGGTAGACTCTTGTTCCCGCTGGCGATATATGATGAAGCCATCGTCATTGCCCCGAAAGGGCGGTGAAAACAAAGACATTTTAGGATCATTCGCCTGGAAGAGACCAAATATGAGTTGGACCGAAGAACGCATCGAGAAATTGAGAAAACTCTGGGGAAGCGGGAAAACCGCTGCGGAGATTGCGGATGAACTGGGCGGCGTGACGCGGAATGCGGTGATTGGCAAGGCGAACCGTCTTGGTCTTTCCACCAAAACCACCACTGCGGCAGCAGCGCCAAAGCCAAAGAAGAAAGTGGTGCCGGCGCATCGGGCCTGCCAGTGGCCGATCGGGCATCCGGGGGAACAGGATTTCCATTTTTGTGGGGATGAAGCGGTTCCCAGCAAGCCCTATTGTCTGAAACACTGCAACATGGCCTATCAGTCGAAAGACAACAGCTAAGATCAGCAGACCTACCGGACCAGTGTTCCCAACTGGTCCGAGGCGCTGTCATATGTGTGACGCACAAATTCGCCAAGGCGTTTGATCTGCACGTTCATGCGTCCCCCCTGTCCGGGGGTATACAGATAGCCGATTTTCTCTGACCGGGTGGGGCGGCCCGCCGCATCCTTTTCCGTTACGATGGTTCCGAATCTTGTATAGGCGGCCGTCTGGCCCCCGGTGGTTCGGTCCCAGCCCAGTAATCTCCCCTGATCATCATAGCGATAGCGGTCCTGCCAGTTCCGGCGGGGAAACAGGCGTGGATCGGCATATGCCCCGGCCTGTCCCTTTTCCGTATGATCCAGCCACACAAGATTTCCCGATTCGTCATAGCGTCTGGTCTGCTCGGGCGGATAGAGAAACGTTATGAAGGATGGGGCGGAGATATGCTTTCCATTGTCAGCAAAAACCCCGATATCCACCCGGTTTGATCGGTCGAGCGGGCCGGACGCAGGCCGGATGCTGTCCTGCCATGAAACGGTGATGCGGGCGGATTGTCCTGCCTCGCCCTCCGGGGTGATGCGGATCAGGTTCGGGTTCCCTTGCAGAACAACCCAGCGATACCGGTAGGGGGCATCGCCGCCGGGCAGGGCGGGGGAGCGCGCCGTGACGTGAAGTGTCTTGTCCCGGTCCGTGTAGCGGATGACCCGTCCGATGGCGGCATGGCTGTCGAACAGTTTTTCGGTCAGGTCCGTGGTGAAACCATCGATGCCGGGGGCCGGCCGGTTTTCTGACAGGACCTCAAGCTGGACTGCGTGCGGAACGTCGCGGGCCTTCAGGCGATTGGCCAGCAGAATCATTTTCATGACATCCAGATTGGCAGCCTGAAAAACCGGGGGATGGGCCTTGCCGGTCAGGTAATCCTGTTCACCGACAACCGTGCGCTGGCCCAGGCGAAAGATCATCTGCACCGCAGGAATGAGGCGGGCCGTCCGGATCAGCTCTTGTTTCTCGGCGGGTTGGAAGGCGGCAAGGATGCTGACGATCGCTTTCAGGAAGGGCAGGTCCGAACCGGATTTCCCCTCGGTGGCCAGAAGGTAGGGCGTGTTCGCCGTCAGGATATCGCCGTATTTCCGGCTGTAATCCTGCACCGCAGGATAGATATACAGGTGATTGGCCAGATATTGGATGTTCAACAGGCGGGGAATGCCCTCGGTGGTGTAGGCAAGGCGCGGCAGGCTGCGCCAGACGCTGCCGCCCGTCACCGCAGTTGAGGAATTGCCGATGGTTGGCGCGTTGAACAGGATGGAAGTGTTCAGCCCGTAATCCATGTTGCGCTGTTGGATTGCAGGATCGTGGGACAGGAAGGACAGTTGCGGGAAGTCCTTTTGGGACAGGGTGGAATGCCCCCGGTCCCGGTTGTCATAAAGGTCCCCAATATTTCCGGCGGCCCTGCCCTCGGCAAACCATGTGTTAAGCGTTTGGGCGACCGGGCTGCCGTCGGTGCGGACCTCATGGGGAAAGCCAGATTTGTCCGCTTGCCGGAACACGGTGCGAAGCATCCCAAGCCGGGGGTCCCAATAGGTGTTCTTTGCCGTTACAGGGGCCCGTCCGCCGGCAAGGGGCAGGGCGTCTGTTGGTTTGCTGAACCGGGCGGCGGCCTTCTTGTCGGATGGTGTGGCCGCCAGCAGGGCCTGAAACCGTTCGTTCTTTTCAAGGGGGGCAAAGGCCGGGTCCTCCGGGATCAACTTTCCTGCCGGGAAACCGACCGCCACGGCCTGTTCCAAAGCGGCGAGGGCGTCCTCCATCCGTCCGTTCCGGGCATGGAGGGAGGCCAGCATGTAATGGCTTTCCCCATGCCACGGATACCGCCTGAGAAGATGCGTCAGGGCCGTTTCCGCCCGTGCATGATGTCCTGCCCTGATCAGGGGAACAATTTTTCGAAGCTGGGCCGAAATGGCGGGCAGGTCAAACAGCGCGTCCTCTTGCGGTTGGGATGGAGGGGCGGCCGATGTAAGAGAGGGCGCAACGAACAGCATCACGCCAAGGCAGGCGGGTGCGATCCTGAAACTGGAAAGGAACCGTTTGTCCTTATTCCCTGTTCCGGCGGCCATGGGACTATCGTCAGACCAGACGGGACAGGTCGAGGGGCTGTTTGTTGCCGAGCCACAGGGCGAAGTCTGAATGATCGGCGAGGTCGTTCCCGGTCAGTGGATGGATCAGGACATCCAGATCCTTGTGGTTCAGCATCAGCCACGGCACAAGCCGTTCAAATTCGGCGATGGAGAAGGCGACCTGATACATGGAAATCGGGTGAGGGCCGACCGGTTTGTCATGCCAGCGCCCCAGAATGACCTCGAATTTGCTGCCCATGATCTCGCGGATTTTCTCGGCCTGTCTGCGGGTTTCCGGGGTGTAGTAGATATGGGCGTGGTAGCCTTCGATATTGGAGATGGGGGTGCTCACGATACAGTCCTTGATTTCTGCGGGTCGGCTTTCTTCTGCTGATGCCTGACAAGTATAGGACGAGCAGGGGGGCTTTGTTAATCGTTGAAGGGTGACTTTTTCAGGTTTTGCTTCTACTCTTTTCCCACAGGTGAGGAAAAGGGCCTGTTTGGGATCAGGCCCTTCAGAACAAATAAGAAAAAAGGAGCGCCCTGATGTCCTATCAGCACATAACCTATGAAGTAGAAGACGGTATTCTGGTCATTACGTTGAACCGGCCGGACAATATGAACGCATTCACCTCGATCATGCGGGATGAATTGATTGATGCCTATGACCGGGCCGATGAGGACGATTCCGTTCGGGCCATCATCGTGACCGGCGCGGGCCGTGCCTTTTGCGCCGGAGCCGATCTTGGCAAGGGGAAGGAAACATTCGATTATGACGCCCAGGGCGTCACGGCCGAGACCAAAGTGCACCGCGATGGCGGCGGTCAGGTAACCTTGCGCATGTTCCAGTGCAAGAAACCCATTATTGGCGCCATCAACGGGGCCGCCGTCGGGATCGGAGCGACCATGACCCTGCCCATGGATGTGCGGATTGCCTCGACACAGGCGCGGATCGGGTTTGTTTTCTCCCGCCGGGGGATTGTACCCGAAGCCTGCAGTAGCTGGTTCCTGCCAAGGGTTGTCGGAATTTCACAGGCGCTGGAATGGGTTTATTCCGGTCGGGTGTTCCCCGCTTCCGAGGCGAAAGAGGGCGGACTGGTCAAGTCCCTGCATGAACCGGAAGACCTGATGGTGGCGGCTCGGGAGTTGGCGCGGAGCTTTATTTCAGAAACTTCTGCGGTTTCCGTGGCGCTCAGTCGTCAGATGATGTGGCGCATGCTGGGGGCGGATCACCCCATGGAGGCCCACAAGGTGGATAGCCGGGGCATTTACCATATGGGGCAAAGCCCGGATGTGAAGGAAGGGGTGACGGCCTTCCTTGAAAAACGCCCGGCCCGATTCACCATGAAGCCCTCCAGCGACATGCCGCCTTATTATCCGTGGTGGCAAGAGCCTGAATTCGAGTAGGGATCAGATGAAGGCGTCATATTATGTAATCAGCATGTGGTGTGGTTGTGTGATTTGGCGCCTTATGTCACATATTCGGAAAATGTCACAAAAAGATGACCGAGAATCCCCCGTTTTTCCCTAATATGCCCAATTAGCGCCATGTTTTTTTGGAGAATAGGCTGCGTCGAAAGGAACACACGGCATCGGCACAATAGCGAAAGAGCCGAGCGGTGTTCCCGGATGGCGCCCCGGATACGAAGTATTGTATGCGGGTCTATTTATTGCCCAATCAGATAGGAGAGGGGACTCTTCATAAAAACATGGTTTCAGCCAGCTAGTCGGATTAAGGCCGACCGGCAGATCGTCCACATCCATATTAGCACCTCTTGAATGTAAGAGGTAAGGAAAAGTAGCTCCCTTTAAATTAGGGGGTGCGAACAGTGCGCGGGTAATCTTTCTCTATTACTGTAGTGACGAAATAAAGCGTCAATAGTTTTAGAGTAAAGATTGCGATGCTAGCTTTTCGCGATGGTATAATTTTGCAATTTGTAAATTTTGGCATTCAAAAAGTTAATGTATTTTGTTTCCTTTTTGAGTGTGTACAACTTTTTGTAGTTTAATCAGTAGTTTGATTTCTTTTTTATTGCAATTTTATATTTAATATTTTTGTGGCTGGTAACCTTTTATTTATGAGTTGTTCCTAATTTCTTCTCCTTGCTAGTTGATGTACCTCGCGGGCCCGCAATTTCGGTGCCCGCAATCTGGAGAGAAAATCGAATGAGTTCTGCAATCTCGAATTCTGTTAATGAACTTTTTAATCAATCTGCCACCCATTTCGGAAAAGGTGTTGTAAATCTGGGCCGTGATGCCTCCCTGTTTGGAATGCAGGACTTCACCTTGAGTGTCACGTTCGAGCTGAACAGCTTGAACGGTGGAAATCAGGCTCTTCTCTGGAACCATATGCAATACAGCATTGAAGTTCAGAATGACGGTTTGAAAATCGCCATTCGGACGGCTGATGGTTCTTTGGACTATATTTCTGTTCCGGGTGTTTATACCGAAGCAGGCTGGCATGATGTTCAGATCATCAATGACGGTGCCAGCAACACCCTGAAAATTGTTGCCGATGGCGCCGTTGTCTATCAGGGCGATTCCAGCAACTATGAACTGAGCGCTCCCAGCCATTGGGATGTGACCGCTGGTGGTACGCCTTGGGGCGGTGAACTGGACGGCCAGATCGCGGACGTTTCCATTCTGGATGAAGCCGTTGAAATCGACGCGAATTCAACCATTGATGAGCGCATGTTTGCGCTGGATGAAACAGACACAGCGGCGAAGATTGACCCGTCTCTGGTTCCGGATACAGGCGATACCGGTACGGGTACAACCGACCCGACAGCGCCGACCCTGTCCGATGAGGAATATCTGGCCAACGCTGTGGCTGACTTTGGCGATGGCATGGTCAATCTGGGCCGCGACCCGTCCCTGTTCGGGTCTGACAAGCTGACCCTGAGCGCGACCTTCTCGCTGGACAGTCTGGACGGCGGCAAGCAGACCCTTCTGTGGAACCACATGCAGTATGGCATTGTTGTCAACGATGACGACCTGCAGATTGCCTTCCGCAAGGCCAATGGCCAGTTGCAGCGGATCACCGTTCGCGATGTTTTCCAGGAATCCGGCTGGCACGACGTGCAGGTGGTATTCGACAAGGAAGCCAATAGTCTCGAATTTTTCGTTGATGGCGAATCTGTGTATAGCGGCAGCGCGAAAGGTCTTGAACTGTCCGGCCCGAAACACTGGGATGTAACGGCGGGTTCAACCCTGTGGGGTGATGAATTCCACGGTGACATCGCCGATATTTCCATCATTCATGACGCTGTCGATGTGGATGGATCACAAAGCCTTGTCGAACGCATGTACGACATGGATGAAAAGGATACCAGCATCAAACTGGAAACACCTTTTGGTGGCACGGAAGAGCCGACCGACCCTGTGGACCCGGTTGATCCTGTCGATCCGGTTGACCCCGTCGACCCGGTTGATCCGGTTGATCCGGTTGAACCGACCGACCCGACGGACCCGTCCGGTCCGACCGAAAGCGAGATCGACCAGCTTGAAAAGGCTGCCGACCAGTTCGGTGCCGGTGTGGTCAATCTTGGCCGGGACCCGTCCATGTTTGGCATGAAGAATGCGACCTTGAGCGTGACCTTCTGCATGGACAGCCTGACAGGCCCCAAGCAGTCCCTGCTGTGGAACCACATGCAGTATGGCATCAACATCAATGGGAACGACCTTCAGGTGGCCCTGCGTCAGACGGACGGTACCCTGCGCTATATCAGTGTTGCCGATGTGTTTGACACAGCTGGCTGGCACGATGTGCAGGTTGTCCTGAACGGCGATGAAGGCACGGTTGAATTCTTTGTGGATGGACAGAGCGTCTATTCCGGCTCCAGCAATGGTCTTGATTTCTCCGATCCGTCCCATTGGGATGTGACCGCAGGCGGGACCCCGTGGGGACAGGAATTCCAGGGCGAGATTGCCGACGTGTCCATTCTGGATGACGCCGCCGATATTGATGGCAGCCAGTCACTGGTTGACCGTATGGAAGAACTGGATGCGGCAGAAGGCGACAGCGATGGCGGTAATACAACCGATCCGGTTGAGCCGACTGATCCGGTTGACCCTGTTGATCCGGTCGATCCGGTTGATCCCGTCGACCCGGTTGATCCGGTCGATCCCGTTGACCCTGTCGATCCGGTTGATCCGGTGGAACCGACTGATCCGACAGAGCCGGGCAATGGCGGCGATGTGATCTATGTATCGTCAAAAGCCGAATTGCTGGCAGCTCTGACATCCGCCAATGCTGGCGCGACGATCATGCTGAAAGCCGGTGACTATGTCGGGCTGTCCCTGAAGGGGATCAATCCGGCACAGGAAATCACGATCATGTCTGCGGACCCGGCAAACCCGGCCCGTATGGCCAATGTGAATATCGAAGGGTCCAGCAACCTGAGTTTTGAAGGCATCGACTTCCGTGCGGACAGCATCGGCGAGACCTTCTGGAACATGTATATCGTCCGGACCAAGAATGCGGATGGCATCTCGTTCGACAACTGTGACTTCTTCGGGGGCGCAGGTCAGCAGAATGCTGGTATGATCGGTTTGTTCGCGGATCACAGTGACAACATTTCCGTGACCAACAGTGAATTCTACAACACCACACGCGGTGCGCTGTTCGATACGGTCAATGGCCTGAATGTTTCCGGCAACGATCTGCATGATATCCAGTCTGACGGGTTGAACTTCGTCGGGGTTCAGGATGTGCTGATTGATGGCAACAACTTTGCGGATTTCTATCCGATTGGCGAAGATCACCCGGACTATATCCAGTTCTGGCTGGTTGGTGCGGATCAGAACTCCGAGAATGTGACCATCAGCAACAACTTCATGGCGCAGTCAGGCGGTGATCCGGTACAGGGTATCTTTATTACGGCAACATCGCCTTATACCAACAAGAACTTTGTTATCGAGAACAACGTTGTTTATCAGTCCGCCTATCACGGGATCACCATTTCCGGTGTGGACGGGTTGCAGCTGAACAACAACACGGTCATCTCGCACACGGATACAAACCGTGACACATGGATCAAGGTGGACAATGCGACCAATGCCGAAATCTATGACAACATCACCAACGCCTTGCTGATGGGCAATGCTCCGGGTGCGGTTATCAATGGCAACATCATTACCAAGAATGACGGTATTGGCGGCATTCACTATGATGACCTGTTCACAGGCGATCTGAACTTCACGTCTGATGATCCGATGCTGTTCGAACCGAAGCCGGGCTATGACGCCGGTGCGGATGTTGGAATTCTGGTTGCGGACAAGGATGGCCTGACCGGTGACAGTGGCAACAACACCATTGTGGGTACGGACGGTGCGGATGTGATCCGCGGGTTCGCCGGCAACGACAACCTGAACGGTGGTGCCGGTGCCGATATCCTGAACGGTGGTCTTGGTCGGGATATCCTGACCGGTGGCACAGGGGCAGACACATTTGTCTTCTCCAGCGAGCAGGACTCTCCGGTTGGGGCTGGCCGTGACAAGATCATGGATTTCAACGCGATCAGTGCAAACGAGAAAATCCATCTGGATGGCCTTGTGAAGAACAGCTTCAACTTTATTGGTGATCAGCAGTTCTATGCACCGGACATGTCACACCTGAGCAAGACCGAGCTGCTGGAATCTGCCGCGAATGCCCTTGGTGACGGCACGATCAATCTGGGACGGGATCCGGGGTTCTTTAACCTGGATGACATGACCCTGAGCGTGACGTTCGATCTGAACACCCTTGGGGGCGGTGCCCAGGCGTTGCTCTGGAACCACTTGCAGTATGGCATTGTGGTCAACAACAACGATCTGGAAATCACCCTGCGCCAGACCGACGGAACAACCAAGACCACCGTGTTGCAGGATGTTCTGAAGGAAACCGGCTGGCACGACACACAGGTTGTTCTGGACAAGTCAGCGGGAACGCTGGAAGTCTGGCTGGACGGTGAAAATATCTATAAGGGCTCTGGTGCCTCTGTGGATATCGGAAGCTCCGGTGGCTGGGATGTAACAGCGGGGTCAACTCTCTGGGCCATGCCGCTGGACGGTGAGGTTGCCGATGTCAGCATCCTTGATCAGGCTGTAGACATGAGCCAGGCGGCGGACAACACCTTCGACCGCACCGAGTTTGTGGACCAGTATGATGACCTGCTGGAAATGGATCTGGGTCTTGAGCAGACACAGGCCCGCTTCGATGACGCCACAGACATCCTGTCCATCGATCTGGACGGTGACCAGATCGCGGATATGGAAGTGGAACTGGTCGGGGTCAACCTGAAGGATCTGGATCACTCAGACTTCAGCTTCTAAAGACCCGCTCATCAACTTTGATGATCGACTAACAGAGATGGTCTCCCTCGCAAGAGGGGGGCCATTTTTTATTGTGCGGTGTGTCTTATCTGGTTTTGGTGCCACTGACGATGACCTGCCGGGCGAGAAACTCGTTCATCAGCCCGAAACAGAGGGTGGCAAGGCCCCGCTCCAACCGGCCGCTGAACTGGTAGTCCGGCGGTGATGCAGTGATCAGGTGGGTGCCGTACCAGCGTTCCACCAGCTTGCGGGTGGTAATGCGAAGATGGGTGCGGTCGAAAATACCGGCATCCCGGTCGGGAACCACACCTTTCAGAAACAGCGCGTGAAAGACCGAGTAATGCCGGAAATTCGGGATGCTGATGATGATCCTGCCGCCGGGGCGAAGCAGCGGCAGGCATTGCGCCAATGTTGCCTCGGGATCGACCAGATGCTCCAGGACATCGGACAGAATCAGGCAGTCAAACTGTTGCCCCTGTAATTTTTTTACCCCGTTTTCCGCCGTATCCACGATGACATCGATGCCGTTCAGGCTGGCCCGGCTGGCCGCTTCCTGTGACGGTTCGATACCGACAACGCGGCAGCCCTTTTCAACCAGTTCGCGTTCGGTCCGGCCTTGCCCGCACCCAATGCTGAGCGCGCTGGAAAGGGCATCGGGGACATGGGCCAGAACATCGGATCGCAGATGTCCGAAATATTCTGGGGTCTCCTGAAGGGAGGGGGGGTTTTTCAGTTTCTGGGAGCCGTTGGCTATCATTGCGGGGTCTCGCCGTTGGTTATTGTTAAGTGGTTCCAATACAGTCCTTGAATAATATATCTCACTTATCTAATTAACCAAACTGAAGTGCGTGATGCAGCCTGTGTCGTTGATTGTTTTTCACGTTGCGTACTGCCTGTTTCCCGGAACCAAAGCGGGGTCAGCAATGAACCAACGGAAAGCACTGCAAACGGAACAGTGTCGGGTGAACCGACCTCTTGCCCCTGACAAAATCCTGTTTGTATCGAAATATGATCCAACAACGGCGCGCCACTGGTCGGGAACGCCGCATTATTTCTGGCTCCATCTGGAAAAGCATGTGGGCGGGCCGGTGCATGTGTGCCGCCCCACGTCGCTTGGCTGGTTCCGGCTGGTCTCGAAAGTGGTCCGGCGCCTTGCGGCCCTGACCGGGAAGACAGGGGTCAATCTGACCCGGTCCCGGTTTTATGCACGGCGGATCGGGGCGGAGGTTCAGCGCGAGATCGAGAGGGTAGAGCCGGCGATTGTCGTTGGCGTGGCCGCCTCCATTGAACTGGCGGGGGTCACGACAGACGTGCCCATCATCCATATGACGGATGCCACCTTTGCCGCGGTGGTCGGGTTCTATCCCGAATTTAGCGGGCTTTGGAAATGGCTTGAAAAGCAGGGGGAGGACATCGAGAAAGCCGTTATCGACAAGGCGGCTGCGGTGGTCTGTACTTCCCGTTGGGCGTCGGATTCGGTTGTGCGTGATTACCGGGCCAATCCGGCAAAGGTGCATACCATCCTGCAGGGGCCCAACATCGAAAAGGTTCCGGCCCTGTCGGAAAGGGACCTTGCCCGCAAGTTTGGCGGCACCTGCAGGATCTTGTTTGTCGGGCGGGACTGGAACCGGAAGGGCGGCGATTTCCTGCTGGAGGTGTTCGCCTGTCTCCGGGCAGCGGGGCTGAACGCGGAACTGACCATTGTCGGTTGCCGGGACCCGAAAATACCGGACAGCAGCCAGATTACCGTGCTTGAGGATATCAACAAGGACGAGGCGTCAGAGCGGCGCCTGTTCGACCGGGTATTTGGCGAGGCTTCTTTCTTTGTATTGCCCACCCGGGCCGAGGCGTTTGGTGTGGTCTATGCGGAGGCGGCCGCCTACGCGACCCCATCTGTGGCGCCGGATATTGGCGGGGTTGGCAGCGTGATCAAGGATGGGAAGACCGGGGTCCTGATGCCGGAGGATGCCTCGCCGGAGCAATATGCAGACCGAATTCTGGCGCTTTGGGAGGACAAGGAAACCTTGTTCAGGATGTCCCGTCAGGCCCGGCATTTTTTTGAGACAGACCTGAACTGGGATCATTTCACCCGCGAGTTTCTGACCGTGGTGGATCAGGTCACGGACGATCACGATTGAGGCAAGCGGGCCGGATCAATTTTCCATTCCGCCCGCCGTTTCCAGACTTCCGCCCAGACCCGGGATTTTTCCGACGAGGCCCGCCGCCCAAGGAACGAGGCCAGTTTGTGCAGCCAGATGCGGGACAGCGGCCACATGGACAGCAGGAACAAGCCGGGTTTTTGGGTGGATTTCGGAAAATGCCGGGCGATCAGCAGTCCCTTGGACCGGGTTAGGCGAATGAGCTTGTCCGGCGGGTTATTCTCGGACGCGCCGCCGATATGGACAATGGTGGCTTCCGAGGTGACGCGGGGGCGGGCCCCTTTCTGGCGGGCCCGAAGGCACAGGTCTGCTTCTTCTCCATACATGAAAAAGGCCGGATCAAAGCCGCCCAATTCTTCCCAGAAGGCGCGTTCCAGCAGCAGGAAACAGCCGGATACGATATCCACTTCCCGCTCCCCTTCCCGGTTCCAGCCGCCAATTCGTTCCGGGTTGAACAGGGTGGAATGGAAAAACAGGGCGGTCAGCCCCAACGCCTGACACAGCAGCGCCCAAAGGGATTGCCGCGACCAGCAGGAACTCATGTTCAGTTGCCCGTCGGGAAACAGGGTGCGTCCCCCCCAGATGCGGGCATCCGGGGTGGCAGCAGCATAATTCATCAGCTTGTCGATGGCCCGGTCCAGAACAACCGTGTCGGGGTTGAGAAGAAGGAGGTAGCGCCCGGTGGCCAGACGGGCGGCTTCATTGTTGCCGCCAGCAAAGCCCAGATTGCGGTCTGACCGGATCAGGGTAATCCTGTCCCCGAATTCCGCCTCGATCGCATCGGCAGACCCATCGGTTGACTGGTTGTCGAGAAGGATGATTTCAAATGTGTATTCAAGGGTTTGCCGAAACACGGAACGCAGGCAGTCCAGCGTCAGGTCACAGGTGTTATAGCTGATGATGATGATGGACAAATCGGGTGTCGCCTTTTCCGGGGTCATGGTCGGTGCCTCCTTTATCCTGATTGTGGTCGGGTTGCTGCCTTTGTGGTGGCGGTTTCATGCTGTCCTGCCTTGACGAAGATGGCGAAGACGGTCACCGACGCCCCCAGCAGGATATTGCTGAGAATGAGGGGTGGGCCGAACAGTCCCACGGACAGGCTGGTGACATTCAGGGCGACCAGACCGGCGGCGAAGCCGAAAATCAGTTTGCGGCTTTTGGTGTGGGAGGTGGAGCGGAAGGCCTTGACGGCAAGGCGGATCGCAAAGACCTGAGCCGCGAGATAGAGGAACATGGCCATCAGGCCGCTGAAAAAGGCCAGCACAAGGAAATGATTGACGATATCCAGCGACGCCTGTCCGCCGATTTCGGCAATCCAGTGATCCGTGCTTTTCCCGCCCATGCCAAACAGCCAGTATTCATTGAGATGGTTGAGCATCACCTCCAGAAGGCGGGTTCTGTACCAGGCGGTGCCGCCGCTGAGGCCAAGATAATTGATCATGTGATAGAAATGCCGGTCCGAGGCAATCTCGATCAGCAGCGCGAAGCAGGCCAGCGCCCACAGGGCGGGCTTGATCAGCGATGTTCTCTTGTAGAAACTGTTGAAGAAAATCAGGGTGGCGCAGCCGATCCACGGACCGCTGGACAGGGAGGTGAAGGCGGCAACAAAGGACGCGGCAACCCCTGCCAGTGCCAGAAATCTTGAGCGCACCACATCGCGGACAGACCACAACATGGCTGCGACCAGCATCATGGCCATGCCGAAAAAGATGGATACCGAGGTGCTGGCCTTGGCACGCAGGAAGCCCAGCCGAAACTCATAGGTCTGGCCGATCCCCTCCCAACTGCGGAATTGTTCCAGCGCCTGATAGGGGGAGTAGTAGGTGGTGGATTCAAGGACACCCATGGCGCACATGAAAAAGGCGGTCAGCAGCAGGGGCAGGGTCATGGCCTTTAGGTCCTGTGCATTGCCGATGGACCAGCGGGCCACGAAATAGATCAGGACCGTATCCAGCCCGGCCCCGACCATGCGAAGAGGGGTTGGTTCGCCCCCGGCCATGGCGGCGGCAAAGATCCCCCAGAACCAGCTTGCCAGAACCAGATAGTCAACCGGCAGAAAGCGTGTCGACAGGGCGCGCCCGTTGATGAAATAGCGAATGAAAAGGGTCAGGGCGACAAGCCGGGGGGCGGACATTTCCGCCACGCCCATGCTGATGCGAAGATATTCCGGCCAGACAAGCGTGGCCGCCACCACCAGCCCAAGCCCCATACCGGGCCGGACAAACAGGGCAAGGACACTGAACGCGACGGAAACAAGGGCGGTATAGGCCAGCATTCAGGCCTCGCTTTCCGGCCCATTGGCAGGGCGGTTGTCCACTGTTTCCCGGATCAACCGGGCAACCTGTGCGGCCTTGGAGGACCACGAATGATCCCGCACCCGATCGCGCCGGGCCGCGGCCTCGCCCGGATGATCAAGGGCAAGACGAATGGCGTTTGCAAAATCGGGGGCCGTTCGGGCGATGGCAATATGGTCGCGGAAATGGTCCACTTCGGGGAACCATGTACTGACCACGGGCCGACCAACCGCCAGATATTCCTTCATCTTGACGGGGTTGCAGGCCCTGATCCACTCGCTGGTGTTCCAGGGCATGATCAACACATCACAGGCCGCCATATAGCGCGCCACCTGATCATAGGGGCGCTGGCCGAGGAAATGGACGTTGGGGAGCGGGCACCAGCCGTCCGGCAGGGAGCAGGCACCGACCATCACGAACTGGATATCCGGCAGGAATTTCGCGACCTCGGTAAAAAGGGTTGGGTCGAAGGTGTGGGCATCAATGCCGCCGATAAAGCCGACACGGGGGTGGCTGATGGATGCCAGATCGGCAGGGTCAGGCCGGGTGGGGGTGCTAGCCTGTCCGGCAGCCTGAAACAGGTCGAAATCCACACCATGATCGACAAAACCCGCCTTGTGACAGTCTTTCTTTTCCGCCTCGAACAATTCGCGGGCACAAAAAAGCACAAGATCGGAACGGTCTTTCAACTGATGGTCAAAGCCCCGGATACGCTCCGGATCAACCCCGGCATAATTCTCGAAACGGTCGGTTCGCTGATAAACCTGAAAGACAGGCCTGAGGGACGGAGCAATGCTTGCGGCGGGGGGGCAGGCGACCCAGACAAGCGGGGAATGAATGCCGCACCGCCGCGCGGCATATTTGACCTGCAGGCGAAGGGCGGTGCGGGCAAGCCACCGTCCCAGCCCGCTTTTTCCGCCGCCGGGCAGGGTCAGGGGGCTGAACACGGTAAAACCGGGGCGAATGGTCACAAGGCCGTTGCCGATGCTTTTCAGTTTGCGCCATACACGGGTCAGGAACATGCTGCCTTCCGACATTTTGGGCGCGCGCATACCGATTGAGTTGATATAGAGAACCGGGTGGGAGCGGCTAAACTCCCGCATCATCTGCAGATCATAGTGCCCCCGGTTGTGGTACCACCAATCCACACCGCCAAAACAGATCACGCCATCAAAATCCTGTTTCAGGATCTGGGCGGGGGCCTGTTCGCAGGAAAGCTCCATGTCACCGCCCCCTTCCCGCATGAATGAAATGGCGGAGGGACTCTATCAGGGCAGGGTCGGCAAAATCGCCGATTTTCTGCATGTTCCCCCCTGGTGGGCGGGCTATGATCCCGTCCAGCGTGGCGGTGAGGGCCTGATCGTCTTCTGCAACAAAAAGGCCGGGTTTGCGTCCGAAATGCCGGGCCGTTGCCATCTGGTGATCGTTGCGGGTTTCCCGTAAATGGCCGCGCCGGGGCACAATGACCAAGGGCTTTGAAAGGCTGAGCGCGGTGATAATGGTCCCCATCCCCGCATGGGCCACGACCAGACTGGCCTGTTCAAAATGCCGGGTAAACTCTGCGGGACTCAGGAATTCCTGCCAGTCATAGGCGGTGGGGCGATAGCCGTCCGGCCCCAGGGCGGCCAACTGGCCAAAGGCGGGGATGGCGGGGTTGGCCCGGCACCAGTCGTCAAGGGCATGGGCAAGGCGGTCGAAGGAACGTTCATGGCCAACGGTCAGGAAGATCATAGGACGGCCCCCTTGTAATCCGGTTTGTCCCGATCGGGCGACGCGCCGCCGCCTGAGCCGCCGGACAGGTGCTCCCATTGTGTCAGCCACAGGTCGGCAAAGGATTTTGCCTTCTGGCCGGAGAGGGACATTTCCTCTGCGTTGGCGATGCTGTCGATCCAGATGGTGCGGGATCGCAGGATTTTCCCAAGAAGCAGGGCAAAAAAGCCGGGGGCCGCGCCGGTGGTGACAATCACATGGGGCCTTTCCCGGATCAGGATCGCCAGAATTTGCGCGCATTGCCTGATCAGATCGGCTTTCTTCCAGCGGTTGGCCTCAATGATTTTATAGAACCGGGGAGGGCGTTGTTCCCGCCGCCGGGCATCCTCCATGACGTCAGGTTCATACTCGGCCTTGGACGTGACATAGGCCACATGGCAACCGTCCCATGCGGATCGTAACCGTTGTAGTTGAACCCAGTGTCCCCCGGCAGATGATATGGCCAGAATACGAAGTGGTTTCAGACGATTGCGGTTTCCTGCTTCTTTATTGTTGGACATTTATGGTCCTTGTAACAAGTTTTTGTAATGGAAGGTGTTCATCAATCCTGCTACCAGATAATAACTATAGATTAGGAAAGTCTAATTGGAAGGCATTCACTTCAAACGGTTGAAAAATGGCACCTTGCTTCTGCTGGGGGGGGAGGGGGTTTTCCAGATATGCGGGTTTCTCAGGAACCTTGTGGTGGCTCGGGCCATTGACCCTTCCGACTTTGGTATTGCCGCGGCCATTGCCATGGCGGCCAGCTTCGTTGAAATTCTTGCCGGACTGGATGTGGGGCGGTTTCTGACCCGCAAGCAGGACAAGAATATGGAAGAATGGCTGGGCATCGCCCATGGGGTTGCTGTCATGCGGGGGGTTATCACGGCAATCCTGCTGGGGCTTTTTGGCGGCCTGATCGCCGATTTTATGAAAATGGGGGCCTATAGCTGGGCTTTTCAGGCAATTGGTATCGTTCCGTTATTGCGGGCCCTGTCCAATTACAGCCTGTGGGTGGAACAACGGAATTTCAATTATAAATCCTTTGTTGCCTGCCAGACCATTCCGCAGGTGATCACGCTGCTGGCGGCTTTTCCCGTCCTCTATTTTGTTGAGGATTACCGCACCCTTCTGTTGCTGTCGGTGCTGAACGCGGGCCTTTACTGCCTGACATCCCATCTGGTCGCCGGGGAGAAATACCGGATATTGGTCAATGCGGACAAGTTCCGGGAGCTCAGCAGCTATATCATTCCCCTGTGGATGGATGCGGCCTTGATGTTCGCGGTCCTGCAGGGGGAGAGGGTGATTGTTGTGCGGGAGTTTGGCGCCGCGCTGGCCGGGGTCTATTCCGTCGCATTCATGCTGTCCTGGACACCGGCGGCGGTTCTCAGCCGATTGGGGCAGTCCATCGGGGTGCCCCATTTCTCCCGTATTCTGGATAAACCTTCAATGCTGGCGCGGGACTATTGGCTGATATCCTCCATCACCTTTTCGCTGGCGATCGGGTTTGTGGCGGTGTTTGCCCTTTCCTCCTCCTCCATGATTACTTTTGTGTTCGGCGATGCCTATGAAGCGCCGGCCCTGCTGATCATTCTTCTGGGGGCGCATTACGGGTTTCGGATTGGCCGCATTCCACCGACCATTGTCATTCTGGCCCATGGCCGCACCCGCAGTATCGCACAGGCCAACCTGATCCGGGTGGTGGGGGTAGGGGTCTCGTGGGTGACGGCCCTGTCCACGGGGTCACTGACCTCGGTCTTTTTTGCGGCGGTGTTGTCGGAATTTCTGGCCATGTTGATCCTGATGGTGGCCGTTCGGCCGATTGCAGGCTTTTTCTCCGGCATCCTGACCTTTACCTGCTCGGTCATTCTGGGGCTTTGCTTTCTGGGCCAGTATTGGAGCCAGAGCCCGGTTTTTCAGGCCAATGCGGATTGGGTCAATCTGGGGGTTGCGATTCTGGTGGGGCTGGTTCTGATCCTGGTCAACTTTTTGATCCTCATGCGGATGCAGCCCGAGGTGTGGGGCCTTGTGAAACGAAAGTTGCTTGAAAATTCAACAGACTGAGGCTGAACAGAGGGGCGGAGGCCGATCTCGCCACATTAAAAAAGCCGTGAAATTTTACAGTTTGTTGGAAATCGGTGTGAGGATGCAATATATTAAAAAATACTTAAATAAGTATAAAAATTATATACTTAATCAATTAGGTCCGTTCGTAGCGTTGGCGACAGTATGCCGGGTTTTCAGGATTACCACTGTTCGGGAACAGGGGGCCAAATTCATTTAACCGTGTTGCTTTTTGGCTGATGACCTCCCCGGCAGAAACCGAAAGAAAATTCAAAATGCAGGAACGCTTGAGGGAAAGGTGCGTTCAAAGCCACTCCGTTCATTTCTGACTCAAGCCACAGGCATAGGGAAAGCTGGTGACGCGCATGAACTGGAAAATTTGGGGAAACGGTTTTCGGGGATTCAAGGGGGTCTTGCTCTTGGGGGGGCTTCTCTTTTTCCTGTCGGCTTGCGACTCTCCTGAAGAAAAGGCCCGTTCACATTATCTGAACGGGCTGCAACTTTTTGAAGAGGCGAATTTCGTCAAGGCAGGGCTGGAATTCAGGAACGCCCTGCAGCTTGATTCCGGTCTGGCGGATGCCTGGTATCATCTGGCATTGGTCGAGGAAAAAGCGGGCAATGTGCGTGAATATGCCGGGGATCTGCAAAAAACCATCGAACTGGACCCCAATCATCTGCTGGCCCGGCTGAGAATGGGGCGGCTTCACCTCTATTCCGGGCGGCTGGACAAGGCGTCCAGCGAGGCGGAACTGATTTTGCGGCTGGCACCGGAGCGTGCCGATGTCTGGGCCTTCAAGGCGGGGGTTGCCCTCAAGAAACAGGAAATCGACACGGCGCTGGATGCTGCCGGGAAATCCCTTGCCATTGACCCGGCCAATGTGGATGCCACCATGGTGGTTGCCATTCGGAAAATTGCGGATGGCGCACCCGAGGAAGCCATCGCCATTGTCGACAAGGTGCTGGAGACCGTGAAGGTCAATGTGCCCCTTCAACTGACCAAGATGCAGGCCTATGAGGAGATGGGGGACACAGAAGGGATCGAACGCATGTTCCGCGAGTTGATCGCCGCCCATCCCAAGGACCTCCGCTATCGCAACAAGTTGGCGAAATTCTATCTGAAGCAGGGGAACCACCAAAAGGCAGAAGCGGAACTTCGGCAGATCATCGCCGAAAACCCGGACGATGCGGGGGCCCGGTTGACCCTTGTCAATTTCCTGAGAAACACGGCGGGCATGGATGCGGCAATGACAGAATTGCAGGCAATCTCGAAGGCCTACCCCATGGTTCAGCTTTACCGTTTTGCAATGGTGGAGGCGTTTCTTGTCCAAGCCCGGGAAGATGAGGCCTTGCAGGTTTTGCAGACCGTTATCGATCAGGAACCGCAAAGCCGGGATGGTTTGAAGGCACGGGTAAAATCGGCTGAAATCCGGCTGAAACGGGGCGATCGGGATGCGGCCCTGAAGGAGATTGAGAATGTCCTGGCGGCGGATGCCGGCAATACGGAGGCAATTGTCCTGAAATCCTCGATCCAGTTGGAAGAGGGGGATGTGGAAACCGCGATTATCAATCTTCGTACGGCCCTTCGAAGCCAGCCGGATCATCCCATGGCTACCATGTTGCTGGCCCGGGCTCATGAACTGAACGGGGCGCTGGAACTGGCCGAGGAGCGCTTTGACGCTGCGTTCAAAAGCTCCCTTGCCGATCCGCGTGTGGCCTATAACTTCACACAGTTTCTGTTGCGCCAGAACCAGCTTGACCGGGCCGAGACGATTTTAACCCGGTCCTTGCGGGTCTATCCCACCAATGCGGTGTTGCTGACCAATCTTGCCCAGATCCGGTTGATGAAACAGGACTGGAAAGGGGCGGAACAGGTGGCCGAGCGGCTCAAGGCCCTCAGTGCCAACAATATTATTTCCGACCAGATCATGGCCAAAACCTATGCGGGACGGAATGAACTGGAAATGAGCCTGAAAGCCTATGAGGATGCCTATGCCAAGGCTCCCAGCGGGATCAACTCGATGGTGTCCATCGTCAAGCTGAAGGTGCGCAATGGCCAATCGGAAGACGCCCTCGCCTTTCTGGAGGGTATCCGCGAGCGTGACCCGGACAACTTCCATGCACGGCTGCTCTATGGGCAACTGGTTGCCGGAAGTGGCCGCACGGAGGATGGGGTGATCGAGGTTGAGAAGGTCATTGCCGATTTGCCAAGAGAGCCGGCCGGATATTTCGCCCTGTTCTCGCTGTACGCCAAGGTCGGTGATATGCCGCAGGCGGAAAAGGCCCTTGATCGGGGGCTGGAGGCCGTGCCCGACAATTTCGCCCTGAATTTCGCACAGGCAAACCTGTATGAGAGCCGGCAGGAATATGATCGGGCCATCGCCGTTTATGACCGCATGGCGGAAAAACAGCCCGGTTCCGATATTGTCATGAACAATCTGGCCAGCCTCATATCGGCCCATCATGACGACGAGAAATCCCTCAGAAAGGCTTATGGGTACGCCAAGCGGTTCAAGAACTCACCGGTTCCGCATTTCAAGGATACGCTGGGCTGGATTCACTACAAGTTGGGAGAAGTGGAATTGGCAAAACCGTTGTTGGAAGAGGCGGTCCGCAAGATGCCGGGTATGCCGCAGCTTCGATATCATCTGGGGATGGTTTATCTGGCTGTCGGTGCCCGGAAACAGGCAGGCGAGCAGTTGGAAGAAGCGCTCCGGCTGGCAGAGACAAGCGAGTTTCGGGAACGCAAAGAGGCTGAGCGGGTTCTGGCAGAATTGCGGGAGCCACAATGATTTCAGCGTTTTGTGTCCCGGTTTGTGTGCGCTGGTTGCTTCAAGAGATGGTCGTGATTAACAGGACAGGGTGACAGTATGTATGAAGACTTCTATCGGTTGAACCGGAAGCCGTTCTCTATTCTTCCTGATCCCGATTACCTGTATTGGGGACGCAGTCATTCGCTGGCCTATGCCATGCTTGAATATGGTGTGATGAACCAGGCCGGTTTTACGGTTGTTACGGGCGAGATCGGGTGCGGGAAAACAACCCTGATCCGTCACTTGCTGAACAAGCTGGACCGGGACTACACGGTGGGTCTGGTCTCCAACATTCAGGATGGGGACTTGCTTGAATGGGTTCTGTCCTCTTTCGGGCTGCCTTATGAAAACCGCTCCCACGTGGCCTTGCATGAATTGCTGCAATCCTTTCTGATCGATCAGTATTCCCACGGAAAACGGACCATCCTGATTGTGGACGAGGCGCAGAATCTGGGAACCCGGTTGCTGGAGCAGCTTCGCCTGCTCTCCAATATCAATGCGGATAATGACCAGTTACTGCAATTGATTCTGGTCGGGCAGCCGCAGTTGAAAACCCTGTTGCAGCGCCCGGAACTGGCCCAGTTTGCCCAGCGGGTTGCCTCGGACTTTCATCTGGTGCCCCTGTCCCTGCAGGATGTGGAGAAATATATCCGTCATCGTCTGGAGGTGGCGGGCCGGTTTGACGATCTGTTCACGGATGTGGCCTGTGAGCGGATTTTTGAGGCCAGCCGGGGCATTCCCCGCCTGATCAATATCCTGTGTGATACCTGTCTGGTCTATGGCTATGCCCAGCAGGCGGAGCGGATCGACAGCGCCATCGTGGACGAGGTGATCACGGACAAGAAGACACACGGGGTCTTCAATGCAGGGGGGAGCGAACCCGGCGAGACCTCTTCCGGCCCGGTTGAAGAAGAGAAAGACAGCCGGGCCACGGTTCAGGGGCCGGTTCGGATACAGGACAGGGAGGGCGAGCCCGCCCTTGTCATCAATGACCGGGAGCTCGCCAGATTGTTGCTGTCCAAGCTGCAGACCTAGGACGGGCAGGGCCGGTGGATCAGAAACTCTTTGTCAGGGACAGGGTGATGGCATTTTCCCGAAGGTCGCTGCCATCGGCGGAGTCCCGATCGAAGAAGTTATAGGATGCGGAGGCAATGAAGCCCCGGCCAAAATCATAGTTATAATAAAGGCCAAGCTGGTAGGTGGTATCCTTGGCCAGCGCATTTCGCCCTTCCAGAACCTGTGAATAACCGGCGGTCATTCCCGCATTGGCGCGGAAGGTTAGCTGGCGGTTATACTTGCCATCAACCGACACAACCTGATCGTCGGACCCGTCGCTCAGGAATTCCCGCTTGATCAGGCTGGATGTGACGGAATAGGTGTTCCGCTCCCGCGTTCCGACCCATTCAAGCGCAAGGGTTGAGGATTTGGTGACATCATCCACATAGTCGGTGATGACGAAATTCGGCTTGTAGAGCTGCCCTTGCGGATCGAACAGTTCCGTGTTGGTCAGGCTCTGATCAGCGGTGGCCACGGTTACCTTGTAGCTGGCGGTCAGGGTATCCAGACTGGTCAGGGCATATTCCGCATCCATATCGACCACCGGATCACCATAGCGATATCCCAGTTGAACGCTGACATCCGTGCGCGGGCTGGGGGTCCAGCGCAGGCCGGCACCGCCAAAGACGCCGCTGATCTCGTCGTCATCCACGTTATCAACGGCAAAATCGTCATATCCAAGGGTCCCGAGAAGGGCAAAACGACTGTTCAGCGGATACTGGATCGTCCCTGTGGTTGAGTTCTGGTTGAATTCATCCCCGTTGTCGGCCTCGGACTTGACCGTCCCGGCATCCCAGGTCCAGTTATAGTCGGCAAAGCGGGTTCCGCTTTCCACGGTAACCCGGAACTCATGGGTCTTGCGGTCTTCCGGCTCGATGCTGGTGCCGCCCACATTGGGTTCGGAGAACCGGGTTTCGGAATAGCTGTACCGGGCGATGCCTGCCGCCCAGTTGCCAAAATTCTGTACATAATACGGGCTGATCTGGCCGTTGAAGACCTGTGTCCGGTCGCTGCCAATGGTCCGGTCCGTCGCCGCCTGATTGCCGGAGCGGGCCAGTGTTTCTTCGGTAAAGCTGAGGCGCCCATCCACGAACACATGGTCCTCGAACAGTTCCACATTACCGATCCCCAGCATTTCCTGGGTGTAACCGTCCAGTTCGTGATACTTGGCGTAATAATCCTGCGAGATATTGTAGGAGGCGTTCAGGCTGGCCCGGCGGCTTTCCCCCTCAATGGTAATGCCCGCATCCAGACTGGTGACAAAGTCGCTTTTCTCGTTGGACGGGGTTCCGAAGGCGTTGTCCGTAAACTGTTCGCTGATCCCCACATAGGGCGTGAACGTCCATTCGTCCGCAGCAGCCGAAAGCGGGGCGGTCAGGGCAAGGACACCGGTGACAAGCGCAGAATATTTCAACACATGATACCGAATTTTCTGATCTGCATTTACAGGGGAGTCCCCCATTACGACATTTTTCACAACCTGAACCGCCAAATATTTGTTTTTACTTTTGAAATCACTTTCCGGATTTTCACGAAAAAATCTAGAAGAAACTTTCCGGAATGATAATGATATCCCCCGGTAACAGGGGAACATTGGCAGAAACGTCACCATCCAGCAACAGATCGGCCAACCTGACCCGGTAGGATTTTTCAACACCCGCTTCCCGGCGCACGATAACGGACCGGTTGCCGGCCGCAAACTCTGTCATGCCGCCCACCGCGATCAGGGCATCCAGAACGGTCATCCGGTCATTGAAGGCAATGGCCATGGGCTGTACCGCCTGCCCGACAATGCGGACCTGCTGGCTGTAGGGGCCTGCGAATTCAATGACGGACACGGTCACCACCGGATCAACCACATATTTCGTCAGTCGTTCCGTAATGTTCCGGCCCAATTCCTCGGGTGTCTTTTCAGAGGCTTGCATATCGCCGATCAGCGGCGTGGAAATCTTGCCATCGGGGCGGACAGGCACGGTGACGGTAAGGTCAGGGTTTTGCCAGACAAAGATGTGAAGTTCGTCTCGCGGACCGATCACATAGTCCGGGGCCGAAGCAAGGGTGTCCGGCGCGGCGCCAGAAAGTTCAGGCTGGGATGCGCAGCCGGATAGGAACACTGACAGAAACGCAATACAGGACACTACCAGGGCTTTTCTCAGGGATATGCTCTTGTTCATGAATGCCTCCCGTTGGTCAGGATTGAAATGTTCTTGAGTGATACTCCAACATTAAAATCTGCTGAAGTATAGGCGTAGGCAGTTCCAATACACAACTTATTGAAATTGAAATATAGTAAAGAACTAATGCAGCGTTGTTTTAAGGCAACGGTTTTTGCAGGTCTCTGTCCTCTGCGGCCCTGTTTTCGCCGGGTTTTCTTTTTCGGTCCGGCTTTCCTATATGAATGACAGCACCACTCGGAGTCGACCGCAGGATATTCCGGTGACGAAACAAAAAAACACGCTGCTTTCAGATACCCTTCGAAAGTGCAACCGGGTTTTCCTCGGGGTTGCCCTTTTCGGCCTTGCCATCAATCTGCTGATGCTGACGGCGCCGCTCTTTATGATGCAGGTGTTCGACAGGGTCATTTCCAGCCGAAATACGGATACCTTGCTGATGCTGGTCATCATCGCGGCCGTGTCGCTGCTGACCATGGCTTCGCTGGAAGGGGTCCGGTCCTTCGTTCTGGTCCGGTTGAGTAGCTGGCTGGACAAAAAACTGGGCGGGACCGCCCTGAAGGCCAGTATCAACAGCACCCTGAAACAGGGAAAAGAGCCGAATATTCAGGGGCTGCGGGATCTGTCGACGGTTCGGAATTACCTGACCGGGGCCAGCATTTTCCCCATTCTGGATGCGCCTTTCGCGCCCGTTTTTCTGGGAATTTTGTTTTTGCTGCATCCTTATCTGGGGGCGATTGCCACCCTTGGAGCGGTTTTTCTGTTCGGTCTGGCACTGGCCAATGAGATGCTGACCCGGCGCCCGCTGATGGATGCAGGCAAGTACAATATCGCGGCCATGAACCACGCCGAGGCATCGGCCCGCAATGCGGATGTAATCGCGGCCATGGGGATGATGCCCAACCTGATCGGAAAATGGCACAAGGAGCATCTGGGCGCGCTGGAGCAGCAGGGCAAGGCAAGTGATCTTGGCGGCATGATCTCGGCTGTGACCAAGTTTATCCGAACCTTCCTGCAGATCACGGTTTCTGCGGTGGCGGCCCTGCTGGTCATTCAGGGGGAGATGACGGCCGGTGCCATGATCGCCAGTTCCATCATCATGGGGCGGGCGTTGGCCCCGGTTGAGCAGGCGATTTCCACCTGGAAAGGGTTTCTAGGCGCCCGGTCCGCCTATGGGCGGCTGAGCACCTTGCTAGAGGATGCGCCGATCAGTGACAAGTTCATGCCGCTGCCCCGCCCGGCCGGTCATGTGAGTGTGGAAGGCGTGACCTATATCCATCCGGGCAGCACCATTCCGGTGCTTCGCAATGTGAATTTCAAGTTGCAGGCCGGGGAATCGCTGGGTCTGATCGGCCCCACGGCATCGGGGAAATCCACGCTGGCCCGAATTCTAGTCGGCAATATCACCCCGCGCACGGGCCATTCCCGTCTGGACAATATGGATGTTGCCGAATGGGCGGCAGATGACCGGGGCCGGTATATCGGCTATCTGCCGCAGGATATCGAGCTGTTTTCCGGCACCATCCGCGAAAATATCGCCCGTATGGGAGAGGGAGACCCGGATGACGTGGTTGCCGCCGCCAACAAGGCCGGGGTGCACCAGATGATCCTGCGACTGGAAAAGGGGTATGAGACGGAAATCGGCGATGGCGGGGCGGCCCTGTCCGGCGGACAGCGCCAGCGGATCGGGTTGGCCCGGGCGCTCTATGGGAAACCCAGCCTGCTGGTTCTGGATGAGCCCAACGCCAATCTGGACAATGCAGGCGAATCCGCCCTGATGGAGGCCATGCGAACCCTCAAGCAGGAAGGAGCGACGGTGATTGTTATTGCACACCGGCCCAATGTGCTGCGGGAGGTGGATAAGGTTCTGGTCTTGCGGGGCGGCACTGTCGATGATTTTGGCGATCGGGATGCGGTGCTGGAACGCCTGCAGGGAACGCCGCCCCTGATCGCAGCAGGCGGCGGCGAGGCAGAAGACAAACAGGCCGCCCGGCAGGTCCGTATGGCGCAACTGAACGCAAAAAAGACCGGTGCCGCCGGTCGGTCCGCGTCGGGACGGGGGCGGAAGGCTGGCCGGAAAGACAGCTCCGGCGTCATCTCCCTTGGAGGCCCCCCGATGGACGGCGAAACGGGAAAGGGATCCCCCCCTGAACTTACGGATGATATCCGGCAGGAAATCCGGGCGCTGGCAGGCCGGGACCTGTCCGATCAGGAAGTGGAGGAAATCTATGGCCTGTACACGGCCGGACGGCAGGATGAAATGATGAAGCGATTGAAGGAGAGCGAATAGGTCATGTGGAAACGGGAAGGGGCCCCCGGCACTGGTGAGGTGATCGGGGTTTCACGGCCGGTCATTGCAGGGCTGGTGATTGTCTTTCTGTTCTTCGGGGTTTTCCTGGGATGGGCGGCATTTGCCCCGCTGGGCAGCGCGGCTATTGCCCGCGGCACGGTCAGTGTTGAGGGAAACCGCAAGACCGTTCAGCATCTGGAGGGCGGTATTGTCGGCGAAATTCTGGTCAAGGATGGGGATTTCGTCAACAAGGGGCAGGTCCTGATCAAGCTGGATGAAACCCAGGCGCGGGCCTCTCTTGCCATTTTGTCGGGTCGGAAAACGGTCGCCCTTGCCGAGCAGGCCCGCTTGATTGCAGAGCGGGATCGGGCGGACAAGATCACGTTCGATCCGTGGCTTCTGGAGCGTCAGGACGAGCCCAACGTGAGGGAGGCCATGCTGGGTCAACAGAATATTTTTGAGGCCCGCCGACTGGCCTATGAAGGGCAGATCACTATTCTGGAACAGAAAATCGCTCAACTTGATGAAGAAGTGATCGGGCTGGAGGGGCAGATCGCCTCCGCCGAGGAGCAACTGGCCCTGATACAGGATGAATTGAAGGATGTGGAAGAACTGGTGCGCAAGCAACTGGCCAAGCGAACCCGCCTCAGGTCGCTGCAAAGAACAGCGGCGGAACTGACCGGCGTCAAGGGCCAGAGCATCGCCAAGATTGCTCAGACAAAGCAGGCCATTGGGGAAATCCGGTTGCAGATCACGGAACTTGGAAATTCCGTCCTGAACGAGGCGGTGGCCCAGCTTCGGGATGTGCAGTCGCTTCTGTTTGATCTGAGCGAGCAGGAACGCTCGGCGCTGGATATCCTCAATCGGACCGAGGTGCGGGCGCCGAACAGCGGCCTTGTCGTCAATCTGCAGGTATACACCACCGGCGGCGTGATCCAGCCGGGCAGCGCCCTTCTGGATATCGTGCCGGTCGATGAAAAGCTGGTGGTCGGGGCCGAAGTGAACCCGACAGATATCGAATCCGTGCATATCGGGGCCAAGGCGCAAATCCGCTTTCCCGCCTTCAGCCAGCGGTCAACCAAACCGGTGGATGGCACCGTGGTCAGTGTCTCGGCAGACAGTCTTCTGAATGAGCGGACAGGAACCTATTACTATCAGGCACAGGTCGAGATCGAGAGCCTTGAAGGGTCAAACATCTCGCTGGAACAGCTTCGACCGGGCATGCAGGCGGATGTAATGATTGCAACCGGGGAGCGGACCGCACTGGATTACTTCCTTGATCCGATCCTCGCCAGTTTCTCTCGCGGTATGACCGAGCAATAACCGGCGCGCCTGTTGCTACCTCAATCCGGGACATAGGCGGGCAAAATTCGGAACACCTCTTGGGTAAAGCCCGCCAGCCGCTTTTCCGCTTCCGGGATTTCCTGTTCCGAGCGCAGCGGCAAGGACAGCCGGATCAGGGCACCGTCCGTCCGGGATGAGGTCAATCCCCCCCAAAGCAGGTTAAACTTTGCCATATATTCATTGGCGATGAAGGTGCCCCGCTGCTGGAACCAGTAATAGACCAGAAGTTTCTGGTCGCCCTTGCCGATCAGAACCCGGTTTATGGGGACGGTGGTGTCGCCGCGGGGCAGGGAAATGGTTTGCAAATCCTCGATCTTCCATCCGCCGGAAGGGATGCAGACCCGCGGGGAATGAGGGGTCTTCCCCGCCGACTGCTGTTCGTAATATCCGGCAAACAGGGTGATGGGCGGGCCTTCCCCGGTGCGGTAGTGGCCGAGAAAATAATCACTCAGTTGCAGGATTTCCTGTTCAACGCCGGGCAGCAGGTCTTCCTCGGCGATCATGCCGTTGATCTTGAGGGGGAAGCTGTTGAACGATGCCCGGGCCGGGATGCTGGGTTCCAGATGGCGCAGATAAGTGGCAAGGGGCAGGAACAGGATGCACAGGATCAGGGCGACAGTGACCGGAACGAGGGCCATGGGCGCCGGTTCCCGGCCTGTGGGTTCGGGCACGGACATGACACCCCTGCCAAGGCTTTTTCTTTCGGATCGTTTCAGGGTTATCCAGCACAAGCCTAGGGTGACAACGAAAGAAAACAGGAAGAAGACCCAGCCTTCGAACAGGTGAAAGAAGCCTTCCGAAATGCCCATATCCGTGATTTCAACAAACAGGCCGGTCAGGAAAATCCGGACACTGTTCATGATAATGGCGACCCCGGCGGCAATGCCGACAAACAGCCCCCGCTTCCAGAGGGGGATGTCGAACAGCATGGCGGTCAGGACCCCGAGGCCCACCATGGGGTACAGGTATCTTAGCCCGCTACAGGCCTCGGCGACCTGCAGGCGCAAGGTGCCAAGGTCAATGATGTTGCCGTCCTGAAAGACCGTCACCCCGACCCAGCGAAGCCACGAAACGCTGAGGTCGGAGGAGAACAATTGCAGCCCGTAGGACAGGTTTGAATTCAGGAAGCTGGGCGGGGGGACAACAAAGGGCAACAGGATCAGGGACGGAAAGACAAACCGGGCATAGGTTACGCCGCCAAAGGTCAGGAAAAGCCCGAAAATCAGCAGCAGGAAACCCAGATGGCGGGTATTCTGGATGCCTGCCTTGATGGACAAGGCATAGACGAAAACGGCCAGAAGGATGGCCCCGACCCCAAGAATAGTGCCGCGCCGATCCGGATAATCCAGCAACACCCGGCGTCGCCATAACAGGTACAGCGCGACCAGAAACATCAGCGGGCCGTGGCTGAACTCTTCCTGCCGGAGCCACGCGGACCATAATTGTTCGGCATCGGGAATATACAGGATGGAAACCAGCGTCACCGCCGCAATCAGAAGCAGCTTTCGCCAATTGACGATGCCACCCGAAATCCTTGCCATATGTTCAACCGGTTCAATGCCACTCATGGGATGTTCCCTGCCTTGCCGATCCAGCGGCTTACTCAGTAATAGACCTGATGCTTTTCCGTTGATTTGTTGAGGACAACGCCCAGCAGGTTGTCTGCCTTCAGCTTTCTTTGGGCTTCCTTGACCTCGGTCGGGGAGCTTTGCCCGCTGGATACCACCAGCAGAACGCAGTCCACCTGCGGCAGGAAGGCGATGGTATCGTCACTGGCCAGAAGGGGCGGCAGGTCAAAGATCACGATCCGGCTGTCATACCGGTCCCGAAGGTCCGCCACCAGCGATTTGACCGCCCCCGATGTCAGGGTCTCGGTCGAGGTGCGAATGGGGGTCATATGGGGAAGGACAACCAGATGGGGCACATCCGGGTTGACCAGTATTTCCGACAGCGGCACCGTACCGGCCAGATAGTCGGTGATCCCTTTTCCCTCGGGCAAGCCCAGATATTCGGCAACCTTGGGTTTTCTAAGGTCGAAATCCGCCAGCAGGGCGGTTTTGTCGGTTTGCTTGGCAATGCTGAGGGCCAGATTGATGGCCACAACCGTTTTGCCGCAACCGGGCGTTGGCGAGGTAATGGCCAGTGTCTTCCATCCTTCCATCTGCATGCGGGACAGGATTTGTGTGCGCAGGATGTCGAAGTGAACGGTGTCGGCGTCTTCGCCTGGCAGGACAATAATCCGGTTGGCAGACAGATGGGCAGGATCCGGTTTTACAACGCGGGTCTGCTCATAGGAAAAATCCAGCGTTTCTTTTTCCACCTGCCATGCCCGCCCTTTCGGTGACAGGCGGATACTTGATCCCAGGTGCTGCGTTTCCCGGGCTTTCGAAATGGCCTCTTTGATGCGCTCCATACCCAACTCCTAGAAATTCATCAGTCCCAATCCCTGCAGGACGGACCAGATACGGTAAAAAATAAGGTCAATCGGTTTGTAAAGGTAATGCATGCTGACCACCCCGGCGCCGAGAATGCCAAGCGGGACGATGGCAAGCATAAGATAGCCGACAATGCGTTTCCGGTTGTCGCTTGGCGTGCGGATATAGGGGATCGAGGCAAGCGGCGGTGCCTTGATCAAGGCTTCCAGTTCAGAAAGGCTGCGCACCCGCTTGTCCAGCAGTTCAAACAGCAGCACGACCCCAAACCCGACCGCAGCGGCCAGAACCCCGCCAGCAGCCACAATCTTCATCTTGTTGGGCCAGACCGGGTCTGTCGGTTGAAGGGGCGGTTCAAGAAGGGTAAAGCGTTCCGCCTTCTTTTCCGTTTCCAGATTTTGGGCAACTTCGGCGGTACGCTTCTTGGTTTGCAGTTCCTCGTATTTCTGCAGGACCTCCTGATAGGTGCGGGTCAGGTTGATCAGGCCCCGCTCCACCTCGGGTGTTTTCAGGATCAGGTTTTCGATGTCGGCTGCCTTTGTGCGCAATTTCGCGATATTGGCTTCATAGACGCTGATATTCTGGGCCGTTGTGGAAATTCGCACCCGCAGCTTTTCTACCAGTCGGCTGAACAGGGCGTCACTTGCACTGCCGGCGCCGCTGGTTCCCTTGGTTTCTTCATTGGCAATTTTCTGCTCAAGGGCGGCAATCTTGCGTTTCAGCGCCTTGATATCCGGGTGGGCCGCCGTCAGGCGGGAGGACGCGATGGACAATTCGTTGTTCAACTCCTCCAGCTCATTTTCCAGATTGGATTTCAGGGACTTGATCGGGGTAGAGCCGTCCAGGGTCTGGCCTTCGCTGGCGGCGGCCAGTTCAATATCCAGAAAGCGTCGTTCCTCCCGCAGCGAGCTTAGCTGCTGTTCCAGCGAGCGGATTTCATTTTCCGTTCGCTCCAGCATGGCCAGTTTCAGGTTCAGGTGTTCAGGTAGGCTCTGGTTGTTGCGGCGCTTATATTCGGAAATGGCCGCTTCGGCTTTTTCAAGCTGGGCTTTCAGTTTCTGGGTTTCCTGTTCCAGAAATTCCGTGGTTTCCGTTGCCCGGGCGGTTCGTGTCTTTACATTTTCGCTCAGGAACAGGGTGACAAGTTCGTTGGCCACCTGTGTCGCCACCACGGGCGACTTGTGCCGGAACGAGACCTTGAAGGCGATGGTCTGGCGATTGCGGCCATCGGAATTGATCACTTGCAAGCCGACCAGCCGCTGCATTTCATCCACCAGCTTTGTCGGGGACAGTTTTTGCCGCTTGTCCGCAAAGACCCCGTATTTGTCGATGATCCGCAGCAGGTTGGCGCGGGTCATCACCCGCTGCTTGATGATGGTGATCCGCTGGTTGGGGTCTGATGTGACGGTGGACTGGACCAGTTCTGTCGGGATTTGCTGGGATTCCACCAGCACGGTGCCGGAAGACTCGTATTTCGGCGTCAACAGCATGGCAATCACAACGCTGGCAATGCCGATAACAAAGGCGGGGATCAGGAAATGCAGATAGCGCCGCCGCACGATCCCCAGAATTTTGTGCAGGTCCAACGCGCTTTTCTGTTCTTCCTGATAGAAAAAGTCTGTTGTCATTGGCGTGTTGCTTTCCAGTTCAATAGGCGTTCCGGTGGACAAAGCCGACAAAGGCCGTCATCACGAGGATCTGCAGGTCAAACATCAGGGACCAGTTTTCGCAGTAATAGGTATCGTGCTGGACGCGGGCCTCCATCTTGTCGAGGGTGTTGGTTTCCCCGCGATAGCCGTTGACCTGCGCCCATCCGGTAATGCCGGGCTTGACCTTGTGGCGGGCAAAATATCCGTCGATCAGGGCGGCATATTCCTCGTTATGGTCAACGGCGTGGGGGCGGGGGCCAACCAGCGACATGGTGCCCAGCACCACATTCAAAAGTTGCGGCAGCTCATCAAGGCTGGTTCGCCGAATGATCCTTCCGACCCGTGTAATCCGGGGATCGTTTTTCGAGGCTTGAACCGTGACCGGCGCATCGCCGCAATCGGTATACATGGACCTGAACTTGTAAATCTCGAAGATCTGGTTGTTATAGCCAAACCGCTTTTGTTTAAACAGGACAGGACCCTTGCTTTCCAGCTTGATGGCAATGGCAATGGCCAGCAGGACCGGCACGGACAGGATCAGCAGCAGGGTGCCCAGAATTCGATCTTCCAGCCACTTGATGGCGACCTTCCAGTCGGACAGGGGGGAATCCACCACCTCGATCATGGGAACGCCTCCGAAATGATTGGGGGATGGCTTGTTGGGAAACCGGAACCCCACCAGATCGGAAACCAGATGGATATGGGTCGGCAATTCGCGAAGCTGGCGGACAAGATCGACCTGCCGCTCATCGGCGGTCCAGGGCAGGGCAATGATGATGTCGTCCACCTTGTAGGTGCGGACAAACCGTTTTAACTGGTCCATGTTTCCAAGGATCGGATAAGGGCCAATATGCCCCTCGTTGCGGGTTTTACGGTCATCGAAAATGCCGACAATTCGCTGCATGGACGGGGTGTGCTGGGTCAGTTGCTCCATAAGCCGTTCGGCCTGTGGCCCGGCCCCGAAAATGATCACGTTCCGCTTGCACAGACCCTTTTCGATCAGGGTGGAGACAACAAAGAAGCCGACGATCCGGCTGACCACCACCAGCGTGAAAGACGAGAACCCGAAACTGTACATCCAGATGCGGGAGAAATTGTCCGAGATTTTCAGGGAAAAGGCCACCGCCAGCAGCAGGAAGAAAGCGGTCGCACAGCAAACAGACAGGCGCGACAGGCTGATGAAGGGGGACAGGATCGCGGAAAAGGAGAATATTCCTGCAAAACGGCCGATAAAAAGATAGCAAAAGGCGATGAAGCAAATGGCGAATACATAAATTTCGCGCATATAGAGAATATCGCCGATGACTATGGAATAGGAAGCGAAACCGGCCACAACAAGAAGAAAGCAGTCCGTGAACCCGAAAATGCCGGTCAAAACAGAAGAAGAAAGCGGATAGCCGGAAATGCGGCTGTTGTCTGTCTTCCCCTGTTCGATCGGTAAGGGTTCTTCAAAACTGACAGTTTTCATGCCCTCTCCATCATGTTGTGCAGTCTCGAAATATTAATATAATCTAATGAAAATGATTTTCTTGGTTAATGAAACATAAAAATCAAAATTTTAATAAACTACTAATATAATGAGTATGCCCTTCGAATGAGAGCAATTCAGGGTGGTTCAAAAGGTTGAATTTTCTGTTTTGCTGGAGGTATTTATTGATTTTCGGGAATTGCGGTGGATCATGCACCCGTTCTGGTACGGTACGGGGGAGATAGACAGAATGACGAGCACACAGAGGGTCGATGCGGGGCCCGTATTCACACCCGGTCTTTGGGTCTGGGCGGGGCTGGTGGTTCTGATTACGGTGGGGTCGCTCCTGCCGGTGGGGAACCTGCCCCAGACGGCCTCCCTGATATCCGATAAAATCCAGCATGTCGGCGGGTACGCCCTGTTGGCAGTGGCGGCCTGCAGCGCCGCCCGGCTTAAACGTGTTGTTCTGCTATTGTTGGGGCTGTCGTTGCTGATCGGTGTGGGGATTGAGTATCTGCAACCGCTGACGGGCCGGATGTTCGAATATATGGATATTGTCGCCAATGGTGCCGGATTGTGTGCAGGCATGGCCCTTTTCAGGGGATTTCAGGGCCTAAAGAAAAAACTTATAGTAGAAAATAATTGAATATTTACACCTTATGGTTATCTCCCGGTTTTGCTGTCGTCACAGCATCAGGATCAGGAGAGTATATGGTGAACAGGAAAATTTTGATAATCGGTGCGGTGCTGGCAGCAGTTGTGCTGGTGGCCGGGGGGATTTACCAGTTTCTCGGCAGCGGCCTTACCG
This sequence comes from Sneathiella chinensis, assembly GCF_012720115.1. GTDB lineage: Bacteria > Pseudomonadota > Alphaproteobacteria > Sneathiellales > Sneathiellaceae > Sneathiella > Sneathiella chinensis. The sequence goes on along the minus strand of NZ_VNWN01000008.1, from coordinate 75,181 downwards.
AGGCTGAACTGAAACTTGAACTGCAGAAGCAGATCAGCGAGGCCATCGGTGGGGATGATGTTTCGGTCGGGCCTGTAACGCTTGATACCTTCGCCGGGGAAGGGACGGTCCGGGAACTGACCATCCACAAAAAAATAGCGGACAAGGGAACAGTCTTTATCCATTTTGCGAAGATCGGCTTCAAATACAATCCGTGGAGCCATTATTTTGGTCCGGTTGAGCTGGAAACGATTGAGGTCGCCAATGTTTATTCGATGTTTGATGTGCGGGCGACAGGAAATGGCCTTGAAGCGTTTCTGACCTATTTGGGGGCGCGTTCTGCGTCACCTCGGGATCAGGGCGGGCCGCGTTTCACCGCAGAGAGCGTCAAAATCGGCAAGGCGAAACTGGAGGCCAACCTCAAGATTTCGAACCGCACGGTGCGACACCTCCTGACCATGGACCCCTGGGTTTCCGGGCCCCTCGTGAAAGAGGGCGGCTTTACCGTATCGGAACTGATCAAGGAGGGCATGGGCCAGTATGGCAGCCGCCTTGTTAAAAAGACCAGCAAGCTGAACGATCTGGTGCAGGTTCGCTAACGCCGGTGCAATAATACAGCAAATACCCTGTGCGAATGCGGGCGGCCCCGTTTGAGGTCTTGCCCTCATTCGCATTGGCTATTAAATGTAGGGCAATTGTTTACAAGGCAAGGAACGAACATGGCTTCCGTCGTGCATCTGATTAGTACAATTATCCAGATCTTCATCTGGTTGCTTATCGCCAACGCTGTCCTTAGCTGGCTGATCGCGTTTAATATTGTCAATACAAGGAACCAGTTCGTCGCAACGGTTGGTGAATTTCTGTACAAGATCACCGAACCGGCATTGCGCCCCCTTCGCAAGGTGATCCCCAATTTCGGGGGAATTGATATTTCCCCCATCGTTCTGATCCTGATCCTGATCTTTATCCAGAACCTGATGTACGAGTATCTGTTCCGGTTATGACCTTGCCGATCACGGTTACCAAACGCGGGGTTGTCCTGCAGGTCAGGCTGACGCCCAATGCGTCTGATAACCGGGTTGAAGGAATTGCGGAAGATGCGGAGGGGAACAGCCGGTTGCGGGTCCGTGTAACGGCTGTTCCTGAAAAGGGAAAGGCCAACAAGGCGCTGGAAAAGCTGCTGTCCCGGTTTCTGGGATGTTCGAAAAGCGATCTTGAGATCGTCAGCGGCCAGACGGACCGGAACAAGAATATCTGTATTGCAGGAGACGTGGAAACCACCACCCTCATGGTGGAAACCGCGCTCAAGAAAGTCATGTAGTGAGAATGAGACATTCAACGGAACGATATATCCAGTTCGCAAAAGCGCTGCTGGTGGGCGCGCTGACCGGGGTTGTGGGCGCTGTTGTGCTGGTGGCCCTGCCGGGGGCGGCCCTGATCATGGTGGTCGGGGCGCTGGGGCTGGACTGGGACCTGTCGTGGTTCCCGTCGGTTGCTACCCTGATGGCGCTCGGTGCGCTGTGCGGAGCCGGGTTCGCAGGTATCCTTTATATCAAGGACCAGTATGTTCCCTATGTGGAGAAGGTGCCCGACTTTGAACGGGATGACGACGACCTGACCGGAAGCGGCACAGGATATTGAGGGGTCCAAGTCTTTCAGGATCCGGGCATTAAAAAAAGGCGGCACACAGGCCGCCCTTTTTCATGGATTTTTCTGAACCGGATCAGCTTTTCTGACGGTGCAGCAGACGCAGGCGCAGGGCGTTCAGCTTGATAAAGCCTTCCGCGTCGCGCTGGTCGTAAACGGTGTCTTCCTCGAAGGTCACATGCTCCATGGAATAGAGGGAGAACTTGCTCTTCCGTCCAACGACGCTGACACGACCCTTGTAGAGTTTCAGGCGGACAACACCGGCAACCTTTTCCTGGCTCTTGTCGATCAGGGCCTGCAGCATTTCCCGCTCCGGAGAGAACCACAGACCGTTATAGATCAGTTCCGCATAGCGCGGCATGATATCGTCCTTCAGGTGCATGGCACCGCGGTCAAGGGTGATCTGCTCGATGCCGCGGTGGGCTTCCAGCATGATGGTTCCGCCGGGTGTTTCGTAGATACCACGGGATTTCATGCCGACAAACCGGCCTTCGACGAGGTCAAGACGGCCAATGCCATTGGCGCCAGCAACCTTGTTGAGGGCGGTCAGCATTTCAGCCGGGCTCAGGCGTTTGCCATCAAGGGCAACAGGATCGCCCTTTTCATATTCAATCTCGATATAGGTCGGGGTGTCCGGGGCTTCTTCCGGTGACACGGTCCGGGAGTAGACATACTCGCCGGCTTCTTCCCACGGATCCTCAAGCGCCTTGCCCTCGGCAGAGATGTGCAGCAGGTTGGCATCGACAGAGAACGGCGCCTCGCCGCGCTTGTCTTTGGGGATCGGAATCTGGTTCTTTTCAGCGAAATCGATCAGCTTGGTCCGGGAGTTCAGGTCCCATTCCCGCCACGGGGCAATGACCTTGATGTCCGGGTTCAGGGCGTAATAACCCAGTTCGAAACGAACTTGGTCGTTGCCCTTGCCGGTTGCGCCGTGGGCCACGGCGTCAGCGCCAACCTCGCGGGCGATTTCGATCTGGCGCTTGGAGATCAGCGGCCGGGCGATGGAGGTACCCAGCAGGTACTGGCCTTCATAGACGGCGTTGGCGCGGAACATCGGGAAAACGAAGTCGCGCACGAATTCCTCGCGCAGGTCATCAACATAGATTTCCTTGATGCCCAGCATCTCGGCCTTGGCGCGGGCAGGTTCAAGTTCCTCTCCCTGACCAAGATCGGCGGTAAAGGTCACCACCTCACAGTTATAGGTTGTCTGCAACCATTTCAGGATTACGGAAGTATCAAGGCCGCCTGAATAGGCCAGAACGACTTTCTTGATGTCTTGAGACATGGCGTATTACCTTCAAAGGAAAACTTGTTTGATAACGGTTTGATGCGCGAAAATAGGCGAAAAATACCGGTTTCGCAAGGGGAGACGCGAAATACCGGAATTCGGTATTTCGCGGTTGTTCAGTCTGTCTTATTTCAGGAAGCGGTAGCGCGGCGCTCAGCGGCGCTTTGCTTTGTACTGGCTGATTTCAACTGGCCGCAAGCCGCCATGATGTCCCGTCCGCGGGGCACCCGCACAGGGGAGGAATAGCCCGCATCATTGACGATCTTGGCAAAGCGGTGGATCGCATTGTTGCTGGAACATTCATACTGGCTGCCGGGCCACGGGTTGAACGGGATCAGGTTGACCTTGGCCGGAATGTCCTTCAGCAGGCGCACCAGCTCGCGGGCATCGGCCGGGCTGTCATTGATACCGTCCAGCATCACATATTCAAAGGTGATGCGGCGGGCGTTGTTGCTGGCCGGATAGTCTTTACAGGCCTGCAGCAGTTCCTTGATGGGGTAACGCTTGTTGATGGGCACCAGCACATCGCGGATTTCATCGGTGACCGCATGCAGGGAAATGGCAAGGTTGACGCCCAGTTCATCCCCGCACTGACGGATTTTCGGCACCACACCGGAGGTGGACAGGGTAATCCGCCGCTTGGACAGGGAAATCCCTTCGCCGTCCATGATGATGCTGAGGGCCTTGGCCACATTGTCATAGTTGAGCAGGGGTTCGCCCATGCCCATCATGACAATATTGGAAATCATGCGGTTGCCCTTGGGGCTCGGCCATTCACCGATGGTGTCGCGGGCGACCAGCATCTGGGAGATGATTTCACCGGCGGTAAGGTTGCGGACCAGCTTCATGGTGCCCGTATGGCAGAAGCTGCAGGTCAGGGTACAACCCACCTGACTGGACACGCAAAGAGCGCCCCGGTCTTCTTCGGGAATATGAACCGATTCGACTTCCTGCCCATCCGGGAACTTGACCAGCCATTTGCGGGTGCCGTCCACGGATTCCTGAAGGCTGGTGATTTCCGGCCGATCAACAGTGAATTTTTCCGGCAGGGTGGCCCGCATCTCTTTCGAGATGGAGGTCATGTCCTCGAACCGGGATGCGCCGCGATAATACAGCCAGTGAAAGAGCTGTCTTGCGCGCATTTTGGCGCTTTTCTCGGCTTCGCCTTCCTCGATCAGGGCCGCAGCAATTTCCTTGCGGGTCAGTCCGATCAGGTTCTTGCGAATAGCCAGCAGTTCAGGCTGCCGATCGACAGCCTCTACATCAGGTACCAGATGTTCCATGGGTCAATAATACTTCTAAAAGTTCAGGCGCACACGGCGCGGCGCTTAGCTGCAGCTTTTTCTAATCTGCTTATGCGCTGCTGTAAAGCCCTGTAATGAATAACTGTCTGTTGTGACGGTGCCGCGGCTGGATGTGCCGGTAACGGTCAGTTTTGATCCATTGCGGAAGGCATTGATCAGTTTGGCGTCGCTTTCCCCATCGGGAACCCAGGCCACATCCTCATCGGTGGCAAGGATGAAGTTCTGGTTGCCAACGGTGAATTTGACGGTCGACTGGTCCTTGTAGGGATAGCCGGTCACGTGGCTGATCTCTTCCTTGGACTTGGATTTGGGGCGGTGGGTAATCATCAGGTAGATGTCACCGCGATTGGCATTCTTGGGCAGGGACTTGGTCGGGCGGGAGAGCATGTAACAGACCTTCTCGCCATTTTCCAGCCAGGTATAGGCCTGCCAGTCCTTGAAGATGCCAATGGAGCGCGGGTCGGCTTCGTTAGCGACAGCAACAGAGGCGGAAACAATCAAGCCAATACCGGCAAGGGGAGAAAGGATGTTTTTAAACAGAGATTTTACCATGTGCTCGCGATACCTGGTTTTAGGTCCATTTTTCAACATGCTGATCCGCATGTTACTCAATTTCAGCCGGATTTGAAGAAAAGAGTTGTCTCTTTACTTTTCAACTTTCGGGATGCGTTTCAAGGGGGCACCCTGAATATGGTCCGGCACCGGCACCGGTTTGCCCAGTTCGCTGGTCGGGCGGGTGGCGAACCGGCCGTGGCTGACGATCCGGTCATACATGACAATGGCGCCTGCCGTAGCCACATTCAAACAGAACTTTGTCGGAATTTTGATGAAGTAGTCGCACCGTTCCTGCAGGGCAGGGGACAGGGAACCCCGTTCCCGGCCCAGAATATAGGCGGCGCTGATGGGGTGATAGAAGCTCGGCAGGTCCTCGGCTTCATCCAGAAGCTCAACCCCGACAATCTTGCAGCCACGGGGCAGCATCATGTCATCCAGCGTGTCGAAATCGTACCACGGGATGTTGCGAGGCGCGACACTGGTATCGGATCTGGCTTTACGGACGGAGTATTCTGCGCCGACGGTAAAGACAAAACCGGCACCGAAGGCATGGGCCGTTCTGAAAAGATTGCCGGCGTTCATGGGCTTGCTGATCCCCTCGACGCCGATACCGAAATAACCTCTACTCATTCATGAATTTCCTTAACGCACGCTTGGAAATGGGCTAACTAGAAGTGATATTTTCCATTGATATCCCAGAACAAACCGGAGCCCACGCCCCATGACTAACCGATCTGGACAGAAAAGCGCAAGACCCGCTATTCAAGTGACGGTCAGAAGAGGGACGATGGTGGAAAGTGTGCATCAGGTGAACGCGGCCGTTATGGACGCGGCCGGCACGCTGCTTCATCGCTGGGGCGATATTGAAAAACCGGTCTATCTGCGCTCTGCCATCAAGCCCATTCAGGCCCTGCCCTTCGTGGAAAGCGGGGCGGCGGACGCCTGCAACGCCACGGACAGGGAAATCTCGCTCGCCTGTGCGTCCCACACCGGAGAGGACATCCATGTGGACGCGGTGACCGCGTGGCTGGACCGGTTGGGTCTTGGGATTGAGGATCTGGAATGCGGGGCCCACTGGCCAAGCTACCGCCCGGCGGAACGGGCGCTTGCCGCCCGCGGGGAACAGCCGACGGCGGCCCATAACAACTGTTCCGGCAAGCATACCGGTTTTCTGGCGACGGCCCGCCATCTTGGGGAGCCCTTGCAGGGATATATCCATCTGGATCATCCGGTGCAGCAACGCATTGTCCGGGTACTGGAGGATTTCACCGGGCTGGACCTGTCACGGGCGCCGATCGGTATTGATGGCTGTTCGATCCCGACCCTTGGCGTGCCGCTGGATCGGGCTGCGCTGGCGATTGCCCGGTTTGCCGACCCATCCGCCCTTGGCGCGGAGCGGGCGGCTGCCTGCCACCGTATCCAGCAGGCCATTGCCTGCGAACCGATGATGATTGCCGGATCGGACCGGTTATGCACGGCCCTTAACGGGTCGGCCCGGGGGGCGGTCATTGCCAAGGTCGGGGCGGAAGGCGTCTATCTTGCCGCCTTGCCGAAACTGGGGCTTGGCATTTCCATGAAAACCGTGGATGGCACCACACGGGGCTGCGAAGCGGCCCTTGGGGCGGTGCTGGAGACCCTGGGGGTCATGACAGACGAAATGCACACGGCAATGGACGGTTTCACCCGACCGGTCCTGAAAAACTGGAACGGGTTTGAGGTCGGCCAGATTGAGGCCCACCTCGATGCGGCGCAACCGGAAGGCTGAACTCGGCATTCGGAAATTGACCTTTTGGTCGGGTTGACGCTAACTTGTGTGCAGCGCAAAAAATATGCTCTTGGATAAACCATAAAAAGAATGAAACGGGGACGTTATGAAAGCTCTAGTCTGTAAGGAATTTGGTGGTCCGGATGATCTGGTGCTCGAGGATGTGGCAGAGCCGACCATCGAGCCGGGCAAGGTCAAGATCGAGATTCACTCGGTTGGCCTGAATTTTCCGGATACCCTGATGATTGCCGGTAAATACCAGTTCAAACCTGCTTTTCCCTTCTCTCCGGGCATGGAAAGTGCCGGGGTTGTGACGGAAGTGGGCGAAGGGGTCACCCGGATCAAGGTCGGGGACCGGGTTATGGCCAATCACGGCTTTGGCGGTTTTGCCGAATATGTGCTGGCCCCGGAAGAAGCCACCTATGTGCTGCCGGACAACATGCCCTATGATCAGGCGGCTGGTTTCCCGGTTACCTATGGCACCACCTATCATGCGCTGGTTGACCGGGCCCAGATCAAGCCGGGCGAGGTTCTTCTGGTTCATGGCGCTGCCGGTGGCGTTGGCCTGAACGCTGTTGAAATCGGCAAGGCGCTGGGGGCGACGGTTATCGGTACGGTCGGGTCTGACGAGAAAAAAGACATTGTTCGCCAGTACGGGGCCGATCATGTGATCAACTATTCCACCGAAAGCATTCGCGACCGGGTCAAGGAACTGACCGATGGCAAGGGCGCCGACGTGATTTACGATCCGGTGGGCGGCGATGCGTTCGATCAGTCCATGCGCTGCATCAACTGGGAAGGCCGCCTGCTGGTGGTCGGGTTTGCATCGGGCCGGATTGCGGAACTGAAAACCAACCTTGCCCTGCTCAAGGGCTGTTCCGTCATGGGTGTGTTCTGGGGTGAATTTGCCCGCCGTACGCCAGAGGCCAACCGGGCCAACTTCGAAACCATGCTGAAAATGGTCGAGAAGGGGGATCTGAAACCACACGTATCCCATCATTTCCCGTTGGAACAGGGCGGCGAGGCCATGAAGGCCCTTCTGTCCCGCAAGACCACCGGTAAAGTTGTCATTACCGTCAAGGACTGAAGACGTGGAAACAGGGAGGAAAGGTCGGGACCGGGCGGTTCGCCGTCAGTATGAGGAATTTCCGTATCCTCCCCGTGACCCGCAAGAGGAAAAGAAGCGGCTGATTACGGGAAGTCCCAGTCACATGAACGAGGTCAACCACTATATTTTTGGTGGCGGACGGGATTTCTCAAAGCCGTTCCGGGCGCTGGTTGCCGGCGGCGGAACCGGGGATGCGGCCATTATGATGGCGCAGCAACTGGCCGACCGGGGCACCGGCGGCACCGTGACCTATGTGGACCTGTCCACCGCCAGCCGCAAGGTTGTCGAGGAACGGGCCCGCGTTCGCGGACTGACCAATATGGAATTTCATACTGGTTCCCTGCTGGACCTTCCGACCATGGGGTTTGCGCCGTTCGATTATATCGATTGCTGCGGAGTGCTTCATCATCTGGAAAGCCCGGAAGAAGGGTTGAAGGCGCTTGAGGCGGTTCTGGCCGAGGACGGCGGCATGGGGCTGATGGTCTATGCGACCCTTGGCCGAAACGGTGTCTATCCCGTCCAGAACGCCCTTCGCACCCTTGTCGGGGATGAGGCGCCGGGAAAACAGGTGGCCCTTGCCCGCAAATTTGTGGACGGGTTGCCGAAAACCAACTGGCTGCTGCGCAATCCGTTTGTGGGGGACCACAAACTGGGTGACGACGCGGCCTTTTATGATTTGTTGCTGCATCCACGGGATCGCAGTTATCTGGTGCCTGAGGTTATCGAGCTTCTGGGCACCGCCGGGATGGAACTGGTCAGCTTTATCGAGCCGGTTCGCTATGACCCGGCGGTCTTTATCAGGGACCCGGAGTTGCAAAAGCGGCTCAAGACCCTGACCCCCGTTGAAAAGGCCGCAGTGGCGGAGAATGTGACCGGATCGCTTAAAACCCATCTGTTTTATGTGAAAAAACAGGGACGGGCGGATGGTGCAACCGCCAGGATTGCCCCGCATATGATCCCGGTTCTGAAAGACGGCAACCCGCCGGAGGTACTGGCCCGGGCCTTCAAGGGGAAAAGTTTCAAGGTGGGCTTTGACGGCGAAGAGGTCATGCTGCCCCTGCCGGACCATATTTCCCGCATTGTGGCCCTGTTTGACGGCAACAGGACGCTGGCGGATATCCAGACGGAACTATCCCTGAATTGGGAGGCCTGCCGCAAGCAGGTTGCCCCGGTTATCCGGTTCCTGAACGGGCTGAATATCTTGTGGCTGCGGTCATCCCGGCCTGACTGATCCGGGGCCCGGTTCCGGGGCAGACGGCCAGAAAAAGCTGTTATTTGGTCGTTTGCTTGGGTATTAATCTTGGAAAACTACAGGGTAGGGTTGCAGGCTGGCCGTATGGTGGCCTCCGCAAGGACAGACAATGACAGAGGCGGAAATCCGCAAGTTGGGACCGGGTCTCAGCTTGGGAAGGGGCCTCAAGTTAGGAAAGGGTAGGAGTCATTTAATGGCAAACAAGACTTATGCAGATGCAAGCAGTGCGCTGGAAGGCCTGCTGTTTGATGGAATGACCATCGCCGCAGGCGGTTTCGGTCTGTGCGGTATTCCGGAAAACCTGATCGCGGCCATCCGCGACTCGGGCGTCAAGGACCTGACCATTTATTCCAACAATGCCGGTGTCGATGATTTCGGTCTGGGCCTGCTGCTGGAAACCCGTCAGGTCAAGAAGATGGTTTCCTCCTATGTGGGGGAGAATGCCGAGTTCATGCGCCAGTATCTGTCCGGCGAACTGGAACTGGAATTCAATCCGCAAGGAACACTGGCTGAGCGGATGCGGGCCGGCGGTGCGGGTATTCCCGGTTTCTATACCAAGACCGGTGTCGGAACCCTGATTGCGGAAGGCAAGGAACATAAGGAATTCGACGGCGAGACCTATATTCTTGAGCGCGGGATTGTGGCCGATCTGTCCATTGTCAAGGCGTGGAAAGGCGATACACAGGGCAGCCTTGTCTATCGGAAGACCGCCCGGAACTTTAACCCCCTTGCAGCGTCTTGCGGCAAGGTGACCGTGGCCGAGGTCGAGGAACTGGTCAATGTGGGTGAGTTGGAGCCGGACAGCATCCATACACCGGGTGTGTATGTTCAGCGTCTCCTGAAGGGGGATCATGAAAAGCGCATCGAAAAACGCACAATTCGGGAAGCCTGATAGAGGAGAAGACAATGCCTTGGGATCGTAATCAGATGGCTGCCCGTGCAGCACAGGAACTTGAAGATGGAACCTATGTGAATCTCGGGATCGGGATTCCCACACTGGTCTCCAACTATATCCCGGAAGGGGTCGATGTGACCCTGCAGTCGGAAAACGGCATGCTGGGCATGGGGCCGTTCCCGACCGAGGACGAGATTGACGCCGACCTGATCAACGCCGGTAAGCAGACCATTACAGAACTGGACCGGACCAGCTATTTCGACTCTGCCCAGAGCTTCGCCATGATCCGCGGTGGCCATATCGCGCTGTCCATTCTGGGCGCGATGGAGGTTTCGGAAACCGGTGACCTCGCCAACTGGATGATTCCCGGAAAGCTGGTCAAGGGCATGGGCGGTGCCATGGATCTGGTCGCTGGCGTGAAGCGGGTTGTGGTCATCATGGACCACACCAACAAGGCCGGCGAAACCAAGTTGTTGAAAGAATGCACCTTGCCCCTGACCGGCAAGGGCGTGGTTGACCGCATTATCACCAATCTTGGGGTGTTTGATGTGGTTGAAGGGGGGCTGAAGATTGTTGAACTGGCCCCGGACCTGACCCGTGACGAGGTTGTCGCCCAGACCGAGGCGACGATTGTCGGCTGATACGGCAACGACAATCATTGAAAGAGGAGAGGGTCGCCGTTGGCGGCCCTTTCTTTTTGGGCGGACCCATACGGAAATAGGTACAATTTCCATTTTTGATCGGGAAAAGTGGTTTGGTGCATATTGCTTGTTCCAATTTGTAAGCATGCGAACTAATATGGCGGCATGACAACTATCAGATCGATGCTCGGGCCCTTCTCCCGGGCTCCAGCCGCCGTTCAGGCGGCTCTTTTAATGACTGCAGCATGCTTTTTTCTGGCTGTCCTTGGTGGCTTGATCAAGGGACTGTCCAATACGGGCATGCATGTCTTCGAAATTGTGCTTCTGCGGAACCTGGCCGGGTTGGTGGCGCTGGCCCCGTGGTTTATCCGTACCGGCGGCAAGGGGCTGAAGACCCAGCGTTTCGGGCTGTTCTCGATCCGCAGTTTCTTCGGCTTTGTGTCCATGCTGTCGTGGTTCTATGCGGTAACAGTGGTGCCGCTGGCCGAGGCGGTGGCGCTCAACTTTACCGCCCCGATCTTCGGGACCCTGCTAGCGATTATCTTCCTGAAAGAGGTTGTCCGCCTGCGCCGCTGGATCGCCATTCTGGTGGGCTTTGCCGGGGCCATGATTATCCTGCGGCCGGGCGCCATTGAACTTAATCCGGGGACCTATGCGGCGATTATCTCTGCGGCGACCATGGCCTGTTCGGTTACCTGTGTGAAAAAGCTGTCGGCGACGGAAAGTTCACCGGCCATTGTGGCCTGGACCCAGATCCTGATCATCCCCATGTCGCTGGTGCCCGCCCTGTTCGTGTGGCAAACTCCAACCTTGGAACAGATGTATTATGTGGTCGGCATGGGTGTTTGTGCCACGCTTGGGCATCTGATGTTCACACGGGCGTTCTCCCTTGCGGATGCGACCTATGTGATGCCGTTTGATTTCTTCCGTCTGGTTTTTGCCGCGGTGATCGGTTTCATGTTCTTCTCGCAGCAGCCGGACATGTTCGTCTGGATCGGGGCGGCGGTGATTTTCGTCTCGGCAGTCTATATCGCCTATCGGGAGGCCCGAACGGCATCGGAACGCCGCCGGGCGGATCTGGAAGGTACCATCAAGGCTCAGGCAAAGGCAGGCCCCCAGTCGTGATCGCCATCCGTACCCTTCGTCATTCATGGTTGTCCTATTGGGAACAGATACCGGACAATGGGAAGGGTGCGTTATGGATGTTGCTGGGGGCGCTGCTGTTCTCCTTCATGAGTGTGGGGATCAAGCATCTGGGGCAGGAACTGGACAGTTTCCAGATCGGTTTCCTGAGGGCCTTTATCGGGCTGATCGTGGTCTTGCCTTTTGCCTTGCGGGGCGGCATCCGGCCCCTGAAAACACGGGTTTTCAAGTTGCATCTTGCCCGCTCCCTTGTCGGGGTGACGGCCATGCTGTGCAGTTTCTACGCCATCACCCAACTGCCGCTGGCGGATGCGGTGGCCCTGAATTTTACAAAACCGCTGTTCCTGATCCTGCTGGCCGTTCTGTTTCTGGGCGAAAAGGTTCGCTGGCGGCGCTGGCTGGCGACGGCGGTGGGGTTCTGCGGTGTCATGGTCATGGTGCAGGCCAATCTGGAAATGGGGCTGGCGTCCGGGGTGGCCCTGTTCGGTGCAATGATGGTGGCGCTGGTTTCTGTATTCCTGAAAAAGCTGAGCCGGACCGAGGCGCCGACCACCATGATGTTCTATTTCGGGGTGATCAGTTCCCTCATCGCGCTTGTCCCGGCCCTGTATGTCTGGGTGCCCCCGACAACGGAACAGTTGCTGATCCTGCTGGTAACGGCGGCGGTGGGCTCCTGCGGGAATTTTTGCATGATCCGGGCTTTTGCCGCGGGGGAAGCAACGGTTGTCGCCCCGTTCGACTATATCCGGCTGATTTTCTCAGGCATCCTCGGTTTTGTGATTTTTAGCGAGGTTCCGGGCCCGTGGATGATTGTCGGGGCGGGGATCATCATCAGTTCCAGCCTGTATATCATGCAGCGAGAGGCCGCTCTTCGGAAAAAGCCGACAGGGGATTCAACACCGCTGGATAGCTGACGGATCAATCCGCCCCGGCGGTTTCCTTTTCCTTGTTCAGGAAGCTGCGCGCCTTGTCCCGGTGCTCATCACGAATGTTTTTCTGAACGGTTGCCATGGCGGCGGCAAGGACGCTGGCATCATCGGTAAAGCCAAGACCGGCGATAAAGTCGGGGATGACATCGGTCGGCAGGATGAAATAGGCCAGTGCGCCGAAAAGAACCGCTTTCACAAAGGCTGGGCTTTTCGAATCCATGGCGCAATAGAAGCTGGCGGTCACATCCTCGGCGAAGGGGATCTTGCCCAGATTGCCCCGCAGTTTCTGCGCGAAATCCCGCATGACAAGTTTCTTGTCCTGCTGCATCTTTTCCGCGTCAAACGCCGCCATTTTTTCATCATCCTGTTGCATGCTCCTGTATATGTCCCCGATCCGGAAGGATTGCAATATCCCTGCCTTTTCTTTTTTCATCGCAGCGTGTATTCAGAAGCATCGGTTAATAAAGAATAACATGCGTTGGAGAGAGAAATGGATATCGCGTCAAAAGCTGCCATCGTAACGGGCGGTGCTTCCGGTCTGGGTCAGGCGACAGCTCGCAAACTGGCGGCAGCCGGGGCAAAGGTTGCCATCTTTGATATGAACGAGGAAGCCGCCAAGGCCGTTGCCAGTGAAATCGGCGGTGTTGCGGTTCCGGTCAACGTGGCCGATGATGCGTCCGTCGAGGCGGCGTTTGAAGCGGCCCGTGCGGCCCACGGCCCGGCCCGTATTCTGGTCAACTGCGCCGGCATTGGTCCGGCGGCGAAAACGGTCTCCAGCAAGGGAATGCACCCGCTCGACAAGTTTCAGCAGGTGATCAACGTCAACCTGATCGGCACCTTCAACTGCATTCGCCGGGCGGCGGATGACATGTCGAAAATGGACCCCATGGAAAGCGGCGAGCGCGGCGTTTGCATCAATACGGCTTCTGTTGCGGCCTATGACGGGCAGATCGGTCAGGCCGCCTATGCGGCGTCCAAGGGCGGTATCGTCGGCATGACTCTGCCGATTGCCCGTGACCTGTCCAGCGTCGGTGTGCGGGTCATGACCATTGCACCGGGCCTGTTCAAGACGCCGCTTCTGCTGGGTCTGCCGCAGGAAGTACAGGATTCACTGGGCGCCAGCGTTCCGTTCCCGAGCCGTCTTGGCGATCCGTCCGAATATGCGGCGCTGGCCTGTCATATTGTCGAGAACCAGATGCTGAACGGGGAAGTGATCCGTCTTGATGGTGCCATTCGCATGGCGCCGAAATAAGCCTGCTTCAAACGGGGGCGGTGCCGGTCAGGCGCCGCCTGCCTTGTCCATGAAGGCGGCGAGGGTGATGTCCTTGTCCGTGACCCCGCCCGCATCATGGGTGCTGAGGGTGACCTCAACCCGGTTATAGACGTTGAACCATTCAGGGTGATGGTTCATGGCCTCGGCCTTCAGGGCAACCCGGGTCATAAAGCCAAAGGCCTGATTGAAGGTCTTGAAGGTAAAGGTCCTGTGAATGGCGCTGCGTCCCTCTACCGGTGTCCAGCCTGTCAGGGTCGCCAGTTTTTCCGCCATCTCCTGATCCGTCAATTTTCCGCTCATGGGTCCCGATCCCTTTTCCTGCCTGATTTCTGCTTCGCGCCCGGTGAATATAGGGGTATATGTTGCCATAGGAAAACCCCGTGTCGGAAAATGCCATGGTTCGCGTTCTTTTTGTCTGTCTTGGAAATATATGCCGCTCCCCCTCGGCGGAGGCGGTGTTTCGGGATCTTGTCGCCCGCGAAGGCCTTGAGGGTCAGATCGGGACCGATTCTGCGGGGACCGGTGCATGGCATATCGGCAATCCGCCCGATCCCCGCGCCCAGCAGGTTGCGGGCCGGTATGGGATCGCCATGGCGGATCTTCGGGCCCGTCAGGTAACCACGCGCGATTTCGCGGATTTCGACTATATCCTTGGCATGGATAACAGCAATCTTGCCAACCTGCATCGCCTGCGTCCCGAAAGCCACGCGGGGCATGTCTCGCTGATGCTGGATTTCAGTGACGCGGCGGATGGTGAAATCCCGGACCCCTATTACGGGGACCTGTCCGATTACGAGGCGGTGTTCGAGCTGTTGCTGCCGGCCGCACGGGGATTGCTTGACCATATTCGATCAACCCACAACCTTTAGTGATATTTTCAAAACATGACAAAAATCAGCGAAGTCAGCCGTAACTGGTGGCATGAAGAAACCGAGGGCGTTGCCTTTACCCATGCGCTGGATATGAAAAAGCTGCATGAAGAGCAAAGCCCGTTCCAGAAAATCGAGATATTCGAGCATGAAACCTTTGGCCGTGTCCTGACCCTTGACGGGCTGGTGCAGGCTTCCGAGGCGGATGAGTTCATGTATCACGAAATGGCGGTTCACGTTCCGCTGCTGGGTCGGGAGCGGCGCGAGGCCAGTGTCCTGATTGTGGGCGGCGGCGACGGCGGTATCCTGCGCGAGGTCCTGAAACATGATTTCGTGACCCGTGTTGTGATGGTCGAGATCGACGAGCGGGTTGTTGAACTGTCAAAACAGTATCTGGGCATCAACGGGGATTATGATGATCCGCGGGCGGAACTGGTGATCGGGGACGCCGCCGATTACATGCGGAAGGCCCGTGCCGCCGGCGACAAATTCGACCTGATCGTGCTGGACCTGAGTGAGCCAGTCGGGCCGTCCTCAACCGTTTTTACAGAAGAATTCTGCGAGAATTTCTCGGCCTGTATCACGGATGACGGGGTGGTGCTGGACAGCGACAGCATCTTTGTCGGCAAGGACCGGGCCTATTTCCTGCAGGAACTGTGCGGTGACAAGGACCAGAACCTGGTCTCCATCATGCAGAACCGGAAACTGCTGCCGCATGTATCGGGCTACCGGTCCATCGTTCAGCTTTACCCGGCCGCCGAGTTCGGCTTCTTCCTGTACAGCAAGGACGGGCATGACTATTCCCGCCCGGTGAAGGAACATGTGGGCCGTCACTATAACCCGGCCCTGCATACAGGGTCCTTTGCCCTGCCTACATGGTGGAAAACCAACCTGGGTTTCTAGGGCGTATCGTCCGCCGCAGGGTCGGGGGCCAGGTCGAAGGTCATTTCCTCGTGATAGATGGCCCCCGTATGGGCCAGATGGCTTGAGTAAAGCGAGAAATGGTCCACCTGAAAGGGTGGTATCCTGAACAGGGCCTGATCGGTCAGGAACCGCCGGACCCGCTCGTACGGGGAATTGTGGACGCGGGCCAGTGTGATATGCGGGCGATAGCTGCGCTCTTCCAGCTTGATGCCCGCTTCTTCAACGGCCTTGATGATTTTCCGGTTGAGCCGGGACAGGCTGTCGTTCTTTTTCACGCCCGCCCAAAGAACGCGGGGATGGCGGGTGCTGCCAAAGACCCCGACCCCTTCAATGGAAAGCTCAAAGGCCGGATGGTGTATCCGGCCGAGAGCCAATCCGATATCCATCATGCGGGGGCTGTCCACCTCGCCAATGAAGGCGAGGGTGACATGATCGTTGTCTTCCGGAATCCAGCGCGCCTCGGGGACCCCCCGTTTCAGGGCGGCCACCTGTTGCTTGACGGTGTCGGATAGTCCCAAGGCAACGAAAAGGCGCATGTCTGTCTCCTGTCCTCAGGGGCAGGGGTAGGGATGCTGGTTGTGGATTTCTTCCATCTTGTTGAGAATGTCCTCTGAAAGCTCAATGTCAATACTGCCGATATTGGCTTCCAATTGGGTCAGATTTGTTGCACCGATGATATTCGCGGTGACAAAGCGCCGGGAATTCACATAGGCCAGTGCCATCTGGGCCGGGTCAAGGCCAGCCTCGCGGGCCAGCGCCACATATTGCGCCGTGATGTCATGCGCCGTTTGCGAGGTATAGCGCTGGAAGCGGGTGAACAGGGAAAAGCGCGAGCCTTCCGGCATCTGGCCGTTCAGGTATTTCCCGCTCAGCATGCCCATGGCCAGCGGTGAGTAGGCCAGCAGGCCGCAATCCTCGCGAATGGAAACCTCTGCCAGACCCACTTCATAGGATCGGTTCAGCAGGCTGTAGGGGTTCTGCACGGACACCATCCGCGGCAGGCCGTGTTGTTCCGCCAGTTGCAGATAGCGCATGGTGCCCCACGCGGTTTCGTTGGACAGGCCCACATGGCGTACCTTGCCCGACTTCACAATGTCGCCTAGCGCCTGCAGGGTTTCCAGAAGATCGGTTGTGTCCTCCTCCTCGGCATGGGTGTAGCCGAGCTTGCCGAAGAAGTTGGTGCTGCGTTCCGGCCAGTGCAACTGGTAGAGGTCGATATAGTCTGTTTGCAGGCGTTGCAGGCTGGTATCCACCGCGATTTTAAGCTGCTTGGCATTGAGGCGCGGTGTTTCGCCGCTGGCGCGGAAATAGGTGGCATCAGAAGGGCCAACGGCCTTGGTGGCAAGGATCACGTCGTCGCGGCGTCCGCGGGCTTTCAGCCATGTGCCGATATACTGTTCCGTGCGGCCCTGTGTTTCCGCCTTGGGCGGGACAGGGTACAGTTCGGCTGTATCAATGAAGTTCACGCCCTTGTCCAAGGCGAAATCAAGCTGTTCGTGGGCTTCGCTTTCCGTGTTCTGTTCGCCCCACGTCATGGTGCCAAGACAAATGACACTCACATCCAGACCGGTCCGGCCCAGTTTCCTGTATTCCATTTTTCTTCCTGTAATCTGATTACTGTTTGGAGAGTTGCGTGTTGCGTTCATTCTGAAGGAAAGACACAACGAATGGCAGTATTTTTTCAACGATGATGCTCACCCCTTCGCGGTTGGGGTGAATGCCGTCTTCCTGATTGAGCGAGAGGTCCGCCGCTACCCCGTCCAGAAAGAAGGGGTAAAGGGGAATGTCATATTTGTCGGCGAGGGCGGGAAACAGGCTGTCAAATTCGGCCCCGTATTCAGGCCCCATGTTGGGCGGCGCCTTCATGCCGGTCAACAGAACCGGCAGGTTCCGCGCCTGCAGTTTTTCAATGATGGCGCTGAGATTCTGCCGGGTGACTTCCGGTTCGATCCCGCGAAGTGCATCATTCGCCCCCAGTTCCAGAATGACAAAATCGGCCCCGCCCGCCAGCGCCCAATCCAGACGTTGCAGGCCGCCGGTGCTGGTGTCCCCGGAAACGCCGGCATTCTCTACCGTCACGTTCAGGCTCTTCTGCCGCAGTGCCTCCTGAAGTTGAACGGGAAAGGCCTCTCCCGGGGGCAGGCCATATCCGGCGGTCAGGCTGTCACCAATGGCAACAATCCGGATACTGTCCTGACCTTTGGCCGTAGATGTGGTAACAAAAAGGGCCAGTGCCACAATCATGGCATTGAAAAACACGGCAAATTTGCCATATGCGAAAGAATCATTCACAAATCTAGACATTGGGATAACCGTGCCTCATTCGCCGATCGTTCAACTGGAAAATATCTTTCTCACACTTAAGTCTGAAGCCGGGCCTGTCAATATCCTTCGCGGAATTGATTTGACGGTTCAGGAGGGCGAGGCTGTCGGAATTGTCGGCCCGTCCGGGTCCGGAAAGTCCACCATGATGTCCGTTCTGGCCGGGCTTGAAAAACCGACAAAGGGGTCGGTAACGGTTGCCGGACAGCGGCTGGACAGCATGAGCGAGGATGATCTGGCCCGCTTTCGGCGGGACAATGTGGGTATTGTTTTCCAATCCTTTCATCTGGTGCCAACCATGACAGCGCTTGAGAATGTGGCCATTCCGCTGGAATTGTCCGGGGTTCCCAACGCGTTCGACCGGGCCGGGGAAAAATTGCGGGAAGTCGGTCTGGAAGGCCGGGCCACCCATTATCCATCGCAACTTTCCGGCGGCGAACAGCAACGGGTCGCGTTGGCACGGGCCATGTGTACACAGCCGAAAATCCTGTTGGCGGACGAGCCAACCGGGAATCTGGACGGGGCAACCGGTGACTTGATTGTGGATCTGTTATTTGCACAGCATGACGCCAGCAACACTACCATGCTGTTGATTACACATGACGAACAACTGGCTGCCCGCTGCGACCGGGTGGTCCGGGTCGAGGATGGCCGGGTGTTCGATACAGCCATGGCGGATGCAGAATGATCGCCCGGAATGTTGACAGTGTCGGCCCGACCGGAGAGCCCTTGTCGCTGGCCCTGAAATATGCCCTCCGGGATTTGCGCGGCGGTTTGAAAGGGTTCCGCATCTTTATCGCCTGCCTCATTCTGGGGGTGGCGGCCATTGCCGGGGTCGGGACCCTGTCCAGCTCCATCAATGCCGGATTGCAGGCCAACGGGCGGGTCATTCTGGGCGGTGATGTGGATTTGCGCCTGACCTCCCGCCCGGCAAGCCCGGAAGAATATGATTGGATCACCCGGCAGGGAACCGTCAGTGACATGCAGATGCTGCGGGCCATGGCCCATGCGGTTGATAACCCCTCAAGGGTCCTGACGGAACTGAAGGCGGTTGACGGTGTTTATCCCCTGTTTGGCAGCTTGAATGTGGACGGACAGACGGTGGACGGCAAGATGCTTCAGGGGGTGCTGGGGCCGGAAGGCGGACCGTTCGGGGCGCTGGTTGAAGGCACGCTTCTGGACCGATTGAAACTGGCGGTGGGCGACAAGCTGCGTATTGGCGGGTTGGAAGTGACCGTGCGCGGTATCATCCAGTCTGAACCGGACAAGGCCAGTCAGGGCATGGCGCTGGGGCCTCGGGTCATTATCTCGACCGAAGCCCTGAAACAGACGGGACTGATCCAGCCGGGCAGCCTGATCCGCTTTCACTACCGCCTTGACCTGAACGAGGGAACATCCATCGCTGACTTTCGCGGGCAGGTGATGACCGCCCTGCCGGATGCAGGGTGGCGGATTACGGATTCGTCCAACGGTGCGCCGGGCATCAAGCGGTTCGTGGACCGGGTGGCGTTGTTCCTGACGCTGGTCGGTTTGACCGCGCTGATTGTGGGCGGTGTTGGTGTGGGCAATGCGATCCGCGCCTATCTGGATGGCAAGATCCCCTCCATCGCTACGTTGAAATGTCTTGGGGCCAGCAGCCGTTTCATTTTCAGGATGCATTTCCTGCAGGTATTGATGCTCGCCTTCATGGGCTCCCTGATCGGGGTTCTGCTTGGCCTTGGCGGGGCGTTTGTAGCCTCGAAATTTCTGGCGCAGGCCTTGCCCGTCCCGGCGGTGGTGACCCTGCAATGGCAGCCGTTGGCGCTGGCCATGACCTATGGATTACTGACGGCTAGCCTGTTTGCGATCTGGCCGTTGGCCCGGGCGCGGGAAACACCGGCAGCCTCCCTGTTCCGGGATGCGTTTTCCCGCCATCGCTGGCCGCGCCCTGCCTATCTGGTGATGATGGGGCTGGCCTTGGCCTTTCTGATCGGACTGGCCATTGTAACCGCTGAAGAAAAAATCTTTGCCATCGGGTTCGTGGCGGCGGCGCTCGGGATTTTTGCCCTGTTATTCGGGGTTGGGTATCTGGTTCAGTTCGTGGCGCGTCAGGTGCCGCGCTCCCGCATTCCCTATTTGCGGCTGGCCATTGCCAACTTGCACCGGCCGGGCGCGGCGACGGCCAGTGTGGTTCTGTCACTGGGCCTCGGGCTGACGCTGTTTGTCACGGTGGCCCTGATCGAGGGCAACCTGCGGGCACAGGTGCAGGACCAGCTTCCTGAAAATGCACCGGCCTTTTTCTTTATCGATATCCAGAATGACCAGTTGGACAGTTTCGTTGAAACCGCCAGCAGCCTGAAGGGGATCAGTGACATTAATCATGTGCCGAACCTGCGGGGCCGGATTGTCCGGGTCAATGGCGTCCCGGCGGCAGAGGTCGCGGTGGCATCCGATGTGAAATGGGTGCTGCGCGGGGACCGGGGCCTGACCTATTCCCGGACCAAGCCGGTCAATGCCATTGTGGTAAAGGGGGAATGGTGGCCGGAGGATTATCAGGGCAAGCCACTGATCAGTCTGGATCAGGATGCGGCCCGTGGCATGGGGCTGGATATCGGCGATACCCTGACGGTTAATGTGATGGGCCGCGAGATTACCGGTGAAATCGCCAACCTGCGGGAAATCGACTGGTCAACGCTGGCCATCAATTTCGTGATCGTCTTCGATGCGGGAACCCTGACAGCGGCCCCGCACAGCCATCTGGCTACGGCCAAGGCGGACGGGGAATCAGAAGCAGAGCTGTTCAGGACCATCACCGGGCAGTTTTCCAATATCTCGGTG
The DNA here is from genome assembly GCF_012720115.1 of Sneathiella chinensis. Taxonomy (GTDB): domain Bacteria; phylum Pseudomonadota; class Alphaproteobacteria; order Sneathiellales; family Sneathiellaceae; genus Sneathiella; species Sneathiella chinensis. Next base: position 54,470 of record NZ_VNWN01000008.1, on the reverse strand, counting down.
GTCCGCATGAAGGAGGCCTTGCAAACCGTCTCCCGCATTCTGGAGCAACTGTCGTCAGCCGTGACAGCAACAGCGTCCATCACGCTGGTGGCGGGTGTTTTCGTGCTGGCCGGGGCCTTTGCCGCAGGCCACAGGAAGCGGGTCTATGATGCGGTGATCCTGAAAGTTCTGGGGGCCACACGGCGGGATATCTTCAAGACCTTCCTGATCGAATATGCCCTGATCGGGTTGGTGACGTCCCTGATTGCGGTGGCGGCCGGGTGGGTCGCGGCATGGGTGGTGATCACGGAAATCCTGGATGCCAAATGGACCCATTTGCCGGGGACAGTGGCCGGGACAATTCTTGTCAGCGTGACGGTGACGCTTCTTTTCGGGATGTATGGATCATGGCGGGCCTTGGGGGAAAAGACGGCCCCGGTACTCCGATCGGACTAATTCACCGATTTCCCTTGAAATTTAACTCTTTTTCTCCAATATGTAGTTCAAATATAGAACCTTTAGGGTAGGAATAATGGCAACCGATTTCTCGAGATTGAATACCGCCAGAGCAGGTACTGTTGATCAGGCCGTTCTGGATGAGGGCCTTCGCGCCCATATGCTGAAAGTTTACAACTACATGGCATCCGGTCTGGCATTGAGCGGGGCTGTTGCTGCGTTCACTGCAAGCTCTCCGGCGTTCTTTAACCTTGTTTTCGGAACACCCCTGCACTGGGTTGTCATGCTGGCACCGCTTGGCCTGCTGTTCGCCATGAGCCGGGCAAGCAATTCCACGCTGAAAGTCCTGTACTGGGTCATGGTCGCCACCTTTGGTGTTTCCATTTCCTGGATTTTCCAGGTCTATACATCCGAAAGCATTGTCCGGGTGTTCTTCATCACGGCGGCCACCTTTGGAACCATGAGCCTGTTCGGCTACACCACCAAGCGTGACCTGACCGGCATGGGATCTTTCCTGATGATGGGCCTGTTCGGCATTATCATCGCCTCTGTGGTAAATATTTTCATGCAGTCCGAAATGATGCACTTCGTTGTGTCTGTTCTGGGTGTGCTGATCTTCACAGGCCTGACCGCGTTTGATACCCAGCGGATCAAGTCTGAATATTACCACGGTCACGATCAGGAAGTTCTGGAACGCGGCGCCATCTTCGGTGCGGTTTCCCTGTACCTCAACTTCCTCAACCTGTTCATGATGCTGCTGAGCCTGCTTGGCAACCGCGAATAGGAAAGACAAAATTTCCAGAAAAAAGCCCGGCCGTCGCGCCGGGCTTTTTTTGTTGTTTGCCGCAATATCGAATATGGGTTCACATTGCATTCGGGAATGATAAGATAGTTTGAAAACAAACTACTTTTAAAAAGAAGAAAGACACGGGTAATGCGGATTCTCATTGCAATGATGAAACATGAAACCAACACTTTTTCTCCGGTGGTGGCAGATTGGAAGCGGTTTCAGGATTGGGGGGCCCATCTTGGGGAAGATGCATTAAAGGCCTATGAAGGGACTGCCATGCCCATGGGCGCCTATATCGATCTGGCGCGGGAACGGGGCGCGGAAATTGTGACCCCGGTCGCCGCCGAGGCCATGCCCGCCGGCATGGTCACCACGGAAGCCTATAACAATCTGGTGAACCCCATTCTGGACGCGGTGCGCGAAGGCGTGGATTGCGCCATGCTGGATTTGCACGGGGCCATGGTGTCCGAGGTCACGCCGGACGGGGAAGGCACATTGCTGGAGCGTATTCGCGAGATCGACCCGGACCTGCCGATTGCCGTGACCCTTGATCTGCACTGTAACCTGACAGACAAGATGGTCAGCAACTGCACCACCCTGATCGGCTACAAGACATACCCCCATGTGGATATGTACGAGGTGGGGATGCAGATCGGCCGGGCCCTGCTCGACAGCATGGAAGGCAAGGTTGATCCGGTCATGTCATGGGGCAATGTCCCGCTTCTCAGCCAGACCCTGTGTCAGGGAACGGATGATGAGCCGATGGCCACCCTGATCCGCCTTTGCCGTGAAGCCGAACAGGAACCCGGCGTGCTTGCCGCGACCGCGTTTGGCGGCTTTGCCCTTGCGGATATGAAAGATTCCGGCAACTCCGTGATTATCGTGACAGACGGCGACCGCGCACAGGCGGATCGTATCCGCGACCGCATTCTTGCCAAGGCGTGGGAACTTCGCGAGGATTTCATCTATAAACACTCTCCGCTGGAAGAGCGGGTTGCCGAAGCAAAAACCATGACCGATGGTCCGGTCATTCTGCTGGATCATGCGGACAACTGTGGGTCCGGTGCAACGCAGGATGTGATGACCGTTATTGCGGAAATCCTGCGTCAGGACCTTGAGGATGTGGCCGTGGCCGCCGTATGGGACCCGGCAGCCGTTCAGGAAATGCAGAAGGCCGGCATCGGCAGCAAGATCACCCTGAAGCTGGGCGGAAAATCCGACATGCCGTCAATTGGCGAGGTCGGGGAGCCGCTTGAGGTCACCGGGACGGTCAAGGTTCTGACCAACGGGGAATGGACAGTACATGGCCCCATGTATACGGGCGTCAACGTCTTTATGGGCCCGACTGCGGTTCTGGATACGGGCAATATGGAAATCGTGATCGTGTCCAACCATCACGAGCCATGGGACATTGGTGTGTTTACCTCTGTCGGGATCCAGCCCCAGCACAAGCGCTATCTGGTCCTGAAAAGCCGGATCCATTACCGGGCCGGATTTGCCCCGATTGGCAAGGCGACCCTGACACTGGACGGCAAGGGGGTTACCACCTCCGACAATAATTTGCTGGACTACAAGAATGTTCGTCGTCCAATCTATCCGCTGGATCTGATCAACGAGGCGTGAGGACGGGAATGCAGGATTTATACGGCAACAGGGTAACAACCACATCCGCAGAAACAATCGATGCCATTGATCGATTTACAGAAAGCCTGATCGGATATGGAACGGACTTTGGGGCTGTATTTCCTGCATCGGACAATGATCCGGACTGCGCCGTTGTGGCGGCGCTGGCCGGGTTGCTGGGCCTGTTTATCGAAACACCGGACCGGCTGGATATCGCTGGCCGGTATTTTGCACGGGCGCGGGACGCCGCCGGTCAGGGGACAGAGCGGGAACAGCTTCTGGTCGGTGCCCTTTTGGCCATGCAGGACGGGGATATTGCAAAGGCCCTGAAACTGCACCGGACCCTGGCGGAACAATATCCGCAAGACCTGCTGTCGGCCAAGATCGGCCAGACCCATTACTTCAATCTTGGCGATGATGACGGCATGTTGTGGCTGGCCGATCAGGTGATGGATGCCCATCGCGATACGGCCTATGCCCACGGCATGAGGGCGTTCGGCCTTGAGCAGATGAGCCGCCTTTCCGAAGCCGAGGAAGAGGCGCGCCGGGCGACGGACATGCAGCGCCGGGAGCCTTGGGCGCATCATGCGGTGGCCCATGTGATGATCACGCAAGGGCGGCTGGACGACGGTATTCGCTGGATGGAAGCCTTAAGCGGCGAATGGGAAGACTGCAATTCCTTCATGTATACCCATAACTGGTGGCATCTTGCGCTTTTCCATCTTGAAAGCGAGGATTTCAGTGCCGCCCTGTCCCTGTATGACAAACATGTGTGGGGCCGGGACAAAACATTCAGTCAGGACCAGATCAACGCCATTTCGCTGCTGTGGCGGTTGGAACTGGCCGGTGTGGATGTGGGGGACCGATGGGCCGATGTGGCCGATCATGTGGCCGCTCGCACCTTCGTCAATGACCAGCCTTTTCTGGATATGCAATATGCCTTCGCCTTGGCGCGAGGCGGCAAGATGGAGGCGCTGGCAACCCTGATGGAGGGCATGAAGCGCCGGGCGGAAGGGGCACCCGCCCTGATCCGTATCGCGTGGCAGGAAGTGGCCCTGCCGGCAACCGAGGCCTTTGTGGCCTATGCGCGGGGTGATTATGGCGGCACCCTGTCCGCGTTGGGATCGGCCCGTGCCCAAATGCAGAAGATCGGCGGCAGTCACGCCCAGCGGGACCTGTTTGAACAGGTCTGGATCCACAGCCTGATCAAAAAGAAGCATTTTGATGAAGTGCTGCCGCTGTTGGAGCAGCGTGTGGCCTTCCGGGCACCGGTGAAGCTGGACCAGTCGTTGCTGCGGAATGCGCAAACGCAGGCGGCACTTTCCTGAGGGCGAGGGCGTCAGTCGATCGATTGAAGCCGTTTTTTATCGAAGACTTTCAGCACCTGAGACAGGGTTTTCCCCCGTTTCAGGATGCGCCCGTTTTGGCTGAGAACTGAAAAGGCCCCCTGACGGTTGGCGAGTTTCGGCTCTTTCGCAATACGGTAGACAGGCTTTTCCGTGGTGCGGTGATAGATGGCAAAGACACAGGAATGCCGGTCATGCCCAATGGCATAATCACGCCATTCTGCCTTGGCAACCATCTGGCCGTAGACCTGAAGAATCTGGCTGAGTTCAATTCTGTCGAAGAAAACAGGGAGGGGCGTTTGTCCCGGTCTGGCTTTCTGCACCGACCGGGCGGACACGTGTTCGTCGAAACTGACTACCTCGCTCATTCAAACTCCCGCCTTTTGGAATAAGTGTTTCCTATCTGGCGTCCAAGGTCAAGTATTGTGACATGGCAATCGCACTACTATTCTATATATGATCCCTATGGACAAAAAGAATGCGGAAAGGGACTGAAATGGCGGAAAAAGTGAACAAGAGTGACGCGGAATGGAAGGCGCAACTGACGCCGGAACAATTCAAGGTGACGCGGAAGAAAGGGACCGAGCGGGCTTTTACCGGAGTCTATCATGACAACAAGGAAGCGGGTGTCTATGCCTGTATCTGTTGCGGGGAGCCGTTATTCTCGTCCGAGACCAAGTATGATTCCGGGACAGGCTGGCCCAGTTTCTGGCAGCCCCTTGCCCCTGAAAAGGTCGGCGAGGTCGAGGATCGAAGCCTGTTCATGAAACGGACAGAGGTGATCTGTAATGCCTGTGATGCGCATCTTGGGCATGTTTTCCCGGATGGCCCGCAACCGACGGGCTTGAGATACTGCCTGAATTCGGCGGCGCTCGATTTCAGGAAACAGGAAGACTAGGGCCGCCCTTGCCATCGGGGCGGCGGCCCCTTGTCGTCACGCGCTTTCGGTTTCTAGGCCGTGGCGCGCTGGATCATTTCCTCGGAATAGTGACAGGCGGCAAAATGGCCGCCGTCTTCCACCTGCCGGAGGGCGGGGGTTTCTTCGGCACATTTGTCCGTTGCCATGGGGCAGCGATCGCGGAAGGCGCACCCGACCCTTCGTTCCGTCTGACCGGTGACGGAGCCGCTGAGGCGGATGCGATCCCGTTTCTTGCCCGCCGCCGGCTGCGGAACCGCGTCCAGCAGAATGCGGGTATAGGGATGCGCCGGCCGTGCAAACAGGTCCTCGGTCTTGCCCTTTTCCACGATGGAGCCGAGATACATCACGGCAACCTCGTCACAGAGATATTCCACAACCGCCAGATCGTGACTGATGAACATATAGGTGACGCCAAAGTCATCCTGCAGGTCCCGCAGCAGGTTGAGAACCTGCGCCTGAACCGACACGTCAAGGGCGGACACCGGTTCATCGGCGACAATCAGGGACGGACGGGTGATCAGGGCGCGGGCAATGGCGATACGCTGCCGCTGTCCGCCGGAAAATTCGTGGGGATACTTGCTGACATCCGTTGCCTTCAAGCCGACCGAGGTCAGAACCTCGGCCACCCGTTCGTCTTTTTCCTGACGGGACAGGCGCCCGAGGGCAGCCAGTGGTTCGGCGACGATGCGGCCAACGGTGTGGTGCGGGTCAAGCGAGCCGTAAGGGTCCTGAAACACCATCTGGAAATGCTGACGGTGCGGCCGTAATTCGTTGAAGGACAGACCGACAACCTCTTTGCCCATGATTTTCACGGAACCGGAATCTGTTGATTCAAGCGCCATGACATTGCGGGCCAGGGTGGATTTTCCGCAGCCGCTTTCCCCGACGATGCCGAAACTTTTACCCTCTTCAATGGAGAAGCTGACCCCGTTCAGAGCATAGACATAGCGCGGCGGTGCCGTCAGGCTTTCTTTCGGCAGCGGATAATGGCGAACCAGATCGGTGACTTCGAGAACTGTCTTGGTCATGTATAAAGCTCCCGCGAGCGTGCCTCGATGGCCTGCTCAAGATGATGACAGAGGACCTGATGATGGGGGCCAAGCTCTGATCGGGGGGGCGGGGTATTCCGGCAGATGTCGGTGGCCAGCGGGCACCGGTCTGTGAAGGTACAGCCCTTTGGCAGATTGACCAGATCGGGAACAGTGCCCGGAATTGTCGTCAGGCGACCCTTTCGCCCCAGACCCAGTTTGGGCATGGCCGCGAACAACCCTTGGGTATAAGGGTGGGTCAATTGTGAGAAGATCTGCTCGGTCGAGCCGCTTTCCACCACGGTTCCGCCATACATGACCACAACCTTTTCCGTATTTTCGGCAATGACGCCAAGGTCGTGGGAAATGAGAACCAGCGACATGCCTTCTTCGGCCACCAGTGTCTGGATCAATTCCAGAATCTGATCCTGGATTGTCACGTCAAGCGCAGTGGTTGGCTCGTCCGCGATCAGGATGTCCGGTGAACAGGACAGGGCAAGGGCGATCATCACCCGTTGGCGCTGGCCGCCGGAAAGCTGGTGGGGATAGTTGTAAATCCGCTCTTCCGGGTTGGGAATGCCGACCCGGTCCAGCAGGCGAATGGCCTGCTCGAAAGCCTCGGCCTTTGACAGCCGTTTATGAAGACGCAGCGGTTCCATAACCTGACGGCCCACCGTATGAACCGGGTTCAGGGACGTCATGGGTTCCTGAAAGATCATGGCCATGCGGTTGCCGCGAATGGTGCAAAGCTCCCGCTCGGATTTTTCCAGCAGGTTTTCCCCGTTCAGGAGGATACTGCCCTCTGTTGTGGCATTCTCCGGCAGCAGCCCCATCAGGGCCAGTGCCGTCATGGATTTGCCGCAGCCGCTTTCCCCGACGATACCAAGGGTCTGGCCCTTTTCCAGCGTCAGGTTCAGGTCCCGGACCGCACGCGCAGGGCCGGAAGCTGTCTGAAGATTTACGTTCAGGTTGTTTACGGTAAGCAAAGTCATTCTAGCGCTTCCTGCTCAGGCGCGGATCAAGAATATCCCGCAGTCCATCCCCCAGAAGGTTCAATCCGAAGACCGCAAGGGCAATGGCGGCACCGGGATAGACAGCCTGCATCGGGTGAAGGAACATAAGTGTCTGGGCTTCGTTCAGCATGCGGCCCCAGGATGGGTGCGGCGGCTGGGTTCCCAGTCCAAGATAGGACAGGGCAGCCTCTGCCAGAATGGCGAGGGCGAATTGGATGGTCGCCTGCACGATAATGATCGAGAGGATGTTCGGAAGCACATGTTCAAGGGTGATGCTGAGCTTGTTCTTTCCGGAGGCCCGGGCGGCCATGACATATTCACGGGCCCAGATCGCATTGGCGGAGCCCCGTGTCAACCGGGCGAAGACCGGGATGTTATAGATGCCAATGGCAATGATCGAGTTCACGCCCCCCGGCCCCAGAATGGCCGTGATCATGATGGCGGACAGGATCGCCGGAAAGGCGAAGGAAAAGTCGCTGAGCCGCATGATCAATTCTTCGGTCCAGCCCTTGCGGGCAGCGGCAAGAAGGCCAAGGCCAACGCCGGCAAACAGACCGATGGACACGGCAACAATCCCGACCGTGATGGAATTCTGGGTGCCGGTCATCAGCATGGACAGGACATCCCGGCCGAACTGGTCGGTGCCCAGCAGGTGATCTGCGGACGGGGTCAGGAACCGGTCCTTGATGACGATGTCATAGACCGTACCCGGCGTCCAGAACAGGGACACAATGGCACAGACCAGCAAAAACCCGGTGATGGTTCCGCCAATGACAAAGCTCCGGCTTTTGGCACAGCGGGAAATAAAGGAATTCGACGCAGTATTACTCATAGATCATGGGCCTTCAGGCGCGGGTCGATAACAGCATAGAGAAGGTCAACGACAAAGTTTGTCACCACGACCATACCTGCCAGCATCAGAACCACATTTTCCACTACGATGGTATCGCGGTTGTTGATGGCTTTCAGGACCGTGGAGCCAAGGCCGGGCAGATGGAAAACATTCTCGATGACAACGGTTCCGGCCAGCAGGTTTGCAAATTGCAATCCCATGACGGTCAGAACCGGGATCATGGCGTTCCGAAGAACATGCAGCCACAGGGTTGCCCGGCGGCTGAGGCCCTTGGCGCGGGCTGTCCTGACATAATCCTCACGATACACTTCCAGAACAGAGGAGCGCGTGATCCGGGCAAGGATGGCGCCCTGAACGGTTGCAAGGGCAATGGCCGGCAGCAAAAGCGCCTTGAAGCAGGCCCAGAAACCGGCTTCCCATCCGGGGAAACCGCCCGGTGGCAGCCAGCGCAAATTGACCGCAAAGAAAATGATCAGCAGGACGGCAAGCCAGAAGTTCGGGACGGAAATCCCAAGCTGGCTGAACCCCATCAGGGTGATGTCGCTGGTCTTGTTGTGATTGGCCGCAGCGTACAATCCGATGACAAGGGCCAGGGTCACGCTCAGAATCATGGACATGATCGCCAGCGGGACGGTGATCTTCAGGGCACCTTCAACCAGTTCCCAGACCGGAACCTTATAGGCATAGCTGTTGCCCAGCTCTCCTTGCAGGAGGCCGAAGATCCAGCCGAAATAGCGTTCAACCGCCGATTTGTCGAGGCCCAGCTCTTTTGTCAGGGCCTGAATGGCATCCTCGGACGCATCGACGCCAAGAATGACCAGCGCCGGATCGCCCGGCAGGATTTCCATGACGGTAAAGATGACCACTGACGCACCCACAAGGGTTGCCAGCAGTGTCAGGAACCGTTTTGCAAAAAAAACACTCATAAATCTGTCAGACTGGTAATTATATTAGGCCAAAGGCCAGTTTCTTATTAAATTATGATCACACACTATCCAGCATATTGTTTGTAGTCAATCATTCTCGTACATGGCAATATGAATTGAATGATCTATCAGTGTATCCTATTTTTCAGGGCAATTCAGGTGAAAACGACCAGAGGTGGTGTTTTGCCGCAAAATGCCTTGTGAAGCCCCGGCGAGTGGCCTATTTTTCCATCATGAGCGGCATCAGATCAATACTGTTCCACAAGGGACACACGCGATCCGGGTTGACGGGAAACCGTATCGGGCCGATCCGCCTGTTTTTTGCCCTGATTGCCGTTTTCCTCAATTTTCTGGTTCCCGTTACCCATAGTTCGCTGGCCATGGCCGATACCGGCAGTGCGTTGGTTGAGGTTTGTACGGGCGGCGGTATCAAGGTGGTGCGCATGGAGGTGCCGGTTGTCACCCCTGACGCTGACGCGGCGGCGGAGACCGGCGCCGGGATGCTGTGCGATGCCTGCCCGGATTGTCCGGTTTGCCAGTTTGGCGCCGTTCAGGTTGCGGCGCTGTCCCGGGTTGCAGAAACGGTTCCCTTTGAGGTGGCAAGCGGCCCCCTGCAGGGGCCATATTCCCCGCCTTCCCTGCGGGAAGGGCCGCCCCGGTTCTGGCCTGAAACACGGGCTCCTCCGGTTCTCTGACAGACTGCCTATCCCATTACCCGCCTGTCCGCAGGCGGTCTTTCGTCATTTCCATATCCATTTCCGGTCTGGCCGGAAATTTTAAACAGGTGAAACCATGAATAAGGTTTTTGCATATGCCGTTGCCCTGCTTGTTATTGTCGGGCTGACAATCGCCGCGTTGGTCTTTACCGGCGTTCTTTCGGGGCCGGGTCAGAAGTCCCGCTCCGGTATTATCGCCGGGGCACCGCAGATCGGTGGCCCGTTCGAGCTGGTGAACCACAAGGGTGAAACTGTCACCGACAAGGACTTTCAGGGCAAGATGATGCTGGTCTTTTTCGGGTATACCTTCTGTCCGGATGTCTGCCCCACTGAAATGCAGACCTTTGTCCAGACCCTGGACCTTCTGGGAGAGGACGCGGATCAGGTAACGCCTGTCTTTATCACGGTGGACCCGGAGCGGGACAGCGTGGATGTGGTGCGTGAATTTGTGGCTGCCTTTCACCCTGCCATTGTCGGTCTGACCGGAACCCCCGAGCAGATCACACAGGTGAAAAAGCAGTATCGTGCCTATGGTCAGAAAGCAAACAGCGAAGACAAGGAATATTATCTGGTCGATCACACATCCTTTACCTACCTGATGGGTAGGGATGGTTCGCTGTCCACTGTTTTCTCCTATGGCACCACCGCCGAGGAAATGGCGAAAGTCATTCGAGAACAACTTTGAAACAGAAAGTGAAAACGATGAATTTCGTCAAGATGATTGCCGTATCGGCACTGGCTGGCGTCGCCATGATGTCCAGCCTTCACACCCCTGCCTTTGCCGCCGGGGAAACGTCCCAACTGACAGCAGAGGATGCGTGGGCCCGTTCCCGACCGGCTTCTGCAAAGGTTGGCGGGGCTTATGTGACCCTGATTAACAACGGCAAGACGGATGATCGCCTGATCGGGGCGCAGTCTCCCGTTGCGGACAGAACCGAACTTCATACCGTGGAAATGCAAGACGGCATGATGAAGATGATGGAGGTCAAGGACGGCATCCCGGTTCCGGCAGGGCAGACAGTCGCCCTGAGGCCGGGCGGACTGCATGTCATGTTCATGGGGCTGAAAGAGACGATGGAGGAAGGCAAGACATTTCCCCTGACTCTGACCTTCGAACATGCCGGCGACAAGCAAGTGACCGTACAGGTTCGTGCTGCCGGGGCCATGAAAAACATGCCCCATGGCTCAATGAATCAGGGTGGCTCCATGAACCATGGCGGCTCGTTGAATCAAGACGGTACCATGGGTGGGGGCACAATGCCGCATATGGGAACCGATAAGGGACATATGGGGCAGGGCGAGATGCAGAAGCAGCATTCCAACTGATGCCTGACGGGGAGAGGCGGTTGCGCCTCTCCTTCTTTTCTGCTGTCCTACTTTCGGCAGATTACCTTGCTGCAGAGGATCAGAACGTGGCGGTCGCCTTGACGGCCAGTTCCCCTGCCGGACCCCGCGCCCAGATTTCCGCCGTATTGTCATCGATCTGCTTTCCGCAGAGCATGAACGGACCCGTATCATAGATCGGGTTGACGTTCCGAAACGCGAAGGTCTTGAGCGGGCGGCCACCCATCCGTTCGGTTGCCAGTTTCATCAGCAGTGTGCCGATCAGCGGGCCATGCACGATCAGGCCGGGATATCCCTCTACCTCGGTGACATATTTCAGGTCATAGTGAATGCGATGCCCATTATAGGTCAGCGCGGAATAGCGAAACAGCATGACCGGGTCCGGGGTGATGGTTTCCGACCAGTGTTCGTCTGTCGGGGCCTGTTCCGGGGCCTTCTGCGGTGCGTCTGGCTGGGCGGCGTCCCGATAGACGATGTCATGTTCTTCGGTGATATGCTGACCGGCAGAACTGGTCAGGGCATGTTCCACGGTGACAAAGACCAGTTTTCCGGTGCGGCCCTGTTTTTCCGCCACGGACTTGATCGTTGATGTCTTTGTGACGCAATCCCCAACCGTCAGGGGCGTATCAAAGCGGAGCCTGCCTCCCGCCCACATGCGGCGGGGCAGGGAGACGGGCGGCAGGAACCCGCCCTTGTAGCTGTGACCGTCCTCGGCAAGGTTGGATTGCCGGGTTGTCGGCAGGAAATAGAACCAGTGGCCGCCGGGGGGAACACTTGCCGGGGCAGGCCCTTCCTGATCCATGAGGGCCGCAAAACCATCCAGAGCCTGTTGATGGATGATTTCTTCGCGGCTTTCGCTTTTGCCGATCCAGTTTTCGAGTGGTTTTCGATTGTCTGTCATTTTATCGTTTGCTTTTTTTATTGGGAATAGCAGGATACGGTAACAGTTATTAAGCGTAAACAAGATTAGGCGGTGATGCTGCCGGGGATCCGGTCCAAACTGCCAGACAAGGCTCCCGAATTGGTTTTTAACCCTGATAATTCCGTGCAACTTGCCCGATTGGTGGTGACGTCCGAACAGGATGTGGAGGCTGTCGCCAGAACCATTTTCACGGAATCCCAGAAACATCTGCGCGCCAATTTCGACCTGTTCCTGAAAACAAGCGACGCTGCGGCCTTGATGCAAATCCGCATCGGGCTCAGGCGGCTGCGGGTGGCCATGCGGGTGTTCCGCTCCATCATCCATCCCGAGGTGCGCAAGAAGTTTGATCGGGAATTCCGGTATTTCGGAAGCATTCTGGGAGAGGCGCGGGATATGGATGTCTTTTTGACCGATATCCTGAAGGAAAAATGCCCGGTGCCGGCATATGAGGCCGCCTATCAGGAACTTCGGCTTCACGGTGAGGCCATGCGGCAGGAGGAATATGACCTTATTCGCCGGGACTTGTCCGGGGGGCGGTTCTCGGCCCTGCTGAAAGAGTTCGATGCGTGGTCCGACAAGAACTGGAAAAAGAAACTTGGGAAAACGGCCACGCGGCAGTTGGATCAGCCCATTGTCCCCTTTGCCCTTCAGGTGATTGAGGATGGCAAGGCGGAACTCCTCAATATGGGGGAGGACATTATGGAACTCTCCACCGAGGAGCTGCATCAGGTGCGCAAATATGTGAAGCGTTGCCGCTATCACCTGCGGTTTTTCTGGTCGTTGTTCGAGTCTGAGAGAATTGCTGTCGGGTACCGCCTGCTGGCCGAGATGCAGGACATTCTGGGGCATGTGAACGACGTCAAGGAAAGCCTGAACATGCTGGCCCGGCTGGGGCGGCAGGTGCGGGCGGAACTGCTGGTTGATGTGCTGAACGTGATTGCTCGCGAAATCGTCGATGCCGGCGAGGACATTGATACCAATCTTGGGCAGTTCCACACCCTGTGGCGACGCTATGAGGCCTTCAACGTGACAGAGGATGATCTTCTCTGATCGACGGCGGGGCTATCCCTTTTCGGACCGGAACGGCAGCAGGATCATCCACAGCAGGCTTTGCCGGCGGTTGTCCTGATAATCGGTGAGGCCGATGGTCATCCCCGTCTGTCCCGCATCCGGGGCCGCCTTGTAGGTGCCGAAAAGCCGGTCCCACAGGGAAATATTGAACCCGAAATTGGCGTTATGTTCGCGGCGGTTGATCGAGTGGTGCACCCGGTGCATGTCCGGGGTGACCACAAACAGCCGGAGAACGCGGTCGAGGCCCGTTGGCAGGCTGGCATTGGCATGGTTGAACATGGCCATGGAACTGAGAATAATCTCGAACAGGATGACCGCCACGACCGGGGGCCCCAGAACAAGGATCACCCCCAGCTTGATCCCCATGGACAGCATGATCTCGACCGGATGAAAGCGGGCACCAGTGGTAACATCATAATCCACATCCGCATGGTGAACCTTGTGCAGGCGCCAGAACAGGGGCACCGCATGAAACAGCACATGTTGTCCATACACCACCAGATCCAGAACCACGATGGCAATCAGGGTGGCGGGAACAAGCGGCAGGTCCAGCCAGTTCAGAAGGCCCCAGCCGTTGGTTGTGGTGATGGCGGCAAATCCGGCGGCCAGAACCGGAAAGGTGAAGCGCAGCAGGAAGGAGTTAAACACCGTCAGCCCCAGATTGTTGAGCCAGTGCCAAAGCCGGGGGACCGTCGGGGTCCGGGTGGGGCGCAGGGTTTCCCACATGCCAAACAGCACAAGGGAGCCAAAGAAAAAGCCCATGCGCACAGAAGGTTCGTGTTCCAGCAGGAAATCCGACATTTTGAAGCCACCATGTTTACTCACGCCCGAACCCTATTATACAGTCTGCCTTCCTGTTCCATATTCACTTTTTTGACAGAAGGCCCTTAACCCGATGACGTATCTTGAAAATGGTTCCGGTCAGGATGGATATCGCATTGTGCTGGCGCATGGCGCGGGTGCCCCCATGGACAGCCCGTTCATGGACTATTTTGCGGAAAATCTTGCCGCCGCCGGGCACCATGTGATCCGGTTCGAGTTTCCCTATATGGAACTCCGGCGGCAGGAGGGCAGCAAGCGCCCGCCGGACCGGCAACCGAAACTGCTGGACCGCTGGCGTGAAGTGATTGAGGCCGTTGGGCCAGCCAGTGATCTGGTGATCGGCGGAAAATCCATGGGCGGGCGCATGGCGTCCCTGATCGCCGATGAGATGTCGGTGGGCGGGCTTGTCTGTCTTGGCTATCCGTTCTATGCACCGGGAAAGGCGGACAAGCCCCGGACGGAGCATCTGGAAATTCTGAAAACGCCGACCCTGATTGTACAGGGGGAGCGGGACAGCATGGGCAACCGGACAGCGGTTGAGGGCTATTCCCTGTCATCTGCCATACAGATGTCATGGCTTCCCGATGGGGATCACAGCTTCAAGCCCCGCAAGGCGTCCGGCAGAACCGAAGAGCAGAACTGGCAGGACGGTGTCGCAAGAGTGAGCGCGTTTGTTCGCTCCCTTGGCTGAGCCGGTCCCTTGTCTCGTGATGGAGTGTTAGTGGGACGGCGGGGGCCTAGCTGTTTTCGGCCCCTTCCAGATGGCGGACAGTGTCACTGAGACAGTTAAGCACCGGCAGGGCGCGCTTGAAAATGGCCAAGGGGCCATGAACCCGGATTTCCTGAACCGTATCCGGGGCGGATTTCGTCCTGACCAGCTCTGCGGTCAGCCAGTGGGCCCCTTTTTCATCGGCCCGCAGGGTATAGCTTTCGGCCTGCGTTTGCGCGCCCGTCCGCAAATCCACAACCAGTGTATCCGGATGAAGGACATCCAGCAGGTTGTCCTCCCCCTCTGCGATCAGGGAGGGAGCATCGGACCCGCCTGCCAAAATCAGGATGGTCCCACCGGCCGTTTTCTCTGCAATCTCGGCGGGAGACTGGCACAGGTGAAAGCCGCTGCGAGCCAGTTCATAGCGAATGGAGGGCGTCCGACTGTAGATAAATGTCGATGCCCCTGCGGACAGAATATTCCGGGCCATTGGTGTGCCAGTGGGTCCAACACCGACAAATCCGACGGCCATGCCTTTCAGTAAGCCCATACCTTCCCCCGATGTATTCACTATTCATTTTATAAGAATAATATTATCAAAGGGGGCGGTTGGCAAACTGATAGTTGAAGGAGGGTGCCCGTTACAAGCGGACGAAGCGTACGGCGGTACCCCGTTCGATGGCGGCAGCGTTCAACCGGTCGATATCAAGTTCGTGACGGATTATCTCCAGAAGGCGCAATTCTTCCTGACTGAGTTGTTGGTCACAGACCGCCACATCACAGGCCAGAGCATAGGCCAGATCGTGCAGCTTTTTGGGCAAAACAGCCTTGATCTTGCGAATGAAGACTTCCAGATCCTCGTTATGGACCATGTCGACAATGGAGCGGGTGTCGCCGACCAGATGATCTTCGTCGTAATTTTCAAAAACGGGCAGGGTGCCGATGATTTTACCGATCATGTTGAATTCCCGGTCTGTCATATCGCCATCCGCCGCCGAGACGAGAACCATCGTCGAGATCAGGGCGGTGTGAAGACTGAGTGACATTGCATAAACTCCCTTTTATATGTGAGTTCTCAAGATAAGAACTTCACAGCGTCATATCCACCTTATTTTTCCGACTTTCATTTTCTTTTTCCGCAATGAAATTCCGGGTCAGGGCAATGGCGTCCTTCAGACCAAGGCGCAACACTTCCACATCCGGCGGAAACGCATTGGTCAGGCGGGTGGGCATCATGCTGTCCAGCATGACAAAGACCCCATAATCCGTTTCCCGCCGCAGCAGGCGCCCATAGGCCTGCTTCAGTTTCAGGCGGGTCAGACGATCATCATAGCGGCTGCCGCCAAAGGCTTTCTTGCGGGCTTTATGCTTGATATCAGGGCGCGGCCAGGGAACACGATCGAACACGATCAGGCGTAAGGACCGACCCGGTACATCAACGCCATCCCGCACCGCATCGGTCCCCAGCAGGACAGAGCTTTCCTCCTCGCGGAAGATATCAACAAGGGTGGAGGTGTCGAGGGCATCCTGATGCTGGGCGAACAGTTCAATGCCCGCATTGGCAAGCGGGGTGCGGATTGCCTCATGCACTGCCCGAAGCCGCCAGATTGCGGTGAACAGCCCCAGCCCCCCGCCGCCAGCGGCCAGAAACAGTTCCCGATAGGCGCTGGCCACGTCCCGCATGTGGTCGCGGCGGACATCGGTAACGACAATCACCCGTGTGCGGTCCTTGAAATTGAACGGGGATGCCAGATGGGTGCGGCGCGGCGGCAGGACCAGATGGCTTGTCCCGGTCCTGAAATCCGCCGATTGCCAGCCATCATCGTCTTCCTCGCCCGTATTGTCTTTCAGGGTGGCGGAGGTGATGACGGCGCCGTGGGATTGCTTGAGAAGGGTTTCCGCAAACGGGATGGTGGGGTCAATCCAGCTTCGATAATATCCAAGGTCCATATCCCGCCCCCCGGTTCGGTCAATGGCGAACCAGTCGACAAAGTTTTCGGGCGTTGGCTCGTTCAGGTGTTTCAGCATGGATTGCCACGGATTGATCATGGTGTTGACGCGGCGGGCCAGCCCCTGAACGGCAGCCTCGATCCTGAAACGGGTGGCCGTGTCCAATTCGTCGGCCTCTTCATCCAGTCGGTTCAGAAGGGATTTTGACACGGTGGTCAGGGGTTTGGACAGGTCCCCAAGGGCATTTTCCAGCCCATGCGCGGCCTCGTCCAGACCGGGAACGAATTCGGTCGCCCCGCATTCGATGGTGTAGGGGCTGTCCGGTTGACCGGAACGCGCCATGACCTGAGAGCGCACATGCAGGAGGAAATCCTCCATTGGTCCGTTGGGGGTTCCGTCGCCAAGACGGGACAGCCAGCCTTCATGGGGCAGGCGGCGCGAGGCCTGAATGGCCTGTTGCAGGGCGTCATGGCCTTCCTCATCCTCGCCAAGGATATCGGAAATACGCTTTTCCAGCCCTCGCATGCGGCCTTTGCGGGCGGTGTCGCTGCCGGAAATCCAGCGGCGAAGTTCGCTGCCTTCCTGCCCGGTCAGATGGGCGGAAAAGGCGCTGTCCGCAGCGTCGAAAAGATGGTGGGCCTCGTCAAACACATAGCGTTTGGGCAGGTGCGGATCATCGGGGCGGGTGGCGGCGTTGATCATCACAAGGGCGTGGTTGGCAATGACGATATCCGCCTTCCGGGCCTTGCGGGTGGACCGCTCGATAAAGCATTTCCGGTAATGGGGGCAGGCGGAATAGATACATTCACCGCGTCGGTCGGCGAAGCGCATGATCCGGCCGGCCCCGATCAGTTCCATCAGCCAGTTGGGGAAATCGCCGCCCATGTCCCCATCGCGGGTGGCAAGGATCCAGCGGGCAACAATGCCGAGAATGATCTGTTCCCCGGCGCGGGCAACACCGCCCTGCAGGGCTTCCTCGTAATTGAGAAGGCAGAGATAATTCTCGCGCCCCTTGCGGACAACGGCGCGGACATTTTTCTGCCCCTTGTCCGGGTAGAGCTTGTCCAACTCGTCATCGATCTGGCGCTGCAGGTTCTTGGTATAGGTGGAAATCCAGACGGCGGCACCGTTCTTTTCCGCCCACAGGCTGGCCGGGGCGATATATCCGAGTGTCTTGCCCGTGCCGGTTCCGGCCTCGGCCAGAACGATGTTGGGTGCCCCTTCCTGATCGCGGGGGATGAAGGCACCCGATGCGGCGGCACTGAATTCAGCCTGCTGGGGGCGGGTTTCCGCCTGCTCATGCAGCAGTTCCTTTAGCCGCTCCCGCGCCTCGTTCTCACTGACCGGTTCGTCATCGGGCGGCGGGTCAGGGGCAAAGTCAGGCCATTCTTCCAGCTTTTTCCAAATGTCCAGACCGCCAAGGGGTGTGGTTTCAGATGGCATCCCAAGGGCCGCCAGTACCGATGGGCCCCAGTTCCATCCGGCCCGTCCCATGGTCATGGCAATCTCGGCGGCGGTTGCCCGGTCCTTGCCGCGCAACTTGGTCAGATGTTCCAGCATCAGGTTGACGGCGCTGAACAGGGACAGGGCCTGTTCCTCCAGATCGTCCGAGACGGGCAGATCAAGCGCCCGGGCGATGCCGCGGGGGGTGGGCAGGCACTGGCGCGCCGGAAAGGTGAAGGCGAACAGTTCCAGAATGTCAAAGGCGGTGAAGGGCGCCAGATCCAGACGCCGTGCGGTGGCCAGCCGGTGGACCAGCAACGGGCTGGCATCGGAGGCCTTGCGCTGGGTTTCCGCAAGCGATTCTTCCGCGATCTCCCCGTCGGCGGTCAGCCAGATGGATTTGTCCCCGGAAGTGACCAGAACGGGCACATCCGGAAGCCGGATTTCACCACCATTTTCAGGAATTTTCTGTTCTTGGTCGGAAACTGACATGACTGCTGGCTAAAATGATCCCGTATCGTTGACGCAATCACTTTGTACGCCTAAATTCCGCCGACCACAAATATTGGAGAGTAAATTAATGGCAACGGACGCTGAAATCGCACTGTCGAGTAACTCCTGGGCATTTGCCGAGGCGAAAAAGCTTGTGGACCGCTATGCGAAAGAAGCCCCCGAAAAAGGGTATGTCCTGTTCGAAACCGGGTACGGTCCTTCCGGCTTGCCCCATCTTGGCACGTTCGGCGAGGTTGCCCGTACGTCATGGGTTCGGCATGCCTTTTCCATCCTGTCTGATATTCCCACACGCCTGATCGCCTTTTCTGACGATATGGATGGCCTGCGCAAGGTTCCGGACAATGTCCCGAACCGGGAACTGCTGGCCGCCAATCTGGAAAAGCCGCTGACACAGGTGCCCGACCCGTTTGGCACCCATAACAGTTTCGGTGAGCATAACAACGCCCGCCTGATAGCGTTTCTGGACCAGTTCGGGTTCGATTACGAATTCCGCTCCTCAACCGAATGCTATAAATCCGGCGAGTTTGACGAGACCCTGAAGCTGGTTCTTGAAAAATATGACGAGGTCATCAACGTCATTCTGCCGACCCTCGGCCCGGAACGGCGCGCCACATATTCACCGTTCCTGCCGGTCTGTCCGCGGACAGGCAAGGTTCTGCAGGTTCCCATTGTCGAGCGCGATCTGGACGCGGCAACCGTTTCCTATGATGATCCGGAAACCGGCGAGCGGGTAACGGTTCCGGTCACCGGCGGTCATTGCAAACTGCAATGGAAAGTGGACTGGGCCATGCGCTGGCATGCGCTGGAAGTTGATTATGAAATGGCTGGCAAGGACCTGATCGACAGTGTGACCCTGTCCAGCAAGATTGTCCGCATCCTTGGGAAACGCCCGCCGGAAGGGTTCAACTATGAACTGTTCCTGGATCAGGAAGGCAAGAAAATCTCCAAGTCCAAGGGCAATGGTATCACCATCGAGGAATGGCTGACCTATGCCTCACCGGAGAGTCTGGCGCTGTATATGTACCAGAACCCGAAGAAGGCAAAACGGCTGCATTTCGACGTGATCCCGAAGGCCGTGGACGAATATTTCACCTTTGTCGAGAAATACGCCGAGCAGGATGCAAAACAGCAATATGGCAACCCGGTCTGGCATATCCATAATGGTAATCCGCCGACCGAGACCGTGCCGATTTCCTTTGGTATGCTGCTGAACCTTGCGGCCGTGGTCAATGCCCATGAGGCCTCCGTTCTTTGGGGCTTCATCACCCGCTATGCGGACGGGGCCACACCGGAAAGCAATCCGGTCCTGAACAATCTGGTGGGATATGCCATTGCCTATTACCGTGACTTTGTCGCACCGGCCAAGAAATACCGTCTGCCGGACGAGCAGGAAACGGCAGCTCTGAAGCAATTGGTGGACATGCTGCGGGAACTGGAACCCGGCGTTGAGGCCGGCGATATCCAGAATATCGTTTTCCAGGTCGGCAAGGATCATGAATTTGAAAACCTGCGGGACTGGTTCAAGGCGCTCTATGAAACCCTGCTGGGTCAATCACAGGGGCCGCGCATGGGGTCCTTTATCTCCCTTTACGGGGTGCCGGAAACCATTGCCCTGATCGAACGGGTTCTGGCGGGCGAGGATCTGGGCGCCAATCAGGACTAACCACCAGCGTTTATCCATAAAAAAAGCCGCGTCCCGGAGGAGGCGGCTTTTTTTGTGTCCGGCAAGGATCAGAAAATCTGGCTGGCCTTGGAAAATTCCATATACATGTCGCGCAGTTTCTTGGCGACCGGGCCCGGCTGGAATTCCTTGTCCTCGATGCGGGTGACAGGCATGACCTTGCCATAGTTGCCGCTGTTGAAGACTTCGTCAGCCTGCATGATATCGTCGCGGGACATATAGGTTTCGGAAACCTCGATCCCGGCGTCCTTGCAAAGCTCAATGACCCGGCGGCGGGTGATGCCGGCAAGGAAGCAACCGTTGGGTGCGGGTGTGAAGGCAACGCCGTCCCGAACCGTCCAGATGTTGGAGGTGGCAAATTCCGCCACATTGTTGTTGGCATCCATCATGATGGCATTGTCAAAACCCAGATCGCGGGCAATGGCAATGGCGCGGCCGGAATTGGGATACAGGCAGGACGCCTTGGCGTCTGTCGGGGCCATGTTTCTGGCCGGGCGGCGCAGCGGCGAGAAGTGGGCGGAAAAACCGCCTGCATCCGGCATGGGGCTGTCATAGACCGCCAGAATGAATTCGGCACTGTCCGGGTCCGGGTCGATAAAGCCGCCGCGGGCAAAATACATGGGGCGGATATACAGCTCGGATTCTTTTGGCAGCTTTTTGACGGCTGTCTTGCAAAGTTCGATGATTTCACCGGTCTCAAGGGTGGGCTTCATCCCGAGGGCCAGCGCGGAGCGTCCCAACCGGTCGCAATGCAGGTCCAGATCCGGGGTCATGCCCTGAAAGGAGCGGGCGCCATCAAAGACAGTAGAGGACATCCAAAACGCGTGATCGGCAGGGCCGATAACCCGGGGGCTCTCGTCTGACCATTTGCCGTCGTAAAAGTAAACACCAGCCATTCCGAGCAAATTCCTTAATTGTGATAGTGAAAGTAACCAGCTTTCCATTTATCAGATATTATGGAAGGAGTGCAAGGCAAGTGAACCCGGCTTTCCCGGTCCGTGCTTTTGATCTGTTCAAAGCCGGGCGATTTGGATAAGTTCCGGGCCAGTTTCTGGCTTTTGCGGGGGAGAGAATGACCTTTATCTATCATATGGCAGACAAGGAAGACTGGGCCGCGGCCCGGCATGCGGGCTTTTACGCCGGTACGGCCAATGACAAGGCGGACGGTTTTATTCACTTTTCCACCGGCGAGACCGTTGTTGGCAGCGCGGCAAAACATCGGGCCGGTCAGGAAAACCTGATTTTGCTGACGGTTGATTCTGATGCCTTGGGGGATGCCCTGAAATGGGAACCGGCACGGGGCGGCATTCTGTTTCCGCATCTTTATGGTCTTCTGGACCCTGCGCTGGTCCTGCGCGAAGAGCCGCTGCCCCTTGGCCCCGATGGTTTGCATATTTTCCCGGCCGGGATCAAGGAATGACATCCATGTATAAAATCCTCTCTCCCCTGCTGTTCACCCTTGATGCCGAGCGGGCGCATAATCTTTCGCTGACGGCGTTGAAAAGCGGCCTTGTCCCGTCCGTGGGCCCGGTGACCAGTGACCGGTTGGCGACCACGGTTTTCGGCCTGACCTTCCCAAACCCGGTTGGCCTGTCCGCCGGATATGACAAGAACGGGGATGTTCTGGACCCGCTTGCCGGGCTGGGCTTTGGCTTTGTTGAGGCAGGCAGCGTGACACCCAAGCCGCAGGCCGGCAATCCGAAGCCCCGTATTTTCCGCCTGAAAGAAGATCGGGCGGTGATCAATCGCCTCGGGTTCAACAATCGCGGGCTGGACGCGGCGGAAGCCAACTTCAAGCGCCGCAAGGGGACCGGTATTGTCGGTGCCAACCTTGGGGCCAACAAGGACAGCGAAGACCGGATCGGGGACTATGTCGCGGGCCTGAAGCGCCTTGCCCCCCTGTCCGATTACGTCACCATCAATATCTCGTCGCCCAACACACCCGGCTTGCGGGCCTTGCAGGGGCGTGGGGAACTGGAAGACCTGTTGGGCCGCATGATGGAAGCCCGGTCCAGCCTGCCGGATGCGGGCAGCCGATCCATTCCGTTGCTGCTGAAAATCGCCCCCGACCTGACCGAAGAGGACAAGGCGGATATCGGCGCCGTGGCGCTGGACATGAAGCTGGACGGCCTGATTATCAGCAATACCACCATCACCCGGCCGGAAACTCTGAAAAGCCCTTACCGGCAGGAAATGGGTGGGTTGAGCGGTGCACCGCTGAAGCCTTTGGCGCTGGGATTGCTGTCGGATATGTACCGGATCACTGGCGGGAAGATCCCGCTGGTGGGTGTCGGGGGCATCCAAAGCGCCGAGGATGCCTATAACCGGATCCGGGCCGGGGCATCCCTGATCCAGTTCTATTCCGCGATGGTGTATGAAGGGCCGTATCTTGCCCGTAAAATTGCGGAAGGTCTTGATGCGCTTCTGGTGCGGGACGGCCATGCCTCTGTGGCTGACGCGGTCGGCGCTGGAAACCCCCTTTAAAGGCCTGATCCCCTATTCTTAAAAACTGGGGGGCGTGCAGGCGGAAATGACGATGGCATCTTCCTCGCCAACACAGCGGAAGCGATGGGGCCGGTGGCTTTCAAAATAGAAGGCGTCACCGGCTTTCAGAATTTTTCTCTCGCTTCCGACGGTGACCTCCAACCGGCCCTTGACCACAACGCCCGCTTCCTCCCCCTGATGGGAGAGAAGGGTGCGCCCCGTATCCGCACCGGGGGCGTAATGTTCATGCAAAACCTGCAGGGCCTTGCCGGTCAGGTCGCGCCCGATCTGTTTGTATTCGATATTGCCTTCGGTGATGGGGGTCAGTTCACTGGCCTGAAAGAAAATTTTCCGGTGGGAGGAAAAGTCATTTGCAAAGAATTCCGACAGGGCTATGGGGAAACCGTCGAGTACTTTTTTCAGGGATCCGACCGCCGGGCTGGTCCGGTTTTGTTCAATGGCCGAGATGGTGCCGTTGGTCACTCCGGCCCGTTTGGCCAGTTCCCGTTGTGACAGGCCATGCTGTTCTCGCAAGGATCGAAGTCGGGCTCCCAGGTCAAAGTCCATTACACGCTCCCATGATTCGAAAAAAGTGTTTATTATTTTAAACAGGAAAACCGGACAGGAAAGTGATAAATGGCGGGATTCCAAGGAATGTTTTTTTGCTTGTGTATTTTAATGGCCTTGATACCGTTCCAGCCAACAACCAACCGGGAGAAGTGAAATGACCAATACATCAGGGACAGCGTCCAACAATCTTGACGCCTTCTGGATGCCATTTACGGCCAACAGGCAATTCAAGGCGAACCCGCGCATGCTGGTGAGCGCCAAGGGGATGCACTATACCAATGCCGAGGGCGGCAAGGTGCTGGACGGCACGGCCGGACTGTGGTGCGTCAATGCGGGGCATAGCCCGGACCGGATCGTCAAGGCGGTCAGCGAACAGATCGCGGAAATGGATTACGCGCCAGCCTTCCAGATGGGGCACCCGAAAGTCTTTGAACTGGCGGCCCGGATTTCGGCCATGTTGCCCAACGGGCTGGATCATGTGTTCTTCACCAACTCCGGCTCCGAGTCCGTGGATACGGCGCTGAAAATCGCGCTGGCCTATCACCGCGCCAAGGGGGATGGAACCCGGACCCGCCTGATCGGTCGGGAGCGGGGCTATCACGGCGTCGGGTTTGGCGGCATTTCCGTCGGCGGCATTGTTGCCAACCGCAAGACCTTTGGCACCCTGCTGACCGGCGTTGACCATATGCCGCACACCCACCTGCCGGAAAAGAATGCGTTTTCACGGGGTATCCCGGAACATGGCGGCGACCTTGCCGATGAACTGGAGCGGATTGTCACCCTGCATGATGCGTCCACCATTGCCGCGGTGATCGTGGAGCCGGTGGCCGGGTCAACCGGCGTGATCCTGCCGCCAAAGGGATATCTGCAGCGGCTTCGGGATATTTGCGACAAGCATGGCATCCTGTTGATCTTTGATGAGGTGATCACCGGTTTTGGTCGCCTTGGCGCGTCTTTCGCCACGGAATATTTCGGCGTCAAGCCGGATATGATCACGATGGCAAAGGGCCTGACCAGCGGCACCATCCCCATGGGCGGTGTGATCTGCTCCAAGGAAATCTACGATACCTTCATGAACGGCCCGGAAAACATGATCGAGCTGTTCCACGGTTATACCTATTCCGGACATCCGGTCGCGGCGGCCGCCGGTCTGGCAACCCTGGACGTCTACAAGGAAGAAGGACTGTTCGAGCGGGCCAATGATCTGGCCGGATACTGGGAAGATGCGGTTCACTCCCTGAAAGGGGCGCCGCATGTGATTGATCTTCGGAACCTGGGGCTGATTGGTGCCATCGAACTGGAGCCGATCCCCGGCAAGCCGACCGCCCGGGCGTTCGAGGCCTTCCTCAAATGCTACGAGAAGGGCGTCCTGATCCGGACCACGGGCGATATCATTGCCCTGTCACCGCCGCTGATCATCGAAAAAGAGCATATCGACCAGATTTTTGATACCATCCGCACGGTATTGGGGGAGATTGCATGAATTTAGGCAAACAGGAGACGACTGCATGTTGATAGGTGTGCCAGCAGAAATAAAAACACTGGAATCCAGAATTGGAATGACCCCTGCGGCTGTTCGTGAGGCGGTGGGGAACGGTCATGAGGTCCTTGTTGAAAAAGACGGGGGCATTCGGATCGGTTTGTCCGACGAGGATTACCGTCAGGCTGGCGCAAAAATCATTGATACGGCAGAGGAAATCTACGCCTCTGCCGAGATGATTGTAAAAGTAAAGGAACCACAGCCTCATGAATGCGAACTGCTGCGTGAGGGACAGGTCCTGTTTGCCTATCTGCATCTTGCACCGGACCCTGACCTGACACAGGCCCTGTTGGCATCGGGCTGTGTGGGGATTGCCTATGAAACGGTGACCAGCCCGCGGGGTGGGTTGCCGTTGTTGGCCCCGATGAGTGAGGTGGCCGGCAGGATGTCCGTTCAGGCCGGTGCTCACTGTCTTGAATTGCGGCAGGGCGGTGCCGGTGTGCTTCTTGGTGGTGTGCCGGGCGTTCCGGCGGCCGAGGTGGTTGTCCTTGGCGGCGGGGTCGTTGGGGTCAACGCGGCCAGAATGGCAATGGGGCTGGGCGCCAATGTCACGGTTCTGGACAAGTCCCAGACGCGACTGGCGGAATTGGATGCCCTGTATGGGCCGCACCTGAAAACCATCTATTCCAATGATGAAACCGTGGAAGAGTATATCTCGAAGGCGGATCTGGTGATCGGTGCGGTGCTGATTCCGGGGGCCATGGCGCCCAAGCTGGTCAAGCGTAGTGACCTTGCCAAGATGAAGGATGGGGCCGTTGTCGTGGATGTGGCCATTGATCAGGGCGGATGTTTTGAAACATCCCGGCCCACAACCCACCGCGAGCCGACCTATGTGGTGGATGGCGTGGTGCATTACTGCGTGGCGAACATGCCGGGCGCGGTGGCCCGGACATCGACCTTTGCGCTGAACAACGCAACCATGCCCTTTACCATGGCGCTGGCCAACAAGGGATACCGGGCGGCGCTGGCGGAGGACCCGTATCTTCTGGAAGGGTTGAATATTTATACGGGACGGGTCACCAACAAGGCCGTCGCCGATGACCTGAAGCTGCCCTATACCCCGGCAGCCGAGGTGATCCGCGGGTGACCCGGAAACAGATGAGCAGGACAGGGCGGTTTATCCGCCCTTTCTTTTTGCCAAAACCGGTTTCGAATAGCTACTTTTCGAACTATTAATTTGCGAACGACTATCATAATGAGTTGCCAATAGGGTTTTGGCGTGATAAAAATTCGGCTATTAATAATCATTCTTAATAGTATTTGAGGAACTTTAATGCGCCTTTCAGCCCTCGCCCTGGCCGCCGCCGCAGCAATCAGCGGCATGACCGCCTCCGCGGCCGCCTATGCCAAAGAAGTCAATTTGTATTCCTACCGTCAGGAAAAGCTGATTCGTCCCATTCTCGATGATTTCGAAAAGGAAACCGGGATCAAGGTGAATGTTGTGTTCGCCAAGAAAGGAATGCTGGAAAGGCTCAAGTCCGAGGGGATGAACAGCAAGGCCGATGCCATTCTGACCGCTGATATCAGCCGGTTGATGGCGCACAAGACCGCCGGGGTCCTGCAACCGGTTACCTCCGATGTGCTGGCGCAGAATATTCCGTCCCAGTACCGCGACCCGGAAGGGTTCTGGTATGGCCTGACCGTGCGGAGCCGGGTCATTTTCTATGCCAAGGACCGGGTGTCTGCGACGGACCTGTCCACTTATGAAGATCTGGCCGAGGCGAAATGGAAGGGCCGCCTTTGTGTTCGTTCCTCCAGCAACGTCTACAACCAGTCCCTGCTGGCCTCCATCATTGCACATAGCGGCGTTGAAGCTGCGGAAAAATGGGCAGAGGGGATCCGTGAAAATCTGGCCCGCAAGCCGCAAGGTGGTGACCGGGACCAGATCAAGGCAGCCGCCGCCGGCGAATGTGATGTTGCCATCGGGAATACCTATTATTACGGGGTGATGCAGAATTCCACCGATGAGGCGCAACTGGATGCGGTTCAGAAAGTCGCCCTGTTCTGGCCAAATCAGAACGATCGCGGTGCCCATGTGAATATTTCCGGCGCGGCGGTTACCAAGGCCGCCAAGAACAAGGACGAGGCGGTCAAGCTGATCGAGTTCCTGTCTGATACCAAGGCACAGGAATTCTATGCCTCTTCCAACTATGAATATCCAGTCAAGGCCGGGGTCAAGCTGGACAAGACCGTTTCCAGTTGGGGTGACTTTAAGGCAGATGCCATTGGTCTGGACAAGGTTGCCGATCAGCAGGCAGAGGCCGTTAAGGTTTTTGACCGGGTTGGCTGGCGCTAAGCTGTTCGGATAAACAGGAAAAGGGGGCTTTTTGGCCCCCTTTTTTGTTATGGCGGCGGCAGGGTCAAAACAACCTCGAAGCCGCCTTCTTGTCCTGTCGCAGGCGAGTGTATTTTCAGGCGACCGCCCGCTCGCCTTGCTATTGTATCGGCAATGGCAAGCCCGATACCGAAGCCGTCGGATCGGGCCGCCCCTCTTGCAAACCGTCTTTTAAGGGTGGTGAGGGTGTCCGGATCAACGGCCGGTCCGCCGTTGATGATCCGTATGTCCTGTTCCGGGGTGATCCTGAGGATCACCGGTGTGTCAGCGGCGCCATGTTTCAGGGCATTTTCAACCAGATTGCGGATCAGGATACCAAACGCATCGGGATCAAGCCGCGAGATCAGCGGCAGATTAGCCGGATTTTCAAGTCTGATCCTGTCCGTTCCGGAAACGCGACTATAATCCTCGGTCACATGGGGCAGGATCGCCATCAGGTCCGTTGGTGTTTCGGCAAGAACGCCGCCCCCTTCTGCCTTGGCCAGTTGCAGCAGCTTTTCTGCCAGTCGGGAAAGCCCTTTCAGGGCCCCCTCAATTTGCTGCGCCCGCGCCAGAATGTCGGCATCGCGGGTTTCGGCCATCAGCCGCTGGGTCTGGGCCAGCGCGGCGGCCACGGGGGTGCGAAGTTCGTGGGCGCTGTTGGCGGTGAAATTTCTTTCTGCCTCCAGCGAGAAACGCAACCGTTCCATCAGGATATTGACCGCATCGGCCAAGGGGGCAATTTCTCGCGGCAAACCGGTGCCTTGGACCGGTGACAGGTCTGCGCTGTTTCGGCGTTCTATTTCCTCGCGGAAGCGGACAACCGGTTTCAGGGTGCGCCGAACGAACCAGATCACGGCAAGAAGGGTGGCCGGGACAAAGGCAAACAGGGGCAGAAGCATGGCCATGATGGCTTCGAAGGTGGCTTCCTTGCGGTGGGCGAGCGGTTCCGCGATTTCCAGAAACAGGGTCCCGCTAACCGCGCTTTCACCGTAAATACGGTGGGTTTTCGTGTTGCGAAAGCCGGTCGCGGGTCGGGCCGGGAAGATATCCGGGTTTGCATCATGGGACTGGATCAACAATGTGCCGGACCGGTCCCGTACCAGATAGGTCAAAAATTCTTCATGCCGGTCAAGGGCTTCGACGGTTCGGAAGGGCGCGGTTCTGTCCTGCCGGATGATGTCGGTAACAGCCAGTGGCAGAATGCGCTGGGCTGTTTCCTGCAGGGCGCTGTCAAAGGCTTCATCCAGTTCATGCCGGACAACAAGCGCAGAAGCGGCGAGCGCCGCCAGCCACAGGAAGGTAACCCCGATGGAGATGCCAATGGCAAGGCGGTTTTGCAAACTGGGGCGGGACGTCATGAGGGGTCAATCCTGTAGCCGAGACCGCGAACGGTCGTGATGGTCGCATGGCCGAGTTTCTTGCGCAGGCGACTGATATGGACTTCCACCGTGTTGCTGTCGAAATCCGCATCGAAATTGTATAACCGTTCCTCAAGTTTTGGTTTGGAGAGGATCATCCCCCGGCGCTGAAGAAGGGCCTCAAGGACAATCCATTCCTTGGCGGTCAGGTGGATCGGCTCCCCCTCCCGCTCGGCCGAGCGCAGGCCAAGATCAATGGCAACGTCGCCCAACCGGATCACAGGGTTGGGATTGCCACCATATCGGCGTGACACGGCGGCGATGCGGGCGGTCAATTCCGACAGGTCGAAGGGTTTGACCAGATAGTCATCGGCCCCGGTATTCAGGCCGTCGATGCGGTCTGTTATCTGGTCGCGTGCTGTCAGGATGATGACGGGGGTGGTCTTGCCTTCCGTGCGCAGGCCCCGCAACAGATCGAGACCTTTCCCGTCGGGCAGCATCAGGTCCAGCAAAACAAGATCATAATCCGCGCCGCCAAGATTGTCGTAGGCCTCTGTCAGGGTGGGAGCCCAATCGACGGCATGTCCGTCTTCCGCCATATGGGCGTAGACCGCATTGCCAAGCGTCTTGTCGTCTTCAATCAGAAGGATGCGCATCTGTCGTCTTCCGGTTTCAGTGTCAGTGTTTTCAGACTGAGGTCTTACTAGTGGCACCTGACGTCAACCTGACGCAAATGAATTTTTGCCATCTTCAGGTCCCCGTCAGGTTCGTTTTCCATATTGGCTTCAGATGTTGATCCATAAAAGGAACCCTATGATGAAAAAAGTCCTGCTTGTTACCCTTGTCGCCTGCGGTGTTTCAGGGATGTCCACGGCCTATGCCAGTGATGACAAATGTTCGGTTCCGCTGTCAGAGTGGCAACCTCGTGAAGCCTTGCAGCAGAAGCTGGAAAAGGACGGCTGGACCGTCAAGCGGATCAAGACCGATGACGGCTGCTATGAAGCCTATGCCATTGACGAGAAGGGGCGCCGGGTTGAGGTCTATTTCAATCCGAAGACCTTCGATATGGTGAAAATGAAGGTTGAGGACTAGGCCGATGGAACCAACGGAAGCAACGGAGCCGACGGTCAAGGTCTGGGACCCGTTTGTTCGGGTGTTCCACTGGAGTCTGGTGGCGGGGGTTGCGCTTGCCTGGCTAACCGGGGATGAACTGGAACGGGTTCATGAATGGACCGGATATTTCATTGCCGCCCTGTTGGCCGCCCGTGTGATCTGGGGCGTGGCAGGGTCGCGATATGCCCGGTTCATGCAGTTTGTCCGCCCCTATCGGGAACTTCGGGCCTATGCGACGGAAACCCTGCAAGGCCGCGAGAAGCGGTATATCGGCCATAACCCGATGGGGGGATGGATGATCATTGCCTTGATCCTGACCCTGTCCGGTACCGCCCTGACAGGGTGGATGACCACAACCGATGCCTTCTGGGGGATCGAGTGGGTGGAGGACCTGCATGAAGGGCTGGCCAACACCATCCTTCTTCTGGTGGCGCTGCATGTGGGCGGGGTTGTTTTTGCCAGCCTGCGACATGGCGAAAACCTTGCCAGAGCCATGCTGAACGGGCGTAAAAGATCGCCGGAGCCATCGGATATCGTCTGAAGAGGAAAGGGCCCTTTTGCAAGGGCCCTTTTTCTTGTCAGGAAGGGTTGAAGACGCGGTTCAGGGCGGCAATCCCCTCGTCGATCGCCGTGTGGGCCGCATCAACCACACCGCCAAGATTGATAAAGCCGTGAATCATGCCTTCATAATCGGTGTAATGAACCGCGATGCCGGCGTCTTTCAGACGGCTGGCATAGGCCGCCCCTTCATCGCGAAGGGGGTCGAAGCCGGCGGTCTGGATCAGGGCCGGGGCAACGCCTTCAAGCGACGGCGCGAGCAAGGGCGAAGCCCGCCAGTCTTCCCGGTCTGATGGCTGGCCGAGATAATGGTTCTGGAACCAGTTCATCAAATCGCCCGTCAGGAAATACCCTTCGTTGAAGTCCTGATGAGACGGGGTGTCCATAATCATGTTGGTCGCCGGATAGATCAGCCATTGAAACAGGGGGGCAGGGCCTTCTTCCTGTGCCTTGGTCAAGGCAACAACCGCACTCAGGTTCCCGCCGGCGCTGTCGCCGCCAACGGCAACACGGTCTGGGTCGCCGCCATACCCGGCAATGTTGCCAAGGGTCCAGTCGAAGGCGTCGATGGCATCATGAACGGCCGCCGGGAATTTGTGAGCCGGCCCCATGCGATAATCGACGGATACAACGATCATCTTCCCAAGGTTACTGATCTGTCGGCACAGGGCGTCGTGGCTGTCCGGGCTTCCAATGACCCAGCCGCCGCCGTGATAATAAATCAGGACCGGCAGCCCTTCCGGATGGGTAATCGGTTGATAGATCCGTACCGGAATGCTGCCGTCCCGCCCCGGAATTTCAAGGTCGAGGGACCCGGCGATAGAAACATTTTTCAAAGCGAGGGTTTTCGCCCGCACTTCATAGGCGGCTTTTGCGTCCTCGGCGCTCAAATCTTCCAACTTGGGAAGTCCTGCTTCTTCGGCCTTGTCGAGAACCCATTGGGCCTGGGGATCCAGTGCCATTTTACGCCTCCGCTTTCAATTTTTTCTCGACAAAGAACAGCCTGTCCTGACCCCAGAAGATTTCGCCGTTGATCACATAGCTTGGGGCGCCGAACACGCCTTCTGCCACGGCTTTCTTCTCGTTGGTGAGATATTGTTCCATATAATCGGGGTTGCTGCTTTTGCTGAGAAGGTCGGCGCCGTCCATGCCGGCCCGGTTGGCAATGGCGACGCAGTCGTCTGCATCGGCGAGGTTCATCTCATCCATCCAGACGCCCGCCATAAAGGCACCGGCCAGCTTGACCGCGTCCAGACCTTGTTCCTTGGCGGCAATGACCATCAGGACCGCTGTTGTCTGGTCAACGGGAAAGTGTTTCGGCTCCAGATTCATGTCGCAGCCCAGTTCCCTGGTCCAGCGGATCAATTCCTGCATCCGGTATGCCTGACGCACCGGGTGCCTTTTGGGCAGGGGCAGGCCGCCGGTTTCACTGAAAACCTTCGAGAAGTTCACCGGAATGATATTGAGGTCCGCGTGGTATTTTTGGGCAAGGTCGCTGATGCGCTGATGTCCAAGAAATGTCCAGGGAGAGAACAGGCTTACATAATAGTCAATTTTGATTGTCATTGTTTGTATCCGACTGAAGAGCGCCGGATTGATATTGACGGTCCTGTTTGTATTTGTCTACTGCCGGTTGGTTGCGGCGACCGCTTTCACAGATTGGCAGTGCCCTGCGCCATCAGCATGGCCTGGGTTCGGTTTTTCACATTGAGAATTCTGAAAATGGCGGTGATATGGACTTTCACGGTTCCTTCTGAAAGAGACAGGATATCCGCGATTTCCCGATTGCTTTTTCCTTCGGCGATCAATGTCAGAACCTCACTCTGACGCCGGGTCAGAAGGGTTGCAATGGAGTCCTGTATCATGGAACTGACAGGCGATCGGGCCCACCAGTCCGTTTTATCCGGCCGTCCGCCAAGAAGCAGGGTTTCAACCACCGAGCAATAGGCCCCCTTGGGTGAGGTCTTGCCGATAATGCCCCGGATATCGGAATTTTGCAGGGTGCTGGTCGCAACAGGATCAGGGGTTTCCAGAACGACAAGGAACGGCGTGTCCGGGAACCGTGTATCGAGGGAGATCAGGGGCGCGCAGTCCGCCTCATCGGAAAGGTTGGTGCCGGCAATGACAAGGTCCGCCGGGTGGGTGCTCATTATTCTTGGGATTTCATCCAGTCGATCCGTTTCCGTGATGCGTAAAGGAGGGGAACAGGTTTCCCTGACAACCAAAATCAGGCTCTGCCGAAACAAGTCATGCTTGTCGGCGACAATGACGTGCATCTAGTACGTATCCCCGGAATTTACCTGTAAAAAAGCCATCAAGAAGCAAGCTCCCTGCCTGCAATCCGGCGGACGTTAGCGGTATGACTGCTCGTTGTATAGAAGAAAAACAGGCCTGCAATTATCGTAAAGCTATTGTTCCGAGAATTCGAAAAGGTGTTAAAGGTCAATGGGGTAAGAGTTTCTCCATCAACTCTTCAATGCTGAGCCCCTTGGGATAGTTGTATATGAGGGCGATCTCGTCGATCAGGCGGTTCTGGTCCCGCACGCCGTCCGCACGGGGGTTCAGTCGTTGCAACCGCCGGGTTTCGCGTAAAGTCGTCTTGAAGGCCGGATACAGGTAGGGTGGGAGAAGGGCGCGCTCATACAGGCGCTTGAAACCGTCATAGCTGTCCGAAGAGATGAGGGAGGTGACGCGCTTGATGGAAAAGCCGGTAAACTGGGACAGGGCGGCGGCAAAGAACGAGAAATCCCCGGACAGGAGAGAGCGCAGCATGAGGGTTGCTGTCAGGCGGCCATCGGCCTCAAGCTGGACGGCGGCACGTTTTTTCTCGACGATGCTGATGCGGCGGGCGATTTGCCCGACCAGAGCCTGTTCGCGGGCATTGGCGGTGATCTGTTCGGCGATTTCCTCGGGCACCAGACCGTTTTGCAACAGCTCCTGCTTGAGGCTGGCCGAAACGATTTTACAGAGCCGGCCAACCGTTTCGCGGGACAGGTCAGGACGCCGGACCAACAGCGTGTGAACAGACTGGTCGGTGCTGAATTCAAGGATAATGGTCTGGTATCCGGCGTCACTGATGCGGGCGCCGGGATTTTCCAGACACCGGCAGATAACACGGCCGGTTCCCTTTCTGATCAATGTATCGGTCACCGGTTCGGGCAGGGTCTTGCGCTCGCTTACGGCCAGTTGTTTGGCCTCGCTGGCACTTTCAAGAATATCCATCAGGTCCCGGTCGGTCAGGGCCGGGGAAAAAGCCAGAATGGGGGTCGCCACCTCCTCCACATCCATGGCCAGTTTCAGGGCGATGTCACGGGGCAGGCCCTCAAAATCCTTGAGGGTGCGTGCAATGGTGGCCCGGACGGTGGCTTCCACGTCATTGATCAGGAATTTCAGGATCAGTTCTGCCAGCCGCAAGTCATCGCCGCCAAGGGACGGGGAGGCGTAGTCATTGGCAACAGTCTGGGCCGTGAGCAGCCGGGAACTGGTGGCCATGTTCCTGAAAACGCGCTCTATGCGGTCATTCGCATCCAGACTTGAAACATCCATTGTAAGGCTCTGGTCCATACGCCCGAGATTGTGGTTCTGGTGAAAATTGAGCCTCAGGATAGCATTTAACTAAATAACAAAAACTTAATATCAGTATTGCTTTTAGTGACAATTGTAGGCGTTTCCGGTCCTACATAAATCCTTTCAGGTCCTTGAACTGGCGGACCGAGAAGGAATCCGTCATGCCGGAGACAAAATCGGTTACCTCCAGAATCCAGTCATATCGGGACTTTTGTGTTTCCGACCGGGCGTTGAGAAGATTGATCACCACGGATGATTTGGGGGACGGTTTGGTTCCGTTGTTGCGGAATTCCTCCCATTCCATATTGGCGGTGAACAGGGCATCCAGAATGGTCGAGATAATCTCGGTGCCGCGCAGTTCCGCCTGAACCCGTTCCCGGTGGTTGAAGATCTGGTTGCGGCATAGCTGCTCGATTTCCTGAAACACGCCGGCATGGCTGGAATGCTTCAGCAGGTCGCCCTTGTAGGTTCCTTCCAGAATTTCCGATTCATGGTCCGCAAAGATTTCCGAAACCTCGCCGATCAGGCGGCCGATACATTTGGCCCGCAGGTACGAGATTTTCTCGGAATTGTCCGTAAATTCGGAATACCGTTTCGGGGCCCGGCCCAGAATGCGCAGCATCAGCGATTCCGTTTCCGCAAATTCAAGACGCCCCAGCTTGAAGCCATCCTCGATATCGACAACCGAATAACAGATATCGTCGGCGGCCTCGACCAGATAGGTCAGGGGGTGGCGGCACCAATAGGTTTCCTTGCCGCGCTGGATCAGGCCGATTTCGCGGGCCACTTCGCGGAACTGGTTCAACTCCGATTGCATGATGCCGAATTTCTTGCCGGCCGCATCCCCTTCAAGAGGTTTCTGCACATCGGAGGTGCGGGGATATTTCATGAAGGTGCCAAGGGTGGCATAGGTCAGGCGCAGGCCGCCCCGGTTCCGCCAGTTTTGCAGCTTGGTCAGAACCCGAAACCCCTGGGCATTGCCTTCAAAGCGAAGAAAATCCTCTTTCTGGGCGGCGCTGAGCGGGGAAAGATCGCCCCGCGCCAGCGGTACCGTCTTGAACCAGTGCCGGATGGTATCCTCGCCGAAATGGCCAAACGGGGGATTGCCGATGTCATGGGCCAGACAGGCGGCGGAGACAATATGACCAAACTCTGCCGTGTTGTAGCCCTTGTCGCGAAGATGACGGTCAATGATAATCTGCCCCGCATTGGCCCCAAGCGAGCGGCCCACGGAGGCCACTTCCATGGAATGGGTCAGGCGGGTGCGAACATAATCGCTTTCTGCAAGGGAATGGACCTGCGTCTTGTCCTGAAGCCGCCGAAAGGCAGAGGAAAAGACAATCCGGTCCTGATCCTTGTGAAAGGGGCTGCGGGAGGCTTCGATCGGTTCGTTCTGGTCCTGACCAAATCGTTTGGTGGACAGCAGTTTGTTCCATTCCATCATTTTCGGAGAGCTTTCCAAGGGGTGACCGGACGCCGAGGGGTAAATCCGGTCAGGGGCATGGGGGATGTTCCAGTGTTCAGGGGGACAGGCGGCATTCTATATCCGGCCCCAACCGGGATAGGTCAGAATCAGGTCGGCCAGCAATTCCCGGTTTTGCCGATCCATGGCATGGATCATGGTGGGAATGCTGCCAATACCTTCCCCGAAGACGCGGTCGGCCTCGTCCCCTTCCCAAAGGGCGACCAGAACCATCAGCATGCGCCTTTGGGCATGGGAAAGCTTGATACCACCGGGCGAATCCCTGTCTTCAATGATCCGTTCCATATCCGGATACAGGTCGTAATGGGTCGCCGCATTCTCAACTTCTCCCTGCGTTGCCGCAAAATACCGTTCAAGTTGATTATATTTAATGCTTTGTTTAAGTATTATGGTGAACTCTTCTTCAAACAATTGAGTTCCCTTTCCTGCGGTATTGGGTACAGTAAGGTTACACAGTAAGTAAAGAGAACGTGTTAGGCAATGAGTGAAAAGCGCGCCCTCATCATAGATGATGAGAAGATGTTTGCGGACTTTGTACGCCAGGTCGCAGAGGGAATGGGATATGTCGTTGAGGTCACCGACCAGGCGGAAGATTTCAAGGAATCTTTCCTGAGGTTCGACCCCACCGTGATCATTCTGGATATGGTCATGCCGGGTGTCGAGGGGATTGAGCTTGTCAACTGGCTGGCGGAAGTCGGTTGTTCGGCGCGGATCATGGTCGTGACCGGGTATAATCCGCATTATGTGGATTTTGCCAAGACCATCGGCAGCGCCCGCGGCCTTGTCTCGGTGCAAAGCTATACCAAGCCCATCAGCCTTGCCGACCTTCGCAAAGCCCTTGCCTGATCCCTTTTGAAAGGTTCCTGTTGAAAACAGCGTCAAGCTGTGAAAAAATCACTCCCAATGTTGCATCCCTTGGTGGATGGAATGTTCTCAGGGCAGGGTGAAAGTCCCTACCGGCGGTAAGAACAGATGTTCAAGCCCGCGAGCGCCCGCATCATGCGGGGTCAGCAGATTTGGTGAAACTCCAAAGCCGACGGTCATAGTCCGGATGGAAGAGAACATGAAAAAGAACCGCATGGGGACATGCGTCTTCTTTGATGTTTTGCCTTGAGTTTTTGATAACCTTAAACAGAGGCAAAATAAAATGACAAATCATGTAACGGGTTCACAAGAAACCCTGTCTCCGGTCAAAAGCTCAAATCCCGAAATCGCTGTTATTCAGGCAAACTGGCACATTGATATTGTGTCGCAGGCCACCAACAGTTTTACAGACGATCTGGAAGCTGCCGGTATCAACCGGCGCGCCATTTCGGTTTTTGACGTGCCCGGCAGTCTTGAAATTCCGCTGATGGCCCAGAAACTGGCCGAGACCGGTCGCTATGACCTGATCATGGCCACGGGCCTGATTGTGGATGGCGGTATCTATCGGCATGACTTCGTGGCCGGTACCGTGCTGGATGCCATGATGCGGGTCCAACTGGATACGGGCGTTCCGGTCCTGTCTGTTGTCCTGACACCGCATAACTTCCAGGAAGTCCCTGCCCATATGGATTTCTTCCGCGAGCATTTTGTGCTGAAGGGGAAAGAGGCCGCAAACGCCTGTTTGCAGACCCTGTCCAATATGGCCCTTTTCTCTGAGGAAAAGCGCCTCGCGTCCTAAAACGTAAAACGT
This sequence comes from Sneathiella chinensis, assembly GCF_012720115.1. GTDB lineage: Bacteria > Pseudomonadota > Alphaproteobacteria > Sneathiellales > Sneathiellaceae > Sneathiella > Sneathiella chinensis. The sequence goes on along the minus strand of NZ_VNWN01000008.1, from coordinate 17,701 downwards.
AAAAATTAAAACGGGAAGCGGTGTCCGTGGGGTCCGCTTCCCGTTTTGCGTTCAGGGTTCCCTTTATCCGGCGGGCGCCTTTTCCCAGTATTTGTCGCGCAAAAGCCGTTTATACAGTTTCCCGGTCGGGTGGCGGGGTAACTCGGGCGAGAAGTCGATGGAGCGCGGGCATTTCACATGGCTGATATGATCCCGGCAGAACCGGCTCAGTTCTTCGGCCAGCGCCTCCCCGGCATCGTCCATATTCATGGGCTGAACAACCGCTTTCACTTCCTCGCCGAAATCCTCGTTGGGAATACCGAATACGGCCACATCGAAGACTTTTGGATGGGTGATCAGGTGATCCTCGATCTCCTGCGGGTAGATATTCACCCCGCCCGAGATAATCATGTAGGCCTTTCTGTCGGTGAGGTACAGAAAACCGTCCTCATCCACATGGCCCACATCGCCAAGGGTGCTCCAGCCTTTTGAGTTGTAGCTTTCCTGCGTTTTGTCCGGATCGTTGTGGTAGGAAAAATCCTTGCCGTCAGAGAAATAGATCGTGCCCGTCTCCCCGGTGGGGACTTCCTCGCCATCCTCGCCGACAACATGCAGAACGCCGATCACGGCGCGCCCGACCGTTCCCGGATGGTCCAGCCATTCCTGCGGCGTAACGGTGCAGTATCCGTTTCCTTCCGTACCGCCGTAATATTCAAAGATGATCGGCCCCCACCAGTCCAGCATCTGCCGTTTGACTTTCTCGGGGCAGGGGGCTGCGGCATGGATCGCGAACTCCAGACTGCTGATATCATATCGCTTGCGGGTTTCTTCCGGCAGCTTGAGCAGGCGGATGAACATGGTGGGAACCATCTGGGTGTGGGTAACCCGGTGCTCCTGAACCAGCCGCAGATAGTTTTCAGGATCGAACTTGTCCATGATGATGGTGGTGCCACCAAAGCGGTGAACCCGCATGTTATAGCGCAGCGGGGCCGCATGATAGAGCGGGGCCGGAGACAGATAGGTCAGCCCCTCCCGGAAGCCATAGAGCATGCGAAGCACGTTATATAGGCTGTCATCCGTGCCGATGGGGTTGCCGATTTCGGCCGGTTTGACCCCCTTCGGCTTGCCTGTGGTGCCGGATGAATAAAGCATGTCCGTCCCCTCGCACTCATCGGTGAGCGGAGCGGTGGGCATATCCTGAACCGCCTCTTCAAACGAGCGATAGTCAGATGTGCTGTCGTCCAGCATGAAGCGGGTTTCAACATGGGACGTTGCCGGGACGACGGCCGCGGCAAGGTCGGCATTGGCCTTGGAGGTGAGAAACAGTCGGGCGCCGCAGTCGTTGATGATATAGGCGGCTTCTTCCGGGGAAAGACGGGATGAAATGGCTGTGTAATAGAGGCCTGCTCGTTGTGCGGCCCAGCAGATTTCAAAAAAACGGGGATGATTTTCAAGAAGGAAGGCGATGTGATCGCCGATTTGCAGTCCAAGAGAGCGGAACAGTTGCGCCCCCTGATTTGATCTCAGGTCAAGGTCCCGGTAGGTGGTTGTCTCGCCTGTATTGGCCATGAGAATGGCAATCTTGTCCGGATGCTCCCGGGCGATATCCCTTATGTGCATATTTTCCCCCCTTATCTGGAAATCTGGTGCACCTCTTTTTTCTTTTCAGGCGGCTTTTGCGCCTTTGTACTTCTGTACTGAACATCGTCTTTATTCTTGCCTTCTTGTCTTTTTAGGCGGGAAACGCCTGATTTCTTTTTCTTTTTTGTTTTCAGGCGTTTCCCGTATCAGGATCTTATCAGTAGGATTTCGGCAGGCCGAGAGCTTTTTCAGCGATATAGCAGAGGATCAACTGAGGGCTGACCGGAGCGATCCGGCAGATCATGACCTCGCGCATCAGGCGCTCAACCGTGAATTCCTTGGCATAGCCGACACCGCCATGGGTCATGACGGCCTGTGTACAGGCCTTGAAGCCAGCCTCGCCGCCCAGATACTTGGCTGCGTTGGCATAGGTACCGGCTTCCAGCCCGTTGTCGTAGAGGCTGGCTGCTTTCATGGCCATCAGAAGCGCCGCTTCCAGTTCCATCCAGTTTTCCGCAAGCGGGTGCTGGATCGCCTGGTTCTTGCCGATCGGACGTCCGAAGACTTCCCGTTCCGCCGCATATTTGGCCGCCCGCTTCAGGGCATTGATGCCAAGGCCGACGCCTTCAACACCCACCAGAACCCGTTCCGGGTTCAGGCTGTGCAGCAGGTACTGGAAGCCTTTGCCTTCTTCACCGATCAGATCCTCTTTCGGGATCGGCAGATCGTTGATGAAGATTTCGTTGGAATCGACAGATTTCCGGCCCATTTTCTCGATGACCCGGACATCGCAATAGGTGCGGTCCAAATCCGTATAGAACAGGGACAGGCCTTCAGTGGCCTTCTTGCACTGTTCTTTCGGGGTGGTCCGGGCCAGTAGCATGATCTTGTCTGCTTCCTGACCGGTGGTGGTCCACATTTTCTGGCCGTTGGCGATGTATTTTTCACCGTCCCAGACGGCGCGTGTCTGGATGCTGGTGGTGTTCAGGCCGGCGTTAGGCTCGGTCACGCCAAAGCAGGACTTGAGCCGGCCGTTGATCAGGTCCGGCAGCCAGCGTTCCTTCTGCTCGTCATTGCCGAAGACCACAATCGGGTGCGGGCCGAAGATGTTGATATGAATGGCAGAGGCCGCAGACATCCCGCCCGGGGACTTGGCAACCTCGTGCATCATGATGGCCGCCTCGGTCACACCAAGGCCAGCCCCGCCATATTCTTCCGGCATGGTGATGCCAAGCCAGCCGGCATCGGCCATGGCCTTGTGGAAGTCGAGCGGGAAGTCACCGGTCCGGTCCTTCTCGCGCCAGTATTCATCGTCAAATTTTGCACAGAGGGCAGCCACATTCTCGCGAATGGCTTCCTGCTCTTCGGTAAAAGTGAAGTCCATAAGGGTCTCCTGTTTCTTCTTGTTCTTATTATATGGGGCGGTTAACCACGCTGATTGAACCGGCGCCCAACCAGGGCAGAGGCGATATTGACTTTCTGGATGTCAATTGTACCGCCTGCGATACCCCAACCCCAGCTGTCACGGAGACGCTGTTCCATGCCATAGGACTTGGAATACCCGTAGGCCCCCAGAACCTGAAGCGCGACACCGCAAACATCGCGGCTGATTTCGTTGGCAAAGCACTTGGCCAGACTGGAATCTTTCAGCGACGGCAGGCCGTCATTGGCTTGCTGCGCGGCCCGGTGAATCAGCAGGCGGGACGCCTCCAGCTTCATGGCCATTTCCGCCAGCTTGATCTGGATCGCCTGGAAATCGACGATGGGCTTGCCGAACTGCTTGCGTTCCTGGGAATATTCCAGGGCATGGTCAAAGGCCGCCTGGGCGATGCCAAGGCACATGGTGGCGTTACCGCACCGTTCCAGATCGAAGGCTTCCATCAATTTGGGAAAGCCGCCAGCCGGAACGATTTCGTTTTCCAGCGGTACTTCCACATCATCGAAGAAGATATCGGCGCTGGGAACGCCGCGGAAGCCCATCAGCTGTTCGCGTTCGCCGAAGGTCAGGCCCTTGGTGCCCTTTTCAACAAACACGGCGCCAATACCCTTTGCACCGGGGGCATCGGACATGCGGCTGTAAACCACATACCCATCGGCATGACCACCGCCACTGCACCAGCGTTTCTGGCCGTTGATGGTGTAGCCATTGTCGGATTTGACGGCCTTGGTTGTCAGGTCTGTCAGGGCGGAGCCGGCTTCGGGCTCGGACATGCAGACGGCGACAATTTTCTCACCGCGGCAGACCGCCGGGATGATTCTTTTCTTCACGGCCTCAGAGCCGAAATGCTCAAGAGCCCGAACCGGACCCACAGAGCTTTCGAAGACAGGGAAGGCGACAGCGGCGGAGACCTTGACAAATTCCTCAAGGACCAGCAGGGCCTCGATGTTACCAAGGCCGAGCCCGCCATATTCCTCGGAGATATTGATGCCGAGAAAGCCCAGTTCACCATACCGTTTCAGCCAATCATGAGGAACCGGTTCGTTTTTTTCTTCCAGTTCCTTGGCAAGATCCGCAAGTTCGTTTTGAGCGAACTTGCGGGCTGTTTCCTGCAATTCCAATTGATCATTGGTATACGAGAAATCCAATTTAGATGCTCCTTTTGTTTTTTTTCTTGAGCAGAGGGAGGGGTGTTTCGGTTACCAGTTTACCCCATGGTTTGTGGTAACCAAAGAACGATTTGCGGGAACACCAGCAGTACCGCCACCGTGATCACGTCTGCCACGAAGAACGGACCGATCCCCCGGAACACATCCTGCAACGGGATGGCAAGGGATTTGCCGTTTTCGTCCCTGAGGTCTCGCGAGACCCCGGCCACGACAAAACAGTTCAAACCGATGGGCGGTGTGATCAGGCAGATTTCAGCCATCTTCACAACGATGATCCCGAACCAGATCGGATCGTATCCCAAGGCAATCACGGCCGGATAGACAACAGGCAGCGTCAGGATCAGCATACCGATCGCATCCATGAACATCCCCAGAACCGCGTAGGCCAGCAGGATACAGATCATGATCAGCAGCGGCGGCATGTCGAGGGTGACAACCCAGTCGGCAAAGGCCGTGGGCAGCCCGGCGAAGCCGAGGAACCGGACAAACAGGAACACACCCCAGATCAGGGTGAAGATCATCACGGTCAGCTTGGCTGTCTCGATCAGGGCCTCATGAAGACGGCCACTCATCTGGTTGAGGGCTTTTTCCCGATAGGCACGATAGATATAGATGCCAAAAACCACCATGGCGCCAAGAGCACCGGCTTCGGTCGGGGTCGCAGCACCTGTATAGAGGGCCCCGAAGATAATCCCGATGACGATAAAGATCGGCAGGGTTCCCGGAATACTTTCCAGACGTTCCTTCCAGGTGAAACCGGTTACGGATCGGCCCAGTTCCGGCTTGATCTTGCACATGATGATGATCAGCGCGGCATAGATCAGGGCGGAAACGAGGCCCGGCAGGAAACCGGCCAGCAGCAGGGCGCCAACTGATTCCTCAACGATAATGGCGTAGATCACCAGAATCGCACTTGGCGGGATCAGCGAGGCGAGCGTACCACCCGCGGCAATAACACCGGCGGTCAGGCGCGTGTCATAGCCTGATTTCAGCATGTCCGGAATGGCCACGCGAGAGAAAACCGCAGAGGTGGCCGTTGATGCACCGGATACGGCAGCAAAGCCGGCGGTGGCAAAAACGGTTGCGACGGCAAGACCGCCCGGAACCCAGCCCAGCCAGCGGCGGGCAGCTTCAAACAGTTTGGTGGTCAGTCCTGCATAGAAGGCAAGGAAGCCGATCAGGATAAACAGGGGCAACACTGACAGTGGATAGGTTACCGTTTTGGAATGGGGGATTGTCCCGGCGATTGCCGCGGCCACATCCCAGTTCTTGAGGGCGAGAAGCCCGAGAAAGCCGGTCAACGAGGCGGCAACAAACACGCGCACACCCAGAAGGACCATAACAATAAGCAGGCCGACACCCATCAGCCCGATTGTGAAATTACTAAGTTCAGGCATTAGTTTTTACCCCCGATAGACTGATTGTCGGCATGATTTTCCCGAAGGCTTTCTTCGGCATGCATGATTTCCTCTTCCGCTTGCGTTTCCGCATCCTTGATCAGGGGAACCGCAATTGGTTTGGCATCAGGGTCTTTGACAAGGCGCAGGTATCCGATCATCTGGATGATCAGGCGAACCAGAAGAACGCCAAGGGCAACCGGAATGATCAGCTTGGCTGGCCATGTGGGGAGCTGAATATCAATGGTGCTGTCGCCAAAGCTGAAGGCGCGCATGAAGTGGTTGTAGGAGTAGGGAACAAGCACAGCCACGATAAAGATGGAGAGAGCCGTGCTGATGGCTTCGGCAATCCAGTGGGCCCGTCCGGAAATGCGTGAGATCAGCAGTTCCATGCGGACATGGGCGCCAACACGCTGGACGTAGGAGATGGACAGGACGGCAAAGCCAACCATGGCCACTTCAACAATATCAATATACCCGTAAATCGGGTTGCGATAGACGGTCCGCAGGATGATCTGGATTACCCCCAGAAACATCAGGATAAAGACGAGGAAGCCAGCAAGGAAATTGAGGGAGTTTTCTAGTTTCGACCAGAGGCTGTCGATGCGTTCCAGCCAGTGTCCAGAACTGTCAGTCATGGGAAGTCACCATTTTGAAAGGTTACCGGGGCAGAAAAATCTTCTGCCCCGGATTGATCGTCAGGAGGGAAAAAGGTTGGGCTTTAGAAAGTTTTGCCAACCGCAGCGAACATGCTTTCAATCAGGCCACGAGCATCAAATTTGCTCTGGTTTTCCTCGATCCATTTTTCGATAACCGGCTTACCGGCCAGACGGCGGAATTCTGCCAGAGTTTCCTCGGAATAGATGACTTCGGTCATCTGGCTTCTCAGCATGGGCAGGTTCTTGGCATCGATGTCGATATATGCCTGAATCTGGTGCTTGATAACGTCTTCCTTCACGTCTTCCAGAAGCTTCTTGTACTGGTCTGGAAGAGACTCGTAGGCGTTGATGGAGAACAGAACCGGACAGTCAGAGGTTCCCGGTGACAGGTTCGTGGTGAACCAGTCGGTCACTTCCGGCAGCTTGTAGGCTACGTGGGCGTAAGAGAACGGGAAGGACGCTGCGTCCATGGTGCCCTGCTGTACGCCAGTGTAAACTTCTGTCGCGGTGGATGTGGTCGGGGTTGCGCCCAGAATGGTCATGGCATCCGCCACACCACCACCGGCACGAACGGTTTTACCCTTCCAGTCTTCCAGCTTCAGCGGCGGCTCACCGCGGCCCATGATTTCATACTGCGGCAGGTATGAAGAGGTGTAGAGCATGGCGTTCCACTGGGCCATTTCCTTCTGGACGGCCGGGTGGGCATAGACAGCATCACGGATCTTGCGGTTGTCTTCCCAGTTGCTCATGGGCAGGAACGGCATGGTCAGGGCCATCAGGGCCGGGTTCTTCTGCGGAGAGTAGAAGTTGCAGAGCATGGCGCTTTCGAAAGCATCCACGGCAATACCGTCGAGGTTTTCACGGGACTTGGAAAGGGCGGCACCATAGTGCAGCTGGATCTGGAATTTTCCGCCAGTCCGTTCCTTGACAAGTTCGGACAGCCGTTCAGCACCAGCGGTAATCGCCCGCGGGTTGCCCCACAGGGACATGTTCCATTTTACCTTGGGGCCGTCGACCATTTCTGCTGCATGGGCACCGAAGGCAAGGCCGGCAGCAGTGGCAAGGGTTGCCACAGACAGGATTGTCTTTTTGATCATTGGATTAGTTTCTCCCTAGTTACTAAGTTTTTGTTTATTGATTTTCGTCAAATAAAGCATGGTTTTCGGCTGAATTCAACTTTCTGTTCGCATGGAGAGGGATTCAGAGGGCTTTTCCCGCTCAAAGGGACAGGCGTTGACGGCTTTTTGAGTGGCCATCCACCGGCAAAGTGCAATAGATAAGGGGCAAGACGGGCCCTGCTTCCATGAAGTATGCGGGGCTTGGTCGGTATTCGGATTTCAGGACGGAGAGTGGGTCGATGCGACCAACCAGACCAACTTTGATTATTGTGGGGCATGGCTCCTCCACCTCCAAGGCTGCCGAGGTGGCCGCGCGGGAGCATGCGGAAACCCTGCGTCAGAGCAATCGGTACGGCAGCGTTCTGGTTCATTTCCTGACCGGGGGCGGTCCGGTGCCGGACTTGCCTGCCGGAGAGGTCTTTATTCTTCCCTTCTTCATGAGCGAGGGGTATTTCGCCCGGCGGAAAATCCCGGAGGTGTTCGGGCTTGTGAGCGGGGAACGTCATGAGCCGGAGCGGAGTCTTTACCAGTGTGATGCGCTGGGGGTTGATCCATTCCTTGCGGAAATCCTGAAGCAGATGGCGGGCGAGGCCTGCCGGACGCTGGGGATCGCGACAGGGCAGGCGCATGTGGTGCTGGCGGCTCATGGCTCGAAATCGTCGGGGGCATCGCGCGAAGCCGCCCTGTTCCAGCAGGGGGAACTTGAAAGAATCGGGGACTTTCGTGCCGTTTCCAGCTTTTTTCTGGAAGAGGCACCGGGATTTGAGGATTTGATGAGGGGCCGCAAGGAGGATCAGGCACCGGTTATCGTGCTTGGCCTGTTTTCTGCGGCCGGGCCGCATGCTTCTGTGGATGTGCCAGCCGCCTTGACGGCGTGGGAACAGATGGAGAAGGCCGCAGGCAACAGCACATTGGCAGAGGTTCACTATGCCGGGGTTGTGGGTGTCAGGCCGGAAGTGGTGCGGTTGATCCAGGAAAGTGTGACCCGTCGCTATGCGGCGCCGGTCCGGGGCGCTAAATAAGTGAGGTAGGTCGACCCGCGAAACAGTGCGAACAGACCACAGTTCCCGGCCGAATATCGGGAAAATGTCGGAATCATTTGAGATTTCCTTTTATTTTTTGTATTGCAGAGAGAGTTTTTACAACGAGGTCCCTTACGGATGAATGATCGCAAGTCTTCCAAGCCTGTACGCAAGAATATTGCTGCAACAGTAAAGTTCTTTGACGAAGCCAAGGGTTTTGGTTTCGTTTCTCCTGCTGACGGTTCGCCGGATGCTTTCGTGCATATCTCCGTTGTGCAGGATACGTCCTATACTGAATTCACCGAAGGAATGCGCATCGTTGTCGATCTGGTCGAAGGGGATCGCGGCCCACAGGTTGCCGCAATTCATGAACCGGAAGGCGGCGCTGCCGGGGATGCCGGGACGCTGGATGAAACCGAGGTGGATGGTATCGTGACCAGATTTGTGCCCGAGCACAGATACGGCCTTGTGACCCCGGAGAACGGCGGGGCCGACATTTTCTTCCACACCAACATGCTGGAGCGTTCGGAAGTTGACATGGACAACTTCGGTGTGGACGCCAAGGTGAAATGTGTTGTCCGGCGGGGGCTGAAAGGTCCGATCGCAGACAAACTTGAAGTACTTTAATCAATCGGGGACATTATGACACGTTCTGAAACCCTCCGGGTTCAACGCTATCTACGAGAAAAGTTTGGCAATGAGGAATTCATTGTCCAGGAACGCCGCCCTTCCGACGGATCAGCGGAAGTGTTGCTGGGGGATGAGTTTATCGGCGTTGTCTTCCGGGATGAGGATGAAGGCGAGGTTTCGTTTGATTTCCATATGAGTATTCTGGCGATGGACTTGCCCGAAACATCCTGATTCTTCGGGGAAGAAACGATTTTTTAAGACCCGGTATCGTCTCCTGATACCGGGTTTTTTTACGTTTGGGGGGAGGCTATCCTTTCAGGCTCCCGCCAGAAGAGATTTCAGGGAAAAGGGTTTTCGGCAATGGTTCGCGGTTTTTTCAGGGTGGTATGGTTTCTGTTGGCCTGCAATGCGTGGGCCAGCGGTTCGGCCATGGCCGCCCCGGACATGATCGAGCTTGCGATCAGCGGCGATGCGGGCAGCCGGTTTGCGGGGGACTGTTACCTTCTGTCCCGGTCCGGCCCGGAAAAGCGGCATCGTATCCGCGGAACCGTTCCCACTAAAATCTGGCTCCCGGCGCAGTCCGTACGGTGCAATATTGAAAAAATCTCTCCGGCGGATCAGGTGATTGTGTCCCTGAGCCGGGCAGGAAAAGAAGAAATCAGCCAGCTTGGCAGGCCGCCCTTCCGGTGGGTTGTGGTCACCAGTTCCGGGCCATGGGGCAAGGCGGCTGGCGGCACCTTTGCGGCCCGGCCCATCCTTCGCCAGTAAAAGGCGCGCCAAAGCCCGCATACCGGGAATTGGCGTTATGTGGGTGCCCTTGTTGCAAGAATGTCGACAGTCCTGCCGAATTCGAATACAGCCTTATTCCCTGCCATAATTATGTCACTAATTGTTGATTTTAATGTTTTAATCCATATTATTTTGTCTAAATACTGGATTACAATTGCAATGCGGTATTTGTGTATCGCGTTTTCATCACGTAACCGGGTGCCAACAGAATTTCTGTTTAATCCGAACCAAACAAGCCAACGATCTTTCTGATTGAGGGGACAAATATGAACAACTTTATGACCTACGCGGTACTGGGCGCCGCTTCCCTGACCCTTGCTGCATGTGGCGGCAAGCTGGGTGAAGCAGAACGGATGGAAGCTGCGGGTTCCACTTTCGACAAGGCACTGTACGCAGACTATATCAGCCTTTCCAAATCAGAATATGGTGAAGGCGACTATACCGATTCTGACCGGTTTGCCGAAAAGGCCGCCATGGCAGCGGTTGGCGAAACCCCGGCCCCGTATGATCCGGCCAAATGGCAGATCCCGTCCGACCGTCAGGCTGTCATGAACGGCGCACATCAGCGCCTGGTTGCCGCTCTGGCGGGGACTGCCAAGGACAAGGCAACGACCGATCTTGCTCGCGCACAGACCAGCTTTGACTGCTGGGTTCAGGAACAGGAAGAAAACTTCCAGCCTGACGATATCGCCGCTTGCCGCGATGCCTTCATTGCTGCCATGGACGCAGTAGAGAAGAAAACCATGGTTGCCGCTCCGGCTCCGAAACCGGCTCCGGCTGTCATGGATGCCAAGACCTGGGAAGTCTTCTTCAAGTTTGACAGCACCGAAATGCTGCCGGGCTCTTCCGAGCGTCTGCAGGCCGCTGTTGCCTACGTGAACAACTTCCAACGTCCGCGTATCACCATTGCCGGTCACACCGACACCTCCGGTCCGAGCGACTACAATCAGGCTCTGTCCGAGCGTCGTGCGGAAGCCGTCGCCATTTCCGCCATGGACATGGGAATGGATCCGAAGAATGTCATCATGCGCAGCTTCGGCGAACAGAAGCTGAGCGTTCCGACAGAAGACAACGTTCGTGAGCAGAAGAACCGCCGTGCAACCATTACGGTTGAAAGCAAGTAATCTGACGGGGCAGGGCTTTCGAGCCCTGCCTTTCACGAAAGGTAGATGTACATGAAGAATGTGATCAAGGCTCTGGTAGGAACCGCTGGCGTTGTCGTCATGGCTTTTACGATTTCCGCCTGTTCCCCGGAAGTGGGCAGTAAGGAATGGTGTGAGGACATGAAGGAAAAGCCGAAAGGTGACTGGACACCGAACGAACTCACCGACTTCACCAAGCATTGCGTGCTGTAACGGCCCTGTATGCTGTAAGGGTCCTGATGGGACCAACCCGAATGCGGTCACCATTCCCGAAAAAGAATGGTGACCCCGGCAGGACTCGAACCTGCTACCCCCAGATTAGGAATCTGGTGCTCTATCCTGATGAGCTACGGGGCCAAAGCGGACAGTATTGAAGACTTAGTCCACCTCCGCTTTCTTTTATCGTTTTTGATTTTGTAATCCAAGTATTTTGTCAGTCCCCTTGGGTTTGTTGACTTTCCGTGCCGGATTGCGTGCGTTTTTGCCCCTTTCCTGACGGGAAAATGACCTCGGAACTGCCGTTGCATAAATAACACAATTGGGGGCGAATTGTTTGACGGAAAACGACTGTGACGGCGGTCACTTTCTTTTATTCATGATTTGTCAGTACAAGTTTCCTGTTCCCGACTTTCGGGATCACGGGTTTGGAAACAAACCTTCCCTCAATAGTATCAATGTCCTGTTCTGTTTCGACAGGCGGGGTGGAGAATGACATGAAAAAAGTTATCCTGGGCACAACTGCCCTCGTAGCTGCTTCCGCAGTCGCCGCTGGCTCTGCAAGCGCAGCTGAAGCGATCAAGCTGGACCTCGGCGGTTACCTGCAGTCCTCTTTCGTAGTGGCAGACTACGACAAGGGCGACCAGCTTCCGACTGACGTTCGTCACGAAGGCGAAGTTCACTTCACTGGTAGCACTGTTCTGGACAACGGTCTGGAATTCGGTGTCAACATCCAGCTCGAAGCTTACACTGCTGGCGACCAGATCGACGAAACCTACATGTTCGTACAGGGTTCTTTCGGTCGTGTTAACGTCGGTTCCGAAAACAGCGCAGCATACCTGATGCACTACGCGTCTCCGGATCCAGTAATCGCATGGTCCCTGAACGACCCGAACGCTGAAGCTGCTGGCTTCACAACTCCGTCAACTGCTCCGACCGAGCAGAGCGACGCAGACAAGATCACCTACTTCACACCGCGTTTCTCCGGCTTCCAGTTCGGTGCGTCTTACACTCCGGACTCCGACAAGGAAACCGGTGGTGCAGCTGATGCATCTGACCCGATCCTGAACGAAGGCGCACGTGACGAAGCTTACAGCATCGCCGTAAACTACACGAACACCTTCAACGAAGTTTCCGTTAAGGCATCTGCTGGTTACGACATCCTGACTTCTTCCACAGCTGACGACATCGAAGAAATCTCTCTCGGTGCACAGTTCGGTGTTGCTGGCTTCACATTTGGTGGTGCATGGAAGCGCACTGAAAACGATTCTGGCATCAACGACCGTCAGCGCGACGACTACAACGTTGGCGTAACCTACGGTCAGGGTCCGTGGCAGGTTGGCGTTCAGTACGCTCGTGTTGAACTGGACGACGCTGTAGACGGAACTCTCGACGCTGTTGTCGTCGGTGGTAACTACGTCCTCGGCCCGGGAATCACCGCATTCGGTGGTGTACAGTTCTTTAACGGTGAAGACGCTCTGGTTGGCGCTTCCGGTAGCGAAGATGCAACTGTCTTCTTCGTAGGTACAGCTCTGTCCTTCTAATTGGACCGGTTGACCAAAGAACGAAGGGCAAGCCTCGCGGCTTGCCCTTTTTTTGTGTCCGAAGGGGTGAGCCTGGGCCCACCCGCAGGGGAAAGGCGTCAGGCGCCTTCCTTACCGACAATGGTGATGGAGCAGATATTCTGATGCGGGAAGCCCCCAAGGTTATGGGTCATCCCGAAGATAGGCTCCTGACTCCGTTGGCGCTCACCGGCGCGGCCCTGCATCTGCAGATACATTTCATAGATCATCCGCAAGCCAGAGGCGCCGATGGGGTGACCAAAGCATTTCAGGCCGCCATCGATCTGGCAGGGGACCTTGCCGTCCGCGTCAAAGAAACCGTCCATGATGTCAAAGACAGCCCGCCCTTCACCGGAAATGAACAGGTCTTCCATGGTGACCAGTTCGGTGATGGAGAAGCAGTCGTGAACCTCGAACAGGCTGATCTGTTCACGCGGATTGGAAATGCCAGCTTCCTCGTAGGCCCGCTTTGCCGCTGCCCGGGTGGTGACAAAATGGCTGCCATCCCAGGAGTTATGCTGCGCTTCACGGCCGTTTGAGGCGGAAAGCTGCATGGCCTTCACTGTCACCAGATCCTTCTTGCCAAGGGCCTTGGCGATTTCCGGTGTGGTAACAATGGCAACGGCCGCCCCGTCACTCACGCCGCAGCAATCGAACAGCCCAAGGGGCTCTGCGATCATCGGGGCGTTCATGACCTTGTCTTCGTCAATGCGGTTGCGAAGATGGGCCTTTGGGTTCTTGGCGCCGTTGTCATGGCTTTTCACGGAGATATGCGCCATCGCCCGTTTCAGGTCCATGGCACTGACATCATGCTTCGCCCGGTAGGCGGTGGCAAGTTGGGCAAAGGAGCCGGGGGCGGATGCGTTGGCCCAGAACAGGTCGTTGACAGACCCGCGGTTCCGCTGCGGCAGACCGCCATAGCCGGTGTCCTTCAGTTTTTCGACGCCCACGGCAAGGGCGATGTCACACGCCCCGGAGGCCACGGCATAGGTGGCGCCTCGGAAGGCTTCCGAGCCACTGGCGCAATAGTTTTCAAGCCGGGTAACCGGAATGTTCGGAAGGCGGAGGGCCATGGACAGCGGAACCGCTGACTTGCCCACATGCTGTTCCTCGATCCCGGTGCTGAACCAGGCGGCGTTGATCTGGCTTTTGTCGATGCCGGCATCCTCGATGGCCTCGATGAAGGCCTCGACGATCAGGTCTTCCGCGTTGTCGTTCCAGCGTTCGCCGAAGGCGGAGCAACCCATGCCCAAAATAGCAACTTTATCCTTGATTCCCGATGCCATCGGTTATTCTCCCTTGCTCTGCGGGTTCACAGGCGTCGCTTTCCAGAAGTAGCGCCGGAATCCCCGGTTATCGTCATAGTCCTTGACCCGGAACATCATCTTCATGTTCGTGCCCACTTCCAGTTCCCCTTCCGGGTCAATGTCGGTGAAATCAGCCATCAGGCGTCCGCCGCCCTCGAACTGAACCATGCCGTAGTAGGCAGGCGGGTTCGGCGAGAAGGTCAACCGGTCAGCCGTAAAGGAATTGATTTTCGCGACGCGGTCCGCAAAAGGATAATCCTCCTGCGTGTCAATGGCGCCGCAATTCTCGTTCACGCAGATATTGCTTTTCGGGAACTGGGCCGTGCCGCATTTGGAGCATTGTCCGCCGACCATGCCCTGCGCCATTTTCCGGTTCCGGTACAAGGTGGTCAGGCCGGTGTTCTTGTCCACTTCGGCGCGGATGCCAAGATCAAGGGTCACCAGCTTGTTGAAGGCCTGGAACTTGGCGTAGTTGGTTTCCGCCCGGCGACGGGCGAGAGAGCCGCTGATCCCCTGACGCGGGGCCAGTTTTGAAATGGCGTCGGTCACTTCGAACAGCAGGGCATCGCAGCCCTGACCAAAGCTGGCAACCAGAATCTTGTCGCCCGGCTTTGCGGTTTCAAGGGCATGAACCAGCATGACAACCGCATGGGCGGTGCCTGTTTCGCCGCAATTGGCCTGCAGGTTGTCGGCAACGGACTGTTCCGGAAGGCCGAGCTTCTTGGCAAGGCTGGCGGCAACGTTGCGGGCTGCGGACGGGAAGCAGAAAGTGGTGATGTCCGTTGCGGAAACACCGGTTTTCTCCAGCAGGGCTGTCACGGCTGCGGGAACGATCTTGAAATATCCCTCATCCCGGATCCAGCGTTCTTCCCACTGATAGTCATAGGACGCCTGTTCACCGCGGTAGTGATCGACGAAATCGACCGCTTCGGTGTGGCTGCCCACAAAGCGGGTAATAACATCGCCAGAGCCGACCATCAGGGCGGCGGCGCCATCCCCTGTGGTAAACTCAAGGGTGCTTGCGCCTTTTGTATGGCGCTTTTCCGCAGTGGTGAACAGGATCGGTTTCCCCGCATTCCCTGACATTTGTAGGGCAACCGTCAGGCCGGATGTGCCCGCCCGCTGGGAGGAGGCAAAGTCAAGGGTCTGGATGCCGCTGCTCAGGCTCAGGGCATCGGCCACAATGCCGGCATTCTGGCGATCGAGAAACGGAAAGGTTGTCGAGGCCATATACAGGCCGGACAAATCGTTTCGGTCATGATCCGCAAGGCAGTCCCGCGCCGCCTCGACGGCCATGGTCACGCTGTCCTCGTCCCAGTTGGCCATGGAGCGTTCCCCCTTGGAGAGGCCCTTCAGGCCGGGGTTGATCCAGGCATGTGTCTTGAAAATTTCGCTTCGCTGTAACCGGCTTTGCGGAATGTAGCCACCATAGGCCAAAATTCCAACTTCCACTCTTGCCTCCTTCAATAGTTGTTTTTGATTGTACGGATGCGTCTCGTCAAATTTGGTCAAGTATGTTTCAGGTCGCGTAACGTGAGGGGTGTCAGTCGCCGCGTCTTGCTCCCGTTCCCCGGTGGTCAGGTCCGCCCTTGTTTTTTTGCTTGTTTCGGGTGGGCCTGCAATCGGGTAAATACCTTGGAAATCTAATGCCAGCCATGTTAATAAGCAAGCTAATTATTATCTAGCGTACTAATGGTGCGGGATACAGTTGCCCGTTCAGGGTGGGGGTGTCCGATCACCGTCTCGGACGGAAAAAGGAAAGCAAGACGTATGGATTACAAGGATCACAGAGCCGGTTTCGTTTTCAGCGATATTGCCCGTTTCCGGGCGCGCTTGTTCGACAGGTTGCTGGAGCCTCATGGATTGACCACCTCTCAGGCGTGGGTGCTGGCCCAGCTTTTTATCGAGGATGGCCTGCCACAATCGGAAATTGCACGACGGATGGATGTGGGGACCGTCACCGTGGGGGGGCTGGTTGAACGGCTGGAAGTCCGCGGACTGGTGGAGCGCCGGGTGGATCCTGTGGATCGGCGTATCAAGCGGGTCTCCCTGAAAGAGGCAGCGCGCCCCATTGGCCGGGTCCTTGCTGCGTGCGGTCAGCAGGTGAATGAAATTGCCGGCGCCGGTCTGGATGACGAGGAAGCCCGGCGCTTGATGGGAAGCCTGCTGAAGGTGCGGGAAAACCTGTTGCATGCCCTTGAAAATGGCGAGGATTTGAAGAACGCCACGGATATTGTTCTCGACCGAACGCCCGAAAAACGCTGAGGGTGCTCTTTGGAAAAATAAACTGTCGGCGGCGTGGCGACCTCCCGCCCTTTTTCGGAAAATGATAACTCTTCAGAAAATGATAATAAATACCGGTGGTTGTACGCCTTTGTGAGTGGTATTGTCTGATAAGTTTTTCTCTTATTTGACGATGTGACTGCTGCCATGAAAATTCTGTCTGAGAACTGTTCATCCCGCTCCTCTGTTGCAACGAGACACTTTTTTGCCCTGATGGCAACCGTGAGCCTGCTGGGCTTGTGTCTCCCTGAGCAGGCTCTGGCGGGCGGGGGATCCGCGGGATCCGGCGAGAATGTTGGTGGTAGTGCCGGTTCTGGGGGAGCCGGAGGCGCTGGCGGTTCGATCGCTCAGGCCGGGGAGAGTGGTGAACAGAGTAGTTTTGGCGTTGCGGGCGGTGCCGGCGGCGCGGCAGGAACGCTCGGCAACGGTGGTGATGGCGGGGACGGAGGGGATGGTTCTTTTGCCAACTCAAGTCTGGGCGAAAGCGGCGGCGGCGGCGGCGGCGGCGGCGGTGGGTATTATGGTTTGTTTCTCTCTGCTCCTGGGTTCGATTACACGGCTACCGCATCCGTGCAGGGCGGACATGGCGGTAACGGTGGAGACGGTTCAAGCGTTTTCCATCCGCAGGCCCACGGCGGCGGCGGTGGTGGCGGCGCGGGCGGGGATGGGTTTCATGTGGTGGACGCCGGGACTGTGACTATTAATACCGGTGTGAACGTCTATGGCGGGAACGGTGGCGATGGTGGTCTTTCAGGGCAAGGTCTGCCGGAACATGACGGCAGCGGTGGCGCTGGCGGTGCAGGTTTTGTGCAGGGTAGTGAGGCTGAGTTGAAAAACCACGGTACTGTGCGTGGCGGCGATGGGGGTGTCGGGGGCGGCATGGTCCGGGATGGCCGGGGGGGCACAGGTGTTGTACTGTCGGCTGGATCCTTGCTTAATTGGACCGATGGTTCAATATTGGGGGGCGAAGGTGGCTCTGGCGGGGCCGGAGTTGAGATAGAGGATGCTACCCTATGGAACTACGGTTCCATAACCGGTGGGGTGAGCCGCAGGATTACCTCTCCGCAGGGAGGGACCGGTATCATCGCAAATAATGTTACTATAATTAACATGGGGACGATTTCAGGGGGGGATCATACCGGTGGTGGCGCGTTGGGCGATGCCGTCCGGTTTATCGGTGGGACTAATGAGTTCTTGTTGTACGGAGGAGCAAGTGTCACAGGGCGGGTTGTTGCTCACAGCAATGCGGATAAGTTCTTTCTGTCCGGCGGTACGAATGACAGCTTCGATGTTTCCCTGATCGGGGATCCGGCAGATCCAACGAAGAAATATGTCGGATTTGGTACTTTTTGGAAGTATGGGACTGCCAACTGGACCCTGACCGGAACGGGCAATCAGGACTGGGTGAT
>NZ_VNWN01000007.1 GCF_012720115.1 Sneathiella chinensis | reverse complement strand
GGACTGTTGGTGCTGGCGTCGTTTCCAGCATCACCGAGTAAGAAGATATTATTTAGGCCGCTCCAGCGGGGCGGCCATTTTCTGGAGTGACCAGAGTAATGGAAAACCAAAATATCCGCATTCGCCTGAAGGCGTATGATCACCGTGTACTCGATGCTTCGACAGGTGAGATCGTCAACACAGCCAAGCGCACAGGTGCGCAGGTTCGTGGTCCGATCCCTCTGCCGACACATATCGACAAATACACCGTTCTGCGTGGTCCGCACATCGATAAGAAGTCACGTGAGCAGTTCGAAATTCGCACTCACAAGCGTGTTCTGGATATCGTAGAGCCGACGCCTCAAACTGTGGATGCACTGATGAAATTGGACCTCGCCGCAGGCGTCGACGTGTCCATCAAGTTGTTGGGGTAAGGCAAAATGCGTTGTGGAATTATCGCAAAGAAAGTCGGAATGACCCGAGTCTTCGACGACGAAGGCCGCCATGTTCCGGTAACCGTTCTGGAAGTTGACAACTGTCAGGTTGTTGCCCACCGGAACACAGACAGCCACGGTTACAATGCCATGCAGATCGGCGTTGGCAAAGCCAAGGTCAAGAATGTCAGCAAGGCAATGCGCGGTCACTATGCGAAAGCAAATGTTGAACCGAAGCGCAAGCTGGCTGAATTCCGGATCTCTGAAGACGGTTTTGTCGATGTTGGTGCTGAACTCACTGTCGACCATTTCGTCGCTAACCAGCAGGTTGACGTTGTGGCAACCAGCATCGGTAAAGGCTTCGCCGGCCCGATGAAGCGTCACAACTTCGGTGGTATGCGCGCCTCTCACGGTGTGTCTGTTTCTCACCGTGCACACGGTTCTACGGGTCAGTGTCAGGATCCGGGTCGTACCTTCAAGGGTAAGAAGATGGCCGGTCACATGGGCGCAGCCCAGGTGACAACACAGAACCTGAAGGTTGTCTCCACTGATCTGGAGCGTGGCCTGATCCTCCTGAAGGGTGCCGTTCCGGGCTCCAAGGGCGGTTGGGTATTCGTTTCTGACGCCGTGAAGAAAAATCGTCCGGAAGATGCTCCGTTCCCCGCTGCCGTTCGCGTAGCTGGTGGTGCAGCAGCACCTGCCGAGGAAGCGCCTGCGACAGACGCTCCCGTTGAAGAATAAGAGGGACTGACCCAATGAAGGTTAAAGTAATCAACCTCGAGAACAAGGCAGCCGGCGAAATTGAGCTGGCCGACGAGGTATTTGGATTGGCTCCGCGTGCGGATCTGCTCCAACGGATGGTAAAGTATCAGCTGGCGGCTCGCCGCTCCGGCACACACAAGACGAAAGACGTCTCCGAGGTTTCCGGTACTGGTACCAAACCGTTCAATCAAAAAGGTACAGGACGTGCCCGTCAGGGTCAGAAGCGTGCACCTCACCAGCGTGGTGGTGGTGTGGCTCATGGTCCGGTTCTTCGCTCTCATGCGCACTCTCTGCCGAAGAAAGTGCGGAAGCTGGCACTGAAGAACGCCCTGTCCGCCAAACAGGCTGAAGGCAAACTGATCATCGTTGATGAACTGAAGGCCGATGCCGCCAAAACCAAAGTGATGGCAGAAAAGTTCAAAGCCCTTGGCTGGGAATCCACACTGATCGTGGACAGCAAGGAACCTGATGCCAATTTCGCGCTGTCCGCACGGAACCTTCCCCGTGTCGACATTCTGCCGGAAGCCGGTGCAAACGTTTACGACATCCTGCGTCGTGACACACTGGTTCTGACAAAGAGCGCAGTTGAAAGCCTGGAGGCACGACTGAAATGAACCAGGAACGTATGTACGACATCCTGCTGGGCCCGGTAGTTACCGAAAAGTCCACAATGGGATCCGAATTCAATCAGGTTACATTCCGTGTAGCCCTGGACGCAACAAAGCCTGAAATCAAAGAAGCAGTGGAAACACTCTTCAATGTGAAGGTGACCAACGTCAACACCAACCGGACAAACGGTAAGGTAAAGCGTTTCCGCGGTCGCATCGGCCAGCGTTCAGATTACAAGAAAGCCATGGTGACCTTGGAAGAAGGTCAGACCATCGACGTGACTACGGGGATCTAAACAATGGCGCTGAAGAATTACAAGCCGACTACACCCGCTCAGCGTGGCCTGGTCCTTGTTGACCGGTCCGAGCTGCACAAGGGCAAGCCTGTTAAGTCTCTGACAGAAGGCCTGTCCGGAAGCGGCGGTCGTAACAACTACGGTCGTATCACTGCACGCCGTCGTGGTGGTGGACACAAACGGACATACCGGATTATCGACTTCAAACGTCGTAAATTTGATGTACCGGCCACCATCGAGCGTTTCGAATACGATCCGAACCGTTCTGCCTTCATCGCGCTGATCCGCTATGAAGATGGTGAGCAGGCCTACATCCTGGCCCCGCAGCGTGTGTCCGTTGGTGACACCGTTGTTGCCGGTCAGAATGTTGACATCAAGCCGGGCAACGCCATGCCGATGAAGAACATGCCGGTCGGTACCATTATCCACAACGTGGAAATGAAGCCGGGCAAGGGCGGCCAGATGGCCCGTTCCGCCGGTACCTATGTTCAGCTGATTGGTAAAGACGCCGGTTACGCCCAGCTTCGTCTGGCTTCTGGTGAGCAACGCATCGTTCCTGCTGAATGCATGGCAACAATCGGTGCCGTATCCAACCCGGACCAGAAGAACGTCAAACTGGCGAAAGCCGGTCGTTCCCGCTGGCTTGGCCGTCGCCCGTCCGTACGTGGTGTGGCCATGAACCCGATCGATCACCCGCATGGTGGTGGTGAAGGTCGTACTTCCGGTGGTCGTCACCCGGTTACTCCGTGGGGTAAACCGACTAAGGGCAAACGGACTCGTAACAACAAGTCCACAGACAAGATGATCATGCGGCGCCGTCCGCAGAAGCGGAAGAAATAAGGAGCGCTAGATGGCACGTTCAGTTTGGAAAGGCCCATTTGTTGATGGGTATCTGCTGAAAAAAGCAGAAACTGCTCGCGAAAGTGGCAAGAAACAAGTTATTAAGACCTGGTCTCGCCGTTCGACAATTCTTCCCCAGTTCGTGGGTCTGACTTTTGGCGTTTATAACGGCCAGAAGTTCGTCCCGGTCCTGGTGGATGAAGACATGGTGGGGCATAAATTCGGAGAATTCTCTCCCTCCCGTACATACTACGGCCATGCGGCCGATAAAAAGGCCCGGAGGAAATAAACATGGGTAAGCAGTCCCTCGAAAGGCAGCTTGCGGATAACGAAGCACAGGCCAAAGGCATTCGTCTTCGTGTCAGTCCCCAGAAGCTGAACCTCGTGGCAGGACTTATCCGCGGTAAGTCCGCGGAAGCCGCGCTGAAAGACCTGACCTTCTCCAAGCGTGCGATTGCACGCGACGTGAAGAAGGTTCTTCAGTCCGCCATTGCCAACGCTGAGAACAACCACCAGCTGGACGTTGACCAGCTCTATGTTGCCGAAGCACATGTTGGTAAAGCGCTTGTCATGAAACGGTTCCGGGCTCGTGGACGTGGCCGCGCAAGTGGTATCGTCAAACCTTTCAGTAACATCACCATTGTGGTCCGTGAACGTGAGGAGCAAGCATAATGGGTCAGAAAGTTAATCCGATTGGCCTTCGCGTCGGCATCAACCGTACCTGGGATTCCCGCTGGTACGCCGATGCGTCTTATGCTGATCTCCTGCACGAAGATCTGAAGATCCGCAAATTCGTGGAAAAAGAACTGGCACAGGCTGGTGTCAGCCGTGTGATCGTTGAGCGTCCGGCCAAAAAGTGCCGCGTTACGATCCACGCTGCACGGCCGGGTGTGATCATCGGCAAGAAGGGCGCAGACATCGAAAAGCTGCGCTCCAAGATTGCCCAGATGACTGCGTCTGAAGTTCACTTGAACATCGTCGAGATTCGCAAGCCGGAAATCGATGCTGCCCTGGTGTCCCAGAACATCGCCCAGCAGCTTGAACGGCGTGTGGCATATCGTCGCGCCATGAAGCGGGCTGTACAGTCTGCCCTGCGTCTTGGCGCAGAAGGCATCAAGATCAACTGCTCAGGCCGTCTTGGCGGTGCTGAAATTGCACGTGACGAATGGTACCGCGAAGGTCGCGTTCCGCTTCACACCCTGCGTGCGAACGTTGACTACGGAACCGCCGAAGCGCTGACCACTTACGGTATCATTGGTATCAAGACGTGGATCTACAAAGGCGAAATTATGGAACATGACCCGATGGGACAGGAAAAGGCCCAGGAAAAGCACCAGTCATCTGGTCGTCCTGCAGGTCGCCCCGGTGGACGTCGCGGATAATATAAAGAGGTGATCTCATGCTTCAACCGAAGCGCACAAAATTTCGTAAAGCGCACAAAGGACGCTTGAAGGGCGTCGCAAGTTCAGGTACAACCCTCAACTTCGGCGCCTACGGTCTCAAGGCTGTAGAACCCGGACGTATCACTGCGCGTCAGATCGAGGCAACTCGTCGTGCGGTAACACGTCATATCAAACGTGCTGGTCGGGTCTGGATTCGTGTCTTCCCCGATGTTCCGGTATCAAAGAAACCTACCGAAGTCCGTATGGGTAAGGGTAAGGGGTCTCCGGAATATTGGATGGTTCGTATCCAGCCGGGCAAGATCATGTTTGAACTTGACGGTGTTCCCGCTGACCTTGCCAGAGAAGCGTTTGAACGCGGTGCGGCAAAGCTGCCGATTAAAACCAAGTTTGTTACCCGTCTCGGCGAAGGGGGTTGACCATGAAGGCACAGGAATTACTGGGCAAAAGTGCGGATGAGCTCAAAGAAGAGCTCATCTCACTCAAAAAAGAGCAGTTCAATCTTCGCTTCCAGCAGGCCAGTGGTCAGCTGGAGAACACGGCACGTGTGCGCGAAGTTCGTCGCGACATCGCTCGTATCAAGACAGTGATGTCCGCGAACACAGCGTCATAGGAGAATTAAGCAATGCCGAAGCGTATCCTGCAAGGGACAGTTGTAAGCGACAAGAACAACCAGACTGTTGTTGTCAACGTAGAGCGTCAGGTCATGCACCCGCTCTACAAAAAATACATTGGCCGGTCTAAAAAGTACCATGCCCATGATGAGAAAAATCAGTTCAAGGAAGGGGATGTGGTTCGCATCCAGGAAGCCGCCCCTCGCTCTAAACTGAAACGTTGGGAAGTCCTTTACGATAACGCTTGATTGAGCGTAATCGTACCAAACGAAGGTAAAGACTATGATTCAAATGCAAACCAACCTGGAAGTCGCCGACAACTCCGGCGCGAGACGGGTGCAGTGCATTAAGGTTCTGGGCGGCTCCAAGCGGAAAACCGCCTCAGTTGGTGACAAGATCATCGTTTCCGTAAAGGAAGCCATTCCGCGTGGTCGCGTTAAAAAAGGTGACGTGCAGACAGCCGTTATCGTGCGCACCAAGAAGGAAATCCACCGTCCGGACGGAACCGCAATCCGGTTCGACACGAACGCTGCCGTTCTGGTCAACAAGCAGGGTGATCCTATCGGAACCCGTATTTTTGGCCCGGTCACCCGTGAGCTGCGTGCCAAAAACTACATGAAAATCATTTCATTGGCTCCGGAGGTGCTGTAATGGCTGAGAAATTTGCTGTTAAGAAGGGCGACAAGGTTGTCGTCCTCACCGGTAAGGATAAAGGCAAGAGCGGCGAAGTTCTGCGCGTTGTCCGCGAAGACCGCCGTGCCGTCGTTTCCGGCGTCAACATGGTGAAGCGTCACACAAAACAAAGCCAGACCGAACAGGGTGGTATTGTTGAGAAGGAAGCGCCGATCCACCTGTCCAACATCGCCGTGCAGGATCCGAAGGATGGCAAGGCAACTCGCGTTGGGTACAAAACACTCGATGACGGTCGGAAAGTTCGCTTTGCCAAGCGCTCCGGCGAAGTTATTGATCAGTAAGGGGCAGGAATATGACTACGCCAAGACTGAAAACCGTTTACAACGAAGAGCTTCGTGCGAAGCTTATGGAAAAATTCAGCTACGCCAACGAAATGATGATTCCGAAACTGGAAAAAATCGTCATCAACGTTGGCTGTGGTGATGCCGTAAGCGACTCCAAGAAAGTTAAGTCCGTTGAAGCCGAGCTGGCCAAGATTACTGGTCAGCGTCCGGTTATTACGATTGCGAAGAAATCCAACGCGGCCTTCAAGCTGCGTGAAGGTATGCCGATTGGCGCCAAGGTGACCCTTCGCAAGAACCAGATGTACGAATTCCTCGATCGTCTGGTCAACATCGCACTGCCACGTGTACGTGACTTCCGCGGTGTTTCTGCAAAGAGCTTTGACGGTCGTGGCAACTACGCCATGGGCCTGAAAGAGCAAATCGTGTTCCCGGAAATCGACTATGATGATGTAGCCGACGTTCGGGGTATGGATATCGTGATCTGTACGACTGCGAAAACCGACGAGGAAGCTCGTGAGCTTCTGAGCGGTTTTAACATGCCGTTCAAGATCAATTGATCCAAGGAGAATAGAGAATGGCTAAGAAAAGCGCCGTTGAAAGAGATCTGAAGCGCCGCAAGTTGGTGGAAAAATTTGCCGCCAAACGTGCAGAACTGAAGGCGATTTCTTCAGATGAGAGTCTTCCCCAGGAAGAACGCTTTGCCGCCCGCCTGAAGCTGGCTGCATTGCCGCGCAACTCATCAAAGACCCGCATCCGCAACCGGTGTGAACTGACCGGTCGTCCGCGCGGTGTCTATCGTAAACTGAAACTGTCCCGTATCGGCCTGCGCGATCTCGCGTCCACAGGTCAGATCCCGGGTATGGTCAAGTCAAGCTGGTAATAGGGAGATACAAAGATGTCATTCAGTGATCCCCTCGGCGATATGCTGACCCGTATTCGTAACGGACAGAAAGCCCGGAAAAGCTCTGTAAAGAGCCCGGCCTCCAAACTGCGCGTAAACGTTCTGGAAACCCTGAAGCGTGAAGGCTACATCCGCGGTTATGAAACTGCTGAAACCGAGCCAGGCAAAGCGGAAATCACCATCGAACTGAAATATTATCAGGGCGAAGGCGTGATCGAGCACGTAAGCCGTGTTTCCAAGCCAGGCCGTCGTGTCTACTCTGGTGTTAAGGATCTGCCGACTGTTCGTAACGGTCTTGGTATTGCCATCCTGTCCACACCGCGTGGTGTTCTGTCAGACAATGAAGCTCGCGAAGCCAATGTAGGCGGCGAAGTTCTCTGTAAAGTCTACTAGGAGGAATTATGTCTCGTATTGGAAAACATCCGGTGACAATCCCTTCAGGTGTAGATGTACAGCTGAACGACAAGGACGTTACCGTTAAAGGCAGCAAAGGCGTCATGAGCATGACCTTTGTTGACGATGTCGTGGTTGAGCGCGTGGAAGACCAGATCTGGGTCAAGCCGCGTGACGCAAGCCAGAAAGCCCGCCAGATGTGGGGTATGCAGCGGACACTGCTGAACAACCTGGTTGAAGGTGTAAGCAATGGCTTCACCAAGAAACTGGAAGTTGTCGGCGTTGGTTACCGTGCTGCCGTACAGGGCAACACCCTGACTTTGAACCTGGGCTTCAGTCATGACGTGAACTATCCGATTCCGGAAGGGATCGAGATCAAGTGCCCGTCACCGACAACCATTGAAGTTTCCGGCTCCAACAAACAGCGTGTTGGACAGGTTGCTGCTGAAATCCGCAGCTACCGCAAACCGGAACCCTACAAGGGTAAAGGTGTCAAATATGCGGACGAGTTTATCTTCCGTAAAGAAGGTAAGAAGAAGTAGGACACGACCATGGCAAATTCTAGAGAATTATTTGAGCGTCGTCGCCGTAGAATGCGGGCGCGCCTTCGCAAGGTATCCAACGGGCGTCCGCGTTTGTCCGTACACCGCTCCGACAAGCAGATCTATGCCCAGATCATCGATGATGTTGCAGGCCGCACACTGGCGTCTGCTTCAACACTCGAAAAGGATCTTCGTGAAAAACTCAAGTCCGGTGCTGACAAGAGCGCCGCGGCTGAAGTTGGTAAGCTGATTGCCGCACGTGCCCTCGAGGCAGGTGTCAAGGAAGTCGCTTTCGATCGCGGCGGATATCAGTATCATGGCCGGGTCAAGGCCCTCGCCGATGCCGCCCGTGAAGGCGGGCTTACCTTCTAAGGGGATTGACTATGAGCAGACCTGAGCAAACAGAAAAAGGCGATTCAGAATTCGTCGAAAACCTTGTCCACATCAACCGTGTGGCCAAGGTTGTAAAGGGTGGTCGTCGCTTTGCCTTCGCCGCCCTGGTAATTGTTGGTGACCAGAAAGGTCGCGTTGGGTTCGGTCACGGTAAAGCCCGTGAAGTTCCTGAAGCGATCCGCAAGGCAACCGAGGATGCAAAGAAAAAACTCATCCGTGTACCGCTTCGCGAAGGCCGGACACTTCACCATGATGTGAAGGGTCACTACGGTGCCGGTAAAGTGATGCTGCGTCCTGCACCGGCTGGTACTGGCGTTATCGCCGGTGGTCCGATGCGCGCAGTCTTTGACTCCCTTGGCGTCCAGGACGTTGTGACAAAGTCCATCGGTACCTCAAACCCGTACAACATGATCCGTGCGACGTTTGAAGGCCTGAAGTCCATGCAGTCACCGCGCCAGATTGCTGCCAAGCGTGGCAAGAAGGTTTCTGATGTGGTCGGACGTCGTTCCGTTGATACAGTGAAGGAGGCCGTCGATGGCTAAGGCAACTGTTAAAGTAACACAGACAGGCAGCCCGATCGGTCGGCACAAGTCCCAGCGTGCAACGCTGGTCGGCCTTGGCTTGAACAAAATGAACCGGACTGTTGAACTGGAAGATACCCCGTCCATTCGGGGTATGATCCGCAAAGTCAACCACCTGGTGCGTGTTGAAGAAGCCTCCTGAGGCTTTTCGGCAGGATAAGGAAAACACAATATGCGTTTGAATCAAATTTCCGACAATGCAGGTGCCGTCAAGAACCGCACCCGCGTTGGCCGCGGTATCGGTTCCGGTAAAGGTAAGACTTCCGGTTCCGGTCAAAAGGGTCAGAAATCACGGTCCGGCGTTGCCATTAAAGGTTTCGAAGGCGGCCAGATGCCGATCCACCGTCGTCTGCCGAAACGGGGCTTCAAGAACATCTTCAGCAAAGACTTTGCTGTTGCCAACTTGGGCCGCGTACAGGCAGCGATTGAGGCTGGTAAACTGGATGCCAAGGAAACCATCACAATTGCCAAGCTGCAAGAAGCTGGTGTTGTGGGCAAGGTTGTCGACGGTGTTCGTCTGCTGGCGAAGGGTGAGCTGACATCGAAGGTTTCCTTCGAAGTTACTGGCGCTTCAAAATCAGCAATCGAAGCTGTTGAAAAAGCAGGCGGCTCTGTCACTCTGACAGCACCGGCTGCGGCAAAATCCGAGTAAAGAATGAGTACAGGGCAGCGTATGCTGCCCTTTTAATCTGGAGTTTCTCTACATGGCGTCTGCAGCAGAACAAATGGCTTCATCCATGAGCTTTGGGGCATTTTCCAAAGCGACGGAACTCAAGAAGCGTTTGTGGTTTACGCTTTTCGCTTTGATCGTGTACCGGATCGGTACCTACATCCCGATTCCGGGTGTCGATCCCAACGTTCTTGCTGATGTGTTCGCCCAGAACTCCGGTGGCGTACTCGGGATGTTCGACGTTTTTGCTGGTGGTGCGCTTGGCCGCATGACCATTTTTGCGTTGAACATCATGCCTTACATTTCCGCCTCCATCATCATGCAGTTGATGACGTCCATCTCTCCGCAGATGGCGCAACTGAAGAAAGAAGGAGAGCAGGGGAGGAAGAAGATCAACCAGTATACCCGCTATGGCACAGTCTTTCTGGCTGCCTTGCAGGGGTATGGTATCGCGGTTGGCCTGGAGGGGATGTCCCTGTCCAGCGGCCAGTCTGCGGTGATTGATCCCGGCCTCTATTTCCGCATTACCACAGTGATCACACTGGTTGGTGGTACCGTCTTCCTGATGTGGCTGGGTGAGCAGATCACCGCCCGCGGTGTTGGTAACGGTATCTCCCTGATCATTTTCTCCGGTATTGTCGCAGCCTTGCCCGGTGCCCTTGTAGGGACACTTGAACTGGGCCGTACAGGCGCGCTTTCCACCCTCATTATCCTGTTCCTGCTGATCCTGTCAGTTGCCGTGATCGCGTTCATCGTGTTCGTCGAACGGGCGCAGCGCCGGGTCCTTGTCCAGTATCCAAAGCGTCAGCGTGGCAACAAGACCTATGGGGGCCAGAATTCCCACCTGCCGTTGAAACTGAATACCGCAGGTGTCATTCCGCCGATCTTCGCATCCTCTCTGTTGCTGATGCCGATTACAGTGGCCGGTTTCTCTGCTGGCTCCGGTCCGGAGTGGCTGACAACCATCACCACCCTGCTGGGGCATGGGCAACCGCTCTATATGCTGCTGTATGTGGTTGGTATCGTGTTCTTCTGTTTCTTCTATACGGCTGTTGTGTTCAATCCGGACGATACAGCGGACAACCTGAAGAAACATGGTGGCTTTGTGCCTGGCATTCGCCCCGGTAAACGGACGTCGGAATATCTCGACTATGTCCTGACCCGTTTGACTGTTGTTGGCGCTGCCTATCTGTCCCTGGTCTGTATCCTGCCGGAGATCCTTGTCTCCCAGTGGTCCGTACCGTTCTACTTCGGTGGTACATCCCTGTTGATCGTGGTGTCGGTAACCATGGATACGGTGGCACAGATTCAAAGTCACCTGTTGGCCCACCAGTATGAGGGATTGATCAAAAAATCCAAATTGGGGGGACGTCGTAAATGATTCTTATTCTCTTGGGGGCACCAGGTGCCGGTAAAGGAACCCAGGCTCAGCGTCTGCAGGACAAACATGGTTTGATCCAGCTCTCCACCGGAGACATGCTGCGGGCGGCCGTGGCCGAAGGGACCGAAGTGGGCCTGAAGGCAAAGGAAGTGATGGAGCAGGGTGGACTGGTGTCAGACGACATCATGACCGGCATCATTTCCGACCGTCTGGACCAGCCGGATTGTGCCAATGGGGTCATCCTGGATGGCTTCCCCAGAACCGAAGCACAGGCAGAAGCACTTGATTCGATGTTGAAGGACAAAAAACTGTCCCTGAACGCCGTAATCGAGATGAAAACTGACGATGAGGTACTTGTAGAACGGGTCACGGGCCGTTATACATGTGCCAACTGTGGCGCCGGGTATCACGATATTTTCTTGAAACCGGCAAAAGATGGTGTGTGTGATAAATGCGGAGGGACCGAGTTTACCCGCCGTAGTGATGATACTGAAGAGACCGTAAAGTCCCGTTTACAGGCTTATCACAATCAGACCGCACCACTGTTACCCTACTACAAGGGCAAAGGCGTTCTTAAGCAAGTCGATGGAATGGCCGATATTGATGAAGTCACACAACAGATCGAAGCAGTCCTGCAGGAAATCTAGGGTGTTGACTACGTATTACAAATTTATATAATCGCGCGCTTCCCGGAAGCGGGTGAGACACCGGGTCAGTGTGGCCCGAATTGGTGATGAGGAGAAACTAGCGTGGCTCGTATTGCTGGTGTAAATATCCCGACTAACAAGCGGGTTCAAATTGCACTGACCTACATTCACGGCATTGGCCCGGCCTTTGCCAAGGAAATTTGTGAATCTGTTGGCGTTGAAAGCGCTGTTCGTGTCAACGAACTGAGCGACGCTGACGTTGTGAAGATTCGCGAATTCATCGACAGCCATTATACGGTTGAAGGCGATCTGCGTCGTGAAACCGCAATGAACATTAAACGACTGATGGACCTCGGTTGCTACCGTGGCCTTCGGCACCGTCGCGGTCTGCCGGTTCGTGGACAGCGCACACATACAAATGCCCGGACCCGTAAAGGCCCGGCCAAGCCAATTGCTGGGAAGAAGAAGTAACAATGGCACGTGATAAAACCCGTATTCGCCGCCGCGAACGTAAAAACATTATCTCCGGTGTCGCGCACGTAAGCGCAACCTTCAACAACACCAAGATTACCATCACCGATGCACAGGGCAACGCCATTGCTTGGTCATCCGCTGGTTCTCAGGGATTCAAGGGTTCCCGCAAATCCACTCCGTTCGCTGCGCAGATTGCTGCTGAAGATGCAGGCAAGAAGGCACAGGAACACGGAATGAAGACCCTTGAGGTTGAAGTTAAAGGTCCTGGGTCAGGACGTGAATCCGCTCTGCGTGCATTGCAGGCTGTCGGCTTCACAATCACGTCCATTCGTGATGTGTCTCCGATTCCGCACAACGGTTGCCGCCCTCCCAAACGCCGTCGCGTTTGATCCGGAACGGATTTCGTTGTGGGTACAGTAAGGACTGTACTGACTGTTTTGAGGACAAAGCAGGCCCGTGGTGGGCCTGCAAAGCTATGAGGTCAATGCCGTGATTCAGCAAAACTGGAAAGAGCTAATCCAGGCTAATCTCTCGATCGAACCGGGAGATCAGAGTGATCGCGAAGCAACCATTGTCGTTGAACCGCTTGAAAGAGGGTTTGGCCTGACACTTGGTAACGCTTTGCGCCGTGTTCTTTTGTCAAGTTTGCAAGGCGCCGCGATCACATCCATTCAGATCGATAACGTTTTGCACGAATTCTCCTCTATCGCCGGCGTGCGTGAGGATGTCACCGATATCGTCCTGAACCTGAAATCGCTTGCCATTCGCAGCCATGTGGAAGGTCCGAAACGGATCAGCCTGAAAGCGTCTGGCCCGTGTGCTGTTACCGCAGGCATGATCGAAACCGGTGCCGATATCGAGATCATGGATCCTGAACAGGTTCTGATGCATCTTGATGACGGGGCGACCATCAGCATGGAAATGACGGTCAACACAGGCAAGGGATATGTTCCCGGCTCTGCAAACCGTCCTGAAGATGCGCCGATCGGCCTTATTCCGATCGATAGCCTCTATAGCCCAGTCCGCAAAGTGACTTACAAGGTCGATGCCGCCCGTGAAGGTCAGGTTCTCGACTATGACAAACTGACATTGAAGGTTGAGACTAACGGAACGGTTAGCCCGGAAGATGCTGTTGCATTTTCTGCCCGTATCCTGCAGGAGCAATTCCAGCTGTTCATCAACTTTGAAGAGCCGGAAGAAGTTGTCATCAAGGAAGAAGTGAACGAGCCGGAATATAATCCGAATCTGTTCCGCAAGGTGGATGAACTGGAACTGTCCGTTCGTTCTGCCAACTGCCTCAAGAACGACAACATCACCTATATCGGTGACCTGGTACAGCGCACAGAAAACGAGATGCTGCGTACGCCGAACTTCGGCCGTAAGTCACTGAATGAAATCAAGGAAGTATTGGCCGGTATGGGTCTGCACCTTGGAATGGAAGTTAAGAACTGGCCGCCAGAGAATATTGAAGATCTGGCTAAGCGGTACGAACAACAATATTAAAGCAGATCTGGCTGCTTTGGAGTTACTACAATGCGTCATCGTAAATCTGGACGTAAGTTCAGCAGAACATCATCCCACCGTCAGGCGATGTTTGCCAACATGGCAGCGTCCCTGATTAAGCACGAACAAATCAAAACCACGCTGCCGAAGGCAAAAGACCTTCGTCCGATCGTTGAAAAACTGATCACCCTTGGCAAGCGCGGCGACCTGCACGCCCGTCGTCAGGCTATGGCCGTTCTTTCCGAAAAGGCGATCGTCGACAAGCTGTTCAGTACGCTGGCAGAACGGTATGCAGAACGTAAGGGCGGTTACTCCCGTGTTCTGAAAGCCGGCTTCCGCACAGGCGACGCAGCCCCGATGGCTGTCATCGAGCTGGTTGAGCGCGACGTCGAAGCAAAGGGCAAGGACAGCGGTCCGGTCCAGTCTGACGAAGAAGTTCTGGAAGCAGAAGCTGTTGCATAACAGCGAGGCTTGATAGACATTAAAAAAGGCAGCCGATTGGCTGCCTTTTTTATTGCGGATATGGGGGAAGGGTCAGTTGACGATATCCTTGATGATGTCATAGATCAGGTTGGCCCCACGCTTTAGAAGCACCACATCATTCCCGACAATGACCCGTTCATACAGGCCATCCCGGTGGGGAAGGCGGTAATAGAGGTCACGCGGCAGGTCCCGCTTGGCAAGGCCGGGGGGCAGGGTGCCATTGCGGGCCAGTTGCTTTGCCAGCCCGGGAGGCAGTGTGTCCTTCTTGGCGAGGCCGGGCGGCAGACCCTTTTTCGATTTGTGTTTCTTGTCATGATACCGGTCATCCCGGTCGCGGAAAAAGTCCCGGATGATCCGGCGTTCGATTTCACTGAAGACGATATCAAGGGCTTCGTCAGAGTCCTTGACGGTTCTTTGGGAAGCCATTGCGGAAGGGGTAACGGCGGCGGTGCTGCCAATCGCCACGCTACCAAGGACCAGACACGCCAAAATTTTCTTCAAAATGCATCTCCAAATGTGGTGCCAAGGGGTTATATTTCGAAAGAAGGGCGGGAATTTCCCCCTTCCTGATACAAGAGAGTAAAACATCTCAATCGCTGTTGGATAGCGGTAAAAATTGGTTTTTTTGTGAAGCGGTACAAAGCGGAGAAAATGAAATGAACGCAACAGGATCAATCGGACGACAAGGTCTGTTCGCTTTGGTGGTTGCCGGCAGCCTGATCATGGCGGGGGGAACCGTCGCCGCAAAAGAGGATCGGGTTCCGACCAATCAGGCTGAAATCACCCTGACATTTGCGCCGCTGGTGAAAAAGGCCGCGCCCGCCGTGGTGAATATCTTTACCAAAAAAACCGTAGAGGCAAAAAGCCGGAGCCTGTTCCGCGATCCGTTCTTTGAACGGTTTTTCGGCCCCGGTTTCGGGAAGCAGCGGAACCAGAAGCGCACACAAAACTCGCTGGGCTCCGGGGTGATCATCAATGCGGACGGCACCATTGTCACCAACTATCACGTTGTGAACGGGGCCGATGAAATCACCGTGGCCCTGCATGACCGGCGCGAATTTGACGCCAGTGTGGTGCTGGAGGACGAGCGGACCGACCTTGCCGTGTTGAAAATCAACACCGAGGGCGACCCGCTGCCATTTCTGGAGTTCAATGATTCCGATACCTTGGAGGTTGGTGATCTGGTGATTGCCATTGGGAACCCGTTCGGCGTGGGCCAGACCGTCACCAGCGGGATTGTGTCCGCCCTCGACAGGAATGCCGGTGTGGGCAACGACATTCGGTCCTTCATCCAGACCGATGCGGCCATTAACCCCGGAAACTCCGGCGGCGCGCTGCTGACCATGGACGGGCGACTGGCCGGGGTCAACTCGGCCATTTTTAGCAAGGGCGGCGGATCTCTTGGTATCGGATTTGCGATCCCGGCCAATCTGGTCCGGTCTGTTCTGGCCAATGGTCTTGCCAATGGCGAGGTGATCCGGCCGTGGCTTGGCGCCAGTGGGCAGCGGGTAACACGGGATGCCGCAGAAAGTCTTGGGCTGGACCGGCCGGGCGGTGTGCTGGTGAACAGTATTTATCCGGGTGGGGCCGCCGCAAAGGGGGGCCTGAAGGTTGGCGATGTGGTGACATCGGTTGATGGCAAGGAAGTGCTGGCGCCGGAAGCCCTGCTCTATCGGGTCTCCACAGGGGAGATCGGCAAGACGACCGCTCTCGGTATTTACAGGAACGGCCAACATATCGAAGTGAACGTTCCCTTGCAAAAAGCGCCGGAAGACCCGCCGCGGGATCTGGTGACACTGGGCGGGCCGCAGCCACTGGCCGGTGCAGAGGTGGGGAACCTGTCTCCGGCCCTTGCCCTTGAAATCGGATTTCCCGCCTTGGCCAAGGGGATCGTTGTCACGGGCGTGGAAAAAGACAGTCTGGCCGAACGCTATGGCATTCGGCGGGGCGATATCATGCTGGCAGTCAACGGCAAGAAGGCCGCCAATACCCGTGATTTGCAGCGCCTTCTGGTGGCAGCGAAGGGCCGCTGGACCATTCAGATGGCCCGCAATGGTCGGGTGCTGACCTTCCAGGTGTCCCGGTGACCGACCTGTTTGGGGATAAGGGCGCCGCAGCGGACAGCAACCGTCCGCTGGCCGAAAGGCTGCGCCCGACAACCCTGTCCGAGGTGGTCGGGCAGGACCACCTGTTGAAGGAAGGGGGGACGCTGCAGCGGATGCTGGATGCTGGCTGGTTGGCGTCCCTGATCCTGTGGGGGCCGCCGGGGTCCGGAAAAACCACCATTGCCCGGCTTCTGGCCGAGGAAGTGGACTTGCATTTCGAGCAGATTTCCGCCGTCTTTTCCGGCGTTGCCGATCTTCGAAAGGCCTTTGATGCCGCTAAAATGCGCAAGCAGAACGGCAAGGGAACCCTGTTGTTCGTGGATGAGATCCACCGCTTCAACCGATCCCAGCAGGACGGCTTTCTGCCCTATGTGGAGGATGGCACCGTGACCCTGATCGGGGCGACCACGGAAAACCCGTCCTTTGAACTGAACGGGGCCTTGTTGTCCCGCTGTCAGGTGCTGGTGCTGGAGCGCCATAACGAGCAGTCTTTCGCCGCCTTGCTGGAGCGGGCGGAGGAGGTGGAAGGGCGTCCTGTCCCGCTTGATGAGGAAGCGAGGGAGGCCCTTGCCGCGCTTGCCGATGGGGACGGGCGGTTCTTCCTCAATATGGTGGAGACAGTTTTCAAGACCGGAACAGAGCCGCTGACCCGCAGCCAGTTGTCACAGGTCATTTCCAAGAAGGCGCCGGCCTATGACAAGGACCGGGACGGACATTACAACCTGATCAGTGCCTTGCACAAATCCTTGCGCGGGTCCGATGTGGATGCGGCCCTCTATTGGTTTTCCCGCATGATGGATGGCGGCGAGGACCCGCTTTATATCACCCGCAGGCTGGTGCGGTTCGCCGTGGAGGATATCGGTATGGCCGATCCCAATGCGGTGCTGCAGGCCAATGCAGCGCGGGATGCCTATCAGTTTCTGGGCAGCCCGGAAGGGGATCTGGCCATTGCGCAGGCGGTGATCTATCTGGCGACGGCGCCGAAATCCAATGCGGGATATGCGGCGTTCAAGTTGGCGGCGAAATCGGCGCGGAAAAATGGCTCGCACATGCCGCCCATGCATATCCTGAACGCCCCCACCCACTTGATGAAGGATTTGGGCTACGGCGACGGATACGCCTATGATCACGATGCCGAGGATGGTTTTTCGGGTCAGAACTACTTCCCTGATGACATGCCGCGCGAGGCGTATTACAAGCCGGTGGAAAGAGGGTTTGAAAGGGATATTGCCAAGCGCCTTGACTACTGGAAACGGCTCAGGGCAAAACGGCAGACGAGCGGAGGCGACAGATGAACATGTACCTGTCCATTGCGATCGGGGGTGCCCTTGGGGCGTGCGCCCGATATGGTATGGGAACCATGGCCTTGCGTCTTCTTGGTCCGGGCTATCCGTATGGAACGCTGGCGGTGAATGTTCTGGGGTCGCTGGTGATGGGGGTCCTGATCGAACTGATGGCCCTGCGGTGGTCACCATCGCCTGAGCTTCGGGTGTTTCTGGTCACTGGGTTTCTCGGCGCGTTTACGACCTTTTCGACCTTCTCCCTTGATGCGGCGAACCTGTTCCAGAAGGGCGCCTATGTGGAAGCTGGGGGGTATATCCTTGTTTCCGTTGTTCTTTCCATTGGTGGCCTGTTTGCGGGCCTCCAGTTAATGCGGGTGATCCTGTCATGAGCCGTGTACACTATATCGAAGTCACCGAAGCCGAGGGAGACCAGCGGCTGGACCGGTGGTTCAAGACCCATTTTCCGGGGGTCACCCACGGGCAGCTTGAAAAACTGCTGCGAAAAGGGGAAATCCGGGTCGACAAGAAACGGGCCAAATCCAAGGACCGGCTTGAGGCCGGGCAGTCTATTCGTATTCCGCCGTTGCCCGATGATGCCTTCAAGCCGGCGCAGGCCCGAAGCGAAAAGCGCGCCGAGCAGAATGTCCTCAGTGATTACGACATTGCCGATATTCGCGGTATGATCCTGCATATGGACGATCAGGTGATTGTCCTGAACAAGCCCGCAGGTTTGCCCGTACAGGGCGGCAGCGGACAGAGCCGCCATGTGGATGGCCTGCTGGACGGTCTTCGGTTTGACTATGACGAGCGGCCCCGCCTGACCCACCGGCTTGACAAGGATACGTCCGGGGTTCTGGTGATCGGGCGCACCCGTCAGGCGGCCAAACACCTGACAGAGGCGTTTAAGCGCCGCACCACCCGCAAGATTTACTGGGCACTGGTTGCCGGTGTTCCGCGTCCGGCGCAGGCGACCATTTCCTATAACCTGACAAAGATTGTCACAGCCAACGGGGAAAAGGTCGTTGTAGATCGGGACGGGCAGAAGGCTATCAGTGACTATTCCGTTGTGGCCGTGGCCGGTACCAAGGCGGCGTGGCTGACGCTGAAGCCGCTGACCGGACGGACCCACCAGTTGCGGGTCCATTGCGTGGCCATTGGCACCCCGATTGTTGGCGATGGTAAATACGGCGGCAGCGATGCCTTTCTGGAAGGGGCGATTTCCAAGAAGATGCATCTGCATGCCCGCGAGATCACCATTTCCCACCCGGACGGGCATGACCTGACCGTCACGGCGCCGCTGGCACAGCATATGGCCGCCACATGGAAGCTGCTGGGGTTCCATGAAAATGATTACGAGGACCCGTTCCTTGATCTTGGAAATGTATAGAGTTTAGGTGAGGAGAAGATCATGAGCTTTCGGGCACTGGTGGCGGTCGCCATCCGGTTGGCGGGTGTTTTCATTCTGGTCAGTCAGCTTTATTCCCTGATGTATGAATGGGAATTCTGGGTGACGGAAAATTCGCTGGAATATTTGAATTTCTTCCTGTTGGCCTTTGTGTTTAGCCTTGTGGGGTTGCTGATGATCAGCTTTCCGGTCGCCCTGTCGGGGTTGGTGCTGAAGGGGATTGTCCCGTCGGATGAACCCATGCCGGAATGGAAGCGGGATGACCTGCAATCGGTCGGCGTGATGGCTGTCGGGGTGTTCCTGCTGTCCGGCGTGGCGGTGGATGCGTCCTACTATCTGACGCAGGTGGCACAGGCGGCGTCCGGCAATGACGGCCCGTCCCAGGTGGAACTGATCCGGGATCTGGTTCCCTTGGTGGTTCAGGCCGTTCTGGCGTTGTGGCTGTCCTTCGGGGCACGGGGGCTGGTGTCGCTTTTCACCGGGAAAAAGCAGGCGGACACAAAAACCGGGTCTGTATAAGGTTTTTACCTTGACTATCTGTTGGGGATCGATAAATTTTCCTTCATGCAATATTCAGATCGACTACTAGGGCTACTACGACTAAGCAACCCGACGCTTTGAAAAGTGTCGGGGTGGATGATGTCCTTTTCCCTAATTCAGTCGAGAACTCAAATGCAATATGACAGCGCCGACCGGCCTGAAATCAGAAAAAACAGCAGAAAATTACAGACGGGATACAAACGGCAGGATGACTGGATAGGGTCATCCGGGGGGCTCTCTCGACTTATTGGCGGTCACCAAGGCTGGTAGCGCTTTGGTGACCGTATCCGGGCTGCTTAAAAACACAAAAACTGAGAGACAAGGCACAACTAGAGCCGCTAGAAATTTGAGGATAGAGTAATGAACTTCGTTCCCGGTGAAAAATACAAGGCATTCGAACCGATCAACTTGCCGGATCGCCAATGGCCCTCCAAGGTGATCGAGAAGGCACCGATCTGGTGCAGCGTGGATTTGCGGGATGGTAACCAGGCCCTGATCGAACCCATGGGGCACGAGCGTAAGCTGCGCATGTTCCGTCATCTGGTCAGCCTTGGCTTCAAGGAAATCGAGGTCGGTTTCCCGTCCGCATCCCAGACCGATTTCGACTTTGTTCGCTACCTGATCGACAACAACGAAATTCCCGATGGCGTCAAGATCCAGGTCCTGACCCAGTCCCGCGAGGAATTGATCCGCCGGACCTTTGAAGCCGTTCAGGGCGCAAAAGAGGCGATTGTTCACCTCTACAACTCCACCTCCACCCTGCAGCGGCGGGTGGTGTTCGACATGGACCGGGAAGGGATCAAGCAGATTGCCATCGAAGGCGCGAAGCTGGTGCGCCAACTGGCCGACGAGATGCCGGAAACCAAGATTCAGATGGAATATTCTCCGGAAAGCTTTACCCAGACCGAGCTGGATTACGCCTGCGAGGTTTGTGGGGCTGTCATGGATATCTGGAAGCCGACCCCGGACAACAAGATCATCATCAACCTGCCGGCCACGGTCGAGGTGGCAACCCCGAATATCTATGCCGACCAGATCGAGTGGATGCACCGCAACCTGCCGAACCGGGACTGCATCATCCTGTCCCTGCACCCGCATAACGACCGGGGCACCGGCGTTGCCGCGGCCGAGTTCGGCATCATGGCCGGTGCAGACCGTGTGGAAGGGACCCTGTTCGGCAACGGCGAGCGGACCGGGAACGTGGACGTGGTGAATATCGCCATGAATATGTATACCCAGGGCGTCAACCCGGAACTGGATTTCAGCAATATCAACGAAGTGGTTCGCACCGTTGAATATTGTAACCAGTTGCCGGTTCACCCGCGTCATCCGTATGGCGGTGAGTTGGTGTTTACGGCCTTCTCCGGCTCCCATCAGGATGCGATCAAGAAAGGCTTCGCGGCCCTGAAACAGGCCAATGCCGAATTGTGGGAAATTCCGTATCTGCCGATCGATCCGCAGGATCTGGGACGCAGCTACGACGCGGTGATCCGTGTGAACAGCCAGTCCGGCAAGGGCGGCGTCGCTTATCTGCTGCAAGAGGATTACGGCATTGAACTGCCGCGCATGTTGCAGGTCGAGTTCAGCAAGGTGATCCAGAAAATCACGGATGAAACCGGCAAGGAACTGTCATCGTCCTTTATCTATGACGTCTTTACCGAGGAATATCTGGAAGCCAAGGGCGATCTCAGCTTTGTCAATCACCAGACAACCGTGGACACCCATGCGTCCGAGCGTCGTGTCCTGAGCGCCAACGTGGTGTACAAGGGCGAGGAGAAAACCGTTGAAGGGTCCGGCACCGGCCCCATCGATGCCTATATGAGCGCCCTTAAATCCAGCATCGGCGTTGATCTGTCGGTCAATGACTACCGCGAACATACAACAGGGTTCGGTGCCGATGCGGTTGCCGTCGCCTATGTGGAAATGCGGAAACCCGACGGAACACCGGTTTACGGTGTCGGGCGTCACGCCAATATCGTAACGGCGTCCTTGCGGGCCATTACCAGCGCGGTCAACCGGGCTGCTAACTGACCTATAATTTGATCCTGAAAAAGCCCGGTGTTCAGCCGGGCTTTTTTGTGCCGAAATGCCGGAATATCCGGCCGTCAATAACCAGAAGACCCAAGGCGATGCAGCCCATACCAAGAACCATCAGCGTCGTCAGGGCCTCATCCAGAAACAGGATGCCGAGCACGACCGCGCTGGCCGGGACCAGCAGGGTAACGAGCGACGCATTGGTGGCGCCCGCGTTATGGATCAGCCGAAAATAGAGAATATACGCGAAGGCGGTACTGAACAGGGCCAGCGCCGCAAGGGACAGCCCCACATGCAGGCTGAGGGAGGGGATGAACGTCCACGGACGGTCCAGCAGCAGGACCGGCAAGAGCAGCAGCAGGCTTGATCCGCTGACCTGCCCGGTGGCAGTCACAAGCGGCGACAGGCCAGCCCGACCAAACCGACGCCCATAGACAACAGCAACCCCATAGGAAAGCGCCGCCCCCAGAATGGCCAGTTGTCCCAGAACCTCCGGTCCGGAAAAGCCAACCGACCGGATGTCCGGCCCGATCATGAGCGCCACGCCTGCAATTCCGAACAGAATGCCGACAATCCGCTGACCGGTCAGGCGCTCCGATGGCTCGCGGGTGGCCAGATGGGCAACCACGGCGGCAAAAAGCGGTGTTGTGGCATTCAGGATCGCCGCAAGACCGCTGCCGATCTGGGTTTGGCCCGCAACGATCAAGGAAAAGGGGATCAGATTGTTGATCAACCCCATCAACAGGAAGGCTTTCAGCAGCGCCGGGTCTCGGGGGAAGGCAATGCCGCGTATCTTCAGGAACAGAAGCAGGGCGCAGGCCGCAATGAAGACGCGGGCAAAGACCACGGACAGAACCGGAACTTCCTGAACGGCCACCCCGTTGAAGAAAAAGGACCCGCCCCAAAGAACGGACAGGAAAAGAAGCAGGCCCCAATTTGCAAGGGACATTCCGGTTGAGGGGGAGGGGCAGGGCGTCATTGGTAATCCTGATGCGGGACGATAAAAACAAGAACGGTGAGCATAGAGGATCGGGCGGCAGTGGTCTTCCCGGATTTGGGGATTGAATATGCTAGGCTTTCTGCACGGGAACCCCGGCGGCGGCGCTAATCCGTTTGGCGTTCAAGGGGGGAATAGTCTAAAGATTGAAGGCAGAAAAGTAATTTTTAGCGGGCGTTCCCGAAGACAGGGCGCCTGACAAGGGAAACGGTTTCAATGGTGAATGACTCTCCTCTCAAACTTGTCGTGTTCGATTGCGACGGAACGCTGGTCGACAGTCAGTACAATATCATCAGTTGCATGGACCGGGCGTTTGAAGAAAGCGGCTTGATCCCGCCGGAGGGGCGGGCTGTGCGCTCCATCATCGGCCTCAATCTGGATCAGGCCATTCATGAACTGATGGAGGACAAGGAGGATTTCGATCTTCTCGCCCGTCTGGTGGAGAGCTACCGGCAGGCGTTCAAGGCGCAGCGACTGTCCGCCGATCATCACGAGCCTTTGTTCGAGGGAGTACGGGAAATCCTTGAGCAGTTGGAGGCCGACGGCGTGCTGATGGGGGTTGCCACCGGAAAATCCATGCGCGGCCTGAAGGCGGTGATCGAGCAGCACGGCCTTGAGAAATACTTCATCACCTTGCAAACCCCGGATCACAATCCCGGAAAGCCCCACCCGCAGATGCTGGAGAAGGCCATGGATATGGCGGGGGTTGGGCCTGAAAATACGCTCATGATCGGGGACACAAGTTTTGATATGATGCTGGCCAAGAATGCGGGCAGTACGGCCGTCGGCATTACATGGGGCTATCATGACCGGGATATTCTGATTGGCTCAGGCGCGGATCACCTGATTGACAACTTTGCCCCGCTGCCCGGGTTGTTGGCCGGGCTTGGGCGCTGAATGTTGGCAGTTTTGCTTGCAATTCTGCAAATAAACTCTATAAACCAAACGACTGTTTGCTTTATGCAATTGTAACAGACCGAACAGGTAAAGACATTTTATGAAAAGGTTTTACAAGACAGCCGCAGCAGGGGCCGTTGACGGCGGATATTCTGTGTTTCTGGATGGTCGTCCCCTCAAGACACCGGCCAAATCCCCGCTTGTCGTATGTTCATCTGCCTTGGCTGAAACAATTGCAGGGGAGTGGGAGGCGCAAGGGGAGAAAATCCAGCCCCAAAGCATGCCCCACATGAAACTTGCCGCCACGGCCATTGACCGGGTTACGACCCAGCGGGACCATGTGGTGGAGGAGATCGCAGCCTACGGCGGAACGGATTTGCTTTGTTACCGGGCCGCCTATCCCCAGCAACTGGTGCGTAAACAGACAGCAGCGTGGGATCCGGTACTGGACTGGCTGGCGGGACGGTTTGACGTTCACCTGAAAACCACGACCGGGATTGCCCATGTTCAGCAGGACCCGAACCATCTGGCCATCATGAGGGAGGTTGTGGAACAGCAATCCGACCTGAAACTGTCCGCCATCCACACAATTGTCAGTCTGACCGGGTCGCTGGTGGTGACATTGGCGGTTGTGGACGGGCATCTGGATGCGGATCGGGCCTTCGAGATCAGCGAACTGGATGAAACCCATACCATAGAGGAATGGGGTGAAGATGCGGAAGCCGCAGAACGAAGAAGGAATAACAAGCAAACCCTTGCGGCAGCCGTAGAATATTTGAACCTTTGTGAACAGTGACAAAACCTGGCCCAGATCAGGGACCATGTCCGGGAGATGATATGAAAGATATAATTCAACAACTCTTTAAGGCGAAAAAGGGAGAAAAAGAAAAATGTTCAAGCGGTCAAGGCCAAGGCGGGCGATACATTGGCTGTGGATGATGTCATTCTTGAATTTGAATAGGACATGATCCCATGAAAACAGTTCACGCTCGCATCTCAGGCAAGGTACAAGGTGTCTGGTATCGGGCGTGGACCGTTGAACAGGCCAAAACCCATGGTATCCGGGGGTGGGTGCGCAATCGCACGGACGGAACGGTCGAGGCCCTGTTTCAGGGCGATGGCCAGACCGTTCTTGCCTTGCTCGAAAAATGTAAGGATGGGCCCCCCATGGCCAAGGTAACGGACATCTCCACCGAAGATGTGGTTGAGGCGTCCGTCTATCTGGACTTTACGGCAGAATCGACCCTTTAAGGCCGTTCTGCAGGAAGATTTTCTCAAAACTGGCACGAAGTTCGATGTCGAATTCCGGCAGGGTAACGGGAATACCCTTATCCACCAGCGACGTCACACCGTGTTCTGTAATCCCGCAAGGGACAATCCCGGCATAATGCCCAAGATCCGGCTCCACATTGATGGAGATACCGTGAAAGCTGACCCATTTGCGGACCCGCACGCCAATGGCGGCAATCTTGTCTTCCCTGGCGCCATCGGCAACCCAGACACCAACCCGGCCATCGCGCTTTTCCCCCTTGATCTGATATTGGGCCAGCACATCAATGACCCAGTCTTCAAGATCCTGCACAAAGGCGCGGATATCGGCACCCCGCTTTTTCAGGTCCAGCATCACATAGGCAATCCGCTGTCCGGGGCCGTGATAGGTATACTGGCCGCCGCGGCCCGCCGTATGGACGGGAAACAGGTCCGGGCGGACCAGATCAGCCGCATCGGCGCTGGTGCCCGCTGTGTACAGGGGTGGGTGCTCCAGAAGCCAGACAAGTTCGTTGGCGGTGCCGGCACGAATGGCGGCCACCCGGTCCTCCATTTCCTGAAGGGCCTGCTCATAGGGGACAAGCTCGTCCGATATCTTCCATTCAATCGTATGCATAGGGCCTTATAACATTTTTCTGTTTCCGGGCAACCGGATCGGATATATCTCGGAAAACGGTCACATTTTAAGGGAATGGTAACCATACCCGATCATAGTAGGGCGGAATTGGTTCATGAACAGGGTGCATTATGGAAGATAAGGCAATCAAGGGCGTTGATGTGGAAATCTCGGTCGTTCTCGGCAAGGCCGTGATGCCGATTCACCAACTCCTGAAAATGGGTCGCGGCGCCGTGATCGAGCTGGATACCGGGGTCGATGACGACGCCATGGTGCTGGCCAACAACAAGCCCATTGCCTTTGGGGAAATCATCGTGGTGGATGACAATATTGGGGTTTCGATCACCGACAAGGTCAGCCCGAACCAGCGGGATTTCTGATCCGGCTCCTGTCTTTTTCATATCAGGGAAATAAAATTAAGTGGCGGATTTGAAAAATAATTCATTCTCCACTTGCCAGTGAGGAAAACATTTGTTATTT
Organism: Sneathiella chinensis; assembly: GCF_012720115.1. Classification (GTDB taxonomy): domain Bacteria; phylum Pseudomonadota; class Alphaproteobacteria; order Sneathiellales; family Sneathiellaceae; genus Sneathiella; species Sneathiella chinensis. The sequence goes on along the minus strand of NZ_VNWN01000007.1, from coordinate 463,083 downwards.
CCCTGCCTCACCAAGCGGTCGTGGCGGAATTGGTAGACGCGCAGCGTTGAGGTCGCTGTCCGGTAACACGGGTGGAAGTTCGAGTCTTCTCGACCGCACCAAAACAAAAAGCCCCTGAGGTCTCTGACTTCAGGGGCTTTTTGTTTTTTGGTCGATTGCGCTGAGATGTTGCAGGGATTGCATGAAACATCCTGTGAGTGCAGCACTCCTTTCGCGCCCCTTATGTGCTATACGGTTGATCCTGCCTGACCCGGTGAATTGAGGTCATCGGTGGTGTCCATGTGATTGTCTTCATCGACCCTTCGACTGGTCTTCCCGGTCTCCCCTAAAGTGATCCCGGCTGCGACGATCCCCGATGCTGCGAGCATGGGGACGACTTACACCATTTTATCGGTGAAGAAGGCGACGGTGTAGGATGGCACCAGCGCAATCGCTGCCTTGAGCAACGCTCCCTTCAAGCTTTCCATAGTCATTCTCCCTGTTTTGTTCGGAGCGTACGTCTTTATGTGTGGAAGGGTAAATGGGCCGGGGTGTTGGGAGGGTGAATGTGGTGTTTTTGTTGATAACAACATTATTTGACCGACTGCGGTGTTTTGAAGTGTAATTTATGTGAAATTTTGTTGTCATAAAGGCGTGGGAAGGTGAGGTCCTTGGAAAACTAGAAATGGTGGACGTCACATGTTCAAAAAAGCTCTTCTTGTTGCAACCTGCCTTGTTGTCGGAACCTACGGGTCGATTGCAGGCGCTGCCGAAATTTCAAAAGACCGCCTTAACAGCATTCTGGCAACCAGCCCGCTGGAAATGGCCACAACCGGGGCCTGGACCGTATCGGCCTATGACCGCCTGATGGGGTATATCCATTCCATTCAGGACAAGGAACTGCGGACCCTTGTTCTGGACATGTACCAGAACCCGAAAACCACCGTCTTCAAGGCGGAAGCCGACCGGGATGCGCTGCGGATTGCACCGGCCGCCGGGGGCATCGGGCACCATTACTATCCGGGCGGGCTTGCCGTTCATCTGGTGGAAGTGATTGAAACCGCCCTTGGTTGGGTCCGCATGTTTGAGGAAATTCACGGCATCCGCACCACCGACCGGGATCTGGTGATTGCCCAGCTTGCCCTGCATGACTGGAGCAAGCTGTGGTACAACTGGGATGAAAAAACCGGCAAGGTGAAGAAGCCTGAATGGTTCCCGAAATCTTGGGGTGGTCAGGACGGCATCGCCCGTTGGGGCTGGATGGGTGAGCATGGTGCGGTTGTCTATGCGGAACTGATGAAGCGGAATGCACCGCAGGATGTTCTGTTCGGCGCGGCCTCCACCCACTTTGATCCGCACTGGGATGTGGATGTAACGGACAAGGATGGCAAGAAGCAGGGCTTCAACGCCGCCATGGTTGAGGCCGCCGACTATGCTGGCACCAAGGCCCCGCAGATTGACATGGAAAAACGCAAGGCGGAATGGTTCCTGTCCAACTACACCGATGGCGACTGGTCTTATTCCCAGTATGTGGCAGGCCTGTCCGCTCACAAATGGATCCGCGATGTGGCCGAGGAACTGGGTTACAAGCGGGACAGCGTCGAGGCCAACAAGCTGGCCTGGTTCGTTCTGTCACGGATTTCCGATTTCAAGCTGTATAGCCTGTACCAGAATGCGGATTTCTCTGACGAGGGGGTCAAGGAAACCATTCGCGATATTCTGGCCGATTCCTCTGATTTCGAAGTGAAATAAGACCGTCTGTCATTGCTCTGTTCAGGCCCACCGGTGTTTTGCGCCGGTGGGCTTTTTTTATGGTGCGGGCGGGGACGGGTTAGCCCGCTTTTCCGTCCGGGCGGGGGCGGATCAGGATGGGGGTATAGACCACCAGATACAGGCACCAGACAACCAGCCAACCGGCGCCTGCCGTGATGATCCCGGCAAAATACCAATCAGGCAGAAAAGTGGCCGGAATAACCCGCAGCAGCATGGACAGGATCAGGATGAAATAGGCGGCGGTGATAAAAGGGCTGACAACAAGGGGGCGGCCCGTGTGCCCAAGGGCGATGCGGGACATCATGCCGTAAATCATGACACCAAGGCCCCCGATGGTGATCACATGCAGGCTGGCGGGCTCGCTGATACTGTCAAAGCTGTGCGAGGTCGCCGCGGCAAGGAACCCAAGGCCGAGCAATCCATACCCCGCATGCAGGACCCACATCAGCGGATCGGACAGGGTGCGTCCGCCCTGCCAACGGGACAGGCGGGCCAGAACCAGCAGGCCTGCCGCCACATTGAGAAGAGCCAACACCCAACCCGGCAGGGGAAAGAGGCTGGCAAGGACGGTCAGCAGGCACGCAATCAGGGTCGCCCGGACAAGAAGCGGGGGGCTGTCGGACAGGGGAGGCTTGCCCTGTCGGGCCAACCAGTTGGAGGTGAAAAAGGGAATGACCCGCCCGCCGATCATGACGGTCATCAGGACGAACAGCCCGATGGCAAAGCGCAGGCCCGTTGCCGCCGCCCCGTCTGTGCCCGTCCCGCCAAGGGTTTCGGCATGAAACAGGATATTGCCAAGGGTGATCAGCAGCAGCAGGGGGATAAAACCGGCATTGCGCCAAAGGCGCTTTTGCAGGATGGGGCGGGCAATCATGAAGGCAAGGGCCGGGACGAAGGCAAGGTCAACCAAAGCCACCATCCATGCGGGCAGCAGGCCGGCGAAAGTCATGGTCAACCGCCCGGCCAGCCACAACAGGAACAGGCCGACCAGCGGTGCCCCGTGAATGCGGGGGCTGCCCGCCCAGACGGGCACGGCCGTTGTCAGGAAGCCGGCGGCAACAGCGACGATAAACCCGAACACCAGTTCATGCCCGTGCCAGAGGGTAAGGGAAAGCGGGGTCGCCCCCGCCAGCGGGGAGGCGAGGCCCGCCAGATCAAGCAGAAACAGGAGGAGCGCCAGCGGTGCGTAAAGCGCCGCTGCCAGAAAGAAAACCCGAAAGCCTGTTTCGAAGAGGGGGAGGCGGGCGAGGGTCTCAGTGCCGGTGTGGGTGTCGGAAGCGTTTTGCATGGCAGGCTCCTGTCCAGTGATCAGGAAATGCTAATTTTAATAACGCTCCTTGGAAAGGGGAAAATGGGCCTGCGTGACAATGGGTCGCAAGAGACGCGAAGGCAATCAGGGCCTGTGCCCGGCAGGCCGAATGGTGGAGGATGGGGCCGCTGCAATGCCCTTGTGGGCCTCGTCCCCCCACAGGTCGCGAATGCGGGCGTCACGGCCACAGTTGAAGCGGTAGAATTTATAGCGGATCGGGTTTTTCAGGTAATAATCCTGATGATACTCCTCGGCGTCGGTCCAGAGGCCTGCGTCCCGAACCGGCGTGACGATAGGGGCGGGCAGGCGGCTGGATGCCTCCAGTGCGGCCTTGGAGGCCTGTGCCTGACGTTTCTGTTCGGGGGAGTTTGCGAAAATGGCCGTACGATAGGAATTCCCCCGGTCACAGAACTGGCCGCCGTCGTCGGTCGGATCAACAGACCGCCAAAAGACATCCAGCAACGCCTGATAGGAAACGCGGGACGGATCGAAGGTAATGCGTACGGCCTCGATATGATTGCCGTGATTGCGATAGGTGGGGTTGGGCATCTGCCCGCCCGTATAGCCGGAGACGGCAGAGATCACGCCGTCCACATGCTCGAAATCCTTTTCGACGCACCAGAAGCATCCACCGGCAAAGGTGGCAACCTCAAGGGGTGCCTCGGCGAAGGTGGTCTTGCCAGCAAGGGTCGCCGCGATCAGCAGGGCGGCAAGGGAAACGGGTCTGGTAAGCATGTCTTTCTCCTTCGTTTTTCATGAAGGTAGGCATTGCGGGGCCAGACGCCAATCACCCTTGAACACAGATCGGTGAACAGGGGCCGGTAAGCCGGGGGGTTAGAGGATCGTGGCAAAGTCTTTCGGGACGGTGCCCACCAATATGCGGTCAAGAACACCATCCCGGTTTTCCATGGGCAGGAGAAGGCGGCACCAGCGTGTTGATTGTGAAGCGCTGTAAGAGGCTGTATGCTCGGAATACAGGGGCGTCTTGAGTTTCATGACGGCCGGATATTGGGCCAACGACAGGCGGCCCGGCACTTCGCCAAATTCGGAAATCCACTTGCCGGTCATTTCGCGTCCGACCAGTTTGGCCACATTGGAGCCATAGACGCGATAGCGGAAGTCGGTGCCGTTCTCGTTGGGTTCCAGAAGCAGCACATTGCCGATGGCCTTGATGAAGTCCTCCGGGTTGATCTGGGAGTAACGGGCAATCGTCCCGTCGCCTCGCAACCCCTGCCAATAGGTCCAGAGAATCCGGTGTTCGGGGATGTCGAAGTCTTCTTCGCGGGTTTGGTCAGGGTCAAGGGTACAATAGGACAGGGCCTGGACTTTCAGATCCCTTTGATCCGGAAGGATGGCCTTGATGGGATCATTGTCGGGACAGGAACCGGTGTAATAACGAAATGAAGGCATTGTACAGCTTCTGATGTAAGATGAGGGCGGATAACTTCAATCAAGAGTAACTGCCGGAATTTTCAAACAGATTATGTTGATATAGGCAAATGGTAAACTTTTCGTAGACAGGGAAAGAAATAAAGCGAAATGCCGGATTTTCCTGAAAATTAAGGTGGTCATTCACGGGCGCTTTGGGTAAACCCTAGGGCGTTGCCGACTCATTTCAAAGGACACAGGTATGGCGTCAGATTTGCAGCAAAAAGCATTGGATTATCATCGGTTTCCCAAAGCCGGTAAGCTGACCATCTCCCCGACAAAACCCATGGAAACGCAAAGCGACCTTGCACTGGCCTATTCGCCGGGGGTAGCGCATCCGTGTCTTGCCATTGCCGAGGATGAAAATCAGGCGGCAAGCCTGACGGCCCGCGGCAACCTTGTCGGCGTCGTGACCAACGGCACGGCCGTGCTGGGCCTTGGGGCCATTGGCCCGCTGGCATCCAAGCCGGTGATGGAAGGGAAAGCGGTCCTGTTCAAGAAATTCGCCGGTGTCGATGTGTTCGATATCGAGCTGAATGAGCGAGACCCGGAAAAGCTGGTGGATATCATTGCGGCCATGGAACCCACCTTTGGCGGCATCAACCTTGAGGATATCAAGGCCCCGGAATGCTTTATCGTCGAAAAGCTGTGCCGGGAGCGGATGAACATCCCGGTTTTCCATGACGACCAGCATGGCACGGCCATCTGTGTGGCGGCGGCGGTTTATAACGCGCTGCGGGTTGTGGGCAAGGATATCGGCAAGGTCAAGCTGGCGGCCTGCGGGGCCGGGGCGGCGGCGTTGGCCTGCCTCAAGCTGCTGGTCAGTCTGGGGCTGCCGAAAGAAAATATTGTGGTCAGTGATATCCACGGCGTGGTCTATGAAGGCCGCGAAGTGGAGATGGACCCCTACAAGTCCGAGTTCGCGGTGGACACCAACATGCGGACCCTGTCCGAGGCTGTGAAGGATGCGGATATCTTCCTTGGCTGCTCCGGTCCGGGGGCCCTGACCAAGGACATGGTTGCCACCATGGGGGAACGTCCGATCATTTTGGCGCTGGCCAACCCGACACCGGAAATTCTGCCGGAAGAGGTTCGCGAGGTGCGCCCGGATGCCATCATCGCAACCGGCCGGTCCGATTATCCCAACCAGGTGAACAACGTTCTGTGTTTCCCGTATCTGTTCCGCGGGGCGCTGGATGTGGGCGCGACCGAGATCAACGAAGACATGAAGATTGCCGCCGTCAAGGCCATCGCCGATCTGGCGCAGGCCGAACAGTCGGACATCGTGACCAAGGCCTATGGGGGCGCGGCCCTCAGTTTCGGGCCGGAATACCTGATCCCGACACCGTTCGATCCGCGTCTGTATGTTGAAGTGGCCTATGCCGTGGCCAAGGCGGCCATGGACAGCGGTGTTGCCGCCCGTCCGGTGGATAGCCTTGAGCTGTACCGCGAGAAACTGCGGAACTTCATTTACCGGACCCGCTTTGTCATGAAGCCGGTCTTTGACAAGGCCCGCAAGCAACTGATGCGGGTCGCCTATGCGGAGGGCGAGGACGAGCGGGTGCTGTCCGCCGTCCAGACCGTGGTGGATGAAGGGCTGGCCCTTCCCATTCTGGTGGGTCGCCGCAAGGTGATCGAATTCCGGATTGAAAAGATGAAGCTGCGCCTCAAGCTGGATCGGGACTTCCAGCTTGTCGATCCTGAAGATGATCCCCGCTACCGGGAATATTGGCAGGCCTATCACGCCATTCGCGAACGCGAAGGCGTCGATCCGGATACGGCCCGGGCGCATATCCGCACCAATACGACCATTATCGGTGCCATGATGGTGCATCTGGGGCATGCGGACGCGCTGGTCTGCGGGACCTACGGGAAGTACAGCAAGCATTTCAACCGGGTATCCGGCATCATTCCGCTGCGGGATGGGGTCCGTCACGCATCGGCGCTGCATCTTCTGGTGTCCAACGACCGGGCGCTGTTCTTCTCGGATACGCAGGTACGCGAACAGCACACGGCGGAGGAACTGGCCGAACTGACGATTTTGGCGGCGGATGAGGTCAAGCGTTTCGGGATTGAGCCGAAGGTGGCGCTGATTTCCTATTCCAACTTCGGGTCTGCGGATGTGCCGTCTGCCCGAAAGGCGCAGGCAGCCCTGAAGATCATCAACCGGTTGGCGCCGGAGCTTTCCGTGGAAGGCGAGATGAAGGCGGATTCGGCGCTGGTGCCGGAAATCAGAAACACCATCTTCCCCAATTCCCGCATGGAAGGGGCGGCCAACCTGCTGATCATGCCGGACCTGGATTCTGCGAATATCAGTTACAATATTGCGAAAAGTCTTGGAAACGGGATCGCCGTTGGACCAATCCTGATCGGTATGTCAAAATCCGTTCATATTACTGTGCCATCTGTCACGGTTCGGGGGCTTGTCAATATTACAGCGATTGCGGCCGTGGATGCACAGGATCATCAGGCAGGGACCATGATGCATGGCCTTGCTTCACGGAAAAAGCGTATCAAGGGTGATGGTTAATGAATGAACTGCGATTTCAGGACGGAAACGAAGAAGCCGCGCCGCCGCGTGAAGACGACGAAGGTCTTTACGGCATGACGGACACGACCGTTCAGGAAATCGCAGAGTCCCTTGAACTGGGACAGGAAGACCCTATTCGTGAGGTGGTGGCCGAGTTGCACACCGCCGACCTTGCCGACCTGATCGAACAGTTGAAGTCCAAACACCGGACGCTGCTGTTCGAGGTGGCCGGGGACCTGATCGACCCGGAAGTCTTTTCGGAAATTGACGAAAGCATCCGGGATGATCTGGTCGAGGACATGGACCCGACGGAAATCGCGGCCGTTGTCACCGAACTGGAACTGGATGACGCGGTTCACGTTCTGGAAGACCTTGAAGAGGAAGACCAGCAGGATGTTCTGAGGGAGCTTCCCGCAGAAGACCGGCTGGTGATCGAGCAGAGCCTGTCTTATGACGAGGATTCTGCCGGTCGTCTGATGCAGCGGGATACCATCGCGGTGCCCGAATACTGGAATATCGGTCAGACCATCGATTACCTGCGGGATACGCAGGACCTGCCCAACGAATTTTACGAAATCTTTGTCGTTGACCCGCGCCACCATCCGGTGGGCACCATCCCCCTTGACCGGGCCATGCGCAGCCAGCGGACAGTCAATGTGCGGGACATCATGAACCGCGAACAGAAACTGATCCCCGTTGATATGGATCAGGAAGAAGTGGCCTATCTGTTCCAGCAATATCGTCTAGCATCAGCGGCGGTGGTGAACGAGAGCGGGGCGCTGATCGGCATGATCACCGTTGACGATATCGTTGACGTTATCAACGAAGAGGCCGAGGAAGATATCCTGCGGCTGGGTGGTGTGTCCGAGGATGACCTGTTCGGGTCCATCATGGGGACCACACGCACCCGCTTTACGTGGTTGTTGGTCAACCTGCTGACGGCGGTTCTGGCATCGATTGCCATCGGTTTCTTTGATGCAACCATGGAAAAGATCATTGCGCTGGCCGTTCTCATGCCCATCGTGGCCAGCATGGGGGGCAACGCGGGGACCCAGACCCTGACGGTTGCGGTGCGCGCCCTTGCCACCCGTGAACTGACATCGAACAACATGTTCCGTATCCTCGGGAAAGAGGCCATCGTCGCCTTTCTGAACGGGACGGCCTTTGCCATCCTGATCGGGCTGGTGGCGTGGATCTGGTTCGGGGATCTGTCCATTGGCTGGGTCATTGCCGTCGCCATGGTGGTGAACATGCTGGTGGCAGGGGTTGCCGGTATGGCCATCCCCATCGCGCTGGATCACTACAAGATCGATCCGGCGGTGGCGTCCAGTGTGTTCGTGACGACCATTACCGATATTATCGGCTTTGTCGCCTTTCTCGGGATTGCCACGCTGGTCCTTCTTTGATTTTCGAGGGGCTAACGCGCCCAGTCCAGATTGGACGACCCCTGACGCTTGGGGTGCCAGTCATGGCTGGTGGCGAACAGCCGGAAACTTTCAACCAGTTCGTTGCGCTGGGTTGCCGGGGTGACAAGGCCTACGCTCCGCGAAATGGTGATCCCCTCCACGGGGCGCTGGGTGACGCCCGGATGATACAGGATGTCCGGCGCCATACATAAGCCAACCCCCGCCGCCACATAGGAAAGCGCCTTGTTGTTCTCGTCCGTTCGGTAAACGATGTTGGGGTTCACCCCTTTCTTGGCAAAGGTGCGGGTAACCTCTGCGGCGGTGGGGCAGTGGCTGCGATGCACGAAATCCAGCCGGTTCAGGTCCTGCAGCCCCACATAAGGGCGGGACAGCAGCGGGTGGGTCAGCGGCAGCAGCAGGACACAGCGGGTCGAGAACAACCGCTCAAAGCCTGTCCGCGGGCCGTCCGGGGCGGGCAGGGTCAGGGCCACATCAATCCGGTTTTCATCCAGCAACGCCTGAAGTTGCTCGGCCGTGCCTTCCTTCAGGGCGATCTGGATATCCGGGTGGGCCTTTTTAAAATCCTCCAGCAGCGGTGCCAGGTGGTTGCCGGGAACAAAGCGGTGAACCCCCAGCCGCAGTCGCCGGGCGGAGGGTTTGCCGCGGGCTTCCTGCAGGGCGGCATTGCATTCATAGATAATGGTGCGGGCGCGGGGCAGAAAGCGGTTGCCTGTGTCGGTCAGGGTGACACTGCGGGCGCCGCGATTGAACAGGGGGCTTCCCAGTTCCGTTTCCAGCTTCTTGATCCCGGCGGACAGGGTGGGCTGACTGACGAAAGCGCGTTCCGCCGCCCGCGAGAAATTCCCGGTTTCCACAACAGCCAGAAAATAACGAAGTTGGTAGAGATCCATCTATAGACAGTATCAATGGGTGCGATTGAAGTAAACGATTTTGTCTATAGGAGGTCGGGGGCTATACTCCCTTCCCAGATCAGTTGGAGAAGAGGGGAAAACTCCATGCAACGGTTCAGGCCGCAAAATCCTGACTTTGAAAATACCGTTCGGGACAGTTTTTCCCGGCAGCCCTTCATGATGCTTGTGGGGGCCCGGATGGAACGGGTGGCGCCGGGCTTGTGCGAAATTGTTCTTGATCATCGGGAGGACCTGACCCAGCAGCATGGCTTTTTCCACGGCGGGCTGGTGTCATCCATTGCGGACAGCGCGGCCGGATATGCGGCCTATTCCCTCTACCCGGAGGAGAGCACCGTGTTGACGGTCGATCTGAAGGTCAATTTCCTGAACCCGGCGGAAGGGGCACGCCTTCGGGCCCGGAGTGAAGTGGTTCAGGCGGGAGATATCCTCTATCACCTCAAGGCGGATGTCTTCGCCGAGGGGGAGGGGCAGTCTGTTCATTGCCTGACCGGGTATTTCTCGATGATGTGCCTGCATGGCCGGAAGGATACGGTCAACCTTGGGCGGACGGGGGAAGGTACATGACGAACCGGATGCAACCGGACTTGGAACAGGGCCTTCTGGCGGGCTTTGAAAGCCGGAATTTCATGCGCCATCTTGGTGTTGAGATCACCGTATTGGAGCAGGGCGTCTGTGACATGGCGCTGGATCACCGGGACAGTCTGATGCAGCACGGTGGTCGGTTCGACAGCGCCGTCCTTGGGGCGCTGGCGGACATGGCAGCCGGGACGGCAGGCCAGACCCTGATGCCGGCGGGAGAACGCTGCCGGACGGCGGAATACAAGCTGAACCTTCTGGCAGCGGCAGAGGGAGCACGGCTGGAGGCGGAGGCGCGGATCGTCAAGGCGGGCCGGACGCTGAAAGTCGCCGAAACGAATGTGTACTGTATCAATGAGAGCGAGCGGAAACATGTGGCCATGGCGTTGGTGACGCTGGTGGCCGATGGGACCCCTAGACAAGAGAAGGACGTTTGATGTCAGCAATTCATTATCCCAGCCTGAATTTTGATCTGGGCGAAACCGCCGATCTGATGCGGGAGACCGTCAGGAATTTTGCACAGGCCGAACTGGCCCCGCGGGCCGCGGAAATCGACGCCACCAACCAGTTCCCCATGGACGCATGGCGCAAGATGGGTGATCTGGGACTGCTGGGCATTACGGTCGAGGAGGAATATGGCGGTTCCGGCTTCGGATATCTGGAGCATTGTATCGCCGTTGAGGAAATCAGCCGCGCGTCCGCGTCGGTGGGGCTGTCTTACGGCGCGCATTCCAACCTGTGTGTGAACCAGATCCGCCGGGCAGGAACCGAGGAACAGAAGCAGAAATACCTGCCCAAGCTGATTTCCGGGGAACATGTGGGCGCGCTGGCCATGAGCGAGCCGGGCGCCGGGTCCGATGTGGTGTCCATGCGCCTTCGGGCCGAGAAAAAGGGCGACCGCTATATCCTGAACGGAAACAAGTTCTGGATTACCAATGGACCGGATGCGGATGTTCTGGTGGTTTATGCGAAAACCGAGCCGGATGCGGGCCCTCGCGGGATCACGGCCTTCCTGATCGAGAAGGGCTTCAAGGGGTTCTCGACCGCGCAGAAGCTGGACAAGCTGGGGATGCGCGGGTCCAACACCTGTGAACTGGTGTTTGAGGATTGCGAAGTGCCGGAGGAAAATATCCTCGGGCCGCTCAATGGTGGGGTTCGCGTCCTGATGAGCGGGCTGGATTATGAGCGGGTTGTCCTGTCCGCCGGCCCCCTTGGTATCATGAGCGCCTGCATGGATGTGGTCATTCCGTATATCCATGACCGGGAACAGTTCGGCGAGCCTATCGGCTCGTTCCAGTTGATGCAGGGCAAGGTGGCCGACATGTATTCGACCATGAATGCCTGTAAGGCCTATGTCTATACGGTTGCAAAAGCCTGCGATAGGGGCGAAACTGCCCGCAAGGATGCCGCAGGCGTTATCCTCTATGCGGCGGAGAAAGCCACATGGATGGCGCTTGAGGCAATCCAGGCGCTGGGTGGGAACGGATATATCAATGAATACCCGACCGGCCGTCTGTTGCGGGATGCAAAACTGTACGAGATTGGCGCCGGAACCAGCGAAATTCGCCGTATGTTGATTGGACGTGAATTGTTCAATGAAACGGCCTAGAAAGACCGCTGAAAACAACAACAAAATATATATGTACTGAAGAGTGGAGAATGAAATGAGTGACGATCCAGTAGTCATCGTAGGAATGGCCCGGACACCAATGGGTGGTTTTCAGGGAGACCTGGCCGATGTAAAGGCCCCGGTACTGGGCGCCGTTGCAATCGAGGAAGCCATGAAGCGGGCTGGCCTGAGCGGAAGCGATATTGACGAAGTCGTCATGGGCTGCGTTCTGCCGGCCGGTCTTGGTCAGGCTCCGGCCCGTCAGGCCTCTTTCGGTGCCGGTATTCCGGACAGCGTCGGCTGTACAACCATCAACAAGATGTGTGGCTCCGGCATGAAGGCCGCCATGTATGCCTATGACGCGATCAAGGCGGAAAGCGCCAATGTCATGGTTGCCGGTGGCTTTGAAAGCATGACAAATGCCCCTTACATCCTGCCGAAAATGCGCAGTGGTGCCCGTCTTGGTCATGCCGAGGTAAAGGACCACATGTTCCTGGACGGTCTGGAAGACGCCTATGAAGAAGGCCGCCTGATGGGCAGCTTCGCCGAGGAAACAGCCGGTCTGTACCAGTTTACCCGTGAGGATCAGGACGCCTATGCGATCGAGTCGCTGGCGCGCGCCAAGAAAGCAACGGAAGACGGCAGTTTTGCTGATGAAATTGTTTCCGTGACCGTCAAGACCCGCAAGGGCGAGGTGGTTTTCGACAAGGACGAACAGCCGCTGAAAGGCAACCCGGACAAGATCCCGACACTGCGTCCGGCCTTCGCCAAGGACGGCACCGTAACGGCTGCCAACTCCTCCTCCATCTCTGATGGTGGTGCGGCGCTGATCCTGATGAAGGAAAGCGAAGCCAAGAAGCGCGGTCTGAAGCCGGTCGCGAAATTCCTGGCCCATTCCACCCATGCCCGCAAGCCGTCCGAATTCACACTGGCGCCGATTGATGCGATTGCCAAGGTGATGGACAAGGTGAACTGGACCAAGGACGACGTTGATCTGTTCGAAATCAACGAGGCGTTTGCCGTTGTTGCCATGGCTGCGATCAAGGACCTCGGTCTGGATCACGCCAAGGTGAACGTGCATGGCGGTGCCTGTGCGCTGGGTCACCCGGTTGGGGCTTCCGGTGCGCGTATCGTTGTTACGCTTCTGTCTGCACTGAAGAAATACGGCAAGAAGCGCGGTGTCGCCGCTCTTTGCATCGGCGGTGGTGAAGCCACAGCCATGGCTGTGGAGCTTGTAGACTAACAGTCAGGAAATGGACGCCAGACGGCAGGAAGACAAAAAATGATTCTGAGTGAAGAGCAGACCATGATCCGCGATATGGCGCGGGATTTTGCAACCAACCGTCTGGCGCCGGATAGTGTGGCGTGGGAAAAGGCTGCGGCCATTCCCCGCGCCATTTTTGATGAAATGGGGGCGCTTGGCCTGATGGGCATGACCGTTCCCGAAGCCTATGGCGGCGCGGATACGGATTATGTGTCCTATGCGCTGGCGCTGATGGAAATCGCCGGAGGGGACGGGGCCGTTTCAACGGTCATGAGCGTCAACAACTCCCCCTGTTGCGCGGCAATCCTGAAAGACGGGACCGAAGAACAGAAGCAGGCCTATCTTGTGCCGCTGGCAAAGGGCGAGAAAATCGGTGCCTTCTGCCTGACAGAGCCCCATGCGGGATCGGATGCGTCCGCGCTTCGGACCCGGGCGGTGCGCGATGGCGACGATTACATCATTAACGGCACCAAACAGTTTATCACCTCTGGCAAGATCGGCGGTGTGGCCCTTGTGTTTGCGGTCACCGACCCGGACGCGGGCAAGAAAGGGATCAGTTGCTTCATTGTCCCGACCGATACACCGGGATACCGGGTTGCCTCAATCGAGGACAAGCTGGGACAGAAGGGGTCCGATACCTGTCAGATCGCCCTTGAGGATGTGCGGGTTCCCGCCTCGGCCATGCTGGGGACGGAGGGGGCCGGCTATCGCATTGCCCTTGCCAATCTGGAGACGGGCCGGATCGGCATCGGTGCCCAGAGCGTGGGCATGGCGGCGGCGGCCCTGAAACATGCCGTGGAATACGCCAAGGAGCGGGAATCCTTTGGCACACGAATTATTGACCATCAGGCGGTCGGGTTCCGCCTTGCGGATATGGCGACCAAGGTCGAGGTTGCCCGCCAGATGGTCCTGCATGCGGCCTCGCTGAAAGACGCAGGGCAGCCCTGCCTGACCGAGGCCAGCATGGCCAAGCTGTTCGCGTCTGAAATGGCGGAGGAAGTCTGTTCCGGGGCCATCCAGACCCTTGGGGGGAATGGTTTCATTGCCGATTACCCCGTTGAGAAAATCTATCGCGATGTCCGGGTTTGCCAGATTTACGAAGGCACTTCGGATATCCAGAAAATGGTGATTGCCCGGACCCTGGCCGCCTGATCAGGGGCCATATGGCCCCGGGTCTACTGCTTGCCCGCGCCGGAAAAGGCGACCTGTAGCCTGCGGGATACGGAGGGGCACGTATATAACGGTATGTAAAAAGTGGATTAAACAACAAGAACAAGGACTGATAGGATTATGAGTGACCCGATTGAGTTTTTCTTTGAGTTTGTCTCCCCCTACGCCTATGTGGCGGCGCACCAGATCAACGCGGTTGGTGACAAGCATGGCCGGGAGGTTATCTGGCGGCCGCTGTCCCTTGGGCATGTGTGGAAAATGATCGGGGCGACCAATGTGGGGCCGGGGGGCCTACAGCAGAAGTCAAAATACATCATGATGGATTCCGCCCGTTCCGCCAAGCTGACGGGCCTGCCCATGGCCAAGCCCGCCGTCTTTCCGGTGGATGCCAAACTGGCCCGGCTGACCTATTACCGGCTGGCTGAAAAGGATCCTGCGGTGGCCCGGAAATTCGCCCTTGGTGTCTTTGATAAATTCTGGGCCCATAGCGAGGAAATCACCGATGTGGCCCATCTGGCAGACCTGATGAAATCACTGGATGTGGACCCGGCGGAACTGGACGCGGCGCTTGGGGATGACGCGGCCAAGGCGGCCATGATTGCCTCAACCCAGGCAGCGGTCGATTGCGGTGCCTTTGGCATGCCGTGGTTCCGGGTTGGGGATCAGGTTTTCTGGGGGGCCGATCGTGTCGCCCATATCGACCAGTATCTGGCCCAGCAGGGCTAAAGAGAGCAAAGAAACATGTGCCTGCGGTCCCGGACAGGGGCCGCAGGCCATTGCAGGGATCAGAACAGGAAATACCCGCCGTCAATAAGGAAAGTATCGCCCGTATGGTAGGCACTGGCATCAGACATAATGTAGACAGCGATCCCCCCGAAATCGTCGGGGTTGCCCCAGCGGCGGGCCGGGATACGCGGTTTCACATTGTCAGAGAATTTCTGCCAGTTGAAGGCAGGTTCCGTCATGGCTGTCTCGATCCAGCCGGGCAGGATGGCGTTGGCCGTGATGCCCTTGCCGGCGAATTCAACCGCCATGGCTTTCAGCATGCTGATCAGGCCCCCTTTGGTGGCGGCGTAATGCTCGTTCCGGGCCGCGCCGGAGACCGCCGCAAGACTGGCCGTACCAATCAGCCGTCCGCCGGGATCGCCGTTGTCCGCCCGCTCCGCCATGTGGCGGGTTGCCGCGCGAAGGGTATAGAAGGCACCGTCAAGGTTGACGCCAATCACCCGTTGCCAGTCGGCATCGTCGATATCAAGGAACGATTTCTTGCCAGAGGTGACACCGGCATTGGCAAAGCAACCATCCACCCGGCCAAACTGGCTGAGCGTTTCGGCAAAGCAGTCGTTGACTTCCTTTTCGTTGGCAACATTGCAGGACAGAGCCGCGACACGGGTGCCGAACGGTTTCAGTTCCTCAAGCGCCGCCGCGTTCTTTTCCGCATTGGTGCCCCAGATGCAGACATCGCCGCCCGCTTCGGCAATGGCTTTGCCCATTCCAAGCCCGATGCCGCCGTTTCCCCCTGTGATCAGGGCGACCTTTCCCGTCAGGTCAAATGCTTTATAGGCCAATTGTGCCTCCCTTTTTTTTGTTTGTTGAGTGAAAAACGCCTAGCACATCGCCGTGTGAAGGCCAAGGAAATGATTGTGAACACCGCACGAGACTGGCGACAGTTTCGCGCTGGACCGTTCGTTACTGCAAAAAGGAATTTTGCGTAAATGTCTGTTCTGAAAAGTAACCTGAACACCCGAAGCGATGACTTCAAGGCCAATGCCGGGCATATGCAGGGACTGGTCGATGACCTTCGCGAAAAGGTCGCCGTGGTCAAGCAGGGCGGCGGTGAACGCGCCCGTGACAAGCACCTTTCGCGAGGCAAACTGCTGCCCCGTGAAAGAATTCGCAAACTGTTGGACTCGGGGTCTCCCTTTCTGGAATTCAGCCAGCTTGCCGCGTGGGACATGTATGGCGGGGATATCAACTCCGCCGGGATCATCACCGGCATCGGGCGAGTTTCCGGACGCGAATGTGTGGTGGTCTGCAATGACGCCACGGTCAAGGGCGGGACCTATTATCCGATGACTGTGAAAAAGCATCTCCGCGCCCAGGAAATTGCCCAGCAGAACAAACTGCCCTGCGTCTATCTGGTGGATAGCGGCGGGGCCAACCTGCCGAACCAACAGGATGTGTTCCCGGACCGGGATCATTTCGGGCGGATTTTCTTCAATCAGGCCAATATGTCCGCCGAGGGGATTCCGCAGATCGCTGTGGTGATGGGGTCCTGTACGGCGGGCGGCGCCTATGTGCCGGCCATGTCGGATGAAAGCATTATTGTCCGCAATCAGGGCACCATCTTCCTTGCCGGTCCGCCCTTGGTGAAGGCCGCCACGGGCGAGGTGGTATCGGCCGAGGATCTGGGCGGGGCCGATGTGCATTCCCGGACCTCCGGTGTGACGGACCATTATGCGGAAAACGATCTGCACGCGCTGGAACTGGCACGAAATGCGGTGGCCACCTTCAACAAGCCCAAGCAGGTGGGGCTGGATATCCGCACCCCGAAAGAACCGCTTTATGATCCAAAGGAACTGTATGGCCTGATCCCGCAGGATACCCGCCAGCCTTTTGATGTGCGCGAGGTGATTGCGCGCATTGTGGATGGATCGGAATTCGATGAATTCAAGAAACTCTACGGCACCTCGCTGGTGACCGGTTTTGCCCATATCCACGGATACCCGGTGGGGATTGTCGCCAATAACGGCATCCTGTTCTCGGAATCTGCCCTCAAGGGGGCCCATTTTATCGAACTCTGCTGTCAGCGGAATATCCCGCTGGTCTTCCTGCAGAATATCACCGGGTTCATGGTCGGTCAGAAATATGAAAGCGGCGGCATCGCCAAGGACGGGGCCAAGCTGGTGACGGCGGTGGCAACAGCCAAGGTGCCCAAATTCACCATGATCTTCGGCGGCTCGTTCGGGGCGGGGAACTATGGCATGTGCGGGCGGGCTTACAGCCCCCGGATGCTGTGGATGTGGCCCAATGCGCGGATTTCCGTGATGGGCGGCGAACAGGCGGCATCCGTTCTGGCCACCGTCAAGCGCGACGGCATGGAGGCACGGGGCGAAAGCTGGAGCGCGGATGAGGAAGCCGCCTTCAAGGCCCCGATCCAGCAGCAATATGAACAGGAAGGGCATCCCTATTTCTCAAGCGCCCGCCTTTGGGATGACGGCATTGTTGATCCGGCAGACAGTCGCCGGGTTCTGGGCCTTGCCCTGTCCGCGTCCTTGAACGCACCAATCGAGCCAACCCGGTTTGGCCTCTTCAGAATGTAAGGAAATCAGAATGAGTGAAGAATCAGCCGTATTGCACTTTTCCACCGATGGTATTGCCACTGTCACCCTGAACCGTCCTGATGTTCACAATGCGTTTGACGAGGAACTGATCGAACGGCTTGGGGACATGTTCGAGGATCTGGCTCATCAGGAAGGGGTGCGGGCCGTTGTTGTCGCCGCCGCCGGTAAAAGCTATTGCGCAGGCGCCGATTTGAACTGGATGAAGCGGGCCGCCCATTTTACCGAGGAAGACAACCGCGAGGATGCGCTTCTGATGGGGCGCATGCTGAAAAACCTGCACGCCATTCCCAAGCCGACCATCGCCCTTGTGCAGGGGGCTGCTTATGGCGGCGGGCTGGGGCTGGTTGCGGCCTGTGATATCGCCATTGGCGTACAGGAGGCCAAATTCTGCCTGTCCGAGGTGAAGCTGGGCCTGATCCCGGCGGTAATCTCGCCCTATGTGGTGGAAGCCATCGGTGTGCGGGCCTGCCGCCGGTATTTCCTGACCGCCGAGATTTTTGATGCGGAAGAAGCCTATGGTCTGGGCCTGCTGCATGAGGTGGTGCCGAATGTGCACGATCTTGCCGAGGCGCGGGACCGGATATTGGAACGGGTGATGGCCAACGCCCCCGAGGCCATGGCCGATTCCAAGGACCTGATCTATACGGTTGCAGGGCGGCCCATTGATCAGGACGTGGTCAGCGAAACAGCCGATCGCATCGCGACGCGGCGGGCTTCTGACGAAGCGAAAGAAGGCATCACCGCCTTTTTCGAGAAGCGGAAGGCAAACTGGATTCAATCTTAATAAAGGCGGTTTAACCGGTGTTTAGAAAAATACTGATAGCAAATCGCGGCGAGATCGCTTACCGCGTCATGGATACCGCCAGAAAAATGGGGGTGAAAACAGTCGCTGTCTATTCCGAGGCGGATGCGACAGCGCGTCATGTTCAGATGGCCGATGAAGCGGTTCTTCTGGGACCGGCGGAGGTGTCGGAAAGCTACCTGAAAGGGGATGCGATCCTTGAGATTGCCAAACGCACCGGGGCCGAGGCCATCCATCCGGGATATGGTTTTCTGTCCGAAAATGCGGCCTTTGCGGATAAATGCGCGGCAGCGGGCGTCAAGTTCATTGGGCCGCCCGCAGACGCCATTCGGGCCATGGGCCTGAAGGATGCCGCCAAGGCAACCATGGAAGAGGCAGGCGTTCCCGTTGTCCCCGGTTATCACGGGGCGGGACAGGATGCGGACATGCTGGCCGCCGAGGCAGAAAGGATCGGGTTTCCGGTCCTGATCAAGGCGGTGGCTGGCGGCGGCGGCAAGGGGATGCGCCGTGTGGACAGCGCCGGGGAGTTTCCCGAGGCACTGGCCGCAGCCAAGCGGGAAGGGGCCAGCGCCTTTGGCGACGACCGTGTGTTGATCGAGAAGTTTCTGGTCAAGCCCCGGCATATCGAGATTCAGGTTTTCGCGGATAGCCACGGCAATGCGGTTCACCTGTTTGAGCGGGACTGCTCCTTGCAGCGTCGCCATCAGAAGGTGATCGAGGAAGCCCCGGCACCGGGTATGCCCGAGGCCATGCGCGCCGCCATGGGGGCCGCCGCGGTGGCCGCCGCCAAGGCCATCGGTTACGAGGGCGCGGGAACGGTCGAGTTTATTGCCGACGTTTCCAATGGTCTTCAGGAAAATGGCTTCTATTTCATGGAGATGAACACCCGTCTTCAGGTGGAACATCCGGTAACCGAGATGATCACCGGGCAGGATCTTGTGGAATGGCAACTGGTTGTGGCGTCCGGCGGCGAGTTGCCGGTGATGCAGGACGGTCTGACCATTTCCGGCCATGCGCTGGAGGCCCGGCTCTATGCGGAGGACCCGGATAATGACTTCCTGCCCGCGACGGGACCACTGCTGCGTCTTCGGGCCCCGGAACAGGAAAACGGCATCCGGGTGGATACAGGGGTTCGCGAAGGGGATGTGGTGACGCCCTTCTATGACCCGATGATTGCCAAGCTGATTGTCTGGGGCGAAGACCGGGATAAGGCCCTTCGCAAAATGCAGGGGGCGCTGGCCGGGTACGAGGTTGCCGGGCTGGTGACCAATCTTGAGTTCCTCAAGAATGTGGCGGGTCACCCGTCCTTTGCGGGGGCGGATCTTGATACCGGGTTTATTGACCGGTTCCGGGATACGCTGGTACCGGAAAAGCCGCCCCTGACGGCAGAGCATTTCGTTCTTGCGGCCTTGCATCTGCAATTGCTGGCCAAACAGGAAATCAATGCCGTGGCCAGCCGGTCAGCGGACCCGTATTCCCCGTGGAATGACGGTACCGCATGGCGGATGAATGACACCGCGCATGTGGATTACGCCTTCGAGGACGGGGATGAGGACATTCTGGTTCATGTGACCTGCGAGGGTGAGGGGTTTGTCATGGCCGTGATGGGGCGCAGCTTCACCGCTGGCGGCGTTTTGGAGCAGGATGGCAGCCTTCGGGCCTCCATTGATGGTCACATCCTGTCGGCCTCGGTCGTCATTGATAAAGAGCGGCTGACCCTGATTGTCGGGGGCAAGCAAGTGGAAATGACCCGCCGCATGACGGATTTTGACGGCAGCGGTGATGAGGGCGGGGCCGGTGCGGTCATGTCCCCGATGCCGGGCAAGATCATTCAGGTTTCCGTTACGGCGGGACAATCGGTCTTGAAGGGCGACCCCTTGCTGGTTATGGAAGCCATGAAGATGGAACACAGCCTGACCGCCCCCTATGACGGGGTAGTTGCGGATGTGTTCTTTGAAACCGGGGATCAGGTGGAGGAAGGTGTCCTTCTGATCCGCATGGAAGATGAGGAATAGAGTATGAGTTATCCAGCAGCCGTGCGGTTGTTTGAAGTGGGCGCACGGGACGGCCTGCAAAACGAAAAGCAGGAAGTCCCGACCGCTATCAAGGTGGAATTGATCGAACGGCTGGTGGAGGCCGGTGTCACTGCCATTGAAACCGGCAGCTTTGTGTCCCCCAAATGGGTGCCGCAAATGGCGGATACGGACAAGGTAATGGCAGAGATCACGCGCAAAAGCGGTGTGGTTTATTCTGTGCTGACCCCGAACATGACGGGCTATGAGATGGCCCGGGCGTCCGGCGCGACCGAGATCGAGGTTTTCAGCGGTGCTTCGGAGGCGTTCAGCCAGAAAAATATCAACTGTACCATTGATGAAAGCCTGGACCGGTTTGCGCCGGTTATGGAGGCGGCAAAGCAGGATGGCATTCCCGTTCGGGCCAGCGTTTCCTGTGCGCTTGGCAGCCCCTTTAAAGGCGAAGTCATCCTGCCGGCAAAGGTCGCGGATGTCTCGAAAAAGCTCTATGACATGGGCTGTTACGAGGTTTCCATTGCCGATACCATTGGTGTTGGCACCCCGTTCAAGACCCGGGAGGTTCTGGAGGCGGTGGCCAATGTGATCCCGCTGGAGGTGATGGGGGTTCATTTCCACGATACCTACGGGCAGGCGCTTGCCAACCTTTCGGCAGCGCTGCAGATGGGGATTGCCCGTCTTGACAGTTCGGTCGCCGGTCTGGGCGGATGTCCCTATGCGCCGGGGGCAACCGGCAATGTGGCAACCGAAGATGTGGTCTATATGCTGAATGGCATGGGGATTGAAACAGGGATTGATCTGAACAAGCTGGTGGAAACTGCGTGGTTCATCTCGGGTTTTCTGGGGCGGAAGCCCGTCTCCCGCGTGGCTAACGCCATGAAAGCGAAACTCTGATTTTCAGGGAAAGACGGACGGGGAATGGGGGGCTCTAGACAGGGTCCCCCATTCGCGTTATCTAACAGGACATGACTGTTCATCTTGTAAAAGTATGTGTGGGCGTAACGTCTGTGGACCAGCTACGCTCCCTCCAGCAGAGGCGCCTGATTGCAGGCCCGCTCTGCCATGTCACCAAGCAGCGGCCCCAGCGGGATGCCGAACTGCTGGACGGTGGTTCCCTGTACTGGATTATCAAGGGACATGTTGCCGTTCGCCAGCGGATTACCGAGCTTGAACGCCTTTATGACGGGGAAGGGGAGAAGTGCGGCCTTATCCTTGATCCGGAACTGGTGGAAACCGAACTGTTTTCGCGGAAACCCCATCAGGGCTGGCGCTATCTTGAGGCCGAGGACGCCCCGCGTGACCTGCGCGATATTGTTGAGGAAGCCGGGGAAGACGAGGACAGCGAAGGGGAACTTTCCCCGGAAATGGCGGCCGAGCTCCGGGAACTCGGCCTGATCTGACGGGGCGCGAACGCCCCTCAGTCAATTGTGCCCCCTTCGGGAAGGGGCACCTTCAGGAAAGAAGCAGGCTGTCGTCGGAGAGTTCCTCTCCGTGGGCCTTTTCAAACATGCGGATCAGGTCGGGAACATCCAGACCCTTGCGATCCTCTCCGGCCACATCCAGAACCACACGTCCCCCATGCAGCATGACTGTCCGGTCCCCATAGTCCAGCGCCTGACGCATGGAATGGGTGACCATGATGGCGGTCAGGTTGTTTTCCTGCACGATGTCCCGTGTCAGGTCCATGACAAAGGCGGCAATGCGCGGATCAAGGGCGGATGTATGTTCATCCAGCATCAGGACACTGGACGGTTGCAGGGACGCCATCAGCAAGCTGACGGCCTGCCGCTGGCCACCCGACAGAAGTCCCATCAGGTCCTCAAGCCGGTTTTCCAGCCCCAGACCCAACCGCGACAGTTTATCCCGGAACAGGGCATGGGTTTCCTTGGTAACGGCCCGGCCAAGGCCGCGCTTGCGCCCTCGTGACCATGCCAGCGACATGTTTTCCTGAATGGTCAGGTTTTCGCAGGAGCCGGCAAGGGGGTCCTGAAACACACGGGCCACAAGACCGGTCCGCTTGGGTGCGGGCCATGTGGTGATATCCACGTCATCCACCAGAATTCGGCCTTCATCCAGTGGCAATTCGCCAGCGATGGCGTTTTGCATGGTGGATTTCCCGGACCCGTTGGAGCCGATGACACAGACAAACTGTCCCTTTGGAACCGTGAGATTGAGACCGGACAGGGCCCGGGTCTCCATGACGGTTCCCTTGTTGAAGGTGATTTTCAGGTTTTCACAAACAATCATGACCCGGCCTTCTTCCTGAACATTTTTGCAAAACGGCTACCGGGAAGAACCAGCGCCATGGCCACCAGAACAGCGGTGACAAGTTTCAGGTCCTGTGCCTCAAGGCCGATAAAGTCGGCATTCAGGGCAAGGCTGACAGCCAACCAATAGACGATGGAGCCAACGATACAGGCCAGTGTGGCGCGCATGATGCTGCGCGGATTGAGAAGGGCTTCGCCGCCAATGACGGAGGCCAGACCGATCACAATGACGCCCACCCCCATGGTGACGTCCGCGGACCCCTGACTTTGGGCGAAGACAGCGCCGGCAAGGGCCACCAGCCCGTTGGCCATGGCCATGCCCAGCAGGATCATCCGTGAATCATAGATGCCGTTGGCGCGGGCCATCTTGGGATTGGCACCGGTCGCCCGCATGGCAAGACCGGTTTCGGAATTCAGGAACCAGTCCAGCGCCAGCTTGATGATAATCGCCAGAAGCAGGAACACCACCGGCATCAGCATATAGCTGGCAATGCCCAGTGTATTTGCCAGATCGGCAAACGGCGTCAGGATCGTTTCCTCGGTGATCAGCGCCACGTTGGGGCGCCCCATGATCCGAAGATTGATGGAATAGAGCGCGATCATCGTCAGGATACTGGCCAGCAGGTGCAGGATCTTCAGTTTGACGTTGAGGATCGCGGTGATAAATCCGGCAAGACACCCGGCGGAGATGGCAATCAGGGTGGCCACCCACGGGTTGAACCCTGCAACGATGAGGGACGCGGAGACGGCCGCCCCCAAGGGGAACGAGCCGTCAACGGTCAGGTCCGGGAAATTCAGGATCCGGAATGAAATAAAGATGCCTAGGGCGACCAAACCGTAGATAAATCCAAGTTCGACCGCCCCGAGAAAAGCAATGAGGCTCAAGATTGACCCCTAGTATCTGAGTTACTGAATGACTTCCTTGGCGGAAGCGATGACGCTTTCCGGAATGGTCAGGCCCATTTTTTCTGCGGAGGCTGGGTTGACGAACAGTTCAAGAATGCTCGGAAACTCGACCGGGATATCGCCCGGGTTTGCCCCTTCGAAAATCTTTGCGACGGTCTGGCCAGTCTGGCGACCCAGCGCATAGTAGTTGAAGCCAAGAGCCGCAGCCGCGCCGCGTTTCACGCTGTCCGTGTCACCGGCGAAAACCGGGATTTTACCGTCAATGCCGACCTTGACCACGGCTTCGAACGCGGAAACGATGGTGTTGTCTGTCGGGACATAGATGGCGTCGGCCTTGCCGACCAGACTGCGGGCAGAGGCCAGAACCGCGCCACTGTTGTTGGCGCCAGCCTTGACCACTTCAAAGCCGAGACCCGGAGCTTCCTTCTCGATCATGTCGATCAGGGAAATGGAGTTGGCTTCACCCGGATTGTAGAGAACGCCGATTTTCTTGGCGTCCGGCATGATGCTGCGGACCATTTCCAGATGCTTCTTGATCGGGGACATGTCAGACACACCCGTCACATTATCACCCGGCTTTTCAAGGTTGGAAACCAGCTTGGCCGCAACGGGGTCGGTGACCGCGCTGAAGACAACAGCCTGATCCTTTGGTGCCTTGGCGATGATCGCCTGGGCGGACGGTGTGGAAATGCCCACGATGACATCAGGGCTGGAGCCAACAAACTTACCGGCAATGGTAACGGTTGTCGGGATGTCGCCCTGTGCTGTCTGGTGCTCAACCGTCAGGTTCTTGCCCTGTTCATAGCCAAGCGTGGCCAGTTCATCGACGATACCCTTGTGAACGGCGTCCAGCGCCGGATGTTCCACAATGGCGGTAACGGCAAGGGTTTTATCCGCTGCCTGCGCCATCGGGGCGGACAGGACGGTTGCTGCCAGAAGGGCGGTTGCGGCTGCCCCTTTGAGTAAGCCGAAAGTCTTTTTCATTTGAAACTCCCCAATACTGATTTTTACTGTTTCTTGGTTTAGGTCTTTATAGAATGTCTTGTTCGTTTATGCATCAAATAGATTGCAGGCCAGCGGGAATGACGATTGTGTCATTCCTTCCTGATCCAGACCGCAGTGTCATGGAAGGCCGCGCCGCCATTCGGCTTGGCGGCATCCGCCCCGACCAACAGGTTGATGCCGATCTTTTCGATAAAGAATTTTCCGGGCCAGATGCCTTCTACCACAACGGTTCCGGGCTGGAGGCCGTCGAAAACCTCTACATGGATCAGCAGCGATCCTTGTGCATTTCCCATGCGGACAATATCGCCTGCCGCCACGCCGATGGTTTCGGCATCACGGTCGTGGATCATGACCGTGGGCCGCTTTTCCCGCTTGAGCGAGGTCGGCGTGGCCGTGAAGGATGAATTCAGGAAATTCCGGGCCGGGGCCGTCACCAGCCGGTAAGGGTGATCGGGTGTGGCCTTGTGGATCACATCCCAGTGATCGGGCAGGGCAGGCATTCCGGCGAAATCGGGGCCCACAAGGGACCAGTCCGGCGTGAAATGGAATTTACCGTCGGCGTGGCCGAACCCTTCCAGATAATGGGCCTGTTCGAACGGTACCTGGGCATCCAGCCAGTTATGGGTTTCAAAGCCGTCGATCCCCGGCCAACCGGACCGTTGCAGGGTCTGGTCAATCAGCTCGCGGGCGGACATGTCGAACCCTGCATGGCGGGCCCCCAACCGTTCGGCCAGTGCGGTGATCACCTCGTGGTTGGAGCGGCATTCGCCCAGCGGCTCGATTACTTTGAGGCCAAGATTGATATGGTTCTGGCCGCCCGCCTGATAGAGGTCGTCATGCTCCACGAAGGTGGTGGCGGGCAGGACGATGTCCGCCATTTTGGCGGTTTCGGTCATGAATTGTTCGTGGACACAGACAAACAGGTCCTCGCGGGCAAATCCTTCATGCACCTTGGCAAGGTCGGGCGCCACATCCATGGGATTGGTGTTCTGGATCAGCAAGGCGGTCACAGGCGGGCCGTCGCCAAGGTCCTTTGGGTCCCCGGTCAGCACGGCGCCAATGCGGGACTGGTCCAGCATCCGCACGGACGGGTCCACGGCATCCAACCCCTCGGTCAGGGTCTTGTCCCAGTGGTAAAGCTGGCCGTTGGTGTGAAAGGCCCCGCCGCCCTCATGCTGCCAGCATCCGGTAACGGCGGCGATACAGGCAGCGGCGTGCATGTTGACGGCGCCGTTGCGGCTGCGGGAAAAACCGTATCCAAGGCGGAAGAAGGTTTTCGGCGTTGATCCCACCATGTGGGCAAAGGTCTCGATTTCTTCCACGCTGAGGCCGGTGATGTCTGCGGCCCATTCCGGGGTGCGGGTTTCCAGATGGGTTTCCAGTTCCGCATACCCCTTGGTGTAGCGGGCCATATAGTCCCGGTCGGCATATCCGTCACGGAACAGCACATGCATGACCGCACAGGCAAGGGCGCCATCCGTGCCCGGCCGGACCATCAGGTGCATGTCCCCGGTCAGTGCGGTGGCGTTGCGGTAGGGGTCGATCACCACGATCTTGGCGCCGCGTTCCTTGCGGGCGCGGGTGGCGTGGGTCATGACGTTGATCTGGGTGTGAACCGCATTGGTGCCCCAGATGACCACAAGGTCCGACTTCGCCATTTCACGGGGATCGGCCCCCCGATAGGCCCCGGTGGCGGCTTTCCAGCCGCCCCATGCCAGATTGATGCAAATGGTGGAATGCTGGCCGGAATATTTCTTCACATGCCGCAACCGGTTGATGCCGTCGCGCTGGATCAGCCCCATGGTTCCGGCATAATAATAGGGCCAGATGGTCTCGGGTCCGAAGGCGGCCTCGCGCTTCAGGAATTCTGCGGCCACCGTATCAAGGGCCTCATCCCATGAAATCTGTTCCCACTGACCGGCCCCCTTGGGTCCGACCCGTTTCAGGGGGTGCATCAGGCGGTCCGGATGGTGGGTCCGCTCGGCATAGCGGGCGACCTTGGCACAGATAACCCCGGCGGTATAGCTGTTGTCGCCAGCCCCGCGCACGCGGCCGATCTGTTGATCCCCCAGTTTTTCAATCTCAAGAGAACAGGTCGACGGGCAGTCGTGGGGACAGGCGGAGCGTTTGATGTCAACTGCGGGCATATCGGTCATGCGGGTCTCGTCTGGTGTCGGGAGCGGTCAGGTTACGTTCGATTAACCGTAGAATGTTATGGACGGACCTGCAATATGGGAAAGTGTGTGAAGGGGCTGGAAACAGGGGCCTTTTCATGAATAAACTTCAATAAATCTGGTATTGCGATACCGGGCGGGATATATGCATCCTGTTTTTTGGTGAATTTGGACAGAAACCGGCAAAGCCTTGAAAAAGATCCTGAAAAGTGACGCGATGAAATCCGTGATCAGCCGAATAGCCGCAGGCTATATCTGGCTGGTTTACAGAACCAGTCGCTGGCAGATTGAAAATGCGGACTTGCCCAACCGGTATGTGGATGAAGGCAAGCCCTTTATCATGGCCTTCTGGCATGGCCGGTTGCTGATGATGTCCATCGCCAATCGCCCGCCGGCCCGCGCCCATGTGCTGATTTCCCGGCATGGGGATGGGGAGTTGATCGCCCGGACCATCAAGCACTGGAACCTTGACAGTATCCGGGGCTCCACTTCACGCGGCAGTGTCCCGGCGCTAAAGGAAATCCTGCGGGTGATCCGCAAGAAGGAAATTGTCGTGATTACCCCGGACGGGCCGCGTGGCCCCCGTATGCGGGCACAGGATGGTGTGGTGCGGATTGCCGCCCTGACCGGGGTGCCGGTCTTTCCGGTCAGTTACTCCACGACCCGGGGACGGTTCCTGAAAAGCTGGGACCGGTTTTTTCTGGCCAAGCCGTTCAGTCGCGGTGTCATGCTGTGGGGGGACCCGATCGAGGTCGCCCGGCAGGAGGACCCGGCAGCCTATGAGGACGCACGGCTGGAAATTGAGAACCGCCTGAACGAATTGACCCGTGAAGCTGATCTGCGCTGCGGTCACGAGCCGGTTGAACCGGCGGATCCCGCTGATCCGGCAGCTTCCGTCCGCGCCGCAAAGAAGGTATCGTAGCCGCCCATGTATATGTCGCTTTATAACGGCCTGTTGGCGCTGGCCTATCCGTTTATCAAACGCCATATGAAGAAACGACTGGACAATGGCAAGGAGGATGCCGCCCGGTTCGAGGAACGCTTTGGCGAGCCGACCCGCGTGCGCCCGCCGGGGCCATTGGTCTGGATCCATGCCGCTTCGGTGGGGGAGGCGGTATCCGTCCTTCCCCTGATCCGGGAGCTGGTAGCGCGGGACAGGCGCCGTTCGGTTCTTCTGACAACCGGGTCGGTGACATCGGCGCGCCTGATGCAGGATCAGTTGCCGCCGGGCGCCCTGCACCAGTTTGTCCCCATTGACACCAAGGAAGCGGTGGGCCGTTTCCTTGACTACTGGCAGCCGCAGGCAGCGGTCTGGATGGAATCGGAAATCTGGCCGAACCTGATCAACCAGACCCACCGGCGCCATATTCCCATGTTGATGATCAATGCCCGGATTACGGAAAGTTCGTTCAGCATGTGGCGGAAGACGGGCGGCTTTGCCAAACGCCTGCTGGGCAAGTTCACCTATATCCATGCGCAATCCTCCATCGCCGGGGAACGGCTGAAATATCTGGGGGCAAAGAATGTCGAGGTGCTTGGCAACCTGAAATTCTGCTCGCCGCCGCTGCCCTTCCATACAGAAGGGTTCCGGGCCGCCCGCGCCGCGTTCGAGGGGCGCCGTCTGTTTCTGGCCGCCAGCACCCACAAGGGCGAAGAAGGGATCATTGCCGCCGCCCATCAGGCCCTGAAGAATTCGGTGCCGCGTTTGTTGACGGTGATTGTCCCGCGTCACCCGGAACGGGGCGATGCGATTATCCAGAAACTGACCGAATCGGGGCTTGTGGTGGCGCAACGATCCCGCGGCGAAAACGTCACGCCGCAGACGGATATCTATCTGGCCGATACCATTGGCGAGCTTGGCGTGTTTTACCGGCTGGCGGATATTGTTTTCATCGGCGGATCGCTGGTCGAGAAGGGCGGGCAGAACCCGCTGGAGGCCGCACGGTTGAACTGTGCAATCATGCACGGCCCGCATATGAGCAATTTTGCCGAGATCGCCGAGGACCTGTATAATGAGAAGGCTGCCCTGCGGGTGAACAATCAGGGCGAGTTGATCACGGCCACCAAAACCCTGTTCGCCGATATAAATGTGCGATCACGCCTTTCCAATAATGCACAGGAAGTTGTAAAAAAGGGAGAGGCGCTTCTTGGTCATCTGGTCAGGAAGGTGGAAGAGACTATGACAGGGGAGAAGCCGTGAAAGCCCCGACTTTCTGGAAACGCGACAGCGGCTCCATTTGGCCAACCATTCTTGAACCGATCAGTTTCCTGTACAGGGCGGCGGATGCCGTCAACCGGCGTTTGACGCGCACCCATTCTGTTGGCATTCCGGTGATCTGTATCGGCAATATTATCGCGGGCGGGGCCGGAAAAACCCCGGTAGCCCTTGCGGTGGCCCGATACCTGATGTCGGAAGGATGGAATGTGCATTTTCTGTCTCGCGGCTATGGCGGCAAGGCCGAAGGGCCGGTCCGGGTGGTTCAGGATGTGCACAAGGCGGCCGATGTCGGGGATGAGCCTTTGTTGTTAGCGGCGGTGGCCCCCACATGGGTCGCAAAAGACCGCGTCAAGGGCGCGGAGGCGGCCGTCAAGGCCGGTGCCGACGTTCTGGTCATGGACGACGGGTTCCAGAATTTCAGCCTGCACAAGGATATCTCCATTCTGGTGGTGGACGCGGGGTTCGGGGTCGGCAATGGCCGGGTTCTTCCGGCTGGCCCCATGCGCGAGACCGTGGACAGTGCGCTGTCACGGGCCGATGCGGTGGTGACCATTGGCAACGGTCCGGGACTGGCCCTGCCTGAGGGGGCCTCGATCCTGTCCTTCCGGGCCAAACTGGTGCCGAAAGCCATGATGAATGAACTTGTCGGGGAAAAGGTGGTGGCCTTCGCCGGGATCGGGCGACCTGCCAAATTCTTTGAAAGCCTGATGGATGCGGGGGCGGAACTGGTGGAAGCGGTGGAATTCCCCGATCACCATGCCTTCACACAGGAAGACATCATGAAACTTGTGGAAAAGGCAGCCCTGCATGATGCTGCCCTTGTGACCACGCGCAAGGATTATGTGCGCCTGCCGGATGATGCGAAATTGATGACCACCGCCTTTGATGTGGAACTGGTTTTCCAGAAGCCTGCCGATTTACAAAAACTGTTTACCCGGCGTTTGGGAGAACATGAAGATGCCTGAACGTCCCGCCGAAGAAGAGGTGTCGCTGCGGTACCGTCTTGAATGGCTTTTGGTCCGGTTTGCATTCTGGTTGTTCAGGGCGCTGGGGCGTCGGCGTTCGTCGGCGCTGGGCGGATGGCTGGCCCGCAAGGTCGGCCCCAGACTGTCAGCCCATAAAACGGCGGAACGCAACATGGCACGGGCCCTGCCCGAAATTGATGCCGCAGAGCGGGCGGTCCTGCTGGACCGCATGTGGGACAATCTGGGCCGGAATATCGGTGAACTTCCCTTTATCGGGCAACTGGATTTTGCGTCCCCGGATGTGGAGCTGGTGGGGGCGAATTATCTGGATGAATATGCCCGCTCCGGCAAGGCCGCTTTTTTTGTCTCGGCCCATTTTGGGCCGTGGGAAATGTGCCCCAGCGTCGGCAAGCATTGCCAGGTACCGATCACCATTGTTTACCGGGCGGCCAACAACCCGCTGGTGGACCGGTTTTTTCAGGATCAGCGTCATGATCCCTACAGCACGTTCGTGCCCAAGGGAAAAACCGGCGCTCTTGCCATCATGCGGGCGGTCCAGAAAAAAGGCGCCATTGCCCTTCTGAACGACCAGAAGCTCAATCAGGGGCTGCCCATCCCGTTCTTTGGTCGGGATGTGATGACCGCCCCGGCGATTGGGGAACTGGCCTGCCGGTATTCCCTGCCCATTTATCCGGTGAAGGCGGAACGCCTGCCGGAAGGGCGTTTCAGGGTGACCGTATCCGCCCCGCTGGACCTTCCCGATACGGGGGACCGGCAACAGGATGTGATCGAGACCCTGACCCGGATCAACGAGATGTACGAGGATTGGATACGGGAAAAGCCCGACCACTGGTTCTGGGTTCATAACCGCTGGTCGGACTGACGATATTCATCAAAATTTGTTTTAACCGGTTATTTTTCTTATTTTGGTGTTTTCATGTTTTCTGGCCCGTGCGGCCTCAATGCGTTCCCACGCCAGGGTATCGGCGATTTCCCCGGTGGGTTTGTTGTCTCGTGCCGCTCTTTCAAAAATGCGGAGGGCGGTTTGGTGAATGCCGGCCACTTCCTGCATGGCTTTCTGCCGGTTGAAGCCGGGGCCTTCGTGACTGATGATAATGATGCCCCCGGCATTGATGGCATAATCCGGGGCATAGAGGATATTCCGGTTCATCAGGTCAATTCCATGCCGTGGTTCGGCCAACTGGTTGTTGGCGGAACCGGCAACGATTGTGGCTTTCATGTCCGGGATGGTCTTGTCATTCAGGATGGCCCCAAGAGCGCAGGGCGCAAAGATATCCACGTCCTGTGAGGTGATGGTTTCCGGGGCAACGGCAACGGCACCCAAATTCTGGACGGCCTTGTTGACCAGCTTGTCATAGATATCCGATACCACCAGTTCCGCGCCGGCCTCGGCCAGATATTCGCACAGGCCATATCCCACATGGCCCAGCCCCTGTACGGCCACCCGCACACCCTTCAGGTCCGGACGCTTCAGGCGGAATTCCGCGGCTGCCAAAAGGCCGTTGAAGACCCCCCATGCGGTTGCGGGGGAGGGATCGCCCACCTTGCCTTCGCTGATCCCGGCGATATGGGGGGTGGTGTGTCTTGCGGCTTCCAGATCGGCGACGCTGGTTCCCACATCCTCGGCGGCGATGTATTTCCCGCCAAGGGTATCAACGGCCCGGCCAAAGGCCTCGAACAGGGCTTCTGACTTGTCCGTCCGGGCATTGCCGATGATGACCGACTTTCCGCCGCCAAGGTTCAGGCCCGCCAGCGACGATTTATAGGTCATGCCCCGCGAAAGACGCAGCACATCCTCCAGTGCTTCTTCATCATTTCGGTAGGCCCACATTCGCGTTCCGCCCAAAGCCGGGCCAAGGGTCGTATCGTGTACGGCGATGATGGCTTTCAGGCCGGTGTTTCTGTCATGAAAGAACAGGACGGATTCATGATCATCAAAATCCTTGGATGCAAACACTGACATTGGTTTCCTCGCTAGACTGATTTTTTTGGCAAAGCCCATATGTATGAGGGTTTCGCGATGGGCAGAAAAATCAACGCTTTTCGCCCGTTTGCGTGAAATACGCAGCAAGTTTGCGTATTTGTCCGGCGGCGGGTGGGTTTGTTACCTGTTTCGGCGGGAACGGGAAATTTTTTATCGGCCCTTTTCCCGGGGCACACGCCCCGCCGAAATGCTCAGGCCATGATTCAGGGGCGCCTTTCCAGCAGATCGGCAACATGATCGGCAATGGCGAGGCTGGAGGTCAGGCCCGGGCTTTCCATGCCAAACAGGTTGATCAGGCCGGGAACGCCATGCTGGTCCATGCCGTAAATGGCAAAGTCCATGGCGGGGTCGTTCGGTCCCTGAATTTTTGGCCGGATACCGGAATAGGCAGGGATCAGAGAGCCGTCTTTCAGGTCCGGGTAATATTTCCGAATGGCATCATAAAAATCGTCGGCCCGCGCCGGGTCCACGTCATATTGCAGATCATCCACCCATTGCTGATCGGGGCCAAAGCGGATTTGCCCGGCAAGGTCCAGGGTCACATGAATGCCAAGGCTGGCCGTGTTGGGCACCGGATAGATCAGGTGCCGGAAGGGGGAGGGGGCGTGCATGGTGAAATAGCTGCCCTTGGTCAGGTGGCGGGTCGGGATATGGGCGGCGTCCAACCCCCGGATATTTTCGGCCACCCCTTGCGCCTGCAACCCGGCGGAGTTGATCAGCTTTCGGGCTGTCAATGTCATGCCGCCCGCCTCGACCTGAAAGCCGCCGGGCAGGATATCCGCTTTCTCGAACGGGGACAGATAGGCAATGGCCCCGCCGTGGGATTCGATCTCCCCAACAAGGGACAGCATATATTGATGGGTGTCGATGATGCCGGTGGACGGGGACAGCAGCGCCCCTTCGCAGCGAACCGCGGGCTCCAGTGCCTCTGCCTCGGCCCGGCTCAGGCGGCGAATATCATCCACTCCGTTATTGCGGGCCTTTTCCTGAATGGCGGCCAGAATGCCGGTTTCTTCCGGGGTGGTGGCAACGATCAGTTTGCCGGTTCTCTGGTGCGGGATGGCGTGATCCTCGCAATACCGGTACAGGCGTTTCTTGCCGTCCACACAGAAACGGGCCTTCAGACTGTCTTTCGGGTAATAGATTCCGGCGTGAATAACCTCACTGTTGCGCGACGAGGTCCCTTCGCCGAAATGGGGGGCTTCCTCAAGGATCAGGACCTCTTGTCCCCGCCGGGACAGTTCGCGGGCGATGGCAAGGCCGATAACGCCGGCGCCGATGACGATTGTCTCGATGTCGTATTGCATGTCTGGTGTCAGTGTTGTTGCTGTGTCGTTACGATATTCTTTTGCCGCAGGGTATCATGAAAGTGGGGGCGAGGAAGGCACAACCTGAGGAAAGCGATAATTTGGCGGCTGTAGCAATTGCGCCATAGGCCCCCTGCAAGGCAGCAGCCACGATATCTTGATACTTGTCATGAGACGGTGGCTGGTTTAATTCTGATGCCGGGAGCCGGAATGTCTCCGGAGCAATTGGATTGCGTTCCCGTCCATGAGTGGAGTTCGACGTGACTGTAACTGTAGAAGAGACCAAGCCAGCCACAACTGACCCGGCCACCAGAGCGCATATTATCGTTATTGGGAACGCCAAGGGGGGATCCGGAAAATCCACAACCGCCATGCATGTGGTGGTCTCCCTGCTGACCATGGGATACAAGGTTGGGGCCATCGATCTGGACGGCAAGCAGAAGACAATGGGCCGGTATATCGAAAACCGTCAGGCCTTCGTGACGCAGCGCCGTCTGGACCTGCCCATGCCGGACTTGCGGGTGATCGAGCCCAGCGACAAGAAAAACATGGACGAAGCCCAGAGTGACGAACGGACCCGTTTTGTCGGGGCCTTGCAGGAACTGGTTTACAAGAATGATTTCGTGGTGGTGGATTGTCCCGGCGCGGACAGTTTCATTGCCAAGCTGGGGCATTCCTTTGCCGACACGCTGCTGACCCCCATGAATGACAGCTTTATCGATCTGGACCTTCTGGCAACCGTGAACGAGAAGACCCTCGATGTGGAAAAACCGAGCTGGTACAGCGAAATGGTCTGGGAGCAGCGCAAGCGACGGGCACTGATCGACAAGCACCAGATCGACTGGATTGTCATGCGGAACCGGTTGTCCCATACCGATGCCCGCAACAAGCGGAATATCGAGACCATTTTGGAAAAGCTGGCATCCCGCATTTCCTTTCGGGCTGCCCCCGGTTTTGGTGAACGGGTGATTTTCCGGGAATTGTTCCTGAAAGGCCTGACCATGCTGGATTTGCAGAAGAAAGGCGTCGGGGTCAAAATGTCCATGAGCCATGTGGCCGCCCGTCAGGAGGTCCGCCACCTGATCCGCGCCCTGAACCTGCCCGGCGTGGAAGAGCGGCTTGAAAGAATCTGATCGCCGAGCGGCAGATTTCCCGATTTCCAGTTTTTCACAGCGGCCTGCTTCGGGCCGCTGTTTTTTTATGGGGGGTTATGGGGTAGGAAACACGCCGGGACGGGTGATAGGGGTCACAAAAATTAACCTGTATATCATATATTAACAATTTCTCATTAAATATTATATATATGTATAGGGGAAGAGTAACCGTATGGTTCTGCTTCCTAATTGTCGCCATTCGTCAGGAGGAGCGTATGTCCAGCTTGATCAAACGTATCAGACAGTCATTTTCTGTACTGCGCATGCGCTCTGTCATTTCTTGTGGACTTTCCGTATTGGTTCTGGCCGCTGCGATGGTTTCATTTCAAGTGACAGACGCATTTGCTCAGAACGCCTGTTTTGAGCGGGGGGCGCTTGTCAAACATCTCGGGTTGAAGTTTTCAGAGGTTCCTGTCGCGGCGGGTCTTGCCGCCAATGGCAGTGTTCTGGAGGTTTTTACCAGTGAAGACGGGGTAACCTGGACCATTGTCCTGACCCAGCCCAATGGCGCGACCTGCGTCATGGCCTCCGGGCAGGCATGGATGGGAATCCCGGTGAAGAAAAAAGAGAAAATTAGCTGATAAGAGGCTGATTTATAATCAAAAAAGCCGTCTCAATCACAAGGTTTGAGGCGGCTTTTTTGT
Source organism: Sneathiella chinensis (assembly GCF_012720115.1). Taxonomy (GTDB): domain Bacteria; phylum Pseudomonadota; class Alphaproteobacteria; order Sneathiellales; family Sneathiellaceae; genus Sneathiella; species Sneathiella chinensis. The sequence continues at coordinate 428,286 of NZ_VNWN01000007.1, read as the reverse complement.
GACGATTTCCGCCCGCTCAGGCGATTACAGGGCCGGACAGTCGATGTTGGCACGGGAAAGATAGTCCAGCATGTCCGCCTTGACGCTTTCCAGTTCCTCGTCATGCCGGGCTTCGCAGCGGGCAACCAGAACGGCCTGTGTGTTCGAGGCGCGCAGCAGCCACCAGCCACCGCCGCTGGTAACCCGAACCCCGTCAATATCGGAAAAATCCGCGCCTGCGTCTTTCAGGATCGCGGTAATCCGGTCCACGGCGTCGAATTTTTCCTCGTCCGGGCAGGGGAACCGCATTTCGGGCGTGTTGATCATGCGGGGCAGGGCATCCAGAAGATCGTCAATGGTCTTGTCCTGTGAGCCCAGGAAATTGAGCAACCGGAGCCCCACATAAAGGGCGTCATCATAGCCGTAATAGGTATCGTTGTAGAAAATATGGCCGCTCATCTCGCCGGCGAGGGGGGCTTGCAGTTCCGCCATCCGGGTCTTGATCAGGGAATGGCCGGTTTTCCACATGACAGGGGCGCCGCCCAGATTGGCGATTTCGTCAAACAGAACCTTGCTGGCCTTCACATCGGCAATAATCGGCGCGTTCGGGTTGGCGGCCAGCACTTCGCGGGACAGGATGCCCAGAAGCTGGTCACCCCAGATGATATTGCCCCGGCTGTCTACAACACCAATGCGATCGCCATCCCCATCAAAGGCAATGCCAAGATCGGCGCCGATGCCCTTCACGGTGCGGATCAGGTCCTGCAGGTTTTCCTCGACGGTGGGGTCAGGGTGGTGATTGGGAAAGCTGCTGTCGATCTCATCATACAGCAGCACATGACGGCCCGGCAGTTTCGAGACGGTCTTGCGGACGGCCTCGCCGGTGACACCATTGCCACAATCCCAGACAATGGACAGGTCGCTGGGGTTCTGGAAATCCTGAAGCATCCGGGCCACATAGCGGTCCATAACCGGATCGTCGGAAACGGCCCCTTCACCGTCCGTGAACTGTCCGCTGGCGGCCCGTTGTCCCAAGGCCTGAATATGGGCCCCAAAGAACGGTTTGCCCATCTGGACCATCTTGAACCCGTTATGGGATGGCGGGTTATGGGACCCGGTGATCATGATGCCGTTGCGGGTTTCAAGCTCGTATGTGGCGAAATAGAGCATGGGGGTCGGTCCCATGCCAATGCGGATCACATCCACGCCTGAGGCGCGCAGGCCGCGCACAAGGGCCTGTTCCAGTTCCGGGGAACTGGCGCGGCCATCATATCCGACGGCGACCCTCTGGTCCCCGTTCTCGATCATTTGGCTGCCAAAGGCGCGGCCAATGGCCTCTGCATCGGCGGGAAAGAGCGTTTCGCCCACAATGCCGCGAATATCGTATTCACGCAGGATGGTCGGGTGAAAATGGTGCTTTTCCACGGGCATGGCAGTCCCCTTGATGTTTTTGTGCGTTTAGCGTACCGGCCGTCCGATACAGGTATAGGAAAATCCTCGTTCCACCATCAGGTCCGGTTCGTACACGTTGCGAAGATCGACCATGACCGGTGTTTTCATGGATTGTTTGACCCGGTCAAGGTCAAGGGCACGAAACTCGTTCCACTCAGTAATGATGACAAGCGCGTCCGCATTGTCCAGTGTCTGGTAGGCATTATCGCAAAAATTTATGTCTGTCAGCAGCAGGGCCGCCTCTTTCATGCCTTCAGGATCATAGGCATGAATGCGGGCGCCGTGGGCCTGCAGCTTGGGCAGGATGTCCAGACTGGGGCTTTCGCGCATGTCATCCGTATTGGGTTTGAAGGTCAGGCCAAGCACGGCAATCTTTTTTCCGTCCACATCGCCGCCGCAGGCCGCGATAACCTTTTCCGCCATTTCCAGTTTGCGGTTCTCGTTGATGTCAATGACCGCATCGACAATCCGTAAGGGGGTTTCCACCATGCGCGAGGTTTCCAGAAGGGCGCGGGTATCCTTGGGAAAACAGGAGCCGCCAAAGCCCGGTCCGGGATGCAGGAATTTCGGGCCGATCCGCCCGTCAAGACCGATCCCGCGGGCCACGTCATGAACGTCCGCCCCCACCTTTTCGCACAGGTTGGCGATTTCGTTGATGAAGGTGATCTTGGTGGCCAGAAAGGCGTTTCCGGCATATTTGGTCAGTTCAGAACTTTCCAGCGAGGTAAACAGAATAGGCGTCTGGATCAGCGACAGGGGGCGGTAAATGGCCTCCATAACCTGCCGGGCCTTCTCGGACGAGGTGCCGACAACCACCCGGTCGGGCCTCATGAAATCCTCGATGGCGGCGCCTTCGCGCAGGAATTCGGGGTTGGAGACAACATCAAACATGTCGCGGTCACACAGGCTGGCAATCAGGTCCTGCACCTGTCGGCCGGTGCCAACGGGAACGGTTGATTTGGTGACCACCACCGTATAGCCCTCAATCGCGGCGGCAATTTCGCGGGCGGCCTCGAACACGAAGGTCAGGTCGGCCTGACCATCGCCCCGGCGGCTGGGGGTGCCCACCCCGATAAAGACCGCATCGGCCGAGCGGACAGCCGCACCAAGGTCCGTGCCAAAGGTCAGGCGCCCGGCGTCCACATTCTTGCGCACCAGCGTTTTCAGGCCGGGTTCAAAGATGGGAATTTCTCCCTGCCGGAGGGCGTCAATTTTTGAGTGGTCCTTGTCAACACAGATGACATCGTGACCAAATTCTGAAAAGCAGGTACCCGAGACCAATCCAACATATCCGGTTCCGATCATGGCAATACGCATGGTGAGGTCTCTCCTGACTTTCCGATACTGGGGTAATTTGTGATGTCTTAAAGGTCGGCGGCAAACTGCCGGATGGCGTGGATCATTTCATGGCGCATGTCTTCACGCTCCAGCGCAAAGGCGATATTGGCTTTCAGAAAGCCGGCCTTGTCCCCGCAATCAAACCGCGTTCCCTCGAACCGGAGGCCATAGAAGGAACTGGTCTTGAGCAACTGGCTCATGGCGTCGGTGAGCTGGATTTCGTTGCCAGCGCCGCGGGTCTGGTTTTCCAGAATACCGAAGATGGACGGTTCCAGAATATACCGTCCGATGACCGCCAGATTGGACGGGGCCTCGCTGGGGTCGGGTTTTTCAACCATATGTTCCACGGTCACGGTTTTGCCGTTGTCGGAACTGGGTTTTACAATGCCGTAGCGGGACGTGTGTTCATGGGGGACTTCCATGGTCGCCAGAATATTCCCGCCGCCCAGTTCATCGCGGATTTTCATCATCTGCTCAAGGCAGGGGGTTTCGCTCAGGATCAGGTCGTCAGCCAGAATGACAGCAAAAGGTTCATTGCCGACAAATTTCTTGGCGCACCAGACCGCATGGCCAAGGCCCAACGGGTCCTGTTGCCGGATATAGGCGACCGAGCCGTTTTCCGGCAGGCAATCTTTCAGGATCTTGACCAGTTTGTCCTTGCCCCGTTCCTGCAGGACGCTTTCCAGTTCGAAATTATGATCGAAATGGTCTTCAATGGTGACCTTGCCCCGGCCCGTGATGAAAATGAACTCCTCGATACCAGCGGCGCGGGCTTCATCAACGGCGTACTGGATAAGGGGCTTGTCAACCACGGGAAGCATTTCCTTGGGCATGGCTTTTGTCGCGGGCAGAAACCGCGTGCCAAGTCCGCCAACCGGAAATATGGCTTTGCGTACCATTTGGGGCATAAATGAACCTATTTGTTACATGGTTACGGGTTTATCGCACTCTGATACGCCCCATGCAAGCGGGGAAATGTTACGAATTGATGAGAACATCCTTGGCCTGATTGATTTTTGCGGCCATGTAGGCAGAGCCGCCGCGGTCGGGATGGAATTTTTTCATCAGGCGCCTGTGGGCGGCCCGGATATCGGATTGGCTGGCGCCTGACTTCAGTTCAAGAATTTCAAGGGCTTCCGTGCGGCTCATCTCGCTGCCGTTCGGGCGGGCATGTCCATTGCCTTTATACTGTTGCCTGCCGTTTTGGCTGTTGCCCTGTTCCTGCTGGTCCCGGTGGTCGTCCTGTTCCGTGTCCTGTCCGAAACGGCGATCCCGATAGGTGTTCAGGATGGCAACGCTTTGGGCATCGGCGGACAGTTCCGCTTCCAGCGCGGCCAGTTCCGCCTGTGACAGATCAGACAGGCGGCGCCCTTCGAAACTTCCCTGCAGGACTTCCGCATCCATGTCCCCTGAATCGTGATCCAGTATGGCATGCAGCCATTCGGTTTTTACGTCCGACTGCTGCCCGGGTGAGGGGCGGGAGGGGCGAAACAGCGGGCGGTTCCTGAGCAGGAAAAACGCCGCGATGGCAAGGGGCGGGGCAAACTGGAAGCGGCCTGTATAGGCAAAGAAAGCCGCAAGGCCGCCCAGCACAATGGCGCCGCTGATGCGAAAGGCCTTGATGAGGGTCCGGGGATTGGCGTTCGCCAATGCCTGTCCCCCTACGATAAGGGCCACCAGTAGGGAGATCCCGATGATAAAATAAGCAAGCATGAGGCCAGTTTACTTGATTTGTTTGGCCAACAGAAGAACTTCTCTGGCCGCTTTGTTGCTGTAATTCTCAAGGGCCTTGCGTCCGCCCGTGGCATAGACAGCAACCGCCTTCAGAAGATTGCGAAGGGTGGTGGCGCTGTTCATGTCAAACCGGCAGTAGGCCCCGCCCGTCAATTTGGTGATTTGCCGGAAACAGGTTTCCGCCGTGGGTTCATATCCTTCCTGAAAGATGAACACAGGAACATTGTTCAGGCCCAGCTTTCCGGCCAGATGGCACAGGTGATCGGCGTCTTCCTCCATGCAGTCCCCCACATAGACCACCGCGTTGACCTTCTGCTGGTCGTTCTGGCGAAGGGTATGTTTCAGGACCTTGCCAATCTGGGTATGCCCACCAAGGCAGGTTACCCGCGACATGGGGCGGACAAGGGCGCGGCTGTCGGTTGTCCAGGGCGTTGCCTTGAATTCACCGAACCCGCGAAAGAACGCGATCTGAAGCTCCAGCTTTCCGGTTTCGGCGGCGGCGTCGAACATTTCCCGCTGCAAATGGGCCGCATGGTCCCATGTGGGCTGCCGACTGGCCGTGGCATCAATGGCAAAAATCAGTCGTCCATTGGCCCCGCCGGTGGTTCTGACCGGGGTGACGGATACTTTCCGAAGGAAGGCCTCAACATCGCTTTTGTTGTTTTGGCTTGAGGTTTTATCTAGTTCATGGCTCATTTTAATAGGACGTTGGTTTGGAATGCTCCCGTTTAGATTTAAGTAGGCCCTGAACAGGCGTTTTTCAAATCCGATATTGATCACATAAAAACAACCGACAGTACAGGGGGAAGGATGGGCGTTCGCGAACAGGCACAGGAAAAACCCTGGTGGTGGGAAGCCGCACCGCTCTCAGAACCGAACCCGGACCTGCCGTCCTCGCGGGTGGATGTGGCGATTGTGGGGGCCGGATTTACCGGGCTGTCGGCGGCCCTGACCCTGGGTAAGGCAGGTCTTTCCGTTCTGGTGCTGGATGCGGACCGGCCCGGTGCCGGGGCCAGCAGCCGCAACGGGGGCATGGTCGGATATCTTTTGAAACCCGGCCTTGGCGGGCTGATCGCGGCATATGGCGAGGACAAGGCCAAGGCCGTATATGCCGAGGCCCTGCAGTCGGTTGCTTTCCTGAAAGACCGGGTGCAGGAAGAGGGGATAGACTGTGATCTGGCCCTCAGCGGGCGGTTGTACCCGGCGGTCCTGCCAAAACATCTGGAGGCCATGGCGCGGGAGGCAGAGAGGCGTAAAACCCTGCTGGGAACGTCGGAAGATGTGGTTTCCGCCGATGCTTGCCGGGACGATGTGAAAAGTGATCTTTATGTGGGCGGGGTTCGGCAACTGGGCACGGGCGGCTTGCATCCGGCCAAGTATGTGAAGGGAATGGTGTCCGCCGTTCTTGCCCACAACGTCAGGATATCCGCCCCGAACCGGGTTCTGGCCGTGCATCGGCGCCGTCAGGGGTTTGAACTTGTGACCGAGGCAGGGGTGGTTCAGGCGGATCAGGTCCTGCTGGCCACAAATGGATATAGCGGGCCCGTGTTTCCCTTCTTGCAGCGCCGGGTCATTCCGGTTGGCAGCACCATGATTGCCACGGAACCATTGCCGGAAGAACAGGTTCGGGCGCTGTTCCCGACGGGGCGCATGATTACGGACAGCCGCAAGATGCTGAGTTATTACCGGCCCTCACCGGATGGGCGCCGGGTGTTGCTGGGCGGGCGTCCAACCGTCTTGCCCGCGTCCCCGGCGCGGCAGGCTGATGCCCTGCGGCGCAGGCTGGTCGAGATTTTCCCGGAACTCGCCGGAACAGGGATCAGCCATGTCTGGTCCGGCAAGGTTGCCTATGATTTTGAGGCGCTCCCCACCATCGGCCGGCAGGAGGGGATATGGTATGCCCTTGGATATTGCGGGTCGGGCGTCGCCATGTCCGGGTATCTGGGGCACAAGGCGGCCTTGAAAATTCTGGGTCACGCCGATGGGCAGACCGCGTTTGATGATTTACCTTTTCCAACCCGCCCGTGGTATAGGGGAACCCCGTGGTTCCTGCCCTTTGCCATGGCTGGTTATCAGATGCGCGACAGATTGCGGTTCTGATCTCTATTCGTATGTGAAAGACCTGAAAAGACATGAATTCCCTGTTTCATTCGGCAACCCATCGTGAAGTCCTGTGGCTGGCGTGGCCGATTATCCTTTCCAACCTGTCGGTACCCTTGCTGGGGGCGGTGGATACGGCGGTGGTTGGGCATCTTCCGGGCCCACAATATCTGGGCGCGGTTGCCATCGGGGCCATGATTTTCAGTTTCCTGTATTGGGGGTTCGGCTTCCTTCGCATGGGGACCACCGGTTTTGTTGCGCAGGCGGCCGGGGCGGAAAACAGCGACGAAATTCGGACCGTTCTGGCCCGTGCCCTGATTTTGGGGGGCGGATTGGCGGTGCTGATCCTGCTATGTCAGGTGCCGGTCCTCGCCGCCGCCCTTTATCTGGTGGAGGGGAGCGAGGCCGTTGAGGCCGGGGCCACTGCCTATTTCAGTATCCGGGTTTGGGGCGCGCCGGCGGTTCTGGCAAATTATGCGTTTCTGGGTTTTTTCATCGGCCTTGGGAATACCCGCGCCGCCCTGATGACGCAGGTCTTCATGAACGCGGTGAATATCTGTCTGGACCTGATTTTCGTGCTGGGTCTGGATATGGGCGTTCCCGGTGTGGCCTTCGCCACGGTGCTGGCGGAATATAGCGCGGTTCTGTTGGGGGCCTATCTGGTGCGGCGCGAACTGTTGATGATTGGCGGTCGCTGGCTGAAACAGGCGATCCTGTCCCTGTCGGACATGAAGCAGTTGCTGGCCGTCAATCTTGATATTTTTGTGCGGACAATCCTGCTGATTTTCTCTTTCGCCTATTTCACCGCGCAGGCGGCCAAAATGGGCGAAGAGACACTGGCCGCCATGGCGGTCCTGATGAATTTTGTCCATTTCCTGTCCTTCGGTCTGGATGGGTTCGCCCATGCGGCAGAAGGGCTGGTGGGCCGGGCCGTGGGCCGGGGGCAACCGGACAGGCTCAATCAGGTTGTGGGGATCAGCAGTTTCTGGGCGGGTGCCGTGGCGCTGCTTTATGCAGGGATCTATGCTGTGTTCGGGCCGGACTTCATCAATCTTCTGACCAGCGTCAGCGGGGTTCGGGACGTGGCGAATGACTATCTGATCTGGGTGGTGGTGATGCCGCTTGTGGCGGTGTGGCCCTATCAATTGGACGGGGTCTTTATCGGGGCCATGCAGTCGCGGGAAATGCGGAACGGTATGATTCTGTCCTTTGCGGCCTATTTCGCCGCCCTGCATGTGTTTTCGTCCTTTTGGGGCGCACACGGCCTTTGGGCCGGGCTGGTGGTGTTCATGGTCATGCGGGGCCTGACTTTGACATGGGTCTATCCGCGTGTCCTGAAGCGGGCCCGCGGCATGGCATGACAGGCATGGCATGACAGGGACGGGGGAAGGGGCGGCGACCGGTCAGGACGGGTCCGGTTTCTGTCTGTCCCAAAGTTTGCTTACCGTTGGATAGGCCAGCGGCACAATGGAGATAATGGCGGTGATCCGGATCACATGCATGATGGACACGAAGGCCACATCAATGCCAAGGGCCAGCGCAACCAGTGACATTTCCGCCAGTCCGCCCGGTGACAGGGCAAGGATCAGGCCGGGAATGCTGACCCCCACAAAGGAGGTCGCGAAATAGGACAGCAGGACCGCCAGCAGCATCATGACAACGGTCGATCCAAGGCTGAGAACGATGATATGCCGGATTTCATGCCATGTGGTGCCAAGGAAACGCAGGCCGATGGCGGTGCCGATCACAAGCTGGGCCGCATAGACAATCAGCATGGGCGGCTTGGCGCTGGTGATGCCGGTAATCTCGAAGATGGCGGCCACGGCAAGGGGGCCCATCAGGTGGGATGCCGGCAGCCGGATCAGTCCGCCGCCCACATAACCAACCACGGCGGCAAGGGACAGCCAGAGATAGCCTTCAAGGTCGCCCCAGTTGCCGATCAGGTCCAACTCGCTTGCGCCGGACTGGATATCCGCCCCGTATCGAAAGGCAAGGGGAACAGTCATCACCAGAAACAGGATGCGGGTTGCGTGGATCAGGGCAATGGCCCGCCCGTCGCCGCCTTTCGCCTCGCCAACCTCATACATTACGTTGAAACCCCCCGGCGCACTGGAAAAATACGCGGTGATGGGGTCGAACCCGCCGATTTTCCGATAATACCAGTAGATGACGATCATGGACAGGACCACATTCAGGGTCAGCAGGGCCAGACCGTTCTGCCAGACGGACAGGTTCTGGAACAGGCCGGGTGAAAAACTACTGCCAAGCATGACCCCGAGAACCGCCGTCATAACCTTGCGAAGGCCGTCATGAACCTGAAGCGTCATCCCGCGCAAGGCCAGAACGGTGGTCAGGCACATGGACCCCATCATCCACGCGAGCGGCAGGTCGAGGAGAAAGAAAGCCAGACCGCCTACAGCGCCGTAACAGAGGGATTTCAGGGTTCCATTCATGACAGGGTACTACCGAAAAGTGAGGGTGAGAGGAGGAGAGAGTGAGGGGGCGGGACAGGGCAGGCGGAGGCCAGCCTTGAGGCAGAAAGATCAGTAAAGCTTTTCCTTGTAGGAGGTTTCAAGAGCCGCATCCAGTTCCCGGACATCATGACCGGCAATCTGGTCCGCGAGAATCTGACCAAGGCTTGGGAAGGATTTCTGGTCGATCCGGTGGCTGTCACCCCACAGATCAGAGCGAATGATGCTTTTGCCGCAATGCATGTAGGCCTCGCGCACCGTAACACGGATGACCGAGCGAGGCGGCTTGCCGTTCACGGAAAATTCCTGAAGCAGGTCGGGGGCCGCGATAATGTCTGCGGGGCCGTTTACGCGCAGGGTTTCCCGAATGCCCGGCAGAAAGAAAATTAGCCCGATTTCCGGGTTTTCCAGGATATTGCGCAGGCTGTCGGTCAGGTTGTTGCCGATCCGGTCGGGGATCAGCAGGGTTTTGTCATCCACAACCCTGACAAAGCCGGGCTCATCCCCCTTGGGGGAGGCATCTTCCCATCCATCCCGGTTCGAGGTGGCCATCACCAGAAACGGGGAGAGGGAGATGAAATGCCGGGAATGCGGATCGAGAGAGGGGAGAAGTTTCTTGCGGACAGCCTCACGGACGGGGCCATACAGGCTTTCCAGTTTTTCGAGCGTATCTATTTTCATGGCTCTTGGTGACCTTGCAGAACCGTTTCAAAAGAATAGGAAAACGGCAGGGAAATCGGCCCCATTTTTTCTGTGCGTTGTTCTCGGATCGGGGCCGAAAGAATATTTTCCCTTATAAAGTCGCCGAGTTCCGTGTCCGGCGCAAGAGTGGTTTTGATTTTTTCCTGTATCTGGCGCTGGGTCAGGGCGCTGAAATCGCCCCGATCGCCGGGTAATTCGGCAAGTGCCACCGGCGTTCCGTCCGGAGCAAGGGCACCAAAGCGGCTGATATAGGCATGGGCCATCTCAAGCCTGCCGGTGACATCACAGGTCAGGGACAGCCTTTCAAGGCGGGAGTAGCGGTAATTCTTCCCGACCGCCTCGGTCTCGTGCATACGGGAAAGCTGGTCCGGTGTCAGCCAGGTGATGTGGCAGCGGGTGCCCCCTGTTTGGCTGGGATGCAGGGTTGCCGGAACAGCACCATAGCCGGAAAAATGAGCGGAATAGACACAGCAAAACCCTTGCAGCTGGGCGGCCGTGACGAAGACCGGGGCGAAGTTTCCCTCCTTCGGGAACTTCCGCATCAACTGTTCCGGTGCCGCGTTGGAGCCAGACGCCAGAACGGGAATGCGGTTCCTGAAATCAAGAGACGCCGGCAGGGGATGGCATTCCCCCCTGTCCAGCAGGAAGGAGCCTTCCGGCCTAGTGTAGGGATAGCGCAGGGCGCGTTCCAGATCGTCTTTTTCCGCAAGCATGCAACGGTCCTGTTACAAAATCAGGAGAGCGCCTCACGCAGGTCCGCCAGCTTGACGGGTTTGGTCAGGCTCTGGATACCGGAGAGGCCACGGGCATCGCCCAGATTTTCCGCCAGTTCCACATACCGGGGGTTGTACCCTGATACGATGATAATCCGTGACGTACATTTTAGTTTTGCCAGCCAACCGATCAGCTCAACCCCGTCGGTGCCGGGCATGACCATATCCAGAACCAGAACGTCAGGCGGTGTCTCCCGATAGGATTTCTTGAAGTCGGACGCATTGTCCGTAACAACAACATCATACCCCAGATTCTTACCCACTTCACCGACATAGTCGCCGAAGTCCCGCTCATCATCAATAATCAGCAGGCGCTTTGCTGTGTCTTGCGCAGCGGTTGTTCCGTCAGGCTTGAAGACAGTTGTATCTGTCATGATTTATGCCCGTTCATTGGATGAAGTCCCCCCTCGTATCTCACCTTTGACGGGAAGGTCCCTTAATCCTTTCCCGGTGATGCTGGCGGCATGTTATCGAAAAAAAGTGGGGAGGAAAAGGTAATGAATTGAAAAAAATTGTAATTAATTTATCACCTTTTCCTTCTATTCGGTTAGCGAACCAGATGCATTCCGCCATCGATGATGACGGTTTCGCCGGTCACGAGGGCTGTTCCCTCAACAAACCAGAGGACGGCGTCGGCTACATCTTCCGGTTGAGCGACTTTTGCCATGGGTACGGTTTTCAGAAGGCCGGCCTTGTTCCGCTCGTAATCCTGATCGCCCCAGCCTTCGCGAAGCCAGCGGGTTTCGATCATGCCGGGGCAGACGGCATTGACCGTCACCTGTGGTCCCATGATCCGGGCAAGGGCCTTTGTCATGGAGTTGAGCGCGCCCTTGGACGCCACATAGGCGATGGAGGAGCCGTGCCCGTGCGTGCCCGCAACGGAAGAGATCATCACCACCCGGCCAGCGTCACTTTTGCGAAGATATGGCTCACAGGCGCGGGTCATCTGGAACGGGCCAATGGTGTTGACGGCATAAATGTCGTGGAAGTCCTGCACATCCAGTCCGTCAAGGTCCTGATGGGCGACAAACTTGGTGCGACCCGCATTGTTGATCAGGGCGTCAATCCGGCCCCATTTCTGGACAGCAGCCGCCGCCATGGCGCGGCAATCCTCGTCTTTTGAGACATCGCCCTGAAACAGCAGGCCTTCAACACCGCACTTTTCCACTTCGGACAGGGTTGCCTTGGCGTCGTCTTCGCTTTTTGTGTAGTTGACGACAACATTATAGCCCTTCTTGGCAAGGGCGATTGCAATGGCCGCCCCGGCCCCGGTGGCTGATCCGGTGACGATGGCGACTTTGTTGGATGAGACCATCCTTAGTTCCTCCAATTGTTATTTTTTATTGGCGGGAGAGTAGCTTGAAGCCTTGCGGCCTTTCAATGGAAAAGGCGCCTTTCCGGTTTAAAAAAGGCTTGATCCCCCGTGGATGACGGGGTACGGCCATAACGACGGGTTGGGATCGGCCCCTATATGGAAAGGAAACATCATGAAGATTGCGTATTCTGCTGAGGTGGCTGCCGCCCTTGAGGCCGGACAGCCGGTTGTTGCGCTGGAATCCACCATTATCAGTCATGGGTTTCCTTATCCGAAGAATATGGATGTGGCCGCCGAGATGGAGGCCGTCATCCGCGAAGAGGGGGCCGTTCCCGCCACCATCGCCATCATCCGGGGCGAGATCAAGTGTGGCCTCAGCGCCGAGGAGCTTGAGCATCTGGCCAAATCCGACGGCGTTCTGAAATGCTCTGTTCGGGATTTGCCGGTGGTTGTCGGCAGTGACCGGACTGGCGCCACAACGGTGGCCTCCACATCCTATATCGCGGAGCGGGCCGGTATTCGCGTGTTCGCCACCGGCGGCATTGGCGGGGTCCACCGGGCCGAGGAAGGCGCGGACGGGTTTGATGTTTCCGCCGATCTTCTGGAATTGTCCCGATCCCGGGTCATCGTGGTGGCGGCAGGGGCAAAATCCATTCTGGACCTGCCGGCCACGCTGGAAGTTCTGGAAAGTTACAGCGTGCCGGTTGTGGGCTATAAAACCAGCACTTTCCCGGCGTTTCACAGCCTTTCAAGCGGTCTGCCTGTCCCGGCGGTCGCAGATAGCACGGCGGACCTGATCCGGATTGCCCGGCAGCATTTTGCGCTGGAATTGCCATCGGGGATGCTGGTTTGCAATCCCATCCCGGAAAAAGACGCGCTTTCCAATGAAGAGGTGGAGGCGCTGGTGGATCAGGCAAGGGCTGAGGCCGTCGCGGCGGGGATCAAGGGGGCCGCGATGACCCCCTATGTCCTTGGGGCCCTCAACCGGGTGTCCGGGGGACGCACCAGCGAGGTGAATATGGCCCTTGCGCTGAATAACGGCCGGCTTGCTGCCAAGCTGGCCGCCGGTTTGTCATCGTGACGCGGGAAACAGGATTTTCGCGCCAAAGATACCCACGACCATGGACAGGACGAAGGTCAGGATTTTAGGTTCCGCATAGGCAAGGGAACTGATGGCCGGTCCGGGGCATAGTCCGCCAACGGCCCAACCGATACCGAACAGGGCTGCGCCAATGATCAGGCGGCTGTCAATATCCTGCCGGGTGGGAACGTGAAACTTGTCCCCGAAAATCGGGTGCGGCCGCTTCAGCAGAAGACGGAAGGCGATAAAGGTGACGCCGACCGCGCCGCCCATGACGAAGGCGAGGCTGGGGTCCCAGTTGCCGGTGATGTCAAGGAAGCCGACAACCTTGCCGGGGCTGACCATGCCGGACAGGGCAAGACCATACCCAAACAGAACGCCTGCGAGTGTTGCGATAATATTGAACATGATCAGGACCCCGTCACCATACGAATAATGAAAACAACAAGCGCCGCGACGACCATGAAGGTCATTGTGGCCACCAGCGAGCGGACAGACAGACGGCCAATGCCGCATACGCCGTGACCGCTGGTGCAACCGGCGCCGATATTGGTTCCCGCACCGACCAGCAGGCCGGCGACGATCAGCGCCGCATAGTGGACGTCATCGGAAAAATTGTAGGGGTTGATGTTGATGAAGCTGATATCACCGCCGAGAACGGGAAACAGGGCCGCGCCGCCGATCAGTCCCAGAATGAACAGGATACGCCAGCGGGCAAAGTCAAGGGTGGGCGGGATCAGGCCGCCCAGAATGCCGCTAATACCGGCAATGCGGCCCCCGGCCAGCATCAGGGTGGCCGAGATCCCGAGGATCAGGCCGCCTGCCAGTGACAGGAAGGGTGTGAAATTCTCCATTTAAATACTCCAGTCCGGATGGTTGAAGAGCGGATTGCCTTTTTCAGACAAGGTTTTGAAGGCATCATAGGTGCTCAGGAAAACCTGCCCCGAATGATGCTGTTTGAAAAATTCGGTGTTTTGAAGCCGGTCCATGACCGGTCCCTTGACCTCTGCCAGATGCAGGCGGATGCCGGTTTCGGCCAGTTCCTTCTGCATCATCTCAAGGGTGTGCAGGGCGCTGCCGTCGATGCTGTTGATGGCGCTGCAGATCAGCAGGATATCCGTCAGGTCCTTGCGGGCCGCCACCTCGTTCAGGATGAAATTCTCAAGATAGGCGGTGTTGGCAAAGAACAGGCTTTCGTCAATGCGGAGCGCCAAAAGGTGCGGATAGGTCCTGACCTTGTGGCGCCGCACATTGCGGAAATGTTCCGTATCGCCTACCTGTCCGACAATGGCGATATGGGGGCGGCTGCTGCGCCAGAAATGCAGCGCCAGCGAAATGGCAAGGCCGGCGATCAGCCCCTGTTCGATCCCGAATTGCAGGACCGCCACAAAGGTGATGCCCTGTGCGATGCCGTCCGCCTTGTCATAGGCGAGGTTCTTGAGAAAGCCCTTGATGTCCACAAGGTCCAGAATGGCCACAAGGATAATGGCGGCCAGAACCGATTTCGGGACCGAATGGAACAGGGGGGTGAACAGGACCAGCGTGGCTGCAATCAGGGTTGCGGTGATGATGGCGGCAAGCTGGGTGTTGGCGCCTGCCGCAAAATTGACCACGGACCGGCTGAACCCGCCGCAAACCGGGCTGGCCCCCGTAAAGGCCGATCCCAGATTGGCGAAACCGAGGCCCCAGGCTTCCTGATTGACATCCAGTTTTTCCCGTCGCCGTGAGGCCAGAACCTTGGCGATGGCAACACTTTCCACATAACTGATCAGGGTGATCAGCAGGGCCGAGGGCAGCAGATCCTGCGCGATCCCCATCCCGAGGGTCACATCCGGCAGGGCGATGGAGGGCAGGCCTTCCGGTATGGTGCCGATAATGGCAACGCCTGCCGTTCCGTTCAGGTCAAGGGACAAGACCAGAACTGTCATCAGGATCAGCACCATCAGTGGCCCGGTCTTGGATAGCCCGGCGGACAGGGGCTTCAGGGGCGGAATTTTCTCGATCAGCGGGGCAAGATACTTCCGGGCCAGATGCAACAGGACAACACTGCCAAGCCCGATCATGACAGTGGTCTGGTTCAACCGGTCGGGCAGGGCCTCCAGTTCCTTAAGCGAGAACAGATCGGAGAAGGCCAGTTTTCCGTCCAGTCCCACAAGGGGGGAAAGCTGGCTGAAGGCGATGACAAGGGCCGCCGCACTGGTAAAGCCGGACATGACGGGGTGGCTGAGAAATTCGGTCATGAAGCCAACCCGGAACAGGGCAATCAACAGAAAGCCGACCCCAACCATGAAGGACAGGATGACGGCCGACGCGATATAGGTTTCGCTGCCGGGCTCGGCAATCTTGGACAGGGAATAGGCAACCATCAGCGATGCCACCGCCACCGGCCCCACGGCCAGCGTCCGGCTGCTGCCAAACAGCGCATAGAGGAGCGGCGGGGCGATGCTGGCATACAGACCGATTTCAGGGGGCAGTCCCGCAAGGGCCGAATAGGCCATGGCCTGCGGGATCAGCAGGATGGCCGTGATGATCCCGGCGGTCAGGTCGCCCGAGAAATGCCGGCGGTCATAGTTTTTCAGCCAGCCATAGGCCGGGACAAGGCGTTGGGCGAGTTCCGTCATGTGTCCCCGTTATCCTTGCAGTAAAGGTTGTAAAGGGTGGAGATGACGTTGCGGGCCTCATCCCCGGTCAGGGAATAGTAGATGGTCTGGCCTTCGCGGCGGGTTTCCACCAGTTCGTCTTTTCTGAGCAGGGCCAGTTGCTGGGAAATCGTCGAGGGGCGAAGTTGCAGCATGTCCGCAAGCTGCCCCACGGACTTTTCCCCATCGTTAAGCTGGCACAGCAACATGAGGCGCGTCTCGTTCGAGAGGGCCTTCATCAGAATGCTTGCGCGACCGGCAGATTTTCTCATTTCCTCGATATTCATACTTGCGTATCTACATAGATATGAATATAAAGTCAAATAGAATGAGAAGACGATCATTGGAAATTATGTGTGGGGATTGAAATGAAACCGGACGTCACAGCCTTTTTTCACAAGCCGACCTTTACGGTCTCGTATCTTGTGAAGGACCCGGAAAGTCGGAAATGCGTGCTGATTGATACAGCCCTTGATTTTGACCATAAATCAGGCCGGACGGCGACAGAGGCAGCGGATGCCATTGCGGATTATGTCCGTCAGAACGATCTTGATGTTGTGTGGATTCTGGAGACGCATGTTCATGCGGACCATATCACCGCCGCGCCCTATCTGAAGGAGCAGCTTGGCGGACAGATTGTCATCGGCGAGCAGGTCACGGCGGTACAGAAAGTCTTCAAGGGCGTTTTCAATGCAGGCGAGGGGATGTGCACGGACGGCACCCAGTTTGATGTGTTGCTGGCCGATGACGCGGTTCTGGAATGCGGCGGACTTCGCATTCATGCCATCGCAACGCCGGGGCACACACCTGCCTGCATGAGCTACCATATCGGTGATGCGATCTTTGTGGGGGATACCCTGTTCATGCCCGATTTCGGGACGGCCCGGTGCGACTTCCCGGGCGGGGATGCGGCGCAGCTTTATCGCTCTATCCGGAAAATCCTGTCCTTCCCGGATGAGACCCGCCTGTTC
This sequence comes from Sneathiella chinensis, assembly GCF_012720115.1. Lineage (GTDB taxonomy): Bacteria > Pseudomonadota > Alphaproteobacteria > Sneathiellales > Sneathiellaceae > Sneathiella > Sneathiella chinensis. The sequence continues at coordinate 411,731 of NZ_VNWN01000007.1, read as the reverse complement.
ATGTGTCACGATTATGCGCCGGGTGGCCGCGAATATCAGTGGCTGACATCCGTGGGCGAGCAGAAGGAAAAGAATATCCACGTTCATGACGGTGTTTCCGAAGCGCAGTTCGTCGAGATGCGGACGACCCGCGACAAGGAACTGGATATGCCGCTTCTGATCCTGCCGTCTGTGCAAGTCAATATGCGCGCCGGACATTTCCCGGAACCAGAGGATAACGGCGTCAGCTATCTGAAAATTCCTGTGAACGCCCTGTAATCATAAACGGGGGGCGCTGCAGGGGCACCTCGGATTCCAAGACAAAAAAGGCGGCATTCCGATCGGGAGTGCCGCCTTTTTTTAATGTTTTCTGTTTGTATGCTCGCGGCCAGAAGAGCGCGATAAAGGTGCTTGCTTTCAGGGTGAGCCAGACCGTCCGTCAGGTTAGTTGCGGGCCACCCGGATCAGGTTGCCATCCACCGGAGAGACCACGAAGCAGGCAACGGATTTGTCCATCAATGTCCGGCAGATGGATTTGGCGTTCTGTTCGGTGAAGCCAACCATTTGCGCCCGATAGATGGAGCCGCTGTCGGTGCTGACCTTCTGGATGTTGAAGCGTCCGCCGTCCATCATCCCGCCAGTCAGGCCGGTAACATGGTTCAGCTGGTCCCGTGCATTGCCAACGCGAGAGAAGGCCCCCACTTGAATGCCCCAGTCCCCATCGGACGGATCGGGCAGGATCGCCGGCTGCGGCGTCGGGATGGTTGCTGCGGTGCTGGCGGTTGATGCCTTCATGATGCCGCCCTCAACGGTGTTGTGGGGGCTACCAAGGGCAATGCTGACCGGGCGGGAGTTGGGAATGGGAACCACGGAGGGTTGCGCCAGTTCCATACGCTCAAAGCCCTTGTCGAGCAGGGATTTCATGTGCAGGTCACGGCTTTTGGCGGTGCGACCGCCGAACACAACGCCGATCAGGCGGTGGTTGCCGCGCTTGGCGGAGGCAACAAGGTTGAAGCCGGACGCCCGGATATAACCGGTCTTGATGCCATCCGCGCCCTTGTAGCTGGACAGCAGGTTGTTGTGGTTCTTGAAGCTCTTGCCCTTGTAATCAAAACTCTGCAGCGAGAGATAGTGATAGAATTGCGGGAAGTCGTGGATCATGGCCGCGCCCAGAATGGCCATGTCGTGGGCCGTGCTGCGCTGGCGCCGGTTCGGCAGCCCGCTGGCATTGCGGAAGGATGTCCGGTGCATGCCAAGTTTGCTGGCCTTTTCCGTCATCATGCGGGCAAAGGCGGCCTCGGTCGGGGCCATGGCTTCGGCCAGAACCGTTGCGGCATCGTTGGCGGATTTGGTGATCAGGCCAAAGACGGCATCGCGAACCGAAATGGTGCTGCCTTTTTTCAGGCCCAGTTTTGTCGGGGTCTGGCCTGCGGCACGGGCGGATACCTTCAGTTTCTGGTCAAAGCTGAGCTTGCCCTGGTTAATGGCCTCGAAGGTCATGTACAGGGTCATGATCTTGGTCAGGGAGGCCGGGTACAGCCGCTGGTTCGCGTTTCTGGAGAAAAGGATCTTGCCGGTTCGGCTGTCCATCACAACGGAGGCGTAGCGGCTGGCTTCTGCGGTTGTCGGCGCCAGTGTGGCAGCCAGAACAACGAAAAGGGCAAGCACGGAAACGAAAAGTGACAGGAAATGTCCCCTCGTGCCACTTTTTTGTCTTGTTTGGCCAGTAGCGTGCTGCCTTGCAATGTTTTTCCGGAAAAGTGACACAGGAAAACCTATTTTTGTTTTAACAAATTACTCAAACCACGACGTGTACCCCTGACACAATGTGAAGTTTAGAAAAACTTGCGAATCATGTCCAACAAATTCCTTTGTCGTCGCGTATAATTCAGGAAAAGGACGGATTTTCATTTGGAATGACTGTTCCGAAGAAACCGTTTTCCCTTTTTATGGTCATGAGCATTATAAGGCAGGTTTGTTAAGATAAGGTAACCGCAGGCCTGAAAGAAAAGAGGAACGCCATGAATGTTTTTGCCCGCTTGGGGGTTGTCTGTTGTCTTGCTGTTGGTGCGGCGGCCTGTGCTGCGGACGGGGGAACCGGAAACCCCATTGTTCGGCCGTTCCAGTATTTCTCCTATGCCAACGGGGATGATATCCGCGCCCTGTGTGAGCCGGGAGGCACGTCACGATACCGGATTATCTATAACGCGCTATATGAGGAGCAGGTCCGCACCTATGACATTGTCCAGGCGTTTGGCGCCGGGGAAGGCATACAGGAAACGCGGGTGTTCCGGCGTGGTCTGGGAGGGCAGGTGGATATCTATAGTGACGGTGTGGATTTCCGAAGCAATTTTCATTCCCGTGTTCCGCTGGACCTTGATGATCTGGTGGCCATTGACCGCGCCCTGATCGAGGCGGGCTTCGAGGCGCCGACCCGAAACGGCCTGAAGCTTCATTCCGACGAATTTTACTGGATTGCTATGGTTTGCCGGGATGGGGTGTTCAAGTATCAGGCCTGGACAAAGCGGACGACCGATTTGGCAGACCTGCCGTTTGTGGAGGTTCTGTCCCCCCATGACGAGACCGGGGTCAAGGTGGCGCCGCCGGTGGAACCTGTGTTTCAGCACCGGGGCGCCCGCCCCACCAACAGCCGGGACATGTCCAGCAGCAGCTATTTCTCGATGGAGGTGGGGGATAACGGGCTGAAGTTGTAAAAGGCGGATGTGGTCTTGCACAAAAAAAGTTGGATTGTTTTTTGTGACCTTTTTCATGTTTTGAAAATTATGCAATAAAATCAAATGTTTGATTGCTTGTATAATTTTTTGTGCGCTGCACAATTTTTCTTGACATGTGAGGGTTTATGAATATATAAAGTGCGTATTGTTGCAGTGCAACATTTTGGAAGACGCTACTTGAAAGGCAATCTGATGAGCAAGACAACTGCTGCCAAAGACAAAGTGGAAACCGGAACCTCTGCTTTCGGCGCCGCTGATGCAACCAAAGAATTCGAAGCCCTGTTCAGCACAGGCCGCAAAACCCTGCAGGATGCTTTCCTGTCCGGGACAGACGCCGCTGAAAAGGCATTCAAGACGGGAAGTGAAGCGGTAAAGACCAACTTCACCAAAGCCGTCAAGGACGGAAAAACGCAGGTTGAGAAGGCAACCAAATCCCTGCGCGAAGCCTCCTATTTCGATGCGGAACTGACTGATCCGTTCCTGACAGCCGGGACCACCGCCGTTGAAAAAGGCGAGAAAATCAGCACCGAGCTGATGGATTTCGGTTCTGGTCGTGTGGAAGCCTGCTTCACTGCCTACCGGTCCATCCTGAAGGCTGATGACGTTCAGAAGGCTCTGGAAGTTCAGTCCGAGTTTACCCGCTCTGCGGTGGAAACCTACGCAACGGAGTTCGGCAAGCTGAACACCATGATGATCGATGCTACCAAGTCCGTAATGGAACCTCTCGGCGCTCAATACGCCGCTGGCTTTGACAAGTTCCTGAAACAGGCCTGAGACTGAAATTACAGTCAAATCAGTAGCATGTCTCCGATCAGGGCCTGGAAATTTTCCAGGCCCTTTTCATTTTCCGGACAGGCATGTTGATATTTTTCAGCGGCCCGGAAGGAAAAAACGCCAAAATTTTCCCTATATTGTTTCTGTGGTTCGGAAGTTCATCGCAAACAGGAGCAAAAAAGAAGGGGAAGTCGCCATGTCTGATCATGTCTACAAGATGATCGAGATTGTCGGAAGTTCCGCAAACAGCACGGATGATGCCATCCGGAACGCCATCAGGAAGGCCAGTTCTTCGCTGGACCATCTTGACTGGTTCGAGGTGGTGAATACCCGTGGACATCTTGAAAATGGCGATGTTGCGCATTTTCAGGTGACCCTTAAAATCGGTTTCAGGCTGGATTGACAGGGGGACCTTGCCCGTGCGGGCAGGGGAACAGGACAGCGCTGAAAATAGTCCCGGACAATTAGCAATTTTTTTTGAAATTCCTGCTATGATCTCTAATTATGTAAAAGAGGGGACAATTCCGTCGCCTATTTGATCATTGTCATGAAAATCGAAAAATGCGGAAGTCAGGTGCTGTGATTATTGTGTCCAACGGTAACGATAAAAAAAATGTAGATGATGGCGATCTGGGGACCGGGATTGCGACGAAAACCAAGCCCAAGGCCAAAAAGCCGTCCATGTGGCGTGTTCTGTTACTGAACGACGATTACACCCCGATGGAATTTGTTGTCTACGTGCTCCAGCGATTTTTCAACATGGATGAACAAACCGCGGCCAGGATTATGTTGCATGTCCACCAGAAAGGCGTCGGAAATTGTGGCGTTTTTCCCTACGAGGTGGCCGAAACCAAAGTTGCGCAGGTAATTGATTTTGCACGCGAAAATCAACATCCTCTGCAATGTACGATGGAGAAGGAATAGTGCCTGGATTTTCAAACTCACTAGAGGAAAGCCTGCATCGGGCCATGGCTCTGGCAACCTCCAGACGCCACGAATTCGCCATGCTGGAACACTTGCTGTTCGCCCTGACAGAAGATCAGGATGCGGCGTCCGTAATGCGGGCGTGCAATGTGGACCTGGACATCCTGCGCAAGGATCTTGATGAGTTTATCACCGATGAACTGGATGATCTGGTTCTGGACGCTTTCGTCGAGGCGCGACCAACCCTGTCTTTTCAGCGGGTGGTACAGCGCGCCCTGATCAATGTGGAAAGCTCTGGCCGGGAAGAGGTGACGGGGGCCAATGTTCTGGTCGCCATTTTCTCGGAACGGGAAAGCCATGCCGCCTATTTCCTGCAAAAGCAGGAGATGACCCGGCTGGATGCCATCAGTTATATCAGCCACGGGGTCGCCAAGGCGCCGGGCAAGAGCACGACGCGGGTCGTGCGCGGTACGGACTCTGAATTTAAGTCCGAGGCGGAGGAAAACACCTCTGAAGAAGAGCATCCGACCTCTTCCGAAGCGTTGGAGGCCTATTGCGTCAACCTGAACGAAAAGGCAGCCAAGGGAAAGATCGATCCGCTGATCGGTCGGCAGGACGAGGTGGATCGCACCATTCAGATCCTCTGCCGCCGGTCCAAGAACAACCCGCTTTACGTGGGGGACCCCGGCGTTGGCAAGACCGCCATCGCCGAGGGGTTGGCCCGCCGGATCGTCAATGGCGAGGTGCCGCAGGTGCTGCTGTCTTCGGTGATTTATTCACTGGATATGGGCTCCTTGCTGGCCGGAACCCGGTACCGGGGGGATTTCGAGGAACGCCTGAAAGCGGTCATCTCGGAACTGGAGGCCATGGACAATGCCATCCTGTTTATTGATGAAATCCACACCATTATCGGGGCGGGGGCCACAAGTGGCGGTGCGATGGATGCGTCCAACCTGTTGAAGCCCGCGCTGGCGAGTGGTGCCATAAGATGCGTTGGATCAACGACTTACAAGGAGTTCCGCAGCCACTTTGAGAAGGATCGGGCGTTGCTGCGCCGGTTCCAGAAAATCGATGTGAACGAACCCAGCATCCCGGACGCGGTCAAGATTCTGAAGGGCTTGAAGCCGTATTTCGAGGAATATCACAACATCCGTTACACGGCGGATGCGCTGAAAAGTGCGGTGGAACTGTCCGCCCGCTATATCAATGACCGGAAATTGCCGGACAAGGCCATTGACGTGATCGACGAGGTGGGCGCGGCCCAGCTTCTGAAACCGGAAAGCCGCCGCAAGAAAACCATCGGCGTCAAGGATGTGGAGGAAACGGTTGCCAAGATTGCCCGCATCCCCCCCAAATCCGTATCCAAGGAAGATACCGAGAACCTGCGCAAGCTGGATGTAGACCTGAAACGGGTTGTCTTTGGTCAGGATCAGGCGATCGAGGCGCTGGCAAGCTCTATCAAGCTGGCCCGTGCTGGCCTGCGCGAGCCGGAAAAACCCATTGGCTCCTATCTGTTCTCAGGGCCGACCGGGGTGGGTAAGACGGAAGTCTCCCGCCAGTTGGCGTCCATTCTGGGGGTGGAACTGGTCCGTTTCGACATGTCCGAATATATGGAACGCCACACGGTCAGCCGCCTGATTGGCGCGCCTCCGGGATATGTGGGGTATGATCAGGGCGGACTGCTGACCGATGCCATCGACAAGCAGCCCCATGCGGTTTTGCTGCTGGATGAAATTGAAAAGGCCCACCCGGACCTGTTCAACATCCTGTTGCAGGTCATGGATCATGGCAAGCTGACCGATCATAACGGCAAGCAGGTGGATTTCCGCAACGTGGTGCTGATCATGACCACCAACGCCGGGGCCCAGGAGATGAGCAAGCAGGCCATCGGGTTTGGCAGCGGTCTTCGGGAAGGTGAGGATGAAGAGGCGATCAAGCGTCTCTTTACACCGGAATTCCGCAACCGTCTCGACAGTGTCATTCCCTTTGCCCCGTTGCCGCCGGAAGTGGTCTCACGGGTGGTCGAGAAATTCATCCTGCAACTGGAAACCCAGCTTGAGGACCGGAATGTCACCCTGTCCCTGACCGATGCGGCGGCCTCGTGGCTGGCCGAGAAGGGATATGATGTCCATAATGGCGCCCGGCCACTGGCCCGTGTCATTCAGGAGACCATCAAGAAACCCCTGTCTGAGGAACTTCTGTTCGGAAAACTGGTCAAGGGCGGCCATGTGAATATCGGCCTGAAGAAGGGCGAACTGACCTTCGATATCGAAAGCACCGCGGGCGGTGCCGAACCGGAAAAAGCCGATGGCGGGAAAACCAAAAAAGGGAAAAGCAAGGATAGCGAAACAGTCTGATCCTGATCCTTTTCCTGATACCAATAAAAAAAGGCGGGTCCAATGGGACCGCCTTTTCTGTTTTCGCGCTGTGCAGCCGGATTATCCGGCAGCAGAGATCGGCTTCTGACCGATGATCTTGCGATTCTGGTTGATGTCTTTCAGATAGGCGATGCCCTCGTCGGCGATGGCGTATCCGACCATGTCCTCGCTCTCGCCGTCGATTTCGTCCATATCGATCCAGTGAGAGTAGAGCGGACGGGTGCGGTCCGTGATGATCCCTGATTTCAGCAGGGTTTTCACCAGAACCCGGAAGATGTTGGTGGATTCTTTCAGCGCCTCGCGCCGGTCCGCATCGGTAAAAACCTCGCGGCAGGCATCACGAACCCATTCCCATTCCAGCCCGAACTGGGCGTAGATGGATTGTTTCTGGCGAATGTTGATCAGGTTGAACAGGACGGTTTCAAAGCATTTTGCTGCCCAGTCCTCAACCCGGTCATGTTCCTCGCGGGACAGTTTTGGAATGGTCCGATCGGCCCAGATCTTGCCGAACTTGTGATGGAAGGCCTCGTCGGTCATGACAAGCTGGGTCAGGCGCTTGAGCAGCGGATCATTGGTTTTGGAATGGAAGCTGGCGAACGCCCCCATGGCCAACCCTTCCACCAGCATCTGCATACCCACCAGTTTCTTGTAGACCTCCTCTGCGCCGACCAGTTCCTGAAGCAGGCCGCCAAGGCTTTCGCCCACAGGGTAGGGGCTGCCCCACCGGGTCTGGATATAGCGGCTGAAGGCGGTGACGTGGCGCGCTTCCTCGCGGGTCTGGTTCGACGCATATTCCTGCGCGCCCGGGTCCAGCAGGATGTGGCACAGGCTGGCGCTCAGGGACAGGGCGCCCTGTTCGCCGTGCAGGATGCTGGACAGGCTCCAGCGGGTACTTTCATTGGCCAGCTTGATCTGCTGCCCCTCATCCAGCCGGTCGGCCACGGCGCTGAGAAGCTCGGGGAAGGTTTCCCGAGGCATGATCATTTCGTTATTGATGTCAAACGGCGTTGAAAAATCGATATAGGCCGTGTCCAGCGGGTCCCAGAAATGGTCGTGGGTTGCTGAAATGATCTGGTCGAAGGCACTGGTGCGGGTTCCGTAGCGGGCCGGATCAAGCATGGCCGGAAAGTCATCGGAGGCCACCGCATTATAGATGGGGTCGTGATTGATATGATCAGTCATGAGGACGTTTCTCCATTTGATATGGGCGTTTGTCGCCTCTTATCGCGTGACGTTTACGTAAACGTAAAGATTAGAATACACGGTTTTGGAGAAATGGCAATGTAATATGGAGCTAATCCACAAGTCCCGAATATGGCGGGTGGGTCAGGTCTTTTTAAACGGGGTAAAGCGGTTCATGTACTGGATTTCCGCGTCCATATCGCGGGTTTCCGCTTTCAGGAATTCGGCGACCGCGTCGTGAAATCCGGGGTCCTGCATCCAGTGTGCCGAGAATGTCCTGGTCGGCAAATAGCCGCGCGCCAGTTTGTGCGGGCCTTGCGCCCCGGCCTCGACCCGGTTGATCCCGTGGGCGATGGCATAGTCGATCGCGCGGTAGTAGCAGGTTTCAAAATGCAGGAATTTATGATCCTCGGTGCACCCCCAATAACGCCCATACAGGCAATCCCGGCTTTGGAAGTTGAGGGCCCCGGCAATGTAGCGGCCCGCATTCTTGACCATGAACAGGACAATCTGATCGCCCAGTGTCTCGCCAATCTGGTCAAAGAAGGCCCGCGTCAGGTACGGCGTGCCCCATTTCCGGCTGCCCGTATCCATATAGAACGAGAAAAACGCGTCCCAATGCAGGGGGGTGATCTGGTCGCCGCTCAGGGTTTCGAATTCCAGCCCCTGTTCGTTGGCCTCCCGCCGTTCTTTTCGGATGGCCTTTCGCTTGCGCGAGGACAGGGCGGTCAGAAAGTCGTCAAAATTCTCATACCCCTCGTTGACCCAGTGAAACTGTTCGCCCGTGCGGATCAGGTAGCCCAGTTCCCGGGCGGCGGCCAGATCCTCCTCGCGAAGGAAGGTAGCATGCACGGAGGACAGGCCCAGCTTGATCGCAATCTGTTTGGCGCCAGAGGCCAGCAACGCCTTTCGTTCCGCTTCGTCCGGCCCCTTGGGCACAAGGAAACGGGGGCCGGTCACCGGCGAGAACGGGACAGACAGTTGCAGTTTGGGGTAATAGCGCCCGCCAGCCCGCTCATAGGCATGGGCCCAACTGTGGTCGAAGACATATTCCCCCTGACTGTGACCCTTCACATACAGGGGGGCGACGCCTGCCACGGATTGATCCGCGTCCCGCCGGAGCACAAGATGATAGGGCATCCAGCCCGTCTCTGCCGTGGCTGATCCGCTTTCTTCAAGCGCCTTCAGGAAGGCGTGGGAAACAAAGGGATGGTCGTCGGACAGGCATCCGTTCCAGTCCTGTTCGTCCAGTTCGGAAATGGCGTTCAGGGTGCTGAGGGTATAGGACACGGTCATGGGCTCTTGCTTTTGGGGGAACAGCCCGGTTTTCTGACAAGGTCCGGCGTCAGGGTTTCAAAGATCACATTGTCGGCATGTTTGCGGGCATGATCAAGCTGATCCTGACGGGTGACGGTCCAGGCCAGTGCCGGGATGTTCCGACGCCGGACGCGACGGACGGGCCAACTGTGCACGTCCCGGACATCATAACCGATATAGTGCGGCGCGCTCATTCTGTTGAACAGCATCTGCCCCATCATGAATTTCCGGTGCAGGGGCATTTTCTTGGGCGGCGACTTCATGGCCAGTTGCCCGCGAATGATGTGCGGCGCGTTCAGGCGGAACCATTGCAGGATCCACGGATCGAAACTCTGGATCGAGAAATCCCCGCCATAGCCGGTCAGGGCCTCATGAACGGTTTGCGACAGGCGATCCGGCCCTTCCGGGTCGTGTTTCAGTTCAATCACCAGCGGCACGGTGCCGTTCACCACCTGCAGGACTTCCATCAGGCCGGGCAGGGTGTCCGGCCCGCTGTCCAGTTTCAGGGCGGTTAGCTCGGCAAAGGACACCTGTTTGACAGCCCGGGGGTCACCGGTCATGCGGATCAGGGTATCATCATGGAAAACCACGGGAAGACCGTCCGCTGACAGATGCACATCCAGTTCGATGGGCAATCCCGCCTGCATGGCCTGCCGAAAGGCGGACAGGCTGTTTTCGGCAATGCCGGCGGCGCTGTCATGCAGGCCGCGATGGGCGATGGGCTGGCTTGTCAGCCAGCCCGGCGCCTTTGGCTCAGCGGATTTCGACAACGGCGTCAATCTCGACTGCGGCATTTCGGGGAAGGGCGTTGGTGCCAACGGCAAAGCGGGCATGACGGCCCTTGTCACCGAATACCTCAACCATCAGGTCGGACGCGCCGTTGATGACAACAGGCTGTTCGGCAAAGCCGTCCACGCAGTTCACAAAACCGCCCAGCTTGACAACCCGCTGGACCCGGTCCAGATCGCCGCCGCAGGCCGCCTTGACCTGTGCGATGATGTTCAGGCCGCAAACACGGGCGACTTCGGCGCCTTCCTCGGTGGTGTATTCGGCGCCAACCTTGCCCTGATACCCGATCTGGCCGTTCACAACCGGAACCTGCCCGGAAACATAGACCAGATTGCCGGATACCACATAGGGGACGTAATTGGCGGCCGGGGCCGCAGCTTCCGGCAGGTCAATGCCGAGTTCGGCAAGGCGTGCGTCGATTGTTCCTGTCATGTATTTTCCGTCCTTTTATTGTCTTGTCCTGTATGGGGCGGTTTGGATCAACCGCCCGGGCGACCGCCGCCGCCGTCTGTAATGCGAATGCCTACATTCTTCGTTTGGACGTAATTAAGCAAGGCTTCTTGTCCTTTTTCACGGCCATAGCCGGATCGCTTTGTCCCGCCAAACGGGGTTTCGATACCCCCCGCAAACCATTCATTGACGAAAACCTGCCCGGCCACAAGGCGGTCCGCAGCCCAATGGGCCGTGGCCAGATCGCGGGTATAGACCCCGGCGCAAAGGCCATAATCGGTGCCGTTGGCAATGGTGAGGGCTTCTTCCGGGTCGTCATAGGTCAGGATCGAGAGGACCGGCCCGAAGACTTCCTCGCGGGCGATGGTCATGTCCGGGGTCAGGTTGGTGAAGACGGTCGGCTTGATGAAGTGACCGGCCATGCCTTCCGCCCGTCCGCCGCCGGTTGCGGCTTCCGCACCGGCCTGAAGGGCGGCCAGACACATGCCGTCGATCTTGTCGGCTTGCGGACCCGAGATCACAGGCGTGATGTTGTGTTCCTCGATGCCGGGGCCAATGGACAGGGACGCCACCTTGGCCACCAGTTTCTCGATCACCTGATCATGCAGGGAGGTGGGCACGATCAGCCGGGACTGGGCTGAACAAACCTGACCGGCATTGCTGAAGATACCGGCCGCTGAGGAATTGATGGCCTGATCCACATCGGCGTCCTTGAACAGGATGCCGGCGGATTTTCCGCCAAGTTCCATAACGCAAGGCAGGACCCGTTCCGCCGCCGCCCGAAGGATGCTCTGTCCGGTTTTCAGTGAACCGGTGAAAACGATGTGATCCACATCCGGGTGGGCGGAAAGATAGGCGCCGCAATCATGGCCGAATCCGCACAGGATGTTGACCGCCCCCTTTGGAACACCGGCCCGGTGACAGGCCTCGGCGATGAAATAGGTGGACAGCGGTGACAGTTCCGGGGATTTCAGGACCACAGTGTTGGCCGTCGCAAGGGCGCAGGCCACGGACCGGGCGGCAATCTGAAGGGGGAAGTTCCACGGAACGATCTGGGCGGAAACCCCGAACGGGGAGGGGATCGTGTAATCCACATAATCCGCACCCAGCGGGATCATCCGGCCTTCCAGTTTATCGGCAAGGCCGCCGTAATAGGTGAAGTAACGCGCCGCCGCGAGGGCCTCGTTGCGGCCGCCTGTCAGGGTCTTGCCGTTGTCGAGGCATTCCGCAAGGGCAATCTCGTCCGCCATTTCGGTCAGGTGGCGGGCAATTTCGAACATCAGGATGCCCCGGTTGGTCGGGCGCATGTTGTACAGCTCGCGCGAGTTGTAGCAGCGCCGGGCGGCCGCAACGGCCAGATCCACATCGGCCTGTGTGGCGCGGGCGACATCGGCGATATGTTCAGCCGTTGCCGGGTTCTCGATGGCAATACGCTCACCGTCCACACCGTCAACCCACTGACCGTCGATATAGTTCTGCCAGTATTTCTTTAACTCTTGAGCCATTGTTTCCTCTTTATCCGGGTGGTTTGCCTTACCCGTTTGCGCCGTCCAGGCCCGAACCATGTGCCGGGCTACCTCCAGGACCTGTTTATATTGTTTGATATCGAACAGTTTTTATTTGATGCTCGTGCTCTGTCAAGCCTTCTAATCACCTGTGTTGTTACTATATGCTTTTAGGCGAGTGACTGGTAGTGAGGTGGTAATGGGTTCGCAGACGATCAAGACTGAACAGGAATGTAAGCACCTGCCTGCACAAACCCCGGAAGAGGAATTCTTTGACTGGCTGATGGAAGCGGGTCTTTCCGGTCTGCCCCTTGCGGATCTTCTGGCCCAGTTTTGCGAGCGTCTTGAGGCGCTGGATGTGCGGATACAGCGGGCCAATATCGCGCTGAGTGCCATTCATCCGCAGGTCAGTGCCTTCATGTATACGTGGCGCAAGTCGGAAGGAACGGTCCTCAGTACCAATATCCTGCATTCGGACGAGCCGGGGGAGGGTTGGTTCGCCAGTCCGTTCTTCTACATGCTGTCCAACAACACTTATTTCCTGCACCGCCCGCTGCAAAAAGACAGTGATCTTGATTTCCCTGTTCTGGTGGAATTCCGGGACGAGGGGCTGACCGACTGGTTCGCCCGGATTTTCGATTTTGGCTGGAGCCACGAAAATCTTCTTCCCGAGAACGCCACAGGCCTGATCACCTCGTGGGCGACCTGCAAGCCCGGTGGCTTTACCGAGCGTGATTTTGCTCTGCTGGGCAAGGCCGTTCCATTGCTGGGGCTGGCTATCAAGGGGATTGCCTCTTTCGATATGGCGGAAACCGTGCTGCAAACCTATGTGGGGCGGGGAACGTCCCGCAAGGTGCTGTCCGGGAATATCCAGCGGGGCGCCGCCGACAGCATCGACGCAGTGCTGGTCTTTGCCGACCTTCGGGGGTTTACGGTGTTGTCGGACCGGATCAACCAGTCCGATATCATGTTTACCCTGGATGAGTATCTGGAGCGCATGGCCGATCCCATTGAGCGGGCGGGCGGCGAGATTCTGAAATTCATGGGGGATGGCATGCTGGCCACGTTCCCCATGCGGCCGGACGAGGAGGAGGATATCTGCCGGACGGCCCTGTTATCGGCGATTGAAATGCTGTCCCGGATCAAGGAACTTAATCTGGAGCGTCAGGCGAAGGGGCTGCTCAGTATGGAACTGGACGTGGCCCTGCATGTGGGCGAGGTGATGTACGGCAATGTAGGGTCCCAGACCCGGCTGGATTTCACCGTGGTCGGTTCCGCCGTGAACGAGGTCAGCCGCATGGAAAGCCTGTGTGATGCGCTGGGGCGGGATTTTGTGATTTCCGGTGAGTTTGCCCGGCGGGCCAGAACCTGCACGGAAATCCTGCAGCCGCTGGGCCACCATGTCTTGCGCGGTGTGGAGAAACCGAAGGAGCTGTTCGGGCTTTCCCCCCAAGCGGCCTTGCTGATTGAGGCGCATACCTGCCTTTAATCCGGCAGGTCGGGGCAGGGCCCCTATTGCAGGGCGCGGGCCGCACCTGCCTGACGGCGTTCTCTCTTGTTCTTGTACATGCTCAGGTCCGCTGCCCGCAGGACACGGTCATAGCTGCTGTCCCTGTCAAAGGCGGCAAGGCCCATGCTGACGGACAGGGGGGTGTCGCCATCACGAAGCTGGACGGTGCTGTCACACAGGGTTTCCTGAATTTGCCGGGCGCGATTGAAGCCGTCCTTCTGGTTGGCATTGGTCAGGACAAACACAAACTCGTCCCCGCCAAGACGGGCGATGAAGTCCGTATCGCGCAGGTTTGCCGCCAGAACCTCGGCGATTTTCTGCAGCATCTTGTCGCCGGCATCATGGCCAAAGGTATCGTTGATCTGCTTGAACCGGTCGATATCCAGAAAGGCGACAATGCCTTCGTTCCCGTGGCGGCGGGCAAGGGAAATCTCGCGGTCGAGAAATTCTTTCAGGGAGCGACGGTTGTGCAGACCGGTCAATTCATCCGTTGAGGACAGGTTCTCCAGTTCGCGAATGCGGGCCTGTTGTTCGAAGATGTGCTGTTCGGCACTGGCCGCATAGGCAAGCACACGGTTGATCAACGCCCAGTGGTTGGCCTCTCCTTCCGGACGATGCCTGTCATTATTCTTCAGGCCGTCGGCAAGATCCTCAAGATATTTGGTGATATCCCCGCCATTCTGAACAGATGTTTTAATGTCCAATGCCGCTGCGACAGAAAATGTTGCTGACATATAAACCACTCCTTGATCTCGTCGTCCGGGCTTCGCCCGTCCTGATTACCGTTTTCATAAAGGCTTTTCTCGCCTCGACCCCATACAAGCAAGGAGTGTGCCATTTTCGGTTAGGCCAAATTTGCCATTAAAAACAACCGCCTTTAACAGCCGGGTGGGAGGGCGGATAGGTTGTTTATGGTCGCAAGGGGGAAAAAAGTTCCGGGTGCAGGACAGGAATTTCCGAATGGGTAAAATTTTATCAAACCGCCAGAGTTTCAGCTTCACACGGGCGGGACAGAGGTTTATTACTGGATGATTATAAAAACAGCCCAACTGAAACGCAGCGTTGATTTGATGACAGACAAGATCGCCTACCGACTTTCCATACTTTTTTCCCTGTTCGGCCTGTTTGCGGTGGTGGCACCCGCTTTATCCCATGCAGGGGGTGTGGCGCTGGCCTCTCATCGGGCGGTCTATGATCTGACCCTGAAGGAATTCCACCGCGACGGGGGGATCGAGGATGTGCGCGGCCGGATCGTCATGGAGGTAGAGAATTCCTGTGAAGGGGTGCTGATGAACCAGCGGATGCTGGTGGAACTGCTGAATATCAGTGGGGACAGCATGACATCAGATTATCACCTGTCCACCTGGGAGGATCGGGCCGGTCAGTTGATGCGCTTCACCATGTCCAATGTGCTGAATGGCCGGACCATCGAGAATTACGATGGTGTGGCAAACTTGGGATCCGCAGGGGGCAGTGTCACCTTTTCCGAAGACGGGGCGGACCGCCTTGACCTGCCCGAAGGGGTGATCTTTCCGACGGGGCATACCCGGGAAATCCTGAAATCGGCAAAGGCCGGGAAAAACCTTCTTTCCGCCAAAATCTATGACGGGAACGGGGTCAATGGCCTGTTCGATACCCTGACCGTGATCGGCAAGAGCGGAAAAAGCGACAGCACCCTTCTGAAGGACAGGGATATGGGCAATTTGCCCTACTGGCCGGTGCAGATGTCCTATTTTGATCTCAGCGCCCAAAGCAACGAGCCGGAGTTTGAGGTGGGTTTGAAAATGTTTGAAAATGGTGTGGCCAGCGACCTTGTCCTGAAATACGAGGATTTCTCCCTGAACGGCAGTCTGGTTCAACTGGATATATTGGATACTGCCGGTTGTGGAAATTGACAATTCGTGAATGCCCCGGTAGTTAAAAAGAACTTTCCAACCTGCCGGATCAAGGGGCTAAAATGTATCAGGGACAGGACCAATCGGGCGAGGCTGGTGGCCTGCCGTGGCAAAACACATCCAGAGGGCAAGAGGCCAATTCCCCCTTTCTGGAATTTGATTGCAGAATAGCGCCCGTAGTGGGCCGTATTTACAAGAACAAGTTGCTGGGCATTGTGACCCTCGGGTTTTACCGGTTCTGGGGAAAGACGCATTTGCGCCGTCTTTTGTGGAACGGCACCCGGTTGGGCGAGGACCGGCTGGAATATCACGGCACGGGTAAGGAACTGTTTATCGGGTTCCTGATTGCCCTTGTGATCCTGACACCCCTTTTGTTTGTGGTGGGTGTGGTGTCATCGGTGCTGGCCCTGACCGCACCGGCGCTGGAAATCATCGGAAGCCTGCTGAATTTTGCGGTTCTGTTCGCCTTCTGGCAGTTCGCCCGCTACCGTCTGTGGCGCTACCGGCTGAGCCGGACCTCATGGCGATCCATCCGCTTCTATCTTGAGGGCAAGGGGCTTCGGTTCATGGGCATTTCCCTGCTGTGGACGCTGGCCAGCCTGTTCAGCCTCGGACTGCTTTATCCGGTCCTGCGCCAGAAGCTGCTGGACTATCAGATCAATAACACGGTGTTCGGCGACCAGAATTTTCGCTTCACCGGGACGGCTGGCGGCATGTTCAAGACCTATCTGCCGTTCATCCTGTCCAATGCCTTCCTGTTGTCGGGGGCGATCCTGTATTTCGTGTTCTATTCGCCCGTCACCTTTTCCGATCTTGGGGGCGGCGAAATGGCCAGCTATGAACAGACTGCTGCGACCGGCGAATTCTCCCTGATCCTTATGGGGGTTGCACTGCTGTCCATGATTTTCATGGTCATGGGCAGGGTGCATGAAATCCGGTTCATGGCGGCCAACATGTCCTTTGGCGAGGCCCGGTTCCGTTCCGAACTGCCGGTATCCCGGGTACTGCTGGTCTTTATCATCATGGGGGTGCTGACCATTGTGGCCTATGGGGCGCTTTTCATGCTGCTGCCGCAGCTTATGATTGCGGACCCGATCATGATGATTGTCCTTGTTCTGGTGTTCTTTGTGGTCATTTACCTGCTGTTTGATGTGCTGAAAACGGTGTTTCTGGTAATGCCGCTGATGCGTCTGTTCTGCCGGACCCTGTATATCACCGACATCTCGTCCTTCGAGACGGTCGCTGCCCGGTCCGGCGAGTCGCCGCGCTACGGCGAAGGTCTGGCCGATGCGCTGGATGTGGGGGCCTTCTGATGGGGCTTGCAACAGGACGTCTGTTTGATGGGCGGAGTGCCGGGGCCGTGTCCGTCTCGGTCTATATCCGGGCGAATGAACTGGTGATCGAGGATGAAGCCGGGACGCCTGTCGGAGTCTGGTCTCTGGATGAACTGCGGGATGTCAGTCCGGTCCCGTCAAAGATCGAAATCTCCCTCTCTTTCGGGGAGGAAGACCCGGCCCGCCTGACCATTGGGGATGCCGGTTTCATTGCCGATATTCGGCGCCAATGTCAGACCCTGAACAAGCGTCGCCCCCTGCAGGCTGGCTGGTGGAAGCCCTATGCCATCTGGATTGGCGGGGGCGCGGCATCGGTTGCGGTCCTGTTTGTCTTCGTCTTGCCATTTCTGGCAACGGTGGTGGCCAACATGCTGTCAGACGATACACGGGATCGGATCGGCCGTGAAACCAAGGACTATATCATCAAGACGTTTGCACGGGACAAGTCCCCGGACAAGGCCATTTGTGAAGGCACCGCCGGACAGGCCGCGCTTGAAGGGCTGGTCGCAAGGCTTGCCTCGGCCGAGGCCGGGACATCCACACCGATCACCCTGACGGTTGTGAAAAGCAAGGTGCCCAACGCGCTGGCCCTGCCGGGCGGGCATATGGTGATTTTCTCGGAAATGATTGACCACGCCGACCGCCCGGACGCACTGGCCGGGGTTTTGGCCCATGAAATCGCCCATATCCGCGAGAAGCACCCGATCAACCTGTTCGTGACCAATGTGGGCATTGCAACGGTGTTCAGTCTGGTGCTGGGGGATATCAGCGGCGGTACGATCATCGCCGGTGTGGGGCAGATGGCGGTCGGGGCCGCCTATACCCGTGATTTTGAACGCGAGGCGGACAGCCTTGCCACCCGCATCATGACGGAATGGCAGTATGACATGTCGGCCATGATCCCGCTGCTGCGCAGTCTGGAGCCGAAAGCCCGATTCATGCATGTACCGATCTTTGCCACCCATCCGGGGATGGAGGAGCGGATAGAAAAGATTGAGGCGGCGGGGAATACGGGGGCCGGACCTGCCCTTGGGGCCGATGAATGGGCCGCCGTCAAGGCCATGTGCGGCGCCTGACGCCGGGCGCCTATTTTTTACGGGGGAGGCTGCGGCCCTTGCCGATGGCCTCCGTCCCGAATTTCTGACGGACCTGATCGATCGCGCTTTCAATGGTTTTGCGCTTGCCGCTGTCCCGGTCCAGCAGGTCGGGGGCGTCGGCGTCTTCCCGCTTGCCAAAGCTGCTGACCCCGATCCCGATCAGGCGGAACTTTTTATTAACCGCCTCTTTTTCCAAAACCGGTTTAACAAGTTGATACAGGGTTTCAGCCAGTTGCGTTGGCCGGGGCAGGGTGTGGCTGCGGGTCAGGGTTTTGAAATCGCCGGTTTTCAGCTTCAGGGTAATGGTGCTTCCGGCTTTGTCTGACGCTTTCAGGCGGGCCGAGACTTTTTCACAGAGCGGCCAGAGCCGGGCGAGCAGGATGTCCATATCGGATGTATCGGTGGCAAAGGTGGTCTCCGCCGAGATGCTTTTGGCTTTTTGCCGCGGAGTGACCCGGCGCTTGTCCTGCCCGCGGGACAGGTGAAAAAGCTGGCTGCCCATCTGGCCATAGCGGGCGACAAGGTCTCGTTCTTCCCGGTGTTGAAGCTGTCCGATGGTGGAAATGCCATCCCGCGCCAGCTTTTGGTTCAGGGCCTTGCCCACCCCCCAGATGTCGCTGACGGGGCGGGGGGCGAGAAACTTCACGGCCTCCTGTCGGCCAATCACGGCAAAGCCGTCCGGCTTGTCCAGATCGGAGGCCAGCTTGGCCAGATACTTGTTGTAGCTGAGCCCTACGGAAACCGTGATGCCGATGGTTTTGCGAATTTCCGCCGCCAGCCACATCATGGATTGGGCCGGGCTGCGGCCATGCAGCTTTTCCGTGCCGGACAGGTCCAGATAGGCCTCGTCAAGGGATAAGGGTTCAATAGACGGGGTCAGTTTCTGAAATAGGGTATGGATGGCCTTGCTGACCTCGGAATAGACGGCCATGCGGGGCGTGACGATGACCCCGTCCGGGCAGAGCTTCTTGGCCTTGTACAAGGGCATGGCGGAGCGGACACCGGACATGCGGGCGATATAGCAGCAGGTGCTGACCACGCTGCGGGGCGCGTCATAGGCCATGATGACAGGCTTGCTGAGAAGTTCGGGATTGTCCCGCTTTTCGACTGCCGCGTAAAAGGCATCACAATCCATATGGGCAATGCTGAGGTCCAGCAGTTCGGGATGGCGGACAAGGCGCGGAGACCGGCAGGCGGGACACCGATGCAGGCGCACCGGTTCCCCGTCCGGGGTGGTCTTTTCCGGGATGACCCTGAAACAGGTTCGGCAAAGCGTGGTCATGGCGGGCCTGCCGGTTATGCCGCCGGGGGCCACAGCCATGCCGCCCCGCGAACGCCGGAACTGTCGCCGTGGCGGGCCTTCACAAAGGGGGTGTCGATCCCGTCGGAAAAGGCATATTCCTGCCACAGGCGGGGGACATTCTCGTAAATCCGGTCCAGATTGGACAGGCCGCCCCCACAAACGATGATCTCCGGGTCCAGAATGTTGATCACATGGGCCAGCGCCTTGGCCAACCGCCGCTCATAACTGGCGAGGGTCCGCTCTGCGGCGGCATCCTGCTCCTGTTCGGCAAGGCGGACAATTTCGGCGGGGGTGGGGCCGCCCGACCCGACCGCATCGTGGGAGGCGCTGAGCCCCGGCCCGGACAGAAAGGTTTCAATACATCCCTTCTTGCCGCAATAGCAGTCCGGCCCCGGTCGTTCATTCTGGTTGGCCCAGGGCAGGGGGCTGTGACCCCATTCACCGGCGATGGCGTTTCTGCCGGTCAGAACCCGGCCATGCACCACAATGCCGCCGCCAACCCCGGTCCCAAGAATGATCCCAAAGACACTTTCCCGGCCCGCCCCGGCGCCGTCCGTGGCTTCGGACAGGGCAAAACAGTTGGCGTCATTGGCCAACCGCACGGGCCGCGCCAGACGTTCGGACAGGTCCGTTTCAAAGGGGTGGCCGATCAGTTCGGTGGTGTTGGCGTTCTTGACTAGTCCGGTACGGGGGGACAGGGTGCCGGGGATGCCGACCCCAACGGTCCCGGTCTGTCCGGTTTCCTGTTCGGTCAGCTGGACCAGAGCGGCGATGTTGTCCACGATGTCGGCATAACACCCGCGCGGGGTGCTGTTGCGGGTGCGGAAAAGCGCATCCCCGTCCTGCCCAAGGGCAATGACCTCTGTTTTTGTGCCGCCAAGATCAACACCAATGCGCATGATCAGCCCTTTTCCAGTGTGCTGAAAATGTGGGTCTGGATATCGGGCCAGCTTTCCAGTCGCACATGGCAATGCTCGGCGGGGCCAAGCAGGGCGGACAGGCGCGGGTCGGCGATATAATGCAGCCGGTTGACAGGCGCGGCATGTTTGCTGACGGACTGGTGGTTATGAGGGATGTCATCAATGAAGAAGGCCGGCCTTGTGACATGGTCTGTCATGTGTTTCACGACCCGCCCCTTGGGACCGACATTGGCGATCAGGGGGAAATCCATTCCGTTCTCGATCAGGCTCGTGCGCCTTTTGTCGGCATATTTTGGCGGCACATTGCTGAGCACGACAATCTGGGCATGGTTGGACAGGGTTGCCAGATGCTCCGCTGCGCCTTCCACCGCCGGAAGACTGTGGCACTGGCGATCGAAAAAGTCGTTGATCAGGTGGCCGATGGCCTCAGCCTCAAGCGGGATCTGGGTGTCCTTGCGGCGGATGTTGCCATGCAGGGCAAAGGACGACCAGTCGAAATACAGCCCTTCTTCCTCAAGGTAGCTTTCCAGCCCGACCATGAAGTTGAACAGGACCTCATCCGCGTCGGTGATGATCAGCGGTCGGTCGGGGTCCAGACGCAGGGACTTCAATTGTTCCTGTACGTCTTTGTGAATTTGTTCGTCTTGGGACACGGTGGTGCAACTCCTGTCAGTAATCCTGCACGGCGCCGGGGAACAGGGGGCGAATCCGGGCAGGCATGTCGGGGGCGATTTCATATTGTTCGCAGAAATCGACAAGGATATCTTCATGGTTGAGCAGGAAATCAAGTGTACCGCCGAAAACTTCGGGATTGGCGGGCAGTTCCGTCAGGTCCCCTGCGGTGATGCCGGTTTCGTTCATCAACCAGTTCAATTTTTTTTCGTCGCTCACCAGATAGGTGATTGCCTGCAGGCAGATAATATCGGCAAGGTCTTGATTTTTCATGTTTTTCCTGAATTTGTCCATTATGGCGATAGTAACAGAATATTAAATATATTTAGGGAGAATTGTCTGGCTAGGCTCACTATTATCATAAATGGAGCGTTTTTCTGTAGAAAGGTATTCAGGAAACTCTATTGTGGGTCACACGGTGTTGCCGGGGTGCGGAATGCCAAGCGCATCACCAGGGGAAGGACAACCGAGGAATGGAAACGGTGTCAAAGAAAAAGGTACTCATTGTTGAAGACAATGAACTGAACATGAAGTTGTTTCATGATCTGTTGGATGCGCACGGGTACGAAACCCTTCAGACCAAGGACGGGATGGAGGCGCTGTCTCTGGCGCGGGAGCATAACCCGGATTTGATCCTGATGGATATCCAGTTGCCGGAAGTCTCCGGGCTGGAGGTGACCAAATGGATCAAGGAGGATGAGAATCTGAAATCCATCCCGGTGGTTGCCGTGACGGCGTTCGCCATGAAGGGGGACGAGGAAAAGATTCGTGAAGGTGGCTGCGAAGCCTATGTGGCCAAGCCCATCTCCGTTGAGAATTTCCTGAAAACCGTGCGTGATTTCCTAGATTAAGATATGTCTGCTCGTATTCTTGTCGTCGATGATGTCATTCCCAACGTAAAGATTCTGGAAGCCAAGCTCTCTGTTGAATATTACGACGTCATTACTGCGTATAATGGTCCAGATGCCCTTGTCCTTGCCGAGGAAGAGTCACCTGACCTGATCCTGCTGGATGTGATGATGCCGCAGATGGACGGGTTTGAGGTCTGTCAGCGGCTGAAAAAGAACCCGGTGACAGCGCATATCCCCGTGGTCATGGTGACCGCCCTCAGCGAGACGGCGGACCGGGTGCAGGGCCTTGAAGCCGGGGCTGATGATTTCCTGACCAAGCCGGTGGATGATGTGGCGCTGTTTGCGCGTGTGAAATCCCTACTGCGCCTCAAGATGATGATGGATGAGTTTCGCCTGCGGGAAGCCACCAGTCAGGATCTGGGTGTAATCAGCCCGGAAGACGGTCCGGGGTCGCTGAACCAGAAGGGTCGCATTCTTGCCATTGATGATAACAATTTTTCCGCCCAGCAGCTTCGCGCCGTCTATGAGGAAAAATATGATGTGACCATCGAGGGCGACATGGAGGAAGCCCTTGTGCTGGCCCGCGGCGGCGATTTCGATCTGGCCGTGATCAGCATGAACTGTACGGGTTTTGATCCGCTTCGCCTGTGTTCCCGGATTCGCACGCTGGAGGAAACCCGGCAGTTGCCCATTCTGACGCTGGTGGACGATTCGGATACGGAGCGTCTTGTGAAGGGGCTCGAATTGGGGGTGAATGATTATGTCATGCGCCCCATCGACAATAACGAACTGGCCGTCCGCACCCGGACGCAGGTGCTGCGCAAGCAGTATCAGGACCGGTTGCGTCACAATTATCACCGCAGCATGGAACTGGCCGTAACGGACGCCCTGACGGGGCTGTATAACCGCCGCTACATGACCAATCACCTGAACACGCTGTTGTCCAAGGCAGGCGCCGATTACCGGCCTGTGTCGCTTCTGATCATGGATATCGACTATTTCAAGAAGGTCAACGATACCCACGGTCATGATGTGGGCGATGATGTGCTGAAGCAGTTTTCCAGCCGGATCGGGAAGAGTGTTCGCGGAATCGATCTTGCCTGCCGCTTTGGCGGGGAGGAATTCGTCGTTGTCATGCCGGATACGGATCTGGCGGTGGCAACCGGTGTGGCGGAACGTCTGCGCCGCGAAGTGGCAGGACAGCCTTTCTCCGTCTCGCAAGGGACGCTGGAGCTGGATATCACCTGTTCCATCGGTGTGACCATGTCCCAACCCAACGAACAGAGCGATACGCTTCTCAAGCGGGCCGATGAAGCCCTCTATCAGGCCAAGCGTGACGGCCGTAACCGGGTTGTGACCAACAGCGCCCCGGCCTGAGGCAAAAGCCACCTTTCCTGATTATTCCTGCCATCCCTGTTTCTGCGATCGCTGCCTGCTGGCTGCTGTCGCCGGGACAGGTGCGTTCTTTTCCGGGGAGCCGGGCAGGGGGCTGATGCGGATGTTGCGCCGGGATGCAGGCATAAAAAAAGCCGCGCCAGAGGCGCAGCTTTTTTAATTCAGAAACCAAAAACCTTATTTGATTTTTGCTTCCTTGAATTCCACATGCTTGCGAGCGACCGGGTCATATTTGCGCATGACCATCTTCTCAGTCAGCGTACGCGGGTTCTTCTTGGTTACATAGTAGAAACCGGTACCGGCAGTGCTCACCAGCTTGATCTTCAATGTGGTCGGCTTAGCCATTTGAGATACTCCGTCTTTCGCCTGCCACATTGCAGGTGAATTGATAATTGAAGCCCGGAAAATACGGATTTATTCGCCTAAGTCAAGCGTTGTCGCACATTTATTCGCGATTTTCCGCAATGACCGCCAGCTTGAGTTTGTTTCGGACCTGTTGAAAGGTCACAAGCACGAAAATAGCACAGATAACAGCAAAAGTAAGCGGCATTCCGTGCGGCTCATAGACTTTCATGGCAACCCCCGCAGAGGCAGGCCCGATCAGGCTGCCAAGGCCCCAGAGAACCCCTACAGCGGCGTTGGCGGTGATCAGTTCGGCGCCCTTGAACTGCTGTCCCATCAGGACCAGCGCCAGCGTATAAGTTCCCACAACAGCGCCGCCCCAGAAGATGAGCATGGGCCATAAGAGAAGCGGGATATTGATGAGAAAGGGCAGGGACAGGGTTCCGGCCAATCCCAGCAGGCCGCAAACCAGAATCATCACCTCCCGGCTGGTCCTGTCGGCAATCCAGCCAATGGGGAATTGCAGCAGGATATTCCCGGCCAGCAGAACACTGGCCATCAGAACGGAAATTTCCGGTGTCAGGCCGTTCTTGACCCCGTATACCGGCAGCAGGGTGAGAATCGATCCGTCAAAGAAGGCAACCAGCAGGGCCGCCGCACAGATCATGGGGGCCATCTTCATGAAAGTGAAGATGGAAAAGCCGCTGTGGCCGGAAAGGTTGGGATAATTCCCCCGGGTATAGAGAAAGAAGAAACCGGCGGTCGAGATAATGGCGGCGGACACAAAGAACGGGAAATTCCCCTCCGCCCCCAGAAGATTGACCAGCACCGGCCCGATGGCAAACCCGCAGGTCATGGAGGAAATATAGATGGCCACCGTGCGGCCCCGTTTCTTTTCCTCGGCCACCTGATTGAGCCAGGTTTCACTGACTAGAAACAGAACCGCCATGGCCAGCCCGATCAGCAGGCGAAGCAGGAACCAGAATGCCAGATTGTCCCAGATCCCCAGGCCGACAATGGACAGGCAGCACAGCCCGAGAGACGCCCACAAAATCTTGCCGGTTCCGAAGATACGGGTGAGGGCCGGAATGAAGGGAGAGGCCAGCAGGAACGACAGGGCCGGAAGGGCCCCCATGATGCCGATTACATCGCTGCCAATACCCCGCAGTTCCAGTTTAAGCGATACTAGGGGGATGGTCAGGCTGAGGGACATGGACATGGCCGTTACGGCCGCAATGATGGCCACAATGGCCCGCCGCCTCAATACCGCTTCTGTTGTCAATTGGGCCTACTTTTCTCTGCGAACGCTGGGGACACCGTTCCTGTAGGTATACAGCTGAACGGGGTCGGAAAGACTGACCTTATTTGACAGGATAGAGACCAGTTCTTCAAGGACAAACTCGGTCACGTCCACAAGGGGCATGGCCAGCGCCTCGTCCAGCGGGAACCACCTGAGGTCGATTAACTCCCCCGAGCCGCCAAGGTCGCCCGTGATATGGGCCGCATCCACGGTCAGGAACCGGGTGTTGAAGCGGATCGGATTGCCCGCCGGCGTGATGGCCCGGACGATGTAATCCAGATTGGACAGGTCGGGCTGCAGGATGTTGTCCTCGCACTTGCCGATGACCAGACCGGTTTCCTCAAAGGTTTCGCGAACGGCGGCAACGCCAAGACCGTGGGCCATGTCACCGGGTGTGGAAAGCTGGTTGCTGACCGGGGTTCTGAGCGGGGACAGGCAGCCGGTGGTCAGGTCTTCCGGGTCAACACGTCCCCCCGGAAAGACATACACATCGGGCAGAAAGCGGTGCCCCTTGGCCCGCTTCCCCATCAGAACGGAGACATTGTCCCCGTTCCGTTCATAGATTAAAAGACTGGCCGCATCCCGTGGGCGCGCCGGTGTGGTGGGGGAAAAACTGTTCATTCTGTTGTAAAAATCCGTTTTCCGCCAACCATCTTGAACAGTTGCACCGGCCGTTCCGGAGACGGGGCCGGACGGGCCTTCAGATAGTCGCCCACCTGTTTGAGAATATATTCGGTGATTTGCGGAATGTTGAGGTCAAGGGCCTCATCCAGGGTGACCCATTTCATGTCCAGCAATTCGCCGGAACCATCCAGACGGCCGGTGATGTCCGTTCCGTCGGCGACGAAGAAACGGGTGTTGAACCGTTTTTTGCGCATGGGCGGTGTCACTGCACGGGCGATATAGTCAAGGCGGGACAGGTCCGGGCCGCAAGTCTGGGTGCCGAAGTCGTTCCACACCGACACTTTCGAGCGGTAGGGCCGGTCAAACGAGGCGGACAGCAGCAGGCCCGTTTCCTCGAAGGTTTCGCGAATGGCAGCCATGGCAAGGGCGCGGGCACGGGCCGGGCTACATCCGCCGCGGCAAAGGCGCATCAGCACATCATCGCGCAGGTCCCTTGCAGGTTTTACGCGCGAGTCGGCCGGATCGACACGGCCGCCCGGAAACACATAGGTGTTGGGCATGAAGCTGTGCTTGCCGCTCCGCTCTCCCATGAGGATTTCGGTGCGGGGGCCTTGCTGGCGGTAAATGATGATGGAGGCGGCGTCTTTCGGACGCGGGGCTTTGGAGCCATCAACGCGGTTTTCCGCGATTGTTCTTTTTTTGTTGTCGCTCATTATACTCAATCCTTTTCTTACCCCCCTAAAGTGCCATGGTTGAGGGGAACAAGTCTAGACCCAGAACAGGCAAAAGCGCCGACCATGGTGCAAATGCGGACGGGCGCTGCCGGGCAGGCGACCAGAAGCCCACTGTCAGAAGCAGACAGGAATGCGGGCGCGAGGTGGCCGTAGAGGAGAGTAAGGGGTCAGTCTATCTGCTGGGCGGAATAGCCATCCGTATCGCCGCTGAAGCCGTGCATGCCGCGGGCCCATTGCAGGCCGATCAGCGCCCCCTTGATATGGGGCAGCAGCCAGACGGCAAACAGGCAGGACAGGGGCAGCCAGATCACCAACTGAACCCACATGGCCGGGCTGAAGGCTTTTTCCACGGTCAGGATGCCGGAAACCACAAAGTGAAGAACGATGAACATGGTGAAATAGGGAGGAGCATCGTCAGCCCGCTGGTGGAACAGTTCCAGTCCGCAGGACGGACAGGTATGGTTCACCTTGATATAGCCACTAAAAATCTTGCCATTGCCGCAGCCGGGGCATTTCCCCAACAAGCCACGCAGCATGGCCTTTTTCATGTTTCTATCCGCAGGAGAGGAAGTCATGGTCACCTGTTCTTTCGCACGATCGAATAGACGATGCTACCATGCAAGGTGACCATTTATGCAACCAAATAGCCGGGTTGCGACACTCTGCCGCACATATTACGGAAAGTGAAATCAATTATAGGTAAAGAAGTAATATTACTTCCGTGCTTTTTTCCGTTTTTCGCCTTTCGGGGTGGTCCGCTTCCTCTTTTTCGGGCCGAATCCCGGCTTTCCGCCGCCGCGAGCGGATTTCTTCTGGGTGGTGGTCCGGCCCCGCCGGTGCTTCTTCGCATCGAACGCGGAGCCGCCATTTCCATCCTCGATGGAGACAATGGTGCTGCCGGTTACGATATCCACTTCCCGCAGTTGCACGGCCAGCCTGTCGGCAAGGCGATAGACAACGCCGGTTCTCTCGCCGATCAGGCGATGGCGATCCTCGTCATACATGAAAAAGTCGTGACCGAGGGTGGAAATGGGGGCAAGGGCATCGGCCCCGGAATCATCGAGGGTCAGGAACAGGCCTGCCCGCGTTACGCCGGTCACCTTGGCCTGGAATACCGCGCCCACCTGATTGGCCAGAAAGACAGCGGTAAAGCGGTCAAGGGTCTGGCGTTCGGCCACCATGGCGCGCCGTTCCAACCCGGATATTTTCTCGCCGATTTCGGACATGGCCTCTTCTTCTTCGGGGCGCAGGCCATCCTTGCCGAAATGCAGCGCGGAAATCAGGCTGCGATGAACAAGCAGGTCGGCATAGCGCCGGATCGGCGATGTGAAATGGGCATAGTTTTTCAGATGCAGCCCGAAATGGTGCAGGTTTTCCGGGCTGTAGACCGCCTGTGCCTGAGACCGCAGGATCAGGGAACTGATCAGTTCCTTGTCGGTTTCAGATTGGGCCTTGGCCAGAATGTTGTTGAAGGTCGCGGTCCGCAGAACCTGTCCCTTGGCGAAACTGATATCCATGTCGGCGAGGATTTCCCGCAGGCCTTCCAGTTTTTCCCGGTCCGGTTCCTCATGAACACGGAACATGCAGGGGCGGCGCTTTTCAATCAGGGTTTCCGCCGCAGACACGTTCGCCTGAATCATGAATTCTTCAATCATCATGTGGGCGGCAAAGCGGGTCTTCTTGTGCACGGCCTTGATGAAACCGTCCTCGTTCAGTTCGATCTTGCGTTCCGGCAGGTCCAGATCAAGGGGCTGCCGCCGATCCCGGGCTTTTTTCAGGGCGTAATAGGCACCGAACAGGGGCTTGATGATGCCCTCTGTCAGGGGGGCGGTCATTTCGTCGGGATGGCCGTCATAGGCGTTTTGCGCCTGGGTATAGGTGAGCGAGGCCTTGCTGCGGATCATGGCCCGCATGAAGCGGTGCCGCAGCTTGTTGCCGTCCGCATCGAACCACATATGCACGGCCATGACGGGCCGATCCACATCATCGTGCAGTGAGCACAGATCGCTGGACAGTTCATGCGGCAGCATGGGGACCACGCGATCCGGGAAATAGACCGAGTTGCCGCGGGTCCGTGCCTCGCGGTCGAGGGCGGAGCCATAGGTCACATAATGGGCCACATCGGCAATGGCGACCAGCACCTGCCAGCCGCCCTTGTTGGCGGGATCGTCATCGGGCGCCGCCCAGACGGCATCATCCCGGTCCCGGGCATCGGCCGGGTCAATGGTGACAATGGGCCAGTCGCGAATGTCGGTCCGCTCGCCAAGGTCGACAGGTTGCGCCTTCTCCGCCTCGGCAATGGCCTTGTCGCTGAATTCGTGCGGCAGGCCGTGGGCGTGGATGGCAATCAGGCTGATGGAGCGGGAATCCCCCATGGCCCCCAGCCGTTCGGTGATCTTGCCTTCGGGCAGGCCCATCTGGCGGCCGGGAAGGAGTTCGCAAATCACCACATCGCCGGAATTGGCACCAAGGGAATTTTCCTTGCGGACCACCACCTCTTTTTTGATCTTGCGATCGGTGGGTTGCACGCGGCCATCTTCACCGACCTGCGTGTAAACCCCAAGAAGCGGGCCGGTCGCGGTTTTCAGGTGACGGATAATGCGGGCGGTATAGGTCCCATCCTTCTGTTTCGAAAGACGGGCAAGGATGCGATCCCCCTTGCCGGGGGCCGCTGTCCGTCGGGACGGCGCCTGTTCCACATAAATGGTCGGCGGCGGGCTGTCATGATCCCAGTGGGTGGGGGTTGCCAGAACGTCCCCGTCCGGGTCCAGATTACTGATTTCCAGTACCGCCACTCCGGGCAGGCTACCGGGGACCGACAGTTCCCGTTTCCGGCCCAGATCGAACGAGCCTTCGCCCACCAGTTCCTTCAGGATCTTCTTGAGATAGATTCGGTCGGCTCCCCGAATGTTGAAGGCACGCGCAATCTCCCGTTTTCCAACGGGGGTGTCACTGCTTTCGATAAAGGCCTTTACCTGCTCCTTGGTGGGCAGGGGCGGCGGGGTCTTCGGGTGCTTGTCCAAAATATATCTTTTCCAAATGTCCGGTCCGGTCAGGCGTCACTGCCGGACGCGGATTTGCTGGCAGCGGCTTTCTTGGCCGGAGCTTTTTTCGCGGTGGTCTTGCTGGCCGCCGGCTTTTTGGCTGCGGTTGTTTTCTTGGCTGCGGGCTTTTTGGCCGGGGCCTTCTTGGCAGGCGCTTTCTTGGCCGCGGTTGTCTTCTTCGCAGCGGTCTTGCCAGCCAGTTTCGGCTTCTTGCCCGACTTCGCAGCCCGTTCCGCCAGAAGGGTAACCGCGTCCTCCAGCGTGATGGTCATGGGATCGGATGTCTTGGGAATGGTCGCATTGATCCCGCCATGGGTCACATAGGGGCCATAGCGTCCATCCTTGACATTGATGTCGGCACCATCTTCCGGGTGGGCCCCCACAACCCGAAGGGGCGGGGCTGCCCGTCCGGCACCGCCGCGGGTCTTGGCGCTGGCCAGAAGTTCCACGGCGCGGTTCATGCCCACGGTCAGGACTTCCATGCCACTGGTCAGGCGACCATATTTCTTGTCGCATTCCACATAGGGGCCATAGCGCCCGAGACCGGCGGTAATCATGGAACCGCTTTCCGGGTGCGGGCCGATCTGTCGGGGCAGGGCCATCAGTTGAACGGCGATTTCAAAATCAACATCCTCAAGCGGGATGTCTTTCGGGATGGAAACCCGCTTGGGTTTTTTCTTCGGTTCGGCCTCGCCCAGTTGCAGATACGGGCCATAGGGGCCCTTCCGCAGGGTGATCATCAGGCCGGTATCCGGATCAAGGCCAAGCTCCTTTGGCCCATCATCAATTTCAGAGCTGCCGTCATCGTCACCGGATGTGCCCAGCTGACGGGTGTAGCGGCATTCCGGGTAATTGGTGCAGCCGATAAAGGCGCCAAAACGACCGGTTTTCAGGCCAAGGCGGCCCTCGTCACATTTCGGGCAGGCACGCGGGTCGGTTCCGTCCTCGCGGGGCGGGAAGACATGGGGGCCCAGAACCCGGTTCAGTTCTTCCAGCACATCGGTGATGCGCAATTCGGACGTGCCTTCGACGGCAATGCTGAAATCGTTCCAGAAATCCCTCAAGACCTGTTTCCAGTCCACCTTGGCGTCAGAAATATCGTCCAGCCGTTCTTCAAGCTGGGCGGTGAAATCATATTCCACATAGCGCGTGAAGAAAGAGGACAGGAAGGCGGTAACCAACTGGCCCTTGTCTTCCGGGATAAAGCGTTTCTGGTCCAGCTTGACATATTCCCGGTCCTGCAGAACCGAGATGATGGACGCATAGGTGGACGGACGGCCAATCCCCAGTTCTTCCAGCTTCTTGACGAGGCTGGCTTCGGAATAGCGGGGGGCCGGTTCGGTGAAGTGCTGGTCCTCGCGGACATCCTCGGTGGTGACAGCTTCCCCTTCCTTGACGGCGGGCAGGCGCTTGCCATCCTTCTCATCGTCGGCGTCGTCCTGACCTTCTTCATAGAGTTTCAGGAAGCCGGCGAAGCGGACCACACTGCCCGTGGCGCGGAGGATATTGCCCGTTCCATCCGTGAAATCGATGGTGGTGCGCTCCAACTGGGCGCTTTCCATCTGGCTGGCGACGGTCCGTTTCCAGATCAGTTCATACAGGCGCAGATGTTCCTGATCAAGGAACCGGGCCATTTCTTTCGGCGTCCGGGACAGGTCGGTGGGGCGAATGGCCTCGTGCGCTTCCTGGGCGTTTTTGGATTTTGTCTTGTACATGCGCGGCGAGGCGGGCACGTATTCCTCGCCATATTCCTTGGCGATGACATCGCGGCAGCCGTGAATGGCTTCCATCGCAAGGCTGACACCGTCCGTACGCATATAGGTGATCAGACCGGTGGTCTCGCCGCCGATATCGAACCCTTCATACAGCTTTTGTGCCACCATCATGGTCCGCTTGGCGCCAAATCCCAACTTGCGGGAGGCTTCCTGCTGCAGGGTCGATGTGGTGAACGGCATGGCCGGGTTGCGGCGTGCGGGTTTCTTGGTCACCGTGTCCACGCTGAAGGAACCGGCGCGGACCTTGTCGGCAATGGCCTTGGTCACGTCCGCGTTCGGCATGGAGAATTTTTCCAGCTTCTGCCCCTCAGCATGGGTGAGGCGGGCGGTAATGCTGCTGCCTTTCCCGGTCAGGAAGTCGGCATCGATTGTCCAGTATTCCTCGGGCTTGAAAGCCTCGATTTCCAGTTCCCGTTCGCAAATCAGGCGAAGCGCGACCGATTGCACGCGGCCGGCGGATTTGGCACCGGGCAGTTTGCGCCACAATACGGGCGACAGGGTGAAGCCGACCAGATAGTCAAGGGCGCGTCGGGCCTGCTGCGCATTCACAAGGTTCATGTCCAATTCACGCGGATTGGCAATCCCGTCCAGCACGGCCTTTTTCGTGATTTCGTTGAAAACCACGCGGCTGACCTTGGTGTCCTTGATCTTTTTCTTATCCTCCATCACCTTCAGCACGTGCCAGGCAATGGCCTCTCCCTCGCGATCCGGGTCAGTGGCAAGATACAGGTTTTCCGCGCCATTAAGAGCGTCCGCTATGGCCTTGATATGCTTGGCGGATTTCGCGTCATTCTGATAGTCCATCGCGAAGTCTTCTTCCGGCTTCACCGATCCATCCTTTGATGGCAGGTCGCGGATATGACCATAGGACGCCAGAACCGTGAAGTCCTTGCCCAGATATTTGTTGATCGTCTTCGCTTTTGCCGGAGATTCCACGACAACTACATTCATCGAAACACCACAGTCTTTCTTTGTTTGCCTGCCTCGGCATGTTGGACATTCGTCCAAATATAGAGAGGCTACCGCGTTAAGGAAACCCTGTTTCCAAAATGGCGTTCTAGTCCGCCTGCCAGTTCCAGTTCAAGCAAAATCGTTAAAATTGTGGAAGGGGACTGATCTGAGAGGCGGATCAACTCATCAATACTGATGGGCACCGGGGAGAGAAGTTCGAGGATGCGGGGGCGGGCCTCAGACAGGGTTTTTTCGGCCGGAGAGGGGGCCGGGGCAAGGGCGTGAAGGGGGGCATCCGGTTCGGCAAGGGCAGGCCCGCGACCGGTTGCAAGTTCGGCCATGATGTCGTCCACACTTTCTGCAAGAAGGGCGCCGTTACGGATCAGGTTGTTGGTGCCCCGCGCCCGCGGATCCATGGGCGAGCCGGGAACGGCAAACACGTCGCGCCCCTGTTCTGCGGCAAACCGCGCCGTGATCAGAGAGCCGGAGCGGGGCGTGGCCTCCATCACCAGAATGGCGCGGGACAGGCCGGAGATGATCCGGTTGCGGCGGGGAAAGTGGCGGGCCTGCGGCGTGGTGCCAAAGGGTTGTTCAGCCACAAGGCATCCCTGTTCGGCAATCTGCTGTTGCAGGGCCGCGTTCTCGCGGGGGTATGTCACATCGATCCCGCCGCCAAGGACGGCCACCGTCCCCCCCGCAAGCGATGCCTGATGGGCCGCACTGTCAATGCCCCGCGCCAGACCCGAGGCGATGATCAATCCCCGGTTCGATAATCCGGCGGCGAATTGCGCCGTCAGCTTCAGGGCCACGGCAGACGCATTGCGGGAGCCGACAATGCCAAGGGTCTCGCGGGTCAGAAGGTGGGGGGGCCCTTTGACACTGATCAGGGGCGGCGGATCGGAAATTTCTTTCAGAAGGGGCGGATAACCAGGTTCCGAGGCCCCGATCATGCGGCCGCCAAAATCAACAAGGGCGCGGGCCTCCTGAACGGCCTGTTGTTTCGGGCAGACCCGGATTGGTTTCTTTCGGCCGCCGTTTCGCGCCAGTTCAGGCAGCGCCTTCAAGGCCTCACCCGCCGAACCATACCGCCCGAGAAGATGATAAAAGGTCACCGGGCCGACATTTTCCGACCGGATCAGGCGCAGCCAGTCCAGCTTTTCCGATGATGAGAGTTCCTGTGTCGCAAGCATTTGAAAAATGTGAACAAAGAATTTTCACCCGTCAATTGAAAAATAAATAATATTTTACAAGTTATGCGCTAATTTCCGGTGCCGTCTTCAGGGCATTTCGGGGACAGATCAAACAACTGCGACAGCAGGCGCCTGCACCAGCAGGGCCGGGGCGCAGGCGAAGACGGTGCAGAAGGAGGCGCGGGAAAAGGTGGCGGTGACAGCGACGGCGATAAAGAGGAAGACGCACCCGCCGATACGGGGAGAGGGGGTGCGGATTGTGTTTCCGGGGCCGCCGAAGATATCACAGATGGCGTTGAGATTGCGGGGCGCGCGGCGGCTGGGGGTGAGGCTGCGGGGCGGCTTGGGGCTTGGTTGCGCTTGGACGGGCGGCGGCGATTGTCATTGCGATGCTGATGGCAACAGGTGCGCATTTTTGACGGGGGCGGCATTCTGGCGGTCAGGGCCAGCACCTGATCAATGAAATGCAGTTTCGCTTGATGGTCCAGAAGGACAAGGCGTTTGACGCCCACACAGTAATTGTGCGCTGGACTGTTGCTGGGCATGGGGGCACTCCACAAGCGAGTTTCGCAGGGGATGTGGTGTCGGTTGTTCCGTTTTTCAATAAAACAACCGACGATCCAGCCTTATTTCTTGCCGATCCGGGGTTCCTTGCCGGTCAGCAGGCGGGCAATATTTTCATGATGGCGAATAAAGATCAGAACCGCCATGAAGGCAGCGAACTGAATGCGCTGAACATCCCCGTAATAGATATCGCCGATCGGGTAATCCATCAGCAGATAAATATAGAGCGGGGACAGGGCCGCCGCCAACAGCGCGGACAGGGACGAGATGCGGAACAGCAGGGCCGAGGCCAGCCATGTCAGCGCAACGGCAAGACCCGCTGGCCAAGATGCGGCCAGCATGACCCCGATAAAGGTGGCAACGCCCTTGCCGCCCTTGAATTTCAGCCAGACCGGGAACAGGTGCCCCAGAAACGCCCCGCCGCCTGCCAGAACCGCATAATCCTGTGTCAGGTAGGCGTTGGCCAGCAGGACGACAACCGCGCCCTTGCCCCCATCCAGAAGAAGGGTGGCGAGGGCCAGCCCCTTGTTTCCGGTCCGCAGCACATTGGTCGCCCCGATATTGCCGGAGCCGATTTTGCGCACATCGCCCAGTCCGGCCAGTTTCGTCAGCACCAGACCAAACGGAATGGAGCCGATCAGGTAGCCGACAATCGCGGCCATGAAAAACGGCCAGGTAAAGCTGAGGTCGCCAAGGGGTTCAGGCATGGTTTGACTTTCTGTGGTTCAAGCTACGGCTATCGATCTGTCGTTATCGTTCAAATACAGTCCTGCCACCGACCAGCGTTTTTACAACGCGGCCCTGCAGCAGATGACCATCAAAGGCCGTATTCTTGGACTTTGATTGCAACTGTGTGCCATCAACTTGCCATGGTTTTTCCAGATCGAAAAGACAAAGGTCCGCAGGCTTGCCCTTTTCAAGGCGTCCGGCATCGATCCCCAGCAGGCGGGCCGGGGCAATGGTCATGGTCCGCAGCAGGTCCAGCAATCCCACATCCCCATTGTGATAGAGACGCAGGCTGACCGGCAACATGGTTTCCAGTCCGATGACACCGGGTTTCGCCTGGGCAAAGGGAACGCGCTTGCTGTCGGCGCTTTGCGGCAGATGCTGGGACGAGATCACATCGATGGTTCCGTCCTTGATGGCCTCGACAACCGCCATGCGGTCCTCTTCCTCCCGCAGCGGCGGAGAGACGCGGGCGAAGGTCCGGTATTCCCCGACTTCCAGATCATTGAGGGCATGATAGTGCGGGGCGGTGCCCGCCGTGACCTTCAACTGTTCGTCCTTGGCCCGGCGAATGGAATTGAGGGCGTCAGCCGTGCTGAGATGGGCGGCGTGCCAGGTGGCACCGGTCATGGCAACCAGCCGGATATCCCGCTCGACCAGAATGGCTTCGGCGCAGGAAGGGATGGATTTCAGACCCATGAAAGTGGCGGTCCGTCCGGCGGTCATGACACCGCCGCGGGCCAGCGACGGTTCTTCCGCATGGACGATGACCGGCAGGCCGAACATGGTGGAATAGGACAGGGCCCGGCGCATGAGATTGATATTCCCAACCGCCATCTGACCGTCACTGAAGGCGACAACGCCCGCTTCGGCAAGCAGGCCAAACTCGGCCATTTCCTCGCCCAGCAGGCCTTTTGACAGGGCGCCGGTCA
Organism: Sneathiella chinensis; assembly: GCF_012720115.1. Lineage (GTDB taxonomy): Bacteria > Pseudomonadota > Alphaproteobacteria > Sneathiellales > Sneathiellaceae > Sneathiella > Sneathiella chinensis. The sequence goes on along the minus strand of NZ_VNWN01000007.1, from coordinate 376,539 downwards.
CCACCACATTTACCGGGCAGGTTTCGCGGGCGCGGCGGGCCACAAGCTCCACAAGGGCGGCCTCGTCGATCACCGGTTCCGTGGCCGGAAAGGCATTGATGGTCGTAACACCGCCTGCCGCTGCGGCAAGGCCGGCGGTGGCCATGGTTTCGCGATGTTCCTTGCCCGGCTCACACAGATAGGCATGGGCATCCACAAGGCCGGGGCTGAGGCAAAAACCGTTGCAGTCTTCAAAGGAGGCCCCGTCCGGCAGGGTGTCGGCGGTGATGTGCGGCCCGAAATCGGCCACCAGACCGTCTCGGATCAGCAGGCCGCCCCGCACATCAAGGTCGGTTGCCGGGTCCAGAAGACGGGCATTCAGAAGGGCGTGGGGATGTGTCCGGGTCATGACCGGGCTCCTTGTGTCAGAAGGTCCAGACAGGCCATGCGGACGGCCACGCCCATTTCCACCTGTTCGGAAATTGCACTGATATTCAGGTCGTCGGCAATTTCACTGTCAATTTCCACACCCCGGTTCATGGGGCCGGGATGCATGATCAGCGCATCAGGCTTGGCCACTTTCAGCTTTTCCTTGTCCAGCCCGAACAGGTTGAAATATTCGCGAATGGACGGAACGAAAGCGCCCTGCATCCGTTCGGTCTGCAGGCGCAGCATCATGACAATGTCCGCATCCTTCAGGCCTTCCTTCATGGAATGATAGACCTCCGCCCCCAGTTTGCGGGCGTTGGACGGCAGCAGGGTTGTTGGGCCGACCAGCCGGACGCGGGCGCCCATGATGTTCAGCAGGGCAATGTTGGACCGGGCCACACGGCTGTGCAGGATGTCGCCGCAAATGGCAACGGTCAGGCCTTCCAGCCGTCCCTTGCGGTTGCGGATGGTCAGGGCGTCCAGCAGGGCCTGTGTGGGGTGTTCATGACTGCCATCGCCGGCGTTGATCACGGCGCAGTCCACTTTCTGGGCCAGCAGGTGCGGGGCGCCGGAATCGGAATGGCGGATCACCAGCACATCGGGGTGCATGGCGTTCAGCGTCATGGCCGTATCAATCAGGGTTTCCCCCTTCTTGACCGAACTGGAACTCACGGACATGTTGATGACATCCGCGCCGAGCCGAAGACCGGCCGCCTCAAAGGATGTCCGTGTACGTGTGGAGTTCTCGAAGAAAAGATTGATCTGGGTGAAGCCGTGCAAGAGCGACAGCTTCTTGTCCCGGCCACGGGATTTGTTCACATAGCCTTCTGCAACATCCAGCAGCAGCGTAATATCCTGCGCGGAAAGCCGGGCGATATCCAGAAGGTCCCTGTGGGCAAATCGTGATTTGTCTAGCTGTGTCATCAAAAGGAAAGTGTATAGCCATCATCCCGGCTTGGGGCAAGTGTCTGATTGCCCGGTCTGTGAATGCCGCTTGTGGGGGGGAAATGGGGGCGCAGGACAGATCCCGGAAAATAGCCGTCCGAGGTGGGGGCGAGGGACTGTTTTTCAGGTGCGTTGATTTAAATCAATGTGACCTTGCCGGTAAATCGACACCCTCCCGGCCGTAACAAGGTTCAGTATGCGGATAATCGTTCGCAATGTATGGTATGGAGTGGGGTATGAGGGTCGCTTTCGAGATTGACACTGAAGTCGGTTTCAGCAGGGATTTCGATGTTTCCTGCGGTGAACACTCCAAGGAGGCGGGCAATGGGAAAGTCGATGATACCAGCCTGTTTCTGACACTTGCGAACCAGATGCCGGATGCGGTCATCGTTCACATCGATGGCAATATTGTTTTTGCAAATGACAAGGCGGCCCCCTTGTTCGGGGTGAAAAGCACCGATTCCCTGATTGGTTGCAACCTTCTTGAATTCGTTCATCCAAACGATCAGGAAATGGTTTTCGCGCGGATCAGCGGCATCATGGAAGAGCGCCTGTCCCTGACCCCCATGGAATATACGATCCGCCGCCAAAGCGGTGGTGCCTGCCTGATCGAAAGCCGGGGGGCCCCGGTGGCGTGGGGCAATCGCCTTGCCGCACAGGTTGTTTTCCGGGACCTGAGTGTCCGCGAGGAAAAGGACGAATTGCTGCGTACGCTCAGCAGTGCGGTTGAGCAATGCCCGGACAGCGTTATCGTGACCGATCGCAAGGGCTGCGTTGAATATGTCAACCCGCAGTTTGCCGTTCGGACCGGCTACAGCCTTGAGGAAGTGCGCGGCGGCAGTCTTGCCTTCCTGCAAAAGCGGAGCACGCCGCGGGACCAGTTTATCACCATGATCAGGGAGGTCCGGCAGGGACGGATCTGGCGGGGAGAATACCGCAACCTGACCAAACACGGTCAGGAATACTGGGCACAGGTGTCCGTATCGCCCGTCGTCGATAAGAACGGTACGATTTGTCATTATGTGGGGATCATGAAGGATACCACAGATCGCAAGGTGGCCGAGGATCGACTGAAACAGGCGCTGCGGGAAGCCGAGGTGGCCAACACGGCGAAATCCGCTTTTCTTGCCAATATGAGCCATGAATTCAGAACGCCGCTGAATGCCATTATCGGGTTCAGCACCCTGCTGCGCAGTTGCTCAAAGACCATGACCCCGGAAAAGATCGAGGAATATGCGTCCTACGCGCTGGAAAGCGGCGAGCATATGCTGAGGCTGGTCAATGACCTGCTGGACCTTGCCAAGATCGAAGGCAATCATCTGGAACTGGAAGACAATGAATTCCAGATTTCCGGCGTGATTGACAGCGCGGTCAGAATGATCGCCGACAAGGAAGGCGAGGGTAAATGCGATCTTGATGTGACGATCCGCGAGGATTTTGTTCTGCACGCCGACATGCGCCGCATCCGGCAGATTGTCCTGAACCTGCTGTCAAATGCGGTCAAGTTTTCTTGCGGGGAACAGGTCTCTGTCGAGGTGGGGCTGGAAGACGGTCCGAAAATTATCATCCGGGATACGGGAATCGGCATGACCGAGGAGCAGTTGAGAATTGCCCTTTGCCCCTTCGGGCAGGCGGAAGGCGGTGCCTTTACGAAAAAATATGAAGGGGCTGGCCTTGGATTGCCGCTGGCCGCCAACCTTGCCGAGTTGCATGGCGGCCACCTGACGCTGGAAAGTTCTGTGGGCGAGGGGACAACCGTGACCCTGCGGTTGCCGGAAGGCCGGTTGGCTCATTCCTGAAGTCTGACCATTGAGATATGAGGCCGCATCATCTCGCGGTGCGGCCCTCCCAGTGGACCGATTCCTAACTCATGTAATCAAGGGCGCCCTGAAGGATGAAGGCGGCGGCCATCTTGTCGACCACTTCGCTGCGCCGCTTTCGGGAGGCATCGGCCTCCAGCAGGGTGCGGGTGACGGCGGCGGTGGACAGGCGCTCATCCCAGAAACACATGGGAAGGTCGAAATTCTCTTCCAGGTTTTTCTGGAACTGGCGACTGGACTGACACCGGGGGCCTTCGCTTCCATCCATGTTGAGGGGCAGGCCGATCAAAAAGCCACCGATATTGTACTCCTTGATAACGGCAGCAATTTCCGCAACGTCATCGCGGAATTTTTTTCGCTTGATGGTCTTGAGAGGGGTCGCCACTTTCAGGGATGTATCCGAGATGGCCAGCCCGATTGTTTTTGTGCCGGGGTCGAATCCCATAAGCCTTTGGTCAAGGGCAATGAAATGTTTCAAATGGGTGGGGTTGCCGAGGAGCATTCGTTACGCTAATTTGCGCCCATTGTCGGTTTGGCGCTTCTGTTCGAGTCATACAGGTAGTTTCCGGGCCGACCTTCCGGATTAAGCATCTATACAGCAAAGGGTGACACATGTCGCTTGATAAAGCCACTGTGGCGAAAGTAGCCAACTTGGCGCGCATCCGGGTTGAGGAAAAAGACCTTGAACCGCTTGCCGCTGAACTGAATTCGATTTTGGGATGGGTTGAACAACTGGGTGAAGTTGACACCGAGAATACAGCCCCCATGACCTCGGTCGCCGATATGCAACTGCGCTGGCGGACTGACGAGATTTCCGATGGCGGTTATCAGGAAGACATTGTCGCCAATGCCCCCGGCCATGAAGATGGCTTCTTTGCTGTTCCGAAGGTGATTGAATAATGAGTGACCTGACAAGACTGACCATTGCCGAGGCCCGCGACGGGCTGGCCGCCGGCAAGTTCTCCGCTGTGGAACTGACCGCAGCGCATATCACCTCCATGGATGCCGCAAGAGGCCTGAACGCCTATATCACGGAAACCCCTGAAAAGGCCGTCGAGATGGCAACCGCCTCCGATCAGCGCCGTGCGCAGGGAACCGTTGGCAAGATGGAAGGCATTCCGCTGGCCATCAAGGACCTGTTCTGCACAAAGGACACCCTGACAACGGCCGCGTCCCATATCCTTGACGGCTTCAAGCCGAAATATGAAAGCACCGTCACCACAAATCTGTGGAATGAAGGCGCTGTCATGCTGGGTAAGGTAAACCTTGACGAGTTCGCCATGGGCTCTTCCAACGAAACCAGCTTTTACGGCAATGTGGTCAACCCGTGGCGCCGCCAGACAGACGACCAGCCGCTGGTTCCGGGTGGGTCCTCCGGCGGGTCCGCAAGTGCAGTGGCCGCCTATACGGCAATGGGGGCGACCGGTACGGATACCGGCGGTTCCATCCGCCAGCCTGCCGCCTTTACCGGCATTGTCGGGATGAAGCCGACCTATGGCCGTTGTTCCCGGTGGGGCGTGGTTGCCTTTGCGTCCAGTCTGGATCAGGCCGGGCCCATGACCCGGTCCGTTCGCGATGCCGCGATCATGCTGGAAGCCATGGCCGGGTTCGACCCGAAAGACAGCACCAGCGTGGATATGGATGTCCCGAATTTCGAGGCCGCGCTTACTGGCGACATCAAGGGCCTGAAAGTGGGGATCCCGAAAGAATATCGTCTGGACAGCGTTCCGGCGGAAATCCAGTCCCTGTGGGACAAGGGGATCGAGTGGCTGAAGGCTGCAGGTGCCGAGATCGTCGAGATCAGCCTGCCACACACAAAATATGCCCTGCCGTCCTATTACATCATTGCCCCGGCCGAAGCGTCCAGCAACCTGGCTCGCTATGACGGGGTGCGTTATGGCCTTCGGGTCGAGGGCAAGGATCTGGCCGACATGTACTCCCGCACCCGTGCGGAAGGCTTCGGGTCGGAAGTACAACGCCGTCTGCTGATCGGGACCTATGCCCTGTCTGCCGGTTATTACGATGCCTATTACCTGAAAGCCCAGAAGGTCCGCGCCCGGATCGCCGAGGATTTCAACACTGCCTTCAAGGAAGTGGATACCATCCTGACGCCAACAGCGCCGTCCGCGGCCTTTGCCTTTGGCGAGAAGTCCGGCGGGGACCCGCTTGAAATGTATCTGAACGACGTGTTCACCGTACCGGCAAGTCTGGCCGGTCTTCCGGGGATTTCGCTTCCGGCGGGTCTGTCCGGGGACGGACTGCCGCTTGGCCTGCAGTTGCTGGGCCGCCCGTTTGACGAGGAAACAGTGATCAGAACCGCAGGTGTTCTTGAAGAGGCTGCGGAATTTACCGCCAAACCTTCCGATTGGTGGAGAGGATAACATGGGAATGATTATTCAAGGCGCAACAGGCGATTGGGAAGTTGTCATCGGTATGGAAGTCCATGCCCAGGTGACATCCAAATCCAAGCTGTTTTCCGGTTCTGCAACCGAATATGGTGCCGAGCAGAACTCGCAGGTCTCGTTTGTGGATGCGGCCATGCCAGGCATGCTGCCGGTCATCAACGAAAAGGCTGTTGAGCAGGCGGTTCGCACCGGGCTGGGCCTGAAGGCGAAGATCAACAAGCATTCCGTGTTCGATCGGAAGAACTACTTCTATGCCGACCTGCCGCAAGGCTATCAGATCAGCCAGTTCCTGCAGCCGATCGTTGGCGAAGGGGTGATCACCATCGATCTGAAGGATGGGGAAACCCGCGAAATCGGTATTACCCGCCTGCATCTGGAACAGGACGCGGGCAAGAGCATTCATGACCAGCATCCCAGCATGTCACTGGTCGACCTGAACCGGTCCGGCATCGCCCTGATGGAGATCGTGTCCGATCCGGACCTGCGTTCCCCGGAAGAGGCCGCGGCCTACATCAAGAAGCTGCGCAGCATCCTGCGCTATCTTGGAACCTGTGACGGTAACATGGAAGAAGGCTCCATGCGGGCCGACGTGAACGTTTCTGTTCGCCGTCCCGGTGAGCCGTTCGGCACCCGCTGCGAGATGAAGAACATCAACTCTGTCCGCTTCATCCAGCAGGCGATCATCTATGAAGCCAACCGTCAGGTGGACATTCTGGAAGCCGGCGGTACGGTTGATCAGGAAACCCGCCTTTATGACAGCGTCGAGGGGGAAACCCGGTCCATGCGTTCCAAGGAAGAAGCGCATGACTACCGTTATTTCCCGGACCCGGACCTGTTACCGCTGGAATTCGATGATGCCTTCATCGAGAAAATCCGTGCCGATCTGCCGGAACTGCCGGACGACAAGAAAGCGCGGTTCGTCAACGATCTGGGCATTACCGCCTATGATGCGGGTGTTCTGGTTGCGGAAAAGGAAATCGCCGACTTCTTCGAGGCCGTGGCCAAGGGGCGGGATGCGAAACTGTCCGCCAACTGGGTGATCGGTGAGCTGTTCGGCAACCTGAACCGGACCGGCAAGTCCCTGTCCGATAGCCCGGTATCCGCCGACTCGCTGGGTGAACTGATCGATCTGATCAAGGATGGAACCATTTCCAACCGGATCGCCAAGGAAGTGTTCGAGGAAATGTTCGAAACCGGTAAGGCCGCCGAGGCGATTGTCGAGGAAAAAGGCCTGAAGCAGGTTTCTGACACCGGTGCCATCGAGGCGGCCATTGACGAGGTCATTGCCGCCAATCAGGACAAGGTGGCAGAATATCGCGGTGGTAAGGACAAGCTGTTTGGCTTCTTCGTCGGTCAGGTCATGAAGGCCACCGGCGGCAAGGCCAACCCGGGTGTGGTCAACCAGTTGCTGCGTCCGAAACTGGACGGCTAATCAGGTCCGAAACAGAATGACAGCCGGCTCACGTTGCGGGGTCGGCTCTCTCTTTGAAACCCTGCCGGTCTCCGGCAGGGTTTTTTTATGGCTGAACGTCCCGGACAAACAAAAACCCCCGCCGGCGGCGGGGGTCTGTCACGGTGCGCAGGCTCCTGTTGTCAGGGGCGTGCGGTATGTGGGTCGGTGATTAGCCGATCAGGGCATCCTTGGTCAGGGATTTCTTGATCATTTCAGCGGCTTCATCGGCATCGCCCCAGCGGACGATCTTGACCCATTTGTTGGCTTCCAGATCCTTGTAATGTTCAAAGAAGTGGGAAATCTGGTCCAGCAGAACGCCCCGCAGATCGGAGTAGTTCTGGATGTTGGAGTAGTAAGGGTGCAGGCTGTCCACCGGAACGCCGAGGATTTTTTCATCCTGTCCGGCTTCGTCTTCCATGATCAGGACGCCGACGGGGCGGGCGCGCAGGACAGCACCGGGAATGACCGGGATCGGGCCCGCAACCAGCATGTCGGTCGGGTCGCCGTCATCGGCCAGAGTGTGAGGGATAAAACCGTAGTTGCAGGGATAGAACATGGCGGTGTGAAGGAAGCGGTCCACAAACATGGCGCCTGAGTCCTTGTCCACTTCGTATTTGACCGGCACGCCACCGATAGGAATTTCGATAATGACGTTTACGTCCCAGGGGACATCTTTACCGGCGGAAATCTTTGAAATATCCATTTCTAGCTATGCTCCTCAAAATCGTTGGCGCCCGATTAGCATGTTCTTGACTTCAAGGCTAGATTCGAATGTAAAAACTTTGCTGTTTTTTGCTTGAAAGCGGCGAAAAACCGATTTTTTGCGGCTCTTTTACAGGACTTTAGTTGCCGGAACGGGACCGGCGGGGGCGGTTCTTCTCTTATCCGGTTTGTGTAAAATCAGGGTATGGAAAGTATTCAGAAAGTTGTTCTTGTAAAATTGGTTCGGGGGCAAATAAAGCCCCTGTATTCAGACAAAAGGTCGAACCGGAACAGGTAGTTGCGTATATTATTTTTATCTGTCATGGTAGATATATACAGTTGATTACCCTGTAATGATTAGCGTCGAGTAGGGACATGGAGCCCAAATAATCACAATTTAAGCAGGTCCCGGATCTGCAGAAATGGGGTGGAGTCAATGTCAGCAGTAATGTGGATTCCGATTGTTTGTGGGTTGGTTGCGCTTGTTTACGGGGTATATGCCGGGCGTTCCGTTCTGTCAGCAGATGCAGGGACGGTGCGCATGCAGGAAATTTCCGCGGCGGTGCAGGAAGGGGCAACCGCATACCTGAACCGCCAGTATCTGACCATTGGGGTGGTCGGGCTTGTTATCTTCGTCATTCTCTGGTTTTTGCTGGGCGTCAAGGTGGGGATCGGCTTCCTGATTGGCGCCGTTCTGTCGGGTGCGACCGGTTTTATCGGCATGAATGTGTCGGTCCGGGCCAATGTTCGCACGGCTGCCGGGGCGGCGGTTGGCCTCAAGGAAGGGCTGGCCATCTCGTTCAAGGCGGGGGCGGTGACCGGGCTTCTGGTGGTGGGGCTCGCCCTGCTGGCGGTTGCCGGATACTATTCCATTCTGGTCAGCATGAATGTTGAGGGGCGGGAGATGATCGACAGTCTGGTCGCGCTCGGCTTCGGGGCGTCGCTGATTTCAATTTTTGCCCGGCTTGGCGGGGGGATTTTCACCAAAGGGGCCGATGTCGGCGCCGATCTCGTCGGCAAGGTCGAGGCTGGCATCCCTGAGGATGATCCCAGAAACCCGGCCGTTATCGCCGATAATGTGGGGGACAATGTGGGAGACTGCGCCGGAATGGCGGCGGACCTGTTTGAAACCTATGCGGTGACGGTGGTGGCGACCATGGTTCTGGCGTCCATCTATTTCGCGGACAATCCGGCCATGATGATCTATCCTCTGATGATTGGTGCCGTCTGTATCCTGACATCGGTGATCGGCACGTTTTTTGTGCGGCTGGGGAACAGCACCAACATCATGGGCGCCCTTTATAAGGGGTTCGTGGCGACGGCGGTCCTGTCTGCCATCGGGCTGTGGCCAGTGACGGCCATGGTGATCGGCACGGGAACGGAATTTACCGTGTCGGGTAAAACCTTCACCGGGGCCAGCCTGTTTTACTGCGGCCTGATCGGGTTGGTGGTGACGGGCCTGATCATCTGGGTGACGGAATATTACACCTCCACCAGTTACCGACCGGTGCGCAGCATTGCCAGTGCGTCGGAAACCGGACATGGCACCAATGTCATTCAGGGGCTTGCCGTCTCCATGGAGGCAACGGCCATTCCAGCCATCATCATCTGTGCGGGCATCATCGTTGCCTATAATCTGGCGGCGCTGTTCGGGATTGCCATCGCGGTGACCAGTATGCTGGCCCTGGCCGGTATGGTTGTGGCGCTGGATGCCTATGGTCCGGTGACGGACAACGCGGGCGGGATTGCCGAAATGGCGGATATGGATGAAGACGTGCGCAAGACCACCGATGCGCTGGATGCGGTGGGCAATACCACCAAGGCAGTGACCAAGGGGTATGCCATCGGGTCTGCGGGATTGGGGGCACTGGTCTTGTTCGCCGCCTATACCGAGGATCTGGCCTATTTTATCTCGAATGCCACACCGGAACGGTTCTCGTTTTTTCAGGGAGTGGAGCTGAATTTCAGCCTGCAAAACCCGTTTGTTGTGGTTGGCCTTATTCTGGGGGGCTTGCTTCCCTATCTGTTCGGGGCGCTGGGCATGATGTCTGTGGGGCGGGCCGCCGGGTCCGTCGTGCGGGAAGTGCGCCGTCAGTTCAAGGAAATTCCCGGTATTATGGAAGGAACGGGCAAACCTGATTACGGGCGGGCGGTCGATCTTCTGACACGGGCCGCCATCAAGGAAATGATTATACCGTCCCTGCTGCCGGTGCTGGCACCGCTGGTGGTGTTCGGGATTGTCATGTTGATTGCGGACAAGTCCGCCGCCTTCTCCACCGTGGGGGCCATGCTTCTGGGGGTGATCATCACCGGGCTGTTCGTGGCCATTTCCATGACCGCCGGGGGCGGGGCCTGGGATAATGCCAAGAAGTATATCGAGGATGGCAATCACGGTGGCAAGGGAACCGATGCCCATGCGGCAGCGGTGACCGGCGATACAGTTGGGGATCCCTACAAGGATACGGCGGGACCCGCCGTCAATCCCATGATCAAGATCACCAATATCATTGCCCTGTTGTTGCTGGCGGTGCTGGCCCACGGCTAGGCAGTCCTGAAAAGAAAGACGGGCAGCCCCATGGCGGGGTGTCCGGGCAAAAAGAAAGGCCGGTCCCTTGCGGGGCCGGCCTTTTTCTTTCAGGAGGGATGCCGTCAGGCGGCACGAATGTCGGACAGGAAGGATTCGATATCCGTTTTCAACTGGTGGGAAAGTTGGTCAAGGGAGTTGGACGCCGACAGCACCTGATTGGAGGCGGCGCCGGTTTCCTGTGCCTTGACGGACACCTGTTCGATATTCAGGGATACCTCGTTTGTTCCCTTCGAGGCTTCCTGAACGTTGAGGGAAATCTCGTTGGTGGCAGAGGCCTGTTGTTCCACGGCAGACGAAATGCTGACCGTTGCCTCGCGGATGGACTGGATGACCTTTCCGATATTGTCGATGGCGGTCACCGTTCCTTCCGAAGCCCCCTGCATTTCGTTGATCTGGGTGGCGATTTCCTCGGTTGCGCGGGCGGTCTGGTTGGCCAGATTCTTTACTTCGCTGGCCACAACGGCAAAGCCTTTACCAGCCTCGCCAGCGCGGGCGGCCTCGATGGTGGCGTTCAGCGCCAGAAGGTTGGTCTGGGCGGCGATGTCGTTAATGATGGTCACGATTTCGCTGATCTTCTTGGTGGATTCTGCCAGTGAGTGCACGGACTGGGTGGAATTGTCAGCCTCGCGAACCGCATCTTCGGAAACCCGCGACGCCTGGGAGGCCTGACGGTTGATTTCCCCGATAGAGGCGGACAGTTCTTCCGCCGCCGAGGCAACGGTTTGCGTGTTGGATGAGGCCTCATGCGCCGCCGAAGCAACAATTGTGGACAGTTCCTGTGAGCTGTCGGCGGTGGACACCAGATTGTTGGCGGTTGCCTGCAACTCGGTCGCGGCCCCCGTCAGGGTGGAGAGCAATTCGGATACCTTGCCTTCGAAACCCCGGATGATGTTGGTAATCCGTTCGGCGCGGGCGGCTTTTTCCTCGGCATCGGCGGCTTCGCGCTGACGTTCCTGTTCCACCCGTTCCTGTTCGGCTTCCCGTTCGCGTTTCTCCCGTTCGGCTTCCCGTTTGGCGGCTTCGGCGGCTTCCTGTTCCAGACGTTTCTGTTCAATGGCGCTGTCCTTGAACACCTGCAGGGCGCCAGCCATGTCGCCAACCTCGTCCGTCCGCCCGCGGGAGGGGATCTCCACGGTCAGGTCGCCACTGGCAACGGTTTTCATGGCCGTTGTCATGTTGGCCAGTGATTTTGCGATGGTGCGGGCGAAGAAGACGCCAACAGACCCCACGATGATCAGCAGCAGGCCACCGATCAGCGCCATGTTGTTGCGAATGCCGACAACAGGGGCCATGAATTCAGGTTCATCAATCTCGGCCAGAATGGCCCATTCCGTCCCCATGAATTCAAAATGGGCATATTGGGAGATGACCTCGGTGCCGTTGTAATCAACAGAGAACATGGTCCCGTTTTCGCCCGCCAAAGCCCGTGCGGCAGCTTCGGTGTCAACGGTTGTGACGAGAAGGGTCGGGGTGTCGGAGAAGCGGGAGTTGCTCCGCATCAGCTTGTCCTTGCCCACCAGATAGCTTTCACCGGTTTCACCAAGCCCGGCGCTGTTCTGCATCAGGTTGTCGATCCGTTCGGTGGAAAGCTGGAACGCCACCACGCCAACGACAAACCCGTCCATCAGAACCGGAGAGGCGATGAAGCTGGACGGCTCGTTATGGCTGGCAGCGTAGGGGGAGAAATCGGTAAAGATCTGGTCCGTGACGCTTTCCGCCTTGACGGAGGCTTCATAGATGCGGGCGAGATCGGTGCCCTTGTAGGGGCCGGACAGGATATTGGTTCCGAAATCCTCTTCTTTATGCACGCTGTAGATCATGTTGCCGTCCATGTCGAACAGCAGGATGTCATGATAGCCGCGGGATTTCATGTAGGAGCGCAGCCATGGGTGGAAGCGCTGGTGAATCTCACTGTAGTAGGAGCCGTCCCCGACGCTGTCGAGCTGGTCCCGTTCCTGTTCCGGGTGGGGGTTGTTGTGAATAAAGCCGTTCTGCAGGACTTCCGTGGGATTTCCAGAAATGCCCAGCCAGGCTGTCCCGAATTCGGAGATCGCGTTGACAATCACCGGGTTTGTTGCCGTGACCTCCAGATCATCCCGAACGGAGGACATAAGCTGGGTCAGTCCCAGTTTGCGGGATTCGAGGGTGACATCCAGTTTCTTTCTGACTTCCTGTTCAACCGCATCGGCGCCGGACAGATAGCCCGTGACACCAAGAGCGATACCCAGAACGAGGGAGGAGGAAATGATAAGCAACGGCAGCTTTTGGGCCAGCTTGAGCCTTAAAGGGAACATGGGGGAGATCCTTATCGACAAACGTTGTTTTTATAGCCAGCCGAGAGGGTACGGAGGCTTTATTCTAGTTTGGAGCCGAGATAATCGGCGGATGATTTGCCGAACAGGGTTAGTTCAGAAATATTAATAATTTGATAACCACCGTAAAAGTGGTTCGGGCAGGGGAAGCGTTCTCTGTTTTTCGTCACGGATGGCAGTCGCGCACGATGCGAAAAGGACGCAAAAACCCGTTCAGCCCTTGGGGAAACAGGGGCCTTTGGTGCAGGATTAAAGGCGCTCTGGATCAGTTGGCGTTGGGGTTGAAGCGACCGAAGTTGCCAAACAGCTGTTCAAAGAAGCCCAGTTCATTGCCGCCTGTCGGGGTGGTGCGGTCTACCATATCGATTTCGCGGCCATCTTCCTTGCTGTAATTCTTGATGTCGGTGACCACTTCGTTCTCGTCAAACTTGATGACAATCACGTTTTGCTCGATCACATCCTTTTCCAGAAAGGCGATATGTTCTGTTTTCCGGCTGATATAGTACCAGGCCTCTCCCTGCTCGGGGAAGGTGGAGATGCTGGAAGGGGAGCCGAGGGCGGCCAGAACACCATCCTTGTCGGAGATGCCTTTTTCCACCTTGGCGATCTGTTCTTCATCCAGACGGTAGCCCTTTTCCTCGCGGACAGGGTCGCAGGCAACAAGCGTCACGGCAACAGCCCCGACAAGGGCCGTATTCAACAGTTTTTTCATTGATTTCGCTGTCATGATGTTCGCCATGATATCCGTAAAAGACAGAACAGGATGATGATCAAGGCGCTTCCGGGTCGGTCCGATTGTTGACAGACGACCGCCAAGCGCTTAATTCAGGCTGCATACATGCCATTTAATTGAGGCAAATGTCAAATATTTCGCGGCTTTGACAGCAGGTCGCGTGTTCCTCGGCAAGGTAGGATCATGATTCTGAGCAAGTTTTTCAGGCGCGACCCGTATAAAGGGGCGGTAACCGACCTCTACACGGCGATTGTCAACCAGGCCCGCCAGCCTGATTTCTATCTGCGGGGCGAGGTTCCCGATACGGTGGATGGCCGGTTCGAGATGATCGTCCTGCATACCTATCTGGTGTTGCGCCGCCTGAAACGGGAAGGCGAGGACATGGCCGGCCTGTCGCAGGCCCTGTTCGACCAGCTTTTCGCCGACATGGACCAGTCCCTTCGCGAAATCGGGGTTGGGGACCTGAGCGTTGGCAAGCGGATCAAGGAAATGGCAACCCTGTTCTATGGTCGGGTGGCGGCCTATGATACGGCCCTTGATGGCGGCGAGGAGACACTGGAAGACGCCCTTCGGCGCAATCATTACCGCACCGTGGAAGGCGGCCCGTCCGAAGCGGCGGTCAGCCTGTTGGCGGAGTATGTGCGGAGGAATTCCGACGCCATGGCGGCTGAGGATGTGTCCGGTCTGGTCAAGGGTCAGGTTCGCTTTCAGCCTTTTGAAGGCGAGGCCTGACAAGGGCGCTGGCTGATATGTTTTTCTGGCCGGTTTTTTGTATGTAAAACAATTGATTAGCTGAATTCACGAAAAGCCGTTGACCCGCCGCCCTGAAACGCTTATTTTCGCGCCTTCGAATCGTGGGCCGGAACGTTGCATCGAAAACGGTCTTTGGCAGATCATTGAGGAGCTGGAAAGGGTCGTCCCATGAAGGAAGCCGGGGAAGAATTTGCTCGGTGGGTTAATGTCGAGCGTTTGGGGCGTGATGTCCTGCGTTTTGATGTGGAAGCGTCTGAAGATCAGAGGCTGGCCCTCGCGAAAAGCCTGAATATACTGGCCGTTTCGTCCTTTAGAACCGCAGGAGAGGTCCGGCGGTCCGAAACGACCGGACAGGTGGAAGTCAGCGGAACCGTGGCGGCAGAGGTGTCGCAGGCCTGTGTTGTGACGCTGGAACCTGTCGTACAGAAAATTGAAGAGGCATTTAACGTGTGCTACACATTCGATGCGGCGGAAGCCGGTGTCGATGAGGTGGAACACAGCATGAGCCTGGAGGATTCAGACCTGCCGGAGCTGATTGTGGACAACAAAATTGATGTTGTTCATACCGCAGCAGAGCAGATCGCCCTGGTCATGGACCCGTATCCAAGGGCGGAAACTATTGACGCATCGAGCGCAGCAGGATATCTGCATGACGCAGATGGAGATATGGCCGAGGAAGGCAAGGTGGAAACATACAAGCCTTTTGCCGATCTGAAGAGCCTGATGGACAAGAAGTAAGCCGCGAGAGCGGAGTGGTGTTTTGGTCAGTCACCGGTTTTCCGGTGCATGAATGAGAGACGAAGAAAATGGCAGTACCTAAGAAGAAGACAACCAAATCCAAGCGTAACATGCGTCGTGCACATGATGCACTGAGCGGTACACAGGCAAGCGAATGCCCGAACTGCGGCGAACTGAAGCGCCCGCACCACATCTGTGGTTCTTGCGGTCACTATGACGACCGTGAAGTTCTGGACACTGCTGAAGTACTCTAATCAGACAGTCCCCGTTTATCGTTAGACACAAGAACCGGACTGTATGATGAGCAAAGACGTTGTTATTGCCCTTGACGCGATGGGGGGAGATCACGCCCCTGATATTGTTATCAAGGGGGTGGACATCGTCCGTGTTCAGTTTCCACAGGCCCGGTTTTTGCTGTTTGGGGATGAGAAACGTCTGGCCCCGCTTCTGGATGCCCATCCGGGAGTAAAGGAGGTCTGCGAGGTCCGTCATACGGATCAGGCCATCAAGGGTGAAGACAAGCCGAGCCAGGCCCTGCGCAAGGGCCGCCAGAGCAGTATGCGACTTGCCATTGACGCTGTGCGCGAGGGCGAGGCGGGAGGCGTTGTCTCCGCCGGGAATACCGGTGCCCTGATGGCTATGGCGAAATTCTCGCTTCGGACCCTGCCGGGCATTGATCGCCCGGCCATTGCTTCCATGCTGCCGTCGCTGAAAGGCGAGACGGTGATGCTGGACCTTGGGGCCAATGTGGAATGCGACGCCGACAATCTGGTTCAGTTTGCGGTCATGGGCGCCGACTTTGCCCGTGCCGTTCTTGGCCGGGTGCCTCCTCGGGTCGGCTTGCTGAATGTCGGGGTCGAGGAACTGAAAGGCAGCGATACCATTCGCGAAGCCGGGGACCGCTTGCGATCCATGGAAAATCCCCCGTTCGAATATTGCGGCTTTATTGAAGGCGACGATATCACACGCGGCACGGTCGACGTTGTTGTAACCGATGGCTTTACCGGGAATGTGGCGCTGAAGACAGCGGAAGGGGTGGCAAGCCTGTTTGCCAACTTCCTGCGGGTCGGCTTTAAAAGCTCTCTTTTGTCAAAACTCGGTTATCTTCTGGCCCGTGGCGGCCTGCGAATCCTCAAGGACCGACTGGATCCCCGTGGCTATAATGGCGGGGTTTTCCTTGGCCTGAACGGTGTTTGCGTGAAAAGCCATGGCGGCACGGATGCCCTTGGATTTGCCAATGCGATCGCGGTCACCATCGAAATGGTTTCCGAAGGGATGATCGATAAAATGATTGCCCACTTCAAGGCCTTTGATGCGCAGGGCAAGTTAGGGCATAATGGGGATACCCCATCAGTTGATCCCGATTCCGATGAGGACGGGTTGCCTGCTGATACCGAAAAAGTAAAACAATAGAGTGTCACAATAGAGTCTCCGGTATCTGATTTGCCGGAAGTGGAGCTGTTATGCGTCGTTCAGTAATTGCCGGGACAGGGTCCTACCTGCCGGAAAGAATCCTGACCAATGAAGAATTGTCCACCATGGTGGATACCTCTGACGAGTGGATTGTGGCCCGCTCCGGGATTCGGCAACGGCATATTGCAGCAGACGGCGAACTGACGTCCGATCTTGGGACGAAAGCGGCGCAGGCGGCGCTCGACAATGCCGGTCTGACGGCCAATGACATTGATCTGGTTCTGGTGGCGACGGCCACGCCGGACGAAACCTTCCCCGCAACCGCGACCACGGTTCAGCACAAGCTGGGCATGACAGGCGGGTTCGCTTTTGACGTTCAGGCTGTCTGTACCGGTTTCATCTATGCACTGGCGACAGCGGATAATTTCATCAAGGCCGGACAGGCCAACCGGGCGCTTGTGATCGGCGCCGAGACATTCTCTCGCATTGTGGACTGGGAAGACCGGACCACGTGCGTTCTTTTTGCGGACGGCGCCGGGGCCGTGGTGCTGGAAGCCTCGGAAGAGGCGGGTACCAATGCCGACCGGGGCGTTCTGACATCCCATCTGCATGCGGATGGTGGCAAGCACGACCTGCTGTATGTGGACGGCGGGCCTTCCTCGACCCGGACCACGGGTTACCTGCGTATGGAAGGCCGCGAGGTGTTCAAGCACGCGGTGACCAATCTGGCCAGCGTGGTGAACGAGGCCCTTGAGGCCACCGGTCTTGCCCCGGACGATATCGACTGGCTGATCCCGCATCAGGCCAACAAGCGCATCATCGACGGCACAGGCCGCAAGCTGAAGATGCCGGCGGAAAAGGTTGTGGTGACGGTTGATCGGCATGGCAACACCTCTGCGGCGTCTGTTCCGCTGGCGTTGGACGAGGCTGTGCGGGATGGCCGGGTGAAGCGCGGCGACCTGTTGCTGCTTGAGGCGATGGGCGGCGGATTTACCTGGGGGTCTGCCCTGGTTCGTTTCTAGTCCGGGCCCGGTTTGACCGGGGCAGGAGCTTTCCGAATCTTCCAAACCAGATTCGCAACCTGTAGGGGCGAATTCCGGTTTGAAGGCTGTTCAATTTCAAGGCGTTAGTCGAAAATAACGGTGAATCACTCTGATTCCCGTTCTGTTCCGGGAAATATCCCCATAACAGTTGACGGTCTTTTCTGCTGTGATAATCCTTTAGCAACGGTGCGAGGTGGGAAACATGAGCAAAAATACACTGACCAGAGCAAATTTGGCCGAAGCAGTTTACCAAAAAGTTGGTTTGTCCCGTAATGAGTCTGCCGCGTATGTAGAGGAAGTCCTGGGCGAGATTGCCGATCGTCTTGCCGGAGGCGAGTCCGTCAAGATTTCATCCTTTGGCAGTCTGCAGGTTCGGCAGAAAAGCGGGCGTGTGGGCCGCAACCCGAAAACCGGCGAGGAAGTCCCCATTGAGCCGCGGAAGGTTCTGGTGTTCCGGGCTTCCCATGTCCTCAAAGACAAGATCAATAACGGCGTCCGTGAAGGCTGATCTGGCGAACGGAGATGGCCGAAAGTATGGTGCGCAAGACCCAAAAAGACCCGGATGCGTTCAGGACGATCAGTGAAGTATCGGACGAACTGGACGTGCCTCAACATGTCCTGCGGTTCTGGGAAACGAAATTCGCTGTTGTCAAACCGCTGAAACGCGGGGGCGGTCGGCGCTATTATCGTCCTGCCGATGTGGAACTGATCCGGGGCATTCGCGATCTTTTGTATACCCACGGCTTTACCATCAAGGGCGCGCAAAAGCTGCTGAAAGAGCAGGGCGGGAAGATTGGCAATATTGATGCCCTTAAAAATCCGGCACCGGTTTCTGTCTCTCTGACGTCTGACGGGGATGACAGTCCGGCGGATGCGGCTCCGGCTCCGACCGAGGAGGCCGCCGCAGCAGCAGCGCCTGCCGGACAGAATACCGATCTTGACGAGGGTTCGAGGGCGCGGCTTCACGCCATCCGGGAGGAGCTTAAAACCCTTCGGGAGGTGCTGGCGAGCGCGCTGTAACCCGCAGTTTTAAAGGGGTTTTAAAAAAAGTTACCCGAAGCACACAGAGGCGTTGCAATGGCTGAACAGGAAAGCTATAGTGCGCGCCGATTGACACACCCATTGGCGGGCAGTAGCGCAGCCTGGTAGCGCACTATACTGGGGGTGTAGGGGTCGTCGGTTCAAATCCGGCCTGCCCGACCAACAAGAAGGCCTCGGCTCTTGCAGCCGGGGCCTTTTTTGTTGCCCTGCATTGTCCGGGGGTGGGACCCGCGACGCGAACGGGGCGGGATGCGATTCTATTTTCGTTGCATATTTTCCACCCGGCGGTATCTTCTCCGCCATGATGACGATGACTTCTTCCTTTTCCGTAACCCGCAGTCGTGACGATGCCCGCCTTGTGGCCGGCTGGCTGTTGACCGTGGCGTTTCTTGTTTTCTGTATGGTGGTTCTGGGCGGGGTGACGCGCCTGACCGAATCCGGCCTGTCCATGGTGGAATGGCGCCCGGTAACCGGCTGGCTACCGCCCCTGACAGAGCAGGCATGGGATGCGGAATTTGAGAAATATAAGGCCTTCCCGGAATACCAGAAGGTCAACAAGGGCATGTCCCTGTCCGCATTCAAGGAAATTTATGCCTTTGAATATGGCCATCGTCTTTTGGGACGGATTATCGGTCTGGCCTTCTTTGTACCGTTTGTCCTGCTGTTGATTGCCGGGCGCATCCGCCTGGCGCAGGTTCCCCGGTTGCTGATGCTGTTTGTTCTGGGCGGCTCGCAAGGTCTGATGGGATGGGTCATGGTGAAAAGCGGCCTGATCGATCAGCCGGATGTCAGCCATTATCGCCTGACGGCCCATCTGGCGCTGGCCAGCCTTATTCTGGCGGCGCTGTTATGGTCGGCCCTTGATTTGCTGTATCCGGGGCAGGCCGGTGTGCGCGGGCGCCCGGAACGACTGGTCCGGTGGAGCCGGATTGTTCTGGCCCTGATCGGGCTGCAAATCTTGATCGGCGGCTTTGTGGCGGGCCTGAAGGCCGGGCTTATTTATAACGAATGGCCGTTGATGGGCGGCCAGTTCGTGCCCGAGGATATTTTCCATATGACGCCGTGGTACATGAATTTCATGGAAAATGTGGCGACGATTCAGTTCACGCATCGCATGGTCGCCTATGCGGTAACGGCGGCCGTGATCCTGTTGTTCCTGTTTGCCCGCAAGCCGGGGACGGGGGACCGGGCCCGCGCCGGGATTACCTTCCTGCTGTTCGCGGTGTTGGCGCAGGTGCTGATCGGTATCTGGACCCTGATCACGGTTGTCCCGGTATCCTTGGGCGCCCTGCATCAGGGGATGGGCATGATTGTCCTTGCGCTGGCGGTCTCCGTCGTCCACGAACTGTCGGCCCCGCGCTGACAGAAAAAGGCCAGCCCGAAGGCTGGCCCAAAACCCCGACCCCTGAAATCCGTCAGGATCGGATGCGGGTAAGGATCGTCATTGCAGGATTGACAATCGGTTCCATGTTCATCACTTGGTTCGCGAGGCGTGGAAGTTACCTTGATGCACGGCCTGTTCAGTTGTCTCCATCATGATGGTCATCATCTTCGTCTTCGTCATCATTGCCGTTGCCGTTGCCGTTGCCGTGGCCGTTGCCGTTGCCGTTACCGTTACCGTTACCGTTGCCGTTACCGTTGCCGTTACCGCCCTCATCGCTGCTGTCACTATCGGCACTTGCTTCTGCAGTCGCATTTGCTGATGCGTAAGCAATCAAGGATAGGTAAAGGTTGATGTTTGTTTCGTTGGAAAAGTCAGTGTTGGCAAGTGTATCAGAAAGTTGCTTCAATGCCCATGTGTTGTCGGAGAGTGCGCCTGCGTACATTTCAAAGTACTCAGTGAGCATTGACGCGACTTCGGGGTCCATACCTGCCCATCCAAGTGTGTGCCCGACCTGGGAGTTGCTGAGGGTGACCAGTGAGCCGGTATTCTGGAAATAGAAGCCGCTGGTTTGTTTCCCGTCCTCGTCTGTTTCTTCCTGTAGATCGGGGAAGTTATTGTTCGCAATCTGAGTTAGGTTCGGCCCGGCGTTGATACCGGAGTAAATGATGCTGCCAGAGGGTAAGACCATTTCAATAGGCTCAATTGTCTGGCCTTGAGTGCCGGTGGCAGGACGCATGCCGAAGAAATTGACACTGTTATTACCGACCTGATTGGCGATATTGCCATGGTTAACTGAGTCACCATAGAGAGAGCCTGTTTGTCTCGGGGTTTCGGTGGCGTGGGAGATTGACGCAACCATCAGAAGCGGCAGGGCTGCGAGTGGCAGGATAAATTTCTTAATCATACTGAATATAACTCCAAATAATGAAAAGGCCCCCCTGTGGGGTGGTTATCAGGTTTTTTGTTTTAGAACGGGTTGGTCGCCCGAGGCGGCGGTGGTTTCTTCGACCCCCTCGATGGCGTCGACGATTTGTTCGCATTCCTCGGCAAGGGACGGATGGGTCTGCTTGAGCAGGGAATAGAGACCAAACTGCAGCATGGAGCGGAGGGAGAGTTGTAGCGGTTCCCGGTTCCCGGCGCTGAAATCCACATCCACGAGGGTGGAGCCGAAGAAACGCCCGATGCCGAAGCCGGCCTCATCCGCAAAAATCTGCTTTGAGATATTGACCGCGCCAATCACCTCGGTGGTGCGGGCATCGGTCAGGTGCAGGTCAAGCCCCACAAGGGCGCGGTGCTGGCGATAGCGGGGGCCGATCCCGGCAATGGTGACCTCGGCGGCGGCCCCGGGAATGAAGTCGAGTGTGTTGATGGAGCCGGAAATATAATAATCCATGGGCATGAAGTTGTCAGGCTTCAGGATGCCCCACTTGACCTCCATGATGCTAAGGCGCGGATCCCGGCGATTGACCGTTTTCTCGGCGCCGGCATCCCGCAGGATCGTTTGCACCATGTCACCGGCCCCCTGACTGACAAACCGGCCGGTTCCTTCAAGGTCGGTGGCAATCTTGCCGGTGGCGTCGGTGATTTCACCCACAGCCCATGTTCCGGTCATCACGTTCTGACCGGCGATGCACTGCACCAGCGTGTTATAGGGGGTGGAGACGGTCTGGACCGGTGGGCCCTGTTCCAGCGTGATGTTTTTCCCAGAGGACGCAACGCAGCCACTGAGGAAGAGGAGGGACGCCCCGGTCAGGAGTGCGGCTTTAATCGGCATGGGATCCTCCCACGTCGCAGGTGTTATCGCCGGTGGAATCTGTCTGGTTCAGATTGTTTTCGTCCAGTTGCGCCTGTGTGGTGACCGGGCCGCAGTTGATGGCGCCAACCTCTGCACCGGTGATCACGCTATCGGAAATGATGATCTGTGAGCCGATATTGGTGCTGGAATAGTAGCTGTTATAGGTATTGAAGCCGTCATAAAAGCCGCCCTTCGCCTTGGCAATCATGTCGGCGGTGTTGGATTTGATGCCCCTTTCATAGGCGCTTTGATTTCCAACGCTGCTGGACCAGTTTCGTCCGGCGCTTTGAGGTTCCGCCGTGGCATGGAACAGGGGCACGGACAGGAGCGCTGTCACGGCAATGAAAAGAACAGGGGTTTTCATTTTTCCCTCTCTGATTGTGGTGTTTGTCAGAACAGGGAAATTGGGAAGCGATATTTTAAATTCAACTAAAATAAATGAATATTTTAATTATTTTTTAAATTAATAATATCGTATTCATGTTGGTGGTTTAAATATTCGCTCAACAAGTTCTGTATTTTAAATGGAATGTCTTAAATGAAAAAGGGCCGTTTCTGGTTTGTCTCAGAAACGGCCCGACTTTTAATTTGGTTGGTGTGGCGAACTACCGGTCACACAGCATTTTATCTTCAGGCGCTGGCCAGCGCCTTTTCCAGATCGGCAATGATGTCATCCGCATGCTCGATCCCGACGGACAGACGAATGACGTCCGGTCCGGCACCCGCAGCGATTTGTTGTTCTTCGCTGAGCTGGCGGTGGGTGGTGGAGCTTGGGTGAATGATCAGGCTGCGGGTATCCCCAATATTGGCGAGGTGGGAGAACAGTTCCACAGTCTCGACCATCTTGATCCCGGCTTCATATCCGCCCTTGATGCCAAAGGTCAGAACCGCGCCGCCGCTGGCATCCTTCAGGTATTTCTTGGCGAGCCCGTGATAGGGGTCGTCTTCCAGACCGGCGTAGGACACCCAGGAAACCTTGTCATGGTTCTTCAGGAAGGTGGCGACCTTCAGGGCATTTTCGCCATGCTGCTTCATGCGGAGGTGCAGGGTTTCGATGCCGGTGGTGATCATGAAGGCGTTGAACGGCGACAGGGCCGGGCCCAGATCCCGCAGGCCAAGCGCCCGGCAGGCAATGCCAAAGGCCAGTTCACCAAAGGTTTCGTGGAACTTCATGCCGTGATAGGACGGGTTCGGCTCGCTCAGGGTCTTGAACTTGTCACTGGCGCTCCAGTCGAACTTGCCGGAATCCACAATCATGCCGCCAACGGAGTTGCCGTGCCCGCCAAGGAACTTGGTGGCGGAATGAACCACAATATCTGCACCCCATTCGATGGGACGGCACAGGTACGGGGTGGCCAGAGTGTTATCGACGATGAGGGGAATGCCTGCCTCATGGGCAATCTTGGCAATGGCCTCGATATCGGTGACCACACCGCCCGGGTTGGCGAGGCTTTCGATGAAGATGGCCTTGCATTTCGGGGTGAGGGCAGCCTTGAAGTTGTCCGGGTTGGCCGGATCGACAAAGCGGACATTCCAGTCGAATTTCTTGAAGGACTGGCTGAACTGGGTGATGGACCCCCCATACAGACGGCTGGACGCGAGGAATTCATCGCCCGGTTCCATCAGGGTGTGGAAGACAATCATCTGCGCTGCATGACCGGAGGCAACCGCAAGACCGGTGGCGCCGCCTTCCAGGGTGGCGACGCGTTCTTCCAGAACGGCATTGGTCGGGTTGGTCAGCCGGGAATAGATGTTCCCGAAGGCCTGCAGGTTGAAAAGTTCGGCTGCGTGGTCCACGTCATCGAAGACATAGGAGGCAGTCTGGTAAATCGGTGTAATACGAGCCCCCGTGGTCGGGTCCGGGGCGGCCCCGGCATGTACGGAGAGAGTCTCGAATTTAGGATTTGACATTACGGTTTCCTAGTAACTGATTGCGTTTTGATGAAATAATGCGCGAACGGCCCCCCATATAGGCGATTTCGCCCGACAGACGGCCAAACTCGATTTTCGGACAGCGGTTCATGACGACCCGCAGGCCCGCCCCCTCGGCCAACTCGGCGGCTTCGGGGCTGATGACACCCAACTGCATCCAGAGCACCTTCGCACCAATGGCAATGGCGTCTTTCGCAATGGCGGGAATGGCGTCGGAATTGCGAAAGCAATCCACCATATCCACCGGTTCCGGGATGTCACCCAATGTGGCGTAAACTGTCTCTCCCAGCAGTTGTCCGCCTGCCTTGCCGGGGTTGACCGGCAGGACGCGATAGCCCTTTCTTTGCATGTAGCGCATGACAAAATAGGATGGTCGGACCGGGTTGTCGCTTGCCCCTACAACGGCAATGGTCTTCACATCCTTCAGGATATCGCTGATATAGTTGTCTTCGTAGGTTTCGTGGTCCATGACCTATTTGCCTTGCCACGTGGGATCGCGTTTCTCAAGAAACGCCGAGATACCCTCTTTGGCATCCTGTGTCTGCATATTTTCCGCCATCACCCGCGACGCAAGGTCATAGGCCTGATCCAGCGGCAGGGAAAGCTGCTGGTAGAAGGCGGTCTTGCCGATACTGACGGTCAGCGGAGACTTGGCGGCAATGCGCCGGGCAAATTCCGCAACCGTTCCCGCCAGATCAGCGGCGGGGACGGCCCTGTTGATAAGGCCGATCCGGGCGGCATGTTCGGCATCAACAAGGTCGCCGCCCAGCAACATTTCCATGGCATGCTTCGGGGCCACATTGCGGCTGAGCGCCACCATGGGGGTGGAGCAGAACAGGCCGATATTGACCCCCGGCGTCCCAAAGCGGGATGTATCGCTGGCAAAGGCAAGGTCGCAACTGGCAACAAGCTGGCAGCCCGCCGCCGTTGCCACACCGTCCACCTTGGCGATTACCGGCTTTGGCAGGTTGACCACCGTTTGCATCATGTGGCTGCACTGGTCGAACAGGGCCTGCATGGTGTCAAGTCGGCTGTCGCCGATGACTTCTTTCAGGTTATGTCCTGATGAAAAGGCCGGGCCTTCCGCCTCGATCACCACAACATGGATGTCCCGCCGGTCCGCAAGGGCGGTCAGAGCGTTTGTGATATCTGTCATCATGGCCGAGGACAGGGCATTCCGGCTGCTGGCGTCGGTCAGGCACAAGGTGGCGACACCCTCTTGGGTGGTGACCCGCAGGCGCTCACCTCCGGTGTCTTGCCGGTGTGGCATGTCCTGTTCTTTCATGGTGCCATCCTGTCTTGTCGGTTCAGGCATGTCCCTGTTCCCCGCCGCTTTTCACGCTGTTGTCCTGCGCCTAGCTTAACCCTTTTCCGTCTTGGTTCAATTGCTTATCACACCCGGTGCAGACACGGGGGATATTTCTCGCTCGACTGGAACAGGAGCATGGCATAATAAGGAAACGATTACATAACAAAAAAGAAGAGTAGTGCCATGCCCGTTATGACCCCTGCCATGCTGGAGCAGTTTATTCTGGATGAGTTTCCGCAGGTCAATCACCTCAACTGCAAGATCCATTCCGTGGATGACGAGAATATTGAGGTCTCCATGATCGCGAGCGACCGTCACCTGCGTCCAGGCGGTACCGTTTCCGGTCCGGCCATGATGGAACTGGCGGATGCCACCATGTATTTCCTGTTGCTGGCGCAAATCGGTCCCGTGGCACTGGCCGTGACCACCAATCTCAGCATCAATTTCCTGCGCAAGCCCGCGCCGGGACGGATTATTGCCCGGGGACGGATTCTGAAACTGGGGAAAACCTTGGCGACCGGCGATATCTCGCTTTATTCCGAAGGCAGCGACGATCCGGTGGCCCATGTGGTGACAACCTATTCCATCCCGCCAAAACGCTAGTGTTTTCAAGGGCTTTTCGCAGCCGTTCCTGACCGGTGGGGAAGGGCCGCCGCAAGGGCCTTCTGAAATGCCCTCAAAATTTGCGGTATTATGATACCTCATACGTAGGGCGGTGAATTTATTGCGTTTTTTCGTTTGACTTGGCCCCAAAGTGAAATTATACACAGCCTTCAAGTTTCAGGGGTTATTGTGCCCTTGTTTGTTTTGGCACGCTGTAGCGAAGGCTGAATATAGATGAAAACCTATTCTGCAAAACCGACAGAGGTTGAGAAGAAGTGGCTGTTGATCGACGCTGAAGGGCTCGTTCTCGGTCGTCTCGCCGCTATCGTTGCGAACCGTTTGCGCGGTAAGCACAAACCAATGTACACACCGCACATCGATTGCGGTGACAATGTTGTCATCATCAATGCTGAAAAAGTAGGGCTGACCGGCAACAAGATGAAGAACAAGACGTTCTACTGGCACACCGGTCACCCGGGCGGCATCAAGAGCCGTACTGCCGAGCAGACCCTGAACAGCGCGCACCCTGAGCGCCTGATCATGAAAGCGGTACAGCGCATGCTGCCGCGCGGTCCGCTGGGACGTGCTCAGTTCGGTAACCTGCGTGTATACGCTGGCACAGAGCATCCTCATGAGGCTCAGCAGCCTGAAGTGCTGGATGTTGCTTCCATGAACTCTAAGAATACAAGGAGTGTTTGAGTATGTCTGACGAAGCAACCTCCCTTGAAGACCTGAAAAACCTGACAACCGGCGCTGCTGCCGAAGCAGGTTCAGAAGTCATCGAAGCTGCCGACGTTCTGGATGTTGAACTGCCGGAGCCGAAAATCGACGAGCATGGCCGTTCCTATGCGACAGGCAAGCGTAAAAACGCTGTTGCCCGCGTCTGGATCAAGCCGGGTAACGGCAAGGTCACCATCAACGGTCGCCCGCAGGAAGAATATTTCGTTCGTCCGGTACTGCGCATGATCATTGGCCAGGCCTTTGGTGTTGCCGATCGCGTTGGTCAGTTCGACGTTGTCTGCACCGCAAAAGGCGGCGGATTGTCCGGTCAGGCAGAAGCCGTTCGTCACGGTATCTCCAAGGCCCTGACTTACTACGAGCCGGCTCTGCGTCGTCCGCTGAAAGCCGCTGGCTTCCTGACACGCGACAGCCGTGTTGTTGAGCGTAAGAAATACGGTCGCGCGAAAGCCCGTCGTAGCTTCCAGTTCTCAAAACGTTAATCTGCTGGCGTCCGCGCCACGGAACAGAAAGGGTCGCCATTTGGCGGCCCTTTTTTTGTGCCTGAAGGAAGGAGGAGAAAGCGTAGCTGTAGGGTTTGTTTGTGGCTCATTGCTTAAAGGGTTTTGCGTATTGTCAGGTTATGGCTAAGCGTTGGTAAACATTATTCTATAAAATTTATTTCTGTGTACTCTTGGGAGATTTTCTTGGCCGTCTTGAGAAAAGAGTATCAACTAAAAAATAAGTGATGCCGAATAGAAAGCCTTCAAATAGTGCCTCTCCAAATATTGAAAACTCTTCGATATTAATTCCGTCGGATATATCTAGGTTTTTTGAATAAGCTTTGAATATTGCGAAGCATGCTGAGAAAAAAAGGATAATTTTTATTCTTCTGATTTTTGACTTCTTGATCCGTTGTTCAGTTAAGTTTTCTGTTATTCTCTTGGTGAACTCTTCTGGGTTTCTTTCTTTAAGATCACTTAACTCATACACTTCGCCATAATCGTTAAACGGTGTTGGTATCCATTTCCATACGAGTAAGAGGAACCCGCAAATTTCGCAGAGTACAGAATAGCCGATAAGTGTATAGCTTAACGCTGTTGGGTGGCTGGGCTTCTGGTAGAAGTCTATAAATAGGTATATTTTTGCAACAGTTGGTAAAAACAACGCAAAAATCAGCAATAATAAAAGCCACAGAATTATTAACAGGTGGGGCACATATGCGAATTGTGTTTCTGTTTGATGTTCTGTTTTGTGGAATGTTATTTCTCGAAGTGTTCCCTGTTTCCATTGAAGTAACCAATTGGCTCTGTGCTCGCTGGGAATTTTCTCTTTGGCGTAGGAAGAGATGGTATCGGTAAGATCTCTTGCGAAAAGGGCGACTGCCGATGAAATTAAAAACAAGGTGGAAATAACAGAAAGGAAAAATTCTTTAATTAAAAGTATGTTTTCACTGGATATGTCAAGAAAGTTAAAGTTCTTTCCCAATGTTACGTTTGAAGCGAATAAGGTAAAAAGGCATACTGACGCCGTTATGTAAGTGTAGTGCCAATAGGAATTTAATTCAGAAGGCACGAGTAAAAACGTTACTAATAAATTTTTCATTATAAAATTCTTCGTTTATATCGGCTCGTATTTTTTCCCTCAATTCAGCATCTTGTCCGGCGCGGAGTGTGTGCCAAGTTCTCTTTACAAAAGTCATATCTATACGGTTCTCATCGTAATTAGTGATTTCCCGTATCACTCTAATGGAGCGCCTTGAGGTAAGTCATCAGGTTTTAGTGTCTTCAGTATATCCGTTCTCGTTTAAATTGTGGTTTTTGAGGATATCTTTTTTTTAAGGTCTGACGGGTATGGGTTGTATGTAGTGATATGATTCTCTCGTTTGCGGCGGAGAAGGGGCCGTTGCGGGGATAGCGGCGTTCATTTCGCAGGCGGCGGATATTCGGTTTCCCCGCAAATGAAGGGGTAAGGGGAGGGATGGGGTGTTTATAAGTCGAAACGCATAAAATGAGTTGAAATTTAATCAGTTTCGGTAACTATGCATAGAAAAGGGATAGATAAACACAATACGGCATAACTAAAGACCTAGTGCTGGGGGCGGTGCGGGGTGCTTTAAAAGGGGGACGATTTTGACCGCGTACGGGCATATTGATTGGCAGGCCGATGATATTGCTGAATTTGTACAATACTGGCGGGGGGTTCAGGGAGAAGGGGGCATACCAAGGCAGTCCGATATCGATCCTGCGGAAATCCGGCATTTGCTGCCGGGGGTGGCGATCTGTGAAATGCGGGCCAGCGACCATATCCATTGCCGTCTGGTCGGGACCGGCCTTGTTCATGACTTCGGGCGGGAGCTGACGGACAGCAATTTCCTTGATATGTGGCAGGACAGTCACCGCGGGGAGGTGTATGAGGCCCTGCAGGCGGTTACATCCGGCCCATGCGGTATTCTGGTCACGCTGGCGGCAACCACCGAATGCGGACTGACCCTTACGGCCTATGCGGTGGGATTACCGCTTCTGGATGGCGAGGGTGATCCCAATCGCCTTATTTTTCATGTTGCGTGGCCGGAGCGGTCCGGCAGCCGGGTTCCGCGAGAGGACAAGGTAGAAACCTTCGCCGTTGCCCGCCGGACATTTTTCCCGGTCTGACCGGCCTTGACGGCCCGCCCTTCAGGAAAAGGGATGTGATTTCAGGGTTTCCTCGGTCCGCTGGAGGAAGAGGGAGGCGTGATAACCGTCCATGAGGGCATGATGCGCCTGCAGGTTGAGGGGCAGGCTCCAGCGGTCATTTATCTTGCTGATCCGGCCCCAGGCAATACGCGGAATGCAATCATCCGGGCCATTGGTTGGATGTGTCAGGCCGGTAAAGTGGGTCCACGGGGCGCAGGACAGATAGGTCCATTCATCGGTCTTGGTGGTTTGGGTCAGGACCGTCTGGGCCTTCCCGGCGGCAATTTCCGCCGTGCAAAGGGCATTGAACCGTGTCCAGTCATCCGTGAACCGCACCTGACAAAATGCAAACTGGTTGCCCTTGATGGGAACGGTGAAGGACGGGTGGGTGACCTCATGTTCCACCACCGCATCACCGCGCAGGCGCAGGCGCATTTCCGGGATGCTGTTCACGGCTGTCATGATGGCAAAAAGAACCCCATTGAACACGCTGATCCCTGTGGGTTTTACCTCTTCCATGAACCGGGTGGCGTCAATGTCGGCGGTGATGCTGAAATGAGGGTTGGCCGTTTTCCTGAACAACTCGTATGAACCACGGCGGTCCCATTGCCGGATGTCGATTTCTTTCACAGCAGCCTCGATCTGGTGTTGGTTTCTAGTGTTGTAGCATGACCGGCACGGGATTGCGCCTGATCTTTGAAAAGGAGGGGCGCGAGGGATCGCTGAGAAAATACTTGCCATGGGCGCGAAATCAATAATATATAGACCGGTCTATTTTATTGAGGGACAAGAAAAAGGGAAGGTCTTCATGAGCATGAAGAAGGGGGAGCAGACACGGCAACGGCTTGTTGCGGCCGCGGCTGGCCTGTTTCAGGAGAAAGGCTACGCCGCAACGGGCCTCAGCGATATTACGCGGGCCGGAGAGGTTCCGAAGGGGTCGGTTTACTTCCATTTTCCGGGCGGCAAGGAAGACATTGCCGTCGCGGCAGTGGAGCAGGGGCGGGACCAGATACTGGAAGGCTTGAGGATGGTTGCCGACAGTGCGGGAACCTTGACAGCGAGGCTGGACGCGATCCTTGATCATTTCGCCGAGATGCTGGCTGCGTCTGGATATGCCAAGGGCTGCCCCATCGGGGCGCTGGCCGGTGAGTTGTCGCCTGTCTCTTCCAAGGTTCAGGGGGCGTGTGCCGGGGCCTATTCTGCGTGGCAGGAAACATTGCAAGGGATACTGGCCCCGGATGGAAGCCGCGAAATGCAGGCCCGCCAAGGGGCGGAGCTGTTCCTGTCGGCGGTGGAAGGGGCCTTGTTGCTGGCCCGGACATATCAGGACAGGGGGCCGCTGGATCGGCTGAAGGGGACGCTTGTCCCGGTAATCGTGAATTTGATGGAGGGGGAGAGGTCATGAAGAAGGTATTGCTGGGCGGTATTGGGCTGCTATGTGCGGCGGCGGGTGCGTTGGTCTGGTCATCCTGGCCGTCCCGTATCGACCTTGGGTCATATCCGGAAAAGCCGGTACTGGAAAGCCGGATCAATATGGACCCGGCTGAGATGGCGCCGGTACGGTTGTATGGCTTTTCGACCGGGTCCAACCAATCGCCAGAAGCCCTGATCTTTCAGGGGGGCAGCCTGACGGAGACGCATGTTTCCGTGTTTTCCGGTGTGCTGGTGGAGCATGAAAAGGGCCGTTTTCTGTTCGAAGGGGGTATTGGGCGGGATATTGACGATCAGTTCCAGAACAACATGAATTTCTGGCAGCGGGAATTGTTCAAGTTCGAAAAGGATGAACCGGCGGTGGATCAACTGGCCCGTGCCGGGATCGGGGCGGGGGATCTTGATTTCGTTCTGCTGTCCCACCTGCATTGGGATCATGCCGGTGTGGCCGCTGATTTTCCGGCGCTTCCCGTCGCGGTGACAGAGGATGAATATAAATGGGCCATGCAAAGCGGAGAGGGGCCGGGCTTCTTCCGGGAGCAGTATGACGGGGATTTCCCGTGGCGTTTCATCCGTTTCGAGGATGGGCCTTTTGAGACCTATGACCGGTCATGGGATGTTTACGGGGATGGCAGTGTTGTTGTCGTGCCGTTCAAGGGGCACACGGCGGGAAGTCTTGGCATGTTCGTGACCACCGGTGCAGGAGAGCGCCTGTTGTTTATCGGGGATGTGTCATGGGCAGAGAGGGCGCTTCATATTCCGTCCCTTCGGCCTGCTTTGACCCAGCCGCTGGTGGATCTGGATATGGAGGATTTGCGCGAGGTTCTGGCCGATATCCATTACCTGATGAAGCGATACCCGGACCTGCGGGTTATCCCGACCCATGACAAGCGCATGATTGATACCCTGCCGTCCCTGACGGAGCGGTAGAGGTTAGCGGCTGCTGAGGTTTGGGCGCCGAGTGGGGCCGGGTGGGTGCCGGGTGGGTGCCGGGTCAGGCGCCGGGTCAGGCGCCCTCTCTCAGCAGGTCCCAAAGGTCCTTGGCCGGAATGATGGCGCCCAGCAGCATGACCGTGCTGCCTGCGGCCCGTGTCATCCATGCGCCGCCGCTTTTGCTGTGGCTGAGGAAGGTGGTGATGAACCCGGCGAACAGGCCGACCGACCCCATGACGAACAGGGCTGTCAGTTGGAACAGGACGCCGAAAAAGACAAACTGGCTTGTGGTGTGGCCTGCATCGGTGTCCACAAACTGCGGCAGGAAGGCAAGGAAGAACAGGGCCACCTTCGGGTTCAGGATATTCATGAGGATGGTCTGGCGGTAAATGCGGCCAAGTGGCGGTTGTGCCGTGTCGCCTGACATCTGGACCGGCCCGCTTTTCGCAATCTGCCAGCCGATATAGATGATATAGGCCGCCCCTGCATATTTGATGATGCCGAACAGAAGGGGGGAGGATGCCAGAATCGCCGACAGGCCAAGGGCAGCCAGCGTGATATGGACGAAAATGCCACTGACCAACCCAAGCGCGGCAACAAGGCCAGCTCGTGGTCCCTGCGCCAGTCCCCGCATGGCCACATAGACGATGTCAGGCCCGGGGGCGACCGTCAGAAGAAAGGCGGCAGATAAAAATAGCAGTATGGTCGAAAAATCGGGTATCATCGTAAAAACGCCCTCGGTCGGTTGTGGGGAGAAGGTATCCGTTCGTCTGGGGGAAGACAAGAAAAACGGAAGGCAAGGGAGGCTTTCGCAATGTTTCAATATCTTTCGAAATATTGTCAAATTTCTTTCAAGAAATATTCGTTGCTTTGAAAAACACCGTTGCGTAGGGTTGTCATCCGCTGGTATGAACCATCGCAAAACGAGCTGTCGTTGTTGGGTTTTAAGATTAAAAATTTACCGCAAACATTTGATTTTGCTTGTTAAATTGCGTTTGGTGTGACAAAGCTGGTATATCTGATACGAACAAGCAGCCAAATATTCGAGGAGGCGCGATATGTTGAAACAGAAACTGAAAATGGTGACGGGGCTTTTGGTCGGTGCGTCCGTTCTGGGACTTTCCGGTGCGGCCAATGCTGAAACGCTGCGTCTTTTGACATGGGGGGGATATGCCCCGGAAAATGTCATCGAGCTGTTCCAGAAGGAAACCGGCATCGAGGTTGAGGTCACCAAATCCAACAACGAAGACATGATTTCAAAGCTGCGGGCCACAGGTGGTTCCGGCTTCGATCTGGCACAGCCGAGCCAGGACCGGATTGCCGGTGCCCAGTTCGAGCATGAAATCTACAAGCCGATCGATCTGTCCAAGATCAATGCTGACCTGTTCATCGCCTCCATGATGGACGGCACCAAGAAGAACACCACGGTTGACGGCAAGGTTTACGGCGTTCCGCACATCTGGGGAACAAGCGGCCTGATCGTGAACCGCAAGGAAGCCGGTTCCATTGCGGACTATACCGACCTGTGTTCCGAAGCGGTTGCCGGCAAGGTCTCCTACCGTCTGAAGCGTCCGACCCTGATCGGTTTCGCCTTCTCCATGGGAATGGACCCGTTTGCGGCCTATGACGACACCGCCAAATACAGCGAAATCATGGGTAAGGTCGAAGAAAAACTGATCGACTGTAAATCCAACGTGAAATCCTACTGGTCCGGTGGGGATGCCCTGATGAACCTGATCCGCTCTGGTGAGGTCACCGCAGCCATGGCCTGGGATACAGGTGGATGGAAGCTCAATCAGGAAAATGCTGACGTGACCTTCGTTGCGCCGAAATCCGGTGCGCTTGGCTGGATCGACACCTTTGCGCTGCCGGCCAAGACCAAGAACGAGGAAGCCGCCTACAAGTGGATCAACTTTGTGATGCAGCCGAAGATTGCGGCCATGATCACCGCTTCTGCCGGCAACTTCACCGCGTCCAAGGGTGCGGATGAGTTTGCAGAACCGGCCCTGAAAAAGCAGTTCCAGGACAGCTTCCCGCCGGAAGCCATCGACAACATCAAATGGTATCCTCCGGTACCGGCTGGTCTTGAAGATATCGAAGGCAAGGTTCTGGATCGTGTGAAAGCGGCTCAGTCCAACTAATCGACGATGATGAGCGCGCCCCTTCGCAGAAATGCGAGGGGGCGTCTTTGTATTTTTAATTGTGAATTTTAAGGTATCCCGGATGGCGAATGGAGCGGACGTGAGCGAGTTTGATCTGGAATGCAGCAACCTGACAAAGCGGTTTGGCGGGTTTACGGCTGTAAACAATATTTCCTTTAATATCCCGAACGGATCTTTCTTTTCCATTCTGGGACCATCAGGGTGCGGCAAGACCACCTTGCTGCGGATGCTGGCCGGTTTTCTGGAGCCGGATGAAGGGGATATCCGTATCAAGAACCGTTCCATGTTGGGGGTGCCCCCCAACAAGCGGCCCGTGAATATGGTGTTCCAGCATCTGGCGCTGTTTCCCATGATGACAGTGGCCGAAAATATCGCCTATGGCCTGAAGCGGCAGGGCGTGCCCAAGGCGGAAATCGCGGTCAAGGTTCAGTCTGCGCTGGACCGGATCAATCTGCCGGACGCAGGTCCCAAACGGGTTGACCAGCTTTCCGGCGGACAGAAACAACGGATCGCCATTGCCCGCTGTCTGGTTCTGGACCCGGATGTATTGCTGCTGGACGAGCCGCTGGGCGCGCTGGACCTGAAACTGCGGGAACACATGAAGGTGGAACTGAAACAGCTTCAAAGTCAGTTCGGCACCACCTTTGTCTATATCACCCACGACCAGTCCGAGGCGCTTGTCATGTCCGATCAGGTGGCGGTCATGAATAACGGTGTCTTTGAGCAGGTCGGTGATCCGCAGGACCTTTACTATAATCCGAAAACCGCCTTTGTGGCCGGGTTTGTTGGCGACACCAACCGCTGGAAAGGGGTTGTGAAGGCAACCTCCGGGAGTGAGGTTCAGGTGGCCACCGATGATGGCCTGACCCTGACCGCCACCGGTATCGGGCAGGGCTGCAAGACCGGGGATGCGGTCGATATCTTTGTCCGCCCGGAAAGTGTCGCGCTCAGCCGGTCGGCGGACGCGCTGTCGGGCATGGAAAATCGCCTTGCCGGTCAGGTCAAGAATGTCCTGTTCAATGGCGCCAACAGCCGTATTCTGGTGCAGGACCCGACCAATGGCGGCGAGATCATGGTTACCCTGCCGCAAACCGGCGAGTTCAATGATCTGCGGGCCGGGCAGGACCTGCATCTGGGATGGAAGCTGTCCCAAGCCAAATGCTTTGCGCAAGAGGCCGGAAAAGCCTCCGGGGCGGAGGTCGCATGAAGCTCGGAAATTCCTCAAAACTGGGCCTGCTGCTTCTGATGGCACCGCTGCTGATCTGGCTGTTTGCCCTGATCCTGCTGCCTCATGTGGACATGTTCTTCCTGTCAATCCGGGAAAAGGTTGCGCCGCGGGTCTATCAGACCAGCATGGCCAACTATATGGAGTTCTTTAACGAGCCGCTCTACTGGAACACCTTCGCGCGGACGGCCGTCATGTCCATCCTGACCACGGCCATCACCTTGCTGATCGCTTTTCCGATCTCCTACTATATTGCCAAGATGCTGAAAGGCCGGATGAAGGCGTTTCTGTTCGTGCTGTGTTTGCTGCCCTTCTGGGTCAGTGAACTGGTCCGCACCTTCGGCTGGATGATCCTGCTGCGGGAAACGGGGATTGTCAGTTCCACCCTGCAATGGATGGGCGTTGTCGATGGCCCGATCGAGTTCCTTTATACGGATGCGACAATCCTTGTGGGTCTGGTCTATTCGTCCATGCTGTTCATGGTGGTCCCGTTGGTGAGCACCCTTGAAAGTCTGGATGACAGCTATATCGAGGCGGGATACGACCTTGGCGGCAACGGCTTTACCGTGCTGCGGGAAGTAGTAATCCCCCATGCCATGCCGGGTATTGTTTCCGGCTGTATCGTGGTGTTCATGCTGTCTCTTGGCAACTATCTGACGCCCGTGTTGCTGGGCGGCAAGGACAGCCTGTGGTTCACCGAGCAGATTTACGCGCAGTTCATCACCCGCTTCAACTGGGAGCAGGGGGCGGCCTTCGGGTTCCTGCTGTTGATCCTGTCTTCCCTGATTGTCTGGGCCGGTCTGAAACTCAGCCGCCAGACCCTGTCTGAAACAATGGGTTAGGGGAGCGTATCATGATTTCATCCATTCCCCAGTCACGGACATTCCGCGGTATCTATGCCGCCTATGTGTCCCTGTTCTTTATCTATCTGGTGGTGCCGCTGGTTGTTGTGGCGGTGTTTGCGTTCAACGATTCCCTGTTTCCGTCCTTGCCGTGGAAGGGCTTCACGCTGGACTGGTTCTTCAATGATACCGAACCCCGGTTGGGGGTCTTTCATGACCGGGGCATCCTGAAGGGTGTCGGGGTGTCGCTGTTCGTGGCCTTCTGGGTGACGGTCCTGTCCCTGTTTGTGGGGACCTGCAATGCGTTCCTGTTTGAACGTAACAGCTTCCCGTTCAAGAATGTCCTCTATGTGATGGCCCTGCTGCCGCTGGTCATTCCGGGGATTATTCTGGGTATTTCCATTCTGGTATTCTCCAACTCGCTCGTGAACGGGGTGGAGGATCTTCTGGGATGGGAGCTGGAATTCCTGCGGCCGGGTCTTGTGCTGGTGATTTTGGGCCAGTTCTCCTTCATCACCACAATCAGCACGCTGGTTATCTCCGCCCGGCTTCGCAAGTTTGACCTGTCTCTGGAAGAGGCGGCGCTCAACCTTGGGGCCAGCAAGATGACCGCTGTCTGGACCATCACCATTCCCTACCTGAAACCGGCCTTGGTCGGGGCGGGGATCGTGGCCTTCCTGATGTCGTTTGAAAACTTCAATACGACCCTGATGCTGGTGGCATCGGATTCGCCGCTGACCATCACCATGTTTGACCGTCTGCGCGAGGGGTCCACACCGGCCCTGAACGCGATCTCGCTGCTGCTGATGATCGTGTCGGCCATTCTGGCCTTCATCAGTATTCTGGTACAGCGCGAGAAGGGCGTGAAATAACCGGTCAGAACCGGACCCGGGCGGAGGCGATAACGGCTCCGCCCTTTTTTTTGCCTGCGCTGTCCTTTTGGGCGGCGGAAGGCACGCTGGCAGGGGCGCGGATGAAGGGGCCTTTGCAAAGGGGGCAAAATGATGTAGAAAGCTTCACCTTTTCAGCAATGGATTTCAGTGAGAAAATAAAGTGGAATACCCGATCAAGACTATGGAAAATGTCACTCTGGAAGACCTTGGAATTACTGCGGTTTCCGAAGATGCTTTTACTTTGACCATCAAGGGCTATTCCCATCGCCTGACCGGCGAGGAACTGATTACCGAGATGACGGATCAGCTTGATGTGCGGGGATCCGTTCGCAATGCGCTTCTGCGGAAGGCGCAAAAAGAGATTCTGGCAGGACTGAAACGCGGCCCCTTGCGATTAGGGGAAGAGGAACGCGAAAGTTTTGATTTGAACATCCTGATTTGGTTCGCCGATAAGGTTTTGAAGGGCGAACACAAATCCTACCTGACAGAATAATCTCAAAAAGGGAGCGAGCCGGAAGCGGTTCGCACAAGAAAAATGACAGCGACAGCAACATCAAAAAAGATCAAGGCCGGTATCCTGGGGGCCAGTGGCTATACCGGGGCGGAAGCCATGCGGCTTTTGCTGCGGCACCCGTCTGTTGAACTGACCCTGCTGACCGCCGACCGTAAAGCCGGACAGAGCGTTGAGGAAGTCTACCCTCATCTTGGGGGCTATGGTTTGCCGGACATGGTCTCTGTTGAGGATGCGGACTGGAATTCCGTGGATGTGGTCTTTTGCGGCCTTCCCCACGGGACCACACAGGAAATTATCGCGACCCTGCCGAAAACGGTGAAGGTGGTGGATATGTCCGCCGACTTCCGTTTGCGGGACCCGAAAACCTATGCCGAATGGTACGGCGGGGAACACACGGCGCTGGACCTTCAGAAAGAGGCGGTTTACGGCCTGACAGAGTTGTACCGGGATCAGGTGCGGGATGCCCGTCTGGTCGCGTGCCCCGGCTGTTACCCGACCGCGACCCTGATTGCGCTGTTGCCGCTGGTTGAGGCCGGGCTGGTTGATCCGCTGGATCTGGTGATTGATGCCAAGTCCGGCGTCAGTGGGGCCGGGCGCGGATTGAAGCAGAACACGCTTTTCTGTGAAGCTGGCGAAGGGCTGAGCCCTTACGCGGTGGCAAGCCACAGGCACGCCCCGGAAATCGAGCAGGAAGTGGCAAAATTTGCGGGTCTTGCAGCAGCGGACGTTCGGGTCAACTTTGTCCCCCATCTGGTTCCCATGAGCCGGGGCGAGTTGGTGACCTGCCACGTTCGGTTGAGCGAGAGGAAAACGGCTGCGGACCTGCGGTCAGAGTTTGAAAACCGGTATCAGGGTGAGCCCTTTGTCCGGGTGTTGTCCGCCGGCGCCATTCCCCAGACTCAGATGGTCCGGGGATCGAATAATTGTGTGATCGGTGTGTTCGAGGATCGTATTCCCGGCCGGGCGCTGGTGATTGCGGCCATTGACAATCTGGTCAAGGGCTCCAGCGGTCAGGCAATCCAGAACATGAACCTGATGTTTGGTCTTGAAGAAACCGCGGGACTGGAGCAAGCGCCCCTGTTCCCGTAAAATAACAAAAAAAACGGAGGAACTCTCAATCTAGGGGCTGTTGTCCTGTCAGACGTGAAAAGGGGGCCCAAGGCCCCCTTTTTTTGTGGTATTGCCCTGCCTGTTCGGCGCGGGCACGGGCGGGGCAGTCTCAGCCTCAGCCCTTGCGGCCCAGCTTTGCCTTGGTCTTGACGTAGGAGCCGGGCGCATCCTCGATCGGTTTCAGTTTGCCCTTGGCCGGGTCGCGGGCGGCAACCTTGGCCCCCGATTTTTTGGACAGCCACTTGTGCCAGTCCGGCCACCATGATCCGGGCAATTCCTCGGCATCTTTCAGCCATGCCTCGGCCGTCTCGTAGGTCTTGCCGGTCTTGTTGACCCAATGCTGGTATTTCTTGGCGTCGGGGTGGTTGATCACCCCGGCGATATGGCCGGAGCCAGCCAGCATGAATTCCGCCGGGCCGCTCATCAGCTTGGTGGCTCGGAAGACAGATTCAAACGGCGCGATATGGTCTTCCTTGCTGGCCTGGACAAAGATCGGGATGGTCACTTTGGACAGGTCGATCGGTTGTCCGCCCAGTGTCAACCCGCCCGGCTTGCTGAGCAGGTTTTGTTTATACATGTTGCGCAGATAGAAGCTGTGCATCTTCGGCGGCATGTTGGTGGTGTCGGAATTCCAGAACAACAGGTCGAACGGAATGGGCTCCTTGCCCATCAGGTAGTTGTTGATCACAAAAGACCAGATCAGGTCGTTGGACCGCAGCATGTTAAAGGTCATGGCCATGTTGCGCCCTTCAAGGAACCCGGCCTCGGCCATCTTGCGCTCGATCATCTGGATCTGTTCCTCGTCGGTGAACAGCAGCAGGTCCCCCGCATGTTCAAAATCCAGTTGCGCCGCGAAGAAGGTACAGGCCGTGATCCGTTTCTCTCCGACAGCGGCGAGATAGGCGAGGGTGGAGGCCATCAGGGTCCCGCCGATGCAATAGCCGATGGCGGTCACCTCTTTTTCGCCGATGGTGGCCTCAATGGCATCCAGTGCGGCCAGAATGCCTTCGGACATATAGCTTTCAAAGGTCTTGTCCAGATGCTGTTCATCCGGGTTGATCCATGAAATGACAAACACGGTATAGCCCTGATCGACGCACCAGCGGATGAAGGAGTTTTCCTGCTTCAGGTCAAGGATATAGAACTTGTTGATCCATGGCGGGGTGATCAGCAGCGGTTTCTTGTACACCTTGTCCGTTGTCGGGCTGTACTGGATCAGTTGCATCAGGTCGTTCTGGTAGACCACCTTGCCTTTCGAGACGGCGATATTCTCACCGACCACGAATTTCCCTTCCGGCACCATCTTGGGGTTCAGGACACCTTTCCCTTCCTGCAGGTCGTCCAGCAGGTTCTTCAGGCCATGAACCAGATTTTCACCCTTGGTCTCGTAGGTCTGTTTCAACACATCCGGGTTTGACCAGAAGAAGTTGGTGGGCGACAGGGCGTCCGTATACTGCTTGGTATAGAAGTCAATTTTCTTGCGGGTCGTGGCGTCCAGTCCCTCCACGTCGGCGACGGTGTCGTTGATCCATCGGGACGTCAGAAGGTAACTTTGCTTGATATAGTCGAAGATCTGGTTGCGGTTCCATTCCTCAGACTTGAAGCGCTTGTCGCCTTTTTCAGGCTCAATGACCGGTTTGGCCCCCTGGCCAGAGGCGGCAAGGGCCGCATTTTTCCAAAGCTCCATATAGCTGGACCACAGGCTGGCCTGCGCGTTCATCAGCTTGGCCGGGTCGGCCACCATCTTCTGGCTCAGTTCCAGAAAGGCCTTGCCGATATTGAACGGATCCGGGTCATATCCGGATTCGGCCTGTTGCTTGTAAAACTCCGTGATAAGCGCCTGGCTTTGCTGTGTGATCGTTGCCAGGTTGTCAGCAAATTCCTGACCGCTTTCCAGAACGGTGTCGCTGGCTGTTTTGTCTTTGCTGTCCTGCACCTCGAAAACCCCTCAAGTTTGCAAGTGAATCGGTCTTCCATATACCCCTATATATAATGTGTAATAAATAAACCCGGTTGAACATCAAAAAATTCCAAACCCGCAAGATTTTCTGGGTATCCTCTCGAAAACATTGCGGAATTGTCACCTATATGGTTTAAGTTGTGCGTGTTAAATGGAAACGACAAGTATGGGGCGTGACTCTTGTGGGGGTATGCATCCGGTGGTTTATGCAGGTAACAGGCAAGAAAATGGTGTTTGAGCAGATTTCCTCTTCAGGTGAACTCGAAAAGTTGAAGTCGGGTGTATCCCGACTGGCGCTGGGGGCTGTGATGCTTGCGGTGGCCGGTTGTTCAACCCCGGACTGGGCCGATCCGACCGACTGGTTCGATGGCAGCAGCGGCGATGCAGACCGCCCGCAACAGATTGAACAGCCACTGGACGAGGAAGGGGAATACCCCAATCTTGGCGATGTCCCGGAAGAGCCGGGAACCACGGTCTCGATTGAGGATGCCCGCACCATTCAGGAAGGCCTCAAGGCCGACCGGGCCAATGCCCAGTATACGGACGAGAGCCTGCGCGCCGACACTGCCGTTCAGCCAACCCCGAAACGCAAGCGGACCACCCCTCCGGCTCCAGCTCCGGCAGCGACCACCTCAGCGGTGGGTCCGGCCGTGACCGCGTCGCCGGTTCCGCCAGTGACCGCAGCCCCGGTTCAGGTGCCGCCGGTACCGAACAGCGCCGCACCGGTAACCCCGGGTGCCGTTTCCGCTGCCCCGGCAACGGCAGGGCAGATGCCCGCCGCCGCACCGATTACCTCGCCGCAGCAGGCCTACGCCCAGACGGTTCCGGGAACCGGCACCGTGGTGATTGATGGCAATGTGGGCAATGTCTATCAGCAGCAACTGGCTGCCTCTGCCGCGACCACAACAACCCTGCCGGCAAACACCCATTTCCAGCCGGCCCCCATGCAGCCCCTTGGGGCCAGCGCGGTAACGGTCCCGCAAATCGTTCAGGATACCTATAACCAGCCCATGGCGGCGGGCTATAATGCCGCTGTTTCCGGCGGTGCCGCCCCGGCCTATGGGGCCGGTGTTTCCGTTCCGGGGGCAAGCTCCGCCAAGCCGGATGCCGTGATCTATTTCGATGTGGGGTCATCCCGCATCGGTTCCGGCGACCGCCAGAAGCTGTCCGCGATTGCCAACGCACAGAAATCAGGCGGCGGCGTGATCCGCATTGTCGGTCATGCGTCCAGCCGGACACGGGAACTGCCGCTTGACCGTCACCTGATGGTCAACCTTCGCATGTCGCAGGAACGGTCCAGTGCGGTTGTCACCAGCCTGATCAATATGGGTGTCCCATCCGAACAGATTGTTGTTGAATCTGTCAGTGACCGGATGCGGGTGTCCGATGAATCCATGCCGAGTGAGGAAGCAAAAAATCGCCGGACCGAGATCTTCCTCGTCAGGTAAGAAAAATTTGTATAGATAATGTCTGAATTCTGCCTGTCTTCCTGAACCCGGCCCGGTGCCGCTGTCGGGGAGGCGGGTAGCCCTGTCCCCATATCCAACCTGAGAAAAAAGGCCATGAATCCCGAATTCCATCGCATTAAACGGCTGCCGCCATACGTATTCGAAGAAGTCAATCGTATGAAAGCCGAAGCGCGAGCGGCGGGAGAGGACATCATCGATCTGGGCATGGGCAACCCGGATACGCCGACACCGCCCCATATCGTCGAGAAACTGGTGGAAACCGTGCAGAACGGCCGGACCCACAGATATTCGACCAGTCGCGGTATTCCGGGACTGCGGCGGGCCAATGCGGCCTATTACAAGCGGCGCTTCGGCGTGGACATTGACCCGGAAACGGAAACCATCGCAACCCTCGGCTCCAAGGAAGGGCTGGCAAACCTTGCCATGGCCATCACGGCGCCGGGCGATGTGATCCTGTCCCCGAACCCCAGCTATCCGATTCACCCCTACGGCTTCATCATTGCAGGGGCCGTGATCCGTCACTTCGAGGTCGGGCCGGGCATCGACTTCTTTGAGGCACTGGAGCGGGGGATGCGCCATTGCATCCCGACACCGACCTGCCTGATTCTGAACTTCCCGTCCAACCCGACGGCAATGACGGTCGATCTGGACTTCTATCGCAAGGTGGTAGACTACGCCAAGAAGCACGGCATGTATATCCTGTCGGATCTGGCCTATGCGGAAATCTATTTCGGCGAGGAGAAGCCGCCGTCCATCCTGCAGGTGGAAGGGGCCAAGGATATCGCGGTCGAGTTTACCTCGCTCAGCAAGACCTATTCCATGCCGGGCTGGCGGATCGGCTTTGCCACCGGGAACCGCAAGCTGGTTTCCGCGCTGACCCGGATCAAGTCTTATCTGGATTACGGGGCGTTCACCCCCATTCAGGTGGCGGCAACAGCGGCGCTGAACGGCCCGCAGGACTGTGTTGAAGAAGCCCGCGCCATGTACCGGTCGCGCCGCGATGTAATGATCAGCGGCATGAAGGCGGCAGGCTGGGATATTCCCTCACCGGAAGCGACCATGTTCGCCTGGGCGCCGATCCCGGAACCTTTCCGGGAAATGGGAAGTCTTGAGTTCTCGAAGCTGTTGCTGCAAAAAGCACAGGTGGCGGTTGCGCCGGGTCTTGGCTTTGGTGAACATGGGGACAAGTTTGTCCGGATCGCCATGGTCGAGAATGAACAGCGGATCCGGCAGGCCTGCCGGAATGTGAAGAAATTTATGTCAGAGGCAGAAGCCCATCTGGCAGAGTATAAATCGAAAAGGTAATGGCAGAATCATGAGAATTGGTGTCGCGGGTCTTGGAACAGTCGGTGTCGGTGTCCTGAAAATCATTGAACAGCATGGAAAATTGCTGTCTGACCGAACCGGCCGGAACTTTGAGGTTGTTGCCGTTTCCGGGCGGAGCCGCACCAAGGACCGTGGGGTGTCTCTGGACGGGATGACCTGGTACGACAATGCGGTCGATCTGGCGTCTGACCCCAATGTGGATATGGTTCTGGAACTGATCGGCGGCAGCGAGGGTGTGGCACGGGACCTTTGTGTCGCGGCCCTTGAAGCCGGAAAGCCGGTTGTGACCGCCAACAAGGCGTTGCTGGCTGTCCACGGCACCGAACTGGCCCGCCTTGCCGAGAAAAACAATGTGCCGCTGGCTTATGAGGCGGCGGTTGCCGGGGGCATCCCCATCGTCAAGGCCATGCGCGAAGGTCTTGCCGCCAACGCCATCAGCCGGGTTTACGGGATCCTGAACGGAACCTGTAACTATATCCTGACGGAAATGGAGGAAACCGGC
Source organism: Sneathiella chinensis (assembly GCF_012720115.1). Classification (GTDB taxonomy): domain Bacteria; phylum Pseudomonadota; class Alphaproteobacteria; order Sneathiellales; family Sneathiellaceae; genus Sneathiella; species Sneathiella chinensis. The sequence goes on along the minus strand of NZ_VNWN01000007.1, from coordinate 333,404 downwards.
GGTGACTTTGCGGCCATTCTCAAGGATGCGCAGGATCTGGGCTATGCCGAGGCGGACCCCAGCTTTGACGTGGATGGGGTTGATGCCGCGCACAAGCTGGCCATCCTGACCAGTCTGGCCTTTGGCACACCGGTCGATTTTGACAGCGTCTATATCGAAGGTATCCGCGAGGTTTCCGCGCAGGATATCGCCTTTGCACAGGAATTCGGCTATCGCATCCGCCTGTTGGGTGTGGCCCGCCGGACAGAGCAGGGGATCGAGCAGCGCGTTCATCCGTGCATGGTGCGAAAAGATACGGCCATTGCCAACGTTTCCGGCGTGTTCAACGCCGTGGTTGCCGAAGGCGACTTCGTTGACAGCACGGTCTATGAAGGTCGCGGTGCCGGTGAGGGACCGACCGCGTCGGCGGTGATGGCGGATGTGGTGGATATTGCCGCAGGCCGTGTCTCCCCGACCTTTGGCATTCCTGTGGACAAGATGACGGACATTCCAAAAATTCCTGTCGAGGAACATGTGGGTTGTTATTATGTCCGTCTGTCTGTATTTGATCGTCCTGGCGTTATTGCAGATATTTCGGCTGTTTTCAGGGATGAGGAAATCTCCATTGAAAGCCTGTTGCAGCGGGGACGTTCCCCGGAAGAGGCCGTATCTGTTGTATTGATTACCCACGAGGTCAAAGAAGCGGCACTTTCCCGTGCCCTTGAAAAGATTGAGGCGTTTGATCACAGCGCGGCCCGTCCCCGCATGATCCGGATTGCCAAACTTTAAACTGAATTGGACCGGGGAAGCGCTTTCGGTCCGTTTGATTTTGGAAGAAGAAGATGTCTGAAAATTCACCACTCGATAGAAAGCTTACCCTGGAAATCGTCCGCGTCACCGAAGCGGCGGCCCGTGCTGCGTGCACCCTGGTTGGCTTTGGCGACGAGAAAGCCGCTGATCAGGCCGCCGTTGACGCCATGCGCACGGCGCTCAATGAACTGGATATCGATGGCACCATCGTGATCGGTGAAGGGGAGCGCGACGAAGCCCCCATGCTGTATATCGGCGAGAAAGTCGGTACCGGCAAAGGTCCGAAACTGGATATCGCCCTTGATCCGCTGGAAGGGACAACCCTGACCGCGAAAGGCGGCCCGAACGCACTGGCCGTGATCGCCTTTGCCGAATCCGGGAACTTCCTGAACGCACCGGATACCTATATGGAGAAAATCGCGGTTGGTGGCGGACTGCCGGAAGGCATCGTCAATATCGACCGTCCGGCTGGTGAAAACATCAAGGCCATTGCCGAAGCCAAGGGCGTTGCTGTCAACGAAACCATGGCTTGCGTTCTGGATCGCCCGCGTCACGCTGAAATCATTGCCAGCATTCGCGAAGCCGGTGGCCGTATCAAGCTGATCTCCGATGGGGACGTGGCTGGTGTCATGGCAACCGCCGATCCGGAATCCGGTATCGACATGTATGTGGGAACAGGCGGCGCACCGGAAGGTGTTTTGGCGGCTGCGGCACTGCGCTGCATTGGTGGCCAGATGCAGGGCCGTCTGGTTTTCCGCAATGACGACGAACGGGCGCGCGCGGCGAAATGGGGTATTGAGGATCTGCACAAGATCTACAACCTTGAAGAACTGGCAGCTGGCAACGTCATCTTTGCCGCAACCGGCGTAACCGACGGCAACATGCTGAAAGGCGTTCACCAGAAGGGCGGACGTGTCTATACGGAAACCATCGTCATGCGGTCCCACACAGGCACCGTGCGGTATATCCGTGGTGACCACAAAGTCAGATAAGGTTTGATATGAGTGAGCAGGAAACACCGGCTTTTTTGGGTGTGGAGTGCTCACTCAAAAACCGGAAATGGCGATTGCGCTCCACCAATGAGCGCCTTGGACTGACCATTGCGCAGCGGCTGGGGGTGCCTGAAATTGTCGGGCGTGTTCTGGCCGGCCGCAATGTGGATATTGATGGGGCGGAACGCTATTTGTCGCCCACCCTTCGGGATTTGATGCCCGACCCTTCCTCCTTCAAGGATATGGACGTTGCCGCTGCCCGCATTGTCGAGGCCATCCAGAGCGGCCAGACCATTGCCGTGTTTGGCGACTATGACGTTGACGGGGCAACCTCGTCCGGGGTTCTGAAGCGTTTCTTCGACATGATCGGTGTTCCCCTTGTGGTCTATATCCCCGACCGCATGGAAGAAGGCTATGGTCCCAATATAAATGCATTTAACCGGTTAAAGGGTCAGGGGGTTGATCTGATCATCACCGTGGACTGCGGGATTGTTGCCTTTGACGTGTTGGATCAGGCGGCGGATACCGGTCTGGATGTCATAATCGTCGATCACCATCAGGCGGAAACCCGCCTGCCAAAGGCCGTGGCGGTGGTCAATCCCAAGCGCCATGACGAAAGTCAGGAATATACCTATCTAGCGGCGGTGGGGGTCGCCTTCCTGCTGCTGGTGGCGGTCAATCGGGATCTTCGGAAATTGGGGTGGTACGCGGACCGCAAGGAACCGAACCTGATGGCGCTGCTTGATCTGGTGGCGTTGGGGACGGTTTGCGATATTGTGCCGCTTCATGGCCTGAACCGGGCCTTTGTGACACAAGGCTTGAAGGTGATGGCCCGGCGGGCCAATCCCGGACTGGTGGCCCTTTCGGATGTGGCTGGGCTGGACGAGACACCGGGCACCTATCATCTGGGCTTTCTGCTGGGGCCGCGGGTCAATGCGGGGGGGCGGGTTGGCAAGGCCGACTTTGGGGCCCGTCTGCTATCCAGCAACAACCCGTCGGAATGTCAGGAACTGGCCCGGTACCTGAACGAGTATAATCAGGAACGCAAGGATATCGAGGTTGCCGTTACCGAAGAGGCCATGGACCTGGTGGAGAAAACCGGACGGGACAAGGACCCGGTTCTGGTTGTCGCCGGGGAGGGATGGCATCCGGGTGTGATCGGTATTGTCGCCAGCCGCCTGAAGGACGCGTATCAGCGGCCGACCATTGTCATCGGTCTGGATGGCGCCGAAGGGAAGGGATCGGGCCGGTCAATGCCCGGTGTGGACCTTGGTGCGGCGATCGGCGCCGCCCGGCACAAGGAATTGTTGTTGGCTGGTGGTGGTCACGCCATGGCCGCCGGGTTGACCGTGGCGCGGGACAAGGTGGCGGACCTGACCGATTTCCTGATGGAGCGATTGTCGAAATCCGTGGACACGGCCCTTCAGAATGCCAGCCTTGGTATTGACGGCGCCCTCGGGCTTGAAGGGGCGACGGTGGAGCTGGTTACCCAGCTTGAACAGGCCGGGCCCTATGGGGCGGGCAACCCGGAGCCCAGATTCGTCCTGTCCAATGTGCGGATTGCCACGGCCAGTATTGTCGGGGAAAATCATGTGCGCTGCATCCTGACCGGGGCCGGGGGGCGGGGGCGCCTTGCGGGGATTTGCTTCCGCAGCCTTGAAACGCCGCTGGGGGACAGCCTGCTGAACCATCAGGGGGCCAGCTTTCATATTGCCGGGCATCTGAAGAAGAATACCTGGCGCGGACAGACCACGCCCCAGTTGATGATCGAGGATGCGTATCGGCGAACCTGACGGGTAGGCCGCCGGGGGGAAATGGCTAAATTCCGGGGCAAGAATAAAAATTTTGCGGGTCTGGAATTTTTTGCTTGCTTTGTCTCCCGAACACCTTTAAATCCTCCCTCCAACGACATGATGTGTCCCCTTCGTCTAGTGGTTAGGACGCCAGATTTTCATTCTGGAAACAGGGGTTCGACTCCCCTAGGGGATGCCATCGTTGTTGGCATCTCTTCTGATGCAGCATGTCGTTGTTTCCAGTCTCTGGAAGAAAATGAAGCGCCGGTCTGGCGCCATTTTTCTGCTCAACAGGCTGGGAGGAAATATGGAGATAATAAGATTTTTTGCTTGCCTTCGGGCGTGAAGAGCTTTAAATCCTGCCTCCAGAAACACAGTGTGTCCCCTTCGTCTAGTGGTTAGGACGCCAGATTTTCATTCTGGAAACAGGGGTTCGACTCCCCTAGGGGATGCCACCTCTGCCGGCATCGCTTGACACAATGTGTACCCCGCCACCACGGTGGCCCCGCTTTTCCCCATTTACAGTTACGCTTACAGTCTTGCAGGCACCTCCCTGATCTGATCCGGGTTTGGTCTTGTGCTTGTCATGCGCCCCTGTCACACTCTGTTTGAAAGGGACGGGTGCCCGCACCATATGACACGTCAGGTGCGATGAGAAACCGTCCCGCCTGTCCATATGCTATGCCAGAGGGTGACCATGGATTTGCGTTTGTGTTTTGAGAACAAGGCCGGTGTCAGAATTGACGAGGCGTCCGTCTTTCGTCATTACGCGGAAAACTACCTGAGCGGTTTCCAGATCGAGTGGGGCGGGTCAATCAGTGTTCCCCACGGGGATACCAGCACCACGCCGATGGAGCCGCTGTGGCAGTATTTTATCCGCACCGCCAGCACCGCCTGCCGGGATTACCTGATCGAGTATCTGGAGCGCAATCCCATGGCCGGCTATTTCGTGCATGTCTATCAGTGCGAGGCGGGCGAACATGACCGGAAAATCCACTAGTCGCCGGTCGTTCTAGACACCTGTTTTTTCCAGGGGCGTTGATGTGGGGGCAAAGCGGGTATCTTCGGTATCCGCGCCGCTAAGGTCTGCGCCCCGCAGATTGGCCCCGACAAAGTCGGCGTCAATCAGGTTGGCCTCGGTCAGCAGGGCGTTTTCAAGCGAGGTTCCCCGAAAGGTCGCAGCCGACAGATTGGCAGGCCATTTCTTGCCGAGGGGGTGGCCTTCATGGTCCTTGAGATCGACGGCGGTCAGGACGGCGTTATCCAGATTCCCGTTGGCAAGGTTGGAATGGGACAGATTGACCCCTTCCATCACGGCATTCTTCATGTTGACGCCCTGTAGCTGGCAGTGGGACAGGTCCGTCATCACCAGTTGAGACCCTTCCAGATTACAGCCCCGCATGTCGCAACCGCGCATGTTGGCCCCGCTGAGGGCTGAATGGCTGAGATTCATGCCCGCAAGGTCCATGCCGGACAGGTTGGCGCGCTCCCCCTTGGCCCCGTTTGTCTCTACCCAGTGAAAATGCTTTTCAAGCAGGGCCTGAAGGTCCGGAGGCAGGGAGGGGGAGGGTGCAGGGCTGTTGGACGGCGCGGTGATGTTTCTGGCCTTGCTAAGGTCCGTACCGGCCAGAATGGCGCCCGTCAGGTTGGCGTTTTGGAAGCTGCATCCATCCACAATGGCACCGCTTAAATCCGCATTGGAAAGATCGGCACCGGTCAGGTTTGAATTGGTCAGGTCACACCCGGCCATGTTGGCGCCCACAAGGCCCGCATTCAGCATTTCCGAATTGCTGAGATTGGCGCCGTTCAGCTGGGAATGGGCCAGATTGGCATTGGCGAGCAGGGCACCGGACAGGTTGGCCCCTGCCAGGTTTGCCTTTTCCGCAATGACATTCTCCATTTCGCTGTCCCGAAGGTCGGACGATCCGAAGGTGATTGTCTTGCCGCCGCTCAGGATCATGGAGCCGCCACGGAAATCCGCTTCCTGCAGGTTGGCCCCCCGCATGCGGGCACCTTTCAGTTCGGCCCCCCGAAGGTCGGCGCGGATCAGAAGGGCGTTGGTCAGGTCTGCCTTGGTCAGGTCCACGGCAAACAGGTCCGCCGCAATCAGGTTGGCGTTTCGGAAAATGGCACGGGACAGCTTGCTGCCGGACAGGATGGATTTTTGCAGCTTTGCCCCTTCAAAATTGGCACCGGAGAAATCCTGCTGGCGGAAATTGGCCTGCCGCCCCTGACTGGGGTCCCGCAACCACTGGATATGAAGTTCCAGCATTCTGAGTATGTCTTGCGGCGTCATGGACGTCATGCTGTTTCAAGGCTCCGGTCGTGCCCTTGGGTCGGCTTGGTGTGGAAATTGAACATTAACCTTTACTGATTTATAGAAGATCAAAGTTAACAGTTTCTTTCCCCGGTCCCTGTAAAATGGGCGGATCCTGTCAAAAAGTTGGTAAGTGGAGACATTGGGGATGAAGATAACGCAGGTTCAGGTGGATGCCCTGCAGAAATGGGTCAGTGATCGCAGTGCCGCCTATATGGCCAAGGGTTTGTCTCTTGCGGCGACGTCGGGTGTTGAGGAGTTGTCCGACTTCCGGGAGGGTGGATTGCGACCTGAGGACAACGCCAAGTCACTGGCCGAGTTGAAGGCGGAATGGACGCAGGCCGAAGAGTTTTATCGTGATGCCCGCCAGCTTCTGTTTGCAGGCCGTCAGGGCGGCTAGGGGGCGTGTGTGGATCGGGGCAGGCGTTGTTGCGTCTGTCCTGCCCGTCCCAATCCTGCCCAACCCAATCCGGCCGACAGAGTGGGGAAGGCGCGGGCCTGTCAGGCCGACGCCGGTGCCGCCTGTTCCTGACGCTTTTTCTCCACAATGCGGGTGATCTGCTGGATAAAGCGTTCTTCCTTGTCCGCCGAGATTTCAAACCGGACGCCGACACCGTCCTTCATCTGCCGCACGACCCGTGCCGGAATAAAGCCCATATCGTCAATATTGACGGTGATGCGGGTTTGGTCCGCCAGTTCAACATCCAGCTCGATACCGGCGCCGCCTGCAGAAATGTTTAGAATTTTTCCCGGATGGTGGCCGCTCTCTGCCTGAATGGTTGTCGGGCTGGATACCAGAATCCGCTTGTGGCTTCGCCGGTTGGGCGTTGCCGTGTTCGTTGTTGTGTTCGTCATGAATTCCCCCTCTGCAACGTAGGAACGAAATAGGTTGATCGTAATATCCCGCTCCGGTTGGACTGTATAATTTTACTAAAATGGTTAACAAGCGGTTGCCCGAACGGAAAAAAAAGATGCGGCCAGTTATCCATATGGGAAAAGAGCGGGGGAAGACGGTATCGTTAAACTTTTGTTTAGGTTGCCGCCGTATCCTTGGAAAATACATGTTTTGCGTATATGGCGGCTTTCTGGTATAGTTCGCACTCATAAAAGGTGAATGATGCACCAGCTCGAACTCGAAGAAATTGTGAACGGTCTGAAGGCCGATATTTCCAGACCTGCGGGACTGGACAGGAAAACCGTTGCCGATCGGGCCAACATGGCCAACGCAGCGGCCCTTGCCATGCTGACAGAAACCGTTGCCGAAAAGAATGACGCACCGCTGGCCGCCAAGGCCGCTGATCTTCGCATGTTGGCGCGGGAGTTGGGCGATATCACCGATTATATCGCTACTCTTGAACAAAGGTCCGCAAAACGCTGATTCCCTTTACGCTGCAATGCTGGCGGGGCGATATCACCACACTTGCGGTGGATGCCATCGTCAATGCTGCCAATGAAAGCCTTCTGGGCGGGGGCGGGGTGGATGGTGCCATTCACCGGGCCGCGGGGTCAGACCTTCTCGAATTTTGCCGGACACTGGGCGGATGCCCCACAGGGCAGGCGCGCCTGACGCCGGGGTTCAATCTGCCGGCGCGGCATGTGATTCACAGGGTGGGTCCTGTCTGGCACGGCGGACAGCGGGGGGAGGCCGATCTCCTGGCTCAACGCTACATGAACAGCCTTCGTCTCGCTCACGAGACCGGCCTTGAAACCCTTTCCTTTCCGGCTATCAGCACGGGCGTCTTTGGTTTTCCGGCCAAAAGCGCCGCCGCCATCGCCGTTCAAACCCTGCTCGAATGTGGTCGGGCCGGGGATCTCTCCGTTCGGGAAATAACCCTTGTCGCCTTCAGCGAACAGGACCACAGCATCCTGACCCACGCCATCACCACTCATCAAGCCTTGTAAGGAATGTTGATGTTCGAAATGGGCGCAGAAAATCTGAGCCTATCTGCAGTGTTTGGGCTGTTTTATGTGTCGAGATTTTGGGGGAGAAGAGTGGCTGGGGAACCAGGATTCGAACCTGGATTGACGGAGTCAGAGTCCGCTGTCCTACCGTTAGACGATTCCCCAGCAAGGTTTGAAAGGAAGTTCCTTTCGTGTCGTGGCGCGTCATGTAACAAGTCCCGGAAATGTTGTCAATGCTCTATAAATCAGTTTCTGCATTATTTTTTTTGTGAAAGAAGAACCTTAACCTGCTAATCTTGGGCTCAAAGGGGCAGTTTGCCCGCAAATTTTGGTCCTGGAGGGACGACCTGAGTGACAGTGACGGATGGTCAACGAAGGGGACGAGACGGAAAGAGGAGATATCGAGGAAAACGACGGCGCGGCGGCAAGAAAGCAGGACGATGGTCCCATGTCTATGGGGCACTGGATCTTGGAACGAACAATTGCCGGCTGCTTGTGGCCAAACCGGAAGCCAAGAGCTTTCGCGTTATCGATAGTTTTTCACGGATCGTTCGATTAGGAGAGGGTGTCAGCCAGACAGGGGAACTGTCTGAGGATGCCATGGACAGAACGGTGGAGGCGCTTGCCGTCTGTGCCGAGAAAATGAAATTCAGAGGGGTGACCCGGATGCGATGCGTCGCAACCGAGGTATGCCGCAAAGCAAATAACAGCGAGGCGTTCCTCGCCCGGGTGGAAGATGAGGTCGGCATCAAGCTGGATATCATCACCACCGAGGAAGAGGCCGGATTGGCCGTGGACGGATGTTCGCCTCTTCTGGATTACCGGAATCACTATGCCCTTGTTTTTGATATTGGCGGGGGCAGCACCGAATTGATCTGGCTGCGGTTGAACGGACGGCATGGCAACAAGGTTCTTGGCTGGCGGTCCATTCCCTATGGGGTTGTCACCCTGTCGGAGCGGCATGGCGGCGTGACAGTCACCGATCAGGCCTATCAGGGCATGATCACAGATGTCATGGAGCATATCACCGGGTTCGAGCAGGAGCACAACATCGCCCAGATCATTCGGGGCGGACGGGTGCAGATGCTGGGCACATCCGGTACGGTAACAACACTGGCGGGTGTACATTTCGGCCTGAAACGGTATAACCGCCGTCAGGTGGACGGGGCGTGGCTGAACACGGCCAAGATGATCGAGATTTGCGAGCGTCTTGCCAGCAGCGATTACAAGGCCCGGGTCGCGGAACCCTGCATCGGGCAGGAACGGGCCGATCTGGTCGTATCCGGGTGCGCCATTGTTCAGGCCATGCACAACACATGGCCGGTGCGAAAATTGCGTGTGGCGGACCGGGGCGTTCGGGAAGGCCTGTTGTTCGGATTGATGAACGACGCCGACCGGGAAAATAAGGCGGCTCCTGTCCCTGCACAAGAACAGACGATCAAGGAAAGTAGAGTTTAGAACCCCATGACTGCATCGGGCGGAAAGAAAAAAGGCAAGGGCGGGAAGAGCGAGAGCAGCTCCACAACCGGCCGCTTGCTGCATACCAAGGTGAAGACAGCCCGGGGACGGAAATATTCGTCCAAGCTGTGGCTGGAACGTCAGCTGAACGATCCTTACGTGGCCGAAGCGCGGGCGCGGGGCTTCCGGTCCCGTGCGGCGTTCAAGCTGTTGCAGCTTGATGATCGCTATAACCTTCTCAAACCGGGTGATTCTGTGGTTGACCTTGGGGCCGCCCCGGGCGGTTGGACCCAGATCGCGGTGGAGCGTGTCGGTGCCCAGAAGGGCAAGGGCAAGGTTCTGGCCGTGGATATTCTGGAAATGGAACCCATGCCGGGCGCCGAGGTGATGCAGCTTGATTTCACGTCCGAGGATGCGGACAAGCGTGTGAAGGCAGCCCTTGGCGGACCGGTGAACGCGGTGATTTCCGACATGGCCGCGCCCACAACGGGGCATCGCCAGACCGACCACCTGCGGATTGTCTATATGGTGGAACTGGCCCTTGCCTTTGCGGAGGATGTGCTGGCACCCGGCGGGGTGTTCGTGGCCAAGGTTCTGAAGGGCGGTACGGAGAATCATCTTCTCGACCAGCTCAAGCGGAATTTTGCCGTTGTCCGTCACGCCAAGCCGGAGGCAAGTCGCCCGGATTCACGCGAAGCCTATGTGGTTGCCACGGGGTTCCGGGGCTAGGAAACGCACCGCCCGGAATTATCTTGCGCATTTGGCGTCTGAACAGCCTGAAACTTGCGTCAAGCCGGGCTGCAAGAGGCGTCATGAGGGGGCCGTGCCAAAAAAAATGGACGGCCTCATTTTTACACTTTGCATTTCAAAACTTGCCTGTATGATCTGCCTGCAATTCCGAAGGAGTTGCCTAAATGAAAATTCGTGAAGCCTATACATTCGATGATGTTCTGCTGCAGCCCGCAGCCTCAGATATTCTTCCCGCCCAAGTTAATACAACAACGCGCCTGACAAACGAGATCGAGCTGGGAATTCCGCTTGTCTCCAGTGCCATGGATACCGTAACCGAAGCCCCGATGGCTATTGCGCTTGCCCAGGCCGGTGGTATCGGCGTGATCCACAAGAACCTGTCCATTGAGGAACAGGCCAATGAAGTCCGCCGCGTTAAGAAATTTGAAGCCGGCATGGTCGTCAACCCGGTGACCATTTCCCCGCAAGCACCCCTGTCCGAAGCCTTGCACCTGATGCAAATCCACAAGATTTCCGGTATCCCGGTGACGGAAAACAAATCCGGTAAGCTGGTCGGTATCTTGACCAACCGGGACGTCCGTTTTGCAACCGATTCCAGTCAGGCTGTCTATGAGCTGATGACACGCGATGGTCTTGTGACCGTCAAGGAAGGCGCCACGCAGGACGATGCAAAGCGCCTTCTGCACCAGCACCGCATTGAAAAACTGCTGGTGGTGGATGACAGTTACCGCTGCATCGGCCTGATCACCGTCAAGGATATCGAGCGGTCCACCCTCTACCCGAACGCCAGCAAGGACAAGCAGGGCCGCCTGCGGGTTGCCGCCGCTGTCGGTATTGGCGATGACGGTCTGGAACGGGCGCAGGAACTGATTGCGGCCGATGTGGATGTGATCATTGTCGATACGGCGCATGGTCATTCCTCCCGCGTGCTGGAAGCTGTCTCCCGCGTGAAGGGGCTCAGCAGCTCCATTCAGGTGATCGGCGGTAATATCGCCACTGCCACCGGCGCCGAGGCTCTGATTGATGCCGGTGTGGATGCCGTCAAGGTCGGTATCGGCCCCGGTTCCATCTGCACAACCCGGATTGTGGCCGGTGTGGGAACCCCGCAGCTGACGGCCATCATGGATGCGGCAGAGGTTGCCAGCAAACACAACATTCCGGTGATCGCCGACGGCGGGATCAAGACATCCGGTGACCTTGCAAAGGCCATTGCCGGCGGTGCATCCTGCGCCATGATCGGCTCGCTTCTGGCGGGTACGGATGAAAGCCCGGGAGAGGTCTTCCTGTTCCAGGGACGGTCCTTCAAGTCCTATCGCGGCATGGGGTCTCTTGGCGCCATGGCACGGGGGTCTGCCGACCGTTACTTCCAGGAAGAAGTATCCGACAACCTGAAACTGGTTCCGGAAGGGATCGAGGGGCGTGTCCCTCATCGCGGTTCCGCCAATGCGGTTATCCATCAGCTTGTTGGCGGCCTGAAGGCAGCCATGGGCTATACCGGCAGTGAAACCATCAAGGCCCTGCAGGAGCGGGCGACCTTTGTGCGGATCACCAACGCCGGTCTGAAGGAAAGCCATGTTCATGATGTGGCAATCACCCGCGAAGCCCCGAACTACCGTCAGGGATAAGGAAATAGCATGACCCCGTCTGCCCGTTTGAGTTCGGTCATCGAACTGCTGACCGATGTTGAAAATACGAGCGGGCCGGCGGAGCATGTGATCAAGCGCTATTTCAAGGCTCGCCGGTTCGCCGGCTCCAAGGATCGGCGCTGGATCACCGAATTTTTCTATGACATTCAGCGCCGCCGGGGGGAACTGGTCTGGCTGGCAGAGCAGGGGCAGCTTGCCCCCGTGCCGCGCAGTCTGGCCCTTGTCGGGCTTGTCTATCTGGCCGGTATCTCAGTGGAAGAGGTGGAAAGCCTTTACCTGAGCGGCTCTTACGCTGCGGACCCGCTTAGCCCGGAAGAAAAGGCCGTTCTGGTCAGCCTGCCGGACGCAAACAGGGACGCCATGCCCCTTGCTGTCCGGGGCAATTTCCCGGACTGGCTGATGGACCGCTTGACGGCGTCTTATGGTGCACGGATGGAAGCCGTTCTTCAGTCCTTTCAGGACCGGGCACCATTTTGCTTGCGGGTCAACACCCTGAAAACCGACCGCGAAGAGGTCTGCCGTATTCTGGCCGAGGATGGCATCCCCTGTCACCCGACGGAAATCAGCCCTGTCGGCATTCGGATTGAGGAGAGGGTTAACCTCAATTCCCATCCGGTCATGGAGCGGGGCCTTGTGGAAATTCAGGATGAGGCCGCTCAGATCGCGGCCCTTCTGGCCGATGCCGGTCCCGGCATGAATGTGGTGGATTATTGCTGCGGTGCCGGGGGCAAGGCCCTTGTCATGGCGGCGACGATGCAGAATACCGGCCTTCTTCGGGCCTTTGATATCAACCCCCGGCGCATGAAGGATATTGCCATCCGCACCCGCCGGGCCGCTGTTGGTATTGTCCAGTCCCTTGCCCTGCAGGGGAATGACGAGGATGCGGAGATCCTCTCCCGGATTGAGGGAGAGGCCGATCGGGTCTTTGTGGATGCGCCGTGCAGCGGCTCTGGCACATGGCGGCGTCAACCGGATCAACGCTGGTCATTGACCCCGGAAGGTCTGGCTGACCTTGTCGCGGTGCAGGCGGATATTCTGGATACGGCCTCTGCGCTGGTGGCGCCGGGCGGGCGGCTTGTCTATGCGACCTGTTCCATTCTGGAAGAGGAAAACGCAAGCCAGATCGCGGCCTTTCTTGCCCGTCACCCAGACTTTGAAATCCTGCCTGTCTCCGATCTATGGGACGGGGTTGGTTTGTCCGAGGCCGAGGCCGGGCAGGGGGACTTTCTGTCCCTGACGCCGGCAGACTACGGAACCGACGGCTTCTTTACGGCAATCCTGCAGCGCACCGGCGCCTGAGATCGATCTTGTTGCCCCCGCCAGATCGGCAAGGGCGCTGTTTGGCCCTGATCCGTTCAGTCCTGATCTTTCGCCTGGGGCAGATACAGGGAAACGGTGGTGCCTTTTGTCGGGGTGCTTTCAAGGGTCGCAAGGCCGTTTGACTGTTTTGCAAATCCGAACACCATACTGAGGCCAAGCCCCGTTCCCTTGCCAACTTCCTTGGTGGTGAAAAACGGATCAAACGCTTTTTGGACATGATTTTCGGGCATGCCTCCGCCCGTATCCTGCACGGACAGCTGAACATAATGACCGGGCAGCAATTCCTTCAGGGCCGGTTTGGTGTTTTCCGCCCGCTGCACATGGTTGCGGGTGGACAGCGTGATCAGGCCGCCGTCCGGCATGGCGTCACGGGCGTTATTGGCAAGGTTCAGGAGGGCATTTTCCAACTGCCCCACATCGCTAAGGGCGTCCCAGATATCGTCCTGATGATCCACCACAATGCGGATATCCGCCCCAAGACCCGGTTCCAGCAATTCAAGAAGATTGCCGACGGTTTTGCGAAGGTCAATGGGGGCGGGGCGCAGCCGTTGCTTTCGGGAATAGGCAAGAAGGCGCTGCGTCAGGTCTGCCCCCCGCGTTGCCGCCCCCTGAATTACATTCAGATGATGGGCGGCCGCGCTGTCTTTCCCTGCCGCCCCTTCAAGCAACAGTTCCGAATTGCCCAGAATGACGGCCAGCAAATTGTTGAAATCATGGGCAATCCCGCCGGTCAGGCGGCCCACGGCCTCCAGCCTTTGGGACTGCAGGCGGGTTTCCTCAAACTGGCGGCGGACGGTAATGTCCCGGCCCACCCCGCGATACCCCTGAAAGCTGTTGCTGTGATCGAACACCGGCTTGCCCGAGATGACCGCATACCGGGTTGAGCCGTCGGGATGCTGAAATTCGCAATACAGGTCTTTCAGGACATGGTAGGGCGAAAAATGATCCAGATAGAAGCGCCAGTCCTTCTGTCCGCCTGACGGGCGCAGCAGTTCCATGAAGGAGCGCCCGACGATATCATCCTGTTGCAACCCGGCAAGGGCAAGGCCCCGGTCGGACATATAGGAGATGCGGTGCTGGGGGTTGGTTTCCCACATCCAGTCCGACGCCGATTCCGTAAAATCGCGAAACCGCTCTTCGCTTCGGGCAAGGTCCCGCTCGGCATAGGCCCGCAAGGTGACATCCTCATAGGTGGAAAACAGCCCGACGCCGGGGACCCACTGGGCATGAATTTCCAGAATGGTGCCGTCGCCGCGCTTCCGCTGGAAATGCAGGTGGTCGTTTGGAAGGATCAGGTCCAGCCATTGCTGATAGGCCGTCTCCTCGGAAACGTCTCCATATTCGCCGTTGCGGGCAAGATACCGGGTGATCTCCCGCAGGCTGCTGCCGGGCTGGAGCAGATGGACGGGGATGTTGAACAGGGTCGCCGTCTGCCGGTTGGCCAGCAACACATTCAGGTTTTCATCCAGAAGAAAAATGCCGTAGGGCGCGCGGTCAAGAACCGCCTCGATCATCTCGTTTTTGCGGCGGACCTCGTTTTCGGCCTCTATCCGCAAAAGGGTTTCCCGGCGATAGTTGATCACATGGGGGAACCACTTGCTCATGCCATAGAAAATCAGTGTGGCGCCCGGCAGTAAAAGAAGGGGGGTTAGATAATCCTGCCCGTCTGGAAAAGAAAGTTGGGGGATATGGTTCTTCAGGGGCGTCTGCATCAGATACTGCCACCCGAGGGCAAACGAGATCAGGACCAACCCGCCGACAATATGCAGAAGCCCGACTTCCCGCCGAAGGATATGGCGAAAATGATAGAGAATTGCGCCTGTCAGGATAATGACAATCAGAAGTTCCAGCAATTCCGGTTTCAGAAGGGGCACGGCAGCAATTCTCTTGTTGTTTTGTTTGTTTGGCAATGGGATGCCGGGAACGCGTAACCGAGGCTTTCTGTAATCGCTTTTGGTAATGAAAAAAAGGAATAATTTTATTAAAATTGCATATATCTTTCGTATCGGGGCGATGGATAAGAGGCGGGGCGGAAATTTAACTTCAAAAACGATCCCTTTTTTGAAATACCGGGCGCGGCCTCTGCCGCAGTGCAAAAATATGCGGCGGCAGGCTTTAAAACGCGCTGGACTTTGCGGGTATCTGCGGCTAAACACCGATTATGAAAAACAGCATCCTGATCATCGACTTTGGAAGTCAAGTCACCCAGCTAATCGCGCGCCGGGTCCGCGAGGCCGGGGTTTACAGCGAGATTGTTCCCTTCAACAGTGCTGCCGAGAAATTGCCCGGGATTAACCCGAGTGGCATTATTCTGTCGGGCGGTCCTGCGTCGGTCATCGGGGATGAAACCCCGCGGGCGCCGGAAGCCGTGTTCGAGATGGGGGTTCCTGTTCTCGGTATCTGCTACGGACAGCAGACCATGTGCGCCCAGCTGGGCGGCCGGGTCGAGGCGCCGGACCACCGCGAGTTTGGCCGGGCCGAAGTGGACGTGGTTGCCGATTGCGCCCTGTTTGACGGGGTCTGGGAAGTGGGCCAGCGTGATCAGGTGTGGATGAGCCACGGCGACACCGTCACCGCCATCCCGGAAGGCTTCACTGCCGTTGCGACCTCAAAGGGGGCTCCCTTTGCCGTGATCGCCAATGATGAAAAGAAATTCTATGGGGCGCAGTTCCACCCCGAAGTGGTGCATACACCGCGCGGCGCTGAACTGATCTCCAATTTCGTGCACAAGATTTGCGGCCTGCCGGGCGACTGGACCATGGCCAGCTTCAAGGAACAGGCGATCGAAAGCATTCGCCGCGAGGTCGGGGATGGCAAGGTCATTTGCGGCCTGTCCGGTGGTGTTGACAGTTCTGTTGCGGCTGTCCTGATCCACGAGGCAATCGGCGATCAACTGACCTGCGTTTATGTGGATAACGGCCTGATGCGGGCGGGCGAGTCCGAACAGGTGGTCAGCCTGTTCCGCGACCAGTACAACATCCCGCTCATTCATCGTGATGCGTCGGACCTGTTCCTGGATGCGCTGGAAGGTCAGGATGACCCGGAAGTCAAGCGCAAGACCATTGGCCGGATCTTCATCGATGTCTTTGACGAGGAAGCCAGCAAGATCGGCGGCGCCGAGTTTTTGGCGCAAGGCACCCTCTATCCGGACGTGATTGAATCTGTCTCCTTCGCGGGCGGTCCCAGCGTGACCATCAAGTCGCACCACAATGTTGGCGGTCTGCCGGAACGGATGAACCTGAAACTGCTGGAGCCGTTCCGGGAGCTGTTCAAGGACGAGGTCCGTGCCCTCGGGCGGGAACTTGGCATGGCAGCGGAACTGATCGATCGTCACCCGTTCCCGGGACCGGGGCTGGCCATTCGTGTGCCGGGTGCCGTGTCACGGGATCGTCTGGACATCCTTCGCAAGGCGGACACCATCTATCTTGAGGAAATCCGCAATGCGGGTCTCTATAACGAGATTTGGCAGGCCTTTGCCGTGCTGCTGCCGGTGCGCACCGTGGGTGTCATGGGGGATGGCCGGACCTATGAATATGTCTGTGCCCTGCGGGCGGTAACCTCGACGGACGGCATGACCGCCGACTACTACCCGTTCAGCCACGACTTCCTCGGCCGCGTCTCAACCCGCATCATCAACGAGGTCCAGGGGATCAACCGGGTCGTCTACGACACCACCTCCAAACCCCCCGGAACCATCGAGTGGGAATAACCCCCTCCGATACGGCCCCAACCCGGCCAAATCACAACCAAGCCCGCCTAACCCGCGGGCTTTTTTGTTTTTGGGGTTCTGCGGAGCCTGAGATCAAGGCTCCGCAGAACCTTTGGTTGATTTTGTTCGCTATGAATAAATTGTTAATCTTGAAGTCCTATGTTGATGGGAAATTAAGACTAACAACAGAGAAAATTTTATTGCAGTCAATTGGGGGAGGGGAAAACCACCCGCATTCTGAATTGCGTTCGTGAGGGGGGCGGGCGGCGATGGCTTCCGTTTGGGTTAGGGGTCAAGACAAGACCAAGCAAATCAGCGATTGGACAATAGCGCAGAACAGGGCATCGAGTGAGCTGGTGCTCATTTGCCATTTTCCATCTGGAAAATCTTTCCGGGCGCCGCTTGATGAGTGCCGGGTTGAGCCTTGTGAGGAGAGAAAAGGGGGACTTCTGTCCGCAGATGGAGGAAGAACCTTCGCAGCAGCAGAGAAGGTGACAGTCTATGGCGACAAATATGCGGTCATACACTATTCGGGAAAGCAGAAATATCGCGTGGTGAATGTGGATGACTGTGTAGCCAGTCCTGAGACGCGGATCAAGGACGGGGCTGTCTTCCGCTATTTTTCCAAGGTGGTGAAGGCTCGGCAAGTGCAGGCAGAGGCCAAGGAAAGAGAAAGCGACAAGGGACAAAAGCAAGGACAGGAGCAAAAGCAAGAGCTGGGTCCGACAACGATTGTCGGGAGTATTGCGGAGCAGATGAAGTCTGTGCTGCCGTCCAGAGAAACGGTGTTACATGCCTATTGTACTGGAGAAAATGAGGCGCGGAAGCCTGCAAAAGAACTCATTTATCCCTTTGGTCTGAATGAAAGTCAGATCATGGCCGTCGAACGGGCCTTTTCCTCCCAAATCAGTTTGATTGAAGGGCCTCCGGGAACGGGTAAGACGCAGACCATATTGAATATCATTGCCAATATTCTATTGCGCGGGGAAACGGTCGCGATCCTTTCCAATAACAACGCTGCCGTTGAGAATGTCTATGAAAAGCTCGACAAGGTTGGTCTGGGGTATCTGGTGGCCCGATTGGGGAATGCTACCAAGCGAAAGGCTTTTTTCGAAGACCTTCCGGATACACCTTCTGCGGAACCGCTCCCTCCGCCCCCGATGGAGAAGATTCAGGGCATTTTGGAGACGGTTAAGGCGGATCTACATGCCCAGAACGAGGCAGCGCGGCTTCAGGTTGAGCTTGATGAACTCACCATTGAGCGGCGATATTTTCTGAAGTGGCAGGGGGAAAGCGGCAGCGAAGCATCTGTCCCGCTCAAGAAATACAGGTTGAGTTCACAGAAAGCGCTGGATCTGGTGGCTTATCTTTCTCACCTTGGGACGCGGCGGATAGGGTTGCGAGAGCGGTTTCACTTTCTTATTCACTTCAGGATCTTGAGGGTGAAGCCTTTTTATGATCTGGAGTGGCGGAAAGCCCTTATCTATGCCTTGCAGCTTTATTACTATGACAATGAGTTGGCCGCCAAGAAAGCCGATCTGAAAACTGCTCAGACACGGTTGACGCGAAATCGTTTCGCAGGGCTGCAGGCGGAACTGGTCGCCGGATCAATGGCTTGGTTCAAGCATCATCTTCATGAGGTGATCCCGCAAGGAACGCAGTTCACTTTAAAGACTTATCATA
This sequence comes from Sneathiella chinensis, assembly GCF_012720115.1. Classification (GTDB taxonomy): domain Bacteria; phylum Pseudomonadota; class Alphaproteobacteria; order Sneathiellales; family Sneathiellaceae; genus Sneathiella; species Sneathiella chinensis. The sequence continues at coordinate 315,045 of NZ_VNWN01000007.1, read as the reverse complement.
AGAAATTTGGTGAGTTTTTAAGGCGTTTTCCGATAGTTGGCAGCAGCACCCATTCCATAATCAAGTCGATTGAAGAGGGGACCCTTCTGGACTATGTCATTATTGACGAGGCCTCGCAGCAGGATATCGTGCCAGGCATTCTGCCCTTGGGGTGCGCCCGAAATCTGATCGTTGTTGGAGATAGAAAGCAGCTTCCCCATATTCCGGCAAATGTGAATGTCCCCCCGCCCGCAGAATTTTATGATTGTGACAGGTATAGCCTTCTTGATTCTTTTGTCGGTGTCTTTGGAGACACGGTACCGATAACCTTGCTGAAAGAGCATTATCGCTGCCACCCCAGAATAATTCAGTTCTGTAACCAACAATTCTATGACAACCAGCTTGTTCCGATGACCGAAGACAAGGGGGAGGAAGCCTTGAAGCTGGTGGTGACGGCGAAGGGGAACCATACGCGGTGGAACAAAAATCAGCGAGAGTTGGATTCGCTGCTTGAAACCCTCAGGATGGAGGGGGATGGTGCGTTGGCCGAGGATGGGAGCAGGGGTTTTATTGCTCCCTACAACGCACAGGTCAGACTTTCCCGAGAGCGTCTTCCCGCAGAGTATGTCAAGGACACCGTTCACAAGTTTCAGGGGAGAGAATGCGGGGAGATCGTGTTTTCCACCGTTCTCGACAAAAAGAAAAGCAGCCAGAGGTCATTGGGTTTTGTGGACGATCCCCATTTGGTGAATGTAGCGGTTTCTCGGGCTAAAAACAGATTTACGCTGGTGACCGGGGACGATGTCTTCGCTGCGGGGAACGGGCATATTTCAGCGTTGGTGCGGTATATTGAATATTATGCGGATAAGAAGCATGTCCACCGTGCGCCCGTCGTTTCGGCATTTGATCTGCTGTATCAGGAATATGATCAATCTCTCGAAAGGCTCAATGCGCGGCTGAGGTCACGGGATTCCCGGTATAAAAGTGAGCAGATCGTCGCCCGGCTGTTACGTGATGTTCTGTCCGGAACAGGCTATCAGGGCATCACATTCCATTGTCAGATTGCCCTTATCCAGTTGGCCTCCTTGGCCAATGAGGGGCTGACTGCACGAGAGAGGGAGTTCATGAGAAATGGAGCCAGTTGTGATTTCGTGCTGTATTACAAGGTGGGGAAGGCGCCGTTGGCTGTGATCGAGGTTGATGGTGGTTCTCATGAGGCGGCTCTCCAAGCGGAACGGGACAACTTGAAAGACAGCATTCTTGTAAAAAGCGGAATTCCCATGCTGCGGCTTCAATCCGTGGAAAGTCACGTCGAAGAGACGATTGAGGCCTTTATAGTCGCCTGTATGAAAAGGCAGGAGGCTGCCTGAATTCAGGTGTTTTCTTTAGTGTTTGATTTGCTCGAATATAGTGCATCAATTAGATAGAAGTGACTGACTATGCGAAGTCGTTTTTTATTATATTTTGTTAAGTGTTTTATTATTATTTAATTATAATTTTAATATTTTATTAACCATTTTTTTGGAAGTTTTTCTCTGATTTTCACCTCTTGTGATTAAATATATTCTGCGTTACCCTTTATGAGTGTGTGTGGGCGCAGGGTGTGGTGCGTCCTTTGGATTTCGTACGAAACAGCAGGGGCGGCGTAATGACTTCCGGGACAGTAAATAGTGATGTATTGGAGTGTCTTGAGGCGGCGACGGTTGAGTTGGCGTTGGTCCGGTTCATATATGGATTATTCGAAACCCCCATTCCAGAGACAGCGGGGCAACAGTTTGATCCATATACAGATCACACCCTGTCGTTCTCCCCAGGATTGCGTACCCGAGATGATGGACAATTAGGAGATACAACCGGTTTTATCGAGCTTGGCCTGGACGTCCCGGACAACGGACGGTACTGCTGGGAGCTTATGAAGGGCGGAAAATGTATCGCCAAGGTTGAGGCATTAGGCGACGAGAAAGTCAGACTGGTTGCCTCTCTTGGGGGGCATTATGAGGTCTTTTTACGCCGTTTGCCTGATGCCCACATTGTTTGTGTGTACCGGGTGTCTTTGCCGCAGTTTGTCTTTGTTTCCGCCGATTTGGCGGATATTGCCTCTTCACTGACAGGGCTTTCCATTCCGGCAGACCGGCAGGCGGATGTCTGGCAGGCTATCCTGAAAACGGCCAAACCGGTTGCGCATCATATCCTGCGACCTGCCAATTTCCGAATGATTTGGCCCGGAGATACAATACCGGAGCCGTTCAATATCCACGAAATCGATCCTGACAGGACATTGGCGCCAAGGGCACCGCTTTCCTATGAAAACGAGAGTACAGGCAAGGTGGAAGGGGTTTATCTGGCGCCGTCAATGGTGACCATTGCCGCACCGGATCATTGTTTGGCGAAAGCTTCCGACATTATGGCGGCTTTAACAGAGGCGGTACAGAAGTCGGCTTTGGGATTGGCGTCCGGGCTGGCCCTGAAGATGCTGCGCGAACTTTTCGGAGCCCGTTTGCCAGAGATGGAAGCGGGCATGGCGGACCTGCCAAAGCGCTTTGAGGATGAGCCTGACTGGGGTTTTGATGGATTTCTTTCTGCACTGGGGGTCGGGATGCTTCGTATGGGCTTCGGGGCAATGTCCTATTCTGGGGACCCGCTTTCCGGTGATGCCGGGGGCGAGGTTGATCAGGCGCTGAGGACGTTGGCCGCCGGGGTAGACTGGTCGGACGACACAGCCGAGAGTTACCAGCGGTTCATTGCGGCGGCAGGGCGCATGGTGGGGGTCTATGTTGCCCGTGCGGCGGCGCGGTTGCAGAATGTACCGGTTGAGGAGGGCGGGCACCAGATTGATCAGGAGGATGGGACGGTTCTTGTCTCGGGCAACCTGATGGCGGCGCAACCGGCAGAACCGCTGAAAGATATTCTGGGTCTGTGGCGGCCTACCGCCGAGGCCGGACCTCGCGCAGTAACGGAGCTGATCCCGGACTTGCAGGATCAGTCGCAACGTGCGCAGCAGGTGGCTGGCGGACCGATCAGTGTTGATCCCCGGTTGCCGGACCCCAAGCGTTGGGTTGATCTTGTTGCCTTGGAAACGGTCCCTTTTCGTACGGGCCGGCATCTTGCAGGCCCAACAAGCAAGTATGATGTTCTGGCGGGCATTATTTCCGATGATGCGCTGGATTACCTGAATGCGGCTTTCGGCCTTCTTCCGACCGCCTATGGCCCGTTTCAGTTCCTGCCGGGTGACAGGGATCGTGCAATTGATGAAGCGGATACCGGTGTTCCCGTCTATCAGGGGACGGCTCAGCCGGATAAGCGTCCTGCGGATGATCTGATTGCTGTACTTCAGAATGACCTGAAGGCGGTTGGGATTGATTTGGGGCTTCAGGACAAGGGCTTTTATGCCTATCGGCGTTGGAGCAGCGGCAAGCAGAAGTATGACGGCAAGGCAGGCGATCGGCCTGCAAGTGACGGTGGGGAGACGTTGAGAAAAGCGCTCAAGGCCGGGAATACCGGTTGGGCAGTGCGGGAGTTTCAACTGGCGTCTCGCTATCCCAATCATGTTGCGGAACGACTGGACGCAAAACCGCATTACACAGACCGTCTACATGTGGTTGCCCGGCACAATGATACGTCCATTGAGACGCGCGTTGCATCGAATTCACCTAGTAAAAATGTGAACGGTGAACTGCGGCTTTGCGAAGCTGAAAACCTGCGCCGCTGGCGGTTCCAGCGGTTGCGATACCCGGTTGTGGTCGTTGCGGGTTCTAATGATGACCCGCATGGTGTGGCTATGGAGAAGAAGAAGATAAGTGATGAGGAAACGATTACGATCCCTAAATCCCCTGTAGAAAATCTGGTGCAGACGGATCAGGCCCCTTCTAATGGATATCGTATGTATGTGGTGGACCGGTCCGGCTATTTCGGGGCGGATGATCAGGCTCAAGTTCTGGCATACTATGGGACTGGTGGCTGGGGAGGGCCGGCCAGCGGTAAAAATCACCCGACTGTTGATCTGACCCCGGACAATATCCTTGGTGTGCCGGCGGCGGACTGGAGACCGGGGACACCGGGGCCGGATGAAACGGAAACAGAGCGGAAGGAGCGGGAGCGGCGAGAGCGGTTCCTGAGCGCCTTCCGGGTGCTTGCTGCCGTCGGGGAGGTCGAGGCTCGTGGTCATTTTGACGGTTTAAACGCTTATGACAGTTCGGTCTTTTCATATCCGACTTTCCATCACACATTGAGCTTGCCGGGGAGTGAACTGAATAACAAGGCCCGCCCAGGCCTGATGTCCCCCCTTATTCGTTGGTTGCAGGCGCCAGATGACGTTTTTCTGAAAAGTATTTACCCGGATGTCACGGCCGATACATTGCCTGATTTTCCATCCCCGTATCCGTCCGAGCAGTCCGAGGTGGAGGAATTGCGAGGGAAGCTGAAGGACAAGCTGGCGGCAATTTATCACGGAGCCTTCGGGGGGTTCGGGGTGGGGGCCAGCGAGCTGGAACAAACCTCAGAGAGAACAGGAATTGTGACGATTAGCGGCTTGACCGAAGTGGAACAGGCCGACGGGACGAAGATTGATTTGAGTGCGGATTGGAATAAGCAGAGCTCTGCACAGCAGCGGAGGCAACAAGCCGTTTACCAGTCTTATATGCAATGGTTTCGGACATGGCATTGGATTTATCGGTTTATTGCGCCGTTGCGGCAGGATCAGGCATTGCGGGCCGTATTGTTCGCGTATGAAATGGATTGGATCAAGCGCAAATTATCGGGTGTCACGAATGACTTTCGAACGGAAAAGGGACGGGCGGTCTATGTCCGGCTTGCGGTTCGTGGATCTCCCTATTTCAGTGTGGGGGACGCCGTGGCTGCTGTCAGAAGGGTCCGGGGCAGACGGAATATCGCGATTGATGAGGCGGCGGCGGTTCTGAACGCAATACAGAATTTGGCCAATCGGGAAACGGATGCGGAAAAGAAGGGAAAAATTCTAAAGCTGCATGAAAGCACCCAAAACTGCCGGGACTATAGTGCCACCGATATTGGCGCTCTTTCCACCAGCAATCAGTCCGTCACGGTTTATGAAGAAGTGCGCAATGATGTGCTGCGCCGGTTGGTTCTTTAGGGGAGGGGCACATGAACAGAACGCATATTCTTCGCAATCTTGGTTTCCTGTCACAACTGGACAGGTTTCTGCTGAATGTTCCCGCTCTAGCCGCGCTGACGGATTTTGCGCAGATCCAGTTCATTGTTGAGAAATGGCAGGGCGACCGGGTCACCCTTCACGGTGAGGTGATACTGGACACAGAAAACGCCGTTGAACTGTTAGGGGTTCAGGTTGTTTTCGGGCAGGTGGTTGGGGATCCTCTTCGTATCCCGTTTGTGATCGAAACAGCCGCATTTCCGGTTTATGCCGTACTGACGGCGCTGGCTGTTGCAAGCGGACAACTGGATCTGGAGGCCGTGGCCGAACAATTGGCGGACGAGGATTTGCAGGACCCGGACGAATTGTTCCGCCGTTATGATACTGATTTCGGGGATATTACCGTGTCGTTTGGTCCGGTTCCGGTGCAACTGGTCATTGGCGGTGACTACCTGACGGTGGGGCGGCATGTCACCGATGCTACCGGTCAGTCGGTTGCCGTGGAGCCTGATCCCGCCGCGGGACCGCTTCGCATTCCGTTGGGGAACGCGACGGTGACAGCGGGCCGGGCGGGGCTGGCTGTCGGGTTTGACGGCGAAGACAGTTTCACGCTGCCGCCCTTGATGCTGGATGGAACAGGGCTGGCGATCGAGTTGAAGGCGCTGACGGTAAAACTGGCCGATGGGCCTGTGCCGAACAGCGTGGCCGCCTTGGGAGCAGATAAGGGGTTCGATGAAAGCTGGCGCGGTGTTTTCGCAGAGGAGGTGACGGTTTGGAATTTGGATCGTGTTTTCCCCGGCGGTCCTGAACAGGATGCCGCCGCCGCAGCGCATGCCCGACTGACGGCAACAGGATTTGCCATTGATGCACGGGGATTGACCGGGACCGTTGGCTGGCAGCGGACGCCGGCCGCAGGGGACGTCCTGTCCCTCAAAACCGTTGAAATCGGGTTCGATCGGACCTGGTACCCCCTGACAGCAAAGGCAGGGGGGCAGGTTTCTCTTGATCCGCTGGACGGGGGGATCGTCGGATATGAGGCGCGTCTGGAACTGGACCCCTTTGCCGAGGTGTCAGCGCGGTGGCGTTTGATGCTGGCCCTGACAGACCAATCGCCGGGGGGGCCCGTTGTTGCCATCGATAATCCACCCGCTGCCCTTGGCGGAACCCTGACGGCCGCCGCAGCGATGCTGGGGGAAGGGGATCTGGCGCTGCTGTTTGGGGCTTTGTCCGCCGGGCAGGCCGCAGATTTGCTGTCGTGGGATCGGCTTGCCCTGACGCAGGCGACGATGGAGGGTACGCTGCGGGCGGATGGGTTTGACCTGTTGGCCAGTCTCGGCTTTGAGATGGATGCTGAATTGCAGGTGATGGACGATCCGGTGCCGTTGTCGTTGATGGCGGGGGATGTAAAACTGTCCTACCGCACTGGCGAGGGGTTCAGCAGCGACTGGAAATTGAGCGACCGTCTTGATCTGGCGGTCCCGCTGGATGTGGATATCGGGGGGCAGGCCACTCTTGAGCGGCTGACACTCCGGCGCCGGGATGATGGTGCGCTGGTCATTGAGCTTGGGGTCGAGACTGACGGGACCGGGGATCTCATGATTGGCGGACTGCCCAACGTGGTGTCACTGGTCTATCACCCCGGTCCGCCGCCGCGCTTTACGGTGGAATTGAAGCGGGACGGGCAGGAACTGACCCTGCTGGTGCCGGGTGTTCTCTATGCCAAGGGATCGTTGCAACGCAGTGATGAAGCGTTCCCGCAGGTCGGGGAATTGTCCTGGGGCGATACCTTGCGGGCGGCTCTCACGGCCTATCTGGTCGGGGACGGACGGGCAACGCTGCCAAAGCATCATCTGGAAAAGGAATATTATCTTTTCGCGCTGGATTTTGGCTTGCTGACCTCGACGCGGGAAGACGGATTAAAGGCCCTTGTGCTCAGTGGCGATTTGTCGTTCAAGCCGGGGATTCCGCTCGGGGCAACGGGGACCGCCCTTTATGGCATGGGGTTGACCTATGCGCAGAATGCCCGACCGGATACAGAGGATGGTGATTATCCGGGATGGTTCCTGCGGACAGATCCTGCCTTTACCACCCATGCTTCCAAATGGTTGCCGAAAGGGGATCATTGGGGCTTTGGTGCGTCGGTTTCCCTGGGGTCGCAACCGGATGACGGACGATCGTGGAATGTCACCGCCGGTCTGTTTCTCCTTTTGCCCGGCCCGGTGATTGGCATTACCGGAAAGGGATCGCTTTTTGCGCCGCCTCCGCCGTTGCCTGCCGGTGGCACAGGGCGAAGTGTAAACGCCCCGTTTGCCGCTGCGATCTCTCTCGACCTTTTGAATGATCGCCTGAAAGCCGAACTGACGGCGGACATCGAGGTGGCCGCCGGGGGAACCAGTCTTCTGGAACTCTATGTCCCTGCCAAGGTGGATGCCAGCCTGGGGGCACCGCTGGACATGTCCCTGTCTGTGGGGCAGTACCAGCCCATGGATGCGCGGGTGGTTGGCAAGGCCCTGAGCCTGTATGAAGTGACCAGCTATATCATGGCCACCACGCAGGGAATTGAGGATTTCCCGCAGCCGGGTATCAACCTGCCGGGCTTTGCCATGGCCTATGGTGGCAGTGGGGGACTGTCTGTCGGTTTCTCCTCGGCGATTGCGGAACTGAAACTCAGCGTTCACGCCGGCTTTGATCTGGGGGTCAGTCTGGCCAGCCCGCCCATGATGGTGGGGCAGGTCTTTATTGACGGCAGTCTGGTCGCCCGTCTGGCCTGTGTGATGGTGAATATGGGTATTCGGACAGAACTGATGGTGGTTGCGCCGGATCCCTTTGAATTGAGTGGCAAGGCCCGGATCAGTGTCGGCCTGCCGTGGCCGCTGCCGGATATCAATTTTTCGGGTGATTTCAGACTGGGGGCGAAAACCCGCTGGCCGGATGATTATCATTACCCCGACAACCCGATCAGTGACATTTCACTATTCCCCCGCCCGCAAGGGACCGCCCAACTGTTTCAGGGAGACAGTTTCGACGGTCAGGTAATTGATGAGGCCGGTGCCGTTACAGGGGTTCCCGTCGATGCTGGCCTGTTGGTTGCTTTCCGTACGTCGGTTGGAAACCTGCATCCTGTTGTGGGGGATGTGAAGACACAGGCCGATGATGCGGCCGACCCGGTTTGGGAGGTGGCAACCACTGGCCGCACGAATGACGGGCGCACCGTTCGAAACGGATGGCGGCACATTGTGACGGATATCCGTATCCGAGAGGCCGGACAGCCGAAAACCATACCGGGCGGATGGGCCTTCAAGGGGGTTGCCGGAACGACGGACGGGTCCGTCAATCAGGCAAGCGGCGGTCAGGCGGTTCGAAACACCCTGACATTGATGGCACCGCTGGATGCCCCCGTGGAGCGACGGTATGGCACCGGCGCAGAGGTTCTGGGTGAGGCCATTGCCAGTTGGCGGGCCTGTGAAATCGTACCCAGCCCCAAGGAACTGGGCGTTGCGCATACGGTGCCCGATCCAAGGACCTTCGGGATAGAACGGCTTCTGCCCCGGTCGCCGGCTTATCTGTTGGCGGACCAGTGGTACAGGCTGAAGCGGCATGCGCCAGAACCGGGGCCGGATATCCGTGTCAGCTATCAGCCGCCGAGTGCGGGGAATACAGCTTTTCTGGCCAACTTTGACCTGTTGCGGTCGATGATTTTGACCCGGCCGCAAGACCTGCGCTTCCGGGTGCCTGCGCCGCTGCAAAGCCAGAAGTTTGTCCTGACAGTGCCAACGGCTGTTTTCGCTCGCGACAATGATATGCAGAAGGCCTTTCAGCGCGGTGCCGGCATGCAGGCGCCTGCGGGGGTGCTGCAATTGCATGTTCCGGCAGGGGGGAATGGGCGATCCATGTATTTTGCCCTTCGGCGTGGGGTTGTTCTGGACGTCCGGGATGAGAAGGGAGCCGGACTGGAGGTTGAGGCCATTTTCAACAGCACGCTTGTTATCAATCCCGGCGAAATCTGGGAGGTCCGGCGGCTGCACTTGCCAGTGGGTATTGAAACCCTGAATGTCAGTGCCTTCCAGTCCAGATCGGTCGGGAACGGGACGCTGGGTTTCTACGGAGCGCTTATGCTTGGCGCGGAATGGTATATGGATTTCCAGACCCGTCAGGAGGCGGTGCAGCGCAAGCAGGAAGCAACCGTGGAAATGATTACGGAACTTTGTGGGCAGTCAGCGAATTGGTCGAGCGGGGGGGCCGCAGGGCTGTTGCAGCCTGATACCGACTATGAAATCGAGGTCACCGTCCAGACACATCACGCCCGGCAATATGATGACGGGCCGCTTGAAATCGCAGCGGAGTTCAAGACATTTACCCGCCGGGGCCGGTTCCGCACAGAGGCAGATATCAGGCATCCCTTGCGAGGGCGCAGTCCGGCACCCGTTTGGGCCCCTGATGATCCGGACCCCTGGGTGGTGGATACCGTTCCGGCAAGGGGGCAGTGTCATTATCGGCAAAATGCCCTGCAGGTTGCCTTTGCAGATGCCCTGACCGCAGGGCGGATTGCCGCCCACCAAAGGCAGTTGCAGTTGAAGCTGACCCATGAGTCCGGCCAGTCGCTGCAGGAACGGGCCGATATCCTGCTTTCTGAAAAGAAGGAGGAACTCTCCCGGTTGCAGGACATTGTGTCCGACTATCTGGAGGGACAACCCTGCCTGAACCTGCAGGACCCTGTGTGGATATCCTTGATCCACCGGTTCAATACCCTGCTGGAGCCGGGTGCGTATCTGGCAGAGCTTGTAGCGGGGGACGCGGCGGGGCAGCGCCCTGCCGTCACGCTACATGAATGGCGGTTCCTTGCGTCTCGCTGGCTGACCCTTGAAGATCATATGGAAGCCCACGCCGTGAAGCCGATTCCCGAGCCGGGTATCGCCGCCGAGCGAATCCTTCACATGTCCGGGCGTCTGTCAAACGGGGCGTTCTTCCGCGAGGATGACGGTTTGCTGGATGGATTGCTTTATGAGGATCTGGGGCTCTCTCCCTTTGCGTCGCCAGACAGCCCGGAGATGCAGATCAGGGTTTTTGAGGATGGAGTTGCAGCCATCCTGCTGGATGGGCCGGAACCCCTTCTTGGGGAGGAAATGCAGATAGAGGTCCGCCAGAATGCGCACGTTCAGGCCATTTCCGCCATCGTGTCCAACGTGGCACGGACGCGGGCGCTGGTTTGCATGACCCAGCCCATTGCGCCGGGCCCGATCACCCTTCACGTCACGGCTGAGGGCCGGCAGCATGTGCTGCAGGCCAATGTCCCGGAACTCAACGAATTGCTGGAGGCACTATGACCAAAGTATTGGCTGATGCCGGTTTGTTATCTCTGTCCGCCCTGCCGTTGCAGGCCGGGGCAGATGCAGCCTTGCCCGCAGGCACTCATTTGCGGTGGCATCTGTCACCGGAACTGGGTTTCCCTCATGCCGGGTTCCGTGTCCGCCGCCGTCCGGCACCGACATGGCCGTGGAAAAAGAGTGAGGCCTTTCGGGCTCTTATAACAAGGCATAATGTGGCAACCTCGGCGGCGGGGGTTCATTTGTCCAATCATCCGCTTCGAATCGAACAGGCGACCGTTACCTCTGATTTCGGCTTGCGAAGTGAACAGGGCAGGCCCATGCGATTTGTCTATGAACAGCGCGAACGGGAGGATCCCGTGTTTCAGCCGTGGGTGCGTTTCGCCGTCATACTGGAGGGTGGCAGCAAGGCATTGGCGGCAATGGTGCGCATGCGCGGGTTCACCCGGCGCGGGGACAGTACCGTTGAGGTGGCCTCGGTCCGCAAGAGCTTTCGGCGGCTTGCACCCGTCGTCTATCGCGGCGCTCTACGCCGGGCCATTTTTATCAGCGCCGCTGAATTACAGTCCGTATCACTGCAAATCGGTCGGGGGCTGGTGGTGCGCGAAATTCTCTACTGTACCGCCGACCACCTGCATCAGCAGCGGGATTGGGAGGATCTTGCCATCCTGCCGCCGCTCTGCCGGGAAGGCACGGCGGATGTGGTCGCGCCGGATGATCTCCGTCAAATGGCGTTCGAACGGTTGCGAAACATGCGCCCGCTAAAGCGTCCCGCTGATCCGGCGGCGCCGGGCACAGGACGATCCCTGTCCATGCGCGATCATATGCTGTTCGAGAAGGCCGTCCTCCGACAAGCCGAAAAGCTGGCCGATAGCCAGACAAAAGCATTCCGGCAGGAAATCGAAGAGCGGATTCCCCCCGGCCAGATCCTCCTCAATGATGTGGAGGCAGAGCCGCTCAGGAATGAAGACGGCAGGGAAGGGGAAATCGGTTTTCCGTTTTATGGTCTGCTGCAGGCCGGGGCCTTTGAAAGCCATATCTCCGCCTTGCTGGGGCTGGGGTATCGGGATGAGGACAGCGCCGAAGGCGGGGTCTGGGACTATGGCGTGGATGCGGTTGTCTCCTCCATGTGGCTCTACATTTCGCAATTAACCCCGGCCATGCGGGAGGCCATGAATCTGGTGCGTCTGCCGCCGCAGCTTGTTGCGCACGGCCCCAACGCAAAAGTCTGGGGCGCCGTGCCGAAGGGGTTCCGGCGCGTTTTCGCCTGTGCGCTGGATCAGAAGGCGGGGCGCCCTGCGTCTGTTCCCGTGCCGGGGGTGCGCGCGCAGGCGATTGACGACCCTACCGGGAACCCGGTTCAGGCGGCGGTGGCCGTGACGGTCCTGCCCAACAGTCACGCGGTTCGCCCCTTGCTCTGGCGAAAAGACGGGCGGGCTGTGCATCCGTTGTCTCCCACGGATCCGGTCTCCGGCTTGCTGGTGCCTACATTGCAGAATGGCCAGTTGCATCTGAGCGCGCGGGACGCCAGCCTGACGGATTATGGAAACAAAAGGTATCAGGCTGCCAATATGGACATATTCGGTCGGGCCAGCGCCATTGCGACAACCACCTGCCGGGTGGAGGACGAGGTGCCGCCGCCCGCACCGGCCTCTCTGGAACTGGTGCTGGGGGATCCCTCCGCCGGGAACGAGAAACATTTTCCGAAGGCTCAGTCCCGGTTCCGCTGGACCAATGCCATGGCTGCCGCGGCCCCGGATTTGCGATACCTGCATATTTACTGGCGGTCAGGCTATGCCGAGGCAGAGGAGATCATGGCTGCGCGGGATGGGCATCTTCGCATTGACTGGCCGCTGCCGCAGGGGCAAAGGGTCGAGCGGGACGCGGAAGGCCTTACCCTGATCAATGACCTGCCGCTGGATACCGCCCGTGACGGATATCGGCGGCAGGTATCCGCCCTTTGTCTGGCAGAGGATCAGGCGGGTAACCTGTCTGTTCCCTCGCAGGCCGTTCAGGCAATTCTGGTGGATGAAATCAAGCCGACACCGCCCAAGCAGCCAGACGATGTACAGTGGAGCACATGGCCCGATGCCGTCGGCGAGGTTCGCTGGCGCTGTCGCTGGACCTTACCGGACGGGGCATCCGCAGCGCGGATATCAAGTGCCTCGGAAACCCGCCTTCTGAACTTGGCCGGTGTGGACAAACAGACCCACTATCGCCTCCCGGATGCGGACCGTGCCGAGGCCCTGAAGCAACTGGCGATTACGCTGCCGCAGGCTTTTGTGCCCGAGGCGCTGGGCTATCCCGAAACCGTTACGTGGCATGACGTTGTGATGAAAGCGGGCAGCCGGGATTTCAGGGTGGTTGTCACCGAATTTATCGGTGCGACCGGCCAGAAGGCCCCGTGGCCGGATAGTCCCGAATATTTCTCCGTTATCCGGGCGCGGTCGCTGGAACCGTTGCCGGTTCCATCATTGACGGTGGACATGACAAACCGGCAGGCCAGCATCCTCCCGGCGTCAAATGGGCGCGGTACTGTTGAGATTTATGCCATCCATTCCCCCGCGGATATTGCCAGAATACCGTTTCAGGCACCGATCGGAACCATGGAGGTCTCACAACTTTCCAGCCTGTCACACCAACCTGCCCCCAACCCTGATCCCGATCCTAACGCCGCTCCCCGTTGGGTCGGCTATCTAGCCCGTCTTGCCCACCCCGACGGCCGACACTCCGACTATTCCCCTCCCGTCTGGCGAGAGATCCGATAACGGGGGTGGGGCCTTAGGAGGACAGTCGGGGCAAGCTAATTCTAGGAGTTTCGGAGATGTTTTGGAGGAAGTTTGTAAGTGATTTGATATTTATGATTACAAATAAGAATCAAGAGCCCCAGAAGAATAGTGAGGTATAAATGTATGGAGAAGAAAATAGAAAGTTGGCTGCGACTTCTTCGTTAAAAAATATGGAAGTCATTGCAGCCGAAATGCGTGAGTTGATTGTCTCAATACCTCCGCTTGATTTGCTCGGCTATATCTACGCTCAGCTACTGATAGAGCCGAAGGAAACTGGATACGCCCCCAAAGGGCAACAGCATTTGAACTCCCCTAGCGATTTAAAAAACCAAACACAGTTCTTACTTGAATACGTACACGCGGTTCTGGCATCTGACGCGGAGCCTGTAGATATGATATTCGATGAAGCCCGGTGCAATCAACTACTTGAACTTGGTATAAAATTGAGAGAGCAGGCCATAGTCTTTGCTATGGCCACTTCCGCAGATGCTAGAGGTGGTATCTTTGGCCCTAGTACAGCCAAAATCGAATTTCACGCGAAATCTGCTTGGCTCACAATTCGTGGAAATCGTTATCAAGTTTTGGAGGGTGAGTTCTATAATTACGTTCTAGCTCCTCACAATGATGTCTTGGAGGAAGTGTACGGTATTGGTTCTGCAGAGGTTGCAGAAGGCTTTCAAGAGATGGCCGAATCCATGCGCTCCGGAATTTTGGATGCTGCAACAGTGGCTATGGAGGATTGTAAGGCAGTGCAAGCCTTTTCTCTAGCGCAAGGCAAGTCTATGGAAGACGTTGTTGAGGTTTGGGAAGCGTCCAATCCGGAACACTCAAAAGCGGTCGAGGAGGCGATCGATGATATGTTTCGCGGTGGAGTTGCTAATGTAAGTCGTCACACGAAGTTACCATCAACGCTTTTAGCGGACTTGTCGTACCGGCGCGGAGAAGATACCGAGTTTTTTGCAGCGGGGGATTTTGTAGGGACACCCTATCGGACACTGCCAGCACGTAAGAAACCCCTAATTCAGATTGGGTCAGATTACTACGCGTTAGACTTCTGTTTTGCGCGCGATGCGGGATATCGTGCACTCCTCTATAACCTCCTTCAACGAAAGCCGGATTACAAAAAGACCTTCGAGGAGCGCCAAAAGGCGATGAGCGAAGCTGCCTTTGTCGACATTCTGTCCGCCCAGCTTCCGGGAGCGACGGTTCTGCAGGAGGTGTACTACAAGGATCCGATCAGCAAGCAGTGGTCGGAAAATGATACACTCATCTTGATTGATGACGTGTTGTTCTTAGTTGAAGCCAAGGCTGGCGCCGCTGCCACCATTGCGTCGCCAGCACTTGATTTTGACCGTCACGCTCAGTCCGTACAGGACTTGTTTCTGAAGGCATACAAGCAGTGTGAGCGATTCTTCAATTATCTAAATTCTGCAGATGAAGTGCCTCTCTATCACTTCGTGGCGGGAAAATACCAAAAGTGTGCGAATGTACGCTGCGCGGACTACCGTGTGATGGTGCCAGTTGGGTTAACGGTCGAGTCATTCTCGCCCTTCTCCACGTATTGCAAGGAATTGCCGCAGGTTGGTCCTCTACTTGGCAAGCATGCCTTCGTTTCACTTTCAATTGACGATTTGTTCGTGCTCAAGCGACTTTTGCCGACACCCGGCGAGTTCATTCATTATATGGAGGTTCGGCAAAACTTGGCAGGGATGAAGGGGGTTCGTCTCTACGACGAGTTTGATCACCTAGGTGGATACTTGATGCAAAATCGCTTCGATCTGGACCTTGACAGGATGTTAGGGGCGGGTAAAGCGAACATGCTTTTCTTGGATGGTATGAGCGATATCGTTGATAAGGCTTTCGAGGGAATGAATTGGAAAAATGAATCTTTTCCAACACAGGACATCCCGGAAGAGATGCGGAAGTTGCTTGGGGCACTGGACGCCACTCGATATCCGGGGTGGCTTGAAGCGGAAAGCCATATTCGTGATCTGGGGGAGGGGGGGCGCAATAACTTCGCAAAAATGTTATGTGATTTTCGTCAAACCTTGGAGCAGCATCCTTTTTGTTATTTTACTCTCTATGGTGAGGGGGAGCCACTTTTTGTTTGGTTGCAGAAGTCTGGCCACCAGATTGATTGGCCTCAGGTCAACGATAAGGCTAGTGCAGTTGCACTTGCTACCAAGGCTTCTAAAGTTGTCGGGCTTGTTGCAGAAGTAGAGGTTGATGGAGTTTATCGTCGGGCAGAGGCTTTCGAAGTCCGCATACCTGCAGGGAAGACGGGGGGAAACACCCATATCTACGAAGATGCAATGAGAATGGCGAGGTCGGACCGATTGATCAAGCTTAACCGCTCAACCGAAACCTTCTCGCCCGTTAAAAGAAAGAAGGTCGGGCGAAATAGTCCGTGTCCCTGCGGTAGTGGTGTAAAGTATAAGAAATGTCATGGTCGGTGAGTGCGTTCATGCCGTGTCAGTCGAATTGACTGGTGGCGGGGATGTCCAGCGTGGCCGGTATTCCGTTAAAGTCATGAAATTAAAGTAAACATTCATCGGGGCCGGATTGGCGGTGGGAGATGTTTATTTTGAGGGCATGATATGCTTGAAATTTTCGCGGTTTTATGCCATATATTAGTCATTGGCTGATGTTCCGGTTCGGGGTTGTTTTTCGGTTACGGAAAGGCAGTTTTCCGAGGATTTCCGGGGCACAAAAGCCAATCATAACGATGCCAAGTGCATGTCGTGCCATGGGTGCGGGGTGCAGACCGGATATATGGATGAAATTTTGAGGACGCCCATTTCGGCGCCGCGCGGAAAACAAGGACATCCCGTCTGGTGAAGGTGAATTGGCACCGCGGAGGTTGAAAAACCGCTTCACGCCTGTTTCAGGGTGAGGGGTTTCGAAAATCTTTTGCACGCCCAGGGAGGAGCCCTCGGACGAAGTTTGACGCGTCCACCCCATGGGGAGTTGCTCTATCTTCTGTCTCCCATCTCCCATCTCCCTCCGTCCCGCACCCCTAGTCCTGCATCCTCTGTCTTGACCAGTTGATTCCGCACTCCATCGACGCAATTCATTGGCTACACCTTACCTGCGCCGCTCCTCCCTTAATCATTTTATCGAAGTCGTTCCGCCACGCTCAACCGGTTTGTCGTAACTGCCTTTATGCAAGTTCTTTCCGCCTTCCTGTCAGGTTCCCGTCTTCGCGAGCCGCTTTCCCAAGGCGCTTTTCCAAGCCGCTGGCCCGGAAAAGGGGGCGGCTTCAGGAGGCCGGTGCGGGTGTTGTTGTCTTTGGTCGCTTTTACCGGCCATGGGGCGTGGGTATGGCGAGGTATGGCGTTGCGCGGTATGGCAGCGGCGCGGGAGGATCAAAGAGGTCCGAGAAGGGTATAGAGGATGGACGCGCCGAAGGCGATGGCGAGCCACAGGGCGATGCTTCGCAGCAGGGCCTGCCGGCTGGAGCGGCGGGCATAGTAAAGAACGCCGGGCAAGACTAGAAACGCGACCATGATCAGGGCAACCAGCCGCAAAACCTGATGTTCTTCCATTGTTTTTCGTCTCCCCCTCGCTGGAAATCGGTTTTGTGCGACTAGCCTACAGGTAAAATCGCCTTTTTTATGTCGAAATTGTCGGGCACCACAGGATCAGTGTTTGCCATTGCATATCAGGCGGTTTATTTTATCCCGCAAATTCAAGCGATACTGGAGTTTTTTGTGTCCGATATTTTCAGCGAAGTGGACGAGGAAGTCCGCAAAGACAAGTCCCTTCAACTGTGGAAGAAGTACGGTAATTTTGTCATTGGCGGTTCTATCCTGATTGTCGCGGCAACGGCGGCTGTGGTCGGGTGGCAGAATTATCGCCAGTCCGAGGCAACTGCGCAGGGCGACCAGTTCTATGAAGCCACCGTGTTTCTTGCTGACAAGAAATTCGAGGATGCCAGTGCGGCCTTTGCGGATCTGGCCGAAAACGGCAATGACGGCTACCGGGGTCTGGCCCGCCTGCGTCAGGCAGAGGCCCTGATGTCCGCTGGCAAGGGCGCCGAGGCGCTGGACGTGTATGATGCGCTGGCCGCCGATAGCGAAGTGGGCAAGGAGTTTTCCAGCCTTGCCCGTATTCTGGCCGCCTATTACCTGCTGGATAACGGCAGCACGGACGATGTGCGATCCCGCGTCGAGGGCCTGACCGAGCCGGGCAGTGTTTTCTTTGCCAGTGCGCAGGAGATTGTTGCCCTCAGCTATTTGAAGGATGGCAACCGGGACGAGGCGCGTCGCCTTCTGTCCGCACTGAAAGAGGATGCCGCCGCACCGCAAGGTGTCAAGGCACGGGCGGAAGAGGTCCTGAAGGCAATCGCCGAGGGGTAAGCCTGTCCCGGACCGGGACGGTTATGCAGAGCATGAATTGAAGAGTGGGGCCTGTGGTGAAGAAAACAGTCGCTTATGCCGTAAAAACAGCATCGATCGGCGGAATGCTGATCGTGCTTTCAGCCTGTGAAATGCTGCCTGACTGGCTGGGCGAGGCGCAAGCACCGCCGCTGCCGGGGGAGCGGATTTCCATTCTGGCGCTGGAACAGTCGCTGGAGCCGGATGAAGGTCTGTCCGACCTGACCGTTCGGCTGCCCGGGCCTTACGTGAACGAGAACTGGCCCCAATCCGGCGGAACGGCCAGCCATGCCATGCACCACCTGACACTGGCCGATGACCTGAACGAGGTCTGGCGCGTCAGTATCGGGCAGGGGTCCGATGATGAAAACCGGGTGACAACCGCGCCGGTCATTGCCGATGGCCGCGTGTTTGCCATGGACAGTGAAAGCCGGGTTCGCGCCTTCTCGCAGGAAGATGGCAAGAAATTGTGGGCCGTCAACCTGACCCCGCGCGGGGAAGAGGATGGCGTCGTTGGCGGTGGGGTTTCCGCTGAATATGGCCGGGTTTTTGCGTCAACCTCCTATGGCGAGGTCTATTCCCTTGATCCGGAAAGTGGCGGGATGTACTGGAAACAGGATATCGGCGCGCCCATCCGTTCCGCCCCGACCATCGCCGAAGGGCATGTTTTCGTCGTTACCTATGACAGCCGGGTGTTTGCCCTTGATGTGCTGACCGGTGAGGTGGAATGGTCCTATGAAGGGGGCATGGAAATTACCGGCCTTCTGGGCGCGGCCAGCCCGGCCGTTAGCAGCGGCACGGTGGTTGTGCCGTTCTCATCAGGTGAGCTCTATGCCCTTCGGGCTGACAACGGAGAGCAGGCATGGTCCGACCAGTTGCAGGCTCGTCGCCGGTACAGCTCCCTGTCTTCCATTTCCGATATTGTCGGTTTCCCGGTAATCGATCGCGGCATGGTGTTCGCGGCCAGTTATTCCGGCCGGATGGTGGGCATTGACTTGCGCTCCGGTAACCGTAAATGGGTGCAGGAAATCTCAACCACACAGACCCCGTGGGTTGTGGGCGACTTTATCTATGTGGTGACAACGGACGGTGAGTTGGTCTGTCTTTCCCGCAGCAACGGCCTGATTCGCTGGGTCCGTCCGCTGGGTAAATTCGAGGACCCGGAAGAAAAATCAGGCCTGATTGTGTGGGCAGGGCCCATTCTTGCAAGTGATCGTTTGATTTTGGTGTCCAATTACGGTATTGCGGTGTCTGTTTCCCCCTATGACGGTAAAATTCTGGGGAAAGTGGAACTCTCTGACAACGCCTCTATTGCGCCCGTCGTCGCGGGGGGAATGTTGTTTGTCTTAACGGACGATGCCCAGTTGGTGGCATATCGCTAGTTTATAAAAATGTCTTTTACAGTTGCAATCATTGGCCGACCCAATGTGGGAAAGTCGACCCTGTTCAACCGTCTGGTCGGGAAACGACTGGCGTTGGTGGACGATACGCCGGGCGTGACCCGGGATCGTCGTGAAGGGGACGCCCGGATCGGCTCGCTTAAATTCAAGGTGATCGACACCGCCGGTCTGGAAGAGGCGTTCGACGACAGCCTTGAAGGACGGATGCGACGCCAGACGGAAATGGCGCTGGAAGAGGCGGATGTGGCCCTGATGCTGTTTGATGCCCGGGCGGGTATCACGCCGCTGGATTCGCATTTTGCCAACTGGCTGCGGAAATCCGATGTGCCGGTGATCCTTGTCGCCAACAAATGCGAGGGCAAACAGGCCGAGTCGGAACTCTTTCCCGCGTACAAGCTGGGTTTGGGCGATCCGTTACCGTTGTCTGCAGAGCATGGCGATGGCATGGGCGAACTGTTCGATGCGCTGCTGCCTTATGAGCGGGAGATCGAGCCGGAAATCGCCGCCAAGGACCGGCCGCTGGCGCTGGCCATTGTGGGCCGCCCGAACGCGGGTAAATCCACACTGGTCAACAAGATCATCGGCGAGGAACGCCTGCTGACCGGCCCCGAGGCCGGTGTGACACGGGACGCCATTTCCGTTGAATGGGAATTTGACGGCCAGAAGATCAAGCTGGTGGACACGGCGGGTATCCGCCGCCGCGCACGGGTTCAGCAAAAGCTGGAGAAACTGTCCGTTGCGGACAGTCTGCGGGTGATCAAGATGGCCGAGGTGGTCGTTCTGGTTGTCGATGCGGATGTCTCCTTCGAGAAGCAGGACCTGACCATTGCCGCCCACGTGATCGAGGAAGGGCGCGGCCTTGTGGTTGCTGTCAACAAATGGGATGTGGTCAAGGACCGGCAGGCCATGTTGAAGCAAATCCGCGAGAAGCTGGAAATTTCCCTGCCGCAGGTGCGCGGGGTTCCGGTGGTCACCCTGTCCGCATTGACGGGCCGGGGGCTTGAAAAACTGCTGCCGCAGGTGATCGAGGTTTACCGCCTGTGGAACAAGCGGATCAGCACTTCGCAGCTGAACCGCTGGCTGGAACATATGCTTGAGAAGCATCCGCCGCCAATGGCGAAGGGACGCCGCCTGAAGATCCGGTATATGACGCAGGTGAAATCCCGTCCGCCGACCTTCTCGTTGTTCATGTCATCACGGGGTGAACTGCCGGAATCCTATATCCGCTACCTGATCAACGGGTTGAGAGAGGATTTCAACATGCCGGCGGTGCCAATCCGGATTTCGCCGCGCACCGGCAAGAACCCCTACGCCAAGGATACCTGATCGATCCTTGCAAAGAACAGGACGCCCCGCATTGCCGGGGCGTCTTTCGTTTTGGGGCCGGTTTTTGTATCTCCCTTGCGTTGGCCCTGCATCGCCCCTGAAATCCCCATCCGTCAATCCCCCGATCATCCTTGTGCTTTTTTCGCGGCCCCCGGAAAACATCTTTTTCATATTCAGGAATAGGTGTATTAGGGAATTCTTGATTGTGGGCGCAGGGCATGATTGCAAAAGGGGGAAAGACAATGGGACGGAAACTGGGTCTGATCTATATCCGGCTGGCCATTTTATGGTTGCTGGGCGGTATGATCTTTGGGACATGGCTCGGCATTACCGAGAATTTTCAATATTCCAATCCGCATGCGCACGCCAATCTGGTGGGGTTTGCCGTATCGGCCCTGTTTGGCCTGATACTGGCGGTGTATCCGGCTGTGGCTTGCCCCAAACTCGGGATGCTGCAACTGGTGGTCTATCAGGTGGGGGCGGTCCTGCTGGTGGCAGGCAAGGTGGTGGTCAGTGATGATCCGACCAATGTGGGGCTGGTCGCCACAGGATCAATCGTCACCATTATCGGGACGGCCCTGTTCGCGGTGATGCTGTTTACCGCGGGACGGCGAAAAACGACGGAAGCCGAAGCGGCCTCCTAGCGGCTGAAGGGCGGCCATTCAGGGAACAGGGGCGGAATTCAGCGGATCTGAGCATCCGCCCCGGTGTCTCAGGCTGTCAGACGGCGGACGGTCCAGACCAGCTTTTCATCATTTACCTGTTCCATATCCAGGGTCATCATCTGGCGATGGGACCGGATGGTCCCCAGCCACAATTCCTTCCAACAGGCGAGCAGGATATGCCGGTCCTGACCGGACAGGCCGCGCAGGACCCGAAGGCCTGTATGCTCAAAGCTGGCCTGATTGTCGTTCTGGCCGGGCAGGGGGCGGACCTCGTCACCCATTCCTTCCATCATGGACATCAGGTAGCGGGCCGCATCTTCCGGGGTGCCGTCCGTTGCTTCCACGATCTTGGCCGTTTCAGGATAATATTGCAGGCCGATCAGGCGGGCAGCAAGGCCGCCAAGGGTGCGGGTTTCCTCGGCGCCGATCACGGCGGCCAGTTCGGCAAGCCCGTTGCGGATATAATCCATGGCATAGTTCCGGTTGGCCTTTTCCAGCCGGACCTCGTTCCATTCCTGTGCCGGGGGGGCGGGTTGGGCGGCCGGATCGAAGGGCGGCGGTAATTCCCCCTTGGCGAATTGCAGGCGCTCCTCGTCCGTCAGGTCGTGGTCATATTCCTTGAAATATCCGCAGAAGCCGAACTCGCCAGTCATGTCCTCGGATACACAGACATAGCCAAGGCGCGGGTTCTTGAGGGACACACCGTTATGGGCATACCAGCCGCGCAGGAACCCCCGGCTGACGCCAATGGGCACGCCGCAGATAGTGGCCCCGTGATACATCCAGCGGGGATAGCGGAAGCGGACCCATGCTTTCTTGCTGTTTTCTTCCATATACTCGACGGGGACACCGCCGATGGAGTTGGAGAGAACGTGATACTTGGCGCAGGCCACCGCATCGGGTTCGTTTCGAAGGCCCAGTTTGTCGAAGCTGCTGAGGAACTTGTCCAGATGCTGGCGCCGGAACAGGCGGAACATCCAGTCTTCCATTACATCCGGCCCCTTGCGGGTGGAAATCATCAATTGCAGGCCCAGCAGATAAGCGTGGTGAATTTCTGCCTGTGCCTTGATGGGGGATAGGGAGGGAGAGGGCGTGGTTGTCATGGGCGGACCTTCCATTCTTGGAATGTTGTTTTGTCCGCATTGTAGACCGCTTCCCCGAACAAGGAAAGCGGTCTCAAGAGGGCCTGATCAGGCGGTCTGCCGGATCAGGGTACCGTTGTCGGTGAAATCTTCAGCAAGCGCGTTCAGGAACAGGTGGGCCCGATCCTCTGGCGTCGGCAGGGTGGTTTGATCTTCACCGGGATAGGCCGCAAGGCGCAGCTTGGTGGCGGTTGGGCCCGGATCGATCAGATTGACCTTCAGGTTGGTTTTGGACACTTCCGCCGCATAGGTGCGGATCATTTCCTCAAGCGCCAGTTTTGACGCGGAATAGCCGCCCCAATAGTGCTTGTGCTGTCCGGCCATATCTGATGTGACGAACAGGGCGCGTCCTGCCTCGCTTTGGCGCAGCAGCGGATCAAGGGCCCGCAGCAGGCGGCAGTTGGCATGCACATTCAGGCGGAACACATCTTCCCACAATTTCGGGTCATAGTGGGGAAGCGGTGTCAGCTTGCCCAGCATGCCCGCATTGCCGACAAGGATGTCCAGTTTCTTCCAGCGTTCCAGAAGCGGCGCGGCAAGGCCGTCAATGGCGTCTGTCTCGGTCAGGTCCATGGGCACCAGCGTGGCTGTGCCCCCGGCGTTCTGGATGGCGTCATCCACCTCTTCGAGGGCGCCGACAGACCGGGCAATCATGATCACATGGGCGCCTTCGGCGGCAAGGGCTTTTGCAACGGCGGCACCGATGCCCCGTGATGCCCCGGTGACCAGGGCAATCTTGTCTGAAAATCGTTTGGACATACTCGTTCCTGTGGAGGTTAGCTTTCGGACAATAGCGTCAGTTCGTTGTCAGCGCCACTGTCATGGTCAACAAGGTCAATCGGGTATTCGCCGGTAAAGCACGCATCGCAATATTGCGGGGTGGCGGCATTGCGGCCTTTCTCTCCCATGGCCACATACAGGCCGTCGAGGGAAATGAAGCTGAGGCTGTCAGCACCGATGAACTTGCACATTTCGTCGATGTCATACTGGGCGGCCAGCAGTTTCTGGCGGCTGGGGGTATCCACACCGTAGAAGCAGGAATGGGTGGTTGGCGGGCTGGCGATCCGCATATGCACCTCGGCGGCACCGGCATCGCGCACCATCTGTACGATCTTGGTGGAGGTGGTCCCGCGAACAATGCTGTCATCCACCAGAACAACCCGCTTGCCCTTGATCAGGGCCTGGTTGGCGTTGTGCTTCAGTTTGACGCCAAGGTGACGGATCTGGTCGGTGGGTTCGATAAAGGTGCGGCCCACATAATGGTTGCGGATGATGCCCAGCTCGAACGGCAGGCCGGATTGTTCGGCATACCCGATGGCGGCGGGGGTGCCGGAATCCGGCACTGGGATGACCGCATCGGCCTCGACAGGGTTCTCGATGGCGAGCTGACGGCCGATCCCCTTGCGCACATCATAGACGGAGCGGTTTTCCACCACACTGTCCGGACGGGCAAAATAGA
Organism: Sneathiella chinensis; assembly: GCF_012720115.1. GTDB lineage: Bacteria > Pseudomonadota > Alphaproteobacteria > Sneathiellales > Sneathiellaceae > Sneathiella > Sneathiella chinensis. The sequence continues at coordinate 291,460 of NZ_VNWN01000007.1, read as the reverse complement.
TATGCTCGAAAATGCAGAAACGCTTCTGCGGGTTGGTATAGGGAGAGGTGGAGGAAATCCCTGTCTCGTCAATGACAATGACCTCGCCCGGTTCCACATCGCGGATAAATTCGGCACCGATAATATCCAGGGCGCAGCTTTCCGATGTCAGGATATAGGCCCCGTCCAGCTTGCCAAGAACCAGCGGGCGCACCCCGAACGGATCCCGCATACCGACCAACTTCTTGCTGGTCAGGGCAACGAGGGAATAGGCGCCCGTGATTTTATGCATTGCATCAACAATGCGGTCTACGACCTTGATTTTCTTGCTGTTTGCGACAAGGTGAATGATCACTTCCGTATCCATTGTGGACTGGAAGATGCTGCCCTCCGCGACCAGTTGCCGGCGCAGGGTGGAGGCATTGGTCAGGTTGCCGTTATGGGCCACGGCAAGGCCGCCATTGGCAAGGTCGGCAAAGATGGGCTGAACATTCCGAAGCACCGTACCGCCGGTGGTGGCATACCGGTTATGACCGACCGCTGCATCGCCCTTGAGGCTCTTGATCACATCCTCGGAGGAGAAATTGTCGCCGACCTTTCCCATGGCCTTGTGGCTGTGGAAGTGGCGCCCGTCATGGCTGACGATCCCGGCGGCTTCCTGTCCGCGATGCTGCAGGGCATGCAGGCCAAGGGCGGCAAGGGCGGCTGCCTCGGAATGGCCGTAGATGCCAAAGACACCGCATTCCTCATGCAGTTTGTCGTCATCAAAAGGGTTGCAGAGATTGAGGGAGGTTACATGTTCGGTCATTGGGTTACCTGAGTACCTTTAGTGAGATTTTCCATCTGCTGACGGGATTGGGAATCATAGCCTTTGTCCAGCGTTTCAAGGGCTTCCTTTACGTTTTTCTCCACATCGTCACGAACGCCTTCGGGGATGGCCTCGTAACCTTGCTTCACGCTATCTGCCGCGTCCTGCCCGGTCTTCAGGGCCGCCAGCAGGTTTTCCTGCATTTCCGGCGGGGTCAGGCGGGCGACAAACTCACCACTTGCCATGACAATGGGCAGCATCTTGGCTTCCATAATGGCCTCGGGGTGGTTTTTCGGCGGGATGAACTGCACAAAAATCAGCCACCCGATACCCACCAGAACAATCGCACCTGCCATGCCGAAGAAAATACCCAAGGTCCTGTCAAGCGCCCCGAGGGCGGATGCCTTGACCTTCTCCGAGATCGCATGGGTGATATAGGACAAAATGACCAGACAGAGAATAAAAAAGACCGCGCCGGTGACAATATCCGCGACCAGAAGGTTGGGGATGAACTCGCGGGTAAATCCTTTCAGGTGCGGAAAGGCGTACAGGGTGGCGAAAACCGACCCGACCCAGCCGGAAACGGTCAGGACCCCTTTGGCAAAACCCCAGATGAAACCGAAGATCGCGGAAATGGCGAGCAACACCAGAATGGCGCCATCGGTGATATTAATCGGTAACTGTTCCATGGATGCGCTACTAACCTCGTGTTCAATTCCCGGTCTGGGACTTGGCCTGTGTGAACAGGCTGACAATTTCGCTCAGATGTTCGACTTCGATAATCTTGATCGTCGGGTCCTTGATCTTGCTGCCCAAGGGAATGATCGCATTATCAAAGCCCAGTTTCGCGGCTTCCTTCAGGCGGCTATCCGTCTGACTGACAGGGCGGATTTCCCCGGACAGGCCAATCTCGCCGAAGATGATACTGTTTTCCGGGACCGGTATGTCGGACACGGATGAAATCAGGGCCGCCGCCACCGCAAGGTCGGCTGCAGGCTCGCTGACACGCAGGCCACCCGCCACGTTCAAGTATACTTCATTTCCGGCCAGCGACAAACCGCAACGGGAATCCAGAACGGCCAAAATCATGGACAGGCGACTGGAATCCCAGCCCACCACCGCCCGGCGCGGCGTCGCCTGCTGCGAGGCGGCGACAAGCCCCTGTATTTCCACCAGCAGGGGGCGGGTTCCCTCCATCCCGGCGAAGACCGACGCGCCGCTGATTTCCTTGTCCTTGTTGGTAATGAACAAGGAGGAGGGGTTGTTGACTTCCTGAAGACCGTTGTCGGTCATCTCGAATACGCCAATTTCGTCGGTGGCGCCAAAGCGGTTCTTGACCGCCCGCAGGATGCGGAACTGGTGGCCGCGATCCCCCTCGAAATAGAGCACCGTATCGACCATATGTTCCAGCACGCGGGGGCCGGCAATCTGGCCGTCCTTGGTGACATGCCCGACCAGCATGACCGCTGTGTTCAGTTTCTTGGCAAGGCGGATCAATTCCTGCGAACAGGCGCGCACCTGCGAGACGGTTCCGGGCGCACTGTCCAGATTGTCCGCATACATGGTCTGGATGGAGTCGATCACCAGCAGATGGGGGGGCTCTTCTTTCTCAAGGCTGGAAATGATATCGCGCAGCGAGTTCGCCGCCGCCAGCTTGACCGGGCTGTCGGCAAGACCAAGCCGCCGGGCCCGCATGGAGATTTGCCGGGTCGCTTCCTCGCCCGAGATATAGGTGCATTTATACCCGGACTTGGCCATCCGTCCGACGGCCTGCAGCAGGATCGTGGATTTGCCGATGCCGGGATCGCCGCCGATCAGGACGGACGAGCCGGGCACAAAACCGCCGCCCAGCACCCGGTCCAGTTCGGACAGGCCGCAAACAGAGCGCGCATAATCGGCGGTTTCCGTATCAAGTGAAGTGAAAACAATCTGGCGGCCCTTGCCAGAGGACAGGCCCTTGGGAACAACCTGGTTCGTGGTGTCCTCGGTGATGGAGTTCCACTCTCCGCAGGCATCGCACTTTCCCTGCCATTTGCGATAGGTGCTTCCGCAGGTCTGGCAGGCATATTGTTCCGTAACTCGTGCCATTATGGGCCTTGATCGCCTTTAAAATATGCCAGGGCAGCGCGGGGCATGGTCGAGGCCACAGACTGCTCTAGGGTTTCAGTATATCCAGTTCTATGGGGCCCTTTATATCGCCTCGGACGAACTGTTCAACATATGGATTGCCACAGTGTTCAATTTCATCCGCCGGCCCCACCCAGACGACCTCTCCCTTATAGATCAGCGCGATCCGATCGGCAATTTTTTGCGCGCTTTCCATGTCGTGGGAAATGGTCAGGGTGGAGGCCCCCAGATGCCGGGTGCAATCCCGGATCAGGTTGTCGATGACATCGCCCATGATGGGGTCCAGCCCCGTGGTGGGTTCATCGAAGAAAATGATTTCGGGATTGGTGGCAATGGCGCGGGCAAGGCCAACGCGCTTTTGCATGCCAATGGACAGTTCCGACGGGTTGCGGTTGGCCATGTCCGGGCCAAGGCCCACAAGGGCCAGCTTTTCAATGGCCACATCGCGGGCGTCGGACCGCTTCATGCCATGCGCCTGTATCAGGCCAAAGGCCACATTCTCCCAGACCGGCAGGCTGTCGAACAGGGCCGCATACTGGAACAGCATCCCGGTTTTCCGCAACGAGGCTTCCCGCTCGCTGGCGGGCAGGCCGACGATCTGCTTTCCGTCGATATAAATCTCGCCGCTTTCCGGGGTCAGCAGGCCCAGAATACATTTCAGCATGACCGACTTGCCGGTTCCCGATCCGCCGATCACAACAACGGATTCCCCGGCCTTCACATCCAGCGTCAGGTTGTTGAGAACATGTTTGCGGCCAAAGGACTTGCACACATTGTTCAGGCTGATCTTGGCGTGTTCCGTCATGGCGTCAGTCAAGCAGCAAAACGGTCAGGAAATAGTCGCTGATCAGGATCAGGATGAAGGAGGAGACCACCGCATTGGTTGTCGCCCGTCCAACGCCTTGGGCTCCGCCGGTGGAATTGAAGCCGTGGTAACATCCCATCAGGGAGACAATAAAGCCGAACACGGAAGCCTTGATCAGGCCGGACACCACGTCCCGGGTTTCAAGGAAATCAAAGGTGTTCTTCATGTAGGAACTGGCGTTGAAGCCAAGGGATTCCGTCGCCACCAGAAAGCCGCCGGATACCCCGATGATATCGGCGATCAGCACAAGGGCGGGCAGGGTGATCATGCCGGCCAGAATGCGCGGCGCGACAAGATATTTATAGGGGTTGGTGGACAGGGTGACGAGGGCGTCAATCTGTTCGGTGACCCGCATGGTGCCGATTTCGGCGGCAATGGCCGCACCGACCCGGCCAGCCACCATCAGGCCACTCAGGACCGGGGCCAACTCGCGGGTCAGGCCGATCACCACAATGGTGGCAACCGCGCTTTCCGCATTGAAGCGGGAGGATCCCACATAAATTTGCAGGGCAAGGACCATGCCGGTGAACAGGGCCGTCATGCCCACCACAGGCAGGGAGTAATAGCCGATGCTCATGAGTTGCTTGAGGAACAGGCGCAGGAAAAACGGGGGAAGGAACACATGCCGGACGCTGTGTCCGGTGAACATGGTCAAATGTCCGACAGCCCTCATGAAGTTGAGGGTGACGCGGCCAATCTTGGCCAGAAAGTTCCATTCCATACGGTTAACCCTACACCACTCAGTCTATATATCGACGATAATACCGATGCCCCAGTGATGTAAGCAACTCATAGGAAATGGTGCCTGCCTTGTCCGCCAGTTCGTCGATGTCGATGGCACCGCCGATCAGGCTGACCAATTCTCCCGGCTTGCACAGCTCCGGTTCCACGTCCGTAACGTCGATCGTGAGCATATCCATGGAAACTCGCCCCACCACAGGAATTTTCCTGTTCTGTATCGCACAAAATGCCGAATTGCCAAAAGCCCGGAAATATCCGTCGGCATAGCCTACGGAAACCGTTGCAATTCTGCCATTTTTAGCCGTGCGATAGGAGGCACCATAACCAACCGCTATATTGCTGTCAACGTCATGAACTTGCAGGATTTTTCCCTGCAAATGGATCACCGGCCTCACCGGGCTGGGTTTTCCGGGGGTCGGGTTGCCGCCATAGAGGGCCACACCGGGCCGGGCCAGATCCCGCTGAAACTCTGGTCCCAGGAAAATTCCGCTGGAATTGGCGAAGGATACCGGGGTGTCCCGAAGGGCAGGTGGCAGCAGCGAGATGGCCGTGTTCAGCTTTTCCAACTGGAACTCGTTATAGCTGTTTTCCGGGCTGTCGGCGCAGGCCAGATGGCTCATCAGATACTCAACCTCCAGACCGTCCAGCCAGTCGGGGTTTTCCGCCAATTCCCGCAGTGGGCCTTCCATCAGGCCAAGGCGGGAAATGCCGCTGTCCAGATGCAGGATGCAGGGCAGGGGGCCGTGGCGGGATGCCGCAGCGGACCACCGCCGGATTTCTTCAAGACTGGTCAGGCAGGGCGCCAGTCGGTCCCGGACATAGAGCTCTTCGCAGTCCTGAAACAGGCCGCTCAGGATGAAAATTTCCACATCCGGCAACAGGCGGCGCAGGGTTACCCCTTCTTCGGGCAGGGCGACAAAGAACTTTCGGCATCCTTCCTCGGCCAGCGCGGGGGCGACCCGCTCAATCCCGAGGCCATAGGCATCCGCCTTGACCACGCCTGCGCATTCGGTGTCGCCCAGTTTTTCCTGCAGGGTCCTGTAATTGGCCCGCAGCGCGCCAAGATCAATGGTCAAATAGCCGCCCGCCAACCGGGGTTCATGGGCGAGCGCCATCATTACATATGCTCCGGCAGGTGATCGTCGAGAGCCAGATCGCCAAAGCGGGTGAATTCCGGCTGGAAGTGCAGCTTGACGATCCCGATGGGGCCGTGACGCTGTTTGCCGATGATGACCTCGGCCATGTTGTGAACCTTTGCCATGCGTTCTTGCCATTCCGCGTGTTCCGGGGTGCCCTCACTGGGTTCCCGTCGTCCTTCGTAATATTCTTCACGATACACGAACATGACCACGTCCGCATCCTGTTCAATTGACCCGGATTCACGAAGGTCGGACAGTTGCGGGCGCTTGTCTTCCCGGTTTTCCACCTGACGGCTGAGCTGGGACAGGGCGATGACCGGGATGTTCAGTTCCTTGGCCACGGCCTTTAGGCCCTGCGTTACCTCGGAAATTTCCTGAACGCGGCTGTCGGTCCGGCCGGACCCCTTCATCAATTGCAGATAGTCGACCACAATCATGCCAAGGCCGTGGCTGCGCTTCAGGCGCCGGGCCCGGGTGCGCAGTGCGCCGATGGAGATGGCCGGTGTGTCGTCAATATACAGGGGCAGTTCGGACAGCATGGCACTTTGCGGGACCAGCCTGTTGGCAAACTCGTCATCGGTCAGGTCACCGCGCCGCAGTTTTTCGGAACTGATTTCCGTTGCCTCGGCCAGAACACGGCCAACCAATTGCTCGGCGGACATTTCAAGCGAGAAGAACCCGACCGGGGCGCCCTCTTTGCCCCCGGTATCCCGGTAGGCCTTGGCCGCGTTATAGGCAATGTTGGTTGCCAGCGACGTTTTACCCATGGACGGACGCCCCGCAAGGATCAACAGGTCGGAATTGTGCAAGCCCCCCAGCTTGGCGTTCAAATCCCGCATCCCTGTTGTTACACCTACAATGTCGCCGTCTCGCTGGAAGGCTTCCTCAATGGACTTGACGGCCTCCGCCACAGCGACTTTAACGGGGATCAGGCCCCCTTCGTGACTTCCATTTTCCGCCAGACCGAAAAGCTGCCGTTCGGCATCTTCAATCTGGGAATTCGCGGTCTGGTTCAGATCGGACTCATATGCCGTGTTGACAATGTCCTCGCCAAGGTTGATCAGCTCGCGCCGCAAGGCCAGATCGTAAATGATACGGCCATAGTTTTCCGCGTTGATAATGGTCGTCGCCGATGCCGCCAGGTGAGCCAGATACTGGGCTCCCCCAATCTCACTGAGGGCTTCGTCCCGGTCGAAATACGCCTTCAACGTGACCGGGTCCGCAATCTCTCCCCGTTCGATAAGCAGGGTGGCGGCATCAAAAATCCGAGCATGAACCGGTTCGAAAAAATGCTCGGCACGCAGGAACCCACCGACCTTCGATGCCGCTTCGTTGTTAACCAGGATGGCACCCAGCAAATCGCGTTCGGCATCCGGGTTGTGAGGGAGGCTCCTGAACTTTACGGCGGAGTAGCCCTCGGAACTGCTGGTATCGGGATTAAGGACAGTACTTTCCATGACGGGACCCTATCATAACTGGTTCAGAATGATCAGATGCTTTTAATACACGCTGGGGGAAAAACTGTGGACAAGTTTTTTCCACACGCTGGGGATAACGGGGATATCTTGCAGAGACCCTTGATCTTCAGCGGACCTTTATCCCCGTCCGGGCTGGGGACAAAAAAAACGGCATCCCGAAAGGGACACCGCTTTTTCTGATCGTCACCCGCCGCGAGGGCGGGTGGTATCTCTTATTCCTCGCCCATAAGCTGTTCGTCAGCTTTGGATTCGAAGACTTCATTGATGGCTTCATCGCGGTTGTCGAGGGCTGCTTCCGCAGCTTCTTCAACAGACTCGCCACGTGCCTGAATTTCAGCTTCTTCGTGAGAGCGGGCAATGTTGACCGTGACGGACACGATAACTTCCGGGTGCAGACGGATGCGGACATCGTGCAGGCCAAGGGTCTTCAGAACCTTGTCCATGATGACCTGTTTGCGATCCACGGTGTAACCGGCGTCTGTAACAGTCCGGGCAATGTCCTGGGTGCTTACAGAACCGTAAAGCTGCTGGCTTTCGCTGGCGGCACGGATCAGGACAACGGTTTCGCCGTCCAGTTTTGCTGCAACCGCAGTTGCTTCGTCTTTGCGCTTCAGGTTGTCAGCTTCAAGCTGAGCCCGCTGCTTTTCAAAGATTTCAAGATTATCCTTGCTGGCGCGCAGGGCTTTACCCTGTGGCAGCAGGAAGTTGCGGGCGTAACCGTTCTTAACTGTCACGACATCGCCCATTTGACCGAGTTTCTCAACGCGCTCAAGCAGTACAATTTCCATCAGTCATCCTCCTGGTGGGGGGCCGCAGCTTGGCGGCCACGAAACCCAATCCAACTATCAGCCAATCCCAGTAAGGTGATTACCAGTATCGGCCATAACATTACAATTACTATCAAATACACGGCCGCCAAAATGGCGGGACGGTAATTCCAGTTTCTAGATACTCCGTGGATCACGGCCATTCCCTGAAGGAAGAACGCGATCTCCAGTACAACCACCACTGACCCCACAACCGGACCGGCATCTTTCAGGATGAAGCTCAGGGCGACAATCCCGATGGTTACCAGGGCCAGCCATTTTGGCATTGCCATCCCGGACAGGGCCGGGGTGGGGCGCAGGTTCTTTCCAAACCGTACCAACAGACCTTGGGCAAGGCTTCCGCTCGTGAGGATCAGGATCCCCCAGAACGGGCCAAAGACCTGCGGTATGAACCAGACCAGTTCCTCGGCGCTCAAGGTTGCGTATATACCCCCCATTTTCCGAACTTCCGGAAGAATGACATCAAACTGCGATATCAGGCCTTCCCGAAGGGAGGTGTTCATGTAGAGCAGCAAGGCTGCCATCATGGACAGGGCGATACAGACGCATATCCAGCAGATCGTAAGCCGGTCTACCGGATACCAGAATATCTTGTTGTCTGCCTCACGCCATAACAGGGCCTGCCGAACGATAAAAATCACAGGCAAACCACAGGTTGCGACATAAGTCAGACCGAATAACGGTCCTGCCGTCAGCCCCGCAACAACCGCACCGGCGGCAACGGAGAGGGCGGCACTTGTGACCCCCAGACCCAACCCTGAAAGAAACAGGGGGACGAGGGACAAGGTCATCAGGGCCATTGCCTGAAAAGCACTTCCCGGTGCAGTGCTTCCGCCTGCATTGCCGATAACCGACAGCGACAGGAAGAGGGTGCTTACAACACCGAGGGCAATACTTGACGTTACAGCCTTGATCATGACCCGTTACTCTGGAAAGGCGGTGGTCCGCCTTACCGGAAGTACCTTACTTTACGACAAACGGCATCAGCGCGATATTGCGTGCCCGTTTGATTGCTCTTGCAAGTTCCCGCTGTTTCTTGGCGGAGACTGACGTGATTCGGCTCGGCATGATCTTGCCACGCTCGGAAACGAAACGCTGCAGAAGCTTGATGTCCTTGTAATCGATCTTCGGTGCACCTTCGCCGGAAAGCGGGCAAGTGCGGGGACGACGGAAAAACGGTCGACGTTGTGCAACAGACATTATTCTTCCCCTTCTGAAGTAGATGCGTTTTTGGTTTTCTCTTCGGACTCGTTGGACGCATTGTCATCAGAGTCGGCAGAGCGACGGCCCGGACGGGCGCTCTTGGCCTGCAGCATGACGCTGTCGCCTTCTTCGAGTTCCTCAACGCGGATGGTCATGTGACGCAGGACGTCTTCGTTCAGAAGAAGGTTGCGTTCCAGTTCCTTAACGGCGTCTACGGGGGCGTCGATGTTCAGGAGAACATAGTGGCCTTTGCGGTTTTTCTTGACCTTGTAGGCAAGATTGCGAAGACCCCAGTTTTCCACCTTGGCGATAGTGCCGCCTGCATTGGTGATAAAACCGGACATTGTTTCGGTCAGAGTTTCAACCTGCTGAGAGGAGATGTCCTGACGGGCAATCATAACTGTCTCGTAAAGAGGCATATATAAAGCTCCTTATGGCTATTGGGTGTCTGGAGTTTCCATAAGGGAAACCGAACAGACGAAGCCGACCTCCGTCGGCAAGGAGTATTGAGGTCGCGGACTATACAGAAATCCCGGCTTTATGCAAGTAGGCTTGACAGGAAAAATACAGTCAATATGACTGTTCCTATTATCTATTAACTGGATTGGACACTATTTATGACACGTGCATTCGTTTTTCCGGGGCAGGGAAGTCAGGCCGTCGGCATGGGCAAGGAACTGGCCGAGGCATTCCCGCTGGCGGCGCAGGTATTCGAAGAAGTGGATGACGCCCTCGGTCAAAGTCTCACAAAGCTGATGTATGAAGGGCCCATTGAGGACCTGACCCTGACCGAAAACGCCCAGCCGGCTCTGATGGCCGTCAGTGTGGCGGTTGCCCGTGTCCTGGAGCAGGAAGGAAATCTTCGCCTGGCCGATGTGGCCCGCTTTGTGGCCGGACACTCCCTTGGTGAGTATTCCGCCCTGACAGCGGCAGGGGCTCTGGAACTGGCCGATGCGGCCCGGCTTCTGAAAGCGCGCGGGCAGGCCATGCAGCAGGCGGTTCCCGTCGGCATTGGCGCCATGGCGGCGCTGCTGGGCATGAATATTGAGCCGGTCGAGGAACTGGTCAAGGAAGCCACCGCCGCCGCCGATGAGGGCGAGGTTGTGGTTGCCGCCAATGACAACGCCGATGGGCAGGTGGTCCTGAGCGGTCACAAGGGCGCGGTCGAGAAAGCTATTGAACTGGCCCGTGAAAAGGGTGTTCGGAAAGCCATGATGCTGCCGGTCAGTGCCCCGTTCCATTGTCCGCTGATGCAACCGGCCGCCGATGTGATGGCCGAGAAACTGGGCGAGGTCACCATTGCGCCGCCGTCCGTTGCGCTTGTCGCCAACGTGACCGCCGGTGAGGTCAGCGATCCTGAAACCATTCGCAAACTGCTGGTTGAGCAGGTGACGGGCCGGGTACGCTGGCGTGAATCCGTTCTGTTCATGGGAGAGCAGGGCATTTCCGATCTGGTAGAGCTGGGGACCGGCAAGGTGCTGACCCAGATGGTTCGCCGGATCAACAAGGACATGACCGGCAGTGCCGTTCAGTCCCCGACCGATATTGAAACTTTCTTGAAATCACTTTGATCTGTTACAGGGAATTGGGGAAAAATTGATGTTTGATCTTACAGGTAAATGTGCGCTGGTTACCGGTGCTTCCGGTGGTCTTGGGGCCGCCATTGCAAAAGACCTGCACGCAGCCGGGGCAACCGTTGCCCTGTCCGGCACCCGCAAGGAGGCCCTCGAAAAGGTGGCAGCCGAGCTTGGTGACCGGGTTCATGTTCTGCCGTGCAACCTGTCCGACATGGAAGCCGTAGACGGCCTGATCAAGGCTGCCGAAGAAGCCATGGGTCAGCTTGACATTCTGGTCAACAATGCCGGCCTGACCCGCGACGGCCTTGCCATGCGGATGAAGGATGAGGACTGGGATTCCGTCATGGACGTGAACCTGAAGGCGGCGTTCAAGCTGTCAAAGAACTGCCTGCGCGGCATGATGAAGCGTCGGACCGGGCGGATCATCAATATCACGTCCATCGTCGGTGTGACCGGTAATCCGGGCCAGATGAACTATGCCGCGTCCAAGGCGGGCATGATCGGGATGTCCAAGTCCCTCGCGCAGGAAGTGGCCGCACGCGGTATCACCGTAAACTGCGTTGCGCCGGGCTTTATCAAGACCGCCATGACCGATGAACTGTCCGATGGCCAGAAGGAAAACCTGCTGGGTGCCGTTCCTGCCGGTCGTCTGGGCGATCCGCAGGATATTTCTGCGGCGGTTCTCTATCTTGCTTCGGACGAGGCAGCCTATGTTACCGGCCAGACCCTGCATGTGAACGGCGGTATGGCCATGATCTGATGGTCGTAATTTGACCATAATGAGATCCCACTTTGTGGTGGACCTGTGGCGACGATGTCACGTTCTATTTGCATCGTCGTCAAAATATGATAGGAACGCCACGATTTTTTGACCGCCGGTTTGCGTCTTGTAATTTGATCGCACTGGGGGTAAGGAATACACTATTAACTAACTGCCGGACTATCTAAGGATAAAGCTAATGAGTGATGTCGCAGAAAGCGTAAAGAAAATTGTTGTTGAACACCTCGGCGTAGAGGAAGCAAAGGTTACTGATACCGCCAGCTTCATCGACGATCTCGGTGCAGACAGCCTGGACACTGTTGAACTGGTCATGGCCTTCGAAGAGGAATTCGGTATCGAAATTCCGGACGACGCTGCTGAAAAAATCCAGACAGTGAAAGACGCGATCGACTTTATTTCCGCTGCCTGATTGGCAATCGGAAAAGTCTGACGATCCTTTTATTTTCATCGATAGGTATTTAGCATGCGACGTGTTGTAGTCACAGGCCTTGGTCTTGTTACCCCTCTGGCAAACGGCGTTAAGCCAAGTTGGAACAGGCTTATCAATTCTGAATCCGGCGCTGGTATCATCACTAAATTTGATACGACCGACTTGCCCGTCAAATACGGCTGCGAAGTACCTGTCGATGAAGATCACCCTGATGCCTTCAAGGCGGACGATGTTCTGTCCCCGAAGGAACAGCGCAAGGTGGACAAGTTCATCCTGTACGGGATTGCCGCTGCGGATGAGGCCATCAAGGACTCCGGTTGGGAGCCTGCAACCGAAGAAGACGCCATTCGGACCGGTGTGTCCATCGGCTCCGGTATTGGCGGTCTGCCGTCCATTGAAGAAAATTCCATTATTCTGAAAGAGCGGGGGCCCCGTCGGATCAGCCCGTTCTTCATTCCGGGGGCGTTGATCAATCTGGTTTCTGGCCAGGTGTCGATCCGTCACGGATACAAGGGCCCGAACCACGCGGTCGTAACCGCCTGTTCAACCGGCGCCCACTCCATTGGTGATGCGGCTCGCATGATTGTCATGGATGATGCCGATGTCATGGTTGCCGGTGGTGCCGAAGCGGCCATGTGCCGGATCGGTTTCGCCGGGTTTGCCGCTGCAAAGGCGCTTTCCAAGGGCTTCCACGATGACCCGACAAAGGCTTCCCGTCCCTATGATCAGGCCCGCGACGGCTTTGTGATGGGCGAGGGGGCTGGCGTTGTGGTTCTTGAGGAATACGAGCACGCGAAGAAGCGCGGTGCCAAGATTTATGCCGAAGTGGTCGGTTATGGCCTTTCCGGCGATGCCTACCACATCACGGCCCCGGCCAGCAATGGCGACGGCGGGTACCGTTCCATGCAGATGGCCCTGAAGAAATCCGGCCTGAACCCGGAAGATATCGGCTATGTGAATGCGCATGGTACCTCCACCCCGCTGGGGGACGAAATCGAGGTGAACGCGGTCAAGCGTCTGTTTGGCGATGCCAAGGACACACTGGCCATGTCCTCCACCAAGTCCGCGATCGGTCACCTGTTGGGTGCCGCCGGGGGTGTTGAGGCCGTGTTCTCCATTCTGGCGCTGACAGAAGGCATTCTGCCGCCGACCATCAACCTTGAAAACCCGTCTGAGGGTCTGGACATCAACCTTGTGCCGAATGTGGCGCAGGAGAAGAAGGTGGACGCGGTTCTGTCCAACTCCTTCGGCTTTGGCGGGACCAACGCCAGCCTGGTGATGAAGCGGGTATAACCCCGCCTGCCTTTTGAAAATTGAATGAAACGAGGTCAGAATGAAGCGTCTTTTTATCTTCGTTCTGGCCTTGTTTGTTTTGTTCAACCTCGCCCTTGCCGGGACGGCCTTTTATGGCTGGAAACAGTTTCACGCGCCGGGCCCGCTGGATCAGGAAACGGTCCTTGTTCTTGACAAGGGCGTCGGCCTGCGCGGCATTGCCACCCGCCTGAAAGAGGCAGGGATCATCCGAAACGATCTTGTGTTTGTGTTCGGGGTGCGCCTCAAGGATCAGGCCAAGAACCTGAAAGCCGGTGAATATCGCTTTACCGAGGGGATGAGCGGCCTTGCCATCATGAACCTGCTGGTCAGTGGCAAGGGGGTTGTGCATTCCCTGACCATCCCGGAAGGCTTGCAAAGCCGGGAAATCCGAGACCTGATTGAACAGGCGGACCCGCTTTCCGGTGAACTGACCGAGGCCCTGCCGGAAGGGTCGATCCTTCCTGAAACCTATCACTTTACCCGAGGCGACCAGCGTAACGCTTTGGTAAAGCGGATGAAATCCGCGATGAAGGATGCGCTTGAAACCGTGTGGAATGGCCGCAAGCCGGACCCGCTGATTACCTCGAAACAGGATTTGCTGGTCCTTGCTTCCATTGTGGAAAAGGAAACCGGATTGGCGTCGGAACGCCCCCATGTGGCGGGTGTGTTCCTGAACCGCCTGAAAATCGGCATGCGGTTGCAGTCAGACCCCACGGTGATTTATGGCGTGACCGAGGGCAAGGCGGATATGGGACGCCCCATCAGCCGCAAGGACCTTGCCACCGATACGCCCTATAACACCTATACCCGCGGCGGCCTTCCTGCCGGTCCGATCAGCAATCCCGGCCTTGACAGCCTGCGGGCCGTGGTGGACCCCAAGGTCACCAAGGATCTGTATTTTGTGGCCGATGGCACCGGGGGCCATGCCTTTGCCCGAACCCTTGCCGAGCATAACCGCAATGTGCGGGCATGGCGCAAACTGGAACGGGCAGGCGGCAGCCAATAATTTCCTCCCGGGCTGTTGCGGCACAAAACGCCGCGGCGCACGTCATTTCAGTACTCCCAAGAATGCGAGAGGAAATGATGTCAGCCACCAGTCAGTCTATTCAGTCCCTTTTAAAGCAACGGCAGGATCTTAAAAATGCCTTGCTGGACCTGCGTGCCGAAATCGCGGCCCTGAACCGTTCCGCCGGCGCGAAACTTGACGGGCTGGAGCAGGACGAGGAAGAGGATTTAGCCGCCCAAATGGTTGTGTCACCGTCCTTGCCGGAGGTCCCCGAGAAAGAGACAGAAGCAGCCCCGCAAGAGGCTGCACAAACAGACAAGACAGCAACAGAGGCAGCAGAGACACCCGCAGCGCCGGCATCACCAACAGCGACAGAAACGCCCCCGGCGCCGCAGCCAAGGTCCGGCGGCGCTTCAGGCGTGGCATCGGGCGCACGACCCACCCTGACGGGGGAGGAAAGTCTTTACCGGCAGGAGGAGGCAGCCCGGACGCGGCCGGGATCGGCACCGGGGGCAAGCCTGCCCGTTTTGCTGGAGCGGGCGCAGTTGCTGGCGGACTATTGTCTCAACCATCCCACGGATGTGGACCGGGACAGACTTGGACAACTGGACAGGATACTGGCGGAGCTGGAAGCGGGCGGGCTTGACCCGGACCGGGTTCAGACCCTGAAGGACTGTTACCGGGCAGTGGCGGCGCAATGCTATTCTGCTGGCGGCGTCAACGGTCTTACACTTCAGGAAAGTCAGGGATCGGTTCCCTTGCTGTGGGGCTTGCCCGCGGTGGTGGCGGCGTTGGTTTTTGTCGCCATTCCGTTCCTGTTGCTGTTTCGGACCCTGACGGGGAAAATGTTTGTCGCCGGTTTTGCGGATGAACTGACCCTGCTTATAACGGGGCTTGTGTCTTTCATCTGGGGGGCGTCGGGGGCCCTAGTCTGGGTGGCGGGCAGTATGATCCGGGATGTGCGGGCGCGCCGCTATTGCCGCCTGTGGTACCGGGGAACCGGGGTGCGGGCAGCCGTTGGCGGAACAGTGGGCCTGATCCCGTTTGTGGGGATGTTTTTTCTGTCCCCTGGTGCCGCGGTCGGGATTGCCCCGGATATCCTGTTATTTCTGGCGGCCTTTACTGTCGGCCTTGTGACAGGCTTTGTGTTCAGTATTCTGCTGGATCGCTTTCCGCGATTGACCCGGAACCGGTCGGAGCAGTATTCGTTTTCTCCCTTTTAAGGAACGGATGTCATCTTGTTGTCTGGGGAAAATGGCGATATACACTAGGCTTTTCACATAACGGAAGAGGCCGCCGTGACCCTACAGAGCATGACAGGATTTGCCCGCGCCAAGGGAGAGTTTGAAGATTATTCCTGGCTTTGGGAAATCAAAAGCGTGAACGGCCGGGGCCTTGAAATCCGCTGCCGGACACCGGGCGGGCTTGACCGGGTCGAGGAAATCGCCCGCAAGCGCTTGAAGGCCCGCTTCAACCGGGGCAGCATCAATCTGCAACTTCAACTGAGCCGCTCGTCCGCACGGGCGCCCTATGTGATCAATCGGGACTTTCTGGAAGAACTGATCGACCTTGCCAATGACTATGTTCACGATGGCAAGGCGAAACCCGCCCGCATTGACGGCCTGCTGGGATTGAAGGGCGTCATTGATCAGGGAGAGCGTGAAGCCGCGGATGATGACGAGCAGAAGGCACTGGAACAGGCGCTGACAGACAGCCTTGGGCAATTGCTGGACAATTTCGAGGCCGCCCGCGCCGAAGAAGGGGCCCTGCTGTTACCGGTCCTGACAACGCAGGTGGATGAAATCGAGGCCCTGACCCTGCGGGCCGCAGGCTCCGCTTCCTTGCGCCCTGAAAAGGTGCGGGGGCGGATGCAGGAACAGATGGCCTTGCTGCTGGGCGGGGAAAACGCACTGGATGCCAACCGGTTGGAACAGGAACTGGCCCTGCTGGCCACCAAGGCGGATGTATCCGAGGAACTGGACCGCCTGAAAAGCCATGTGACAGCGGCGCGGGATATCCTGTCCCGCACCGGGACGGACCCTGTTGGCCGCCGTCTGGATTTCCTGTGTCAGGAGTTTAATCGCGAGGCCAATACCCTCTGTTCCAAGGCCAATGACAAGGAATTAACGCAGATCGGGTTGGACCTGAAGGTTGTCATCGACCGTTTGCGGGAACAAGTACAGAATATTGAGTAGGTAAGATCGTGACAGAAACAATCGAAATTGAACGCCGTGGCCTGATGCTGGTCCTGTCGTCCCCATCCGGGGCAGGGAAGACAACCATTTCCCGATCCTTGCTGGCCGAGGATGACGAGCTTGCCATGTCCGTTTCCGCCACCACCCGCGCCCCGCGCCCCGGCGAGGTGGAAGGCAAGGACTATTATTTCATGGAACCGGTGGACTTCAATCTGCTGATCAACCGGGATGAACTTCTGGAACACGCCAAGGTGTTCGACAATTATTACGGCACCCCCCGCGAACCGGTGGAGCGGGCGCTGGCCGCCGGCAAGGATATCCTGTTTGATATCGACTGGCAGGGAACCCAGCAGCTTGCCCAGAAGATGGGCGATGATCTGGTCAGCATTTTCATTCTGCCGCCGTCCACGCAGGCCCTTGAAAAACGCCTGAAAACCCGCGCACAGGACAGTGACGAAGTTGTCGCCCGCCGCATGTCAAAGGCGTCCGAGGAAATCAGTCATTGGGCTGAATATGATTATGTCGTCATCAATGACGATATCAACCGCTGCCGGGCCGAGGTCAAGGCCATCCTGCAGGCAGAGCGGGTTCGCCGTACCCGCCGGACCGGTCTTCTGACCTTTGTGGAGCAACTGCGCGAGGGTTACTGAGCCTTCGCGTAGACACGGGCCAGCGTGCAGAAATCCTCAATGCTGAGTTCTTCTGCGCGGCTGGTGGGCTTGATGCCCGCTTCGACCAGCAAATCCTCTGTCGGGCCGCCAAGACTTTTCAGGCTGGCCCGCAGCATCTTGCGCCGCTGACCAAAAGCGGTCGCCACCACCTTTTCCAATATAGCCTGATCGGCCGGAAAGGCCGGTTCCGTCCGGGGCACCAGGGTCACAACCGTGCTGACCACCTTGGGCGGCGGGGTGAAGGCCTTGGGGGAAATGTCAAACTGCCGTGACGTATGGCACAGCCACTGGCTGAGAATGGAAAGCCGACCATAGGCCTTGGTGCGCGGGGCGGCGGTAATGCGGTCGCCTACCTCTTTTTGGAACATCAGGGTCATGGACTTGAACAGGTGGCGTTTGTTCAGCCACTTGATCAGCAGGGGGGTCGCCACATTATAGGGCAGGTTGGCAATGATATGCGCAGGCTGCCCGCCCAGCAGTTCCGCTTCGTCCAGTTCAAGGGCATCGCCGTTGATCACCGTCAGCCGCCCGTCGAAGGCATCGCTTACATCCTGAAGGGCGGGAAGGCAGCGGGTGTCCTTCTCGATGGCAATCAGTTGTTTGGCCCCTGCCGCCAGAATGGCCCGTGTCAGGCCACCCGGACCGGGGCCGATTTCCAGAACTGTTTCGCCCTCAAGACTACCGGCACACCGGGCAATTCGCCCTGTCAGGTTCAGGTCCAGAAGAAAATTTTGGCCCAGTGATTTTTCCGCCCGAAGGCCATAGGTATTGATCACGTCCCGAAGGGGAGGGAGGCTTGATCCGTCAGTCATGGGGGAGTGTCCTTTGTGCCCTTGCCATATCGGTTGCCATGCGGATGGCGGCGATCAGGCTGGCCGGGTTGGCAATACCCTTGCCGGCGATGTCATCGGCGGTTCCGTGATCCGGCGAGGTCCGGATGATGGGCAGGCCCAACGTCACATTGACGCCATTCTCGAAATCAATGGTCTTGATGGGGATCAGGGCCTGATCATGATACATGCAAATGGCCGCGTCATATTGGGCGCGGGCGGCAGGGTGAAACAGGCTGTCTGCGGGGAAGGGGCCGGTCACGCCGAGGCCCTCTGCCTTTAGTTTCCGTACCAGCGGGATAATCATGTCCTGTTCTTCCCGTCCGATGCTGCCATCTTCCCCGGCATGGGGGTTCAGGCCCGCCACAACAAGGCGCGGGGCGGCAATGCCGAACTTTGCGGTCAGGTCCGCCCATGTGGTGCGGATGACATGTTCCAGATGCCCTGCGCTCAAGGCGGCGGACACCTTCGCCAGCGGGATATGGATGGTGGCCGGGACCACCTTCAGGGCCTCACAGGCCAGCATCATGACAGCCTTTCCGGGCGCACCGGTCAGGTCAGCCAGAAACTCCGTATGGCCGGGATGGGTGAACCCCGCATCATAGAGGCGCTTTTTCTGGATCGGGTTTGTGACAAGGGCGGAAACCTCTCCCTGCTGGCACAGGCGGACCCCGTATTCGATGGCGGCAACGGTATCCTCGGCGGCGGTGCCCCCGGTGGCCGGGGACAGGATCGGCAGGGCGCTGTCAAAAATTTCGGCTGCGGCTGCCGGGTGAGCAATTTCCCGGATCGGCAGATCGGGAAACAGCGGCGCGAGGCGGGCGTTCACCCGCTCCGGGTTGGCAATCAGCGCGAACGGGGCCAACCCCAGTTCATGGCGCTGGGCCCATGCCTTGGCGGTGATCTCCATTCCGATACCGGCGGGATCACCCATGGTGATGGCAAGAGGAGGGATGCTGTTCATGTATGTCCTTTGATGCCGATAAGGCGATCAGCGCATCTCGATGGTGGCTTCCCGGTGCAGGTCCTGCAGGTACCGGCGGGCGCGGGCCTCGATCCGGCGGTTGCCGATATCCTGACGGATGGCTTCCTCGCTGTCGCTGCGGCCAATATCGTCCTGACGGTCGCAAACAATGAAAATGCGGTAGACATCCTCGTCCAGATACGGCGCGCTGGCCTGACCCGGTTTCAGATCCTTGACCATGTTCCGGTATTTTTCCGGCATGTCGTTCAGGCTGACCGTTCCCATGGTGCCACTGCCGGGTGAGGCGATTTCCTCCAGCAGGGCCGGGACGTAATCGCAGCTACCGATAAAGCGGCTGACGGAATTGATCAGTTGCATCTGGGATTTGCCGTTGCCAAGGCTTTCGGCCGGTTTGACGGGAATGGCAAGCTGGCTCATGGTCAGGCGGGAATTGCCCGGCCCCTCGTCCAGAATCTTGCGAATGTCGCGAACGGCAACGATGTAGTATCCGTCAGGGGTGCGGATGGCTGACGAAATACCGCCTTTTTTGGCTTTTGGCAGGACGGCCGCGATTTCCGGGTCCACATCCTCGGCCATGGTCCAACCGATATTGCCGCCATTGGCCGCAGAGGGGCCCTGACTGAACTGGCTGGCCACACGGGGGAAGGATGCCCCGTTGCGAAGCTGCGCGATCAGGTCATTGACACCCCGACGCACATTGGGCTCGTCGGACGGGGTTTCCACCGGAATGAAGATTTCACTGAGCAGATATTCATCCTTGCCCTTGTTGGCCTGAAGCCGGGCCTGTGCCGCGGCAACTTCCTCGTCGGAAACAAGGATGCGCGGGACAATCCGGCGGCCGACAACCTTGCGCCATGCCAGTCCGGCCCGGACCTGCTCCAGCAGGGTTTCAATATCGATCCCGCGATTTTCAAGCATGGCATCGATCTGGCCGGACGGGATGTTGTTGGCCTTTTCGATCTGGTCGATGGCCTCGTTCATCTCCATATCGGAGACGGTCAGGTTGAAGCGGGCCGCTTCCTGCAGTTTCAGGCGATCGTCGATCAGGCGGGTAATGGTTGGCTGCACCAGCCTGCGGCGGGTTTCGTTGTCGTTGGAAAAGCCCGACATGGCAATGGTCAGCGAGATCCGCTGCAAGACGTCATAGCCGGAGATCACCTCGTCATTGACCACGGCAACAATCCGTTGCACATCCTGCGCCCGCACGGCAGAGGCGGCGGTGAAGGTGGCCATGATTACAAAAACTGCGGCAATATACTTGCGAAAACCGGTCATTTGGATATCTCAAATCTGTCTGTCATGTTCAGGCGCAACGAGCCGTGCCGGAGAATAGCACTACTTTCCCCCTGTTGTGAACCATATCAGTTAAAGGGAAGCAGGCGGATTCTGAAACCGATGCTGGTGGATGGTTCCACATCCCGATCCCGGGTGAAGCTTCGCTGGCCTTCGATGGCAAAACCAAAGCACTCATCCAGATATTCCAGCCCGAAGGTGGCTTCAACGGAGCGGCCGCCATCAGTCAGGTCCCGGCGGTAGGAGCCATAGGCGCTCCAGAAATCCGCCAGCTTGACGCGGCCCTGTGTGAAGATTTCCTGCCGCTTCTCAAGCCCGGCATTGGTAATTTCATCACCGATCCGCACATAGCCGAGACTGAGCCAGTTTTCCTCGGTTCCGACAAGAGCCTCAATCTCGTTGCGGGCCAGTTCCAGATCGTCTTCATCCAGCCGGATCCGGTGGGTGTATTTGAAATAGTCGATGGGCTGGATTTCAAGGCGGGCCACATAGTCGGACCAGCGATCCTCAAGCCCGCTGCCTTCGCCAAACCGGTTGTCACCGGCAAGATGGGCCGTCTGTCCAACCAGAAGGGTGGTATATCCGCCTTCAGCCCCATAGAAGCCGAAATTCACACCGTAATTGACCCGCGTACCTTCCTCGACGGCGTCCAGACCGGCAAACCGGTTGTCGCCAAACAGGTTGGTATCGTCGAATTCAAAGCTGAGGCTGTCCTCGTTGGGTGTTTCCTTGCTGCCAAGGGACTCGGACCAGACGCCTTCGACCACCGGTTCGATCAACTGGCGGACGGAACCGGCCTGCCGCACGAACGGATAGCTCCATTTCATGGACAGGGACGGGATCACCCGACCGGTAAACTGGCTTTGTGTCTCGCTGGAGGTGTCATAGGGGTCCTCCAACTGGTCGAGCGCATAATAGGCATCGCCCCGCAGCGAGGCATCAAGACTGAGAACCTGCCCGGAGGGGGAGGTATAGGGCAGGTGCCAGCCGCCTTTTACGGACACCCGGTTGGTGTCCTGACCTTCCGTCCGGACCAGTGTCAGGGCGTCCACATCAAGGCTGTAGCGGGCGCCAAGGCGGGTTGGCTCACCCACATAGGAATATTCCAGCCACGCCGGCACAAACGGGGTTTCGCCAGTCACGTCTTCCGCTTTCAGGCCCTGAAAGGTATAGGCGCTGAGGCGGGTATAGTTGCGTCCCCGCAGGCCTTGCACATAGGCGGTTGAGGTCAGGCTGTCCTCGTTGCTGATATCATATTTGTCGAGATAGGTATCATGAGAGGTGGCAAAGAAGTCGAAGCCCCATGCCCATGTATCATCAAGGTCAAACTCGCCAACGCCGCGGACATGGCCCTGAAATTCTTCGCGCCCGGTCTTGACCCCGTTTGAGTCCCGCTCGTCCACATAGGTGATGGACCCGTCGAGTGTGTAATCCCCGCGCTCCACCGCCTGCCGGTATTCAAGGGCCAGATGCCCCCCTTCCTTGGAGGTCATGGTGGGGGAGATGGTCAGGTCCTTGTCGTCGGAAATGACATAGTAATAGGGAACAGTCGCGCCGTAGCCAAGGAAAGAGGAATCAAAGATGGTCGGCGGAAGAAACCCGCTTTTCCGGTCCACGGTCGGATCCGGGAACGAGAAATAGGGGGTATAGAGAACCGGAACACCGTAGAATTCCATGACCGCATCGCGGTAAGTGATCTGTTTTTCGGCCTTGTCATGCTTGACCTTGCGGGCCTTGACCTGCCACAGGGGGGCGGCGTTCTTGTCCTCCTCACACAGGGCGCAGGTGCTGAAAACGGCGTTGTTCATGACGGTCGAGTTTTCATCGACCCGGACGGCGCTTTGGGCGGCAAGGCGGGAATTGTCCGTGAACAGGACCCGGATATCCCGGATGGCGCCGGTTTTCAGTTCGTTCTGAAGTTCGATTTCATCGGCAAACAGGACCTCGCCGGTGGGTTCCAGAAGGACGATGTTGCCCTTGGCGACAATCTGGTCCTCGCGCACTGAATAGGTGACCCGGTCGGCTTTCAGGACACGTTCGCCCTGAACGATTTCAACATTGCCAATGGCGGTGACCTGTTCATTTTCCCGGTCATAGGAAATATTGTCGGCGCTGAACAGGCTTTCCTTGGCCAGATCGAAGTCTTTTTCGACCTGCTGTGCGGACACAAGGGCTGGCGCCGTTGCCACAAGGAAGGTGGAAGCGAGTAACTGAACTAAATGTCGCCTCATAAACTACCCGTCCTCCAGGTGGAACATCATTGACAATCCAAACAACGCAATGGTGGCTGCCGGGGTCCACGCTGCCAGTTGAACCGGCAATCCTCCCGACATTCCAAGGGCATACACGATATCCGTGAAGAAATAAAACACAAATCCTGTGGCAATACCAGCCATGACCAGCAATCCGGTGCGCCCCTGACGCTGGGCACGCAGGCTGAAGGTGGCAGCCACAAGCACCATCGCCGCCAGCAGGACCGGCGCCGCCAGCAGGCTGTGCCAGTAGAGGCGGTGCCGCACAGCAGAGAAGCCGGCCTCCTCAAGGGTGTTGATAAATTGCGGCAGTTCCCAGAAGGAAATGGTCTTGGGGGACGCAAAACTTTCCTGAATCTGGTTGACGGTCAGCGAGGTGTCCAGACGCATGGTGTCAAGCACGGTGCCCGGCTGGTCCGGGCTGGTCATCAGCACATCGGTCAGGTCCCAGTACCCGTCCCGAAGGCGGGCCCGGTCGGCCTCGATGCGACTGGTAAACTGCTCGTCCCGGTCATATTTGAAGATGATCACCTCGGTCAGGTCGATGCCCTGATTGAGGGCGCCGCGGGCGTGAATGACCGACAGTCCGTCCGGGTCCACCTGACGCAACCACAGGTCTTTCGAGGAAAGCTGAAGCAGGTTGGACCGCTGTTCCAGATACTTGGCTTCCAACTGTTCGAAATGGGCTTCCATCGTGGCGGCAAGGGGGTTGAAAACCGTCAGGACAAAGGCCCCGGTCAGGAAGGCGATCACCAGTGACGGCAGCAGGAACTGCCAGACGGAGACACCCGCCGCCCGGATGATGGTCAGTTCGCTGGTCTTGGACAGCCTGAAAAAGGTCAGCATTCCGCCGAACAGGGCCATGAAGGGCAGTAGTTTCTGGGTCAGGTCGGGCAGCCGCATCAGGGTCATTTGCACCACCAGACCGATGGTGATGTTTTCCTTGTCACCGGCCCGGCGCAGCAGTTCGATAAAATCCACCAGAAAGATGATGGAAACAAGAATGCCGCAGATCAGCCCCACATTTTTCAGGAACTGGCGACCAAGATACAGGGACAGGTTACCGCTGAGCCGCATTATTCATCCCCCTCTGCCAGTGCGAGGGGCGGCTGACCCCGGCGGGACCGAAGGCGGAACGTGCCGCCCGATGCCAGCCATGCGGCAATGCCCGCGGCCACAAGCGGCACCCCATAAAGCAGCGGGATCAGGAAAATGTTGAAGTCGGAAACCCGGAACAGGGCCATGGCGATAATGATCAGCCCGATGCCGCTGGCCCCGGCAATCAGCAGCTTGCGGCCCTTGCTGCGGCGGGTGAATTCCCCGCTGAGAACCCCCGCCGAGGCGATATAGACAAGGGCCAGCGCATAGAGCGGCAGGACGAACCGCTGATGCAGTTCGGATCGTATCTTGCCAAGGTTGCGCTGGGTCACCGCGTCATCGCCGGGGAACAGCAATTCGTTCAGGTAGCGGGCTTCCGGTTTCAGCCAGATCAGGCCGGGCGCCTTTTCAAACTGGCTGACATCCAGGGTATAGTCATCGAAATACAGGATGCTGAGCTTGGCCTGATCTTTCTGCACTTCCTGAATGTTGCCCTTCTGCATGACAAAGCGGGGGCCTGCCTCCGTATTGATGAAGGCGCCTTTTTCCGCCATGTAGGTCATGGGCTTTTCCGGGTTGCGTTCGTCATGCACCAGAATGCCAAGAAGCTCACCATTGGAGGTTTTCTCGCGGATATAGACGGTGACATCGCGGGACAGGGTGTTGAACACCCCTTCGCGCAGTACGACCGAGGCCAGACTGTCCCGCCATTCCACCCGCAGCTCGGTAATGGTGCGAAGGCCAAACGGAGACAACACAAAGCCAAGGAAATACAGGCCCAGCGTCACGATCAGCGCCAGATAGAGGGCCGGGCGGGTCAGTGACCACTTGCTGAGGCCCGCAGACCACATGACCACCAGTTCGGAGTCCGTATACAGTTTGTTGAACGCAAACAGGGTGCCAAAGAACAGCCCCAGCAACAGGGTGTATTTCAGAATTCCGGGCAGCAGCAGCAGGGTCAGGTAAAGAAAGGTGCCAACCGGCAGGCCGTTGATCAGTTTCTCAACAAACTGAAGGGACTGGGACAGCCAGACAACCCCTGTCAACGCAAAGGTGATAAACAGGGTCGGGACAGCGAACTGCCGCATCATGTACCGGTTAATTTTGTTCATGGCCGAGAGTATAACGAATGATTTTCGAAGTGCTATAAAGAAGCGAGAAATCCCGGTCAATTGTTAACCTGAACAATGGCCATGAAGGCGCCGTCGCGGGGCGCCGGACCCGGGCCGGGGCTTCAGGTCGGCGCCGCTTTGCGCGGGATGGGTGTGCGTTGGCGGTTGACTTGGGGCGGGGGTCGGGACTAAGTCTAGTAACCAAGTAAAAGGAAATGATAAATCCAACCCACTTTCACAGGTGCTTCAGATGAAATTCGCGTTCTCCGAAATCTCCATTCCCAAGCGTGGCTCTCTTGCGGTTCCGGTTCTGGCCGATACTGTCTTTCCGGCAATCACCGACGAGGTGGACAGCGCCACGGGCGGCGTCCTCAAGCGGGCGATCGAAAACAGCCGCTTCAAGGGAAAGGCCGGGGAGGTTCTGGAAATTCTGGCGCCGAACGGGCTGGAAGTTTCCCGCGTTGTCCTGTTCGGTCTTGGCGATGTCAAGGAGATCACCCAGACCAGCATCGAGGATCTTGGCGGAACGCTGGTGGGCAAGCTGAACAGCGCCGGTGCCCGCAGCGTAACGGTTATTCTGGACGGGTTGGAGGCTTCCGGCCTGAAGGAAAGCGACCTTGCCGCACGGGTGGCCTTCGGGGCCATGCTGGGCAACTACCGGTTCACCAAGTACAAGACCGAGGATGAGGATAACGGCGCGCCGACCCTGACCCGCATGACCGTGGCCTGCAAAAACTCCGCCGGGGCCCGCAAGGTCTTCGCCGATTTTGAAGCGGTTGCCGAAGGGGTCTTCATGACCCGTGATCTGGTCAGCGAGCCGGCCAATACCCTGTATCCGGAAAGTTTCGCCGAACGCTGCCGGGAACTGACCAGCCTTGGTGTCGAGGTTGAGGTTCTGGGCGAAGAGGAAATGGAAAAGCTGGGCATGGGGGCCTTGCTGGGTGTCGGGCAGGGGTCCGAGCGGCCCAGCCAGATGGTCGTCATGCAGTGGAATGGCGCCACCGGCAAGAAAACCGCCAGCAAGCCGATTGCCTTCGTTGGCAAGGGGGTCTGTTTTGATACGGGCGGTATTTCCCTGAAGCCGGGACCCGGCATGGAAGAAATGAAATGGGACATGGGCGGTGCCGGTACGGTCACGGGCCTGATGAAAGCCCTTGCCGGTCGCAAGGCCAAGGTCAATGTGGTCGGTGTGATCGGTCTGGTTGAAAACATGCCGGACGGCAAGGCGCAGCGTCCGGGCGATATTGTCACCTCCATGTCCGGGCAGACCATTGAAATCCTCAATACGGATGCGGAAGGGCGTCTGGTACTGGCCGATGCGCTCTGGTACACGCAGGATCGCTTCAACCCGGAAGTCATGATCGACCTTGCGACCCTGACCGGGGCCATCATTATTTCTCTCGGTCATGAAAATGCGGGCCTGTTCTCCAACAACGACGATCTGGCCAACCAGCTTTTCGAGGCGGGCAAGGTTGTGAAGGAAGGCGTGTGGCGCTTCCCGCTGTCCAAGGAATACGCCAAGATGGTCAAATCCCCCATTGCCGATCTTCAGAATATCGGCACGGGCGGACGTGGGGCCGGGTCCATTGTGGCCGCGGAATTCCTGAAGAAGTTTGTCAATGATGTTCCGTGGGCCCATCTGGATATTGCCGGTATGGCATGGTCCAAGACCGCAACTCCGACAACACCGAAGGGCGGAACCGGCTATGGCGTCCGTCTTCTGGATCAGTATGTCCGGGATGTGTGGGAAGGCAAGTAACCCCTCCGATGACAGAAGTCAGCTTTTATCATTTGCAAGCTGAACCTTTGGAACGTGCGCTGCCCCGTTTGCTCGACAAGGTGAACGAGCGGGGCTTGCGGACGTTTGTCAGGCTCAGGACCGAAGGGTTGCTCACCCTGCTGGATGAGCAACTCTGGACCTGGTCCGGGCCGTCCTTTTTGCCGCATGGCCCCAATGGGGACGAACAGGCGGCCCATTATCCGGTCACACTGGGGCTGGAGGGGGAGAAGCCCGCCAACAATCCCACCGTGCTGGTCCTGCTGGAGGATGCCGCGGCGGCGGATGTGGCCGATTTCGATCGCTGCCTTTATATGTTTGATGGCAATGACGACGCCCTGCTTCAGGCGGCGCGCGCCCGCTGGAAAAGTTTCAAGGACGAAGGCGTTCAGGTGACTTATTGGCAGCAGGGGCCAGAAGGCTGGCAGAAAAGGGCCTGACGGGCGCCCGTTGCGATCCCGCCTGCTTTTTCGGTCCTGCCCGCTTTACCCGGTACCGTTTTTTATCCCGGAAAATCAGTCGATAAACAGCGACCAAAGGGCCGCTGCAGCCATGCCTGCGCCCATGGCGGCGATGGATTTGCGGGTCAGCAGCATGACAGCCCCGGCAATGGCAACGGCAGTTGCCTCGCGGGGGCCTCCCTGAAAGAGGGCCGTTGCCACAATGGCCGCCAGCACCGAACTGGACAGGGCCTCAAGGAAATGTTCCACCCGTTTCGAGACCGCAACGCGGGCCATGATCAGGGGCCCAAGCGCGCGGGTCAGCAGGGTCACGGCAGCCATCAGCAAAATGGCCAGATAGGCGGACAGGCTATCGGGCATGGCGGATAACTCCTGTAATGCCCCCGGCAAGGGCGGCGGCGATGATGTTCCATCCGGTGGGCAGCACGTCCAGCGTGGCAATGGCCACAATACAAGACACAATGATGGGAAAGATGGAAGATCCGGACCGAAGGTCGCCGATCAGGAAGGCCGCGAAAAAGGAAACCATGACCACATCAATGCCATAGGTCTGGGGATTGCCGATCAGGCTGCCGGAGAAAATCCCCGCGGTGGTGCCCGCCATCCACATGATCCAGATAATGATCCCCCCGCCCAGCAGGCGGCCCACATCCAGCCCGCCGCGTTTCAGGAACGCATAAGAATCGGCGAAATTGGCATCGGTCAGCAGCAGGATCGCCAGAACCCGTTTATGGACGGGCAGGGCGTTGATCCACGGCGACAGGGCGGCACCCAGAATGATCATGCGGGCGTTGACGGCAAGAACCACAAGCGCAATGGACAGATAGGGCAGGGGCACCTGCCACAGGTCAAGGGCGGCGAACTGGGCCGCCCCGGCAAAGACCGTACCGCTTGTCAGCAAGGCTTGCAGCGGGGGCAGGCCGGTTTCGGTGGCGGCCGCGCCAAAGGCAATACCGACCGGTGTCAGGAAAATCGCGAACGGGAACAGCGTACGGGCCCCCTTCAGGACACCTTCTGCGGTAAAGGACGCCGTGTTGAGGCCGGGGGAGGAACTTGACATAGGGATCATTCGGTTGGCAGCGGCCTGACCGGATACGCGGCCCGATCAGGGGAAAGAAGGTTCAGCCTCCCCGAAGGGAGACCGGAGTATGCCTACCGTATAGCGGAGGCCTGTGAAAAATGCCAGAGGCAAGAGGCGGTCAGGACGCGACGCGCCCCTCTTTCTCAAGCGCTTCCAGTTCCTCAAGGGCGGCCATCCATGTCTCTTCCGCGTCTTCCAGATCGGCCTTGATCTTGCCCAGCTTCAGCGCCAGTTGCGACTGGAATTCCGTACCCTTGTCATAGGTTTCGGGCGCGGCGAGTTCCTCTTCCAGCTTGGCTTTTTTCTCTTCCAGCTTGGACACCGCGTTTTCAAGCGCCTTGACCGCCTTGCGTTTGGGGGCAAGGGCGGCACGGGCGGCGGCGCGGGCCTGCCGGGCTTCCTTGCCGCTCAGCTTGTTCTGGCTTTCGGCAGCAGCCTCGTTTGAGTCTTCTGCTGCCGGGTCGGGCCGTTTCCCGGATGAGGCCGCACGCGCCGCCTCAAGGACATACTTCTTGTAATCCTGCATGTCGCCGTCATAGGCCTTGACGCCGCCGCCTGCCACAAGCCACAGGGTGTCGGCAACAAGGCTGACCAGATGCGGATCATGGCTGATCAGCAACACGGCGCCCTCGAACATGTTCAAACCCTCGATCAGGGCCTCGCGGGCCTCCACATCCAGATGGTTGGTCGGTTCGTCAAGGATCAGAAGGTGGGGTTTTTCGACCGACAGCAGGCAGAAATTCAGGCGGGCCTTTTCGCCGCCGGAAAGCTGCTGAACCGCCACATCGGACTTGTCCTTGGAAAAGCCGAACTGCCCAAGGCGGGAGCGGACCTGTGGTTCCGTGGCGTGGGGCAGCTTTGCCGCCAGATGCTGATAGGCGCTTTCCGTCGGGATCATGTCGTCCAGCTGGTGCTGGGCGAAGAAGCCGATTTTCAGCTTGCCCGATTTATGCAGGGTCCCAAGCTGGTTCCCAAGCCGACCGGCGATCAGTTTTGCAAAGGTGGATTTACCGTTGCCGTTGGACCCCAGCAGCGCGATCCGGTCATCCATGTCGATGCGCAGGTTCAGGTGCTTCAGGATATGCTTCCCTTCCTCATACCCGACAGCGCATTCCTCCATGGAAATGATGGGCGAGGACAGCGGTTCCGGGGACAGGAAGTTGAACTCGACCGAATATTCCTCGACGACCGAGGCGACCGGCTTCATTTTTTCCAGCATCTTGATACGGCTTTGCGCCTGACGGGCCTTGGAGGCCTTGGCGCGGAAACGGTCCACGAAGGATTGCAGGTGCTTGCGTTTCGCATCCTGTTTCTTCTGTGTCATGGCCGCCAGCATCAGCTTTTCAGCCCGGGTCTTCTCGAAGAAGTCGTAGTTGCCCGTATATTTGACCAGTTTCTTCTGATCCAGATGGACAATGGTGTTGACCACATTGTTCAGAAGGTCCCGGTCATGGCTGACGATGATCAGGGTGCGCTGGTAATTGCGCAGGAAACTTTCCAGCCACAGGGTCGCTTCAAGGTCCAGATAGTTGCTGGGTTCGTCCAGCAGCAGCAGGTCCGGTTCCGCAAACAGGGTTCCCGCAAGGGCCACACGGGTCCGCCACCCCCCGGAGAAGGAGGAGCAGGGCCGTTGCTGGGCCTCATGATCGAAGCCGAGACCGGCAAGAATGCGGGCGGCGCGGCTTTCCGCTGAATGGGCGTCGATATCGGCAAGGCGGATATGGATATGGGCAATCCGCTCCGGGTCCTCGCAGGTTTCCGCTTCCTCCAGCAGGGAGGCGCGTTCCAGATCGGCGGCCAATACCGTCTCGATCAGGCTTTCCGGGCCGCCGGGGGCTTCCTGTGGCAGGACGCCAAGGCGCGCGCCGTTGCGAAGCTGCAGGCTGCCGCTGTCATGGTGGATTTCCCCGGTGATCAGTTTCAGCAGGGTTGATTTGCCCGTTCCGTTCCGCCCCACAAGGCCGACCTTGTGGCCCATTGGAATGTGAACAGAGGCGTCATCCAGAAGGGTGCGGCCGGCAATACGGTATGTAAGGTCATTGATCTGAAGCATGTGGAACGTATAGGGCCAGTCTTTGCGTCGGTCCAGACTCTATTTCAAATCTGTGAAAAATGGGGGTTTGCGTCGTAAAATGCCGTAAATCGGTTGCAGGGACGCCAATGTGCGTTTATAAGGCGCCAATATCTTTTTTCCCACATAAACAGAGTGAAGAGAATGGCAATCGAACGTACGTTTTCAATCATCAAGCCAGATGCAACCCGTCGTAACCTGACTGGCAAGGTCAATGCCATGCTGGAAGACGCCGGCCTTCGCATCGTCGCCCAGAAGCGCATTCGCATGACTCGCGAAAATGCGGAAACATTCTACGCTGTTCACAAGGAACGTCCGTTCTTCGGCGAACTGGTTGAATTCATGACTTCCGGTCCGGTTGTTGTTCAGGTTCTGGAAGGTGAAAACGCGATTGCCAAAAACCGTGAGGTTATGGGCGCAACAAACCCGGAAGAAGCTGCTGAAGGCACCATCCGCAAAACTTTCGCGGAAAACATCGAAGCCAACTCTGTTCACGGTTCCGACAGTGCAGAAAACGCAGCGATCGAAATCGCCTACTTCTTCGCAGGTTCCGAACTGGTCGGCTAATCCGAACGGTTGCGGAAACGCAGAAACGAACAAGGCCCGGTTTTCCGGGCCTTTTTTGTGGCCTTTTCCGGTTGGAAAGGCGGCTGATTAAAAAGCGCTTGGGGTCAGTCGGCGCGGGCGGTTTCTGCGGGCGCGCCGTCAAACAGGGCGACCGGGTCGGTCAGGTCGCGGGGGTTTTCGCTGTGGGTGCAGTGACCGTCGATGCGGGCACCGGGGTCGATCTGCAGGGTGGCGTTGGTTACATTGCCCTTGACGCTGGCAGTGGCGGCGATGACCACATCCACGCCGCGGATATTGCCGTCAACCTTGCCCCGGACCACAATTTCACCGGCATTGATATCACCGGTGACATGGGCACTTTCCCCAAGCCCTAGTTTTTCCGCCCGCACATTGCCGACGACCACGCCTTCAATCTGGATTTCCCTGTCGGATACAAGATCGCCGGTGACAACCATGCCCTTGGCAATGATCGACGGCATACCGGTTGCCGATGACGCACCGTTTGTCTTTTTGGAACTGTTTCTTGAAAACATGGTCAGGCTTCCTTGTTGTGGGGATCAGTCGTCAGCGGGTTTCGGGACAGGCTTGAACGCATAGTTCCCCGCCTTGAAGAAATTGGCCGGGTCCTGATGTTTGCCGTTATACATGATTTCGTAATGAACATGGCGTCCCGTGCTGCGCCCGGTCGATCCCATCAGGCCGATTTTTGTGCGGAAGTCGATGATATCGCCTTTCTTCACATAGGTCTTTTTCAGGTGGCCATAGCGGGTGACGAAGCCTTGTCCATGGTCGATCTCAACCATGACCCCATAGGCGGGCTTGTATCCGGCCACCTTGACCTGACCGGGGGCTGTGGAATAGACGGCCGTGTTTTTCGGTCCGGCAATATCGATCCCGGCATGGAAGGATTTCTTCTTCTTGATGGGGTCGCGCCGGGTGCCAAAGCTGGACGAGACATAGCCCACATCGGTCGGCCGGGCGAGGGGGATGTTGTTCATGAGGGAGTTGAGGGTGGTCCACTTGGCCAGCATCAATTCCATCTTGGCTGCATCCTCGTAATAGTCCTGTTCCGCCTTCAGCAGGTCATCGGGCATCCGGAAGGCGAGATACGGACCGCCGCGGCCTTCATGCAGGTCGGGGGCGAAAATGGTATCCGGGTTGAGGCCGGTCAGGGTGATCGTTTCCTTCAGGGAGACAATGCTTTGTTCCGCCTGTTCGTGAACCCGGGTGATCAGCTCGCGGTTTTCCGTGGCGATTGAGGCCAAGCGGCTTTTCAGGTCCGTGATTTCCGCCTGCAGGGCTTTTTCCCGGTTTTTCTGCTCCCGGCTTTCAAGATGAAACGCGCTGAGTTGCTGTTTGGCCTGTTGCAGATCGTTATAGATCTGGTCTTTCGAGGTCTGGAAAAGCTGCAATTCCCGTTTCAGGGACCCCAGCTTCTTCTGGGACAGGATCTGGTCCTTGGCGATCTGGTCCCGTTCGGCGGCGGTATGATAGAGTTCCTTGTTGATCTTGGTGATCTGCAGGGACAAATCCTCGCTTCGGGTATTGGTATGCTTGAGCTTCGCACTCAGCATGGAAATGCGTTTTTCCAGTTCCCGCGCATACTGGTCGCGGCTGTCTAGGGCGGTTTCCGTTGACTTGAGATCGGTCGTGGCTTCCTGCAGGGTATGCTCAAGCGCCTTGCGTTCCGTGAGGATGTCTTCAAGCCGGGCATATTGCTGTTCCAGTTCCCCTTGCGTGCGGGCGAGGGAGACTTTCTCCTGCATCAGTTTCAGCGAGACCGTGCGGACCTTGTCCTGCATCTGGGCCAATGTATTTTCCTGAAGGGCCAGTTCGCTTTTCTGGAGACTATTCTGAACCCCCAGAAATCCCACAAGGCCAAGCACCACGGACGCACCAACCGCCATGCCGACCTGATGTCGGGCGGTCAGGGTAAAGGATTTGAGCTGACTGTTGGAACTGACAATGATTTGCCGGTCGGAAAATACTTTTTCCAGGCATTTTTGTAGTTTCATGAGTCTCCCCGTACGGCTCTGTTTCTTCGTTTTCAAGGCCAAAGCTGGACCTTTATTAACCTAATTTTAACATAAACTGCAACTCTGCAAGACCGGGCGGCCCCCGGCGGGGCTGTCTGCGTCAGGAGGCGTTTTGCGGCGCAGAGAGGGGGACATAATAGTCGGGCGGGAAATCTGCGGCGCTGCGTGCTTCTTCGTTAAATGGCGGTTTCAATAGGCCCCGGAAGTTTTCGCGTACCATTTTCTGCCAATAGGCCTTCGGTTCCCGGCCTTGTTTTTGGCAAATGAATTTGAACCAACGGTTGCCTGTGGCCACATGGCCGATTTCTTCCGAAAGAATGACTTTCAAGACACTCACGCTGGCCGTGTCCCCCAAATTGCCGAATCGCTCGATCATGGCCGGGGTTACATCCAGTCCGCGTGCTTCCAGCACCATGGGCACCACCGCCAGTCGGGCGGCGATGTTGTCACGGGTGGAATGGGCGGCTTCCCACAGGCCGTTATGGGCCGGGAAATCGCCATATTCATATCCCAGTTCCGCAACCCGGTCGCGCAGCAGCAGGAAATGCTTGCCTTCCTCGTCGCCGACCTGAACCCAGTCGTCATAAAAGGCGCGGGGGAAACCCTCGTCGGTAAAGCGGGCGACCATGTCCCATGCCAGATCAATAGCGTTCAGTTCAATATGTTGAACCGCATGAAGCAGGGCGGCACGGGCCTTGTCCGAGGTGCCCCGCCGCCGGGGCATCTCCGTGGGCGGCAGCAATTCGGGCTTTTCCGGACGCGCCGGATGGTCCGGCGGACAGACCTGTCCGATCTCCATATGCGGAGCGGCGCGCCACAGCGCCGCCGCCTCCCGGCTCAGCCGTGCCTTTTCCGCGGCGTCCGCCGTGGTCAGGATGGTCAGGGCAAGATCGGACAGGGTCGTCATGGATCAGAGGGCCCGGGCCGCGTCCAGAACGGCGGCCACATGGTCTTTCACCTTGACCTTGCGCCAGATGTTGCGGATCGTTCCGGTCTCGTCCACAAGGAATGTGGCCCGTTCGATCCCCATATATTTACGCCCATACATGTTTTTCTCGACCCAGACGCCGAAATTCTCGCACACATCCTCATTGACGTCGGCGGCAAGAATGACGGACAGGTCATGCTTGGCCCGGAACTTGGCGTGTTTTTCGATGGTGTCGCGGGACACTCCGATGACCTTGACGCCAAGGGCATCAAAATCGGCGGCCTGTTCGGAAAAGCCGATGGCCTCCTTGGTGCAGCCGGGGGTGTCGTCCTTCGGATAGAAGTAGATCACGTATTTCTGGCCGGCCAAAGACGCGGCGGTGATGTCACCAACCGTATCGGTCGGCATGGTAAAGGCAGGTACTTTCTGTCCTTCTTCAAGCATGGTGCATCCTCTTCTGATTGTGGGTTCCCCCTTCATTAAGAAGGATGGGGGAACATTACAAGGGGAATATACGATCAGTCCGGCAAATCGGTTTGCGGCTTCGGGACAAGCTGTGAAAAGACCCGGTCCACCAAGGCCTGTACCTCTTGCAGGCGGATGGTCAGGGCCTCGAAATTCTCAACCTCCCCGGCCTCTGCCAGGACCTCCTTGAAGGCGTCCGGGGCCGTATCCGCAATTACGCCCTTACTTAAAGACAGTCTCGTAAGGCCCTGCAAATTAATATAAAATCGCATGGATTGGTAAAGTTGGTCCAGACTGTCAGCAGGGACAATGCCCGCCGCCTTCATGGCCATGAGGCTGGCATGGGTATTGGTGTCCAGAATTTCCGGATGGTCCTTGCCGTGGATCAGTTTCAGATACTGGACGATGAAATCCAGATCCATGATGCCGCCCCGGTGATGCTTGATGGCCCAGAAGGATTTGTCGGCATGTTGCTTCTGCAGGCGGTCCCGCATGTCATAAAGATTGGCGGCAATCGTCTCGCCGTCCCGGGGCAGGGTCAGGATATGACGGATCATCCGTTCCGCTTCCTGTTGCAGGGACAGATCCCCGGCCACCGGTCGCGCCCGGGTCAGGGCCATATGCTCCCACGTCCAGGCTTCCTCCTCGTAGTATTTCTGGAAGGCGTCGGGGGTCATGGCGATGGGGCCGGCCTTGCCGTGGGGGCGCAGGCGCATGTCCACTTCATACAGATACCCTTCGCCGGTCAGCGCGCTGAGGGCGTTAATCACCCGTTGGCTGAGGCGGGTGTAATAGAGGCCCGCCGGAATGGGTTTCGGCCCATCGGACATCATGTCCTGTTCAGGGGTGCGGAACAGAAAGATCAGGTCCATGTCCGATCCGGGGGTCATTTCCCGGCTGCCCAGCTTGCCCGCGCCCAGAATGGCAAACTCGCCGCCGGGAACGGTGCCGTGCTTTTCCCCAAGGTCCGCCACCACGGCGGGCAGGATACGGGACAGGGTCACCTCGGCCAGCATGGTCAGGGCCGGGCCTGCGGCTACGGTTCCGCCAAGACCGGTTCCGTGGTCGATATTATGCAGGATTTGCACGCCGATGCGGAACTTGATGTCATTGACCCAGCGGCGCGAGATTTCCAGAACATCCTGAAAATCGCGGGCGGTGCCCAGCATCAGGTCCAGATCGGCCACCAGTTCGTCCCGGTCCCGCAGCGGCCCCATGAAATCCGGTGACAGCACCCCATCCAGAAGGCGCGGGTTGTTGGCCAGCCGGTTGGCCAGTCCGGGGGCCATCCCCATGATTTTTGCCAGCAGTTTCAGCAGGCTGGGATGGGCCGTGAACAGCGAGAAAAGCTGAATCCCCGCAGGCAGTTTTTTAAGAAACGCATCAAAGCGCATGAATGCGGCATCTGGGTCGGCCGTATCGCCTAACCGTTCCAGCAGGGTCGGCATCAGCGCCGTCAGCAGTTGTTGCGCCCGTTCCGTGCGGGTGGCGCGGTATCGGCCATGGTGCCACTGGCGGACAATCTGCGAGATATTGTCCACATTCGTATAGCCCAGATTTTCAAGGGATTTCAGGGTTTCCGGGTCGTTCTCGGCCCCGGTGAACACCAGCCGTCCGGCCTTGCGGTCCGGTTCCTCCTCGAAGGCGAACAGGGCATCATAATGGGCCTGCACCGTTTCCAGCGTCAGTTTTAGTTCCAGCCGGAAGGCTTCCGGGTCCGCATGACCCATGAAAACGCCGAGCTGGGCAAAATCCTCGGCGGCTTCCGGCAGAAGCTGGGTCTGGTTGTCGTGGATCATCTGCAGGCGATGCTCAAGGGTCCGCAGATACTCATAGGCCTTGACCAGATCATCCCGCACCTCCGGCTTGACCTTTTGGGCCTCCACCAGATCGGACAGGGTTTGCAGGGTGGATGGATTTCGGAGGGTGGGATTGCGCCCCCCCTCGATCAATTGCTGGGTCTGGCAGAAAAACTCGATCTCGCGAATGCCGCCGCGCCCGATCTTGATATTGTGGCCTTCCAGCGAAATCTTGCCGAACCCTTTATGGGCGTGGATTTGCGACTTGATGGACTGGATGTCGGCAATGGCGGCGAAATCAAGGAATTTCCGCCACACGAAAGGCCGCAGGAATTCCTTGAATTCGAGACCGGCCTCGATATCCCCGGCAATGGGGCGGGCCTTGATCATGGCGGCCCGTTCCCAGTTCTGGCCCTGACTTTCATAATAGGCGCGGGCGGCCCCAAGGGGCAGGGCGATGGGGGTGGCGCCGGGGTCGGGACGAAGCCGCAGGTCGGTACGGAACACATAGCCGTTGGCGGTTCTCTCCTGCATGATCTTGACCAGATCGCGGGTCAGGCGGATGAAGCAGTCATCCATGAACTTGCGGCCGGTATAGGTGACTTTCCGGGAATCAAACAGGACGATCAGGTCGATATCGCTGGAATAGTTCAGCTCATACGCCCCCAGCTTGCCCATGCCAAGGATAATCAGCCCGCTATCGCGGGTTGGATCGTCTGGGTGGGGCAGGACGATATCCCCTTTCCGGTGGGCTTGCAGCAGCAGATGGGCGGCCGAGATATCCACCGCCTTCGCGGCAAAATCGGACAGGGTTCGGGTGATGGTGCCAAGGGGCCAGATGCCGGTAATATCGGCAACCGCCGTAATCAGGGCGATGCGCTGCTTGGCAATCCTGAGCAGGCGCATGATCTGGGCCGTATCACTGTCCGGTGTTATGGCCGCGTCCAGTTCGGCATAGATAAAGGCAAGGGCCGCATCGGTGCCGGTTTCGGCAAGGGTCTTGAAAAAGGCCGGATCGCTGAGCAGGCAGTGGCTGAGATAGGGGCTGTTGCCAAATAGCGCATCCAGCAGGCGCCGACCTTTTGGATGGGCCGGAAAGGCTTCCGCAAATTTGCCATATTCGGGGTTAACTAGAAGGGTGTCGGACCAGTTTTCATTCCCGATACGAAGCCAGTCGGCATTTCCGGCTTTCGGAAATCGGCTAACTTCGTTTAATAAAGGAAAAAATTCACTGTCTGACATGTTCATGGGTCCTAAAATCGGGCATAGTGGTTCCATCGTTCGATCTTATGGAACCAATTCATAATGCAAACCTTTTGGTAAAGTGAATAACACGTTTTGGTAAAAGCAACTTCAAAATTACTGCTGCGTATCGTCCTCAGCGTTGTGGTTCTCGTTTGCCTTGCCGTGCTGGCACTTGTGGCGGCCCTGAGCCAGGGGCCGTTGTCGGTCACTTTTGCCGGACCCTATCTGCAACAGGTGCTGGCCAGCCAGTATCCTGAATACCAACTGGATTTTGATGAATTATACCTGACGTGGGACAATCGCGACAAGAACCTGGATCTGGCCCTGCGGTCGGTGGACTTGGCGCGAGAGGGCAGCAATATCGCCTCGATCCCCAATGTGACGGTGACCTTCAGCGGCGAGGCCCTGATCGGCGGCATGATTGCCCCGTCGGCGGTGGAGTTCCGGGGCCTGCGGTTGCGTCTGTCCCGGCAGGAGGATGGCACGGTCAGTCTGGGATATGCCGGACATGATACAGAAGCGGATGCGGCACCCGAGACCGAAAGCGAGGCCGACGGCGACAACAGCACGGTTGAAGTTATCCGCCAGATTGTGTCCGAACTGGGCCGCCGGGAAGACCGGTCGGAACTGACCTCCTATCTGGAGCGGCTGGAGATTTACCAGTCCCGGCTGTATCTGGAGGATGAGCTTTCCAAGCGGTTTTTGCGGGTGACATCGGCCAATGTGGTGATCTGGCGGTCCGAGGATGGGCTGGCCGGTCATGTGCAGGGGGATGCCCATTTCGGGGATCAGGCGGTGAGTCTGGTCGCCAACGCGGCCTTCGATGCCGAGAGCCGGAAAACCGTGGTAAATACGCGGGTGGAGGATTTTCCGTTGCCGATCCTTGGCAAGGAAGCGCCGGACCTTGCCATGATGCAGGGGGTGGACCTGCTGGCATCGGGAGAAATCAACCTGTCCCTTGATACCGCCTTCCAGCCCGAACAGGTCAGCTTTGATTTGTATACGGGCGAGGGGAGTGTGGGCCTGCCCGATCTTTATAAAAAGCCGTTGCAGTTAAACCGGGTGGCCCTGAAAGGGCACAGCCTTGCCCCGTTTGACAGCGTGAATTTCAACATTGTCGATATCGACAGCGCCGGCCCCGACATCAAGATGAGCGGGTCAATCGCCCTGAAGGAAGAAGGGGTGGGGCTGGATATCGAGGGCAGTTTCCCGGAACTTGAGGTCAATACCCTTGGCGATTACTGGCCCTATTCTGCGGCGGTGGATGCCTATAACTGGGTGACGACAAAAATTCGTGATGGCAAGGCCACCAATGTAACCTTCCGGGTTTCCCTGCCGCCCGGTGCCATCGAAAGCGGCGAAATCCCCGACCAGTCTATTCGGCTGGCCTTCGATATCGAGGGGGCCACGGCCGATTATTTCGCACCGCTTCCCCCGGTCACCAACATTACGGGCAAGGCCATTCTGGATGAAAAGCAGATCCACATCTTTGATATGGTCGGCACGCTGCAGGATATGAGCCTTCCCTTTGGCGATGTTCTGATTACCGACTTCGACAAACACGACCAGATTGCCAATATCAACATCAAGGTGACCGGTGACAGCCGCAGCATCTTTGGCTTTCTGGACAGAAAACCGCTGGAACTGTCAGCGGAATATGGTGTCTCGGCAGAGCAGATGCAGGGCACCGGGGAAGTGGAGGCCCGCTTCGTCTTTCCGTTGCTGCATGATCTGGACATGACCAACGTCGTGTTTGATGCCAAGGGCAATTTTACGGACGCCTTCATTCCCGCTGTTTTCGAGGGTGTCGATCTGTCGGAAGGGGCGCTTTCCGTGCATGTAAACCCGGACCTTCTGGAGGTGGCGGGGATTGCGCGGCTGAACGGGTCGGAATCCGGGGTCAAGTTCCAGACATGGTTCCGGGGCAAGGAAAAAGGCCACAAACGGTACGAAGTTCAATCCGCGCTGGATGATGAGGGGCGGCAGGCGCTGGACGTGGCGTTTGACTATGTGCAAGGCAAAACCCCCATTTCGCTGGATGTGGATGTGCTGCCCGATGGGTCGGCAGAAGGCCTTTTCACGGTCAGCCTGAATAACGCGGTGCTGGACATTCCCGCCCTGAAACTTGAAAAGCCGGAAGGCGAGCCCGCCTCGTTCGGGGCGCGTTTTTCCACCCGCCCGGACGGGGGAACCACCCTTTCGGACATGCGTCTGGACGCCACCGGGATCGAGGTGACGGGCCGGGCCACGCTGGACAAGGGGGGGCTGCTGTCGTTCCTGTCCGACAAGGTGATTTATGGCCGCAACCGTTTCCAGCTTGAGGTGAGCCGTCTTGCCGCCAACGATTACAAGGTAACGGCATCGGGGGCGCAGTTTGACCTGCTGCCCTATCTGGCGCGGGAGGTCGAGGCGGAGGGGGCGGCAGAACCAGCGGCAGAACCCGCCCCTGAAAAGGAGGCCCCGATCGGGCCGGATCTCCGGTTCTCCCTTGCGTTTGATCGGGTTTTGATGGACGAGGGGGTGACGCTGTCGGGCGTGGTGGGGCTGGTTAATCTGGAACAGGACCGGATTGTATCGGCCAATATTCTGGGCAAGTTTTCCGAAACCGACATGGTGAAGTTTGTGGTCCGCAGTGACACCGGACCGCGCCGGGCCGAATTTACCACCAATCAGGCAGGGTTGCTGCTGAAGGGGCTGGATATCTATGACAATATCCGCGAGG
Organism: Sneathiella chinensis; assembly: GCF_012720115.1. GTDB lineage: Bacteria > Pseudomonadota > Alphaproteobacteria > Sneathiellales > Sneathiellaceae > Sneathiella > Sneathiella chinensis. The sequence continues at coordinate 251,597 of NZ_VNWN01000007.1, read as the reverse complement.
GAACCTTGCGGATTTCCGCCACCATGAATGACGCGGGACCAGAGGTTGAGGCCAAGGGTGTTGTGGACATGCGGAATATCCGCGTGGTCAATGCCCCTTTCCTTGGCAAGTTGCTGACCTTGGGCTCGCTTGGCGGCATTGTTGATTTGCTGCGCAACGAGGGCATGACCTTTGCCAAGGTCGAAGGACCGTTCACCTATAAGGATGGCGTGATTTCCACCAAGGACTTCCGGGCGGTCGGGTCCATCGGCCTGACCTTTTCGGGGGATGTGAACCAGAATACAGGCACCATGGATGCGTTTGGAACGGTGATCCCGTCCTATACCCTGAATTCCATTCTGGGGAATATCCCGTTGCTGGGCAACCTGCTGGTGGGCCGCAAGGGCGAAGGAATATTTGGCTTTTCCTATAAGGCCGAGGGGGATGTTTCCGATCCGGATATTTCCGTCAATCCGGTGTCTGCGCTGGCGCCGGGGATTTTGCGCCGCATGTTCTTTGAACCGTGGGAGGGATCGGAAAACGGTTCGGATGAACCGCTGGGACCGGCATTTCCGGGGGAAGAAGAAAAACGGGAAGGAAAACCCTGAGGCTTCCTTCCCGCGTATCAGGTCATGATGTAACGCCTGTCGGTCAGGCCGGCAGGATCAGGTGATGCCGCTTCTTGCCTGCGGACAGCTTGATCCGGCCAGATGTATTCACATCGGCTGAAGTCAGGACAAGTCCTTCATCACTGATCTTTTCATCATTCAGGCGGGCACCGCCACCCTTGATCAGCTTTCTGGCCTCGGAACTGGACGCGGACAGGCCAACCCGGTTGAACAGGGCAAAGGCCGGAATGCCTTCATCCAGTTCCGCCTTCGGGATTTCCGTTGTCGGCAGGTCCTCGGACAGTTCCCCAAGTTCAAACGTCTTGCGTGCGGTTTCCGCTGCCGCTTCCGCCGCTTCGCGGCTGTGGGCAAGGGCGGTACATTCGTTGGCGAGGACCTTCTTGGCCTCGTTCAACTCTGCGCCTTCCAGTTTTTCAAGACGGGCGATCTCGTCCAGCGGCAATTCGGTGAACAGGCGCAGGAATTTCCCAACGTCCGCATCCTCGGTATTGCGCCAGAACTGCCAGTACTCGTACGGGGACAGCATGTCTTCGTTCAGCCACACCGCACCGGACAGGGTCTTGCCCATCTTGGTGCCGGATGCGGTGGTCAGAAGCGGGGTTGTCAGGCCATACAGCTCAAAGCTGTTGGTCCGGCGACCAAGCTCGGTACCGTTGACAATGTTGCCCCACTGGTCGGAGCCGCCGATCTGCAGGGTCACACCGTATTTTTTGCGCAGCTCCACAAAGTCGTAGGCCTGCAGGATCATGTAGTTGAACTCCAGGAAGCTCATGGACTGTTCCCGCTCAAGGCGCAGCTTCACACTGTCAAAGGTGAGCATGCGGTTGATCGAGAAATGACGGCCGTATTCGCGCAGGAACGGGATATATTCCAGTTTGCTGAGCCAGTCGTCATTATTCACCATGATCGCATCGGTCGGGCCATCGCCAAAGGTGATGAATTTCTCAAACACCTTCTTGATGCCATCCATGTTGTCCTGGATGATCTCGTCCGTGATCACGGGGCGGCTTTCATCCCGTCCTGTGGGGTCTCCCACCTTGGTTGTCCCGCCGCCCATCAGCACGATGGGCTTGTGGCCAGCCTGTTGCAGGCGGCGCAGGATCATGATCTGCATGAGACTACCAACGTGAAGACTGCGGGCCGTACAGTCAAAGCCAATATACGCTGTGACCGGTCCATCATACAGAGACTTGTCCAATGCTTCGATGTCGGTGCATTGGTGGAAGTATCCCCTGTCCAGGAACATTTGCATAAAGTCAGAGCGTAGATTAGTCATTTTTACTACTTTTGCTGATTACGTTGAAAGAGCCGTTCCTGTACCATACTTTCCCATGGGATTGGAAGTACCGGATTAAAACGAAGGAGCAGGGATGTGAAGAAGGACACAGTAGGCGCCAAGGCAGAGTGGGCCATCGGCATGATGAGCGGGACCTCAATGGATGGGGTGGATGCCGCGTTGCTGAAAACGGACGGGACCGAGGTGCAGGAATTTGGCCCGGCCCTGTCCATTCCTTATGATCCCGGCTTTCGCGAACAGTTCCGGGCCTGCCTCGGGCAGCGTTCTGCCCCGGCGGAACTGGTGGCGGAGTTTACCCGCCAGCATGCGGCCCTTGCGTTGGACCTGCTGGACAAAAGCGGGTTGGACCGGTCTGAGGTGCGGGCCGTCGGCTTTCACGGTCAGACCCTGTATCACGAACCGGAGAACGGCATCACCGTGCAGGTGGGGGACGGGCAGTTGCTGGCCGACCTGACCGGTATTGATGTGGTCGCGGATTTTCGGACGGCGGATGTGCAGGCCGGCGGCGAGGGCGCACCGCTTGCGCCGCTTTATCACCGGGCGCTGGCCTCCGGGTTGGATCAGCCGGTTGCGGTTCTCAATCTGGGCGGCGTGGCCAATGTCACATGGCTGGACGGCGAGGATATCATTGCCTTCGATACCGGCCCGGCCAGTGCCATGATTGATGACTGGGTGATGCGCCATACGGGGCAGGGATATGATGCCGGGGGGGCGCTGGCCCGATCCGGCACGGTTGATGCCGCGGCGCTGGAACAGTTGCTGGACAATCCCTATTTTGATCGGAAACCGCCGAAAAGTCTGGACCGCGATGATTTTTCCGCCGCGCCCGTGGCGCATCTGTCCCCGGCGGACGGGGCGGCAACCCTGACGGCCTTTACGATCCAGTCCATTGCCCGGGCAGGCGAGCATCTGTCCCGGCCGCCACGGCGCTGGCTGGTGACCGGCGGCGGGCGCCATAACAACTGGATCATGGAACGGCTGTCGCAGGAACTGGGCGTTCCGGTGGAACCGGTGGAAGCCGTCAATTGGCGCGGCGATGAACTGGAGGCAGAGGCCTTCGCCTTTCTGGCGGTGCGCAGCCTGAACGGGCAACCGCTTAGCCTGCCGCAAACAACCGGCGTCCGCGCCCCCATGCAGGGCGGTGTCCTGTTCCGCCCGCAAGCGGGACAAGCGGGCGAGCAAGAACAGCTTACGGCATAAGCGAGACGATCAGCGCGGCAACCGCCGCCGCAATCAGCAGCGCCAGAAACAGCGAGCCGCCGCCAAATTTCCGGTCGCGGACGAACAGGCGCTGATAGGCATCATCGCCCGCCTCGTTCAGGGCGTTCAGCTGGGCTTCCTGCCGTTCCAGTATCTCGTCATACTGGCGGCGGCCCCGGATCAGGGGGGGCTGCTGTGGGCGGTTCGTGTGGTTTGTGCGGTTCATGCGGTTTATGCGGTTCCTGTCATGGCGCGGCTCTTCCTTTCAAGGATAGGGGCGGACGGGGCAGGGGCAAGGCCGTTTGCCCGGATGGGCCTGCCAGTGGCCCGCTGCCCGTCCCTGATTTTTCAGGCGGGGCGGGGCTCGGCCGGTTTTTTGCGCCCCTGTTTCCATAAAACCTTCATCAGCAATCGTTTGTAGCCTTGCGGCATCAACCGCTGCAGCAGGGAAATGATCACCGCATCCCGGCCCACCAGAATGCGTTCCTTGCCGTTCTCGATGCCGCGAACGATGATGGCCGCCGCATCTGCCGCCGATGTTTCCGCCATCTGGTCGAAACTTCTGGCCATCTGTTCCTTGTTTCGAACACCTGCCATGGGGGCGTCAATGGTCGATTTCCGAATGATGTTGGTACGCACGCCGCCGGGGTGAACCGATGTGACCGTGACCCCGTGGGGGGACATTTCAATGGCAAGGCTTTCGCTGAAGCCCTTGACCGCATGTTTGGCCGCGCAATAGCCCGCTTGCCCCGGATAGCCGATCAGGCCAAACAGGCTGGAGATATTGACCAGATGCCCCTTGGTGGCGATCAGTTGCGGCAGAAAGGCCTTTGACATACGTACCACGCCCCAGAAATCCACCTCCATGACATGTTCCAGCGAGGATAGCTCCACATCCGCAAACGGGCCGACACGGGTCAGGCCCGCATTGTTGATGACAAGATCGGCGGGGCCGAATTCAGCCTGGATCAACTCCGCATAGCGCCGGGTGGCCTCCGTGTCGGATACATCCAGCCTGTCGGTGCGAAACCGGGGCGCGCCCAGATGGGTTAGCTGGGCGGCGGTGTCCTGCAATTCCGTTTCGTTGATATCGGACAGGGCCAGTTCCGCGCCCCGTGCGGCCAGTGTCAGGGCCAGTTGCTGACCAATGCCCGAGGCGGCCCCCGTCAGAATGACCCGCTTCCCCGTCAGGTTCTTCTTCATTCCCGTATCCCTTTTGGTTGTTTTGTTTGTTTATTTTTTTCTCATAATAGGCATTGCTGCGGGGGGAAGTCCAGCGGAAGCGGCGCATAAAAAAAGCCCGCGACGGGAAGGTCGCGGGCCGGGGCCGAAGCATCGTTCGGCGGCATTTTATGGGCGAATTGGGCGGCGGATTATTTCTCCGCGTCGCCCTGCAAACGCATGTTCAGATAATCGTCAACGGATTCCATCAGGTTGGGGATGGTGTTCTCGAAGAAGTGATCGGCGTTTTCCACTTCGCTGTGGTGAATGGTGATGCCTTTCTGGGCCTGCAGTTTCTCGACCAGCTTGCGCACATCCTTGGTCGGGACCTGACGGTCCTTGTCGCCGTGGATGATGACACCGGAAGACGGGCAGGGCGCCAGGAACGAAAAGTCATACATGTTGGCGGGCGGTGCCACGGAAATGAAGCCTTCGATTTCGGGGCGGCGCATCAGAAGCTGCATGGCAATCCACGCGCCAAAGGAAAAGCCGGCAACCCAAACGGCAGGTGAATTTTCGTTATGGGTCTGCATCCAGTCCAGTGCCGCTGCGGCATCGGACAGTTCACCCACACCCTGATCATAGTCGCCCTGACTGCGTCCCACACCCCGGAAGTTGAACCGCAGAACCGAAAAGCCCCGGTTCTTGAAGGTGGTGAACATGTGATAGACCACCTTGTTGTTCATGGTGCCACCAAATTGCGGATGGGGATGCAAGATCAGCGCAAGGGGGGCATTGGGTTCACTTGAATGGTGATACTTACCTTCAAGCCGGCCTTCCGGACCGTTAAAAATAATGTCAGGCATCTATTCTCTAGTTCCTATCTTTCCCTCGCCTCTATCAGAAGCCGGGCTACTCAATCTGTGACGAGGGTCAACAATTAGCGACATATTATACACCAACAGGTGAGGGGCAGTTGACCAGATTCTCATCACAGTTATATCTGGTTTTACCGGGCGCGTTGTAACCACTCGTATTTTCCGCTATAAGTGCGGCACAATACAGAAGGAAAGGGCATATGTTCAAGCATATTAGCGAAGATCTTGCCGGAGTGATGGAAAGAGACCCGGCAGCACGCTCGAAAATCGAGGTCGCGCTCCTCTATTCCGGGTTTCATGCTGTCCTGTTGCATCGTGTTGCACATGGATTGTGGCGACGAAACTGGCGCCTGACTGCCCGCCTGATTTCACAGTTCAGCCGGTTTGTAACCGGTATCGAAATTCATCCCGGCGCGGTGATTGGCCGCAAGCTGTTTATTGACCACGGCATGGGCGTGGTGATCGGGGAAACCGCCGAAATCGGCGATAATGTAACCCTGTATCATGACGTGACCCTTGGCGGTGTGGCGCCGTCGGTGGATTCGGATTCCCAACGCAACGTCAAGCGCCACCCGACCTTGTGTGACAACGTGATTGTCGGCTCCGGGGCGCAGGTTCTGGGCCCGATCACGGTGGGTCGCTGTGGCCGCGTCGGCGCCAACTCGGTTGTGGTGAAGGATGTCCCCGAAGGGGTGACCGTTGTGGGCAGCCCGGCGCGGGCGGCCAATGGTGCGCTTCGAACCCGGACGGACGAGAGATTCGCCGCCTATGGTATCGGCAGTGACGAATTGCCCGATCCGGTCTTCAAGGTCATGGACGGCCTTCTGGACAAGGTTCAGTCCCTGTCCATGCGGGTTGAGGAACTTGAAAAAGAGGCTGAGGAGCGGCATGGTTCGCACCTGTTGATCTCGACCGAGGAAATCGAGCTGGAAGAGACCACGGTCAAGACCCACAAGCAGGATCGTTAGGCCCGTCCTTTCGTTCCCCCCGTAAACCCTTATGCGATAATGTCTTGCCGGACGCGACGGCAAGACATATTTTTTTGTCTATGACGAGCAGTATCTATCTGGATTACAACGCAACGGCCCCTGTCCGGCCCCAGGTTGTCGACCTGGTCGCCGAGGTGATGAAGGAGGGGGGGAACCCGTCTTCGGTTCATGCTTCCGGGCGCAAGGCCAAGGGGCGTGTTGAAGACGCCCGTGCGGAAATCGCCGCGCTTGCAGGATGCAAGCCGCAGGAAATCATCTTCACATCCGGCGGAACGGAAGCCAACAATCTGGCCCTGAACGGCATGGGTGAACGTTTGCTTCTGGTCAGTGCCGCCGAACATGATTCTGTTCTGGCCGCCGGGCCGGAAGGGTGGGTGGTCCGTCTTCCTGTGGATGAAAAGGGTTTGCTGTCCCTGTCGGCGCTGGAGGCGGCGCTGGAACAGGGGGGCGGGCCATGTCTTGTGTCCGTCATGCTGGCCAATAACGAAACCGGCGTGATCCAGCCCATCTTTGAGATTGCCGAACTGGTCCATGCCAAAGGCGGATTGCTGCATACGGATGCCATTCAGGCGCTGGGCAAGATCCCGGTGGATTTCAGGGCGCTGGGGGCGGATATGATGTCCCTGTCGGCGCATAAAATCGGCGGCCCGCAAGGGCAGGGCGCCCTGATCGTGCGCGAGGGGCTTCCCCTGCAATCCATCCAGAAAGGCGGCGGGCAGGAATTGGGCCGTCGCGGCGGCACCGAAAATGTGGCGGGGATCGCCGGTTTCGGGCTGGCCGCCCGGCTGGCAGGCGAGGGGTTGGCCGATTATGCCGCCCTTGCGACCTTGCGCGATCACATGGAGGACGCCATCCGGGCCTTGTGCCCCGAGGCGCGGATTTATGGGCAGGAAACGGCGCGCCTTCCCAATACCTCCGCCCTTTCCATGCCGGGGGTGGGCGCGGAACTTCAGGTGATGAATTTCGACCTGTCCGGTATTGCGGTCAGCGCCGGGTCTGCCTGTTCCAGTGGCAAGGTGAAGGCCAGCCATGTGCTGACGGCCATGGGGGCCAGCGACAAGGAGGCCAGCGAGGCCATCCGGGTCAGCCTTGGTTGGATGACGACACAATCGGATATGGACAAATTTGTACAAGTCTGGGACAAGTTGTACCGGCGAAAGTCGCCGAAATTTGCCGCTTGATCAATTCTCTTCAATAACGCAGTTCAGGAGTAAAGACAGTCATGCCGAAAATGACCTTCATTAAACCGGGCGGTGAAAAGCTTGAAGTGGATGCACCGCTTGGCATGACCATTCTGGAGATCGCCCAGCAGAACGGGCTTGATCTGGAAGGAGCCTGTGAAGGCAGTCTTGCCTGCTCCACCTGCCATATCATTGTCGATGACGATGATTTCGACCGGTTGCCGGAGGCCAGCGACGATGAAGAGGATATGCTGGACCTTGCCTTTGGCCTGACCCCCACCTCAAGGCTGGGATGCCAGATCCTCATGTCCGAGGAACTGGACGGCCTGATTGTAACCCTTCCCTCATCCTTTAATAACCAGATGTTCTGATATGACACTTTTTTCACGTTTGAAGGCTGCCAATCCTTCCGATTGGCAGGCATACATTACGCACGACTTCGTTCAGGGCCTGGGGCGCGGCGATCTGCCCCGTGAGGCGTTCGAGTTTTACCTGAAACAGGATTATCTGTTCCTGATCCATTTTGCACGCGCCTACGCGCTGGCGGCCTACAAGTCCGACAATCTGGACGATTTGAAAGCGGCCGCAAAAACCGTCAACGGACTGGTTGATACGGAAATGAGCCTGCATGTGAAATATTGCGCCGGTTGGGGTATCAGCGAGGCGGAAATGCAGCAGGTGACAGAAGCCCCGGAAAACATGGCCTATACCCGCTATGTGCTGGAACGGGGCATGGCAGGCGATATTCTGGATCTTTATGTGGCGCTGGCGCCCTGCATCGTCGGGTATGGCGAAATTGGCCGGGCGCTGATGGACAACCCCGCCACGGTCAAGGAAGGGAACCCCTATCTTCCGTGGATCGAGGTGTATGCCAGTGATGACTATCAGGAGATGGTCGAGGATTCCATTCGCCAGATCGATCGTCTGGCGGAAAGCCGGTTTACGGAAAAACGGTTCGACAGCCTGTCGAAAACCTTCGGCGATGCCACCCGCCTTGAAATCTCTTTCTGGCAGATGGGCCTGAACGCGCTTTGATAAAAGCGCCCCGCCGGGCGGCGGGGCTTTGGCAAGGCGGCCTTAGTAAAGGTCGCCTTCCAATTCCCAGATCATGGGATAATCCTTCACATATTCCATATGGGTCACAACGTCCCGCTTGTCGCTGTTCAGCATGTGCAGCAGATAGGCCGGTGGTTCGGCAACCGTGGCCAGTCGTTCGCTTTCTTCCAGATGCAGCAGGATCTGGTGCGACGTGGACGGGCAGACCTGGGCACAGGTGCCGTGGAACGCCGCCTGAATGGGGCGGTGCAGGTGACCGCAGAAAATCCGCGTAATGTTTGAATGCTTTTCGATGACGGCGCCAAAGCTGTCCCGATCCTGAAGGCTCATCTGGTCCATGGCGCGAATGCCGGTATCAAAGGGCGGGTGGTGCATGAAGATCAGGGTCGGTTTGTCCGGGTTTGCGGACAGGGTCGCATCCAGCCAGTCCAGCCGTTCCCGGCACAGGATGCCCCCCGGATATTGCGGGATATTGGTGTCCAGCATGATGGCGTTGATATGCGGGGTTTCCACCACATACTGAAGAAAGCCTTCTTTCGGCATGTAGTCGGCATCGGTAAAGACGGTGCGGATGGTGTCGCGGCAGTCATGGTTGCCAATCCCGAGATAAACCGGGATGTCGGATTTGTCGATGCTGGCTTTCAGGTTCTGGTATTCCTCGGCCGATCCCGCATCGACAAGGTCGCCGGTCATCATGATCAGGTCGGGCCGGACGGACAGGGCGTTGACATGGGCCAGCGCCGCATCCAGACGATCCGCAGTATGGTAAAGGTTGTCAAATTCCGATCCTCTCACGGAAATGTGGGGATCGCTCATCTGGGCAATAATCATTCTGTTCTGCTTTCCTTGATCAATGACAGCATGTCCCTTTTGCGGACAAATTTCCTGCGCGGGGCGTCGTGGTCGGCACGTTCCGTTTCCGCCCGGTCGATTGTTTTCCAATCCTCGAACGAGACCGTTTCAATCCCTTTTTCCGCACAGTATCTGTCCAGTCCAACAGGACCGTCTTTTTCTGAAAATTTTTCGCATTCAAAGTCTGAGAGTATTTTCTCCACGACATTCTGGCTGTCAAGACGGTTGGTGCCGATTGTGCCGGTGGGGCCTCGTTTTGCCCAGCCGACAACGTAAACGCCATCCTCAACCTTGCCGTCCATATTGCGCACAATGCCTTTCTCGACGGGGAGTCCTTCCAGCCCGGTCAGGTCGTACCCGATACAGGTGACAAGAAGGTTACAGGGAATATCCAGTGTTTCCCCGGTGCTGACGGCTTTCCCGTTTTCGATCCGGTTGCGGGTAAAACGGACCGCCTCGACCGACTGATCGCCCAGAATCTCGGTTGGGGACAGATGAAAATCCAGATACAGGGACCGGTCGGCGCCGTTCGGGCTGTTTTCCGCATATTGCCGCAGCAGATCAAGATTGGTGTTCACCACCTTTTGCCGCTTGGCATCGTCAATTAGGAAACTGTCCGGGATTTCAGCCGGATCGGTATAGGGAACGGCATTTTGCATTTCGCCAAGCTCGCTCAGTTCCTTGGAGGAAAACTGCGCGTGTTCCGCGCCGCGCCGCCCGACCACATGAACCGTTTTCAGCGGGCTGGTGAAAATCCGCTCTCCGGCGTGGTCGGCAAGGTCGGTGCCGGCCATTTCATCCTCGGTTCGCAGCAGGATACGGGCTACATCAAGGGCCACATTGCCGTTGCCGATGACAATGGCGTCCCGGATATCCAGATGGGGGACCGCGTCCCGGTATTCCGGGTGACCGTTATACCAGTAGACAAAGGTCTGTGCCCCGTAGACCCCTTGCTTGTCTTCCCCCGGAATGCCAAGGGTCTTGTCCCGCGGGGTGCCAATGGCGATGATCACAACATCATACAGGCTTTTCAGCGTTTCCAGCGAAATGTCACTGCCAAAGGACAGGTTGCCGACAAATCGGACGCTTTCATTTTCCATGATCTTGTCATAGGCGCGAGAGACATTCTTTGTGGTCTGGTGATCCGGGGCCACCCCGGCCCGCACCAACCCGTAGGGCGTTGCCAGCTTGTCGAGAATATCAATCTGGCAATCCGGGCATTTGGCCAGCAGCGCCCCGGCGGAATACATGCCCGCCGGTCCCGAGCCGACAATCGCAACGTTCAATCCTTGACCCATTTATTCACGTCCCCCCATTACTGTGCCTGTTTCAACCCTCCAAAGCGGGCATGGAATTCCGCTGACGCCGGTGGCAGGTCGCCGTCAACGGTTCTCAGTATGTTTAAAAGATGTTGTTCCGCCTGTTCCCAGACAAGCAGGTATATGTCCCGGAACAGAAGCCGGGCGCGGTTACCGCTCCAGCCTTGTGGCAGCAGCCGTTCGGGCAACATGGGATCGCGCAGCAACGCCCGCCGGTATCCATGAACCAGCAATGTACGAACAAGAAAACAGGTCCGCGCGTCGGGTTGGTGGCCCGCTATCAGGGCTTTCCCAATGCCGGAAAAATGATCCATGAATTCCGTGTATCCGGCCTCGATCTGTTGCAGGTTCCAGCCTTTTTGCACCAGAATATGCTGCGGTGTTTTTTCAGGCGGGGCAAGTCCCTCGCCGGACAGGATGGCCACATGGGGTTCCAGCCCCAGATCCTGAAGCAGTGTCGAGACCGCCGCCGTGTTCGCGCCGGGATGGGCATAAATGCCGGCACCAAGATCGCCAAACCCCAGCCAGCCCAGTTCCAGCCCCAGCAGGCGCTTTTGCTCGTCACTCATGCTGCGGCGCTCGGAAAACAGGAAGACCCATTTCCCGTCCCACGGTTCCGGCTGGTAATTGTAAATGCGCCGTGTCGCTTCCTCGACCCGGTGGCGTCCCGACGGGGTCAGGGTGTAATCGCTGCGGCGGCCCTTCTGGACGCTGGTCAGCAGGTTTTCCTGTTTCAGCCGAAAGACAGAGGTGCGGACAAGACGTTCATTCAGGCCAAGGTCAGCCGCAAGGTCAATCAGACTGCCCAGCCAGACCGTCCCGCCATGGGGGGCAATGGCATCGCCCCACACCGTCATCAGCAAGGATCGGGCCTTTACATTCAGGCTGGAAAGCAGACGGTCAATATGCGGGTCGGTTGCAGCAGTCACAGAACATCCGTTTTATCAGGCCACCGGTTCTGGTGTCATGATACGTAGTTTAGAGGTTTCTGTATCGCTTTCAAGACTTTCCGGGCCGCTTGCCGGATGGCTTAACGCCCCTGCAAGGCTTGCCCAAGGGCATGATGGTCCCGCATCAGCCGGTCCATGTCGAGGCCCGTGATCTCGCCATCCCGGACGCGCCATTCCCCCTTGACCATGACGGCGTCCGCCGCATGGGCCCCGCACAGAAGCAGGGCGGCCAGCGGGTCGCCTGATCCTGAAAAGCGGGGTTCGTCCAGCTTGAACAGGGCAAGGTCGGCCTGCATTCCGGGGGCAATCCGTCCAATGTCGGAACGCCCCAGACAGCGTGCAGACCCTTCGGTTGCAAACCGGTAGGCGGCATGGTGGGTCATGTCATCAGCGGTATAGCGAAGCCGCCCGATCAGCAGGGCCTGCCGGACCTCCTGCACAAGGTTGGAGCCGTCATTGGAGGCCGAGCCGTCCACGCCAAGCCCGACCGGGCAGCCTGCCGCTTCCAGTTCCAACGTGCGGGCAATGCCGGACGACAACACCATGTTGGAGGAGGGGCAGTGGCAAATCCCGACCCCGGCGGCACCAAGGCGGCCGATTTCCTCGTCATTGAAATGAATGCCGTGGGCCAGCCACACATCGTCCGCCATCCAGCCGACATTTTCCAGATAGTCAACGGGCCGCTGGCCGAACATGTTCAGGCAGAAGTCTGTCTCGTCATGGGTTTCCGCAAGATGGGTGTGCAGGCGGACACCGTGCTGCCGCGCCAGTTCCGCCGAGGCGCGCATCAGGTCGGTACTGACCGAGAACGGAGAGCAGGGGGCCAGTGCCACCTGTGTCATGGACCCTTCCTGTGGGTCGTGATAGGCGCGGATCAGTCGCTGGCTGTCGTCCAGAATGACCTGTTCGTCCTGAACCGTGCTTTGCGGGGGCAGGCCACCCTGATCCTCGCCCAAACTCATGGAGCCCCGGGTGACGGTCATGCGGATGCCCAGCTTGCGGGCCTGTTCCACCTGAATGTCGATGGCATCGGTCAGGGCCACCGGGAACAGGTAATGGTGATCGGCGGCGGTGGTGCAACCGGATAGCAGCAGTTCGGCAATCGCCAACCGTGAGGCCGTGGCCATCATGTCCGGCGTTAGTCGGGCCCACAAGGGGTACAGCGCCACCAGCCACGGGAACAGGGGTTTGTTCAGGGCCGGCGGGCAGGCGCGGGTCAGGGTCTGGTAAAAATGGTGGTGGGTGTTGATCAGGCCGGGCAGGACCACATGATTTCCGGCATCGAACACCTGCAACCGGTCGGCCGGGATGCTGGACGGGGACTGGCCCGGTCCGACCAGTTCAACGATCTTGCCCTGATCGATGACAATCCCGCCTTCGGCCCCATCGGCCAGCAGGGCGAGGGGGTTTTTGATCCAGAGGGCTTTTTCCGTAATAGTGTCCATGATGGCGGTCTCATGTGTCGATGTTGCGGGTCCGGGTCTCAAATGTCATTCCTGTCACATTGTATTAACCCTGCTTCGGTATGAAATATAAACGACTCCGTTTCGAAAAGGGATGTGGTTTTTGTTTTGCGGCAAATGAAGTGATATTGGAAGTTTCCCCTTACGGGCCGAAACCTGTTGCCGACGTTGGGTAAACCAACTAAATTTGAATTATTAGTGGAAAAATACCGATCATTCTTCGGTCGAGTGAATTGATTAAATCGCCATGCAGAATCTTGACAATATTGAGTTGCTGAACGGTCTGTCCCCGGAAGAACGGATGGGCCTGTCCGGTAAATGCTCCTGGAAGACCTACACATCGGGAGAGCAGATTCTGGAGCGATCCAGCACCAGCCGGGATGTTTTCTTTGTCGTTGAGGGCAGCGTCAATGTTGTCAATTTCGGGGTGTCCGGCCGCGAAGTGGCCTACGCCACGGTTGAGGCGGGCCAGTATTTCGGTGAATTGTCCGCCATAGACGGCAAACCGCGGTCAGCCAATATCATCGCCAACAAGAAATGCCTGTTGGCGGCCCTGTCGCCTGAGAATTTCAGCGACCTTCTGATGAGCCACCCGGAAATCATGATGCAGGTGATGCAGCGTCTGGCCGTGATTATCCGAACCAATGACGACCGCATCCTTGACCTGTCCACCCTTGGCGCGGTGCAGCGGGTCTGTCAGGAATTGCTGCGGATGGCGGAAACGGACCCGATCAACAAGGATTCGTGGTTGATCTATCCCATGCCAACCCAAAGCGTGATTGCCAGCCGCGTGTCTACCACGCGGGAAACGGTGGCCCGTGTTCTGGGGCAGCTCAGCAATGACAATCTGGTCTTCAAGAAGGGCAAGACCCTGTATCTGAAGGATCGGGCCGCGATCGAGGAATTTATCAGCACGCTGGCCATTTCACCGGGCAGTGTTCCGCGCTAAAGACTTGCCGCGTTCAGGGGCATACCATTCGAGGCGGACCGGGGCGGTCCGCCTTCTTTCATTTTAAGGATATTCTATCCGTTTGTTGCGGGCGTCTGGTCAAGCCAGTGCCGGATGCCATCGGCCGCCGCCACTGCCATACTGAAACAGCCCTGAAGCAGGTAACCGCCGGTCGGGGCCTCCCAATCCATCATTTCGCCGCCGATAAAAATACCGGGGCGGGATTTCAGCATCATGCCGCTGTCCACCTCGTTCATGGCGATGCCGCCGGCACTGCTGATGGCCCGCTCAATGGGGCGGATGCCGGAAATTTCAGCGGGGATTTTCTTGATCCGCTCTGCCAGTGCCGCTGCCCCGGATTGCGGCGGGCCGGAGAATTCCTGTAGCAGGGCAATTTCAAGCGGGGTCAGTTTCAGGGTCTTTTTGAGGAAGCTGGACAGGCTGGCCTTGCCGCGCGGCTGTGACAGGCGCTGTTCCACCTCTGGTAGGTCCATATCGGGCCGCAAGTCAATATTGAGAGTGGCCTGACCTTCCCGATCCAGGGTTTCGGCCAGCGGACGGGCGAGGGCATAAAGCGCGCCCCCTTCCAGTCCGTATCGCGCCACTACCATATCCCCGCGGGAGGTGTTGCCCTCATGCTCCAGCCGGATGTTTTTCAGGGGCATTCCTTCAAACCGGTCCAGAATGAAACGGGACCACAGAACATGAAAGCCGCAGTTGGTGGGGCGGAACGGGGCCATCTCAAGGCCGTGCCGTTCAAATTCGTCGGTCCAGTCCCCCCGTGATCCCAGATGCGGATAGCTGGCCCCGCCAAGTCCGAACAGAAGGGCATCGGCCTGAACCTCGACGGGGTGTCCGTCCGGGCCTTCAAAGGTGACGGTTCTGTCTTCGGAAAAAGACAGGAACCGGTGTTGCAGGTGAAAGGTAACGCCCTGTTCGGTCAGTTTCTTGGTCCAGGCGCGCACCAGACCGGTGGCTTTCATTTCGGTGGGGAAGATGCGCCCGCTGCTGCCCACAAAGGTGTCCACGCCAAGCTGCTGTGCCCAGTCCCGAAGATCGGCGGGGGAAAACCGTTCCATCAGGGTTTTGAACAGCGCCTCATCCTTGCCAAAGCGGGCGGCGAACCGGGTGCTGTCCTCGGAATGGGTCAGGTTCAGGCCGCCCCGTCCGGCCAACAGGAATTTCCGGCCAACGGAGGGTTTCTGTTCATAGAGATGAACATCAAAGGCCGGGGTCTCGCTCAGGATCTGGGCCGCCATCAGGCCGACCGGGCCGCCGCCTATGATTACGATTTTTGAGGATTTCGGGGTCATTGAGGGTACGATCTACTCTCCAGAATGCCGGTGATAGGCATCGGCGGTCACAGATTTGACAAGGGCAAAAACCTCTGTTCCCACATCCAGCCCAAGGTCGTCAAATGATTTTCGGGTGATCCGCGCCGTCAGGGGGACGCCTGTGTCTATGGTGACATCCACACTGCCGGAACCGGCCGGATGAACCGCAGACACAATCCCGCGAAGCCGGTTGAGGATGGAAATCTGTTCAACCGGGCGGGTGCTGATGGCGATATCCCGCGCCCGAATGCGAATCCGCAAGCGTTCGCCCGGCTCGGCAGGGACAAGGGGCAGGGTCAAAAGCCCCGCTGGTGTGTCCAGGCGGCTTAGCCTGTGGTCCGGGTCATGACCGGTGACAATGCCTTCCACCACCGTGCCCGCATCACTTCCGCCGGTAAAGGGGAACAGGGCAGGGCGCGACAGGATGTCCGTCGCCGGGCCAAAGGCCTGCACCTTGCCCTGGTCCATCAGGACAAGGGTGTCGGCAAGCCGGATCACTTCCTCGATGGAATGGGAAATATAGATAATGGTCTGGTCAAACTGGTCGCGGATGCGCTCGATCAGGGTCATGATCTCGTGCCGGCGTGCCAGATCAAGGCTGGACAGCGGTTCATCCATGATCAGCAGGTCCGGGTTGGACAGCAGAGCCCGACCGATGGCGACCCGTTGTTGTTCGCCGCCGGACAGGGTGGCGGGTTTGCGGTCCAGTAAGGCTTCCAGCCCCAGCAGGCTGACCGTATCGTCAAATGTGACCGGTGCCTTGCCCGCGGCGGCGGCGCTGGTGCGGCCATAGGTCAGGTTGCCCCGGACCGTGTAATGGGGAAACAGGCGGTTTTCCTGAAAAACATATCCGATGCTCCGCTTTTGGGGCGGAATGTTGCAGGTTGCCGGTCCGGTCGCGGCCCGTTCGAACAGGGGACGGTCATTGACAATGATGCGCCCATGCGCCGGGGTGTCGAGACCGGCCAGCATCCTGACAAGAGACGTTTTTCCCGCGCCTGACGGGCCGAACAGGGCGGTGATCCCGCGCCCGGCGGAAAAATGGGCCTCAAGGGTGAGGGCGGGCAGGGGACGGGTGACGGAAACCTCAAGCATGGCGCCCCCCGTCCAGTTGCCGTCGTGTCAACCGGGCCAGCCATTCGGACAGGGCAACCGTTCCAAACGCCAGAAGCAGCGACAGGATCACCAGCCGTTCCACCCGATCCTCGCCGCCCGGAACCTGAAGCAGGGAATAGATGGCAACGGGCAAGGTGCGGGTTTCTCCGGGAATGTTGGAAACAAAGGTGATGGTGGCCCCGAACTCCCCAAGGGCGCGGGCAAAACCCAGCGTGGCGCCCGACAGGATACCCGGCAGGATCAGGGGCAGGGTGATGGTCAGGAATACCCGAACGGGCCCGGCCCCAAGGGTGAGGGCGGCACTTTCCAGTTTTCGGTCCACACCGTCAAAGGCCAGCCGGATGGTCCGCACCACAAGGGGGAAGGACATGACCGCCGTGGCCAGAACCGCGCCTTTCCAACTGAAGATCAGGGAAATTCCGAAGGTATCGAAAAGCCAGCCGCCGATCAGGCCGTTTCGCCCCATCAGGACCAGCAGGAAATACCCGACCACGACGGGCGGCACCACAAGGGGCAGGTGAACAAGGGTGCTGAACACCGCCTTGCCGGGAAAATCCCGGCGCGACAGCAGCCATGCGCAGGCAATCGCCGGCAGGATGGAGAGAAGCGTATTCCACGTGGCAACGCGGAGTGACAGCGAAATGACCTCCCATTCCTCCGGCGACAACATCATGCCTACTTCTTGTCGCCGTACATGCTTTCGGGATCGATTTCCACGTCAGCAATGGTTTCAAGATCGCCCTCCCGCACTGAGCGGAAGAAGCAGTTATGGCGGCCCGTGTGACAGGCCACGCCTTTCTGGTCGACCAGCAACAACAGGGTGTCGCCATCGCAATCGACGCGGAAATCCACAAGGGTCTGGACATGGCCCGATGTTTCTCCCTTGCGCCAGAGCTTCTGGCGGGACCGGGTCCAGTAGCAGACAATTCCGGTGTCAAGGGTTTCGCGGATGGCATCCCGGTTCATCCACGCCATCATCAGCACCTCGCCGGTGTCATGTTGCTGGGCGATGGCCGGGATCAGTCCGTCGGCGTTGAATTTCAAGGTCTTTTCAAGGGCGTCAATCATTCTATCACCAGAAAGGTAAGGGGGGCAAAGCCCCGCCTAAAGGGCCTTGTTGAGGCGTGCAAAGCCGTTCTCAAGATCGGCAATCAGGTCGTCCGTGCTTTCCAGACCGATATGCAGCCGGACCAGCGGATTGGTGTTGTCCCACGAGGTCGCGGTCCGGTGGCTGGACGGATCGGCATAGATGATCAGGCTTTCATAGCCGCCCCATGAATAGCCCATGCCGAACAGTTCCAGATTGTCCATAAAGGCCGCAAGCGCCGGTTTCGGCAGGGCCTTCAACTGGATTGAAAACAGGCCGGACGCGCCCAGGAAATCCCGCTTCCAAAGGTCATGTCCCGGATGGTCGGACAGGGCTGGATGCAGCACGGAATGCACTTCCGGGCGGCCTTTCAGCCATTCGGCGACCCTGATCCCGTTTTCCATATGTTGTTTCAGGCGCACGGACAGGGTTCGAAGGCCACGCTGTGCCAGATAGACATCATCGGGACCGGCGGTCTGGCCGGTCAGGTTGGCACCCGCCTGCAGGGTGGCCCAGTGTTCCTGTGTGGTGGTCACGGTGCCCAGCATCACGTCGGAATGGCCGACGATATATTTCGTCCCGGCCTGAATGGAAACATCGACCCCATGCTCGAACGGCTTATAATAGAGCGGGGACGCCCATGTGTTATCCATCATGACAACCGCGCCCTTCTTGTGGGCAACCTCGGCAATGGCGGGGATGTCGGACATCTCGAAGGTCTGGGAGCCGGGGGATTCCGTGAAGACAACACGGGTTTCCGGGCGCATCAGTTCCGCGATCCCGGCACCGACAAGCGGATCGTAATAGGTGGTTTCCACGCCAAACCGTTTCAGGACCGTGTCGCAGAAGGCGCGGGTCGGTCCATAGACGTTATCGGTCATCAGGATATGGTCCCCGGTTTTTAGGAACGCCTGAAGCGCGTGGGCGCAGGCGGCAAGGCCGGACGGGAAGACCTGTGTGCGGTATCCGCCTTCCAGTTCGGCAACCGCATCTTCCAGCGACCATGTGGTTGGCGTTCCCATGCGGCCATAGGTGACAACCTTTTCCCCCTTGGCCCGGTCCCGGTGGCGTTCCTCCAGTTCGGCAAGCGAGGAATAGAGGATGGTCGAGGCGTGATAAACCGGTGCGTTGACAATGCCAAAATTCTCGTCCGGGTGGCGCCCTGCGATCACAATCTTCGTTTCGTCTTTCATGCCTGCCTATCCATTTTTGAATACTGGGAAATTTTCTTAATGAATAAAGGATCGCGACTGTTGTGGAAAGTATGAAAGTTTCCAGAAGGGTGATCTAAATTTTCAATATGTAAATTAGATTGATAAAATTTTTTATTGACCGTTACGGTAAAATTACTATCGTCATTTCTATGGGGAGCCTTGATTGGGAGACGAGCCCCCGGTCTGCCAACGAGCAGACGCCCCGGGAAGACGCGGGGCCAAAAGAGTAATCATGATCTGACAGGAAGGTGTTTTATGAAAAAGACAGGCTTTATTGCTGTTGCGACTGCCGTCACATTGCTGGCCGGGACCGCATCCGCTGCAACTTTGGATGACGTTCGCGCCAAGGGCTTTATCCAGTGCGGGGTTACCACGGGACTGGCAGGGTTTGCCGCGCCCAATGACAAGGGTGTCTGGGAAGGGTTCGATGTGGACATCTGCCGCGCCATGTCTTCCGCGATCTTTGGCGACCCGGACAAGGTGAAATATACCCCGACCACCGCGAAAGAGCGTTTTACCGCCCTGCAATCCGGTGAAATCGATGTTCTGGCCCGGAATACCACATGGACCCTCAGCCGGGACGTGAATCTGGGGTTTGAATTTGTCGGCGTCAACTATTACGACGGTCAGGGTTTCATGGTGAAGAAATCCCTCGGCGTGAAATCCGCCAAGGAACTGGATGGCGCCCGCGTCTGTATCCAGTCCGGGACCACAACCGAACTGAACCTGGCTGACTATTTCGCTGCCAATGGCATGAAATACGACTCCGTGCTGTTCGATACCTCTGACGAGGTTCGCGAAGCCTATATCAAGGATACCTGCGACGTGTACACAACGGACCAGTCCGGCCTGTATTCGCAGCGTTCGGTTCTGGCGGATCCGGAAAACCATGTTGTTCTGCCGGAAATCATTTCCAAGGAACCGCTGGGCCCGCTCGTTCGTCACGGTGACAATGCGTGGGGCGATATCGCCCGCTGGACGCTGAATGCGCTGATCATCGCCGAGGAACTGGGGATCAATTCTTCCAACGTGGATGAAATGAAATCCTCCAAGAACCCGGAAATCGCCCGTCTGCTCGGCACATCCGGTGACCTTGGAAGCCAGCTTGGTCTGGGCCCTGAATGGGCTGCCAATGCCATCAAGCAGGTTGGCAACTATGGTGAAATCTTCGAAAAACATCTGGGAGCCGGCACACCTCTGAACATCGCCCGCGGTCTGAACCAGCTGTGGAGCAAGGGTGGCATTCTCTACGCCCCGCCAGCCCGCTAAGGACGGTTGAGGATTAAGGAAAGGTGTGTGTCTCTTCCAGAGGCATGCACTTTTCCTGTTTTTTGCCAGTTGATTTCACGACTACTCCGGGAAGGAGGCCCGAATGGCTGTTGATGCACTGGGGCGACAAGGAGGGGACAAGGTCAGTCTGTGGCGGGACCCGAAAGCAAGAGCCGTCTTCTTTCAGATCCTTGTTATAACGCTTTTCCTTGCTTTCGTTTTTTACGTTGGGAATAACACGGTTGAAAATCTGGAGAAACGCGGGATCGCGTCCGGATTTGGTTTCCTGTCGGAACCTGCGGGTTTCGGTATCGGCATTGTCCTGTTGCTGGACTATAACGCGCAGACATCCACCCACGGCGATGTTCTGCTGATCGGCATTATCAATACGGTGGTTGTATCGCTGTCGGGGATTGTTCTGGCGACGATCTTCGGGTTTGTGTTCGGTGTGCTGCGGCTTTCCAAAAACTGGATCGTCAACAAGATCGCCGCCGTCTATATCGAGGTGATGCGCAATATCCCCCTGCTGGTTCAGCTTCTGTTCTGGTATTTCGCGGTTCTCAGTGTTCTGCCGACCGTGCGGGACAGTATCAAGATCGGCGAGAATGTGGCGATCAACAATCGCGGCATCTATTTCCCGAGTGTGATCCCCGAGGCGGGCTTCATGGTCATTGTGGTGGCGCTGGTTGTGGCCATCGCAGGGGCGGTGTTCCTGACGCGCTGGGCGCACAAGCGGCAGGACAAGACGGGGCAGGCCTTTCCGGTCTTCTGGTCTTGTGTCGGACTGATCATCGGCTTGCCCGTGCTGGCGGCGCTGGTGACCGGGATGCCGTTTTCATTCGAAACCCCGAACCTTGGCCGTTTCAATATCTCCGGTGGCTGGGTGCTGGAGCCGGAATTCCTAGCCCTGTGGCTGGGGCTGTCCATTTATACCGGCGCGTTTATCGCGGAAATCGTTCGCGGCGGGATTAATTCGGTCAGTCATGGCCAGACCGAGGCGGCCCATTCCCTTGGCATTCGGCCCGGCCTGACCATGCGGTTGGTTATCCTGCCGCAGGCGCTGCGGGTGATTGTACCGCCGCTGACCAGTCAGTATCTGAACCTGACCAAGAACTCGTCGCTGGCAACGGCGATCGGTTATGCGGACCTGACGGCCATTTTTGCCGGAACCACCCTGAACCAGACCGGACAGGCGATCGAGGTCATTGCCATTACGATGGCGTTTTATCTTGGCATCAGCCTGCTCATTTCCATGTTCATGAACTGGTACAACCGGCGCATCGCCCTGGTAGAGAGGTAAGAAATGGCTATTGTGAAAACAGAACGTCATCCCGAACTGCCGCCGCCGGTGTCTCAAACCGGTGTGATCGGGTGGCTGCGTCAGAATTTGTTCTCGAACTGGTGGAACACGATCCTGACACTGGTCTCCCTCTATGTTGTGTGGGAGGCGATGAGCGCCCTGATCGGCTATACGATCATTAACGCCAACTTTGCGGGCACCACGCGGGAGGATTGCACCGGAACGGGGGCCTGCTGGGTCTTCATCAAGGCCCGGTTCGGGCAGAACATGTATGGCTTCTATCCCGAGGCGGAACGCTGGCGCATCAATGTTGGCTATGTTCTGGGGGCGGTCGGGCTGTTTCTGGTGCTGTCCGATGTGATCAAGGACAAGAAATGGCCGGCGGTCTTCCTGTTCGTTGTCTATCCGATCCTTTGTTACTTCCTGTTTTATGGCGGCTTTGGCCTGCCAAAGGTGGAAACATCTGAATGGGGCGGGCTGTTCCTGACGCTGGTTCTGGCGTCGGTGTCCATTTTCGTGGCCCTGCCACTCGGGATCGTTCTGGCGCTGGGACGGCGATCGGACATGCCGGTGGTGCGCATGGTCTGTGTGGGCTTCATTGAACTGATCCGCGGCGTGCCACTGATTACGGTCCTGTTCATGGCCTCGGTCATGTTGCCGTTGTTCCTGCCGGAGGGCATGAATTTTGACAAGCTGATCCGGGCACTGGTCGGGATGTCGCTGTTCTCGGCGGCCTATATGGCCGAAGTGATCCGCGGTGGCTTGCAGGCCATCCCGAAAGGCCAGATGGAGGCGGCAAAATCGCTGGGTCTTGGATACTGGCAGGCCATGGGTCTGATCATCCTGCCGCAGGCGCTGAAGATTTCCATTCCGGCCATTGTGAATACGTTCATCGGACTGTTCAAGGACACCACGCTGGTCATCATCATCGGGCTTCTGGACCTGTTGAGTGTGATCAAGTCCGGGACGACGGACAAGAACTGGCTGGGACTGGCAACCGAGGGCTATGTCTTCGTTGCCGCCGTGTTCTGGGTCTTCTGCTTCGGCATGTCACGTTACAGCATCTGGTTGGAGAACAAGCTCCATACCGGTCATAAAAGATAGGAGGCAGGCATTATGAATAACGCTGCCAAGGCATCAAACAAACAGGACGATATCGCGATCCAGTTGATCGGGATGCATAAATGGTACGGGGAATTCCACGTGCTGCGGGATATCAACCTGACCGTCAACCGGGGCGAGCGGATTGTGGTCTGCGGGCCGTCCGGGTCGGGTAAGTCCACCATGATCCGCTGCATCAACCGGCTGGAAGAACACCAGCAGGGACAGATCATCGTGGATGGCATCGAACTGACCAATGATGTGAAGAAGATCGATGAAATCCGCCGTGAAGTGGGCATGGTGTTCCAGCATTTCAACCTGTTCCCCCATCTGACGGTGCTGGAAAACTGCACGCTGGCCCCGATCTGGGTGCGCAAGACCCCGAAAAAGGAAGCGGAAGCCACCGCCATGCAGTTTCTGGAACGGGTGAAAATTCCCGAACAGGCCCATAAATATCCGGGCCAGCTTTCCGGCGGACAGCAGCAGCGTGTTGCCATTGCCCGGTCGCTGTGCATGAACCCGCGGATCATGCTGTTCGACGAACCCACATCGGCGCTGGACCCGGAAATGATCTCGGAGGTGCTGGACACCATGATCAGCCTTGCCGAAGACGGCATGACCATGATCTGCGTGACCCATGAAATGGGCTTTGCCAAGACCGTGGCCGATCGGGTGATCTTCATGGATGGCGGCGAGATTATCGAGCAGGCCCCGCCTCAGGAGTTTTTCGAGAATCCCCAAAGCGAGCGGACGCAGTTGTTCCTGTCGCAAATTCTTCACAACGCCTGAGGGGAACAGCCGATCCCTTGACCCCTGCAAGAACCCCGATTTTTCGGGGTTCTTTTTTTTGCCCAAGTCTTGCCGAAATAGAGGCGAATTTATGAAAAATAATTCTCGCAATATGAAATGTGATAATACCTTATGGAGAAATTGATTCGCTTTTATTCTCTTATGTAAGGGCGAGGGGTGGGGGCAAAAGGATGCGGATTTTGGCTGTGCTGTGCACAATACTGGCTGGGGGACTGGGCATGACGCCGGGTGCCCGGGCCGCAGACGGATTACCGCATAGCTTTGAAGACATGTTGTTTGCCCCGCATCCTTTTACAAGCCCCGCCCCGCAAGGGACATCATGGGATGGCGGACAGGGCAACGGGATGGTTGCCCCCGGTTTTGGTGTGACATCCGGTGCCAGAGGTGCGGACAGTATGGGCATCGCGGCCCGTCAACCGGGCCTTTTAAGCCCCGCGCCCGTGGGCGGGGAGCCGATTTTCGTGGCGGATACGGGCCCCGGTTCGGGCATATCCGTAAACCCGGATCAGGAACAGAGCCAGAGCGGGGGCCTGTCCCTCTATGCCCTTGATGAATGCCGTGGCAGTTGCGCCTTTTCCCTATATGTGGGGGTTGGGGTTGAAGATCATATGGAGGATATCTTCATCAACAGCCCATCCTTTCCCACCAGTTGGGATTACCGGGACAGCGGGCTGATTGCGGCCACCTTTTCAAAGAAACTGGTGAATTTTTACGACTGGGCGGTGCTGGAGCCGGAGGTGGGGATCGCCAAGCGGTTCGGCAAGGAAGACGAGTATGAGTTTTGGGCAGCGCTGTATTTACGCTGGATGAAATTCCCGTGGAATGACTATGTGAAAACAACGCTGGGCCTGCCGATCGGCATGAACTACGCCACCGGGATCGCCGAGATCGAGAAAGACCGGGCCGATGGCGGGGATACTTCGCGCTGGCTGCATTTTTTCTCGCCGGAGCTGACCTTTGCCCTGCCGGAGTATGAAAACGAAGAGGTTTTCGTCCGGTTCCACCATCGGTCCGGCGGGTATGGCCTGATCACGGATGGTGGCGGCGCGAATTATCTGTCGCTTGGCTATCGGCACCGGTTCTAGGGCAACCGCACCAAGGCTTCGGCCCACTCGGGCGGGAAGGTACGGCGCAATGGGCCAGGCGGGCCTGACGCGTCAGCTACCCGCGTTGAGCGACCGCCAGTATCGGGTATTCAGTTTGCCGATCAACTGGTCATGGCTGCTTCCCAGACATTGGCGGAAACTGCGAAAGCCCACCACGGTTTCCTCGAAACATTGCCGGACCGTATCACGGGCGAGGGTTGTTGCCTGATCCGGGTACCGGGATTGATCCGCCTGACCGCTAAAGAAGGCGAGGGCAGTCTCGCGCTCTGACGGGGAGGCGCGGCCCTTGCCGGGCAACGCATTGATGGCCTGATTGACCAGACGGGCGGCATTGGCCCGGCCCTGATCCCGATCCACAAGGCGGGTAGCAACCGACCGAAGGGGGCCTGTCGCCAGCAGGATATCCGCTTCCGTTTGCGGTTTTGCATCATTGGCAATCGGAACAGGAATAAGCGAGATACCCTCGGGCACGGTGACCATCAAGGTGCCATCCCCAAGCCCCCGCAACCGGGTTTCCGCAAGGGAGACCTGAACGGCATTGTGACCGCGGGCCGCCCGGATGGTCAGGGGCAGGTTTGACAGGTCAATCCGGTCCCCATCCGGCCGCACAAGGGAAAGCGCCAGTTTTTGGTTGTCGTGAACGTAATATTCCTGACCGGCATGGGGCGAGGCCCGATGCTCCTGCAGGCAGATGGCGGTCAGCTCGGCGCTGCATTCCCCTTTTTCGCAAGAGAGGGAAACCGGCAGGTCCGCCGAGGCCACCGCAAGGATTTGCGGCGCGGCCCCGGCCGGGGCCGCGAACAGCATCAGTGGCAGGGCAAAACCGGCAAGAAGGGCCCGTTTGCACATCGCTTGAGATGAGAACGTGATCATGAAACTCGCTCCTTTATCCGGCAGGGCGCTTTCAATTAGAAGTTTATTGTATAATGAAATGGGGTTTCTTGCAAATCCGGGGGCAAAGGCCGGAAAGGGTAGTAGGAAACGGCTTTCCGGTTGGCTTGCCCGCAAAACGATTTTATAATTGTTTTCTAAACTTCTTTTTGCTGTAGGAAGGCGGGGCGGGCATGACATCGATCTGTTTTGGAACCAACAGGAAACCCAATCGCAAAAACAAGCCCGATGATTTCGGGCGCAATTTCAGTGAAGACGGCCTTGCCAGCCTGCGCTTTGGCACTGCCGATGTGACAGGCGCAGGGTTCGATCAGATCACCGTTTCCCTTGCGCAGGAGATTTTGCGAAAGGATGCGGGCCGCAAGCAGAAGGACGGCAAGGGATCGAAACTTGGCAGTCTGGAGATTTTCGGCAAGGTTCGGGACAGCATGGCCCTTGAGGGCACGGACACGATTGTCTTTATCCACGGATACAACGTGTCCTTTCACGAGGCGCTGTCCGCCGCCGCCCGCCTGAAGCACGAATTTCGCGATGCCGCCGGGGGACGGGGGGTGAATGTTGTGCTGTTCTCGTGGCCGTCCGACGGGTCCATGATGCCTTTTATTGCCTACGCCAATGATCGGCAGGATGCGGCGGCATCGGGGCCGGCCTTTGCCCGCAGCTTCCTGAAGCTCGGGGATTATTTGCGCGGGTCCACCCCGGACGAGGCCTGCGACCAGAAACTTCATCTGGTGGCGCATAGTATGGGCAATTATGTGCTGCGGCATGCCTTGCAGGAAATTTTGCGGCAGGCGCCGGGGCGTCCGCCGCGCCTGTTCGACCAGATTTTCCTGATGGCGGCGGACGAGGATGACGACGCCTTCGAGAAAGAGCACAAGCTGAAATTCCTGCCCCGGATCGCCAAGCGGGTGAATGTCTATTTCAACAATGAAGACCGGGCCATGGCCATTTCAGACAAGACCAAGGGCAACCCGGACCGGCTCGGTGATGACGGGCCGCGTATTCCAAGGTCCATTCCCGGCAAGGTGACGCTGGTTGATTGTACGGATGTGGTTTCGGGACTGGTGGAGCATTCCTATTATCTGGAAAGCCAGCGGGTCATGATGGACATGAAGTCCGCCCTTTTGGGGACGCCGTCGAACCTGATTGACGGGCGGTCGTATGATCCGGAAACCAACCGCTATCGCCTGACCTGAGGGCAGGCGGGCGCTGCCATGCAGGGGCGCGGGGCAGACAGGGCGGAAGGGGATTAATCCTCGACCGGGTCGATAAGGACTTCCCGCTGGCGATAGGGGGTAAAGCCGAACCGCTGATAGAGGGGCAGGGCCTTCGGATGGTCAAGGGTGCAGGTATTGACGGTCACCAGATCCGGGTTGCGCCGCCATGCCTGTTCGATAGCCCAGTTTAGCAAATACGGCCCCAGTTTCATGCCGATAAATTCCGGCATGATGCCGAAATAGGCCAGATCCACAACGGAGGGGAATTTGCGGAAATCCAGTTCGGCATAGCCGGCGGGAACCCCCCGGATATACAGAACATAGATTTCGGTCCCCGGATCCACCAGAATTTCCGACAACGCGTCGTCACCCAGTTTCTTGCGGTCGATCCAGGCCCAATCCCGGCCGACCGCATCATACAGATACCGGTAAAAGGAAACCGTCGGCTTTTCCGCCCGCAAAATGGAATGGGGCACCGCCGGGGCCGGAATAACCTGTGGCACCGGCCGTTCCTCCATCTTCAGATAGGTGATGGTGACGGGCCAAAGGCCTTCTGCATCCGGTGTCGGTTTCCTCTGGATTGGCATTGTTTTGCTCCGGTTCTGGTTATTCTGTTCCGGTCGGGATTATTTTGTCCCGGTTGAAATGGGCATGCTGTCATCCAGTCCCCATTCGGTCCAGGAGCCGTCATAAACCGCAACCTGCTTGTGGCCGATCAGGTGCAGGCCAAAGGCCAGAACACAGGCCGTAATGCCAGAGCCGCAGGTGGTGGTAACCGGTTTGGACAGGTCTATGCCCGCCTCGCGGAAGCGGGTTGTGAGCGTCTCCGCGTCCAGCAGGGTGCCGTCTTCCTTCAGCAGTGTGTTGAACGGCAGGTTGAGCGAGCCGGGAATGCGGCCGCCGCGAAGACCGTCGCGGGGTTCGGCCTCAACCCCTTCAAAGCGCCCTTTTGAGCGGGCGTCGAGAACCTGTTCCCTTGCGGTTTCAATATTGCGGCGGACCTGCGCCTTTTCCCGGTACATCATGTTGTTGAAGCGAGAGGTGAAGTGCCGTTCGGACGGGTGGGAGGGCATGTCGGTGACCGGACGGCCTTCTGCCTGCCATTTGGGCAGTCCGCCATCCAGAATGGACACCTCGTTATGGCCGAACAGGCGGAACATCCACCACGCACGGGCGGCACTGCGGACGCCCGCACCATCATAAATGACAATCCGGTTGCCATCGCCAAGGCCCAGCTTGCGCATCCGGCTGGAGAATTTTTCCGGGCTTGGGATCATGTGCGGCAGGGGATTGTCCGTATCCGCAATCTCGTCAATATCGAAGAAGATGGCGCCGGGAATATGGGCGGCGTCAAATTCGGCTTTCGGATCCCGTTGTTCCCCCGGCATGTACCAGGACGCATCCACAATGCGGATGTCCGGCGCGGACATGTTCAGGGAAAGCCATTCGGTAGACACAAGAGAGGTGGGGTTGGCATAAGACATTCTGTTCGGGCTCACTCGGTTAGTCTGATTGCTGTTTTACAAGGGATCGCTTATTCATCAAAGGTAAGGGAAACACGCCTGTTTTGACGACCCTTTTTTTCGATTTTTCGCACAAGAACCCGGCCAATTTCCGAAGTGTTCTTCACATGGGTGCCGCCGCAGGGCTGCAGATCCACGTCGCCAACCCGGATCAGGCGGACCTTGCCCGCGCCGCGCGGGGGCTGCACGGACATGGTTTTCACAAGGTCGGGCTTGGCATCCAGTTCGGCATCGGTAATCCAGTCGGAAGATACCGGGTGGGCACCCTCGATCACCTCGTTAAGCTGGCGGGTGATGTCTTCCTTGTCGAGGCTGGCTTCGGGAAGGTCAAAATCAAGCCGCCCCTTGCCATCGGACACCTGTCCGCCGGTGACCGGATAGGGCAGGACAGTGGACAGAAGATGCAGGCAGGTATGCATCCGCATCAGGCGGTGGCGGACGGTCCAGTTGATCTCGGCGGTGACGGTGTCGCCAACCGCGGGCAGGGTCTGGCCCTCTGCAGGGACAAGGACGATCTGCTCCGGCGTGTCGCCCTTGACCGTTGTGGCGATGGTGACAACGGAGCCGTCCTTTAGGGTCAGGGTGCCGGTGTCGCCGGGCTGGCCGCCACCGGTGGGATAGAAAACGGTCTGGTCAAGAATGATCCCCCCCTTGTCGTTGATGTCCGTCACCGTTGCAGTGCACGTTGTCTGATAGGCATCGTCGCGAAAAAGGGGGATCGTCATTTGTCTCAGTCTCCGTTTCAGGGCATTTTTGATTATCCTTCCAGCCAGGGTGCAACCGGAAGGTCATTTGCCCGGAGCATATCAACGTCCATCAGCTTGCTAAAGTACTTTTGTGCCGTGTCGCAAAGGACCGTGACAATGGTGTGGCCGGGGCCCATTTCCCGGGCCATGCGAATGGCGCCAGCCACATTGACACCGGTGGAAAGACCCAGTTGCAGACCTTCATGAATATTCAGGTCATACAGCACGTTCAGGGCCTCGCGGTCACTGATCTGATAGGGGAAGTCCACTTCAAGCCCTTCCAGATTGGCCGTAATCCGCCCCTGACCGATGCCTTCGGTAATGGAGCTGCCCTCAGCCTTCAGTTCGCCGTGGGTGTAGTAATTGAACAGCGCCGCGCCCATGGGATCGGCAAGCCCGATCTTGATCGCCGGGTTGCGATCCCGGAGCGCACCTGCCACACCCGCAAGGGTGCCGCCACTGCCGACCGCGCAGATGAAGCCGTCCACCTTGCCATCCGTATTCTGCCAGATTTCCGGTCCCGTGGTTTCGAAATGACCGGTCCGGTTGGCCACATTGTCAAACTGGTTGGCCCAGATGGCCCCGTTTTCCCCGGAGGCCGCCAGTTCCTCGGCCAGACGGCCGGAATACTTGATATAGTTGTCCGGGTCCTTGTAGGGCTTGGCCGGTACAAGGCGCAAATCCGCCCCGCAATAGCGCAGCAGGGCCTTCTTCTCGGCGGTCTGGGTTTCCGGCATGACAATCACGGTCCGGTATCCCTTTGCATTGGCAACAAGGGCAAGGCCAATGCCCGTATTGCCGGCCGTCCCCTCCACAATGATACCGCCGGGGCGCAGCAGGCCCTTGGCTTCGGCATCCTTGATGATGGCTAATGCAGCCCGGTCCTTGACGGACCCGCCGGGGTTCAGGAACTCCGCCTTACCGTAGATTTCGCAGCCTGTCTGCTCCGATGCGGCGGTCAGTCGGATAAGGGGCGTGTTGCCGATGGTATCGACGAAGTTTGTGCGGATGGTCATAGCTGTATTCTTGTGAATAAAAATGTTTAACGGAAAATTACTGTTAATTTATTATATTACCATACGGTTTTCAAGGAAATTTAAAATACGCCGAAACAGACTGGAAAAAGGCAAGGGGAGGGCAAGGGAATAGGGGGCGGAAGCCTTGGAAAACGGGGCGGCACCTGTACCCGCAATGCGTGAAATGCAGCCGCCGCCGAAAGACATCATTTGCAAGATTTAAAATATGACCTATTTCAGTTTAGGTGGTTTATTCTATATCTTAAGGGCGAATTCTGTTGCGTTTTTTTACCCCTTTAGTCAAAAATATAGGTCATTGGGTCGACGCAACGAGAAGCCGGGGGAGCATAGATGGACGGGGAACTGAAGGACGGGGACAAGGACCGGCCGGGGCCGCATGGCGCCCTGCGGGAATATCTTGAAAAGGCATATGCCGAGGCAATGTACAGCCGGCTGTATGTGACGGCCGGCATTATCGCGGCATCACTGGAAACCATTGGTGTCCCCATGAATATGGGGGATGACGAGGACGGTGACGTCACCGCCCCGGATATGGCACGAATTGCACAGATCCTGGCCTTCCCCGGAGGGGGGGACCGATAAGGATGTCTGTTTTTTTGCAAGGCACGCCCTAGATAAAGGGCGTGCCTTGCTTTTAGGCGGCTTTGGTCCGGTGCCTAGCAATATTCCTCATACTTGCCGATGATACGGGCCACGAGGCCTTGCTGTTCCTGGACAAGCCAGCTTTTTTCTTTCTGTTTATCCGGCCGGGCCTTCTGACCGGACACAGCGGTTTCCTGACATCCGCTGAGGGGATGCAGGCAGATATACAGGGTGTATCCCGGAAAATCGGATGTGACGCTTTCCTCGATGGCGAATTTGGCTTCGTTCGGGGCGATGCCGGAGCGAGGCAGGGAAATTTCGTACTGGTCTTCCTGTTGCCACAGCCGGTAACTGCCAAAGTCATCGGAAATCTGCCCGACGACCGGAATGGATTCTGTTCTGCCCGGAGGAATACCGGGGGATTCGTTCTGATCCAGTCGAATTTTCTGAAGTATGAAATTCTGGCTTAAATCCAAAAATAATGAAAGTTCCGGGATTTCGTGGGATTGTATTCGTCGGCGTCCCTTGATGATATCGGTGATTCTTGAGGGCGGAAGGCCTAGTGCCGCGCCAAGTTCAGTTTTTTTCTTGCCGATTTCAGACAAGCGCAGTTCTATCCATGAGCGTCTCATAATATATTATTTATTCTCCCTTGTGACGAAGTATATTTACGAATAACGTAAATTTGTTTGACGCACTACCATGCTGAACTTATCGTATAGGTAGAACGAAAATTATCATTATTAAAACAACTTGAAGTCGTGCTTTGTGTGTGGGGCTGCTTCAGAGTCTCGTATTTCTGTCGTTCGGAAAATTTTATCTAATATACACCGGACCGGTTGAATAACGCAACATTAGGTTGCTTTAGTTTTGTTTCAATCAATCTTTGTCCGGAGCGCCAACACGTGCTGCGGCCTTGTTCGACATGTTCCGAAAAATATAAAAGAGGGGAGAGAATGACATTCAAACCGAATAATAAGAGTCTGTGTGTAAGATGCGGTCTGACCGGCTGTTATGTCGCCGATACGGGGCGGGCATGTCCGACGCCCGCCAATGACAATATCCCCGAGAATAACAGGGAAGCCCTGCGGACAAGGCCCCGGAAAACGGATCGCCGCCTTTGGGAGGGGATGAACGCGGAAGAGACACGGGCCGCCCAGTTGATTTACTACGGCTTTCAGTTTCGAACGACGGGGCTGGGGTTTCGCACCTCCCTGTATGAGGCCATGCCACGGGGCAGCGCCCCGAATGACGACTGGCAGGCGGATGTGATCCGGCAGTTTCTGGCGTGGGCAACCGCCTGTCAGGCCGAGGGGCTGTCCGTGGCTGCGGCGCTGGATATCATCGTGTTTGGCCGAAGTTGCCGCGAGACGGACAAGGCGCGCAGAAAAAGAAAAGGATATGCCCGGGACACCCTGAAAGCCTGCCTGGAGATTTATGTCAATTTGAGAAAAACACCATAAAATAGAAAAATAGCGTTGACAGTTCGGGGGCAAGTTTGATAAGATATTTCTCATGATCAGGAATTGGGCCTGAAGCGGGAAGCTGCTTCAGGCTTTTTTATTTTCCGCTACTGTGTGTTTCATCTCCCCTTTGACGGGGAATTTCTCCATAATAACAGATGTTTGAAGTGGGTTCTGGATGTGCGGTCTTGTCGCCGTGCAGCCCGCTTGTGTCTGTGCGTTGTCTGGATCAGGCAACGCCAGATCGCGAAGCCTGTTCTTTTGGGGTGCATCTTATGGTTGCTCTTTTGGGAAGGGGGCAGAATGGTATTGTCCAGAAAAAACGCGCTGGAGGCCTTGCGATCGGCAATCCAGAACCGCATTTTCGGCAGCAATTCCGATTTTTCACTGCTGAAGGAACTTGGCAAGAAATCACGGGTTCAGGAGCTGCTTTCGCTTGCGGGGACGGTGTTCAACAAGAAAGAGGATGAACGGGTCCGCCTGTTCCTTGCGGATTATTTCGCCGGGGAAATTGTCACCATTGCGGATAGCGACGACGCCGAGACACCGGACGGCCGGGAAGCCGTTGCCCGTTCGAAACTGAGGATCGATACCCGTAAATGGTTGATGGAGCAGTTCGCGCCGCAGCGATATGCGCCGCAGCGTTCCGGCCGGGAGAGCGGCGAGCGGACATCCATTTTCAGGACACGGGTCTATGTCCCGAGCAATGGCAGAGATTAGGCCGCAACCCGGCCCGCAGGAGGCTTTTCTGTCCAGTGCGGCGGACATTGCCATCTATGGCGGGGCGGCCGGCGGGGGCAAGAGCTTTGCGCTGCTGCTGGAGCCGCTTCGGCATGTGGGAATTGGCGGCTTCCGGTCGGTTCTGTTTCGCCGGACAGGCAAACAGATCCGTAATGAAGGCGGGTTGTGGGACGCCTCGCGGGAATTATATGGGAAGACCGGCGCGGCGGCACGGGAAACGGACCTGTCGTGGCGCTTTGCGTCCGGGGCGGCCATCAGTTTCGGATATATGGAACATGAAAAGAACCGATATGACTGGCAGGGGACAGAGATTACCTGCATCGGCTTTGATGAACTGACCCATTTCACGGAAAGCCAGTTTTTCTACATGTTGAGCCGGAACCGCTCCACCTGCGGGGTTCGCCCCTATGTGCGGGCCACCTGTAACCCGGATGCGGATAGCTGGGTCGCCCGGTTTATCGACTGGTGGATCGACCCGCAAACCGGATATCCGATCAAGGATCGTTCCGGGGTGGTCCGCTGGTTCGTGCGGGACGAGGATGCACTGGTCTGGGCCGATGGGGAGGCGGAACTGACCCAGCGATTTCCCGGCGCGGTCCCGAAGTCGGTGACTTTCATTGCCGCGAATATTGAGGATAACAGAATCCTGCTGGAACGGGACCGGGGATACCGGGCCAATCTGGCCGCCCTTGACCGGGTGGAGCGGGAACGGTTGCTGCTGGGAAACTGGAAAATCCGCCCGGCAGCGGGGGAATATTTCCGGCGCGGCTGGTTTCGGATTGTGGATCGGCCCCCGGCAGACATTCAGCGATCCGCAAGGGGATGGGACCTTGCCGCCAGCGAAGGCGGGCAGGGCGACTGGACCGTTGGGGCCCGCGTTGGCCGGACCGAAAGCGGCGGGTATGTGATCGAGCATGTGGAACGGCTGCGGGCCAGTCCCGGCGGGGTGGAAGGCACCATACAGGCGCTGGCCACGCAGGATGGAGCGCGGGTTGCGATCGCATTGCCGCAGGACCCGGGGCAGGCCGGCAAGGCGCAGGCAAAACGGTTTGTGGCCCTGCTGGCGGGATACCGGGTTCGGGCCCGTCCGGTCAGCGGGGACAAGGTGACCCGGGCCGCGCCTTTTTCTGCGCAGGTGGAGGCTGGCAACGTGGTGCTGGTAAACGGGCTGTGGAACGAGGCCTTCCTTCGGGAGTTGGAGAATTTCCCCGGGGGGCGCCATGACGATCAGGTTGATGCGGTGGTGGAGGCGTTCAACGCCTTGCAGGAGACACGACAGACCATGCAAAAGGATATGTATACATGACAGATGATCCTTCAATCCCGTCCCCGGCCTTTGAGGATATGGCGCGCCGGTGGGCCTTGCCGAAAAGCCTTCTGGGCGGCACCGCAGTCATGCAGGCCATGGGAACCCGGTTCCTGCCCCGTCATCCGGCGGAAAATGAAACCGTATATCGGGAGCGGGCGAACCGCACCGTGCTTAGAAACTATTTCGGGCAGACTGTCCGCAAGCTGGTGGGCCGGGTCTTTGCCGAACCGATCCGGGCCAGCAGTGACATGCCGGACGGGATCCAGAACCAGTTCCGCAATATCGATCTGATGGGGCGGGGACTGAATGTCTTTGCCAAGGCCTGGTTCGAGGATGCCCTTGTGTGCGGACTGAGCCATGTTCTGGTGGATTTTCCCACTGGCGGCGGCGGGGTCGGTCGCCCCTATGCGGTGCATGTGCCCGCGGAAAACCTGATCGCGGCCCGCTGGCACCTGAACGGCAGCAATCACGAACTGGTGCAGGTCCGCATTCGTGAGGGCGGGCGGGAATATCACGGAAACCGGGAGCGGGTTGTCCCGCAAATCCGGGTGCTGGCCCCCGATCACTGGACGGTATGGCGGCAGGATGAAAAGGGGCGATGGCAGTGCCGGGAAGAGGGGGAGAACAGCCTTGGACGCATTCCGCTGGTCACCCTGTATACCAACCGGACCGGTTTCATGCAGGCCGCCCCCCCGCTGGAGGATCTGGCTTATCTTAATCTGGAGCATTACCAGATCCGCTCTGACCAGCGAAACGCGCTGAACGTGGCGTCCTTTCCCATACTGGCCGCCGCCGGATACGACCCGGAACTGGATGGCCCCATCGAGGTGGGGCCGAACAAGGTTCTGACCACGTCCGATACGGACGGGAAATATTATTATGTGGAAAGCACCGGTGCGGCATTGGAGGCCGGGGCGCGGGAGTTGGCCCATCTGGAAAAGGCCATGCAGATGTTCGGGCTTCAGTTCGAGGCCGGGGCCATCGGGGAAACCGCGACCGGACGGGCACTGGATGCGCGGGATGCGCTGTCCCCGCTGATCGGCATGGCACAGGAGTTGGAGGACAGCTTGAACCTGATGCTGGCCCTGTTTGGAAGCTGGTCAGGACTGGAGGCCGTGGGCCGGTTGTCGGTCTCGGCGGACCCCTTGAAGGGCGGTGCCGGGGGGACGGACGTGGGGCATCTTCTGTCGCTTCGCCAGATGGGGGAGATCACCCCGGAAACCCTGCAGGCGGAACTGGCCGTGCGCGGGATTTTCAAGTCCGCCAGCAGTTTCAATGATGCAGGATCGCTGTCCGGCTGAGGCAGTACGAGCGGTTGGTTACAAGGTCAAAAACGGTTTTTCACAGGGTCCCGAAAGGGGCCTTTTTTTATGGAAGAGGTCTGAATGTTTGAATTTCCCGAAAAAATGAAGGCTTTGGACACGGCGCCAGAGGAGTTTCGCAGCCTGTACCGCGAGGCGGATGACGGTTTTGCCCTGAACGAGGAATTGGCCGGGCGCCTGTCGGGCGGCAGAGAGGAAGCCATCGCCCATCTGGAGCAGGAGAAGGAAAGCCTGCGATCCCGTCTGTCCGCCATGGAGCAGGAATTGGCCGCGCGAACCGCAACACTTGCCGATGTGACCCGGCAGACGGACAGGCACCGGGTTGACGGTCTGGCGGCGCGGGCCGTGTCGGCGGCGCGGGGCAGTGTGGAATTGTTGCTGCCCCATATCCGCGAGGTGGTGTCCATCGCCGAAGAGGGGGGAAAACGGGTTCTGCGGGTTCTGGGGCCGGATGGGGAGCCGCGGGTTTGCGACAACGGCGCCCCGTTCAGTCTGGAGGACCTGGTCGAGGAGATGAAGGTCTCGCCCCTGTTTAACCGTGCGTTTGAGCAGGACGAGACACGGGGCGGCGGCATGAACCCGGCGGGGGGCGCCCTGCAGGCAGGCCGGGTCAACGGCCATGACCAGAGCCAGCTTAACAACCGGATCGAGGAAATCGCCGCCGGAAAGGTGACCGTGTCCTTCTAGCAGTTGTTGTTCGTCAAGATTTTATCATTACCCACTGGAGAGAAAAAACATGACCAATAACGTATCGGCCGTGATGCCGAAAATCCTTGCGCGCGGCTTGATGACCCTGCGGGAACAGGCCATCATGCCCCGCCTTGTCAACGGGGATTACAGCGCCATCGCCGCCGAGAAGGGGGATACCATCGACGTTCCGGTGCCTGCCGAACTGAGCGCCACCGACGTCACCCCGGATATCACCCCGCCCGTGCCCGAGGATGTGGCCATCAGAAAGGTTCAGATTGAACTGAAGAACTGGAAAAAGGCGGGGTTTCACCTGACCGACAAGGAAATGATGGAGGTGGAAGGCCGCGACAATTTCCTGCCCATGCAGGCCGGATCGGCCATTCGCGCCCTTGCCAATGCGGTGAACCAGTCGATCCATGCAGAATATACGGGGGTTTACGGGCTGGTGGGGGACCCGGCACAGGTGCCGTTCAGCGGCGGGTCCGGGGATGCCATCGACGCCCGCAAACTGTTGCTTCAGCAGCGGGCGCCGAAGGAAAACCGCTACGGGGTCCTGAATTTCGATGCGGAGGCCAGTGCGCTGGACCTGTCGGCGTTCGCGGATGCGGACAAGGCGGGAACCAGTGAGGTCAAGATTGACGGCGAGATTGGCCGGAAATACGGCATCAACTGGTTCAGCGATGACCATGTGATGACCCATGTGACCGGGGCCGCCGGGGCCGCCGTTGTGGTGGATGAGGGCAGCAGCGGCAACACGCTGGTCCTGACGGGGCTAGCCGCCCGGCCAGCGGTTGGCGATGTGCTGACCATTGAGGGGAGCGACCAGCAATATGTGGTTCGCGCCGCCACTGAACTGGCGCTGGACCAGTCCACCCTGACCATCGATCCGCCGCTTGTGACCGATCCGGCCGGGGCGGAGAATGTCAGTTTTGTCCCGTCCCACACGGTCAATCTGGTGTTCAACCGGGATGCGCTGGCCTTTGCCAACCGTCCGCTGGCGCACAGTACGCAGGATATGGGGCTGGGCAACCAGATCATGTCGATGACCGACCCGGTGACCGGCCTGTCCCTGCGGTTGGAGGTCAGCCGTCAGTACAAACAGGTGGTGTGGGAGTTTGACATCCTGTGGGGGGTCAAGCTGGTGCGTCCAGAATTCGCGGTACGTCTGGCCGGGAAACCCTGATCCGACAGGGGGAGGGGGCGACGTCCCCCTTCCTTTTACCGGGTAACTATCTTCAGCAGCAGGGAGAGCAAGCGTGATCTTGGAAACGGGAAGCGGGATTGAGGGAGCCGACAGTTATGTGGGGCTGGCGGATGCCAGCAGCCATTTTGCGGCCTTGGGTCATCATTCCTGGAATGCGGCGGCGGACCCGGTCCGGGAACAGGCCCTGATCCGGGCAAGCCTGTATGTGGACAGTTTCGAGTATCCCGGTCGGCCCCGATCGGACCGGCAAGGCCTGAAATGGCCCCGGACCGGGGCACGGGATGCGGATGGCCGCCTGCTGGCGGAATTGCCTCATGCCTTGCGAACGGCCGTTCTGGAACTGGCCGCCCGGTTTGTAACGGGCGGCACGGACCTGATGGGCGGGCGCGAGGTCAGCCGCCAGAAAATCGGTCCGGTCGAGATTGTCTATTCAGGTGCAGGCCGCCAACCCAGCTTTGTCTTCCGGCTGTTACAGCAGATCGGGGCCAGACCGGCACGGCGGGAATTGCGGCGCGGCTGACAGGAAACAACAAGGCGAGGGTGAGATGAACAAAGAGGAAATCCGGCAGTCGGTCAAAGGGGTTCTGGACCGGCTGGGTGATGTGGTCGTGCCGGTCCAGATTATCCGCAAGACCCCGACAGATACCCTTCCGGGGGAGCCGCCGGTCAGCGGGGAAGACCAGTTTCCGGCCCGGTTGCTGATGACCGGGACGGGCGGCGCACGCGGGACCGAAAGCGGCCCGGAGCTTTATCCGGCGGCGACAAGGGGGCTTCTGGAAAGTTCGGCGGTGGTGCCGCGTGTTCATGACGACCTTGTGGTGGACGGAGTGCGCCGGACCCTTCTGGCGGTTGAGGGGGCGGACCTTGGGGCGGGCGTCTTGTTTGATGTTCGCTATCAATAGAAGGGGGGGCGTTTATGGGATACCGAAAAGTTCAGGCCGCACTGGACCAGCATTTGCGAGGGCTCACCCTTGATGCGGTGGTTCATCATGGCCGCCCCGCCCATCTGGCACCGGGGCAGCCCTGTGTGATCACGGAATTCCTACCGGGTCGGTCCCGCGCCGTGTTTCTGGGCATAAGCCAGCCGGAACAGCGCGAGGGCGGATACCGCATTCATGTGCAGGACGTCGATCTGGATGCGGCCCTTCGCCGGGTCGATCAGATCAGTGCCCATTTCGGGGCGGGACTGATCCTGACATTCGAGGGGCAGGACACCACCCTTCGCACACACCGGATTGGCCGGGATACAGGCGGCCTGAAATTTGTTCGGCTGCCGGTGACAATCGCCTGGCGCAGTTTTTTCTGAGGAGCAGCAGACCATGATATTTGCAAGCCAGTCCCGGCACCTGTTGGGCATCGTCGCGGAAGATGTGGCAGGCACGACGCCGCCCAGCCCAGAGATCACTCCGCTTCGTCATACGGGGTGTGACCTGACCCTGTCAAAAGAGACGGTGGAAAGCGATGAAATCCGCAGTGATCGTCAGATCGGCCATTTCAATCATGGCCGGAAATCGGTGGCGGGGGACATTGATTTTGAACTGTCCTTCGGCAGCTTCGACAGCCTTCTGGAAGGGGCGTTTTGCGCAAGCTGGTCGGGGAATGTGCTGAAGACCGGCAGCGAGGAGAAAAGCTTCACGATCGAGCGGGGCTTTCCCGATATCCAACAATATCAGCGGTTTACCGGATGCGTCGTGAACCAGATGGCCCTGACCGTGCAACCGGACAGTCTGGTCAGTGGCCGGTTCGGTATCATGGGGCGGGACATGATGCCGGCGGCGGCGGCGCTGGACCCATCGCCGGGGCCGACCCTTTCCGCCGCGCCCATGGATGGTTTTGGTGGCAGCGTGAGCGAGGGCGGTGCCCCGCTGGCCGAGGTGGCGGGGCTGGACCTCAAGATCGAGAACGGGTTTGAGGCCGCGCATGTTCTGGGCAGTGATGTTGCCGGGGCGATGACTTATGGCCGGTCCCGTGTCAGCGGCGAAATGACGGTCTGGTTCGAGAACCGCGCCCTGATCGACAAGTTCCTGGGCAAGGTGCCCAGCCGCCTCGCCCTTACCCTGAACGGGGAAGGTGGCGGGTATGAAATCCTGCTCCCCAATATCCTTTACAGCGGGGCGGACATTCCGGTGAAAGGCGGGCGGGGCGCAATCCTGACCCTGCCCTTTATCGCCCTGCATGACGGGGTGTTGGGCAGCAATATCCAGATCACAAGAATACCAGCCTAGGAGGGGGAGATGAAAAGCGAGTTGGAGATCGTTGATCTTGCGGGTCTGGACCTCACCGCCCGTGCCGAGGCGGGGGCCGTTCTGGCCTTGCGCCATCCGGTGACGGAGGCGGTGTTGCCGGTTCAAATCCGACTGAAGGGACAGGATTCTGAGACCTTTCGGGCCATCCTGCGCCAACAGATCGACGCACAACTGGCCAGCGGAGCGGAAAATTTGAGCGCTGCAGAGCTTGAGAAAAACCTGATCCGCCGGTTGGCTGCCCTGACAATGGGCTGGGACAATGTGATCCTGCGCGGCGAGGCGGTGCCCTTTTCGGTGCGGGCGGCAGAGGCGCTGTATTCGGAGCATGTCTGGGTCCGTGAACAGGTGGCGCGATTTGTTGAGGATCGCAGCCGTTTTTTTACCGAATGACCCGTCGCCTGCTGACGGCGGCAAAAGCCAGAATGCAGGCGGAAAAGCGGGTCAATCTTCATGGCATTACCCAAGGGGCGGTCTTGCGCCAATTGGGGCGGGAAGGTCCGTCAGAGGGCGAGACCGGCATTCCCGCCTGCGTCCGGTATCTGTGGGCGTGGTTTGGCCTGATTCTGGAATTCAGCAGCGGGTTTGCCGAGGGGGTGCCGGGGCCGTCGGATATCAGGTCCGATCTGGTTGCCCTGACCGGACTGCAGCCCGCACCGCAAGAGGTGCAGGTTCTTTCAAGGCTGATCCGGCTGTGGCGGCAGGTTCAGGAAAACGAGGACATTAACAGCGGCCCGGTGGCCGTATCGGGCGGGGGGCATCATGGAAACGGATCTGGCGGATATCACGGTGGAGTTTGAGGCCGAGGGGCTGGGGAGTGCCGCGGCCGAGCTGGGCCGTATTCGGGAGACGGCGGAACAGATTGGCAAGGCGTTCAGCACCTATGGGGATGCGGCGGCCAGCGGATTGAAAATTGCCTTTGGGGCCGTGGATGTGTCGCCCGGCCTGAAGGCGCTGGACACCCTTGCAGGCAAGGGGCGGGATGTGGGCCGGACGCTGGATGGGGTGTTTCTGGGGGCGCTGGACCAGTTGCTGGTCAAGGGCCGCAGCCTGGAACAGGTGCTGGGCCGTCTTGAAACGGAATTTTTAAAACGGGGGACACGCTATTTTGCCGGGCAAGGCGGCAGCGGGGCGGGTGGCGGCGGATTGTTCGGACTGGCGGGGGATATGCTGACCCGGTTCTTTCCGGGCTTTAACAGCGGCGGTCAGTTCACCGTTGGCGGGCCCGCCGGGCGGGACCGGAACCTTGTGGGGATGCGCCTTAGCCGGGGGGAGCGGGTAACCGTTGAGACCCCGGCCCAGCAACAGCAGCGGGAGATGGCAGCGGCCCCGCCCAATATCGCCATTACGTTCAATATCGCGACGCCCGATGTAGCGGGGTTCAGGAAATCACAGGCGCAGTTGCAGGCAGAGGCCTTTCAGGCCGCCCGTCACGCCACCAGAAGAAACGGATGACAATCATGACTTTTCACGAGATCAGGTTTCCGACCCGCATTTCCTATGGGGCGGTGGGCGGCCCCCGGTTTTCCACCACGGTCCAGATACTGGGGTCCGGTCATGAACAGCGCAATATCAACTGGGCCGAGGCCCGGCGGGAATATTCCGTGGATATCAGCCCGAGCCGGGGTCAGGAATGGGAGGCGGTTCTGAGCTTCTTTCATGCGCGGCGGGGCCGGGCCTATGGTTTTCGGCTCAAGGATTTTGCGGATTTCCAGCTGGAGCAGGGCGTCCTTGGAACCGGCGATGGGACGACCGAATCATTCGGGATCGTCAAACGCTATCAGGATGCGGAGGGACTGGCCCCGGGATATGAGCGCCGCCTGCATAAGATCGTACAGGATACGGCCACGGTTTATCTGGACGGGACGGCGCAATTTGGCAACTGGACCGTGGATCACCAGACAGGCACGGTTCAGTTCACGACGGCCCCCGATCCGGGCGCCGAGATTGCTGTTAGCTGCGAATTTGATGTGCCGGTTCGCTTTGATACGGACCTGATGGAAGCGGCCATTCCCGGCCCGGACATTCATCAGTGGCAGCGGGTCCGGTTGGTGGAGATCCGGGTATGAAGGAGATCAGCCTTGACCTGAAAGCCCATATGGAAGGGGAAGTGACGTCCCTTGCCACCTGTTGGGAGGTGATCCGGCGCGATGGTGTGACCTTGCGCTTTACCGATCATGACCGGGATATGACGGTGGCGGGCGCGGTCTATCAGGCCGGGCAGGGATACAGCCGGTCCGCCATGAAGACATCCGCCGGGGTTGCCGCTGATGACATGGAGGTGTCGGGCAGCCTGTCCCTTGATGGATTGCCCGCCGAGGCGCTGGAGGCCGGGCTTTTTGATCATGCGGAAATCCGCCTGTTTCTGGTCAACTGGCAGGCCCCCGAACAGGGCACCATCCCCCTTCGCAAAGGCTGGATCGGCGAGGTTCGTTGGGAGGACGGCCGGTTTGCGGCGGAGCTACGCGGCCTGTCGGATGCCCTGCGGCGGCAGGTCGGGGCCCTGTACACCCCGGAATGCCGGGCCGATCTTGGCGATGGGAAATGCGGGGTCAATGTCGCCGCGCTGGAGGTTGCGGACAGGGTTCTGTCGGTCCGGGACCGGCAGGGGCTTGGCCTTGAGATCTTCTCCGGGGATTGGAACGGCCTGATCGGGGGGCTGGTAACCTTTACAAGTGGGCTGAATGCGGGCCGGTCTGTTGAAATTGAGGGCGTGGACCCGGCCAGCGGTGAAATTTTCCTGTTTACCGGGGCGCCGTTCGAGATGGCACCGGGAGACGAGGTTCTTCTGACACCGGGATGTGACAAGCGGTTCGAGACCTGTCGCAACCGGTTTTCAAACAGTCTTAATTTTCAGGGTTTTCCCCATATACCGGGGACGGACGCCCTGCTGGAGGTGGTGGATGATTGACGGGCTTGCCATCGTGGAAAAGGCCCGTTCCTGGACGGGCGTGAAATGGCGTCATCAGGGACGAAGCCGGCAGGGGGTGGATTGCGTCGGCTTGTGCCTGATGGTGGCCGACGGTGTGGGGCATCCCGTTCCGGCACCGGTGGATTATGATCGCCGCCCGAACGGCAGTGCGTTGCTGCGGCACCTGACTTCGACCCTTGTGCCGATCAGGACTGACGACCCCGCACCGGGTGATATTGCCCTGTTCCGGGATGAGGGAACCCCCGTTCATGTGGGGGTTCTGGCCTGTCAGGACGGGCAGTGGACGGTTATTCATGCCCATGCGGCCCGCCGCAAGGTGGTGGAGGAACCGGTTGACCGGTTCGCCGCGCCCTTTGCCCTGTTCCGGTTGGGAGGGCTGGCCTGATGGCGACATTGGCATTGAGCCTTGCCGGGGCTGGTCTTGGCAGCATCACGGGGATTGGCGCAGGCACCGGCTGGCAACTGGGATCAACCCTTGGGCGCATCTTCTTTCCGTCCGGGGATGACCGGGGCGGCCCGCGTCTGGACACCCTTCGGGTGACGGGGTCTTCCTACGGGATGCCGATCCCGAAGCTGTTCGGAACCATGCGGATGGGCGGAAACATCATCTGGGCCGGACCCGTTGAGGCCGAGGCCGCCGGACAAGGCGATGGCGGGAAAGGCGGCGCGGGACGGGGGCACGCTGCGGGCGGATACCGATATTTTGCCAGCTTCGCCGTTGCCTTTGCGGAAGGGGAATTGCCCTCCCTTTTGAAGCTGTGGGCCGACGGTAAACTGATCCTTGATCGGGAGGGCGCGGGCGAGACCCGCATTCCCGGCCTTCGCGTGCGGTATTATTCGGGGACGGACGGGCAACTGCCGGACAGTATCATGGAGGCAGACCTTGGGGCTGGCAATGTGCCTGCCTACCGGGGGGTGAGCTATGTGGTGTTCGATCGGCTGCCGTTGGCGGATTATGGAAATCGCCTGCCGAATATCGAGGCGCTTCTGTCTGCGGGCGGGGCGCGGTCCTATCCGTTTGAGACGGGGGCCAACCAGACGGTCAATGCCAGCAGTCTGGCTTTCGATCCCTATCGTCGGTCCCTGTTCAGCTACGAGGTGATCGGCGGGGTGGACACGGTTCGCAAGATTGATGCGGACAGCCTGTCCGTTTTGGGGGAAGCCCCTGTCAGCGAGGAGGGATTCCCAAGGCTGCCGGTCAGCATGGATACCCTGCCGCTGGACAGAAACGGCGTGATCTGGATCGGGACGGGCCTTGGCATGTTCGGAACGCGCACCATTGCAAGGTTCGACACGGTTGCCATGCGCCGGATGGATACGGTTCCGCTGCCGTCCGGTATCGGGGCGGTCAGTCATTCTACAGATGTCCGGTCGTCTGTCACCGGGGCGCTGTTTCAGGTTGCCGGATCGCAGTCGGGCGGGCAGGTGGTGGTGTTTGACCAGACCGGGGCGGTGTGCGGCCGTGTGGATACGGCAACCCGGTATTGTTCAGGCGCTGTGACCGACCGGGACGAGGTGGCCTGGATCAGCATGTCAGGCCGGTATTCGACGGCGTGGTTCACCGATCTTGAAATCGTCGCCGTCCGTCTGGATACCCGGCAGGCCCCAAGCGGCCCGGCAGTGGCAATGGAGGCGGAGCATTTTACCGTGCCGGGCGCGGACCTGACCCCCGGTAACGCAGGCGAGACAAACAATGTCACCCGTCTGGTCGCCTATTTGCGGGACCGGGCGGAGCTGGTGTTCCAGAATGACTATCGATTGTTCAAGTGGTCCCTGCTGAGCGGGACCATCACCGCCTTCCGTGATGACCTGCAAGGGTTGCGGGTGTCGCCAGTTCATGTGAACGATGATGTGTCGCTGGTATACCTGCAGGATGGGCGGTATCTGGTGTCACTGGACGCGGAAACGCTGGCGGAACGGTCCCGCGAGGATGCGGGAAATTTCGGTGTCACGGGCGGCCAGTTCTCGTTCTTCCATGATGCGGTTTCAAATAGTGCGATCATCCTGAGCCGGGTGCAGGGATTGCGGCGTCTCTATCTGAACCGCCAGCAGGGCAGCAAGGCAGGTTTCAAGTCCCTGTTCGAGCGTCTGGGCGCGATGGCCGGGCTGTCCCTGTCCGATCTGGATACGGGGCAGGTGACAGGCAGTATCGGGGGATATGTCCTGAACCGGCCCATGTCCCTGCAGGAAGCCCTGAAACCGGTGCTGAGTGCGGGCGGATATGATCTGGTGGAATGCGGGTACAAGCTGTGTTTCAAGCCGGAAACGGACAGCCTTGCCGCGACCATTCCCGAGGAGGCGTTTCTGGAGCCGGTGGTGCGCACCCGCATACAGGAAAGTGAATTGCCGGAATCCCTGACCGTTTCCTATATGGCGACGGATGG
The DNA here is from genome assembly GCF_012720115.1 of Sneathiella chinensis. GTDB lineage: Bacteria > Pseudomonadota > Alphaproteobacteria > Sneathiellales > Sneathiellaceae > Sneathiella > Sneathiella chinensis. Next base: position 207,073 of record NZ_VNWN01000007.1, on the reverse strand, counting down.
GGGCTACCTTGCCGGGGCGCAAAGCGCCCGCCGCCACCAGACACCGCGTGCGACCATGTTCGCCCGGAACGAAACCACACTGGACCTGCCAATGGCCCTTGGCGGCGGGCAGGCCAAGGCCCTGTGCCAAAACCTGCTGCGGGAGGCATGGGCGGAACGGGAACAGGCACGGGGCGTGCTGCCGCTTCGGTATCTGTATCTGGACCCGTCGGACCGGGTTGCCATCACGGGGGCGGGTACCCGTCAGGAATGCCGTCTGGTGCAGACCCATCTGGGGGGAGACCTGTCCATGGAGGTGGAGGGCATCGCCTTTTCCCGAACCGAGCGACGGGAACAGGTGGATGCGGATGCCGGGGCGGGCGTTCCCGCCTATGCCATTCACCGCCCGCAGATGCTGGAGCCGTTCATTCTGGATCTGCCCCTGCTGCGGGATGAGGATGCGTTGGCCGGGACAGGAAGCCGGTACTATTTCGCCGCTGCGGGATACGGGGCGCGCTGGAACGGGGGCGGGCTGTATTCATCGGAAACCGGGGAGCGGTTCACATTTCAGGACGCCGTTGATCGGCAGGTGGCATGGGGCATTGCCCTGAACGCGCTGGGAGAGCCAGTAACCCCGTACCGGACGGACTGGGAAAACAGTCTGACCGTTCGTCTTCTGCATGGGGCCGACCAGTTCGAGAATATCCCCGAGGCGGATTTCCTGAACGGGACCAACCCGGTGCTGGTCGGGCAGGAACTGGTTCAGTTCAAGTCGGTTCAGGACAACGGGGACGGTACGATCACCCTGTCCACCCTGCTACGGGGACGGCGGGGGACAGACCCGTTTGCCGGTGGGCATCAGGCGGGGGAGCGGGTCTTTCTGCTGGATAGCAACACCGTCCGCCGGGGTCAGGTTCCCCTGTCCCGGTTGTTGATGCCGCTGCATTGGAAGGCGGTTGCAGCCGGGCAGTTGCTGGAACAGGCGCCGCCCCTGATCCAGTCGCTGACCGGGCGAGACCTGAAACCATACGCGCCGGTGCATCTGTCGGGGGGGCGCTCCGGCGGAACCCTGCAGGTGTCATGGGTCCGCCGAAGCCGCATCGCCGGGAGCGGCCTGTCCGCACCGGTGCCGCTGTCAGAAGGGAGCGAGCGGTATGAGATCGTCTTCAGGTATGGGGCGGAAATGGTGTCAAAATATGTCAGGGACACCCTGAGCTTTGAGTATCAACTTGCTGAATTCAATGAGGATTTTAATTTAACGCTTGAGGAAATTCCAACGCTTGAGGTGACCGTTTTTCAACTGTCGGACGCCATCGGGCGGGGATATCCGGTGAAGGGGGAGTTTTAGATGGGGGCACTTGATTTGCCACTAATTGCTGAAAACCAGTCGGCGGCCTATGTCACATCCAATGACGCGGATGCCATTCTGGAAAGCGCCTTGTGCGACCAGATACCGGACCATGTGGCGACCGATGCGGGCGTTGTGGTCACCGCGCACCAGTTTCGCCAGAACTGGCATCACCGGATCACGGGAACGCCCGCATTGGCATTTGATTTTGTGGTGCCGAGCATTGCCCGCCCGTTCATGGTCAGTAACGACAGTGGCCAGACCGCTGGTGTCCGAACCGCCGGGGGGCTTTCCGTTCCGGTACTGACGGGCGAGACGCGGCTGCTCTATTGCGATGGTAGCGCCATTGTGCCGCTGACGGACAGCCTGTCCGCTGGGGCGGGTGGCGGCGGATATCAGGGGGCGCTGCTGTCCCGTTCCGCCGCGACAACCATTCCGCTTCTGCCGGATAATCCGTCAAATCCGGGGACCCCGATATATGTCTATACGGCGATCGATTGGGACAGCGTTGCCCATGACACAGATGATTTTTTTGACGGAACAGCAGGCATGGAAAGCCGGATCACCATTCCGGCGGGGGTCTCGAAAGTGATCCTGAGTGGGCAGGTCACCTGGGATTACAATGGCACAGGCTGGCGCTTGCTGCGCCTTCAGAAGGGCGGCGGGGGAAGCTATGCGGGGCAGGTGAGCCAGAGCGTCAAGGGAGACAGCGCCACCACACAGAGCTTTGTTTCGCCGGTCCTGTCGGTGATCCCCGGTGACTATTTCGAGTTGGGCGTCCTTCAGGATGCGGGGGTGAATATCAACCTGCCGGGGTCGGACAAGACCTGGATCGGCATTCATGTGATCGCGTGATACGAAAACGGAAAATCCCATGGAAAAACTGGAACATGAAATCGGGTCCATGCGGGCCCGGATCGAGAACCTGCATCTGGATATGGTCGAGCTGCGGGATGATGTGAAATCGCTCAGCCTGCAGGTCAGTATGGGGCGCGGTGCCGTCAAGGTTATCGGCATCACAGGGACGCTGGTTATTGCGTTAACCACCTTTGCCGCCTGGATCGGGCAGACCCTCCGACCTTTTACCCCGTGAAGGAAAGACTATGGACGAGACATTTATCTTGCAAAAATTCACAGATTCCCTATCGCGAGGCGCTGAAATTCTGGCCCTTCTGGTGTTGTTTTCAACCCTGATCACCTCCCTGACGCCCAGCCGGTCCAATGACAGGCGGCTTGACCGGTTGTTGCAGGTTCTGAACCTGTTGGCGGGGAATGTGGGGAAAAACCGGAATGCGGATGATCGATGAGGCCGGTTGTTGCAGTGGAATGTGCCCGGATCGCCTATCTGGACGACGGGGCCAGCGACGCGGCGCGTCTTGGCTTCAGTTATCAGGCCTTCGGGAACCGGGGGGTGCGCTGCTGGCTGGGCCGAAAGGGTGGCAAGGCGGTGGTCGCCGTGCGGGGAACCGTGTGGCGTAAAGAGGGCGAGCGGAACTTTGATCATAACCTGAAGACGGATCTTGTGCCGTGGATGGGGCCGGGCCGGGTGCATGAAGGGTATCACCGCGCCTTGTGGAGCCTGCTGCCGGCCATTCGCGCCCATCTGAAAGGAGCGGAGCGCGTCTTTTTCACCGGTCATTCCATGGGGGCGGCCATTGCGGTGCTGGCGGGCGGCCTTTGCGGGGGGGACCGGGTGTTCTGTTTTGCCAGCCCCCGTGTGGGGGATGAGGTTTTTGTCCGCGGCCTGAACGCCCGCCTTCGGGTGACCCGCTATGAAAACCGCAACGATCTGGTGACGCGCTATCCCCTTTTCGGAAGCGTTCGCGGCCAGAAGGATCAGACCGCCCTTTATTGTCATGTGGGGCGGGCGGTGCGGCTGAAAGGCTTCGGCCATTCCATGAATGCCTACTTGCGGGGCATGCAACAGCGGGCAGGGGCCACAGGAATAATCACAAGGCCGGAGCAGGCCGATACCTAGGTTAGGAAAGGGAGAGGAAAAATGAAGAAGGAAAAAATTAAGAATGAACAGGGGCGCGATGAGCTGTCAGGACGGACCGGCATCCGGTTCATGACGGCAGCGGAGATTGACGCCTTTCTTCGGGATATTCCCGCCAATGACAATGGTGGGCCGGACGCAGAGGATATGGCCCTTGAAGCAGAGCGGGAGACACAGGCGCTGCGTCATCTGGTCGGTGTACCGGACGCAGGTGCGGCTTTGCCGGATGCGGACAGGGATGGGCCGGGGGAATTCTGCCGAACAGATCGCGGCGACCCGACCGAACTGGATTTCTCCAGTCGGGAAGGGCGCGGACGGACCTATGGGCGCGGCTTTCTGGAGGCCGGGCCGGATTTCCTGCTGGAATGACCGTCAGCCCGGCTGGCCGGACGGTCTGACGGATCGGTTACTTTCCCTGCCAGCGGGGTTTGCGCTTTTCGGCAAAGGCGCGGGGGCCTTCCACCGTGTCTTCCGCATGGCGCCATGTCTGAAAAGCGGGATAGCCTGCTTGGGCGGCCATGGCCTGTTCCAGACTTTCTTCTTCAAGACCCTTGTAAAAAGCCTGCTTGGTCGCCCGAATGGCCAGCGGGGCACAATCAAGAATACGGTCACACCAGCGCCGGGTGGCGGCTTTCAGGTCGCCTGCCGGAACCACCTCGTTGACGAAGCCCAGCTTTTCCCCTTCGGCGGCGGAAACCCGATCGGCGGTCAACAACAGGCCCATGGCCTTTTTCTGCCCGATCTGGCGGGCCAGACGGTGAATGCCGCCGCCAATGGCGATGGCCCCGACACGGGGCTCGGGCAATCCAAAGCTGGCTGTCTCCGCCGCAATGATCAGATCCGCGGCCAGCGCAATTTCAAAACCACCCCCAAGGGCAATGCCATTGACCGCCGCGATGACCGGTTTGTCCAGATCAAATCGCTCAATCAGACCGGCATACCCACTTGCCGGATAGGCATGGCGTTTTTCAGGGTCGCGCCCGGCAATGGCCTTCAGGTCGCTGCCTGCGCAAAAGGCCCGCTCTCCATCCCCCGTTATCACCGCAATATATTGGTCGTTATCCGCGGCAAATTCATCAAAGGCCTGCTGCAATTCCTCGTGCATTTCCGGATTGATGGCGTTCATCACCTCTGGCCGTGTCAGGGTGATTGTGGTGATGTGGTTTTCCCGGTCCACGGCAATAAACTGGTACGGCATGGTTTCCCCCCTTGTTCTTGTTTTCCGGAATGATGGCACGGCAAGGCGGCCGGTTCAAGAAATGGGTCGGGAAAAGACAGCGGGTGAGGGCGCCTGTCCACGGCGCACAAAGAAAAAGGCCCTTGGCGTTTTATCGCCAAGGGCCTTTTTGAATTGGCTCCCCGAGCAGGACTCGAACCTGCGACAGGCTGATTAACAGTCAGCTGCTCTACCAACTGAGCTATCGGGGATCAGTGGCCCGATCTCATCGGGTTCGCGGCTTATAGCAATTGCAGATTGACCTGCCAAGCCCTGTTTTGCATTTTTTTTAAATTTTTTTTCAGGACTTTGAAAAAACCTTTAATTTCCGCGATTTACCACATAATTCTGTATGAGAATTGTCTGGGGTTGTTTACCCTTGATTGTGCATTCCGCGGATTTTCTGATCGGTTTTATACTGGCTGAGGGCATAGACCGCCCAGATCGCCGCCGGGATCCAGCCAATCATGGTCAATTGCAGGATCAGGCAGAAAATGCCCTGAAAAGGACGTCCGATGGTAAAGAACACCATGAAGGGCAGCAAAAGGGCCAAAATCAGTCGCATAACATACTCCGTATCGCGTTTTTTGTTTAATCCAGTGTGATCTGGTCTGTATGGTAAAGGCTTTGATTACTCGATTACAGACAAAAAACAAGAAGCAAAAACATGCCCAAGGACAATGCCGGTCTTGCCCAACTTGAACAACAGCTCCGTCGTCATCTTCGTTATTTGAATTTTCCGGCCGCCAACTGGGTTAAGGGGCAGACGGCGCCTGATGGTCGGGCGGCGCTGGATGTGGCAATTATCGGCGGCGGCGCCTGCGGCCTTGCGCTTGCCTTTGCCCTGATGCGAGAAGGGGTTCAGAATTTCAGGATTTTTGATCGCAGCCCGGAAGGGCAGGAAGGGCCGTGGGTGACAACGGCCCGGATGCGCACCCTGCGATCCCCCAAGCATTTGACCGGTCCGAATCTGGGCCTGCCCGACCTGACCTTCCGCGCCTGGTTCGAAGCGACCGAGGGCGCGGGTGCGTGGGAGGGACTGGACCGCATCCCGCGTGAGCAGTGGATGGATTATCTTCGCTGGTACCGTAAGGTGCTGGAGATCCCCGTTGAAAACAATACCGACCTTCGCCGAATAGACCCTGCGTGCGGGGCGGATGGCGCCGGGGGCCTGTTCCGGCTTGCGTTGGACCGGGACGGCGTGCGGGAGGACGTCTTCGCCCGTCACGTGGTTCTGGCAACCGGACGGGCAGCCTTTGGTGGTGTCGCCCTGCCGGATGGGGTGTCCGGCCTGCCGCGAGAGCGATACGCCCATACAGAGGAAGATATTGATTTTGGGGCCCTGACGGGCAAGTCGATTGTTGTGGTCGGGGCGGCAGCCTCGGCGGCGGATAATGCGGCCATGGCCCTTGAGGCCGGGGCCCGCGAGGTGCGCATGTTGATCCGCGCCCCAGAGGTTCCCCGCCTGAACAAGTTCAAGGGGATCGTTTATCCGGGGTATATGCGGGGCTATTGTGCACTGGAGGATGCCCTGCGCTGGCAGTTCCTGAAAACGGGGCTGGATGCGCGGGTGGCGCCGCCGCGGGCGTCCATGTTGCGCCTGAAGGCCCATCCGGGTTTTCACCTGCATACCGGATCACCCATCCATTCCATGGAAATGCAGGACGATCAGGTGGTGTTGCAAACCGGCCGGGGCGAGCGGCGGGCCGATTTCGTCATTTTCGGTACCGGCTACGCCATCGATGTGACGCAGCAGCCGGAACTGGCGCCCTTTGCGGACGATATCCGCCTGTGGCGGGACGCGTATCACCCCCCGGAAGATCAGCAGGACGACACCTTGCTCCGCTATCCCTATCTTGGGGAGGGTTTCCAGTTCCTGCCAAAGCCGGGACACGAGGAACGCGCCGCCTTTCTGGAACGACTGCACCTTTTCAACGCCGCCGCCACCCTCAGCCACGCCCCCGTCAGCAGCGACATCCCCGGCATCAACACAGGCACCGAACGACTGGTCGATCATCTGGTCAAGGCCCTGTTCAAGGCAGGGCAACACGAACACCTGACCGACTTCATCGCGTTCGATGAGCCGGAACTCCTCGGCGATGAATGGGAAGAAAGCCGGGAGTGAGAGGGCTGCCTTTGGGTTGTTAGGTAGGTTTTCAGGTGTAAATTCTGATATGTTACGCTGATGTGGTGATTTTGGATTTCGATGATGTGGTGGTTTAGCTGTGATGTTTTCGATGCTGGGGTTCAATCTGCCCGATGTTTATGTGGTAAGCTCATAAAAATTTGAGTTGGATGCGAGTGTCGGCGAATTTGACCATGGCGATAGGGTGAACTGGGTTTGCTGTGCAGGATGCTATGTCCGGGAAGGGATTTGTTTTGTTGAGGAGGGTTCATCAAGTTACATTTTTTGAAAGCATGTGTCATTTCGCCCCTACCGGAAGGTGTATTGCAAAGCGGAAACTTTCCTTTATAAGTCTCCCTAGTACACGACATGGAGTAGAACTATGACATCTAAAATCGCTAGATATCCTGAAGCGGGAGCTTATATTAAAGGGTTGCGACAGAAGGTCGAGATGACACAAGTAGAAGTCAATAAGTTTATTGGTTTCCCTCATTATACTACCTACTCGAACATCGAGTCAGGACGTATGAAGTTGGCTGCTGATAAGTTCGAGCCTACAGCAAGAGCCCTAGGAGTCGATCTGTTCGAGTTCACTAGAAGGCTCTCCTCTTACTATTACCCAGATCTCTATCATATTTTATTCAGGCTCTATCAGTGTGAGCCTAGTAGGGGTAAGAAAAATGATGCGTCTGATGAGGGAGCTTGAGGATAATTAAACTATGATCCGTAATATCGTCATAGTTTCCTTTAGGTATACAGATTGATAAAAATAAAACCCTCGAAAAATCTATGTTTTTCAAGGGCTTAAGATTGGAGGCCTGGACCGGAATCGAACCGGTGTACACGGATTTGCAATCCGCTGCGTCGCCACTCCGCCACCAGGCCTCGCGTCCTCACCTTTGGAAGGTGGGTTGGCGTTTGAGATGCGTTGTATAGTCCGACAGACGCGGTTGGTCAATTGCTATCCTGCCTGAAGCGGGAAATTTTTTCACTTTCCCGTTTTGGGCGGGATGTTTGCTGGCTTGGCCGGGCGGGCCGGGCGGGCCGCTGGGGCAGGGGGATGTGCGAAAATATCACGTCTGGTCGTCAATTCCCTGAAAATTCCCCGAAAAGGAAGGCGAAGATACGCTTCCTTCTTGCCATTCTCCGTCCACATTCAGTATAAGGCAGCAAACCCCCTTGCGCCGTTGCGGTTTGTGCCGTTGCGGTGGCGCCGGATGTTTTGCCGTCGGGGGCATTGCAATGAGTATAGGGAAATCGGAATAGGGTAATGACCGAAAATTTCGCCGAAGCACGTCTTAGCATGGTTCTCAGCCAGCTCCGTCCGAACAATGTGACCAGTGATCGCGTGGCCGATGCCATGAACACGGTTCCGCGGGAAGAATTCGTTCCGAAAGACCTGCGCGGGGTCGCCTATATGGATGAGGATCTGGCCATTGCGGAAGGCCGCTACCTGATCGAGCCGCGGGTTTTTGCCCGCCTGCTGCAGGAAGCCCGCGTTGAGGAAAGCGACGTGGTTCTGGATGTCGCGGTCGGCACCGGATATTCCTCCGCCGTTCTGGGTGAACTGGCGCAGGCGGTTGTCGCCATTGAAAGCACCGCAGGGATGGTGGAAAAGGCGAGCGAGATCCTGACCCGGCTGGAAGCGGACAACGTGGCCGTTGTGGAAGGAAACCTTCAGGACGGCAATGCCAAACAGGGGCCGTATAACGTCATTCATGTGAACGGCGCCATTCCGGCCGTGCCGCAAGCCCTGCTGGACCAGTTGGCCGATGGCGGACGCCTGATCTGTGTGATCGGGACGAACCCGGGTGTTGCCACCGTTATCTATCGCAAGGGCGACCGGTTCCATGACGAGCAGGTCTTTGATGCCGCAGTACCGGCCCTTCCGGAATTGCGGCCGGCTGAAGAATTCAGTTTTTAGTTTTATTTCTCTAACATAAAACTAAATCATGTATGATGGGGATCACAAGGTTCGGAATTCATTACGTGATTCCTGTCGTCGGCTGTAAAAACGGCTGGTAAAAGGGCGTCTGAGTATAAAGTTTAGGTGCAGCCGGGCAGGAGAGGGGCTTCGGCACGCATTGACAAGACAACTTTGAACGCGAATAGCAGACCGTGAAAGGTATGAGGGCGGGTAATATGAGAAAATCAATCCTGACAGTGGCGTCAGTGGTGGCGGTGACATTTTCCTTCGCACAGGCGGAAGCCGAGACATTGAGGGAAGCGCTGGCACTCACCTATGCCAACAACCCGACCCTTCAGGCGCAGCGCGCCAATGTCCGCAGCGTGGATGAAGGCGTTTCGCAAGCCCTGTCCGGCTGGCGCCCGACCGTCACGGTGGTGGGCGAGGCTGGCGCTGAATACAGCGACAATTCCATGAACAGCGGCACCGGCGCCGATAACGACTATACCCCAAGTTCCGTTGCCATGACCGTATCGCAGCCGATTTATACCGGCGGCCAGACGATCGCCAGAACCAGTTCCGCCGAGGCGGATGTGCTGGCCGCGCGGGCCGGATTGGACGGAGTGGAGCAGGACGTTCTGCAATCTGCCGTGTCCGCCTATATGAATGTGGTGCGCGATCAGGCGGTTGTGGATTTGAACCAGAACAACGTTCAAGTGCTGGAGCGCCAGCGTGAAGCGGCACAGGATCGCTTTGATGTGGGTGAAATTACCCGGACCGACGTGGCGCAGGCAGAAGCCCGTCTGGCCGGTGCAAAATCCGATCTGGTTCGAGCCATCGGCACCCTGAAGGCGAGCGAGGCCACCTATGAGCGGATCGTGGGACAGCGTCCCGGCTCTGTCAGCTATCCGGAGACACCGCCAAACTTCCCGGAGTCCCTTGACGGCGCCATTTCCCTCGGGCTGGAAAACAACCCGACCATCGAGGCCGCGAAATATCGCGAGGAAAGCTCGATGCACAATATCCGCGCCACCTCTGGCCGGTTGCTGCCCACCGTGAGCCTTGACGGCTCGCTCAGTTATGCGGATCAGCAGAATTCCGCCACACAGTGGAGTGAAACCGGGTCCATTTCCGCAACCTTGCGGGTGCCGTTGTATCAGTCCGGTGCCGTCTATAGTCAGGTCCGTCAGGCCCGGCAGGTCAACAGCCAGCGGAAAATCGAGATTGAGGCAGCCGTTCGCGAAGTGCGCGAAGCCGTCACCCAATCGTGGGAGCAGCTTGAATCCGCCCGTGCCCAGATCATTTCCACCGAGGAACAGGTCCGCGCCAACACCATCGCCCTTGACGGGGTGAACCAGGAAGCGCAGGTCGGCTCCCGCACCACGCTGGATGTGCTGGATGCGGAACAGGAACTTCTGGTCAGTCAGGTGAACCTTGTGACCGCCCGCCGGGATGTGTATATCGCCATGTTTGGCGTGCTGGCATCAGTCGGAAATCTGGGTGCCCGCGAACTGGGACTGGAGGTTGACTACTACGATCCCGAGCAGAACTACACCCGCGTTCGGGACAAGTGGTTCGGTACAGACGGCGGCCTTGATTAAACATTCGTTAAAGATATAGGACGAAACTTCCAGATGAAGGGTAGCGCTCTGCGCTATTCTTCGTTACATTCTGGCAGTTGTGTGACCTCTTGGCGGTGATTTAGACGATGAGTGATTCAAAAACAGAACAAGAACCGACAATGGAGGAAATTCTTGCGTCTATCCGGCGCATTATTTCCGAAGACGGTGACGACGAGAACGGTGACACCGCCGCTTCTGCGGAAAAACAGGCCGCCGCACCAGACCCCGTTGTCGAGGCCGAGCCGGAGCCGGAACCCGAATCCGAGCCCGAACCGGAAGAAGATGTTCTGGAACTCACCGAAGAGGTGAATGACGACGGTGAGGTGATTTCCTTTAACGAGGAAGAGCCGGAACCCGAGCCAGAGCCGGAGGTTGATTTCGACCCGGTCCCGGCGTTCGAACCGGAGCCCGAGCCTGAGGTTGATTTCGATGCGGTCCCGGCGTTTGACCCGGAACCCGAGCCTGAAACCGAACCCGAGCCGATGTTTGAGCCGGAACCTCCGGTGCAGGCGCCTGCCTATCAGGAAAATCCGTCCCGCGTGGACAGCCTGCTGGCTGATCCGACCGTGGCGGCCGCCACAAGTTCCTTCGCCCATCTTGCTGGTGCGGTTTCCTCGTCCCGGGGAATGCCCATGGGGAACGGCCATGCCACCCTTGAGGAGTTGGTCCGGGATTTGCTGCGCCCCATGCTGAAAGACTGGCTGGATGAGCATCTTGCCGCCATCGTGCAGCGGATCGTGGAACGCGAGGTGAGCAAGCTCGCTGATCGGGCGGATGACGACGATTAACCGCAAAAACGTCTGTTTTTGACTTTCCTGCCCGGCGGTGAGCCGATTATACTCTGGGCCGCTTGGGCGGCCCAAGCACCCAATTTATCTGAACGTAAATAAAGAAAAGAGAGTATCAGCAAATGCTGGACAAGACTTATCGGCCTCAGGATGCCGAAGGTAAACTCTATTCCAAGTGGATGGAAAGCGGCGCCTTTGCCTGTGGCCGCAACGATAGTGAAGACGCCTTTACCATTGTCATCCCGCCGCCCAATGTGACAGGCAACCTGCATATGGGCCACGCCCTGAACAATACGCTGCAAGACATTCTGGTTCGGTTCGAACGGATGCGCGGCAAGGATGTTCTGTGGCAGCCGGGCACCGACCATGCCGGCATCGCCACCCAGATGGTGGTGGAGCGGCAACTGGCCGAGCAGGGCATCACCCGCCACGACCTTGGCCGGGAAAAGTTTATCGAGAAAGTCTGGGAATGGAAGGAGCAGTCCGGTGGCTCCATCATCGGTCAGCTGCACCGTCTGGGCGCCTCCTGTGACTGGTCCCGTGAACGGTTCACCATGGACGAGGGATTGTCCCGTGCGGTTCGCAAGGTGTTTGTCCAGCTGTACAAGGAAGGCCTGATTTACCGCGACAAGCGGCTGGTGAACTGGGACCCGAAATTCCACACCGCCATTTCCGATCTGGAAGTGGAGCAAAAGGAAGTCAACAGCCATATGTGGCACTTCAATTACCCCATCGAGGGTGAGGAAGGCCGCTTTATCACGGTTGCGACGACCCGGCCGGAAACCATGCTGGGCGATACGGGCGTTGCGGTTCACCCGGAGGATGAGCGTTACAAGGACCTGATCGGCAAGTTCGTGATCCTGCCCATCGTTGGTCGCCGCATCCCGATCGTGGCGGACGACTATGCAGACCCGGAGCAGGGGTCCGGTGCGGTGAAGATCACCCCTGCCCACGACTTCAATGACTTTGAGGTTGGCAAACGGGCCGGTCTTGAAGTGATCAATATCATGGACGAGAATGCCTGCCTGAACGATCAGGTCCCGGAAAAATACCGGGGCATGGAACGGTTCCAGGCACGCAAGGAAATCGTTGCGGAAATTGAAGCCCTTGGCCTGCTGAACAAGATCGAGGATCACGTTCACATGGTGCCATATGGCGACCGGTCCGGCGTGGTGATCGAGCCGTTCCTGACCGACCAGTGGTTTGCCGATGCGGCCACGCTGGCCCAGCCGGCGATCCGCGCCGTTGAAACCGGCCAGACAAAATTTGTTCCGGCGAAATGGACCAACACCTATTACGACTGGATGCGGAATATCCAGCCGTGGTGTATTTCCCGTCAGTTGTGGTGGGGTCACCGCATTCCGGCATGGTTCGGCCCGGATGGCATGATCTTCGTCGAGGAAACCGAGGAAGAAGCCATCGCCGCTGCCAAGGCCCATTATGGCCGGGATGAGGAACTGAGCCGCGATACGGACGTTCTGGATACGTGGTTCTCGTCCGCGCTGTGGCCGTTCTCGACGCTGGGCTGGCCGGACAAGACGCCGGAGCTGTCAAAATACTACCAGACCGACGTGCTGATCACCGGATTTGACATCATCTTCTTCTGGGTTGCCCGGATGATGATGATGGGCCTGCATTTCATGGAAGGGGAAGCCCCGTTCCATACGGTTTACATTCATGCCCTCGTGCGGGACGAGCAGGGTGCCAAGATGTCCAAGTCAAAGGGCAACGTGGTGGACCCGCTTGACCTTGTGGACAACTACGGCGCTGATGCCTTGCGTTTCTTCCTGTCCTCCAGTGCGGCGCAGGGGCGGGATGTCCGCCTGTCCGAACAAAGGGTCGAAGGCTATCGCAACTTTACCACCAAGCTGTGGAATGCGGCACGCTTCTGCGAAATGAATGAATGCCGCGAATATGAAGGCTTTGATCCGTTCGCCGTCAAGGACGTGGTCAACCGCTGGATCGTCGGCGAGGTGGCAAAATGCGAAGCTGCCGTTCGCGAGGCTCTGGAAGGGCAGCGCGACGGGTATCGTTTTAACGATGCGTCCAGTGCCATCTATTCCTTCACATGGAACGTGTTCTGTGACTGGTATCTGGAATTTGCCAAGCTGCCGTTCCAGGGCGATGACGAGGCCCTGAAAGCCGAAACTCGCGCCACGGCGGCGTGGGTTCTGGACCAGATCCTGAAAATCCTGCATCCGTTCATGCCGTTCGTTACGGAAGAACTGTGGGGCAGCCTTGGTGTTGCGCGGGAAAATGATCTGATCATTTCCGATTGGCCGGTTTACCCTGCGGGTGCGGTTGATGCCGCGGCTGAGGAAGAACTGGAATGGGTTCAGGGCCTGATCACCGGCATTCGCGGAGTGCGGAGTGAAATGAACGTTCCTGCCGGGGCGAAAATCCCGCTGATCTTCAATGAAGGCAGCGACGCCCACAAGGCCCGTCTGGACCGTCACTGGAATATCGTTTCCCGTCTGGCCCGTCTTGAAGACAAGAGCATGGATGCGGAGCTTCCCAAAGGCTCCCTGCAATTCGTCCATGATGGCGCGGTTGTGGCCCTGCCACTGGCCGGAGCCATGGACCTTGATGCGGAAAAAGCCCGTCTTGAAAAGGAAATCGGCAAGCTGAACGGCTATATCACCGGCCTGAACAAGAAACTCGGCAACGAGAAATTTGTCAGCGGGGCACCGGATAATGTGGTCGCCGCCGAACGGGAAAAACTGGCCGAGGCTGAGGTCAAGATGGCCAAGCTGAAAGACGCTGCGGACCGGCTGGGAGAACTCTAGGCCCACATTCGCATCAATGCTGAAGGTTTGAGAAAAAGGCGGCCCCTGTGGTCGCCTTTTTGTTTGAGGCAGGCGCGCGGGAAGGGATAGGGGCATACCACCGAAATCGTAGTAGATTGGTTGTATTCAAACGAAACGGACTGTACTATCGGGCTTCTTTGCCTCGTACTTTTTTCACAGTGGCCCGGTTTATGGTTTCGAATTCCAACATATCGCAGACGCGGCGCATTCCCCTGATTGTTCTGGTCCTGTTCAGCATGGCCGGACCGATGGGAATGAATATCGTCCTGCCGTCCCTTCCGACCCTGGAACAGGTGTTCGAAACCGATTACGCCACCGCGCAGCTTACCTTGACCCTGTATCTTGCCGCCGTGTCTGTGGGGCAATTGATTTACGGCCCGGTGTCAGACCGGTTCGGGCGGCGCCCGGTGGTCCTGTTCGGGTTGACGGTGTTTCTTCTGGGCGGGGTGATCTGCCTGTTCGCGCCGACGATTGAAATCATGATCGCGGGTCGGGTTATTCAGGCCATGGGCGGCTGTGCCGGTCTGGTGATCGGCCGGGCCATGGTCCGGGATCTGTTTGACGCGGATACGGCGGCGGCCATGATCGCCTATCTGACCATGGGGATCGTCGTGGCCCCCACACTGGCCCCGCTGATTGGCGGCGTGCTGGAGGACTGGTTCAGTTGGCAGGCCAGCTTTGTTTTTGTGATTGCCGCCGGGGCGGTTTTTCTGGTGGCTTCCATCGGTTGGGCCCATGAAACCCTGCCCGAGGAAAAACGCCACCGCACCAATTTCAGCGGCATGTTGCGGTCTTTCATGCATCTTCTGACCAATCCGGAATTCAACGCCTATGCCTTTCAGGTGGCCTTTAACACGTCCGCCTATTTCGCGTTTCTGGGCGGGGCGCCCTATGTGCTGGTCAACCTGATGGGGGGAACCGCCGGGGAATTGGGCCTCTATCTGGTGGTGATTTCGGTTTTCTATATCGGCGGAAACTATATGACCGCCCGCATTGCCCAGCGGCTGGGCATTTTCCGCATGGTCTGCATTGGCAACAGCATTTCGCTGGTCGGACCGGTCGTCATGCTGGTCCTTGAACTGACGGTGGGCTTGGACAAGGTGGCCTTTTTCGGGCTGATGTCGCTGATCGCCCTTGGAAACGGTTTCACCATTGCCTCCGGCATGGCCGGGGCTGTCGGGGCGGACCCGGAACGGGTTGGTGCCGCGGCAGGATTGGCCGGTTCGCTGCAAATCGGCATGGGGGCGCTCAGTACCTTCATTGCGGGCCTTCTGCTGGCGCAATACGGGGATACGGCGCTGCCCCTGATCTTTGTATTGCTGTTCGGCCTTGCCTTTGGCTTCCTGTGCCTGATCCTTGGAAAGCTTGTCGCTGACCGGACCCGCGCCCTCTCCTGAACCGCTTTCTATTTCGGGCAGGGGCGGTTTTTGCGGTCTGCCCAGTGCGGCGGTACTTTTACATCTTTACGGATGCGGGTTTTTGCGCTGATACTTCTCTTGTAAAAATAGAATGACAGGGGAGGGGAAACATGCAGATTGCACAGGTGCTGGAGCGTGCGGTCCAGATCAAACGGGACCAGACCGCGACGGTTTTCAAGGGACGCCGCCGGACCTACGCCGAATTCAAGGACCGGGTACAGCGGTTCGCAGGCGGGCTTCGATCGCTTGGGATCGGCGACGGGGAACGGGTTGCCATTCTGGCCCTCAATTCCGATCGCTATCTGGAATTCTATTACGCCGTACCATGGGCGGGCGGTGTCTTTGTGCCGGTCAATACCCGTCTTGCAGCGCCGGAAATCGCCTATTGGCTGAATGATTCCGGGTCGGAAATCCTTCTGGTGGATGATGCCTTTGCGGCCATGGTCCCGGAATTGCGAAAGGCCGTTCCCGGTCTTGAAACGGTGATCCATTGCGACGATGGCCCCGCACCGGAGGGGATGATGTCCTATGAAGGGTTGATCCGGGATCATGAGCCGGTGGCGGATGCGGGCCGGGGCGGCGATGACGTGGCTGGTCTTTATTATACAGGCGGCACCACCGGGGTTTCAAAGGGCGTGATGCTCAGTCATCGCAATCTGGTGGTCAATGCCCTGAACGGTATGCCTGCCTTCCAGTTTTCCGAAAAAAGCCGCTGGCTTCACGCCGCGCCCATGTTCCATATCGCCGATGGCAGCGCCGTTCTGGGCGTCACCATGGGGCTGGGCTGTCATGTGTTCATTCCCGCCTTCACCCCGGCGGCGACCCTGTCCATCATTCAAGGGGAAGGCATAACCTGCACCATTCTGGTGCCAACCATGATTAACCTGCTGGTCAATGACCCCACCTTGCCGGACCATGATCTTGGCAGTCTTGAGAATGTCCTTTACGGGGCGTCGCCCATGCCGGAGGCGGTGATTGAAAAGGCGCTGTCGGTCTTGCCGGGATGCGGGTTCACCCATGCTTTTGGCCAGACGGAATGTGCCCCGCTGGTCAGTTTTACCGGACCCGAATTTCATGTGCTGGAAGGCCCCCACGCCGGGCGTTACAAATCGGCGGGCCGGGCGGCTTATGGGGTCGAGATGCGCATTCTGGACGAGCAGGGGAGCGAGGTTCCGAACGGAACCGTGGGCGAGGTCTGCGTGCGCGGTGACAACGTGATGCTGGGATACTGGAACAAGCCCGAGCAAACCGCCGAGGCAAAAAGGGATGGCTGGATGCATACCGGGGATGGCGGGTATCTGGATGATGAGGGGTTTCTCTATATTGTGGACCGGGTCAAGGACATGATCATTTCCGGCGGGGAAAACGTTTATTCCGCCGAGGTGGAAAATGCCCTTTATCAGCATCCCTTGGTGGCGGAATGCGCCGTGATCGGAATTCCGCACGAAAAATGGGGCGAACAGGTCCATGCTGTCATCCGCCTGCAGGATGGCAAAACCGCGACCCAGAATGAATTGATCGACCATGCCCATTCCCTGATCGCCGGGTTCAAGTGCCCGCGCAGTATCGCCTTCGTGACGGAACCGCTGCCGTTATCGGGGGCGGGGAAAATCCTGAAAACAGAACTTCGCAAGCCTTATTGGGACGGATACGGGGCAAAGGTCCACTAGGGGCGGCGATGGTCCTTACAGATTCGAGGGAAACAGGAACAGATTAACGGAAAAGGGACGGATGACCGGCCTGATACTGGCTTCTTGTGCAGTATTGGCGCCGGTTTCGAACCTGTTGCTGTTCAAAGCATCCCGTTCCTCTCCCACTGCGGTAGTATTTTTACCGATTTACGACAAAAAGAGGCATGGATTATTGTATTTTAGCTTTTTATTAATATACTTAACAAAAGGTTAAGCATTTAGATAAGACGGATGCCTATTGACGTTGCGTTCCATGTCCGGGGATACGGTCGCTCTGTTTCGCTGTTGGCGTAAAGCCCGGCCTTAAAAAGCCGACCTGTCCTGATCCAGATTAACATCATTCATTTTTTCTGTGTCGTTGCCTGCAAGAGTTCCTGCGAGAGCAATCTGCTGTGCTTGCGATACAAGGATGGGGACATTCCATGCTTAAAAAACTTATGATTGGGGCGGGGGTAGGTGCGGCCATTCTTTTCAGTGCCGCCTGGGCTCAGGCTTCTACCTTCTCGATTATCGGCGGCAGTGCGGAGGCGCTGAACGGATTTGACCTGACATCAACCACAGGCCTGACTGATGGCGATATTGTTCTGGTGTTCAACAGCAGTTCTGATGGCACGGGAACCGGCCTGTTTCTGGATGGTGCCCCGGCAACGGTAACCTTTACCTATCTTGGCAGCGAAGCGGCGGCCACCAACGAGGCGGTCGAACTGGAAGGAACGGAATCGGTCCTGTTCAACAACGATACCTCTGTTGTGGGAGATACGTCCACGGTGACTTTCTCCAGTGACGGGGCCCTGCCGTTCGGGTTCGAAACCGAGTCTGAAACCTGTTCAATCTGGTTTATTATCTGCTGGCAATACACAACAACAACCGAAGGTGCCGACAATGATGGCACCATCGACGGCGATCTTTCCATTGCGCTGTTCCAGGAAAGCGCCACATCCGTCATCGCCCTGTTTGGTGACGGACGCGGAGACCATGACTATGACGACATGGCCATTCGCATTTCCATAGTTCCCCTGCCACCGGCCCTGCTGCTTTTCGGTGCTGCGCTCCTAGGGCTAGGGTGGCTCTCAAGAAAAAGAAGCACGTAAGTGCGACCCAACCAAACCAAAACTGGGAGGCCTTGTGCCTCCCTTTTTTGTGATGGCCGTCCTCTTGATTTTAGGCTAGTCCGGGGCAAGGATAGGGAACGTTGAAGTCAGGCCCTGAACAAGGAGAATGTCCCGTGAGAATGCCGGTTGTCTTTGTATCGCACGGGGGTGGTCCCATGCCCCTTTTGGGAGATCCGGGCCACGGGGAAATGGTCGCGGCGTTGCAGACCATGGCGGCGGACCTGCCCCGGCCGGATTGCCTGCTGGTGGTCACCGCCCATTGGGAGGCGGACACGGTTTCCGTCAGCAGCGGGGCCGCGCCCGGTATGCTCTATGACTATGGCGGCTTCCCGCCCGAGGCTTACACCCTTCAATACGGGGCACCCGGTGCCCCGGCAATGGCGGACCGGGTCAGGGCCGTGCTGGGTGAGGCCGGCATCACCGCCGCCGCCGACCCCGATCGGGGCTTTGATCACGGCACCTTTGTTCCGCTGATGCTGCTGTACCCGGATGCGGATATCCCGGTGCTTCAGATATCGCTGGAACGATCCCTTGATCCGGCCCGGCATCTGGCGATCGGCAAGGCCCTGTCGCCCCTGTTGTCAGAAGGGGGGATGATTATCGGGTCCGGCCAGAGCTTCCACAATATCCCGCTGATGTTTCAGGCCGACAACCCGGATGTGCAAAAGATCAACACGGCGTTTCATGGCTGGCTGGACCGGGTGGTCCTGTCCCCCGAACTGGCCGAGCCGGACCGGGAGAGCGAGTTCGAAAGCTGGGCGCAGGCCCCGTTCGCGGGAACCTGTCATCCCCGCGAAGAACATCTGGTGCCCTTGATGGTCTGCGCCGGAGCCGCCAGAGCCGCCGCCCGCCGCCGCATCGACTATTCCGTCATGGGGATCGAGGCCCGCGGCTATATCTGGTAACCCCATCCCCGTCAGGAACAAAGGCGGATTTCAGTCCGCCGTTCCGGCAGGAAACGGGACCGGTTTTCCCCCAAACCCAGCGTCATGATCCGGCTGTTATCGACGCCGAGCTTGACCAGCCATTTGCGGATATGTTCCGCCCGTTTCAGGGACAGATAGCTGTTATACCCCCGGCGCCCGGACGGATCGGCAAATCCGAACACAAGAACGGCGGCGTCAGGCCGGGCCGCAAGCTTTGTCGCATGGTCAATCAGGGCTTGCTGATCCACGGGCGATGACAGGATGTGGCTGTCCTTCTGGAAGCGGCTGACAAGGCTGGGGGGTGTGGCAAGGCAACCAACAGGGATATTGCGATCCTTGATCTGGTCGGCCTGTATCTCGGTATAGCTGTCATACCCGAAGGGGGCTGCCTGAGCCGGAACCTGCGCAGGTGGTGTTTCGGGCGCGGGACGCTTCAGGTTGGCCAGTTCCTGCAGCAAGCGCTGAAGGGGCGAGGGGGTGTCCACAACTGCAGGCTCAGACTGCGAGGAAGGGGCCGGGGCCAACACCGGGGCGGAGCGGTCCTTGGGCGGGGCCGGTTCGGCAGGCCACAGGTTAAGAGCCAAGGCCCCCGGCAGCACAACCGGTTTATGGCCTGCCGGATCAAAGAACAGGGTGTAGCGCGACGTGGTGCGAAGATAGATCATCCAGCCTGCCGGAGACGGACCATCGACCCGGACAAGCGGGAAATCCAGCAGGCCCGGCACCACGGAAAACAGGTTCGCCATGTGACCGCCAGAAGCGGCGGGGGAGGCTGCAAGGCCCGGACAGTCAGAATACTGGGTCATGCCGGAGGGCAGAGCGAGAGTGCCGCCAGCGGATGGGGCGGCCGTTTCCTGCAGGCAGGTCAGTGTGTTCCCCGCCTTGTTTGCGGCAACTGTCAGCAGGCCGATGCTGGATAGAACCATGATCATGGCCAGCGCGAAAAAGCGATGGCGGCCAAACTGCTGCAGCAGGGCAAAGCGCGAGAAATAGTGCCACGCGGTCCGGGCGGGCAGGCCAGGCGGCGGGGTTGTTGCTCCCGATGCGGGGCGCAACCGGCGGAGGCCAAGGGCGAACCGCTCCCTCTGCGAGAGGAACTTTTCCGACTTTCGCCGGATTGTCGTTGGCAGGGGCAGGAAGATCAGGCGCAGGATGTTGAACAGGAAAATCACAAGGCTGTAGGCGATAATGGCGAGCCTTGTCCGGAAGGGCAAATTCTCCCCGCGCAGATTCAGGATGACCCGCCCCAGCAGGGAAAAACCAAGGAACAGCCCCAGAAGCAGGCTGTAGGCCATCCACACAAGAAGGGAAATGCCAAGGACCACACCGCCATAGCGGACAGTTCCAAGGACCAGATCCTCAACCCCGGCCCACGCCAGATAGCTGATCCCGAAATAGTTCAGGATAATACTTTCAAACAAAATGCCGTAGAAAAAGAAATTAATGACAATAAAAAAGAGCAATATGGGAAATAATAGTGCTAGACTGTGGGTGCGCCGAACCCGTTTATGCGTATCGCAGAAGAGTTCACCGGGGATCGACTTTTTTCGGCATCTTTTCCCGGCGCGTGTAATACCTTCACATTGCATGGTAAAACTCACTTGGTTACTTTAAACACCTTTAAGTAGTGTTGTGTAATTATTGTTCAATCAAATAGTGTTGCCTTGTGTTGTGCCGAATAGGGGTATAAAAGCCCTCTCAGCCGCTTGCCCTCTGGGGATTAAAGGGGTAGGAATGAAAAAGAGTTTGTAAACCAGTCAGGGAACAAGGAAATGCCGCAATACAGATCGAAGACATCCACTCATGGCCGGAACATGGCAGGTGCCCGTGCGCTGTGGCGTGCGACAGGCATGCAGGACGGGGATTTCAGCAAGCCGATCATTGCGGTCGTCAACTCTTTCACCCAGTTCGTGCCGGGCCATGTGCACCTGAAGGATCTGGGCCAGATGGTCGCCCGCGAGATTGAAAAATGCGGCGGTGTGGCCAAGGAATTCAACACCATTGCGGTGGATGACGGGATTGCCATGGGCCATGACGGGATGCTGTACAGCCTGCCGTCCCGCGAGATCATTGCCGACTCTGTTGAATATATGGTCAACGCCCACTGTGCTGATGCCATGGTCTGTATTTCCAACTGCGACAAGATCACGCCGGGCATGTTGATGGCGGCCATGCGGCTGAACATTCCGGTCGTCTTTGTTTCCGGCGGCCCGATGGAGGCTGGTAAAGGCATGGCCGATGGCGTGGAAATCGGGCTCGACCTGATTGATGCCATGGTTCAGGCGGGGGACCCCAACGTGTCCGACGAAAAGGTCGCCGAGGTTGAGCGTTCCGCCTGTCCGACCTGTGGTTCCTGTTCCGGCATGTTTACGGCCAACTCCATGAACTGCCTGACCGAAGCCCTTGGCCTTGCCCTGCCGGGGAACGGCAGCCTGCTGGCCACCCATGCGGACCGCAAACAGCTGTTCCTGGATGCGGCGCGGACGGTTGTTGATATTACCCGCCGTCATTATGAAATGGATGAAAAGGGCCTGCTGCCCCGCGAAATCGCCAATTTCAAGGCGTTTGAGAATGCCATGACCCTGGATATCGCCATGGGCGGGTCCACCAACACGGTTCTGCATCTGCTGGCCGCCGCGCAGGAAGGCGAGGTTGGCTTCACCATGGAGGATATCGACCGTCTCAGCCGCCGGGTGCCGCATCTGTGTAAGGTGGCGCCCAGCACACAGCATTACCACATGGAAGATGTTCACCGGGCTGGCGGTATCATGGGCATTCTGGGAGAGTTGGACCGGGCCGGTCTTATTCACAACGATCTGACCACCGTTCACAGCCCCAGCGTTTCCGATGCGCTTGAGCTTTGGGATGTGAAGGTCTCCCGCAGTGACACGGTTCAGGAATTTTACCGGGCGGGTCCGGGCGGCGTTCGGACGACCGAGGCGTTCAGCCAGTCCAAGCGGTATCCGGAACTGGATGTGGACCGCGAAGGCGGCTGTATCCGCAGCAAGGAACATGCCTATAGTCAGGATGGCGGTTTGGCTGTTCTGTATGGCAACATCGCCGCAGAGGGCTGCATCGTGAAAACCGCCGGTGTGGATGCCAGCATCCTGAAATTCTCCGGTCCGGCGCGCCTGTTCGAAAGTCAGGACAGCGCCGTCAAGGGCATCCTGAATGACGAGATCAAGGAAGGCGACGTTGTCGTGATCCTGTATGAAGGCCCGAAAGGCGGACCGGGAATGCAGGAAATGCTCTATCCGACCTCTTATCTGAAATCAAAGGGGCTTGGTAAGGCCTGTGCGTTGTTGACCGACGGGCGTTTCTCTGGCGGGACATCCGGCCTGTCCATCGGCCATGTTTCCCCGGAAGCAGCCGAAGGCGGCAATATCGGTCTGGTCGAGGAAGGCGATATCATCGAGATCGATATCCCGAACCGCACCATCAACCTTGCCGTCACGGACGAGGAAATGACCGCCCGCCGCACCCGCATGGAAGCCCGCGGTGCCGATGCGTGGAAGCCGACCGAACAGCGGACCCGCGTGGTGTCCCGTGCCCTGCAGGCCTATGCGGCCATGACCACCAGTGCCGCCCGCGGCGCGGTCCGCGATGTGACGCAGGTCCAGAAATAATTACTGCCGACAAGGCGATTGTTCAAAATAGAAAAGGGGGCCGTTTTTACGGCCCCCTTTTTGTCAGGTCATGGAGGGAGAGGCTCCCTAGAATTTCCAGCGGGCGGTCACCGACAGGGCGTGGGCCGTTTCTGTGGCAGATAGATCCCCCTGATAGGACAGGTCAAGATCAACATCGCTGCTGAGCCCTACGGTGACACCGGCACCGATGCGGGCGCTGTTGCGGTCTGTATCCGCCCCCTCGATGCGGAAGCCACTGTTCGGCGCCGCGGCAAAGGCGGCGTTGATTTCACTGCCGGTGTCTTTGTATTCATGCAGCCAAGCCGCTTCGACCCGGGTTGCAATGGTCGTTCCTTCCGGTGTGTTGAAAACATAGCCGACCCGGCCGCCCAGCGTGGAGCGCAGGCTGTCGCTGGCATCGCTGTTGATGGTCAGGTTGGCAGCCCCGGCCCCGGTTTCGGTAAAGCTGTCCCGTTTCAGCCAGCCATAGTGAAGGGCCGCATAGGGGGTCAGGATCACGCCCTGTCCTGGCGTCAGGTCGTAGCCCGCCTCAAACCCGGCGTTCAGACCTACACTGTTATAGTCGGCGTGGGCGGTATCGGTCAGGGTGCCGACGACAATTCGGCGGGAGGCGTCCGTCTTGTGCAGTCCGCCGCCAACCATGCCGTCAAGATAGAAGGCGTTGGGCTGGAACCGTCCATAGGCGGCCATCTGGTAGCTGTCCACATCCGTATCGCCGTTGGAGGAGGCGTGGGTCCGTGTATAGGAAAGCGCCCCTCCGGCAATCAGGTTTTGCCAGATTTCCGTATCCGCCCCAACGGCGGCACCGCCATAGACATAATCGGCACCGTCAACATTGGCATCCCCGTCAATATCACCAAACCCGCCGTAACCGCGAACCCAGATACGGCTGTTCCGTTCTGTGGCGGAGGAGGCCGCCTGAACCGCATCGGCGACACTCTGGCTCCAACTGTCATTTCCGTCAAACGCGGCAGCAAGAGAGTTGGTGCCGGGCTGGGAGGATCGTCCGCCCAACCGGTTGGAAATCTGGTTCTGGAAGGATTGACGTGCAGGACGGGACAAGCCGGGAAGGTGGCTGTGTTGCTGGCCGCTGAGGGACTTATACGCCTTCTTGGCGCCGGCGCTGTTAAGTTGCAACAGGTTGCCGACCAACCGTTTAAACGCCGGGTTGTCCCGATTTTCCTGCAAAATTCCCGCCAAACCGGTCTGGTTCGGGGTGTCTGCCTCGTCCTCGAAGGTGCGGTCATTTTCCGTCAGGGTCAGGAGAACGTCATTGGCGTTATAGCTGAGGGTTGGGTCCAGAAACGCAAGGTCGGAGGTTATGGTGTTAAACTGGCTGCCGCCCAGTTCGCCGCCTGCAGACAGGATGGTGTAGGTGGTGTCCGGTGCATAATTGCCTGCACCTGCCTTAACGGCCACGGTTCCGCCCGTCAATGTGGCGGTTCCGGTGACCTCAAGGCGGTCGGAGACCCCTGCGGGGTCAATGTCCACTGCAAAGGTGCCGCCGTTGGAAAAGTCCACATTTCCATTGACTGTCAGGGTGCCGATGCCATTGCCGGGGGCAAGGGTACCGCCGTTGGTGGCAACAGACCCAACCGACCCGGTTCCGCCCAGTGTGCCGTCATTGTGAATAATTGTCTGCCCGGCGAGAGAGCCGTTCACCAGCAGGGTGCCTTCCTCAATATGGGTGCCCCCGGAATAGACATGGGTGCCGGTCAGGGTCAGGGTGCCGCTACCGTCCTTGGTAACCCGCCCGTTGCCACCGATGGTCCCGTCATAGATGCCATCGAATGTCTGGTTGAAGACAAGCGAGGCATTGTTGGCAACATCCCCTTGCAGGGAGGCGCTATCCCCGGTCAGGGTTCCGCCCATCAGGGTCCAGTTTTGATCGGTCAAGCCGGTCAGGGTCAGGTTGGCAGGGCCTGTTTTTACAGCAACACCGATACCGGACAGGGTACCGCCATAGCTGCCGTCAACGGTTTGGTCAAAGATAACGGTTGCGTCATTGGTGATGTCGCCCTGCAGAGAGATGCTGTTCCCGGTCAGGGTGCCCCCCAAGACCGTCCAGTCTTGTGCCCCGGAGCCGGTCAGGGTCCAGTTGGAAGCCCCTGTTTTTTCAAACAGTCCAAAGCCGGTATATTGTCCGCCGATGCCGGAAACATTGAAGGTGGAATTGTTGCTGCCGCCAAGCCGCAGGGTATCAAGAGCGGAAAAGGCCTGGACCTTTCCGGTAATTGTTGACCCGTGATGCAGTTCGAGGATGTTGGTGCCACCATAAAAAACAATTGCGTCGGCATGGGTGGTTACTACAGGCTCAATGCCGCCTTCGATGGTACCGCTGTTGATCAGATGGGTATCTTCTGCATAGATGCCATACCCTGCAGGGCCATTTCCGCCGCCGATCCCGGGGTAGCCGCCCTTTCCACCGGTGATCGTGCCCGCGTTGTTGAAGGTTGAGGAGCCTGAAATCCAGACACCGTAGCCGCCAATGCCGCCGCTGCCGCCCCATCCATCAGCATGCAAATTGCCATTTCCACCCTCTCCGCCATCGCCGCCGGTGATAGAGCCTGTGTTGGAATTGATCGTGTTCCCGAAATAAAGGGCGCCGTGACCGCCGTCACCGCCGCCGCCGCCACTACCTGACAAACCGATGACGGATCCGGTATGGGCGGAACCACCATTTCCGCCATTGCCGCCCCGAAGAGTTCCGTTGTTGTTCAGGGAACCGCCGCCATAGCCCGATGCGCCGCCGCCGCCGCCGCCGCCGCCGCCGCCCTCAATGCCGTCGGAACTGCCGTCGTAGCCGTTCTCGCCATAAGCGCCTGGGACCTGGCCCGCACTCCCACCCAAGCCGCCATAGCCGCCAGAACCGGTGCCGCCGTTTTCATCGGCAGCACCGCCATTTCCGCCGACATTTTCCTGAGTCCCACCGTCGCCAGCATGGGCGCTAACGGGCAGGGACAGGGCTAAAATACTGACCGACGCCAGAAGAAGTATGGCGTGACAGGCGTGCAGGGAAGACTTGCCTTCGCGGGCGATTAAGGGGTGTTGGATCATGGTTACAACAATCTTTTAGTGTGTGTCTCAGCGATCCAAAATATGAGAAAAATTCTGTTACGCAACCCCTGAATTGTTTTGTTTTGGAGAAAAACACACCTAATGGATGTATTTTTAGGGGGTCAGGCGGACCCCTGATCCGGGTCAGGGTCGCGCGGTGGGTTGGGGAAACGGTCCTTATCCGCCTTGTCCACATGATCCACAAAGGCGATGGTCTTGATCACGGTTTTACCGTCGTCGGATATGGGGCAGATGATGGCCTCTATTTTCAGGTAGTCTTTTTTTGGCCCTGAATAGGCAAGGATCTGATAGCTGGGTTCCTGCCGGTTTACCACTTCTTCAAACGCGGTCCACATGCGGCTGCCGGGCTCTCGTTCGGGGCAGTTTCGCCAGTTCACATTCATGGTCTTGCAGGCGCTGCGCTCCACAATGCGCTCGCCGGTGATCCGCTCGATGAAATCAAGGGGATCATACTGGACATGGACCACAAGGATATGGGGCAGCAGGGGCAGCATTTCCGCCGGGTTGATATCGGCCCAACGGGGCATGGACCGGCCCCCGGTTTTGGAGAGCCAGTAGTCAAACCCCGCTTTTACGATCGGGGTGGTATGCTCAAAGCCGTCACCGTGGAGCATTGGACCCGCATTTCTGTCCTGATTTGCAGCATATCTTCTAACAATATGTTGCAAAATCAGCGAAAGAGAAGGGGAGCGCCCGCACAGGCGGCCTTGGCGATGGGTGGAAGGTCAGTCGATCTTCTGGTCCAGTTCCACCCAGATGGGGGTGTGGTCGGATGGGCGTTCCATACCGCGCGGTTCCTTGTCGATCCCGACGGCCTTCAACGTGTCGATGGCCTGCGGGGATAACAGAAGATGATCGATGCGAATGCCGTTGTCCTTCTGCCAGGCGCCGCGCTGATAATCCCAGTAGGTGTAATTCACATTGGGGGTAAAGGTCCGATAGGCATCGAAATAGCCAAGATTGAGCAACTGGCGGAAGCGGTTGCGGCTTTCCGGCTGGGTCAGGGCGTCCTTTTCCCATGCCTTGGGATCATAGCAATCCTCGTCCTGCGGGATGATATTATAGTCCCCGGCCAGAACCACCGGCTCCTCAAGGGCCAGCAGGTCTTTCGCCCGCTGGATCAAAAGGTCCATCCAGCCGAGTTTATAGGGGAATTTCTCCGTATCGATGGGGTTGCCGTTGGGCAGGTAGATGGAGGCAACGCGCACACCGTTGATGGTGGCCTCCATATAGCGGGCCTGCTCATCCTCGTCATTGCCGGGAAGGCGGCGCATCACATCTTCCATGGGGTGCTTGGACAGGATGGCGACACCGTTATAGGTTTTCTGGCCGTGGGTCTCCACGTTATAGCCCAGTTCCTCCACCTCAAGGCGGGGGAAAGCCTCGTCCACCACTTTCAGTTCCTGAAGACAAAGAACATCCGGGGCCTCTTCCTTCAGGTAATGCAGAAGGATGGGCAGGCGGGCCTTGACGGAATTGACGTTCCAGCTGGCAATTTTCATGGATGAGGGTCCCCACAGAATAAGCGTGCATTGGTCACGTCCGTTTGTCTATCACGACTGGGGCAATCGTCAACCATTAACGCCGGGAAAAGGGGGCAAGGCAAGGGGCGTTTTCGCCCCCAACCACAGGACGGAGGTAGGCTCTAGGGGGAGCCGAGCTTTAGACGGAGAAGGAGGACCCGCAGGAGCAGGAAGCCGTGGCATTGGGATTGTTGATGCGGAAAGCAGCGCCGATCAGGTCGCTGACATAATCGATTTCCGATCCGGCCAGATACATCAGGGACACACTGTCCACCAGCAGGACGGCCCCATCCTTTTCAACGACCATGTCATCGTCGTTACGGGTGTCGTCCAGATCAAAGCTGTACTGGAACCCTGAACAGCCGCCGCCATTGACAGCAACACGCAGCATCTTCTTGTCGGAATTCATATCCCGGACAATGGTGTTGATCTGCGCGGCAGCCGTATCGGACAGCTTGACAGGGGGTTCCATTGTATCTTGTGAAAACATGCGGTTACTCTCTTCAGGAAAAAGCCGGGGTTGGCCTCGTCTCCTCTAATCATGTATTAATCATGGGACCTTTTGTCAATCGCCCCGAAAAAAGAGAAAAACTGCCCTATGTCCGAAAGTTATGTCAGGCCCGTGTGGCGGGCGCTTTGTGCGGTGCTGGAACAGCAGGCCGCTGCTGATCCGGGGGCGGAGCACGGGGCCCCCCGTCCGGCAGCACCCTCAGGAAACCTGACCCTGCGCCCCCCGAAAGAGGAAAGCCGGGGCGATCTTTGCAGCAATATCCTGCTGTTGGCCAGTGGGCAGGAAGAGGAGGTGCGGGACCGTCTGGCCCGCACGGTCCTTGCGGCCGTTGAGGCCGTGCCGTCGGTCCGCTCCGCCGAGGTGGCCCCCAACGGATATGTGAATATCCACCTGCAGGCGGGATACTGGCTGGCGGAAATCCCGGTCATTCTGGAACGGGCGCGGGCCTATGGCATGAGCCTGCTGGAAAATCAGGGCGGGTTTGAGCTGGTCCGACCCGCGACGACGGACGATCTGGTATCCGCCAGACAGTTCTGGCAGGTGGAGGCCCTGATGAAGGTGGCCGATCTGGCGGGGCTGGCCTACGCCCTTTCTCCCGCGCCGGAAGATGGGGATCGGGGCATGGCGACCCGAACCGCCGTTGCCAAATGCTCCCTGCCACGGGTGCGTTTTGCCCTGCTGGCCAACGGGGCGTCCTTTGCCCGTCATTTCAGCCCGGTCCGGGCGGTGGATCAGTCCTATGACAATCCGGTTTTTGCCGTTCCTTACGCGATCAGCCGTATCCGGTCGTTGCTGGCAGCGGCAAGCGCGGGTGAGGGGGGCGAGGATCCCGTTGATGTGGATTATTCCGTGTTGACGCGGAGCAATGAACAGAAAATCGCCAAATTCATGTGTCAGTGGCCATTGGCACTGGAACAGTCGCTCAGAAACCGGGATATCATCCATCTGTCGGCTTTCCTGCATGACCTTTCCCTGCTATTTTTCCGGCTGGAGAGGGAGGAGCGACTTGTGTCGTCCGAATATCTGACTGAAACCGGGACGCGCCCGGCCCGTCTTGGGCTGTTGAGCGCCCTGAAATTGCAATTGTGCGAGGGGCTGGAAATCCTTGGCATCGAGATGGTAGAGGAGTGATAGTTTTGACCAACCATCAGGATTTTCCGGAAGAAGAAGAATATTATGAGGAATATGACGAACCGCGCTTCAGCCGCGGAAAACTGATCGGGGCGGCGCTTGCCGTGACCATCGTTGCCGGGTTCGGTATCGGCATCTGGTATGCCTATGATCAGGGCGTGAAAAAGGGGGTCCAACTGGCCCCGCCCATCGTCAAGGCGGATACCTCGCCGGTCAAGCAGCAGCCTGAAAATCCGGGCGGCATGGATATTCCCCATCAGGACAAGCAGGTGTTCAGCGTCCTAAATCCGGAGCAGGCCGAGGAAAAGGTCGAGAAACTGATGGAAGCGCCGGAGGAATCCACCAATGATCCGGCCCCTGTTGATATCACCGAAACCGAGCGCGAGGCGCAAGCCGGCAATCAGGCGGAAACCCTGATGGCGAAGCCGGAAGGGCAGGCTGCATCCGATGCGGTATCTGACGCAACGACCGAGGCAGAAGCCGCCGCCACTGCCGCCGCCCGGACCCCTGTGGAAAAGGTCCAGCGTGAGCAGGAAACCGCAGCAAACACCGTGAAAGAGGTTGAGGCCAAGGCCGCCGAAGCCAAGCCGGAGCCAAAACCGGAAGCGAAACCGGAAGCAAAGCCGGCACCAGAGCCTGAAAAAGTTGCGGCTCCGGCCCCGGTAAAGGCGGGAACATCCCCGAAGAAACCGGCCAATGCCGGTGATTATCGGGTTCAGATTGGCGCGTTCCGCTCTACCGATGCGGCGGAACAGGCGTGGGGACGGCTTCAAAAGGCGCATAAGGCCCTGCTGACCGGCGTGCCTCATTTCATCCAGAGTGTCGAGGTCAAGGGCAAGGGAATGTTCCATCGCCTGCAGGCCGGGGCCTTTGAAAACCGGGCTGGTGCGGAAAATCTGTGTACGGCCCTGAAGGCGGAAAAACAGGATTGTCTCGTTGCCAAAAAGTGATTTTACCGGCACCCGCGCCGTTATTTTCTCGTGCGCGGGCCTGACCCTGACCCCGGAGGAAGTTGACTTCTTCCGGGCGGTCAATCCTGTGGGGCTGGTCCTGTTCGCCCGCAATATTGATACGCCGGATCAGGTGCGGGCCCTGATCAACAGCTTTCGCGAGGCGGTGGGGCGACCGGGCGCGCCGGTCCTTGTGGATCAGGAAGGCGGACGGGTACAGCGGCTGCGGCCGCCGCACTGGCATTCCCTGCCAAGCTTCGGCGCCCTTGGGGCCGTTTATGCGGAAGACCCGGTCCGGGGCGAGCGGGCGGTGCGCCTTGCCACCCGGATCATCGCAGCGGAGCTTGCCAGCGTTGGTTTCTCCGTGGATTGTTCCCCCTGTCTTGATTTGTCGCTGGGGGAAACCTCCAGTGTCATTGGGGACCGGTCCTTTTCCGGCAATCCCGACGTTGTGGCCACCCTTGGCGCCTTTGTGGCCGAGGAATTCCTTGCCGCCGGTATCCTGCCGGTGATCAAGCATATGCCGGGGCATGGCCGGGGAACGGTGGACAGCCATCTTGAATTGCCGGTCGTTCCGGCCCGCCATTCGGATCTGTCAGCAAGTGATTTTGTCCCGTTCCGGAAACTGTCCCATGTCCCGTGGGGCATGACGGCGCATATTGTCTATCAGGATATCGACCCGGACAATCCGGCAACCCAGTCCCGCCGTGTGATCGAGGATGTGATCCGCGGGGAAATCGGATTTGGCGGGGTGTTGCTGTCCGATGATTTGAATATGGAGGCGTTGCAGGGCAGTCTGGCCTCGCGGGCGGCGCGCTCGCTGGAGGCGGGGGTGGACCTGATCCTGCACTGTTCCGGTAAAATGGACGAAATGAAAGAGGTTGCGGGGGCCTGCGGCGCGGTTTCCGATGAGACCCTGCGCCGACTGGACAAGTCCCTGACCGCCCTTGACGGGGCGGCCCCGGCGATGGGGGGCACCGAGGACATGATGGCCGAATTGCAGGGCCTGCTTGCCGGTCGGGGAGAGGGCTGATGGATATGGGAAACGTTCTCTATCAGGTGTCCATCTGGCTATTGCCTGCCTTGCTGGCCATTACCCTGCATGAAGCCGGTCACGCCTTTGCGGCGTGGCGACTTGGCGATGATACGGCCAAGCGGCAGGGGCGGGTGACCCTGAACCCGCTCAAACATGTGGACCCGATCGGGACCGTGCTTATTCCCGGCCTGTTGCTGATGGCAAAGGCGCCGTTCCTGTTTGGATATGCCAAGCCAGTGCCGGTCAATTTCATGCGCCTCAATCATCCGCGCCGGGACATGGTGCTGGTGGCGCTGGCCGGTCCGATGATGAATTTCCTGCTCGCCTTTCTGTGCATGTTGTCTTTTCATGCACTGGATTATCTTCCCGTAGACTGGCGTGAATGGGTTGCCTTGAACCTGAGAAATGGCTTGGTTCTCAATGTGGTACTGGGTTTTTTTAACCTTTTGCCTATACCGCCGCTGGATGGGGGGCGGGTGGCCGTCGGCATTCTGCCTAACTTTCTGGCCATTCCGTTGGCCCGGTTGGAACGGTTCGGGTTTCTGATCCTGATCGGGGTGATTATCCTGCTGCCCATGCTGTTCCGTCAGTTCGGCAGTGACATGGACCCCATGCGCTGGCTGATGAGCGGGCCGATCGCCACGGTTATTTCCGTGATTGCAACACTGGCGGGGTTTGACTAGAGTTTTTCTGACCACAACAGAAAGGATGTCCTTGAAGGATAACGGGCTGTTCAACGTTTCGGATCGTCTGGATGCTGAGGAGGCGGCGGCCTCGTCAGGGCCGGGTCTTGTTGTCGATCTGGACGGGTATGAAGGTCCGCTGGATGTCCTGCTTGTTCTGGCTCGGGACCAGAAGGTTGACCTTCTCAAAATCTCCATTCTTGAACTGGCGGAACAGTATCTCGCCTTCATCGAGGAAGTCCAGAAGCTGCGGCTTGAGGTGGCGGCCGACTATCTGGTGATGGCGGCGTGGCTGGCCTATCTGAAATCCCGCCTTCTGCTGCCGGAAGAGCCGGAGGAGGATGGACCGTCCGGTGAGGAAATGGCCGAACGGCTGGCCTTTCAGCTTAAAAAGCTGGAGGCCATGCGGACAGCGGCGGAAAAGCTGATCAACGGACAGGTTACGGGCCGTGACCGGATGCGGCGGGGCCGCCCGGAAGGGGTGAAAGTGGTGCGCCATTCCCGGTATGACTGTTCCCTTCGCGAGTTGTTGCAGGCTTATGCCGCCCACAAGGACCGCAAGGGCATCAAGAACCCTCTGCGCCTCATGCGCAACGCCATCTATACGGTGGAGGCAGCCCTTGAGCGGCTGGAGCGGATGCTGGGCAAGGTGCCGGACTGGGTCGATCTGACGGCCTATTTGCCCAAGAACCTGAAAGACCCGTTTTCCCGGCGTTCGGCCGAGGCCTCCACCTTGCTGGCCAGCCTGCAGATGGTCAAGGAAGGCCAGCTTGAAGTGCGTCAGGCCCACTTGTTCGGCCCGATCGAGGTGCGGGCCCGGCGGGAGAAAAGACAGGAAAGTGAGGACGAATGACAGCCAACCCGGAACATGTCCGCATGGCGGAAGCCTTGCTTTTTGCCGCGAAGGAGCCATTGGGCGAACTGGACATTGCCGCCCGCCTGCCGGAAGACGCGGATATTCCCGCCATTCTGGACCTGCTGCACAAACATTATGAACACAAGGGCGTCAATCTGGTGAAGCTGGCCGGGAAATGGACCTTCCTGACTGCGCCCGATCTGTCCTGGCTGCTTCAGGATGAAAAGGAAAATACCCGGAAATTGAGCCGCGCCGCCCTTGAGACCCTGTCTGTCATTGCCTATCACCAGCCGATTACCCGTTCCGAGATTGAGGAAATTCGCGGTGTCGGTCTTAGCCGGGGGGTGATGGATGTCTTGTTCGATGCGGGATGGATCCGCCCCCGCGGACGGCGGCGCACACCGGGCCGCCCGGTTACCTACGGGGTGACACAGGAATTCCTGATCCATTTCGGGCTGGATGATATTCGCGACCTGCCGGGGTTTGATGAGTTGAAAGCGGCGGGCCTGCTGCAAACCGAGCCGTCCGGCCTGTTTGATGACCTGATCCGGGGCGATGATGCGCCCCCCCTCGACCCGGAGGAAGAGGAAGACTGATCCCCTGCCGCCAGACCCCCTTTCAAGGGGTGTTTCGCTGGAAATCCGCCCTGTTTCATTTTCATTGCGTTTTTTTGTCACAGCGGGCCGTCTATGCGACTGATTATTATTTACATGTGGGGGCAGGGGGCGTATTGAGGGGCAGTTGACTATTTCGTACTAAGGACTAGCCCGTTGGGGATTGCCGAATACCAACAACAAGGAAGCCTGAAACGGCCCGGCAGACGCGGAAATAACTTTCTGTCCATGACCGGGGCAGGGCTGTCCATGCTTGTCGCCCTTCTGGTGGCGGTGCCCATTCTTGTGGTGTTCGGTTTTGTCTTTGTGCCAGCCGGGGATATCTGGTCCCATCTGGCGTCAACGGTTCTGCCTGTTTATCTGCTAAATACCCTGATCCTGTTTGCCGGTGTGTCCGTGCTGGTGGTGTTCATCGGGGTCGGGACGGCGTGGCTTGTCACCATGTGCGAGTTTCCGGGGCGACGCCTGTTCAGTTGGGCCATGTTCCTGCCGCTGGCCATGCCCGCCTATATCATCGCCTATACCTATACGGGGATGTTCGATTTCGCGGGGCCGGTACAGACCTTCCTGCGGGATCTGTTCGACTGGACCCGGCAGGATTACTGGTTCCCGCCGGTCAGAAGCGTGGGCGGCGCGGTCCTGATGCTGGGGCTGGTGCTGTATCCGTATGTGTATCTGGTCAGTCGGGCCGCTTTTCTGGAGCAGTCCATCTGTGTTCTTGAGGTCGGGCGCACACTGGGCCGGGGCCCGTGGGGCATTTTCTTTCATATCGCCCTGCCGCTGGCGCGGCCCGCCATTGTCACCGGTCTTGCCCTTGCGCTGATGGAAACGCTGAGCGATTTCGGGACGGTTCAGTATTTTGCCGTGGATACCTTCACCACCGGGATTTTCCGCATCTGGCTGGGCATGGGGGAGCCAGCCGCCGCAGCGCAGCTTGCCGCCATGCTGATGGGGTTTGTCTTTCTGCTGGTGATCGTGGAGCGGTTGAACCGCGGTGCGCGCAAATATCATCACACAACCGGTCGCTATCAGGGCATTCGCCGGTTTCCGCTGTCGGGCCTGCGGGCGGGCGGGGCGTTTCTGGCCTGTCTGTTGCCGGTGTTCCTTGGTTTCCTGTTGCCGTCGGGCTGGCTGCTGCATGAAAGCCTGCGCCATCCCGAGGCGGTTCTCAATCTTGAATTTCCCGCGCTTGCCTTCAGCAGTATTTCCGTCGCCATGGTGGCCAGTCTTCTGACGCTGGTGATTGCCATGGGGCTTGTCTATGGCATGCGGGGCGGCGTTTCCGGGCGGAAAAACCCGGTGCGGACCGCGGCGGTGCGGGTGTCCGCCATGGGATACGCCATTCCGGGGCCGGTGCTGGCCGTAGGCGTCATGATCCCGTTCGGCTTTCTGGACAATTCCGTGGATGCCTTCATGCGCAGCACCTTCGGCATCTCGACGGGCCTGCTGTTAAGCGGGACCCTTGTGGCGCTGATTTTTGCCTATATGGTGCGGTTTCTGGCCGTGGCCCTGAACACGGTGGAGGCCAGCGTCGGCAAGATCACGCCCAACATGGACCGGGCCGCCCGCACCATGGGGGTGACCGGCCTGAAGGCCGTGATTCGGGTCCATATCCCGATTATTTCAGGCAGCATGATGACCGCCCTGCTGTTGGTGTTTGTGGATGTGATGAAGGAACTTCCGGCAACCCTGATCATGCGGCCGTTCGGGTTTGAGACCTTGGCGGTTCGGGCCTATGAACTGGCCTCGGACGAGCGCTTGTCCGAAGCCGCCGGGCCGTCCCTTGCCATCGTTGCCGCCGGTATCATCCCCGTGATTATCTTGAGTCGCGCCATTGCCAGGTCCCGTCCGGGGCAAGATGGCGGCGCGGAAGGGTAGATTAATGAGTAAGCTGGTTCTGTCCCATATCAGGCATCGCAATAACAAGAATTTCAGCGTCGAGATCGACCGGCTGGAAGTGGGGGCGGGCCGGATTGTCTGTTTGCTGGGGCCGTCGGGCTGCGGGAAGTCGACAACTTTACGCATCGCCGCCGGGCTGGAACAACCCGACGCGGGCGAGGTCTGGATCAAGGACGAGAAAATGGCCGGCCCGGATATCTTCGTCGGGGCCGAGGATCGTCAGGTCGGACTGGTCTTTCAGGATTACGCCCTGTTCCCGCATCTCAGCGTGTTCGATAACATCGCCTTTGGCCTGCTGGGCCAAAGCGGACCGGAGAAGGCAGAGGTTGTCGCCCGGATACTGGAACAGGTGGGCCTGACCGGATCGGCCGAGAAATATCCGCATATGCTGTCCGGCGGAGAGCAGCAACGGGTGGCGTTGGCCCGGGCGCTGGCACCGAACCCACGTTTGCTGCTGATGGATGAGCCGTTTTCCGGGCTGGATGTGGTCCTTCGCAACAAGGTGCGGGACGAGACGCTGGCGTTCCTCAAGGAAACAGGCACAACGGTCATGCTGGTGACCCATGACCCGGAAGAGGCCATGCGCATGGCGGACGAAATTGTCCTGATGCGGAACGGCCGTGTGGAACAGCAGGGCACGCCTGCCGAACTTTACAGCCAGCCGAAAAACGAATTCGTTGCGGCCTTCCTTGGCGAGGTCAACCGGGTTGAGGGCATGTTGACGGACACGACCCTTGAAACGGAGCTGGGGGTTCTGGACAAACCCGCCGAAGACGGGCGGACAGGCGCGGTGAATGTGCTGATCCGGCCGGAAGCCATCCGCCTGCAACGCTTCGCCGGTGAACGGCATCCGGAAGGCCACCGGGAAGGGCGCGTCGTCGGCAGCCGCAATCTTGGGCCGTTCTGCCTGATCGATCTGGAGTTGCCATCCGGTCGCCGCGTGACCGCCCGCGCCGCCAGCATCCTGCAACCACAGGATGGAGAGGTGTGCAGCATTCATCTGGACCAGCGGCAGGTCTTTGCCTTTGATTGAGCCACGGCGGGCAGGGGTTTCGCCTTGGAACCCGGCGGCTGTGACAGTCCGGTTACAGGGCAGGGACAATGCCGCGACAATGGCGTTTTTTGAAATTAGTGGTCGTATAATCGTGCCTATCCCGTTATATAAGGGAGTAGGGAGAAATTCGCGGTGCGTCAGGGGTCTGAGGTTGGACCGTGGCAGCGGATTTTGGGAAACTGTTATTAGTCGTCTCGAAATCGAGACCAGGAGTTAAATTATGAGTATAGGTCCTTGGCAAATTGTTCTGATCCTTGTCATTGTGCTTATCATTTTTGGCGCCGGCAAACTGCCCCGTGTGGCAGGTGACCTTGCCAAAGGCATCAAGAACTTCAAAAAAGGCATGAATGAAGAAGACAGCGCAAAGGAAATCAGCGCGTCTGAAAATGCCAAAGAAACCACGGAAGAAAAGGACAAGGCCGCACAAGGCTGATTTGTCCCGTATCCCGTAGCAGATGTTTAGGACAGTCAAGACGGTGGGCCATGTTTGATATCGGCTGGTCCGAGATGGTGTTTGTAGTCATTGTGGCCATTCTGGTGATTGGTCCGAAGGACTTGCCACGGGCAATTGCCTCTGTCGGGAAATATGTCAGGAAAGCGCGTGCGCTGGCCCGGGATTTCCAGTCGGGTATTGATGATCTGGCCCGCGATGCGGAACTGGATGACCTGAAAAAGACCGTTCAGAACGGCACCGATTTCAACATCAAGAAACAGATTGAGGATGCGGTTGATCCGACCGGAACCTTCGAGAACATGTTCGATGATGTGAAGCCGGAAATTCGCGACCCCCGGAAATCGGGCACTGCCGACGCCAAACCGGCTGCCGGCGCTGCCGATACTTCCGCGAAGACAGACACATCCACCACTTCCGACAATTCCATCAGTCCGCCCCCGGCGGAGGATGCAAAACCCGCCCCGGCGGTAGAGGGGACGAAGGCGTCCTAGGTCCATGCATTCAGACAGCGATATTGAAGATAGCAAGGCTCCGTTGATGGAGCATATCATCGAGTTTCGGAACCGCCTTGTTTATTCGGTTCTGACTGTGCTCGTGACCTTTATCCTGTGCTATTTGGTCTCGGAAGAGCTGTTCGCCTTTCTGGTCCGCCCACTGGTCGCCGCCCTTGGCGATGACGTGGAAGGGCGCCGGATGATCTTCACCGGCCTGCACGAAGCCTTCTTCACCAATATCAAGATTGCCTTCTTTGTTGCCCTGTTTATCTCGTTCCCCATTGTGGCAACCCAGATCTGGGCCTTTGTGGCGCCGGGCCTGTACAAGCACGAGAAAAAGGCCTTCCTGCCGTTTCTGGTGGTAACGCCGGTGCTGTTCTTTCTGGGCGGGGCGCTGGCCTATGAAATTGTCATGCCGCTGGCGTGGAAATTCCTGCTGAGCTTCGAGACCGGGAACAGCGCCAGTCTTTATTCAAAGGCTTTCACGGCGCTGACATCCGAATATCCGAAGATGCTGGAATTCCTGCCCGCACCGTCCGAGCCGATGGCCCTGCCCATTCAGGCGGAAACGCGGGTCAGTGAGTATCTCAGCCTGTCCATGAAGCTGATTTTTGCGTTCGGTCTGTGTTTCCAGTTGCCGGTCCTGCTGACCCTGCTGGGTCGGGTGGGGATTGTCACGTCCCAGGGCCTGAAGGAAAAGTTCAAATATTCCATCGTGTTTGCGTTTATTGCTGCGGCGATCCTGACACCGCCGGACCCGCTGTCCCAGATCACGCTGGCGATCCCGATCATCCTTTTGTATGCGCTGTCCATCGTCAGTGTGCGGATGGTCGAGAAAAAGCGCGAGGAACGGGCCGCCGCCGAAGAGTGATCCGGGCGGCAATTCAGCAACATTTCCCGGTGGGATGAATAATTTTGTCCCCAACAATCGGTTTGGGCTCTGGACGGGCAGGGCGCAGGCAATTATACAAACCAGAGCCGTTCGGATGAGGAGGGGAGTTCCCACATCCGGACAGATGTGTTCCTTGTAAAAAATGGCGGGGCAGGGTGTGGGCTTTGATCGGACCACAGCGCGCCCTTTCCGACCAAGACCAGATTTCGAAATGGCCAAGACATGCTTGATTTAAGATGGATTCGTGAAAACCCGGACGCTTTCGATGCCGCCCTTCTGCGGCGCGGGGCAGAGCCTCTTTCCGCTGTTGTGGTGGAACTGGACGAGAGCCGGCGGAAACTTCAGACCGAACTTCAGACCGCGCAGGCCCGCCGCAACGAGGCCGCCAAGGCCATCGGCAAGGCGAAAGCCGCCGGTGAGGATGCGGACGCCCTGATCCGCGAAGTGTCGGACCTGAAGGCCTCTGTTCAGGAAATGGAAGCGTCGGAGCGGGACATGGCCGCCCGCATGGATGATCTTCTGGCCGGTATCCCCAACGTCCTGAAGGACGATGTGCCGGATGGGGCCGACGAAGACGACAATGTGGAAGTGCGCCGCTTTGGCGATGTGCCTTCCTTCGATTTTGAGCCGAAAGAGCATTATGAACTGGGCGAAGCTCTTGGCATGATGGATTTCGAGACAGCGGCCAAGCTGTCCGGTAGCCGTTTTGTGGTCACCAGCGGACAGATCGCCCGCATGGAACGGGCCCTTGCCGCCTTCATGATGGATGTGCATACCGAGGAAAAAGGGTATCTGGAAGTCTCTCCGCCGGTGATGGTGCGGGACCATGCCCTGTTTGGCACCGGCCAGCTCCCGAAATTTGAGGAAGACCTTTATAAGGTGGATACGGGCAGCTACATGATCCCGACCGCCGAGGTGCCGCTGACCAATCTGGTGCGGGACAGCATCCTGAGCGAAGAGGAACTGCCGCGCCGCTTTACGGCTCATACCCTCTGTTTCCGGTCCGAGGCAGGCTCTGCCGGGAAGGATACGGCGGGTATGCTGCGTCAGCATCAGTTCGCCAAGGTCGAGATGGTCTCCATCACCACGCCGGAAACCTCGAATGAGGAACATGAGCGGATGACCGGCTGCGCCGAGGATATCCTGCAGCGTCTGGGCCTGCCTTACCGGGTGATGGTCCTGTGTGCAGGGGATACGGGCTTCGGGGCACGGAAAACCTATGACATCGAGGTCTGGTTGCCGGGGCAGGACAGGTATCGCGAAATTTCAAGCTGTTCCGTGTGCGGGGATTTTCAGGCGCGCCGGATGAAGGCCCGGTATCGGCCGGACGGGGAAAAGGGAACCCGTTTCGTCCATACCCTGAACGGTTCCGGTCTTGCCGTGGGGCGGACCCTGATTGCCGTGATGGAAAACTATCAGCAGGCCGACGGCTCCATTGTGGTGCCGGAAGTGCTGCGCCCCTATATGGGCGGGCTTGAAAAAATTACCAAGTAACCAAGTAGAACAAGAAAGAAAAAGGTGTAACGTTGCGCATATTACTCAGTAATGATGACGGGTTTGATGCCCCTGGTATGGAAGTGCTGAAGCGAATTGCCTATTCGCTGTCAGATGAGGTTGTGATTGTGGCTCCCGCCAAGGAGCAGAGCGGGGCCTCCCGGTCCCTGACCCTCCATGATCCTCTCAGGGTCAACAAATATTCCGAAACTGAATATTCAGTGGAAGGAACTCCGACCGACTGTGTGATGATGGCGCTGAACTATCTGTTCCCGGATGACAAGCCGGACCTGATCCTGTCCGGTGTGAACCGGGGCGCGAACCTTGGCGAGGATGTGCTGTATTCCGGTACGGTCGCCGCCGCCAGTGAGGGAACCCTGCTGGGTGTCCCGTCCATCGCGCTTAGCATGTGCATGTTCGATTCCCCGGAAATCCACTGGGAAACCGCCGAGAAAATGGCGCCGGGAATTATCCGTAAGCTGCTGGAAACCGGGTGGGGCGAGGATACGCTGGTCAACATCAACTTCCCGGCCATTCCGGTGGACGAGGTACAGGGCGTTGTGGTTACCCGTCAGGGCAAGCGAGACCTGTCGAACCTGCTGATCGATGCCCGTGTGGACGCCCGCGGGCGCGAGTATTACTGGCTTGGCTATCGTCCGTCCTCGGGCAAGCCGTTTGAGGGCAGCGACCTTCATGCCGTTGAAAATAAAATGGTGTCTGTAACACCACTGAAGCTGAACCTGACCAATGAGTCCTCTCTGGACAATCTGGCAAAGGCACTGGGTTAGAGTGTGATCCGGAAGGTAGTACAGAAGTGAACGAGTATGCGGCGCAGAAAATCCGCCTGATCATGGAACTTCGTCGGCAGGGCATAACAGATACGGATGTCTTGTCGGCCATTGAACGGGTTCCACGGGAGGAGTTTGTTCCGGATACATTCAAGGACAGGGCGTATGAGAATATCGCCCTGCCCATCGCCAGCGGCCAGACCATCAGCCAGCCCTATATCGTCGCCTATATGACCCAGTTGCTGGAACTGGACAAGCGGCGCAAGGTTCTGGAAATCGGTACCGGGTCCGGCTATCAAGCCGCGGTTCTCTCCAAGTTGTGCCGCCGGGTCTATTCCATCGAACGGTACCGGTCCCTGCATATGACGGCGGTACGCCTGTTCGAGCGGCTGAAGATCACCAATGTTACCACAAAGCTGGGGGACGGATACAAGGGATGGACCGAACAGGCCCCCTTTGACCGGATCATTGTTACCGCCGCCGCCGAAACCATCCCTGAGACCCTGATCGACCAGTTGGCCTGCGGCGGGATCATGGTGATACCCGTTGGCCGGGACAGTGCCCATCAGGAGATCGTGAAACTCACCCGTGACGAGCAGGGGACCCTGACCGAAGAAGTCC
Organism: Sneathiella chinensis; assembly: GCF_012720115.1. Taxonomy (GTDB): domain Bacteria; phylum Pseudomonadota; class Alphaproteobacteria; order Sneathiellales; family Sneathiellaceae; genus Sneathiella; species Sneathiella chinensis. The sequence goes on along the minus strand of NZ_VNWN01000007.1, from coordinate 166,414 downwards.
TTATTCCGGTCAGATTCGTGCCTTTGGTTCAAGGGCTTGCCATAGAAAGTTGAGTCGTTACTACATCTTGTGGTGTTGCAAATGGCTTGCGATTCGCGGCCTTTTATGGTTAAATTCAAACCATGAGAGGGTGGATTTATACATATGGCCGCACGGCGGTTCTGGGATTGTTGCTTGCCAGTGTTTTGGGGGGATGCGGATATAACCGGTATCTTTCCGGCTCACCCGCAGTCATTGACAAGTCCCGGACCTATGCTTCCACACGCCCGGCGGCGACCGTGGCAGTGGCAGATAATCCGTCCCTTTATTATGACAACCTGTCCTATCATCATGTGACCGTTCTGCCGGGCGATACCTATACCCGGATCGCGGATCGGCACGGTGTTCCCACCCAGTCCGTTCTGGCCCTGAACCGGGCCCGGGCGCCCTATACGATTTATGTGGGACAGCAGGTCAAGATCCCGGCCTTCAAGGGGCATCGTGTCCAGCCGGGGGAAACCCTCTATGCCATTTCACGGGTCTATAACGTCGAGATGGGGGAAATTGCCCATTTCAACCGGATGAACCCGCCCTACCAGATCGGCGTTGGCTCGGTCCTGCGTATTCCCGATCGGCAGCGCCGGGAAATCCGTGTTGCCTCCATGGGCGACAAGGCTTGGCCTGTGGCCGATGTGCAGCCGCGACAGGAAAGTCGCAGCGTGAGTTCCGCAGCCACCAGCCGGGCCGTAACGTCGGCATCGCTGGCCGCGCCTTCGGGGGCCTCTGCGCCTGCCACGTCGGCGGCAACCACCGCACCGCAGCGGCAGGCCATTGGGGCCGGGACGGGGCAATCCGCCGCGCCCACCCCCAAGACCGATAAGCCCGTTCGGGTGGCCAGTCTGGGTCCGGTTTCCGGGTCGGGGCTTGTCAACCGTACCGCGCCGGAACCCCAAACGCCCCGCCGCTCCCCGGAGGAGGTGATGGGCGGAACGGCCATCCCGAAGGCGGACCTGCCGCCGGTCCCGCGGGAACGCTATTCCATCAAGCGCCCCCCCTCGCGGGAGGGAAGCCGGTTTATCTGGCCGGTATCCGGCAAGGTGGTGTCCGGTTTCGGGAAGAAGAGCAACGGCTTCCATAATGACGGCATCAATATCCTTGCCAAGGCCGGTGATCCGGTTCGGGCCGCCGAAAACGGCATCGTGTCCTATGTGGGGAATGAAATGCGGTCCTTCGGGAACCTGATCCTGATTTCCCATGCGGATGGATATGTCACCACCTATGGCCATAATGCGCGCATTCTGGTGCAGAAGGGCGACCGGGTCAGCAAGGGGGATATCATCGCCCATGCCGGTGCGACAGGTGACGTGGATACACCGCAGGTTCATTTCGAGGTGCGCAAGCAGGGCAAGGCCATCAATCCGGCCACCATGCTGGCCCGCCGATAACCGACCCCAAGGCAGGACCATCGTCCAGGACGCTTGATCCATGTGATCCATGTGCTCCATGTGCTCCATCTGATCGGGCTGTAAGATCGGTTTTCTGCCGGGTACTCCGCTTGGGGGCCTCCTACCTTCCTTTCGATTTCTTTTGGCGTCTCGTCGCGTGGCTTCCATGCGATCCACGCCGTTACTGACAGTGACAGAACATCATGACAAATTTCTTTGAAAGTCCCTTCAAGGGCATCCCGCTGGACCAGCAGGTGACCAACCCCAATATCGAGGTCGGGCGCCACAGCTATTATTCCGGTTATTATCATGGCCACGGTTTTGACGACTGTGCCCGCTATCTGTTGCCGGAGCCGGGCGTGGACCGGCTGGTGATTGGCAGTTTCTGTTCCATCGGGACCGGCACCGCCTTTATCATGGCCGGTAATCAGGGGCACCGTCCCGAATGGATCAGCACCTTTCCCTTCCACTATATGTCCGAGGTCGAGCATTTTTCCGGGGCGCGGGACGGATACCAGCCCGCCGGGGATACGGTGATCGGCCATGATGTGTGGATCGGGGCCGAGGCCGTGATCATGCCGGGCGTTCAGGTCGGGCATGGGGCCATCATCGGGTCGCGGGCGGTGGTCACCCGAAATGTGGACCCCTATAGCATTGTCGGGGGGAACCCTGCGAAAGAGATCCGCAAGCGCTTTGATGAGGACAGTATTGCCATGCTGCTTGAAATGGCGTGGTGGGACTGGACCGACGAACAGCTGGGCCGGGCCATGCCCCTGATGACCAGCGGGGATATCGCCGCCCTTTATGATTACTGGCAGGGCACGGTCAGCAACGCCCAGTAATTGGGGGCGGATCGGTATGGGGGCGGATCGGTAATGGGGTCGGATTGGCGTCCGGCGGTGTGTGGCCGCCGGATGCGAAGGGCAGGGATGGTTCCGTTCGGAAATAAAGAAAGCGCGTCCTAGCGGAGCGGCGTTTCCATCCGTCCGGCCAGATCCTGTACATATTGCCACGCGACACGGCCAGAGCGGGAGCCGCGGGTGCGGGTCCATTCGATGGCTTCCCGTTGCAACTCCTCGTCGGAAATGGGGATGCTGTAATGGGCCACATAGGCTCGAATCATATCCAGATATTCATCCTGTGAACAACTGTGAAAGCCAAGCCACAGGCCGAACCGATCGGACAGGGAGACTTTTTCCTCGATGGCTTCGGATGGCATGACGGCAGTGGCCCGCTCGTTCTCGATCATGTCGCGCCGCATCAGGTGACGGCGGTTTGACGTGGCATAGATGATCACATTGGCGGGGCGTCCTTCAAGGCCGCCATCCAGAACGGTTTTCAGGGATTTATACGTATCATCGTCGCCGTCAAAGGACAGGTCGTCGCAAAACAGGACGCAGGGGCGATCCGTTGCCTGAAGCGTGCGCAGTAGCTCCGGCAGGGAGGGGATATCCTCCCGGTGGATTTCCACCAGCACCAACCGGTCGCCAAGTTCACGGTTCACAAGGGCATGGGCCGCCTTGACAAGCGAGCTTTTCCCCATGCCGCGCGCGCCCCACAGAAGGGCGTTGTTGGCGGGAAACCCCTTGGCAAAGCGCAGGGTGTTGTCGAGCAGGATATCCTTGACCCGGTCAATGCCATGCAGCATGGACATGTCCACATGGGCAACACGGGGGACGGGGCGAAGCTCGTTCTTTTCGGCTTCCCAGACATAGGCCGTATCCGAAGACAGGTCCGGGGCTTTCGGTGCGGACGGGGTCAGCCGCTCCAGACTGTCAGCAATGCGGGTCAGCTGTTCAATTATTTTCTTTTTACTCATGATGACCAATTGAATTTGACGGTGTTCGCCCCAATCTAGAGGTCCTGACATGAAAAACCCACCAAAAAAAGTGGCGCAGGATTGTTGTTGGCGGAACTGATTGCGACTTGCAATGCCATACAGGTCTACTATAACAGTCGTTCGGAATTTGTATGATGTTGTCAGGCGTATTTTGACAATGTCGGGGCTAACAGATTGAATTAGAGGATCAAAGTAATGGACCAGGGACTCGCGCAACTTATGCCGTTGATCCTTATCGGTGTCGTGTTCTATTTTCTGCTTATCCGCCCGCAGCAAAAGCGGGTGAAGGAACATCGCGCCATGATCGAGGCAGTTCGCCGGGGCGACAATGTTGTCACCGCAGGCGGCATTATGGGTAAGGTCACAAAGGTACGGGACGACAACATCGTCCAGATCGAAGTGGCACCTGAAGTACGCATCGACGTTGTCAAGTCAACCTTGAGCGAGGTACGGGGCAAGACTGAACCCGCCTCTGACGCAGCCGCACCGTCCGCATCGTCAACAGACGCAAAGGAAAACGGCGGTCTGTTCGGAAAATTCAAGAAAAAGTAACGGATTAATCCATGATCAGCTTCCCGAAGTGGAAGATCGCCCTTGTTTTGCTCGTGTGCATTCTTGGGGTGGTCTATACGATTCCGAATTTTATTCCCAAGGAGAAACTGGCCGGACTGCCCGAATGGGCCCCCAGCCAACATATCAATCTGGGACTGGATCTTCAGGGGGGCTCCCACCTGCTGTTGCAGGTGGACACGGATGACGTTAAGGAAAAAATGCTGGAAGGCATTGTGGATACGGTGCGGGACAGCTTCCTTCGGGAAGAGCCGAAAATCGGTTACAGTGCCGCACCCTCCATAAAGGGCGACAGCGTATCGGTCACACTTCGCAATGTCGGGGATCGTGATCTGGCACGGGAGAGGCTCGCGCCTCTCTCCGTTCTGCTGCCAAACGGCCAGCGCAGTGCCATTATCTCCACCTCGGATGATGGGGTTATCACCATCACCCCCAGCGAGCAGGCCATCAATGACCGCATCGGGGCCGCGGTGGAACAATCCATTGAAATTGTTGGACGCCGCGTGAACGAAACGGGCGTCAATGAGCCGACGATCCAGCGTCAGGGCAGGGACCGCATTCTGGTCCAGTTGCCGGGCGTTGACAATCCGGACCGCATCAAGGACCTGCTGGGCCAGACCGCACAGATGACCTTTCATCTTGTGAACATGTCTGCCAGCGTCGGGACCGGCCGCGTCCCTCCGGGATCAAAAAGGCTTCCGGCCCTGACAGAAGGGGAACCGGATTACGTTATTTTTAATCGCGTCATGGTGTCCGGTGAGAACCTTGAAGACGCGCAGGCGACCTACCAGAACGGCCAGCCGGTTGTGTCCATCCGTTTCAACGGTCTGGGCGGCAAGCAGTTCGGTACGGTAACGTCGCAGAATGTGGGCAAGCCCTTTGCCATCGTACTGGACGGCAAGGTCATCAGCGCACCGCGTATCAATGAACCGATCCTGGGCGGCAGCGCCGTTATCAGTGGCGGCTTTGATGTGCAGGGCGCGCAGGATCTGGCGTTGCTGCTGCGGGCGGGCGCGCTGCCGGCCCCGCTGAAAATTCTTGAGGAACGGTCTGTTGGGCCGGACCTTGGCGCCGACTCGATTGCCGCCGGTGAAATTGCCGGGCTTATCGGTCTGGCCGCCGTGGCCATCTTCATGATCCTGTCCTATGGCGGGTTTGGTCTGGTGGCCAATGTGGCGCTGGCCATGAATATCGTTCTGATCATGGCGGCCCTGTCCGTTCTTGGGGCAACCCTGACCCTGCCGGGCATTGCCGGGATCATCCTGACCATTGGTATGGCGGTGGATGCCAACGTGCTTATTTTCGAGCGTATTCGCGAGGAATTGAAGGTTGGAAAATCGCCCCTGAATGCCATTGAGTCCGGGTATCAGCGGGCCTTTACCACCATCGTGGATGCCAACGTGACCACCGGTATCGCTGCGGTGATCCTGTTCGTCATGGGCTCCGGTCCGGTGAAGGGCTTTGCGGTGACCCTCGGGATCGGGATTATCTGCTCCATGTTTACGGCCATTCTGCTTTCCAGAATGATTATTTCCCTGTGGGCGCAGCGTGCGCGTCCCAAGACCCTTGAAATTTGAGGGGGGATGCAGCAATGAGAAAAATCAAGATTATTCCGTCTGACACGAACCTGCCTTTCCTGAAAAGCCGTTTCATCGCCTTTATCCTTTCCGGCCTGTTGCTGGTTGCATCCGCCGGGATGTTTTTCGGCGTCGGCCTGAACAAGGGGATCGATTTTGAAGGCGGCATCATGATGGAAGTCGGTATGCCCGAAGCCCCGGAACTGGGGGCCATGCGTTCCTCTCTCGGTGGGTTGGGGCTGGGCCAGATTTCCCTGCAGACCTTTGGTGCGCCTGATGACATCCTGATCCGTATCCAGCGGCAGGAAGGCGATGCCACCGCACAGGAAGCAGCGGTCAAGCTGGTCAAGGAAACCCTTGAGGCCGATTACGGCACCGGTGTATCCTATCGCCGGGTGGAATTCGTTGGTCCGACCGTTTCTGCGGAATTGGTCCAGACCGCGATCGAGGCGGTGATCGTTGCGGTTATTGCCATCCTGATCTATATCTGGCTGCGCTTTGAATGGCATTATTCCGTTGGGGCGATTGCGGCCCTTGTTCATGACGTGATCCTGACCATCGGCATGTTCGCGGTGACGGGGATTGAATTCAACTTGGCGTCGGTGGCGGCGATCCTGACCATTGTGGGGTATTCAATCAACGATACGGTGGTGGTCTATGACCGCATTCGCGAGAATTTCCGCCGCTACAAGAAGATGGAGGTCGCCGACCTTCTGAACCTGTCCATCAACGAGACCCTGTCCCGGACAACCATCACCTCATTGACCACCCTGTTGGCACTGGTGGCGCTGTTCATCTTTGGCGGCGAGGTCATTCGGGGCTTTGCCACGGCCATGATCTTTGGCGTTGTGGTCGGGACCTATTCGTCCATCTTCGTTGCGGCACCGATCCTGTTGCATATCGGGCTGACCCACCGGAACGAGGAAGAAGACGGCTTCAAACCGAGCGACGATACGCTCGATGCGGAAAAGCAGGGCTGATACGGCCCTGCTGACAGGATAGATCATGCAGGATATTTCCGGCCTTCCCGAGGAAGGGCAACAACTCGTCAACTCCTATGGTGACATGGGCTTCCGTATCAGTGGTGTGCGCCACGAGGGATCGGTTCTGGTTTTCCCGAACCGGACCGAAAGCTGGGACGTGACCACGGCGGAAACCGTAACGGTCGAGAGCCTGTCATCGGTGGGCGATCAGGACCCCGGTATTGAAATCCTGTTGATCGGCTGCGGGGCCAGCATGGCCTTTATCGAGGATGATGTCAGGCGGGCGCTGCGGGACAAGGGCGTTGTCATTGACGCCATGGATACGGGCGCGGCGGTACGCACCTATAATGTGCTGCTGCTGGAAGGGCGCCGGGTGGCGGCTGCCCTGATTGCCGTCTGATCTTGCGGCCTGTTGCGCCGGTCCTGAAGGCCGCGATATTCAGTCCCTGACACACACAAAAAAAGGCGCCGGAAAATCCGGCGCCTTTATTATTTCATGACCCGTCGGATCAGGCTTTTGCCAGGTTTTCGTTGGCAAAGTCCCAGTTGACCAGGCTGTCCAGGAATGTGGAGATATAGTCCGGACGACGGTTCTGGAAGTCCAGATAGTAAGCGTGTTCCCAAACGTCCATGGTCAGGAGCGGGGTTGCACCGTCTGTCAGCGGGCATTCAGCGTTCGGGGTCTTGACGACCTTCAGCTTGCCACCATCCAGAACCAGCCATGCCCAGCCGCTACCGAACTGGGTTGCGCCGGCGGCTTTGAATTCTTCAACGAATTTGTCGTAGGAACCGAAATCTTCGTCGATCTTGGCTGCGATGGCGCCTGTCGGCTTGCCGCCGCCATTGGGGGCCATTGAGTGCCAGTAGAACGTGTGGTTCCAGACCTGTGCTGCGTTGTTGAAAATACCGGCTTTGGATGCGTCGCCAGCAGTTTCTTTCATCAGCTCTTCCAGGGACTTGCTGTCGTCACCGTCCAGCAGGTTGTTCAGGTTCACAACATAGGTGTTGTGGTGCTTGCCATGGTGGAAGTTCAGGGTTTCTTCGGAAATGTGCGGTGCCAGTGCGTCTTTTGCATACGGCAGTTCTGGAAGTTCAAAAGCCATTTTTATCCTCTAGCCTGTGTGTTGAAAGAAAGTTGCCTGATACGGCAACCGCCCGTTTCAGACGGGACGGTAAATTCTTGTTACATAAGACGGTTTATAACGTAAAACTTCGCCTGCGGACATTAAATTTTTAATTATTCTAGCGGGAAGTCTGTTACAAGACGACAACAATTCTGTATCGGGGTCAACAGGCGGAAAGAAGTGTGATGGACACCACCAATCTATCTACGAGCGCGGCAGAGGTTCGGCGGTATGATTATGACCGCTGGCTGGTTTCCCTGTTCTCGCCGCCGGAAAAGCGGGACGCCATTCACGCCGTTCTTGCCTTTAATGCGGAAATCGCCCGCATTCGCGAAACCGTGTCCGAACCGTTATTGGGGGATATCCGTCTGCAATGGTGGCGGGACACCCTGCAGGGCCTGAAGAAGGGCGAACACAAGGCCCATCCGGTGGCCGAGGCCCTTGATCATACAGCGCGCCAGCAGCCCCTTGATTATGACCTGATGCTGGACATGGTTGATGTGCGCGCCCGCGATCTGGACCCAAGCCCGATCCTGAACGATGCCGAACTTCTGGCCTATGCGGATGGGACGGGCGGCGCGGTGCAGCGGCTGATCCTGCAGGTGGTTGCGGGTACCAGTCCGGCTTCATCCGTGGTGGAGGCCGCCAGTCTGGCCGGGCGGGCCTTTGCGTTGCTGGGTATTATACGGGCCATTCCGTTCCATGCCCGTCACGATCTTGTTCTGTTACCGACCGAGCGCCTGCAAGAAACAGGCATGAGCCGCTATACCCTGTTGCAGCCGGAATACGGCCCCAACCTGCAGGCGGTGGTTCGCGATCTTGCTGCGCTGGCGGACGAGGATTATCGGAGGGTTCGAAAAGAGCGCCGGAGCCTGTCCAAAGAGGCCGCGCCCGCAGTCGCGATCAATGGCCTGAGCGGCCTGTATCTGAAACGGCTGAAAGCAGCGGGATATAATCCGCTTCACCACAAGCTGAATGTGGGGGCGCAGCGAAAGGTACTGACCCTGACCCTGCAGCAGTTATTGGGATAACAACTCCCGGGATCTGACGTATCTGAAGAAGAAGGGGAGGCATCGCTTGTACGGATGCCTCCCTTTTTTTTGGGGGGGGATGGGCGGTGTGGTTGCGGATCAGTGATGACCCAACCGCCAGACCTGTCCCTGCATGTAGTTCTGGGCCAGAAAGCGATAGGTGGCTTTCAACTGTTTTTCAACAAGCGGGTTTTCCTCGGCAATGAGGTTCTTCCAGCCCTTGATCATGTCGTCCCAGATCATGAACCGCTGGTGCAACTCGTCCCGGGTGTTGCGGACCAGTTCGATGGTAGGCTCGAAGTTTTTCAGGATGGTCAGGACCTCGCAGGTCTGGGCATCCAGTTCCTCGAACATGTTGTCAAAGGACTCGACCACCGGCTCCAGCAGGGCCGTGATCCGGATCAGGTCTTCCATCATGCCCCGGTCGCGCCGGTACACCACGTTCAGGCGGTCGATGGTGCTCTTGATTTTCTTGATCTGGGAATAATGGTCCCGCAGGGCCTCGATATAGGCCAGTTCGCGGATCACATCATCCACTTTCTCGATCACCTCTTCCTTGGAGATGCCCAGCTTTTCGGCGATTTCCTGGAAGGCGTTCTGAACCTTGCCGCGGGTGTCCGGGTTGTTGGCGATATTCTCCAACTCGCTGGAGTTGGTGATGATTTCCTCGCTGCCACTCAGCCACGAGACAAGCTGCATGGTAATGCGGCCGCGGGCCACGTTTCTGTGAATTTCCTCAATATGCCAAGAGGCGGAGCCGTCCAGAATTTCCGTGGGAATTGAATCGTTCGGGCGGATCTCCTTGACGAATTTCAGGGCACCACTGATGATCCGCAAGAGTTGCGCATCCTGACTGTCGTCGGGAATACCGAATTCATGGCAGAGGGACCGGACAGGAACCGCGCCCGTGATATCGCCGATCGTCACATACAGGGCAGGCTCCCGGTTATCATGTGTCAGTTTGAAATGGGCACCCTCAACACTGAAAATCTTGTGGTTGAACACAAAATGTGTACTTGGATCCATTTCGGAACCTGAACCGTTTTTCTCGCTCATGTCACTCGCTCTGGCTTGCGCCACAGGTATTGTTAAACAGTACTTGGCCGCGTCCCCCATACCCCTGAAAGGGGCGCGTGGCCTCAACTTTTGATCGTCTTCTTACAACGGTATCCGTTTTTGGTATAAAAATCGTTACCAACTTTTTTAATTCTGTTCAAAAAAAACGGGGGCGATACGACAAAGCCGCTCGCCCCCTGCTTTTTTGACGGGCATCAGAAGGAAAGATCGGCCTTCCACGCATCAAAGGCGGCAAAGGCCCGCTGGGTATAGGCCTGTTTGCGTTCCTTTTTCTTGACCCGTTGTTCCAGCGGCGGGAACAGCCCGAAATTGACGTTCATGGGCTGGAAGGTTTCCGCATCGGCGCCGCCAGTGATATGGCCCATCAGGGCACCAAGGGCGGTTGTCACGGGCGGCGGGGTAAAGGCTTTTTCCAGCCTTTCAGCCGCCATGAAGCGGCCCGCCAGCAGCCCGATGGCCGTGCTTTCCACATATCCCTCAACACCGGTGACCTGACCGGCAAAGCGCAGACGCGGCACGGATTTCAGGCGGAACTGGTCATCCAGAACCACGGGGCTGTTGATGAAGGTGTTGCGGTGCAGACCACCCAGACGTGCAAATTCGGCATTTTCCAGACCGGGGATGGTCTTGAAGATGCGGGTCTGTTCAGCGTATTTCAGCTTGGTCTGGAAACCGACGATATTATAGAGGGTCCCGAGCTTGTTGTCCTGACGCAGCTGGACAATGGCATAGGGCTTGACCTCCGGATCACGGGGGTTGGTCAGGCCGACCGGCTTCATGGGGCCATAGCGCAGGGTTTCAGGCCCGCGTTCCGCCATGACCTCGATCGGCAGGCAGCCGTCAAAATAGGGGGTGTCTTTTTCCCATTCCTTAAACTCGGTCTTGCCGCCTTCGTTCAATTCCCGGATCAGGGTGTAATATTGCTCTTCTGTCAGGGGGCAGTTGATATAGTCGGAGCCTTCCCCCTTGTCATAACGGGACTGGAACCAGGCAATGTCGAAATTGATGCTGTCCTTGTAGACAATCGGGGCGATGGCATCAAAGAAGGATAGGGCATCGGCGCCGGTGGCCTCATGCACGGCGGCGGCCAGTTCCGGCGAGGTGAGGGGGCCTGTGGCGATCAGGGTATTGCCCCATTCCGCTGGCGGCAGGCCGGTCACTTCCTCGCGGCTGACGGTCACAAGCGGGTGGTTTTCCAGCTTGTCCTGCACATAGGCGGAAAACTCGTTCCGGTCCACGGCAAGGGCACCGCCCGCCGGTACCTTGTTGGCATCGGCGCTTTCCATGATGAGGGAGCCAAGCTCACGCATTTCCTTGTGCAGCAGGCCAACCGCGTTGTTATCCGCATCGTCAGAGCGGAAGGAGTTGGAGCAGACCAGTTCCGCCAGACCATCGGTCAGGTGGGCGTCCGTACCGCGGACCGGCCGCATTTCATGCAGGACGACGGGAATGCCCTTGCTGACCAGTTGCCATGTGGCTTCCGATCCGGCAAGTCCACCACCAACAACGTGAACAGGTTTGATGTTTTCGCTCATTTGCTACTCTTTATCTCAAGGGACGGGCCGGCCGGCGGGCAGATGTTGCAGGGGCCGGGCCTGTCAGGGTCAGGCCGCTTTCGTCTTTTTGGACTTTTTCGGCGATGGTTTGTCCGGGGACGGTTCCTCGTTCTTCACCGGGGGGCGCTTGGACAGGATTTCCTTCAGGTACCGGCCCGTATGGCTGGCTTCGACCTCGGCCACCTGTTCCGGCGTTCCTTCCGCCACCAGATAGCCGCCGGCATCGCCGCCGTCCGGTCCCATATCGATCAGCCAGTCGGCGGTTTTGATAACCTCAAGGTTATGCTCAATGACCAGCACACTGTTCCCGGCATTGACCAGTGCCTGAAGCACTTCCATCAGCTTGCGCACATCCTCGAAATGCAGGCCGGTGGTCGGCTCGTCCAGAATATAAAGGGTCCGTCCGGTGGCCCGGCGTGACAGTTCCTTGGCCAGCTTGACACGCTGTGCCTCGCCGCCGGACAGGGTGGTGGCCTGCTGTCCCACATGGATATAGCCAAGCCCCACCTGTTGCAGGGTTTCGAACTTCTCGCGCACGGCGGGAACGGCTTTGAAAAACTCAACGGCTTCATCAACTGTCATGTCAAGAACGTCGGATATGCTCTTGTCTTTAAAGGTGATTTCCAGCGTTTCGCGGTTGTATCTCTTGCCCTTGCAGACATCGCATTGAACATAGACATCGGGCAGGAAGTGCATCTCGATCTTGATGACGCCGTCGCCCTTACAGGCCTCGCAGCGCCCGCCCTTGACGTTGAACGAGAAGCGGCCGGACTTGTATCCGCGGGCCTTGGCTTCGGGCAGTCCTGCGAACCAGTCCCGGATGGGCGTAAAGGCGCCGGTATAGGTTGCCGGGTTGGACCGGGGGGTCCGTCCGATCGGGCTTTGATCGATATCGACAATCTTGTCCAGCCATTCAATGCCTTCAATCCGGTCGTGGGGACCGGGATGATTGCGGTTGTTGTTCAGCTTCTTGGCAATGGCCTTGTACAGGGTCTCGATAATCAGCGAGGATTTACCACCGCCGGAAACACCGGTCACACAGGTAAAGGTGCCCAGCGGAATGTTCACATTGACCCGTTTCAGGTTGTTGTGCCGTGCCCCGACAATTTTAAGCTGGCGCGATGACAGGGCCTTGCGACGGACGGCGGGCAGGGGGACTTCCATCTCGCCGGTCAGGTATTTGCCGGTGATGCTGTCCTTGTTGTTCATGATGTCGTCCGGGGTGCCTTGCGCAATCAGGCGGCCGCCGTGGCTGCCGGCGCGGGGGCCCATGTCGATCACATGATCCGCGGTCAGGATGGCTTCCTCGTCATGCTCAACAACAATGACCGAGTTGCCCTGATCCCGCAGGTTGACCAGTGTCTTCAGAAGACGGGAGTTGTCCCGCTGGTGCAGGCCGATGGACGGTTCATCCAGCACATACAACACGCCGGTCAGGCCGGACCCGATCTGGGAGGCAAGGCGGATACGCTGGCTTTCGCCGCCGGACAGGGTGCCAGAGCCGCGGGACAGGGTCAGGTATTCCAGCCCCACATCCACCAGAAAGCCAAGCCGCTCGTTGATTTCCTTCAGGACCCGTTCGGCGATGGAGTTTTCCTTCTCGGTCAGGATATCGCGAAGTTCAAGGAACCACTTGCGGCTGTCGAGAATGGATTTCTCGACCACTTCACCGATATTCAGGCCATTGATCTTGATGGCCAGTGCTTCCTGTTTCAGGCGGTGGCCGCTACAGGTGCTACAGGCGGTCTTGTCCTGATATTTTTCCAGATCCTCGCGCACCCAGCTGCTGTCGGTTTCGCGCCAGCGGCGTTGCAGGTTAGGAATGATCCCTTCAAACGGCTTGTTGGTCTTGTAGGTCCGCAGCCCGTCGTCAAAGGTGATCTGGATTTTCTCGTCGCCGGTTCCGAACAGCACTTTTTTGCGGTCTTCTTCGGGGATTTCCTCCCACGGGGCGGTGGTGTCAAAGCCATAATGACGGCCCAGTGCCTCAAGGGTCTGCATGTAATAGGGGGCCGGTGTGGCGGAACGGGACCAGGGCGCAATGGCTCCATCCCGGAGCGACAGGGTCACATCGGGCACCACCAGTTCCGGGTCAAAGAACATTTCCGTACCAAGGCCGCCGCAGGACGTACAGGCGCCATACGGGTTGTTGAACGAGAAAATGCGAGGCTCGATTTCCTCGATGGTGAAGCCGGAAACAGGGCAGGCGAACTTGGCCGAGAAAATCTTGCGGTCCTTGGTATCCGCGTCCTCGACCACAAACAGCCCGTCGGCCAGTTCAAGGGCCGTTTCGATGCTGTCGGCAAGGCGGCTCTGGATATCGTCGGTGACAACAACTCGGTCCACCACCACATCGATATGGTGCTTCAGTTTCTTGTCGAGGGCGGGCACATCCTCGATCTCGTAAATCTCGCCATCGACCTTGACCCGCTGAAAACCGCGCTTGCGAAGGTCGAGGAATTCCTTGCGATACTCGCCCTTGCGGCCCCGGACAATGGGGGCCAGCAGATAGAGGCGCTTGTCCTCGCCCATGGCCATGACCTGATCAACCATCTGGCTGACCGTCTGGCTTTCAATGGGCAGGCCCGTCGCCGGGGAATAGGGAACGCCGATCCGCGCATAGAGAAGCCGCAGATAGTCGTAAATCTCGGTCACGGTACCAACCGTGGAGCGAGGGTTCTTGGAGGTGGTCTTCTGTTCGATGGAAATGGCGGGGCTGAGGCCATCAATATGGTCCACATCCGGTTTCTGCATCATTTCCAGAAATTGCCGGGCATAGGCGGACAGGCTTTCCACATAGCGGCGCTGCCCCTCGGCATAGATGGTGTCGAACGCCAGAGACGATTTGCCAGAGCCGGACAGCCCTGTAATGACAACCAGCTTGTCGCGGGGAATGTCCACATCCACATTTTGCAGATTATGCTCGCGTGCGCCGCGGATCTTGATTTCTTTCAACATGAGTTTCCTGCCCGGTTCTGAAGACGTCCGTGGAGCGGAACTTAACGGCCCGGAACGCAAATTTCCAGTCTTGCGAACAAAAAAAGATGATTTTTGTACCGTTTTTGTTCTTATTGTCAAACTTGCCGATTTGCTCTAGTCAGGGCGGCGCCGACAAGGTAAGGTTGGCATCCAAAATTCAAGTTATTCATCGAATCGAGAGCACGAAACTATGGCAGGTAGCGTCAACAAAGTCATTCTGGTCGGTAACCTTGGGGCAGACCCGGAGGTCCGGCACATGCAGAACGGGAAACCGGTGTGTAATTTGCGGATCGCTACGTCGGAAAGCTGGCGCGATCGGGACTCCGGCGAACGTCGCGAGCGGACCGAATGGCACCGGGTTGTGATTTTCAACGAAGGGCTGTGCAAGGTTGCTGAAAACTATCTGCGCAAGGGGTCCAAGGTCTATATCGAAGGCCAGCTTCAGACCCGCCAGTATGAACAGGACGGCATTACCAAATATTCAACGGAAATCGTTCTGCAGGGCTTCAACTCCAACCTGACCATGCTGGATGCAGCCGGTGGTCAGGGCGGCGGCCAGGGTGGCGGTCAAGGCGGTGGCTTTGGCGGTGGCAACCAGGGCGGCGGCTTTGGGGGCGGTCAGTCACAAGGCGGCGGTTTTGGCGGCGGTAACCAGGGCGGTGGCTTTGGTGGCGGCCCGTCCGGCGGCGATTTCGACGACGACATCCCGTTCTAGGACGGGACCGGGGCGGCCGCATTTGCGCCAGTGCCCCGTTGATAAAAACCGAAAAGAAAGGCTCCGCTCTGCGGGGCCTTTTTTGTGTTTGGGGGTTGGAAACTATTCCGGCAGGGTCGGCAGTTTGGGCAGGTTTTCAAGGGCGTGGTCCCAATCGGCCTTGCTGTTCATGAACAGGTGGGCGTTCGGGCGGAGGCCGGGCGGGGTGTCCAGACTGCCGGCGGGCACAACCAGAAGGGTGCCGTTCATTTGCAGGGATGGCAGGGCCGATCCGCAGCAGGAACAGAAACTTTTCCCATGGCGGGTGCCGGGAAGGGTGAAACTGGAAACCTTGTCCTGACCGGAACGCCAGACCAGTTCGGCGGTGCTGGAAAACAGGTTGGCGGCGTGGGCGGAACCGGTGTCTTTCTGGCAATGGTGGCAGTGACACAGGAAGAAATGTTCGAACGGGCCGTGAATTTCAAAACTGACCGCGCCGCAGAGGCATGATCCGGTATGGTTTGTTGTCATGGTGGCTTTTTCCGTCTGTTGTCGTTTCTGTTTCTGTTGTCTGGTCGGTTTTGCCCGGTCGGGGGCAGAATCACTGTTGCCCGTATTTATCCTTCAGGCGTTGCAGGGTACCGTCCTTCCGGATGGCTTCCAGTGCGCCGGAAATCTGCTCCCTGAGCCAAAGAGGCGTTGCTTGTGAGGCGACGGCCCAAAGTTCGGTTTCGCGGATCGGTTTTCCAATGACGGGGGACGCGGGAAGAATACCTTTCTTGTGCAGCCAGTCGGCTTCCTGCTGCAGGGCGAACCACGTATCAAGTCGCCCGGCGGTCAGCATACGGGCGCCGGTTTCACTGTTGTTGGTGCGGATCAGGCTGTGATCAAAGCCGTTTTCCTGCAGCACATGTTCCAGCATACTGTCGCGGTAAACTCCGATGCTGCCTTGTTGGCGGGCCTGCTGCACGGTATCGATGGCTGGCGGAGCGATGGAGATAAAGGTGAGGGAGATTTCTGTCACTGGCGTGATCCAGTGGAACAGGGTTTCCCGATCCTCGCTGCGGGCCATTTGCAGCATGATGGTTTCAGGGGTGTTCAGAAGCTGCTGATAGGCACGGCTCCACGGCAGGAGGTGCCGCCGCACGACAGGTGTTTGAGGCCCGCTGGCCCGCCCCAATCGGGTCGCCAACTCGCCGCCAATATCCCACAAAAGACCGGCGGGGCTGTTCGGCTCGTCAATGACCAGCGGGGGAATATTGGAAAACAGGATATTCACGGGAACCGTTTCGGTCAGGGCTTTTACCGGTGCAGCGGACAGCAGGAAAACTGTCAGAAGGACGCTGAAGAAAGACCAGTTACGATACGCCATTCAGGATTGTTCCCCGGAATTTGTTTTATTTCTTGCGGGCAGTTTAGCGATCCCGGAAACACAAAAACAGACCTTAAATCGGTATAATCCTCACATTTTTCTAAAACAGGCCAGAGGAGAAGGGGAAACCTGTTCACAATTTTCCTGTATAATGTTTTAGTGAATTAAGGCCTCGTGCGGGGAGCGGTTGCGGGGAAGTCTGTCCGAAAAAGGATCACCAAGATGCTTGATCGAAAAACACAGGGAAATTTCTGGTATTTTGTTGCGGCATTATTCCTGATCCTCGCCATCCAGAATTTCTGGGCCAGTACCCAGACCACCGAGCAATTGAGCTATAGCCAGTTCAAGGATCATCTGGAGCGGGGAGACCTGACCGATCTGCAGGTCAGTAATCAAGAAATTCGCGGTCGGTTCGCCCAGCCGCAGGACGGCAAGGAGAGGTTCTATACCCGCCGGGTCGATCCCGATATCGCCGCCTATCTGGACAAAAACGGCGTGTCCTATAGCGGCGTTGCGGAAAGCACGTGGCTTGCGACCCTGCTGTCCTGGATCATTCCGGTGCTGTTTTTCTTTGCCCTCTGGATGTTTTTTTTCCGCAAGGTCATTTCCCAGTCCGGTGCCGGGGGGCTGATGCAGGTGGGGAAAAGTAACGCCAAGGTTTACGTGGAAAAGGATACAAGGGTCGGGTTTGACGATGTGGCCGGCGTGGACGAGGCGAAAGAGGAGTTGCAGGAGATTATCGATTTCCTGAAATCGCCGGAGGATTACGGCAAGCTGGGGGCGCATATTCCGAAGGGGGTCTTGCTGGTCGGGCCGCCGGGCACGGGGAAAACCCTGCTGGCCCGTGCTGTCGCGGGCGAAGCCGGGGTGCCGTTCTATTCCATATCCGGGTCCGAATTCGTCGAGATGTTTGTCGGTGTTGGCGCGGCGCGGGTTCGCGACCTGTTCGAACAGGCCCGAAAGAAGGCCCCGGCCATTATCTTTGTGGATGAACTGGATGCGGTGGGCCGGGCACGGGGCGCAGGCCCCATCACCGGCGGCCATGACGAGCGGGAAAATACCCTGAACCAGTTGTTGAGCGAACTGGATGGCTTTGACCCCAGTTCGGGGCTGGTCCTGCTGGCCGCCACCAACCGTCCGGAAATCCTTGATCCCGCGCTCCTTCGGGCGGGGCGGTTTGACCGGCAAATTCTGGTGGATCGGCCGGACCGGGCGGGCCGGGTGCAGATTTTGAAGGTCCATATGCGCAAGGTGATCAATGACAGTTCGGTGGACCCGGAGGAAATCGCTGGGCTGACCACCGGCTTTACCGGCGCCGACCTTGCCAATCTGGTGAACGAGGCGGCGCTGCTGGCCACCCGCCGCCGGTCAGAGAATGTGACGCTGGACGATTATACACGGGCCATTGAGCGGATCGTTGCCGGGTTGGAGAAGAAAAACCGTCTGCTGAATGTGCGCGAGCGGGAAATTGTCGCCCATCACGAAATGGGGCACGCCCTGACATCCATGATGTTGCCCGGCGCGGATGAGGTGCATAAGGTGTCCATCATCCCGCGCGGGGTGGGGGCGCTTGGATATACGATCCAGCGACCGACAGAGGACAGATACCTGATGACCCGGACGGAGCTGGAGAACAAGATTTGCGTTCTTCTGGGTGGACGGGCCGCAGAATATCTGGTGTTCAACCAGCTTTCGACGGGGGCGGCGGATGATCTGGCCAAGGCGACGGATATTGCGCGCAGCATGGTCACCCGATACGGCATGAATGATGATCTGGGGGCGGTCAGCTACGATACGGAAAAGTCCCGCTTTCTGGGGCAGGAGGCCCCGGCCTATCTGGAACGGCGCTATAGCGAGGCAACGGCGGAGCGGATCGATCAGGCGGTTAAGTCCATTATCGGCGATCTTTTTGCGCGGACCGTGGCCTTGCTGAAGGAAAACCGCACCGTTCTTGAAGCGGGGGCGACCCAGCTTTTGAGGCAGGAAACCCTTGAGACGGAAGACCTTCAAAAACTGGTTGGAAGCCTGAAGACATGAGAGCGGCGCTGTCAGCCCTGTCTCGTATCACCGCCGCCCCGGCCTTGGCCCTGTTGCTTGTGTCCGTGGTACCGGCGCAGGCCGCGGAATTTACCGTCACATCGGATCTGGTGGGGGAAATGGCCGAACACCGGATTGCGGACGGCGAGACCCTGATCGGCCTGCCGCAACGGTTTTCCCTTGGATATACGGAACTGGTGGCCGGCAATCCCGGGGTTGATCCGTGGATGCCTGCGGTTGGCACCCGGATTGTCCTGCCGGGCGCCCATTTGTTGCCGCCGGGCCGCCGGGAAGGCATCGTCATCAATCTGGCACAGCAGCGCCTGTTCCTGTTTTCAAGGGATGGTAAGACGGTGAAAACCTTTCCAGTGGGGGTGGGGCGGCAGGGCTGGGAAACCCCGCCCGGACAGACCCGCGTCATCCGAAAGCGCAAGGACCCGGTCTGGCGGCCCCCTGCATCCATTCGCAAGGAACAGCCGGACCTGCCCGCGGCAATTGGGCCGGGGCCGAACAACCCGCTGGGCCGGTTCGCCCTTGATCTGGGATGGGCGTCCTATCTTTTGCACGGCACCAACAACCCGTTAGGAGTTGGACGGCGGGTCAGTCATGGATGCCTGCGCCTTTACCCGGCGGATATCGAGTATCTGTTTGACAAGGTCACCATCGGCACATCTGTCACCATTCTTGACAGCCCCGTTCTGGTGGGCTGGCATGACGGGCAGCTTTATCTGGAGGCCCATCCATCGCAGGCGCAGGCCGATCAGGTGGAATGGGGCGAGGCCATGCAGCCTGTCCCTGTCAGCACTGTATTTCCCATGGTTGAGGCCGCCGCCGGTCCGTGGCTGCAACAGGTGGACTGGCCCCTTGTGAACAGCATTCTGGCGGCCCGGCGCGGTATCCCCATCCCCATAACGCCCCCTGTCGCAAAGAGCGGCGCCGGGGGCACGTCCTGAAGCAGGACGGTGTGGGGGATGTTACTTCTGCATGGATTTCTTGAAGGTCATATCCGCCTTGCGATTGGCCGCCTCGGCGGCTTCACGGGCAGCTTGTGCCTCGCTCAGCGCACGGCTGGCATCAGCCTGTGCGGCCCGTGCGGCGGCAAGGGCTTCATTGGCCATGGCCTTGGCATCCTCGGTGGCCATCATGGTCGCACTGGAAGAAGAGGACCCCTGATCCATTTCCCCCTGGGAGGCGCAAGCCCCCAATCCCAGGGTAAGAACGGCGATCAGGGCGAGAGACGCTTGTTTATTTGAGACCCTTTGCATGGCAACAGCTCCTTGTCTTTCGGTTTCTCATGGCACTCTGGTTTACCGGGTAAGATGCGAAACAATTAATATAGAGCTATTGCGGCTTTTGGCGGGATCAAATCTTTTCTTTGAAATGACGGGAATTTGAAGGATGGGATGTCGAAGGGCAGGGATCAGTTCGCCCGGACATGGGCCTGAAACGGAAGTTCGCCATAGGGCAGCACAAGGGTCAGGTTTACCACGTCTCCCGTTTTAACCGGTTTATCCATATTATTAAGTTGGACGAACAGGTGCATGCTGGTCATGTCGAGGGATTCCTCGCGGGGGATGGAAATGGAATCCAGTTCCGCATATTCCAGATCGCCCAGCTTGGCGATGATCCGGGACCGCTGAAAGGATTTTCCGCCAACCCCCAGCACTGTCATGTTATCGAAACCTTCGTTTGTTATCCGCATCCGCAACGTGCTGGTGCCGCCGGTCCCGGCTGGCGTCAGATACGCATCCTCGATGGCGGCGGACTGGAACACAACGATATCGTCCGCCATGGCCGTCGAAAGCGAAAGCCATGCCGCAAAAAGGGCCGCGAGATAAGCAACTGGTCTGTTCATGTCATTTCCTGATTACGGGCTGTATGCCTGGAGGGGCATATAAGATACAAACCCCCTCCAGACGTAGTGACGAAGAACACAACAGGGCCTAAAACATCAGACGCGCCCCGAAGACAATGCTGAACATGTCGGCTTCGTCACCTTCCTCGCGAATAAAATCGGCGGTCTCGCCGAAATATCGCTCATAGGCAACGCCCACATAGGGGGACAGCATCCGGTCCCACAGGTCATAGGACAGACGAAGGCCGACTTCGGCACTGTTCAGGCCGGACCCGACGCCCCTTTCCCGGTCGCTGGAAAAGGCCACGCTCATTTCCGCCGAGGGGATCAGGGTCAGGTAATTGGTCAGCAGCAGCTCATATTCCAGATCAAGATCGGCAGAAACGTCGCCCTTTTCACTGACATAGAGGGAACTGTCCACCTCGATCCACTGGGGGGCGAGGCCGCTGATGCCCACCGCACCGTGCCAGCGGTCCGGTCCATCGGGGCTGTCATACCGGATGCCAGCCTTGACATCCCAGAAGTCGGAAACCGGAACCTGTATGGAAAGCTGGTTGGTGGCGGATTCAAACAGGTCGGCATTCAGGTCATATTCCCCGTTGCCTTCCCAGCGAAGCCGGACCTCATCCGTTCCCACAAAGGCATCCCCGTCCCAGACCAGCAAATCCTGACCGGCATCGCCCGCCCGGTATTCCAGTTGTTCCATCTGAAGCCCGTAAAACACAAGAGGTTCCGTTTGGGCCAGAGCGGTCAGGGGCGCCGCTGCCGTGAAAAGGGCGCCAAGGGCGGCGCATGAAATGCTTGCGAACCTCATTGGATGGCTCCTTTCAACGGGGTGATGTCGGCGGTGTTGTCAGGTCCGCCCTCAACGATGATCTTGCGGAACATGCCTGCCGCAGCGTGATAGGACAGGTGGCAGTGGAACGCCCATTGTCCCGTGGCATCCACCTCGGTTTCCGAATAGACGGTGGTGCCGGGGGCAATGCTGATGGTGTGCTTGACCGGATCCCATTTCTCGGCCCCCACATCCAGAATGCTCCACATGCCATGCAGGTGCATGGGGTGGGTCATCATGGTTTCGTTGACGAACTTGAAACGCACCCGTTCCCCATATTGCAGGCGGATGGGGTCGGCGTCCTCATACTTCACGCCATTGATGGACCAGATATACCGTTCCATGTTGCCGGTCAGGCGCAGTTCGATTTCACGGGTGGCCTCGCGGTCCTTGTACAGGGGACGCTGGGCCTTCAGGTCGGAATAGGACAGGAATTTCCCCTGACCTTCCGATGGGGTCGGGGTCAGCCCGCTGCCCGCCGCATAGAACGGATCCTGCGTCTGCATGGACCCATGGTTCATGCTGCCGTGGTTCATGCCGCCGGACGGCATCTTGCCGTGATCCATGCCGCCCTGTTTCAGGGTATCCTGCTTCATGTCGCCATGGTTCATGCTGCCGTGGTTCATGCCGCCGGACGGCATCTTGCTGTGATCCATGCCGCCCTGTTTCATGGTGCCCTGCTTCATGTCGTCATGATTCATGGTCCCGTGGTTCATGGTCTTGCCATGGTTCATGCCCTGCATTTCAGCCGGGTCCTCTTTCTGCATGGTGCTGTGATCCATACCGGCCATTGACCCATGATCCATGCCCATATCGGCCATGGTCAGAAGGGGGCTGTCGCCCATGTCCGGCACCGGGGCCGTCATGCCTGGGCGCGGGGCCAGCGTACCGCGGGCAAAGGCTGTGCGGCCCATGCTCTGGGCGAACAGGGTATAGGCCTTGTCCTCTTGCGGGCGAACAATCACGTCATAGGTTTCGGCAACGCCAATTCGAAACTCATCAACGGGCACCGGCTGGACCAGATTACCATCGGCGGCAACCACGGTCATTTTCAGGCCCGGTATCCGGACATCGAAATAGGTCATGGCCGATGAGTTGATAAACCGCAGGCGGACCCGTTCGCCCGGCTTGAACAGGGCGGTCCAGTTCTGGTCCGGTCCCTTGCCGTTGATCAGGGGGGTGAAGCCCTGAACATCCTCGATATCCGTTGCCATCATGCGCATGCTGCCCCACGCCATGCGGTCGTCAAGGGCGGCGGACAGGCCGTTCTTGCGGGCGTCGCTGAAAAAGTCGCCCACGGTCTGCTGTTCCCGGTTGTAGTAATCGGGCGCCTGTTTCAGGTTGCGCATGATACGAGCCCCGGAATGGGGATGCTTGTCCGTGAACTGAACCACATAATCCCGGTCCACCTTGAACGGTTCGCGCTTTTTGGGGGTGATGACGATGGCCCCGTATGCCCCGTCCGGTTCCTGAAAGCCGGAATGGCTGTGGAACCAGTAGGTCCCTGACTGCACCACCGGGAAGCGATAGGTAAAGGTTTCGCCGGGGGCAATGCCGGGAAAGCTGATATCGGGAACCCCGTCCATCTGGAAGGGCAGGATCAATCCATGCCAGTGGATCGAGGTTTCCTCCTTCAGGTTGTTGGTCACGTTGATGGTGACATCTTCGCCTTCCTGAAATTTCAGGACCGGCCCGGGAGAGGCACCGTTATACCCGATGCCGGTTTTCTTGAAGTCGCCGGTATCGATGGTGACCGGGTCGACCGTCAGGGTGTAGGTCCCCGCATGGGACAGGGCTGGCTGGACCGCCAACAGGGCAGCCACGGCCAGAGCGCGCCTTGCGGCACGCAGGGTAAACATATTCATGGGTTATTCCTGTAATGAAAACAGAGGGCACAGCCGTTGCCGGCTGTGCGTGTTCGTTCAGTTGATGCGGACGTCGCCCATCATGCCGCTGTCATAGTGACCGGGCACGTTGCAGGCGAATTCCAGATCCTTGTCGCCGGAGAAATGCCAGATGATTTCTGCGCTTTCGCCCGGTTCAAGAAGAACACTGTTAGGGTCGGAATGATCCATGGTCATGCCGTTCCCCATATCCATTTTCATTTTGTCGCGGTTGATCTTGTCCGCTTCAAGAACGCCATGCTCCATCATCATCATCATTTCCTTTTGATGATCGGCGTGGGACAGGGTGGTCCCAATGTTGAATTCATGAACGAATTCACCGGCATTGATGACCTTGAAACGAACAGTTTCGCCTTTGGAAACCGTAATATTTTCCGGTTCGTAGTAATTGTCGAACATGCGGATTTCGACGGTCCGGCTGACCTTTGCGGCGTCGCCGGGCTCCCCAATGGCGGAGGCGCCGCCGTGACCGCCTGCATGACTGCCTGCAGAAAGCGCCTGAAAAGAGGTCAGGGTGACGGTTGCCGCCACAAGACAGGCCGCCATGGAGGAAAGGGTAAAGTTAAGTTTACGCATAAGTTTCGATCCTTCGATCCTTGTCCCATCTCGCAGCCGTATCAATGCCATTCGATCACAGTGTTGCAAACACGATGGGACGTGAGAAAAAAATAGTCAGGAAATCGCGTCACGGGGTGCGGCCCTGATGAAACAGGAACCGGGCCAGACACGATGGGAGCGAAAATTATGCTGAGGGAGGGCGTCCCGGAGGGGCCAGATCAAGGCCGGATGGAATAGAATTCAGGTCGGTAAAGTGAACCTGACGGGCCGCCAGCAGGACAGAGCCGTTTTCCATTGCCGGAACGGAAACGGAGCAAGAGGTCATGCCGCATTTTTCCATATGCATATGGCGGGTATTCTCGGGCGAAGGGGCCGGGGCCATGCCCTGAACAGACATGATATGGCTGCCTTCGTGGTTCTTGGCATGGGACAGGGACGTGGGAATGACAGAGAACAGACTTGTCACAAACGCAACGAGCATGGCGAAGGCCATGATCTGTATCTTGCGGTTTATGGTGGGGCTGTGTCGGGTCACGGGTGGTCCTGAAAACATACATCCTTGAAGATGCCGAAAAACATAGGAGTGAATTACGGCGTCTTCAAGGCAAAAATTATGCGCGCCAACGTAGAAAGATTTTTTCCGCCCGGCCAATCAGCCAGCTTACGGAAAGGCCCAGCAGGGACAGGATGGCAACACCGGCCACCAGTTGATCCATGGCCATCAGGTTTCCGGCCAGCAGGATATAGGCCCCGATTCCGTATTCCGCGCCAATCATTTCGGCGGCCACCAGCAGGATGATGGCGATAGAGGCGGAAATCCGAAACCCGGACAGAAGCGCAGGCAGGGCACCCGGCAGGATGATCTTGCGAACAATGGACCACCAGCCAAGATTGAACGACTGCCCCATGCGAATGAGGCCCCGGTCCACATTGTCGACGCCGCCATACACGGCAATGACCGTCGGAAAGAAGGTGCCGAACAGGATGGTGGCAACCTTGGATTCCTCGCCAATGCCGAACCAGATGATAAAGACCGGCAGCAGGGCGATTTTAGGGATCGGGAAAAAGGCGGCGACAAACGGCACGATCCCGCCGCGGGCCAGCGTGAACAGGCCGGCCGCAAGGCCAACGGCCAGCCCCAGCACCGTGCCCCCGACCCATCCAAGGGCCAACCGCATGAGCGAGGCTTCCAGATGCAGGACCAGTTGCCCGGAATTCACCAGATCCATGAAGGCCTGAAAGGCTTCGGACGGGGCGGGGAGGACAATGGGACTGATCCAGCCAAACCGGGAGCCAGCCTCCCACAGGCTGAACAGCAGGACAAAGAAGATGGGGGCCACAAGCCGGGACGGGCGCGGCGCGAAGCCACCGCCGCGATAGGGAACCGGTTTTACGGCTGCCGCAGACGGGGTCTGTACAGTTGTTGGTGTGTCCAGATCAGGCATCGAGCAACTCCAGGTCGGCGGCGCGGGCCTCCTCGCGCATCAGGTTCCAGAGGTAATCCTGCTTTTCCTGCAACAGGGCAGGATGCTTCAGGCGGTCTTCAAGGGGGATGTCGATATCGACAATGTCGCGCACCTGTCCGGGGCGGCGCGACAGCACCACAACCCGGTGGCCAAGGCGCACGGCTTCGTTCAGGTTATGGGTGACGTAGCAGGCTGTGTATTTTTCCTTCAGCCACAAATCCACCAGATCATCCATCAGCAACTCGCGGGTCTGGCTGTCAAGGGCGGACAGGGGCTCATCCATCAGCAGGCAGGCGGGCTTGACCGCAAGGGCGCGGGCAATGGCAACGCGCTGTTTCATGCCGCCGGAAAGCTGTTTGGGCAGGGCCGCCCCGAAATCGGACAGCTTGGTGCGGGCCAGCACATCATTGATAATGGTGTCGGCCTCGGTGCCGCGAATGCCATGATCCTCAAGGACCAGACTGATATTTCCCCGTACCGTGCGCCACGGCAGCAGGGCGAAATCCTGAAAGATATAGGTCAGCGGGTTAAGGCTTTCAGCTGGGGGATCACCGATCTGCAGGACCTGTCCCTCGGTCGGGCGTTCCAACCCGCCGATAAAGCGCAGCAAGGTTGACTTGCCACAGCCGGACGGGCCGATGATGCAGATGATCTGTCCCGCCTTGATGGTGAAATCGATATTGTTCAGAACCCGGGTCGCATCATAGGCGTGCGAAATCCCGTCCAGTTTCAAATCCATGTGGCCCCCGCCAAATCAGAAGGGGCGGAAGAACCGCCCCTCTTTTACTCTCTACCCTATGATACTGCCGGATCAGTTGGTTGTATCGGCAAAATTTGTGTCAACCAGCTTTTCCAGTGTCAGGCTGGCCGGTGCCAGATTGTTTTTCTGGAACCATGCCAATTGTGCGGCAATGTCCTTGGTGTTCAGGGCTGCGCCCTCGCTCAGGTAAACGGCACCGGCCTTGATGGACGGCGCGGCTTTTTCCCGCGGACGGTCTGTGTAGACATATTTGTGGATCAGGTCGACCATGGCTTCTGTTGCAGCCGGGTCTTTCTTCTGGTCGCCCATGACGGCAAGATAGTCGGCAATCCCCTTGGAATAGGCGCGCATGAAGCGTTTGACCATGTCCTGCTTTTCTTCGGTGTTGCGGGTCGAGGTGAAGATGGTTGTCACCTGATAGTCACCGAGGTTCTGCACCCGGCCGATTTCCTTGGCAGCGCCGCCCTTGACCAGACCGGCAGCAATGTGCGGCACGATGGCCATGGCATCAACCTGCCCGGATTTCAGGGCACCGATCATGGCGCCAACCTTCTGCAGGGCTTTCAGTTGCATGTCCGCGGTGGTGAAGCCGTTCTTTTCGGCAATCAGACCGGCCATATAGTGGAAGGAGGACCCCTGCTGGGTCATGGCCCAGCTTTTGCCCTTGAGGTCCGCCGGGGTTGTCAGGCCTGCGTCATAGGCCGCGTTGGATGCCAGAATGACGTTACCGGGAAAACCCTGCTTTTCGGCCATCATTCCGCCGATGACCTTGACGGCACCCTTGTCGGCAAGGCTGAAGAAGCCGCCGGTCATGGCAGTGACGCCAAAATCGATATCGCCGGACGCAATGGCAACCGCGACGGGCTGGGCGGCCTGGAAGAATTTCAGTTCAACATCCAGACCTTCTTCCTTGAAGTAACCTTTTTCATAGGCGATGAAGGACGGCGCGTGGGACGTGAAGCGCAGGGCCCCGATGGTGATCTTGTCGTCTGCCTGTGCAGCACCGGCAAAACCGGAGGCCAGAACAGCGCCTGCAAGTGCGCCAAACAGGGAACGGCGCGTCATGGCACCAAGATTGAATTTCAGCATTGTAAAGGGACCTCCCTCAAGGATTTGATTTTGCACCAAATTACGTCATTGGTGGGCGCCAATCAATTGGAGTTTTTGCCTTTGATGTAAAAATATGAAAGTTGTTTTAAATCAGAATTTTGTCTTATTTTCTTTGTGTGATTTACGAGGTTTGGTCAGTCTCCTGAAAATGTCAGACGGGCAGGGCGGTTGTGAATTTTATTTCTTCCATGGCGAAGTTGGAGCTGACATCCGACAGGCTGATGGACTGGATCAGGCGGCGATAGAAATTGTCATAGGATGCAATGTCCGGCACCACCACTTTCAGCAGGTAATCCACATCTCCGCTCATGCGATAAAATTCCATGATCTCGGGGAACTGATCCACGGTTCTGGCGAATTTCTCAAGCCAGCCGGGTTCATGCTCGCGGGTCTTGATATTGACAAAGACCGTCACCGGGACTCCCAGTTTTTCGCGATCCGCCAGAACGACCTGTTTGCGGATGAGGCCCGTTTCCTCCATGGATTTGATGCGCCGCCAGCAGGCCGTACGGGAGCATCCCGCCTGTTCCGCCAGTTCAGTGACCGGGATGCGGCTGTCTTCTTGCAGAAGTTTCAGAATCTTGCGATCGATCTTGTCCACGACAGATACCTTCTTTGTGCGTTTTCGGGGCAATCTACGAAACATATGTTTCGGCATGGTACCTTGAAGTGTCAATATGTTTCTGGTTACGGGACTTCGGTGGGTTTCTGGCAGGCAGGGAAAAAGAAGAATTGGTTTGACGTTTATAAGCATAAGGCGCATACAAATTGGTTCTGGCACCCGGTCATATCAGGGACAGGATCGTTCTTGCTGATTGATTTTCCTTGTTTTTTCCGGTCGTCGGTGAAGGAAGATCAATAATTCGAGTGGTTCGGGTATGAGACCCATCTTGTTCGTGAACGGTTCAGTCCTGACCATTATAGGATTGCCCCTGATCCTGATAGAAATGCTGAACGAAGGGGCGGAAGCGCCGTTTCTGGAGGCGTTCGCCTGTATCATGTTCTTCGGGATTGGCTTTATTCTGGTCAGTCGCGGCGCCGAGATGTCCTTCAGCCGAAAACAATTATTCATTCTGACGGTTTCGGTCTGGGTGACCCTGACGGCGGCGGCAACCCTGCCGTTCTGGCTGTGGGGTATCCCCCTGACCGATGCGGTGTTCGAGGCCGCGTCCGGCATCACCACAACGGGGGCAACGGTGCTGTCCAATCTGGATGACATGCCGCACAGTATCCTGATGTGGCGGGCGTTCCTGCAATGGCTGGGCGGGATCGGCATTGTGGTCATGGCCATTGCCATCCTGCCGTTCCTGAAAATTGGCGGAATGCAGCTTTTCCAGACCGAAAGTTCCGAACGCACCGACGACGAACTGCCTTCGGCCGCAAAACTGGCGTCGGTCACCATCTGGGTTTATCTGGCCATGACGATCCTCTGTATTGCGGCCTTCCTGATCGGGGGGATGTCCTTGTTTGATGCGGTGGCCCATACCTTTGCGACCGTTTCCACCGGGGGCTTTTCGACCCACGATCAGTCCTTTGGCTATTTTGACAGCGACTTCGTCAAGTGGAGCTGTGTCGTCTTCATGTTCGCGGGCAGTGTTCCGTTCATCTGGTATATCCGGGCCGTCCGCAAGGGCCAGTTCGCCAGCGAACAGTTATGGGTGTATGGGGCTGGGCTGCTGATCGTGATCGCGTCGGTTGCCATCTGGCTAGTGATGGAGCGGCAGGAAAGTGTCGCCGATGCGTCCCTTCTGGCCGCGTTCAGTGTGGTGTCGGTTGTCACCACATCCGGTTTCGCGATCGAGGATTATTCCGGCTGGAGCGGATTTTCGGCGCTGTTTTTCTTCCTGCTGATCATGACTGGGGGGTGTACCGGTTCCACCAGCGGCGGGATCAAGGTCATGCGGTTTGTGGTCAGCGGCAAGATGATCCGCCAGATTATTTCCCGCAGTGTTTTTCCAAGCGGGGTGTTTACCGCGAAATACGAGGGCAAGGTCATCAGCGGCGAGGTGTTCGGCAGTGTGGCCGGTTTCATGTTCATCTATATGGTCACCTTCCTGTTCTTTGCATTCATTCTGGCGTTAAGTGGCCTTGACCTGATGACCAGCCTGAGCGGATCGGCCGCTGCCCTTGCCAACGAAGGGGCGGGGATTGGCCCGATTATCGGCCCGTCCGGTAATTATGGCAGCCTGACCAGTTTCGTGAAATGGGCGCTGGCCTTCGAGATGATTTTGGGCCGTCTGGAAATTTTCACCCTGCTGGTCTTCCTGACGCCAAGATTCTGGCGAAGCTGAGCAGGATCACACCCCACACCGTGCGGATCGGTATAGAATTCCGGTATCCTGTAAAATTTTGAAACGCGTGTTTCATTTATTTCGGATCGGGCGTGAATTTTGGGAAAATAATCCATCAGAACCTGAATAGAATATGCCCGTCACGCTGACGTAGCATTTTTAAGAACCAGACAGGACGGGAAACAGGGTATGAGCCTGAAAGCGCTATTTACGGAACATCCGAATACGGTCAACGAGACCTATGTGGAGCATATGCGGATGTCTTCCGGTTTTGGGGGATGGCTTTTTCTGGCAACCCTGTGTGCGTTTTTGCACGCGGTCTTTCCGTTTTTGTTTGAGAAAACCGCCAGCGGGATCATTGCGCGGCTCTATGGTCGGATGGTGACGAGCCGCGTGGTGAGGAAAGCTCCGACAACCGAGGACAAGACAGGGGCGCATCTGGCTCTGGACAGTGCCTGCCTCTGAACGGGGGAGCGAATATCCCATACCTTGATCCCGGCTCTGTGCCGGGATTTTTTTTGTCCGGCACACACATAATATGGCGCCGGCGCGGCAAAGGCCAAAAAAATGCCACTTGGCATTCGTTGAAAATCAACCAATAATTGCCCGTCATTCTGACAGTTTCGTCCCACCCCGTATCTGAATAACGTCGAGGATTTCGATGGAAGAGTTTTTTGCCCTGGTTGTCATTCCATTGGCCGTGTTCTGGTTGATCGGATGGGGGATTGTCCGTGCGGTTCGGCAGAGCCGCCGGTTGAAGGAACTGGAGCTACGCTTTGATGTGCTGGAGGATTATGTTGTCCAGCATCTTCGGGACGGGGGCGCGGCCGCAAAGGCCAAGGCCGCGGATCAGGCCCCGCCGGACAGTATTGTGGAAACCGTGCCGGTCGAACCGGCGCCAGAGCCACAACCACAACCCAAGCCTGAAGTGAAAGCGGCGGAGCCTGAGGCGGAGGCAGAGGCCGCAACCGATGCGGAAGAGGCTGCAGCGGGCAAGGGCGCGGCGGAAGACAGTGCCGCACCGGATCGTGAACCAGAGCGTATCGCGGCCCGTGAGGCCACCGCACCGGCAGCCAAGCAATCCCGTTGGGACGCGTCTTTTGCCGAAAACTGGCTGGTTTGGCTGGGCGGAATTGCGCTGGCCCTTGGCGGTGTCTTTATTGTTAAATACTCCATCGATAACGGGTTTCTGGGGCCGTGGGCGCGCATTATTGCCGGTCTGGTCGCCGGTGTTGCCATGGTGGGTGCCGGGGAATGGGCGCGTCGCCAACCGGTGCGGGGGGATAATCCCGCAGCGTGGGGCCGGGTGCCGCTGGCCCTTGTCGGGGCGGGACTGCTGACCGTTTATGGGGCGATTTATGCCGGGTTCGGTTTTTACGGCCTGTATCCGCCGGTTGTGACCCTGATCCTGATGGCGCTGACATCTGCCGCCGGGCTGGCCTATTCCCTGTTGCTGGGGCCGTGGATGGCGGGTCTGGCCATGCTGGGTGCCTATATCGTGCCGCTTCTGGTCGGATCGCGGGACCCGTCAACCGAGCTTCTGTTCCTGTATCTGACAGCGGTTCTGGCGGGCAGTCTGTGGCTGCTGCGCTATCGCCCGTGGATGTGGGGCGGTCTGGCCAATCTGGGGGCCAGTGCCGTGTGGTTCCTGCTTTGGTACAGTGCTGAACTGACAGGGGCCGCCGATCTCATGGTTGTGGAACTTTATGGCCTTGCCGTCATGGGGCTCTTTGTCTTCTTCTTCCTGAACCATATGCAGCAGGACGATTATGCCGGACCGATGGATGCGCTGCGTCTTGTAACCCGTCCGCTGTCGGCGTCCTTTATCCTGCATCTGGCCTTTGTGGGTGTGGCCGCTGCCGGTGTCATGCTGGCGGTGCACGGCGATCACGCCCCGCTGGCCAGCCTGCTTGTCTATGCCGTGCCGGTGATGGCAGCGCTTCTGGCATGGCGGGAGCCGCGTCTGGAATTGATGGTGGTGGTGTCGCTTGTGGCCGGGTTGCTGTTCATGGGATTGTGGCCCGTTGATTATCAGGAACAGGACACCATGCGTTATGTGACAACGGCGCTGCTTCTGGGTGTGTTTTATGGGGCCTATGGGTTGTGGCGGGTCCAGAGCGGCATTCTGCCTGTCCTTGGGGCGGCCGAGGCGGTTGCCGGTCCCATTCTGCTGTTCTGTGTTGCCTATTGGCATTTCAATCGCATGGGGACCGCACCGGAATGGGCGCTGATCGCGCTTATTCTTGCGGCCGGCTATGTGGCCGCCGCGTCCTTTATCCTGCGGGGGCATGACGGACGTGTCGTGCAATCCGTGGTCGCCGTCTTTGCCATTGGCGCCACGTCCGGCCTGTCGCTGGCCCTGGCGGCAGCCCTTGAAAAGGAATGGCTGACCATCGCCTTCGCCCTGCAGGTGGCGGCGATTGCGGTTATTCATAGCCGCTTGCCGCTGGCTGCGTTCCGTCATCTTGCCGGTATTCTGATCCTGATTGTTATTGTCCGGCTGGAACTGGACAGTGCGGTGGTGCGTGCCTTCTTTAGTTGGGGTGTGCCGGTTGAATGGTATTTCTATGGCTTCGGGGTGCCCATTCTGGCCTTTGCCTTTGCATGGCACCTGTTCCGCCGGGAAAAGACCGATTATGTGGTGACACTTCTGGAAAGCGGGGTGCTGCTGTTCTGGGTGACCTTTGTGGCCCTGACAGTTCGCCAGTTCGCCGGGGTGCTTCAGGATGCACCGGGGCAGGGGGCCTATACGCTGATGGGGTACAGTTTTGCAGAACTGTCCATTCATGTGGCTTCGCTTCTGGCCAACGCCTTGGGGCTTTACTGGCTGAACGGCCGGAACCGGACCGTGGTCCGGGATTGGGGCTGGCGCATTCTGGGTGTGGCTGGGCTTGTCCTGCTGGTCGGTTTCGGCTTGCTGCTGGCGAACCCGTTCCTGAACTATACAGGCAGTGTGGGCAGCATGATCGTGATTGACTGGCTGATGCTGCTCTATCTGGTGCCGGCGGGCATGTTCCTGTGGTTCGGCCGGATCGCCGATCCGCGCCATCAGGGTCTTGCCCGCATATTGGCGATGGCCGCAGGGGGGCTGGTGCTGTTTTACCTGACCACCGAGGTGCGCCATGCCTTCCGGGGGCACGACCTGACCCTTGGCTATACCAGTGAGATGGAATTCTATACCTATTCGCTGGTCTGGATCCTGTATGCCAGCCTTGCGCTGCTGCTGGGGATTGTAAGGGATAACACGGTTGTCAAAAAGGCGGCGTTTGTGCTGGTGCTGCTGACCGTGGCCAAGGTGTTCGTGCTGGATATGGCCGCCTTGAAAGGGTTGCTGCGGGCTGTCTCGTTCCTTGGATTGGGGGGCTGCCTGATCGGTCTGGCCATCCTGTACCAGCGGTTTGGCAAGTCCGCACCGGCCCACAAGAACGCCCCGGAGCAGCAGGGCTGATCCCGATTGGGCATCGGCGGTTGAAGGGGCGCGGTGTTGGCGACTGCAACAGTTGCACAGGCGCCGTTTATCTTGTAGAACGTCAGGGACCCTCCGCTCCATTCGGGGGGACCTGATAATGGTTGAGTTTTCGATGTTCCCCGGGGGCGTTTCCGGAACATCGCCCAAACATGGAAGTATGCCTTGAACGACGTAACCTTGCCACCATCCGAGAAGGACATAGTTCCCGTCACGATCGAAGAGGAAATGCGCAAGTCCTATCTGGACTATGCCATGAGTGTGATCGTTTCCCGTGCGCTGCCAGATGCGCGGGACGGGTTGAAGCCGGTACACAGGCGTATCATCTACGCCATGTACGAAAACGGCTATACGTCGGACAAGCAATTCCGTAAATCCGCCCGCGTCGTCGGTGACGTGATGGGTCGTTACCACCCGCATGGTGACAGCGCGATTTACGATGCCATGGTCCGTCTGGCGCAGGATTTCTCCATGCGTCTGCCGCTTGTGGAAGGGCAGGGGAACTTTGGTTCCATGGACGGCGACAAGGCTGCCGCCATGCGGTATACCGAGGCCCGTCTGGAAAAAGCCGCGGAAAGCCTGATCGATGATATCGACAAGGAAACCGTTGATTTTGCCAACAACTACGACGATTCGGAGCAGGAGCCGACGGTTCTGCCCGCCCGCTACCCGAACCTTCTGGTGAACGGGGCCGGGGGTATCGCGGTTGGTATGGCGACCAATATCCCGCCCCATAACCTTGGCGAGGTGATCGATGCCAGCGTGGCGCTTCTTGGCAAGCCTGAAATGGGCGAGGAAGAACTGCTGGATTACGTTCCCGGACCGGACTTCCCCACCGGGGGCGTCATTCTGGGCCGTTCCGGCTCGATCAGTGGGCTGACCACAGGCCGCGGGTCCGTGATCATGCGGGCCAAGGTCGAGGTCGAGGAAATCCGCAAGGACCGTCAGGCCCTGATTGTCACGGAAATTCCCTATCAGGTGAACAAGTCCCGTCTGGTCGAACAAATCGCTGACCTTGTCCGCTCCAAGAAGGTGGAAGGGATTGGCGATCTGCGCGATGAGTCCGACCGTCATGGTGTTCGCGTCGTGATCGAGATCAAGCGCGATGCGGTGGCCGAGATTGTCCTCAACCAGTTGTACCGCTACACCTCGCTGCAGACATCATTCGGCGTGAACATGCTGGCCCTGAACCGGGGCAAGCCGGAACTGATGAACCTGAAAGAGCTTCTGGAAGCGTTCCTTGATTTCCGTGAAGAAGTTGTCACCCGCCGGACTAAATACCTGCTTCGCAAGGCGCGGGAGCGGGCCCATGTGTTGATCGGTCTGGCCATTGCCGTGGCCAATATCGACGAAGTGATCCAGTTGATCCGCAGCGCGCCGGACCCGCTGACCGCCCGCACCGAACTGATGTCCCGTGCCTGGCCGGCCACGTCCGTTGAGTCGCTGATCCGTCTGGTGGATGACCCGGAATACCCGATCAACGAAGATGGCACCTATCACCTGTCTGAATTCCAG
Source organism: Sneathiella chinensis (assembly GCF_012720115.1). Classification (GTDB taxonomy): domain Bacteria; phylum Pseudomonadota; class Alphaproteobacteria; order Sneathiellales; family Sneathiellaceae; genus Sneathiella; species Sneathiella chinensis. The sequence continues at coordinate 132,390 of NZ_VNWN01000007.1, read as the reverse complement.
GCTCGCGCCATTCTGGATTTGCGCCTGCAACGCCTGACAGCCCTTGGCCAGAATGAAATTGGCGACGAATTGAAGGGGCTGGGCGAGCGGATCGTCGATTATCTCGATATCCTGTCCAGCCGTCCGCGCCTGATCGACATCATCCAGACCGAACTTCTGGAGATGAAAGAGAAATACGCGACACCGCGCCGGACCCTGATCGAGGAAAACGAGTTCGAGCACGACATCGAGGACCTGATCCAGCAGGAAGACATGGTTCTGACTGTCAGTCACAAGGGCTATATCAAGCGGGTGCCACTGTCCACCTATCGTCCGCAGCGTCGCGGCGGCAAGGGCCGCTCCGGCATGCAGACCCGCGACGAGGATTTTGTAACGCAGGTGTTCGTGGTGAACACCCATACACCGGTGCTGTTCTTCTCCTCCTTCGGGCGGGTTTACAAGATGAAGGTGTATCGCCTGCCGCTTGGCTCTCCGCAAAGTCTGGGCAAGGCCATCATCAACCTGTTGCCGCTTGAGGAAGGGGAGGTCATCTCCACCCTGATGCCGCTGCCGGAGGAAGAGGATAGCTGGAATGAATTGCAGGTGATGTTCGCGACCGCCAACGGTAACGTGCGCCGCAACCGCCTCAGTGACTTCTCCAACGTGAAATCAAACGGCAAGATCGCCATGCGTCTGGATGACGATGACCAGTTGATCGGCGTCGGCATCTGTACCGAACAATCCGACATTCTGCTGGCGGCCTATGGCGGTAAATGTATCCGCTTCCAGTCCACCGATGTACGTCTGTTCAAGGGCCGGGATTCATCCGGTGTCCGGGGTATGCGTCTGGCCAGCGGTGACCGGGTGATCGGCATGTCCGTTCTGGGTCATGTGGATGTGGAAACAGAAGAACGGGAAGCCTATCTGAAGGCCCGCCGTTCCGTGGATGAAGACGGTAATGTGACTGATTACGGGGATATGACCCCGGAACGGTATCAGGAACTGTTCGATCTTGAAGAAGTCCTGCTGTCGATCACCGAAAACGGGTATGGCAAGCGGACCAACGCCTACGAATATCGCGTTACCAACCGCGGTGGTCAGGGCATCATCAATATTGAGACGTCCAAGCGTAATGGTCAGGTGGTTGCGACCTTCCCAGTCCTGCCGGATAACCAGATCATGCTGGTGACCAATGGGGGCAAGCTGATCCGGACACCGATCGCGGATATTCGGATTGCCGGTCGGAATACCCAGGGGGTAACCCTGTTTAAAACTGCTGAAGGAGAGAAAGTCGTCTCTGTCACCGCGCTTGAGGACAAGTCGGATGACGAGCATGACGAGGATGATCTGGAAAACGGTCTCGTCGAAACCGAAGCAACCGAAACAACAGAAACAACGGAAGTATCCAGTGAAATTCCGGATGATGGCTCCTGAGGGAGCCGTCAACCCGGGGAAAATCCATAACAAGCTAGCAACAAGAAATAGCAGATAATCAGAGAGGACCCCTCATCATGCCTACAGAGCGTATCGGCCTATATCCTGGAACTTTCGACCCCATCACGCTGGGTCATTATGATATTATCAAGCGAGCGGCGAAACTGGTGGATACACTGGTGATCGGCGTTGCCATGAACCCGGGGAAGAACCCTCTGTTCAGTGTTGAGGAACGCTGTGCGATGGCGCTGAAAATGACCGAGGAATTCCCCGACACCAACTTCGAGGTGCGGCCGTTCCAGAACCTGCTGATGCATTTCGCCGAGGAATGCAACGCCAGTGTCATCATTCGCGGCCTGCGCGCCGTGTCCGACTTTGAGTATGAATTCCAGATGGTGGGCATGAACCGCCGCCTGAATGCGGATATTGAAACCGTGTTCCTGATGGCCTCTGACCAGCATCAGTTCATTGCATCCAGCCTGGTTAAGGAAATTGCGTTTCTGGGTGGCGATATTACGCCATTTGTGTCAAAAACCACCGCAACAAAGATTGTTGAGCGCGTGGCCAAGATAAAGGCCGCAAAATAATTGATATCAAGGCCTGCCGCGGCGGGCGAACAGGAGCATTACTATGTCTGCAGATCTCGAAAACACGCTGTATCTTGAACTGAAGGATGGCCGCGTTGTCATTGAGATGCGCCCCGACCTGGCACCGAACCACGTTGCCCGCATCAAGGAACTGGCCCGTGAAGGTTTCTATGACGGGATTGTCTTCCACCGCGTCATCGACGGCTTCATGGCCCAGACCGGTGATCCGAAAGGCAACGGAACCGGTGGGTCCGGCCAGAACTTGAGCGCGGAATTCTCCGGTGAAGCTCATATTGAGGGAACTTGCTCCATGGCCCGTGCGGCCCATCCGGACAGCGCCGACAGCCAGTTCTTCATCATGTTCGCACCGGCCCCGCATCTGGACAGCCAGTATTCCATCTGGGGTCAGGTTGTTGAAGGCATGGAACATGTGCACAATATCAAGAAAGGTGACGGCATGATGAACGGCAGCGTCGCCGATCCGGACAAGATCGTCAGCCTGAAAGTGGCCGCTGACGTTCAGTAAAGACCGACCGTTTCGAAGCGAACGGCTTTCCGGTCCGGGAAGTCGTTCGTTTTTTGTTTGACCGGATGAGCCGGGGTAAAGAAATATTCCATGCGTGTTGATAGCTTTGATTTCGTCCTGCCGGAAACCCTGATCGCGGACCGGCCTGTCAGTCCCCGGGAAAGCGCAAAACTTCTCGTGGTGCGGGACAGCCTGTCCGATCATACGGTGGGCGACCTGCCAGACTTTCTTGAGGCGGGCGATGTTCTTGTGTTCAACGATACCCGTGTGATCCCGGCCCGGTTGCGGGGCATGCGCCGCACCGCCAAGATCGAGGTCACCCTGCACAAGAATGTGTCGCTGGATACCTGGCACGCCTTTGCCAAACCGGCCAAGAAGCTGAAGCCCGGCGATGAAATCAGCTTTGGCGATGATTTCAAGGCGTTGGTGGCCGACAAGTTCGATGGCGGCGAAGTGGCGCTGGCCTTCAACTTTTCCGGGGCCGACCTGATGCAGAAGCTGTCGGAATATGGGGAAATTCCCCTGCCGCCCTATATCGGTTCCATCCGTCAGGTGGACGAGCAGGACAAGAAAGATTACCAGACCATCTTCGCCAACGAGGAAGGGGCCGTAGCCGCCCCGACGGCGGGCCTGCATTTCACCCCGGCCCTGATGGAGCAGATCAAGGCCAAGGGTGTGGTTACGGTGGCGACCACGCTGCATGTGGGGGCCGGGACCTTCCTGCCGGTCAAGGTCGAGGATACGGACGATCACAAGATGCACGCGGAATATGGCGTGATCCGCCCCGACGCCGCCGAGATTATCAATGCCTGCCGGAAAAAGGGCGGGCGCGTGGTTTCCGTAGGGACGACCAGCCTTCGCCTGCTGGAAAGTGCGGCCGATGACTACGGGATCGTTCATCCGTTTCAGGGCGAGACGGATATCTTCATCACGCCCGGATACCGGTTCAAGGCCGTGGACCTGCTGATGACCAATTTCCACCTGCCCAAATCGACCCTGTTCATGCTGGTATCGGCCTTTTCCGGCTTTGATCGCATGAAAGAGGCCTATGGCCACGCCATCGACGAGAAATACCGTTTTTATTCCTATGGAGACAGCTCGCTGCTATATCCCGCATCATGACTGAAAAAGTATTCACATTTGATATTCACGCCCGGGACGGGGCTGCGCGGCGGGGTACCCTGTCAACGGCCCACGGGGACATTCGGACCCCGGCCTTCATGCCGGTCGGAACCGCCGGAACCGTCAAGGGCCTGACGCCGGAAATGGTGCGCGAAACCGGTGCGGATATCCTGCTGGGCAATACCTATCACCTGATGCTGCGGCCCGGTTCCGAACGGGTTCGGCGCCTTGGTGGATTGCACAAGTTCATGAATTGGGAACGGCCGATCCTGACCGATTCCGGCGGGTTTCAGGTGATGTCCCTGAACGAGCTTCGCAAGATCGATGAAAACGGGGTTGTCTTCAAATCCCATATCGATGGCAAGCGGTTCGACCTGACGCCGGAACGCTCCATGCAGATCCAGAATGATCTGGATGCCACCATCACCATGGCCTTTGATGAATGCACGCCCTATCCGGCCGATCACAAGATGGCCGCCGACAGCATGCGCCGCTCCATGCGGTGGGCAAAACGCTCCCGCGATGCGTGGGAGCCGCGGCCGGGATACGGCCTGTTCGGCATTGTGCAGGGTTCCACCTACGAAGACTTGCGCCATGAATCCATTGACGCCCTGACCGATATCGGGTTCGAGGGATATGCCGTGGGCGGGTTGGCCGTGGGCGAGGGACAGGAGGAAATGTTCCGCACCCTTGAATTCACCACCCCCAACATGCCGCAGGAAAAACCCCGTTACCTGATGGGGGTTGGCAAGCCGAGCGACCTTGTCGGCGGTGTCATGCGCGGCATTGACATGTTCGATTGCGTCCTGCCCACCCGGTCTGGCCGCAATGCACAGGCCTTCACCCGTCTTGGGACAGTGAATATCCGTAACGCCCGTCATCAGGACGATCCCCGTCCGCTGGACGAGCATTGCCGCTGTCCGGCCTGCCGGACCTATTCACGGGCCTATTTGCATCACCTGTTCCGGGCCAAGGAAATTCTGGGCGCGGTATTGCTGTCAGCCCATAACCTGACCTATTTCCAGGACCTGATGGCCGGTATGCGGGATGCGATCGAGAATGGCGCCATGGCCGATTTTGCGCTTGATTTTCATGCGGCGCAGGAACGCGGGGATATCGACCCCCTCTAGGCGAGGGGGCGGAAGCGAACCGTTCGGGGAGCCTAGATAGACATCCGGGTTCCCAGAATGCCGTATACATCCTGAACGCTGAGCGGTTTTGAAATCAGATAACCCTGTCCAAAGTGACAGTCGAGATCCCGATAGAGGGAAAGTTGTTCCCGCTCCTCGATCCCTTCGGCGACAACCTCGATATTCAGGTTGTGGGCAAGGCCGGAAATGGCCCGGACAATTTCCAGACTGCTTTCGTCGGTGAGGACCGTGTGGGTGAAGGATCGGTCGATCTTCAGCTTGTCGATGGGGAACTGGTGCAGATAGTTGAGGCTGGAATAGCCGGTTCCAAAATCATCCAGCACAAGATCAAATCCCAGTTCCTTGACCTCGCCCAGCACTTTTTTGGCGTGGGCGGTATCTTCCATCAGAACGCTTTCGGTGATTTCCAGCTCAATGGTCGAGACATCGGCGCCGGTCTCCTCGGTGATTTCCTTGAACCGTCTGGAAATGTTGGGAACCGCAAACTGGTTGGCCGAAATATTGATGCTGACAAAGACTTCGGGTTTGCCGAGTTCTGCCGTCTTCAGGTTGAAATCGCGGGCCTGTTTGCAGGCCTCGCGGAACACCCAGTCCCCGATGGGGACAATCATGTTGGTGGTTTCCGCAATATCGATGAAATGATAGGGGGACAGCAGGCCGCGTGTGGGATGCTGCCAGCGTAGCAGGGCCTCGAAACCGGCCGTAAAACCCCCGCGCAGCGAGATGATCGGCTGGAAATACAGCACCATTTCGTCATTGAGAAGGGCGCGTTCCAGTTCTTCCTTGATCTGGAATTCCTTCAAAAGCTGCTCGCGGTGGGAGCGCAGGGCGATATCCCGCCGATGGGGCAGGGGCGCCGGCTGGTCTTGCGGGGTGACAGGCACACCATGATGCCGCTTTGTCAGGTCATGACAGCGTTCCATGAAGAATTTCAGGAACAGGCTGATCATGGGGTCAGCGGAATTGGTTTTTTCTTCAATTTCCTCGCGACTGACCACCAGAAGAAGGCAGTCTTCCTCGGCGACGGCGGCGGAATAATGGCTGGCACCGGCGATGACGCCATATTCACCGAACATGTCGCCCGGCCCCAGAAGATAGCTGTCTTTCTGGGTGATCTTGTCCAGAATGCGCACCTGACCGCTTTCAACCAGAAAAGCGCTGTCGCCCGGCTGTTCATAGCCGAAGATTGTTTCGCCTTGTTTTACCTGTTTGCGATACACGGAAATCACTCATCCTGAATACTGTCACCAAGCGATGCAGTGTGATCCCCAACCCTTACTTTTTCGTTAAGGAAACAACCGGAGGTCGCGAGAAATTTTAAAAAACTACCAGAAGGGGTTTCAGCAGAAACAGGCGCGGAAGATCGGAAGGGTGACCTGAGGGAGGGAGCCGGGGGAAGGGGTAACCGAAGCTGTTGATACCTTTGTTTGGGGGGCTTGGAATAAGGCAGCAACAGCTCCGATCAACCTTGGACAACCTCATATTTATACCATAATATTATAAAAGTGTTAATCGCTAATAAAATAATATTCTAAATCTAGGTTTGTTTTTATGAAACGCCCGGATTTCCGGCACTTTCCCCCTTAATCCGGTTTGGTTGAATTTCCCGCCCCGGGCGTCGGTGGGTGGGTGTTGGGGGAGTTTTGGGTCGTCTGGCCCGGTGTGTCCGATGAAAACAGCAGCTTGTCGAAGAATCGGAAAACGAACTCCACGCTATATCCGGCCAGAAAGGCCACCGCCAGCGGGCTGAGGGCGGTCAGGCCGGGCTCAAGGGCAGGGCCGTTCTGGCCCGAGCTGACCAACCCGGAGGGTTCGATGGGATCGGAACTGAAGAAGTAACTGGTCATGATCCCGGCCAGTGGCCCCTGAACCATGCGAAGGCTGTACCCGATATAGGAATTCATGGAAAAGGTCAGGGCCTCGATCTCCTTGGGGATCTGGCGAAGGATATAGAAACAGGCCCCGATCAGGCCGTACAGGATGGGCAGGGCATATTCGGAAATGGCCTGCAGGGTGTTTTCCGCCGACACGAACTGAATGCGGCGCTGTACCTCGGGCGGGTAGTTCCTGTAATCGTCATTCTGCCACGGCTGCAAGGTCAGCAGGTCCATGTTGGACCAGACCTGATTCCAGTTCTGAAGGTGGTTTTCAGCGGCCATTTTCCAGTTTTGATGTTCCGTGATCAGGCTGTCGAGGGTCTGAACCCGATTCCTTTGTTCCAGTGAAAACCTGTTCTGTTCCTGAGGGTTGCCGTCAAGGCTGAGGGCAATGCCCGCCCGTTCTTTATCATAGGCAGCGATGGTTTGGCGCTGCGCCCGGATATCCGAGGTCAGTGACCAACCAATATACCAGTAGACCTGCACCAGAATGAGTGCCAGCAATGTGACAAGGGACAGCAGCTTGTAGGTATTGGCGCAGCGTGTTGAGAGGGACACCCGCGGCCACAGGCAGAACCGCCGGCGGCCGGTCCGGCTTTGTCCTTCAAGGGGCGGGGATGTGGCCCGGATACTGGCAATTGAGATGGGCTTGAAGGCCCGCGTGATCCGTTCATAGGCAGACCAGAACGCCGCTTCTGTCTCGGCGGGGATGGCAGCGGCGTGCAGGCTGTTCTTGAGGCGAATAATGATGGTGATGTCGTCCGGGGCCAGCGGGATGGCCTTTTCCGCCGCAATGGACACCATCAGGAAGGCGTCAAAAACCGCCTGTTGCAACAGGGCGCGGTTCGGGTCCTGTTCCTGTTCGGGCAGGGGAAGCCTGAAATACTGGATAATCCGGGCGGCAAATGGGGGCATGGTCCTTCTCCACTGGAGGGAAAAGGACGCCGGAGCCGCGCCGGTTGTGACTTTTTAAGGCGCGCCTTCCACAACCGATTGAAGAATATCGTGCAGGCACCGGGCGGCCGAGCCGGTGCTGTCGCCATGCACCTTCACCAGATGCAGCGTCACCCGCCGCTCGCTGGGTGTTTCCATTTCAAGGCGTACCAGACGGCCCTCCCGCAAGGGGGCTTGCAGCAGGGTCAGCGGTGCCCACGAAAAGCCATAGCCGTTCAGCAGCGCCTCGGTCGCGGATGACTGGTGACTGAAGGTCCAGCGTTGTTCGGCCCGCTGCCAGCCCTGATTGTCGCGTCTGTTGATACCGGAATCCCGCACAATGATCTGGCGATGGCGGCTGAGCATTTGCGGGGTCACCGGCACGCCCGCTTGGGCAAGCGGGTGGGAGGGCGCGGTAACCAGATCGAACTGCACCTCCATCAGGGGAACGCCGAAAAAACCCGCCGGCGGGGTCACGCAGATGGCCAGATCGGCCTTGCGGTTTGTGATCATGTCGTCCGTCCCGGACATGACACTTTCCACAATCTCGACGCGGGTGTGCGGGGCCTCGGCCCCCAATTGGTCAAGGGCCCTCATCAGCAGCGGTACGGGGAACAGGATTTCCGCCGCCAGCGTCAGTTCCGGCTCCCACCCCTGATAGAGGGATTGGGCCGCCGCTTCCAGACAGGAGGCTTCCTCAAGAAGGTGGCGGGAGCGGCGAAGCAGTAGCTCCCCGGCATCGGTCAGTTCCGCCTTCCGTCCCTTGATGGTCAGGATTTCAAGGCCCAGTTGCTCCTGCATCTTCGAGATGGCATAGCTGACGGCGCTTTGGCTCTTGTTCAGTTTGCGCGCCGCCTGTGCAAAACCGCCTTCGCTGATGATGGTATGCAGGATACGCCACTGTTCCAGACTGACGCGGGGAGTTGCCATGGTTCGACCTATCTAATTACTTGATGCTTTCGATCAGATAATAGCGCTTTTAAATCAGTCTGATTGATATTAATTCTGAGGTCAACGAAGCAAATCACGAAGTAGGATGTAAGGTGTTACCCATGGTAAAAGTTTTGCACTTGAAAAGCAGTATTCTCGGCGATGCCGGTCAGTCAAACCAGCTTAGCCAGCGGTTTGTGGACCAGTATCTGTCCACCGTTTCCGGCAGCAGTGTCACCCTGCGCGATCTTGGGGAAAACCCGGTGCCGCACCTGACCGGCGAGGCCGTGGTCGGTTTTGGCCTGCCCGATGCAGAGCGGACCGCCGCCCAGACCGCAGCCAAGGAACTGTCCGATGCGTTGATCGCGGAACTCCGGGATCATGATGTTCTGGTCATCGGATTGCCCATGTATAATTTCTCCATCCCCTCAACCCTGAAGGCATGGATCGATTATGTGGCGCGGGTGGGCGAGACCTTCCGTTATACGGAAACAGGACCGGAAGGATTGCTGAAAGGCAAGAAGGCCTATGTCATTGCGGCGCGCGGCGGCAAGTATGTGGGAACCCCGGCGGATACACAGACCAGCTTCATGAAGACCATTCTGGGCTTTGTCGGCATCACGGATGTGGAGTTCATCTTTGCCGAAGGCCTGAATATGGGGGATGAGGCCCGAACCGCCGGTTTGACCGAGGCCGAGGAGGAGATGGGGCGCCTGATCGCCGAAACCGGGCAGGCCGCTGCCTGACGCCTGACGTCTGGCGCGGACCATCAAATCATTGAAATGCGGGAACAGGGCTGCTATCCGGTAGTCCTGTTTTCATTTGGGGAGGGCGCCATGCTCAAAATCTACGGAATTCGCAACTGCGACACAGTCAGGAAAGCCCTGAAATGGGCGGAAGAGCAGGGTCTGGAATTTACCTTCCATGATTATCGTAAAGACCCCTTGAGCCCGGAAACCGTTGAAAAGTGGCTGTCCGCCATTGATCGGTCGAAACTGGTCAACAAGCGGGGGACCACCTATCGCAATCTGGACGATGCGGCCAAGGCCCAACTGGAAGGAGAGGGCGCGCTTCCCCTTCTGCTGGAGCAGCCAACCCTGATGAAACGGCCGCTTTTTGATACGGGCCGGGGCTATGTGGTGGGCTTTACCGACGCGGAACGGGCGGTCCTGCTGGGCTGAGCCATCCCCTTGTCCTGATCCTGCCCCTGGCTGCCCCCCGGTTTTGTTCAGGGGGTCAGGTTCTGGATATAGCAGAGCACATGGTCAATGCTGCGGCTGTCGTCACTGAGCGGCAGGGCAATCACCCGAAGGGGCGCCTCGCCGCGACTGGTCGGGAAGTGATCGGTTCCGTGGGCCGGTTTGCCGCTTTGGGACACATCCCGGGCAAAGCCCAGCACCCAGTCCACCACCATGGGCGTGAAATCCACATCGGCAATGATATTTTCCGCTGGAATGTCGCCATAGGCGGCCTTGCGGATGGCATGGCTGAAATTGTATTTGACCTGCAGGCGCCCGGCCTCATGGTTACAATGGACCAGAATACAGTTCGGCCAGTTTCTCCCGATATCCTCTGCATTGAGGGCTTCCCAAGTGGGATACCGCTTTCCCTGTCTCAGGTTCATCCAGTAAGTGAGGATGTCCGGGGCCGGGGCCGGTTTCGGGCGGGGCTGTCCCCAGCCGGTATTGCGCGGGCGCGGTGCGGGCCGGAGGGGTCGCACCGGTGTGGGCGCCAGAGCAGGGGCCGGAGTTGGTGCCGTAGCAGACGGTGCCTGCGGCCTTGAGGCAGGCACAATTGTGGCCGGTGCGTCAGGCTGAACAGGTGCCGCGGGCCGTTCACCGTTCAGCGGGGCGGGTTCCTGATCCAGTTCCGCCGACAGGGCGGCAAGACGCTCGGTGATGTCGCCTGATTTTGCAGGACGATCAAGGGTAAGGCCGCTTTTGGCGGATTTCCGTACAGAGATTGAGGTCAGCGAGGCAGCGCCAAAGCCTTCATCTGCCTCGTCGGTGTCCAAACGATTGCGCATTGTCACTAACCCCAGTTACAGACGAAACTTCTTTTCCCGGACGCAGGCGCAGGCTGACGGGGCCAGTTCATCGCCATGATTGTCAATAAACTCGTCCAGGGCCTGTTCCATCAGGGTTTGCACCGACATATGGGCATGGGCGGCAATCACCTTCAATTGCAGATGTTGTTCCGGGGTCATGCGAATGCCAAGGCGGACCCGGCCAAGGGTATCCCGTTTCAGTTTGCGGGTCTTCCGGGCCAAAAGCTCCACTTCCCTGTTGTCATGGGCCTCCGGTTTCGCGGCTGGCTCCGATACGGGGGCGGGGCGCGGTGCTTCGGGCTGACGGGAGGCTGCCACAGGGCGCGTGGTGCGGCCCTGATCACGGGCAACAGGTGTTGCGCCTTGCACCGGAGATTGAAGCGCCGGGGAGGTGACGGGCTTGCGAAGACCGGCGGCGCGGGCCAGAACACTTTCTGGTGACATGACCGGGGTTGCAGGCGCGGCGCGGCCCTTGGCGCTGATCAGCGAGCTGGATAGAAATGCTGCTTTCATGATGGTGTTTCCTTATTCTGGGCCGTGCGTCAGGACAGGTGCATGTTGGCAGCGGACAGGTCCTGCTTGCGCGGGGCGTTGCCGCTGGACAGCGAGAAGCCTTGCGGTTTTTTCTCAAGGCGGTCCTGGATGTAGGTCCACAGCTTGCTGATTTCCTCGGCTGATTTTGAGGCGGCGCTCAGTTCCATAACCGTGCGCCCGTCAATCATGCTGGACGCGAAATCCACACGCTGGTGCAGGATGGCGGGGGCCAGCGTGCCGTGTTGCGACAGGGCAATGGCTGCCTCGCTGGTGATGCGGGCGCGGGGGGTTGCCCCGTTGACCACAAAGACCAGCGGTGTATCCAGCCCTTCCGCCAGTTCCACGGTGGCTCCAACGGCCCTCAGGTCATGGGGGCTGGGGCGGGTGGGGATGATCAGAAGGTCCGCCACCTCGACAACGCGGGCGATGGTTTCTGTAATGGCCGGGGGGGTGTCGATGATCACCAGTTCAATGCCCATGCGGGCCATGCGTTCCGTGTCGTCTTTCAGGCGGTCGATGGTGGTACGGGCAAAGAGCGGGGTTTCGGCCTGCCGTTCGTTCCACCATTCGGAAAGGCTTCCTTGCGGATCTGTATCAACAAGGGCAACGGGGCCTTTACCGGCCATTTCCGCTTGAACGGCCAGATGTCCGGCCAGTGTGGTTTTACCAGAACCACCTTTTTGAGACGCAACCGCGATGACTTTCATAGGCTCTCTCCAGGACAAAGGATTGGCGACAGCCAGAAACTGCCGACGAATTGAACTTTCCTGAAGTGTACGAAAGAGGTTTTAATTTAAAATTACCAAGTGAGGCTAATTTAGATAAAAATTAACAGAAGAATTGACTGTTTCTTGATGAAAAATTTGAAAAACAAGGCGCAAAAAACGGGGAAAATTTTATCTTTTCAGACTTGGTCGGGATGTCTTGGGGGCCGGAAGGTGCGGCGAAGCAGGAGGCCCGCTTCGCCGGAATTCATCATGCAAATTTTGAAAAGTCGGCGGGCCGTTTTTCCATGAAGGCCTGCATGGCTTCCCGCGCTTCGGGAGAGGTCAGGCGAGAGGAGAAAATCTCCAGCTCCTGTTTCATGACCGCTGCGACCTTTTCCGTATCCCCTTTCAACAGGGCCTTGGACAGGCGCATGGCCTCCGGGGCTTTGGCAGCCAGTTTCCGGGCCGCGTCCATGGCGGTTTCCTGAAGGTCTTCAGGGGCGACAACCTTGTTAACGATGCCAATATCCGCGGCGGTTTTCGCATCGAACGGCTCGCCCAGCAGCAGAAGCTCGGAGGCTTTCTGGTGGCCGCACATCTTGGGCAGCAGATAACTGGAGGCGGCCTCCGGGACAAGGGCAAGGTTGACGAAGGGCAGGCTGAGGCGGGCGTCGTCGGACGCATAAACCAGATCGCAATGCAGCAGCATGGTCGTTCCAACCCCGACGGCAAGCCCGTTGACCGCCGCGATGAGGGGTTTCTTGATGGTGGCAAGGGCGATCAGAAAGCGGACCACGGGTTTGTCATCGTCCTGTCCGGGGTTTTGCAGGAAATCCATCAGGTCGTTGCCACTGGTAAAGCTGTCCTGGGTGCCGGTGATGACGGTGACCCGGATCGCAGGGTCGCTGTCCGCCTTGTGCAGGCTGTCCGCAAGAACGGAATACATGTCCTGCGTCAGGGCGTTTTTCTTGTCGGGCCGGTTGATGGTCAGTTTCTGGATGCCGTCTTCGAGGGAGACGCTTACAAGGTTGCTCATGTCCTGCTTTCTTTATTGATGGTCCGCGTAACGGGGCGGGAACCTGCCTGTTGAACGGTCAGTCTAGCCCATAAAATTTATCCCGTCAGTATTGACCTAAGGTCAAGGCAGGCAAAAAAACGGCGGCACTGATGGCCGCCGTAATCGGGAATGAGGAAGGGGTCAGACCGCCCGAACCCGGGCGAGGAAGTCCCCGATCTCGCTACTGAAATCGGCTGTCAGGGCTTCCAGACTGTTGGCTGTCTCCTGAACCGAGGAGGCAATCCGCTGGTTGTCGGTGCTGCTGGTGCGGATGGCGGTGACGCTTCCGGCGACCTCGCGGGCTGCGGATGCCGCCTGATGGACGCTGCCGGAAATCTCGTTCGTGGCGGCGCTTTGTTGCTCAATCGCTGAGGAAATGCCGGTGGCGATGCCGCTGACATTGTCAATGGTTGTGCTGATTTCCTCCAGCACGGAGACAACCTGATGGGTCACCGTCTGCATTTCCGTGATCTGGGCACTGATTTCGTCCGTCGCGCGGGATGTCTGGGTGGCCAGTGACTTCACCTCGTTGGCGACGACGGCAAAGCCCTTGCCTGCTTCTCCGGCCCGCGCCGCCTCGATGGTGGCGTTGAGGGCCAACAGGTTGGTCTGGTTGGCAATATCATGGATCAGGTCCACAACCGTTCCGATTTTCTTTTCAGCAGCGGTCAGGTCCTCGGCAAAGGTGGTGCCGCGGGCGGCGTCCTGAACGGCCTGTCTTGTCACCTGTGAGGACTGGTGAATTTGTCCGCTGATTTCGTTGATGGAGGCGCTGAGTTCCTCGGTCGCGGAAGCAACCGTGTTGACGTTTCCGCTCATCATGTCGGTACGTGCATCAACATTTTCGGCCAGGCGGCCATTTTCGACGGACTGGCGGGACATTTCGGTGGCGGCGTTTTTCATGTCGCCTGCGGACCGGGTCAGGGTTTCCATGGTCTGGCTGACCTTGCTGTCAAATTCCGCAATCAACTGGTTCAGGGCCGCAGCTTTTTCCGCCTGCTGCGCCAGTTCCCGTTCCCGCTGGTCGCGTTCTTCGCGGTCATGGCGTTCCTGTTCCTCGCGCTGCAATTGCTCCAGTCGGGCCTGTTCCTGCTTGGCCTTCTCGTTTGCCTCGGTCAGTTGGATGGTGTGAAGGGCATTGGTCTTGAAAATCTCGACCGCCTTTGCCATGCCGCCAATTTCATCCTTGCGCCGGGTGTTTGGAATGTCCGTATCAAGCGCACCCTCGGCAAGGGCGCTCATGGTGCGGGTCATGGCGGTCAGCAACAGCCGCAGGCCCCGCGCAATCAGGCCAGAGAAAATGGCCATGACAAGCCCGACCAGAACAAGGGACACCATCAGGGTCAGGGCAATCGTCTTGGCGGTGGACTGTGCTTTCAGGCCCTGAACATTCCGGTATTCCTCAAGGGCGTGTTCCAGTTCTGAAAAACTTTTAAGGGTGGCGTCGGAAATATTTTCCATGGACTGGATATTTTCCTGAAGACGGATCAGGCCCTTGGCCATCTGGTTGAAGCTGTCCCGATAAATGGTCATGCTGGACAGGATGGACTGCTTTTCCCGGCTGGTGAACGGGGTGTTGTCCAGTTGTTGGGTGAATTCGTCAAACCGGTCAGACAGGCGGGTCACATATTTGGCATCCTGCCGGAGGATGAAATCCTTCTCGTGCCGACGCATCATCAGCATGGTGATTGTCAGGGTGTCAATATTGGCCTGATCAAGGGTTGTCTCGATCTGGTGGACGGCGTTGCGGGCCTGCCCCTGAAGGCCGCTATTCTCGTCCAGACCGACCTCTTTATACTGGGTGACCACCGTGTCAAAGGCTGCCTTGTAGGCATCAATGGCGGCGGGGAGTCGCTCGACCGTATCTACCAGATGGGGCGCGTTGAGTTGGCTGTCCAGAAGGGCAATGTCGTTCAGGATCTCGTCGATTTTATTGTCGTGCTCCCCGATCAGGCTTTCCCGGCGAAGGCGGATGAAATCCTTTTCAAGGGTGCGGGCCTCCAACATCTCGCGGTGCAGGTTCTTGGTAATATTCAGGCTTTCTTGAACGGAAAGGTAGTAGGTCTGGTTTTTAAGATTTTGATTGGTCCCGAAAAAAAAGACGGAAGCAATCAGAACCAGGCCGACCGCTGTAACAATCAGGGGAAGATACAATTGATACTTTAAAGAAAGCCTTGCGAACATACGCACACCCTTTACTGACTAAGCTAACGTAGGGTATTCATAGGTTTTCAACTCTTAACAAGTCATTTACAAATATTACGAAATAAAAAATAGCAAGTTTATTTCATTATAAGTTTTTTTGTTTCTTGTTTTTGAAATTTAGTTGCTCTTATTTGTTTCTTTTATTTAATCGTTATGGTTGTTCTGTGTGTTCTGGAAGATGTGCTTGAACCAGCGCGCAGCCTGTCGCGATTGACGTTGCCCGCACGGCCGTAAAGGGACTGGTTGCAACGACGCCTTTTATCTGAGCGGATGCACCGGCATGGTAAAGGCCGCCTGAAGCAAGAGCAGTCCGATGATCAGGACCACGAGGCCACCGAAAAGGGCGATCAGATCGAGAATGACGGTAAACCGTGTCGCCCCCCGGTCCGGGATCAGCGCCGCGAGGCGCAGAGCGCCCTTACGAGCATAGACCGAGAGTGTTGCAAGCAGGGAAACGGTAATCGCGGTGCCAAGGGACATTGCCAGCACCGCACCGACCCCGGCCCAGTGAAGGTCCAGAGAATAAGCCACAAGCAGCACAAGCACCGCGCCGCTGCACGGGCGCAGGCCAATCGAGGCAATTATGCCAACAAGGTTGCGCCAGGAAACCGGCGTGTCCAGATCGCTGAGTGAGGGGCCGTGGGTATGGCCACAGCTTTGGCAAGACTGGTCATGCTTGTGATGATGGTCATCATGTTGGTGCGGGGGGGTACCCTGACCGGAGGGTACCGCGAGTTTCTGTCGCCGCAAGAGGCGGCGCGCTCGACTGGCCATCAGGGTGAAGCCGACCAGCGCGACAAGGCCATAGCTCAGGGTTTCAAGGTTGGTGGCGGCCCCTTTTGCCTGACGCAGGGTGAGGCCAAGCAACCCGACCGTCGCGGTGACCGCCACGATGGCCGTGACCCCCTGGCAAAGAGAAGAGATGCCCGACAGTAAAAGCCCGCGACGCAGTTGGCTTTCCTGGGTCAGGATATATGTCGAGATGACGACCTTGCCGTGGCCGGGGCCGGCGGCATGGAACACCCCGTACAGGAAGCTGAGAATAATGAGCGTCCAGGCTGCTGCCGCCCCTTCAGCCTGAACAGACTGCATTGCGGCTGCAAGCTGGCGATGCAGGTCGCGCTGAATTGTCTGAATTTCCAGCACCAAAGAGGACCAAAAACTTGGACTGTTATCTGTCAGCGCGAAGAAGGAGACAGCAGGAAGAGCGATCAGGATCAGGATCGTGGCCGCCAAGGGCAGATAGCGGCGAGTTACTTGCATGAGACTTCCACCCGTTCGGCGAAGACACTACCGAGTGTGGTGTCCGGTGTGGCGTCGCGATCCATGGTTTGCGCTAGCAGAATGGCTTCCGTTGTCGGATTGGGCGGCATAATGCGGCCAAAACAGCCACCCGTAGCGTCGCCTCGAAAAGTGATAATGTCTCCTTCCAGATGAAGGATTTCCGTATAGTAGGTCGGATCAAAGACGGCAAATTCGAATGTTTTCAGGGTCGGGGAAACCGGTGTGGCGAGCGGTACAACGAAGCGCATCCAAACTCGCCCGTTGCGAAGTTCGCTCTCATACTCGCTTACCTCGCCCAGATCGATTTTCACATCATCTGCGCGGACTTCCGTGAAGTAATTGTAACTGCGCAGTTCCTGAAGGTTACTGCCGGCGAGGGTCGTGAGTGCATCGCGCTGGCTCTCCGCCGTGCCGGACAAGTCCTCCATGACGAAGGTCGAGTATAATGGATCGAACAGCCATTCCTGCTCAAGGGCGGTGATGTGGCCCGCGGCGTCCAGAATGACCGTGCTGCGAAGGTCGATCCAGCCGTGGGGGTGGGCGCGCACGGGTGAAGAGCCTGCGGCAAGGCAGAGCAGAAGCGTGAAAAACGCGGGCACAAGTTTCCCGGCTATAAAGAGCGGTTTCCCGCGCCGGGCGCGGACGTTGCAACCGATGTTCATTTCAAACACTCCTTGCCGACCTTGAGTATGAGGTGGGCGACGACATCGCTCTCGCGGTTGTGTTGGCGAAAACGGCATGTCTTCTGCTACGCGGCGCTGCATGATCCGGTTTTTGGGGAAGCCTGATCGTACAAGCGGTTGTGATAGAAGGTAAAATAACGTCTCTCTTACCTGCCTGATCAATACCCTTTCTGACGGTCGTTTACAAGGTTTTGGGGCGCTGAATGACCCGTTGTTCCAGCTTGTGAAAACCTTGGCGATTGCGCTTTCATCGTGACGGTGCGTGGCCGGGAAATGTCTGCGCCGATATGTTATGGCTGGGTTTTGAACATCTGCAATTCACCCGCTACGAACAGGTCTGCCCCTAGTGCATGAACTGTTCGTCGAGGATGCGTTTTTCCAGATTATGTTCCGGGTCGAACGAGACGAGGATGTTGATGTTCCGTGCCTCTTCAATGGCGACCGTGGCCACGTCGCGCACCTCGACCGCATCGGCAACGGCGCTGACGGGACGTTTCTTTGATTCAAGGATCGTGAAAACGATGCGGGCCTCGCGGGGCAGGATCGCACCGCGCCAGCGGCGGGGGCGAAACGCACTGATGGGGGTTAGGGCCAGTACCCCCGCATTGACCGGCAGGATTGGCCCGTGAGCGGAAAAGTTATAGGCCGTACTGCCCGCCGGTGTTGCCACAAGCACCCCGTCGCAGGTCAGTTCATCGACCTTGGTCTTGTCGTCAATCTTGATCTCGATCTTGGCGGTTTGCCGGCTTTCCCGCAGCAGCGATACCTCGTTGATGGCAAGCGCCTCGGTCACGCGGCCATGCATGTCCTTTGCCGCCATTTTCAGCGGGTGAAGGGTCGTCACCTCGGCCACTTCAAGGCGATCATGCAGGTTGTCTTCGTCATAATTGTTCATCAGGAAGCCAACCGTGCCCTTGTTCATGCCGTAAATGGGGACTTCCGCCGCCATATATCGGTGCATGGTCTCCAGCATGAACCCGTCGCCGCCAAGGGCGACAATCACGTCGGCCTGACTGACCGGGTTCTGTCCATACTGGTGGACAAGGCGCTTGAGGGCCGTTTGGGCCTCGGGTGTTTCACTGGCCGTAAAGTGTATTCTTTTTTGTGTCATTGTTTTTATACCGGGCCATTATTTTACGTAAGGAGAGGGGGAGGGGTCAGCCGCCGGTCACACTCATGTGGCGGGACACGGCAGGTTTGTTGTCGTGGGTTCGGTCGATAACGAAATCATGTCCCTTGGGTTTGCGGCCGATGGCCTCGTCAATGGCGGCATCAAGGGCGTCAAGGCCGCCGGGGCCGCGCAGCACATCCTTCAGGTTGGCGCTATCTTCCTGACCAAGGCACAGATACAGCATGCCGGTGCAGGTCAGGCGCACCCGGTTGCAACTTTCACAGAAATTATGGGTGAGGGGGCTGATAAAGCCGACCCGCGTTCCCGTCTCCTGATTGATCATGTAATCGGACGGCCCGCCGGTCTTGTAATCGGTGGGGACCAGCGGCCAGCGTTCCGCGAGGGTGGCCTTCAAGTCCTTCAGCCGGATAAACCGGTCAGAGCGTAACTCGTCAATCTGGCCCATGGGCATGGTTTCAATAAAGGTAATATCCATGTCCCGATCACCGGTCCAGCGGATCAGGTCGTCAAATTCCCCGTCATTGAACCCCTTGACCGCCACCGTATTGATCTTGACCTTCAGGCCTGCTTTTTGGGCGGCGTCAATGCCGGAAAGCACCTTGTCCAGATGGCCCCAGCGGGTGATGTCATGGAATTTTTCCGCATCCAGCGTATCCATGGACACATTGATCCGCCGCACCCCGGCCGCATAAAGATCATCGGCGAAGCGGTCCAACTGGCTGCCATTGGTGGTCAGGGTCAGTTCGTCCAACTCGCCGCTTTCACGGTATCGGCCCAGATTGCGGATCAGTTCCATGATGCCCTTGCGGACCAAGGGCTCGCCGCCTGTCAGGCGGATCTTGCGGACCCCCTTGCGGATGAAGGCAGCCGTGACCTGTTCGATTTCCTCAAGGCTGAGAACGTCCTTTTTGGGCAGGAACGTCATGTTCTCCGCCATGCAGTATTTGCAGCGGAAATCGCACCGATCCGTTACGGAAACGCGCAAATAGGTTACTTCTCTGCCAAATGGATCAATCACGGCCTGTGTCCGTTCAATCGTTTCAAGAACCGGCTTCCCCACAGCTTGTGTGCGGAAGTCCTTGGTTAACAGAGTATATTTTATAACGCTTTTTGCAAGAGGAGATCAGTGCGCCTGATAGTAGCGGATGTTGCCGCTGATGAATTCCGGATTGGCCAGCGCCCGGGTGGCGGCTTCTGATTTCAGCAGGGAATAGAAGGTGACCAGATTGTCCCGTTCTTCCTTGCCTTTCGGGAATTTCAGGTTGACGGTGCAGACCAGATCAAAAATCGTGGCAAAGACAATCTTGTCCATGTCCAGAATACGGCAGGCCGCGGCCAGCAGTTCCGGGTTCTTGGAATAGAGGATTTTCTGGATCTGGTTGCGCGGCATGTCGATCAGTTTGGCGAAGGTCAGCTCAAACAGGTCAATTTCGCCCTGCCGCAGGGATTTCAGCATGAAGCCCGCGCTCAACTCCCCGGCCTTGTGGAGTTTTTCGACCAGCTTTTCCGATGGGTCCATATCCGTTGAAATGGACTTGATGGTGGCGCGCCGTTCATCAATATCCACTTCCAGAATGCGCGGGTCCACCTGGAACCGGTTGGCAATATATTCCCGGAGGGCGACAGACACCCATCGGTACATTTTTTCGGCGATGTGGTTGGGCAGGAACGGACGCTGCAAAAGGGGTTTCTGGTAGGCGATGATGGTTTCCGACTTTTCGCCCAGTTTCTCCAGAATATCGTTGGGGATGTTGGCCGTGTGGTTGTTCAGCAGTTCAACACAAACTTCTTCCTTGTCGGTGTCGCTGAGGGCGCGGGAAACGCTTTCGCTGATATTGCTGCGGGCGGCAATGGCCAACTGATGCTGGGTTGATCGGGTGTGGATGATTTCCAGCAGGTCGGGTTCTTCCAGAAGGCCGCAATCCCGCAGGATGGGGAGGGCTATCTCGAAGTCGTCGTTGGCGAGGAATATGATCAGGTCCTGCGGTATGTCGGTCCGCTTGGCGATATGGCGTGAAAAATGGGCGCGAATGGATTTTTCTACGTCAGAGGTAATGCGGCAGAGAATGTCTGCCATCAGTTCCTTTTCCGCCTTGGAAAAGGTTTCCCCTTCCTCAATCAGGAAATCCCCGATTTTCTGGTACAGGAATTTACGCTGGGTCGGTGATTTGTCCTCTGCGAGCTCAACCAGACCCAGAATCTGGTTGATGTTTTCGTTTCGTTGAGAGCCCAAAACCATAAACCTACTTACAATTGGAGAATACCAACACTAATTCTGCGGTGGTAGTCTTAACAAACAATAAACATTCTTTCGTAATAAACGAATACGGCTTGGACTGGTCGGCGGATGTTATGGCATCAATGGCAGGGTGACTGTAAACCTGCTTCCCTGACCGGGCTCACAGGCAACGGTGATGTTCCCTCCCATCAGTCGGGCCAGCTTCAGCGAAAGCGTCAATCCCAGTCCAACCCCGTCCTCACCGCGGCTGTATATGCCATTATGGGCCTGTTTAAAAGCCTCAAAAATTCTTTCCTGGTCACTTTCTTCAATACCGGGGCCTGTATCCCAGATGGTCAGGGCCAGCATGTTGCCGTCACGGATTTCCGTATCGGCCCCGATTTTCCCGCCCTCCGGCGTAAATTTCACGGCGTTTCCAAGAAGGTTGACGATGATTTGCAGGCTGCGGGTCGGGTCCACATGCAGGGCAATGTCGTCGTCGATCCGCACCGCAGACAGGTCCAGCCCCTTGTCGGTGGCTTTCTTCTGCACAAGGATGCGGGCATCATCGACCAGGTTCCTGAGCGAGGTCGGCTCCAGTTCCAGCGGGATCTTGTCGCTTTCAATGCGGGCGATATCCAGAATATCCTCGATCAGGCTGAGAAGATGCCGCCCGGAATTCAGGATATCGGTTACATATTCCTGATATTTCTCGCTGAGCGGGCCGAAGGTCTCAAGGCCCATTACTTCGGCAAAGCCGATAATCGCGTTCAGCGGGGTGCGGAGCTCATGGCTCATAGTGGCCAGAAACTCGTCCTTGGCGCGGGCGGCGGCCACCGCCTTCTTGGCGGTCATTTCCAGTTGCAGGTTCTTGTGGGAAATTTCGCGCACCGCCTTTTCCAGATCAGCGCGCGAGGAGGACGCCTCGTTTTCCGCGGCAAGGCGGGCGGTAATATCATCGCTGGTACCGCGATAGCCGACAAAGCGGCCTTTCTCGTTGAAGACCGGGACGCCGCTCAGGTTATAAACCTTGGTTTCCCCATCGATGCTTTCGATGGTCATGGGGACAGAGCGGAACGGCACATGGTTTTCCATGGCGGTTTCGGCCTTGCTGCTGCCGGAGCCTTCTTTTCGGAAGGTGCCAAGGTCGGTCAGGGCGCGCCCTCTCAAAAGCAGGGGCGGCTGGCCCACGGCCTGAACGACCCGGTCCGAAATAAAGGTGATGTTGCCATTGACATCGGTTTCCCAGATCCAGTCAGAGGCTGCTCGGGTAATGTCAAGGAAGCGGCGCTTCTCAAGGCGCAGCTTGCTTTCGGCGTTGACCTGCCGGGTGGAGTTGATGAAGCTGCCGCAAATGGCAATAAAGCCGTCATTCTGGTCATGGATGGGAAAGTGCCGGGACAGATAGTATTCCGTGCCCCGTGCGGTCTCGACCGAGACCTGCCGGGTTTCCACATCCCGCGTTCTGGCAATGCGGGTGACAATGTCCCGATGATCGCTTCGCAGGGCAGGGAGGATCTGACTGCCGGTTCGCTGCGACCGGCCGGTGCCGAAAAGGGAGGCATAGCCGTTATTCGCATAGATAACGGTGCCATCGGGACGGGCGACATACATGGGATGGGATTGTTCGAATATGGCATCGAAAAAATCCCGGCTCACGATGCCCTGAAGGGCGGGTATGGCTGCCGCTGCGCCGCTTTTTACGCCGCTGTGCAAAGATATAACGCTCCCCTGCGATCTATCTGTCATCGTCTGTTCCCCCAACATGCTTTTAGCACGTCGCTGTAATGTAATTCCCGTATCGGCTACAGGGATGCCAGTTGGCTATCCAGTTCCTCCACGGCGTTTGAGTAACCAGCATCCAGTTTCCAGTAATCCAGAACCTTTCCTGCTGTTTCCCCGCTCAAACGGTCATAAAATTTCATGACGGCCTCAAACTCGGCCGGATCAATGGTGTGTTTGCGGTCGCTTCCGGTTGTCTCACGGCGGGTGAGCAGGAAAACGGCCGAAAAACTGTTTCTGTCAAAACCAAGGGTCTTGCAGGTAATGGCCAACGCTTCTGCGTTGTGATCATGGATCAGGCGACTGATGGTCAGGATGTCCAGCCCTGATTTCAGGGACAGACCCGCCACGAACAACCTTATACGTTTGCTTTTCAGGGTCTGGATCAGGAACTTTTCCGTCAATTCATTGCGGCTGGCCATTTGGGCCACCAACCTGTCCGCGTGGGTCTCGCCAAAGTCGGCGATGCTCTGTTCCTTGCGATAGTCGTGGGTCGCGGCCACAATCTGCTGGTCCAGAAGGGTGGTATCGATCTCGAAATTGTTGATGATATGGCGCCGCAGGGCCGCCGAAACCCACCAGAACATCTTGTGGGCCAGATCGGTGGGTATGTCATGCCGGGCCAGCAGGGGCTCCTGAAAGCGGTCCACCCGGCGGGACTCTTCAACCAGAAAGTTCATGGCCTCTTGCGAGAGTTCGGCGTCGTCATTGCGGATCAGGGCCTCGATCACATCCTCTTCCCCAAGGTCGATCAGAAGATCGGTCAGGGTGGCGTCAAGATCATCCCGTTCCGCGATCACCAACAGGTGCTCGTTACTGCGATTGGCGATAATTTCCATCAGGT
This sequence comes from Sneathiella chinensis, assembly GCF_012720115.1. Lineage (GTDB taxonomy): Bacteria > Pseudomonadota > Alphaproteobacteria > Sneathiellales > Sneathiellaceae > Sneathiella > Sneathiella chinensis. The sequence continues at coordinate 109,358 of NZ_VNWN01000007.1, read as the reverse complement.
CCGATTGCAGGACCAGCCGGCTTTGCACCAGAAGGGGGCGGGCCACCTCGATTTCATCATTGGCAAGCAGCAGGACAAGATCGTGAGGGGCATCACCAGAGACGGCGAGCCGTTCCGACAGGGCCTGCCGAATTGATTTTTCAACGGATGAGGTCAGTTTTGTCAGGATATCGCCGATCTGCGCCCGTTCCCGTTCGCTGAGCTTTTCCTTCTCGTCCAGATACAGGTTGCTGATATTTTCAAACAACTGACGACGACCAGCGGCGGACCGATCCCTTGATAGATCCATTAGTTTTTTCTGATCAATCTGGTCAGTATTGTCGTCAATCATGGTTTGGTCCTGTATAGAGGCCTTTTTGAACCTGATAGATAAATACAGCGACTTCTGTTCCAACCCGGCTTTTCGGGCATATGGGCCAAAACAGCGGTACCCGTAGAATTTTTACTATGGAATCAATTACCTGCACTTGGGCAAAGTTATGCAACAAGATTGTATGAAATGATAAATTTTCGGTAAACTGCTTGCTAAAATGTCACACAAATTTTCCTAAAAATGTATTTTCAGTTGTATTTGGGGCGATTCGGCCTCAAAAAATTACTCTTTAAAGTTGAGCTTTTAAGCCCGGTTCCCGAACCGGTCGGCAAGGCTCCTTCGGAATATGAGGCAGGGAGCCCCTTTTCAGGGGGCGGACAGGGCAAAAAGTTGAATGAAATGGAATTGCTTTACATTTCTTTAAGTTTGTTTGGGCACTGTTGCCCGCAAATTGTTTTGGAATTCGTTTAAGGAATGGGCGTTATTTGCGCCGAAAAGGGGAACCTGTGACCGAAAACTATCACGAATTGACCCGGTTGATCGAACGCTTGCATCGTCGGTTTCTGGACGTGTTGCGTGCCGAACTGACGGCAATGGGCATTACGGATATCAATGCAGTTCAGGCCTTGTTGCTGGCCAATATCGGCGATGAGGAAATCAATGTTCGGGAACTGATGACACGGGGGTATTATCAGGGGTCAAACGCGTCCTATAACCTGAAGAAACTTGTGGAGATGGGGTATCTTCTGCAGGGGAAATCAGAACGGGACCGCCGGGCGACCATGATCCGCCTGTCTGATAAAGGGCTTGATCTGGTTCAGAAAATCGCTGAAACCGAGGAAAAGCAGGCTGTCATGCTCAGCCGTTCCGATCCGGCCCCGGATCTGGAGACAACCCGCAAGGCCCTGCGCCAGGTAGAGCGGGTGTGGACCGATTATATCCAGTATGGCACCCGCTAGCGGGCCCGGTCGCTGCCGGTAAAGTAAGCCCTTCCATCAAGAGGGGCGACCCGTCCGGCGGCGTCTTTTCGGGGATCTGTTCAGAACGATCCCCCCTTTCCAAATCATCCAATTCATCCAGATTTCACTGTTTCGGGTCTTGCGGTCTTGTCTTGCCAGAAGATGCTGAAATGGCCGAGGGTGGGCAAATTTTGCCTGTTAGAGGCCGTTTTGGTGGGTAAAATTTGCCGAGGCGGAAAAAAGTGCCTGCCTGTTCTCGCTACCACTTTTTTGCCTTTTCCCCGTTAAAACAATGGATTAGTGCCTTCTTGTGTGCTGGCATGATGCTTGCTTGATCTTTTTGTGGGGTAGAATGCCTCGCTGACATGCCCGGACCCAGAAGGGGCTCCTGCGGAGTGTGTATTTGCCAGACCGGCACCCGATCGGTGCCGCCGTGCAAGATCTCTCCCCGCGTTGTTCGTTGCCGGTGTCCGGGAAGTCGTGCAAGATGTTCCCTGATATTGTTTTATTCTGTATATATTTGCCTTGATTGTTGCTTGATGGTCGTCTGTTGACGCCTGATCCCGATGTCCGGTTGATGTTTGCGGGGCCTGTTTCGCCAAAAACGACAGTCGCGATTTAGAAGTTTACGAATTGGTAATGATTTGTTCGTATTCTTGGGAAGTTTTGAAAGGAAAAGAGGAGTTGCGAAAATGGACGTAACCCTTATGCCACGTATAAATATGCCCGGCGCTGAGAAGCGGCCAGAGGGAACCCCCGCCGGTGCCGGAGATTTCGGCGCTACCAGAGGGGCGTCCGCTGGCAATGTGGACGGTGCGGTCACGCCGACAACGGAAATTCATGATCCGGTACGGCGGGCCGAGCAGACCATTGGGGCGTTCTTCGAGGATGAAGAGACCCCGAATGCCCGTTTCTCCATCGACAGGGACAGGGATAGCGGCCGGTTCGTCTATCGACTGGTTGACTCTTCCACCGGTGAGGTGGTCAAGCAGTTCCCCGGTGACTATGTCCTTCGCCGTGTGGCCTATTACCGCGAGCTGGAAGGGCTGGCGGTCGATAACGAAGTCTGATCAACAGGCGCATTCCCGGTTTTTATGCGCCTGTTTGTGCCTGTGTGCCTTTAAGGCTGGACGCCAGCCTGTATTCCTTCCGCTATTCTCCTTGTTCCATATCTCCTGACCCTTGACCGTCGGTCTTTTTCGGACTTTCGCCAGTCTGGCAGGGCCGGGATGGTTTTCCGCCTTCCGGGTCAGATTACCTGATTGACCGCAATCGCGCTGCTGAGGGCTGAATTGTTGCGGGTTGTGTGGCCTGCGGCAAAACCGGCGGCTGCATTATAGGTCTTGGGCGGGGCTTTCTTGCGCGCGGCCTCGTCCGCGACGGCCTTGACCAGCCCTTCGGTGACGGTTTTTGCCGTGGACAGTTTCCGGAAATGGGCATCCAGAATGTCATAAAACCGCGTGCTGCTGGCCCGAAGGGCGTCGATATCCGCCTGAGGGAACATCTTGAAACGGTCCGGGTCGGCCTTGATCAGGGTCATTTGCTGATTATAGATGGCGACCAGCCGGGATTTTTCCGATTGCTGGTCAGACATGCCTTGCGGATTGCCGTTAGCGATCAGTTCGTTCTCGAATTCCAGAATTTGGGACAGGCGATCGATCTTTCCGGCCAGTTCGACCGGGGAGAGAAGGGCGGGACCTGATTTTTGCTCTGTCATTGTACTTATACCTCCTGCAAGGCCAGAATTTCCCGGTAAACAGCATCGGCAATGCCAACGCCGCCCTGCCGGCTCATGGATTTTGCGTATTCATCGTTCAGCATGGAGCGGAAAATCTTTTCAGACTCGCCGCCGCCAAAGGTGCTGTCGGTCTCGATCCCGGCGGACATATGGTTCAGGAACTGGCTCAGGAAAAAGGCCTCGAATTCCTGTGCGGCAAGGCTTGCGGCCTCCTGCCGGGGGGAGGATTTCGCCTGTCCCTGGGCAGAGGCGTTCTGAACAAGGAAGTTGCCGGATGTGCTGTGAATGTTGCTCATTACATCAACTCGATTTCTGCCTGAAGGGCGCCGGCGGCCTTGATGGCCTGAAGAATGGAAATCATGTCGCGGGGGCCGATACCAAGGGCGTTCAGCCCGTCCACCAGTTCCTGCAACCGTACGCCGGAATTCAGGACGGTCAGTTTCTTGTCGCCATCCTCGGTCACCTGAATGTCGGTGCGCGGAACCACGACGGTCTGTCCCTGCTCGGCAAACGGGGAAGGTTGCGAGACCTGCGGGGTTTCCGTAATGCGAACGGTCAGGTTCCCTTGCGCGATGGCAACGGTATCCACCTTCACATCCTTGCCGATGACAATGATGCCGGATTGTTCGTCAATGACCACGCGGGCGATCTGGTCCGGTTCGACCATCAATTGCTCGATATCTGTCAGCAGGTCGACCATGTCATCCCGCTTGCTGCCATCCAGGTTCAGGACAACGGTGGACGGGTCCGTCGATTTGGCGACCCGGTTGCCGATAAAGTCGTTGATGGCCTTGGCAATGCGGCGTGAGGTGGTCAGGTCGGGGTTGCGAAGGGAAATGCGAAGCGATGTCAGGGTTGCCAGATCAAAGCCAAGTTCCCGTTCCACAATGGCGCCATTGGCGATGCGTCCGGCGGTCGGGACCCCCTTGGTGATAGAGGCCGCTTCCCCGCCAGCGGCAAAACCGGCAACCGTGATGGAGCCTTGGGCAACCGCGTAAACCTCGCCATCGGCAGCCATCAGCGGGGTAACCACAAGGGTGCCGCCCAGCAGGCTTTCCGCATCCCCGATGGAACTGATGGTAACGTCAACCTTGGTTCCCTGACGGGCAAAGGCGGGCAGGGTGGCGGTGACCACAACAGCGGCCACGTTATCGGTTTTCAGGTCCGTATCGCGGGTGTTAACGCCCAGCCGTTCCAGCATGGCTTCGAGGCTCTGTTCCGTGAAAGGAGAGTTGTTGAGGGAGTCGCCGGTGCCGTTCAGGCCGACCACCAGTCCGTATCCGACCAGAATATTTTCGCGGATGCCTTCAAAATCGGCGATATCCTTGACCCGGGATGCGCCAGACGCGGCCTGCATCATGACCGTGGCGGACAGGGCAAGCGCGAGCAGGGTCGTCGCCGCTGCTTTCACGAGGGTAAATTGCTTTGCAATATTCTGAGCCGTTTTCAACGTCATCATTCCTTATTCCATCTCTGGCCCCGGAATTCGCCGGGGCGCTGAAATCGCTGTTGCAACTGGTTATGCGAAAAGTGTGCCAAGATTTTTCATCGGCAAGTCGTTGAATTTGCTGGGCTTTGTCTGAAGCTGTGCGGCAGGAAGGGCGGGGCGCGGGCAAATTTTTCCGGGCGAGAGGGCAAGATTGGCCGCCGCAAAAATGGGAAAAACTTGCAAAATGGCCCAAACAAACCTAAAACAAATGGAAATACAAACCTTTACGGGATATGTCATGAGAGTTTCAGGTCCAGGCCGTTTGGGATCAACCCAGAAGTCGCGAAGCGGTAAGGCTACCTCCGGCACCGGTGAGAAATTCTCCATACCGTCGGGCGGACAGGACACCCTTCCAGCCAGCAATGTCGCTTCTGCATCCCCGATTGCATCCATTGATGCGATCATGGCCTTGCAGGGCGTGGACGATTCAACCACCGGGAACAAGAAAGCCCTGATGCTGGGGCAGGATCTTCTGGCGCGACTGGAAGAGGTCCGGCATGGCCTTCTGTTGGGGTCCATTCCGGTTGAGCGGTTGAAAAGGCTGCAATCCGCACTGGAGGGAATGGATGTGGCCGGGGCCGACCCGAAGCTGGCGGAAATTGTCCGCGATATTGAGGTTCGGGCAGCGGTTGAGCTTGCAAAACTTGGATTCTGATCAGGCTGTTTTCGGCATGGGTTCAGGCCTGAAACGAAGCCTTCCAGCAATCGTTTGCGTTGATCAGGAGACAATTTGAGGGGAATTTCATAAAATTTTACGGTTCTCATTATATTTTTGTCATAGGGGTGTTGCAGAGTGTCCATCACACTCATATAATGCAGCCCGTTGAAAAAGTGTGCTATCCGGAGTAGCTTAATGAACGTTCAACTTCCAAGTGATTATCGCCCGTCTGAGGACGAGCCATTTATGAACCCTCGGCAGCAGGAATATTTCCGCGAAAAGCTGCTGAAATGGCGTAGCGATATTCTGGCAGATGCCAACCAGACTCTGGCCAACCTACAGGAAGAAACTGTCAAGGAGCCAGACATTGCCGATCGTGCCTCCACTGAATCAGAACGTGCTCTGGAACTCAGAACGCGGGACCGTCAGCGCAAGCTGATTGGCAAGATTGATTCCGCGTTGCGTCGCATCGATGAAGGCAGTTATGGATATTGTGACGAGACGGGAGAGCCTATCTCCCTGAAACGGTTGGAAGCCCGGCCGGTCGCAACCCTGAGCCTTGAGGCGCAGGAACGTCATGAACGGCGTGAAAAAATCTACCGGGACGATTGATCCGGGGGAGAGAATAAAAAAAGCCGGCACGCGCCGGCTTTTTTTATGGGGATTTTTATCCGCGGCCCCGATAGGGGGCAACGCCCTGATCAGGCAGCCAGACGCCTTCGGGCGGCGTGCCTGTCTGCCAGAAAACATCAATGGGAATACCGCCGCGCGGATACCAGTATCCACCGATCCGAAGCCAGATGGGCTTGGTCGCCTCGGCGATGCGCTTGCCCACATTGATGGTGCAATCCTCGTGAAAGGCGCCGTGGTTACGGAAACTTTGCAGGAACAGTTTCAGAGACTTGGATTCAACCAGCCTCTGGTCGGGTATATAGTCCACCACCAGATGGCCAAAGTCGGGCTGGCCGGTCACTGGACAGATGGAGGTGAATTCCGGGCAGGTAAAGCGGACAACCGCAAGGGTGCCTGCCTGCGGATTTGGAACCGCGTCAAGAACGGCCTCTTCCGGGGATTGGGGGGCTTTCACATCCTGACCAAGGGTGGTCTGGAATTCCGTGTAATCAGTCATGGTTTGGTATCCTCGGTTTCAAATTCACCGTTATAGTCACATCCTTCCCCGCAGCTGTCGCGATAGACACCCACCTGATACAGACCGGGAAGGGCCGGGGCCAGTTTTCGCCAGATCCATTGGGAAAGGTTTTCAAGGGTGGGCTTTTCCAGCCCCTCGATATCGTTCAGGTAATGATGGTCCAGTTGCTCCCGAACCTCGGCGGCAATTTCCATCATTCGGCCAAGATCCTCGATCAGGCCGGTTTCCGGTGACGGTGCCCCGGACAGGGTGATCCGCACCCGAAAGCTGTGCCCGTGCAGGCGCTGATTGACATGGCCATCGGGAAAGGCATGGGGCAGGTGGTGGGCTGCCTCGAAGTGGAAATCGCGAAAAATTCTCATAGGGGTCACGGGTTCGGTTACTAAAATATACTTGGGGCGGAGGGGTGCTCAGGGAAAGCCGACCAGTTTGTGGGTCTGGACGCTCAGCTTCCACCGCGGATGGGACAGGCAGTATTTCTCTGTCATCCGGGTATGTTCAAGGGCTTGCTCCGGGCGGGACGGGATATCCTTGGGTTGCAGGTAAAAATGGGTGAAGTCCAGTCCGGCAAATCTTTCCGGGTCCGCTTCCGGCTCTGCTTGCGGAAAGACCAGCTTCAATTCGTCCCCAAAGGTCTGCTTCAGGGGCGTTGCCCCTTTCGGTGAAACACAGATCCAGTCGATGCTGTCCGGGACAGGCAGGCTGCCATTGGTTTCCACGGCGACCTCAAACCCCCGCTGGTGCAGGGCGTCGATCAGGGGCGCGTCCAGTTGCAACAGGGGTTCCCCGCCGGTGCAAACCACATACGGCTTGCCGCCGCCCGGCCATTTTTCAAGCACGGCATCGGCCAACAGGTCGGCGGTTTTGAACTTACCGCCGCCCACACCATCCGTACCGACAAAGTCGGTGTCGCAGAACCGGCAGGCGGCTGTTTCGCGGTCCTGTTCCCGTCCGGTCCACAGGTTGCAGCCGGAAAAGCGCAGGAAAACGGCGGCGCGGCCGGATTGCGCGCCTTCCCCCTGAAGGGTCAGGAACATTTCTTTCACGCTGTAGGTCATTGGGGCGACTTCCGATAGGCAGCCCAGCCAGCGGCCCGCAATTGGCAGGCGGGGCAGGTGCCGCAGCCATATCCCCAGTCATGCCGCTGTGTGCGGTCACCAAGGTAACAGGTGTGGGTTTCCTCCACGATCAGTTGTACCAGTGTCTCGCCGCCAAGGGTTTCGGCAAGGGCAAAAGTGGCCGCCTTGTCCAGCCACATCAGCGGCGTTTCCACGGTGCATTTGCGGTCCAGCCCAAGGGACAGGGTAACCTGCTGGGCTTTCAGGGTATCATCCCGGCAATCAGGGTATCCGGAATAGTCGGTTTCGCACATGCCGCCCACAAGGGTTCTGAGGTCCCGCCGATAGGCAAGCGCCCCGGCCAGCGTGAAAAACAGCAGGTTGCGCCCCGGCACAAAGGTATTGGGAAGGCCCGCATCGGTCATTTCGATGGCAATTGTGTCGGTCATGGCAGAGGCTCCGATCTGCTTGATCACCGTGGCATCCAGCATGTGATCGTCCCCAAGGCGATCCCGCCAGTCGGGGAAGCTGTCTTTCAGCCGGTTGCGGAAGGTCTCGCGAACCTCCAGTTCGACCTTGTGGCGCTGACCGTAATCGAAGCCAACGGTTTCCACCCTGTCAAACCGGGACAGGGCCCAGGCAAGGCAGGTGGCGGAATCCTGACCGCCTGAAAAAAGGACGAGGGCGCCGCCGCGTCGTGGGGGCATGGGGTACTTCCTTACTGTCTGTGTCGTGAATGCGGGGGGCCGTCCTGAACCGGGAACGATCCTGCAATATTAGGGTGGCTTCATATCCCAATACCGTAGCGGAAATCAAACATTTAACGGTGTTTCTGCATCATTTTACCCTATGCGTGTGCCGGGCCGGGGGCGGTTCAACAAAAAAGGGCGGCCCGCATGGACCGCCCCTGTTTTTCATCCGGTTCCGAAGGATCAGAACGGGAAGATGATATCGAAAAGCTGCTGGCCATACCGGGCCTGCTGAACATCGGTCAGGTGACCGCGCCCGCCATAGGCGACACGGGCCTCGGCGATCTTGGAGCTTTTGATGGTGTTGTCAGAGGAAATATCTTCCGGGCGGACCACACCGGTCACATAAAGGTCGCGGCTTTCAAAGTTGACGCGGACTTCCTGACGGCCGGAAATGACCATATTTCCGTTCGGCAAAATCTGCATCACAATGGCGGCGATCTCCATCTCGATGGTTTCGGTCCGGTCCACGGCGCCGCTGCCAGAAACCGTGTGGCTGCTGTCGAGATCGGCAAGGGAGCCGGGATCAACGGCTTCGGGCAGCACTTTCGAGAGCTGGGATTCCAGTCCCAACAGGCTGCCAGCCGAGGCCGCCTCGGACGCGGAGCGGGAGGTGGAGGTGGTGTTGCTGAGCTTGGCCTTGTCGGAAATTTCCACAACCACGGTCAGGATATCGCCGATCTGGTTGGCCCGCTGGTCCTTGAAAAAGGCGCGGGAGCCGGGCCGCCACAGGGAGTTGGCCTGCTGAACGGCGGGTTCAGGGCGGGGCATGGGCAGGGCCACCGGGCGGTAATCCTTTGAGGCCATGGGGTTTTCAATCCCGGAAAGCGGGGGTTCGGAACCGATGGAGGCGATCCGGCTGTAAGCGTTGCATCCGGTCAGCAGGGCCCCCAGTCCGAGAACCAGCGTTGCCTTGGCAAGTGTATTTGTCAGTGTGCGGGTCATGATACAGTCTCCACTTCGAGATTACTGAAGGTTGGCCAGGCGCTGCTGGGCGGTGATGATGCGGACTTCTTGTGAGTTGATGACTTCCGCCTGAATGATTTTACGGCTGGCGATATTCTCAACACGAATGATCTCGCCTTCGCCGCCATTTTCAAGGGTGCGGCCGGTGACGGAGAGGGCAATCCCCCCCTGACGGAACAGCACCGCAACCAGTTTCCCTTTTTCCACGGTCACCGGATCCCCAAGGTTGCGGATATTGATCGGTGTGTCCGGGCGAATATTGCGGATTGGGCTTTTGCCGATCAGGACGCTGGCGTCGGCCACGGTGGCCCGGCCAAGCTGGTCCTTGCGAATGGTCTTGTAGGTGATGTCCGCTTCGGTGATTTTGGCGCCGGTCGGCAGGTGACGGGACAGAACCGGAACCTCGATCAGGGCGTGGACATTGCCGCTGATCTTGTACCGGCGTCCGGTTTCGGCATTGGCCGGGGCCAGAACCGTGGCGACAAAGCTCCCCTTCTGACGGCTGTAGGACAGGCTTTCCACGGCAACGGAAGTGGCCTCGCTGGGGGATACGTTGATGTTCGGGTGTTGTGTGGACAGGGCCATGTCAAACATGTCCGTCCCCAGTTCTTCCTGCAGGGTGAAGCGGATTTCCTCGGCAATCAGTTGCTGGGGAACGGCAACACCGGCGCGGGAGACCGTGACACGCTGGATCGGGCGGGTCGGGCGCCAGTCCAGGCCGTGCTTGCGGGCCACAAATGCCACAGAGGTTGCCTTGAAGGTCGTGCTTTTCCCCGGTGCGGGGGCATTGGCAATCACATAGTCCGTTTTGTCGCCAGCGCCTTCGAAAATATCGCCAAAGGTGACGGTGTCGCCATCGATTGTAATATCGGTGCGCAGGTTGACCACATTGGCGGCGGCAAAATCTGCCGACAGGGTGATCAGGGTGACAAGGAATGCTGCAATGTATTTCATAACACGACCTCTTCTGTTCTAGAGAGTTTTATTCCGCCGGACCGGGGTTACTTCAACTGGTTGGTGACGGACATCATCTCGTCAGCGGTGGTGATGACCTTGGAGTTCATCTCGTATGCCCGCTGGGCGCTGATCAGGGAGGTGATCTCGGATACGGAATTCACGTTCGATGTTTCCAGATACCCTTGCCGGATAGAGCCAAAACCAACGGAACCCGGCACACCCACTGTCGGCGCGCCAGAGGCGGGGCTTTCCTTGAACAGGTTGTCGCCCATGGGCTGCAGGCCTGCTTCGTTAAAGAAGATGGCCAGATCGAACTGACCCACGGTCTGCAGGTTCACCTGACCGTCAAGCTGGACCTGAACCTCGCCGCTGGTGTTGATGGTGACGCTGATGGCGTCCTGCGGAACGGTGATGGAGGGAACCACGGTAAAGCCGTCCTGCGTTACGATTTCGCCGGTGGGGCTGACCTGAAAGGAGCCGGCGCGGGTGTAGGCTTCCTCGCCGCTTGGCAGAAGAACGCGGAAGAAACCGTCGCCCTGAATGGCCATGTCATAGGTGTTTTCCGTATTTTCCATGCCGCCCTGATCCATGATCCGGTAGACGGATGCGGTTTTCACACCGATACCGACCTGAATGCCGGACGGGACAACTGTTCCCGCATCGGAAGAGGCCGCACCGGCGCGCCGCAGATCCTGATAGAGAAGGTCCTGGAATTCCGCCCGCTGGCGTTTGAAGCCGGTGGTGGTCATGTTGGCAATGTTGTTGGAAATGACGTCAACATTAAGCTGCTGCGCCAACATTCCCGTTGCTGCTGTTCCAAGTGCACGCATGATTACATTCCTCTCTTACTGAATCGCGGGAAGTTCTTCGATACTTTTCATCTGCAGATCATGCTCCGCATCCAGCAGCTTCTGGGCTGCCTGATAGGAACGCATGACCTCGATCATCGAAGTCATTTCCAGAATTGGATTGACGTTTGATTTTTCCAGAGACCCCTGAAGCAGGCGGGCATCCTGTGTGGGCAGGGGCGCCTCGTCGCCAGCGTTGTAATAGCCGTTCCCGACGGCCTTCAGGTTCTGTTGGTTTTCGAAGGTGATCATTTCAAGTTTCTGGGTCTGTCCGGGGGCGGTGGTGATGGTGCCGTCCGGGGCGATTTCCAGTTCCTTGAATTCAAGGTTCACCTGGATCGGCTGGCCGTCCTCATCCACCAGAAGGTCGCCCGCGGTGGTGACAATGTTGCCATCCGGGTCCAGCTTGAAGTTACCGTTCCGGGTATAGCGAAGGCCGGCGTCTGTCTCGATGGTGAAGTAACCGTCGCCGTTGATGGCAACGTCCAGCGTGCGGCCCGTATTCTGGATCACGCCCTGCCGGACATCGGTATACAGGCCGAAGTCTTGAACATAGGACATTTTGGTATGTGCAGTTTGTTCCTTGATCAGAAATTCCTCGAACAGGGGCTGGGAGCCTTTGAACCCGGTGGTGTTCTGGTTGGCAAGGTTGTTCGCAACGATATCCAGCTGGCGCCGAAGGGCAACCTGTTGTGACAAACCGATGTAAACTGCATTTTCCATTTCTGGCTCCGCCCTTTTGGCAAAAACGTTATCTGCCCCTTACTAAGCAAGAGCCGTGCCAGAAATAAAAGGCAGGTAAATCAAGGGGTTGGTTTTCTTCCGGGGCGGGGAAGGGGCGTTTGGGGGAACAATTGGCCGGGAGGGACGGCAATATTTTCCGGCACCCTTCGGATGTCTAAAATTTTCTGAAAAAGAGTTGAAAAAAATTTCAAAAAAGGAGATGCAAAAGGAGAATTTCAACCTCTTGTTAACCAAGCATCTCTAGTGTCCTAATCTGGAGCAGAATTGATTCTTGATTAAGGGCCCGGTCAGTTATGGCAGATGTAAACGGAGAAGGTGCGAGCGACCTCAACGCGGATGGCACGGAAAAGGTCAAGAAAAAGGGCTTGAGTGGCAAGGTCCTCGTCCTTTTCATCCTGTTGCCGCTTCTTCTTGTGGGCGGCGGCGTCGGCGGGGCGTTCGTTGCGGGTGTGTTCGACGGGGAGGCCCCGGACGAGGAAGTGGTTGAGGAAGAGGAGCCGAAAGCACCGGAGGTTGTGGTCTTTTATGACTTGCCGGAAATGCTGGTCAATCTGGATACCAATGGCGCAGGCAACAGCTTCCTGAAGATTTCGGTCTCGCTGGAGCTGAACGATCAACTTGCACTCCCGGAACTTGAAAAGCTGATGCCGCGTGTTATGGATAATTTTCAGGTCTATCTGCGTCAATTGCGGGCAGAGGATCTGAAAGGGGCAGGCGGGATTTACCGTCTGAAGGAAGAACTGCTGTATCGGATCAACAGTTCTGTCAAACCGATTCAGGTCAAGGATGTCCTGTTCAAGGAAATGCTGGTTCAATAAGGTTTTCTATGGCTGATCTCGACGACGAAATGGATATGGCTGCGGCGATGGCCGCAGAAGCCGGCGACGATGAAATGGACATGGCCGCGGCCATGGGCATGAGCGATGACGACATGGATATGGCAGCCGCCATGGGCATGGAGGACGAGCCGTCCGGCACCAGTATCGAAGAGGCCGCCAGCGGCCAGTCCACCCGTGTCCTGAACCAGGATGAAATCGACAGCCTGCTCGGTTTCGACATGGATGCGGACGGCGGCGGGGACAAGTCCGGTATCAAGGCGATCATCAATTCGGCACTGGTCAACTATGAACGTCTTCCCATGTTGGAAGTGGTGTTCGACCGGCTTGTGCGCATGATGACAACCTCGCTGCGCAATTTCACGTCCGACAATGTGGAAGTCAGCCTCGACAATATCACCTCCATCCGGTTTGGTGACTATCTGAACTCCATTCCGCTTCCGGCGATCCTCAGCGTTTTCCGGGCCGAGGAATGGGATAACTATGGCCTGATCATGGTCGATAGTTCGCTGATCTATTCCATTGTGGACGTTCTGCTGGGCGGACGGCGCGGCACTGCGGCCATGCGGATTGAGGGGCGGCCCTATACCACCATTGAACGGAACCTTGTGGAACGGATGGTGAGCGTCATTCTGGCGGATATGTCCGCGGCGTTCGAGCCGCTCAGCCCGGTCAGTTTCAATCAGGAACGGGTCGAGACCAACCCCCGCTTTGCCACCATTGCCCGTCCGGCCAACGCGGCCATCCTGATCAAGCTGCGGATTGATATGGAGGACCGGGGCGGCCGTCTGGAACTTCTTCTGCCCTATGCCACGCTGGAGCCGGTTCGTGAATTGCTGCTGCAGATGTTCATGGGTGAAAAATTCGGCCGCGACAGCATCTGGGAAAACCACCTTGCCACCGAACTCTGGTCCACCGAGGTGGATATCATGGCCGTTCTGGACGAGCAGCAGATGTCCCTCAACGAAATCCTGTCGCTGGAAATCGGGGATACCATCATGCTGAATGCCTCGCCGAACAGTCCGGTGGTCCTGAACTGCGGCGGGATGAAGATGGTTTCCGGCAAGATGGGCCGGTCCGGACAGAATATTGCCGTCAAGGTGGACAAGACCTTGCGGCATTTAGGGTAAGGGTATGATGGATATGATTTCTGTTCCGCTGATACTGGATGTGCTGTTGATCTGCCTGCTGGGGGCGACCATTGGATATTGCGCCCGGCTGCACAAGAAACTGTCCGTGATGCGCGATGCGCAAAGCGAGCTTCACAAGGTGGCGCGGGAATTTGATCAGGCCACAACCCGGTCCCGTCTCGCCGTTGAGGAAATGAAGATCGCCAGCAAGGAAGCGGGCAAGGACCTTCAGGGCGAACTGGATGCGGCCCGCACCCTGATTGAGGAACTGAAACTGATCAATGCGTCCGGGCAGCGTATTGCGGACCGCCTGCAAGAGGGGGTTGGCGTGGCATCGCAAACCCTGAAAGCAGACGAGGACGAACTGGTTCTTGATCCGTCAGCCGAACTTGTCCGGGACAAGCGGATGGAAAAACAGGCCCGGAAAATGGCGGAAACACTGGCCGAGAAGCGGGAAACCCCGTTCTCTGACGGGTCCGCCAAACGATCCGAGGCGGAAAAGGAATTGCTTCAGATGTTGTCCAGAAAGAATGGGAACGGGTAAGTCGTCATGAAAAACCTCCGTATTCTGCCGGTCACCTTGATTGCCATGGTTTTGGTCTTCGGATTGAAGATCGGGACCGTCTGGACCGATGCGCAAGGGCTGTTTCTGGACCTGAAAGTCCCGGAAGTGCAGGCGCAGGCCGCCAATGACACCACCAGCGACCAGGCCGAAAAGGCCGAGGGGGCGAACCGGGCTGCCGATACGGCCGCAAAGCCTGCCGGGAGCGGGCAGGATGCTGCTGCTGCCCCGTCCGGGCAGCCACAGCCGGTCAGTGCCGCCGACCTGTCCGCCAGTGAAATCGAGGTGTTGCAGCGTCTGGTTGAGCGCCGGGACGAACTGGACCGCCGGGACAAGGAACTGGACATGCGCGACAACCTTCTGAAGGCGACCGAGGCGCGGATTGACGACAAGATTGCCCGCCTGAAGGAAATCGAGGCGACCATTCAGGACCTGCTGAAAAAGCATGACGAGCAGGAAGAACAGAAACTGCTCAGTCTGGTCAGCATCTACGAGAAAATGAAGCCGAAGGATGCCGCCCGGATTTTCAACACGCTTGATATGAGTGTGCTGCTGGATGTGTCCGCCATGATGAAGGAAGCCAAGTTGGCCGGTATTCTTGCCAAGATGGATGACGAGCGGGCCAAGATGCTGACTGTTGAGTTGGCAACCCGCAAACAGTTGCCGCAAGTGGACAGCAAGGAAGGGTAAGGGACGTGGCAAGGGGGGAAGACCCCCTGTCCTTTACGGCGGATTAACCATTGACGGGTAAGTTGAATTAAAACGACCTGAGTAATTATTGGACGGACAGGTGTGGTCATGAATCCAGAAGCTTTCTCAAAACATCTTTCTGACAGGGTGGCCGATATCAAGGCGGCGCAGGGCGATACGGTTGAAATCACCGAGGTTGCCGCCCTAGTTGAAGGACTGATGGGGGGGATCGAAGGGGATATTTCCGCGCCGGAAATCCACATCCAGAACCAGATCCTTGAACTGGTGGATTATATCCGCCGCGCCCGCGAGGAAATCCGGTCCCTGCAACCGCAGGAAATCAGCGAGCAGCATATTCCCGCCGCCGCCGATGAACTGACCGCGATTGTGGAAGCCACCGAGGAGGCCACCAATACCTTTCTTGATGCCGCCGACAAGCTGGGCGAAATCGGAAGCCGCCTTGGCGGGGATGATGAAACGGAAATTACCGACATCATCACCCAGATTTACGAGGCGTCCAACTTTCAGGATATCACCGGTCAGCGGATCAACAAGGTTGTGACCACGCTGCAATATATTGAAGGTAACATCAACAAGCTGGCGGAATCCCTTGGCACCCCGGTCAACAAGGGCGAGACGCGGCGCGATACCCCCGCCGGGATCAAGGAGATGGACACCCGTCCGGATGCAGATCTTTTGAACGGTCCGCAACTGGAAGGCAATGGCAATTCGCAGGATGATATTGACGCCCTTCTGGCCAGTTTCGACTGAGCCGGTGCAGATGGTGTGCAATGACTGATTTTCCCGATATCAAGGAGAAGGAAAGTAAATCCGCAAACGCCACGGCCATGGTGTATGCGTCACTGTATTTCCTGCTGCTGGCCTTTTTTATCTATTTGTATTCCGTGTCCGTCCCACGGGAGGACCGGGTCAAGCAGGTGATCGGCAGTATTGATATCGCGTTCAAGGGCGACCCCAAGCCCAGTTCGAACGAACGGGCACTGGTTGGCGACGAACTGGGCCTGTCCAGCTTCCACGAAGAGGTGCGGCGGGTGTTTGATGCGGAAATCCCGCTGGTGGAAAGTGAACTTTCCGATACCGGGGACTCGCTTCGTTTCCGGGTGCCGGTCAGTCAGATTTTCGCCGATCAGGAACAGAATATCCGGCTGGCCCGGGCAGGCCTGTTCACCGAAACCGCCCGCCTGCTGGTCAAACGGGTTGGTGTGGCACCTACGGACCTTGAAATCCTGATGGACACGGGAAGTGCCTTGCCGACAGCCGATAACATTGCCGAAAACCTGACCGCGCGGCGCCTGAATGCACTGGTCAGCCGTTTTCTGGAGCAGGGGGTTCCATCCCGCAATATTTTCATTGGCCTGACCCAGGAGGGGAACAACCAGATCAGTTTCCGGTTCTATGACCGGGATACGTCGGCCCCGCAGTTCCGCCCGAAAGGAGAGGATGAATGATCCCCTCCGATTTGTATCAACCGCCAGCGCCCAAGCGGCGGAACTCCATGTGGTTGACCTCGCTTGCAGATCTTCTGGCCTTGCTGCTGGTTTTCTTTGTCCTGCTGTTTTCCATGAGCGAGGTGAAGCAGGAAAGCTGGGAAAAAATACTGGATACGCTGGGATACAAGCTGAACGAACAGGTAACCGAGACAGAGGATGGGCCCACGGCTGAAAAGACGGTGGAACTGTTTTCCGAACGGCGGGCCTTTGATCTGGATTATCTGGCCAATATTCTGGGCGAAAAATTCGCCGCCAGCCCGGAAATGGCGGATATCGAGATGTTCAAGGCTTCGGGCCGGTTGGTCATCTCGTTTATCGGGGATTCCTATTTCGAGCGGGGCGGCAACCGGGCAACGGATACCCTGACCGAGATCATGGGCCAGTTGGGCGAGAGTTTGCGCTATATGGAGAACCGGGTCGAGATTTACGGGCATACGGACCCGAAACCCTTCCTCAGCGAGTCTTCGCGTTTTATCAATAACTGGGGCCTGTCTCTGGCGCGGGCTTTGGCCGTGGCGGAACAGTTGGAGCAGGCGGGATATGGCTATCCCATCCGGGTTTTCGGTATGGCGGATTCCCGGTTTTACGAATTGGGTGACATTCCGGACCGGGAAAAAAGATTTTCGCGTGCAAGGAGAGTTGATATTGTCATCCGCGAAGCGGCAGGATGGAAACGGAACCGGTTATGAGTTGGCAGACAGTCAGGAAAAACATGATGATGGGGGCGGCCTTCTGGGGCCTGATGACCCTGTCTGCGCCGGTGCTGTCCGCCGAGAAAGTTGACATTCGCGCCGGTGAACATCCGACTTATGGTCGTCTTGTGTTCGATTGGGGGCGCGCCGTCAAGGCAGCGGCCACGGTGGATGGCGGCTATCTGGTGGTCCGCTTTGAAAAGCCGTTCAGCGCCGATCTGGCCAAGGTGAGCCGGGATCTGGACGGGTATGTCGGGGCCGGTGAATTTCAGGATGATGGTCGTACAGCCCGCTTTCCGTTGAAGGGTAATTTTGATTTAAAAACATCCTCTTACGGAACAGTGTTTGTTGTTGATCTGAAGAAGGGTGCGGGGGCGAAAGCGGCCCCTGCCGTCAAGGTCAGAAGCGGTAATCACGCATCGTTTAGCCGACTGGTGTTCGATTGGCCCACGCAAACCGGCTTTAGCGTTCAGGAAAGCGGAAACGGTTTTGTCCTGTCCTTTGACAAGGCAGGCAGCCTTGATACGGCAGCGGTGAGCCGACGTCTTCCCGATCGCCTGACAGGGCTGAAGGCGTCAACGGCGGACGGACGGACAGAGGTTACCGTTCAGACACGGGGACCGGTTGAGGTGAAATCCTTCCGAAGTGGCAACAGCATCGCCTTTGATTTCAGCGATGAAGTCCCCCGCGCTGAAAACACGCCCAGCGCGAAAGTGATAGCAAGCAAGCCGGCTAAGGACGCGGGGGTTCAGGAGACTGGATCGGCCGCCAGTGCAGGCCAGACGACCGCAAATGCCGCAAATACCGCAGCGGCGGAAAAGCCGATGCCTGCCGTGACGGCCGCCCCGGTGGCCCCGGTCAAGGCCCAACCGGTCGCGCCGCGATCCCTTGTACCCGCACAGACGGCAAAACCCGCCGCACAACAGGCTGTGACACCCCAAGGGGCCGGAGCGGACGTTTTGACGGTGTCCGTTGGCAAGTTGAAGGATGGTTTCCGCCTGATCTTTCCGTGGCAGCAATCCACCGGTATGGCCCTGTTCGAGCGGGCCGGTGCCTATTGGCTGATTTTCGATCAGAAAATTACCCTTGATTTTGATGCCCTTGAAGGGCCGTACAAACTTCTGGTGATGCGGCGCAAGCAACTGCCGCACGCAACGGCGACGCTTGCCAGACTGGATATCCGGGACGGATATGCCCCCGCCGTGGCGCGGGTCGGCAATGAATGGCAGATTGATTTCCGTCTGGGAGAGGCCCCGGTGATCGAGCATCTGGTGGATGTACAGCGCCAGCCTGCCTCCCGCGGCGGTGCCCGTGTTTTCATCCCGGCGGTGAATAATGGTGATCGGATCACCTTTGAGGACCCCGAGGCTGGCGACGAACTGGTGGCGATCCCGCTGTATTCGCCCAGTTGGGGGCTGGATAAAATCCGCCTGTTCTCGCAGTTTCAGGTTCTGCCGTCCGTGCAGGGCATTGCCCTTGACCCGAAAGACCCGTCCGTTGTGGTCGAGGTTGAACGGAACGGTGTTGTGATCAGCGCGGATGGGGGGTTGCAGCTTTCCCGCACCATCTCGCGAGAGGACCTGTTTGCGGACGGCGACCAGACGGATCGGTTCTCGCAGCAGCCCGATCAGGCGCAACTGGTTCGCCTGAACGAATGGGCGCAGGTGTCGAGCCGGGATTTTTGGGACCGCAAGCAACTGTTACAGCGCAAGGTCGCACGGTCACCGGGGCCGGGGCGGAATGCCGCCCGTATGGAGCTGGCAAAATTCCTGGTTGCCCATGATTTCCATGCCGATGCCCTTGGGGTTCTGGCCCGGATACAGGCCGATGATCCGCGGGCGGACGAGGATTCTGTCTATCGTTTGCTGCGGGGTCTCTCCAATCTGGGGATGAACCATACGGAAAAGGCCCGCGAAGACCTGTTCCACCCGGCTTTTAACGGCATCAGCGAGGTGGCCCCGTGGCGGGCGATTGCTGCGGGACAGCAAGAGGACTGGAAAACCGCCCGGCGCGAGATTCTGGACGGGAAGCCGGCCTTTGGGGTCTATAATCAGGATCGTCAGAACCGCTTCCACCTGCTGGAGGCCGAGGCCGCGTTGGCGGACTATGATATCGAGAGGGCGATGGCCGCGCTCGCCAGCCTGAAGGTGGGGATCGAGGGGAAAACCGATCCGGCCTTGCTTGCAAAACGGGAATATCTGGAAGGGGTTGCGGCGGTTCGTGCCGGTAATCTGGAGGAGGGTATCCTGAAATTTGAACAGGCCATGTCCTATAACATTCCCCCGATTGAGGCACGGGCACGCTTTGAAAAGGTCAATGCCGAACTGGCGCAGGGCGTTCTGACAACCGACGAGGCGATTGACGCGTTCAAGCAGATGGATTTCTCCTGGCGCGGCGATGGTCTGGAGTTGGAGATCCGCAAGCGGATCGGCGATTTGCTGATTGCAACAGGACGCTATAGCGAAGGGTTAGAGGTATTCCGCTCTATCGTTTCCACCTTCCCGGAGTCGCCCCGTGCGCGGGATATTGCCCGCGAAATGAACGACCTGTTCAATCGCCTGTTCCTGGAAGGGGAGGCAGACAGCCTGCCACCCATCAAGGCACTGGCTTTGTATTATGAATATCGGGAACTGACCCCGCTGGGTCGGAAGGGCGACGAGATGATCCGCAAGCTGTCGGATCGGCTGGTTGAGATTGACCTTCTGGAACAGGCCGCGCAATTGTTGGACCATCAGGTCAATTTCCGCCTGAAAGGGGAGCAAAAGGCCCTGACCGGGACCAAGCTGGCCGCCATCCATTTGTGGGATGGTCAGCCGCAAGAGGCCCTGAATGTCCTGAAAAAGACCCGCTGGCGATTGCTGAAGGACAGCGTCAAACAGGAACGGCTGCATATCCAGTCCCGCGCCTATGCGGAACTTGCCGATTATGAAGAGGCGCTGGCCCTGCTGACCGAGGATAAAAGCGAGAAGGCGGACAGGCTGCGTCTTGAAATCCACTGGCAGGCAAAGGACTGGCCCAACACGATCAAGGCTCTTGAGGCCCTGTTGTCCCGGCATGGGGCAACCGGAAATGCGGCGCTGTCCAATGAGGACCGGCAACTGGTGATGCAACTGGCCGTGGCCCGCAGCCTTGCCAATGACGCCGCCGGGTTGGCCGCCATGCGCAAGACCTACCGTGCGAAAATTGCGGAAACACCTGACCGGGATGCCTTCGACCTGATCACCGATACAACGGGCGGTGCGGATGTCAATTTCCGCGAACGGTCCTCCGCCATTGCCAAGATCGGCCAGCTTGAAGGTTTCATGAGCAGCTACCGTGAGCAATTGCAGAACGGAGAGTTCTGGGCGACCAACTAGCCCCTGATCCCCCGTGTATCGTCTTTGGGGTGCTGGTGGGGATTAAACTCTTGTGCTTTCTGCCCGATTTCAATAGTGAAATAGGATAAGAAATAATAACGCTGTCGCCAAAGGAGATGGAAATGGGTGGATTGTTGCCGGATGTGGACCCGGATGGACTGATGGAATTTTCCGTGGTTTTCACGGATCGCTCCTTGAATCATATGTCCAAGTCTTTTCAAGGGGTTATGAATGATATCTCCAGCAGCCTGAAAACGGTTTACAACGCGGCATCAGTGGCCGTTGTGCCGGGCGGCGGAACCTATGCCATGGAGGCAGTGGCCCGTCAGTTTGCCGGAGGCAAGAAAACACTGGTCATCCGCAATGGCTGGTTCAGCTATCGCTGGACCCAGATTTTCGACGCGTGCAACATTCCGGCCAGTTCCACGGTGCTGAAGGCCCGCCCGGTCAATGACGGGCGTCAGGCCGCCTTTGCACCGCCCCCGGTTGAGGAGGTTGTCGAGACCATCCGCCGCGAAAAGCCGGATGTTGTGTTTGCCCCCCATGTGGAAACTGCGTCCGGGATCATCCTGCCGGATGACTATCTGAAAGCCGTGGCCGAGGCCATTCACGAGGTTGGCGGCCTGTTCGTTCTGGATTGCATCGCGTCCGGCACGGTGTGGGTGGACATGAAGGCGGTCGGCATCGATATCCTGATCAGCGCCCCGCAAAAGGGGTGGAGTGCTTCGCCCTGTTGCGGTCTTGTGATGCTGGGGGACGAGGCCCGCACAAGACTTGACGGAACCACCAGTTCCAGCTTTGCCTGTGATCTCAAGAAATGGGTGGAGATCATGGAAGCCTATGAGAACGGCGGATATGCCTATCATGCGACCCTGCCAACCGATGCGCTGGCCAGCTTCCGGGATACGGTAAAGGAAACGGAACAGTACGGTTTTGACAAGGTCATGCAGGAACAGTGGGAATTGGGCCGCAAGGCGCGCGCCCTGATGGCCGAAAAGCAGTTCCGCAGTGTGGCCGCACCGGGGTTTGAGGCACCGGGCGTTGCGGTTTTCTATACCGATGACAGTCAGGTTCACAACGGCAAGAAATTTGCCGATATCGGTGTGCAGATTGCGGCGGGTGTTCCGCTGCAATGTGACGAACCGGACGATTACCAAACCTTCCGCCTTGGCCTGTTCGGTCTGGACAAGCTGCATAATATGGACCGCACATTGAGCCATCTGAACAAGGCGCTTGGCGACATTCTGTAACGGAACGTCCTGCCCTTTTGGGGGAAGCCTGATTTCAGCGGCGCGGCTCTTCCGTGCCGCTCGGGCTTCCCTTTTTGGCGTTCTGGCGGGAGGTGCGGGCATAGAGGCCCCGTTCCCGATCCTGCGGGCCGCCCGGCGCGACAAGCGTGTCGTGATAGGCCTGCCAGTCTGATGCGTCCAGATCATCAAGGCTTTCGCCGATCTCAAAACTGTTCAGCATTTTGTCATCCAGAACGGACCGGTGCAGGGGTTGCAACTGGACCAGCGGCATATCGGTACGAAAGCGGATCGGGATATCCGTTTTGGTCAGGCGCAGGTTTGTAAAGAGCGGACCAAACCAGCGGTCCGTCTCGATAATGCCTTCGAAATGCTCAAAATTGAGACTGCGGGGCAGGTTGGCGGGGGCGCGTACCAAAAGGCGCCAGTCGGGTGCGGTGCGGGCAATTAATCCCGTCCAGATTTTCAGCAGCCCCGGCTCTGGCGGGGCGGACAGGAAGGGCGGCGCATATCCGCGCAGTGCTTCCGGGCAGGACGCATCGAATGTTTTCCTGAAATCGGGAAATTGCACTGCATCCAGCGGATACCACGAGTCCGCGTCGGGCCAGGTCCAGAGAATATCCACCCCGTCCCAGACCACACTGAAATCCAGCGGCGCAAAAGCGTACCAGCCAAAGGCCGAGGCCGTGGTCATGGGCTCGCAATAGCGAAAAGCCCGGGTGGGCAACAACCCTCCCGCAGCGCGATCGGCACGCTGCGGAAGCGGACAGTGAGGGATCAGCCGGAAGAATTTGACAATTGTCTCCTGTGGCCGGGTGTCTGGCAGCCGCGGGCTGTCCTGATGCATACAGATCTCCTTGCTGGGAACAGGCTGGGTGTTTACTGTCAGTTTACCGCTTGAAAATCGGGCTCATGTTGCCGATCCGGAGCTTTTCATCATCCCGAACGCTGGCCGGGGCATCGCGAGCGACACGGAAGGCGGGGCTCATGTTGCCGATACGGAGTTTTTCATCATCCCGAACGCTGGCCGGGGCATCGCGAGCGACACGGAAGGCGGGGCTCATGTTGCCGATACGGAGTTTTTCATCATCCCGAACGCTGGCCGGGGCATCACGAGAGACGCGGAAGGCGGGGCTCATGTTGCCAATACGGAGCTTTTCATCATCCTGAACGCTGGCCGGGGCGTCGCGGGAGACACGGAAGGCGGGGCTCATGTTCCCGATCCGGAGTTTTTCATCATCCCGAACGCTGGCCGGGGCGTCGCGAGAGACACGGAAGGCGGGGCTCATGTTCCCGATCCGGAGTTTTTCATCATCCCGAACGCTGGCCGAGGCATCGCGAGAGACGCGGAAGGCGGGACTCATGTTGCCGATCCGCACGGTGCCGGGATCGGCAATGCGGGCGTCTTTCTTGAAACAAGCGTTGGTAGTGGTGGTGGGGGATGTATGAGTATGGGCTTTTGGCATGGTGAAAATCTCCTTTGTGTTAATAAAGGGAGGTTATGGTCATGCCATTAATCTGTAAAGTTGTACTATTTGTTCTTTTTTATTGCGGTGTATTTTTAATTTATTGCGTCAATTTCTTGGTCGTTTTTCTAGTTATTGGGAATAATTCTGGGTGCGCTGTTGTTTTACGGGATTCCATTTAATGTTTTTATTCATTGATTTATTGGGTTTATTTGAAAAGGAACGCCGTTGCGTCCTTTCACATCAATAGGATGTGGGAAAGAGGGCTGGTAGCGTGAGAGAGGTGCTGGCAACCGACCTTCGCCGAAAAAGGGCGGGGCGGTGTGCAAAATGCTTTTCCGCCCGGCATGGCTTTTTAAGTTGCTGGCAGAATAGGGAAAATATCACCCCAAAAGATATAGGTAATTTACTACTTATGTTAGTGTTTACTGTTGGGGTAGGGGCAAGGCGGGCGCATTTTTTTTGCCCCCCTGTCGCAATTTTGGAACAAGTTCTATCAGATGAATAATTCCTGCTATGGCGTGAAAATAACAGGGAAAAAACGGACGCATGATCCAAATGGATCAGGTCTTTTTGCAACAGATCGGGGCCTGATCGGCGGAAAACAGGCCCGGCCCTGATATCCAGAAGCCGGGCCTATGCCGAATCCTAGAGCTTTTCCAGCAGGATATCCGCAAAGAGAGGGGCATCCACGTTCCCGCCGGAACAGACGGCAACCACCGTCTTGCCAGCGATATCCACCTTGCCCGACAGATAGGCGGCAAGGGCGACAGCGCCGCCGGGTTCCACCACGATCTTGAGATCGGTAAAGGCGGTTCGCACTGCGTTTGTTACTTCCCGTTCGGTCAGAAAGACACCGGTGACCCCGTTGCCTTGCAGGATGGGGAAGGTGATCTCGCCGGGCATGGGGGTGACGATGGCATCACAGATGCTGCGGTGGCCGGGCTCATTGCTGACCCGTTCGCCAAGGGCGAGGGACCGTGTGGTGTCGTCGAAATTTTCCGGCTCAGCCGCAATCAGGCGGGTGGTCGGGCTTTCCTTTGCCATGGCAAGGGTAATGCCGCTGATCAACCCCCCACCACCGCACGGGGCGGACAGGTAATCGGCGGTCAGGCCTTTTTCCTTCAACTGCTGGGCAATTTCCAGACCGATGGTCCCCTGACCGGATACAATGGCCGGATTGTCATAGGGCTTGATCAGGGTCAGGCCGTCTTTTTCCGCAATTCGTGCGCCGATTTCCTCGCGGGATTCCGTGTATCGGTCATAGGTGACCACGGTGGCCCCATAGCCGCGGGTGTTGCTGATCTTGATGGCGGGGCTGTCTTCCGGCATCAGGATGGTGGCGGGAATATTCATCATCTCTGCCGCATGGGCGATGCCTTGGGCGTGGTTGCCACTGGAATAGGCGAAGACGCCGCGAGCGCGTACCTCATCGGGCAGCGAGCTAATGGCGTTATAGGCCCCGCGAAACTTGAAGGAGCCGGTCACTTGCAGGGTTTCGCATTTGACCAGCAACCGGGCGCCAATTTTCTTGTTAAGCGCCGGGCTTTCCAGAAGCGGGGTTCGGACGACCACGTCCCGGATCCGGTCTGCGGCCTGACAAACGGTGTCGTAGGTGGGGGTGAATTCAAACTCGTTCAAGAAACTCATCCAATTTTTCCAAGGCTTCCGGTTCGTCAAGCTGTGGCACATGACCCCGGTTTTTGATTGTGACATGCTCCATATTCGGGTGGGCGGCCTTCATTTTATCGAAGACTTCTTCGCTCAGCACATCGGAAAGAGCCCCGCGTATTGCGAGTGTCGGTATGCTCTTTAGTGCCTTAAAAAACGGCCACAGGTCAACCGGATTGTCTTCCTGCACCTGTTCCAGCAGGGCCTTGCCGATGGCAAGATCATAGTTGGGGCGGTAGTTCCCCGCAGCCGCATCCAGAATGAAGGCGGGCAGGGTGGTTT
Source organism: Sneathiella chinensis (assembly GCF_012720115.1). Classification (GTDB taxonomy): domain Bacteria; phylum Pseudomonadota; class Alphaproteobacteria; order Sneathiellales; family Sneathiellaceae; genus Sneathiella; species Sneathiella chinensis. Next base: position 84,286 of record NZ_VNWN01000007.1, on the reverse strand, counting down.
TCATCCATCCCGCATCGACAAGATCGGGATAGGCGGACAGAAACTGGGTTTTCTGGGCCTCCGCTGCCTGTTCCAATGTGTCAAAGCGGATATCCTTGCCCACATAACCGGCAATGCGGCTGCCGCCCGCGGCATTGATTTCAGGGCCGATATCATTCAGGACAACCCCGCAAATCCGGTCCGGTACCATGGCGGCAAGGGCCATGGAGATGATGCCGCCAAGCGAGGTGCCCACCAGAACCGCCCGGTCGATGCCGAGAACGGTCAGGAATTGCAGCACGTCGGCAATATAGGTCTGGGGATTGTAGTTGCGATAATCCGGGTCATAGGCGGATTTTCCCCGTCCCCGATAGTCAAGGGCATAGACCCGGCGATCCCGGCAATATCGATGGGCGAAATCATCAAAATCTCCGGAATTGCGCGTCAGGCCGGAAAGACAGACCAGCGGCGCCCGGTCCGTCTCCTCGCCATAGGTGCGGTAATAAAGATCAAGCCCGTCGGCGCTTTTATAGTGGCATTCCTTGAAAGTCATGGTCTGTGTCACCGCTGGTTATGGTCCGTAAAAAAGAAAGAGGGCATGGGGCTGGTCAAACCCCAAGCAGGGGCAGGATGTCCCGCAAGTTTGTCACCTGATGATCCGGCGGGGCGGGGATGCGCTCTGCTGCCTGATTGAAGCGGTTGCACCAGATAACCCGAAAGCCGAAGTCCCGTGCGGAATAGGCATCCCAGCCGTTGGACGACTGAAAACAGATCTGGCGGGCATCCACATGCAGCCGATCAACAGCAAGCTGATAGACCTTGGGATGGGGCTTGAAGACCTTGACGTCCTGCACCGAGTAAATCCCGTCCAGAAGGTCGGTGAGGCCTGCATTGCGCACGGCGGCATTCAGCATGTCCGGTGATCCATTGGACAGGATGGCGCAGCGCATTCCGGCATTGTTGAGTTTGGTCAGGGTGTCGGCCACTTCTGGATAGGCGGACAGGGTCAGATACAGGTCCATCAGGCGGGATTTCAGGCGCGGGTCTGTCATGCCCACGGATGCCAGCGCAAAATCAAGCGCCTCGCCCGTGACCTGCCAGAAATCCGCGTAATTGTCCTGAAGACTGCGCAGCCAGGTATATTGCAACTGCTTCATGCGCCAGAGGTCGGCAATCTGCTCCCAGGCCTCGCCAAGGCGGTCCTGTTCCTGACGGGCGGCGGCATTCACATCGAACAGGGTGCCATAGGCGTCAAACACGCAGGCCTTGATCCCCGATAATGGCTGGTCTGTCATCGGATTTATGTCCCTTATCTGTTTGTGCCCCTCCCGGCACTGTCAGAATGTGGGTTGAATTTCCCGTTATTGCAAGGGATATCCGGTGGGGCGCAAAACCGCCCCCCGGACGGGGCCGCGGGCGCGCCCCTTGCTAATTCAGGGACCGACCCCGATCAAGGTCTTCGGCAATCTGGACAAGCTGCCGTTCGTTATTTCCCAGAAGCTGCCGGTACACCTGAAGGTTTTCCATCACCCGCTGGACATAGTTGCGGGTTTCCGAGAAGGGGATCAGCTCGATCCAGTCGATATTGTCAATTTCGCCAAGGCGGGGATCGCCCCATTCGCGGATCCACTGGTTTGTCCGACCGGGGCCCGCATTATAGGACGCGATGGCCAGAATATAGGAGCCGTCGAACCGGTCGATCAGGTTGCCAAGATAGGTGCTGCCAAGAAGGGTGTTATAGGCCGGGTCGGCCGTCAGGCGCGACGTGGAATAGGACAGGTTCAATTTGCGCGAAACAGACTTGGCCGTTGCCGGCATCAACTGCATCAGGCCCCGGGCACCCGCATGGGACACCGCATCGGCGGCGAAGGCGCTTTCCTGCCGGGTGATGGCCAGAACCAGCGGCTTTTCAATGGGGGGCTTTTCCGTGGTCGGGGTGTGGGTCGGCCAACTGATATGGGTTAGTTCCGTTCCCAGTTGTGACGCCCGCTTGGCCACGGTCACCGCATAGTCGGGGCGCTCGATGGTATGGGCGAGTTCGCTGAAATAGGCATATTGCTGCGGGGTTTTCGCCTGTTCGGTCAGGGCCAGCAGGAACGGCCTTGAACGGCGTCCTTCGCCAAGTTCTGCCAGATGCCGGGAGATGAGCACCAGTTCGTTTTTCTCGAACGCCTTGCGGGTGGCCGTATCAGGGTGCGGGGTGACCGGAATGCTGGGCATATGGTATTTGCCAAGCTCGCCAAGGGCGACCTGCCCATAGAAGGTGGTGGCGTAGCGGGTGGCTTCCTCATACCAGTACTGGGCAGAGCGTTTGTCCTTCAGGGCCGCATAGGCCCGGCCTGTCCAATAGGCACCGCGCGCCCGGCTGATGGGATAGCTGACATTGTTATAGAAGCGGGTGAAGTGATCCAGCGCCACCTTGTAATCATGCAGGAAGCGGAGCGAAATCCAGCCGGAAAGCCATTCCGCCGCAGCAAAATCGGCCCCGGTCGTCAGGCCATGCTGACTGGCCAGCCGGTACGCCTCGGACACATATCCCTTATGCAGGAGTTTCCGGGACTGGATGTGCCGTTCTGTCCACCATAATTCGGGGTTGGAGGCATCGCCGTTCAGACCCAGAAGAATTTCCTGTGCGCCTTCGTGCATGCCCTTGCGCCGCCGCCAGCGGGTGCGTTCATAGAGCAGGCCCGGATCATTCTGGAATTCGGCGGGGATGTTGTTGATGGCGGCGTCCACATTGCCTTTCATGCGCATCAGGCGAATACGGGCCACGGCCAGTTTCTTGGCGGTGCTGCCGACCCGGTCCAGCATACGGATGGCATCATCGGCGCGGTGATCCCACAGCAACCGGTCCATGCGGGCCTCATGATCCGCCTTGGTTAGCCTGTCCTTGTGGGAGGCAAGAAACTGCTTTTCCAGACCCTCGCTGAAATTTCCTTCCGCCCAGGCCTGTCGGATCCAGTCCTGTCCCTTGTCTTTCTGCCCCACACTCAAGAGGGCTTCGCCATAGCGTAGCATCCCCATGCCGGTAAGCGGGGTCCGGTCCGAGAACCATGACAGGGTCCGGTCCGCCGGGGCGGGATTGACCAGCGCCTCTTCGGCGCGGCGCATCAGGGTGCCCCGATAGGGCCAGTCGGGATTGTCGATCAGGAACGAGGTAATATCGTGAAAACTGGCGCCGCCCTTATAGGCTTTCAGCCACGACCAGCGGATATATTTGGCGGGCAGGTCATATTTGGCGGTATCCGCCAGCGAGATTGCCTTTTGCCAGTTGCGCTGCCGCATTTCCCGGAACGCCTGCGTATAGATTTTCCGGTCTTTCGCGGACATCAGGCCCGTATCAAAGGGTTTCGGCGGCAGGATCAGGCTGACGGGCCGTTCCTTGGGCAGCGGTACATCGGCTGCGGGAAGGGAGGGGGCAATACTGGCCACCACGGTCCCCGGATTGGGACGGGGGACCGGAACATTTCTCAAATCAGGTTTGCTGCGGGGAACGACAGCCCGGCTTTCCCGTTCAATACCATCATCCACCAGAAGGGTGGCTGTTGCCTGACCGGAATTGGCCTGTGCCCCCGGTGCGGTCAACGCGGTCCCAAGAAGCAGGGACCCGGCCAAAAGCAGATATGCACGCCTGATAGAAATGGTGAGCCTCCCCTCAACAGTTAGAAATGATCTTTGGGCCTGAGACGCCCATTATGCCATAAAAACGTTATCCGTCCCTTAATTATTAAGGCTCTTGTTGGTCATTTCAAAGACATGCGGCGACAAATTTTCTGTTTCCAGAATGCGGTTCAGCGCCTCTTTCATCAGGGTTTGCCGTTCCGGGGAATAGCGCCGCCACTGACCGAGAGGCGAGACAAGACGGGCCGCGATCTGGGGGTTGGTCTTGTTCAGTTCCATGATCCTGTCGGACAGGAAGCGATAGCCGCGCCCGGAAATGCTGTGGAAGTGCACCGGGTTACCGGCGGCAAAGGCCCCGATCAGGGACCGCACACGGTTCGGATTCAGCAGGGTGAAGGCCGGATGTTTCAGAAGGCCTTCCACATCGTCCATGGCTTGTGGGCGGGACGCCATGGCCTGCAAGGTGAACCATTTGTCGATGACCAGTTGATCCGTTTCCCAGCGGGCATAGAAATCGGCAAGGGCGGCGTCGTGCTCGGGATGGTCCGTATCCACAAGGCGGCCAAGGGCGGCCACCCGGTCGGTCATGTTGGTGGCCTCGCGATACTGGCGGGCGGCCAGCAGGATATGATCCTCGCTTTCCGTCGCGGTCAGGTAAGACAGGGCCACATTCTTCAGGCGGCGGCACCCCATGTTGTCCTGCCCTGAATTCTGGTTGTAAATCCGGGTCAGGTCGTCTTCAAACCGGGTGCCGATGCTGCGCATGGACGCGGAACGGGCCTCGTGAATGGCATCCACGGCGACAATCGGCATCTGCTGGCCAATATAGTTTTCACCGGGCAGGGCCATGGCGGCGGCCCGGAAGGCCGGGTCCAGATCTTCGTCCGTCAGCAGGGCGGCGAACGCATCCATGAAGGTGCCGGACGGCGCGTTGGGCCGTTCCGGGCTGTCATGCTTTTCCACCATGTCCAGCAGGCAGCGCGTTGCCAGCCGTTGCCCGGCTTCCCAGCGGTTGAACGGGTCACTGTCATTCTTGAACAGGAAATCCAGCCGCTCGTCCGCCGGGTTGCTGCCCAGCTTGACGGGCGCGGAAAAATTCCGGAACAGGGACGGGACCGGCCGCGCCGGGATGTCATCAAAGGTGAAGGTCTGTTCGTGCTCGGTCAGGTTCAGCATGTTGCCGGCGGCCCCCTCCATCAGCTCATGGCCCTGATCATCCAGCAGGCCAAGGGACAGCGGGATATGCAACGGCGGTGCCTTGGGGCCGGCTTTCGGATTGTCCTGCCGCACGGTCAGGCTATAGCGGCGGGTTGCCGGGTCATACTGGTCGGTGACCGTGATTTCAGGGGTTCCGGGCTGGGTATACCAGCGGCGGAACTGTGTCAGATCGACACCGGAGCCGTCCTCCAGCGCGGCGACAAATTCCTCGGTGGTGACCGCCTGTCCGTCGTGGCGGTCAAAATAAAGGTCCATGCCCTTGCGGAACTTCTCCTCGCCCAGCAGGGTATGGATCATGCGAATGACTTCCGCCCCCTTTTCATAAATGGTGGCGGTATAGAAGTTGTTGATCTCCACATAGCTTTGCGGTTGGATCGGATGGGCGAGGGGGCCGGCATCCTCAGGGAATTGGGCGGCGCGCAACCGCTGCACATCCTCGATCCGCTTGACGGCGGCGGAGTTCATGTCTGCCGAGAATTGCTGGTCCCTAAAAACGGTCAGGCCTTCCTTCAGGGTCAGTTGGAACCAGTCGCGGCAGGTAATCCGGTTGCCGGTCCAGTTATGGAAATATTCGTGGGCAATGACGCTTTCAATGCCGTCGAAATCCGCGTCTGTGGCGGTTTCCGGCGAGGCCAGAACATATTTCGAGTTGAAAACATTGAGACCCTTGTTTTCCATGGCCCCCATGTTGAAATCGCTGACCGCGACAATCATGAAGATATCAAGGTCATATTCGCGCCCGTATTTCTCCTCGTCCCATTTCATGGAGTTTTTGAGGGACTGCATGGCGTGGGCGCATTTGTCCTCGTCGCCTTTCTCCACATAGATTTTCAGGTCGATCCGGCGGCCGCTCATGGTCACGAATTCATCGGACACACAGGCCAGATCCCCGGCCACAAGGGCGAACAGATAGGCTGGTTTCGGGTGCGGGTCCACCCAGCGGAAAAACTGGCGTCCGTCCTTCAGGGTGCCGTGCCCGTCCAGATTGCCGTTGGACAGCATGACCGGATATTTCGACCCGTCACCGATAACCGTGGTGGTAAAGGTGGCCATGACATCGGGGCGATCCATGAAATAGGTGATCTTCCGAAACCCTTCCGCCTCGCACTGGGTGCAGAAATTTCCGCTGGATTTGTAAAGCCCTTCCAGTTCCGTGTTGTCCTGCGGCCGGATGTCCGTGACGATCCTTGCCGTGAACTGGTCGGACGGGGCCAGAAAGGTCAGGTCCTTGTCTGTGTGGGTATACTCGGCAGGGGGAATTTCGCGGCCCTCTACCTCCAGCGAGACAAGGGTCAGGTTCTCCCCGTGCAACCGAACCTGCTGTCCGCCGTCCGTATTGCGGCTGAAGGACAGGTTGGAGGTGACCCGCGTTGTCTCTTCCCCAAGTTCGACGGTTAGCTGAACATCCGTGATCCGGAAGGTCGGGGCCTTGTAGTCTTTCAGAAAGATGGTGGCGGGGGTCTGCGATGTACGTGTCACGGAATGAAACCTTGTCTGTTGAGGGTCATGTCAACAGGATACCCGTTATCCCCGCCGGATCAAGTCGAGTGTGGTGTGAGGTCCACCGAAATCAGTACCACTTTCCAAGGGTGCTTGTTTCCGCCGGGTTGAGGGCAAACCCTTGCGGTACACCGGGAAACATGCTGATCAGGGTGAAGTTGTACTGGACCCCATCCAGGCGCACGGTGATCATGGGTTTGTAGCCCACGGAATAGCCGATATTGGCAACATCCTTCACCTCGTAGGTGACGTTGACATCCGCGGTCGTCAGGGCGGGCAGGATTTTCTGCGCATCGGCAATAATGCCGCTGAGGCCGGGGCAGGTTTCCGGGGTGCAGACATGGGGGGAATTGGACAGCAGGGTGGACTGGCTGACCAGCGGGGTTGCCTTGGACAGGTTCCGGGCAATGATCCGCGTGGCCTCATTGGCCTTGTGATATTCCGAAAATACGGCGATGAATTCGATGGCCGCGAAACTGAGCAACAGGAGCAGCGGCAGAATGAAGGCGAATTCAACCGCCCCGGCGCCGCGCTGGCACCGCCCAAGCTGCCGGATAAGGGAGAGTAGCGATCTAGACACCGATATGCGCCTGTTCCTGTGTGAGAGCCATGGTGAATTTCCCGATCCCGAGAAGTGACATCACATCCCCCAGAATGGGTTGGTAGGGAACACTGACGGTCATCTTGACCACCTGCAGCTGGTTACTGCCAAGAACCGACGTTTCCGAAGACAGGGTGTAATTCCCAATGCTCAGGTTCAGGGTCGATGCCTCGTCGGCCCAGCCATCCACCAGATAGCTGCCCGTGCCTTCCGGGTTGCCTTTCTTGACAATATTGGCGACCTGCGTCTTGACCTCTTCTGACAGGGGCAGGCTGGAGCGGGCGGCATAGAGCACACCGGATCGCATGCTTTTCTCCAGAATGACGCTTTGCATCACGGCAGCACTGACCTCGGTCACACCGATGACAAGCAGCAGCAGAACCGGCAGGTAGAGCGCGAACTCGACCGAGGCACTGCCCTTTGAGGCTTTCCTGAATTTCCTAAAAGAGTTCAACATTGGAGTGATACTCGGCATGGTTTGACGGATTCAGGGGACGAATGATTTCTCCGTAAATCGCGGCTTCAGGAGGGTCAGGAACGAATTCCGTGATGAAAATTTCGATATAGTTGCCGTTGGTCGGATAGGTCCCGTTGCCGTGAACATTGTCGGCCACGCATTGCAACTGGGCCACCTGCGCAAAGCGGCGCTTGGCCCCATTGGGGGCGGCTTCCTGACTGGGCTCTCCATCCCGTGTGTTGTCATGGGGGTTGGAGGGCGACCGGGGAACATCGGCGGCGGCCGGAGCGACCTCGACAAATCCTTCCGGGATGGCGGTATCCGCCGGGATGGGATAGATGGTCTGGTTCCCCTTGCGCCAGAAGGTTTCGCCCAGTTCATACAGGTAAACCTGAAGGCGGGAGGTGGGGCGGCCATCATGCTCGGCTAATGCCAGAGGCAACGGATCACCGGCATGGACGGTTGACCAGTAGCTCGCGATATTCCAGTAGCCGTCTCCCAGCTTGATATTGCTGTCGGCGATAATCTGGTTGTCGCGGGGATAGTTGATGACATTGGGGGCCGGATAGGGCCACGGGTTGCCCGGAAGGTCAAAGCGGGCATTCACGCCATCCTTGACCTTGTTGGTCTTGGACCCTTGTGCGGTTTCAACATCAATACTGTAACAGTCTTCGGGTGCGACAGCCGCAAGCGCCCCTTCAATGTCCTTGGCACCGCCGGAACCATCGGGCAGGGACAGCAGGCCAAAGTTCCCCGGTGCCCAACTGCCGCCGCCCTGTGGTTCCTTCAGCACAATCATGCGACCGGCATTGTCCGGGTTGCGAAGGTTGGTGGGTGGGCTGTTTTCCAGAAAATCACAGATCATCAGGGGCGGGGCATGGCAAAGGAACGGTTTCGGGCCAGCGATGGCCTGCGCGGACTGGGTCGCGTTGGCCGGCGCTTCGGGATTGGCCAGCATGTTCAGAACCGGCGCAAAGAACAGGTTCATGTTTTTCGCGTTCAGTTTGACATGGACGAACTTGGCGTTCAAATCCGAGGTGGCTTCGGTCAACGGGCTGAGGGAGCTGTAATAGAGGACGGCAGAAACATCCAGTTCCTCGGCATTGACGCCGCTGATCTGGGTCATGGCGTTCACGGCCACATCCGTTGCAATGGCACGGGAGCCGTCACTGCCATCCAGAAAACGGGCGGCGGCCATGGCCCCGGCATCGGCCCGGTTCTGCATTTCCGCCCGCAGGAGAGTCATGCGCCCGAAATCCAGCGCCAGTGCACCCGCACCAACGGCAACCATTGTAAATAATGTGGCATATACCGTTACAGAGCCGCTTGAGTTCAGAAGAAATTTTCTCAACCGCATCCTTTAAGTCCTTCACGAAAGAAGTGAGCCTTTCGAAACCGGCACTCTCACTTCAAAACCGGTCCATTGGGCCCTACGCTAGCAAGGAGCGGTTTAAGATTTGTAAATAAAAAGGTCGCATTTTAGAAAAACACGCATTTACTTTTCGCCCCGATACCTAACAGCCCGACAGGAGCGCGTGGGGGCGGTAAATCCATCCCACAAGATCAAATTCTGTTAAGACTGGCATTTCAATGTGCATACCCCTGTCGTCACACCCTTGATTACTTGAATAAGGGTGTATTCTTTCTTCTTCATTTTAATGTCTTTAATGAAATTTCAGGTTGTATTGTATGGCGGAATGACAATCTGAAATCCTTCAGGATCGTATGGAGGGTTTCGATGAGTGGTTTGTTCAAAGGCGGGCTTGTCAAAAGCCCCCGCTACTGGTTCGGACGGGTGACACGCCCCCAACACCGGACCGTTTTTACGCAGGATGCTGTCTTCGGTTTCGAGAACCGGAAAAATCTGGAGCGGATGATCCGGTATGAAAAATCCGGCGGGCCCTCCCTTGTAATGAATGCGTCCCGTTACGGCCTGGAAGTTCCCTTTTTCACAGACCATACGAATATTGCGAAAAATGAGGATACGGCGCAGTTGTTCGGATTATGGGATAGCGAGTTGAACCCGCTTTGCTACATTGACTATCCTCGGACAATCTGGAAATCCGTTCGTGATCGAAACGGGCTTCTGGAAATCAGTCTCCAGTATGACAAGGCGCCGTGGAACCCGGATCGCCTGATCACCTATCTGGCCGAGCATGGAACGGGTAAACTGGAAAGACTTCTGACCAGTGACTTGTTTGACACCTATCTGGGAAGGTTAAACCTGACCGATCAGGAAATTGAGAAGATTTATACCCAGCAGATTGATGACACAATCACCGAGATCGCAAAGGAGGATAACTACAAGTCCTATCTGATGATACAGGACTACTTCTCCGGCGGTCTGACGACCAATCCGCTGAAGCCCGAAATTGCCCAGGCGTATATTCACAAGGTCCGGGTTTCAGAAGAGGCGACCCTTTCCTTTACGGATGTGGAATTCGGTTTCTTCTTTTTCATGATCCCACCTGAGGAACGCGGCAATCTGGCTATTGTCCTGAACGGGGGGGGAATTGCCAACACCGCCGATATTTGTGATCGATTGTTGCATTTGTTGCGCCTGAAGGAACGCCATGATGAGCCGACCTATGAGGCGGCCCTGAAGGCGTTTCAGGACAGGATCAGCGGGTCATCAGAAGGACTTCCCGAGGCCGCAGGGCTGATCAACAGTATTCGCGGACTGCCTGCGATTGACGGGTTTCTGCAGCGGGCCAGCGACTTCAAGCGGCGTAATTTTGAAAGCCTGTGCCTGAAAATGGTGGCCCGATACGAAAACAGGCCGTCGGAACGGGCGGGCCTGTTGACGGTTCTGCAATTCCGCCAACCCAAGGGGGCCCCGCCGATTGTGGTGCCGGTCCTGATGTATGACGAAGGGGGCGGGGTGCAGATACAGGAGCTTCTTCCCCCCGCAGGGGAAGGGTCGTTTTTTACGTGGGGACTGGCCACGTATCAGGTGCAGTTGTCGCTGGAAACAGCGACCCCGTCCGCCAACTTTTGCTATGTGGGGAATGTCCGCTCCTTTCTGGAGAAGACGCGGGACTGCAAGCGATCCAGCGACTTCTTGGTGCGGACCCGGCAGTTGTATCAGTTGCTGAGTGTCCTGAGCCACGATATCCGCGACATTGATGGGCAGTCCGTGAGCCTGCCGGTTGGGCCCGGACACTGGCGGAACCTTCTGAAATATCTGGATGCGGGCACGCTTCTGACCTGTGATTTCACCCTCAGGAAGAACCCGCCGCTGGTGGCGGTGGGGCCGGACAGGGCGGATGGGGAAGACGCCCCCTTCGAGACGGTCCTTGTTGATGCGCTAGAGAATTATCATTTCCGGCTGGGACTGACCGGTCCCTTTCCGCATGGATCAAGCACGGGCCGCAAGAAAGACAAACTTCCCGAAGGATATTCCCTGCCCACCATATTCCCTCATCATCTTGGCGCTGCCGAGGATTTGAAGACAGACTTCGGTTTTGCCGTGATTGAGGACTAGCCCGGAAGTCGCCTTTCGGACAAGGGAGGGCGCTGGTCTTGCGCCCGGCCCCCTCTGGTTTTGACTTTTCTGATCTGACAGGATTTAGCACATGCCTTATGTAACACGCACGCTGTCCCTGCTGGGGCGACGACTGGCAGCCTTCAATGGGGTTTCCGGGGTCTTTCGGTCCCAGGTTCGGGGGTATCATTTTACCAGCCTGCCCGATTATGACATGACGCGGGAGGAATTCCGCGCTCCTGACGGGGACAGGTTGGGATGCTATCGGGAGCGGCAGGATTTCCGAACCTATTATCATTCGGTCTGTCGGCGTCTCGGGGTGCGGCCCGAAGTGGATGGTCATGCCGTTCAGGCCATGATGGACGCCTATGGGGATGACATTGACCCGATTGACGATATTCACGGGGCGGTCAGTGCCTCGTCCACCCGAACCGATATTAAGGCGCCGATTGTCAACCGGGGCGGGCAGGACAGGGACGCGCCCTCGGAAATCCGCTGGCCATCTGCCTATGCGGCGCCGGTTGGCCGGGTTGGTGGCCTGATCGAGAATACGGTCTTTGCCTGCCTTGAAAGCGAGGTGGAGAGGAACCTTCTTTTTGCCGAGGAAATGTCCTCCCGCATTGAAGAGGGGGAGGGTGAACTGACCTCCGTCCTGCAATATTATGTGGGGCGGGGCGCGCCGATTTCCTTTCAGGCCATGAATTTCCTGCTGCAGGCGAAAACCGGCCGGGGATTGAGCGCGGCAGACATGAAGGACCGCGAGACGGTGGAGGCCCTGTGTCATGCCTATCTGGAGGGGATCCTGCCCGGCGTCGCCGCAGAGTTCAAGATCGATATGGAACGGCAATGCCTGTCCGCTGTTCATATGCAGTCCCCCCATTCGTCGCTTGTCCTGAAATTCAAGCGCACCGACGGGCGGGATGGCTATCTTGGCGGCGAGGTGGGCCGCCCCAGCTTTACCTATGTGAACGGCAAGCTGGTGCAGAATGCCCATGAGCAGGTTGTTGATCCGGCCGTTTTCCAGTCCATGAACCGGACGCGGGTGCCGGTCCGGGACCTACCGCAGACATTGGAACAGTTTCAGGCGCTGGACCGGAAGGCAGATGTTCATGATTTTGACCACTTTGATGGCCTGCCTGTGGGGGCTTTCAGGGCGGATGATGAACGGGCCCCGCTGGACCCGGCGCTGAGCCTGATTGACAAGGCCGAAGGGAGCCGGACCACTTTCCTGAGCGATGGGGTGCCGGTGGCGCTGGTGTCCCGGCCGGTGCCGGATGCCCGGAACCTTGCGAAGGTTTTATGCTTCCTGACCGGTCGCCATCCGTGGGAGGCCCTTCGTTTCGGGGGCTATTTCGCCCATGACGCAGGGATGGGACAAAGCCGCGCCTGTGAGGCGCTGGTGATCATGGGGGCGGATATTGCGGGCATCCGGCCGGAAGACCTATTTCCAGCCCTCCGCCATGTGCCAGCCTTTGATTTTTCGCAGGACATGCGCGAAACCCTGTATGAAAACTTTCTGCATTGCGAATTGAACGAGCAAGTGGAGGGCAAGGTCCGGCATCAGCTTTTCAGTCTGGAAACAGCCCGGGAGGGGCTTCGCCTGATCGGCAATGCGTTTGTCACCATGCAGGTTTACAAGGATATTCTGGGCGAAGCGGAACGGCGGATCGAGCAAGCCGAGCGGCAGGGGGCAACCGATAGAGAGGCTGAGGAAATTCGGGCGGATATCCTGTCAAAAACCCTTAATTTCGAGCGTCGATACGAACATTTCTGGGCTGTTGCGACGGGCCTTCTGATCAATATGCACCGCAGCTTTGGCCCGGACATATTGCGGGATGGCAAGGGGGACGGGGGCGCGCTTCCGCTTTTGACCGCGACCCGGAAAATCCTTATGGAAAAGATCGAGACCCTGAGCCGCAAACTTTATAAGGCGCGGACCGAGGGGGATGGCACGGCCCAGACCACGGTGCGGCTATCCCTTGAACTGGCGGAACAGGCGCTGGGCTGTCTGTCCGGGATCGAGGCTGAACTGGAACAAAAGGGGACTGGTTAGGCCTGATCCTGTCCTGATCTGGCCTGACAAACACGTCGGACCGATAGACATGCGGAAGCGGCTTTCCAGCTTTTTACGCGCTGGACCGCTGCTGCAGGGTTTGTCCGTTGGGACTGAGGCGCACATCCGGGCGGATGTTCCGATAGGGGATCTGCCCGGGATCAAGGAGCACCGGTCCCGGTGCCAGCGCCACAAGAACCGAATGGGCGATGGGTTCAAAATCGGCCCGGAAATGAACAGAGCTTTTCAGGGCAATGATCTTTTTCCCGGTGGGATCAACACCCAGATGCCGAAACATGGACTGGTCTCCGGTCTGGATGGTCTTGCTGGATACCGCGATCTGGACACCGCCCCGTTCCAACAGGGCACAGAGGCCTAGCTGCATTCGCGCCCCTTTCCACATGGGGCCGGTGCCGGTAAACTCCCCATCCCCAAGGGCCAATACCCGAAAGGTGCCCTGAACGGGCCTGTCCCCCTTGAACAGTTTGCCGCCAAGCCGGGCCTTGATCTCGGCGCCTTCCCCCGCCACATGGGCTTGCAAGGCGGTTTCCCCGTCAGCGATGAACCCGCAAAGGGCATCTTCGGCCCCTGCAGCCAGCAACGCCCTCAGAACCCCGGTGGTATCGCCGCTTCCCCCGGCGCCGGGATTGTCCTGTGTATCGGCAATGATAATGGGCAGCGCGGCATGGCGGGCTTGCCCCATGGCTTCCTCAACGGCGGCGGGTGCGGGCAGGCCGACAGGCTCAAACGCCTGCTCTGTTGTCTTCAGTAACTCAAGGACGTGATCGGCGGTGTTATCGGCGGTTTGCTTGTCTTGGGCATGGACAAGGATGGCGGGGCCAGCCTCGTGGATGTCAGACAGGGCAAATCCCGCCGCGAACGACATATGGGTCAGGTCGGGCAGGTTGCCCCGAAGGGTGTTCAAATTGGCCATCAGTGTCCGGCAGGGTTCGATGGTGGTGCATCCAAGGTTCAGCGGGATCAGGTAATCCGGTTTTCGAAGCGCCTTGTGATAGCGGATATCCCGATCGATCATGTCCAGCAGGATATGGGCCGTGCGATAGCCGGTCTCTGCCATGTCCGTATGGGGATATTCCCGGTAAACATCCAGATAATCCGCATATTCCAGCATCTTTTCGGTGATGTTGGCGTGATAGTCGAGACTGGCCGCGACGGGGACGCCGGACCCGGCCAGCATGGCGATCCGGCGGAGAAGTTCGCCCTCCGCATCCTCGTAATGCTCGCTGACCATGGCGCCGTGAAGGTCCAGATACACCCCGTCCAGTGTGCCCGCCGCCGCCAACTGATCCGTGATCATGCCGGCGATCCGCTCGAACGCATCCCGCGTTACATGGCCGCACGGAACCGCGAAGGCCCATGTCAGGGGAACAATCTCCGCATCCGGCTCTTGTGACAGACGGCTGAGTGCGCCGACCACAGGCAGGTGAAACCCGGCCACTGTGTCCAGCATATCCGGCCCGCTGCAAAGCGGCGGCCAGTCCTTGGTCATGGAGAAGGACTGAAAGTCGGCCTTGTGATCTGCAAAGGTGTTGGTCTCGTGCTGAAAACCGGCGACGGCAATTCGTTTCATAGTCTTTTCTCTTGCACGGCGTGACAGGCGACCCGCGTCGGGCCATGGGTTTGAAGGGTGGGGCGCTCGCTTCTGCAGCGGTCCTCTGCATGGGGGCAGCGGGGATGGAAGTAGCAACCTGTTGGTGGGGTGATGGGGTTGGGAACCTCGCCGGTGATGGTGGGGCGGTTGCTTTTGCCCTGCAGGTCCGGGACCGTTGCCAGCAGCATCCGGGTATAGGGATGGCGCGGGTTTGCAAACAGTTCCGATTTGGGCGTGATTTCGCAGATCCGGCCAAGATACATGACCCCGACCCAGTCGGACATGTGATCGATCACCGCCAGATCGTGACTGATGAACAGGTAGGTCAGGCCCAGTTCATCCTGAAGCTGGGTCATGAGGTTCAGGATTTGCGCCTGAACCGATACATCCAGCGCCGATGTGGGTTCATCACAGATCAGGAATTTCGGGCGGCTGGACAGGGCGCGGGCGATGGAGATCCGCTGGCGCTGTCCGCCGGAAAATTCATGGGGATATTTTTCGCCGTCACTGGCCGACAGGCCAACCTGTTCCAGCAACCGGGCAACCTGTTGCCGTTCATCGGCCTTGTCCCGGGCCAGTTTGAAGGCGCGGATCGGTTCGGCCACAATGTCCCGCACGCGCCAGCGCGGATTGAGGCTGGCATAGGGGGACTGGAAAATCATCTGGACCTGTTCGGCCGCGTCGCGCTGGTCCTGTCGGGCGGCAGGAAGGTCGGCGTCGGTGCCGTTGATGGTGATCTGGCCGTCATGAATGCGGCACAGCCCGGCCACGGAGCGGGCAACCGTGGATTTCCCGCATCCCGACTCGCCCACCAATGAAAAGGTCTGCCCTTTGGTGATCGAGAAACTGAGGTCATCCACCGCCTTCAGATATTGGCGCGGCAGCTTGTTCAGCAGGCGGGTTACCAGCGGCGGCGAGACATCGAAATAGACTTTCAGGCTGTCCACCTGAACGGCGACCTGTTCAGGCATAGGCGGTTTCCTTCCTGTTTTCCTGTTCTGTCAAAAGCCAGCAGGCAACCTGCCGCTGCTCATCCGCAGTGGTGTCAAGTGGAGGGACATGCCTGAAACAGCGGTCCAGGGTTTGTGTGCACCGCGGATTGAAGGCACATCCCTCCGGCCGCGCGTTGAGGCGCGGCATGGCCCCCTCGATATTCGGGAGGGTTCTGAGATTCTGGCCGATCTGGGGAATGGAATCCATCAGGCCCCGGGTATAGGGATGGCGGGGCGTGTCGATCACATCCCGGACCTTGCCCATTTCCACAAGGCGCCCGGAATAGATGACGGCCACCCGATCGGCGGTTTCGGCAATGACCCCCATGTCATGGGTCACCAGCATGGTGGCGACCCCCTTTTCCCGGGCCAGTTTTTTCAACAGGTCGATGATCTGCGCCTGAACCGACACATCCAGTGCCGTTGTCGGCTCGTCCGCGATGATCAGGCAGGGATCACAACAAAGCGCCAGCGCGATCACCACCCGTTGACGCATCCCGCCGGAAAATTCGTGGGGATAGGCGTCAAAGCGGCGTTCAGGGGCGGGGATGCCCACCTCGGATAATAACTGGATGGCCTTGTCCCGTGCCCCGGCGGCGCTCAGCTTTTGGTGGGTCAGGATGGTCTGGGTCAATTGCCGACCGATGGTATAAAGCGGATCAAGGCTGGTCAGCGGGTCCTGGAAGATAACGCCTATCTGTGCCCCGCGAACCCGGCGCATGGCGTTTTCGGACAGATGGGTGATATCCTCGCCGTTCAGGCGGATGGTCCCGCCGGAAACCCGGCCGGGCGGCTCCAGCAGGCCCACAACCGCATTGCCGGTCAGGGATTTTCCCGCCCCGGATTCGCCCACAACCCCCAGAATCTCGCCGGCCTCAATGGACAGGGACAGTCCCTCAACAGCACTGAGGATACCGCGGCGGGTTGGAAACTCGATAGACAGATCGGAAATATCCAGAACAGCCATGATGCTTACCTCAGTTTCGGGTTGAAGGTGTCCCGCAGCCAGTCCCCGATCAGGTTGACCGACAGAACAAGGATGACAAGGGTCAGGGCCGGGAAG
The DNA here is from genome assembly GCF_012720115.1 of Sneathiella chinensis. Lineage (GTDB taxonomy): Bacteria > Pseudomonadota > Alphaproteobacteria > Sneathiellales > Sneathiellaceae > Sneathiella > Sneathiella chinensis. The sequence continues at coordinate 67,706 of NZ_VNWN01000007.1, read as the reverse complement.
AAGGTGATCCACCATTCGCCCGAGAATAAAAAGCTGTTGCCAATGCGAATGAGAGTCCCGAGTGACGGTGTCGTGGGAGGGACGCCAACGCCCAGAAAGGACAGGGTCGCTTCAATAATGATGGCAACAGCAACTCCGATGGTCGCGACAATCAGGGTCGGACCGATCACGTTCGGCAGGATGTGACGCAGCAGGATCAGCGGCACCGGGGTGCGGATCAGCTTGGCCGCAGCGATATAGTCCTTGTTGCGTTCCACAAGGGTGCCGCTGCGGGTGATGCGGGCATATTGGGGCCAGCTTGCAATACCGATGGAGGCCACCAGAACCGGGATCGCCACCACTTCGTGCAGGTCCCGACTGATCGAGGTGCGGGTGATGCCGTCGATCATCAGGGCAATCAGGATCGGGGGAATGGTCAGTTGAATATCGGCAATGCGCATGATCACGGTATCGACCCAGCCGCCGCTATATCCGGCGATGATGCCAAGGGGGATGCCGATCCCGATGGACAGCAGCACACTAAGCAGGCCAACGGTCAGGGACACTTGTGTCCCGTACAGGATGGCCGCGAAAATGTCCCGGCCCTGACCATCGGTGCCCATCACATGCAGGGCGGTGCCGCCGTCTTCCCACGCCGGCGGGATGAAGGCGTCCATCAGGTTCAGGCTGCCCGGATCAAACGGGGTATAGCTGGTGAACAGCGGCGCCCCAAACGCCATGACAAACATCACCAGCGTGACAAGGGCGGCGATGATGGTCGCAGGTGAATGCAGAAAGCTGTAGGTGATGTCATGATCCAGAAAATCGTTCCGAAACTTGATCAGGCCTGCCTTGGTCATTTTCTTTCCCCTAGTGAACCAGATCGGCCCGCAGGCGCGGATCGACAACGAAATAGAGCAGATCGACAATCAGGTTGATGACGACAAAGAACAGGGCCACCAGCACCAGATAGGCGGACATGACAGGCACATCCGCGAACTGGACCGCCTGAATGAACAGGTTGCCCATACCGGGCCACTGGAAAACGGTTTCCGTGATGATGGAGAACGCGATCAGGGAGCCGATCTGAAGGCCGGTGACGGTAATGACCGGGATCAGCGTGTTTTTCAGGGCATGGCCATAGTTGATGTCGCGGCTTTTCAGGCCGCGGGCCTTGGCGAATTTGATAAAATCGGTGCGCATGACCTCCAGCATCTCGGACCGGATGATCCGGAGGATCAGCGTGGTCTGGTACAGGGCCAGCGTGATGGCGGGCAGGATGATGGCGCGCCAGCCACTGCCGGTCAGCAGACCGGTTGACCAGCCATCGGTGATCTGCACGACCTCGCCCCGGCCAAAGGACGGCAGCCAGTTCAGTTGCACCGCAAAGATATAAATCAGCAGGATACCGATAATGAAGGTGGGCAGGGAGACCCCGATCAGGGATGAGGTCAGGGTCAGCCGCGCCAGCCAGTGATTTTTACGAAGGCCCGTGAACAGCCCCCCCGCAACACCGAGGCCGATGGCGATCAGGGCCGAGACAAAGACCAGTTCCAGTGTGGCGGGCATCCGTTCCGCCACCAGTTCCTCCACCGGGCGTTGCAGGCGATAGGAAATTCCGAAATCCCCCTGTACCGCATTGCCGACAAAACGGGCGAACTGGACAAGAAACGGATCGTTCAGGCCCAGATTTTCCCGCAGTTGCTCCATATCTTCGGTCGAGGTTTCTTGTCCCACCATGTTGCTGATGGGGTCGCCCACGAAATTGAACAGAAAGAAACTGATCAGGGCCACAAACAGCATCACCACGGTCGATTGCAACAGGCGCTTCAGGATAAAATTGATCATACAGTCCCCCGATCCGAAAAAAGAGGGCCCGGCTTTTCAGGGCCGGGCCCACCCCCCGAGTGTCCGGCCTTAGCCGTCCAGTTTTGCCCAATAGAAGCGCGGCATGTTGTTGGGTTCGATCGGAATATCGAGGCCCTTCTTCATGGCCCATGCGATCATTTGGTGATGCAGCGGCAGGTACGGGACATCCGCCTGGATCTGGGTCCAGATTTCGTGGATCATCTGGTTCCGTTTTTCTGCATCCACAATGCCGCGAATGGCCTCGATCTTGGCATCCAGTTCCGGTGTGCCGTATCCGCCGGCGTTCCAGGACCCGTCGGAATGCATCAGATAGTCAAAGATAAAGCCGGAATCCATGGTCGGGATGCCCCAGCCCAGTAGGTAGAAATCCGTTCCCTTGCCGGTGATCAGCGGGAAATGCTGGGTTTTCGGTTGGGAATTCAGGTTGGCCTTGATGCCGATTTTCTGCAGCATGCCCACCGTGGCCTGACAGATGGCCTCGTCATTCTGGTAGCGGTTGTTGGGGCAATCAAGCTGCACTTCAAACCCTTGCGGATATCCGGCTTCCGCCAGCAGTTCCTTACCCTTTTCCGGGCTGTAGGGCAGGCGGTTCTTGTCCCATTCCGCGCGATAGCCGTTGATGGGCGGCTCAATCACCATGCCCGCCGGGGCGGACAGGCCGCGCATGACCGCGCGCTTGATGGCCTCGATATCAATGGCGTGATAGAAGGCCTTGCGGACCCGCACATCCTTGAACGGGTTGGTGCCCTTGACGCTGGAATTGCGAAGTTCTTCGGACCGCACGTCAAAGCCGTAGAAAATTGTCCGGATTTGCGGTGTTTTTTCCACCTTCAGGGCGTCATGCCGTCCCAGCCGGTTCAAATCCTGAATGGGCGGATCGGTCAGCAGGTCCACCTCGCCGGACAGCAGGGCCGCCACGCGGGTCGCGTCATTGGCAATCGGTGTCCAGACCACCTTGTCGATATTGTGCTTGTAAATCTCGTTCCCCCACCAGTCGGGATTGCGGACCAGCACGGTTTTCACGTCCGGCTCCCGGCTTTCCAGCTTGAACGCCCCGGTACCGTTGGTGTGGCGCACCGCATAGGTTTCCTGATTGTCCTTGAAATTCTGGGGCTCGGTGACGTTGTGTTCCTCGGACCATTCCTTGTCCATCATGAAGATGTTGATCAACTGGTCCAGCAGGATCGGGTTCGGCTTGTCGGTGACAAGCTGGACCGTATGGTCATCCAGTTTGCGCACCTCGGTAATGGTGTTCAGGTAGCCTTTCATCTGGCTGGTTTCCGCCTGTGCCCGCTTGATGGAGAAAATCACATCATCGGCGGTAAAGGCGTTGCCGTTATGAAACTTGACGTCCTTGCGCAGGTTGAACTGCCATGTCAGCGGATCAATACTTTCCCAGCTTGTCGCCAGTCCCGGCACCTTTTTCATTTCCGGGTCGCGCATGACCAGTGCATCATGCATCTGGATCCCGGCAAGCAGTGTGACCTGCGAGTTCAGCGCATAAGGGTCAAGCGTGGCCGCATCCCCCATATTGGCAAACCGCAGAATATTTTCGGCCTGTGCCGGCGTTGTGGTTGGCAGATACGCCAATCCAAGCGCCAGTCCCGCGACCGCGATGTTCCCAACTCTATACAGCATGATACCTTCCTCCGTGTTACAGAATGGTCATGCCAAGGCAGAACCTGTTGACCAGCGGGGCTGTCCGTCTTCCTTTTCCTGGCATGGGGGTTCTTCCTCCTTGTGAACCCGAAAAAATATTGACACGGGGCAATTCATTCGAAAAATATATTTTTGATATTAATAATATGAGGTTTTCTAATGAACGTATCCCTGAGGGTGATGCGGTATTTTGCGGCGGCGGCCCATCACAAAAGCCTGACACAGGCGGCGCAGGCCCTGAACATCTCGCAATCGGCGGTCAGCCTTGCGGTGGACAGTCTGGAACAGGAAACCGGTCTGACCCTGCTTAACCGCACCCGTTCAAAAGGGATTACCCTGACCACCAAGGGGCGGGAAATCCTGATCCGGGTGCAGGCAATTCTGGATCAGGTGGAAAAGCTGGAGACGGATATTCACGGAATTCGGCAGAATATTTCAGGCGAACTGCATGTGGGCTGCTTCAACGCCATTTCCCCGATTGTTCTGGTGCCGATCCTGAAGCGCCTGCAAACGGCCCATGCGGCCATTCATACCAATGTGGTGGAAGGCAATGTGCGGCATATCTTTGACAGCATCCACCGCGGCGAGGTGGATGTGGGCATTTCCTATGACGAGGCGGATATCAGCGCGGGCCTGAAAACCCGGACGCTGGCCGTGGTCCCGCCGCATCTGGTCCTGCCCGAGGGGCACCCGCTGGCGGCGAAGGCGCGGATATCGCTGGCCGATCTGGTGGACCAGCCCATGATCCTGCTCGATCTGCCAAGCTCCCGCCAGTATTACACGTCGTTATTTGAAAGTGCCGGGTTCGAGCCTAACTTTGTCTATAAGTCGGGGAATTATGAAATGATCCGAAGCATGGTCGGGGCCGGGTTGGGGCTGGCATTGCTGCAATCCAAGCCGCCCACGGACCTGACCCACAGCGGGACGCGGGTGGTGTGCCGGCCATTGGCGGAAACCCTGCGAAAATCCCGTCTGGTGGTGGCCTATATGGAAAGCAGTATCAACAGGAGGACGGTTCGGGCCTTTGTCGATGCCTGCGAGGATTATTTCACCACCCGGCAAAGCATGGACCTGATCGTTTCCTGAGCCGTATTGAGGGGCGGCGGGGCAGGGGTTTTCCCTTTGCCCGCATGGATGTACAGGAAAAATTTGGGGAAATCATCCATTGGCTAAAGATTACATCTTGCCAACAGTGTTAGTCTGCTTATAACTCGTTCTTTCCGGTTGTGGGCAGGGAAGAAAGCCCGGCGGAATTTTATGTGGAATTGCAGTCAATAAAGGAAACTGTCATGTTTAGAGGATCACTTACCGCACTTATCACTCCGTTCGATGGAGAGAGTGTGGATGAGAAGTCATTCCAATCCTTTGTAGACTGGCAGATAAAATCCGGAACAAAGGGGCTGGTGCCGGTTGGCACCACAGGCGAGTCACCGACCCTCAGCCACCCGGAGCATGACCGTGTGATCGAGCTGTGCATCGAGGCCGCTGATGGCCGCGTTCCGGTCATGGCCGGTGCCGGTTCCAACAACACCAAAGAGGCCATCCGTCTCAGCCAGCAGGCACAGAAAGCCGGTGCCGATGCGGTTCTGATCGCCATGCCCTATTACAACAAGCCGACCCAGGAAGGCATGTATGCCCATTACGAGGCCATCAACAATGCCGTGGATATCCCGATCTATATCTACAACATTCCGGGCCGCAGTGTGGTTGACATGACCCCGGAAACCATGGGTGAGTTGGCCAAGCTGAAAAATATCGTTGGCGTCAAGGATGCCACCGGCGATGTGGCGCGGGCATCCCTGCAGCGCCTGCATTGCGGCAAGGATTTCAACCAGTTGTCCGGCGAGGACGGCTCTGCCATCGGGTTCAATGCCCACGGTGGTAACGGCTGTATTTCCGTGGCGTCCAATGTGGCACCCGCCCTGGTTTCCGAAATGCAGGAAGCCAGTCTGGCCGGTGACATGAAGAAGGCTCTGGAACTTCAGGACCTTTTGATGCCGCTGCATCGTGCTTTGTTCTTGTTTGCAAGCCCGGCACCCACCAAGTATGCCTTGTCCCTTCTTGGCAAATGCAAGGAAGATATCCGCCTGCCGCTGGTCAAGGTTACCGAACCGATCAAGCGCGAGGTCGAGGCTGCCATGCGTCACGCGGGGATTTGGAACTAATCCCAAGTGAGTAAGGTTATGGGCAACAGCAAGACAATCGCCGAAAACAGGAAAGCCAGATACAACTATTTCATTACCGAAGATTTTGAGGCTGGAATTATGCTCGTCGGGACGGAGGTGAAAAGCCTTCGTGCTGGCGGTGCCAATATTTCAGAATCCTATGCGTCTTTCGAGAATGACGGATTGTATCTGGTGAATGCCCATATTGCTGAATATGACTATGGCAACCGGTTCAATCACGATCCCAGTCGCCCGCGCAAGCTGTTAATGCACAAGCGCGAACTGGCGCGCCTGCACGCGCAGGTGCAACGGGCTGGCAAGACCCTTGTGCCGCTGACCCTGTATTTCAACGACAAGGGCAAGGTCAAGGTCAAGCTGGGGCTTGCGGCGGGTAAGAAACAGCATGACAAGCGGGCAACCGAAAAAACGCGGGATTGGGACCGCGAAAAGCAGCGCCTGCTGAAGAATAACGGCTAGCAGGCCGGAAGGCGCCCCGCCGTCAGTCCTTGCGCCATACAGGCCGGTCTTGGCGGGGTGTTTCTAGTGAATTCTGACTTGTGTCTGCTGAAGCTGGTTGCGTTCCAGCTCCTGTGCGAATTCCACACCAACAGACTGGTCATGAGACCAGACCACATGCCCCTCCATCCCGGAATCAAACAACAGCGCCGATCGTAAGGTGATGGGCGTTCCAACCGGCAGTTCGCGGGGGGTCCAGATGCGGGCGCCGCCGCGGCTGTAATCAATCAGGTTGCCATTATAGCGTTCCGCATTGACCAACAGGGTAGCCGGGCAATTGACCCGCATGCGCCGGAACCGCCGATGGGATTGGCGGCGTACCTCGATGGCGGCGGCAACGGGCAGGGTGGTTGACGCCGCCGCGTTCAGGGCCAGCGGATGATAGCTGTGATCCTGATTGCGGCGGGTATGCACGGATTCGTGGATTTTCTCGGTATCGGGGATGCGTTGCCGGGTGAAGTGGCTGTCTGCCCGTCCCAATGCCCGCACATAGCGGCGCTTGAACAGGCGGCGCCCCAGATCGCCGATCGTGCGGCGCTTGTAAAGCTGTCCCAACGGGTTGGGGTTCGTCAGGTCGTCAATTTTCTCATGATTGAAGCACAGGCCTTCCTCTTCCGCCTTGTGAACCAGCCACAGGAAGGCGATGTCCGACAGGCGACAATCCCGGCGGCCGCCGATGATATTTTCGTGGCGTCCGGTGAACCAGACCTGTTCCACGGATTTCAGGCATTTCTGGTCGCTGCTGTTTGTTCCAGCCCAGATCATGGCCTCATAGGCGGGATTGTCCTCATCAAGGGCAAGGGCCTGATAGGCCTTTTCCACATTCTCGCAAAGTGTTGGCGGGGTATCCTCTGACCAAAGGCGGGACAGGCGTTGCATGCCAAGGGTCGGGGTCCCCCGATGACCAAGCGAGTCCCAAAGCCCCAGAAAACGGATGCGGGCCGGTTGGCTGGTGAATTTTTTCCGCAATTCCTGGCCTGCGGGCGCATTCCGGGTCTCGTCGTCCAACTTGCTGTACAGATAGGCCTGCTGCAGGCTGGTCAGGCTGTCTGTTGTCAGAATGCCGGCGCGGGCCACCAGCATGGCCAGACAGTGCAGGCTGTAGGCCCCGCGACCCGCCCCGATCAGGTAAATATGGTCGCCGGGTCGATAGTGACGGCCCAGAAACTCATAGGCATGCAGGATTTCGGATTTGATCCCGGTCCCAAAAATCCGCCGCAAGGGGGCCGAGATCAGGGAACAGTCGGTTTTTTCGTTTTGCAGAAGCGCAATCTGGGGGGCGCCGTTGCGATTTTCCGGCATCAGGCATTGATGGGCAAGGGTGGCATTCCCGGTAACGGCACGACGGCCGCTTCTCAATTCTCGATTCGTCCACGAATGATCATTGCAGATAATCAATCGTCTGGTCATGACGTCTCTCCGATTTAGAAGTCGCTGCTCCCTCCGGTCTTGTGGTGTAGGGGCCGGATTCGGAGACGTGGAAATTTACGCTAGAAATACCGCATTCTACATAAAAATTTCCTAATATTCAAGGTTGCGATAACGAGGGGCGGTGCGTTTCGCGCTGTATCATATTGGAAATGGGTTTCAATTCAATGTCTTGCAGGGTGACATTGATCAGAAATGACAAGAATATTTTTTCCCCGGGACAGGGGGGTAGTGGGTCTGTATTACCCGTTATGCGCTTTTTTCGCGGCTGTCATAGTCGTCGAAATCATCGCCGAAATCATCCTCGTAATGATAGTTGTCGTCGTCATTACGCTGGGAAACGGCCCGCCCGATTTTCGGGGCCAGTTCCTTCAGTTCGATGAAAAAGTCGGCCTGACGGCGCAGTTCGTCGGCAATCATGGGCGGGTTTGTGCGGACCGTGCTGGCCACGGTGACGCGGACGCCTTTTCTCTGGATTGCCTCGACCAGACGGCGGAAATCCCCATCGCCTGAGAACAGGACAGCATGATCGATATGACTGCTGAGTTCCATCATGTCGATGGCCAGTTCAATATCCATATTGCCCTTGAGTTTGCGGCGGCCCGTGGCGTCGGTGAATTCCTTGGTCGGTTTGGTGACCATGGTAAAACCGTTATAATCGAGCCAGTCTACCAGCGGCCGAATGGGAGAGTATTCCTGATCTTCCATCAGTGCGGTATAATAGAAAGCGCGGACAAGTCGGGCCTGGGTGGCGAATTGACTGAGAAGTTTCTTGTAGTCAATGTCAAAACCAAGGGCCCGGGCGGCAGCGTAGAGGTTGGCGCCGTCTATGAACAACGCGATACGTTCTTCTGAATAAAATGTCATAGGAGTCCGACAAATCTCATAATTATTAGTTTTTTGTAATTTTTTATCGACAGTGCCGACACCCGCAGATGGTAACAAAGCTGTTTGAAATAAACCAGTATCAATTTAACCGGCACTTTTTGTTTCCCTGTGCTGTTATTCTGGAATATTAGTCTGGATTTTAAGTAGACATGCTGAATATTTAGTTGTGGAGAAGGTGTTTGATTATTATCGGGATGGGCGCAAATCTGATGCACCCGGTTTACGGTGAGCCTGTAAACAGTCTTGCCGCCGCCGTGGAGGAACTGGTCCGGCGGGGGGTGACGGTTGTTGCCCAGTCAAGCTGGTACCGGACGGCGCCGGTGCCCGTGTCCGACCAACCCTGGTATGTGAACGCGGTCCTGAAGGTGGAAACCGACCTGTCGGCGGCGGACCTGCTTGCGCTTCTGCACGAGGTGGAGCGGGAGTTTGGCCGGGTGCGGGAGGTCAAGTGGGAGGCCCGGGTGCTGGACCTTGACCTGCTGGCCTATGACGATCTGGTGACGGACAACCGGGACAAGGACGTCGGGGGCGTGATCCCGCATCCGCACATGCATGAGCGGGCCTTTGTTCTGGTGCCGCTGGACGAAATTGCGCCGGACTGGACGCACCCGGTTCACGGCAAGACGGCGCGGGCGTTTCTGGCCGATCTTGGGGACAGTCAGGTTTTTGACGTTGTGCCCGCAAAGGCACAATTCGTTGAAAATACCGGTTAATCGGCAAAAGGCTTGAATTTGTTGTGGGTTTAGCTTGCCAATTCCGGCGCAAACGCATATGTAGATAAGCAAATTACATACATTTGGAGTATTCATTCATATGGCTCGCGTAACCGTTGAAGATTGCGTCGATAAGGTTCCCAATCGTTTTGAGCTGGTCCTGCTGGCTGCACGGCGTGCAAGAAGTGTTGCCGCCGGTTCCATGATTACCGTGGATCGCGATAACGACAAGAACCCGGTTGTTGCGCTTCGTGAAATTGCCGATGAAACAATCGATCTGGATGATCTGAAGTCCAGCCTGGTTCACTCTTTGCAGCGTCGCGTTGAAGTGGATGAGCCGGAAGAGGACAACATGGCTGCGCTGATGAGCTCAAGCAGTGAGTGGGCCGGTGTGGTACAGGAAGGTGAGCCTGAGGAAACCTTCACTGCATCTGAAGTCGGCGCCACCGACGAGGCTCCAGCGGAAAATGAGGAAACAGAAGCAGACGATCCTTTCGCTGCAAGCTGATATCCTTTACACTCCATCGGGAAGGTCTCCGCGGACAGATTTGTGGCGACCGTCCCGATTTTCTTGTCTTCCTGGCAATCTCTCCGATCGCCCGCCTCGGAAAGTATGAATGTTACGGCAAGTTGAACTTGTAGAACGAGTCCTGAGTTATGACCCTCATGCAGATGAGGATCTCTTAAACCGTGCATATGTTTTTACCATCAAGGCGCACGGCAGTCAGGTTCGGGCATCAGGCGATCCGTATTTTTCCCATCCCATCGAAGTCGCGGGTATCCTGACCGATCTGAAGCTGGATATGGCGACGATTATCACGGCGCTGCTTCACGACACGATCGAGGATACGGTCGCCACCAAGGAAGAGATCGAGAAGAACTTTGGTGAGGAAATCGCCGTTCTTGTGGATGGTGTCACCAAACTTTCCCAGCTTGAACTTCAGTCGGACCGGACCAAGCAGGCCGAAAATTTCCGCAAGCTGCTGTTGGCCATGTCCAACGATATCCGCGTATTGCTGGTCAAGCTGGCGGACCGTCTGCACAACATGCGGACCCTGCATTTCATCAAAAAGCCTGAAAAACGGCAACGCATCGCCACGGAAACCATGGAAATCTATGCGCCGCTGGCAGAGCGGATCGGGATCCAGAGTTTCCGGGATGAACTGGAAGATCTTGCCTTTATCGAACTGAATGACGAGGCCCGGAATTCCATCCTGCGCCGCCTTGAGTTCCTGCGCGAGGAGGGGGAGGATCTTGTCTCCGGCATTGTCGAGACCCTGAAGGACGATTTGCACGAGGCCGGCTTGCAGGCGCAGGTGTCAGGACGGGAAAAACGGCCTTATTCCATCTGGCGCAAGATGGAAAAGAACAACGTTTCGTTTGAGCAACTGGCCGATATCATCGCCTTCCGTATCATCGTCGCGGATGTGGAGCAATGCTATCATGTGCTGGGGCTTCTCCATGCCAAATATTCCATGGTGCCGGGCCGGTTCAAGGACTATATCTCGACGCCCAAGCGGAACAATTACCAGTCGATCCATACCACCATCATCGGGCCGGAGCGGCAGCGCATTGAAGTGCAGATCCGAACCCGCGAGATGCACGAAACCAACGAATATGGTGTGGCGGCCCACTGGCAGTATAAGGAACAGATTGGCGGCGGTATGCAGGAAGGTCAGCAATATCGCTGGCTGCGGGAACTTCTGGAAATTCTGGAGGAAGCCTCCGACCCGGACGAGTTCCTTGAGCATACCAAGCTGAACATGTATCAGGATCAGGTCTTCTGTTTCACCCCGAAGGGGGACCTGATTTCCCTGCCGTCCGGCAGCAGCCCCGTTGATTTTGCCTATGCGGTTCATACGCGGGTCGGGGATACCTGCGTCGGGGCCAAGGTGAACGGCCGCATGACACCGCTTCGGACCGTGCTGCGGAACGGCGATCAGGTGGAAATCCTGCGCTCCAAGAACCAGACGCCGTCGCCCACTTGGGAAAGTTTCGTGGTCAGCGGCAAGGCGCGGTCCGCCATCCGGCGGTTCATCCGCCACCAGCAACGCGACCAGTATGTCGAGCTTGGGAAATCCATCGCGGAAAAGGCATTCCGTCTGGAAGGCAAGCCGTTTACGGAAAAGGCGCTGGCGCCGGTGCTCAAGGTCTGGGGCTGCGAAAATGTGGAAGATGTCTATTGTTGCCTTGGCGATGGCACCCATACGGGCAAGCAGCTTTTCGAAATTGTCTTCCCCGGCGAAAAACTGAAGCAGGCGGCAGACAAGGTTATCCCGCTGAACAAGGCCCGCAGTGGTCGGCGCAAGAAAAACGACAATGCCATTCCGATCCGGGGTCTCATTCCGGGTATGGCGCTGCATCTGGCCGGATGTTGCCATCCGCTGCCCGGCGACCGGATCGTGGGGATTGTCACCACCGGGCGAGGGGTGACCATTCACACCATTGATTGTGATACACTGGAACAGTTCGCGGATGTGCCGGAACGCTGGCTGGATGTTTCGTGGGATGCGGAAATTCAGGAAAACAGCATGCAGGTGGGGCGGATTTCGGTGGTCATGGCCAACGAGGCCGGTGCCCTGTCCAGCGTCACCTCGACCATCGCGTCCAACCACGGGAATATCAGCAACCTTGCCATTGCGAACCGAAGCGAGGACTTTTTCGAGATGCGGATCGATATCCAGGTTCGGGATGTTCGGCATCTGACAAATATCATTGCCGCCCTCAGGGCTGATCCTGTAATCAGTTCTGTTGAACGTGCCAGCGGCTAAAAGGAAGTATTGATGACACCAGAAGAAGTATTGACCCATTTCCGGGAAACGGATGCGTTGCTCGAAGGGCATTTCCTGCTCAGTTCCGGTCTGCATTCCGACCGGTATCTGCAATGCGCACGGGTTTTGATGTATCCGGACCGGGCGGCGGCCCTGTGCCGGGCGCTGGCGGACAAGGTGATTGCCGAGCTTGGGAACAATGCCGTGGATGCGGTGGTGGCCCCGGCCATGGGCGGCGTGATTGTCGGCTATGAAATGGCGCGCCAGTTGGGCGTTCCGGGCATGTTTACCGAGCGGGTGGACGGTGAGTTCACTTTCCGCCGCGGGTTCCATCTTGAAAAGGGCATGCGGGTCATTATGTCCGAAGATATCGTCACCACCGGCAAATCCAGCCGGGAATGTATTGAGGTTATCAAGGCCCATGGCGGTGATGTGGTCGGGGCAACCTGCCTGATCGACCGGTCCAATGGCACCGCCGATGTGGGGGTTCCGTTATTCTCGCTGATGGGGATGGATGTGAAAACCTATGCACCTGATGCCCTGCCAGAGCATTTGCAGGCCCTTCCGGCAATCAAGCCGGGAAGTCGCGACTTGAAATAGCGCCAGCCGAGCCCTATCAGGATGTTTCAGCGCCGCGCCAAACCGAGCTACATAAGAAGAATTGCCGATTTTTTCTGGCCTTCCATCGGTTTTGCGCGTTCCACCCGTTATCTTGGGTATCGACTGGCGCGGCTGCCGGGCACGCCCTATTCGCTGGCGGCGGGATTTGCCTTTGGGGCCGCAGTGTCGGTGACGCCGTTTGTAGGGCTGCATTTCCTCATTGCCGGGTTGCTGGCCTGGGGGTTCCGGGCCAATATTCTGGCATCGGCCCTTGGAACGGCTTTTGGCAATCCGTGGACCTTCCCGCTGATCTGGACCGGGACCTATAATCTGGGATACTGGATCATCGGCAAGGAAACCATGCGCAAGCTGGCTTTTGATGCCGGAACCATGGATACGTTTTTCACCACCTTCTGGCATATGGGCTGGGAAGGGGTGCGGGAACTTTTTCTGGGAGTGATTTTCCCGATGTTTGTCGGGTCCATTCCCGTTTTCTGTGTTATCTGGTGTGTTTTTTTCTATCCATTGCGGCTGCTAATTCGTAACTTTCATAAGAAACGGGCGGATATTTTGACCAACGCCCGCGAGGTTCGCAGTCAGGCCGGAGCAGTCTCTCAAGAGACCGCACGAGGGGAAAAATGAAAGAGTTGAGATTAGGCGTAAATATTGATCATGTGGCAACCATTCGTAACGCCCGCGGCGGTATTCATCCGGACCCGTTGCGCGCGGCCCTGATCGCCGAGAAGGCCGGGGCTGACGGTATTACCGCGCATCTTCGCGAGGATCGCCGCCATATTGCCGACGAGGATATTGCCCGTCTTCGGCGGGATATTACCGTGCCGCTGAATTTCGAGATGGCCGCCACCGAGGAAATGCTGCAGATCGCCCTGCAACACAAACCGAATGCCAGTTGTCTGGTCCCTGAAAAGCGGGAAGAGCGGACAACCGAGGGCGGGCTTGACGTGGCCGGTGCCCGGACCCAGTTACAGGATTATGTATCGGCCCTGAAGGGCGCCGGTATCCGGGTCTCGTTGTTTGTGGAACCGGATGCCCGCCAGCTTGAAGCAGCCGCTGCCCTTGGCGCGGATATTGTCGAGTTGCATACGGGAACCTATTGTGATGTTCCGGCCGGGCCAAAACGGGCGGCGGAACTGGACCGCATTGTCAAGGCGGCGACCATTGCCGGGGAACTGGGGCTGGAATGCCATGCCGGGCATGGTCTGACTTATGAGACCGTGACGGATGTGGCGGCGATCCCCACAATGCGGGAGCTGAATATCGGTCATTTCCTGATCGGTGAGGCGATTTTCATCGGGTTGGAAGCCGCCGTTCGGGAAATGCGCCAGCGCATGGACGCGGCCCGGTCCTGATCCGGTTTGGCCGGATGATCTATTTGTCATCGGAAGGGAAGACGCCGTGATTATCGGCATTGGAAACGACATTATCGATATAACGCGGATCGAGCGCACACTGGAACGGTTTGGGGACCGCTTTATCAGCCGTATCTATACGGATGTGGAAATCGCCAAGTCGGAGCGGCGCAAGAACCGGGTGGAATCCTATGCCAAACGCTATGCGGCGAAGGAAGCCTGTTCCAAGGCCCTCGGCACGGGGTTTCGCAAGGGCGTTTTCTGGAAAGACATGGGTGTCATCAATTTGCCATCAGGCAAGCCCACTTTGGCACTGACCGGCGGGGCGCTGTTGCAGCTTGAGAAGATCACGCCGCCGGGGACCCGCCCTGTCATTCATCTGACCATTACGGATGAACCGCCGCAGGCGCAGGCAATGGTGATCATCGAGGCTTTTCCGTTAGATTAAGCCAAAATTGAAGTTTTAAGCGGTTGCGCGGGCCTGTTGAACGTGCAATTGAATAGTCTGGATTGGGTGGACTTTTTTTATGAAAGAAGATGTGGTGAAAGACGAACGCTGGCTGGGAGAAACAATACGGACCGTCGTGTATGCCGTGCTGATCGCGATGGTCATTCGGACCTTTGCGTTCGAACCGTTCAAGATCCCGTCAGAGTCCATGTTGCCCACCCTTAAAATCGGCGATTACCTGTTTGTTTCCAAATATTCCTATGGGTTCAGCAAGCATTCCTTCCCGTTCAGCATGGGGCCGTTTGATGGCCGCATCCTCGAAGATTTGCCGGAACGCGGTGATGTGGCCGTTTTCAAGAAGCCCAAGGGCGAACCGATTGATTATATCAAGCGGATCATGGGCCTGCCGGGCGACAAGCTGCAAATGATCGATGGCGTGCTGTATATCAACGGCACAGCCGTCAAGCGCGAGCGGGTCGAGGATTATGTGGACCGCGATTTTTACGGCAATTTCCGCCGGATCGCGCAATATAAGGAAACCCTGCCCAGCGGGAAAACCTACATGACGCTGGACATGGTGCGGAATGGCAGCGCCGATAATACGGAAGTCTTTACCGTGCCGGCCGGGCATCTGTTCGCCATGGGCGACAACCGGGATAATTCAACGGACAGCCGGTTCCTGAGCCAGGTCGGTTATATTCCGGTGGAAAATCTTGTCGGCCGCGCCGAAATTATCTTCATGTCCCTGGAAGGGGATACAAGCTTCCTTGAAATCTGGAAGGTTCCCTTCGCTGCCCGTTGGGATCGCGTTTTTGACAGTCTGAATTAATGTCTACAGAAGTAACTGACCTGAAACCGTTGATGGTTGTTCTTGGCCATCGTTTCGCCGCTGAGGAATTGCTGGCGGAGGCTCTGACCCATACCTCCATGACCAAGGGTCGCAAGATGCGCAAGAAAGGCATCCGCGATTTCGAACGGCTGGAATTTCTGGGGGACAGGGTGCTGGGCCTTGTCATCGCCGAGGAGTTGTTCCGCCGTTATCCCCATGCGGAAGCGGGCCAGCTTTCGCGGCGGTTCAATGCGCAGGTGCGCAAGGAAACGCTGGCCGAGATTGCCCGGGATCTGGATATCGGTGCGTATTTGCGCATGTCTGTGGATCTGGCCACGTCCGGCGGGCGGGATAATCCGGCCATTCTGGAAGACTGTGTCGAGGCCCTGATTGCCGCCCTCTATCTGGACGGCGGGATGGAAGCGGCCTCGCAGTTTATTCGCGACCATTGGTGGAAACGCTTCGATTTTCTGGAAGCGGCGGAAAAAGACCCTAAATCATCCTTGCAGGAATGGGCTGCCAAGCGGGGCAAGGCCCCTCCTGTCTATGAAGTGATCAAGTCGGAAGGACCGGATCACAACCCGACATTCACCGTCGAGGTTACCCTTGAAGGGGTGACCCCGTGCCGGGCTGTCGGGGCGTCAAAACGGGTCGCGGAACAAGGCGCGGCCGAGAAAATGTTGAAAGATCAGTTGAATGGATAATTCTGTTTCCGAGGATGTGAACACCCGGTGTGGCTATGTGACCCTGATCGGTGCGCCGAATGCGGGCAAGTCAACATTGCTGAACCAGCTTGTCGGCGCCAAGATCGCCATCGTGACCCCCAAGGTCCAGACCACCCGGTCCCGGATCACGGCCATTGCCCTTGAAGGTCCGGCGCAGATCATTTTTGTGGATACTCCGGGCATCTTCAATCCGTCCCGGCGTCTTGAAAAGGCCATGGTCAACGCCGCGTGGGACGGGACGCAGGATGCGGACAAGATTGCGCTTCTGGTGGATTCCATCAAGGGCGTGACCAAGGATGTGGAGCGGATTATCGCTGGTCTTGAAAAGGCCGGATTGCGGGCTCATCTGATCCTCAACAAGATTGACGCCATCAAGCGGGACACGCTGCTGGGCCTGACGCAAAAGCTGATGGAACGGGGCGTTTTCGACAAGGTTTACATGATCAGCGCCCTGAACGGGGACGGTGTTGCCGACCTCAGGGCTGATCTGGCCAAGGAAATGCCTGAAGGCCCGTGGCTCTACCCGGAAGAGCAGCTTGCCATTGCCCCCATGCGCAACCTGGCCGCCGAAATCACCCGTGAAAAGCTGTTCCTGCGGCTTAATCAGGAACTGCCATATTCCCTGACCGTCGAGACGGAAAGCTGGGAAGAAAAAGCGGATGGGTCCGTTCGGATCAATCAGGTGGTTTATGTCTCCCGCGAGAACCACAAGCCCATCATTCTGGGCAAGGGGGGGCGGACCATCAAGCAGATCGGCGCCATGGCCCGCGAGGAACTTGAGGAAATCATGGAGCAGCGTGTACACCTGTTCCTGTTCATCAAGGTCCGCGAGAAATGGGGCGATGACCCGGAACGCTACCGCGAGATGGGGCTTGATTTCCCGACCGACTGATTTTCTACCAGAAGAAAGCGGAACAATCGTTCTGAAAAACAAGGGCCTTACCCGGCTGTGCCCGGGCAGGTCCATGACAATAAGAAACGAAAAGGACGTTGCAGATGATTGATTTATACTACTGGCCCACACCGAACGGCAGGAAGATCACAATCCTGCTGGAAGAGCTTGAGCTTCCCTATACGGTCAAGCCTGTCGATATCGGCAAGGGGGCGCAGTTCGAGCCGGATTTCCTGAAAATCGCTCCGAACAACCGGATGCCGGCAATTGTTGATCATGCCCCGGCGGATGGCGGCGAGCCGATCTCCGTTTTTGAAAGCGGCGCGATCATGACCTATCTGGCCGACAAGCATGGCCGTTTCCTGCCTGCGGATGCGCGGGGGCGGGCGGATGTGAACCAGTGGCTGTTCTGGCAGATGGGTGGCCTTGGTCCCATGGCCGGTCAGGCGCACCATTTCCGCCAGTATGCACCGGTTCAGGTGGAATACGGGATCGAGCGGTATACCAACGAGGTCAACCGCCTGTATGGTGTCATGGACCGGCAACTGGCAAACCGCGAATGGCTGGCCGGGGACTATTCCATTGCCGATATGGCCGCATGGCCGTGGATTGTTCCGTTTGAACGGCAGGGGCAGGATTTGAACGACTTCCCCAACCTGAAACGCTGGTTCGAGGCCATGGGCGCCCGTCCGGCCGTGCAGCGCGGCGCCGAAGTGGGCGAGGACCTGCGGGAACAGACGAACATCACCTCGGAAGAAAGCCGCAAGGTTCTGTTTGGTCAGACGGCGCGAACCTAGTGCATTGAAATTCTCGTAAATAAAGCCGAAACTCATCCGGGTTTCGGCTTTATTTTTTGGGAGAACGGGAATGTCGGGTTTACTGGAGCGGCCATCGGTCCGTCAGGTGATCGAGACCCTGCAGGCCGCAGGGATTGAGGGGCGGGTACGCGCGTTGGAAAGCACTGCCCGAAGCGCCGAGGATGCAG
This sequence comes from Sneathiella chinensis, assembly GCF_012720115.1. Classification (GTDB taxonomy): domain Bacteria; phylum Pseudomonadota; class Alphaproteobacteria; order Sneathiellales; family Sneathiellaceae; genus Sneathiella; species Sneathiella chinensis. The sequence continues at coordinate 49,869 of NZ_VNWN01000007.1, read as the reverse complement.
CCTCCAGCATCGGGTGTAATGTGGGGGCCATCGTCAAGACACTGGTTTTCATGGCTGGCGATCAGCTTCTTGTTGCCCTTGTGGCGGGGGATAAACGCTGTGATACCAAGGCGCTGCGGGCGCATCTTGGCGGAAGTGGCAAGATCCGGCCCGCGCCTGCCGATCTGGTCAAGGAAGAAACCGGGTTCAGCATTGGCGGTGTGGCCCCGGTGGGCATGAAGCGCCAGCTTCCGGTTTTTCTGGATGAAAGCCTTGCCCGGTTCGACAGGATTTACGCCGCCGCGGGGCATCCGCACTGTATTTTCCAGACCAGCCTGACCGAGCTTGAGGCCCTGACAGGGGGGCACACCGCCAGGGATATTTCGCATTAGGGTCTGCTGTTTCAACGCATTGTTAATATTTTTCTGTAAATCATAAATAACGAATATAGGAATTTTCCTTGTTTGATGGCTGCACTTTTCCGGGAAGGAGAGAAAAATGGCAGTATTGGATAAGACATTTCTGGATCAGAAAAATGACCGTGCAATGCTGGATGATCCGATGGAACAGTATCGGGCCGGTTTGCGCTATGCCACCGGGAACGGGGTTCCCCTTGACCTGGTTGCGGCCCACAAGTGGTTCAATCTGGCCGCCCTGAACGGCGTCAAGGAAGCCCGCGAAAACCGGGCCGAGATTTCCATGGACATGTCCCCGGAAGAAATTTCCGCCGCCCAGAAACAGGCGCGGGAATGGGTGCTTGGCCGCTGAATGAAGGGGGCTTTCTGAACGATTTCCGCGTGGCCCTGTCGTTTCCCGATTGTGTAAACGGGACGCCTCTGTATAGAATAAGAGAAAACTAACAGGGCGATACACGCGGGAGGAGCGGGTGAGCGGAAAGACAGGAGACGCGGGGAAACCGCGTAAACCGAAGTCGGACTGGCCGGACGTCAATACTGTCAGTTATTCCGACATACTTGAGGTTCTGGCAGCAGGCCTTGATGATTTCAGGAAGGCCCCCCTGTTCGGGCTTTTCTTCAGCGGCGTCTATGCCCTCGGTGGCTGGATTCTGATCCTGCTGCTATTCTGGTTCGATCTTCCCTTTCTGGTCTATCCGCTGGCGGCGGGCTTTGCCCTGATTGCCCCGTTCATTGCCTGCGGTTTCTATGTGATCAGCTTCCATCTGGAACAGGAGACCCCCCTGACATGGGCGACGGTCTTCTCAAGCGTGCGGGGCATGGTGGGGCGCGATCTGGGGTGGATGGCCCTGATTACCGGGTTTGCCCTCTATATCTGGGTCGATATCGCGGCGATCCTGTATTTCACCTTCATGGGCTTGCGCAAGATTTCCTTCAATGAACTGGTGGCCGAGGTGTTCAGCACCCAGATGGGCCTTATTCTGTTGTTTGTCGGCAATATCACAGGGGCGATGATCGCATTTTTCGTGTTCTCCATTTCCGTGGTGTCGTTCCCCATGCTGTTTCACCGGGACATTGATTTCGTGACGGCCATGGTGACCAGTGTCCGCTTTGTAATCCGCAATCCGCTGCCGCTGGCCTTCTGGTGCTTCCTGATTGCCTTCCTGATCGGGGTGTCGATCCTGTCCGGGTTGGTGGGCTTGTTGGTGATCCTGCCGGTTCTGGGGCATGCGACGTGGCATCTTTACCGGCGGGCCGTGGCGCCGGCCCCAACCGGGGGCGCATCCTCCGCGTCCTGACGGGCAGGGGTGCCGTCCTCCCTTTCAAAGGGGGCTGCGCGCGCGATCTCCTGTTTCCTTGCGGCTATTCCGGGCGCGCTGTCGCTCCGGCTGTCAGAAGGGGCTCCTCCAGCAGGGTTCTGTCCGCCGGGAAGCGCAAGCTCACCGTTGTGCCCTGATCGGGGGCGCTTGTCACATGCAGGCTGGCATCATGGGCGTCACTGAATTTTTTGACCAGTGTCAGGCCAAGGCCGGTTCCCTCGCTTTGCAGGGTTTGCGAGATCATGCTGCGGTGGAACGGTTCGAACAGGTGGGGCAGGAACTCTTCCTCCATGCCGACACCGCTGTCTGACACGGTCAGGCAGACCTGATCGTCCTGCAATCGCCATTCAATGCGGACCACGCTTCCCGGATGGGAAAATTTCACCGCGTTGGAGGTCAGGTTCATCAGGATTTGCTTGAGCCTGATCTGATCCGCATAAAGGCAGAGGGACGGGGGCTCAATCGCCACTTCCATGGCCACATTCTTTTCGCGGGAACGGGCGCTTACCATGGTTTTGACCGATTGGGTCAGGTGCCACAGGCTGGTCTGGCTTTCGTCCAGGCGAATGTTGCCCGCCTCTATTTTTGCGAGATCGAGAATTTCGTTGATCAGGGTCAGCAGATGCTCGCCCGCGCTCTCGATATCGCTGGCATAATCCTGATAGCGGGGGTCGGAATGGGCGCCGTAAACCTCTGACGACAGAAGCGACGAAAAGCCGATGATTGCGTTCAGGGGCGTGCGCAGCTCGTGGCTCATATTGGCCATGAAATCGCTTTTCGCACGGTTGGCAAGCTCGGCGATCTGCTTGGCTTCCAGAAGTTGCCGTTCTTTCTGCTTGGTGTCGGTAATGTCGCTCTGGATACTGACAAAGCCGCCATTGGAAAGGCGTCGGTCGCTGATCTGGATCCAGCGGCCATCCTGCAACCGGCCGATGAACACCCCTTGCTTGCGGTCGTTGCTTTCCTCTCGTTTCTTCAGGTCGCCCATCTTGTCGCTGGGGTCATCATCAACGACGGAATTTCCCCGTTCACTATCCAACTGGCAGAGGGTCTTGAAATGAACGCCGGGCCGCGCTTCCTCCTCGCTATAGCCATATAACAGCCGGAAGTTCCGGTTGCAGGCCACCAGATATCCATCCTTGTCATAAACGACAAAGGCTTCCGAGATCGCCTCTAGGGCGTCAAGCAGGGTGTCTTCAAGATTTGGGCAGCTACTCATTGATTCTCCTCCCCGGTCCGGAAGCACCCGCCAAAGTCGGAGCATTAGGGAACTGAATAAAATAACACTGTCATGTTTATAGCAATTCAGCCGGAATTTTTCAGGACTGAAGAAGAATACACCAATTGGCCTATACCGGATGGCAGAGGGCAGAGGCAGAGGGCAGAGGGAAAGTGCAGGGGTTGAGGCCTATAAAAGGCCCGGCGTGCCCAAAGCCACCGACCGGCAAAGCCGCTCAGAACCGACAGCTAACGCCCGATCCGCTAGGGACACCCCAACACCACCCGACCGATTTTTCCCGTCCCCTGTATGCAGTTTGAAGAATTTGTCGGATCAGAGAATAAAGCCTTTGACATTAAAATGATTTCTGGCCATATTGCGCGCCGACGGTGAAGTGGCCGAGTGGCTGAAGGCGCTCCCCTGCTAAGGGAGTATGGGGTTAATAGCTCCATCGTGGGTTCGAATCCCACCTTCACCGCCATAAATTGCAGTCCCTCTGCAAGGCGTTGAAAAATAAACAAAAATGCAAACGCTAATTTTACAGAATTTCCATAGAATCTGTGCTTAGAGCCATTCGAAGCCGAACATTGCTGTCGATACAAATAAAGCTGTATTTTCTTTGGGGGCAGTCGGCGTGAAATTATCAGGTTTTTCTGATGCTTTCTTTGAGTTTTGTAGTAAAAGCCTAATATTTAAAGTACGGTGCTAGTCACAAGGTTTCGGGAACAAGTATTTTAATACCGAGGTTTGTTATGGGTATGTCGCAGAAAGATATAAAACTCTTGTGGGGGCGCTCGGGAAATCGTTGTGCAATCAGAGACTGCCGCAAAGAGCTTACGCAAGATAAAAAAGCTGTTTCTTCAGCTTATACTCTTGGAGAGCAGGCACATATAGTTGGAGAAAAAGAAGGAGCTGCTCGTGGAAATAGTCCTTTAACTTCAGAGGAGAGAGAAGGGTATCATAATCGAATATTGCTATGTCCAACACATCATACGGATATAGATGAGAATGAGGAAGATTGGCCTGTTGAACGTCTGTATCAGTTGAAGTCAGAGCATGAGTTATGGGTTAGTGAAACACTAAGTGTTGTCAAGGATGACAAAGCTTTGGCTGCGGGTATTACAGTATCCAACATAATTGATGCTGCCGTTACTTTATGCCGTTTTGAAACTTGGTATGACTGGACCCAAAGGGCGTTGTCTCCTACGCCAATATGGAGTGATCAACATATTGAAGATATTGAGTGCTTTGAAATGAAAGTTAGAGCAGCTATATGGCCTGAACAATTTGGAGAGCTTCGTAGAGCAGCGTTGACACTCTCATGTTGTTTGGTTCGGGCGAAAGATGTTTTCTTAAGGCATGGAAGGCTTCAAGATAGCGGAGAAGTATGGAAAGCGTTGCGTTTTTACAAAGCGTACGGACATAATCCTGATTATGATCGCGACTTAGAAAAATTCAACACTTGGGTGCAGGAGTGTTATGACTTGGTTTATGAAGCGACGAAGGCTGCGAACTGGTTTGCCGATGTTGTGCGAAAAGATTTAAATCCGTTCTTTTTTATTAAAGCAGGTAAATTTGTTGTCACCGATAGGCTATTTAGGGACCTTACTGATATGTCAAGTGCTCCTGAATATTCCCAAGAGGAAAGGAAGGGGTTGCCTGCGATCTTAGTCTTAGGTGAGTATGGGAAGTAGGAACTCTCTTTGTATTGGTTCCCTAACTTGAAAAATATCCGAATTTTCAAAACCTCTATCCCTTATTCACTCCTTTCGGTGGTGAGTTTGGGGAAGGTTGTCAGGAGGTTGTTTGAGGGGGCGGCGGTTCCATTTGTGAACTGCTGGATGTCGAAGGGGGAGTAGCCGAGAGAGGCGTCAAAGCAGTCGAAAATGTTCAGGCCATAGGCCTCGCACTCCCTCACGGATCGGTCGAGATCCTTGTTGTTGCTGAGCATGGAAAGACTGACGGTGTGGAATTCGCTTTTCAGTGTTTTGGCGGTCTTCTTGAAGGCCTGATAGGTGGGGTCGTCAGTGCCTGTGGCCTTTGGGGTTTCAAGTTTTTCCGCCGTGGCCCACAGACTTGTCAGGTTCTTGAGGTCCTCTCGGGTGGTTTCGGCGGACTGTTTGGGTTCTGCACGGACATAGAACAGGACATACGGGTTGAACAGGTTCCTGTATTCAGCGGATTGTGGGGCGGGGCAGGAGCCGTTTTTCTTTTCGGCAAACTGGGGCCTGTTAGAGGCTGGATCCACCTTGAAGCAGAGATTGGCCCATACGGCCCTGTCAATTGAGATGAAGTGGTCCCTGATTTTCTTGTCCGTTCTTCCATTGGGTTCAAACAAAAAGAGGGTGTAACCCGTTCTGGCATCATCATAGGGATCGCAATTGTCACCGTTCAGGTTGAACCCCATGCTGACATTGGAAGAGCCAATGACGATGTCCTTCCCCGTATCAGACGCAATGAGACCGTCAATAAACCCGTTGATCACGGTGGCAACCTGTATTGCCGGGGTTGAGTATGGGTTGGGCGGGAACTCGATTGATTTTGCGCTTTCAAAAATATGCTGGGCCAACTGGACCGCGTCTCCCTTTCCGCGGGTTTTGATAACCTTCAGGCCATAGCTAATTCTGGAGACGGTGCCCGTACCGGCCTTCAGGTCAAACAGGTTCATGATTGGCCCTTGGGCACCGCTGTCCTGAATAAAGCCTTCCTCGGCGTTTTTCAGGTCAACTTCCCTGAGGACCGTAAATTCATACGGGGAAAAGCCAATCGTTTGACCGCTGACATGAGGGGTCGCCCCGATTGCGATGCCAATTTTGGTATCCTCGACAAATAGCCCATCCTCTTTCTGGAAGCGGACCCCCTTGAGCAGGAGGCTGAACTTGTCGTCATTTCTGCTGATACAGCGCGAATATTCATTGGAAATGAAAATTGGCTGGTTTGAGAGTTTGTAATCCTTTGCCAAAAGCAGGGTCGGAAAAATACAGGGGAGGGTGATGGCTGCTATGCAGGCGGTAATTTTTCCAATCATCTCTCTGGCTCCGTGGTGGCAGAAGGAATGGGGGAATTATTTTTTCATGATATAACTTCTGGCTGTGCTCCGTAAATTGTTAGTTGGTTGAACGGAAGACGGGGTAATATGAAAAAAGGGGCATGTGCGGTACTGCCGGTACCATGACGCGGCCCTGCCGTTGCGGACAGGTTGGGGAGGGCATGGTGAAGGTTGTTTTTCTGCCGGGGCTTGATGGGACGGGGGCGTTGTTTCCCGCGGCGCTGCTGGATATGCCCGGTGTGACAGCCCTGCCCATGGCCTTGCCGGACGTGGGGGATCGGGGGTATGAGGGGCTTGCCACAGAGATCGTTTCTGAATTGCCGGACGGGGATCTTGTTCTGGTGGCCGAGTCATTCTCGGGGCCAATTGCGGCCCTGATCGCGGCCCGCCTTGGAAGCCGGATCAGGGGCGTGGTTTTTGTGGCGACCTTTCTGACGCCGCCGAACCGCTTTCTTCTTGGAATGGCGCAGATCTTGCCGTTAAGGGGACTGTTGACCTTGTTTCCCGTTCAGGCCATTGCCCGGACCCTTTTGTTTGGGAGACTATCGGACCGGCAGATTTTTGACCGCTTCCTTGAGGTTGTCGCTGCCATGCCAGCGGGCCGGATCAGGGAGAGACTGCGCGCTGTTGGGTGCATTCCCCGAATGGCGGGGCCGATTGAGGTTCCGGTCCTTTATATCCGGGCCGCCAGGGACTGGCTGGTGCCTGCGGGGAAGGGGGAGGAATTCTCGGTGTATTTTCCCCATCTGCGGAGCGTCACGGTGGACGGGCCGCATTTTCTGTTGCAGGCGAGGCCCGAGGAATGCCGCCGCCTGATTGCGGCATTTTTGGAGGTGGTTGGGGATGCGGGGCAGGGAGCGGGACACCGGTAGCGGCTGCTACCGGTCCGTGTCTGTGCCGCCGATCGTTATAGCTTTCCAGCCAGACTGCTGATGCTTTTTTCCACGGCGGCGGCGCGTTGGCCGACCTGTTCGATCAGGTCACTGACCGCGGCGAGGTTGGTGTCCGGGTTGTCCTGATAGAGGCGGACGGCCTTTCGGGCCAGTTCGTGGATTTCCTGATGGGGGACTTCCATGCTGCGGTAGTCCGGGTCGTTTCTGACCTGATGATCCTCGACATTATAGTACCATTTCCCAAGGCGGCAGCTTGTATGCCGGGTCATGGTGTCCGGGTCCATGGTCTCGCCAATCCCCACGAGCATTTCACAGAGGCGCCGTTCCCAAAGCAGGTGGTCGGAGCGGGCGCGGCGGATGCTCTTGGCCGGGATATCGGCGGCATCGAGGGCGTCGAAAATTGTTTTCAGGGCATTTTCCGCATTGAGCAGGTCCGCCCCCAGATGCCCCATTTCCGAGTTATAGCCGGAAATCCGCGAGGTGATGCTTTCCACATCGGACAGCATGTCGCGAATGACCTCGTCCTGGCGGTGGGCATCGGAAACCATGCCTTGCATGGAGGACACAAAGCGGCCCACGGTTTCCACCATGGCGTCCGTGGTGCTGCGGGTGGTGTCAAGCTGCTGGGAGCTTTGTTCAAGTTGCTCGGCGGAGTTTCGGACATTCTCGACGATGCCGGAGGTTTCCGCCCCAAGCTCCTGTATCCGCTTGCGGATATCATCGGTTGCCCGTTCCGTCTGGGTGGACAGGGATTTTACCTCGCCGGCGACAACGGCAAAGCCTTTTCCGGCCTCGCCAGCGCGGGCGGCCTCGATCGTGGCGTTCAGCGCAAGAAGGTTGGTTTGCTTGGCGATGGCCTCGATCTGCTGGATGATGTCGCCAATGCTGTGAGTGAAGGTTGCCAGACGCTCGGTTGATGCCTCGACCGAGGCGATGCTGTCCCGAAAGCTGAGAATACGGGTGGAAAGTTCCTCGATGGCACCCGCCGATTTGCCAACCAGCGCGGCGGCCTCGCCGGAGTCCTGCTCGGCCCCGTGGCGGGATTGGGACATGCTGGCCATGATCTGCTCCAGATCGTCCAGATGCCCGTGAAAGGACTGGATATTGGTATTGGTGCTGTTGGAATGCCGGGTCAGGCGGGCGCTGTGGGTGCCAGAGCGGTTGATGGCGATGGACGCATTGACACATCCTTCCAGAAGGGTGGACATCCGCGCCTGATACGCCTTGCCAATATCCTGAACCCGCTGGCAGGCCGGGTCATCAAACCGGCTGTTCAGCAACTGGTCAAACTGCATGTTTTCAAGCAGGGTAAGGGCGGTGTCCATCTCTGACATGCTTCAGTCTTTCATCTTCAATAAACGGATCGTCAATTGGGCGCGGTTCCGGGATGCGTCCTGTCATGCCATTAGCTAGGGCGAATATGTTTAAAATTGATTTAATTTATGCGGGCTTTTGCAAGGCCTATATCTTTTTTTATTTTAAGATACTAATGTAGATAACCTTTCCGGGTATTGAATTAACCATGCGCTCTTTATAGGGTTTGCCTGGGAAAGAAGAGGGTTGGTTAGGAAGAGGTTGGGCAGAGAGACGAAGATTTTCTGATGAGGAGGAAGAGATATGGAATGTCAGGGTGTTAAGCTGAATATCGATTTTAAGCGGGGAAAGAGTAGGGAAATTCCAGCTGGTCCCGGAATATTGGCAGAAATCTATTGGAAGGAAAAAGGCATTCTTTTTAGGGAGAGTGCCAATATTGGAGGGCTCTCGAAAAGTCACATGAGGTGGGCAGATAGCCACAAAGATGGGGTGCCTCCCGCGAGAGAAGCAGGACGAAATGGAAAGATTGCAAGGTTAGCAAAAGAAAAAGGGGCTGACGGAGCAGAGCATTTCTTGGTGAGTGGGGACAAGCGTTTGACAGATAAAAATTTGCGCTTGGCCTGTAAAAGGCATCTTCAGGAATGGGCTGATAAGAATCCTGATTTCCACAGACTCACCTGATTAAAGAATAGTTCGAAACCGTCAAGGGAAGCGGCCTGACCGATCAGGGTTCCGTCAGTTCGAAAGTGACGCCGCCGCAGTGGAAGGCGGTATCCTCGGTGGGGAGGTTGGCTTCCTGTGCCCGGTTCAGCGTGTCCCGGATGGAGGTGACGGTGAGGGTCGCACGGTCGAGGCGTTCGGTTTCGGTGTCTGTCTCCCCTTTTTGGAAGGTGATATGGCCGTGATCCAGCATCAGGTTGATCCGGTCCGGCCCGTCGTCGTCGGCGGGCTTGCCAAACAGGGGGGACCAGAGCCCGGCGCGGGCCGCCGGGTCCGGCGTCAGGATGGTGATGGATTGCAGGCGGTCCGTATGATCCGTTGAAACGAACGGGTGCCAGTCCCCGCCGGCCCATTCATAACGCCCGAGAAGGTCCGTGCCGCCCTCATGCCGATCAAATTCCAGCATGGTGGCACCGGTGGCTTTTGGGTTCAGTTGCAGAAGGTCAGCGGTGGGGGTTCGGCGCTCGAACGCCGTGGGGATCCCTAGCGCGTTTGCGGCTTGCTGGCGCGGGGTGATGTCATCGCAATCGAAAATGGCCATATAACCGCCACGCCCGCCGGTGCGGTTCAGGAAACGGTGAACGGCAGTATCCGCAGCGGTCGGGGCGACAATCTCGATAAAGGTGCCGTTGAGGGCAAACATGCTGTTCTCAAGGCCGAAATGATCAAGGGCAGAGCGATGACAGGGGGGAAGATTAAGCGTGTGGGCGAGGGCGTCTTCCGCCGCCTTCAGGTCCAGCGACGCCAGACAAATCTGGCGCAACCGGACAAAGGAGGGGCCGTTCATGCGGAGGCCTGATTTTTCTGGCGAAGAATTTCCTCCTCCATATCCCGGAGGATGTCCTTGCCGAAATAGGGCTCGTCACCGACATAGAAGAAGGGGCAGCCGAATGTGCCCATTTCAACGGCGCGGGAGGTGTTATGGACAAGCTGCTTCTTGATACCGTCTTCCTGAATACGGCGAAGGATCAGGTCGGCATCAAGACCGCCCGCCTTGAGGGCCGCGGCGATCACATCGGGATCGTCCATCTTCAGGTCCTGTTCCCAGATCGCGGCGGAGATCACATCCACATAGGGCATCAGAAAGTCTTCCTCGGCGGCGACGATGGCGCCGCGCATGACCTGCACCGTATTGATGGGAAAGTTCGAATTCATCCGAAACCGGTCGAGCCCGTGGGTTTTCAGGAACCGGGCCATTTCCCGGCGCATATAGGCGTTCTTTCCCTTCACGTCCTGAAACTTGATCATGGGAGGCTGGTTATTGGTCAGCTTGAAGATACCCCCCAGAAGAACCGGCAGGTAATCAATGGTGACGCCGGTCCGCTCCTCGATGCCGGGGATCAGTTTGTGGGCGATATAGCAATTGGGGCTGCCGAAATCGAAATGGTACTGCACGATCGGGTTCATGGGGGCGTCCTCCTGTTTTTTGCCTTGTTCTTGTTTTTCTACGATGCCTTGAAAGGGTCTCCCGGACCGGAAAGAATGTCAACCAAGGGATGCAAGGCTGGTGTCGGCAAGGGACAGGGCCAGATCAATGGCCGGGCCTGCCGCGCTGTCCGGGGTTTCATAGGTGAGGGACTGGGCGCTGAGATGTTCCGGCTCGCTGATCCGGGCGACCATGTCCACAAGGGTTTCCAGGAGCGGGGGCGTGGCAACACCAATCCCGGCCATGGTCCTGAGCGCCCGCCTTACGCATTTGCGATGATCCGTATAGGCAAGGCCATACCCTTCGGAGGTGAGGCATTCCGGTCGCATCAGCAGGGCGAGGTTTTCCTTGGAAAAGGCGCGATAGCGATGCAGGTGGCTTTGCAAGGCCTGCCGGGCCGCGGCCGGATCGGCGGCGCTGCGGAGTTCCTCGCGGCTGAGGGTGAACAGGGTTTCATACCCCGAGGCAATGAAGGAAAAGGCGAGGGCGCCGATATCCGGGAAATGCCGGTAAACGGTGCCGCGGCCCAGCCCGGACAGCTTGACGATCTCGGACATGGTCGGCAGGGGCGACGCCTTGATCCGGGTGGCTTCCCGAAAGGCGGTCATGATGAGCTCGCGATTTTGACGGGCGTCACTTCTGGTCATCCGATCCTCTTTTCCTTGATGGCATCATGCTAAACAATAACTGGACAAGTGTCCATTTATCACCTATACGGACAAATGTCCACTTAGTGGGTCGAAATTGTCGCCGTGCGGAAGTCGGGCGGATGGCCTTGACTGTATAAGGAGAAAAAGAATGTCCTTGCCACCAATCTTGCAAAACAGGCTGAGCGTTCCCGTGGTTGGGTCGCCGCTGTTCATTATTTCCAACCCGGACCTTGTGATTGCCCAGTGCAAGGCAGGAATTGTCGGGTCTTTCCCGGCGCTCAATGCCCGCCCGGCAGAAGTTCTGGACCAGTGGCTGAAGCGGATCACCGAGGAACTGGACGCCTATAACCAGGCCAACCCGGACAAGCCGGCCGCCCCGTTTGCGGTCAACCAGATCGTTCACAAGTCCAATGACCGCCTGATGCATGACGTGGAAATGTGCGTGAAATACAAGGTTCCCATCGTTATCACGTCACTGGGCGCCCGTGAGGATGTGAACGAGGCCATCCATTCCTATGGCGGGATTGTCATTCATGACGTGATCAACAACTATTTTGCCAAGAAGGCAATCCAGAAGGGCGCGGATGGGGTTATTGCGGTTGCCTCCGGGGCGGGCGGTCACGCCGGAACCCTGTCACCCTTTGCCCTTATTCAGGAAATTCGCGAATGGTTTGACGGGCTGGTTCTGCTGGGCGGGGCCATTTCCACCGGCGATGCCATTCTGGGAGCGCAGGCCATGGGCGCCGACCTTGCCTATATGGGGTCCGCCTTCATCGCCACCCGCGAGGCCAACGCCGCAGAAGGGTACAAGAACTGCATCGTGGAAAGCGGTGCGGATGATATTGTCTATACCAACCTGTTCACAGGGGTGCATGGCAACTATCTGAAGCCGTCCATCATCAACGCAGGCATGGATCCGGAAAACCTGCCGGTCAGCGATCCCAGCAAGATGAACTTTGGCTCCGGCGGGAATACCAAGCAGAAGGCATGGAAAGATATCTGGGGCTGCGGTCAGGGGATCGGCGCCTTGAAGGAAGTTCCTTCAGCGGGCGATCTGGTGGCCCGTCTTGAGCGGGAATACAAGGCCGCGAAAGAGCGTGTTCTGGCGTCCTGACGGCGGACAGGTACTTGGGAAAAAGCCTCCCTTCGGGGAGGCTTTTTTTATGTCTTGATGTCCAGCAGGGCCTGTTGCATCTGGTCCCACGCATGCAGGGTCCTGATATTGGCCTCATAGGTGTTCTGCGCGATCTTGGAATTGACCAGCTCCTCGGCCACATTCACGTTCGGGCTTTCCACATAGCCCTGTTCTGATGCCCGTGGATGATCGGGGGAGTAGGTCAGGCTGGTTGCGGGATCACGCGGGGTGATCCGGGTTTCCGGGCCGCCGTTCGGACCTGTCACCTGAACCGCATTGATGGCCTTATACGCGGCCTGATCACCGGTGCCGCCCGGCGTCCCAACGGTTTGCGAGTTGGCAATATTGCTGGCACTGACGGAGACTTTCCGTGTTGAGGCCTGCATCCCGGCCAGGGCTGATCCGATAATTGAGGACATGGATTTCCTCACTTCCGTAAAATTTTAAATAAAATTTATGGTTTCATTAAATTTCTATAATGCACTTTTTAGATGTATTTTGTAAAGAAACCCTTAATAGCCGCCGAATGTTGGGTGTCAGAACCCGTCAGTCCAGCAGGATCATGGCAACGGTCCCCACAAGAAGGGTCGCCATTCCCATGTTGAACAGCAGCCGGGACCGGGGTGTGGACAGCAGGCGGCGCAACTGGGTGCCGATCAGGACCCACGCCAGAATGGACGGCAGGCTGACAAGGGCGTGTCCACCCACCAGAAAGGTGGTGTCGGAAAGGCTGACCCCTTCGTTCAGGGTGAAAGCGGCCGGGATGGTGCTGGCCATGATCCACGCCTTGGGATTGATATACTGGAACAGGGCCGCCTCGAAAAAGGTCAGCGGCTTGCCCACGGCGGCCTTGCCCACCTGTTCGGATGTTGCAATCCGGTATGCCAGATAGAGCAGATAGGCGCTGCCGGCATATTTCATGATCGGTTGCAGGATCGGCACATGATGGAAAATCTGACCGAGCCCTAGACAGGCGATGGTCAGCATCAGCAGAAAGCCGAAATAGACGCCCAGAAAATGGGGCACGGTTTGCCGGAAACCGAAATTGACCCCCGACGCGGCCAACATGATGTTGTTCGGCCCCGGTGTGATGGAGCCGATAAAGGAATAGGACAGGAGCGGAACAAGAGCGACAGCCATGGGGTCTTCCTTGTGTCAGGGTTCAGGGAATACCATGACGGCCCTGTCAAATTAAGTCAATAATGTTGTCCTAAATTGACAGTTACAGGCTGTCTTTTCTGTCCATCAGGGATAGCCATTCCCGCAGCAGCGCTAGCAGGTCTGCGGTTTTTCCGGTACAGGTTTCTGTGGGGGAAAACAGATTTTCAATTTTGAAATTATCATTGTTAATCAGTAAATTGTATGAATTTCCTGACAGTTTAAATGAGGTTTCTTCGGCGCCGTTTATGTGATCGATCAGATAGCGGGCATAGGCGGTATCCTGCTGTAATTCGGTGTCCATAAAATCCATCAACGGGCGCAGGTCTTCGGGGCCGGTAAGGGTGATGCCGTGGCGTTCGGGGGTCCAGGCCATGTGAATATCAAGGGGCATGTCCGGCCTCACGGGTCATCACGGTACAGGGGATAGGCGGTGATGATCCGGCCGTCCGGCAGAAGGTATCCCTCAATCTGGAAACCATGGCCCGATGGTCCGCGCCATTTTCGCCGGTCGGGAAGACTGTCCTGCTGATAGGCGTTCAGGATGGCCCCGACCAGTTGATCCCGATTGAAACGGTCGGGGAACAGGCTGGAGAATTTCTGTTTCCAGTGACCGGTGTCGGGATCGTAAATCTCGACAATGGCCGTATAGACGCCTGCCTTGTTGGGGCCGGAAAGTCGTTGTTTCAGGCGCTTGGTGTCCGTATCCCGACCGCCCGCCCGGTGATGAAAACCGGTTGGCTTGCCCGATCGGGAAATTTCCCCATCAAGGATATGCTTGAGGTTGAGGGGCGGCTCGGTTGCGGACCAGTGGGGGGCTGCCTGATCAGGCGCGGCAGGGCCGGGGCCGTTCGCCGGAAGAAGGCCCGCAGCAAACAGGCCCGCGACAACAAGGCTGAGCGCAAGAAGGGTGCTCGCCGCCCGGCGCAGCAGGCTATTGCGGCGGACCGGCGCCATTATAGAAACTTTCGACCAGACTTTGCGAAACCAGGTTCCACCCATCCACCAGCACGAAGAAGATCAGCTTGAAGGGCAGGGCGATCATCACCGGCGGCAGCATCATCATACCCATGGACATGAGGATGGAGGCAACGACCATGTCAATGACAAGGAAGGGAACGAACAGCAGAAAGCCGATCTCAAAGGCCCGTTTCAACTCGCTGATCATGAAGGCGGGAATGAGAACCTTGAGTGGCACCTCCTCCGGGGCGGCGACCTCTTCTGTGGCGCTGAGATCCATAAACAGAAGAATGTCTTTTTCCCGTGCGTGTTTCAGCATGAAGTCCTGAAACGGGGCGGCGATGCGCTCAAACGCGGTCGGCTCGTCGATTTCCTCGTTGATCAGGGGCAGAAGGCCGTTTTCATAGGCCGCCTCGAAGGTGGGGGCCATGATAAAGCCGGTCAGAAACAGCGCCAGCGAAATGATCACCACGTTGGGCGGGGTCGTCTGGACACCAAGGGCACTTCGCAGCAGTGACAGGACCACCACCAGCCGGGTGAAGGAGGTGGTGACAATCAGGATCGCCGGGGCGAGGCTGAGCACCGTCATCAGGACGATGATCTGGACGATGCGACCTGTCAGCGGGCCTGCTTCGTCGCCAAGGTCCAGCGACAGGGTCTGGGCGGCCACATCCCCCGGCGTCAGGGCCAGCAGGATCAGGCCAAGAATGCCTAAGCCCCCAAGAAGAAAGGCAGTGCGGGCAGAAAAGGGTAAGCGACGGGAAAGGGGCACGGTGCGGCTCATTGCTCGGGGTCTTTTTTGAAAGGATTGCGGGCAAAGGTTGGCATGCGTGGCTCATCCGAACTGGTGTCTGTCGTCGTTGACGGGGTTTGCTCTGCCTCGGGGGTGCTGTCCGCAGGGGCGTTTGCCGGTTTTTCCTTTTTGCGAACGGGGATATCTGTCTCGATCACCAGATCCCGTTCCGGGCCCAGCAGCAGAAGATGCTCCCGATCGTCGCGGCGCACCAGAACCAGCCTGCGCTTTGCGTCAATCGCCTGCACGGCCATGACGCCAAGGCGCTTGCGCTCTCCCTTGCGGGTGTCGGCCCGTGGGGTCATGCCAAAACGCCGGGCCAGAACCGTAATCAGACCGATCAGTCCAAGGACGAAAATCAGGCCCATGATGTATTTCAGGTAGGGAAGAAGTTCCATTTACTCGTTTTCCAGCCGGCCCCGATGATGCAATTCATGAGAAACTGCCTCTCAGACTAGCGTTACTTGATTGATTTGAAAACTATTCTTTGTCAGGTTCAAGCACTTGAAGCTGGACATTGATCTTCTGGAAATGATGCTGGATTTCATGGGACAGCCCGTCAAGGGAGGCAAGAACTGCCTGCAGCGCCGTGACAAGATCGTCCTTGTTGTCGAATTGCCCCTGTTCAACCTGTTCGTGAAGATGGGCGAGGCGGTTCGGCAGGCCGGAAATATCAATCACCCGCCCTTCGGTCGTTTCCGCAATATAGGACTGTATCTCCGCGTCCATATCCTGAATGCTGGTCAGCAAGGCGTTGGCGTCGGTCATGGGATTTTGTCCTCTACATCTACATCAAACTCTACTCTGGTCTCTTTCCCGTCCTGCAGGCGATACAGATAGGACAGGATTTCCGACACGGCGGCGAAGGCCTCAAGGGGGATGGGGGTGTCCACATCCACCTGCGACAGGATTTCCGCCAGATCACTGTCCTCGCGTACTTTTACATCATTGTCAAAGGCAAGGCGCAGAATTTGTTCGGCAACCTCGCCGCGCCCGGTCGCCGTGATGGTGGGCGTGTTGGCCCGGTCGCCCTGCTGCGACAGGGCAATGGCGATTGCCGGGCGCTTTTTTCCGGGTTCCGTTTGCGGTTTGTTTGTATCGTCGGGCATTCCCGTCTGCCTGTTTAGCCTGTATCGGACCGGATCAGGATACAGAAGTTTTTCCATCAAGGCTATTCCCTGTTGGATGGCGCCGGGGGAACTGCGGGTTCCCCGCACGGGGCAGGGCAGGCGGAAAAGTTTCTGAAACTCCGGGTCCGGGTTCAGGAAAATCCCCTGAAAAAGCCCTGTTTTCAAGGCTTTCTGACAATTTGGTCAAATCGGCAAACTTCTCTCTTGCAAGTAATGAAGGGAAAGATTATGTTCCGGCTCGCTGGCTGGGATACCACATTCCCTTTTTTGCCGGCGCTATAGCTATTTACGCATGCGAAGCGATTGCTTCACTCTTGCTCTATGCATTCACATTTGAACACAACGCTGGTTTGAGCTGAGACGCTTGGACGGCTTGCGTTTGTAAAGTCCCGATCGAGCGGGCCAAGCAAGCCGTTGCCAAAGTGCGCAACAGGCACCTAGGAAAGGGTTGATATAATATGCAACAGGAAAACACTCTTGTCGGTAAAAAAGTAGCAATTTTGATCGCGAACGGTTTCGAACAGTCCCACATGACCTCCCTTCACAAGTGTCTCGTGGATTCCGGAGCGGAAGTTAAGATTGTTTCTCCCGAAAAGGGTGTCGTGAACAGCTGGCACAACGGAACCTGGGGACATTTCTTCCCGTCCAATGCCTTCCTGCCCACATCCATGTCCTTCCATTTCGATGCCGTGATCGTGCCCGGTGGTGAACGTCATGTGAACCGTCTTTGCTCTGATCCGCAGACCGCCCGCTTCATGCGCGGTTTCATGGAAGACAACAAGCCTGTTGCCCTGTTCGAGGAAGCCGTGAAGGTGATCGCCGTTGACGACCTGCTGGACACCCGCACGGTTGCCGCCGCCGAAGCCGTGGCCGAAAACGTGACCGCCAGCAACGGCATCGTCAAGGACGAGCCGGTGATTGTGGACGACATGCTGGTAACCGCCACCGGGGAAATCGACCCGCTGGTAGAACGCTTCATGGACAATATCCGCGAATACGAACCGGAAGCGTGGGAAGCCGCCTGATTTCCCGCCTTGTCGGCACACTGGAAAGCCTCCGTTTTTGCGGGGGCTTTTTTGTCTCTGCCGTCCTTGGGCATATCAGGGTTTAAACAGTTGTTAACCTTTCCGTTCTAGGGTAGGGATGGATTGGTTTCAGAAGCGTTAGGTAAGTCTTCGATGAGTTTGCAGGATATCCCACTATTTTCCGCACTGACCGAACGGATGAAATGGCTCACCGCGCGGCAAAAGGTGCTGTCGCAGAATATTGCGAACTCGGATACGCCAAATTACATGGCGAAAGACCTGAAACCCCAGAAATTCAAGGATATGGTGGCCCGCCCGGAAGAGGTGAAGGTGCAAATGGTGAAAACCAGCAGTGCCCATATCCAGACGGCGGAAAAGTCTGACTTCACCACCAAAAAGATCCGGGACCCGTATGAAACGACCCCGACCGGCAACGGGGTGGTTCTGGAAGAACAGATGATGAATTTGGCCGAAACGCAAATCCAGTACCAGATGACCACCTCGCTTTATAAAAAGCATGTGGCCATGCTGAAAACGGCACTTGGACGCCGGTAACGAGGGGGACGCCTTATGGATCTGATTAAATCAATGCTGATTTCTTCCTCGGGGATGAAGTCCCAGGGGGAACGGATGCGGGTGATCTCGGAAAACCTGGCCAACAAGGACAGTGTGGGCCGGACACCGGGCGAGGACCCTTATCGCCGCAAGGTCGTATCCTTCAAGAACGTGCTGGACAAGGAAAGCAACACCCGGTTGGTGGAAGTGGACCGGGTGCGAAAAGACATGTCCGACTTTGGCATGAAGTTCGACCCCAACCATCCGGCGGCCAACGCGGAAGGCTATGTGAAAACACCTAACGTGAATTCCCTGATCGAGGTCATGGACATGAAGGAAACCCAGCGGTCCTATCAGGCCAACCTTGGCGCCATTGACGCGTCCAAGAAAATGATCATGCAAACCCTGGATATCCTGCGCTAGGCCGCGGATTTTGAAGACGGAGTAACCGATGGCTGAAACCAACCTGCTTGCCGCTTCACAGGCCTATACCCGGGCGCTTTCCAATGCACTTGAAACAAAGGGCAATGGCGCTACCGTCGGGACGGATGAAGTTCCCGCCGGCCCCAGTTTTGCGGAACTGGTTCAGGATGCCGGTAAAGAAGCCATCGGCGAGGGACTGCAATCCGAGAAGGTCAGCCTGCAGTCCCTGACCGGGGACAGTGGTCTGGCGGATATTGTGACGGCGGTCAGCAGTGCCGAAGTGACCCTTGAAACGGTGGTGTCTGTCCGGGACCGTGTAATTCAGGCTTATCAAGACATCATAAAAATGCCAATCTAGGGGTGAATCAACACACCGGATTGACAAGGGGCAGAACATGACACCCACAGATGTAGTGGACGTAGCGCGAGAGGCGATTTGGGTATTGCTGATTGTCGCGTCCCCTGTGATGCTTGTGGCGCTTGGTGTCGGTCTTGTTATCTCCCTTATTCAGGCCCTGACGCAGGTTCAGGAAATGACACTGGCCTTCGTGCCGAAAATCCTGGCGATCTTTCTGGCCCTGATCCTGTTCTTCCCGTTCATGATCACCACCATGATGGACCTGATGGACCAGATCGCGCAGCGTATCGCGGCTCTCTAGGGGCCAGACCGGATGCTGGAGGAATATCTCACCACCAACGTTTTCGCATTTTTCCTGGTCTTTACCCGGCTGGGAACGGCGTTCATGGTGGTTCCGGGCTTTGGGGAGGGGTTCGTGTCATCCCGGGTGCGCATGGGCATCGCCCTTTCGGTCAGTTTTCTGGTGATGCAGTTTGTCGCCGACCGTCTGCCGCCGGAGCCAACAACCATCGGTGCATTGTTTCTGCTTCTTGGCGGGGAAATCGTGATCGGGCTGATTATGGGCGGGGCGCTTCGTCTGGCGGTCAGTTCCCTGCATGTGGGCGGGACGATCATCGCCCAGCAATCCGGCCTTGCCGCAGCGCAGTTCTTTGATCCGGCCCAGATGACGCAAGGGGCGGTCACCAGCAGCTTCCTGACCATCATGGGCATGACCATGATTTTCGTGACCGACCTGCACCACCTGTTCCTGCAGGGCACCTATGCCAGTTATACCCTGTTTCCGGTTGGCCAGTTGCCGCCGTTCGGCGACATTGCCTTTCTGGTCAGTGATTTCGTGGCGGGCAGTTTCCTGTTGGGGTTCCAGATTTCGGCGCCCTTTCTGGTTTATGGCCTGACCTTCTATATCGGGGTTGGCCTGATCAACCGGTTGATGCCGCAGGTTCAGGTTTTCTTCGTGGCCATGCCGCTGCAACTGGCGGCGGCCTTCGCGGTTCTTGGGCTGACCGTGGGCGGCAGCATCATGTGGTTCCTCGCGTATTACGAGGAAGTCCTGATCCGGTTTCTGGGAGCATAGGGCATGGCGGACGATCAGGATGATGCCCAAAAAACCGAGGAGCCAACCTCGAAGAAGCTGGAAGATGCCCACAAGAAAGGGCAGGTTCCAAAATCCCAGGAGGTTGGCCACTGGTTCATGACCATGGGGATTACGCTGGTGATCCTGATCTTTATGGCCGGGCTTGGAAAGGGCCTGACCTTTGATCTGGTGAAATTCATTGAACAGCCCCATGCCATCAATGTGGACGCCCTGCATCTTCGGAATGTGTTCGGCGATCTGGGATGGGCCGTGATTGCGGTGCTGGCGCCGGTTCTGGGCATTCTGATGCTGGCCGGTCTGGTGGGCACGGTGATCCAGCATCGGCCCGTCCTGTCACTGGAGCGGATCAAGCCGTCGTGGAACAAGGTGTCCCTGCTGGGCGGGTTGAAACGCCTGTTTTCCATGAAATCCTTGAGTGAATTCGTCAAGGGGATCCTGAAACTGGTGCTGGTGGGAACGGTCGCGTTCCTGTTTGTACTGCCGGAAATGGACCAGCTTCCCCTGTTGATGACCTATGACATCCTGTCGTTGTTCAGCCTGCTTCAGACCCAGTTGCTGAGCCTGCTGGCCGGTGTGGTGGCGGTGATGAGCGTGATTGCCGGGTTCGACTATATGTACCAGCGGTATAATCACCACAAGGAACTGCGCATGACCAAGCAGGAAATCAAGGATGAGCACAAGCAGTCGGAAGGTGATCCCATGATCAAGTCCCGCCTGCGCTCCATCCGCATGCAGCGGTCTCGCCAGCGGATGATGCAGGCGGTCCCATCGGCCGATGTGGTGGTCACCAACCCGACCCACTTTGCGGTGGCGCTGCGATACAAGCAGGATACGGATGGTGCGCCGGTTGTGCTGGCCAAGGGAACTGATAACATTGCCCTGAAAATTCGGGAAATCGCCAACGAGAACAATATCCCCATTGTCGAAAACCCGCCGCTTGCCCGGGCGCTTCACAAGTCCTGTGAACTGGACGAGGAAATCCCGTACGAGCATTATCGGGCCGTGGCGGAAATCATTGGCTATGTGATGAAACTGAACAAGAACAAGAGGCGCTGATCCATGGCGGTGAATTACAAACCGGGAAGTACAAAAAACCGGCGTTTTTTCGTGGGCGTGGATGCCCGCCAGTTGGCGGCGGCCTATTTTCTTGTGGCGACCCTGATCTGTATTGCCGCGATTTTGGGGCAGGATATGAGCCTTATCAACCTGCTGATCCTGAGCGGCATGGTACTGGCGGCCATGGGGATCGGGCTTTGGTACCTGATTTTCTATGGATTGCGGCGGGCGGCCTCCGGGGATCTTGACCTGATCGCGGAATTTGTGTCCTCCAGCCCGGAAGGGCGGCTTGTCACCTCGCGGGAAGGGGAGTTTATCCTCGCCAACAATGCCTATTTCAAGGTGATGCGCATGCCCGAAGGCAGCCGTCAGACCCTGATGGACGGGATGGGGGATGATTTCGTTGCCCGCGAACAGCTTAAATCCATCCAGAACGGCGCCACCAAGGGCAGCGGTCACAGTGCCCGGGTCGAACTGCGGATGGAGGATGGCCGCTGGCTGGCCATTCTGGCCCACCCCATCAAGGCGGTCCCGGATTGCATCATCTGGTATGTTACGGAAACCACCACCCAGCATAAAATCGAGGAAGTCGAGCGCAGCGAGCGGGAAAAGCTGACCGAATATTTCAACAACGCGCCGGTTGGCTTCTATTCACTGGATGCCAAGGGCCGCATTCTGTTCGTGAACCGAATTCTGGCGGAATGGTTGGGATATCATCAGCGCGACCTGTCGGAAGCCAACATCTTTTTCACCGACCTGCTGGTCAAGGGGGACGAGCGGCAGCTGAGCCTGATGGACAAGATGACCGAGATGGGGCACCGCTTCGAGGGCGAGGTGGAACTGAAACGCCGCGACGGCACGATCATCCCGGTTCACATCACCCAGACCATTGCCCGCAATGAAAAGGGCGAGATTATTGGCTCGCGCAGTGTGGTGCGGGAATTGTTGCAGGAACAGGAATGGCGCGAGCGGGTGGAGAATGCGGAACTGCATTTCCGCCGCTTCTTCGAGGCCGCGCCCATCGGGATTGTCCTGCTGGATGATCAGGGCATCATCGTTGAGGGGAACCCCGCCTTTCGGGTCATGACCCAGACGGTCATTGATCAGGCGGTCGGGTGTCATGTCTCTGAACTGGTGATGGACGGGGATCGGGAGCGGCTGAATGAAACGCTGGCGTTATCCTCGGCCAATGACATGTCGCCCACATCGGTGGAACTGAAATTCCTGGATGGGGAGCGGGTGGCCAACTTTTACGTCAGTGCGGTTGCCGGGTCAGAAGGCCGGGCCGACAGCCTGCTTGTCCATATCATCGACACATCGGCCCAGCGGCAATTGGAAATCCAGTTCGCACAAAGCCAGAAAATGCAGGCTGTGGGTCAGCTTGCGGGCGGTATCGCCCATGACTTCAACAACCTTTTGACGGCCATGATCGGGTTTTGCGACCTGTTGCTGCTGCGCCATCAGGTTGGCGATCAGTCCTATTCCGATATCAGCCAGATCAAGCAGAACGCCAACCGGGCGGCGGGTCTTGTGCGGCAGTTGCTGGCCTTCTCGCGCCAGCAGACCCTGCGCCCCAAGGTTACCGACCTGACCGAGGTGCTGGCCGAATTGTCAAACCTGTTGCGCCGCCTGATCGGGGAGGCGATCGGACTGGAAATCAAGCACGCCCGCGACTTGTGGCTGGTCAAGGTAGACCAGAGCCAGTTCGAGCAGGTGATTATCAATCTGGCGGTGAATGCCCGCGACGCCATGTCCGGCGAAGGGCAGCTCAGTTTCCGGACGGAAAATTATGTGGTGCGGCAACGGGGTGTTGATGCGGACAAGCTGGTCCCGCCGGGCGAATATATCCTGATCCGGGTCAGTGATACGGGCACCGGTATCCCTGAAGATGTTCTGGCCAAGATTTTTGATCCGTTCTTCACCACCAAGAAAGTGGGTGAGGGAACGGGGCTGGGCCTGAGTACGGTATACGGGATCATCAAGCAGACCGGCGGTTTCATCTTCGCAGAGAATAATCCGGACCGGGGGATTACCTTCAAGATTTACCTGCCCCGATATGCCGAAGTGGCGCCCGCCGAAGAGGATGGCAAGGGCGAGGCCGCGATTGCACACCGGGATTTGTCCGGTGTGGGGACGATCCTTCTGGTCGAGGATGAAGACCCGGTTCGCATGTTCGCCGCCCGTGCCCTGCAAAACAAGGGATATGAGGTTCTGCAGGCCGATTGCGGCGAGTCAGCCTTGGAAATCGTCAAGGATTATACGGGCAAGATTGACCTGTTGGTCACCGACGTGGTCATGCCCAGCATGGACGGGCCGACCCTTGTTCGCCATATCACCAAGACCATGCCGGACCTGAAGGTGATTTTCATTTCCGGCTATGCCGAGGATGCGTTCCGCAAGGACCTTGATTTCGATGTGGAGAAAATCGAGTTCCTGCCCAAGCCTTTCTCGCTGAAGGAAATCGCGGAAAAGGTCAAGGAAGTCCTGATGCAGGAACCGGTTGGCTGATCGGGGCAAGGTGCCCGGTCTTGACATAGATCAGGGCTCCATCTGCACCGGTATGCGGCGTGTGGCGACTGGTGTGGGGATTTCTGATCCAGCTTCCGGCGGGATAGCTGCCGCTTTCATCGTGAAAGGTGCCTTCAAGAACAAGGATTTCCTCTCCTCCGTCATGGGTATGGGGCAGAAAAACAGTGTTTGGTGCCCAGCGCACGAGGGCCACCTGTTCTGACCTGAAGTCATGCAACGGCATCACCGACAAGCCGTCCACAAGACCGGCAAGCCAGGGCGTCTTGTTGGTATCCATGACGACGCGGTGGGTGTCCCGTTTGTCAAACTGGTGCAGTTTTACGAAAATGGTGGCCCCTTCCGGCCCGACACGGGGGGTATGCCGGGTCCCGATCGGGTTCCGCACATAAGTCCCCTTGCCATAGTCGCCATGTTCGTCGGAAAAGACGCCCTCAAGGACCAGAAATTCCTCGCCGCCGTCGTGGGTGTGGGGGGAAAAGGCGCTGTTGGGGGCGTAGCGAACAATCGAGGTGGCGCGGGCGACCTCGCCGCCGATCCGGTCCAGCATCATGCGTTCCACACCGGGCATGGGGGACGCAACCCACGCATAGTCATTCGGGAAAACGGTTTCCTGCTTGCTGAAATCGGCGCGAATTTTCATGGGACACCTTTTTCTTGACCTGCTGACATGTTGCCCTGATTTTACGGGGCAGGGGGCCATGATAGCATATCCGGGCCGCGCGTCGTCAGCAGAGTGTCAGAAAAGGACGCCGCCGCCCTGCGGTCGGCTGATCCGGGAAAGAGAGAAAGAAAAAGACCATGAAGCAGGAAAAGAACCACTGGGATGGAAAGGGGTGCTGATGTCGAGCCTGTCCCTGGTCATCGGGCCGCATCCCGTGTTTCGCCAGAAAGCCATCCCCGTTGCAGAGGTGGATGACACGGTACGCCGCGAGGTCGCCGACATGTTTGATGTTCTTTACCGTCATCAGGGGGTTGGCATCGGCGCCAATATGGTGGGCCTTCTGAAACGGATCATTGTCATTGACCTGCAGGAAGGCGGACAGAAAAAACCGCTTGCCATGATCAACCCTGATATCCTTGAAACTTCGGAAAGTACACAGGAGTTCGAGGAAGCCTCGCTTAGTTTTCCGGGGATCGCGGCAAAAATCCGCCGACCCGCCAGCATCACCGTTCGGTATCTTGACCTTGAAGGGCAGGGGCAGGAAATCACCGCCGAGGGATGGCTTGCCACCGTTATCCAGCATGAAATGGACTATCTGGACGGGGTCCTGTTCTTTGACCACCTGTCCCGCCTGAAACGCGACGGCCTGCTGCGGAAATACCGGAAAATGCAGGGCTGATCGTTGTTATCTGTGACCTGATCCGTCCAGTACTCTTTAATTCCTATTCTTTATTCTCGCCTTCTTTTCTATTGATCTTCTACCCCGGATTTACCGATTACCTTTCAGGGCGTGAGGAGGGGGCGCGTTTGCTCTGTTGAGTGTATAGCAAAAAGCTATGACTCTCGGAATTATTGTTTGTTTAACTGTGGTCCGTGCTTTGGCATTGTGGGATGCAAGCAGTATTCATATGGATCAAGGTTATTCAATCATCAGGTGAGGGCACGGTTCAGTACAACCGCCCGGATTGATGGGGGAGGCCTTGGGAAGAGAATTGGTAGAGTAAAGCAATATGGCCCAGACAGAGACTTCATCCTCGGTTAAATCCGGTATACGCATCCATGCAAAATCATCTGCCAGTTGTTTGGCGATCCTTGCGGGGCTGGCCACAGCGGGAATGGGTGTCAGTGATGCAAAGGCGGCAGC
Organism: Sneathiella chinensis; assembly: GCF_012720115.1. Classification (GTDB taxonomy): domain Bacteria; phylum Pseudomonadota; class Alphaproteobacteria; order Sneathiellales; family Sneathiellaceae; genus Sneathiella; species Sneathiella chinensis. Next base: position 24,861 of record NZ_VNWN01000007.1, on the reverse strand, counting down.
AAATTCCTGTCCGCCCGCGGACATTGTGGTGACCACTCCATCCATAGGAGCCTTCAATCTGAATACAGAAAGTTTGCTCGTTACATCCACAGGGACCTTTGACTATGGGGTGATAGCCCTTGGCGGGTTGACGATTGATGGATGTGTCGTCAATGAAGGCGCTATCGGACTTGGAACGACAGCCCCTGAAAGTGGCATTCGTTTCGATAGTGGAACTACTGTCACCGGAGGGGTAGAGAACCACGGGCTTCTCAGGGGTGACCTGTTTGGTCTGAATTTTCAGATGGGCAACGTTCAGGGATCGGTTCTGAATTCTGGAAATATCTTTATTGAAAATGTAACCGGATTTGGAATGGTCCTGAATGGGCAAACCGTGGGCGAGGATATTGAGAATAGCGGCAACATCGACAACGGGATAAATCTGTTGAATTCAACCGTGGGCGGGGATTTGGTGAATACCGGTCTGCTGCAAAAGGGTCGCTGGGGCCTTCGGATGAGCCAGACATCGATTGCGGGAGCAGTCCGGAATGACGGGGATATCAAACACATGGGTGGCAGTGCCTTGCGAGGTATTTCCATTGAGAATAACAGTAGTGTCGATGCGCTGATCAATACCGGGACAATTGAGTATAGTATCTATATCGATGCTGCCACGATCAGAAGCGCCATTACAAATAGCGGCCTGATCACGGATGGAAACAGCAACAACGGTTATGGTGTGCGGATTTCCAATGGTGCCTCGGTGAGAGACATCTTCAATGACGCAAGCGGGGAAATTAACGGGGCGCTTTTTGGTCTGGTGATTGCACACGCCGCCGTTGACAACAATATAACCAACAGGGGCGATATTGTTGGGGAAGATGCCGCTATGGGCACCGGCCTTCAACTGGATGATGCAACGGTGGGCGGTTCCCTTGTTAACGAGGCGAAGGGGGAAGTGAATGCCGCAGTCAGGGCGGTTTCGCTTGTCGATTCGTCCAGCATTAGCGGATCCCTCGATAACCGGGGCAGTATTGCGGGCTATGATACCGGGATCTATCTTTCATCGGATTCAACGATTGCACAGGGTATTAACAACTGGGGCATCATCGCGGGTGGTAAATATGCCCTGTTGTTGGAAAATGCTGTCAATGTCACGATCCAGGGGACAGAGGCGGAACTGGTTGGCGATGTGGACGCCGGTCAGGCAACAATGACCCTTGTGGCAGGGTCCGATTTGATGACACGAAATGCGTTCAGGCTTCAGGACCTGACCGTGGAGGATGGGGCTGCTTTGACGCTTGCCGATATGGTCAGCAGCAGTGGAATGGTGCCAGATGGCCTCACCGTTTCGGGGGGCTTTTCCAATGCGGGTCTTGTCGTCATTCCTGTTGGGGCGACTGCGGTTGTTGACGGGGGTTTTACTCAGTCCGGCGTTCTTAGGATTGGCGTGAAAAGCGCCTCTGACTACGGACAACTACAGGTGTCCGGTATCGCTGATATGGGCAGTCACATGAAAATTGACGTGGATGTCAGCCCGGCCAATACCCTGAATATCGGCGATGGCCTGACGGATGTGGTCACTGCGGGCACCCTTGTGGGGGCTGACAGCTTTACGGTGACGGACAATTCCTATCTGTTTGACTTTGAGGCCGTAAAGGATGGGAATGCCATTGATCTTTCGGTCCTGAAAGGGACCGGTCCGGTCGATCCTACTGATCCGGTTGATCCTGCCGATCCGACGAACCCGACGGACCCGACGGACCCTTCCGCCGGGGGCGGTACCGTGGATGATGCTGTTCGTGGCGAGAAGAACAGACCGGCCAGAGGCGTCGCCCGAGTGATGGACCGGCTGATCGACCGGTTTGTATCTGATGGGACGACGGGCAACGGCAAGATGGATCAAGTGATTGGCAAGCTCGGAGCTCTTGGCACTCGTAAGGATGTATCGGAGGCAGCCAGCCAGTTGTTGCCATCTCATAATGGCGGATCCTCACAGGCGACCGGCGGGGCCATGCAGGGGACAAGGCGGGCGATCCACAACCGTTTGCAAGACGGGACAGGGCGCGCCAGCGGGGATGTGATGCTGGATGACAAGCGCTTTTGGGTTAAGCCGTTCGGAAGTTGGGCGGATCAGTCCGATCGTCAGGGTGTGTCCGGCTATTCTGCCCAAAGTTATGGGCTTGTCTTTGGGGCGGATGCGGAAATTCAGGATGGCGCGCGCCTGGGCGTGGCTTTTTCCTACAACACCAGCCTTGTGAAGGGCAATTCAGGGGCGGCCCCGCAAAAGGCTCATGTTGACAGCTATCAGGCGGTGTTTTACGGCGCCCATGCCTTGAATGAAGCGACTGAGGTCACTTTTCAGGCGGATGCGGGCCTGCATGCCAATGACAATTCTCGCCAGATCGCCTTTCTGGGTCAGACCGCCACGGCCGATTACAACAGTTGGAGTGGTCATGTGGGCGGCGGCGTTACGCATCGGTTGGACCTTGCGGATGGTACTACCTTCACACCGGGTATCCGGGCGGATTACAACCATATCTATGATCCGGCCTATCGGGAAAATGGGGCCGGGGCCGTCAATCTGAATGTGGACAGCAATCATACCCGGCAGTTTCTGCTCTCCGCCGAGGGGACGTTGGAGCATGATCTGACCGACCGCGTGTCGGTGTCGGCCAATGTGGGGGTGTCCTTTGATGTGGTCAACGAGCGGACCAGTATTACCTCTGCTTTTGCTGGAGAGCCGGGAGCGGCCTTTACTACCGAAGGGATGCAAACAGGGCCTTGGATCGGTACCGGGGGCTTTGGCGTTGCGGCGAAACTGACTGACAGCATGACCCTGAACGTCAACTATGATCTTGAGGTGCGGGAAGGTTTTACCAACCAGAGCGCCTCGGCGAAGGTTCGCTGGGCGTTCTAAAAGGTCATCAGAACATGCCGGCGGGGCAAGGCATCAGGGGTTACGGTCTTTCGGATCGTAACCCTTTTTCGTTGCCGCAGCCTGTTTGTCCGTTATGGCTGTGTTGACAGTTCGCGGGCGAGGGTGGTCAGCATCCGGTCACAGCCTTCCAGTTGCGACAGGGCGATGAATTCATCCGGTTGGTGGGCCTGTGCGATGTCGCCCGGCCCGCACACCACGCTGGAAAAACCGGCGGTTTGGAAACGGCCGGCCTCGGTACCGTAATTGACAGCGCCGTCATTGTTCGATCCGGTCAGGCGTCTTGCCAGAACGGCGGCGGGGGACTGGAAATTCCCTTCAAACGCCGGATAGCTGAGCGTTTCCGTACAGGTGGCGCCCGCCGCCGGGTTCCGATCCTTCATGGGGCGGTTGGCCACGTCCTCCACAAGGGCGGGAAGCGCCTCGGTGAAGAAGGTCGGGCTTCCCCCCGGCGGGTAGCGGCACTCTACCTCGAAGGCGCAATGCTCGGCGACAATATTGACCGCCTTGCCGCCCTCGATGGTGCCGATATTGATTGTGGGGTGAGGATATTCAAAACGATCGTCCCCGATGGTCATGGATTTGGCCTTGTTTTCAAGGTCATTGATCCCGGCAAGGACGGCCGCCGCATAAGAAATGGCATTGACCCCGCCGGGCGCCAGTGAGGAATGCATGGGGGTGCCGTGAAATTCACACCGGAAACCGTGTTTTCCTGTATGGGCCGTCACCGGTTTCAGGGACGATGGCTCCCCGATGATGCAGGCCTCGACCGGAGTGCCGGTTTCCTGCAGGAAGTCGATCAGGTGGCGGACGCCAACGCAGCCCACTTCCTCGTCATAGGACAGGGCGATATGCACCGGACAGGAAAGGTCGGTGTTTCTGAACAGGGGCGCCGCCGCCAGAACCGAGGCAATGAACCCCTTCATGTCACAGGTGCCGCGGCCAAAGGCCTTGCCATCCTCGATATGAAGTTTGAACGGGTCACGGGTCCAGTTCTGGCCGTCGATCGGCACAACATCCGTATGGCCGGACAGAAGGATTCCCGGTTTGCTGCTATCCCCGATGGTGGCCAACAGGTTCGCCTTGTTCTTTTCCTCGTTATAGAGGACCTTGCAGGGGATATCGAAAGACGCCAGATAGTCGCAGACATAATCGATCAGGTCCAGATTGGACCGATAACTGGTCGTATCGAAGCTGATCAGCTTTTCCAGAATATGCAGGGTTGAGCCCGTCTCTGTTTTTTTCATTTTCCAACAATGTCCTCAGTAATAACAGCGACCCATTAAAAGGGGCCGCCTGATCCTGTGCCAGCCTTGTGGTTCGGATTGCGTTTGATGCCGTGGAACCTACCCCGATATGGGGTTTGCATCCACGGAAATCGTGTGTTGCTTGCCGGGGAAAGCCCGATCACCAGAGGGCAGCCCGGGGTTCCCGCCTGAAAGGAAAGGTGGCACCCTTTCAGGCGGGTGGTGTATTCCGGTCAGGACCCGTAGACCAGGTTCGGAAGCCACAGGGACAGTTCCGGAATATAGGTGACCAGCATCAGGAAGATGCCCATCAGGATGATAAAGGGCAGGGTGCCCTGTATAACCTCGCGGATGGGGGCCTTGGTGATGGACGTCAGGACGAACAGGTTCAGTCCCACCGGCGGGGTTAGCAGGCCCAGTTCCAGATTGACCGTAACAACCACCGCGAAGTGAACCGGATCAATCCCCAGCGGCTCCAACAGCGGAAGTACCAGCGGCACCACAACCAACAGCACGGCAAAGTTCTCAAGGAACATCCCAAGAAAGATCATCAACAAGTTGATAAGCAAAAGGAATTGCCATCCTGAGATATTGTAGTCCGTCACCATTTGGGTCAATGAGCGGGTAAAGCCTGACCCGGTGATCCAGTGCCCGAAGGCCAGTGCCATCATGATGATGAAGACGATGGTTCCGGCCCGCTTGATGGACTCGCCAATTGTCGGGATGATCTCGCTGTAGGAGCAGCCCTTGTAGAAAAACACACTGACAAGGATGGCAACCAGCGCGGACAGGGCTGCCGCCTCGGTGACGGTGACAAGCCCGCCATAGATGCCGCCAAGAACAATCACCGGAAGGGACAGGGCAGGGACAGCCTTCAGGTTGGTGGACCAGAATTCTTCCCGGCTCATGGGCTCGCCCACCTCATAGCCCTTGCGGGAGGTGTAGTAGATGCTCCAACCGATGAACAGGGCCGCCTGGATCAGTCCCGGAATGACACCGGCCAGAAACAGCCGGGGGACGGATTGTTCGGCGATGATGGCATACACGATAAAGGCCATGCTGGGCGGGATCAGGATGCCCAATGTTCCTGAGGAGCCAACGATCCCCGTTGCAAATTTCAGTTCGTATTTTCGCTGGATCATGGCCGGGATCAGGATCGTTCCCATGGCCATGGCGGTGGCCACCGACGAGCCGCAGATGGCGGCAAAGACGGCGGTTGCAACCACGCAGACAACGGCCATTCCGCCCCGGTAATGCCCGACCCAGGCATAGGCGCAATTGACCAGTGCCTTGGCGATGCCGCCCTTTTGCATGAAGGTTGCGGCCATCACAAAGAACGGAATGGCCAGAAAGGTGATGGAGTTGAGATGATCGACGACCAGTTGCGGCAGGCCGACCAGCGGGGTTCCTTCCTCCCAGAACAGCAGGATGCTGAGGAAGCCAAGGGCAAGGAATATGGGCATTCCTGTCGCCAGCAACCCGAACAGGCCTGTAAAAACAGTTGGAAAAAGCATGGTGAATATCTCCCGATCCCGAAGGCCGCTAGTCGGCGTTCTCCAGGTCCACTTCTGTTGTTGTCATTGTTTCCCGGTCGAAGGCCCAGATATATCGGCAGAGGCGTGCCACATAATGCAGCATCATGATGCCAAACCCGAGCGGAACGAAGGCGTAGTAGAGATACATCGGGAACTGAAGGGAGCTGTCGCTTCTCTCGTCCAGACGATAGGCAAACTCCACGATACCGATGCCCTTGCCCGCCATAACGGCACAGACGAAAATGCCAACAGCACAGAACATCATTTCCAGAATGCGTTGTTGTGATGGACCGGCCATCCGCAGGAAGATGTCGGCGTTCACATGCCGGTTTTCAGAAACCAGCCGTCCCCCCGACAGAAAAACCGATGCCGTGATCAGGTAAACCACCACCTCGGCGGTCCAGTCGGGCAGGCTGCTGGCAAAATAGTAGCGCATAAACATTTCAACGACCGCCAGCACAAGGGAGGCACTTGCCAGAACGGCGATCAGCCCATGTTCTATGGCTTTGAGTGTTCTTGCTATTTTTTCCATTACTTGTCCCCCGGTTTGAAAGGGGAAACGGGACGGGTTTTCGTCCGCTGCGTTTCCCCTTGGCCCAGAATTTACAGGGCGGCCTTTTCGACGGCTGCCTGTGTACGCTTGGCGAAGTCCGGGTCAATCCGCAGTTCCTCGATCACGCTGTCCTGAATGGGGTAAAGGCTTTCCCGCAGGGTATCGAGATCCTTGGCGCTGGCATCAAACACGGTGATCCCGTTCTGGATGGACTCGGTGCGCGCGTCGCTGTCCCGGTCGGCGGTGAATTCCCGCTGCGGGCCCACGGCCTCATCCCAAGTGGTTTCCATCAGGTCCTGAAGTTTCTTCGGCAGGCTGTTCCACAATTCCATGTTGATCATGGGGACATACTGGTGGAAGGCATGCTGGTCCACATAGGCGTATTTGATCCCGGAATCCCATAGCTTGGCGCTGCGCACGGATTCAAAGGCGGTCATGACGCCGTCAACCATACCGGTTTGCAGGGCTTGCGGGACATCGGGCCACGATACCTTGACCGCGTTGGCACCAAGAGCCTCATAACGGCGGGCATGGGCCGCACTGCCGGCAATGCGGATCCGTTTCCCCTCATAGTCGGTCGGGGACTTGATCGCTTCTGTCTTCATGAAGGTGATGGCCGGTCCGATATCAATGAAGCGGCCCAGAATTTTGACATTCAGCTTCTGTTCCGTCTTGGTGACCAGTTCCTTGCCGATCTCGCCATCCATCACCTGATAGGTCACCTGACGATCCCGGCCAAAGAACATGGGCAGGAAGATTACGCCATATTCCGGAATGAATTTTGTCAACTGCCATGTGCCCGGAACGCCCATGTCCAGCGTCCCCTGCGCCAGAGCCGTGGGAACGGCGGACCCCTTGAATTTGGAGGCGCCCTCGAACACGTTGATTTTCAGTTCGCCATTGGATTTGGCGTTCAGGACATCGGCCCATTTTTTGATGCTGATATTGCGGATATGATTGGGGCCTGTATCCAGTGCCACATCAATCTTGTATTCCTTGGCCTCTGCGCTTGCCGCCGACAGCATGCCTGCAGCGGTGATCGCTGTCAGGGCTGCCTTGATCACATATCTTCTTGTTTTCATGTCTCTCTCCTCTCGTTAGACTCCTGATCTTTCCCATCAGGTGACGGACCGGGCCGCCGCTCACGCTATACTGACAAACTCCTCAAATACGATGCTATCTGCCGGACATTGTGTCCCTCGATCCCGCGCAGAATTGCCAGCAACCCCTCACTCTGCTGCGGGGGGAGTGACCGGCTGGCGCAGGACCTGAATTTCTGCTCCAGATCCTCCTCCTGCAGCGGGGCGTGGATTGTCCCCACCGGTTGCAGGATTTCCCGAACCAGAACACGCCCGTCACAGGTTGCGATGGTGGTCATGGCCGGCATATCCCAAATGCCTTCGCCCCTGTCAGACTCCGGGCCGGCTTCCAGCATGGTGATCCGGGGCATGAAGGCCCGCACGTCCGGGCGGTGAAGGGCTTCTTCTGTAAAGTCCTCCAGCCCCAGCGTGCCCCCGACGGCCAATGCCGCCGCGGTATAGGTCATGGAAAACCGTGCCTCGTTGACCGTTGTCGGGCTGTCGAAGCGCAGGTTTCGGGCGTTGGAATCCGGGATGCGGGTTTCAATCCTTGCGATATCTTCCGCGGTCAGGTCGTTTTCCCTCATCAACTGGTGGATGGCGTCCAGTGTCCGGTGGGCGCTGGCGCAGCAGGGCCATCTTTTCCGGGCCAGTCCATGATCGATGATGGCAAGGCTGGCATTGCGCCGGTTGCCGGGTCGGGCTGGGGCATGATGCAGGGACAGGAACCCCCACGGGCCTTCAAACGGGTCCGGGTGAGCCTGAACCCCGGCGGCGGCCAGTCGGGACGCGGTAATGCCGGCCCGCGCCGCAAGTCCGGCATGAAGGGGCTTGGTCATGCTGCCAAACTGGATCTTCGATCCGCAGGCCATACTGGTGGCCATACTGAGGGCGGACCGGGCGGTTTCCGTATCAAGGGTCAGCAGCCGCACGCAGGCGGCCGCCGCGCCGATCGCCCCAATGGTGGATGTGGCATGCCAGCCAGCGGCGTAATGGGCAGGGATCATGCGGTGACCCAGCCAGGCCTGAATTTCCAGTCCGACAATATAGGCGTCCAAAAGAAGGTCACCCGATGCGCCGACTTCCTCGCCCAGCGCCAGAAGGGCAGGGACAAGAACAGCTGAGGCATGGGTGACCGCAGGGAGAAAGTTGTCGTCGAAATCCAGCGCATGGGCGGCGGTGCCGTTCACCAGTGCCGCATTTTCCGCTGAAAGTGTTTCCGTCCGCCCAACGACCGAGCACAGTCCGCCGCCGGACCGGTGCAGGCCCTCAAAGACTTTCTGGACCACTTCCTCGGATGTGGCGGCGAGAATACAGGCAAATGTATCGATGAACGCCTCGCGCGCCCGCTGGCGGGCGACAGGATTGCAAATGGTGGCGGTTTCTGAAATCCAGATCGCAATTTCATCGGCGGTGTTCGGGGCGGTTATGGTGTTCATTGGCAGCACCATCCGGCCAGTGCTTCTCCGGACATGCCTGAAAGGGGGCCACCTGAAGAGGGGCTGGCGGCGTCCTTCGCGGCCAGAAAGGACACTGAATATTGTTTAAAAAATGAAACCGTAGGGTGGTAATTGTATGATTTAATATTTGTAAAATTTAGGAATATTTGGCTGTAAGTCCTTTTCGAAAGGGAAAAGTCCAGACAAATTCGTGTCTTATATGCTTTAAAAACTCGTATTTTATTGGTGTTTTCCATGGTTTTTCAAAGCTCTGAAACTAATCGACAAGTTATCCTGTGTTGTTTAAATTAGGCAACTATTAAGGGTAAATGAATTTAAAACCCGTGTTTTTGTGTTTACTTTTTCTAAAGGTGGAACATGAGGGACCAGCTTCCGCCTCTCAATGCGTTGAAGGCGTTTGAAAGTGCCGGGCGGTACCTGAATATCGGGCGGGCCGCCGAGGCGCTTGGCGTTTCCTCAGGGGCGGTCAGCCAGCAGGTTCACGCCCTTGAGAAATGGATTGGGTGTCGCCTGTTCCAACGGACCAACAAGGGGCTGGAATTCACCGAACCCGGACGGGTTTATTTTGACGAAATATCCCGCTCCTTCGAGGCGATCCGCGTTGCCACCCGGTGCGCCGGGCGCCCGGATGTGCGCAAGGGGTTGGTCATATCGGTGACCGCCTCCTTTGCCATGAAATTCCTGTTGCCCCGCCTGACCCGGTTTCGGGATTTGTGGCCGGATGTGGATATATCGGTTTCGACGGTGGAGCTGGTCAGCGAATATCATGCCGCAGATGGGGATGTAGGCATTCGTTATGGCATGGCCCGCCAATCGGGCATGTGGAGCCGGGAAATCCTGCGCGACGAGCTGCTTCTGGTGGCGGCGCCGCATCTTCTTGACCCGTCGGCAGAGGGGTTTGATCTTGACAGATTGCGGGACTATCCACTGTTGTTGGACAAGCATCCCCGGGTCATAAAGGATTATCCGTCTTGGGAAACCTATCTGTCCAGCAACGGGCTGGCCGATGTTTCGCACCTGACCATGCGCGAATTTTCCCAGCAATGGATGGTCATTGAGGCCGCCGTCAACGGGGAGGGGGTGGCCCTTGCCAAGAAGTGCCTTGTCCAGAATGACCTCGACAGCGGCCGTCTTGTCGCCCTCAGCGGAACGGAACTGGCTCTGGAATCCGGCTATTACCTCCTGACCCTGCCCGAAAACGCCAATGACACAGTCATCCGAAGTTTCCGCAACTGGCTCGCCACCGAAACCGCAAAGCTGCGCGGCCCCACACCCTGAAAACCGCAGCCCCACCGGGTGGACCTTTCTGTAATCGGGGTCAGGCTATGTTTGTTTTTCTTACCATTTTACCACAATCACCCTCCTGAACAGGAGGCGGGGTAACAACGGAGCACCCGTTTGCCGATAAAATAAACTTATACTATTTTCTTTTTTCAGTATTATGTTTTTAAAATGTTATCGGGAGGAAGATAATGGATTTGATTGATCGTTTGCAGGAACTGTCCGCACGGATTAAACGCCAAAAAGACCATGTGTTGACTGAGGAGGCTGCCAAAACAGCTTTTGTTCTGCCTTTTGTGCAGGCTCTTGGCTACGACGTCTTTAATCCTTCTGAGGTCGTACCTGAACTTACCGCTGATCATGGGATGAAAAAAGGCGAAAAAGTCGATTATGGCATCAAACAGGATGATGGCATTGTCATGCTGATTGAATGCAAGCCTGTCGGCTCGCAACTTGCCGCAAGTCATGCGGGTCAGTTGTTTCGGTATTTTTCGGTTACAGAGGCCCGGTTTGGTGTCCTGACGGATGGTGTCAGATATCTTTTCTATACCGATCTGGATCGGCCCAATCAGATGGATGAGCGGCCTTTTTTCGAGTTCGATATCCTCAATTTTGGAGGGCAGGAAATTGAGGAACTGAAAAAGTTCACCAAAACAAGTTTTGATATCGAGACCATAGTCAGTACGGCCAGTAACTTAAAATATCATCGAGCGCTCATGGTGGAAATTGGTCTTGAGTACAACAATCCAACTGAGGAGTTTGTAAAAATTTTCACGAACCGTGTGTATTTGGGCAGGTTTACCCAACAGGTAAGGGAACAATTCACGGAACTGGTGCAGCGCGCATTTGAAGATTTCGTTCGGGAAAAAGTGAATGCCCGTCTGAAGTCTGCTCTTGAAACAGGAGGGGCAACAAAGAGTGAGACTTCGGATGTAAAGAAACCCACCGCTGCTCTGGAGGCTGTTGTGCAAGAGGGGGACGACGGGATCGTTACAACAGAAGAAGAAATCATGGCATTCCGTATCGTTCAGGCAATCGGGGCAGAGGTTGTTGATGTTGACCGGATTTACATGCGGGATGCGAAAAGCTATTGCGCCATTCTTCTGGATGACAACAACAGAAAATCAATATGTCGGCTGATTTTCCTTAAAACGAAGATGTCAGTTCTTGTTTTTACCCCCGGGGGCGAAACACGTCAGGATATTGGAAAAGTGGAAGATATATTTGCTTTGCGGGAACAGATACAGGCTGCCATTCGCCAGTTTGATGAAGTGGCGCAACCGGCTTGATTGCTGCAGTTTGCTAATCCGAGGTGTGCCGCATTCCTCCGTTAGGCATTTGAGGTGTTTTTCCAGTGGGGAATGCCCCGGATTGGTGGACTGATTCAGGGGAATCGGGAATGGTGAAAAGGCGAATCGAAAGGTAGATCGCCGGAACAAACTTGGAACAAATAAAAATATACTATTAAAATCAAGGTATTAAAAATATGTTGCCAATGAGAACAAAACATGTACATTGACTGTATTGCATCCTTGGCGGACCTATGAAATAAGTGGGGAACGAATGGTACAAACAGCACTGAAACTCGTCGAAGCAGGTGGCATGGACAAGAAAAAAGCTCTGGAAGCAGCAATGAGTCAGATCGACAGGGCCTTTGGCAAGGGCTCTGTGATGAAACTGGGCCAGCAGGAAGCGCTGGACATCGCTGCGATCCCCACAGGATCCCTCGGACTGGATATCGCCCTTGGTATTGGCGGTCTGCCCAAGGGGCGTATTATCGAAATTTATGGTCCGGAAAGTTCCGGGAAAACCACGCTGGCCCTGCATGTGGTCGCGGAAGCGCAGAAAAACGGGGGCACCTGTGCCTTTGTGGATGCGGAACACGCACTGGACCCGATTTATGCAAAGAAGCTGGGCGTCAATATTGACGAGTTGCTGATTTCCCAACCCGACACCGGGGAACAGTCCCTTGAGATTGCCGATACACTGGTTCGGTCCGGGGCCATTGATGTGCTGGTGGTTGACAGTGTGGCGGCTCTGGTGCCGCAGGCGGAACTGGAAGGCGAGATGGGCGATACCCATGTGGGTCTTCAGGCCCGACTGATGAGCCAGGCCCTCCGCAAGCTGACCGGGTCCATTTCCCGTTCCAACTGCATGGTCATTTTCATCAACCAGATCCGGATGAAGATCGGCGTCATGTTTGGAAGTCCCGAGACAACAACGGGCGGTAACGCATTGAAATTCTATGCATCTGTCCGTCTTGATATTCGCCGGATCGGGCAGATCAAGAACAAGGACGAGGTGGTCGGCAACCAGACACGGGTCAAGGTGGTCAAGAACAAGGTGGCCCCGCCGTTCAAGGTTGTTGAATTTGACATCATGTATGGTGAAGGGATTTCGAAAACCGGTGAAATCCTTGATCTGGGCGTAAAGGCCGAGGTCGTGGAGAAATCCGGCTCCTGGTACTCCTATGACAGTCAGCGGATTGGTCAGGGCCGGGAACAGGCGAAAACCTTCCTCAAGGAAAACCCGGAAATGGCCAAGCAGATCGAAACGAAGATCCTGCAGAATGCGGGCGTCATTGCCGAAGCCATTCAGGGCAACCCGATTGAAGAGGAAGAAGAAGGCGCTTCCTGATAAGGCGCTTTCGAATAAGGTGATTTTCAGTCGATTTGCTGCCAGAGGCCAATTCATGGCGCTGGCAGCAATGGATCAGGCCTAAAGCCCAGTACCAAGCCTAAGCCTAAGCCTAAGCCTAAGCCTAAGCTCAGGCACAGAACCCGAAACCGGCATTCTTGTTGATGCCGGTTTTTTTGTTGTTATGCTGATAAAAACAAAAAAAGGGAGAGGGAGATGAGCGGGAAAACAGATCGGGAGGATCTGGTCGGGACATGGCGCCTGCTGGACTGGAAATCATTCAAGGATGGCGAGTTTTACAAATATCCCATGGGTGAGGGATCGAAAGGGCAACTTGTCTATACGTCAGCGGGGCGCATGTCCGGCTTTCTGATGCGCGCCGATTTTGGCGATGAGGCCCCCGGTATCGATACCCCGGCAGCCAAATGCCTGTCCTATGCGGGGGATTTTCGGATTGAGGGGGACGAAGTCATTCACGATGTCGATCTGGCGACCATCCCCGAATGGATCGGTTCGCCCCTTGTACGGACCATCGGTTGGGATGGGGATCGGCTTTTGCTGACAACCGGGCCGGACATGGCCAGAAACGGTCATGCCTATTCCAACGCTCTGTTGTGGGAACGTCTGTAGGCGGTCCCAAACCGCTAGCGGTAGTCTCAAGTACGGGAAACGACCGCGATCATTATTGTAGTTGCGGCTGTGCTTGTGCTTGTGCTTGTGCTTGTGCTTGTGCTTGTGGCTGTGCCTGAGCCTGAGCCTGAGCCTGAGCCTGAGCCTTTGGAACCGATCTGGTGAATGGTATTGCTACAGATACTGGTGCCGGCCCGTTGCCTTTGTGCGATCCGCTTGTGATCGTTGGCGGGGGCGGGGTGGAAAGGGCACCCGGCGGGGCTTTGGTGTCGCTGGTTTAGCGGCGGCCGTTGGCCATCTTGATTGCGTCGGGATGACGGCGCAGGCGCCCCATGGCGATAACCCCGAGAAACGGGCCGATGGCCAGCGCGGCGAAGGCATGGGTCCAGCCGAACATGGATACCACATAGGGCATCAGGTGGATGGCGCCCAGCGTCAACAGAAAACCGGTGGCCGTCTGGATGGTCAGCATGGTGCCGACCCGGTCACGGGGGGAAAGTTCGGCGATGCTGGCGGAAAACTGGGCGGAATCGGCAATAATGGAAATGCCCCAGATCAGGCAGATCAGAAACACAAGCAGCGGTGAGGCGCCAAAGAAAAACCCGACCACAAGGGCGCAGGTGCCGCTGACAGTCATGGCGGCCATGGTGAGCGTGGTGCGCCCCAACCGGTCGGCCAGCCCCCCGGCCAGCAGACAGCCGAACGCACCGCCAAGGCCGATCACTGCAAAGGCGGCAAGGCGAGACCAGAGACCGGCATCCCCGTCCTGCATGGACAAACGGAAGCTGGCATCCAGAAACACCCCGATCCATGCCCACATGGCATAGAGTTCCCACATATGGCCAAGATACCCGAAATTGGCCAGCCGAAGACTGGGGATGGAGAAGGCGCTGAGGGCGGCCCGTGGATTGAAGGGGGCGGACGGGGCCATGTTGGGGCCGATCTTCGACAGGTTGATCAGCAGGGACCCCACAGCGGCGGCAAGGGACGCACTGATAATGGTAAAGCGCCATTCCAGCCCGCCGAAGGCGTTGAACAGATGCGGGGCCGAGGAGCCGAGGGTCAGGGCGGCCACCAGAATACCCACCAGTAGCCCCAAATCCCCCTTGGCCCATGAGGTGGCGAGCTTCATGCCCACCGGATAGACCCCGGCCATACAAAGACCGGTCAGAAAGCGCAGCAGGACGATGCTGACGGAATCCGGCGGGACCCACAGGATGAACAGGTTGGCAACCGCCGCCACCAACCCGGAGGCCATGATGAAGCGGCGCGGGTCAATCCGGTCGGCCATGCCCAGAAAGGCGCTGAGAACCGCGCCCGCAACGAACCCGGCCTGAACCGCACTGGTCAGCAGAGAAACCTGTTCCCCGGAAATCCCGAACTCTGCCTGCAGCGAGGGGGCAATGGCCGAGGCGGAGAACCACAGCGCCATGATGCTGACCTGTGACAGGGCAATGAGGGTCAGGGACAGTCTTTTTTCCGGTGCAGGCATGTCACTTTTCTGTTTTTTGGTCCGGAATGTCTTTATTTGCCTTGAACAGCAGGGAGTGGAAAATCCGGTCCGGCATTTTCAGGATACAGTAGCTGATGGGAAGGATCAGCAGAATGGCAACAACAATCCTTCCGACGAACACCCCGCTCCAGTGCCCGCCAAAGGCAATGGCAATCAGGGTGTCTTCTATCAAACTATGGCAGAAACCCATGAAAACCATGGAAAGAAAGATACTTTTCGGATTGAGACCGGCCTTCTGGATTTCCCGCAGGATCAAGGCCCCGCCAAAGGACAGGCCCAACAGAATACCGACCATGGCCAGCGGGGCCGCGTTGGGCCCAATCCCGATGAGGCGGAGGACGGGCGTCAGCATCCGGGTCAGGAAGTCCGTCACGCCGGTTTCCTTCAAAATGCGCAGGAATACGATCAGGAACAAGAGAACCCAGTAAATCCAGAACAACCCGATGGCCGAGGATTGTATCCAGCTTATCCATGAGCCATCACCGTTGTCGGTGCCGGCGGCGATCAGGATGGTGGCCGGTTCGTTAAAGCCGTCCATCCCCCGATAGATCAGGTGCAGGAGCCAACCATAGAGGAAAGCCGCGCCAAGCCGGGTGAGCAGGGAAACCAGCAGGCTGCACCCGGCTTTTTTGACGATTGTCACCTCGACAGGCAGGGCATGGGCAAACAGCATCATACCCGCCAGCACGGTCATGTTACCGATGGTCAGGGAGACATCCCCCTGAATACTGACCAGAACAGCCCCGGCGGCATAGAGCCCCACAACCAGATTGGTGGCAAGGACAATGGCGGTCTCGGCGGGCAGGCCGACAAAGGCCATGACCGGCTCACACAGGTCGCTGAGCATCTCCACCAGCCCGATCCGGGTTCCGGCTTCCACCAGCACCATGACCGGCACCATGATCTTGAGAAGGCCCCAATAAACGGCCAGACTTTCAACAAACAGTTCCCGGCCGATTTGCCGAAGATGCGGGAGAGGGGTCACATCGGTTACTCTGTAAATAAACGGTTTTTGAGGGTTTCTGCGGCGGTTTTGAGGGCTTTTTCTGCTTCGGGGAACAGGCCGGTCAGGGACATGAAGCCGTGAACCATGCCTTCAAAACGGAGGATGCCCATGGGAACGCCCGCCTCTTTCAGGGCACGGGCGTAACTTTCCGCCTCATCCCGAAGAGGATCAAATCCGGCGGTGATCACCAGTGCCGGGGCAAGACCGGCCAGATCGGTTTCAAGACCGGGGGAGGCGCGCACTTCGTTGATCTCGGCGGGGGCGGACAGGTAATTGTCCCGGTACCAGTGCATGCGGTCTTTCGTCAGGAAAAAGCCGTTGGCAAAGCGGTCATGGCTTTCGGCTGTGAAATTGGCATCGGTGGTGGGATACATCAAAAGCTGGCAAAGGGGTTGGGGCGTGCCGTGGCGCTTGGCATCCTGACAGGCAACCGCCGCCAGATTGCCGCCGGAACTGTCGCCGCCAACGGCCACCCGGTCTGGATCAAGGCCCCGCTCGGCGCCATGTTCCTGCACCCAGCGAAGCGCGGCATAGGCATCATCCACTGCTGCAGGATAGCGATGTTCCGGCGCAAGGCGATAGTCCACCGACAGAACACAAAACCCGCCATAGGCCGCCAGCCGCCGGAACAGGCCGTCATGACTGGCGATAGAGCCGCGAATGAAGCCGCCGCCGTGATAGCCCACCAATACAGGCGAGGGAGACGGAGCGGAAGCCGGTCGATACAGCCGCACCGGGATATCCCCGGCCGGACCCGGAATGCTGAAATCCTGAACGTCGGCCATATGGACCGGATCGCCAGCCAGCAGGGCGGACAGGTTTTCGATCTGTTCACGGGCGTTTTCAACGGTTTCCTGTTCGATGGGAACGGTTTGCTTTTCCACCACCCGGCACAGGAACTGCGCCTTGGTATTGAGGATGATGCCATCGCCCCGGACGCGCCGCCCAAGATAGACAAGGTTAAAGACGCCGCCCGGAATGGAGGACAGGATTTTGACAAGAAGCTGCTGACTCATGAGTTCCCCGGATAAACGATGCGATAGCATGCCGAGCATATCCAAATTGGAAAAACGCGCCTAGTCCTTTTGCAGGGTCTCGATCACCCGGGCCCCGTTGGAGTTGCCGAACCCGTCATCCACCAACTGTTGAAGCCGGTTCAGTGTCTCGATCCCCAGGCCGGGGTTGAAGCCAACACTCTTTTCAAAATCAACGGCATAGCGCGTATCCTTGAGACGCCACTTTGCTGCAAAGGTAACGTTCTCATCAAACTTTCCGGCCAGCATGACGGGGCCGTTTCGTTTTACCTGATCGCTGCCGCAGGCACTGTCGCCGAGGGTCTGGACCACGGTTTCCAGATCCAGTCCGGCCTTGTCCGCCGCGTACAATCCTTCGGCAAGGGCCTGTATCTGAACCGAACTCATCAGGTTGACGATCAGCTTGAACGCGGTCCCGGCACCGATGCCGCCGAAATGCCGCTGGCTGGAGGAAAGAGGCTTCAGAATATCCTGAAGGCGGGCAATCAGGTCCTTGTTCCCGCCAAGAAGCAGCATCAAATCCCCGCTGACCGCTTGCGCCGGGACACCGTTTACAGGGCAGTCCAGAAAAGCCGGGCCGGCCTTCTCAACAAGGCGGGCATGTTCCAGTATCCACTCGTAAGACAAGGTGGAGCATTCAATGGCGACAGCATCGGGGCGGAGCGGACCGCTGAGAATACCATCCTCGCCGTGCCAGACGGTGCGGCAGGCGTCGTCATCCCCGAGCATGGTCATGATGACCTCGGCATCTTTTGCGGCGTCATGGGGGCTGCTGGCCAGTCGGGCGCCGGCCTCGACCAGCGGGGCGGCCTTTTCCGCCGTCCGATTGTAAACCGTCAGGTCATGGCCCGCGTCCATCAGGCGGGACGCCATGCCAAACCCCATATTGCCGATACCGATAAAGGCCACCTTTGTCATTGCGTGTCTTTCTTTTCTGGGGAACAGGGATGTTCAGGGAATTGTCGATCCGGGGAGTATGGATCAGGAGGCGGGTGCCGTAAAACGGAAACGGCGCCACAGGGGCGCCGCTTCATCGCATTCGGAACCGGAAGAAATCAGGCAGAGGCCAGAGCCACGTTCTTTTCTTCCAGAAGGGACTGCAATTCACCGGTTTCAAACATTTCGCGCATGATATCGCAGCCGCCAATGAATTCACCCTTCACATAAAGCTGCGGGATGGTAGGCCACTGGCTGAAGGCCTTGATACCTTCGCGAATGCTCGGATCACTCAGGACGTCGATACCGTTGAACTTGACGTTGAGGTGAGAGAGGATCTGCACCGCGGTTGCGGAAAATCCGCATTGCGGGAAAATGGCTGTGCCCTTCATGAACAACACAACATCATTCGAGGAGATTTCCTGTTTGATGCGTTCTTCAGTCGCTTGATCAAGCATTTACACGTCCTTTTTAATCTAAAAATTCAGTTCAGTCTTTTGGAACGGATGTCTGCAGCGCCAAGGCATGGAGGTCATCCCCCATCTTTCCTTTCAGCGCTTCATACACCATCTGATGCTGACGCACACGGGGAAGGCCTTCAAAGGCCTCCGACACGACAAGGGCGGCGTAATGATCACCATCACCACGAAGATCGGTGATGGTGACTTTTGCACCGGGAATGCCCTCGCAAATCATGCGTTCAATTTCACCTGCGTCCATTGCCATGCACTCATACTCCTGCTTAATGGCCCGGCACGGTCATCAGGTCTGGCAGCCATTGACTGTGAACCTGACGAATATCTGATACAGATATGGCCAGCATGCCTGTTACTTTCAATTCATTATGACCGGTTGTCCCGAGAATTTGAAGGGGGACATCCGCCTTTTTCGCGTTTTCAAGCAGAGTTTGTGCGTTTTCCGCGGTTGCGGTGATCACATAACGGGCCTGATCCTCGGCAAAAAGGGCCGCATGGGCAGGCAGGCTGTCCTCAAGAGTGATCGTGGCACCCCGGTCCCCGGCAAGAGCCATTTCAGACAGGGCGACCGCGAGGCCGCCGTCGGAAATGTCATGGCTGGCCGTCACCAGACCGGCCTGAATGGAGGCCCGGACGAAATCGCCGTTGCGACGTTCCTGTTCCAGATTGATCGCCGGAGGGGCCCCTTCCTCGCGGCCTTCAATTTCGCGAAGATAGATGGTCTGACCCATGTTATCGGTGGTCTCGCCAACCAGCAGGATGGTTTCCCCGTCCGCCTTGAAGGCGATGGTGGACATGTGGCTGGACTGTTTCAGCAGACCAATACCGCCGATGGCAGGTGTCGGGTGAATGCCGGTGCCGTTTGTCTCGTTGTAAAGAGACACGTTGCCGGACACGACCGGGTAGTCAAGGGCGTTACAGGCCGCCTTCATGCCGGCAATACAGCCGACAAACTGCCCCATGATCTCGGGGCGTTCCGGGTTGCCGAAATTCATGCAATCGGTGATGGCCAGCGGATCGGCACCGGTGGCGGTCAGGTTGCGCCATGTTTCGGCCACGGCCTGCGCACCGCCGGTTTCCGGATCGGCATAGCAATAACGCGGGGTACAGTCGGTGGTGATGGCAAGGGCCTTGTCGGTCCCGTGCACACGAACAACCGCCGCATCGCCGCCCGGCCGCTGGATGGTGTCCCCCATGACCATGTGGTCATACTGTTCCCAGATCCATTTACGGCTGGCAATCTCGGAGGAGCCCATGAGGTTAAGAAGGGTTTTGCCAAGGTCCGCCGGAACGGGCAGGGTATCTGCCTTCAGCGGGGCGGGAGCCTCTGTCTTGACCCACGGCCGGTCATATTCCGGGGCGGAATCCGCAAGCGGTGCCACTGGCAGGTCAGCCACAATGTCACCATGCATGGTCAGAACCATTTTACCGGTGTCTGTCACCTTGCCGATGACGGCGAAATCCAGTTCCCATTTTTCGAAAATGGCACGGGCTTCGTCCTCGCGGCCGGGTTTCAGGATCATCAGCATCCGTTCCTGACTTTCGGACAGCATGATTTCATACGGGGTCATGCCTTCCTCGCGCATGGGAACATTGTCCAGATCGATCTGGATGCCCACGCCGCCCTTGTCGGCCATCTCGAAGGAGGAGGAGGTGAGACCCGCTGCGCCCATGTCCTGAATGGCCACAATGGCGTCCGTTGCCATCAGTTCAAGGCAGGCTTCCAGCAGCAGTTTTTCGGTGAACGGGTCACCGACCTGCACGGTAGGACGCTTTTCTTCGCTGTCATCGTCAAATTCCGCAGAGGCCATGGTGGCCCCGTGAATGCCGTCACGGCCGGTTTTGGAGCCCACATAGACAACCGGGTTGCCGATACCGGCAGCGGCGGAATAGAAAATCTTGTCCGTATCCGCAATACCGACGGTCATGGCGTTGACCAGAATATTCCCGTCATAGGAGGCGTGGAAGTTGGTTTCGCCGCCCACGGTGGGAATGCCCATGCAGTTGCCATATCCGCCAATGCCGGACACAACACCGCTGACCAGATGGCGGGTTTTCGGATGATCGGGACGGCCAAAACGCAGGGCGTTCATGTTGGCAACGGGGCGGGCGCCCATGGTGAACACGTCACGCAGGATGCCGCCAACGCCGGTTGCCGCGCCCTGATAAGGCTCGATATAGGAGGGGTGGTTGTGGCTTTCCATCTTGAAAATGGCAGCCTGACCATCGCCGATATCGACCACACCGGCATTCTCGCCGGGGCCGCAAATGACCCACGGGGCCTCTGTCGGCAGGGTTTTTAGCCATTTCTTTGAGGATTTGTAGGAGCAGTGCTCGCTCCACATCACGGAGAAGATGCCCAGTTCTGTCAGGTTCGGTTCGCGGCCCAGAATTTCCAGAACCCGCTCATACTCGCTTTCCGACAAACCATGCTCAGCAACGATTTCTTTGGTGATTTCCGTCATTTTTGCACTCAATTCAGGGAATTAACGAGATTGTCGAAGAAGAGTTTGCCGTCGGTGCCGCCAAGCTGTTCGCTGATCAGGCGTTCCGGGTGCGGCATCAGGCCAAGGATATTGCCCGCCTCGTTATAGATACCGGCGATATTGTTGCGGGACCCGTTGATGTTGGTCGCATCGGAAACCTCGCCGTTTGCATCGGCATACTTGAACGCCACCAGTCCTTCGCCTTCAAGGCGGGCCAGTGTTTCATCATCGGCGAAATAGTTGCCGTCATGATGGGCGACCGGGAAACGGACAACCTGACCGGAGGCAAAGGCACCGGAAAAGCGCTTGTTCTCGCCAACCACTTTCAGGTCCACATCCTTGCAGATGAATTTCTGGTTGGCATTGCGCAGCAGGGCACCCGGCAGCATGCCGGTTTCGGTGGCAATCTGGAAGCCGTTGCAGACCGCAAGAACAGGTGTGCCAGAGGCGGCGCGTTTTACCACTTCGCGCATGATGGGGGAATTTCCGGCAATGGCGCCGCAGCGCAGGTAGTCGCCATAGGAAAAACCGCCCGGAATGGCAATCAGGTCCACATCGGGAAGGTCGCTGTCACCGTGCCAGACCATGTGTGCCGGGGTGCCGAGGGACTGTTCGATCGCCACCTTCATGTCGCGGTCGCAGTTCGATCCCGGAAAAACAATTACAGCCGCTTTCATATCGTCTGTCTCCTTGACAAAAAGCGTTAGTCCAGCAGTTCGAATTCGTAGTTTTCGATCACTGTATTGGCCAGCAACTGCGTACACATTTTCTCGACTTCCGCCGGAGCGTCCGCGGCGGCAATATCCCCAAGGTCCAGTTCAATCACTTTCCCCTGACGGACCTCGCCGACATTGTCAAAACCAAGGCCGTGCAGGGCATGCGCAATGGCTTTCCCCTGTGGATCCAGAACACCGTTTTTCAAAGAAATGGTTACACGAGCTTTCATTTGTTCTCTACCTATGTAGACAAGAAAAAAAAGGCGCAATTGCTGCGCCTTGAGGAGTTTATTGGATTGAAGAAGGGCCCTTCAGGTCGCCGGGGCCGCCTTCGGGCAGAATACCCAAGCGCCGCGCCACTTCCTGATAGGCGTCCTCGACACCGCCAAGGTCACGTCTGAAGCGGTCCTTGTCGAGCTTTTCATTGGTCGCCATGTCCCACAGACGGCAGTTGTCCGGGCTGATTTCGTCGGCCAGGATGATCTGCACTTCGTCACCATCATAATAGCGACCGAATTCCAGCTTGAAGTCCACCAGACGAATGCCGATGCCGGTGAAAAGACCGCTCAGGAAATCGTTGACCCGCAGCGACAGGTTCATGATTTCATCCAGTTCCTGCGGCGTGGCCCAGCCAAAGGCGGTGATATGCTCTTCGGAAACCAGCGGATCGTTCAAATCGTCGGACTTGAAGCAATATTCGATGATGGCCCGGGGCAGCGCGGTTCCCTCGGTGATCCCGAGGCGGGAACAGATGGAGCCGGCAGCAATGTTGCGGATGATCACCTCAACCGGAATGATTTCCACTTCCTTGATCAGTTGCTCGCGCATGTTCAGGCGGCGGATGAAGTGGTTCTGGATTCCGATTTCGCCAAGGCGGGACATCAGGTGTTCGGAAATACGGTTGTTCAGGACACCCTTTCCGGTCACGGTTGATTTTTTCTCGCCATTGAATGCGGTGGCGTCATCTTTGAAATACTGGACGAGTGTGCCCGGTTCGGGACCTTCGAAAAGGACCTTGGCCTTGCCTTCGTAGACGCGTCTACGGCGTGTCATGGATGCGACTCCAACAAGAGGGACCGGAATACCAGCCGGCCCCGTATATCAACAGGACGAACAGTGAATTTTCGTTCAGGATCGGGCCTGAAATGTCCCTGTTCGGCAGGATCGCCAGCGTTCCCGGCGATTTCATGCGGAACATAGTTCAGTTGCGCTGCAAACACAACATTTCCTGTCAGGAAATAGTCACTTAAATATAAAAAAAAATCCGTGTAGGCTCTCGCATCGTTGCCATGTAAGATGTATATAGCATTATGAAGCCGTTGACAGGGGTGTTTGTCAGGCAAAAAGCTGTTATATTACAGTGATATTAGAGGAATTTTGAGGGCTCAAATATGTCAGGTTTTGATGATCGCGAGAAAACACAAGAGAACAAGTTCGTCCATGACAGTGATCTGGAATTCAAGGCGACCGCACGGCGGAACAAGCTTCTGGGGGCATGGGCGGCCGAGTTGATGGGCCTGAGCGGCGAGGCGGTTGATGCCTATGCCAAGGAAGTGATCATCGCTGATCTGGAAGAAAAAGGCGACGAGGATGTGTTCCGCAAGATCCGTCAGGATCTGGATGCCAAGAATGTGGAAATGTCCGATCACCGCATCCGTCGGCAGATGGACGAGTTGCTTGATGTTGCCCGGGAACAAATCCAGAAGGGCAACTGATCGTCAGATCATTTGATCAGACAAGGATCAGGAAGGGTCGGCTTTGCCGGCCCTTTTTTATTGCGCGTTATTAGGCCCGCAGGGCGCAGGGACGCAAGGCAGGGCTGCAACCGGACAGCGGTTTCCTGATCAACGGGCCGGACCGGTCCCGCAACCGGGCGCGGCTTGGCGCCGGGGTGACGCTCGGCCTCAATGCGGATACCGCGCTTGATCTCTCCTATCAGGGGGATGTGGCCTCGGATGAGATTTCCCACGCGGTGGCCGTGACCATTCGCTGGGCGTTCTAGGGGGCGGAGGGCCCCATCAAAATGATGGTTTTCTAACAAACAACAAGAAAATCGTTTGAAGGGTTTTTCGTTATAGTGGTATTTATTGGTGAAATTTTCGCCAATATAAGGAATGCGATTTTCCATGAAAAAAGCATCTGTGATCTTCTCAAACCGTCTTGCGTCCATTCACACGCGTCATTGCCTTGCCTTGTTGGCAACCGTGAGCATTCTTGGATTATCCTCTCCTCAATATGCGCTGGCAGGTGGTGGTGCCGGTGGGGTCGGTGACCAAGTCGGGGTAGATGACGGCGGGGACGGCGGGCAGGGCGGGGAGATTGGCCTGGCAGGTCAAGCCGGCGGGTTTAGTGACTCTGGAGCCCCAGGGGGGGCCGCTGGTACAGCCGGGACCGATGGAGCCAAGAATGGCGGACATGGGGGCGATGGGCAGAGTGACCCCGTAATGGGTAGCGGCGGCGGCGGCGGCGGCGGCGGCGGATATATTGGTGTCAACCTCCCCACGGCGGCAGCGGCTTATGGAAATTATGGCGATCAGCGGGGCGGTGATGGAGGAAATGGTGGCCAAGGGGGATACGGAAGTCATGTAGCTTTAGCAGGCGGCGGCGGCGGCGGCGGCGGTGCCGGTGGTCATGGAGTCTATTCAAGCCATCAGATGTATGTGACAAACTATGCCGCTGGTGTTTTTCGCGGTGGGCGCGGCGGTGATGGGGGCTGGTCAGCGATCTCGGGCGGTCAGGGCGGCGATGGCGGTGCCGGTCTTTTACAGACCAATGCTGGTGCTTTCGAGAATTACGGTCAGATCATTGGCGGCGACGGTGGTTTTGGAAATGCCGGGGGGCGTGATGGCGATGGCGGCGCCGGGATTGTCCAGACAGGCGGAAGCATTGTCAACGAAGATGGTGCCTCGATATATGGGGGGGACGGTGCCACTGGCGGGACTGGAATTGTCGCTGACAATATTGTCATTAACAACCAGGGCAGTATCACCGGCGGGATGAGCCGGGAAGCGAACGTCCCGGGCGGCGCGGGCATCGTGGGGCAAAACCTTCGGGTTCATAATTCCGGCACCCTTAAGGCGAGCGTGAACCTTGGTGGAATTGCGGGTGGTAACGGCCGTGGTGATGCTGTCCGTTTTACGGGCGGGGTTAATGAGTTCCATCTGTATTCCGGGGCGACTGTCACAGGGCGGGTGGTTGCCCACGACACTCCTGATACATTTGCTCTGAACGGCGGTACGAATGACAGCTTCGATGTTTCCCTGATTGGGTCCCAGTATGTCGGCTTCGGTGTTTTTAGGAAATATGCGGGGTCGAACTGGACCCTGACCGGAACGGGCAATCAGGACTGGGTGAT
>NZ_VNWN01000006.1 GCF_012720115.1 Sneathiella chinensis | reverse complement strand
CCACGCGGTGGCCGCGACCATTCGCTGGGCGTTTTAAGGGGGTATTTTGTCAGGCCGTCGGGCCTTGTTGATCGGGTCCCGACCTCAAGACAGCCTTGAGGTCGGGGATGCGCAAAAGATTAGTCTTTTGCTTTTTCCTTGGCATCCTTCATGGATTTTTCAGCATCCTTGCGGTGCTCGTTCTGGTCGTTGCATTTGATGTCTTCCTTGGAGCATTCCTTTTCCATCTTTTCTTTCTGCTCCTTCATTTCGCCAGCTTTTTCCTGCGCTTTTTCGCTCTGGGCGAAAGCAGCTTTTTCGGTCGGGAAAAGAGAACCGTTCAGGGCAACCGGGCTGAGAGCCAGACCGAGAGCAAGGGGAACGGCGAACAAGGTTGAGATAGCAACTTTTTTCATTTTCTTATTCCTGAAATTATGAGGGATCACAATTATTCTCGGAGTCCGTATGAACTCCAGCACCCATAACTAGTTTTGAAAATAGACTGAAATAAGGAAACTATATGTCTTTCTGCGGACTTCTAGAGACGGATTTTACCATAGCCACGATAGAATCCCTAATCTGGTGATCCTCGATCCGTGAAAAGGCGCGCACCAGTTCCAGGGTTTCCCGTTTTGCAGCGGGGTCTTTTTGCAGGTGCTGTGCGTGCGAGGGAAGCGACGCCACCGTAGGGTCGTCTGACAGGCCTTCGAAGAAATAGCCGATGGGAACCTCAAGAACCCGACTGAGTTGATACAGTTTGCTGGAGCCGATCCGATTGCTGCCCTGTTCATATTTCTGGATTTGCTGGAAGGTCAGGCCCATGGCATCCCCCAGTTCCGATTGTGTCATGCCGAGCAATGTTCGTTTGATGCGAAGTTGTTGCCCCACATGGACATCCACGGGATTGGCCCTGCCATGAGGATCGTCAGTCTTGAAGTCTATCATTGTGTGCCCGAAATCCCTTTACCCTGTTTTCTGTCCAAAGGGACAGTCTTTTCGGTTGTCGCATATTCCCAAATCGGTCAGGGGGAACACCCCGCTCTGACCCCAAGCGAACCTCATAGCAGACCAAGAGATTTCATACTGGTGCTTTCGCTGGCACTGACGATAATATGATCGTGAACCCTGATATTTAACGCCGTTGCCGCCGACATGATCTCTCCGGTCATGGAAATGTCCGCTTTCGAGGGCGTAGTATCACCGGAAGGGTGGTTGTGCACAAGAATTAGCGCAGTTGCACCCAGCTCAAGGGCGCGTTTTACTACCTCGCGTGGATAAACCGCCGTGTGATTGACAGTTCCGGTTTGCTGAACCTCGTCGGCGATGAGATGATTCTTGTTATTGAGGAACAGAACGCGAAAATGCTCGACCTGTTTCTGCCCCATGACCCCCTGACAATATTCCAGAAGCGCCTGCCACGATCCGAGGATATTGGAGCGCTCCACTTTTTCCCGGAGCAGTTTCTGGCCCAGAACCTCGGCCACTTTCAGGATGGCAATGGCCGCTTCGCCGACCTTGGGGACCGCTTTCAGCTGTTCCGGTGATGCGGCAAAAATTCTGGGAAGGGAGCCGAATTCCCTCAACAGCATCTTGGCCAACGGCTTGGTGTCGCCGCGCGGCGAGGCCGCAAACAGCAGCATTTCCAGAAGTTCATAATCGGCAATGCTGTCGGCGCCCTTTGTCAGGACCCGTTGGCGCAGCCGTTCCCGGTGGCCTTTCTTGCCATCATCAAATGCGGAGGTCATGACAGGAGAACTGGTGAGTTCGTTCAACCCTGATAGGCGCGGGGGCAGGTCGCTGTCAAAGGGGAACAGGTCTTCAGGGGATGTATCCTGAGAGGGAGGGATCGGGGCAGATGCACCAGAGAGGGTGGGCGCCGGTCGAAACCCCGTGGCACCGGGCCGCATGTCATGCAGGCCCGGACCGTCCCTGATGTCTGACAGGGGGAGTGTGGTGTTGGTGTTCTTGTTTTTGTTCTCGGTGTCGTCAGATGTCATAGGGCGGGCAATTGAGTCCTTTGGGAGACAGGGTGAAGATCTCGTACCCGGTTTCCGTGACGGCAAGGGAATGCTCAAACTGAGCGGATAACTGCCGATCCCGTGTGACAGCGGTCCAGCCGTCGTCCAGTACCTTCACTTCCCATGTGCCCAGATTGATCATCGGTTCGATCGTGAAAATCATGCCGGGGCGCAGTTCCACGCCTTCTCCCGGTTTGCCGTAATGCACGATATTGGGGGCATCATGGAAAATCTGGCCAAGGCCATGGCCGCAGAAGTCGCGAACGACAGAACAGCGGTGTTTTTCGGCGTAGGTCTGGATCGCGTGACCAATGTCGCCCGTGGTCGCGCCGGGCTTGACCACTTCGATCCCGCGCATCAGGCATTCATAGGTGATATCGATCAGCCGCCGCGCCTTGACCGGAGGCTTGCCCGCCACAAACATGCGGCTTGTATCCCCATGCCAGCCGTCAACAATGGTGGTGACGTCAATATTGATTGCATCCCCGTTCTGCAGTTTTTTCGGGCCGGGAATACCGTGACAAACCACATGATTGATGGATGTACAGACTGATTTTGGAAAACCGCGATAGCCGAGCGGCGCACAGGTGCCGCCGCGCTCGGTGATAAAGTCATGACAGAGGGTGTTCAACTCGTCCGTAGTGACGCCGGGCACCACATGTTCGGTGATCATGTCGAGGGTTTCGGCCGCCAGCCGTCCTGCGGCGCGCATGCCTTCAAATCCTTCGGGGCCATGGAGTTTGATTGCGCCCGTGTTTTCCAGAGGAGCGTCTTTGCTGTTTACATATTTCATAGGACTGTTCGGGTTTTCTATCAGTTTATCGTAAAACATAATTACTTGAAAGGAAAGACATGTGCTTTCTATTCAACCAGCGGGACCGGGCCCCTCATTCTTATGTATTCAGGGGTTATTTGGCAGTCATAGACATAAACTTCAACGCCTGATTTTCGCGCGGTGTCAAAAGCCTCCCCATAGGCGGGGTCAATGTCGCGGGCGATTTCAAAACTCTGGCAATCCTCGCGCTGTACCAGATAGAACATGACCGCCCGGTGACCGGCGGCCACCATGTCGGAAAGTTCCTTGAGATGCTTGGTACCGCGGGCGGTGACCGCATCGGGAAATTCCGCTGCACCGTCCCGCCGTTTCAGGGTGACGTTCTTCACCTCAACATACGCATCCGGCCTGTCATTGGCACTGTCCTGAAGCAGAATGTCGATCCGGGAATTCTGGCCGTATTTCACTTCATTGCGGATGGTTTCATACCCGGTCAGTTCGGGGACATGCCCATCCCGGATGGCCTCGGTGACAATGCGGTTGGGCAGGGAGGTGTTGATCCCCACCAGCGAGGTGCCCGTATCAACCAGTTCCCAGCTATATTGCAGCTTGCGTTTCGGGTTGTTGGCCGGGGACAGCCAAACCCCATATCCCGGCTCCTTCAACCCCATCATGGAACCGGAATTGGCACAATGCGCCGTTACGGTTGTGCCGTCCGCAAGTTCGATGTCGGACAGAAACCGCTTGTATCGCTTGATCAGTGTGCCGCGGATCAGGGGGCTTGGAAAATCCATGGTCTTGTCGGCCTTTTTGTAATTCTTAACAGGGCGTGCAAAACCCTTTGTATTCTTCGAGGTTAGGGGACACAATAGCAAATCGGGGAAGGGCGAGTATAGGCCGTCTTCCCCGGTCAAGACCACCAAGAAAACAGGAACCGGTTCCGAATGTCATCCGACTCTCATTCTGATTTGAAACTTGTGACCGCCGCCATGCTGGTGATCGGCGATGAAATACTGTCCGGGCGGACCCAGGATAAAAATGTATCTTTTGTGGCGACCGCCCTTGGGGAAATCGGTATTCAGCTTCGCGAGGTGCGCATTATCCCGGATGTGGAGCAGGAAATTGTCGATGCCATCAACCATTTCCGGAAAAAATACGACTATGTCTTCACCAGCGGCGGGATTGGCCCGACCCATGACGACATCACAGCGGATTCCGTTGCCGCCGCGTTCGGGGTTGGGATTGATCATCACCCGGAAGCCATGGAGATCCTGACCCGTCATTATGAGACCAGCGGTATCGAGTTCAACGATGCCCGAAAACGCATGGCACGGATCCCGGACGGGGCGGACCTGATCGAGAACCCGGTCAGCAAGGCGCCGGGCTTCCGTCTTGAGAATGTCTTTGTGATGGCCGGTGTTCCTTCCATCCTGCAGGCGATGATGGCGGGGGTTCTGCCGCTTCTGTCAGGTGGTGCCAGAATGATCAGCCGCACCATTGGCGTGCCGCTGGCGGAAGGCAAGGTGGCGCAGGATCTGGGCCTGTTGCAGGACAAGTATCCCGAGGTTTCCATCGGCTCCTACCCTTATTTCAGGCAGGGGGAAGTGGGAACCAACCTTGTCTTGCGGTCCATCCACGGGGATAAGCTGGATGCCGCATTTTCGGACCTGCGGGTCATTCTGGACGGGCTTGGTGTGACAGGAACGGAAACAACCTGACCGGGACCGAAAGAAAACATCGCCCTTTCGCGGATGCGAGGGGGGCGCCAGCTTGAGGCCGGGTTTTTCCCGGCCTTCACTTTTTCAAATTCATAGCTTGTTTCACAACCCAACTACCATTAGGTTAGCTGCGCCGCCCGCATGGTGAAATTGGTAAACACAGTAGACTTAAAATCTGCCGCCCGTATGGGCTTCCCGGTTCAAGTCCGGGTGCGGGCACCATTTGATGCTTCCCCCCTCCAGACTATCTTTTTTATCCTGACTACAGCCGGATGATCAGCGATTGTTGCGGGTCGATGTGTCCGGCCACGATCTCCTTGTAGGTGGCGAGCGCGGCTTCTGGTCCGGTGACGGTTTCAAAGCGGGTCAAATCGGGGGCCAGATCGGCAAAGGCGGCCCATGCCCCTGCCAGCCGGTCCTGAAATTCCTTGCGGCCCCATTCTTCTGTGCGTTGCTTTATGCGGCCCGGGGCAAAGAACGGCGTTGCTGCGGCGCCGGGCAGGGTGCGCGAGGGGCGGGAGCTGTCCCAGTGGGACAGCCCAACCAGACAGCTATAGGAAAGATTGTCGGAAAAATGGCAGTGGATCGTGTCGATGACGGTGCCGTTGCCTGACATGTCGATAAGGGCGGTTGGTATGGACGGATCAAGATAGTTGATATCCTCGTACGGAATAACCGTGTCATAGAGGCCTGTATTCTCGACAAATTCCCGGTTTGAGGGGGAGGTGAGGCCAATCAGGGCCGGTCCGGCGCCAAGGAGCCGCAGACAGCGGGCGGTCAGCAACGCGGTCTTGCTGGACGCACTGCTGATCAGGAGCTGCTCGGCCCCATAATATCCGGCATCGGAAAACTGATCCGCAATCATATAGGCGGTGACCAGCAGGGGTCGAAAGACCGGCCAGAGGTCTTTTTCGGCGGGCGTAAAATCCGGTGTTTTTGCGATCCTGTTATACTGGTTATAGACCGGCGCCAGCTTGGCCCGGTGGGGCATCTGGTCGTGGAGGGAGCCGGCACTGACAACAGCAGGCCGCAAGGTTAGGTGACTGGCGAGCGGGAAATAGCCGTAGAGTTCCTCGCCCACCGGAATGTCAGGATGGGCGGATCGGGTCACTGTGGCATATCCCCAGACGGGTAACTGGCCATAGGCGCTCTCTCCAAAGGGAAAGAAGGCCCAGTAACCGGGCATGTCGGTCCAGCTTCCAAAGGATTTCCCAAGGGTGGCATAGGTGACATTGTTGGCCGTCAGGGCGAAACTGCCAAGGCGCACCTCGATTTCGCCGTCTTGCAGATCGGCGGGCGGCGATGTCAGGGAACGGAGTTGGCAGGAGGAAATGTCGTCCTTGTCGATCAGCACTGTCCAGCGTTCCTGTGTCATGGTCCTGCATCCTTGTTTGTTGCCCGTTAAACGCGAAAAACTTCATATTCGAGTATTGTAATGGCGTGCTTTCCGGTCAATAGATTTCTTTTTTCTGAAATTGGACTACCCTTATGAAGGTAATATGAACCCTGTTGAAAATCCGTAGGGTGATGGGGTGCCGCAGATGCCTGGAAATGGTTTCGCACTTCTGGTGATGATCTTCTGCCTGATGACGGTTGGTTCCGTTCAGGCTGAGGGGCGGGTTGATCCCGCCTACAAGCTGATCCAGTCCATGGCGGAGCAGGCCAAAAGCCGCCTGTCCAATGACACCCTGCCCATCGATCGACGGGAAAGCCTGTTCCGTCAGGATATCCGCCCGGCCTTTGATTTCGATTTCATCAGCGCCTTTGTGGTCGGGCCGAAATGGGACAGACTTGAGCCGCGCCAGAAGGAGGAATTTACCGATTTGTTCTCGGAATTCTTCCTGCAATCCTATTCCTTTCAGTTTGGCGGATATCCGGAAGACCGTTTTGAAATTCTGGAGGTCAAGGCAAATGGGGATGGGGACCTGTTCGTCCTGACCCAGTTGTTTCGTCCCAACCGAAAGCGGGTGGTGTCCCGCTGGCGCCTGCGAGAGAGTGCGGACGGGCTTCGAATAGTGGATGTGGAGATTTCGGGAACCAGCGTGATCACGGCCCACAGAAAAAGTTTTCATAACCAACTTGTACGCGGCAGCGTGGAGGGGCTTTTAAACATCCTGCGGATGCGGGCGGAACGCCTTTCTCCGCAATCAACCGGATCGGGGGAAGGGTGATGGGACTACGCGGCGGCAGCAAGATCTGGGGAATGGTGGTCGGGCTGCTCTGTGCGGTTACGGGCGCCGTGGTTCTGGCGGGGCCGCCAGGGGCACGGGCCGCCGAGGTTGGGCGCAGCGCCATGGAGCTTTACAGTCAGGGATATTTTGCAAGGGCCTACGCCATCTGGCAGCAACAGGCAGAGGCCGGAGACCCGGAAGCGCAGTTTAACCTGTCGGTGTTGCTGGAACGGGGGCGGGGCGTTGATCGGGACTTGGAGGCGGCCCTGTCGTGGCTTGGCAAGGCCGCATCGGGCGGTTATCCCCCGGCGCTTCACAACATGGCGCTTGGACTGCTGGAGCAGGGGGAGGGTGAGGCCGCCGTCAACCTTCTTCGGCAGGCGGATGAAAAAGGGTTCGCCGCCTCACAATATACACTGGGAAAAATGTATGAATATGGACTGGGGGTGGATGAAGCCCCCGATCAGGCGCTTTTTCATATTCTGAAGGCCGCCGCAGGCGGATATCCAAAAGCCCAGTATGGTGCCGGGAAAATGTATCGGGATGGCTATGGCGGCCGGGAAGACCCGGAGCAGGCTCGGCAGTGGTTCCTGCGGGCGGCTCGGCAAGGCTATGGCCGGGCGCAGCTTCGGCTGGCAGAAATCGGCCTGTCGGAAGGCGAACTGGCTGATGATCCGGCAAATAGGTCTGCGATGCTGGACGAAAGAAAGGTAGAGGCCCTTCAATGGGCGATCATTGCCGCAGCACAGCGCATTCCCGGTGCCGAAACCGTCAAGGCCCGTCTGGCTGCGCGCCTGAAAACGGAACAGGTGGTCAGGGCGGTCAAGCTGGCGGAAGAATATAAACCCATGCCAGAGCGGCGCGGCAGGCCCGCTGTTGAATAATCCAAGGCATGTTTGGAAGGGGAATAATTCGCGAAGGGGCCGGAAGGGTGAATTCGGGCAATAAAAAACCCCAAGAAAACCGGAATGTTTTCAAGGGGTTGATATGGTGAGCCCGACAGGATTCGAACCTGTGACCCGCTGATTAAAAGTCAGCTGCTCTACCAACTGAGCTACGGGCCCCCATTTCAATTTTACCGCTGGGCTGTTGTGTTTGGAGCGTCACAGCGTCGCGATGGGGCGGAACATAGGGGCGTCTTTCGGATTGGTCAAGCGCGTTTTTTCATTTTTTTTACGGAAGTGAATTTTCTTTATTTCGATGGAAATGGTATAGGAGGGAAGAGCCTTGAAAAAGGGCCGTTTCTTGCGGTCTGCACCTTTGAATTAGAATAAAGCGAGGAAATACATGCCTTCGTCATTTGTTATGCGTTCGATACTGGCATTTTTCATTTTATGTCTGTCCGCGTTACCGTTGCGGGCGCAGGAAAACCTGAATCCTGAAAATATTCTTTATCTTGACCTGCAATATGGGCGGGTTGTGATCGAGATGTACCCGCGTACCGCCCCCCGCCATGTGGAGCGGATTAAGGAACTGGTCCGGCAGGAATTTTATGATGGCCTGAAATTTCACCGCGTGATCGATGGCTTCATGGCCCAGACCGGCGACCCCAAGGGGGATGGTACCGGTGGTTCCGGTAAAAAGATCCGGGCGGAGTTCTCCAACATTCCGCATGTTCGGGGGATTGTCTCCATGGCCCGTGCGCGCTCCCAGAACAGCGCCGACAGCCAGTTCTTTATCGTGCTTGAGGATTCCCACCATCTGGATGGCAAATATACCGTCTGGGGCCGGGTGCTGGAAGGCATGGAATATGTGGACATGATCCGCAAGGGATATGGTCAGGGCGGTACGGTTCGTAACCCTGATATCATCGTCAAGATGCGCATCGCCGCCGATGTGAACTAAGCCCCATCGGGCATCGGGGATATCCCCGTTTGGAAAAAGCGGTTCGGTTTCGAGCCGCTTTTTTTGTTTCCGGCCCTTTGTACGTGGACAAGGCGCCCACAAAAAAAGCCGCCCCGGTAGGGCGGCTTTTCAGAATTTCGGATCGGGTTGAACCGGATCAGATGCAGCGACCGCCGTCCACTTCCAGCGCAACGCCGGTGATGAAGGACGCTTCGTCAGATGCCAGCCACAGGGCGGCATTGGCAAGGTCACGCGGTGTATTCATGCGGCCGAGCGGAATGGTAGAGACAAACTTGTCGCGGATTTCCTGGGTGTCGGTGCCGCCCATGAATTCAACGGTCATGCCGGTCTGGGCAATCACGGGGCAGAGAGCGTTGACCCGGACCTGCTGCGGGGCCAGTTCAACGGCCATGGCCTTGGTCATGGTGAGGACAGCGCCCTTGCTGGAGTTGTACCAGACAAGGCCCGGACGGGGGCTGAGGGCCGCCGTGGAGGAAATGTTGATGATGTTGCCGCCACCCTGTTCCAGCATGATCGGAACAATGGCCTTGGTGGTCAGGAACACGCTTTTGACGTTGACGTCATAAATTTTCTGGAAGGTTTCCTCGTCCACATCGAACAGGGAGCCGTTCCGCTGCGGCATGCCGGCGTTGTTGACCAGAATGTCAATGCGGCCATAGGCATCGACGGTGTTCTTGGCCATGGCGGCAACGTCGCTGGCCTGTGAGACGTCGGTAACATCCACAAGGGCGGTGCCCCCCTTGGCAATGATATCGTCGGCGACGCGCTTGGCGGCGGCCTCGTTAATGTCACTGACAACGACCTTGGCGCCTTCTTCCGCGAAACGGATGGCCATGCCTTCACCGAATCCGGAGCCAGCCCCTGTTATGATGGCGACTTTATCTTGAAGTCTCACTTTTCCTCTCCTCAAGGCAGTTTTTATGTTCTCAGCTATTGTCCCTTATCCGGAGACCGAAGAACAGTTCTAATTTGATTGGGGGCAAACAATATAAAAGTGCGCGGATCAGATCAAGCGGCGGTTCTGAGAACCCGTTTGCCGGGCAACCGGACCGTGACGGTGGTGCCGCTTCCATAATCGCTTTCAAGGGTCAACTCCCCCCCATGCAGGGACACAAGATCCCGCGACAGGGGCAGGCCCAGCCCGGTCCCCTGATAGCGGCGGGACAATTCACTGTCTACCTGAACGAACGGGGTCAGGGCTTTCGGGATATCTTCCTCGCGGATGCCAATGCCTGTATCGCTGACGGTCAGAAGCAGATCGCCATTGGGGCACAGGGAACTTTCGATGGAGACCTGACCGCCCGCTGGTGTGAATTTGATGGCATTGGTCACCAGATTGATCAAGACCTGTTTCAGCATCTTCATATCGGCGTGAACCTGATCGACCTTGGAAGAGATATTCAGCTCGATATCGATCTTGTTGGTCCGGGCCTGATGGCCGGTCAGGCGCAGGCATTCCTCGATCAACTGCTTGACATCCACATCCTCTTCAAACAGTTGCTGCGTTCCGGCCTCAATCTTCGACAGGTCCAGAATATCGTTGATCAGGTCCATCAGATGCAGGCCACTGGCATGGATGTCATGGGCGTATTCAATATATTTTTTCGAGCCAACCTTGCCGAAAATCTCGTCCATGATCACCTCGGAAAACCCGATAACCGCGTTAAGGGGGGTCCTGAGTTCGTGGCTCATGTTGGCGAGGAAGGCACCCTTGAGCTGAGAGGCGTATTCGGCTTCATCCTTGGCCTTCTGCAACAGTTTCTGGGCGGAGATATCCCGGACAATCAACTGCATCACCGGCCGGTCCCCATACATCAGGGCGGTCGCCTCTATTTCCACGTCGATGCGTGTGCCCTCCAGTCCGATAACCTCGGTCATGCTGGACGGGAGGGTGTGGCCGGGTTCCAGATCTTCCGCGCTGCCAAGGTGGCTGGCCAGTTCATCCAGATCGGACAGGGGGATGTAGCGCTTGACCGGTGTCCCGATCAGGTCATGCAGGGTGCGGGCCCCCAGCAGTTTCACCGCCGCCACATTGGCAAAGATGATCAGGCCGTCCTTTTGCGCCAGAATGGCATCGGGTGACAGGTCCACCATCTTCCGGTACCGGCTCTCGCTTTCCTCCAGCATCATATGGGCGGATTTCTTGAGGGTGATATCCGTATAGGTCGAAATATGCCCCCCTGTGGGAAGCGGGGAGTTGACCACCTCGATGATCCTGCCGGATTTGGTCATGCGTTCCTGCCGGGCATGAAGGTTGGTCCGGGTGGTTTCAAGAATGGATTGGGCAAAGCTCTCGGCGGTTAGATCCTCGTCCTTGCCCGGCTCTAACTTGTAGGCATCGAAATTCCGAACCAGAATATCGTGCAGGCTGGCCCCGAAATGGACGGTTTCGTGCTTCAACTCCATGGTCCGCAAATAGGCCTCGTTCCAGGCCAGCAATCGGTTGTCTTCATCAAAGGCGGAAATGCCGGTCTGGATGTTGTTGAAGACCGTTTTCAGAAGTTCGGACTTGATCAGCAGGTTTTGCTGGTTCTGGCGGATGTTTGTGACGTCCTGGAAGATGGCGATCAGGTTGTTGTCGCTGATCATGCTTTCCTTGGCCTGAATGATCCGGCCATTGGGAAGGTTCCAGTCGCGATTGCCAAGGCTGTGGGGCAATTTCCCCGCCCGGAGCCGTTCAAGCCGCTTTTCCAGCATGGCCTTGTCTTCAGGATTTTCAAGCCAGTCAAGCAGGGACAGGAACACCTCTTCGCGCTTCATCCCGACCCTCAAGGGCGGATCCATGCCGTCGAACATGTCTTGCAGTCTGTCGTTGAAGAATGTCAGCCGATTGTCCTGATCGTAAAGAACGAAACCTTCGTCCAGCTTGTTAATGGCATCGTTTAAGGTGCTGTAATATTTTGAAGATTCAGAGTTTGAACTGTCTGTTTGTGTCGGCTGGAAAGAGACAAGGATGGTGCAAGCGGCCATCAGGGCAAGAGAGGCGCCAAGGGCAATTCCGGCTTGCGGATGGTCATTTACATGAAGAAGCAGAAAGGCAGCAAGAGACGCCCCAAACAGACCTGTAAGCAGGTATAAAATCTTGTTTGTGTTGTACATGGACGCTACTCTTTTGACCTTTATTCTCTGCTTTCAGGGTGGGTACTGACTCAAAGACAAAAGTTTGTCGAATTAGTGCGATCGTATACGACCAGTGATTAACGACAGGTTTACAAGCGATCTTGAATTCACAAAATTTTGTAAAAGACGTCACATCGGTTCAATGCTATGGTCTGTATAAATAAAATCCCGAATTTCACACATATATCAGGTATTTGTAAGGTGACGTGTTCATGAAGAAGAAGCAAGCCGGGAAGACGCAGGACCCGTCCGGCGTCAAAAGCATTCTGGTTGAGCCCGCCCCGAAGGCCGGGTTCTGGGCACGGGTCAGGACCTATTTCCTGACAGGGATTGTCATTGCCGCGCCCATCACCATTACAATCTATCTGACCTACGCGTTCGTGACCTTTGTGGACGCCAATATTACCCCGCTTATTCCAGCGCGGTATAATCCCGAAACCTATCTGCCGTTCGGTGTGCCCGGGCTTGGCGTGTTTTTGGTGGTCCTGGGGCTGATTCTGATTGGGTTTCTGACGGCAAACTTCCTTGGCCGGTCCTTGCTGCATTACGGAGAGCGGATTGTCGCCCGGATGCCGGTGGTGCGGACAATCTATAACGCCCTGAAACAGATCATGGAAACCGTACTGGCCCAGTCCGGCACGTCGTTCCGTGAAGTGGTTCTGGTGGAATATCCCAGAAAAGGCCTGTGGGCGATCGCCTTTGTGACCAGCACCGCGGAAGGCGAGGTGTCATCCCTTGATGAAGGGGACATGATCAGCGTCTTTCTGCCCACCACACCCAACCCCACATCCGGCTTTTTGTTGTTTGTGCCCAAGCATGATCTGAAATATCTGGACATGTCTGTTGAGGAAGGGGTCAAGCTGGTTATTTCCGCCGGTATGATCTGGCCGGATGGCAAAGAGCCTGCCGCAGTAAAGCAGGGGCCCGGCGGCAGCACGAACGGCAAGAAATCCGCTGGGGACAGTGACGATTCAAAAAAGAAGCCAACAAAGGCCGGGGCTTGAACCTGTGCCTGCGTCTAAGCCTGAGCCTGTAAAAAGGATCAGGGGCGAGACGGAGACGGCTGTTCTTTTAGGGGTGCCGTCCGTCCTAGCCTGACTGAAGATACTTGATGGCGCTGTCCCGCTCGAACAGGTAGAGAAGGGTTCTAACCGCTTGTCCGCGAGGGGTGGCCAGAGCCTTGTCATTTTCCAGAAAAACACGCGCATCATCCCGCGCAATGGACAGCAGCCGTCCGTGTTCCTGTAAATCGGCCATCTTGAAGACGGGCAATCCGCTTTGACGGGTTCCCAGAAGTTCACCGGCACCGCGCAGGCGAAGGTCTTCCTCGGCGATGCGGAAGCCATCCTCGGTTTCGCGCATGATATTGAGGCGGGCCTTCTGGGTTTCACCAAGGGGACCGGCATACAGAAGCAGGCAGGCCCCGTGCAGACCGCCCCGTCCGACACGGCCCCGCAACTGGTGAAGCTGGGCCAACCCAAACCGTTCCGCATGTTCGATAATCATGACCGTGGCTTCGGGCACATCAACGCCGACCTCGATCACCGTTGTGGCGACAAGAATGCGGGTTTCACCGGACACGAACCGTTCCATGGCCGTATCCTTTTCATCGGCCTTCATCTTGCCGTGGACCAGACCAACCTGTCCCGGATACAGCCGCTCCAGATAGCCGAACCGATCTTCTGCGGCAGCAAGATCGCTGACCTCGCTTTCCTCGACCAGCGGGCAGACCCAGTAAATCCGCTCCCCATCCTTGAGCTTGCGCCCCAGACTGCCTGCCACATCATCCAGGCGCTCGACCTCGATGGCGCGGGTATCAACGGGTTTTCGTCCCGGCGGTTTTTCGGCGATGATGGAAACATCCATATCCCCATAGGCCGTGAGGGCGAGGGTTCTGGGGATCGGGGTTGCGGTCATGACCAGCACATCCACGCCGCCGTTGCCATCCCGGCCTTTTGAACTGAGGGCCAGACGCTGGTGAACGCCAAACCGGTGTTGTTCGTCGATGATG
Source organism: Sneathiella chinensis (assembly GCF_012720115.1). Classification (GTDB taxonomy): domain Bacteria; phylum Pseudomonadota; class Alphaproteobacteria; order Sneathiellales; family Sneathiellaceae; genus Sneathiella; species Sneathiella chinensis. The sequence continues at coordinate 496,760 of NZ_VNWN01000006.1, read as the reverse complement.
GCAAGGCCCAGATCGTGATAGATCACGTCATCCTGAAACAGGGCGTGGGTCCCGATGGCGATATGAATTTCGCCGCTGGCCAGTTGTTGCAACACGGCGTCGCGTTTCTTGCCTTTCAACCGTCCGGTCAGCAGGGCGGTTTTCAGGCCCACGGCCTCGGCCAGCGGGGTGATAGCGGCCATGTGCTGACGGGCCAGAATTTCCGTCGGTGCCATCAGGGCGGCCTGTGCGCCAGCCTCGATTGCCTGTGCAATGGCCATGACGGCCACAACGGTCTTGCCGCTTCCCACATCGCCCTGCAACAGGCGCAACATGCGGTGCGGGGCGGACAGGTCCGCAAAGATTTCCGACAGCGCCACATTCTGGGCGTGGGTCAGCTTGAAGGGCAGGGAGCGTTCGATCGCGTCGCGAAGCGAGCCGTTGCCGACCAGCGCCCGGCCGGGTTTGCGCTTCATGCTGCGCCGGACAAGTTCCAGCGCCAACTGGTTGGAGAGTAACTCGTCATAGGCAAGACGCTGGCGCGCCGGGGCATTGGGGGACAGGTCGCCTTCGCCTTCCGGGGTATGAGCCTTTTCAAGGCAGGCTTTCCAGCTTTCCCATTTCTCTCGCTGAAGAAGGGCAGGGTCAATCCATTCCGGCAGTTGAGGGACGGTTTCCATATACTGGCGCGACGCCTTGATCAGGGCGCCGTTGGTCAGTCCCGCCGTCAGCGGATAGACCGGTTCGTGTACGGGGATCAGGTCTTCCTCGTCCGGGCTGAGGATGTGATCGGGATGGGTGATCTGAAACTCACCGGAATATTGTTCCAACTTTCCGCTGATCAGGCGGAGGGAGCCTTCGGGCAACTGGCGGCGCAGGTAATCCTCGCGCCCGTTGAAGAAGGTCAGGGTCAAAAGGTCATCGCCAACCTGACAGACAACCCGATAGGGAATCCGCCGGTTACGGGACGGGGTATGCTGGCGGACAAGGGCCTTGACGATGACCTGACGGGTGAGGGCGGTCTCGCTCAACTGTTCCAGCCGGACCCGGCTGACCAGCCCAGCCGGAAGATGGAAGGCAAGGTCAATGATGTGGTCACCGGCCACCTTGCCGATCAGGGCCTGAAGGCGCGGACCGATCCCTTTCAGGGTGGAAACGGATTTGAAAAGCGGAAACAGACTTTCAGGGCGCAACGGTTTTCCTCAGCAAACAGGGGGCCGATTGTGAAATGTGACGACGGTGCTCGTCAATGGAATAGGACAGTTTTTATGATCTTGTCTACCTGAGATGCTGACAGGCAAAAACAAAAAGGGTATACCCTGTTGCACTTCAAACAAAGGGTTTCAAGATGTCAGAAGATACCATCATTCGTCGCAAGCGCCTTCTTCACCGGTCCCGCTATACCGGAATGAAGGAAACCGACCTGATGCTGGGCCGGTTTGCCAACAAATATCTCAAAACATATTCCGACGAGGAACTGGATATTTATGAAACGCTGCTGAAGGCAGGGGATCCCAGCATCTATGCGTGGGCTGTCGGGCGGGAGGAAATTCCCGAAGAGTACGATACAAGCGTCATGAATCAATTGAAGAATTTTGCGCTGTATGAACATGACCCCGCACAAGTCGAGCAAGATGACTAAAGACCTGACTGCCAGCCTGATTGACAGGCTGGCCGCCACAGAACGTTCCGCCGACAGTTTCCAGTTGGAAGCCGTCCCGGAAGGCTATGACGCCTATCTTCTTGCCGCTTTTGCGCGGCAGGCCAGCCACGATGTGCTGTTTGTGCTTCGGGAAGATGTGCGGATGGCCGCGACGGAGGCGGCGCTCAATTTCTTTGACCCGGACCTTGAGGTCCTGACCTTCCCCGCATGGGATTGCCTGCCCTATGACAGGGTGTCCCCGAACGCGGAAATCGTCGCCCACCGGATGAATACGCTGTCCCTGCTGACGCGGGACTGGGGCCGGCCGCGGGTTGTGCTGACCACGGTCAACGCTCTGCTGCAGAAGGTGCCGCCGCCGGACATGGTCAAGACCGCCTGTTTCCCGATCAAGGTGGGGGACAAGTTCGACCCGGAAGACCTGAAGGCCTTTCTGGTTGCCAACGGCTTTTCCCGCATCGGCAGTGTCATGGAGCCGGGGGAATTTGCCGTGCGCGGTGGATTGATCGATATCTTCCCGCCGGGCGCCGAAGAACCGGTCCGTCTTGATTTCTTCGGCAATCAGGTGGAAGGCATTCGAACCTTCGACCCCTTGTCCCAGAAATCCACCGGCAAAATGCCGGGCATCGATTTTCTGGCGGCAACCGAATTTCTGCTGAATGAGGCATCGGTCAGCCGCTTCCGCAGCGGATACCGCGAAAATTTCGGCGCGGTTGTCCGCGATGACCCCTTGTATGAGGCGGTCAGCGAACGGCGCAAACATGCAGGCATGGAGCACTGGCTGCCCCTGTTCCATGAAAAAATGTCTGTCCTGACCGATTATTTGCCCCATTCGGTCGTCTTTCTCGATCATCTGGTGGACGAGGCCCGCGAGGCCCGTCTTGATACCATCGATGATTATTTTGACAGCCGCAAGGTGGCCGCCGAAGGGCGGGTTGTGGATTATCGCCCCTTGCCACCGGATCAGCTGTATCTGGATGAACAGGGCTGGGCCGCCTTGCTGGCAACACGGAACACGGTGACGGTGTCCCCTTATCGAAGCGGCGCGGAAGGCGCGCATGTTCTTGATGCCCACGGTCGCCCCGGCCGGGATTTCGGCCCGGAACGGAAACAGCCGGGCTCCAATATCTACGAGCATCTGAAAATCCACACCGACGATCTGGTCCGGGCTGGAAAACGGGTCATTATCTCGCATTTCTCGGAAGGGTCCCTGTCGCGCAATGAAGGCGTTTTGAAGGATCACGGGATTGGCCCGCTCAGTCGGACACCCAGTTTCAAGGACCTGCCGAAACGAAAAGCCGTTATTGCGCTGTCGGTTTTCCCGCTTGAAAAAGGATTTGAAACCCCGGATTTCGCCATTGTCGGGGAGCAGGACGTTCTTGGCGACCGGTTGGCCCGGCCCAGAAAGACATCCCGCCGTCATGAGAATTTCATCGCCGAGGCCTCGCAGCTCAGTGTGGGGGATTATGTGGTGCATCTGGATCACGGGATCGCCCAGTATGAGGGCCTGAAGGTAATTGATATTTCCGGCGCGCCCCGTGACTGTGTCAGCCTGCTGTATGACGGCGGCGACCGGATTTACCTGCCGGTGGAAAATATCGAGATGCTGTCCCGCTATGGCGGTGTGGAATCTGCGGCAACGCTGGACAGGCTCGGCGGGGCCGGATGGCAATCCCGCAAGGCCAAGCTGAAAAAGCGGGTCATGGAAATGGCCGATCAGTTGATCAAGATTGCCGCCGCCCGGCAATTGCGCTCTGCCGAACGGTTGCAGCCCCCGGAAGGGGCGTATGAGGAATTCTGCGCCGGGTTCCCGTTTGAGGAAACCGAGGATCAGCTTTCCGCCATTGCCGACACCATGGATGACATGATCAAGGGCCGTCCCATGGACAGGCTGGTGTGCGGCGATGTTGGCTTCGGGAAAACGGAAGTGGCGCTGCGGGCCGCCTTTGTGGCGGCCTTGTCCGGGAAACAGGTGGCCGTGGTCACACCGACCACCTTGCTGGCCCGGCAGCATTACAAAACCTTCAGCCAGCGGTTCGCCGGGCTGCCGGTTCGGGTTGCCCAACTGTCCCGCATGGTGACAACCAAGGAAGCGAACCTGACCAAGAAAGGCCTTGCCGAAGGGCAGGTCGATATTGTTGTGGGAACTCATGCCCTTCTTGGAAAAACCATAAATTTCAAGGATTTGGGTCTGGTTATTGTGGACGAGGAACAACATTTCGGTGTGGTCCACAAGGAACGCCTGAAGGAAATGCGGACCGATCTGCATGTGCTGACCCTGACGGCGACGCCCATTCCGCGCACCCTGCAACTGGCCATGACGGGTATTCGCGACCTGTCCATCATTGCGACCCCGCCGGTTGACCGGTTGGCGGTGCGTACCTTTGTACTGCCGTTCGATCCGATCGTGATCCGTGAAGCCCTGTTGCGGGAACATTATCGCGGCGGACAGAGTTTCTTTGTCTGTCCGCGTGTCAGTGATCTGGCAGAGGTCGGGCGCTATCTTGCGGAACATGTGCCGGAAGTTAAATACGTTGCGGCCCACGGGCAGATGGCGGCGAAAGATCTGGATGCCACCATGAATGCCTTCTATGACGGGGCGTATGATGTTCTGGTGGCGACGAATATTGTGGAATCCGGTCTGGATATCCCGACCGCCAATACCCTTGTGACATGGCGGGCCGACATGTTCGGGCTGGCCCAGCTTTACCAGATCCGGGGCCGGATCGGTCGTTCGAAAACCCGGGCCTATGCCTATCTGACCCTGCCACCGCGCAAGCAACCGACCGAGGCGGCAGAACGGCGCCTGCGTGTCCTGCAATCATTGGATACGCTGGGGGCGGGCTTTACGCTGGCCAGTCATGACCTTGATATTCGCGGGGCGGGTAACCTGCTTGGGGATGAACAGTCCGGGCATATCAAGGAAGTCGGGTTCGAGCTGTATCAGGAAATGCTGGAAGAGGCGGTTGCCGCCGCCAAGGATCAGGAACTCGGTATCACCGATGACGCCGGGGACAAATGGTCGCCCAGCATTAATATCGGGACATCCGTTCTGATCCCGGAAACCTATGTTACGGACCTGACCTTGCGGATGGAGCTTTACCGCCGGATTGCCGCGCAGGAGACCGAGGCCGATATCAATGCCTTTGCGGTTGAAATGGTTGACCGGTTCGGGCCGTTGCCTGACGAGGTCAAGCACCTGATCGAGATCATGACAATCAAGCAGCATTGCCGGGTTGCCAATATCGAGAAGGTGGAGGCCGGGCCAAAAGGGGCCGTGCTTGGTTTCCGCAACAACGAGTTCGTCAATCCGGGCGGATTGGTCGAGTTTATCTCGCGCCAGCCGGGGGCGGCCAAATTGCGGGCGGATCACAAGATGGTCTATACCCGGGCATGGGATCACCCGGAAGACCGCTTGAAAGGGGTTCTGTCACTGGTCCAGAACCTGGCAAGGATTGCATCGGCGGGATAGTGTGATCCCGCCGGTCACAATCGGCCTGATACTGACTTCAGGATTGTGAAGGGTCGGCTTCGGTTGCGGCCTCAGCTTCAGCCTCGATTTTCGCGATGACCTCAAGGATGACAGCCGGGTCTTGCGCACCGGACAGGGCGTATTTGTTGTCCAGAATGAAGAAGGGGACACCGGAAATGCCCATTTCGCGGGCCCGCATGTCCTCGGCCCGGACAAGGTCAAGGTCGGCCCCGCTGTCCAGCAGGTCCTTGACGATGTCGCCGTCCATACCGGCCTCTACCGCAGCGGCGATAAGGGTTTCGTCATTCCCAAGGTCCTTGCCGTCCATAAAGAAGCTGCGGAACAGGATTTCCACCAGCGCATCCTGTACCCCCGCGCTTTCCGCCCAGCGAATGACCCGGTGGGAATTGAGGGTGTTGGGGCTGCGTTCGATCTTTTCGAAATTAAGGTCAAGCCCCACGGCCGCGCCCGCCTGCTGAACCGTGTCATACAGTTCCCGCGCGCGTTCAGGGCTGCCAAACTTGGCGGCGATGAAGGATTTCCGGTCCGCCCCCTCAGTGGGCATGTCGGGGTGAAGCTGGAACGGATGCCACGTAATTTCCACGTCAAGATCGGGACGCTGGGCAAGGGCGGCTTCAAGTTTGCGTTTGCCGATGTAGCACCACGGGCAGACGGTATCGGAGACAATATCTATTTTCATACCATCAAGATAAGCGGCGATTGATCATGAGACAAGTCCGGGGTTTGGGCAGCGCATGATCATTCTGCGGCATCCCGGCTGGCGGAAAGGGGGGGCAGGCTGCGTTCCAGCAGGCTTTCAAGGGTGTCATCCGGCTTCATTTCGGCCAGTCCCGGCGTGAAAATGGGCAGAACCGGGCCGTCATGTCCAAACACCGAGAATTCCGTGTGCCGGGCCACACTGCAAATCCGGTCCAGCGCCGTCCGGGCCGATTGTTCCATGGTGTGGGGCATGGCAATGATGAACCGCCCCCCGGAATGACGGCAGCAGAAATCCTCGCCCCGCAGAAGGGTGGAAAGGAGGGACCCGGTTTGCCGCAGAACCTGATCGCCCGCCGGGTATCCGTATGCGGTATTCAAGTCGTCCAGATTAGACAGATGCAGGCTGGCGACGGACAGATATCGGTTGCGCGCCTTGTGGTCCTTGATCATGCGGCCAAGATGGGCCTGCATGAAACCAAAGGAATAAAGGCCCGAAGGCCCATCCGCCACCCGTAGCGGTGTGGCAATCCGAAGTAGGGTTTGAAGGGTCCGGCGATAGCGGGAAAGCTGGATATGCAGGGAAAGCCTTGGGAACAGGCTGTCCATTTCATTTGGGGTGACTACCGCGTCAGACGCCCCGTGAACATAGGCCGCCTCGCGGTTGCTTTCATGTTCCAGCACAAACACCACCGGCAACGAGAACAGCCGGCTGTCGGCCCGCAAATCATTGACCAGTCGCAAGTGACTGTCACCGGGCGCCACCCCCAGAATGACAACGCCGTCGAAATGGTTCTCGCGAAGTTGCTGGGGGGCGGTGGCGGCAATCCGGCAAATATGGGGCTGGGCCTTGTTTTCCAGCCGCAGCAGAATATCCCCCAGCAGGTCCGCCCGATCCCCGATCAGCAATATCCTTGCCTTGCCCATTTCCCGGTCGGGAAGATCAAGGGCGGTTTCCTTCAGTCCGTATTGGCCAAGGGTGCGCTTGCGCCGGGTAAATTCCTCTTTCATTGTTTGCAGGCGGAGGAGGGAGGACAGACGTTCCAGAAGTTCGATATCCGTGAAATTGCGTGGCAGGGAATGAGCCTGCTCATCAAGGGTGGTACCGCCGATCGTAATCAGGGGCGGACAATCGGCGGCAAGGGCCGGGGGAAGGGAGAGGTCTTCCGCCTCGCTTGGGCAGAAGAACAACACATCCGGCTTGTCCGGAAAATCCGCCACCATGTCCCCTGAAACTGTGTCGGGCGCAATGGGATGGGCCTTGTGACCGGCGTCTGCAAGAAGCCGGATCAGGCGTTCTTCCGGGTGGTTGGAAATGATCTGGATAGAGGCGGAAACCGGCATGATGCGCTCCCATGGGCGTTTGGAAGGGGTGTTATTTCATGATTTTATTAAAATTTTAATTACACACCGGTCAATTGTTTCAAGGCGGGCCGCCGCGTTTCATGCCTGATCGAAGAATTGATTTTTAACCGCTTGATTTCGAAGGCTGAGAAGAAGATCATAATCGCAAAAAGTAATATCTGTTTGGGAGAAAGATTTTGACAACACCGACCTTTTTGGAAGGAAAACATGCTTTGGTAACCGGGGCTTCGTCCGGTCTGGGATGGCAATTCGCGCTGACACTGGCGCGGGCCGGGGCGAAAGTGTCCCTTGCCGCCAGAAGCACGGACAAGCTGGAGGAACTGGCCCGCGAGATCGAGGGATTTGACGGGCGCGCCTTGCCGGTTCGCATGGATGTGACGGATGTCAGCAGCATCAGCGAAGCGGTCAATGTGGCGGAAACCGAATTGGGGCCGATCAATATTTTGGTCAACAATTCCGGGATCAGCCGCCTGAGCCCGTCCGAGAAAATCTCGGAAGAGGATTTCGACGCGGTTATGGACACCAACGCCAAGGGCGCTTTTTTCGTGGCACAGGCCGTGGCGCAAAGCATGATCCGTCACGGGCACGGCGGAAAAATGATCAATATTGCCTCGGTCGCGGCATCGCGGGTCCTGAAGCAGAATATCGCCTATTGCATGTCCAAGGCGGCGGTGCAGCATATGACCCGTGCGCTTGCCGATGAATGGGGCCGATACAAGATTCATGTGAACGGCATCAATCCCGGATATATCGTCACCAACATTAACCGCGAATACTGGGAAACGGAACCGGGCAAGCGCCTGATCGCCCGTTTGCCGGGCCGCCGGGTCGGCCAGCCGGAAGATCTGGACGGGGCCTTGCTGCTGTTGGCCGGGCCGGGTTCGGATTTCATGAACGGCAGCATGATTGAGGTGGATGACGGTTTGGTCGCCACCGGATTTTAAATCAAAGACCGCGCAAAAGACATGTCAGGGCGGGATGCTGGCACCCAGAAAAAAACAAGGAAAAGGGTGCTGGCAGCCTGCCCGCCGCGCGGTCGGTATTGACTGACAGAAGGGGGGAATATGCCTGAAGGGATTATTGCAGGCGGGGGACTGGTTGGCCTGACACTGGCCCTTGCCCTGCATGAGCAGGGAATAAAGGTGCGAGTGTTCGAGACCGTGCCGGAGATAAAGCCGCTCGGGGTCGGGATCAACCTGTTGCCCCATTCGGTTCGCAATCTGGCCCGGCTTGGGCTGATGGCGGAATTGGACAAGGTTGCCATCCGCACATCCAGCCTTGGATATTACAGCGAGGACGGCAAGGAAATCTGGAAAGAGCCAAGAGGGATTGAAGCGGGATATGAGGTTCCGCAATTTTCCATCCATCGCGGCGATTTTCACATGATCCTGCTGAACGCGGTGAAAGAGCGCCTTGGCGAGGATGCGGTTGTCACCGACTGGCGCCTTGACCGGTTTGAACAGAACGCGGATCAGGTGACGGCCTTTTTCACCAACCACGCCGGGGACCGTCCGCAGGGCAGTGTCACAGCCGATTTTCTGGTGGGGGCTGACGGCATCAATTCGCGGTTACGCCGGATTTTCTATCCCGATGAAGGGCCGCCCCATTATTCCGGCCAGATGCTGTGGCGCGGGGTGACCGAAATGCCGCCCTATCTGGATGGGCGATCCATGTTCATGGCGGGCCACAACGATGTGAAGCTGGTGGCCTATCCCATTCGGGCGGAAAGTGCCCGGCGGGGGCTGACCTATATCAACTGGATTGCAGAGCGCCGCATTCCATCCGACCTGAACGCCCATCAGGCCGACTGGAACCAGACCGGCGGGCTGGAGGAATTCGCGGACGCCTTCAAGGACTGGAACCTGGGGTGGCTGGATATTCACGCCCTGTTCCAGAATGCCCTGTCCGTGCATCGCTTCCCCATGATCGACCGGAACCCGATCCCGAAATGGACGTTTGGCCGGGTGACGTTGATGGGGGATGCGGCCCACGCCATGTATCCCAACGGGTCCAACGGTGTGTCGCAAGGGGTTCTGGATGCCATGACTTTTACAGAACTGATGGCGTCGGGTCTGGATGTGCCGGAGGTGCTGGCGGAATATGAGGCGGTCCGGCTTGAACCCACGAAAAAGATCCAGCTTGCGAACCGGGAAACCGGACCGGAAAAGGTCATGCAGATGGTTCGTGATACATGCGGCGGGCAATGCGGGGACCGCCATACCTGTATCGCACCGGAGGTTCTGGAAGATGTGGCGACGGCCTATAAAAAAACTGGCCGGGTTCGACAAGGAAAGCCTGAAAGGGCAGGGCGCCCGTACCGCCTAGAAAAGAGCGGGGCCGGGGCGGAAAGGCTTTCGGCCCCGGCAAGATTGGTTTTTGGTTGGTCCCGGCCTACATGCCGTTTTTGTAGGTGCTGAGGTCCTGACATGTCTGCCGCACCGGGGTCAGGGCCCGGGCGGTTTCCGTCAGGAAGCGCAGGCAATAATCCAGCCGCTGGTTCAGGCGATCATCCAGCGGGGTGGCCGGATCACTGGTGAACAGGTCGTTGACCTGCCTCAGGATCATGTGGTCGGGCAACCACATGAGGAAATTGTTCTTGTAGCCGCTCATCCTGAGTTCGGCGACAGGATAGGCCCCGCCCATACCGGCGCTGACCCCGATCAACTGGCAGGGCTTGTGGGCCAGTTCCCCCTGATCACACATCAGCAGGAAATTCTTGAGATGGGGCGGTGCCATACCGGCCCATTCGGGAACCACAAAAACAAAGCCGTCACAGCGTGCCAGTGAAGCGGATACCGGGGCCCAATCGCGGGACAGGGGGCTGTCGGCCTGCCATTTTTCTTCGCTCCACAGGGGAAGGGCAAGGTCTTTCAGGGAAAAGAGTACGGTTTCCGGTTGCTCCGGCTGCCGGGCAAGGCGGTCCTGAATGTGATGGGCGATGCGGGCAGACTGGGACTTGTCCCGGACACTGCCAATAATGATGCCGATTTTGCTCATGATAACTCAACTCCTGTCCGTGGCGGCCAAGGGATTGTTTATCGGAAGATGGGAAGGACTGACAAGCCCCTGAAAGGGCCGGGTGCGGGAAGGTCGGGATAAGGCCCGCAAAAAAAAACGGGGCGACAACTGCCTGCCGCCCCGTGAAAATCAATGTATTCGCTTTTATGCAGCGAGCAGGGAAAGACCCATGCCGCCAATAAAGCCACCGGCAACCCGAACAGCAAGCGGGGCGTAAGCCGCACTGGCGCGCCCGGCGGCCTTGCCAAGAACAATACCGGCCAGATGCAGCAGGACCGTTGCCGCCGCAAAGCCAAGGCCATACCCGATACCGTTTGCATCAACCGGCATTTCCGTACCGTGGGCGTGACCGTGGAAGATGGCAAGGGCACCAACGAGGGTCATGGCCGCCGCCATGGGCATTTTGCGGCCCAGTGCCACAACAAAGCCGAGGATTACAACAGAGCCTGCAATTCCCAGTTCCACGAACGGAAGGGCCAAGCCGCTAATCCCCAGAAGGCCACCAACGATCATCATGCCGACAAAGGCCGCCGGAACCGTCCACAGGGACTTGCCGCCAAGCTGGATGGCCAGAATACCAACCGCAACCATGGCCAGGATGTGATCCAGCCCGCCAATGGGATGGGTGAAACCGGACATCAGGCCGGATGTGTGGCCAACCGCTGTATGGGCCAGCGCCGGCGAGGCGGCCATTGTCAGGACTGCAGCAAGAAGGAGGGAACGTTTGTTCATGTGTGAACCCCTGTTGAATTTTGGAATATCTGAAATTTTGATCCGAGATCATAGCCGTATCCCCCATGAAAACAACAGATGAATAGGTCTTTTCGTTCCGGGTCGGGATTGGCGGGGCGTGAGGCTCAACACAGGCGAGACGGGTATTTTAGCAGCGGAAGGGGCTGAAAAAGCGAGTTTTTTAGGGCGGCGAGAAAAAGGGGAACTTCGTGGCCCGAAATAGAAATCACATAAATTTGAAAGAAAATTTTAACAATTATGGCAATAGGTTATAGGAGAAATGGGTGGGTGCGACAATATGTCTTAGCCCATAATATTTATGTTGATTTCAAACAGTTTGTGACAAAAAATATGTTATCGTATCGTTACGTAACTTTATTGTAACAAGTTGGGCAGTTTTGAATATGCGCGTGCTGGTCATCGATCAGATTGAGATTTGCCGAAGTGGCTTTAAACTGCTGTTGCAGGAAGCCTACACGGACAGCCTTGTTTTCGGGGCGGAAACCGTTGAGCAGGGGTTAACCTTTATGGACGAGGTTGCCTTTGATCTTGTGCTGGTGGATATCGATGATATTTCAAAAGACGATATGGAGGCCCGTGCCCGCCTGCGTGAACTGGCAGAGACAATCCCGGTCATCGGGGTGTCCCTGAATACGTCCCAGCAATGCCTCTATCTGGCGTTCGAGTTGAAATTCTCCGGTTTTATCGAAAAACAGTCCCGCAAGGAAATCGTGATTGCCGCGATCAATATGGTGCGGGCCGGGGGACAGTATTATCCGCCGCATCTGCACCCGGAATATCTGAGATTATATGGAGACACCCCGGAAACAGAAGATTTTGGGGCCGGGACCGGCTGGTCCCCCCGACTGACCGGCCGGCAACTGGATGTGTTGAAAGCCCTTGCAAAAGGAAAATCAAACAAGGCGATTGCGCGGGAGTTGAATATCGCGCCCGGTACGGTCAAGGCGCATATGGCAAGCCTGATGCGGGACCTGAAAGCGAAAAACCGCACACAAGCGGTGAATATCGCAAACCATCTGAACCTGATCTAGGTCCGCTTACCGCTTACGGGCCGTTTCCCATTTCAAAGTCAGAAATTCTTTTCTAGTCCGGCCAGTTCAGCTCTTCCTCGACCGGCTGGCAGGGCAGATAGATGCTGAGGGTGGTTCCAACCCCCTTGCTGCTTTCCAGTGTGATCCCGCCGCCGGACTGCTTGGCGAAGCCGAAAATCATGCTGAGGCCAAGACCGGTTCCCTTGCCGGGCTCCTTGGTGGTGAAGAAGGGCTCAATCACCTTGCTCATATGGTCTTCCTCAATCCCGTCGCCCGTATCCTGAATGGACAGGACGATATAGCTGCCGGGCCTCACTTCCGGGTAGGGAGAGGGGAAGGGGACGTCCTGAACGTCAACACGAAGGTGAAGGGTGCCTGTTCCCCGCATGGCGTCGCGGGCATTGATAACCGCGTTGAGGATGGCACTGGCAAGCTGGTTGGGATCGACAAAACAGCGGCGGTCGTGTGCGTTGTCCTGAATTTGCAGGTCAATGCCTTCTCCCAGACTGCTTTTCAGCATGTCCTGCATATGCGTAATATGCTCACCGATATTGGTATAGTCGGGAAGCAGCATCTGTTTCCGGGAAAAGGCCAGGATCTGCTGGGTCAGGGCGGTTCCCTTGTCGACCACCTCCATGATCTTCTGCAGCTTGTCAGCGTCGATGGGCTGTCCGTTGGACAGGGATTCCAGCATCAGTTCCGTATTGCCGCTAATGATCGCCAGCAGATTGTTGAAGTCATGGGCAAAGCCGCCCGCCAATTGGCCGACGACCTCCATTTTCTGGGATTGGTGAAGCTGTTCCTCCAGGGATTTCTGTTTTGTCACATCCCGGCCAACCCCTCGGTACCCCTTGAAATTCCCATCCTCGTCAAAGATCGGCTTGCCGGAAATCTGCCACAGGCGGCGCTCTCCATCGGGGCGTATAAAGGTATACTGAAAGTTTCTGAACGGTCGCTTGGCTCTCAGGTCGTCAAGGTGCCGTTGCCATTTTTCCATATCCTCCGGTTCGGAAATGTTGTCAAACCGGGTGCGGCCCAGCATTTCATACATGTTGAGACCGGAATAACTGGCCACCGAGTCCGACAGTTCGGTGAACCGGTAGTCCTCGTCAATGGCCCAGTACCAGTCGGAGGCGACCTCGGAATAATCCTTGAATTTTTCCTCGCTGAGACGAAGTTCAAGCTGGGTTCGGACCCGCTCTGTCACATCCTGCTGAATGGCAATGAAATGGGAGATATGGCCGGTTTCGTCCCGAACGGGGGAGACGGTTTCCTCGCTCCAGTAAATCTCGCCGTTTTTCTTGCGGTTGCAGACCGTTCCCTTCCAACTGCGCCCGGCCAGAATATCGCCCCACATCTTGGTATAGGTATTGCGCTCTGTCAGGCCGGATTTGAGGACACGGGGGGTCTTGCCGTACACTTCCTCGCGGGTATAGCCGGTGATGCTTTCGAAGCCCGGATTGACATACTCAATAATGCCGGCCCGGTCGGTGATCAGGATGCTGTTGGGGGAATGCTCCACCGCTGTGAACAATTTTTCAAGGTTCGGGCGGCAGACCTTTTGAAACCCCTGTTCGATAACCCATTTCCCGATGCCGACAAAGCCCTGGAAGGTGGTGCCGTCAAATTTCGGGTCGCCGCATAGGGTCAGGACAATCCTGTCCCCGTTGCCGGGCGTCAGGGTAACGGAAATACCGGAAAAGGTCCGGTGCCCGTTCATATGGGCCCGGATGGTGTTAACACTCTCACCGTTTTCGCTGAGGGTGTCGAGGATGGTAATAAGGTTGGTGCCAGACACATCCTCATAGGATGAGCCCAGAAATGGCTCCAGCCTGTGGTTGGAGAAGATGATCTGATGATCCTCTCCCGTTTCCCAGACCCACTCCGACGTTTCCCCCAAAACGAACTCGGTCAGCGACTCAATGTTGCCCCTCATGCGACCCCTAGCCCTGCTACAATTCAACATATCGCAAAATCAATTTTCATTATTATTACTTGATCGGAATGCTAGCATTGCGCGGTTGTTAAATTATTAAAAAAGGGAATTATCCCAATTTTAAGTTGATCTAGGTCAAATGGGTGTGTTTTTCCGCTTTCGCCCTCGGCGGAAAAGAAAGACCCATAACCCAACCGCGCCAGAGGCAAACAGGGGCAGGGCGGCGGGAAGTGGTACTACCGTCAGTTGGACATTGTCGATATTGAAGTGGGAGCAGTAATCAATAAGGCAATAGAAATCCGCCCCTTCCGGCAGGCGAAGGTTCTTTATCAGAAGGGTATCCAGCAGGGAAAAGCTGCTGTCGAAGCTGTAGGTGCTGGCTGTTTCCCCCATCCAAAAACTGTCGGAGGCTACAAGAACACCGTCTTTCCAGCCTTCAACAACCACATTGTCCCACACCGCATCTGTGAAGGGAAAGGCGCAGCTTCGAAGGTCCGGGTTGCAGTCAATGGCCGACTGACCCAAGGGAATAAGATCGAAGGCGTTCGCCGAAAAATCACCGGCCATGGTGAATTCGATGGTGGTGGCAAACTGGGTGGAGCCGTCATCAAGGTGACCGACTTCACCCCGCAGCACGCTGGCGGTGGCACCATCCAATCCGGTTGCGGTGATCCCGTCTTCGGTCCACACGTCATGTTCGCTGGTCAGGCCGCTGAAGGTCATGGTTGCGGCCGTGGCTGAGGCGGGGAGGAGGGCGGAAAGCAGAAAGAGAAAGGCCGTTATTTTCATCATCAACCCCCAGATGTTTATTTATATTAGTAAACAATAAATATAACGGGAAGGCGCTGGCAAGGGAAGGCGAAAACCATGCGGCCGATTACGCGCAACGCAGGTTGCTGGGGTATGGGTTGACTTTGTTCAGGAAGTATAAGGTGGCGGAGGGAGAGGGATTCGAACCCCCGGTAGGTTGCCCTACAACGGTTTTCAAGACCGCCGCTTTAAACCGCTCAGCCATCCCTCCGCAAGGGGCAATGGATCATTGCCCGGGCACAAAGGATCGTTTCCTTGTGCTGGGGAGACCGTTTAAAGTTCCCTTTCCGTCCTGTCAATAGGCTAGATTGAAAATAAAGTCGTAAAACGGCTTTCCCTGTTCTTTTTTTGCTGGTCCAGACCGTTGCGCCGCAAGGCCCTCTGTGGCAAAAGGAAAGGGTATGGTTTTGTGAGGGGGCGCGTATGCTGAATTTTACTAAAAAGCTCTTATTGTCCGGTGTCGCAGGCATGATGGTAATGTCGGGTGCGACCGCTGCCATGGCCGAGAAAAAGAGCTTCGATGAGTGGTTGCTGGAATTGCGGCAGGAGGCTCGGGAAAAAGGAATCAGCGACGAGATACTTGATGGCGCCCTGAAGGACATCAAATTCCGGAAAAAGGTTGTTTCACTGGACCGGAAACAGCCGGAAGTCACCCAGACCTTCCAGCAGTATATGGAAACCCGCCTGCCACAGTCCCTGGTTGATCAGGGCCGCAAGCAGTTGCAGGCGCACCGCGCCGTTCTTGAGGAAGTGGGCGCAAAATACGGTGTTCAGCCGCGCTTCATCGTGGCCCTGTGGGGGGTGGAAACCCGGTTCGGTAAATATACCGGCGGTTTCCATGTGCCGGAGGCCCTGTCCACCCTTGCCTATGATGACCGGCGGGCCGACTATTTCCGAAAAGAGCTTTTGCTGGCGCTGCAAATTCTTGAAGAGCGCCACATCACCCCCGACAATATGAAGGGATCGTGGGCCGGTGCCATGGGGCAGGCCCAGTTCATGCCGTCCAGCTTCATCAATTTTGCCGTTGATCATGATGGCGATGGCCGCCGCGACATCTGGACCACCAAGCCCGATGTCTTTGCATCGGCTGCCAACTACCTGTCCCGTTCCGGCTGGAAAGGGGATCAGACCTGGGGGCGGGAGGTTAGCCTTCCCGCCGGTTTCGATACATCCCTTGTCAGTCTGGATGTGGAAAAGCCCATGGCCGAATGGCAGGAAATTGGTGTGCGCCGGGCCGATGGCCGTGATCTTCCGACCCGCCAGCTTATGGGATCACTGGTGCAGCCGAAAGGCGGCAACGGCCAGACATTCCTCATCTATAATAACTACCGCACCATCCTGAAATGGAACCGTTCCACCTATTTCGCCATGTCCGTCGGGCATCTGGCAGATCGCATTGCGGGCTACTGACGTGACAGGGAAAACCATGAAAAATGTTCTTCTTCCGCTCCTGATTGTGTCCGGAGCCTCTCTTCTTACGGGCTGTGCCGAAGTCAGCCTGCTGAGTCATGCCGCCTCAGAGGTCAAGGACATGAGCGGATCAGAGGGGAGCGGTACGGTGAACCGGGGCCGGCACAAGGTCGGGAAGCCCTATCAGGTGGACAATATCTGGTACTACCCGAAAGAGGATCCGGGGTATTCGGAAACGGGGATCGCCTCGTGGTATGGAGAGCCGTTTCATGGTCGGCGGACCGCCAATGGCGCCGTTTATGACATGAACCAACTGACTGCTGCGCACAAGACGCTGCCCATGCCAACGGACGTTCGGGTGACGAACCTTGAAAATGGCCGCTCGATTGTTGTGACGGTCAACGATCGCGGCCCGTTTGTCCATGGCCGGATTATCGATCTGTCCCGTCGCTCGGCCCAGCTTTTGGGGATCATCCAGAAAGGGACGGCCAAGGTACGTGTGGAAATGGCCAATCCGGGCGGAAATGACACCCGCTTCATTGCCAAGACCGAGACAAGCGCGGAAGAAAAAAGAAACGTAACCGCCGCGCCCATGGGGGAGGTGCAGACCGCCAGCCTGAACCCGCCGCCGGGACGGGCCGCACAAACACCCCCGGCCACACAATCCGGCACGGCCGTTGAGGCCTTGCCCGCCCCGCAAGGGGACACCGCCGCCGTTGCCCCGCCGGCCACCGGTGTGAACAGTCTTGAAGTCGCTCCGGTTCAGCCGACTGAAATTTTCATTCAGGCCGGTGCCTTTGTTGATTTTGACAACGCCAACAAATTGAGCGCACGCCTGTCCTCCCTTGCGGCGACCAAGGTAACGCAGGTGCTTGTCAACGGGCAGGATTTTTACCGGGTTCGTATCGGTCCCGTTGATAATGTGGCCGACGCCGACCAGTTGCTGGCAAGGCTGCTGAATTCCGGACATACAGAGGCCCGGATCGTTATTGAGTGACGGGTTGAATAATGCCTGCAAGACTGCCACAATTCGGGCAAGTTTGGGCATTAGGAACCCATACAAACCCTTTATTTTAAGTATATCTGTCGATAGAGATAGAAAAGATTATGATTTTAAAGAATAAACCGATTTCCGTTGGTTCACTGAAGCGGCTGGCGCTTGTCATTCCTGTTGTGGTTTCGGCCGCCTTTACCGCGCCCTATGCCCACGCGATTGAGACAGCAGCGAAGCAGGCCTATCTGGTCGATATGGAAACTGGCGCGGTCCTGTTGGACAAGAAGGGCAATGAATTGATGCCGCCCGCGTCCATGAGCAAGCTGATGACGGCGACCATGGTGTTTGAGCGCCTGAAGGAAGGCTCCCTGAAGCTGGATGATACCTTCCCGGTCAGTGAAAGGGCCTGGCGCAAGGGCGGCTCCAAGATGTTTGTCGAGGTAAACTCGCGCGTTAGCGTATCTGACCTGTTGCGGGGCATCATTGTCCAGTCCGGGAACGATGCCTGTATCGTGGTGGCCGAAGCCCTTGCCGGATCGGAAGAGGAATTCGCCCGGAACATGACGGAACATGCTCGCACTATCGGGCTGGAGCAAAGCACCTTTGCCAACGCCACCGGTTGGCCGGACCCCAACCACCTGATGACGCCCCATGAACTGGCCGAACTTGCGGAATATATCATCCGCAACTTCCCGGATTATTACGAGATTTTTGCCGAGAAAAGCTTCAAATACGGAAAGATCAAGCAGGGCAACCGCAACCCGCTTCTCTATGACAATGGCGGCGGGGATGGCCTGAAGACCGGTCATACGGAAGAGTCCGGTTACGGATTGGTCGGGTCTGCCGAGCGGGACGGACGGCGGTTGATTTTGGTTGTCAACGGACTGGAAAACGCCAAGTCCCGTGGTCGCGAAGCCGAACGCCTTCTGGAATGGGGCTTCCGCGAGTTCGGCAATTATGAATTGTTCACCGCCGGTCAGGAAGTGGCAGAAGCCCGCGTCTGGCTTGGGGCCAAGGATCTGGTGCCTTTGGCCGTGGAAAAGGACCTGACAGTGACCATGTCCCGCAAGGATCGTCGCTCCATGCAGGTCAAGCTGGTGTATAATGAGCCGATCCCGGCGCCGATCCTGCAGGGAACGCCGGTGGCGCGGCTTGTGATTTCGGCCCCGGATATGGACTCTATCGAAGTGCCGCTGGTGGCCACCGAGAATATCGAGCGTCCGGGTATGTTCCGGCGGGTGACATCGGCCATCAAGTATGTTCTGTTCGGCGCTTCCGCCAATTAATTCTGAGTGTCAGGAACCCACATGGGGAAGTCCGAAGTATCAACCGGCATGTTCATTACCCTTGAAGGCGGGGATGGCACGGGGAAATCCACCCAAGCCGCCCTGCTGCAGGAATTTCTGAAATCCCGTAGTATTGATCCCGTCATGACCCGCGAACCGGGCGGGGCGCCGGGCGCCAATGAAATTCGTGAATTGCTGCTGACCGGGGAGCCGGATCGCTGGGATGCGGTGGGGGAGACCCTGCTTTTCTATGCGTCGCGGCGGAATAACCTGCGCCTGACCATCTGGCCGGCTCTGGAGGCAGGGCAATGGGTGATTTGCGACCGATTTGCCGACTCTACGCTGGCCTATCAGGGGTTTGGCAATCAGCTTGGCCTTGACGCCGTAAAGCCCATTCATGAATTCGCGGTTGGATCGTTTGAACCTGACCTCACCTTCGTTCTGGATATCGATCCGGCGACGGGCATTGGGCGGACGCAGGGACGCGCCCATAATGAAGACCGGTTCGAGAAAATGGACCTGTCTTTTCATGAGCGCCTGCGGCAAGGGTTCCTGACCCTTGCCGAGCTCTATAAGCATCGCTGTGTTGTTATCAATGCGGAACAGAGTGTCGAGGACATTCAGGCCGCCATGCAGCAGGTCTTGATTGAGCGGTTCTCATTGTGAGTGAGGTCGCCCCCATAGATTGCCTTGAAGGCTTTGCCCATCCACGGGAAGGGGGCCGCCTTATCGGGCATGCCGGGGCAGAAAAGGAATTTCTGGACAGTTTTAACAGTGGGCGGTTTCATCATGCCTGGCTGGTTACGGGTCCCAAGGGTGTCGGCAAGGCGACCTTTGCCTATCGCGCGGCCAAGTTCCTGTTGTCCCAGGGCGATGGCGGCGGCGGACTGTTTGGCCCGCCGGACAGTCTGGATGTGGCGGAAGATAGCACCACACTGGCCCAGATCCGTGCGGACGCCCATCCGGGGTTGACCGTTCTGCGGCGCCGGTATGACAGCAAGACCAGCAAGTATTTCTCGGTCATCCGGGTGGACGATGTGCGCAAGCTCGGGAATTTTTTCGGGCTGACGGCTTCGGACGGGGGCTGGCGCGTGGTGATTGTCGATTGCGTCGATGACATGAATATCGCGGCGGCCAACGCCTTTTTGAAAATTCTGGAAGAGCCGCCGGTGCGGACCGTCTTCTTTCTGCTGTCCCATACCCCGGCGGGCCTGCTTCAGACCATCCGGTCGCGGTGCCGGATGATGCCCCTGAAACCCTTACGCGAGACCGAGGTGGCTGAGGTCATCCGGGCCAATGGCATTCAGGCATCCGATCAGGATATCGCCATGCTGGCCAATCTGGCGGAAGGCAGCCCCGGGAAGGCCATCAGCCTGATGCAATCCGGTGGGCTGGATGTCTTCCGGGCCATACTTGACCTGTTCGGGCGGTATCCGCGATTTGATCCTGACCGATTGCACGGGCTGGCCGATCTGGCGGGCCGCAAGGAAGGGGAAGGGACTTACCGGATTGTCTGTGAATTGTTCCCGTGGTGGCTGGCCAGAATGGTCCGAAGCGTGTCCGTTGGTTTTCACGGCGTATCCCTGATTGAGGGGGAGCAGGCCGTGATGGAAAACCTTGCCGGGCAGCGACCGGTTGATTTCTGGGTTGAAATCTGGGAGAAGTCAAATCATCTGATTGAGAGAGCCGATAGTATCAATCTGGACCGGAAGCAGATCGTTCTCAATCTTTTCCTCAATTCAGTTCGGTGAAAATTAAAGTTATTACAGTAGGTTAGTTATGCTGGTTGACAGCCATTGTCATCTTAATTTCGAACAATTATCCTCACAACTGGATGATGTTGTCCGCCGGGCCGAACTGGCCGGTGTGGGACATATGCTGACGATCGGCACCAAGCTGAGGGAATTTGAAGCGGTTCGTTCCATCGCCGAGACATACAGCAATATTCATTGTTCTGTCGGCATTCACCCCCATGAGGCAGAGGTCGAGGGCGCCGATGTGACGGTTGAAAAACTGGTGTCGCTGGCGGACCATCCGCGTGTGGTCGGGATCGGGGAAACCGGTCTTGATTATTTTTATGAACATGCCCCGCGGGATGTGCAGAAACGATCCTTCCGAATTCATATCGAAGCCGCCCGCAAAACCGGCCTTCCGCTGATTGTTCATACCCGGAATGCGGATCAGGATACCATTGATATCCTGACCGAAGAATACAAGAAAGGCCCGTTCAAAGGGCTTATTCATTGCTTTAGTTCTGGCTGGGAAGTTGCTGAAAAATCAATGGAAATTGGATTTTCAATTTCCATATCCGGGATTGTCACCTTCAAGGCGGCGGATGAACTTCGGGATCATGTGCGCCGCATTCCGCTGGACCGGCTTCTGGTGGAAACGGACAGTCCCTATCTGGCGCCGGTCCCCAATCGGGGCAAAACCAACGAGCCGTCTTTCGTGGCCCATACGGCGGCCCGGGTTGCGGACCTGAAAGACGTGAGCGCAGACGAAGTTGCCGAGGTGACCACCCGCAATTTCTTTACCTTGTTTGACAAAATTCGGCGGGAAGACTGATGAAAGTAACAATTCTTGGGTGCGGGACCTCTGGTGGGGTTCCGCGGATCGGCAATGAATGGGGCGCCTGCGATCCGAACGAGCCGAAGAACCGCCGTCGCCGCTGCAGCATTCTGGTAGAGGACAAGGGGACACAGGTTCTGATTGATACCTCACCGGATATTCGTGAACAGCTTCTGGATGCGGGAGTTACCGATCTGGACGGGGTCGTTTGGACCCACGAACATGCGGACCAGTGCCACGGTATTGATGAAATCCGGGTCCTGACCATTCGCAATCGCCGCCGCATGGATGTATGGGGGGATGACGCCACCCTGAATGTGCTGATGGACCGGTTTGATTACTGTTTTAAGCAACTGGATGGCAGTCCCTATCCGGCGATCCTGAAACCCCACTGGATTGAGGGGCCGTTCAGCGTCGGCAACATCGATTTCATCCCGTTCCGTCAGGATCATGGCTCCATCCACAGTCTGGGATTCCGCATGGGCGATATCGGCTATTCCAACGATCTGGTCAATCTGGACGATCGGGGGTTTGAAATTCTGGAAGGCATCGATACATGGATTGTGGATGCCATGCGCTATAAACCGCATCCAACCCATGTGAATGTGGAAACGGCCCTGAAATGGATCGAGCGGTTGAAACCCCGCCGGGCGATCCTGACCAATATGCATGTGGATCTGGATTATCAAACCCTGAAACGGGAACTGCCGGACGGGGTTGAGCCCGCCTATGATGGAATGGTTATAACTGTCTGATGTTAAGCGAAAAAATAACGATTAGAAAAGCAAGGGAACAGGATATTCTGGGGATTGTCCGCCTGTTGGCAGATGATCCGTTGGGGGCTCAGCGGGAAACCGCGACGGAGCCTTTGGCCCTTTTCTATCGGGATGCCTTTGCGAAAATGGAACGTCAGGAAGGGAATGATTATTACATTGCCGAGGAAGACGGGCAGATTTTGGGATGTATGCAGGTGACCATGATTGCCGGCCTGTCCCGCAAGGGCATGACCCGCTGCCAGATCGAAGGGGTCAGGATCGCCTCTGATTGCCGGTCCGCCGGGGTGGGGCGGCATATGATAAAATATGCCATCAGGTTGGCGAAACAGGCCGGGTGCGGCCTTGTCCAACTGACAACCGACAAAACCCGGGAAGACGCACACCGTTTTTACGAGAAACTGGGCTTTGAACCCTCTCATGTGGGTATGAAGCTGGACCTGACGGGGAAGTAAGCCGTGCTGGTGGCTGGCGGCTGGCCCGAACCCGGCGATGCCGCCTAGGCGACTTCGGACAATAAATCCTCGCTGAGTTTGACGCCCCGTATATGAAGGGGCAGGGCAAGGGACCAGTTCTCGTCCATAATCAGGTCCCGGAAACTCTCCATTCTGTACACGGTTTTTTGCAACAGGTCGTTGCTGTGGGTGGCAAGCCAGTTGCGGCGATGCGCCACATAGGAGGCAAACCACGCCTCCTCGCCCATGCTTTCAAGCGACCCGCTGGTCTCGATCACCTGATCCCGCAAGGCATGCCAGTTGCCGTGGATCCGACTGTCATAGATGATGGCCACCCCAAGCGCGGTTGTGGCCGAGATATAATCCGCGGATCTGAGGGCAGGGCGCCAAAAGGCCTCATCAAAGAACCGGTCCTGAACGGCCTGCATGACGGGATCGGTCCCTGCTTGTCGGAGCAGGGCCCTGAACCCCTCATCAAAATCAAGCGCAAAGTCTTTTTTTTCCAATGGCTTATGGTATTTCTCGAAAGCAGATCCATAAGCACAGTTCGCTGTCTGTATGTAGTTTTCAATCAGCGAACAGAGATTGCCACTGGCCAGCGTGACCTGCGAGCGGCCATAGCTGAGATGCCCTGCATCCCCGCTGGCAACGGTGACGTGGCCATAGTCACCGGAAACGGCCCCCGTTTCGAACAGGTTGACGATTGCTTGCGCTGTCTTTTTTTGAAGTGGTGTAAGCATGACCAGACATCTCCCTCAATCATGGAGAGTGTATCATGGTTTCGTGATCTTTGCATTGCTGTGTTGAAAAAGGGGGTGAGGGGGATCAGTTGGCTTCCTCAACGGCCAGTCCCACTTCCTGCCCGTAAGACAGTTCAAGGGAATGCCCGTTAGGGTCTTTCACGAATATATAATAGCCGACGGGATATCCTTCATCGACCGGTTCGCGGATCAGGATGCCGTCTTTCCGGGCTTCCTCGGCCAGTTGATCGACCTCCCTGCGGGTGGCGCATCCGACCCCCAGATGGGCAAACGGGGTCAGGACAGGTTCGGGGCTTTCCGCCTCGATCAGCACAAGGACAAAGGGACGTGTCCTGTCGGACAGCCAGACAACCCGGTGGCCACTTACGGGGTCGGTCCGCTGATGGATGACCTGCATTCGGGCATATTTGTGATAGAAACGGATACTGTCGTCCAGATGAGTGGCCGCAAGGGCCACATGGGTCAGGCCGATATCAACGGTCATGGGGTGATTTCCTTTCCGTTCCGTATGGTTATTTCAAAGGCCCCGAACCCCCAGTAAATCAGGAAAATGTAAAAAGGTCCAACTCAGCCTTCCAGACCGTCGATATAGGCGGCCATGCGTTCCGGGTCTTCCATGGGGATGAAGTGGGTCATTTCAGAAAGATGAATGTCCGTTGCATTCGGGAACCGGCTGGCAAGCGCGGGGCAGGTGGGGGAGACGGCAAAATCCATCTTGCCATTCTCCTCTTCTTTTCTGCTCTGGGCCCGAAGGACAAGCACGGGGAGGGAGATGTCCCGGACCAGTGTGTTCACATTCACCGTACGGTGCCCCGTATAGACGGATGCCTCAATAAACGGCGGGCAGGCCAGTTCAAACCGGTCCGACCCGGCGATGGGCAGAAGCCCATATTTACAATAATCTTCAAGGACTTCCGGCCGCCACTTGTCATATGGGTGACGGTTCTTGAAGGCATCAAACATCTGCTGCCAGTCCTGCCATTCATTGCGCCGGCGGGCGATGGGATGATCGGTTGCGTCCAGCGTTTCAAGGGCAGGGGCGTCCCGATAGAAATCAGGGTCGAAAATAACCGGATCAACAAGGATCAGCCTGTCAAACCGGTCCGGGTTCCGGTGAACGACTTGGGTCAGGCAGTGTCCGCCCATGGAATGACCCACGGCAATCACATGGTTCAGGTCCAACCCCAGCACAAGGGCGGAAATGTCCTCTGCGGGCAGGCTCCAGTCATAGATGGGGCCGGGTTTGTCGCTCAATCCATGGCCGCGTTGATCCACGGCGATGATGTGATAAGCGCCTTTCAGGGCCGCAATGGTTTTGTCCCAGCAACGGGCATGCATCCCGGTGGCATGCACCAGAAGGACGGTCTGGTCGGACGGATTTCCCCATTCATAATAGGAAATGCGAATATCCGGTGACTGAAAGAACTTGTGTGTGGGGCCTGAAAGCATAACGGGACAAACTCGGTTGTTTTTCTGTTTTTTTTAAGTCTAATGTTTAAACCAAGGGCTTTCAATGGCAAAGAAGAGCCTGGGGATGCAACCGGTGATCCGGCACCTTCGTGGCCGTGATCACAAAAGCCGGGACAATTGGGAGCGAAGATTTGAACGGCTTCGGGAATGACCTACATGTGTAGGCCGAGCCTAAACAGATCAGTAAAATGAAAGAAAGAATAATTGGATGCTAAGTCTTTTTGATGAAATGACCTTCACCCGTGGACCCGCCATGAAAAACCGCTTCATGCTGGCGCCGCTGACCAATACCCAAAGCCATAAAGACGGCCGCTTGTCGGAAGATGAATATAAATGGCTGACCATGCGGGCGGAAGGTGGTTTTGGCCTGACGATGACCTGCGCTGCTCATGTGCAGCCCAATGGTCAGGGATTTCCGGGGCAACTGGGTGTGTTTTCCGATGATCATCTGGAAGGCCTGCAGCGACTGGCCGAAGGGATCAAGAAAAACGATAGCCTTGCCATGGTGCAATTGCATCACGCCGGTATGCGATCCCCGGAAGACCTGATTGGCGGGCAGCCGGTTTCGGCGTCCGATGTTGAAAAACATAATGCCCGGGGCCTGACAACGGCGGAAACGGAACAACTGATCGAGGATTTCATTGCCGCCGCAGTGCGGTCGGAAAAGGCCGGCTTTGACGGGGTCGAGATTCACGGCGCCCACGGGTATATTCTGTGCCAGTTCCTGAGCCCGGAAATCAACCAGAGAACCGATCGCTTCGGCGGTAGCCTTGAAAACCGGGCGCGGCCCATTTTCGATATCATCGATGGCATCCGGGAGCGCTGCGGCAAGGATTTCATTCTGGGGGTCCGGTTGTCGCCGGAACGGTTCGGCATGAAACTCGGCGAGGTCATTGAGGTATCCCAACGGCTGATGAAGGAAGGTAAAATCGATTTTCTGGATATGTCCTTGTGGGATGTCCGAAAAGAACCGGAGGAAGAAGAATTCCAGGGCCGGTCACTGATGTCATATTTCACGGAACTGGACCGGGGCAATGTCCATCTGGGCGTCGCCGGAAAGATCATGACCGGTGAAGATGCCCGGCAGTGCCTTGAAAACGGGGCCGATTATGTGCTGATCGGGCGTGCCGCGATCCTGCATCATGATTTCCCGAACCGAATACAGGCAGACCCGGACTTTGCGTCAACAAGCCTGCCGGTCTCGAAAGACTATCTTGCCAAGGAAGGGCTTGGTCCTGATTTTATTACCTACATGTCCGGTTGGGCCGGCTTCGTGCAGGAATAAGGAAAACAATCGCACCGGGACGGCACATGGCGCTGTCCCGGTATGATTGGCCAATGACAGAATGGTGGTTTCCAGTTTTGCGCAAAACCGAACCATTTTCCATAATGTTTGGAAAAACCCTTGTGTTCTGCGGTTTATGATATTTATTTTTGTCATAATCTAAATTATGCGCAAAAATGGAGACAGACAGAGAGGCCCTTTTATATTATCGCCTCATGGGTTTTAGTCTGTGTCCCCATTGTTTCTTTTCCATCCCTTATATGCGTTCAATCCCTAATATCTGCGCCGTCTTCCCCAAATGTCGTTCCCTATAAGTCCATGTGACGCCGCTTATGGCGTTGGCCGTTCTGCAATGTGCTACAAGATTGTTTTCTTTGGTCGTAAGGTCACGCCCGCTTTTGATCACCGCTATATGGACCCTGATTTTCAGGCCGCTCGTGAACCTGTGATCGGCCTTATGTCCTTCTGCTCGCTCTGAGGAAGGGTTTTTGTTCTGGTTCAGACTTTCTGCCCAAGTTATTGATTTAAAAACTGTTTGAGGAATAGATAATATCCTCCAGCTCGTCCTTGCTGGCCTGCAGGAGTTGTTCAGCCAGCGTGAACGGAAAGCCGTTCCTGACCAGCGAGGCTTTCTCTTTTTCTAGCCGGTCCTCGGCGTTCAGGTTCGTGCGAAAGGCCCCAAAACGACGCTTGCGAATATATTTGGCGGCGGCAATGCGGTTGCTGTGCCCCTCCTCTTCTCGCAGATGGGTCATGACGGTCTCGACCTCTGGCTCTTCAAATCCGAGAGACGACAATTTCAGGCGGATCTGGAGGTCAGATTTCCCTTGCCGGGCCATACTGCGGGCCTTGCTGTTGGCGTAATCCCGATCATTGAGGATGCCGGCCGTTTCAAGTTTGCCAATTTCAGTGCGGATCATGTCCCGAACGGTTTCCGGGTCCAGGCTGAAATGCTCCATCGCCGGAGCGGATTTCCGCAAAAGATGCTGTTCCAGCTTCCGGGTTGTGGCCGCAAAACGGTTGAGATAACGGAGCGCCTGATCCCGCAACCAGCCGTTACTGATCTCTCGGGGCTGGCGCTCCTTTCGGGGTTTTCCTGTGTTAGCTGTATGGGAATCCGTTTCAGTCATACGGCCATGATAACCGATTTATTGAGGCATTTGTCTGGTAATTTCTTGGATCCCTTGCCTCACGAATTGCATCCGCTTTTGGGCATATTTTCCAGCACTGCCTAGTGGGGCATATGTGCCGATATTGATCTTGAACACTTGTTTGTAAAAGGTCCAATCTCCAAAATCCGGTTCCCGTATGCCGAACACGAATTCCTCGCTTTCGTTGTTAGGAAGGCCGACTTGAGCGCTATACCCATTTGGGAAGGCTTCGTTCTTTATTTCCTCTATCCTTTGGGCACCTCCCCGTAGCGGTGGAATATGCAAGACCTTGGGATTGCGACCGTGGCCGATACAAATCTCGCAGCCAGTCAGTGTGCTGGATATGAAGAAGTCAGCCCTTGGCCCCAAGATTGTTTCTGTGACGCGATTTTCCCGATAGGGAAGCCAATAGGCCTCAATCGGATTCGACCTTCTCTTTTTTCGAACCGTTTCCGGTAAAGGTTCGTGGGAGTTGTCATAAAGGGTTAGTAAAGTAACCCGCTTGACTTCAGGAGATAGACCGGCAGGGTGATGAACGGCCAGCACCTTCTCCTTTTTGTTCTTTGTTCCTAAGCGTTTCTTTTTCATCTGTACCGCTGAAACCTCAATCAGTCCTGATTCTGCAGTGTCCAAACAGGTTGAAGGAGTGACGATATACCGTCTGAAAAAGGCGAGCGGATCTCTGTTAAATTCCTTGTTCAGTTTTCCAGTCATGGGGAACCTCCCTAAATTTTGTCCGGTAAGGAGGGATACAGATGCTCGCAGCTATCGATTAACCTATTGTAGTATAAGCGGTTGACTGTCTTGTCATCACGGATGTCCAGACCGTGTCTATAAAAGCGCCAGAGGCCGTCTTTCTTGTTTTTCAGACCAAAGAAAATCATATTATCTGGCTCAGGCTGGGTTTTCTCGTCTACGACCAACGCATAGTCACCTGCTGGATAGAGCAAGCCGACATAGGGGTGTCCCCCGAATACCTTGAAAGCCGCTTTGTGGACATATTCCGATTTCGCTGTATTGATATGCAGGAGTTTCGGGGGATGCCACGGGCTATAGGCCATGGAACAACCGTTTAATGTCACCGTGAAATAAATGTCAGCGTCTTGCTCTTGTTGGCCTAGGTCCATAATGGAGGGGCGGCCTTCGCAGATATCTTCCGGGTGCCAGTAGGCCCGGATCAATGGGGAATTGTCTGACTGGTCTTCCTTTTGTTCCTCATTTTTTGCTGGGCCGCAGAGTTTCAAGAAGTAAACGTCCCGTTTCCTTTTTTTCTTTTTACCGGGGACAATATCAAAACCTTTATAGCTTTCATCCCGGACCAGAGTGAAATTATAGCATCCCATTCCTCTGGAGCTCTCTAGAAGGACGATATTCTCTTCCATGAACTTGAGGGGGTCCTCAATAAATTTCTTGTTTTCCTTATTCATTACAAACAACCAACTTTTCTACTTTAAAATATTCTAACTGAGGTGGCATGTCGGCTTTTCAAGAGAAAAGGTGATTTCGGAACTTACCTTTGCGGAAGATTGCAGACAGGGGTACACTGCCCCCCTCACCGTTCCATTCTGATGTATTCAAGGGATTGATATTGTGTCCGAAAATGCTCCTGCCCCCATTGATCGACTGCTTGAAATCATGGCCAGACTGCGCGATCCGGACGGGGGCTGCCCGTGGGATCTTGAGCAAAGTTACGCGACCATCGCCCCGCATACGATCGAGGAAGCCTATGAGGTGGCGGAAGCGATCCATGAACAGGATATGGAGGAGCTGAAATCAGAACTGGGCGACCTGATGTTTCAGGTGGTGTTCTACGCCCAAATGGCGCGAGAGGAAGGCCATTTCGATTTCAATGACGTGATCACGGCCATTAGTGACAAGATGATCAGTCGCCACCCCCATGTTTTTGGCAGCAAGGATATCGAAAGCGCCGATGCGCAAGTTGTCGCGTGGGAGGAGACAAAAGCGGAAGAACGTCGCCAGAAGGCCGAGAATAACAACCATGAGACGGTTTCCGCCCTGGATGGGGTTGCGATCACCCTGCCCGCCCTGACCCGTGCCGTGAAATTGCAGAACCGGGCCGCCCGCGTCGGTTTTGACTGGCCCGATATCGAACCGGTTTTTGACAAGATTCACGAAGAACTGGATGAGTTGAAAGAGGAAGTGAAGCAGGACGGCGGGCCTGCCCGGGTGGCAGAGGAATATGGGGACCTGATGTTCGTGATGGCCAATCTTGGTCGCCACCTGAATTTGGAGCCGGAAACAGTTCTGCGGCAGGCAAATCACAAATTTACCCGCCGCTTCAAGGGCGTGGAAAGCAAACTGAGGGCGCGCGGCAAAACCCCTTCCGAAAGCAGCCTTCAGGAAATGGACAACCTTTGGGATCAGGTTAAAAAGGAAGAAACCTGATCACAGGATATCGAGGGGGAGTTTTTCCAGCCGACCCAGTTTCTCCGGGGCGAACTTGACCTCCAGAATTACGGCATCCTCCTCGTCTTTCCGTGTGAGAACGGTGCCGTTCCGGTAAATCCAGGAAACGGTGGCACCATCTTCCACGGGGACGGAAACCCGAAGGACCTTCTGGTTCTTGGTCAGCTTTTCCTCAACCGCGGCCAGAAAGGTGGGAACCCCCTCCCCGGTGACGGCGGACATGACCACCAGTTCTTCCTTGCGGTCAGCCTCGTTCTTGAAAAAGGCCGCAGTTTCCGGGTCGGCAAGATCAATCTTGTTCAGGACTTCCAGATAATGGTCCGTATCATCCACATCGACCCCCAGCCGTTCCATGACATCAAAGACGTCTTTTTTCTGGGCCTCGCTGTCAGGATGGGTGATATCGCGCACATGCACAATCAGGTCCGCCTCAAGCACCTCTTCCAGTGTGGCGCGGAAGGCGGCGACCAGTTCGGTCGGCAAGTCAGAAATGAACCCCACCGTATCGGACAGGATAACGGTCTGCCCGCCCGGTAGGTCGATCTTGCGCATGGTCGGGTCAAGGGTCGCAAACAACAGGTCCTTGGCGAACACGTCCGATTGGGTCAGACGGTTGAACAGGGTCGATTTCCCGGCGTTGGTATAGCCGACAAGGGCAACAATGGGATACGGGACCTTTTTCCGCTTTGAGCGGTGCAATTCGCGGGTACGGACGACGGTTTCAAGCTGGCGCTTGATCTTGGTGATCCGCTCGTCAATCAGGCGGCGGTCGATTTCAAGCTGGGATTCGCCGGGACCACCAACAAAGCCGAGCGCACCGCGCTGACGTTCAAGGTGGGTCCAGGAACGAACCAGACGGGTCCGCTGATAGGAGAGATGCGCCAGTTCCACCTGAAGCACGCCTTCACGGGTCTGGGCGCGATCCCCGAAAATTTCAAGGATCAGACCGGTCCGGTCGATGACCTTGGTTTGCAGTCTTTTTTCAAGATTGCGCTGCTGGACCGGCGTTACAGGTCCGTCGATCACGACGACTTGAATTTCGTTCTGCTCAACAAAGTGGGCGAAGTCATCCAGCCTTCCCTCGCCAAACAGCTTGCCCGGCTTGGGGGACGATAAAGGGACCACTTCGGAATGGACTACATCCAGCTCGATGGCTGCGGTCAGAGACACAGCTTCAGCCAGGCATCCCTCAGGGTCCCGTATTTTTAATTTATCGCTTTTTTTAATAAACGGGTGCAGGACAAGTGCCCTGTCCCCAGAACGCGGAGATGCGCGCTCATTATCATTGTCCATATTCAGGTGTTCTGGCTCTTTAAATGAATGCCGTCTGCTTTACTGGGCAGACGGATCAAAGAGTTGGACTGCAACAGTTGGCATAACCGTCGAAATGGCATGCTTGTATACCAGTTGCTCGTGGCCATCGCGGCGCAAAAGCACACTGAAGTTGTCAAACCAACTGATTGATCCCTGAAGTTTTACACCATTGACAAGAAATACTGTCACTGGAACTTTATCTTTGCGAACTTTGTTCAGGAAGACGTCCTGTACGTTCTGCGATTTCTCAGAGGCCATTTGGCAATCTCTTTCTTCTTTATTCCTGTTGTTTTGACTATATTGAGCCAACTGTAGCTTAACAAATAAGGCTTTTTCACCGAAAGGCAAAAAAGTTCCCCTCAAATAAGGACTTACTACAGAAAACACAAGCCTTTTAGCGCCAATAATACAATAAAGTCCGGTTTTTTCAAAAAACAACTTTCGACTTTACTGAATTAGCGGTGCCCCGGCCCCCTAACGGTCCATATAGTCCTTGAAAATCGTTCGCAGTTCCAGAGAGACGCTCCCCGGCTTGCCATTCCCGATAACCTTGTCGTCAACTTGTACCACAGGTTGCACATAAGATGAACTGCTGGTCAGGAAAACTTCCCGCGCATTGCGCAATTCATCGACTGTAAAGGACCGCAGTTCCAGCTTGATGCCCTTTTCTTTCAGCAATTCGATCAGCGCGGCACGAGTAATGCCGGCAAGGATGGAGTTGCTGGTCGGGCGGGTGATCAGCGTTCCGTCCTGATCGATGATCCAGGCGTTGGTTGAACTGCCTTCGGTGATATTGCCCTCGCCATCGAACTGGAAGGCTTCATAGGCCCCCTTCTCGACCGCTTCCTGCTTGGCCAGAATGTTGGGCAGCAAGGAAACGGACTTGATGTCGCAGCGCTGCCAGCGAATATCCGGCACCGTAATGACGGTGACCCCTTTTTCGGCTTTCTGGGCGGCCTTTTCCATGGACAGGCGCTTGGCCGTCATGACAAGGGCAGGCTGAGCGTTTTTGGGGAACGGATGGTCCCGCGGTGCAACCCCTCGGGTCACCTGCATATAGATCAGGCCGTTTTCAATGCCATTGCGGCGGATCACCTCGGCCATGACCAGTTGCATGGGGCGGCGCTTCATGGGCGCGTCCATCTTCAACTCGTTCATGCTGCGCCAGAGACGGTCCAGATGTCCTTTTTCGTCAATCAGCTTGCCGCCGACAATGGGAACCACCTCATAAACGCCATCGGCGAACTGATAGCCCCGATCCTCGATATGCACACAGGCATGCTGGTGCGGAACATACTGGCCATTTACATACGCAATTCTGGACATTGCCTTACCTTTAGCGGCGCCACAGGGCGGGATTGAAAAGTGACAGGATGGCAAAAAACTCAAGCCGTCCCACGAGCATAGCGATACATAGTAGTAGTTTTGCCCCATCAGGCAAGCTGCCATATGAGGTAAAATCCATTCCACTGGAATTGAGGCCGGTCAGCGTCGGATCGATCACCGCGCCGGCATTGGCGATGTTACTGACAGCCAGCGAAAGGGCTGCCTGAAAGTTCAGGTCATACAGGGCAAGACCACTGGCAACAATAACAATGGTGAAGCAATAGACCGTAAAAAAGCCCCATGCGGACAGGATATGTTCACGGGTCAGGGAAATATCGCCATATTTCAGGACAATGACCCCGTTTGGAAAGCTGAGGCGCTTGATTTCCGCCCCGGATTGCTTGAACAGCAGCAGAACCCGCATCAGCTTGACGCCCCCGGCAGTCGAACAGGAGGAGCCGCCGATGGTCATGAGGAACAGCAGCGCGAACAGAATGCCCACCGGCCAGTAAATCTCGCCGCTTTCGGACAGGGGCGGCAGCGTATATCCCGTTGTGGTCAGGGCCGAAACCGTGTTGAAAATGGCGATGCGGATACTGTCGAGCGCACTCATGTCCGTTTCCACACTCAGCAGCATGAACAGCCCCAGACTGCCGAACACCACAACCAGCATTAGATAGCGGTATTCCGGGTTGGTGAAATAGGACCGGCGGTTGCCGTTGAAATAGGACCAGTGCAGGGTGAAGTTGATGGCACCGATCACCATGAAAATGATCAGGACCGTTTCCGTGAACCGGTTGCCGAATTCCGCCGCCTCGACCGGGGTCACCATGAAGCCCCCCGTGGAGATGGTGCTGAACGCATAGCAAAGAGCATGAAAGAACGGCATGCCGGACAGCCATAACAGGGCAAAACAGATGGCCGTCAACAGGGCATAAATCCGAAGCAGGGACAGTACCGCATCCCGGACCCGGCGGGACAGTCGCCGCCGCGAGCTTTTGGCGATGGCGCGGTTCAGCGGGTTATTGCCAGGCATGTTGAAGGTGGAGGCCAGCGAGGACACAAAAATGATGATGGCGAAACCGCCAACCCACTGGGTCAGGCTGCGCCACAGCAAAATTGATTTCGGCTGGTCCGGCAGGTTGCCCATGACCGACGCCCCGTTGGTGGTAAAGCCGGACAGGGCTTCGAAATAGGCGTTGATGAAGTCCGGCAGCGCACCGCTCAGGATAAATGGCAGGGCGGCAAATCCCGGCACAATGGTCCAGACAAGGATGGCCGCCAGAAAGGTTTCCCGGCGTCCAAGGCTTGTGGTTTCCATGCGGGTCGCAAAAATCAGGCCGATCCCCAGAAACATGGTGATGATGGCCGCCCCGAAAAACGCCGAGGCAGTCCCTACCCCCTGCTCTGCCAGCGACAGAAGGCCGGGCACGACCATCAGGGCGGCTAGCATGGACAGGCACCATCCCAGGATGGTCATGACAGGCGAAAACAGCATGGGATCAGAAGAATTCCAGGCTGACGGAGAACATTTCCTCGACCTTGCGCACGGCATTGCTGAGCGCGAAGATCACAACCCGGTCATTGGGGGAAATGATGGTGTCGCCGCGGGGAATAAGAACCTTGTCGTCCCGCAGGATGGCCCCGATGATGGTGCCTTTTGGCATGCGCACATCCTTCAGCGGCTTGCCTACCAGCTTGGAGGTTTCAAGGGCCTCGCCTTCCACCACTTCGGCGGCGCCGTCCTTGAAGGAATGCAGGCCGCGAATACGGCCCCGGCGCACATGGCGGAGGATTTCCGATACCGTGGTCGCCCGCGGATCAACCACCACATCCACGCCAAGCGATGTCATCAGGCCGGAAAAGACCGGGTTGTTGATCAGCGTGATGGCGGTTTCACTGCCAAGCCCCTTGGCCAGCAGCGAGGACAGGATGTTGACCTCGTCATCATTGGTCAGGGCCACGATTGTCTCGGCCCGGTTGACGTTGGCCTCGTTCAGGATTTCAGGGTCAAGGGCATCACCGTGAAGCACAACGGTGCCGTCCAGTTGTTCCGAGATGAACTCGGCCCGCTCCCGGTTCCACTCGATCATCTTGAGGGAGACATTCTTCATCTCCTCCTCGATCGATTTTGCCAGATGCAGGCCAATATTGCCCCCGCCGACAATGATGATGCTGCGTGCTTCCTGTTCCTCGTGACCGAACAGCGGCATGGCGCGGGCCACGTGACTGGCATCGGCGGCGAAATAGACCTCGTCCCCCGGATACATCTGGTCGTCGCCGCTTGGTACAATCATCTTGCCGTTGCGATAGATGCCGACCACAAAGATATTCAGGTTGGGGAACAGTTCAGTCAACTGCCGCAGGGCCGTATTGACGATCGGGCAGCTTTCATCCAGCCGCACACCGATGACCTGAACCTTGCCATTGGCAAAGGACACCGTATCAAACGCCCCCGGCACTTTCAGGCGGCGGGAGATTGCCTGCGCCACCTCCACTTCCGGGGAGATGATCACGTCAATCGGCAGGTTTTCCCGGCTGTAGAGATCGGCCCAGAGGGGGGACAGATATTGCTGTGCCCGGATACGGGCCACCTTTTTCGGCAAGTCGAACAGGGAATGGGCCACCTGACAGGCAACCATGTTGACCTCGTCACTATAGGTGACGGCAATCAGCATGTCGGCATCACCTGCGCCCGCAGCCTCAAGGACTTCCGGGTGAGAGGCGTGGCCAACCATGGCCTGAACGTCAAGTTCCTCACCGATTTTCCGAACCAGATCGGCATTGTTGTCAATGATGGTTACATCATTGTTCTCGCGGGCCAATTGACGCGCGATGTTCGATCCAACCTGCCCGGCTCCGCAAACAATTACTTTCATCGTTGTCAGGGGCCCCCACCCCGGTTTGTCTGGACGTTGTTTCAGCCCTGCTCTTTAGCACGTTCTCCATTGTGAACGCCAAGAGATTTAAGTTTTCGGTGCAAGGCTGACCGTTCCATCCCCACAAAAGAGGCTGTTCTGGAGATATTACCACCAAAACGGTTAACCTGCGCCTCCAGATACTCCTTTTCAAATCTTTCTCGCGCCTCCCGCAGTGGAAGGGCCATGATTTCTGTCTGATCCTTCTTGCCGGTCAGAACGGAACTGGCAAGGCTGGCCTCGGACGGGATCATGTCCGCCGTGATGGGCGCATCCCGATCCCCGGTCGCCAGAATCATGATCTGTTCGATAACGTTTTTCAGTTGCCGCACGTTGCCCGGCCACATCGAGGCCTGAAGCGTGGCGATGGCATCCTCGGTTATCTTGCGGACGGAGAGGCCCGTGCTTTTGGCGAACCTTTCAATGAAAAACCGGGCAAGGGGCGCAATATCCTCGGGCCGATCTTTCAGCGGCGGTACGGACAGCGGCACCACACTCAAGCGGTGGAAAAGATCCTCGCGCAGGCGCCCGCTTTCCATGGCCGCCTGCAGATCGTGGCTGGAGGACGAGGTGACGCGCACATCCACCTTGACCTTTTCGCTGCCGCCGACCCGCTGGAACGACTGATCAACCAGAACCCGCAGGATTTTCCCCTGTGTTTCCAGCGGCATGTCCACCACTTCATCCAGAAAGATGGTGCCGCCATGGGCCTGTTCCAAAAGGCCGCGCCGGTTACCCTTGTTGGAGATCATGCGCCCTTCCTCGACCCCGAAAAGCTGGATTTCCAGAAGATCGGGCGCCATGGTCGCCGCGTTCAGCACCACAAACGGGCCGTTGGCGCGGTGGGAATGGGCGTGGATCATCCGGGCGACGATTTCCTTGCCGGACCCGGACGGCCCGGTGATCATGACCCGGCTGTTGGTGGGGGCCACCCGCATGATGGCCTGTTCCAGTTGCTGCATGGCATTGGACCGGTAGACCAGTTCGCTGGTCACCTCTCCGCCCTTGGTGCGCAGTTCATGGTTTTCCCGTTTCAGGCGGTCTGCCTCCAACGCCCGTTCCACCACCTGCATCAGGCGATCCGCCTTGAAGGGTTTCTCGATGAAATCATAGGCGCCCAGCTTGATCGTGTTGACCGCGGTCTCAATATTCCCGTGGCCGGAAATCATGATCACCGGCACGGTTGGCGCGATTTTCTTGATTTCCTGCAAAATCTCGATGCCGTCCAGACGACTGCCCCGTAACCAGATGTCCAGGACGATCAGGTTCGGGCAGCGGTTCGAAACGGCGGCAAGGCATTCGTCGCTGTTGGCGGCCTCGCGTGTTTCATAGCCTTCATCTTCCAGAACCCCTGCAATCAGGTCCCGGATATCGGCTTCGTCATCCACTATCAGAATGTCCGCAGACATGGCTTACCCCACCCCAGTTTCCAAGTTGTTGTCCAAAGTTACGAACGAGACCTGCGCCCGGGCGCCGGTCCCCTCCTCGACATCGAACAGGGCGAGCGTGCCGCCATGTTCTTCCATGATCTTGTTGACGATGGCCAGACCCAGCCCCGTGCCTTTTTCCCGATGCGTCACATAGGGTTCCGTCAGGCGGTTGCGGTCTTCCGTGGGCAGGCCACGGCCATTGTCCACCACCTCGATGACCAGTTGGTCCTTGACTGTTGTCGCCCGCACGATGATCTTTCCGGGCGCAAGGGCGGCGGGATCGCCTTCCCGGCCCTGAATGGCATCGGCGCTGTTTTGCAGCAGATTGGTAAAAACACGGTTAACCTGCGGCGCATCAATCTGGCAGACGGCCCGGCTCAGCGGCTCCTCGATCACATACTCAATTTCAGGATGGGCCACCTTTTGCAGGAAAACCGCCTCTTCCAGAAGCGAGGACGGAACCTCTGCCTTGAAGTCGGGCGCGGGCATCCGGGCAAAGGAGGAAAATTCGTCCACCATCTGGCCGATGTCGCCCACCTGCCGGATAATGGTATCCGTACATTTGTGGAAGGTATCGATATCGGAGGTGATTTCCTTGCCATATTTCCGCTTGATCCGTTCCGCAGAAAGCTGGATCGGGGTCAGCGGGTTCTTGATTTCATGGGCGATCCGGCGGGCAATATCACCCCACGCGGCCATGCGTTGGGCCGAGACCAGTTCGGTGATTTCGTCCATGGTCACCACGTAGCCCTGCACCCCTTCCTCGGAGATTTCCGCCGCCACACGGACCAGAAGATGGCGAACCGTCGCGGCGGTATTCAGGTGAATTTGACTTTGTGCAATCCGGTAGGGGCGCTCCCTAACCTCTTGGAAAATTTCCGAAAATTGCGGAAACGTATCTTCAAGTTTTTGGCCGGTCAGTTCATGTTCCGGCCGTTCCAGAAGTTTCGATGCCGTCCGGTTTGGCAGGGTCACAATACCGTCCCTGTCCAGACCGATCACCCCTGCTGTCACGCCGGAGAGAACCGTTTCCGTGAAGCGGCGGCGCTCATCAAGCTGGCGGTTGGTCTTGACCAGTTCCTGTTGCTGGGCTTCCAATTCACCGGTCATCTGGTTGAACGCCCGCGTCAGGGTGCCCATTTCGTCATAGGCCTGACTTTCATCGACCTTGACCTTCAGGTCACCGTCGCGAATGCGTTCCGCCGCGTTGACCAACCCCTCAATCGGTGCCACCAGACGGGAGGAAATGGCAAGGCCAAACCAGACCGCCGCCAGCACCACCATCAGGGACACAAGGATGAAGATGGCCGCAAACTGGATCTGGATGCCCAGCCCCTGCTCTTTCAGGTCCTGATATTCCGCGTGGGCCTTGCGGGTCCGTTCCAGATGCTCCAGAACTCGCGGTTCAATATAGCGGCCCACATAAAGATACCCGTCAAACAGCCGGTCCAGCCGCACAAGGGCCCGGACCCGGTCGTCAGATTCATTGGTTGAAATGACCACATCGTTCAGCGCGGCCTCGCCGATCATGGCGGGTGGCAGGCGGTCAAAATCCAGCACAAAGCTGAGGTTGGAGCGGGCAATCACCCGCTGCGAACTGTCCAGAACCACGGCTTCGCTGAGGTTTCGGGCCGCCACCTGATCGGACAGGAACTGGTCGAACTGCGGGCGGTTCTGCAGCACCTGCAGCGGAACCCGGTTGATGTCCGCCGCCATGGCCAGAACGTCGGCCTGAATGTTGTTGATATGCTCCTTGATATAGGAATCGGCCACCACCAGACTTTCCGAAACGGCGGTGTTCACCGGATCAGAGAAATGCTTCTGGAAATAGATGTTGAAGAACAGGGCCGAAAAGACCGCCACCATAATGGCCGGCGCCACAGCAATCAGCGAGAACAGCTTGACCACCCGGCGGTGCATGATGCTGCCTTCGCCAATCTTCTTTTTCCGCCACATGCGGATCAGGCGATGGCAGATAATCAGGGTCAGGATCACAAGAATGACAAGGTCCACCACCAGCAGACGGCGGGTGACAAACGGGTCATCCCCGGTCAAGGAGCCATAGGTGGCGATGCCGCTGGCAATGGCCAGCAATGCCACAACGAACGAGGTTTTTGGCCCGATACCGATCTTTCTCGACCAGCGAGTGATCGAGAAGGCAGATTTCGGCGCGGTTTGCCGCATGTCGGTCACAACGTCCCCCCGGATGTCGTTTTAATCGGATGTGACAGGTCTAAGATATTGGCCCCCAAGGCGATCTGATAACGCTCAAAATACCACAATGTTGTAATTAAGCATCACTTTACGCCACGAACCACCTGAATATCAAGCTCGCGGATTTTTTTACGGAGGGTATTCCGGTTCAAGCCCAGCAATTCGGCAGACCGGATCTGGTTTCCGTTGGTTGCCTCAAGGGACTGTATGATCAGTGGGCGTTCAATTTCCCGCAGGATCCGTTCATACAGGCCCGATGGTGGCAGGCTGCCGGGATGGGCCGCAAAATACTTGGCGATATGGCGCTCTACCGCCTCGCCCAGACTTTCATCATCTGCCGGGGCCTCGGAGGGGGGTGAGGCTTCGCCGGGCTGCAATTCCTGCGCGACCATGGCGGCATCGATGACCTCTTCGGAATAGAGGGCGACCATACGCTGTACCAGATTTTCCAGTTCCCGCACATTGCCCGGCCATTTGTGCTTTTTCAGTGCCTCAAGGGCTTCCTGATCGATGCTTTTGACAGGCAGACCCTCATCCTGCGCCAGATCCAGAAAATGCCGGACAAGATCGGGGATATCCTCGGTCCGCTCGCGCAGGGGCGGCAGGCGCAGGGGCACCACATTCAGGCGATAGAACAGGTCCTCGCGAAACAAGCCCTGACGGACAAACTGGCGCAGATCGCGGTTTGTGGCGGCAATAATCCGCACATCGGTCTTGATGGGGGTGCGGCCACCGACGGTGGTATATTCCCCCTGCTGCAGAACCCGCAACAGCCTGGTTTGCGCCTCAAGCGGCATGTCCCCGATCTCGTCCAGGAACAGGGTGCCGCCCTGAGCCTGCTCGAAACGGCCAATGGCCCGGCTGTCGGCTCCGGTAAAGGCGCCTTTTTCGTGGCCGAACAGTTCTGATTCAATCAGTTCCTTCGGGATGGCAGCCATATTGATCGGCACAAACGGGCCGTTCTTGCGCTTGCCATATTCATGCAGCGCCCGCGCCACCAGCTCCTTGCCGGTGCCGCTTTCACCGGTGATCATCACGGTAAGGTCGGTGCCCATCAGGCGGGCCAGCACACGGTAAATTTCCTGCATGGCAGGCGACCGGCCGATCAGCGGGATCTTGCTGTCTTCATCGTCGCCGTCCTCGCGAGGCGATCTGGAGGCCTGCTTTGGCTTGGACAGAGCCCGTTCCACCACCTGCAGAAGTTCCTTCAGGTCAAAGGGTTTCGGCAGATAATCGTAAGCGCCCCGTTCCGTCGCCTTGATGGCCGTTAGAAGGGTGTTTTGCGCGCTCATGACGATAATGGGCAGTTCCGGGCGGATTTTCTTTATTCTGGGAAGCAGGTCGAGGCCGTTTTCGTCCGGCATCACCACATCGGTCAGCACCAGATCCCCTGCCCCTTCCAGCACCCAGTTATAGAGGGTGGCCGCGTTGCCGGTCGATCGAACCACATAATCGGCACGGGACAAGGCTTGCTCTAGAACGGTGCGAATGCCCTTGTCGTCGTCTGCTACAAGAATTGTGGCTGCCATTGTCATGCTTTCTTTTTGGGAACCTTGAAGACCGGCAGGCGAATAAGGAAATGTCCGCCCTCGGTGGAATTGTCATATTCGATGATGCCGCCGTGATCGCCGACGATCTTGGCGACAAGCGCCAGGCCAAGCCCGCTTCCCCCGGTTTTGGTGGTCACAAACGGATCAAAGATATGGGGCAGAAGTTCATCGGAAATCCCCGGCCCGTTATCGTGAATGCCCACCTCAAGCGGCAACCGCACCCGATCCTTGCTGCCGGGAACCGCCAGCCGGACGCCGGGACGATAGGCCGTGGTCAGGGTAATTTCGCCCCCTTCATCGGGGACGGATTCAGCGGCATTCTTGATCAGGTTCAACAAGACCTGAACAAGCTGGTCGCGGTTGCCATACACAAAAGGCAAGGACGGGTCATACTGTTCCCTGAAGGTCACCTTGCGGGCAAATCCGGCATGGGAGACCATGCGCACATGCTCCAGAACCTCGTGGATATTGACGGCGTTCCGCTCGATGGGGCGATCATCGGAAAAGGCCTCCATCCGGTCGACAATGGCGCAAATGCGATCCGTTTCATCACAGATCAACCGGGTCAGGGCACGGTCGCTGTCTGATGCGTTCATTTCCAGCAACTGGGCCGATCCGCGGATACCGGACAAAGGGTTTTTAACCTCGTGGGCCAGCATGGCCGCCATGGCGGTTACCGACCGGGCGGCGCCCCGATGGGTCAATTGCCGGTCCATCTTGGAGGCGATGGTCCGCTCCTCGATATGAACGACCACCTGCCCGTCAGTAAACAGCGAGGAAACCTGAATGTTTACGTTTTTCGTGCCGGTTCGGGGCGTACCAAGATCGACAGCATATTCCGATACCCGGTCGTTGCTGGTCCTGACCTGTTCGATCAGGGTTAGAAGCGGGCTGCCAAACGGGACCAGTTGGTCCACCTTGGTTTTCTTCAGGATATTGATGGAGGTGCTGAAAAATTCCTCCCCCGCCGGGTTAGCGTAAGGGATATAGCCGTCCTGATCGACCACGATGATGGGATCGGGAATGGCCGCCAGAATGGCGTAAGGGTTGACATCCGTGTTTGCCCGGTCGTTTTGGGGCTTGTCACGGGGGGCCGATAGATCGTTCGCGACGGACATCCTACGCCGCCTCCTGACCGGAAAGGCCATCATAAAAGGCGTGGATTTCCTCTACCACCTGCCGCCAGTCATCCATGCGGATCACACGGGCGCGAAAGGCCTCGCCCTCTGGCAGGCGTTCGGAATACCAACCCAGATGCTTGCGGGCGACCCGGGTTCCGACCCGTTCGCCATACAGATCGATCAGGCCCCGGTAATGTTCCAGAACAATGTCCTTCTGTTCGGTGAAGGTGGGATCGGGCCGTTCTTCTCCGAGCTCAAGATAGGCGGCGACCTGCGAGACGAACCACGGGCGGCCATAGGCGCCCCGCCCCACCATCACGCCATCCGCCCCGGATTGATCAAGGGCAGCTCGGGCGTCCTCAAGGGTCTGGATATCCCCGTTGGCGATAACCGGCAGGGAGACGGCCTTCTTGACCTCGCGAATGAAGGACCAGTCTGCCCGGCCCTTGAAAAACTGGCAGCGGGTGCGGCCATGAACCGTCAGCATCCTGATCCCGGCATCCTCGGCGATGCGGGCAAGTTCGGGGGCGTTGCGGCTGTCATCATCCCAACCGGTCCGCATTTTCAGGGTCACAGGAATATTCACCGCCCCGGCGGTCGCCCGTAGGATTTTACCCGCATGATCCAGATCCCGCATGAGGGATGACCCCGCCATGCCCGAGGTCACCTTCTTGACCGGGCAGCCCATGTTGATATCAATGATTTCCGCGCCCATCTCCTCGTTGATACGGGCGGCGTCGGCCATGATCTCGGGGTCGCAGCCCGCCAACTGGACAGCCACCGGCATATCGCCCTTATCGGCCTTGATAATGCGCAAGGATCGGCGGGTTTCCGCCACCATGGCCTTGCTGGCCACCATTTCCGTAAAGACCAGCCCGGCCCCGAACCGGGACACGATCCGCCGAAAGGGTAAATCGGTGATGCCCGCCATGGGCGCCAGAAGAACAGGCATTTTAAGAGGGATAGTGCCGATCTGAATGGTCATTTATTGTGCAGAATTCCATGTGACTAACTTTTGTGCAATATAAGAGGAGTTTAAACCGTGAGCAACCCGTTTCCTGCCGGTCATGTCATTTTAGTTGATCGGCGGGGAGGACGCTTCTAATGTCACGCCCATGACAACCATAGCCCTTATCATGGCCGCAGGCAGCGGCACCCGGACCGGTCTGGACTTTCCGAAGCAATATCTTGAAATGTCCGGGGAAACGGTGCTGCGCCGAACCGTTCGCGGGTTTCTGGACGCGGACGGCATCGACCATGTTCTGGTGGTGATCAACCCCCGGGACGAGGATTTATACAAGGAAGCCGTCGCGGGGCTGGACCTTCTGCCCTTTGCCCCCGGCGGCGACACCCGGCAGGACAGCGTGCGAAACGGCCTTGAAGCCCTTGCCCCGCTGGCACCGGATCAGGTTCTCATTCACGATGCGGCCCGCCCCTTTTTCACGCCGGACCTGATCAACCGGTGCCTTGCTGCGCTGAAGGATCACACGGCTGTTCTGCCAGCGCAGCCCATGGTCGATACCCTCAAATCCGTTGACGGGGACCGGATTACCGGCACAGTGGATCGGGACAGCGTGGTTGCGGCCCAGACACCGCAATGTTTCCGCTATGGCCCGATCATGGAGGCGCATGAGCGTTTCCGGGGCAGGCCGGTAACCGACGATATCGCCCTTGCCGAATTGGCCGGTATCCCGGTGCAGTGGATTGCGGGCGAAGCGGGCAACACGAAAATCACCACCCGGGAGGATGTGAAGATTATTACCTCACAGGAACTGACGGATATTCGAACCGGCCTTGGCTTTGACGTTCATGCCTTTGCCGATGACCGGGACATGTGGCTTGGCGGCGTTCAAATCCCGTATGAACGCGGCTTGAAAGGCCATTCGGATGCGGATGTGGCCCTGCATGCCATTACCGACGCCATCCTTGGGGCGATCGGTGAAGGGGATATCGGCACCCACTTTCCGCCAAGCGATGATCAGTGGAAAGGGGCTTCGTCTGACCGGTTTCTGGCCCATGCGGCCAGCCTTGTCACCGAACGGGGCGGCCGGATAGCCAATATTGACCTGACAATCATGTGCGAGGCCCCGAAAATCGGCCCCCATCGGGAGGCCATGAGACAGCGCATCGGCGAGATTGTCGGGCTGGACCCGTCACGGGTCTCGGTCAAGGGCACCACCACGGAAAAGCTGGGCTTTACCGGCCGCCGGGAAGGCATCGCCGCACAGGCCATCACCACAGTGAGGTTGCCGGAATGACAAAGACTGCCGCCGCCGGAAAATTTCAACTGACAACCATCATTGCCACCTGGTTCTGGTCCGGCCTTAGCCCCCGGGCACCGGGGACCGCAGGATCACTGGCCGCCCTGCCCTTCGGGATCGGAATTTTCTGGCTGGGGGGACCCAATGCCCTTGCCATTGCCATCCCCATCATATTCGTAATCGGCACATGGGCGACCAATGTCTATCTGGTGGAAACCGGCAAGTCTGATCCCGGCGAAGTGGTCGTGGATGAAGTGGCCGGTCAGTGGGTGCCGCTTCTGATTGCCGGAATGAACCCTGTCCTGTGGGCGGCGTCGTTCCTCTTTTTCCGCCTGTTCGACATCTGGAAACCGTGGCCGATCCGCTGGATGGACCGGTCCCTGAAGGGGGCATTTGGTGTCATGGCCGACGATATGGTTGCCGGGCTTTTTGCGGCGGTGTGTGTCTATATTCTGAAACAGGTGATGGGATGAGTATCTACCCGGATGATATTGTGGCTCTGGCGACCGAGGTTCTGGATGCGTGCAAGGAACGGGGCTGGTTCGTGGCAACGGCGGAAAGTTGTACGGGCGGCCTGATTGGCGGGGCGCTGACAGATATTGCCGGGTCATCCGCCGTGGTGGATCGCGGCTTTATCACCTATACCAACAAGGCAAAGATGCAGGTTTTGGGCGTGCGCGCGGAAACCTTGCGGTCCGTCGGGGCCGTGGCCGAGGAAACCGCCCGTGAAATGGCCACTGGCGCCATTCAAAAGTCGTCGTCCCATCTGGCGGTGGCCGTGACCGGGATTGCCGGTCCGGGGGGCAGTGACTACAAACCGGCGGGCCGGGTGCATCTGGCCACGGCAACGCGGGACGGCGTGGCCGAACACAGGCAGATGGATTACGGCGATATTGGCCGCACGGAAGTGCGATTGGCCACGGTCAAGACCGCCCTTGAAATGCTGCTGAAGGCGGCGCGGCAGACCTGATCCGCTTGCTGCCGCGTTAAAAGAATTTTCCTGATTATGAAAGTACCCTAATATTTCTTGAAGATCCTGTTTTGCAGGGGGAGCAAAGGAAATATGGGGACGCAACCGGTATCAGAAGACCACGGGGAACAGCCTGCCTTACAGCGCCGGTTGAACCTGCCGTTGCTGGTTCTGTACGGGCTTGGGGTCACCATTGGCGCAGGAATTTATGTGCTGGTGGGGGAAACCGCTGGCAAGGCCGGATATTATGCGCCGATATCGTTTGTCTGTGCGGCCATTGTGGTGGCTTTTACGGGCTTTTCCTATGCGGAACTGGCGACCCGCTATCCGGTCAGTGCGGGTGAAGCGGCCTATGTGAAGGACGGGTTCCGGTCGTCCCGCCTGTCTGCCCTGATCGGCATTCTGGTGGTGGCGTCCGGGGTGGTGTCGTCGGCGGCTGTCTCCCTTGGGGCCGCAGCCTATCTTCAAACCCTGATCCCCCTTCCCCATTGGTTGCTTCTTGGCGCCATCATTCTGTCCGTCGGGCTGATTTCCATCTGGGGTATTCTGGAAT
Source organism: Sneathiella chinensis (assembly GCF_012720115.1). Taxonomy (GTDB): domain Bacteria; phylum Pseudomonadota; class Alphaproteobacteria; order Sneathiellales; family Sneathiellaceae; genus Sneathiella; species Sneathiella chinensis. Next base: position 451,782 of record NZ_VNWN01000006.1, on the reverse strand, counting down.
CGGTGTCGGTCGCTTCGCTGGTGACGCTGGTGGAAATCGGTGGCCTGATCATGGTTATTTATTTTGGCGTGTCGTTAGAGCCGGACAGTATCAAGGATGTGGGCAAGTTGATCCCGCCGTTCGAGGCCGCCGCATGGAGTGGTATCCTCAGTGCGGGTCTTCTGGCCTTCTTTGCGTTCGTCGGGTTCGAGGATATCGCCAATGTGGCCGAGGAAGTGAAAAACCCATATAAAACAATGCCAAGGGGGATTTTCCTGACCCTGATTGTTGCCACGATCCTGTATGTTCTGGTGGTGTCCGTCGCGGTTCTGGTCGTGCCCTTGGCGGACCTTGCCGGATCAAAAGCCCCGCTTGCCCTGATCTTTGCGTCCGGGCCGGTCTGGGTTGCCAAATTCTTTGGTTCCGTTGCGTTTTTTGCCACCCTGAACGGGGTCCTGATCCAGACCATCATGGCATCGCGGGTCATATACGGCATGGGCAAGCAGGAAACCCTGCCCGAATGGTTCGCGGCAGTTCATCCGGTCACCAGAACACCGATCCATGCCACATTGGTGGTTGTCGGCATCATTCTGTTTCTGGCCTATTTCCTGCCCATTGGACGACTGGCCGAAACGACCTCACTGATCGTGCTGACAGTTTTCTTTTTTGTGAATATCGCCCTGATCCTGCTGAAAATCCGGCAGACGGAACCGGTGGCCGAAACGGTCTATACGGTTCCGATGCTGGTCCCGGTGCTGGGAACACTGACCTGTGTCGGTCTTATTTCAGCGCGTTTCCTGGCGGGCTAGCCAAGCGGCGGTCTGTTCGCCGTAAAGGGCCTCTGCCCGGTGTTCAAAGGCGGCAATCATGCGCTGCACGGCCTCGTTGAACAAAAGGCCGATGGTCTTTTGCAGGATCGCGGACCGAAACTCGAAATCCACAAAGAAATCGATGTTGCAGCCCTCCGGATGCTCCTCAAATTTCCAGTGGTTGTTCAGGTAATGAAACGGCCCGTCCATATATTCCACATCAATATGGTTGTCGTCCCGGTTCAGGGTGACGCGGGATGTGAAGCGTTCGCGGAACATCTTGAAGCCGATAACAAGGTCCGCCAAAATGATATCATTCCGGTTTTCCTTGATCCGCGCACCCACACACCACGGCAGGAATTCCGGGTATTTCTCCACCGCAGCCACAAGATCGAAAAGCTGCTGCGGTGTGTAGGGCAGGATACGTTGTTCGGCATGTGTCGGCATGAATTTACTCGTCAACCCGGAAACAATGGACGGAACTTACTTCGACAATGCCTTGTCTCTGGCGGCCCGCAGCTTGGCGAAATCCTCGCCGGCATGGTGGCTGGAGCGTGTCAGAGGCGATGACGAGACCATCAGGAAGCCCTTGTTGTAGGCCTGACGTTCATAGGCGGCAAACTCTTCGGGGGTGACGAACCGGTCAAGGGCGTGATGCTTGATGGTCGGTTGCAGATACTGCCCGATGGTAATGAAATCGATGTCGGCAACGCGCATGTCATCCATCACCTGTAGAACTTCGTCTCGCTCCTCGCCCAGTCCGACCATCAGGCCGGATTTGGTGAACATGCCCGGATCGATTTCCTTGACCCGCTGTAACAAACGCAAGGAATGGAAATAGCGGGCCCCCGGCCGCACTGACGGATAGAGTTTCGGAACCGTTTCAAGGTTGTGATTGAACACATCGGGCTTGGCGGCGACCACGACCTCAAGTGCACCGTCCTTTTTCAGGAAGTCCGGTGTCAGGATTTCAATGGTGGTGTTCGGGGTCGCCTCGCGAATGGCCTGAATGACCTCGGCGAAATGCTGTGCACCGCCGTCGGCCAGATCGTCCCGGTCAACGGATGTGATGACCACATGCTCAAGCCCCATGGTCTTGACCGCTTTCGCCACATTGAAGGGCTCGAACGGATCAAGGGCATTGGGCTTGCCGGTTGAGACATTGCAGAAGGCACAGGCGCGGGTGCAGATTTCCCCCATGATCATCATGGTGGCATGCTTTTTCGCCCAGCATTCACCGATATTGGGACAGGCGGCCTCCTCACACACAGTGGTCAGGTTCAGGTCCCGCATCAATTCCTTGGTTTCGTGATAGGTCTTGGAAACCGGTGCCTTGACACGAATCCAGGACGGCTTGCGCTTGATCGGGTTGTCCGGTTTATGCGCTTTCTCAGGATGTCTTACCCGAGGCTGGATCGGTGCGGTATCACTCATGATGGTGCCAATCTACATGGTCTCAATAAAAAGGTTTGTCACTCCTTTAGAAATGGAGTGCCTTGCCATAGGCATCAAGCACGGATTCGTGCATCATCTCTGACAAGGTCGGATGCGGGAAGACGGTATGCATCAGCTCCAGCTCCGTTGTTTCAAGGGTTTTAGCAATGCCGTAGCCTTGAATCAACTCTGTAACTTCGGTTCCGATCATATGCGCGCCCAGCATCTCGCCGGTTTTGGCATCAAAGATGGTTTTGATCAAGCCCTCCGGTTCCCCAAGGGCGATGGCCTTGCCGTTGCCGATAAAGGGAAACTTGCCGACTTTCAGCTCATACCCTGCCTTTTTCGCCGCTTCCTCTGTCATCCCGACGGAGGCCACTTGCGGATTGCAATAGGTACATCCCGGAATATTGGCGGTGTTCAGCGGGTGAACATCCTTTTCGCCGGCAATCTTCTCGACGCAGATGACCCCTTCGTGGGATGCCTTGTGGGCCAGCCACGGCGGACCGGTCAGATCGCCAATGGCATAAACGCGCGGCTCCCCGGTCCGGGAGAACTCATCCACCTCGATATGGGTGCGATCCACCTTGATCTTCGTGCCCTCAAGGCCCAGATTTTCGACGTTGCCGACAATCCCGACGGCCAGAATGACCCGATCAAAGGTGTCTTCGCTGGTCTTGCCGTTCTTGTCCTTGAAGGTGGCGGTGACGGAATTTGCCGATTTCTTCAGGGCGGAAACCGTGGTGGCCTTGTGAATGGTCATGCCCTGCTTCTTGAAGCTTTTTTCCGCAAGGGCGGAAATGTCGGCATCTTCCACGGGCAGGATGCGATCCATAACCTCGACCACGGTCACTTTTGACCCGATGGCGTTGAAGAAGCTGGCAAACTCGATCCCGATAGCACCAGAGCCAACCACCAGCAGTTTTTCAGGAACCGTATCCGGGACAAGCGCCTCCTTATAGGTCCAGACCAGCTTTCCGTCCGGCTCCAGACCCGGCAGGGTCCGGGCGCGGGCACCGGTTGCAAGAATGATATGCTGGGCGGACACGGTTTCGACCGGTTTCCCGTTCCGGGAGACCTCAACCTTGCCTTTACCAGCCAGCTTGCCGTGACCGTCGATCACCGTGACCTTGTTCTTTTTCAAAAGACCGGACACACCGCCGGAAAGCTGCGCCGCCACCTGACGAGAACGTTTCACCGTGGCGGCCAGATCGACACTGGCCTTCTCGACCTTGATGCCGAAGCTTTCCGCATGCTTGATATTGGTAAAAATATCGGCGGTCCGCAGCAGCGCCTTGGTGGGGATACAGCCCCAGTTCAGGCAAATGCCACCCAGATGTTCGCGTTCGATCACCGCGGCTTTCAGGCCAAGCTGGGCGGCGCGAATGGCGGCCACATAGCCGCCCGGGCCAGAGCCGATGACGACCAGATCAAAATTCTTGTCAGACATGGGGCTCTCCTTACAGCATCATGGTCAGGGGCTGTTCGATATAGCCCTTGAAATATTTCAGCAGTTCCGCGCCCACCGCCCCGTCGATCACCCGGTGATCACAGGACAGGGTACAGCTCATGACGGTTGCCACGGCAACGGCGCCATCGCGGATGACGGGACGTTGCTCCCCTGCCCCGACGGCCAGAATGGCGGATTGCGGCGGGTTGATAACGGCAGAGAATTCCTTGATCCCGAACATCCCGAGGTTGGAGATCGAGAAACATCCGCCCTGATATTCTTCCGGCATCAGCTTGCCGTCCTTGGCCCGTCCGGCCAGTTCCTTCATCTCGTTTGAGATGGAGGCAAGGCCCTTCTGGTCGGCGGTCTTGACAACCGGCGTAATCAGGCCGCCGTCAATGGCCACCGCCACCGAAATATCAATATCCTTGTATTGCAGGATCTTGTCGCCGCCCCAGATGGCATTGGCGTGGGGGACCTTTTTCAGGGCCAGTGCCGCCGCCCGGATGATGAAATCATTGACGGAAATCTTGTAATCGTCAGACCGGCTGTTCAATTCCTTGCGGGTGGCCAGAAGATTATCCAGTTCGCATTCGATCGTCAGATAGAAATGCGGGATGGTCTGCTTGGCTTCGGTCAGGCGCTTGGCGATGGTTTTCCGCATGCTGGACAGCGGAATTTCCACATGCTCCCCGGCATGGGGCGGTGTCTGGGATGTAGCCAGTGCGGGGGCCGCGCCTGCAGGGGCTTGCGGGGCTGCCGCCTGTGCGGCCGCTGCCGGGGCTTTGCCACCGACGGCAATGAACTGCTCCACATCCGCCTTGACGATCCGGCCGTGGGGGCCGGTGCCGGAAACCTGTTTAATATCGATGCCGGCGTCGCTGGCAATGCGGCGGGCAAGCGGGCTGGAAAAGACCCGCCCGCCAGCGGCGCTTGACGTGGCTTGCGGGGCTGCTGCCTGTGCTGCCGGTGCCTGAGCGGGTGCGTCTGTTGCGGTGGCTGTGACCGGTGCGGCCTCTTCCGCAGGTTTGGCGGTACCGCCGCCGACGGCGTAGCCCTCAAGCGCGCTTTCATCCTCGCCTTCTTCCAGAAGAATGGCGATGGGCGTATTGACGGCGACATTTTCCGTGCCGCCCGCTACCAGAATTTTGGCAAGGCGGCCTTCATCGACGGCCTCCACTTCCATGGTGGCCTTGTCCGTTTCGATCTCGGCAATGACATCGCCGGAGGCAATCTGGTCGCCTTCCTTGGCCTGCCAGTTGGCAAGCGTGCCCTCGGTCATGGTGGGCGACAGGGCTGGCATTGTAATGGTGATAGGCATCCCTGAATTCCCCTTATGACGTGTAGGTGACTGATTTCACGGCGTCGATGACTTCCTTGACGCTGGGCAGGGCCAGCTTTTCAAGGTTCGCGGCGTAAGGCATGGGAACATCCTTGCCGGAGACGCGAATGACCGGCGCATCCAGATAGTCAAAGGCTTTTTCCATGATCTGGGCGGCGATTTCCGATCCCACACCATGCTGCGGCCAGCCTTCCTCGACGGTGATGCAGCGGTTTGTTTTCCGTACCGATGCCAGAACTGTATCCATATCCATCGGGCGAATGGTGCGAAGATCAATCACTTCTGCCTGAATGCCCTCTTCCGCCAGTTTTTCCGCGGCCTGCAGGGAATAGGACATGCCCATGCCAAAGGATACGATGGTCACATCCTCTCCGGGGCGGGCCACTTTTGCCTTGCCAAGCGGAACGGTGAAATCGTCCAGAACCGGCACATCAAAGGTTTGTCCATACAGGATTTCATTTTCCAGGAAGACAACCGGGTTCGGGTTCCGAATGGCGGATTTCAAAAGGCCCTTGGCATCGGCGGCGCTATAGGGGGCCACCACGATCAGGCCGGGCACATGGGCGTACCATGCGGCATAACACTGGGAATGCTGCGCGCCCACGCGGGAGGCGGCGCCGTTCGGCCCGCGAAACACGATCGGGCTTTCCATCTGGCCACCGGACATATAGCGGGTTTTCGCCGCAGAGTTGACAATCTGGTCGATGGCCTGCATGGCGAAGTTGAAGGTCATGAACTCCACAATCGGGCGCAAGCCGTGGAAGGCGGCCCCGACGCCGATCCCGGCGAAACCATGCTCGGTAATCGGGGTGTCGATCACCCGGCGGGCGCCAAATTCATCCAGCAGCCCTTGCGTTACCTTATAGGCGCCCTGATATTCGGCGACTTCCTCACCCATGACGAACACTCGCTCATCACCGCGCATTTCCTCGGCCATGGCATCGCGAAGGGCTTCGCGGACGCTCATTTTCACCATTTCGGTTCCAGCCGGAATTTCGCCGCTGGCGTCATAGGCATCGCCGCGGGCCTCAATAATAACCTCAGCCGCAGCGGGGGCCGGTGCGGATGCCGCTTCCGGTGCACTCTCTGTCTGTGGTGCCGCCGGTGCTGCACTTGCGGAAAAGCCCTCCACGGCAGAGGCGTCCTCGCCTTCTTCCAGAAGAAGGGCGATCGGTGTGTTGACGGCCACATTGTCCGTGTCCGCCTGAATAAGGATCTTGCCGACGACGCCTTCGTCAACGGCTTCCACTTCCATGGTGGCCTTGTCTGTCTCAATTTCGGCAAGAACGTCGCCGGAAGAAACAGTGTCTCCCTCGCTGACCATCCAGCGAGCCAGTTTACCTTCTGTCATTGTCGGCGACAGGGCCGGCATCAAAATCTCTGTTGGCATGTCAGGATTTCCCCTCGTTACTACTGTGTTGCTCTCTGGTGTGCTGTCTTCAGGCGACGATGTCCGTCATCAGTTCGTCCGGGTGCGGTTCCGGACTTTCCTGCGCAAACTCGACAGCTTCGGCAACAATCGCCTTGACCTCGCGGTCGATTTCCTTGAGTTCGTCCTCGGTATAGACCTTGTCGTTCAGAAGACGCTCGCGAACCCGCTCGATGGGATCACTCTCGGCGCGCTTCTTGTTGACTTCCTCCTTGGACCGGTATTTCGCCGGATCAGACATGGAGTGACCGCGGTAACGGTAGGTTTTCATTTCAAGGATATAGGGTCCTTTTCCGCTGCGGACCCATTCAACGGCCTTGCGGCCCGCTTCGGCAACGGCAAATACATCCATGCCGTCCACCTGTTCGCCGGGAACGTTGAAACTTTCGCCGCGCCGGTACAGTTCGGTCTGGGCCGAGGCCCGCTTGACCGACGTTCCCATGGCGTATTCGTTATTCTCGATCACATAGACAACCGGCAGGTTCCAAAGTTCGGCCATGTTAAAGCTTTCATAAACCTGACCCTGGTTGACCGTGCCATCGCCCATATAACAAAGGGTGATGTTGTTGGTACCCTGATATTTCTGGCTGAACGCAAGACCGGTTCCAAGCGGAACGCAGGCCCCGACAATCCCGTGACCGCCATAGAAATTCTTCTCTTTCGAGAACATGTGCATGGAGCCACCCTTCCCCTTGGAATAGCCCCCTTCCCGTCCGGTCAGTTCCGCCATGACACCTTTCGGGTCCATGCCACAAGCCAGCATATGCCCGTGATCGCGGTATGAGGTGATCACGGCATCGTCTGGTGTGATGGTGGATTGCATGCCGACAACCACAGCTTCCTGACCGATATACAGGTGGCAGAAACCGCCAATCAGGCCCATGCCGTAAATTTGGCCGGCTTTTTCCTCAAAGCGGCGGATCAGAAGCATGTCCCGATAGTATTTCTGGACCTGTTCCTTGTCGATTTTGGCGGGGGTTCTGCGTTTGCGGGTGGTGGTACCAGTGGTCGTGGCTTTGGGTGCCATGATATCTCCCTCGTCTGAATATTGCTGTGTTGCAAGCAACCATTTACCTGTCCGCGAACAGGGTGTCATGGGCAGGAATGTGGATCAAATTGACTGGTCTGGCAAGGGAATGAACGTTATTAACGAAATTACAGTTAATCGGGTTAATTATGTGGCGATGCAGCAAAAAATCCACAATTTCCAGAAAATAATCCTGCCGACGAAACAAGCTGTCCCGCAAAACGGGACGGATTGTAATTTTGGAAAACAACAGGAACGAAAGAACGCAACAAACGGTATTTTACGCGACAACAGGCTTATTTGTCTTTGTAGATGACAATTTCATCCGGATGAGCCAGCCCCAAGACATGGCGGGCCCGCTCCTCCAGCATGTCCAGATCCAGATTCTCGGCACGCAGCAGATTCACCTGTGTTTCAAGGCGTTTCTTCTCAATCTCGGTCAGTTGGTATTCGGCTTCCGCTTTCTCGATCTCATGTTGCAGCTTGAGATAGGCAAACAACCCCCTGTCGCCCTCGACAAGGTGATAGCTGAAATACGAAATGGCCAGCAGCCCCAGAATGGGGGCCGCGCCAGCCTTCACACGCTTGCGTATTTCATAACGGATGCTCATGACACTACTGAATCAAATTCACCGGTCCCGGTCAACCGAATTATGGATCACGCCCCGGATTTTAAGACCGGTCCCCTTTTATGGAGAGAATAAAAGCACACCCCTCACCTGCTGCCTGGCCCTGCTGCACCCCTTAGAGGCAGAAACAAAAAAGGCCACGGAAGAGCTATCTTCCGTGGCCTGTGTCTTGCCTTTCTCGATCGCCGGGGCTTAGAAGGCCCAGCGGAGCTTGGCAGAGGCGCTCTGGTTGTTGAAGTCCTCGCGCAGCTCAATGTCATAATTGACACTGAGGGTCATGGTATCGGTCAGCTTGGCCTCAACCCCAAGACCGCCATGGCCGATCCACGGGCTGGGATCAAGTCCCTCGGTGGTGAAGCTGGCGCTTGGCGCCCCGGCAAAGGCCGAGGTGATGCTGGCCTGATCATTGATCAGGTCATAGGACACGCCCGCATTGGCCGTCAGGGAGACCCGGTCGGTCAGCCTGTGAACAACCTTGCCTTCCGCTGTCAGCAGCAGTTCCTGTGTATGGTTGCTGTCCACATGCAGGTTCAGGGCCCCGGCCCCGCTTTCGCGGTAGGACTGGTCATAGATATGGGTATAGTCGGCGCGAATGCCCGGCGTGAAGGTGGTGCCTTCCGCCACATCAAGACGGTGGGTCAGCCCGCCGCCCACATGGCCGCTCCAGCTATTGTAATCGGCCTTCGCGGCCTGTCCCATGAAGGCAATCTGACGGGAGCCTTCATTGTCATGCAGCCCGGCATCCGCCTGCAGGTTGATCTGGGTCGCGTCGGTCAGGCTGTAGCTGCCGTAAACGGCCAGCTGATAGCTGTCCACGTCGGATTTCTGGCGGGCGACAGTGGAATTGCCATCCACATTGCTGTTGGCGTAGGAAAACGCCACGCCCATCCGGCTGCGGTCATTAATTGCCGCATCGGCACCAAGGGCCAGACCATAGCTGTTCGCACTGAAGCCAGAGACGCCGTTCCGGTCGGACTGGTCAGTCCAGCTACCGAAGGGCTTGACCCACGCATGTTCGCTGCTGATCGGGCTGTCACCGCTGGAATGACCCAGTTGCCCTTCCTGACGGGCCTGAATGATACGGCCGGTCTTGCGAATGGCGCCGCCGGTGGCCTGTGACTGACCGCCGGTCAACAGCGGCAGCACCTGACGGATGGCGTCAGAGACTTCTTTTTCCGTGGTCATGCTGCCGAAAGTGTTCAGCACCTGATCCATTTCCGGGCTGCCGGTCGTGCCGGTTGCCATGAAGTCGGCAATCAGGTTGTCCAGTAGGCGGGCCGCATTGGCCCCCGGTGTATTGTCCTGATTATTAGCCGCTTCTTCTGCGGTCAGGCCTTTTTGAACCGTCAGGTCGATGCTGTTGCCATCCTTGACCGCCGCGAAATTGAACAGGGTGGAATTATCGGTGACAGCAAAGCTGTTTGCCCCGGTGATACCGCCATCGGCCACCAGAATATCCGCAAGTCCTTCGCCGACGGACAGGCTGTTGCCTGTGGTCACATCCACATCGATCTTCATGGTTTGCCCAAGATTGGCGGACTTCAGGACCACCAGACGGCCGTAATTGGTTTTGCTGTCGGCCCCGATGCGCAGCACGCCGGTCTGGACATAGTCACTGTTGAGCGTAACCACTTGACCCGCGGGGATATAAACCGTACCGGCGTTTGTAAAGCCGTTCTTGGTTGTAACGTCGTCACCATTCTTCATTCCCAAATACACTGAAGAGAGTGGATCATCCAGAATGGGATTGTCCGCTACTTCACTTAGAACGAACGTGGCGCCTTCTTCAACCAGAACACTGGCAACACTATGGTGGTTTTCAAGGGTGAAATGGGCACCGGACTTGAGGGTGAAGTCCGATCCGGGCGCCGCTACCAGACCAACCAAACGCGCGTCGGTGCCGACAATATCAATGGGCGCCGTTTCCAGATCAAGACCAGGCATCCCACCGATAAAATATAAGGCTGCCATACCCTTGATAGTCCCGGAGTTGATTAGGCGGCCGCGGAGTTCTGATTCCGGGGCGATCCCCACTCCCACTTCTTCACCGTCAATGGTGCCACTGTTAATAATATCCCCTTCAACAACAGATATCCCATTCATCATGATCCCGATAGGACCGGAGATGGTCCCGGAATTGACAATATCGCCCTTGACCTGACTGTGCCCGATAAACAGTGATGGGTCCTCATCTTCATAAACGCGCAGGGTGCCGCTGTTATTGATGCTTCCGGTTAGGATACTCTCTTCCAGATGAATAGCGGAAATCCCTGATTCTATCAGTCCAGCATTATTCAGGTTTCCGTTGAGGGTACTGTCCTGTATATCAACTGCTCGGAGTCCTGTGGAAATCACACCGGTTTCCCAGTTGTTTATGTCTCCATCAAAAACAGCCCGATCAATGATAATTCCGTGTACCGGTCCTTCAATTCTGCCGTAGTTGTCAATCTGCCGTGCACCATCATTTGTTGAAACCAAAATATTGGGTTGGCCTACGGCACTGAGGCTGCCCCCTTCCTCAATGATCAGAGACTCGCCGACCTCCAGAATACACCCCTCTGTGACGGCCCCCGTAATCGTTGTCGTGGTTCCAATGCAGGATTCTCCCGGGCCCGCAACGGCCATGCCGGAGGCGGTCATGGCCACCAGCAGGGCAGCAAGACTGCAAGAGGACTTGCCAAGGGTTTTGATTTTCATCGTGGATGACGTTGATTTTTTTCTTCCGTCCTGGAACGCGGCCATTTGCCCAACTCTCATGTAAAAAATTCCCCACAGGCAGAAAAGAACCCCTACGCTACCTGCTTCTTCAAACCATCGTAAAGATAGGTACTCAAATATATTTCAATCAACTTTCAATATGACGAACATTCACTTTCTGCAAACAGAAAATAAGGAATAGGCCGTATTTTCGCCGCAAATCAAAAGCGCCCCAAAAGTGATTTCTTCCGGGGCGCTTCTTTTCAGGGGCAGTTTTCAAGGGTCAGAAGGCCCAGCGGAGCTTGGCGGAGGCGCTCTGGTTGTTGAAATCCTCGCGCAGCTCAATGTCATAATTGACACTGAGGGTCATGGTATCGGTCAGCTTGGCACTCACCCCAAGGCCGCCATGGCCAATCCACGGGCTGGGATCAAGCCCCTCGGTGGTGAAGCTGGCCGTTGGCGCCCCGGCAAAGGCAGAGGTGATGCTGGCCTGATCGTTGATCAGGTCATAGGACACACCCGCATTGGCCGTCAGGGAGACCCGGTCGGTCAGGTCGTGAACAACCTTGCCTTCCGCTGTCAGCAGAAATTCCTGAGTATGAGTGCTGTCCACATGCAGGTTCAGGGCCCCGGCCCCGTTCTCGCGATAGGACTGGTCGTAAATATGAATATAGTCGGCGCGAATGCCCGGTGTGAAGGTGGTCCCTTCCGCAACCTCAAGGCGATGGGCGACACCGGCCCCCAAATGACCGCTCCAGCTATTGTAATCGGCCTTGGCCGCCTGTCCCATGAAGTCAATCTGACGGGTCCCCTCATTGTCATGCAACCCGGCATCCGCCTGCAGGTTCAACTGGGTCGCGCCTGTCAGGCTATAGCTGCCGTAAACGGCCAGATGATAGCTGTCCATGTCGGACTTCTGCCGGGCGACAGTAGAATTGCTGTTCACATTACTGTTGGTGTAGGAGAACGCCACACCAAGCCGGGAACGCTCGCCAATCATGGCATCGGCACCAAGCGACAGGCCATAACTGTTGGCGCTGAAACCGGAAACGCCGTTTCGGTCGGATTGGTCGGTCCAGCTACCGAAGGGCTTGACCCACGCATGTTCGCTGCTGATCGGGCTGTCACCGCTGGAATGACCCAGCTGCCCTTCCTGACGGGCCTGAATGATACGTCCGGTCTTGCGGATAGAGCCAATAACCACCTGTGGCTGACTGGCTGCATGCAGGGGGAGCACCTGACGAATGGCGTCAGAGACTTCCTTTTGCGTCGCCAGACTTCCCAAGGTGTTCAGAACCTGATCCACTTCCGCATTTCCGGTTGTGCCGTTTTCGATGAACTCGTCAATCAGGTCATCCACCACCTGGGCGGCGCCTTCCCCGGGGGTATTGCCCTCGTTGGTGATGGCCTCTTCTACGCTAAGTCCCTTTTCAACGACCAGATCAATGGTATTCCCATCCTTGGCCGGCGTAAAATCAAGCAGGGCGGAATTGTCGGTGATAGAAAAGGCATCGGCCCCGGTAATACCGCCATCCGCGACCAGAATATCGTCGATCCCCTCGCCGACGGACAGACTGTTATCGGCGGTGACATCCACATCAATCTTCATGGTAGGTCCAAGGTCTGCCGCACCGCTGATGGCAAGCTGGCCATGATCGCTGGCGCTTCTGATCTGAACCTGGAACACACCGCTCTGGGTATACCCGCCATGAAGGCGAATGGTCGGACCCGCTTTAATCACAACGGTACCCGCGTTATTCAGGCCACCGGAGATGTTCAGCGATGACGCCAGATCGAACCCTTCCGCTGCCATGATGGTCGGGTGGATGTTCCCCGCGAAAGTGGAAGTCGCATTGTCCGGGGTAAAGGTGGCCCCCTCCTCGACCGTCAGGCTTTTCAGGTAATAGGCGCTCTCCATGGCATGATCGGTCCCCGTCTTGAGGATCATGCCTGCATCCGGGGCAAAGACATCACCGATGAAACGGGCATCGCTCCCGTCAACCTCGATCGGGGTGGTGGTTGCCGGGTTCCCCAGATAGGAAGCCGGTTCAAACTGGACGGCGGCAATGCCGCCCTGGATGGTCCCTCTGTTGACGAGCTTACCAGTGATATTCCCGCCCGCGTCGATTGACACACCAATGGTCTGGCCTTCGATGGTGCCGGTATTGACAAGGTCGCCCGCAATCGTGCCGCCTGTTTCAAGGGCAACACCGATCATGTCCCCCTGCAGGGTGCCACTGTTATGCACGCCGCCGTTAACCTGACCATTTGCATAAATTCGAATAGCATTATGTTGCAGGCCCGGAACCCCCGTTGCGACGGATCGAATGGTTCCGCTGTTGTGCAGGCCCTTATCCACGATGGAATTTGTGGAAACCGCAATCCCGTCTTCATTTGCCTGAATGGTTCCGGTATTGAACAGGCCCTGATGGACATGGGAGTCTTCATCCACCTCAATGCCCTGACCATCCTCGGCGATAATACTTCCTTCGTTGGCGACCTTGCCTTCAATGGTGGACTGCCTGTCGATATCATACCCTTCATTATAGGCTGTGATCGACCCGGTATTGATCAGGTCCCCCTTGATCGTGGCGTTTTTGATATAAAAACCATCACTATCGGCATCAATGGTTCCGCTGCTGGTGACGCTGCCCCCGGCAGTGCTTTCTTCCAGATAGATCCCGTTTGCGCCCGTCAGCAGGTCGCCCGTATTGGTGACGCCGCCAGTAATATCACTCCTCAACAGGTAAATGCCATTCGACAGGGCTTCAATGGTCCCGGTGTTTTCAATCAGACCGGTCAGTTGGCTGTCTTTGGCGTGAATGCCGTTAATAGCAACGTCGATCGTGCCGGAATTGATAATGTCTCCCCGAACGTCTGTAACGTTGACATAGATCCCGTGGTTCGTGTCTGACGTGATCAGGCCGGAATTGAAAATGTTCGACAGCGAACTTTGGAAGCCATAGATGCCCCGCTCGACAGCATCAATGGTGCCGGAGTTGTTGATATCGCCCTGAATGTCCGAAAGATAAAAGTGAAGGGCATGATCGCTGTCAGACTGGATCAGACCAGAGTTGATCAGGTCGCCGGTCAGGACAATGGTATGCCCGTAAATCCCCTTGTCGGCACTGTGAATTGTGCCGCGGTTTTCAATGCGATCCGCCCCATCGACAAAAACGATACCATCGTCGGTTCCGCTTGTGACAATCTTGCCATCTTCGGTGATCAATACGGACTCGCCCGTGGTCAGCGTACAGGTGTCCGTGCTGCTGGTGCCTAATATGGTTGTCGGGGTCGGGCAGCTGTCTGCGGTGGCATCACCGGGGGCAAGGCTTGCGACGGCCGCCGCCATCAACAGAACGGCAAAACTGGAACTGGACTTGGCCGTTCGGCGAATTGTTGAAAAGGCACAATTTTCGCGGAATTGCTTATTTTTCTTTTTATAAAACGCGCTATTCATAAAACTCACCTAATACAGATTACTCAACTTTTACACCGACGGTCATCCCGGCCGGTATATATAGGAATTAAGGATTAAATATTTAGATTTCAACATGATTTATTTTCATAAAATTTGAACGTGACATTTTTGAGGCAGCAACAGTCCATACAAAAAAGCCCCGGAAAAGTGACTTTCCGGGGCGGCGTTTTTCAAATATTGATGCGGTGGATCAGAAGGCCCAGCGGAGCTTGGCGGAGGCGCTCTGGCTGTTGAAATCCTCGCGGACTTCCAGATCATAGTTGACGCTGAGGGTCATGGTATCGGTCAGCTTGGCATCCAGCCCAAGGCCGCCATGGCCAATCCACGGGCTGGGATCGATCCCTTGCGTGGTGAAGTTGGCGCCCGGCGCTCCGGCAAAGGCAGAGGTAATACTGGCCCGGTCATTGATCATGTCATAGGACACACCCGCATTGGCCGTCAGGGTGACCCGGTCAGTCAGGTCCTGCTCGAACCCGGTTTCCAGTGTCACCAGAAACGCACTGGTGCGGTTGTCATCAACCCGCAGGTTCAGCGCCCCTGCCCCGCTTTCGCGGTAGGACTGGTCATGGATCCGGGTGTAATCGGCGCGGAGGCCCGGTGTCAGGCGGGTGCCTTCCGCAATATCAAGGCGGTGCGTGACGCCCGCGCCCACATGGCCGCTCCAACTGTTGTAATCTGCCTTGGCTGATTGCCCCATGAAGCCAATATGGCGGCTGCCGTCATTCTGATGCAGCCCCATATCCGCCTGCAGATCAAGCTGGGTCGCACCGGTCAGGGCGTAAGCGCCATAGGCTGTCAGCTGATAACTGTCCACGCTCATATTTTGCGGGGCCACGTTGGAGTTGCCGTCCACATTGCTGTTGGCATAGGAAAAGGCAAGCCCAAGGCGGGTGCTGTCCGCCACCTCGGCATCGGCGCCAAAGACCATGCCATAGCTGGTGGCGCTATAGCCGGAGACACCGCTCCTGTCGGACTGATCTGTCCAACTGCCGAACGGCTTGGCCCAGAAATGACGATCCTCCAGCAGGGCTTCGCCGCTGGACTGCCCCCCTTGCCCGCCAAGCCGGGCCTGAACGCTCTGGCTGGTGCCGCGGATGGTGCCGCCAATCACCCGCGACGGACCACCATGATGGGCTGGCAGCATCTGGCTGGCCGCATCCGAAACCTGTTTACGGTTGCCAAGGGTGCCAAGCTGGCCAATGACCCGGTCCATCTCGGGGTTGCCACTGGTCCCATTGCTGACAAAGCGGTCAATCAAATCGTCCATCACCCGGGCCGCGCCGCCCGCCGGAAGGTTGCCCTCGCCGCGGGTTGCCCCACTGACGGTTCCGCCCATGGTGGAGGGGTCTTCCGGCTCTGTCGGATCAACGGGAGCCGGGGGAAGAGTCACGCTTAGGTCTACCGTATTGCCATCGCGGGTCGCCTCGAAATCGAACAGGTAGGAAGTGTCGGTGACCGTAAAGCTGTTGGCGCCGACAAGGGTTCCCGCCGTGAGGATATCGGACAGGGCATCCCCCTCCAGCAGGGTATTGCCCGTGCTGACATCCACAATGATCTTCATGTCATTGCCCACGGTGGCCGTGCCTGTTACCTCCAGTTGGCCATAGTCGGCGGCGCTGTTGGCTCCGACCTGCAGCGCCCCCGTCTGGGTGTAATCCCCGCGGATCATGGCCCGGGTTCCGGCGGGCACCACGATAATACCGGCATTGGCGACCCCGCTTGATGCAAAGGTGCCGCTCTGTATTGAGCCGCTGGAACTGGCCTGATCGTTCAGGATGAGGGTGGCGCCATCCTCCACGGTGACGCCGCGAACAAAGAAGGCATTTTCAGTGGTGAATTCACTTCCGGAGGCAAGGACCAGCATGGCCTGACCAGCCATCACATCGCCGACAAGCCGGGCTTCGGTACCGCGGATGGTGATGTCATCCGCATAGCCATCGACCCACAGGCTGAAATTGCTGCCGGAAACGACGCCCTCATTCTCGATCTTGCCAACCGTTGAACTGCTGGTGATTTTGATGCCGAAATCGGCGCTTGACCCCTCGTCGGAAATGCTTCCCGTATTGACGATCCCGCCTGCAACCGTTGCCCCGGCAACATAAACCCCCGTTGTGATGGTCCCGCTATTTTCCACAGCGCCAACGGAAGTGCTGCCTTCAAGGGAAATCCCGTATCCGCCCATGGTTGAGGAGTTGATGGTTCCCGCATTTCGAAGGGTCCCCCCAATGGTAGAGCCAACAAGTTTGATACCGGACCCCTTTTGGGTAATGGTCCCCGTATTGATCAAGTCGCCATGCAGGTTGGAGGCATCTAAAAACTCAACCCCCGCATTCATGGTACCACTGTTGTAAATATCACCTTCGATCGTTGTCCCACCTTGCAGCCGAATCCCAAGGCCTGTGCTTTGGGACACATTGATGGTCCCTGTATTAACAAGGGATTTTTTCACAAGAGCCGAATTCGCCATAATGCCATTTGTGGTGCCAGTAATTGTGCCATTGTTAATAATGGAGCCTTCTGCAACTTTAGATAAAAAGATTGCAGAATTGATAGGAGGTGCCAAGCTGTTGATAATACCGTCATTCTGGATACAGCCATAAGATGGATTTGCCGAAATTGCCATCAACCCCTTTTCCAATACTCCCGTTGCCGTAATATGAAGGGATGCCCCGGTAGGAGTGGAAAAAGTCGAGGTTTTTGTATCCGAGATTACCATTGTTGGGGTACAGGAATAGGAAGGGGTCGCGTTTGCCTGGGTATGGGAAAGAGGCAACGACGACAGGGCGCCCAGAATGGCAAGGGCGCTGACGGTGGATTTAGCCATGCGGCGGTTTTTGTGCATCATTTCGAGGCTCTCAGTGCTGTTTTCGCATCATGTTCCGGGTGTCGTAATGCCAGTCTGGAACGATACGCCATCTGTCCCCACCTGAAGGCTTCTGCCAGTAATCCACCCCTGTTACGGTCCGTCAATTTTGATTGAACAACCCAATATTTCGTGAAGTTTGATCATATTTTAGGTAAATATTCTATAGAAAAAAGGGTTTAACCCTTATGATGTAACTGGGGTGCCCCGAAAATATCTGTTCCGGGGCGGCGTTTTTCACATATTGATGCGGTGGATCAGAAGGCCCAGCGGAGCGAAGGCCTCTGATTTGTCAGGCAGGATCAGTCAGGTGGTCGGAAACCTTGTTGAAGGCTGGTGCGTTAGCCTGTCTTTTGTTCCCCTTCATCGGTGAACAGGGATGGCAGGGCTTTCGATAGTTCGAACAGGGCCAGTTCAAGCTCAAGGATCAGGGGCGCAACAAGGGCTTGCGGTGTTTGGGTTTCCTCGATTTCAATTTCAACATTTTTCGCATGGGCGGCCAGCCGTTTCATGCCGGTATTCGCCGCCAGCCCGGCGATGTCGTGGCTGATCATGACAATTTCGGACGTTGGCAAATCCTCTGAGCGGAGACGGGCCGCGTCTTTTTGCAGGTTGCGGCGGATGGAATGAATAAGTGCCCTGCCCGCCCGGTTGTTCATCATGTCCAACAGGTTACCAAGGACGGAAAGGTCAATGACATCGCCCAATTGTCCCTCGGTTCCTGTGTCAGCATCCTGTCTTTTTTTTGTCGACGCCCCAAGATAGGTATTCAGAACGGCGCGCAACTCGTTCTGGACAATGGGCTTGGTCAGGGTGTCCTGCATTCCGGCAGCGGCATATTGATCGATCTGGGAAGGATAGACATTGGCCGTCAGTGCCAGAATGGGCAGGTCACTGGCGGCAGGCACAATGGATCGGATGGCCTTTGTTGCCTCCACCCCGTCCATGACGGGCATCTGAATATCCATGAAAACAAGATCATAGCCGGCGGGGTTCTCCTGGATTTTCTCAACCGCCGCCATGCCATCATTGACCACAACCACTGAATGCCCATCCATTTTCAGCATTTCGCGAATGATCATCTGGTTGGTGTTGTTATCTTCTGCCACCAGAATGGATTTTGGCGGGATCGGGTTGTTGGCGACCGGGCTTTCCGTATCCACATGCTGCCGTTCCGAGGCGGTTCGGACCTCTACGGAGAACTTGAAGACGGACCCGGTTCCGACCGTGCTTTCAACCGTGATGGTCCCGCCCAGCATCCGGGCCAGTTCCTCTGAAATGCTAAGGCCAAGGCCGGACCCGCCGCCATCATTGATGCCCGCATCAGACTTGCAGAAATCCTCAAAAATGGCCTCAAGGTCAGTTTCGGGAATTCCCGGTCCGGTATCGACAATTTCAAACAACAGGCGATACCGATCCTCGGCAATCTGGTGAATCCGGGCCAGAATGGACACCGTCCCCATTTCCGTAAATTTGACCGCATTGGATACCAGATTGAACAGGATCTGCTGGATATGATTATAGTCCCCGTGCAGGCGTTCATCCTCTGGCCCGATGAACCGGTAATCGAAATTGATCCCTTTCCTCTTGGCCTGTGCACTGAAAGTCGCGTGCACATCCCGGACAAGGTTGCTGACGGTGAAATCCTCGTCCAGTTGCTCGACTGTCTTGTTTTCAATTTTTGTAAATTCAAGCACCTGGTTGATCAGGTTCAGCAAGTAAAACCCTGACTTGCGGGCGGAGGCCAGTTTCTGCGCCACATCCGCCGGCAGGTTTTCCTTTTCCACCAGTTGCAGGATACCAAGGACGGAATTTAACGGTGTGCGGATTTCATGGGACATGCCGGTCAGAAACTTGGTCTTGGCCTCGTTCGCTGTTCGGGCCATGTTTTCCGCCCGGTAATTTTCCCGGCTCTGGCGCAGCAACAATGTATTTTCGCGTCGCAATTCCAGATTTTGGCGTTTCAGGGGATACATCCGATAGGCCGCAAAGGCAATGAGCAGCCCGACAAGGAAAAGGGCCCCCGCCACCTGATAGGACAGATACGGGTACGGGCCCGTGGCCAGCCCTGATGACGGAACAACAGAGATTGAAAAGGTTTGGCCATAGACTTCTGTGGTGCGGGTATGGGGCCCCTCGTCCGGCTTGGCAGCGGCATAAAGCGGATCTTCATAAATGGTGGTATCGTTCATGTGAACGGAAATGCCAAGCCGCCCCGCCCCCTCCCAGTGCTTTTCGAGCAGGTTGGACAGCCATTTGTCGGTGCGATACACGGCAATGATCATGCCATCAAAACCGGACTGGGTGTAAACAGGCAGATAGGAAATAATGCCTTTCCCGCCCTGTACCAGATTGATGGGTTGGGACAGGGTGGGAAATTCACTGAGGCGGGCATTTTCAAGGGCTTCGCGCCGCCGCTTTTCAAACTTCACATTCAGCCCGACGGCAGCCTCATTCCCTTGCAGGGGGGCCACCCAGCGGATGACAAAATCCGGGTCGGCCCACTCGATCGCCTGCAATCCGGGAATATCCCGGACATAGTTTTCAGCATCCCTGATAAATTCGCGCTCTTTCAGGCCGCCATTGGTTTCCCACCGGCTGACCATGCGTTTCAATGCCGGAATACCGCTTTCAAGATCCAGCTTGATCAGGGTGCCAACCGACCCGGCCTCAGCTTCCATCCGGCTTTGGGCCTGTTGCCGATATCCGTTTTCCAGATAGGACCAGCAAGCGATGGAGAGACCGGTAAAGGCGAGAATGATCAGGATGGGTGTCAGCCTCGCCATAGTAGCACGCGTTTCCTCTGTCATGTCTGATCCTTGCAGTGATGACCGTTTGCGCCAATACCACCTTAGTCTAATTTAGTATATCAATAAAGATATTATTTGGTGTAACCCCGAACCCCCATAAAAAAAGGGGCGACCCTGAGGCCGCCCCGTGTGCTTTTTGCCGAACTGTCCTGAATTATTTCAGGATGGACCGCCCGGCATATTCCGCTGCAGTGCCCAGCATTTCCTCGATACGGATAAGCTGGTTGTACTTGGCCAACCGGTCGGAACGGGCAAGGCTGCCTGTCTTGATCTGACCGCAGTTGGTGGCAACGGCCAGATCGGCAATGGTGGCATCTTCGGTTTCACCGGAGCGGTGAGACATGACGGCGGTATAGCCAGCCTTATGGGCCATTTCGACAGCTTCCAGTGTTTCTGTCAGGCTGCCGATCTGGTTCACCTTGACCAGAATGGAGTTGCCGACGCCCTGCTGGATACCGTCCGCAAGACGGGCCGGGTTGGTAACGAACAGGTCATCACCGACGAGCTGAACCTTGTCGCCAATCCGGTCGGTCAGCAGCTTCCAGCCATCCCAGTCATCTTCGGACATGCCATCCTCGATGGAGATGATCGGGTAGTCGTTGACCAGTTCAGCGTAATACTCAACCATTTCCTCGGCGGACAGAACCTTGCCCTCGCCTTTCAGGTTGTATTTACCGTCGCTGTAAAATTCAGTGGATGCCGCATCCAGTGCCAGATAGATATCCTCGCCCGGTTTGTAGCCGGCGGCTTCGATGGATTTCATGATGAAATCAAGGGCGTCACGGGTACCGCCGATATTCGGGGCAAAGCCGCCCTCGTCACCCACATTGGTGTTGTGACCGGCGTCGGAAAGCTGTTTCTTCAGGGTGTGGAACACCTCGGCGCCCATGCGAATGGCTTCACGAATATTGCTGGCGGAAACCGGCATGATCATGAATTCCTGAATATCAATGGGGTTGTCCGCATGTTCGCCACCATTGATGATGTTCATCATGGGAACCGGCAACGTGCGGGCAGACGCCCCGCCAACATACCGATAAAGCGGCAGGCCCGTATCATCGGCTGCGGCCTTGGCAACGGCCAGACTGACACCCAGAATGGCGTTGGCACCAAGGCGCGCCTTGTTCGGGGTTCCATCCAGTTCCATCATGACCCGGTCGATGGCGATCTGGTCGTCCGCATCCATACCGGCGATGGCGTCAAAGATTTCACCATTGACGGCTTCAACGGCTTTCAGGACGCCCTTGCCTTTGTAACGGTCCCCACCATCCCGCAGTTCAACAGCTTCATGAGCGCCGGTTGAGGCACCGGAAGGAACAGCGGCGCGACCAATGACACCGGATTCCAGGATAACGTCAACTTCAACCGTTGGATTGCCGCGACTGTCCAGAATTTCGCGACCGATAATATCAAGAATTGCACTCATGTTAGATTTCCCGTCAATCAATCTATTAGGTGGGGGGGATCAAAGGCTTTTTGCCAGACGGTCAAAAGCCTGAAGGTCTGTCAGAAGTTTTTCCAGTTGCTGGATCGGGACCATGTTCGGCCCGTCAGAGGGCGCATTGTCCGGGTCTTCGTGGGTTTCCATAAAGACCATGGCGACCCCGACGGACACCGCGGCGCGGGCCAGAACCGGAACGAATTCCCGCTGACCGCCCGATGTGGTTCCCTGCCCGCCCGGCTGCTGCACGGAATGGGTCGCATCAAAGACAACCGGCAATCCGGTTTCTGCCATGATCGGCAGGCCGCGCATGTCACTGACCAGCGTGTTATAGCCAAAGCTGGCGCCGCGCTCGGTCAGGAGAACCTGGTCATTGCCACTTTCAATCAGTTTGTTGGCGACATTTTTCATGTCCCAAGGGGCAAGGAATTGCCCCTTTTTCACATTGACGACCTTCCCGGTTTTGGCCGCCGCGATCAGAAGATCGGTCTGGCGGCACAAAAAGGCCGGGATTTGCAGGACGTCAATAACCGTGGCCAGTTCGGCGCACTGATAGGGTTCGTGCACATCGGTCAGGACGGGAATATCAAATTCCTTGCGGATACGTTCGAAAACCGGAAGCGTGGCTTCCAGACCCAATCCCCGCTTGGTGCTGATCGATGTGCGGTTGGCCTTGTCGAATGAGGATTTGTAGACAAGCCCCATTCCCAGTTTTTGTGTCATTTCGTGAAGGCGTCCGGCCATGTCCATGGCATGATCTTCACTTTCCATCTGGCACGGTCCGGCGATAATTGCCAGCGGCAGGTCATTCCCGACCTCGAAGTTGCCGATTTTGACACGCTTGGGAATAGTCATCTTCAAATCCTTATCATCACGCCCCTAGACCAGCCGGGACTTGTCGAGGGCTGCTTTTACAAAACTCTTGAACAGCGGGTGTGGGTCAAACGGCTTGGATTTCAGTTCCGGATGGAACTGTACGCCGATGAACCACGGATGCTCAGGAATCTCGACAATTTCCGGCAGATCACCCTGCGGAGACAGACCGGAGAACTTATAGCCCACATTTTCGAGAATATCCCGATAGGCGATATTGACCTCGTAACGGTGGCGATGGCGTTCCTGTACCTGTTTGGCACCATAGATTTCATACGCCTTCGTGCCTTCCAGAAGGTCACACGGATAAGAACCAAGACGCATGGTTCCGCCAAGATCACCCTCGGCGCTGCGTGTCTCGGTTTCATTGCCCCGTGTCCATTCGGTCATCAGGCCGACAACATTGGGATCGGAACTGCCAAATTCGGATGTCCCCGCGTTGGGCAGGCCCGCCAGATGACGGCAGCCTTCAATCACGGCCATTTGCATGCCGTAACAAATTCCGAAGAAGGGAATTTTGTGCTCACGGGCATACTGGACGGCCTTGATCTTGCCTTCCGCGCCGCGTTCGCCAAAACCACCGGGCACCAGAATGGCGTGAATGCCCTGCATCCGGCTGGCGATATCCGTGTCTTCTTTTTCGAAAACCTCGGATTCCATCCAATCGATATTGACCTTCACCTTGTGGGCGATGCCGCCATGATAAAGGGACTCGGTCAGGGATTTGTAGGCATCCTGCAATTCGATATATTTACCGACAACGGCAATATTGACCTCGCCTTCCGGGTGAAGGACACGATCAACGATATCTTCCCAGGTCGACAGGTCCGGTTCCGGCGCATCGGTGATCCCGAATGCCTTCAGGACCTGAACGTCGAACCCTTCCTTGTGATAGCTGAGCGGCACCTCGTAAATGGTGCGAACGTCAAGGGCGGGAATGAC
This sequence comes from Sneathiella chinensis, assembly GCF_012720115.1. GTDB lineage: Bacteria > Pseudomonadota > Alphaproteobacteria > Sneathiellales > Sneathiellaceae > Sneathiella > Sneathiella chinensis. Next base: position 428,576 of record NZ_VNWN01000006.1, on the reverse strand, counting down.
CGCCTCGGTCGGGACGTTACAGAACTGACCGATCTTGGCGCGCTGACCATCGGGGATCGGTTGCTCGCTCCGGCACAGAAGGATATCCGGCTGAATACCGATAGAGCGCAGTTCCTTCACGGAATGCTGTGTCGGCTTTGTTTTCAGTTCCCCTGCCGCCGCGATATACGGAATCAGGGTCAGGTGAATGAAAATGGCGTCATTGCGAAGCTCGTAGCCAAGCTGGCGGATGGCTTCCATGAACGGCAGGCTTTCAATATCGCCAACGGTGCCGCCGATCTCGACAAGGACGAAATCCTCATCCTCAATATCGGAGGTGGCAAATTCCTTGATCGCGTTGGTGATATGCGGAATGACCTGAACCGTCGCACCCAGGTAATCCCCGCGGCGTTCCTTGCGGATCACCGTCTGGTAGATTCGGCCTGTGGTAACGTTGTCTGTCTGTTTGGACGCCACGCCGGTAAAACGCTCATAGTGACCGAGGTCGAGGTCCGTTTCTGCCCCGTCATCGGTAACGTAACATTCCCCGTGTTCGTAGGGATTCATAGTGCCGGGATCGACATTGATATATGGGTCCAGCTTCCTCATGCGGACTTTATAGCCACGGGCCTGCAGCAGGGACGCAAGCGCTGCCCCGGCAAGACCTTTGCCTAGAGAGGAAACCACACCACCGGTAATGAAAATAAACCGAGCCATGGAATTACACTATAACCAAACTTTATTTTGACGTGAAGTAAAAGAGGCGGCAATTCTGCCGCCTCACGATTTTTTTTGCTGCCTCTTAGTTGGAGAGAGGAGCCGAAGGTTCTGCTGGTGCAGCGGGAGCCGCAGGCGCCGTTTCCGTCGCGGGCGTATCCAGGATTGAAGTCGGGGCGGAATGGCTTCCACTCAGGATTGCAAGAATGATGCTTGTCACCATGAAAGCAGCCGCCAGAATGGCCGTTGTCCGGGTCAGCAGGTTTGCTGCGCCCCGGCCGGTCATGACACCGCCACCACCGCCACCACCGATGCCAAGGGCACCGCCTTCGGACCGCTGCAGCAGAACCACACCGATCAGAAAGATCGCGATCAACACATGAATGACCAGCAGTATTGTTTCCATGATCCTAATTATCCCGAACATAGAACGGCATTGCCGCTCGAATTTATCAGCAGAGTTGAGGGGCGTTCTACACTACATCCTCATGGATTGCCAGACCTAAATCCGGTTTTTCACCAACCGGATTAGAGGCCTGTTTCAACGATTGGCCAGAAATCCGCAGCCTTCAGGCTGGCACCGCCAACAAGGCCGCCATTGACATTTTCAAGGGCCATCAATTCCGCTGCATTGCTGCCCTTGACGGACCCACCGTAAAGAATACGCATGGCGTCGGAGGCGTCGGCCTTGCCCGCAAGGGTGCTGCGGATATGAGCGTGAACCTCAGCCACATCGGCCGGGGTTGGCGTCTTGCCGGTTCCAATGGCCCAGACAGGTTCATAGGCAACAACCGTATTGGCGGCTGTGGCCCCGGACGGAAGGGAGTGCGTGACCTGCTCTGCGATGACATCAAGGGTCCGGCCCTGCTCCCGCTCATCCAAGGTTTCGCCGACGCAAACAACCGCGATCAGACCGGCGCGAAGCGCGGCCTCGGCCTTTGCCTTGACGGTGTCATTGCTTTCGCCGTGATCCGTGCGCCGTTCGGAATGCCCGACCAGGCAATAGGTTGCCCCGGCATCCTTCAGCATTTCCGCAGAAATATCACCGGTATGCGCTCCGCTTTCATTGGCATGGCAATCCTGTCCGCCAATGGCAACGCCGGACCCTTCGGCCAGGGTGGCCATTTCCCGAACCAGTGTGGCCGGCGGGCAAATCAGGACGTCACAGGCGGCAGGTGCAACGGCTTTCATCCGTTCAACAAGGGCCGTCAGTTCGGCGGCTGATTCACGGGCCAGCCCGTTCATTTTCCAGTTGCCGGCGATCAGGGGAGTTACGGATTTGCTCATTGTTCACCTCGGGTTGGACTAGTTTGATCGTGTGAGACGTGAATTTCCGCCCATATGCCATCTTTTGCCAAAGAAAGATAGGGGTATCTCAAATTCCATGTTGCCCCCGCCGGTCCCCTCCTCCTATCATGTCGCACCGCTGTGGGGGGGCTTTTCCATGGCGACGAGGTTTAAAAACGACAAATTAACTGATGGTATACTATGCTTCACGCAATGCGTAAGGGAGCCAGCGGATGGCTCGCAAAAGGACTTTTAATTCTGTTGGTCGCAAGTTTTGCGGTGTGGGGAATTGGAAGTGACATGCTTGGCAGCTCGGTCGGCAGCGATGTGATCGAGGTGGGCGACAAAACTGTTACCATCGGCGAATTTCAACGGGAATACCAACGCAATGTGAACCTGTGGTCACAGCGTTTGCAGACCCAGCTTTCCGCAGATCAGGCCCGCCAGTTCGGCCTGCCGCAAATGACAATCCAGACCCTTCAGTCCCGCCTTCTGGTCGAGGTTCGCGCCAATCAGCTGAACCTTGGACTTGGCGATGGGGCGGTTCTGGATGACATCCGCAATGGTCCGACCTTCCGCAATGAACTGGGGCAGTTCGACCGCTTCATGTTCCAGCAGGTCCTGCGCCAGAACGGTTACAGCGAAAATGAATATGTGGAAATCCTGCGCAACGAACTGAAAGGCCAGCAACTGGTGCAAAGCCTGACAGTTCCGGGTGGCACCGCCCCGGCCGTGCTGACCGACACCATTTTCGGTTATCAGGCGGAACAGCGCCGCGCCGCCTATGTGGAAGTTCTGGATGCAACCATCCATGATGTCCCCGCCCCGACAGACGAGCAACTTGCTGCCTATGTTACGGAAAACCCCGGCCCGTTCACGGCCCCGGAATACCGCAAAGCCGTATACCTGTCTGTGTCCGCAGCCGACTTTATCGGTCAGGTTGAGGTAACCGACGAGGAATTGCAGGCGGAATATGATGGACGGACCAGTGAATTCCAGACCCCGGAACACCGCGCCATCCAGCAGATGATCTTCGAAACCGAAGACGCCGCCAAGGCAGCACAGGCCCGCATCACCGAGGGCGCCGCCTTTGATGTTGTGGCTCAGGAAGACCTGCAACTGTCCGCCAGCGACATCGATCTTGGCAAGGTTACCAAAACGGACCTGCTGGACGAATTGCAGGCCCCTGTTTTTGCCCTGACAGCCAACGAGGTTTCCGCACCGATCAAGACGGTTCTTGGCTGGCACCTTGTCAAGGTAACCAACATTGAACCCGCCGCGACACAGTCTCTGGACGATGTAAAGGACCAGTTGAAGCAGGATATCGCCCTTCGCCTCGGTGCTGATCTGGCCTATGAGCGTTCCACGGCGCTGATGGACGTCTTCGCTGGCGGTGCCTCCGTTGAGGAAGCGGCCGAGGCAGTTGGTGCCACCGCTGTCACCACAGACTGGATCGACCGCACCGGCAAGGGCATTGATGGCAAGGCCACCGATGGTCTTCCCGCCCCGGCCCAGTTCCTGGGTGAGTTGTTTGCCAAATCCGTTGGCGACGAAACCCACCTGACCGAAGCCCAGAACGGCACCTATTACGCCGTTGCCGTGACCGAGGTTCGGGACGCGGAACTGAAGGAACTGGATGCGGTTCGCGAACAGGCAACCGCTGCGTGGCAAGCTGACTGGCGCCACAAGCAGGCCAAGACCATTGCCGATGGCATTCTGGAAAAAGCCAAGCAGGGCACCCTGCTGGCCACCCTGTCTTCTGATCAGGTTTCAAGCCTGCGCACCAGCGATGCAATCCGTCGCAGCGGTCCGGCTGGCGGCCTGACACCGGACGTTCAGGAAACCCTGTTCACCCTGAAAGACGGTGAATTCGCTGTTGGTGAAAACACAACGGGGACCGGCTATATTGTCTATGGTGTTGACAGCGTCATTGCCGCCGATGCGGACAAGGATGCCGTTCTTGCCGACACCATGAGCCAGCAGATCGGGCAATCCCTGCAGCAGGACCTGCTGTCCCAGTATGAAACCTATCTTGAAAAAGAAATCGGGGTTTCCGTAAAAACCAACCTTATTCAGGAATATCTTTAAGCCATGACCATTCTGCCGGCGTTTTCCGACTTCCGCGACGCATACGATCAAGGAAAGTCTCAAATTCTCTGGACGACACTGGTGGCAGATCTGGAAACGCCTGTTTCCGCCATGATGAAACTGGCGGAAGGAAAGGCCAATTCGTTTCTTCTGGAATCTGTCGAAGGGGGAGCCGTTCGGGGGCGCTATTCCATCATTGGAATGAAGCCGGACCTGATCTGGCGGTGTGATGGCAAACAGGCCCGGATCAACCGGACAGCCCGGTTCGACCCGGAAGCCTTTATCGCCTGCGACAAGCCGGTTCTGGACAGCCTTCAGGACCTGATTGACGAAAGCCATATCGACCTGCCCCCGCACCTGCCGCCCATGGCCGCAGGACTGGTCGGGTATATGTCCTATGATACGGTTCGCCTGATGGAGCATATCCCGGACAGCAACCCGAAGGATCTGGACCTGCCGGACGGCATGTTCATCCGCCCGACCGTGATGGCCATTTTTGACAGCATTCTGGATCTGGTCACCATCGTGACGCCGGTCTGGTATGGCGACGGTCGCTCTGCCCAGACGGCCTATAACCACGCGGCGGAACGCCTGTCCGATGCGGTCAACGATTTCACGCGCAGTTTGCCGCATGGCACATCTGCGGATGCCTCGCTTGGCGATCTGCCGGAGCCGGTCTCCAACACCACCAAGGATGAATATTTCGCCATGGTGGAGAAGGCCAAGGAATATATCCGCGCCGGTGACATCTTCCAGGTGGTTCCCAGCCAGCGGTTCGAGATGCCGTTCGAGTTGCCGTCCCTGTCCCTGTACCGGGCCTTGCGGCGGACCAACCCCTCCCCGTTCATGTATTACCTGAATTTCGGGGATTTTTCTGTGGTCGGGTCCAGCCCGGAAATTCTGGTTCGGCTGCGCGACGAGAAAGTCACCATCCGGCCCATCGCCGGCACCCGCCCGCGCGGCGCAACCCCGGCCGAGGACAAGGCTTTGGCCGAGGACCTTTTAAGCGATCCCAAGGAACTGGCAGAGCATCTGATGCTGCTGGACCTCGGGCGGAACGATGTGGGCCGCGTTGCCCGGATTGGTTCCGTCACCGTGACCGAGAAAATGACCATCGAGAACTATTCCCACGTCATGCATATCGTGTCCAACGTGGAAGGCCAGATCGAGGACGGCCTGACAGCCATCGATGCCCTGAAGGCCGGTTTCCCGGCGGGGACCGTCTCCGGCGCACCAAAGGTCCGGGCCATGGAAATCATTGATGAGCTGGAAAAGTCCAAGCGCGGCATCTATGCCGGTGCGGTCGGGTATTTCTCGGCCAACGGTTCCATGGATACCTGTATTGCCCTTCGGACCGCTGTGGTGAAGGACGGCAAGGTCTATATTCAGGCCGGGGGCGGTGTTGTCGCCGACAGCGACCCGGAATCAGAATATCAGGAAACCGTCAACAAGGCGAAGGCCCTTGTCCGGGCCGCACAGGAAGCAGTTCGCTTCGCATCGGAGCGCGGCGGCAACCGTTAGCCGCGCGCGCCCTTTCCTTCCGGCGCCAGGGCCGCACTGATCGGGACCAGAACAAACCCGTTCGCAGCGGCCTTGGGCAGCCACTCTCTCAACGCCTCAATCGTTGCCTTGTGCGGATGACCAATGGCAATGGACAGCCCGTTCCGGCGGGCAAGGCGCTCCGCCTCCTCCAACTGGCTGAGGATAGCCGGAACCTCGATCACGTTATCAATGAAGACATCGCGAACGCCGGTTGGCATCCCGCGGGCCGCCGCCAACCGTGCCCCGGCCGAATTGGGGGTCGTCCTGCTGTCAAGGAACAGCATGCCCCGCTCGGCCAGAATATCCATGACCACGCGCATATTGTCTTCGTTAGCGGTGAATTTGCTGCCCATATGGTTGTTGACCCCGACATAACTGCCAAACCGGTCCAGATTGCGCACTGTACGCTCCCGGATTTCGGCGGGGCTCAAGCGATCCAGCAGGGCATCCGGTCCCGGATCAACCGACGCGTTTGACGGTTCCATGGGCAGGTGCAGCATGGCCTCATGCCCTTCGGACCGGATCAGGGCCACGCTATCCTCCAGATGGTTGGCGTAAGGCAGGAACGCCATTGTCACCACCTCAGGCAAGGCCGCCAGATCGCGCACCCGTTGCCGGTTCAGGCCCACATCATCAATCACGATGGCAATGCGCGGCTGACCGTTCGCCGGAACAGCCGCAGCAGCATAGCGCCGCCATGTGGGAAGCCCGCCTTCCAAACCAGTGGCGGGCGGTGTTTTTACCGCAGGCGGCAGGCTCGCCACCTTCTCTTGCCCCTTCTGGGTAGAGGCCAAATCCGGTTCAGGCGCGGGTTTTTCCGGCTCGGGGGAATAGAGTTCCCTGTCCGCCGGGCGGTAAGGCTGATACCCCTTTTCTGGCTGGGCAGGAGTGGTCGGCGGAACAGCGGCCGCCAGCGGGGTACCGTCTGCCACCTTCCCGTCAGCGCTACCATTATTCTTGACCACGCCGCCGATCAGCATGCCGCCGGCAAGACTGACCACCAGAACCGCGCCGCAAAACACTGTCAAACGAACCGGGGACGCCAGCAGATTTTCTGTCCAGTGGGCAGAGGCGTTTTCAGCCTTCTTCCCTGATCTTTTTTTTCCGGCCTGCCTGTTTTTGCCGGTGGATTTCCGTGTCATGGGTCCGCGCTTCATTGTATGCTTGCAAAAGGGTACTGACCCGGTTCTACGACATGGTGCCGTATGTTTCCACCAGAATACAGATTTTTACGGAGCATGTCGCCGGTTCGGGGAGGTTGGGATATTTTGGCAGACGTGCGGAAATTCACAAAATGTGGACTTGACGCCTGCGAAAAACAATAGAAACTAGCGTTAACCCGAGGGTTCAGGAAGATTTCCCGCCTGAATTTAATGTGATTTATAAACATAACCTGACAAGACATTGAAAATGATAACGTTAATCGACAATTATGACAGCTTTACATACAATCTTGTCCATTTTTTGGGCGAGCTTGGGGCCAAGGTAAAAGTTTACCGCAATAACGTTATCACGCCGGATCAGGTGCTGGCCGAAAAGCCGGAGGGCATTGTCCTGTCTCCGGGGCCGTGCGATCCCGACAAGGCGGGGATTTGCCTCGCCATGGTAAAGAAGGCCGCCACGACCAACCTTCCCCTTCTCGGTGTGTGTCTCGGTCACCAGACCATCGGTCAGTCATTTGGGGGCAAGGTCATTCGCGCCCCCGAAATGATGCATGGCAAGACCTCGCCCATCCAGCATACGGGTCAGGGCGTCTTCAAGGGCCTGCCACAAGGTTTTACGGCCACCCGGTATCATTCCCTGATCGTGGAGCGGTCCTCCCTGCCCGATTGTCTTGAAATCACTGCGGAAACCGAGGATGGCATCATCATGGGCCTGCAGCACAAGACCCTGCCTATACAGGGGGTTCAGTTCCACCCGGAAAGCATTGCCTCTGAACATGGTCATGCGCTGCTGAAAAACTTCCTCGATATGACAGGAACAACCGACAAGGCGGCGGCATAATGGGCGGAATGCTGGACTTCAAGGCCCTGATTGCAAAAATCGCAGCCGGGGAAACCCTTGATATCGATCAGGCGAAACGGGCCTTTAATATCATTCTTTCCGGCGATGCGACCCCGTCCCAGATGGGGGCGTTCCTGATGGGATTGCACCTTCGCGGTGAAACCGTCGATGAACTGATCGGTGGGGTGTCGGTACTCCGGGAAAAGGCGAAATATATCACCGCCCCGGAAGGCGCCATCGACGTGGTGGGAACCGGCGGCGATGGTCACGGCACCCTTAACATCTCGACCGCTGCGGCTTTCGTTGTGGCCGGGGCTGGCGTTCCTGTCGCCAAACATGGCAACAAGGCCGCCTCTTCCCGATCCGGTACGGCAGACGTTCAGGCGGTCCTCGGCATCAATACGGAATGCGACCTGTCCCTGACGGAAAAAGCCGTTCATGAGGCCGGGATCGGCTTCATGGTCGCCTATCGTCATCACGGGGCCATGCGCCATGTGGGACCGACCCGGGTGGAGCTGGGGATCCGAACCATCTTCAACCTGCTGGGCGTCATGTCCAACCCCGCCGCCGTCAAACGGCAACTGACCGGGGTTTATGACCGCCGCTGGATGCGCCCCATGGCGGAAACCCTGAAAGAACTGGGGTCGGAACATGTGTGGATCATGCATGGATCGGACGGGCTCGACGAACTGACCACCACCGGCCCCTCCTATGTGGTGGAGATGAAACACGGAACCATCACGGAATTCGAAATCACGCCGGAACAGTTCGGGCTTGAGCGGGTTCCGCTGGCGGCGCTGAAAGGCGGCACACCAGAGGAAAACGCCCGTCATCTTGAAGCCCTTCTGGATGGCAAGACCGGCCCCTATCGCGATGTCACCCTGCTGAATGCGGGGGCGGCCATCCTGATCGGCGGAAAGTGCGACACGGTTGAGGAAGGCATCCGCCTTGCCGCAGACTCCATTGACAGCGGCCGCGCGCGGCACGCCATGGAAGAGTTGAAACGTATTACAAATATGAGTATCCCGAACCAATGAGTATTCTTGCCAAAATCTGCGACGACAAGCGCGTTCATATCGAAAAATGCAAGACAGAGCGCAGCTTTGAAGATCTGGACACCCTCGCGAAAGAGGCCACGGCACCGCGCGGATTTATCGCTGCCCTTCGTCAGGCCCGCGCCGAAGGCCGCTATGGCCTGATCGCCGAGGTCAAGAAGGCCTCTCCGTCCAAGGGATTGATCCGCGCTGATTTCGATCCGGCGAAACTGGCAAAAGCCTATGAGGATGGCGGGGCAACCTGTATGTCCGTCCTGACCGATATTCCGTATTTTCAGGGTGCGGACGAATATCTGGTCGCGGCCCGGAGCGCCGTTTCCCTGCCCACCCTTCGCAAGGATTTCATGCTGGACCCCTATCAGGTGGTCGAGGCCCGCGCCCTTGGGGCGGACTGCATCCTGCTGATCATGGCGGCCCTGTCCGATGAACAGGCCATTGAGCTGGAACAGGCGGCCCACCAGTATGGCATGGATGTCCTGATCGAGGTTCACGACGCCGAGGAACTGGAGCGTACCTCTGTCCTTAAAAGTCCGCTGATCGGGATCAACAACCGCAACCTGAAGACCCTTGAGGTGGATATCGCCACCACCGAGGCCCTGTCGAAAGGGCTGCCAGCGGATTGCCTGCCCGTCAGTGAAAGCGGCCTGTACACACCAGAAGACCTGCAACGGATGGAAAAGGCCGGTTGTGGCTGTTTCCTTGTGGGTGAAAGCCTGATGCGGCAGGACGATGTGGCCGAGGCGGTTCGCGCCCTTCTCAAGCGCAACTGACAGGAGGCGGCATGACCGGTTTCACGCATTTTGATGACAAGGGCGCGGCCCATATGGTGGATGTGGGCGCCAAGGACGTTACCGAACGCAGTGCCACTGCCACGGCCCGTGTCCTGATGAAGCCGGAAACCCTGACGCTGATCGAACAGGGACAAGCCAAAAAAGGCGATGTTCTGGGGGTTGCCCGCTTGGCCGGGATCATGGCCGCCAAGAAAACGCCGGACCTGATCCCCTTGTGTCACCCGCTGGCCCTGACCAATGTCACGGTAGAATTTTCCGTGGATCGGGAGGCCAGCGCCATCGACATTTTCGCCACCTGCAAGTTGCGCGGCAAAACCGGTGTCGAGATGGAAGCCCTGACCGCCGCGTCAGTGGCGGGCCTGACCATTTATGACATGTGCAAGGCCGTGGACAAGGGCATGCAAATCACCGGAACCCGTCTTCTTGAAAAGACCGGTGGCAAGTCAGGAACCTATCAGGCATCATGATTTCCGTTGAAGAAGCCCGCAAAAATATCCTGTCCGCCCTCTCTCCCCTCACCTCTGAAACTGTCAGTATATCAGAGGCTTGCGGGCGTTACCTGAGTGAGAACATCACCCCGAGACGAACCCAGCCCCCGGCAGATTTATCGGCCATGGACGGCTATGCGGTGCGGGCGGCGGATGTTCAAACGGTTCCCGTCACCCTGAATGTGGTGGGCGAAGCACCTGCCGGGGGCAGTTACGACAGCCCCTTGGGCGCCGGACAGGCCGTGCGGATTTTTACCGGCGGTCCGCTGCCCGAAGGGGCCGACGCCATCGTCATTCAGGAAGACACCACCCGCGAGGGGGACCGGGTTACCGTGCTGGAAGGTGTAGCGTCGGGGCGGTATGTCCGCAAAAAAGGTCTCGACTTTACCGAGGGGCAAACCGGACTGGCGGCCGGCCGGAAACTCACGCCCCGGGATATCGGTCTTCTGGCGGCCATGAATGTGCCGTGGGTGTCCGTCTATCGCAAGCCCCGCATTGCCCTGCTGGCCACAGGCGACGAATTGGTCCGCCCTGGCGAGCCGGTCGGCCCGAACCAGATCATTTCCTCGAACACTCTGCTGGTGGCGGCCATGATCGAACAGGCAGGCGGAATTGCGATTGATCTGGGCATTGCCAAGGATAATGAACAATCCTTGCGCCAGATGGCAGCCGGGGCCCGCTCCGCCGATATGCTGGTTACACTTGGCGGGGCCTCCGTCGGGGATCATGATCTGGTCCAGTCCATCCTTGGCAAGGAAGGCCTGCAAATCGACTTCTGGCGGATTGCCATGCGCCCCGGAAAGCCCCTGATGTTTGGGGACCTAAACGGTATTCCCATGCTGGGGATGCCGGGAAATCCGGTCTCCAGCATGATGTGCAGCTATCTGTTCCTGCTTCCCGCCATGCTGGCCATGCTGGGGCAACCGCCCCGCCTGCCGAAAACAACCCCGGCCATTCTTGGCAACCCGCTGAATGAAAATGACCGGCGCGAGGATTACCTGCGCGCCCGCATCACCGGCCAGAAGACCGGCATCCCCGTGATCGAGACAGTCCCCAATCAGGACAGCTCCCTTCTGTCGGCCCTGTCGGGGGCGGATTGCCTGTTGAAACGGCCGCCCTTTGCACCGGCCCTGTCCGAAGGGGCAGCTGTGGAGGTTATCCTGCTGGATACGGATTTTCCGCCCTGCTAGGGGCGGTTTTTATGCAGATTCCGGGTTGACCCTAAAGGAGAACTTTTGTAGAACATACATAATGTTTTTGTTTTGTTCTCGAGGCGGGGTCGATGCTAACCAAGAAGCAACATGAACTTCTCATGTATATTCACACCTATCTGGAAAAGAAGGGTGTGTGCCCGTCCTTTGATGAAATGAAAGAGGCGCTGGACCTGAAATCCAAGTCGGGAATTCACCGGCTTATCACCGGCCTGACAGAACGGGGTTTTATCCGCCGCCTGCCCCACCGGGCACGAGCGCTGGAAATCCTGAAACTGCCGGATGCGGTTCTGCCTACCGGAATTACCAAGCGTCACCATCCTGCCGCCGACGGGGGTGAATTTAACGTGGTTCAGGCGGATTTCTCCAATAATCCCCACGCCCATGCTCATGGCCCGTCTCATGGGGAAACCGGGGACGGTGCGGCGTCTGCGCGCCCCCCTTCCTCTCCTGCGGAAACCAGCATTACCCTGCCGCTTTATGGGCGCATTGCCGCCGGTACGGCCATTGAGGCGCTGCGCGATCCCACCAGTTTTGTGGATGTTCCGCCGACCATGCTGGCATCCGGGGACCATTATTGCCTTGAGGTTGCCGGGGATTCCATGATTGATGCAGGTATTCACGACGGCGATACGGTCATTATCCGCGAAGGCAAAACTGCCGAAAACGGCTCCATCGTTGTGGCCCTGATCGATGATCAGGAAGTGACCCTGAAACGGTTACGCCGCAAGGGCAGCACCATCGCACTTGAAGCCGCAAATCCCGATTATGAAACCCGCATTTTTGGGCCGGACCGCATCAAGGTTCAGGGGCAACTGGTCGGCTTGTTCCGGAAATACTGATCCCGGTACAGGCCCCCTCTCCCGGCTTCTGAGGGCATCGGTTCCATATGGGGCGACCGGATATCCAGTATCATGAAGAATATGCCCCTGCCATATTGGTGGGGGCTTTTTTTTAACCTGATGGTTGGCCTTTTGCGCGGTCCAGAAAGCGCTCCGGCACCCAGGGTCTGTTGCCGCGGACTGAATTGACGCTTTCCACCCGGATGCGCCCGTCTTGTTGAAGATAAACGGCATGGGTTCCCCCCCGCCACAGGTCAAACCGGTCAATCACAAGCGCCGGACTGCGGCACCTGCCGGTCACGGGCTGCCGACTCAGGACCAGATGGGCCCGATCACAATCCTGTTCAATCCCCATCCAGGTATCGGGAAAGGCGATGGTCCGCTCAAATCCGGTAAAGACACATCCATCCCGGTCACAGGAAAAAGGCCCATCAGTTGCCGCCGTCCCGATTTTTGTGAAACGGTCCTGTCCGTAATAGATTTGCCAGCGTTCCCGCTCGAACCGGTCGGCCCGCAAGGTGGGAACGAAAAAACCCCCGTCCCGGTCCCGAACCAGATACAGGTTTCCGGATTCTGCAAACAGGATATCCGGCTTCTCCGCCAGCAGGAACAAGGCCGCCAAGGGAACGGCACAAAGGGCCATCCACCGCACAGTGCCCCGCCACAATACAAACCAGAGGATGCCCAGAACCAAAGTGACAAGCGTTCCCGTAGGAAACAGGGGAAGCGACAGCACTGCCCCCGGCACACCGCTTGCGAAATGGGCGGTTTCAAGGACGGCGTGAATGCCAAGGCCCGCCATTTCCAGAAAGAACGGGATGTCGCCAAAGGGAAGCGCCAACAGGGATAACAGGGTCCACGGCATGATCCACAGCCCCATCAGCGGCACCGCCACCAGATTGGACAGCACACCGGCGCCGGAAACCTGCCCAAAATTATACAGGGCAAACAGGGCCGTTGCGCCGCTGGCAACAAGCGACGTGAACAACACCCCCACCAGATAGAGAGCCGCCCCCCTGAGCGGAGAGCCAATCCCAGCCCGGACGCGGATCCCGTGACCGAACCGTTCATAAAGCACAATCAGCGCGAATACGGCTGAAAAGGACATCTGGAAACTGGCCCCCAGCAGGCTTTCCGGCCGGATCGCCAAAATCAGGATCGCCGCCATGGTCAGGTTTCGAAGGGACAGCGCCGTCCTGTCAAAACAGATCGCCAGAAACATCAGGCCCACCATGATAAACGCCCGCACGGCAGACACGGACATCCCACTGATAAAAAGATAGCCCGCCATGCCCACAAGGGCACATAGGGCAGCCGCTTTCTTGATCGGGAAATTCAGGGCCAGCCGAGGCCAAAGGCTCCCCAGCAGGCGCAGGGAAAAGAAGATCAGCCCCCCGACCATGCCCATATGCAGTCCTGAAATGGCCAAAAGATGGGCAAGACCCGACCGGCGCATGGCCTCAAGGTCGTCTTTCGACAGGCCCCCCTTGTCCCCGGTCATGATGGCCATGGCAAAGCCGGCGGTCTCCGGCGCGGCATTGCGGATCACATAATCATTGATCCGGTCTCGCGCCGCCGCCGAAAGGCGGCTCAGCCCAAAATGGTTCTGATCGCCCTGCCCCGCATCCGCCAGCACCTCCGGCACGCGGGTCAGGTAGCCAACCGCCCCAATCCCCTTGAAATAGAAATCGCGCTGAAAATCATAGGCCCCGGGATAGGTAGGCAAGGGCGGCGGCAACAAAACAGCCGTTGCCCGGATGGTCTGACCGGGGACAAGATGGCTGATATCCTGCCGGGCCGTCACCCTGACCTTTTCAGGCAGCGGTTTTGATGCGTCACCGTCACGGCTGCGATCGGGGGCGATGACAAGGCGCCGCCCACCCGTTCCGGCACTGATTTCAAGAAGGGTACCGGTGATGTCCGTATAGAGGCGTTTCTGAAGGACCGGTGCGGCGACCAGAGCCTGCCGGATCAGTGCCGCATCAAACCCGATGACCACCAGCAGCAAGGCGAGAATCCCCCCCTTGACCAAGGGGGTCCGACCGGCCAGCCCGTATAGCAGGATCAGGGGCAGCGGAAGCCCCAGCCACCAGAGTTCCGGTTGCCAGTCAAGCGAGAAATAAAGCCCGATTCCAGAGGCCATCAAAACCGGAAACCAGTGGAACCAACGCTTCCTGTCCGATTGCAATGCCGCAAGCATTCGCGAAAAGACTGTGCTACTATCCGTGTTCATCATGCGGAAACATCGCAGGCTTGCTCTTGACAGTCACAAAGAGTAAAAATGCCGGGAAAAGTCAGGCATCAGGCTTGCCCTAAACCTATACTAGAATAGGACGTAAAGTAAATTACCATGACCGTTGTTACGCGATTTGCCCCTTCACCAACCGGGTTCCTGCACATTGGTGGTGCCAGAACCGCCCTGTTCAACTGGCTGTATGCCCGGCATAACGGCGGCAAATTCCTGCTTCGTATTGAAGATACGGATCGGGAGCGGTCCACGGACGAAGCCATTCAGGCCATTCTGGACGGAATGAAATGGATGGGTCTGGACTGGGACGGGGATCCTGTCTACCAGTTCTCCCGCCGCGACCGCCACGTTGAGGTCGCCAATCAACTGCTGGCCGACGGCAACGCCTATTACTGCTATGCCAGCAAGGAAGAACTGGCGGAAATGCGGGAAAAAGCGCGCGAGGAAGGCCGTCCTCCGGGATATGATGGCCGCTGGCGTGATCGCGATCCGTCCGAAGTGCCGGAAGGCGTGTCCCCGGTTGTCCGCTTCAAGTCCCCCAATGAAGGCAGCACCGTTATTCAGGATGCGGTTCAGGGGAATGTGACCATCGCCAACGCCCAGCTTGATGACCTGATCCTGCTGCGAGCCGACGGCACCCCCACCTATATGCTGTCCGTGATCGTGGATGACCATGACATGGGCGTTACCGACATCATTCGCGGCGACGATCACCTGACCAATGCCGCCCGTCAGCTCCAGCTCTATCATGCGCTTGGATGGGACGCGCCGCGCATGGCCCATATCCCGCTGATTCACGGTCCTGACGGGGCAAAACTGTCAAAACGTCACGGCGCCCTCGGCATTGAGGCCTATCGCGACATGGGATACCTGCCCGAAGCCATGCGGAACTATCTTCTGCGTCTTGGCTGGTCCCATGGCAATGACGAAATCATCTCAACCGAGCAGGCGATCGAGTGGTTCAACCTTGAGAATATTGGGAAATCTGCGGCCCGATTTGATTTTGACAAGCTGGAAAACCTGAACGGACACTATATCCGTGAAGGCGACAATGCCTATCTCGCCTCCCTTGTGCGGCCTGTTTTGGCGCAGAAAACAGGGGAAAACGTGACGGATGAGCAAATTTCCCTCATTGAAAAAGCGATGAACGGCTTGAAAGAAAGAGCAAAATCAGTAATATCCCTCGCAGAAAGTTCGCTTTTCTTAATCGCCAAACGTCCTTTGGCCTTGGATTCAAAAGCAGAAAAACTCCTCGATGCCGATGCTGCCGCGATTTTATCTCGGGTTGCAGACGCCCTGGAAGGGCTGTCTGGGTGGGAAAAGGAAATGCTGGAAGCAACAGTACGCGAGTGCGCGGAATCCGAAGGACTTAAACTGGGAAAAATCGCACAGCCTTTGCGGGCTGCCCTGACTGGTACAACCGTATCACCCGGTATCTTTGACGTGCTGGAAGTTCTTGGACGGGACGAGGCAATCGGCCGTATCAGGGATGCCGCGAAAAGTGAGCCGACAACTTAAAATGTAATAAATCGCACACGCGGTTCCATTATTGAAATGGTCGCCCTGTCACAAGGGCGGGAATAATCCGGGCCAGCTCCCGCTGGCCCTAATCAGAATAGGGATAGATTGAATGAGTGGATCAAAAGTTACCGGTACCGTAAATCTTGCCGAAGAAGGCAAGGACACTATTGAACTCCCCCTTGTCGATGGAAGTGTTGGCCCGAAGGTTGTCGACATCAGGAAACTGTATGCGCAAACAGGCCACTTTACATATGATCCCGGTTTCACATCCACTGCTTCATGTGACTCCGCCATCACCTATATCGACGGTGACCAGGGCGTCCTGATGCACCGTGGCTATAAAATCGAGGAACTGGCCGCTTCCAGCGACTATATGGAAGTCTGCTACCTGCTTCTGAAAGGCGAACTGCCGACCGAAGAGGAAAAGACCAAGTTCTCCACTGACATCACCTACCACACCATGCTGCATGAGCAACTGATCCAGTTCTTCCGCGGCTTCCGTCGGGACGCTCACCCGATGGCCGTCATGGTTGGTGTTGTTGGCGCCCTGTCCGCCTTCTATCACGACAGCACGGACATCAACGATCCGCACCAGCGGATGGTTGCCAGCTATCGCCTGATTGCAAAAATGCCGACAATTGCGGCCATGGCCTACAAATATTCCGTGGGTCAGCCTTTTGTCTATCCGCGCAATGACCTGTCCTATGCAGAAAACTTCCTGCACATGACCTTCAGCGTCCCGGCCGAGGAATACAAGATTTCCCCGACCATCGCCCGCGCCATGGATCGTATCTTCATCCTGCATGCGGATCACGAGCAGAACGCCTCCACGTCTACCGTTCGTCTGGCTGGCTCTTCCGGTGCCAATCCGTTTGCCTGCATCGCGGCCGGTATCGCCTGCCTGTGGGGTCCGGCTCATGGCGGCGCCAACGAAGCCGTTCTAACCATGCTGGAAGAAATCGGTTCTGTTGACCGGGTTCAGGAATTTATTGCCAAGGCAAAAGACAAGAACGATCCGTTCCGTCTGATGGGCTTTGGTCACCGGGTTTACAAGAACTACGACCCGCGTGCGAAAGTCATGCAGGAAACCTGTCACGAGGTTCTTGACGAACTGGGCATCAAGGATGAGCCGATGCTCAAACTGGCCATGGAACTGGAACGCATTGCCCTCGAAGACGAATATTTCATCGAGAAGAAGCTGTTCCCGAACGTGGACTTCTATTCCGGTATCATCCTGAAGGCCCTTGGCTTCCCGACCAGCATGTTCACCGTTCTGTTCGCCCTTGCCCGCACCGTCGGTTGGGTCGCTCAGTGGAACGAAATGATGGAAGATCCGGGACAGAAAATCGGTCGTCCGCGTCAGCTTTACACAGGTTACGCCGAGCGTCCGTTCGTTCCGATCAACAAGCGGTAATCCCTTGGCTCGCTCACGCGAAAAGGACCAAAATGGCCAGTCCCGAACCGGGACTGGCGACCGGACGCGTGGCAAAAAACTGTTCTTGAGAGCGGCGAACGACAATCGTTCGCCGTTTCCCGTTCGGCTGAAATGGGGATTGATTTATCTGGCGCCTGTCTGCGCCCTGCTCTTCCTGATCGCGCTCTGGTATTTCTAGACGTCAGCGATCCGTCAGCGTCAAAATGACGTCGGCCGCCCGGTGTCCGGGTTTTTCCCCGCCATATCCAAGCGCCTGTACAGCGTGCTCATATCCCGCAACCTGTTGCTGTCGCAAGGTTTCATCGCGGTACAGGTCTGCAAGCGCCGCAGACAAATTTTCTGCGGTACAGTCTTCCAGAAGAAGTTCCGGTACCACTTCCTGTTTTTCAAGAATATTGACCAGATTCACATATGGGGTCTTCACCACCCGGCGGGCGATCCACGCGGTCAGGCCGTTCATCCGGTATCCAATCACGGCCGGAAGGCGCGCCAACGCCAGTTCCAGACCCACGGTCCCGGATGCCGCAAGCGCCGCATCGGCACCGGCCATGGCGTCATATTTTTCCTGAACGCCGTCAATGATGATGGTTTTCCACGGCCAGTCGGCCAATTCAGCCCGCACCAGATCGGCGGCCTTGCCCACAACCGGGGTGACCACGACAAAATCCCCCATAAGGTCATGCAGGCGCGACAATGTTTCCCTAAACACGGGAAGGTGACGCTCCACCTCGCCGCGGCGGCTTCCCGGCAAAACCATCAGGACCCGTTCATCCTTGCCGATATCATGCTGTGCACGGAACCGATCCCCCTCACCCGCGTCGGCGCCCGTCTCGATGACGGAATGACCGATAAAGGTCGCGGGTAACCCTTCCTTCTCGAAATAGGGCGGCTCGAACGGCAGAAGGGTCAGCAGGTGATCATACAGCGCGGCGATTTTCTTCGCCCGTCCCGGCCGCCACGCCCAGACGGATGGGGCCACATAATGCACCTTCGGAAAGGGCGCGTCTTTCAGCTTTTTTGCCACCCGAAAACTGAAATCCGGCGCATCCACGGTAATAAACACATCGGGCTTCGCCGCAAGGGCATCGCGGGCCGCCTGATTGATCCGCTTGATCAACAGGGGAAGTTTCGGCAACACCTCCATCAGGCCCATGACGGTCAGGTCTTCCATGGGGAACAGACTGGTCAGTCCTTCGGCCTGCATCAGCGGGCCGCCAACCCCTTTGAAAACCACACCCTTTTCACCAAGGCGGTCTTTCAAGCCAGCCATCAGCCTTGCGGCAAGGGCATCGCCGGAAGGCTCCCCGGCGATCAGGTATACGGAAAGGGGCGCGGTCATGAAGGATCGGTCCCTTTCGGGGTCTGAGTTAGGGTCTGGGTCTGGTCCAAATTCTGATCGGCGGTCACGGCAACGACAAAAATCCCGGCCCGGTCCGCCAACTCGCGGATCCGCTCCCGGTTGACGATCAGGGTTTTGCCTGCTTCAACGGCGATGCCTTTCAGGTTGGCCGCCTGTATCTGTTCAACCGTATCCGGCCCGATGGTGGGCATGTCGGCCCGAAGTTCCTGTCCCGGCTTGGACAATTTCACCAGCACCCCCGCCGGATAGTCCCATGCGAAATCACCACACCGACGGATCAGCGCCTCGGTTCCTTCCGCCGCTTCCACAGCCAGAACATATTTCCGGCGAATGACCGCCGCCTGCCCGATATCAAGGGCGCCAACCGCCTTGACGATCTGCAAGCCTTCGTGAATGTCCTGCCAATCCTCGGCTTCCGGTTCAATGCTGCCAATCAGGCCGGGCTCTGCGACCAGCGAGCCGCTTAGTTCATGGGCCCCGATGATCTGAAACCCCTTGTCCGCCAGATATCCGGTAATGGCGCGCATCAGGCCATCATCGCCCTTGCTGAGCGCCCCGCCAATCCGCTTCAGCAGACGCAAGCCTTCCATATCGGGGATCAGGTTCCTGAAATCAGGACGGTTTACCGGCCCAGCCAGTGTCACCACGCCGCAGCCTTCCCGGTTGAGAGCCTTCAGGAATTTCCCGACCTTGGTAATGACAATGCTTTCATGGGGGAAATCGGCGAAATCCTCTTCGCGGGCTTCGCCCTTCACCAACAGGATATACGGGTTCTCGCCCCGGGCCTTCAGGGATTGCGCCAGATTAACGGGCAACTCCCCGCGCCCTGCGATAATGCCGATCCGCTTCCGGTCGGCTTTATTCGGGCTGACAGAACCCACGCTTGGTCTCACCATTGATGAAGTCGAGGACGGTCCCGACAAGTGTGGAGTCAGGATAATTCGTCTGAACATCCGCGACCCGCGCCTGGAACGTTCCCTCATCCGCGAACAATTCCTTATAGGCCTTCCGAAGCGCATGGATTTCTTCCCGCGGGAAATTGCGCCGTTTGAGGCCTGTCAGGTTGAGGCCCTGCAAGGTGGCCCGGTTTCCGGTGGCGGAACCAAACGGAATGATGTCGGTTTCCACGCCGGACGCACCGCCAATCATGGCATGTTCCCCAATGCGCACGAACTGGTGCACGGCGGAAAGACCGCCGATAATGGCGAAATCATCAATTTCCACATGGCCGCCCAATGTCGCGTTATTGACCAGAATGACATTGTTGCCAATCAGGCAGTCATGGGCCACATGCGCCCCGATCATCAGAAGACAGTTATTGCCAACCCGTGTCAGCAACCCGCCGCCTTCCGTGCCCGGATTGATGGTGACATGTTCGCGGATTACCACGTTGTCACCGATCTGAACCTCGGACGCTTCGCCGTGGAATTTCAGGTCCTGCGGCGCATGGCCAAGCGAGGCAAAGGGATAAACCGTACAGCCCACGCCAAGAGAGGTCTTCCCGGCAACGGCCACATGGGATTTCAGGACCGTCCCGGAACCGATGCTGACCTCGGGACCGATGACGCAGAAAGGCCCGATTTCAGCCGCTTCGTGAATGACTGCACCATCTTCGACAATGGCAGTAGGATGAATATTAGCCATCAGGCACCACAGTTAGAGTACTTTTACTTGCAGATATAGCTAGCAAGACCCGAAGGCCTTGCCAAGTCACGCTTTGTTACAACCCGTTTCCCTCGAAAGGAGCCAGGGAGATCAGTCGGTAATCATGGCCGAGAACTCGGCTTCCGCGACCTTCTTGCCGTTGACCTCAACCACACCGGAGAATTTCCAGACCGCGCGGCGGTTCTGCAGCTTTGTGACCTTCATACGCATTACGTCACCGGGACGCACCGGAGAACGGAACCGGGTCTTGTCGATGGACATGAACAGAACGCTTTTACCAGAATCTTCCTCGCCCAGCGTTTTCAGGACCAGCACGCAAGCGGTCTGGGCCATGGCTTCAACAATCATCACGCCCGGCATGATCGGATTTTCCGGGAAGTGACCGGTGAACTGGGGCTCGTTCATGGTGACATTCTTGATACCGACCGCACTTGTATCCAGAATGATATCCTCAACCCGGTCTACCAGCAGAAACGGATATCTGTGGGGCAGCATCTTGAGAATTTCCATAATCTCAACAGGCGCGATGGTTCCGTTTTCTGTTTGTTCAGTCATTTAACATGTCCCTTGCCTTTGGCCAGCTTCCGAAGAACGGCCATATTTCTAAAAAATTCTTTGCGCGGACGGGCCGGGAAACCGGCATAAACCTGTCCTGCGGGAATATCGGAGATCACCCCGGATTTACCGGAGAGTTGGGCGCCCATACCAATGCGAAGATGTCCGGCAACACCGACCTGCCCGCCCAGCACCACGAAGTCTTCGACAACCGTGCTACCGGAGATGCCCGATTGCGAGGCGATAATACAGCCCCTTCCCAACCGGACATTATGCCCAATCTGACACAGGTTATCGATCCAGCATCCGTCCCCGATCACGGTGTCCGGGCCTGCGCCCCGGTCAATGGTGGTATTGGCGCCGATCTCGACGCTGGAGCCGATGATCACCCGGCCCAACTGGGGAATTTTCACATGTCCCGCCGGATCAGGCGCAAAACCAAAGCCGTCCTCACCGATCCGGGCCCCGGAATACAGGGCCACATTATCGCCGATATGGGCGCACTGAACGGTTACCTGTGAATGCAGGTTGCACCCCATACCGATCCGGCAGTTGCGGGCAATCGCCACATGGTGGCCAATGACCGTGCCGTCTCCGATGGTCACACCGCTTTCAATAACGGAATAGGCACCGATGCTGACATTCTTGCCGATGGTGGCATCCGGGGACACCACGGCGGTCGGGTGAATGCTGCCATCACCAGCATTGGCGGGATAAAACAGCGCCGAAATGCGGGCATAGGCCTTGTACGGATTGTCGCTGACAAGAAGCGCCATTCCCTTGGGGGCCATCTGCACAAATGGTTCTGCCACGATACAGGCGGACGCCTTGGTGGTGGCAAAGGCGTCTGCATATTTGGGATTGCTGAGAAAGGCAATCTGCCCCTCGCCTGCGCTGTCCAGGCTGGCCACATCCACAATCTCGATATCCTGTTCAGGCTGCGCTTCCAGACGGGATCCGGTCAGTTCAGCCAGCTTGGACAAGGGAAACGGCCCCTTGTTATCGAAAAAGTCACGATCGGCCATAATTACTTCTTGATCGGGACCAGGGTCACCTTGACCTTGGTTACTTTGGCATTCAGGCGGTCAATGATCTGGTCCGTGATTTCCAGCGTTTTCTCCGCGAAAATCAGGTCCTTCTTTTCAATGACCAACGCAGCCCCCATAGACTTTGCAATCTCAAGGACGATCGGAGCCATTTCCCCTTCAACCTTGGCAATGGCGGCGGCGCGGCTCTGGGCAAGCTGCTGCCTTTTCAGTTGTACATCCAGGGCCGCCTTGCGGGCTTTCTGGTTAAAGGCTTCCTGTTTTTGCCGGAAACTTTCCGGCGGCAGGACCACCTTTTGCCGGCTCAGTTCATCCTGTTCCTGACGCAAAACCTGTTCCTGCGCAACCGTATCGGTGCGCAGCTTTTCTTCCATGGCCTTGACCTGTGCCCCGATATCCTTCATGGCGGCGGATTCAGACAGGATCTTTCCAAGGTCCAGAAACAGGATAATATCCTTGGCAAAGGCCGCCTGACCACCCTGCCCGACAAGAAACGCGGACAGACCAAGGACAGACAGGAAACGGACGGCTTTTTTCACAAATTTATGCATATCAGAAACGTGTACCAAATTCGAATTGGAATACCTCATCCTTGTCGTAGTCTTCCTTCAGGAACGGATAGGAGATATTGACCTGAAGCGGACCGAAAGGTGAAGTCCAGTTTACACCAAAACCGGCAGAACCGCGAATGGAAGCGCTGTCAACAATGACCGGATCATTATCATCGATCCCTGTCAGGGTACCAACATTGACAAATGTCCGGCCCAGCAGCCCGAATTCCTCCGGGAAGCCCATGGGGAAGCGCAGTTCGGCCTTACCAACCACATAGGCGTTACCGCCAAGGGCGTCACCGGTGACCTCGTCACGGGGGCCAATACCGGATTTTTCAAAACCACGGAAGGTTCGACCGCCGATATTGTAGCGCTGTTGCAGGACCACATCCTCGCCAAGACCAAAGATATACCCGGCATCACCACCAACACTGAATACCACATCATCTTCATAAACCGGGAAGAAGTGGGTATAGCCGGCCGTCGTCGCCACGGAATAGACATCCCCGCCCACACCACTAAAGGTCTGACCGAAGGTGTACCGGTTTCCTTCTGTCGGCAGGATGTTGTCATCCAGATAGTTGAAGCTGAGGGTATAACCAAGGGAGGAGGTTAGGAGTTCCCCTTCGGAACGCGCAATAATGCTGGACGCACCGGGGCCGACATCGCTGATATTTTCCTGCACCAGTGAATAGCGCAAACCGGCAGTGATATGATCCTTGATGGGGAACCCTGTACGCAGGTTGATCCCTGTCCGTTCCAGATCATAGCTACTCTGGTTCTGCAAATCCCGGCGCAGGCTGTAGATATCGAAACCGGCCTGCAGGTCCTTGCCAAGGAAGTGCGGTTCGGTAAAGCCCAGGTCGATCTGCTGGTTCTCGGCGCCGAGCGAGATTTTGAAACGCAGGTCCTGACCGCGGCCAAGCAGGTTCCGCTCCCGGATCTGAAGGTCACCAGAGATAGAATCTTCCGTAGAGAAACCGGCACCGATACTCAGTTCACCCGTTGATTTTTCCTGCACATCCACATTGATCACGGTCTTGTCCGGGGATGACCCCTCGTCCTGTGTGATCTCGACCTTTTCAAAGAAATCGAGGCTGCGGATCTTGGAACGGGACAGGCGCAGCAGCGATGTATTGAACGCATCGCCTTCGGCCAGCTTGAATTCGCGGCGGATCACATGATCAAGGGTCCGTACGTTCCCCGTAATATTGATCCGTTCCACATAAACCCGCGGGCCCTTGTTGATTTCATAGGTCAGGCCAATGGTCAGGTTATCCTTGTCCCGATCGACACGGGGACGAATATTCACAAAGGCGTAGCCCAGCTTGCCAAGCTCGAAGGTGATGTTCTGGATGCTTTCCTCGATGGCATCGGCGTTATAGGTCTCGCCTTCGTAGGTGGTCAGCAGGGAGCGAATAACCTCCGGCTCCAGATCCTTGATCTCGCTGGCCACGTCAATCTTGCCAAAGCGGTATTGCTGCCCCTCATCCAAGGCAAAGGTAATGAAGAACCCATCCCGGTCCGGCGTCAGTTCGGCAATGGCGGACACAACACGGAAATCCGCATAGCCCTTGCTGAGATAGTATTTACGCAGCAATTCCCGGTCATAGGTCAGACGGTCCGGATCATAGGTATCGGAATCCGACAGGAAGTTGTACCAGCGGGACTCATCGGTTGAAATCTGGCTCAGCAGGCGTTTGTCAGGAAAAACCTTGTTGCCCACGAACCGGATTTTCTTGATGCCGGTTTCCTCGCCTTCGTTGATTTCGAACACCAGATCAACGCGGTTTTCCGGCAACTGGATAACCTTGGGTTCCACCACGGCGGCGAAACGTCCGCTGCGCCGATAAACGGTGATGATCCGCTGTACGTCATTCTGGACGCGTGCACGGGTATAGACAACGCGGGGGCGAAGCTGCACCTCGGCGTTCAGGACATCATCCTGAATACGGCGGTTACCCTCAAAGGCCAGACGGTTGATGATGGGGTTTTCAATGACCTTGACGACCACGGCGTTGCCGTCCCGTGCGATGGACACATCGGCAAACAGGCCGGTATTGAACAGGGCCTTCAGGGACTGGTCAACACGGCCACGCTGATAGGGAGATCCGACGGAGAACAGAAGGTAGGAACGGACTGTTGATGCCTCGATCCTGCGGTTTCCCTCAACCCGAATTTCGGAAATGGTACCGGCAGTCTGAGCGTAGGCAACGCGGTCTGTGTGCGTTGCTGTCGCCCCTGTAACCAGAAGCAAACAAGCAGTAAGGAATACTCGCAATTCTCCACCCCCCAAGCGGATACTGAACTATAACTTTTTGATCGTTTCAGGTGCCTGAAAGATCAAGAAAACAACCCCGTAAAGAAATCCTTGATCCATGGTTTATTCAGGTCATTCCACGTGGCGAATATCATTAGCATTAGAACAAGGGTTAGTCCAATACGGAAACCGAATTCCATATATTTTTCACTGACCGGTTTTCCGAGAACGGCTTCGAACAGATAGAATACAAGGTGTCCGCCATCCAGCATGGGAACCGGGAACAGGTTGATCAGACCAAGGCTGATGGAAACAAAAATCATGAAGTTGAACAGGGACAACAGGTTGTCCGTCAGGCTTTCCCCGCGCTTGGCCGCATCGCCGGACATCTTCAGAATACCAAGCGGACCGCTCAGTTCCGAGGTATCACGGGCGCCGGAAATCATCTGCCCGACCCCTTTCAGGGTCGCCGTGGTGACGAACCAGGTCTGGTCCACCGCACTGGACAGGGCGGAAATGGGACCATGCTGGACAAATTCCCGCTGATCGGACCGAATGCCAAGCTGCCCGACCTTCTGGGTATTGCCGTCCCCATCCGTATATTCGATGACATTCGGGGTCACGCTCAGGGTCAGGGTTTCCCCGCCCCGCTCAACAACCATGGATAGCGGCTCGTCCAGTCCCACCATCACATGCTGGCGCAGTTCCTCGAAGCTGTGAATGTCATCACCATCCACGGACAGGATGCGATCCCCGGGCAGCAAGCCAGCCTCGGCGGCGGCGCTGTCCTCAAGAACACTGGTGGCAACCGCAGGTGTCTGGGCCTGCCCCAAGGCCATGAACAGGATGGCCATGGCAACAATGGCAAACAGGTAGTTGGCTGCCGGACCAGCGACAACAATGGCCGCCCGCTGCCAAAGCGGCTTGAAGTGAAATGAAATACGGCGCTCTTCCTCGGGCATGTCGGCAATGTCCTTGTCGGCATTGCTGGCAACCCCGGCATCGCCGTGGAACTTCACATAGCCACCAAAGGGAATGGCGCTGACCTTCCAGCGGCAGCCATTGCGGTCATACCAGCCAAACAGCTCCTTGCCGAAACCGATGGAAAACACATCCACCTTCACACCGCACAGCCGCGCCACCTTGTAATGGCCGTATTCGTGAACGAAGACCAATACGGTGATAACCGCGACAAATGCCGGCAGATAAATCCAGTTTTCAGCAAGAAACCCCATATGTCAGTCCGTTCTTTCTTCTAGCGGTCAGGAAAGTGTCTTTATGACTTGCAGGGCGGCCTCCCGCCCCTTTCTATCCTGACTATATATGTCATCTATTTCCGAATACTCGATAATTTCTGTCTTTTGCAGCGTTCTTTCAACCACTTCCGCAATTTGCAGGAACCCGATATCGCCTGCAAGGAACCCTGCAACCGCCACCTCATTGGCAGCGTTCAGGATGGTCGGTGCCGATCCGCCGGCCTCCAACGCCTCACGGGCCAGACGCAGGGCGGGAAAGCGCACCGGGTCCGGGTCCCGGAATTCAAGCGAACCAAGGGTCCTGAAATCCAGCCGCTCCGACTTGAAAGCATGGCGTTCCGGCCAGCCGAGCGCATAGGAGATCGGGGTCCGCATGTCCGGGGTTCCCATCTGGGCCAGAACAGACCCGTCGCGATACTCGACCATGCTGTGAATGACAGATTGCGGATGAACGATGATATCCACCTGATCGCCGCCAACGGGAAAAAGGTGAACGGCCTCAATAAGTTCAAGGCCCTTGTTCATCATGGTCGCGGAATCAATGGAGATCTTGGCCCCCATATCCCAGTTGGGATGGGCCAGTGCCTGTTCCCGCGTCACATTCGCCATGTCCGCCCGGCTGCGATCCAGAAACGGGCCGCCTGACGCGGTCAGGATCAGGCGTTCCACCTTGTCCATCTGGGTATCGTCCAGCACCTGGAAAATGGCGTTATGCTCGCTGTCCACGGGCAGCAGGGTCGCACCGTATTTCTGCACATTGGACAGCATGATATCCCCGGCGCAAACAAGCGACTCCTTGTTGGCAAGCGCCACTGTCGTTCCGGTCTGGATCGCCGCAAGGGTCGGGGCCAGTCCGGCCGCACCAACGATGGACGACATGAACCAGTCAACCGGCTCCCGGGCGGCGGCGATAACAGCCTCCCTGCCCGCGGCGATCTCGACCGGGAAACCATCCAGCCGATCCTTCAGGTCCTGAAACCGTGCGTCATCCCCGATCACCACCAGTCGCGGACAGAATTCCCGGACCTGCTCTGCCAGTAAATCCACATTGCGATGGGCCGTCAGGACTTCCACCTGAAACGCGGAACGGCGCTCCCGGATCAGGTTCAGGGTACTGACCCCGATGGAGCCGGTCGCCCCAAACACGGATATTTTCCGGGGGGTCGTCCCCTCCTCGGCAACGGCAAGGGGATGCGGCGTGGCAATATTCATGTCAGTTCCCATTTGCAAGCACTACCAGACCATATAGTGCAGGCGCGACAAAGAGCACGCCGTCCAGCCGGTCAAGAACGCCCCCGTGTCCCGGAATGAGGTTGCTGGCATCCTTGACGCCGAAATGACGTTTCCATGCGGATTCCGAAAAATCACCAATCTGGGCCAAAACCGCCATGGCGGCACCTGCCAAGGCCATTTCCACCGCATTGAAGGGAACCGTATCCAGCATTTGCAGGCACAAAACCGCCACCACAGCGGCAGAGGTCATACCGCCAATCAGGCCCGCCCACGTCTTGTTGGGGCTGATGGAAACCATGATTTTCGGGCCGCCAATGGTCTTGCCGGAAAAATAGGCCCCGATATCCGTTGCCCAGATGATGAAAAACAGCGAGGCCGCCAACGGAAAACCGTCCCCCGGATGAGCGCGAAGGGCAATCAGGCAGATCATGGGAATACCCACATAGATCGGCCCAAGACCAACCCACGGCCATTCCGCTGCCTTGCGATTGACCCGCGCCAGTATGGTCAGGCAGAGCGCACTGAACAGCGACACGCCGATGGCTTCCAGCAGCAGGGCTTCGTGGGCCAGAAAGGCAGCCACAACAACCCACAGCCCCATCAGGACGAAATAGCGGAACCGGTTCTTCTGGAACGAGACCGTACACCATTCATAGGCCATCACCAGTCCGGCAATCCCCATGAAGATGGAAAAGGAAAGGTCACCGAAATACAGCGCCGCCAGTGCCAACGGTGCAAGCACCACGGATGACAGGATACGCTGCTGTAAAGATGACAATAGAGGTTCAGACACTCACAGCCCCATATCGCCTGCATCGCTTGAGATACTCTTCGATGGCCTGCTCAAGATGCAGTCTTTTGAAATCCGGCCACAGGACATCCAGAAACACCAGTTCCGAATAGGCGCATTGCCACAAGAGAAAGTTGCTCAGTCTTTTTTCGCCGCTGGTTCGGATGACCAGATCCGGGTCGGGGATGTCCGCCGTATCCAGATGATCAGCGAACAAGGCCTCGTCGATCTCTTCCGGCGCCAGCGTTCCCGCCTTCACCTTTTCGGCCAGTGCCTTCGCGGCGTGAACAATTTCCTGCTGGCCGCCATAGCTGAGCGCCACGGTCAGGACCATGTCCTTGTTACCCGCGGTTTCCGCTTTCGCATGATCGACCAGTTTCTGAATGTCTTTCGGCAACCTGTTGATGTTGCCAATAAATTTTACTTTGACGCCAGCCTCTTTCAGCTCCGTCAGTTCCTTCTGAATGAAATAACGGAACAGCCCCATGAGGTGATTGACTTCCTCTTTGGGGCGTTTCCAATTCTCAGAAGAAAATGCAAACAGGGTGAGAAACGGGATGCCCAGTTCCCGACATCCCTTCACGGCTTCACGAACGGCCTTGGCCCCTTGTTCGTGTCCTTTCAACCGTGTCAGTGACTTTCCCGTCGCCCAACGCCCGTTTCCATCCATGATGATGGCAACATGAGACGGAATACCGGGCATAAGGTTGCTGGACTGGACAATCCCCATCAATCAGACCTGCATAATTTCCTTACTTTTATCGGCCAACATCTCGTCAACAGTCTTGACGTAGGTGTCTGTCAGCTTCTGGATGTCGTCTTCCGCGCGCTTGGCGTCATCCTTGGACATTTCGCCGTCTTTTTCCGCTGCCTTTGCCGCGTCGATACCATGACGACGGACGTTGCGGATGGCGACTTTTGTCTGCTCTGCGTAGCCACTGGCCACCTTGGTCAGTTCAACGCGACGTTCTTCGGTCAGTTCGGGAATGGGAACACGGACAGTCAGGCCATCCACGACCGGGTTCAGACCAAGACCGGAATTGCGGATCCCCTTCTCGACAGCGGAAACATTGGATTTGTCCCAGACCTGAACCGCCAGCATGCGGGCTTCAGGGGCGCTCACGGTGCCAACCTGTACCAGAGGCATCTGTGCGCCATAGGAATCCACCATCACCGGTTCAAGAAGGCTGATATGGGCGCGGCCGGTCCGCAGGCCACCAAATTCTTGACGAAGCGAGTCCAGGGCGCCTTTCATGCGCTTTTCCAGATCCTTCATGTCAGGCAATGCCATCATTTTCTCCCTTACTTTTAGACAGCCATGTCTAAATTAATAAAATTCAGCGTTACGCTCAATCAAATGCGTTTAAACGACTTCCGTAAAACATCCGTCTTTTTTCAGGACCTTGGCGAAAGACCCTTTCTCCTGAATGGAGAAAACCAGAATAGGGATGTTGTTTTCCCGCGCAAGCGAGATTGCAGCCGCATCCATCACCTTCAGGTCTTTTGCCAGCACATCCAGATGGGACAGGCTGTCAAAGCGAACAGCGTCCGGATTGGTCCGCGGGTCCTTGTCGTAGACACCATCCACATTGGTGCCCTTCACAAGGGCGTTACACTTCATTTCAGCGGCCCGAAGGGCAGCGGCTGTATCTGTGGTGAAGAACGGGTTGCCGGTTCCGGCAGCGAAAATAACGATGCGTCCCTTTTCAAGGTGACGTTCGGCGCGGCGGCGAATATAGGGCTCGCATACGGCGGACATGGGAATGGCGGAAAGAACGCGGCTGTCCATCCCCACCTTCTCGATCGCGTTTTGCAGCGCCAGCGCGTTCATCACGGTTGCCAGCATCCCCATGTAATCGGCATTGGCCTGATCCATTCCCTGTGCTGTACCGGAGACACCGCGAAAGATATTCCCGCCGCCAACGACGACGCAGACTTCAACGCCCATGTCATGGGCTTCCTTGATATCCTGCGCAATGCGGGACACGGTTTCCACGTCAATACCGTACTGCTGGTCGCCCAGCAAGGCTTCACCGGAACACTTGAGCAGAACCCGTTTATAAATTGGTTCTTGTGTCATTCTTTCCCTCAATCAAAATGTACAGATACTGAAAATGGTCCGGGACCCGAGCATACAGGAAACCTGAAATTTTAAAAGATTTCCTGTCATCCCATAAAAATATGGCGGCCTCAGGACAGAGACCGCCATATCAAACATTACATGTGAAACTTAGTTTCCGACTGCAGCAGCAACTTCAGCGGCGAAATCAGTTTCTTCTTTTTCAATACCTTCACCAACGGCGAAGCGAACCATGCCAGCAACCTTGATCGGGCTGCCGATTTCCTTGGCAACCAGTTCGATGGCTTTCTCAACAGAGTTTTCACCATCAACAACGAAGGTCTGCTTCAGAAGAACAACTTCCTGATAGAACTTGTTCAGGCGGCCTTCAACCATCTTGCCGATGATTTCTTCCGGCTTGCCGGATTCGCGTGCCTGGTCGGACAGAACGGTGCGTTCACGCTCGATCAGGGCCGGGTCCAGTTCATCAACGCTGATTGCCTGCGGGTTTGTGGCCGCAACATGCATGGCAATCTGCTTGCCGAGGGTTTCCAGACGGGCCGCATCGCCTTCACTTTCGAGGGCAACGAGGATACCGATCTTGCCAAGGCCGTCGGTTACAGCGTTGTGAACGTAGGAAGCGACAGCACCCTTGGAAACGGAAACGCTGGCCGCACGGCGCAGGTTCATGTTTTCGCCGATGGTGGCAATGGCGTTTGTCAGTGTTTCTTCAACAGTGTTGGAGGAACCCGGGAACGCAGACGCCTTGATCGCATCCAGATCGCCATTGGCGGCAGCGGCGACAGAGGCAATGCCCTTTACCAGGTTCTGGAAGTCTTCGTTACGACCAACAAAGTCGGTTTCCGCGTTGACTTCGACGATTGCGCCAGAGGTACCCTCGGCGGAAACAGCCACCAGACCTTCGGCAGCAACACGGCCGGATTTCTTGGAAGCGGTTGCAAGACCCTTGGTCCGCAGCCAGTCGATTGCAGCATCCAGATCGCCGTCGGTTTCGTTCAGCGCCTTTTTGCAGTCCATCATGCCCGCGCCAGATTTTTCGCGGAGTTCTTTAACCAGTGCAGCGGTTACAGCCATTAGTCATCCTCACTTAATATTTCGTGATCAGATTGAATGATCACACGCCCGAGAGACGGGCGTGTGACAAGAGTCATTATTCAGAAGCAGCGACAGTTTCTTCGGCGGCAGCTTCTTCAGCTTCCGGCAGAGCTTCTTCCAGAGGAGCCTCGGCTGCACCGAGATCTTCGCCCTGACCAGCCATTTCAACGGAGATACCGTCGATAACAGCCTGCTTGAACAGATCACAGTAAAGGTTGATGGCGCGCAGGGCGTCATCGTTACCCGGAATCGGGAATTCAACACCATCCGGATCGGAGTTGCTGTCGACGATAGCAACAACCGGGATACCCAGCTTGTTGGCTTCCTTGACGGCCAGCTCTTCCTTGTTAGTGTCGATGACGACGATCACATTCGGCAGACCGCCCATGTCCTTGATACCACCAAGGGCCAGTTCCAGCTTGTCCCGCTCGCGGGTCATGCGGAGAACTTCCTTCTTGGTCAGGCCGATGGCGTCGGAAGACAGACGCTCCTCGACTTCGCGCAGACGACGAATGGATTCAGAAACAGTTTTCCAGTTGGTCAGCATACCGCCGAGCCAGCGGTGGTTCACGTAGAACTGGGCGCAGCTTTTTGCGGTTTCAGCAACAACGTCGGATGCCTGGCGTTTGGTGCCGACAAACAGAACACGACCACCGCCGGCGACTGTGTCGCGAACGACTTTCAATGCCTGGTGAAGCATTGGAACGGTCTGCTGCAGATCGATGATGTGGATGTTGTTGCGTTTCCCGAACAGGTACGGACCCATTTTCGGGTTCCAGCGACGGGATTGGTGACCAAAGTGTACGCCGGCTTCCAGAAGCTGACGCATAGTAAAGGTTGGCAGAGCCATTCTGCTTTTCTCCTTTTCCGGTTGAACGTCCGCAGGCCTTGGTTCGGAACTTTTCCGAACACCGGAGGGACTTCACCAACTCGATGAAAACCCGAAACCCGCGTGTGAATTAACAGGCGCTGTCTACCGCCCTATGGCAACTGATGCAAGGGAAAAATGGGGCCTTGCACCGTCATGAGGTCATTTTTTTAGATGTCGTGCACATCCACCACACCCGGAACGTATTTGATGGCCTGCCGCACTTCAGGAGAGATATTGTATTTTCCGGCAAGGTCAAGCTCGACTTCCTTGGATTCATCCTCCAGATTCACCACAAAGGCGACCCGGCCCCGGCCCCGGCCCCCATTGTCCAGAATGGTGGCAATCTGGGCCAGCGGACTGTCATCATCGATGAACACACGCACCCCGTCCCCGGTTTGCGCCGCGACGGTTTCCAGCCTCTGAACCCCGTTGGCCGTGAGGCGGGGCTGGTCATTGTCGATATTACCGGTCACATTAACCACGATGGAGGTTCCCACCTCCAGCAACTCGCGGCAGGCATAGAGGGTTTCCTCGAACATGGTAACCTCGAAGGCGCCGCTGGCATCGGACAGTTGCACAAAAGCCAGCGCCTTGCCCTTCTTGGTGCGCAATTCCCGCCGCCCCATAACAGTACCGGCCAGTTTGGCCGCTGTCTCCGACGCGCCAAGACCACTCATATAAGACGCACTGTTGCGCACACCGGCCTTGTCCAGTGTCTTGGCGTAAGCATCCAGCGGGTGCCCGGACAGGTAAAAGCCGATGGCATCAAATTCCTGCTTCAACTGCTCCATGGAGGTCCAGCGGGATACCTTGGGCAGGTCCGGCACCACGGACATGCTGGCTTCCGGCCCGCCAAACAGGTTGACCTGTCCCGATCCTTTCTCCTCCTGCGTTTGCTGCGCATGTCTGAGAAGGGTTTCAATGGACGCGAAGACCTGCGCCCGGTCCGGGTTCAGCGCATCAAACGCCCCTGCCCGGACAAGATTTTCCGCCTGCCGCTTGTTCAGGTGCCGGGTATTCAGCCGCGATGCGAAATCGAACAGGTCCTTGTAAGGGCCGTTTTCGCGCCGCTCCTCGATCACACCGGCCATGGCTTCCTTACCCACATTCTTGACCGCCGCCAACGCGTAGCGCACTGCGCCTTCGTCCCCGTCAAATTCAACGGTGAATTCCACCTCGGACGCGTTCAGGCAGGGCGGGTGAATGGGAATGTTCATCCGGTCCAGATCCTGCCGGAAGATGTTCAGCTTGTCGGTGTTGTTCAGATCAAGGCTCATGGACGCGGCCATGAATTCGACCGGGAAATTGGCCTTCAGATAAGCCGTGTGATAGGACACGAGCGCATAGGCCGCCGCGTGGGATTTGTTGAAGCCGTAACTGGCGAATTTCGCAACAAGATCAAAGATATGGCTGGCGTCCTTCGCCTTGACGCCCTGCTCGACCGCGCCTTCACAGAAGCGTTCCCGCTGCTTGTCCATTTCCTCCTTGATCTTCTTACCCATGGCGCGGCGCAGAAGGTCCGCTTCACCAAGGCTGTACCCGGCCAGAACCTTCGCGATTTCCATCACCTGTTCCTGATAGATGATAACGCCGTAGGTTTCCTCAAGGATATGTTCCAGTTTCGGGTGCAGCAGGTTCGGTTCTTCCTCGCCGTGCTTACACCGGATATAGGTCGGGATATTCTCCATCGGGCCCGGACGGTACAGGGCCACGATCGCGATGATATCCTCAAAGGCGTCGGGCCGCATCTTGCGCAGCATGTCGCGCATGCCCGAACTTTCAAGCTGGAAGACGCCGACCGTATCCCCGCGCGACAAAAGCTCAAACGCCTTCTTGTCGTCCAGCGGCACCTTGGCATAGTCAATCTCGATCCCGCGCTTGGCGATCAGGGCCTTGGCCCGGTCCAGCACCGTCAGGGTTTTCAGGCCCAGAAAGTCGAACTTCACCAGACCGGCGGTTTCCGCATATTTCATGGAATATTGCGTCACCGGCATGTCCGAACGCGGATCGCGGTAAAGCGGCACCAGTTCGTCCAGTTCCCGGTCCCCGATCACAACACCCGCCGCGTGGGTCGAGGCGTGGCGATACAGGCCTTCCAGTTGCAGGGCGATCTCGATCAGGCGGGCCACTTCCGGGTCCGTGTCCCGCGCCTCGCGCAAGGGGCGTTCCGTATCAAGCGCTTCCTGCAGGCTCATGGGGTTGGCCGGGTTGGCGGGGATCAGCTTACTGATCCGGTCCACCTGTCCGTAAGGCATTTGCAGAACACGGCCCACATCGCGGACCGCCGCCTTGGCCTGCAGCTTACCGAAGGTAATGATCTGCGCCACCTGATCATGGCCGTATTTGTTCTGCACATAGCGGATAACCCGCTCGCGCTTGTCCTGACAGAAGTCGATATCAAAGTCGGGCATGCTGACACGTTCCGGGTTCAGGAAGCGTTCGAACAGCAGGCCAAAGCGCAACGGGTCAAGGTCCGTAATGGTCAGCGCCCACGCCACAATGGACCCCGCACCGGAACCACGTCCCGGTCCCACGGGGATATCATGTTCCTTGGACCACTGGATAAAGTCGGAAACGATCAGGAAGTAGCCGGGAAAGCCCATCTGGTTAATGATGCCGGTTTCATAGTTCAGGCGATCAAAATATTCCTTGGACTTGGCGGCCCGTTCTTCTTCCGACATGTCATCGGTGAAAACCTCTTCGGCAAGCCGCTTGTGCAACCCATCGGTTGCCATGGCCTCCAACTCTCCGGCTTCATCCCGTCCCTCGCCCGAGGTAAAGGCCGGCAGGATAGGATCCCGCGGCGGCGAGGAAACCGCACAGCGCCGGGCAATCACCAAAGTGTTGTCGATGGCCTCGGGAAGATCACTGAACAGGGCGGCCATTTCCTCCGCCGACTTGAAATAATGTTCAGGCGTGCGCCGGTGCCGATCCATGTCCCCCACATACTTGCCCGCCGCAATACACAACAGGGCGTCATGGGCCTCGTACATGTCCTTTGCCGGGAAGAAGCATTCGTTGGTGGCGACAAGGGGAATATCCATGTCATAGGCAAAATCCAGCATGTCCCCTTCGGTCAGGGCTTCCAGTTCCAGACCGTGCCGCTGAATTTCCATATAAAGGCGGTTCGGGAAAAGGCCCTGCAGCCACGACAGATAGGCGCGGGCCGCGTCCATCTGTTCCCCGGCGATCAGGCGCCCGATCGGCCCCTCGGCCCCGCCGGTCAGGCAGATCAGGCCAGCAGAATGCTTTTCCAGTACATCCTTGGGGACCTGCGCCGTTTCCCCGGCATCGGTTTTCAGGAACGCATGGGAGGTCAGCTTGAGAAGGTTGTAATATCCGGCCTCGTCCTGGGCCAGCAGAACAATGGAGTCCGGTTCCGGGCGGCGACCGCTCTTGTCCATGTCGCCATCCTGCGTAATGGCCAACTGGCACCCGATAATGGGCTGGACCCCGGCCCCGGTCAGCGCCAGCGAGCCTTCGAGACTGCCGAACATGTTGCTGGTATCGGTGATGGCCACCGCCGGCATGTTATTTTTCTTGCAAAGATCGACCAGTTTCTTGACCGGGATCGCCCCTTCCGACAGGGAATAGGCAGAATGCACCCGCAAATGTACGAAACCGGCATGGGACAAGGAACTATCCTCCAAATGAAACTTTACACGCCCCATTTTTACATATCCTTGTCCAGAGGTCAGTCCTTGAACCGCCCGGACTGACATTTTTTTTGTGGATAAGTTCCCGGCTCAACCGGGCCCCTTCCCGCCGGCCCTTTTTATCCGGTGAAAGAATGGACGATTTCCGCCCAGAAAACCATCATCCCGAGGGCGCCGCCAAATACAACAAACTCAAACCCGCTTTTGATCAAATTCCAGTTTTTCATTGTTCATCCCTGTAAATGCAAGTGACGTTTGAATGGATAATGTTCACGTTTTGTTCTCACGTCAACAATTTTTTGTTCCGCCCTGTTCTCCCCCCATTCCCTGTTCCTGATCGGTTGTATTTTATATTGAAAAAACAAGGCATTGCCCCACATACTGACATAAAGGAAAAATGCCTTCGAAAAGGAGCCGCCCTCATGACCACCGACCAGACAAGAACCGATTTGAAGAAAACTGATTCCCAGACAAGCGAGACCAAACGCACGGTCCTTGCCGGAGGATGCTTCTGGGGGATGCAGGACCTGATCCGGGCCCGCCCCGGTGTCCTTGCCACCCGTGTCGGGTATACGGGCGGCACCCTCAAGCATCCCCGTTATCAGGATCTGAAATTCGGCGGCACCGGCCACGCAGAGGCGGTCGAGATTGTCTATGATCCGGCACAGACCAATTTTGAGGACATTCTGGCGTTCTTTTTCCAGATCCACGATCCCACCACCCCGAACCGTCAAGGAAACGATATGGGCAGCCAGTACCGATCCATCATTTTTGTCAATGACGAGGAAGAGGAACGCAGCGCCCGCGCCGCAATGGACGCCCTTGAAAAGGCGCAGGTTCTGCCCGGCCCCATTGTGACGGAAATTCTGCCGATCATGGATTTCTGGCCTGCCGAGCCGGAACATC
Source organism: Sneathiella chinensis (assembly GCF_012720115.1). Taxonomy (GTDB): domain Bacteria; phylum Pseudomonadota; class Alphaproteobacteria; order Sneathiellales; family Sneathiellaceae; genus Sneathiella; species Sneathiella chinensis. The sequence goes on along the minus strand of NZ_VNWN01000006.1, from coordinate 392,044 downwards.
AGGATTACCTGCAGAAATTCCCGTCAGGGTATACCTGTCATTTCATCCGGCCAACCTGGAAGCTGCCTTCCTGAACCGGCCCCTGCAAGGGCGGAAGGGCGGCATTCCCCATCACCGAGAGCGCTGCCCCCCGCGACCCCACGCCCGGATGCGGCCTATGCCAGAGCGCTGTTGGTTGAGATATCCGCCCCGGTTATTTCGCCTGTATCAAGACGGGCAATAACCGAATAGCCTTCACCGGAACCGTTCTCGTCATAATAGAGGGTGGTGCCATCGAAGATGACCTTGGCCTCGCCGGTGTCCTGACCATCCCCATAATCCACGTTGGTTCCATCATAGGCGGCCATGCCAATGGTGGTCAGGAAATCATCCGTCGGATCATATCCGCCGTCAAAGGCAAAACCATAGGGGTCCAGATGCACCTTGTCCTGACCGGTCTCGAAATCCGTGATCACATCGGCAGCCCCTGAAAAAACGCCGTTTCCGGCAACCGAGGCAATATCACCGACGCCATCAAACCAGAAGCTGTCGGCGCCTGCGCCGCCAGTCATGGTATCAAGCCCCGCACCGCCCATCAGCCAGTCGGCCCCATCAGCGCCCTGCAGAAGGTCGTCTCCAGCGCCGCCGCTCAGGGAATTTTCCCCATAATCCGGGGCACCGCCATCCTCGCCCCCGATCAGGGTATCCTCTCCGTCGCCGCCGAGCATCTGGTCATGCCCCTCGCCGCCGATCAGCCTGTCGTTCCCTGCGCCGCCCACAAGGGTATCGTCCCCCTGTCCGCCGCGAAGGGTATCATGGCCCCCTTCCCCAAACAGGCTGTCATCCCCCTCGTCCCCAAGGATCAGGTCATGCCCGACATCCCCATAAACCGTATCATTCCCGCCCAGCGCCGAGATATAATCATCCCCCGGACCGCCAAGAATGAAATCAGGCCCTTCAGTGGGCAGGTTGGCACCGTATGTCGGGTCCTCAATCGTCACCACATGGGCATCCAAGCCCAGTTGGACCGGGATCAAATCCGACACCACATTGCCAAGGGACAGGGTGAAGTCCTGATCGGCTTCCGGCCCGTCTTGATCATTCAGCGGCAGGCTGAAATCAAGGGTCAACTGACCATTGGTAAAATCTACCCTATCATCAACGGTAATCGTCAACTGGTTCCCCGTTCCGGTCACCGTAACACCGGTCGGCAACCCCTGCAGGGACTGGGACAAATCGCCAATGATATCCGTCCCGTCTGCGGTCCCGAAAGAAAGGTCCACATCAAAACTGATCGACCCGCCTGCTGGCAGGGCCGACAGGGCCAGACCGGCCAGCACGACGGAAAAGACTGCACTGTTGCCTTCCTGCTGAACTTGCGAGGCACCCCCGAAGGACAGGACAAGAGGGTCCTCATCCACGATGGTGGTCGTCACCTCCCCATCCACAATCCCGCCGGACCCGCCATTGGAAAGGGTTACGGTTTCAATGCTCAGGGAAAGGCTCTCGTTCAGTTCAACCAGCGAGTCATTCTTTGTTTTCAGAACGATGGAGAGGCTGGACAGGGCTTCATTCCCGCCGGTAATGATCAACCCGCCGCTGGCCTCGTCATAAGTGACCCCATCGACCTGACCCGCCGCCTCCAGCAATGTGGATTTCAGGCTGTAGCGATCCCCGCCGCTGGTGGTGATATCGGTCAGGCTGAAGGTGACCAAGGCCGTCTCGCCCGCAGGAATTTCCCCGGCCCAGGAAAGGGTATACAGAATATCCTCCCCTTCCGTGACCTGATCCTGTCCGGCAAGGGAGAAGACCAGCGTGTCCGCATCCTCCAGCACGGTCTCCAGATTGACAGGCTCGCTTCCCGCAACCGGATTGCCGTCGATCCGCGGGCTGGACAAGGTGATGGAGAAACTCTCATCCCCTTCGACCTGACCATCAGATAGGCCCTCAAGGGCAAAAGAGAAACTGCTTTCGGCCGTACTGTCAAAGGTGATGGTGGTGCCGGAAAGGCTGACCCCGGTTGTGGCCAGGACCGCTTGCTCAAGGGCGCCAAGGAAACTCTGGACGAAATCCTCGTTGCCGGAGGCCTCGCCCGAAAAGGCCAGATCGAAGGACAGGGTGTGCCCTTCCGACAGGGTGATACCGCCCCAGTCAATATCAAACCGGATGGTCTCCCCTTCCTGAACGGTGGTGTCTGATTGCTCCAACCCCCAAGTCAGCGGCTGGTTGGTGCGATCGAACAGGCCCGTGGTGACACTGCTGCTTCCTGTTACCGGCAGGACCTCCATGCCGGTTCCGGACGTGCCATCCATATCGCCAATGCGGATGCGGAAAATCTCTGCATCTTCAATCACCGTGTCATTATCGAAGGCAAGGTTGAAATCCAGCCCGGTGGCCCCGGCGCTGAAGGTCAGGGTATCGACGCCATCAAACGTCACCCCATCCGTCCCGTCCGCCGCCGATTGCAGCGCGGCACGGAAGATATCCTGCACGGGGGTTGTCCCGACATCGCCCAGCAGGTCCAGATCAAGCTGCACGGTCAATGTCTGGCCGTTCTGCAATTCCGCCCCGCCAAGGCTCAGGCTGTAATCTGCGGCCCGCCCTTCACGAACCGTCTCGTCCCCGTTCAGCGAGACAGAAACCAGCGAATAGGCCTCTCCGCCAATGAGGAGGTTCTCCACACTTTCCAACTGGTCGCGGTCGCCTGTTTCCAGATTTCGCAAGGTAAAGGTCTGCCCGTCCACCGTGAACCGATAATCTTCAATCGAGCCGGTCAGGCGGGCCGTATCCGTTCCGGCCCCGCCCAGCAGGATGTCATCGCCGCGCCCCCCGTCCAGCAGGTCGTTCCCGGTCCCGCCCTCAAGGATGTCATTGCCGCCGCCGCCAATCAGGGTATCATCGCCTGCCTGCCCTCGCAGGGTATCATGATCACCGATCACCGCGCCCGACTGGCTGGCCACATCGCCGTAAATCAGGTCATTCCCGGCCCCGCCCAGCAGGATATCGGCGCTTCCCTGTCCGCCCTCGATCACATCGTTGCCGGTGCCGCCATCAACGGAGTCATCCCCGGGACTGCCATAAATGAAGTCGTTCCCCGATCCACCAAGGACGATATCATCGCCCCCCAGCCCGATCAGGGTGTCATTGCCGCCCAGCCCGCTGATAAAATCGTTGGTATCCCCGCCAATGATCAGGTCATCCCCATCTGTCCCGATAAAGGTGGTCAGGGTCAGCAAATACTGATCATCATCCGGAATGCGGAATTGGCTGAGACTGTTGCGCAAGGAGGTCAGCCCCACCGTTCCCAATTCAGAAAAATCACCAATTTCCCCCACATTCAGGATTGGGGCATATTCATCCAATTGAATTTGGGTTTCCCGCTCTCCCGGTCCGGGATCAGTGCCATCGCCCCCATCGCCGGGCGCATCCCCCTCACTGGGGGTGGCATTCCCCCCGGCTTCCGGCGCGACATTCAGGTCGGCGTCATCCTCTCCCTCGCGCTGGTCGCGAATGATAATGGTATTCCGCTGGACCGTCAGCAAGGAGCCATACCGCGCCTCGATGGCCGCAATGGCGATTTGCGCCGCATCGGACAGGCCGGCAGCGCCCAGACTGACATATTCACCGGGGTCGAGCACAATTTCCTGCCCCCCGGCGATGGAGGCCACGGCCCCGTCCAGAACGAAGACGGTCGTGGTGCCATCGGCGGCAATTTCCACCACAAATTCAGTGCCGCGAATACCGATCGACCCGTAAGGGACCTTGATGCTCACATCATCATAATCGTTCTTGGCAATCTTGCCGGAAACAAAGGAAACCGCCCCTTTCAGGAAGGATAATCCCAGATTGCCATCTGTCGAAGCCTGATCATAAACGAAACTGTCGATGGCCATGCGGGACCCCGGCCCAACGCCCAGAACCGTCCCGTCCTTCAGCAGCACCCCAAGGGACGCCCCGCTGCCGGTCTCGATAATATCATTCTGGTAGACCTTGGAGCCAACCGACAGGGTTTCACTGCTGCCATCCGCATGACGAACGGTTGCAACCCCCTCCAGGGTCTCGATCGTGCCAACCGAAACGGCGGCCGCATCCCCGGAGGGGCCCGCCTGCGCCACCTGTCCCGGCCCCGCCAGCAAAGTTGCAAAATCCCCGGTTACCCGCGCACCGTCACTGTTGACCAGATCGGGCGCCGGTTGGACGGTAAAATATCCATCCACCACCACCTCACGGCCATGATCGTCGGTCAGCACAAGATCCTGACCATCCCGGGCGTAATCCGCATCAAACAGAAAACCCTTATAGGGCATCTGAACCAGAATTTCGTTTCCCTGAAAATCCCAGCTTGCGGCCTGAATGTCCGGTTCTGATCCTTCATGAACGGGGGATATCGCTGTCTCTTTAATCACGGCCTTCTCTCCGGCATTGAGCGGGGCGTCCCAAGGCTACAGACCGGCAGCCCCCCTGTTTGAATTCCTTGAATGAAACAAATTCCACAGATCAATTTATTAAAAATTGCATATTATTTTATACACATATTCACAAAGCCACAATCTTCACCAAACACACCCTCTTATGGGACGTTTCCTGAAAAGTCCGACGCGGCGCCCCTGCCCTTAACGCTTAGACGCCAAGACTGTCCGGTGTCAGTTCACCAATGGCCAAAAGCAGCCGGAACACGGCCAGCCGCGCCTCATAGGAGGCCCCAACCTGTGCAATCCGGGCGGAATACAGTTCATTTTCCGCATCCAGCACATTGATAGCCGTTTCCTTGCCGCCATCCCGCAGGTTCTGGCGGGCGATAAACACCTCGGCGGCGATATTGACGGCATTTTCCAGAAGGTCCGCCCGCTCCTGCGCGGTTTCCAGCGACCGCCATGCAACCCGAACCTCTTCCTCTACCTTCTGTTGGATATAGCGAAGGTTGGCGAGCGTTGAATTGTGACGGGCGGCGGCCTGCCCCACCTGACTATCGGTCAGGAAGCCTGAGAAAATCTCCCAGTTCAGTTCGACCCCGCCAAACAGGTTTTTCTCAACCCCGATGGAGCCGTCCACATCCTCTTCCCAGTTATAGCGGGCAACCGCATCCACGGTGGGGTGATAGCCGGAAGCCGCAACCTGTTTTCCGGTTTCGGCAATCTCGCTTTGTACCCGGCCGTTCCGGATTTGCAGATTGTTTCCAAGGGCCCGTTCCAGACTGTCGTCCAGCGAGGCGGGCAACAGGTCAAGCGGCGGCACCACTTCGGCAAGTTGCGCCCCTTCCGAGGATTTTCCGAAAACCTGCAGGTATCTTGCGTGCGCTTCTTTCAGGTTGCCTTCAAAGCCAACCCGGCGCTCAATGGCCCGTTGCAGGCGGGACTTTGCCTGCAGTACATCCACCTCAATCCCCGCTCCGCGCTGCACCCGCTCATCCTCAAGCCGAAGCTGCTGCTTCAGGGTTTTCTCGTTCTCCATGGCAAGAAAGCGGAGAAAGGTAAATTTCTCCACATTGACATAGGCCGTAATCCCCTCAAACAGCAATTGCTGCTCGACGAAGGCAAGATCGATATCGGCAGCCTCCCGCCCTTTTTCGGCGGCCTCAAGTTCTGCGGTTGTGCGCAACCCCTGATAGATATTCTGCCGGACCTCGATCCCGGCCCGGTATCGGTCCGTATTCCATGGGGATTCATCCGTGGCGTCCAGCACGGGGTTTTCGGACCGTTCCCACCCGGCATCCCCGTTCAGGGTCACCCGTGGCAAAAAGCCGGAAAAGGCACTGTCCACCCCCTCTTCGGCGGCGGTCAGGTTTTCCTTTCGGACATCCAGTTGTGGATGACTTTCCAGAAGATACCGGAGTTCTTCCTCCAGCGTTTCTGCATGGACGGGTGCTGCGCCAACCGCCGCAAGAACCCCAATCCCCACACAAATGGATGTCAGACGACCTGTTTGCCGTTTCAATAATCTACTCCCCATCAGGACCCTTCCCCCAGCCCCCTTCTAATATTAACTTTATCTTAAACGAAAGGGTGGGCCTTTAAAATAGAAAAAATTTTTAATCAAACCCGTGTTGGTAATAACTATTTGTAGGCAGCCTTGTGCACGCCTTTCCAATCCGGCCCGGGGTCCCGTTGCTCGAATTCAGTAATGCGTTCGTCATAGGCTTCATACAGGGTGGCAAGGTCCGGGCGCAGGGTAAGACAACGGGACAGCAGACCCCGCGCTTCCGCCCACTGCTTCGCGCGATAGGCATGTAAAAACCGATTGTGAAGGGGGAAAAAGGCCTCTCCCACCGCCTTCGCCCGGCTATCCTCCCTCTTTTCGTCAAGAAAGGCGAAAATACGGACCGCCTGCATCTTGCCCTTTACCGCCAGAAGGTCCAGTTCAAGGAACGTCATCCCCTCCACGGCCTGTGCAGTCTGGTCGCCGACGATGATATCCACCCCATAAGCTTTGCATTGCCCCTCAAGGCGGGAGGCCAGATTGACCGCATCCCCCAGAACGGAATAATCAAAATGATGTTCTGATCCCATATTGCCGACGACGCAAGACCCTGTATTGATACCAATCCCCACCTTGATTGGGGTGAAGACATGGCCTGCCTCCTCGGCGTTTTTCTGTAACTGGAAATTCAAGCTCATCAGTTCCCGCTGCATGTCCCGTGCGGCCAGCACCGCATGAAGGGCGTGATCAGGGTCGCTCATGGGGGCATTCCAGAAGGCCATGATGCAATCGCCCATATATTTGTCGATGGTGCCTCCGTGACGCATGATGATATTGCTCATGGGGGTCAGGAAGTCATTGATCAGCCGGGTCAGTCCCTCCGGGTCATCGTCATAGGTTTCGGAAATCTCGGTAAAGCCCCGAATGTCGCAAAACAGAAAGCTGAGGGTTCGTACCTCCCCGCCGAGCTTCAGCTTGTCCGGCTCCCGCGCCAATCGGTCGACCAGTTCCGGCGACAGGTAATGGCCGAAGGCACTGCGGATCTGGCTGCGCTGTTCCTCGACGGACCGAAAGCTGGAATAAACCAACACAAAGAATAACAGGACCGACGACCCCACGATGAAGGTGATATCCATCAGGATCGACTTTTCCAGAAAAAGATAGGCGGCAAGCCCCGAAGACGCCCCCACAATCCCCAGCAAAAAGGTGAAGGCTGCCGTTGCCCCCAGCAAGGGAGACACGATAATCAGCAGCAGCCCCGCCCCAAGGATGGTCAGCCACTCCACCGCCCGCATCAGGTCGCCGCGATAGAGGTGGTTGCCCGTCAGGACCGTTTGCAGCATCTGGGCATGCACTTCCACCCCCGGAACAACGGCCTCAACCGGGGTGGATCGCAAATCCTTCAGCCCCGTGGCCGAGGTTCCCATCAGCACAAGGCGCCCCGCGACCCGCTCCGGTCCGATACGGCCTGACAGGATATCGGCGGCAGACAGATACAGGCTTTCATCCCGCCGGGAAAAACGGATCCACATCCGGCCATATCCATCGGTCGGGATCAGGGTGCCGGCAATGACCACCCCCTCGATGCCCTGTTCCCCGGCCCGGATCAGGACGCTTTTTCCCGTCGCCACCCGCAACATTTCCAGACCCAAAATGGGGATCAGGGTCTCATTCACCCGGCTGAACAGGGGAATGCGGCGGATCACCCCGTCAAAATCGTTATCCAGCGTAAAGTTGGAATGACCGGTCGCCGCCGCTTCCAGAACCGGGACATTGCCCACATAGCGGGCGGACCGTTTGACGAACAGGGACGGGTTCTGCCCCATCCAGTTGATGCTTTTTATCCGCTCAAGCGAGGCTTCCTGTCCCCCGGTCTGTTCGTTGCTGACAAATCCGCCCAGCACGACCCGGCTTCGCGCAATCGCCGATGCAAAAATCCGGTCCGTATCCGGCAGCGCGGCCAGCCGCTCCCGCATGTCCGGCTCCAGCCCGACGATCTGGCGGGCCAGCCGCGGCGGCGACAACCGATCCTCCTCCGAGAAGACCATATCGAAACCGATCACCACGGCCCCGGATTCGGTCAGGCGCTGGACAAGTGCCGCCATGACATTCCGCCCCCACGGCCATTGCCCAATTTCGGACAGGCTTTTTTCGTCGATATCAACCACCACAACAGGTGATTGTTCAAGTGAAGGTCGCGGCGCAAGTCTTTGATATAAATCGAAAGAGCGGTTTCTAATTCCTTCGATCAGGGGAAAGTTGATGCTGTGGATGGCAAGGATGCCAACAAGGACGGCCCAGGCCACCCTTTGCCCGTTGGTTCCCGCCAGCAACGATAACAGCCTACGCAAAAATCGCATCACGGCCCCTTTACGCCCCCTGTCTTCACCCGGCTCTCCCTTGCTTTCTAGCGCTCCCTGAAACTCTCATGCCGGAGCTTCAGGACCGGCTGTAACAGGTAGTCGATAACCGGCTTTCGCCCCGTATGAATATCGACAAGGGCCTGCATCCCCGGTGTCACCAGAAACCCGCCCTGATCCGGCCCCTGCACCTCGTCCGTCTCAACAATCACCTTGAAATAGGGGTTTCCGTTTTCATCGCTGGAGGCATCCGCCGCGATATTGGCAACCTTGCCCTTTAATCCGCCATAGGTGAAATAATCATAACTGGTCAGCTTGACCATGGCCTCCTGCCCGACGCGAACAAATCCCCGGTCGGCGGGATTGAGGCGGGCCTCCACCACCAGTTTGTCGCTGGACGGGACAATATCCATCACCGCATCCCCCGGCCGGACAATGCCGCCAACCGTGTTGATCCGCAAATTCTTGACGATACCGTCTATGGGGCTGCGGATGGTGGTGCGGGTCACCTGTTCCCCGGCGGTGACCAGAAGCTCCTTCAGCCGCGCAATTTCCCGTTCTGTCGCGCCCAATTCGTCAAACGCCATGCGCCGAAAGCCAAGTTCCTCCTCCCGCACCCGCTCGCGTGCCTCCTTGGCGGCGGCCTCCGCCCGTGGCAGGGCCGGTTTCAGGGATTTGAGCTCCCCTTCCAGTCGGGTCAGCTCGATTTCAAGTTGCAGATGCTCGATCTTCGGGGTCAGGTTCGCATCCAGCAATTCCCGTGACATGGCGAATTTCCGCCGCGATACCGCCAGATCGGATTTCAGCGCCGCATATTTAAGCTGCAACTGCTCCACATCCAGGGCCTTCTGGGTGGCGATTTCCTCCATGATTTTCCGCTTTGCCTCCAACTGCGCCATGCGCGAGGCATAGGTCTTTTTCTCGGCCTCCAGCACGGCACCGATACCCGGCAGGTAAGACGCAGGATAAACGGGGGCTGCCCCCTCGCTTTCGGCAATCAGTCGGGCTCGCTTGATCCGCAGGCTTTCCAACTGGATTTTAAGGGCTTCCTCGTTGATGGCGTTCACCGCAAGGTCAAGCTGCATCAGGGGCGCGCCCTGCTCCACGCGGCTTCCTTCGCGCACATGGATTTTCTGGATGATCCCGCCTTCCAGATGCTGGACCACCTTCACATGGTCCTGTGGCACCACCTCCCCGGACAGGACGGCGACTTCCTCGAATTCAGCAAAATTCACCCAGACCAGAAACCCCGCGATCAGGGCGATGATAACCAGCCCGAACAGACGCCACGATGACAGCGGATATTTTTTCTCCAGCCCGGAAAACCGGCTCATACATTTGCCCTCCGGTTTCGTGTGCCGTCCGCCGCGGCAGCCCCTGCCTGCAGGCTATTGATGTGATTGAGAACCTCTTCGCGGGGGCCGGAAATCACCATGCGCCGACGATCCAGAAGATACAGATAATCGGCCATATTCAGTAAGGTTGGTGAATGGGAAACAACAATAATTGTATGATCTTGTGATAGATTCTTTAGCAGGTCTCTCAACATATTTTCGGCGGGTCGGTCCAGACTGGCCGATGGTTCATCAAGGATAAGGACAGGCGGATGGCCGATCAGCGCCCGGGCAATGGCAATGCGCTGGCGGATGCCACCGGACAGCGCCCCGCCAGCCTCTCCCACCGGGGTACCGTACCCGTCCGGGTAATCGGAAATGATCCTGTGAAGGCCGACGGCCTTGCAAATCTCGACAACCTCCCGGTCGGAAATGTCGGGCCTTTTCCCGGTGATATTGTCGCGGATGGTGCCGTCCACCAGAACGGAATTTTGCGGCACATAGCCGATCCAACCGGCAAGTTGACGGCGGGTGAATTGGCCAAGGTCGGCCCCGTCCAGCAGAACACGCCCGCTTTCGGGGCTGTAAAGGCCGGTCAACAGTTTGATCAGGGTGGTTTTGCCGCCGCCATTTGGCCCCATGATCACATGAACGGCACGCGGGGCGAAACGCACGCCCAATCCCTCCAGCACCGGGTCCCCATCGGCGCGGTACCGGAAACAGACATTTTCCAGAAGGATCTCCCCCGCTGGTTTGTCCAGATCAATGGTGGTTTCCTGTCTTTCCTCCGGCAGGGTCATCACATCATCCAGACGCTGGCGGGCCTGCCGATACATGGCGAACCCCTTCCAGCCGCCGACAAGCTGGCTGAACGGCCCGATCACCCGGCTGGACAGCATGTTGGCAGCGATGAGGGCACCAATGCTCAGCTTCTGGTCGATGATGGCAAGGGCCCCAAAGCTGGTAATCAGGACCGTTGTCGCCAAGGTTAAAATCATGCCCGTATTGGCAAAGAAATCCACGTTCATGCCGCGGTGCAGGGCCCTTTCCACCCCATCGGCATGGACCTTTTCCCACTGCGGTTGCAACCCCCGGTCCAGAGACAGCGCCTTAACCGTGCCCCGGTTGTCGATCATGTCGCCAATCAGGCTGTCCCGGCGGCGCTGGGCGTCTTTTTCATCGTTGCTGACCCGACTGACGGACCGGGCCGATATGGCCCCCAGCAAGATAAAAACCGGGATGACCCCGGCAAACACCCACGCGACCGGTTCGGCAATGACAAAGATCAAGCCAACAAACAACAGGGAAAACGGCAAGTCGATCAACAGCAGAAAGGGCGGCCCGGCCACCGTGTTGCGCACCATGTCCGCATCGCGAAACAACCCCTGCCAATAGGAAGACGGCCGGCTTTCCAGAACCCGGAGGGGCAAGGACCAGATTTTCCGAACCAACGCCTCGCCGATCCCGATATCAAGGCGCATGGCCGCCTTTTGAAGCAGGCGACTGCGGATCTGGCGAAGAAGAAAGTCAAAGACCAGTACGAGAACCACCCCCAGCACCAGTCCCTGTAAAGTGGTGATGGCCCCGAAGGCCACAACCCGGTTGTAGACCTGCAGGACAAACAAGGGAATGACAAGGGCGAGGATATTCACAAAAAACGAATAGACCGCCATCTCCCAAAGAAGCGGCCGGAGCTTTCGCCTGATCGCTGCAAACCACGGTTTCCCCTGTCCCATTCAGTCCCCCTGAGATCGGTTTCGGTGCCCTTTGGGAAAAAGGGCGATCTGACGAAACCGGGAGGAGAGTTTACAGGAAAGTGGTGTATTTGTAGAGGCTTATGTTGAAAAACTTATAAAGAAAAATCTTTTAAACAGTCAGGCCGTTCAGGCATCCACCAGTCGATGATCGCGCACCATGACGATCCGGTCCATGCGCTTTGCCAGTTCCAGATTATGGGTGGCCACCAGGGCGCCGACATTCTTTTCCCGAACAAGGCCGACAAATTTCTGGAACACCAGTTCTGCCGTCTGCTCGTCAAGGTTGCCTGTCGGCTCGTCCGCCAGAAGAAGGGATGGATGATTGGCCAGCGCCCGCGCAATGGCGACCCGCTGCTGTTCGCCGCCGGACATCTTGGCCGGACGGTGATCCAGCCGATGTTCCAGCCCCATGGACACCAGAAGATGCCGCGCATTGGCATAAGCCTTCTTTTTCGGCGTCCCCCCGATCAGGTTCGGCATCATCACATTCTCAATAGCGGAAAATTCCGGCAGAAGATGATGAAACTGGTACACAAAACCGATTTCCCGGCGCCGGGTTTCGGTCCGCTTGCGATCCGATGTCCGGGTACAGTCCTGCCCGTTGATGAGAACCTGCCCCGTGGTTGGTGGCTCCAGCAGGCCCGCCGTGTGCAGCAACGTCGATTTGCCCGCACCAGACTGGCCCAGCAGGGCGACAATCTCGCCGGCCTTGACCTCTAGGTTGATATCGACCAGCACGGCAAAATCGGTTCCGCCCTGCCGGAAAACCCGGCCCACATTATCCAGTGTCAGGATTGCATCACTCATAGCGCAAGGCCTCCACCGGGTCGAGACGAGCCGCCCGCCATGACGGGTAAATGGTCGCCGCCAGCGAAATCACCAGTGCCATGATCACCACCACGGTGACCTCGGACGGGTCCACCTTGGCCGGCAAATTGGACAGGAAATAGATTTCAGCCGAGAACAGCTCCGCCCCGGTCAGTCCCTCGATGAGGCGCTTGATACCGTCAATATTGGCACAAAAACCAATGCCCAGCAAAAAGCCGAACAGGGTTCCCGTCACCCCGATACTGGCCCCCGCAATGAAGAAAACCCGCATGATCATGCCCCGGGTCGCGCCCATTGTCCGAAGGATCGCAACGGCGCGGCCCTTGTCCTTGACCAGCATGATCAGGCTGGAAATGATATTGAAGGCGGCCACAAGAATGATCAGGGTCAGGATCAGGAACATGACGTTCCGTTCCACCTCAAGCGCGTTGAAAAAACTGGCCCGCGACTGCTGCCAGTCATAGATAAAGGCCCGCACATTGACGGCGTTAATAATATCGGCCCGAATGGCAAGGGCCCGGTCGGGATCGGTTGCAAACACCTCAAGCGCGGTGACCCCGTCGCCCAGCTTGAAATATTTCTGCGCCTCGCCCAGCGGCATATAGATATAGCCGCTGTCATATTCATACATGCCCGTATCGAACAGGCCCGCAATTTCATAGGTCTTGACCCGTGGCACCGTCCCAAACGCGGTCGAGGTGCCATTGGGGGAAATCAGCTTGATCCGATCCCCGGTTCGAATGCCAAGGGACCGGGCCAACCGGTACCCAAGAAGAATGCCTTCGCCTCGGTCGAACTTGTCCAGTGCCCCCGGCGGAACAGAGCTTGCAAGAACGGTCAGCTTGCGAAGCTGCTCGCCGCTCATGCCGCGAACAAGGGAGCCGCTGGCCTGCTTGCCGGCAGCGGCCATCACCTGTCCTTCCACGATAGGGGTCACCCGAACCACATCCCGCACGACGGACAACCGCTCTACCAGTGGTTCATAATCCGTCAGCAACCCGTTTTCAGGGGCCCGAACCTCGTAATGGCCGTTCATGCCCAGGATCCGGTCCAGCAATTCGGCCCGGAACCCGTTCATGACGGACATGACGATGATCAGCGTTGCCACCCCAAGACCAATCCCGAGGAATGAAAACAGGGCAATGACGGAAATGAACCCTTCCTGCCGACGGGCGCGCAGGTAGCGAAGGGCCATCATCCATTCGAAACGGGAAAACACCAGATCAGCCCACCAACCGGTTCAGGGCGGCTTCGGGGGTGATCTCCTCTTTCTCGCCGGATTTCCGGGTCTTGAATTCAACAACGCCTGTTTTCAGGCCACGCGGACCAATGGTCACCTGATAGGGAACACCGATCAGGTCCATCTTGGCAAACTTGCCGCCTGCCCGGTCTGACGTGTCATCATACAGAACCTCGATCCCGGCGGCCTGCAGCTTGGCGTAGAAATCCTCACAGGCTGCATCGCAGGCCTCGTCGCCGGATTTCAGATTGATCAGGCCCACCTTGAACGGCGCAACCTCTTCCGGCCAGACAATGCCGGCCTCGTCGTGACAGGCCTCGATGATGCCGCCAACCAGACGGGAAACACCAATGCCGTAAGACCCCATGGAAACGGTGATTTCCTTGCCATCCGGCCCCATGACCGTGGCGCCCATGGCCTTGGAGTATTTTTCGCCGAAGTGGAAGATATGCCCCACCTCGATCCCGCGCCGGGCAACAAGGTCGCCTTCTGCAACGCCGCAATTGTCCGCATCGTGCATTTCATCGGCAGCCGCGTAATAGCTGGTCCACTCATCCACAAGGGCCTGAAGCTCCTCAGGTGTATGGTCGCCTTCCGGTGTTTTCAGGTTCAGGATGTCCTTGTGATAGAACACCTCGCTCTCGCCGGTGTCGGCCAGAATGATAAACTCGTGGGACAGATCACCGCCGATGGGGCCTGTATCCGCCCGCAGCGGAATAGCCTGAAGGCCAAGCCGCGCATAGGTCTTCAGATAGGCCACGAACATGGTGTTATAGGCGATCTTGGCGCCTTCATAATCCAGATCAAAGGAATAGGCATCCTTCATCAGGAATTCCCGTCCGCGCATGACACCAAACCGGGGGCGAACCTCGTCGCGGAATTTCCACTGGATGTGATACAGGTTCAGCGGCAGGTCTTTATAGCTGTTGACGTGGGAGCGGAAGATATCGGTGACCTGCTCCTCGTTGGTCGGACCGTACAGCATGTCCCGGTCATGGCGGTCCACAATCCGCAGCATTTCCTTGCCGTAGTCGTCATACCGACCCGACTCGCGCCACAAATCCGCAGGCTGGATGGTCGGCATCAGGATTTCAAGGGCACCGGCGCGGTCCTGTTCCTCGCGGACGATCCGCTCGATATTCTTCAGGACACGGTTCCCAAGTGGCAGCCATGAATAGATACCGGCAGAGGACTGCTGGATCATTCCGGCGCGCAACATCAGCCGATGCGAAGCGATTTGCGCCTCTTTTGGATCCTCTTTCAGGGTAGGCATGAAATATCGGGAAAGACGCATGGAGTCCTCTGTGAAATCTCTTGGTTGTTGAACTGTTACCCGATCCGTTCACGCCAATCTGGCGCATTAAAACGGTCGTTTTATTGCAAGACTTTTAAAGGGATTTGGCAAGATTGCAAGGGTTATGCAACTTGCCACCGGTCACTTTTCCAACAGGTCATATCTTTTCCGGCATTCCGCCGCGATCGCATTCAGCGCCGGGTCCGCAAGCACCTGACCGTTGAAGGTTATCCGCCCCGTTTGCATATGATAGTCAATGCGCCCCAATTCAACATCAGCGTTTCGCAAGGCCCGGACAGGCGGATTTCCGCCCTCGAACAAATCGGCCAGCGGCAGGGACAGGTCAATGATCACCGTTTCGGGGAACTGCACCTGCGGCCCGTCAAGATCGGCGGGGACAACCGGCCTGCCGGAAACATCCCGCCCCGCCTGATAGGTCACATCATCGCGGGCCACATGGCGACTGATATGGGCGCAGTCCTCGGTTGTGACCGTTACCCGGACCTCCTCTGCTGCGCTGAACGGGATGGCCCCCAGAACAACAAGGCCCAAGGTCAGGAAAAAGCATGAATGGTGCAAACCGGTCCCTCCCTAAAAATGGGTGACAAGTTCATCAACTATAGCGCGGGCGCCTTCCACACTCAAATGGTCATCGTCTGTGTATAGGGCCTTGTCGTTGCGGGTCACATCGCAGGAAACGTCGTCACACAGCATCTGGTGCGGATAGATCACCGTTGCCTTGCCCAGTATTTCGATCCTTTTCAGGGCCGCCAGAACGCGGGATTGCCGGTCGTCGAAATCCTCCCGGCGGACCAGCGGCAGGTCTCCGATCCCGCTCCAGGTGCGGATCAGGGTGTCGGGCACATGAAACTGGATTTCGGGAACTGGACCGATCACGATCACCCGCGCCCCGGCCGCTTCAATCCGGTCGATGGTGCGGATCAGGGCCGATCCAAGGTCCATCACGCTGTTTTCATTGCGGGTATCAAAGATGGTATGGCTGCGGCCGCCATCGCCGGGTGCCCGGAAATCCGATGCCAGATTGGCCCAGCGACTTCCCAGCACCACAACCTCAACGCCGTTTTTCTCGATGTGATCCACGATCAGGTCCACATAACCGGGGCACAGTTCGCGGTTTTTCCGGCGGGTGGTCACGATGTCCACGATGGGCGGACAGTCGGGCATTCCCACGGACAAGACCTGCCACGGCGCTTCCTCCTGCAAGGCCCGGTAGGCCTTGAACACCATCCCGGAATGGGAATCACCCCAGAACAGAACCCGGCTTCCCTCCTCCGGGCCGACCTGACAGCCCCGGAACTTGCGGAAGCGGTCATCCCCAAAGGTCACGGTCTCATCACAGACCGCCTTGCGGGTCGCCTGCTTTTCCTGCTCCAGCGACTGGATCAGGGCGACAGAACGGTCACTCATTCGCCCCGGCAGGCCGTCGGTCTGCACCACCACACCGCTCAGCACCAGCATGGCCACGCCGACCGCCGCCAAACCGGTAAAGACCGGCCGGAAGGCCAGCTTGCCACGGGCCAGAATGGCTTTTTCAAAAAACTCCCACGACAGAATGGCCCACACCACGCCAAAGACAAACAGAACCGCCTGTTCCAGCGGCTCCAGCGGGCGGGACAGGTAAATCCGGGCAAAAACGATGATCGGCCAGTGGATCAGGTAGAGCGAATAGGAAATCCGCCCCACATAGCGGAACGGGGCCGCCCCCAGAAATCGCGACAACGGATTGGATATGCCCTGCCCTGCGAAAATCAGCAGCGCCGATCCCAGAACCGGCAGCAGCGCCGCCTCGCCGGGATAGCGGACCCGGTCGTCAATCAGGAAGATGGAAACAACGATCAGCAGCAGCCCCAAAGCCGCCGCCGCACGGCTCAAGCCGCGCCCGAAAACCTGATCCCGCGTATACAGGGCCAGCAAACCGCCAAGGCCCAACTCCCAGAACCGGGACATGGGCATATAAAAGGCGTGGGATTCATCCAGCCGCACAAACACCACGTTATACAGGAATGACGCCACCGTAATCAGCAGAACCATCCGGCGCAGCGACAGGCGCCTTGAGGACCGAAACGCCCACCATACCCCCATCAGGATAAGGGGGATCAGGATATAGAACTGTTCCTCGACCCCCAGCGACCATGCGTGCAACAGCGGCTTTTGATGGGCCGCGTCAGCAAAATAGTCGGATCGGTCATGAAAGAAGAAGTTGGCGCCAAAGGCCAGTGTGGCAAAAACACTGAGCCCCAGTTCATGGAATTCCCGCGGGCCCAGAATAAAGAACCCGACCACCAGCGAGAACAGGATGATCAGGAACAGGGCGGGCAGGATGCGCCGGGCGCGGCGCTCAAAAAAGTCGGCCAGCGAGAAGTTTCCGGCTTCCAGACCATCCACGATGCGCGGAACGATCAGATAGCCGGAAATGACGAAGAAAATATCAACCCCGACAAATCCGCCTGAAAACCCCGATATACCAAGGTGAAAGGCGAAAATTGCCAGGGCGGAAATGGCACGCAGGCCATCAATATCAGAACGATACATCTTACAGTGAGACAGACATTGGTTCAGTCAAGGCGACCTACGCGTTACGGTTGACGATGCTGCGATAATCAATGATCCCGTATTCCACAGTCCACAGGAAAATGCCGAACAGAATTCCCGTGATAATGGTCGTCGCCAGCATCTTCTTCCAGATCGCCGGATTGACAGGCGCACTTTCCACCGTGCCCGGCGCCACATGGTCATCTTCCTGCTGGGTGCGAACGCCCCACGGCAGAACGGTAAACAGAACCACAAACCACGTAATACTGAAAACGACAATGCCACCGATCAACGACATGGCTCACTCCTTAATTGCGGTATTGGCTCAAACCTGCTCCAGCTCGACCAGCGTACCGTTGAAGTCTTTCGGGTGCAGGAACAGAACCGGCTTATTGTGGGCACCGTTCTTCGGCTCCCCGTCTCCCAGAATGCGGGCGCCTTCTGCCACCAGCTTGTCACGGGCCGCCAGAATGTCCTCAACCTCATAGCAGACATGGTGCATGCCGCCAGATTTATTTTTTTCAAGAAAAGCACTTATGGGTGAATTCTCACCCAGCGGGTGAAGCAATTCGATCTTGGTATTGTCCAGTTCGACAAACACCACGGTCACACCGTGATCCGGCTCTGCCTGTGGTTCACTGACCTTGGCGCCCAGTGTTTCCCGATAGGTTTTCGCCGCCGCTTCCAGATCCGGAACCGCAATGGCAACATGGTTCAAACGACCGATCATGACTTCACCTTTTCTCTTTGTTGTGTACCGCCGCTATTCCTGCGGCTTTTGTTGTTATTCGTCTTCATCCTCGATCCGGACCACATGAACGTCCGTGACCGGGCGTCGCCCTGCCAACCGGCGGATGGTCCGGCGGATGGCTTGCCGGGCGGCTTCCTCAACGTCGGAATCCCGCGTCTGATCGCGCTTCGACAGCTCGGAATGCCGTTTCACGATGGCCTGTTTCAAGTCCTCATGCAGGTCCGGGAACAGGTCTTCGTCCACCACACCGCGCAGCCGGACAATCGGATCCTCGGTAATTTGTCCCTTTTCGTTGACAATCACAAGGGCATTCGCCGCCCCGTTATATATCATCCTGCGCCGTGTCGCCAGAAATTCACCATCCAGCGGTGTGGCCCCGCCCGCATCCACGGCCAAACGGCCGGAATGAACCTTGTCGATAATCTCGGCCTTGCCGGGGGCCAGTTTCAGCATATCGCCGTTTCTGATCTCGATCGCCTCGGGCACACCCAGCGACAGGGCCAGGGCACAATGTTCTTTCAGGTGCCGGGCCTCGCCATGCACAGGCACAGAAATCTGCGGCTTTACGATTTCGTACATGCGCGCCAGTTCATCCCGTGCCGGATGGCCGGACACATGAACAAACTCTTCCGCCTCGGTGATGACATTGACGCCAAGGTCGGTCAGTTGGTTATGCAGGGCAAACAGGGTCTTCTCGTTGCCGGGGATCACCTTGGAAGAGAAAATAACCGTATCCCCGCCTTCAAGGCTGACATGGGGATGATCATCACGGGCAATCCGGGCCATGGCGCCGCGTGGCTCGCCCTGACTGCCGGTACAAAGGTAGAGAACCTTGTCTTTTGGCAGATAGGCGGCCTGATCCTCTTTCACGAAGGCTGGCAGGTCCTCAAGATAGCCGGATTTCCGGGCTGCTTCCGTCATTCGATACAGGCTGCGCCCGACCAGCACCACGTGCCGGCCATGCCGCTCGGCAATCTGGGCGATGGTGCTGACCCGCGCCACATTCGAGGCAAAGGTGGTCACCGCCACGCGCCCGGTCGGTATTCTGGCCAGCAGGCTGTCCAGACTTTCCTGAACATCCCCTTCCGAGCCGGAAACCCCCTGCTTGAACACGTTGGTGGAATCGCAAACCATGGCCAGAACATCCCCTGTCGAGATATCCTGCATCTTCTCAAGGTTGCTTTCCGGCCCAACCACGGGCGCCGGGTCCAGTTTCCAGTCCCCGCTATGCATCACCCGGCCATAGGGCGTGGTGATCATCAGGGCCTGCATTTCCGGGATGGAGTGGGTCAGGTCAACAAAATCCAGATGGAAGGCATCAATCTGCACGGAACTTCCCGGCGAAACGATATTCACCTCGACCGCGTCCTCGATCCCCTCCTCCGCCAGTTTCAGCGACAGGATTTCCGCCGTGAACGGACTGGCATAAACCGGACAGCGGAACTGGTCCCACAGCCGTGCCACCGCGCCCACATGGTCCTCATGGGCGTGGGTCACCACAATGGCCAGCAGATCCTCGCGCCGTTCGGCGATCCACCGGGCATCGGGAACGATCAGATCAATTCCCGGCGCCCTTTCATCGGCAAAGGAAATACCGCAATCGACCATCAACCATTTGCCGTCACAGCAATACAGATTGAGGTTCATGCCGATTTCCCCGCTGCCGCCAAGGGGAAGGAAGATCAGTCCGTTATCATAATTCATGGAGATCATGCCCTGAGAATATTGTGAATTTTTAATGCTCGCGGACAGGAGGACCGCGAAATGCTTGGCCTTGATCTATCAGGATTGAAAGGAAACGGAAAGGTCAAAGTTACGCAGGTGTGAGGGCCGACAATATTAAGATGCTATTGTATACAATTTTGCTGGATAAAAGAGGTTGCGTATCCCCATCAAATATGGAACGCTCCGTTTTGCAACGTTGGTGCCCGCCAAAAAACACTCAAGGATAACCGGGCACGAACAGCACGGGAGGAATAATCAATGAAAAACATCCGGAAGGCAGCCACGCTCGCTGCCTCGATCGCTATCTCTTTGCCAATTTCAGCCTTTGCCGCAGAAATCGACCTGCCAAAAACCATGGTCTGGACCGCCTATAACACGGGGTCTGCCGGGTATAACCAGGCGGTTGCAGTCGGCAGTGTGCTGAAGAATACCTATGGAACCAACCTTCGGGTCATTCCCGGGAAAAACGACGTGTCCCGTCTGTCCCCGCTGAAAAGTGGCATGGCCCAGTTTTCGGCCACAGGATCGGACAGTATCTATGCGCAGGAAGGAGTTTACACCTTCGGCAACAAGGAATGGGGGCCGCAACCCATTCGGTTGGCCCTGATCAACCTGCCCGACGGCTGTGCCGTGTCACTGGCAACCGCCAAGGATGCAAACATCAAGACCCCGGCCGACCTGAAAGGCAAGCGTGTCGCATGGGTGCGCGGCGCCCCGGCCCTTAATCAGGCCATCCAGTCCATGTTGCATTTTGCCAACCTGACATGGGACGATGTTGAAAAGGTCGAGGTTGGTGGCTATGCCTCCTCGGTTGAGGCGCTGATCAACAATGATCTGGATGCCCTGATTGCCGCATCCCATTCCAGCCAGATGCTGAAGGTTGATGCCTCGCCGCGGGGTCTATTCCATCCGTCCTTCCCGCATGAGGACAAGGAAGGTTGGGAACGGGTCCACAGCGTGGTTCCCTGGTATCTCCGCCACAGATGTACGCAAGGCGCCGGTGTGCCGGAAGGCGGATATGAGGGTATCGCCACCCCCTACCCGGTTCTTGTCACCATGGATAATATCGATACCGGTATGGTCTATGGCGTGACCAAGTCCATGTATGTCCACCATGACGAATACAAGGACAATGCACCCGGTGCCAATGGCTGGGCGTGGGAACGTCAGGATCTGGCCGCGGCCTTTGTTCCGTTCCATGAAGGGGCTGTCCAGTATTACAAGGAAACCGGCAAATGGACCGATGAGGCCGAAGCCAACCAGCAGAAGAACCTGAAACGTCAGCAGGTCCTTCTGGATACATGGAAGGAATTCCGGAAGAACGCCCCGGACGATGAGACGGCCTTCAAGGACGCATGGGCCAAGGCCCGCAGCGAAGCCCTGACAGCCGCTGGCCTCAACCCGGTATTCCATAGCTGGTAATACCCTCTGTCCTGCATGGGAAATCGGCCCCCAAAACGGGCCGGTTTCCACATTTTCCTACTCCCCTTCATTCGCGGGTGGCCGCTGACGTCTGTGCTGCCTGCCCAACAGGAAACTGAAAATGCGTTCTTCCGATACCCCCACCAACTATCAATCCGACGAGATCGAGGATCTGGAGAGTGCGCGCTACCGCCGTCTCTCTCCCTTCTGGATGGGCCTTGTTCTCGCATTGACGGTCATTTCGATCGCCCTTGCGGCCAACCAGTTGTTCCATCTGGGATTTTTCAAGCTGGTCCTTGGCAAGGTTCTGGTCACCAACCGCTACATGTATCTTTTGTGCGGGGTCATGTTGTCCATGATTTACCTGCTGATGCCTGCGCACAAGAAAGCGTCCCGCACACAAGTACCGTGGTATGATGCCCTGTTGTTCCTGACAACGCTGGGGCTGACCGCCTATTATGTCTATTTTGCCGAAGACATTCTGGACGAGGCATGGGAATTCAACCCGACAGAGCATGGCAAATATGTCAGTGTGCTGTTCTGGGCCCTGATCCTTGAAACCGGACGACGGGCTGGCGGGATGGCTGTTTTCCTGATCGTGCTGGTGATCTCACTCTATCCCATCTATGCGGATATGATGCCGGATGTAATTTCCGGGGTGGGACAGCCGTTCCTGAATACAGCCGCGTTCCATACCTTCTCTGAAGAAAGTCTGCTGGGTATTCCCATGAAGGCCTTTACGGGTATCGTTTTCGGGTTCCTGCTGTTCGGGGTGGCCCTGATCTATACAGGCGCGGGCCAGTTCTTTATCAACTTCGCCTTTGCCCTGATGGGGCATGTTCGCGGCGGACCGGCAAAGGTCGCCATTTTCTCAAGCGGCCTTTTTGGCTCCATGAGCGGTGGCCCTGTCACAAACGTTCTGACCACCGGCTCCCTGACCATCCCGGCCATGCGCAGCATCGGGGTGCGGGCGAAAACCGCCGGCGCGATCGAGGCCTGTGCCTCAACCGGCGGGGTCATGATGCCGCCCATCATGGGGGCCACGGCCTTTATCATGGCGGACTTTCTGAACGTGCGGTATGTGGACGTGGCGCTGGCGGCGATTATTCCGTCGGTCCTCTATTATTTTGGCCTGTTCATGCAGATCGATGCCCATGCGGCGGAACACAAGCTGTCCGGTCTTCCCAAGGAACAACTGGTCAGCCTGAAAACCGTGTTCAAGGAAGGCTGGTACTATATTGCCGTCTTTGTCTTTCTGGTCTGGATGCTGCTTTTCCTGAAACGGGAAGCCCATGCGCCCTTCTATGCCACGGTGTTGCTGCTGGTGATCAACCAGTTCAATCCGAAACATCGCCTGACATGGCAGAAGCTGCGGGACATGACTTTCGCTGTTGGCGGCCTGCTGGCGGAACTGGCGGGGCTTCTGGCGGCGGTCGGACTGATTGTCGGGGCCTTGCAGGTCACCGGCATGACCGGCACCCTGACCAACGATCTGGTGTATCTGGCAGGCGGGCATCCGCTGGCCCTGCTCCTGATGGGGGCGCTAACCAGTTTCGTTCTCGGGATCGGCATGACGGTCACCGCCGCCTATATCTTCCTTGCCATCATTCTGGCACCGGCGCTGGTGAATACGGGTCTTGATCCCATGAGCGTGCATATGTTCCTGCTCTATTGGGGGATGCTCAGCTTTATCACCCCGCCGGTGGCCCTTGCCGCCTTTGCCGCGTCGTCCGTGGCAAAATCGGAACCGATGGAAACCGGGGTTGAGGCCATGAAGATCGGGGCGATCATCTACTTCGTTCCCTTCTTCTTCGTGTTCAACCCGGCCCTTCTTGGCAATGCCCCCATGGGCGAGATTGTCGTTGTCTGTGTGACCGCCCTGATCGGAATTACGCTGGTTGCCTCTGCCTTGCAGGGATACCTGATCGGGTTCGGCTCCCTGACCAACAATTCGTTCAGCTGGGTCAGTCGCGTCCTGATCCTGCTGGGGGGACTTGCCTTTGCGGTTCCGGGCGGCGGGATGCTCCCGCTCTCCCATCTGCAACTCGGGATTGTCGGTTTCCTGCTGGCCGCCGTTGGGACCGGCCTGACATTCCTCGGTGCCCGAAAGCGCGCCTTGCAATAGGCTGATGACCGGAAAGGACAGGCCCCGCCTGTCCTTTCCAACTCCCATCGATTGCAATCCAGCGGGCTACAGTTCGACAGCGTCGGTAATTTTCGGATTGTTGGTACTGCTCTGAAATCGGTACATTCCCTCCACCATCAAATTACTGTAATAGCCGATGATCTGGCAGAAGGGCATCGGGACCCCAAGAGCGGCAAACAAGTCGTTCTGGTCCAAAGGCAGAGCGTCCCCTGTTATCACCAGCACATATTCCTGGCCCGCATTCAAATTAAATTTCTGAACCCCCCGAACTATGGTATCTCGCATGATACGAAAATAGCGATCCACAGTAACACAATCGCCATCCACGGCGGCGCCAAGATCCCAATTCATATGGGAGGGATATTCCAGAAGAGCATTTTGCAAATGCGGCCCAAACGGAGGCAAGGTAACCTTCTCAACCCGCACGTAATCTGTTTGAATGCAATCAATGTTCGTTGTCTCCCCAAAAGACAGGACAATCGTTGGCTTGGAGTTATTGCTCAATGCAAGGCCCCCCATACAGGTCAACCCACGGCGCAAATCAGCGATCGTAACCCCTTGTATGTCCTCCAGAACATCATAGGCAAACAGTCTGGTAACCGGGATTGATGTGAACCCATCCAGGAAGATGAGGAAAAGATTTTCTTCTGCGACAAGGTTACTTTCAGCAAAATATACGACTGCCGTCACCTGAGTCTCATCAACGAAGCCAGCCAGTATTTTCATGGCATCCACAGGATTATTTTTCTGATATTCCACTGACAGACTCAACCTGCTGCTCATAACAGTTTTACTGTCTTCATCGATCAGGTAATAGGTATGGGAAGACGCAGTCAGATCTGCGCAAAGAATAACATCAGCCATGGGAACCCCTTGAAAACGTAATTAGGACCAGCCTGAACGCGAGGGGAATTTCCCCCGTTGCGCGGGCCCCTTAAAGACGTCTGGGGGTTCTTTTTATGAAAATTTAGTCGGGGCGGTTCTTGCGGTAAATCTCGACCAGCCCGGTCAGGGTCAGGTCGGGATCGATATGATCAATGGCTTCCGTTCCCGTGGCAAACAGGGTGGCAAGGCCGCCGGTGGCAACCGTCTTCAGGTCTTCGCCAAATTCAGCACGGATTTTGGCAATCAGCCCCTCAACCATACAGATATAACCCCAGAAAATACCGGACTGCATACATTCAAGGGTGTTTTTCCCAATGACCCGGTCCGGTTTTTCAACCGCGATCCGGGGCAGTTTGGCCGCTGCCTGATGCAACGCATCCAGACTGAGATTGACGCCCGGCGCGATAATTCCGCCTGCGTAATTGCCGTCCGCATCGACCACATCCAGCGTTGTCCCCGTGCCGAAATCGATGACAATCAACGGTCCGCCATATTTGGAATGGGCCGCAACCGCATCCACCAACCGGTCGGCGCCCGCCTCTTTCGGGTTATCGATCTTCGGTGTCATGCCAAGGTCTACGCCCGGTGCGCCAATGACCATGGGTTCCACCTTGAAATACCGCTTGCAGAAGCCTTTCAGGTTAAACAACGCATCCGGCACCACGGTCGCAATGATCACGTCCTTGATATCGGCCGGACGCAGATTATCGAGCGCCATCGCCTGATTGAGCCACACCCCGTATTCTTCGGCTGTTCGGCTGCCTGAAGTGGCAATCCGCCATTCATTGACCAGACCGGTCCCGGAAAAGGCCGCAAAGGTGATATTTGTATTCCCAACGTCGATGGCGAGCAGCATGTACAACCCTTTTTTATTTTTTACGGAACGGGAGTGTTGAAGAAGACTTCCCCTGCCGTAATCAGTTTCTTTGTTCCGTTTTCTTCTGCAAGGATCAAGGCACCGGTTTCATCCAGTCCCTCGAATATGCCGGGTAATTCCCGGTCTGCCAGACGAACGGTAATCGGGTTCCCGATCCCTGTCGCATGACGCATCCATTCTTTTCGAATAGCATCAAATCCGGTGCTTTTCCATTGCTTATATAAGGCAAGGAGACAGGCGGCGTAATTCTCCAGCACCGCTTCCGCCGTGGTGTTGGCCCCTTCCCGCGCCAATGACGTTGCTGGCAGGCCATCGGTCTTTTCCG
The DNA here is from genome assembly GCF_012720115.1 of Sneathiella chinensis. GTDB lineage: Bacteria > Pseudomonadota > Alphaproteobacteria > Sneathiellales > Sneathiellaceae > Sneathiella > Sneathiella chinensis. The sequence continues at coordinate 366,652 of NZ_VNWN01000006.1, read as the reverse complement.
GGAAGGATGTCACATTGACCCCTGTCCCGATTACCAGCCATTCCAGCATACCATCTGGGCCGCTTTTGCTTTCCAGCAGGATACCGGCGGATTTCTGTCCCCGGATCAACACGTCATTGGGCCATTTCAGGGCAATGGTGTCCGGGTTTGGCAACAGGTCTGTGAAAGCCTGATACAGCGCAACGGCCACCGCAAAGGACAGCTTGGCCCCTTCCGTGGCATTGCATTCAGGGCGTAGGAGAATTGAGCAGTAAAGATTGCCGGAGGGGCTTGCCCAGTTCCGGCCGCGGCGACCCACCCCGCTGGTCTGGATCCGGGACCAGATCAACTGTCCCTCGGGGGTGCCTGAATCTGCGAGGCGCTTCGCCTCGTCGTTGGTGCTGCCAATGGTCTCAAAGGCAGACAGGGTATAAAATGGCGGCAGGCTAAGCCCGCCGCCATGTTTTTCCGTCACCGGAACAGGACTTCTGCTGCGGCGGCCGCACCGGAAAGAAGCGGCGCCGGATAGACAAAGAACAGGGCTGTGAACAGGCCGGATGCGCCCATCAGGACAGCAAGGGTCCGGTTCACGGGCTCAAAGCCTTCTGCCTCTTCATCGAAATACATGATCTTGACGATCCGGATATAGTAGAACGCGCCTACGACGGATGTCAGAAGACCAATGATGGCAAGGGCATACAGACCCGCATTGACCGCAGAAACAAAGACATAGAATTTGCCAAAGAAACCGGCCAGCGGCGGGATGCCAGCAAGGCTGAACATGAAGATCATCAGCATCAGGGCCATCATCGGACGGGATTTGCCAAGACCGGCCAGATGACCGATTTCTTCAACCATGCCGTTGCGCTGACGCATGGACAGGATGATGGCAAAGGTTCCGATATTCATGATCACATAGATGGTCAGGTATACGAGAACGCCCCGCACCCCTTCCGGCGTACCGGCGGCAAGACCCACCAGTGCGTAGCCCATGTGACCGATGGAGGAATAAGCCATCAGACGCTTGATGTTCTTCTGGTTGATCGCCGCGAACGCACCCAAAATCATGGACGCTACGGAAATGAACACAATGACCTGCTGCCACTGGGCGATCAGGTCGCCGAACGGGATCATGAAGGTCTTGATGAACAGGGCCATACCCGCAACTTTCGGTGCCGCAGCAAAGAAAGCCGTTACCGGTGTGGGTACCCCTTCATAAACGTCCGGTGTCCACATGTGGAACGGAACCGCAGATACCTTGAAGGCCAGACCGGCGATCAGGAAGACAATACCCACAATCAGGCCAATACCGGCTTCAAACCCTTCCGCAGCGAAAATCTGCTGGAAGTTGGTGAAGTTGGTGGTTCCTGTATATCCGTAGATCAGCGAGCAACCATACAGCAGCATCCCGGAGGACAGTGCGCCCAGTACGAAATATTTCAGACCCGCCTCGGTGGAGCGAACGCTGTCCCGACGGAACGCCGCCGTGACATAGAGCGACAGGCTCATCAGTTCGATGCCCATATACAGGGACATCAGGTCGTTGGCGGAAATCATGACCATCATGCCAAGGGTGGCAATGACCATCAGGATCGGGAACTCGAACCGGTCCAGCTTTTCACGGCTGTTATAATCCATGCTCATGATGATGGCGATGGCAGAGGCACACAGCGCCAGCACCTTCATGAAGGCCGTGAAGGCATCAGTCTGGTACAGACCGTTGAAGGTGATCCGGGATTCCAGATCACCGGTCAGGACCAGTCCGGCAGCGACCAGAATGGACGCCACCGCAGCCCAGGACACTGTCCGGGAACTTTCCTTCCCCTTGAAGACCCCCAGCATCAGCAGCGCCATAGCCGCAACAGCCAGGAAAATCTCCGGAAGTGCGTATGAGAATTCAGGCAAAACCATTTTCCAAAACCTACCTATTTAGCTGCGTGCAAAGATGACTGGCTTGCTTCGATGGCCAGCTGGTGTTGTTCCATCAGGTTACCGACAGCGGCGTGCATCACATCCAGGAACGGATCCGGATAGATGCCCATCCACATGGCAACGACAATCAACGGTACGAAGATGGCAAGCTCGCGCTTGTTCACATCAAGGATGTCCTTGAGGTCTTCGTTGACCATTTCACCAAACACCACCCGACGATACAGCCACAGACTGTAAGCCGCACCAAGGATCACACCGGTTGTTGCCAGGAAGGCCGTCCAGGTGCTGACCTGATAGGTCCCGATCAGGATCAGGAATTCGCCAACGAACCCGCTGGTGCCCGGCAGACCGATGGTCGCCATGGTGAACACCATAAAGATCAGGGCGTATTTCGGCATCCGGTGAACCAGACCGCCATAGCGGGCGATTTCACGGGTATGCATCCGGTCATAGATCACACCGACACAAAGGAACAGCGCACCGGAAACAATCCCGTGGCTGAGCATCTGCAGGATCCCGCCTTCAAGACCCTGCTGGGTGAAGGTGAAGATACCGATGGTGATAAAGCCCATATGCGCCACAGAGGAGTAGGCAATCAGCTTTTTCATGTCCTTCTGCACAAGGGCAACAAGGGATGTGTAGATGATGGCCACCACGCTGAGGGCAAAAACGAACGGCGTGAAGAATTCAGACCCGACCGGGAACATGGGAATGGAGAACCGGAGGAAACCGTATCCACCCATCTTCAACAGAACACCCGCCAGAATAACGGAACCGGCTGTCGGGGCCTGAACGTGGGCGTCCGGCAACCAGGTGTGAACCGGCCACATGGGAACCTTCACTGCGAAAGAGGCGAAGAAGGCCAGCCACAGCCAGTACTGAAGGTCCACGTCGAAGTTGTAGGCCATCAGGGTCGGAATGTCCGTGGTGCCGACGATGAAATACATGGTGATCATGGCCACCAGCATCAGGACGGACCCGAGCAGGGTGTACAGGAAGAACTTGAAGCTGGCGTAAACCCGGTTTGCACCGCCCCAGATCCCGATGATCAGGAACATGGGGATCAGGCCCGCTTCGAAGAACAGGTAGAACAGAACCATGTCAAGCGCACAGAACACACCCACCATCAGCGTTTCCATGATCAGGAAGGCGATCATGTATTCCCGAACCCGGGTAGTGATCGCATTCCAGCTAGCCAGCACACAGAGCGGCATCAGGAACGTTGTCAGGATGATGAACAGCATGGAAATGCCGTCCACACCCATATGGTAGTTAATGCCGCCGCCCAGCCATTCGGCTTTTTCAACGAACTGGAAGCCCGGATTGCTGTTGTCAAACCCGGCCCAGATTGTCAGGGACAGACCAAAGGTGATCAGCGTGGTCCAGAGGGCCACCTGACGGGCATTCCGCGCCGCGACCTCTTCCTTTCCACCCGTCAGCAGGATGAGCAACGCACCTACAAGAGGCAGGAACGTCACAATTGAGAGAATATTCCAATCAGCCATGACTTAGTGCCCACCTGCGAAGAAGAAGTAAGAAACAAACAAGGCAACCCCGATCAGCATTGCAAACGCATAGTGATAGACATACCCGCTCTGGAGCAGTGCCGCCCGCTTGGCGAGATCGACAACCCGTGCCGCAATCCCGTTCGGGCCCAGACCGTCGATGATACGGGTATCACCGATGTTCCAGAACTGGGTTCCCAGCCAACGTGACGGACGTACGAACAGGAAGTCGTACAGTTCGTCGAAATACCATTTGTTCAGCAGGAACTGGTACAGGGCGGAATGGGTCTTGGCGAGCTGGACCGGAATATCCGGACGACGGATATACATGTTCCAGGACACCAGCAGACCAACCACACCGGCAACCAGAGGCGCCGCGATAACCCAACCCGGGACATGGTGGAACTGTTCCATGATCTGGTTGCTTTCCAGCATGACAATCGCGTCACCCCAGAAGGCCACATGATGTTCACCCACCATATACGGATAGAAGAACCAACCTGCAAACACCGCACCCACTGCCAGAACATAGAGCGGGAACAGCATGACAAACGGGCTTTCATGAACATGGGACATGACTTCCTTGTCCGCACGCGGCGTTCCGTGGAAGGTCATGAACATCAGGCGCCATGAATAGAAAGCTGTCAGGACAGCCGCGCCCACACCACACCAGAAAGCGTACTGGCCAACACCGGAACCGGCTGCGAAGGCCGCTTCGATCACGGCATCCTTGGAGTAGTAGCCGGCGAAGAACGGAACACCTGTCAGGGCCAATGTACCGATGAACATCATGACATAGGTGATCTTGATGTGACGGAACAGGCCGCCCATCTTGCGCATGTCCTGCTCATCAGAGACCGCATGAATGACAGAGCCGGAGCCAAGGAACAACAGGGCCTTGAAGAAGGCGTGTGTGAACAGGTGGAAAATGGCCACCGGATACGCACCAACGCCAATCGCGAAGAACATGTACCCCAGCTGGGAACAGGTTGAATAGGCGATCACGCGCTTGATGTCGTTCTGGACCAGACCGACGGTTGCCGCGAACAGCGCCGTAGAGGCACCAACCACAGTCACCACGGCAAGGGCATCCGGGGAATATTCAAAGACCGGTGACAGACGTGCCACCATGAAGACACCCGCGGTCACCATTGTTGCCGCATGGATAAGCGCGGACACAGGTGTCGGGCCTTCCATGGCGTCCGGCAACCAGGTGTGCAGACCAAGCTGGGCGGATTTACCCATGGCACCCAGGAACAGCAGCAGACACAGGGTCGTCAGAATGTCCACCTCGAGACCGAGGAAGTTGAACGTATTGCCAACCTGATCCGGTGCCGCGGCAAAGATGGTGTCGAAGCTGATGGAACCAAAGACATAGAAAATGCCCATGATGCCAAGCGCGAAACCAAAGTCACCCACACGGTTGACCACAAAGGCCTTGATCGCGGCTGCGTTTGCGGTCGGCTTCTTGTACCAGAAACCGATCAGCAGGTAACTGGCCAGACCCACGCCTTCCCAGCCGAAATACATTTGGAGCAGGTTGTCAGAGGTCACCAGCATCAGCATGGCAAAGGTAAACAGGGACAGATAGGCCATGAAGCGCGGCTTGTGCGGATCATGGGACATATAGCCAACGGAATAGATGTGAACGAGGGCGGAAACCGTGTTCACAACCACCAGCATAACTGCAGTCAGGCTGTCAATGCGGAGCGACCAGGACACATTGAAGTCACCGGACGCGATCCATGTAAACAGTTCAACCGATACCGGCGCATTTCCGAACGCCACCTGCAACAGGGCCACCCAGGACAGGATGGCACTGGTGCCGACAGCACCGCAGGTTACAATCTGGCTTCCCCGGTCACCAAGCTGGCGACCACCAAGGCCTGCCAGCAAGGCAGCGAGAAGCGGAAGGAAAACAATGAGGACGTACATCATGTTTCTTAGCCTTAGCCTTTCATGTGATGGATGTCCTCAACCGCAATCGATCCACGGTTTCGGAAATAAACAACAAGGATGGCAAGACCGATTGCCGCCTCACCGGCAGCAACAGTCAGGATGAAGAGTGCGAACACCTGCCCGGCCAGATCCCCCATAAAGCTGGAGAAAGCCACAAGGTTGATGTTCACGGCCAGCAGCATCAGCTCCACTGACATCAGGATCACGATCACGTTCTTCCGGTTCAGGAAGATACCGAAGATACCCAATGTCAGAAGGATGGCAGACACGGTCAGGTAATGGGCTAATCCGATTTCCATAACGCTCCCCCTTAAATGCCCTGGCCGGGTTCGACTTTGCGAACTGCCATGGAGTCTTCCGGACGGCGATAAACCTGATCAGCGATGACCTGCTTGCGCACACCCGGACGCTGACGATGCGTCAGGACGATGGCGCCGATCATGGCCACCAGCAGGATCATGCCCGCTGCCTGGAAAAGATAAACATAATTTGTGTACAGGATGCTGCCGATTTGCTCGGTGTTGGTTGCCCCGGCCACGCCCTTGACAGGCTCAAACCCGGCGGTAACCGCTTCCGGTGCCAGCGTCCATCCGCCGACAACAAGCAGCAGCTCGATCAGCAGGATAATTCCGATCAGGCCACCGATCGGCAGATATTGCAAAAAGCCCTGACGCAGCGCCGTGAAGTTGATGTCGAGCATCATGACCACGAACAGGAACAGGACCGCAACCGCGCCCACATAGACAACCACAAGGATCATCGCCAGGAACTCGGCCCCCAGCAGGACAAACAGCGCAGCAGAGTTGAAGAATGCCAAAATCAGGAACAGAACGGAATGAACCGGGTTCTTGGACGCGATGACCATGAAGGCGGACGCGACGGTGATTGCGGCAAACAGGTAGAAAGCAAGAGTAGCAACGATCATTACTTTCCTCCCCCCTTTGTTGGTGACTTTATCTTGATCACTGGTAACACAGCTATCGTCCTAACTTATCTGTACGGTGTGTCGGCGTTGAGGTTCTGAGCAATTTCCTGCTCCCACCGATCTCCGTTAGCGAGCAGCTTGTCCTTGTCGTAGAACAGTTCCTCGCGGGTTTCAGTTGCAAATTCGAAATTCGGACCTTCAACAATCGCATCCACCGGACAGGCTTCCTGACAGAAACCACAGTAAATGCACTTGGTCATGTCGATGTCATAGCGGGTGGTCCGGCGGCTGCCGTCCTCACGCGGTTCTGCGTCGATCGTAATGGCCAGAGCCGGACACGCTGCTTCACACAGCTTGCAGGCAATGCAGCGTTCTTCCCCATTGGCATACCGGCGCAGCGCGTGCTCGCCACGGAAACGCGGGCTGAGAGGTCCCTTCTCATACGGGTAGTTGATCGTCGCCTTGTTCTTGAACATATAGCGGAACGTCAACGACAGACCCGAGACGATTTCGCTCAACAGCAGACTGCGTGCCTGTTTATCTATGAAGCCCATGATTAGCCTCTTACCTTTAAATCCCATATCCCCGGTCCAAGAGGGACCGGGTACTCAATTCAGACTTTAAACCGTTTACGCCGGTACCATATCGAAGGCGACCAGGAACCCGGCCGTCAACACGACCCAGATCAGCGAGAACGGCAGGAACACTTTCCAACCCAGACGCATCAGCTGGTCATACCGGTAGCGTGGCAAGGTTGCCCGAACCCAGATGAACACAAACAGCAGGGCCGCGACCTTGATACCAAACCAGATGATCCCCGGAATCCAGTTGAGCGGTGCAATGTCAACCGGCGGCAACCAGCCACCCAGGAACAACACGGTACAGATCCCGCTCATCAGGATCATGTTTGCATATTCCCCAAGGAAGAACAGTGCGAACGCCATGGAGGAGTATTCGGTCTGGTAACCGGCAACCAGTTCCGCTTCCGCTTCCGGAAGGTCGAACGGGTGACGGTTGGTTTCCGCAAGGATCGACACGAAGAAGATGATGAACATCGGGAACAACGGCACGAAGTACCAGTTGAACAGCCCCAGTCCGCCCTTCTGTGACATGACGATGTCGGTCAGGTTCAACGATCCGACACACAGCAGAACCGTGATCATCACGAAACCGATGGAAACCTCATAGGAAACCATCTGCGCCGCAGAGCGAAGCGCCCCCAGGAACGGATAGCGGGAGTTGGAGGCCCAACCGGCCACCACGATCCCGTAAACCCCAAGCGAGGAAATCGCAAACAGGTACAGAACACCCACGTTGATATCCGCCAGAACCATGCCCTCGTCAAAGGGAATGACCGCCCATGCAATCAGGGACAGGATGAAAGTCAACATCGGTGCAATCAGGAACAGGGCCTTGTTCGCCCCGGTCGGTACAACCGTTTCCTTGAAAAACAGCTTGGCGCCGTCCGCCAATGGCTGCAGCAATCCGTAGAAACCGACAACGTTCGGCCCCTTACGAAGCTGCATCAGGGCCATGACCTTGCGTTCATACAGGGTCAGATACGCCACCGCGATCAAAAGCGGCAGGACGATGGCCAGGATTTTCGCCAGAATAATAATGGTCGGCAGCGCATATACGTCCCAGAACTCAACCATTGGTGCCGGTCCCCTCTTCTACTTTACCGGAGAATGCAGCGCTGCATTCCGCCATGATGCCGCTCGCCCGTGAAATGGCGTTGGACAGGTAGTTATCGGTAATCGGGTTTGTGAACGGTGCAGCGTCAACGGCGCCGGCTGTTCCAAACTCGCCCCACGGTGCTGCGGTGACAACATCGATGTCCGCGAAGTGCGGTGCAACTTCAACCATTTTGGCACGAAGCTGATCTATCGTGTTGTAAGGCAATGTCTTTTCGACCTTGTCAGACAGCGCCCGCAGGATCGCCCAGTCTTCCCGTGCCTCTCCCGGAGGGAAGATGGCCCGCAAACCCAGCTGTGCCCGGCCTTCCGTATTGACCCAGATGGCGTCTTTTTCGGTATAGGCCGCACCCGGCAGGATCACATCAGCGGCATGGGCCCCGGCATCGCCGTGGCTGCCCTGATAGATAACAAAGGCTTTTTCAAGTTTCGCCGTATCGATCTCGTCCGCACCCAGTAGGTAGACAACGTCAAGATCGCCAGCGGCGGCCGCATCCAGCATTTCCGGAACGGATTTTCCGCCTTCACCCGGAACCAGACCAAGGTCCAGACCGGCAACGCGGGCCGCTGCAGTGTGCAGAATGTTGAAGCCATTCCAGTCACCAGTGACCATGCCGGTGGTTTCAGCCACCTGACGGGCCAGGGCAAGAACCGCATCGCCATCATTCCGTGTCAAGGCACCCTGCCCCACGATGATCATGGGACGTTCGGCCTTCTTCAGAACCTCGGCGAAGGAATGCTTGCCTTCGGCTACTTCCTGCAGGGTTGCCGCACCGGCACCCAGATATTCATGACCGTAGTTCAGGTCGATCTGCTCGCCGATAACGCCAATCGGGAAGGCACCCTTCTTCCAACGCTTGCGAATGCGAGTGTTGATCAGGGCTGCTTCCAAACGCGGGTTTGATCCGACGATCAGCAGCGCGTCTGCATCCTCGATCCCGGCAATGGTCGTATTGAAGAGATACGCACTGCGGGTCGCGGTGGACAGCTTGGCGCCATCCTGACGGCAATCGATATTGGCAACGCCAAGGGCGTCCATCAGGTCCTTCAGGGCCTTCATGCTTTCAGAACAGACCAGATCACCGGCAATCGCGCCAATGCGCGCTGCGTCGGTTACGGCCAGTTTCGCACCGACAACGTCAAGAGCCTCGGCCCAACCGACAGCCTGCAAACGGCCATCCTTGCGGACATAAGGTGTATCAAGACGCTGTGCCTTCAGACCGTCATAGGAGAAACGGGAGCGGTCGGACAACCATTCCTCGTTCACGTCCTCGTTCAGCCGCGGCAGGATGCGCATGACTTCCTGCCCCTTGGAATCGATACGGATGTTGGCACCGACCGCGTCCAGCACGTCGATGCTTTCCGTCTTGCGAAGCTCCCACGGGCGGGCCGTGAAGGCATAGGGCTTGGAGGTCAGAGCGCCAACCGGGCACAGGTCAATGATGTTGCCTGAGACCTCGGAATTCAGGGCCTGCTCCAGATAGGTTACAATCTCGGTGTTTTCACCGCGATTAAGAGCCCCCAGATCCTCGACACCGGCAACCTCGGTGGCAAACCGTACGCAGCGCGTACAATGGATGCACCGGGTCATGGTCGTCTTGATCAACGGGCCCATGTTCTTTTCCTTGACCGCACGTTTGTGCTCAAGATACCGGCTGGTACCTGAACCGTAGGCCATGGACTGGTCCTGAAGGTCACATTCACCGCCCTGATCGCAAATCGGGCAATCAAGCGGGTGGTTGATCAGAAGGAACTCCATCGCCCCTTCCCGACCTTCCTTGACCTTCTGGGTGTTGGTGTGGATCACCATGCCATCGCCAGCCGGCATCGCACAGGATGCGACCAGCTTGGGGGCTTTTTCCATCTCGACAAGACACATACGGCAGTTCCCCGCAATGGAGAGCCGCTCGTGGTAACAGAAGCGAGGGATTTCCGCGCCGGCCTCTTCACAGGCCTGCAGGATGGTCGCTCCGTTTTCAACTGTGACTTCTACACCGTCTACTGTAAGTGTCGGCATTCTTGGCTCCTCAAGTAGCGTGCCAATCAGGCCGCTTTCACGGCTTTCTTGTTTTTGATCCGCTCTTCAATGACCGGGCGGAAATGACGCACCAGACCCTGGACCGGCCACGCAGCCGCATCACCCAGAGCACAGATGGTATGCCCTTCAATCCGCTTGGACACATTGATCAGCATATCGATTTCTTCCAGATCGGCATCACCCGATACAAGGCGCTGCATCACCCGCCACATCCAGCCGGTTCCTTCCCGGCACGGTGTGCACTGGCCGCAGCTTTCATGCTTGTAGAAGTGGGACAGGCGCTCAATGGCCGCGATCACGTCCGTTGACTTGTCCATGACAATAACTGCCGCCGTACCAAGTCCGCTCTGGACTTCGCGAAGACTGTCAAAGTCCATCAGGACCGTATCGCAGATTTCCTTCGGCAGAAGCGGAACGGAAGAGCCGCCCGGAATGATGGCCAGCAGGTTGTCCCACCCACCGCGCACACCGCCGGCATGCTTTTCGATCAGTTCCCGAAGGGGAATGCCCATTTCCTCTTCCACGTTACAGGGGTTGTTCACATGCCCTGAAATACAGAAAAGTTTGGTGCCTGTGTTGTTCGGACGTCCAATACCGGCGAACCAGTCGGCGCCGCGACGCAGGATTTCCGGGCCCACCGCAATACTTTCCACGTTGTTTACCGTGGACGGGCAGCCCCATGCACCAACGTTGGCCGGGAATGGCGGCTTCAGGCGCGGTTGCCCCTTGTTGCCTTCCAGGCTTTCGATCAGCGCGGTTTCCTCGCCGCAGATATACGCACCGGCACCCCGGTGGACATAAATGTCAAAATCGTAGCCGGAGCCACAGGCGTTCTTGCCGATCAGGCCGTCCGCATAGGCTTCCTGAATGGCTTCGTTGAGGTGGATGGCCTCGTTCACGAACTCGCCGCGGATATAGATATAGGCGGCAACGGCGCGCATGGCGAAACCGGCCACCAGACAGCCTTCCAGCAGACGATGGGGATCGAACCGCATGATTTCGCGGTCCTTACAGGTTCCCGGCTCGGATTCGTCGGCGTTGACGATCAGGTAGTTCGGACGACCGTCTGATTCCTTCGGCATGAAGGACCATTTCAGGCCCGTCGGGAACCCGGCGCCGCCGCGACCGCGAAGGCCACTGGCCTTCACCTGTTCAATGATTTCGTCCTGACCAATTTCCAGCAGCTTCTTGGTGTTGTCCCAGATGCCACGTGCCTTGGCGCCAGCAAGACGCCAGTCATGCTGCCCGTAAAGGTTGGTAAAGATACGATCCTGGTCTTTCAGCATCAGGCATCCCCCGCTTTTTCTAACAAGGTTGTTTGACCGTCTTCCGGTGCGGAATTCAGTCGGTCGACCTGCGGACCATGGGCCGGAACTTCATCCTTTGCCAGCTTGTCCAGCAGGGCCTCGAAACTTTCCGGTGTCAGGTCTTCGTAGTAATCGTCATTGACCTGAACAACAGGCGCGTTCACGCAGGCACCGAGGCATTCCACCTCCAGCAGCGTGAATTTACCGTCTTCGGTTGATTCACCGTTGTGAATACCAAGTTTGTCTTCACAAACCTTTACCAGATTGTCACAGCCGCGCAGCCAGCACGGGGTTGTCCGGCACAGTTGCAGGTAATATTTCCCGACCGGCTTCAGGCTGTACATCGTGTAGAAGCTGGCCACTTCCAGAACCCGCATATACGGAACGTTCAGAAAGTTACCGACATATTCCAGTGCTTCCCGGGACAACCAGTTGCCGTTCTGGCGCTGTGCCAGATCCAGAAGCGGCATAACGGCGCTTTGCTGGCGTCCTTCAGGATACTTGGCAATGAATACCTTCGCCTTTTCCACATTTTCAGGCGTGAATTCGAAGGCCTTGCCTGTTGCTATTACCTGACTCATCGGTCCACCTCACCGAATACAATATCCAAACTACCCAAAATTGCCGACGCGTCGGCCAGCATATGTCCCTTTGTCAGGAAATCCATGCCTTGCAGATGGGCATATCCCGGCGCCCGAATCTTACAGCGGTATGGCTTGCTGGATCCGTCTGAAACCAGATAGACCGCAAACTCACCCTTCGGTGCCTCAATGGCGAAATAGGTTTCCCCGGCCGGGATCTTCACACCTTCCGTGTAGTGCTTGAAGTGGTTGATCAGCGCTTCCATGGAGGTTTTCATGTCTGACCGGCGCGGCGGAGCCACTTTCGGGTCCGTGCTCAGGATCGGGCCTTCCGGCATCTGATCCAGACACTGTTCCATGATCCTGAGGGACTGACGCATTTCCTCAACGCGCATCAGATAACGGTCGTAACAGTCACCGTTCAGTCCAACCGGAATGTCGAAGTCCACCTTGTCATAGGCGTCGTAAGGCTGTGCCTTGCGAAGGTCCCATGCCAGACCGGTAGAGCGCAGCATGACACCGGAGAAGCCCCAGGCCATTGCCTCTTCCTCGGTGACAACACCGATATTCACGTTCCGTTGCTTGAAGATCCGGTTTTCCGTCAGCAGGGTTTCGATATCATCGAGAACCTGCGGGAAATCCTTGATGAAGCGACGGATGTCCTCGGCCAGACCAGCCGGCAGGTCCTGATGGACACCGCCAACGCGGAAATAGGCTGCATGCATCCGGGCACCGGAAACACGCTCATAGAATTCCATGAGGGTTTCCCGTTCCACAAAGCCCCACAGCATCGGTGTGGTTGCACCCACGTCCATGGCCTGTGCACAGACGTTCATCAGGTGGTTCATCAGGCGGGAGATTTCCGCATACAGGACACGGATATACTGCGCCCGCTCCGGAACCTCACAACCGAGCAGTTTTTCGGCTGCCAGAACGAAGGCATGCTCCTGCGCCATGGGCGCAGAATAGTCCAGCCGATCGAAATACGGCATGGACTGCATGTAGGTCTTGTTCTCGATCAGCTTTTCCGTTCCCCGGTGCAGCAGCCCGATATGAGGATCGATCCGTTCGACCACCTCACCGTCCAGCTCCATGACCATACGGAGCACGCCGTGCGCCGCAGGGTGCTGCGGACCAAAGTTCAGGGTATAGTTTTTGATCTGTACTTCAGCCATTATTCCTGTTCCTTCGCCTTTTCATCACCCGGCAGCACATAATCCGTGCCTTCCCAAGGGCTCTGGAAGTCAAATTTGCGGAATTCCTGTGTCAGGGAAACAGGCTCGTAAACCACCCGCTTCTCGTCCTCGCTATAGCGAAGCTCCACATGACCGGTCAGCGGGAAATCCTTGCGAAGGGGATGCCCCTCGAAACCGTAGTCGGTCAGGATGCGCCGCAGGTCCGGGTGACCGGAGAACATGATTCCATACATGTCCCACGCTTCCCGCTCGAACCAGTTTGCGGCCGGGAACAGGGAAACGACACTGGGAACCGGGGTCCGGGCATCGGTTTCGGCGATAACACGGACACGCTGGTTATGTTTCAGGCTCAGCAGGTTGTAGACCACATCGAAACGCTTGGAGCGTTCCGGAAAGTCCACACCGCAGACATCCACAAGGATCTGGAACTTGCATGACGCATCATCACGCAGGAAGGCCAGTACCTTGTCCACCACCTCGGCCCGGGCATAGACTGTCAGTTCGCCAAACGCGACCTTGGTTGAGGTCACTTCCGAGGACAGCTCCCCGGCGATATGGGCGCCGAGTTCGTTTAGTGCTTGATCCATTTCTCGTCCACTCACTCGATTATCTGACAAAAGTTCCGGTGCGACGGATCTTCTTCTGCAACTGGAAGACGCCGTAAACCAGAGCCTCGGCAGTCGGCGGACAGCCGGGAACATAGATGTCGACCGGCACGATACGGTCACAGCCACGAACCACGGAGTATGAATAGTGGTAATACCCACCGCCGTTTGCACAGGAGCCCATGGAAATCACATAGCGAGGTTCTGCCATCTGGTCATAAACCTTGCGAAGTGCCGGGGCCATCTTGTTGGTCAGGGTACCAGCCACGATCATCACGTCGGATTGACGTGGTGATCCCCGCGGGACAACGCCCAGACGTTCCATGTCATACCGGGGCTGCCAGGCATGCATCATTTCGACGGCGCAGCAGGCCAGACCGAATGTCATCGGCCACAGAGACCCTGTACGCGCCCAGTTGACCAGCTTGTCAACCTGCGTGACGACAAACCCCTTGTCGTCCAGTTCCTGACTGAGGTCACGGAAAAACTCGTCCTGGTCACCACCAACGGCGGATGCACCCGGAACGACTGCTGGTGAGGAATTTACTCCCATTCCAGAGCTCCCTTCTTCCATTCATAGATAAATCCGATTGTAAGGATGCCCAGGAACACCATCATGGACCAGAAACCGAAAATCCCGACATCACCGAGGGACACCGCCCACGGGAACAGGAAAGCCACTTCAAGGTCGAAGATAATGAACAGGATCGCAACAAGATAGAAGCGAACATCAAACTGGTTCCGTGCATCATCGAACGGTTCGAACCCACATTCATATGGAGACAGCTTTTCGCTGTCAGGATGTTGGGCCGCGACCACCATTGAGGCGATCACGATTACGGCTGACAGACCAACCGCGAGTCCCAGAAAAATCAGGATGGGTAGGTATTCTACAAGTAATGCTTCCATCTTATCGACAACAGCCGCTTACCCCTCACATCAACAGGTCAGGTCAGCGACGCTCCCTCTAGCTCAAATTGCGTGCATTATAGTGGTGGGTTATAAGGAAAAATAGGCAATTAGCAACCTAATTTCGCCATATTTTTTTTTGGGCCAGAATCAAAAAAACCTCGCAAGTCGGGTGACCTGACGAGGCTTTCAACCATTGGAACTTCTTCCTGGAAAGAAGTGGCGGGAGTGACGGGACTCGAACCCGCGGCCTCCGGCGTGACAGGCCGGCGCTCTAACCAACTGAGCTACACCCCCAAAATATGAGGCCATTTTTCTTAATCAAGGTCCGCTTGACTGTCAAGCGACTTACAGCGGAACCTCTTCTTCCGGGGAAGAAAGTGGCGGGAGTGACGGGACTCGAACCCGCGGCCTCCGGCGTGACAGGCCGGCGCTCTAACCAACTGAGCTACACCCCCGCTGTGAGGCCGTTTTCTAGTGAAGGACCGCCCTACTGTCAAGCAACATAAGCAGATTTTTTGAAGATTTTTTTACAGCGTCAAAATGGGCCCTCAAAATGACGGTTTTCATGGGGTTTTAAACTAAAGGCAAAGCTGATTTGAGAGAGGTCTCGAAAACTATTCTAAAAAATGACGCGCCCCTTTTCCCGTCCCCTTCCCTTTTTCCTGAATCATGATTCAAGTGCGCGGGCAAAATATGTCGGTTTTTTTAACAAATTTTTTCTTGAAGCAGACTGCCCCCCCCTTTTGTCACAAAAGATTTATTCAATAAAAACAGGGATTAACTGGAATTTTTTCAAAACCATTCCCTTTAAACGCAGCCATGACAAAAATGAGCCCGATTTCACGCCCTCTCTGCTGCCGCCGTCTTTCATAAAGCGGCAACACACCCGCGCCCCACCGTTAAAGAAGACTAGCCGCCCTTCCCGCCATAAAAGCCCCTCAGCACCCTTTTTCACATCTCGCCTAGCTGTGGCCTAGATAAGACCAGCCACAGCACCGCCCTGCCCTGACCGGAGCACCATGCCCGGAATGCCTGCCTGGAGTATCCCCGTGAGCCTACCGCGATCTTTCAAGGGACACCCGCATGATGATCTGTCGCATCCCCTCCCTGCCCCCTTTGTCTCTTCATCCATCCGGGGTGTCTGCCCGGCCCGTGAACTCCAAAGGTGCACATCCCGACAAAAAATCCGTCCCCTTCTCTCTTTCTCCAAAAAAAGAATATTTTTTTTGAAAATAGAATCAGCATTCCCCCCAAAATGAATCGGGATAGCCCCTCCGCTCGGCAAACCGAACAGGGACGCCCCCACGTCAAATTGGAAAACAGCGACGCCACCTGTAACAATCAACAGGGGAATAGAAATTGAACCGGGTGAATGCGGGGGCAAGGAACCCAAGGGCCTTGCGGGGCCAGCCTTGTTGACGCTGGGGTCAGAAAAGAAAAAAGCCTGCCGGGAGGGGCAGGCTTTTTTTTCTGATGATGGTGGGTGATGAGAGATTCGAACTCCCGACCCCCTCGGTGTAAACGAGGTGCTCTAACCAGCTGAGCTAATCACCCATCGTGCGGTGCGAGGCAGTGTATAACAGGCCAAATCAGGAAAGGGAAGACAAAAAAAGAGGCCAGACCAATTTTTTTTGGTCTGGCCTTCTGCTTTACAGAAAAACGTGAGTTTTTAGCCGTTTACAGAGTCTTTCAGAGCTTTACCAGCTTTGAATTTTGGCTGCTTGGACGCAGCGATCTGGATGGTTTCACCAGTCCGTGGATTACGGCCCTCAGAGGCTTTACGTTCAGCAACGCTGAAAGTACCAAAGCCAACCAGGCGAACATCATCACCGCTAGTCAGAGCGTTCGTAATCGCTTCGAGAACAGCGTCGACACCTTTTGCTGCATCTGATTTAGCAAGACCAGAAATTTCAGCCACTGCGGCAACGAGATCGTTCTTATTCACTATAAGCCCCCTTTAATTGTAAAAGCACATCTTTCATCATACGTATCGTATAAAGACGTTTGAATACTAGAGACCACTTTTCCGTCGGTCAAAGGGAAAATTAAAGATATCCCCAGCTTTTCTGCGCGTTTGAGACAGTTTTTCTAAAATTTTGGGGACGATTTGACGGTTGGGTTTCAATTGGCCCCAAATAAATTGCGCGGCGACCGGAAAATGTCACAAACCGCATGAAACTGCGAAAAAGACATTACCGGCGCCGCGCAATTAAATATTACGGCTATGATCGGAAGATCAGTGCGTGGTTACACCCCCCGGCGTTTTCTGTGCCGCAGCGGCACTCGCCAGTTCTTCCGCAAGACGTTCCTCGCTCCAGTTCAAGGGCTCCAGCGGTTTGGTCAGGGCCACTTTCAGCACCTCTTCCACCCGTGAAACCGGAATGATTTCAAGGCCTTCCTTCACGTTATCCGGAATTTCGGCCAGATCCTTCTCGTTATCATGAGGGATCAGAACCGTTTTGATACCGCCGCGAAGGGCCGCCAGAAGTTTTTCCTTGAGGCCGCCAATCGGCAGAACGCGGCCCCGCAGGGTCACCTCGCCGGTCATGGCAACATCTTTACGAACCGGAATGTTGGTCAGCACGGAAATGATGGAGGTCACCATGGCCGTACCGGCAGACGGACCGTCTTTCGGTGTCGCACCTTCGGGAACGTGAACGTGAATGTCATGCCGATCGAAATCGGTCGGCTTCACACCCATTTCCAGACAGCGGGACTGAACATAGCTTTTCGCAGCCTGTACAGATTCCTGCATCACATCACCCAGTTTACCGGTGATCTGCATGCGGCCCTTACCATAAAGCTTAACAGCCTCAATGGTCAGAAGCTCACCGCCAACCTCGGTCCAGGCCAGACCGGTTACCAGACCAACGCGGTCCTCTTCCTCGATCTCACCATAACGGTGGCGACGAACGCCCGCGTATTTCTCAAGATTTTCCGGCGTTACCGTGATGGACTTGACCCCTTCCGTGATGATTTCCTTCACGGCCTTACGGGCCAGCTTGGCAATTTCCCGTTCCAGATTACGCACACCGGCTTCGCGGCAGTAATACCGGATCAGGTCCCGAACAGCCTCGTCCGTTACCGTCCATTCACCGCTCTTCAGCCCGTGGTTCTTCATCTGCTTTTGCAACAGGTGACGCTTGGCAATCTCGATCTTCTCTTCCTCGGTATACCCGGAAAGCTGAATGATCTCCATACGGTCGCGAAGCGGCCCCGGCATGTTCAGCGAGTTGGCTGTACAAATGAACATCACCTCGGACAGATCATATTCCACTTCCAGATAGTGATCAGCGAAATGGGTGTTCTGTTCCGGGTCCAGCACTTCCAGCAATGCAGAAGACGGATCGCCCCGGAAGTCGTTGCCCAGCTTGTCGATCTCGTCAAACAGGAACAGCGGGTTGATGGACTTCGCCTTCTTCATGGACTGGATCACCTTGCCCGGCATGGACCCGATATAGGTCCGCCGATGACCACGGATTTCCGCTTCGTCCCGAACACCACCAAGGGCGACGCGAACAAAGTTACGGCCGGTGGCCTTGGCAACAGACTGCCCCAGCGATGTCTTACCAACACCCGGAGGGCCCACCAGACACAGGATGGAGCCCTGATTTTTCCGAACCCGCTGCTGAACCGCGAGATATTCCAGAATGCGTTCCTTGACCTTTTCAAGACCATAGTGATCGTCATTCAGGATTTTCTCGGCCAGTTTCAGGTCTTTCTTGACCCGGGTGCGCTTGCCCCACGGGATCGTCAGAATCCAGTCAAGATAGTTGCGGACAACCGTTGCCTCGGCAGACATGGGGCTCATGCTCCGCAGTTTTTTCATTTCCTGCTGGCATTTTTCCTTGGCTTCCTTGGTCAACTTGGTTTCGGCGAGTTTTTCTTCCAGTTCGGACAGCTCATCCCGTCCGTCCTCGCCCTCACCCAGTTCCTTTTGGATGGCCTTCATCTGTTCGTTCAGGTAATATTCCCGCTGGGTCTTTTCCATCTGACGCTTGACGCGGCTGCGGATTTTCTTCTCGACCTGCAGAACGCCGATCTCATCCTCGATCAGGCTATACACCCGTTCCAGACGTTCAGCGACCCCTTCGATTTCCAGAAGTTCCTGCTTTTCCGCAATCTTCAGCGCCATGTGGGACGCCATTGTATCAGCAAGTTTGGACGGCTCCTCAATCTGGTTGAGAGAGACCAGCACTTCTGGCGGAACCTTCCGGTTCAGCTTCACATACTGTTCAAACTGGGAAATAACGGAGCGGGCCAGAGCTTCCAGTTCAGGAGAGTCCTCGTCCTTTTCCTCAACGATTTCAGCATAGGCCTGGAAGAAATCCTCGTTCTCCATGAACTTGCTGATGCGGGCGCGCTCGCCGCCTTCCACCAGAACCTTGACGGTTCCATCCGGCAGTTTCAGAAGCTGCAGGACGGAGGCAATGGTACCAACGCGGTGAATATCGTCTTCACCCGGATCATCCTGATTGGCATTTTTCTGCGCCACGAGAAGGATTTGCTTGTCATCCTTCATGACATCCTCAAGCGCGCGAACTGATTTATCCCGGCCGACAAACAGCGGAACAATCATATGCGGGAACACAACGATGTCCCGAAGCGGCAAGACGGGGAAAATTTGTGTTTGTGGTGTGTCGATCATCATGAAGCCTTATCAGGTCAGTCTGTCTTTCCAAACAGAGCAATGAAAAGCACAACCGACCCGGAATGGAAAACTGACCGCAGGGCGTCCGGCCCTGCGATCATGAATTGTTAAGCGCCGGTAGAGGCGTCTTTTCTGTCACCGTAGATGTAGAGTGGCTGGGCCTTGGCTTCAACAACTTCATTGTTGATGACAATTTCCTCGACACCTTCCAGCGTGGGAAGTTCATACATAGGCTCAAGAAGGATACCTTCAAGGATGGAGCGCAGGCCCCGAGCCCCTGTTTTCCGCTGGATCGCCTTGTTGGCAATGGCAGACAGGGCATCATCCGTGAAGGACAGCTTCACATCTTCCATGTTGAACAGTCGCTGATACTGCTTGACCAGTGCGTTTTTCGGGTTGGTCAGGATCTCGATCAGGGCCGGCTCGTCCAGGTCCTCAAGGGTGGCAATGACCGGAAGACGACCGATGAATTCAGGGATCATCCCGAATTTCTGCAAATCGTCCGGTTCCACATCCTTCAGAACCTCACCCACATTGCGGTCATCCTCGGCACGAACATCCGCCCCGAAACCGATAGAGGTGTCCTTGCCGCGGGAGTTGATGATCTTGTCCAGACCCGCAAAGGCGCCACCGCAAATGAACAGGATATTGGTCGTGTCCACCTGCAGGAATTCCTGCTGCGGATGCTTGCGCCCACCTTGCGGCGGTACGGACGCAACAGTCCCTTCCATGATCTTCAGCAAGGCCTGCTGAACCCCTTCACCCGATACGTCACGGGTGATGGACGGGTTGTCAGACTTGCGGCTGATCTTGTCGACCTCGTCAATATAGACAATACCGCGCTGTGCCCGCTCCACATTGTAATCCGCGGCCTGCAGCAGTTTGAGGATGATGTTTTCCACATCCTCACCCACGTAACCGGCCTCGGTCAGTGTGGTGGCATCGGCCATTGTGAACGGAACATCCAGAATTCGCGCCAGGGTCTGGGCAAGAAGCGTCTTGCCGCAACCGGTCGGACCAACAAGCAGAATGTTGGACTTGGACAGTTCCACATCATCGGACTTGGTGCCGTGATGCAGGCGCTTGTAATGGTTATGAACCGCCACGGAGAGAACTTTCTTCGCGTGGGATTGTCCGATCACATAGTCATCCAGCACCTTGCTGATTTCCTGCGGTGTCGGGACCCCGTCACTGGTTTTGACCAGTGTGCTTTTATGTTCTTCGCGGATGATGTCCATGCATAGTTCGACGCATTCATCACAGATGAATACTGTCGGCCCTGCAATCAGCTTCCGTACCTCGTGCTGGCTCTTGCCGCAGAAGGAGCAATACAGGGTATTCTTTGAATCTCCGCCACTCAGTTTGGTCATAAACACTCCAATTTTTCGTTGGACTTTCCATATTAGCCGCCGTCCCGGTGAGGGACAACACTTAATATGGAAATCGTCACCCGAAGCTGAAATGAAAAAAACAGGCTAATCCACAGGCTGAGCCTATCTATATCAAAGCAGCCTCAACAGATCGTTAATAGAAACATATGATCTGAAAACAGGGGGTACAAGTACACTACGCGTAAAAAGTGTATTTATGCCTTTTTGTCTTCGCCAACGGAAAGTTCTGCCGGACGGCTGGTAACAACCTCGTCGATCAGTCCGAATTCCTTGGCTTCATCAGCAGACAAAAACTTGTCCCGTTCCATCGAGGATTCAATCACATCGAGGGGCTGGCCGGTATGCTTGACATACAGGTCGTTGAGACGGGCACGCACTTTCAGGATTTCACGGGCCTGGATTTCAATATCTGTGGCCTGACCTTGTGCCCCACCGGACGGTTGGTGGATCATGACACGGGCGTTGGGAAGCGCGAAACGCTGTCCCTTGGTTCCTGCGGTCAGCAGGAAGGAGCCCATGGAAGCGGCCTGCCCGATACACACGGTAGCAATATCCGGTTTGATATACTGCATGGTGTCATACATGGCCAATCCGGATGTCACAACGCCACCAGGGGAGTTGATATACATGGAGATCGGCTTGTTCGGGTTTTCCGCTTCCAGGAACAGAAGTTGCGCAGTGATCAGACTGGCCATGCCATCATGGACCTGGCCAGTCACGAAGATAATTCGCTCTTTCAGTAGCCGTGAATAAATATCATATGCACGCTCACCCCGGGCTGTCTGTTCCACAACCATGGGCACCAGAGTGTTCATATAGGTATCAATCACATCGACCATTACGCTTCTTCCTTAATCATCAGTGGTTATTTCAGACTGAATATAGTCATAGAAATTTCCACTTTAAATCTGAAAAATTATTTTTCAGATTTTTTCGCTGCGGCCTTCTTCGGAGCTGCCTTCTTCTTTTCAGCAGGCTTCTCGTCGTCAGACTTTTCAGCAGCGGCCTTTTTCTTAGGTGCAGCCTTCTTTTTGGCAGCCGGCTTGTCTTCTTTTTCCTCGTCCGGATCGGCAATCAGATCGTCATAGGAAACAGTTTTTTCCTCGACTTTTGCCAGCTCGGCGATGAAATCGACAACCTTGTCTTCAAAGATCGGTGCCCGCAGGGAGTTCTGCATTTCCGGATTCTGCTGGAACATCTGGAAAATCTGCTGCTCCTGCCCCGGGAAATTCCGGGCCTGTGCGAACATGGCCTGCTGAACTTCCTCGTTGGAAACATCGATATTGTTCAGACGACCGACTTCTGCCAACAGCAGACCAAGACGAACGCGACGCTCGGCAATCTTGCTGTATTCCTCGCGCAGTTCCTCTTCGGACTGATCCTGATCTTCCAGCTTCTCGCCGGACCGTTCCAGTTCCTGCTGGAACTGTGACCAGATGTTGTCGAATTCGGCTGCCTTCATTCCCGGAGGAACTTCGAAGTCATGAGCATCAGCCAGTGCGTCAAGCATGTTGCGCTTCAAGGTCTGACGACCAAGCTGGTTGTACTCGTCCTGAATACGGCCACGAACGGCATCCTTGAGGGCTGCCAGATCGTCCAGACCCAGTTTCTTGGCGAAATCGTCGTCAATTTCAACGTCGGCAGCTTCCTGCACTTCGTGAACCTTGACTTCGAAAACGGCTTCCTTGCCAGCCAGGTGCTCGGCACCATAGTTTTCCGGGAAAGTCACGGTAACGTCGACTTCCTCGCCGCCTTTCTGACCAACAAGCTGGTCTTCAAAGCCCGGAATGAACTGACCGGAGCCAAGCTCAAGCAGGTGACCTTCCGCAGAGCCGCCTTCGAAGGCAACGCCATCGACCTTACCGACAAAGTCGATCAGCAGGGCGTCGCCCTCCTTGGACTTGCGGTTACGGGCAACTTTCTGGAAGTTTTTCTGGTGGGCGGCAATCTGCTGCACCGCTTCGTCGACTTTTTCTTCCTCGACTTCGGCGACCAGTTTCTCAAGCTTCAGCTTGGAGAAATCCATCGGCTCAAAGTCCGGCATGATTTCGACTTCGATGGTGAATTCAAGGTCTGAACCCTCATCGAATTTTGTGATTTCGATCTTCGGCTGCTGCGCAGGCCGCAGGTCATTGTCGTTGAGCGCTTTCTGGCTGGACTCGTTAACAGCTTCCTCAAGCACTTCGCCCATGACAGACTTGCCAAAACGCTGGCGAAGAACACTCATTGGGACTTTACCAGGACGGAAGCCCGGCAACCGAACCTGAGTGCCAACGGTGGTCAGCTTTTCTGTAACTTTGCTTTCGATTTCAGCTGCTTCAACGACAACTGTAAAATCCCGTTTCAGCCCTTCAGAGCTTGTTTGTGTAACTTGCATGAACGAATGCCCGTCATTTCCGTTAAAAGATTAGTCTTCATTTCAGGCGACCGTCCCGGAGGTCGACCGTGAAAATATGGTGCGGGTAGAGGGAGTCGAACCCCCACGCCTCTCGGCACCAGAACCTAAATCTGGCGCGTCTACCAGTTCCGCCATACCCGCATCTTCTTCCACATGCCGATGCCGAAAATCGAAAAGATTTATCGTCAAATCCACATGCAGCGGTGGTCTATAGCACATGAATTCTCGGTATGCCTAGGGGAATTATGCCCTTGGCTCAAAGAAAGTGCCCGAAAACCCTGAATGGAAGCGGTTTTGTGAAAAAGCCCGGAAAAAGAACGGTGAACCGACCTTGCGGCAAAAAGGCCCCGCCTTGGGGGCCCTGTATCGAGGATCGGCGTTGCCCCTTGCGCCCGCCCCTCATGAAAGGGGGATACTCCCCTGCTGCTGCAGGGGGCAAAACGGGGAAACCAGCCTGATTTGAAAAGGTAGGCTTTAGTGCGCCACCTGAAAATTGCGCCGGAACACATCCAGTGCCAAAACGCGGTGTCCTTGCGGGTCTTTCTTGCCGCAGCTCAGCAGGGTTCCTTCATAATGGACATGGGGAATGCCCTGACCATCGTCACTGACATACAGGACCCGCGCCTCTTCCCGACCAGAAAGCTGCATCCGCCGATAGAACACATCGCCGCAATCCACATTGCTGATGACTTGTTTCCTTTTAAACAACATGTCGCACCCAACACCTTAGATATTCCGACTATCCTGTTCCAATCTAAAGGAAAATTCTAAATAAAGTCTTATCAAGGCAAGAATTATTGCAACTCTGCCAGAACGGCTGGAATCTGCGCTTCAAGATCCTCCGCGATCATGCCCGGCCCCAACAGCGCCCCGGCCTCTCCGTGAATCCACGCACCGGCAGAGGCCGCATCAAATGCCGGCATCCCGCCAGCCACAAGCCCCGTAATAATCCCGGCCAGCGTATCCCCCGACCCGGCCGTTGCCAGCCATGGCGGCGCATTCACATTGACCCGCGCCCTGCCATCCGGCGCAGCAACAACCGTTGACGCCCCCTTCAGTAACACAACCGCCCCCGATTGCAGGGCAGCAGCGCGGGCCCGCTCAACCGCTGATCCCGCCACATCGAACAGGCGCTCAAACTCGGACCCATGGGGCGTCAGGATCACCGGCGCCTGCCGGTTCTTGATCAGGCTGAACAAATGATCCGGCGTATCCCGAAACACGGTCAGGGCATCCGCATCCAGCGTGACCGCCGCATCGCTGGCAAGGGCCGCCACCACGAAATCCCGCGTCCGGTCCGTGACCCCATTGCCGGGGCCGATCAGCACCGCATTGATCCTTTTTACGTCCAGCCAATTAGCGAAATCCTCTGCCCCCGCCAATGAGGCCAGCATAACCGCCTCAAGGGTTATACTATAGGTCATGACGGCCGCAGGCGGCGCCGCCACCGTGACCGCGCCTGCACCCGATCTCAGACAGGCCCGCGCCGCAATCCGTGCCGCGCCCGTTGCGGTCACCCCGCCGCCGACAACCGCCGCATGGCCCCGGCTGTATTTATGCCCGGACATTTCCGGGAATGGCAGGGCATCAGTCCATAATTCGCGGCCGTTCATCCAGGTTTGCGGCTTAATCTGATCCAGAACCGATGGCGGTATGCCGATATCCACGATCTCCAGCTTGCCAAGATATTCCCGACCGGGAAGCAGCATATGCCCGACCTTGGGGCGAAAGAAGCTGACCGTCATCTCCGCCCGCTGGGTTCCCTCTGCCACCCAGCCGGTGGTGCCGTTCATCCCGCTTGGGACATCCACCGCCACAACGGACAGTCCCCGGGCCGCAATTTCATGGAACAGACCCTTTACATCCTCCGGCAGATCGCCGCGGAACCCGGCTCCGAATAGCGCATCCACCACCAGCGAAATACCGTCCAGTGATACCGCGTCAAACGCTTTTGTATCGCCGTCCCACTGGCCAAACATATCCGCAGCATCACCCGTCAACTCGGATGGATCGCCCCAGGCGGCCACGGTAACCGGCCAGCCTTCCTGTTTCAAGATACGCGCCACCACATACCCGTCCCCGCCATTATTGCCGGGACCACACAGCACCAGAACCGGACACGGGTCCCATGCCTGCTCCATATGGGCGGTGATACCCTGCCCCGCAGCCTCCATCAACTCTAGGCCCGGCACGCCCCCCTCTATCGCGAGCCGGTCCGCCTCATACATTTCGGGAACCGTCAGCATTTCACGCGTCAGGGTCATTTTCCTGTCTCCAATTTTGCAAGGTCCGGCCGCGCACCAGCCACAGGGGATATTTTTTCAAATGCCGCCGCTGCGGCCAGAACCGTCCCGTCCGCATGCATGGGGCCAACGATCTGCATCCCGATCGGCAAGCCATCCGCCGACAGGCCGCAAGGAACGGAACAGGCCGGCTGCTGGGTCAGGTTGAACGGGAAACTGAACGGGGTCCAGTTCATCCAGACCCCATCTTCCTGCTGCGGTCCCAGCAATCCGGCCTCAAAAGCGGTCACACTCAGGGAAGGTGTCAGCAACAGGTCATATGTTTCATGAAAGGCCCGCATCCGGGCTCCCAGTTCGGCGCGGGCCGCCGTGGCATCATAAAAATCAGTAAGGGTGTATTCGCGGCCCATCTCGACCACCTGCCGAAGGCCCGGGTCCATTTTGTCCAGATCGGATTGGGAAAAGTCTTTCGCCGCGTAGCTGGCCCCGGAATACCAAAGCACCTTGAAAATCTCGTCCGGCGGCCCAAACCCGGGATCGACTTCCTCGACCTCGGCGCCAAGGGATTTTACCAGTTCCACCGCATGATCCACATGACGCAGAACTTCCGGGTCCACCGTGGCATATCCAAGGGTCCGGCTATAGGCCACCTTCCGCTCCTTGAAGCCGTTTTCGGGAATCACACTGAAATCCACCTCCGAAGGCGGCAGGGCATACCAGTCACGGGCATCATACCCGGCCATGACCTGAAGCATCAGGGCCGCATCCGCCACAGTTCGGGTCATCGGCCCGATATGGGATACCGTACCGTATACAGACGCGGGCCACGCAGGCACACGGCCAAAACTGGGTTTCAGGCCAAAAATACCGGAAAAGGCCGCCGGAATGCGGACCGACCCGCCCCCGTCCGTGCCCGTATGCAAGGCCCCCATCCCCGCCGCACAGGCCGCGGCGGCCCCGCCGCTGGACCCGCCCGGTGTTTGGGACGGGTTCCACGGGTTTCGGGTAATCCCGCTTAACGGGCTATCGGTTACCCCCTTCCAGCCAAATTCAGGGGTTGTTGTCTTGCCAACGATCACCGCGCCCTGCTCTTTCAGGCGGGCAACCGCCGGGCTATCGTCCAGCCAAGGCCCGGCCGGATCAATCAGCCGCGATCCTTTCAGGGTGGGCATTCCCTCTGTCAGCATGATGTCCTTGATCGTGGTCGGCACCCCATCCACCAGCCCTTCCGGTTTTCCTTCCCGCCAGCGGACCTCAGACCGGGCGGCCTCGGCCAGCGCTTCCTCTTCGCGGACAAGAACAAAGGCGTTGAGCGCACTGTCATAGGTCCTGATCTGGTCCAACACGGCTCTGGTCGCCTCCACCGGCGAAACCGCCCCTGTCCGATACCCCGCCACCAGTTCCGTGGCCGACCAGTAAACCAATTCTTTCGACATTCGACGCCCTCCCTGCATCCTGTTCACATTTCCAAACAGGGTAAAAGGGAACAGAGGATCACGCAACAATCCCCTGCCCCCCTATTTTCGCAATTTTTCCTTGAGACCGCCCCACATCCCCCCCTATGTGATAGAAGAACCAGCCTTGGCCCGGTCCCTTCCGGGCGCCTTTTTCAACGATGGGATCATGAACAAAAAGACCCTCAACAAAAAAATAAAAATTCCGGATAATCGCCGAAACCGGTTGCTGCTGGGATGGGCGCTTATTGTGGGGGGCCTTGTCGGTTTTCTTCCCGTGGTCGGGTTCTGGATGCTGCCGCTTGGGATTGTGGTCCTGTCCATCGACCTGCCCTTTGCCCGCCGCCTGCGCCGCCGGGCAGAAGTCTGGTGGGGACGGAAAAAACAGAAAAACGGCAAACAGGACGACTGATCGAATAAGACCGTTCAACTTTCTATTGCTTGATGAATGACGTTCTTTATACTTTACATCAAGATTAGTTCATATGGAGTATCCTGTACAATGCCGCGTTTCCTTGCAACCGCCGCCGCTGCGCTCATGGCCACGACTGCGTTTCTCCCCCTCAAAACCGTTCACGCAGAAAAACTTTCCGTCATGTGGGGGCAGGTCCATTTCCCGCCCTCCTCCATCGTCACAGGCAAGGACGCCGGGACCGGTTTCATGGACCGTCAGTTGGACCTGATCATTGAAAAGCTGCCGCAATACGAACACAAGAAAGTCCCCATGTCGGTGATGCGGCTTCTGGAAATGATGCAGAAGGGAGAACAGATTTGCTTTCCGTCCCTGCAGAAGAACCCGGCACGCGAAGCCTTTATCGACTTCTCCCCGTTTCTGTTCGTCAACCTGAGCAACGGGTTGATCATCAACGCCGCAAACCGGGACAAATATGCGCCCTACCTGAAAGAGGACGGCACCGCAGATTTTGGGGAACTGGTCGCGTCGGGCCAATTCACCTTCAAGTATCACGATGGCAAAAGCTATACAGCCGAGATCGACAGTGTCCTCAAACGCTTCAAGGACCAGAAAAGCGACTCCCTTTTGCAACAACAGGGCAATATTGACCGGGCGCAAGACCTGAAACAGTTGGAATTCGGCCGTGTTGACGCTGTTCTGGGCCGCCTGATCGAAACCCTTGCCTTTGCCCGCGAACAGGGGAAAGGCGACCTGATCAGCTTTATCCCTGTCTCTGCGGAAACCCCCTATGACACCATCCATGTGGGATGCGCCAAGGGCGACTGGAACAAGGACTTCATGAAAGACCTTGCCAAAGCCGCCACCGAAATCCGCGAGGATGAGGATTTCGTCAATTCCTATATGGGATGGGTGCCCACCGACCTTGTTTCCACCCAGCGAGGCTTCCACAAAGAAGCCCTGAGCCGTGAATAAAGGATGAGAGTTTGCTGAATTCAGGCACAAAAAAACCCCGCAAAAGCGGGGTTTCTTTTTGGGGCGAGTGACCGGGATCGAACCGGCGACCTCCTGAGTCACAGTCAGGCGCTCTAACCAACTGAGCTACACTCGCCACAGATGAGGCGCTCTATTTAGACCCCATCTTCGGAACGGTCAAGGGGAGTTTCCCCTTTTTTTGAAAAAAATTCTGACAGGCGCTGAACGGCCTGATCCAGAACCGCATCCTGCTTGCAGAAACAGAAGCGGACAAAGTGTTTTTCCTCGCCCTCGCCCACATAAAAGGCGCTGACCGGTACGGCGGCAACCCCGGCCTCGGTCGTGATCAAGCGACAGAATTCCTCGTCCGTACCCTCAAAACCGATGGAACGGATATCCGCATTGATAAAATAGGTGCCGTCACAATCCGCTGTCTTGAAGCCGATGGCCTCAAGCCCCGTTTTCAAGCGATCCCGCTTGCCCTCCAACGACTGCCGCAAATCGGTGTAGAACTCATCGCCCTTGTTCAGGCCATAAGCCACGCCAAGCTGCAACGCTGGCGAGGTCGTGAAGGTCACGAACTGGTGCGCCTTGGCAATTTGCCCGATCAGATCCGTACAGCCGGTGATATAGCCGACCTTCCAGCCGGTCAGGGAAAAGGTTTTCCCTGCCGACCCGATCCGCACGGTCCGGTTCCCCATTCCGGGCAGGGTCGCCAGCGGCACATGCCGCGCCTCCCCGAACACCAGATGTTCATAAACCTCATCACAAACCGCATAGGCATTGCTTTCCTGCACATAATGCGCAATGCGCTGCAACTCTTCCACGGTGAAGACCTTGCCGGTCGGGTTCATGGGCGTGTTCAGAAGCACCAGCTTGGTCCGCTCCGAAAAGGCTTCGCGCAGGCGATCTTCGCGGATTTCCCAGTTGGGCGGGTCCAGACGGACAAATTTCGGCACGCCCCCGGCCCGCAGAACCAGCGGCAGGTAACAATCATAAAGCGGCTCGAACAGGACGACCTCGTCCCCCGGATTGATCAGGCCCAGCAGACAGTCCGCCAAAGCCTCGGTCGCCCCGGATGTCACAAGGATATCCGTCTCCGGGTTGACCGCTATTCCATAGAAACGGTGATTATGATCGGCAACAGCCTGCCGCAACTCGAGCATCCCCATCATGGGCGGATACTGGTTCGGCCCGTCCATCAGGACGCGGGCCGCCACATCGCGAATATCCTCTGGCCCGTCCTGATCCGGGAAGCCCTGCCCCAGATTGATGGCCCCATGCCGGGTTGCCAGCGCGGACATCACCGTGAAAATTGTTGTGCCGAAGCCGGACAATATCGTGTTTGCTTCCTTGACCATTCTCGAACCAATCTTTCCTTGCAGTTCATGCGCCCAAAAGGCATATCTTCACATGAACTGACGCGCAAGCGGATTATGGGAAAGGCCCGGCATGACTGACGATCTGGAAAAACGACTGACCACACTGGAATTGACGGTCATGCATCAGGAACAGGCCCTGACGGACCTCAGTGACATGGTCACCCGACAGTGGTCGGAAATCGAACGGCTGCAGGCCAAGCTGACCACCACCCAACAGCGGGTTGTCTCGCTTGAAGAGAACCTTCCGGTCCCGGCGGCGGACCAGAAACCGCCTCATTACTGATCGCTGATCAATTCCCGCTTTCAAAGACCGGCTTTTCTTGCTTTTATTGACGGGAAATTCTAAAAGCCCATCTTCCAGATTATACAGGCCCGTTCAGGGCATTTAAGGAAACATTATGGACGCCGACAAAACTCCGTCAGACATCGCCGCCGAGGAAAAGGAACTTCCCGATGATCCGGTGGTGACCTATATCCTGAACGCCGTCGCCGAGGGCGGGGAAATTTCTCCCAACGCCGTGGCACAGGCCATTGCCGCCGACCGGGCCAAGGCAAACACCCCGAAAGACGCCTGGCGCAAATATATGACTGCCGTTCGTCAGCAAGCCATTCATCTGGCCCGCAAAGGCCGGTTGGAAATCGTCCGCAAGGGCGAGGTTGCCGACCCCAACGACTTCAAGGGCCTGTACAAGCTGCGCTTGCCCAGAAAATAACCAGCCCCCTCCCCGCAGACCGGAAGCCGGTCTGTATCCGGCCCCTGAACGGCGCCTTTTGAATATTTTTTCACCACCTGCCCATTATTTAGGCAAAATTTCTGACCGAATAGTGTGCAGGCGGTGAAACGCCCCCTTCCCCAATGGCGGTTTCCCGCCGCCCCTGCATTTTTCTCCTTCTTCACAAAACTGGCACGGGTTGTGCAATATTGTTGGACATGAACGTCAGGCACAGTCGCTCTGGCCCCGTAACGTCTAATGAAGAAGTGACAAATGAAAAAAATTGAAGCTGTCATCAAGCCCTTCAAGCTGGACGACGTCAAAGACGCCCTCCACGAAGTTGGACTGAAAGGTATTACGGTCACCGAAGCCAAGGGATTCGGTCGTCAGAAAGGCCACACGGAACTGTACCGGGGTGCAGAATATGTGGTCGATTTCCTGCCCAAGGTGAAGATCGAGATCGTTCTTGAGGACGAACTTGTCGAGCGCGCCATTGAGGCCATCCAGAACGCCGCCCGCACCGGTCATATCGGTGACGGCAAGATATTTGTGTCCAATGTGGAAGAAGTGATCCGCATTCGGACCGGTGAAAAGGGAGCCGACGCGGTCTAGGCCCGCGCTCCGAAAAACATGCCCCTCCGCGTGCGGACGGGTGCCCTATACTCAAACATCTAGAGAAAGTGATATTACCATGAGCTCGCAGATTTTGGATCTCATCAAAGAGAAAGACATCCAGTATGTTGACCTTCGCTTCACGGACCCGAAGGGCAAATGGCAGCATCTGGCCATGCATGTGGACGCCGTTGACGACGACATGTTCGAGGACGGCATCATGTTTGACGGCTCCTCCATCAAGGGGTGGAAAGCCATCAACGAATCAGACATGACCCTGAAGCCG
The DNA here is from genome assembly GCF_012720115.1 of Sneathiella chinensis. GTDB lineage: Bacteria > Pseudomonadota > Alphaproteobacteria > Sneathiellales > Sneathiellaceae > Sneathiella > Sneathiella chinensis. The sequence goes on along the minus strand of NZ_VNWN01000006.1, from coordinate 335,502 downwards.
GACCCCAGCACGGTGACCATCGATCCGTTTGCGGCCCACCCGACCCTGATTGTCATGTGCGACATTCTCGACCCGACCAGCGGCGAGAATTACGAACGCGATCCGCGCTCCATCGCCAAGAAGGCCGAAGCCTATCTGGCCAGCACCGGCATTGGCGACACGGCCTATTTCGGGCCGGAAACAGAATTCTTCATGTTCGATGACGTGCGCTTCCAGACCGGCAGCCACCACTCCTTCTATCAGCTTGATGATGTGGAAGCCCCGCACCAGTCCGCCAAGGAAATCGATGGCGGCAACACCGGCCACCGTCCGGGTGTCAAGGGCGGCTACTTCCCGGTTCAGCCGGTTGACCAGGGTGCGGATATCCGCTCTGAAATGGTGAATGTTGCCCGCGAAATGGGTCTGCTCGTCGAAAAGCACCACCACGAAGTGGCGCCGTCCCAGCATGAGCTCGGCTTCCGCTTCAACACGCTTCTTGATGCGGCCGACAACATCCAGCGGCAGAAATATGTCATCCACAACGTGGCCCACGCCTATGGCAAGACCGCGACCTTCATGCCGAAACCGGTTTCCGGTGACAACGGCTCCGGTATGCATGTGCACCAGTCCATCTGGAAGGAAGGCAACCCGACCTTTGCCGGTTCCGGTTATGCGGCCCTGTCAGAAACAGCCTTGTATTATATCGGTGGTATCATCAAGCACGCAAAGGCCCTGAACGCCTTTACCAACGCGTCCACCAACTCCTACAAGCGTCTGATCCCGGGGTTTGAGGCACCGGTTCTGCTGGCCTATTCCGCCCGCAACCGCTCTGCGTCCTGCCGTATTCCGTACTCCCCGAGCCCGAAAGGCAAGCGCGTTGAAATCCGCTTCCCGGATTGCACCGCCAACCCGTATCTGGCCTTCGCGGCCATGATGATGGCCGGTCTGGACGGCATCCAGAACAAGATCCATCCGGGCGATGCCATGGACAAGGATCTGTACGACCTGCCGGCAGAAGAACTGCGCGACATCCCGACCGTCGCCGGCTCTCTCCGCGAAGCTCTGGAATCCCTCAATGCAGATCGGGACTTCCTGACCAAGGGCGGCGTCTTCACCGAAGACATGATCGACGCCTATATTGAAATGAAGTGGGAAGAGGTTTACCGCTTCGAACACGCCCCGCACCCGGTCGAGTTCGATATGTATTTCAGCCTCTAAGGCTCGCATCCAAAACTGAAAAGGGCCGCCCTGAAAAGCGGCCCTTTTTTTGTGATTTTTCCGGTCCCCCAAGTAAGGACCACAACTGCCAGAGTGTGGTACGGCGGGGCCGACCTATAAAACCCATTCGCTCCGTCAGCTAAATGCCTTCGTGCTTCGGCGGGTCGAATTTCACCGTAGTCTCCGCACCACAGCCGCTACCCTGACACACCCTTCCATTAAAATAAACTGATAAAAGCCCCCCCCCACTAGACCCTTGGCGCCGATTTCTAGAATGCTATAATATGTCAGTGTCTGAATTCATCGCTGTCGGGTTGCGGCTTGGCGCCGATTTCTAGAATGCTATAATTCTCTGGAGCAGCACAAGTACATTCCCCGTGTTGCGGCTTGGCGCCGATTTCTAGAATGCTATAATGGGTCTTTTTGTGTGTTTTGACACCGCCGGTTGCGGCTTGGCGCCGATTTCTAGAATGCTATAATGATACCCGGAAGGGGCCGCCCTGTATTTCTGTTGCGGCTTGGCGCCGATTTCTAGAATGCTATAATGCGAAAGCTGACCATTGAACAGGAGACGGAGTTGCGGCTTGGCGCCGATTTCTAGAATGCTATAATTGATATCTATCTCAAGTTGGACCTTATATAGTTGCGGCTTGGCGCCGATTTCTAGAATGCTATAATGCCAAGCGCTAGTAAGCACCGAATGCGTAAGTTGCGGCTTGGCGCCGATTTCTAGAATGCTATAATCGGGCCGGGTAATATGAATACGGCGACGGCGTTGCGGCTTGGCGCCGATTTCTAGAATGCTATAATCGACTATTCGTGGATCCCTGACCTCCATCAGTTGCGGCTTGGCGCCGATTTCTAGAATGCTATAATGGAGAAGGTCTAAAATGACGGTAGTCGTCGTTGCGGCTTGGCGCCGATTTCTAGAATGCTATAATTTAACGGCGATAATGGGCAAGGTGTCGAGCGTTGCGGCTTGGCGCCGATTTCTAGAATGCTATAATGGCTGTTTTGAGTGAAAAAGAGGTTTTGAAGTTGCGGCTTGGCGCCGATTTCTAGAATGCTATAATTACGGACAGACAGTCCGGGACGCGAAGTGCGTTGCGGCTTGGCGCCGATTTCTAGAATGCTATAATGTGTCGTCAATCACTAAAAATAAAATATGGGTTGCGGCTTGGCGCCGATTTCTAGAATGCTATAATGAAGCTTCCATTTTGCGCTCCTGATCCACAGTTGCGGCTTGGCGCCGATTTCTAGAATGCTATAATTTTACATTTTTTTGGCAATATAGCTGTTTGTTGCGGCTTGGCGCCGATTTCTAGAATGCTATAATCCTGTTGACCTTTACCAGCGGGGCCAATGCGTTGCGGCTTGGCGCCGATTTCTAGAATGCTATAATTTGCCAAAGGCAAACCGTCGATTTCCGCTTGTTGCGGCTTGGCGCCGATTTCTAGAATGCTATAATTTCGTAATCTCGGGGCCGTGTGCTTTGTGGGTTGCGGCTTGGCGCCGATTTCTAGAATGCTATAATCGAAAGCCATTTTTTTCTCCGTCAATGGATGTTGCGGCTTGGCGCCGATTTCTAGAATGCTATAATGGCGACCCAGACCTTTCTGGGCGGCGATTAGTTGCGGCTTGGCGCCGATTTCTAGAATGCTATAATCCTCGTTTTCGCCCACGCCGACATAAAAGAGTTGCGGCTTGGCGCCGATTTCTAGAATGCTATAATTGCCGAGCCTTGGCGCCGGTCGGCTCAGGGGTTGCGGCTTGGCGCCGATTTCTAGAATGCTATAATCGTGGTCCCCCAGGGCGGTGGCGGCGGCAAGTTGCGGCTTGGCGCCGATTTCTAGAATGCTATAATCGGCAAAAAAAACAAAAAAACACCGGGTACGTTGCGGCTTGGCGCCGATTTCTAGAATGCTATAATATCGAGAAGGTGCTGAACCATTCCTCTGGTGTTGCGGCTTGGCGCCGATTTCTAGAATGCTATAATGGTCGTTATTGGTGACGGTATCGCTGGCCAGTTGCGGCTTGGCGCCGATTTCTAGAATGCTATAATGCGATCAGGCGGAAAAAGGGGCCGAGACCAGTTGCGGCTTGGCGCCGATTTCTAGAATGCTATAATCGGTGTGGGTTTCTGTTGCTTGCCAATCACGTTGCGGCTTGGCGCCGATTTCTAGAATGCTATAATCGTCATGTTCCGCCATGCCAAGCGGGACCAGTTGCGGCTTGGCGCCGATTTCTAGAATGCTATAATCGGGGAGGACGAAACACAGAAATCCCCTTCGTTGCGGCTTGGCGCCGATTTCTAGAATGCTATAATCCCGGCGGCAGGCCAAGAACCAGCATCCCCGTTGCGGCTTGGCGCCGATTTCTAGAATGCTATAATCGGATGAATGGGTGGAACAATCGCTGGCATGTTGCGGCTTGGCGCCGATTTCTAGAATGCTATAATGCCGCTATCCACATTCCCGACCGTGGTGTTGTTGCGGCTTGGCGCCGATTTCTAGAATGCTATAATGTCTCCCTTGGCATATACTCAGTCGTTTCCGTTGCGGCTTGGCGCCGATTTCTAGAATGCTATAATACGGTGAATAATGGCTGATTACAATGTGGAGTTGCGGCTTGGCGCCGATTTCTAGAATGCTATAATAAAAAGCGTTTTATCAGGTGATGCGGCGCGTTGCGGCTTGGCGCCGATTTCTAGAATGCTATAATCAAAGGTGCTTGCAATTTCATGAATATATCGTTGCGGCTTGGCGCCGATTTCTAGAATGCTATAATTTGCCCGAACATTATTAGCTTGCTCTTTAAGTTGCGGCTTGGCGCCGATTTCTAGAATGCTATAATCGAAGCACTGGGAGGCCAAAGAAGCCGAAGGTTGCGGCTTGGCGCCGATTTCTAGAATGCTATAATGTTGCTATTGTTGATATGCGCAGCGCAAATGTTGCGGCTTGGCGCCGATTTCTAGAATGCTATAATTCTGGACGCCCTGAAATGGTCGTCATATATGTTGCGGCTTGGCGCCGATTTCTAGAATGCTATAATCACTTCATATCCAGAGTGGCCTCCACCCAGGTTGCGGCTTGGCGCCGATTTCTAGAATGCTATAATACGATTATTCAGGTCCCGATGCTTAACGTAGTTGCGGCTTGGCGCCGATTTCTAGAATGCTATAATAGAAACCGGGTTATCCATTTGAAATATCGTGGATAATCCGGTCTTCTTCACATCAAATCGAGGCTGTGTTCGCATCTTGTTCCCATCAGAAAAGCAGGATTTGTTCCGGCTCTGATGCCGGTTTGCTTTTCTCCCTGTTTCGAATATTGATAATATCAGAAAACTGCTTGTCTGTGAACATGAGGATGGAAACCTTGCCATTGGCTGGCGCGGCTGCCTCTATCTTCCGGGCGAAGGGCTTGGTGTTGCTCCGATCCCCGACAAACCGCACATAGACTGAAAACTGGGACATTTCAAATCCCTGATCCAAGAGAAACATTCTGAAACCATGGGCTCTCTTCCGCTCTTTTTTCGTGCCGGTCGGAAGATCGAACAAAACCATCATCCACATGAACCTGTATCCCGAAAGTCGCTTGATCATGTTGCCTCCAGCCGGAACCCGAATTCGGGGACGACCAGAGAGACCTGCCCCGCCTCCAACGAGGAGACAAGGGAGCGGACGAACATTTCGACCGCAACGGAAAGATCCGTTTCCCCCATAGGCAGGGACACCGGATAGTTCCCGATGGAGGCTAGCGCCAGCTTGACATCCCGTTCCACCGACTGGTGCCCGGCAAGCGAAAGACGGTAAACCTCGTGATCCACAAGGGGGCGGAACGGCTCCATCAGGTCGTCCACAAGACGAAGGGCGTTATTCTTGTTGCGGTGATAAAGCCCCATCCCGGGAAACAAACCGCTGGCCATCACTTGCCGTGCCACAAGGGCCCGCAGCACCGTATAACCATAGTTCAACATGCCATTGAGGCCGGGCAAGGACTGATCCCGCACGAAATCCGGCCCGAAAAATGCTTTCCAGTATCGCCGGGCGGCCTGGGCCTCGTGATTTTCAGGATCCCCCGATTTCACATATCCGGCAATGGACAACAGGGCATCATGATGCGGCTTTTCGTTTCGCCGCAACATTTCCGCCTGCCCCCGGATTTTTGCGCGGACAATCTCCTGCCACAGTCGTTTCTGAAGCGGGACTGTCGCCGCCAGTTGCAAATCGAACCGGCCTGATTGCTGATGATGGCTTTCCACCGACCACATCACACCCGCCGGCGCGTGATTGTTGCCGCAGAACACAACGGGGCAGCCCCGCTCTGCAAGCCGGACAAGCAGCGAGTTACTGTAAGAGGCCCCATGAGCATGGACAATCACCGCATCCAGTTGATCAAGGGGAAGGCGGGCAGCCTCCCTCCCCCCTTTCGTCACGATCAGAAACCCCCGCTCTGCGGAAAGATGAATATCATCTTCGGCGATATCCAGAATACGCCCGGCCGTCATGAGGTTTTTGGTCCGGGATCACGAACCCTCCCCATAATATCAACGGAAATCTTTCGCGCTTGCCTCTTTGCCAACTCGTTTGCTGAGGCTGCCCAACTCAATTTATCTCCCAATTCCTGTGCAATCTGATGGGACCTCAAATAGACACGTCCCCCCGTCATTTTCTTGACGCGAGCGATAATCCGCACCCCATCCTGCTCATAGGCCACCATATCATTGTTGTGGAGGCGCATGATCAGGCGGGCCGTGGGGTCATTCCGTCGCCACTGACGGCTGAAATCGGGCTGGTGCGCATCAAACTGCCGAATGGTCTCGGCGAACCACTTGCCAGCATCCTTGCCATGGGTCGGGCTGTAAATTTCCGTAAAGGCGTTGCTGCCCCCCTGATAAAATTTAAAGGCGGCCTCCTGACCGTTGGTGATACCGATCATGACGGCATCACTTTTTTCCACCAATACACGAACCTTGTGAATCACAGGCTCGCGCGCTCTTGCTTCCGCCTGAAGGGCTTCGGAAAATTCTGCGGATCCGTCCTTGAAGCCTTCGATCGCATCAAGGAACCGGCCCCGGATAACATCATCCCGAATACCTTCAATATCCTTGCGCTTTGTCAGTCCTTCAACGCCCTTGCGCACCACATAGTAGCTTTTTCCCTTTGCCTCGGACGGCCCCACATACCCATAGGCCGTATCCTCATGCAGCCGCGCGATCGTATAGGGATTTTTGGATTGTATGGCCTTCTGTGCGTTTCCGTGGTCCGGCTTATGGGAAATCACCATGCTCTCGAAACGATCCTTGACCTGATCCAGAAACCCGGGGAACGGATCCGGCATGTCATCTACCAGCTTGTGACGTTTCTCCTGCAGGGCGGCATTGTTTTCAAGGTTCCGGGCGGCGCCGGCAATCCGCTGCAACATGCCCCGCGTGGTACACCCCACGACGAAGGCATCGATGGCATGGTGACGATGATCCTCCCTGTTCTTGATCTCGCCATCCCAGATTTCGGATTCCAGCCCCCATTTCCGCCGCATGAGGGCCGTAAGCTGCCCCGGTATGGTATCCACACGGGCGGACAGGCAAGCGAACTGAAGATACTCTGACGCCAGACGGCTGAGATATCGGGTATCGTTTAGTTGCCGGGCAATAATCCCGCCCTTTTCCTCAAGTTGCTCAAGGGCATCCGGGCGGAACCGCCACCGACGGGATTTGTGAAACCGATCGGCCCGCGCCTGAATACGGTTCCAGTCATAGGAATGACCATTGATGGTCGGACTGCTACCAAAGGCCTGAAAAGGCGTTCTGTTTCCCTTGTCCCGGTTCGCAGATTGCAGGGCCAGCACCTTATTGGCCCGCCCGTCATCGTAACATTGGGAGAACGGGATCAGATGCTCGATCTCGAAACGCGATGAGAAAATATCCGTCTCGGAAATCACCACGCCTGTAAACGGGCAGCATCGTTCAATCGGATCCGATGACAAGTCCTCCCAGATCTTGAATCTCATCCGGTTGACATAGGTGTTCCGTACATCCAGTTTGGCCAGTTCCTTGGCAATCCGCTCGTTCTCTTTCCGGTTCCGGGCATTAATCTTGCGATGCTCTTCGGCTGGCATTTTCAAATCCCGCGCCAGTTCCACGGCTATCTGTTCGGGATGCCCCCATCGCTCGATACAGGCATTAACCAGTTTTTGCACCTGATTGAGGACAATATGAACCGTCGGGTTGTTGACCTTGCCGTAAAACAATTCCGGCTTACCCTCATTCGCCGTGGTGCGGTCTCCGGGAATGACACGGTGGGGCAGCATTTCCCCGTAGTAGGGCAGCCGGTCCGGCACCTCCCCCGTGCGCCGGTCGGAATGGTGATACCCTGCTTCCGCGCAGGCCTTGTCATAGGTTAGCCCTTGCCGCAAATGAGGTAGAATTTTACCAATCGCCTTCAAGGACAAACGCCCGATCCCATCCGGCAACCGTGCATGGGAAACATTATCCGCCCCTTCAGCAGACAGGCCATACCGATCCATCAAAAATTCAAGAACCGCCCCTTCATCCTCTTCTTCCAGCAGGAAGGCGACAATTTCATCCTGTTCGTCCCCGGATAGTTTCAACCACCCCGGACCAAAGCATTTTTTGTTGGACAGGATTTTGGCCGTCTGATCCCCCTTCAGTTCACTTCTGGCATCGCTTTCCAGATTGAACCGTTGACTGTCCTCCAAATCCAACGCTTTGCGGATTTGTTTGAAGGTCTGGTTTTTTCCAGACAGAAGATTTTCCGCAATCCTGTTTTTCTGGTCCTGTGTCATATGGGGATCATCTGGATTATACCGCTCAAAATCCAGATTGTTGACTTCCTGCCAGATGCGAAACCGTTGCACGGACGGAAAGGCATGGGGCGCCCTTTCCTCTCCAGCCTCATACTCAAATGCGCACAGGCCCACCTTGGGTTTGTGAAGCTCTCTTTGGAAAAAGATGATATGCTTCAACTCCTCTGCCACCTCATCGGTTAGCAGGGCGCCATGATATTTTTGCTGTTCCGCCAACAGCAACTCCACCTCCTGTTCCAGCATCTTTCGAAGGGGATAAAGGTTGTATTCCTTCCCGGTCTTGCGGACCCGCTTCACGTCCTGTTTATCAAGATACTCGCCCAGTGTCCGGGCACCCGCCGTCATCATCTCCTGTTCCAGATAGGCTGCGGCCAGCTTGACCGGCCCGGCTTCATTATCCCCCCGATCGGATTTTCGGTTACTCTTGAACCCTCGTCGCTGGGCGATATGCAGCAAAGCGCGTCCCAGCTCAACCGGAGCCAGTTCGGAATCCAGCCCCTTGACCCGCAAGGCATAGGGATCCAGCCCCGCCAACGCTTTTTGCGTAAGACTATCTTCCGGGAACAAACCATGCCGGGTCAGGGCATCCCGCAATTTCAACACCCGGTCTTTTTTGCGGTCCCGATTACGGCGCATCCCTCGCGCCAGACGCCTGCCAACAGCCAAAGGTTCCTTTGATTTGTCGTCCCGCCCGTCATCAAAGATACGCACCCCCATATCAAGAAGGGATACAGGCTCCCTTCTGTCCAGCTCCAGTGCCACCCAGCCAATCGATGTGGATCCCAAATCAAGCGCCAGCTTATAGTTCATGTCGTAGCTCCCTGCTCGCTATTGTATATTTATTCTTGACCTTACAATAACTTTTCGGGTATTTATCTCAACAGCATTCTAGAAATTGGCGTCTTGTCGTTAACAAGATTCAATGTTCACAAAATGAAAAGGCGCACTCCGGTGCGTCTTTTTTTTGTGCCTGAATGAATTTTTCTGGAAAAATCTGGAAAACCTATTCGCTGGATCATGCCAGCATTGATCCAGCGGTGCCCTTGCAAGGCTGTTCCGGTGGATCAGAAATCTTGAGCTTCAAGAAGGCGCCGCTATCCCAAACGAACAGCGGCAACAGGATCAGGCAGTCGGGATTTCGCGGGGGCGGCCGTTGTCGTCGATGGCGACGAAGATGTAGGTTCCCTCGGTCACGGTGATTTCTTCCGGGTCCAGTTTGCGCGCCACGATGGTGGTCAGCTTGATATGCATGGAGGTGCGCCCCACCTTGACGATGTCGCCGTAAATACTGACCACATCGCCGACCTTGATCGGCTGGTGGAAGGTCATGGCCTCAACGGCGACGGTGACAACACGGCCCCGCGCCCGGCGGGCGGCCAGAACGCCCCCGGCAATATCCATCTGGGACAAAACCCAACCGCCAAAAATATCGCCATTATTGTTGCAATCCCGCGGTTGCGGGGCGGTTCTGATAATCGGATCACGTGTTTCTGAAGTCATTTTTTATAATACCCTGAGGACCAAACATAAAATTGCGTAAATTATACACTTTCAATCGGCTGAGAGAACAGTATTCTATCCCGTCTACAACAGGTAACCATTTCAGTTTGAAAACACATTATGTCCGACCTTTTTGAACAACCGAAAACCGAGACGTCCGACTATTCCGCCAAGGATATTGAAGTCCTTGAAGGGCTGGAACCGGTCAGAAAACGGCCCGGCATGTATATCGGCGGTACCGATGAACGGGCGCGCCATCATCTGGGCGCCGAGGTTCTGGACAACTCCATGGACGAGGCCGTTGCCGGATTTGCCTCCCGCATCGATGTTGAGCTTCACGCCGATGGTTCCCTGTCCATCCGCGATAACGGACGCGGCATCCCCATCGACCCCCACCCTAAATTCAAGGACAAGTCAGCGCTTGAAGTGATCCTGACCACGCTGCATTCCGGCGGCAAGTTCTCGAACAAGGTCTATCACACCGCAGGCGGCCTGCATGGTGTGGGTGTGTCCGTGGTGAACGCCCTGTCGTCAAAAATGGTGGTCGAGGTTGCCCGCGACAAGGTTCTGTGGCGCCAGGAATATTCCCGCGGCGCCCCGCTGACCCCGCTTGAAAAGGTGGGTGCGGCCCCGAACCGGCGCGGCACCATGATCCATTTCCATCCCGATGACGAGATTTTCGAGCCGGGCACAGCCCTCCGTCCAGGGCGGCTTTACCGCATGGTCCGCTCCAAGGCCTATCTGTACCGGGGTGTGGAAATTCGCTGGAAGGCGGCACCGGAACTGATCAAGGACGATACCCCGGCAGAAGACACCCTGCATTTTCCGGGCGGCCTGTCCGACTTTCTGGACGCCACCGTGGAAGGACGGCAAACCGTCACACAGGAAGCCTTTTCCGGCCGGATCGAGGTGGAGGGCGACAAGGGCCGCGTTGAATGGGCCATTGCGTGGCCAACCGACAGCCTGTCCTTTTTGAACTCCTATTGTAACACCGTCCCGACCCCTGAAGGCGGCACCCATGAAAGCGGTTTCCGAACCGCCCTCCTCCGGGGTCTCAAGGGATATGGCGAGCTGATCAGCAACAAGAAGGCAGCCCAGATCACTGCCGATGACATTCTGGGCGGGGCCTGCGCGGTTCTGTCTGTCTTCATCCCGGAACCGCAGTTTCAGGGTCAAACCAAGGAAAAGCTGGCGACGGCCGAAGCAGCCCGCATCGTTGACCTTGCCATTAAGGACCATTTTGACAACTGGCTGGCCTCGGCGCCGGATCAGGCCAATAACCTGCTGAACTGGATCATCGCCAAGTCAGAAGAACGCCTGCGCCGCCGGGCCGAAAAGGACACCAGCCGCAAGACCGCAACCAACCGGTTGCGCCTTCCTGGCAAGCTGGCCGATTGCAGCCAGCACGGCACCCACGATACGGAAATCTTCATCGTGGAAGGGGACAGTGCGGGCGGGTCCGCCAAACAGGGACGCGACCGGAAAACACAGGCCATCCTGCCGCTTCGCGGAAAAATCCTGAACGTGGCGTCCGCAGGTTCTGCCAAAATCAAGGCCAATCAGGAACTGACCGACCTCATGCAGGCCCTTGGCTGCGGCACCCGCGACAAGTACCGGCGCGAGGATCTGCGGTATGACAAGGTCATCATCATGACCGATGCGGACGTGGACGGCGCGCATATCGCCTCGCTGCTGATGACCTTCTTCTATCAGGAAATGCGGCAACTGATCACGGACGGCCACCTGTATCTGGCGCAGCCGCCGCTTTACCGCATCTCGCAAGGCGGCAAGACCATCTATGCCATGGATGATGCGCACAAGGACGAACTGATGGAAAAGGAATTCAAGGGCCGCGGCAAAATTGAGATCAGCCGCTTTAAGGGTCTTGGTGAAATGCCGCCTGCCCAGCTGAAGGAAACCACCATGAACCCGGCAAAACGCACCTTGCTGCGGGTTCAGGTTCCCCTGGAGGAATATGGCGAAACGGCCGATCGGGTCGATCACCTGATGGGTAAGAAGCCGGAGCACCGGTTTACCTTCATTCAGGAAAATGCCCGCTTTGCGGATAATCTGGATATCTAGCCTGCTGAATATCCATACCGACCTGCCCTTCGGGACAGGCGACGACAATAAAAAACGGGGGTGCCATCTGGCGCCCCCGTTTGCTTTTCTACCAGTCTAGCCACTCTCGCATCAGGCGGTTGGTTTCAAACGGTTTTTCCATGGTCGGAAGATGACCGCAATCCGCAATGGAATGGAATTCCGCATCCGGGATGGCATCGGCCATTTTCTTCTGGTGGGCCGCCGGGATCAGCGCATCTTCCGCGCCGGATACAACAAGGGTCGGGCACTGGATTTCCGGCAGCCGGTCCCAGTAATCGGTCCGGGTCATGATGGCCATTTCCTGCCGGATGAAGGCGTCGCGACCAATGTCCTGCGCCATATCATAAATGCGATTGACGAGGGCTTTATCCTCGAACCGGGACGGATGGATCAGGATCGGCAGCAGGCTTTCCGTCACCCCCTTGAAGGCCTTGCCCCGCTGTACCAGATTGATGAAATCCTGCCGTTTTTTCTTGTCAGCCGGGGAATCCGCATCGGCCCGTGTATCCATCAGCGCCAGACGGGACACCCGTTCCGGGGCACGAAACAGGATTTCAAGGGCCACATAACCGCCCATGGACAGGCCCGCCAGATCAAACACCGGCGGCGCGGTTTCCAGCACCCGGTCCGCAATGGCCGAAATGGTATCGTCAAGGGAATGATCGGCAACGGTTATATCGGCCAGATCGGAAAGGGCCTGTATCTGGTCCCGCCACAAATCTTCGGTACACAGAAGACCGGGCACAAGGATAAGGGGATTCTTTTCAGACATTTTTCCTGTCTTTACATGAACGGGTGCATCCGGGTTTTTCGGACACCTCAAAGCTACTCGGGTCATAAAAGCATAGATCAGACATAAAACAGAAGCATTAATGTGTGATTTTTGGGTCGCACCCGGTGTTTCGTGTGTCAAATCACAGGAAGTGTTTGACAGCACGGGTTTATTCACTAAATTGCGCAGTGATTTATAGTATTTTGATAATATTGTGGTAGTTGTCTAACGTATGACCTTTGCAGATCTCGGCCTCAGCACAGAGGTTCTTCGCGCCGTCGAAGACTCTGGATATACGACCCCTACTCCCATTCAGGAAAAAGCCATTCCTTATGTCTTGATGGGACGGGACGTCTTGGGCACGGCGCAGACAGGAACGGGTAAAACCGCGAGTTTTACTCTTCCCATGATTGACATTCTGTCCTCAGGACAGACGAAATCCCGTATGCCGCGCTCCCTCATTCTGGAGCCGACACGGGAACTTGCTGCCCAGGTTGCAGACAACTTCGAAAATTATGGCCGTTACACAAAGCTGTCCATGGCGCTGCTGATTGGCGGGGTTTCCTTCTCTGATCAGGAAGCCAAGCTGGACAAGGGTGTTGACGTTCTGATTGCCACCCCCGGCCGCCTGCTGGATCATTTCGAGCGGGGCAAGGTCCTGCTCAATGGCGTCAAGACACTGGTGATCGACGAAGCCGACCGCATGATGGATATGGGCTTTATTCCCGATGTGGAAAAAATCGTCTCCCTGATGCCGCCGCTGCGCCAGACCCTGTTCTTCTCTGCCACCATGTCCAAGGACATGCGCAAACTGGCCGACAAATTCCTGATGAACCCCAAGGAAGTGGAAGTGGCGGCTCGCTCCTCTGCGGCGACCACCGTGACACAGGGCCTGCTGACCGTCCTGAAACGGGAAAAACGCCCTGCCCTTCGCAAACTTCTTCAGGATGAATCGGTCAAGACCTCCTTCATCTTCTGCAATCGCAAGAAGGATGTGGATATCCTGCTGGGGTCACTGACAAAACACGGCTTCAATGCTGGCGCCCTACACGGCGACATGACACAAAGCCACCGCATGGAAACACTGGAAAAGTTCAAGTCTGGTGAAATCGCCCATCTGGTTTGTTCCGATGTGGCCGCCCGCGGTATCGATATTTCCAGCGTCAGCCACGTCTTCAACTTTGACGTTCCCACCCACGCCGAAGATTATGTCCACCGTATCGGTCGGACCGGCCGGGCCGGACAGGAAGGCCACGCCTATACCCTGGCCGCCAAGGGGGACGAAAAATATCTGGATGCCATCTACAAGGTCATCGGCAAAGAAATCCCGACCATCACCCTTGAGGGAATGGACGAGATTGCCGATGAAGGCAAGGAAATCGAGTCTCGCGGCCGGAAGCCGCGGAAATCCCGCTCCGAGGGATCACGGGGCCGCTCCTCGTCCTCTTCTTCCTCATCCTCTTCGTCGTCCTCATCCTCATCTTCTTCCTCGTCTGCGTCTTCCTCTGAACGCAGCCGCCCGGAAAACCGCTCCTCAGCGGATCGGGATGACTGGAAACCCAAGAAACAATCCCGTTCCCGTCGGTCCCGGTATCATGACGATGACGATGACACACCGGTTCTGGGTCTCGGCGATCACGTCCCGGCATTCTTCAATATTCCCATGCGGAAATCCGTAAGCGAATAAAAAACAAGGGTCTCGATTGAGGCCCTTTTTTATGGCCAATCCGCCCCCTATCCGGTTTTTTCCCACCCTTGCGGAAAACATGCTATGAACGGGAAAATATTCTGTTAGCGGGAGGGTGCGCTTGTGAAAACAATCTTCATCATGGTCAAATGTGAACTCGGCAAGGCCTATGTGGTTGCCAACGAAGCTGTTGTGTCCGTGGAAAATGTCTCGGAAGTCTACTCGATTTCCGGAAAATACGACCTGATGATGAAATGCTATCTGGATGACGATCAGGATACAGGGCATTTCGTGAACGAGCAGATTCAGACCCTGCCCCACATCAAGGACACCTTCACCATGATCACCTTCAAGGCATTTTCCTGACCTTCAGGCAAATGACACAGACAGGGAGCCAATGGTGACACGTTCAGACCTTGAAAGTGATCCTTGGACCAGCATCGGCCGCATGGTCGAACAGGCAAGGCAGGAAAAACCGCCAGAAGCAAACGGCCCCCTTTCCGGGCAGCATATCCTGATTGCCGGCGGCAACCGGGGCCTCGGGTTTCATATTGCCGAAACCCTTGCCGCACAAGGCGCCGCCCTGTCCCTGATGGCACGGGACCTTGGTACCCTGCATGAAAAGCGGGAACAACTTCTGGCCCGATTTGGCGGGCAGGTCCATGACGGCCTGCTTGATGTCAGGAACCCCGCCGAGATTGAGACCGCCCTTGAATGGGCCTGCAACCTGTATGGACCGCCCACAGCCCTGATCAATGCCACGGGGCTGCCCTGTACCGCCCCGTTTGACGCCACGGGGATCGACGACTGGAACACCATTCTTGATACCAACCTCACTGGTGCGCGTAACCTGATCGAGGCCGCCCTGCCCCATTTTCGTGAGAAGGGCCACGGATGCGTCATCAATTTCGCCCCGGCCTCCGTCCTTGACGGGGCACCGGGTCAGGCTGCCTATGCAGCGGCCAAGGCTGGCCTCTTGTCCCTTGGCAAGTCACTGGACAAGGAATTGGCGGACGACAATATCCGTTTTTTCACCCTCTGCCCCGGTATTATCCTGACGGCAGAAACAGAAAAGGCCCTGGACGACATTGCCGCCGCGCAATCCATGCCGGTTGCCGATGTGATCGCCCATGTGGCCACCGCCAACGGTCAGGCCCGATTGCTCGCCCCGCAGGAAATCAGCCGGGTGGTGCTGGATATCCTTCTTGGGCATCAGCAGGAACGCGTGATTTACCTTCCGGGCGATACAGCAGACGGTTAGGCCACCCCGCGCTCCCGCACCCATCACGTGGTCAGGAACAGGCTCAACCTTGGGAAATAGGTCACAAGCGCCACCACCACCAGAATGATGGCAATAAACGGTATCACGGACTGACAAATCAGCTTGAACCGCTCATTAAAGGCCGTCATGGAAATCATCAGGTTGATCCCGATCGGCGGGGTCAGGAACCCCACCTCCAGATTGACCACCATGATGATGCCAAGATGAACCGGATCAATCCCGAAATTGAGGGCCAGCGGCAGCAGGATCGGCGCCAGAATGAGAATGCCCGCATTGATATCCAGAAAACAGCCCACAATCAGCAGCAAAAGATTGATGGCCAGCAGGAAGGTCAGCGGGCTTTCCACCTGCGAGGCAACCCAGTTGGTCAAGTCTTGCGGCACCTGCTCCGCCGTCAACAACAGGTTGAGGCTCATGGCGACAGCCAGAAGCGGATACAGCGCCCCCAGCAGCTTGGCCGTTGAAATGGCAATGCCATAGAAATCCTGCGCCTGCATGTCCCGGTGAATGAAAATCTCGACGATCAGGGCATACCCAAGGGCAACAGCCGCCGCCTCGGTCGGGGAGAAATAGCCGGAATAAATCCCGCCCAGCAACAGAACCGGCATCAGAAGCGACCAGATCCCATCCCGCAGACACGCGGCCAATTCGCGAAAGTCGATCCTCTGGCGGGGAATGGAGCGGTTCCGATACAGCGCATACACCGCCATGATCCCGGTCAGGATCAGCCCCGGAACCACCCCCGCCTTGAACAGGTCCGTGATCGAGGTTTCCGTGACAATCCCAAACAGGATCAACGGGATAGAGGGTGGGATGACCACCCCGAGCGTACCGCCCGATGCCAACGCCCCAAGGGCAAATTTCTTGTCATAACCAGCCTTGACCAGGGCCGGATACATCACCGCCCCGACCGACAGCAGCGTCACCGCCGAGGACCCTGAAATGGCCGAGAACACCGCACAGGACAAAATGGTGGCCACCGCCAGCCCCCCCGGCAAGGGCGACGAGACAATGGCCACCACCCGGATCAGCCGTTCCGCAATCCGGCCCCGCGTCATCACATTGCCGCACAGGATGAACAACGGGATCGACAACAGGATTTCCTTGTCCAGCCCGATCCACATATCCTCGATGATATATTCAAGGACACCATCGCCAAAAAACAGATGGATATAGGCCGCGACGGAAAACAGGATCAGGACAAGGTTCTGACGCAGGATCAGAAGCAGAACGGGAAGCAGGATCAGCCCAAGAATTGTCACCGGATTTCCCTTCCCAAAGACGTGTCAGGCCGCTTCAGGGACGGGGCCACCGTAATCACCAGATATCGCAGCGAAATGGAAAAAAACGTATAGGGCAGAACCAGTTGCACCGGCCAGATCGGCCAGTCCAGAACCGGGGCAATATCCCCGTTTTCATAGGTCACCCGGACAAACCCCACCGCCAGATATCCCAGCCCCCCATATATCAGCGCCGACACCGCATCGGCCAGACGACTGAACATCTTTTCAAACAGGGGGGGAACCAGATAATCAAACACCTGGGGCCGGATATGGCTGTCATCCTCCGCCGCCAGCGACATCCCGAGAAACCCCGCAATGATGGCCGCGTAGACCGCGAAACGGGGTGCCCCGTCAATGCCCTGACTGAACAACTCCCGCCCGAGAATGTCCGCAAGCAGGCTGAGGGCGGTCACCGCATAGGCAATCACCGTCACCCCGGCCTCCAGTCTGTTTCTTGCTTTAAGTGCCCTGGCTAACCCCATGAAAAATCACACGAACCCTCAAGAGGAACAAGCGCGCTTGGCTTGCTGGATTTGCTCATAGACCGCGGCGCCCTTGTCCCCAAGTTCCTTTACGAGGGCAAGTCGCGCCTGCTCTCCTGCCTGCTTCCAACGGTCAAGCTCTTCTCCCTCCGGATGGACAATGCGCCCGCCCGCTTCCTCAAACTTGCCGAACATCATTTTTTCCGCCCCGCGCACCTGCTTGCGAAGGATGGTCGGGTCGACCCGGGCGGCCTGCATCTGCGTTTGCTCTTCCGGTGTCAGCTTGCTCCAGACCTTGCGGCTCATCAACACAACGCCCACCTGATGGGAATGATTGGTGGCAATCCAGTGCGGCGCAATCTTTCCAATCCCAAGGGAGGTAAACGCCAATCCCGGCAGGTCCGCACTATCCACCAGCCCGGTCTGAAGGGCCGAGGCAACTTCGGTGATCGGCAACATGACAGAGTTTGCCCCCACGCTTTCTGCGGTCAGCGAGGATGTCTTGCTGGGCGCCACCCGGACTTTCTTGCCGGACAGTTCGGTCAGGCTCTCGATCGGTTTTGCCGAGGCGTACCCCATCTGCCCCACTTCCGTCCAACCAAGGAAGACCAGATCCATTTCCTTGAACCGATCCTGAAACACCGCGTCCATATGATTGTCCAGTGCGCAGTCCGCCTGCGCCACGTTGTCCCAGATATAGGGTGCCGCCAGCAACGAGATTTCCGGAACGATCAAACTGGCCGCCGTGTTTGAAAAGGCCCCCATCTGGACACGGCCACGGGCCACCTGCCGAATGACATCCTGTTCGTTGCCAAGCTGGCTTCCCGGAAAGACATCGATTTTGACCGATCCGCCCGTCGCTTCCTGCACGGCGGCGGCGACCTGGTTCGCATGGGCCACCCACGGTGTCTTGACAGGCGCTGAGGTGGCATATTTCAACTTGGTTTCGGCAACCGCCGCCGATGTCCCTGACCCCAACGCAACGGCAACTGCGGCGCCGCAAAGCACTGCTTTCCAATTCATGATTTTCCCTCCCCTTCGGTCAATGATGGAGAGCGGCAGGGTCAAGCCATGAAGATCACTGATCCGCCACCGCCAAAATCACAACCAAAAGTTATATTTATTATTGTTAAAAAAACAGAACGAATGCAAGCAATCCAAATAAAATCATATTTAATACAGGTGTTTGATATTAATTCTATTGACACGCTAAGATTGCTTAAAGCATAACCATAGTCATGATTAGATTTTGTTCAAGTATTTTTTGTTAATGGAATTTCCATTGCCAACAAAATACCGGATCGGGTATGAAAGAGCCTATGAAGCTATCCGTGACACATAAAAGCGACGGGGTTAAACCCGCCCTCCAGGAACGCAGTCGGCAAAGGCGAAACGACCTGATCGACGCAGGAATGCGCCTGCTTTGCGAGAAAAATATCGCCGACATCTCGATCATCGAGCTGACCGCCGCTTGCGGATATTCCGTTGGCACCTTCTATAGCCGCTTTGAGGACAAGGAGAGCTTTTTCCGCGCCGTACAGACAACGGCCGTAGACCGTATGCTGCACCTGATCGAGGAAGGCTTTCAGGGCGAACACTGGAAAAAGGCCCCGCCCCGGAAGGTGTTTGAACGGCTTGTCGATTACACCATTGAAATGCTCAACAGCGAACTGAGCGGTGTGGTCAAGGAATCGCTTGTGGCCTCCCGCACGGACAAGGAGCTGTGGTACCCGATCCGCGACTGCGGACGCCGCATGGGTGACATCGTCTCCGATCTGCTGCAGGACCGGTTCCTGAAAGACAATCCCAGGGAAAGCCGGGATTCCATCCTGTTCGGCATGCAAATGTTCTTTGGCACCCTGATCCAGGCGATCCTGAACGATCCCGGCCCGATCAAGCTGGAAGATCCGCGTATGCGGAAAAACCTAACCCGAATGCTGACCCTTTACACCAAACTGGAGCCTTCCCCCCATACCACCTGAGTCCCGAGACGTACCGGTCGCCGCTTTTGGCCCCTAAAATATAATCATAATTATGATTAGGAGAAAAACAATGCCATCAGACTTCACCCATTTTCAGGTTACCCCCGCCAATCCAACCATCGGCGGCCATATTTCGGGAATTGATCTGAACGCGGATCTTTCCGACGATGTCTATGCCGAATTGAAGGCGGCCCTGCACCGGTACAAGGTTATCTTTTTTCGGAATCAGGACCTGTCGACGGATAAATACCTGAAACTGGGCCAGCATTTTGGCGAACTTGAAAACCACGAATTCTTCCCAAGTCTGGACGGCGTCCCCGAAATTCAGGTCATCACGGCAGAAGGCGGCAATACGGGCGTGGACAGATGGCATGCGGATGTTACTTTCCGCCCCAACCCTTCCGCGGCCAGCATCCTGCGGGCCCGGGACATCCCGCCCATCGGCGGGGACACCATGTGGCTGTGCAGCAATGCCGCCTTCCGCGGCCTGTCAGAACCATTGCAGGAACTGGTTTTGAAGCTGGAGGCCATCCATGACATGCGCATGGGCATGACCGGATATCTGGACCCTGATGTGGTGGAAAAGAACGCCCGCGAAAATCCCCCACGGCGCCACCCGGCGGTCATTGCCCACCCGGTCACGGGTGCGCCGCTGTTGTTTGTCAATTCCATCTGGACATCCGGGTTCGCCGGTCTCAGCAAGAATGAAAGTGACATGCTGCTTCAACTACTGATGGATCATGTCAAAAGCCCCGAATATCAGGTCCGTTTCAAATGGGAGGTGAATTCCATTGCCATTTGGGACAATCTGGCGACCCAGCATTATGCGCTTGGCGACTACAGCTATCGGCGGGTCATGAACCGTATGGTCGTGGGTGGCATCGTCCCTGAAGCCTACAATCCCGCGAAACGCTAGCACCCCCTCCCCCTGCCGCCGGGCACCAAAGGGGGCCTTTACTGCGCCCCCTCCCTCCGCCCCACAATGTTACAGAAAAGTTACAAAATAAACCCACAGAAATTCTGCGTTACAAAGATATTTGTTAAAATTTGCCTCAAGTTTCCGACAGCCCAACACCCGTTCAAATTTGGAAAATAAGGACTTCTTCTGTTTACTTTGCTGTCAAAGCATGGCATCTGTTCCGCAGGTTTATTTTGTAACTTTTCTGTAGATTAAGTTCGCCTGATTAACGAGATCGTAAACTTTTTCAGGCTTTTTTCCTGAGAGTAAGCGAGTCAGGATTGAAGCAGGAAGTCTGTAGTTTGCGAGGAGGCGGAGGCAATGGCGGTCAAGAAATCGTTTGATGAGGTGGCATCATTCGCCAGCATGACAATGGCATTGCTGGAAGAGCGCAAGATCAGCAAACTGCCCCAGAACTACACCATCTGGTACGAATATTTTGCCGATGAAAACCCGGATCTGAAACTGGCCGTTAACAGGCTGATGAAGGTCAATGGCCGCTTCACCGACCAGATCGCCCGCGAAATTTATGACGAGTTCTTCTCCCATGAAAAAGAGGGTCGCGCCATCCGGGAAACCAACCAGTTGGCCCAGCAATCCATGCAAACCGTCCTGCAGGGGATCGAGGCGTCCAGCAATGACCTATCGCAATATGGGGAAACCCTGAACAGTTTCGCCGAAAACGCCGGGGAGCTGAGCGCAGAGGAATTCACCCATTCGATCCAGAAGGTCATCAACGAAACCCGGCAGGTCTCCTCCCGCTCCGCCTCGCTTAACCAGCAACTGTTGCATGCCTCAACGGAAATCGAGACATTGAAAAAGCGACTGGAAGCCGTCGAGAAGGAAGCCCTGACCGATACCCTGACCGGCCTTGCCAACCGGAAATTGTTCGACCGCACCCTGTCCGAGGCCGCGAACCGGGCCAAGGCCTCTCGCAAAAAACTGTGTCTGGTCATGTCCGATATTGACCACTTCAAGACCTTCAACGACACCCACGGCCATGTCTTTGGGGATCAGGTCCTGAAACTGGTGGCCAGCACCATCAAGTCGGGCTTGTCCGCAAACGCCCTGCCCGCCCGCTATGGCGGCGAGGAATTCAGCATTATCCTGCCGGACACGGACATCGCCACCGCCGAAAGCGTGGCCGATGCGCTTCGTGCCTCTGTCTCCTCCAAGAAACTGGTGAAGCGCAATACCGGCGACGATGTGGGTCGCATCACCATGTCCTTCGGCGTTGCCGAATTCAATTACACCGAGGATTTGTCCGATCTGGTTGGACGGGCTGACAAGGCCCTCTATATGGCCAAGAAAACCGGCCGCAACAAGGTGATTGCCGACAAAAAGAAGATGGCCAAAGCCTGCTGACAGCAAGCCGCGCCTTCCACGCCCGGCAGAGCCACCCGCTTCCATGTGATACAAAATTGACTTCTTCTGCCCTTTTTATGTGTTATTTATAAAATAACAAAACAACATAAAGACAGCGGAGAAGAAGGAAGCGGGTTTATGACATATGAAACCATCCAGTTCAGCCTTGAGGCTGGCGTTGCCACAATCACCCTGAACCGACCGGACAAGCTGAATACCTTTACCGGGAAAATGCACATGGAATTGCAAAGCCTGTTCCCTGTGCTGGAGGGGGATGAGGTTCGGGCCGTCCTGATAACGGGCGCTGGCCGGGCCTTTGGCGCCGGGGCGGACCTCGGAGAGACCGCCAGCACCGATAGCGGCGATAAGCCGGACCTTGGCGCCACACTGGAGACCCAGTATAACCCGCTGATCCTGTTCCTGCGGGGGCTGGACAAACCGGTGATTTCCGCCGTCAACGGATTGGCCGCCGGGGCCAGCATGAGCCTTGCCCTTGCCGCAGATATCTGCCTTGCCGCCCGGTCCGCCTATTTCCTGCAGGCGTTCTGTCATATTGGCCTGATCCCGGATGCGGGTAGCACCTATTTCCTGCCCCGCCTTGTGGGATCGGGAAAGGCCATGGGTCTTGCCATGCTGGGGGACAAAATCCCGGCGGAAGAGGCGGAACGCATGGGACTGATCTGGAAAGTCTGTGACGACGAGGCCCTGATGGACGAGGCCCGCGCCCTTGCCACCCGGCTGGCCGCCGGCCCCACCAAGGGCCTTGGCTATATCAAGCAGGCCCTGAATGCCAGCCCTGAGAACAGCCTTGCCGAACAGCTTACCCTTGAGCGGAACCTGCAAAAGGCCGCAGGCGAAACCCATGATTTTGCCGAGGGGGTCATGGCTTTCCACAGCAAGCGCCCGCCGCAATTCAAGGGGTCCTGATGCCGCACGATCACCCGACAACCGATCCGCAAGCCCTTGCGGAAACCGTGGCGGCCGCCATGTATGAACGGGACAACACCGCCCGCCATCTGGGGATGGTCCTGACCCATGTGACCCCCGGCCGCGCCACCATGACCATGCCCGTGGCGGACCATATGCTGAACGGCCATAACACCTGTCACGGCGGGTATATCTTTACCTTTGCGGACACGGTTTTCGCCTATGCCTGCAACAGTTACAACCAGAACACGGTCGCTCAGGGCGCCCAGATTACCTATATTCGCCCGGTGGCCCCAAAAAGTTTGCTGTCCGCAACGGCAATTGAGGTTTCACGAACGGGCCGGACTGGGGTATATGATATCACGGTCACCGACCAGACCGGGACTACCGTGGCCCTGTTCCGTGGTAATTCGCACACGATCAAGGGGCAAATGGTCCCTGATCCGAACTCTAAATAAAGAAGAAAGAAAATGAAAACCGCATTTATCTGTGACGCTATCAGAACTCCCATTGGCCGGTATGGCGGCTCCCTCTCCGCTGTCCGCACAGATGACCTCGGCGCCATCCCCCTCAAGGCCCTGATGGAGCGCAACACCGGCGTAGACTGGAGCCGTGTTGATGATGTTATCTATGGTAACGCCAACCAGGCTGGCGAAGACAACCGGAACGTGGCCCGCATGAGCGCCCTGCTCGCTGGCCTGCCGGACACAACACCGGGTTCAACCGTCAACCGCCTGTGCGGCTCTGGCCTTGATGCGACCGCTGCGGCCGCTCGCCAGATCATGACCGGCGAAGCCAACCTGACCCTGTCCGGTGGCGTGGAAAGCATGAGCCGTGCACCCTTCGTCATGGGCAAGGCCACAACCGCTTTCTCCCGCAATGCCGAAATTTTCGACACCACCATTGGCTGGCGCTTCGTCAACAAGCTGATGAAGGAGCAGTATGGGACCGACAGCATGCCGGAAACCGCTGAAAATGTGGCTGACGACTATGGTGTGAACCGTGCGGATCAGGACCTGTTTGCCCTTCGCAGTCAGGAAAAGGCCGCCGCGGCACAGGCCAACGGCAACCTGGCCGAGGAAATCACCTCCGTCATCATCCCGCAGCGCAAGGGCGATGCCATCGTGGTCGACAAGGATGAGCATCCGCGTGGCACCAGCATCGAGAAACTGTCTGCCCTGCGCCCGATCGTGCGCCCGGACGGAACGGTTACTGCTGGTAACGCTTCCGGTGTCAACGACGGCGCCTGCGCCATCCTGCTGGCCTCCGAGGAAGCCGCCAAGGAATACAACCTGACCCCGAAAGCCCGCGTCATCGCAACCGCCGTTGCCGGTGTTGCACCGCGCATCATGGGCATTGGCCCGGCTCCGGCCACACAAAAGGTTCTGTCCATTGCCGGCCTGAAAATCGACGATATGGACATCATTGAACTGAACGAAGCCTTTGCCGCACAGGGTCTGGCTGTTACCCGCCAGCTTGGCATTGCCGACGATGACCCGCGCGTCAACCCGCAGGGCGGCGCCATTGCGCTGGGCCACCCGCTTGGCATGTCCGGTGCCCGTCTCGCCACCACCGCAACCTACCAGTTGCAGCGGACCGGCGGTCGCTACGCCCTTTGCACCATGTGCATCGGTGTTGGTCAGGGTATCGCCATGATCATCGAACGGGTCTGATAACCTGTTTCAAGGGGGCTGGAAGTCACATTCCAGCCCTTTTTTCTTTCCATTCAGAATGAAGGCATAACGGGAGACACCCATGACAGACGGCTTCCCCGGTTTTTCCAAGGACCTGATCACCTTCTATCAGGACCTGAAAGAAAACAACAACCGGGACTGGTTCCACGCCAACCGGGACCGGTACCGCGACGTTGTGCAATATCCCATGTCTGATTTTATCGCCGCCATGGCCCCGCGCCTTGAGGCCATTGCCCCCTGTTATGCGGCGGACCCCCGACCCAACGGCGGGTCCATGTTCCGTATCCACCGGGATGTGCGTTTCTCGAAAGACAAGAAACCCTATAAGGAACATGCCGCCTGCCAGTTTCGCCATCAGGCCGGAAAAGACGCCCATGCCCCCGGCTTTTACGTCCATATTGCCCTTGACGGTATCCGGTATGGCGGGGGTGTCTGGCTGCCACCATCACCGAAACTGGCCCTGATCCGCGAGGCTATCGACCAGAAACAGGAAGAATGGACAGCCCTTACCACCGACCCGGACCTTCTGGCGCATTTTGGCGGCATTCATGGGGACGGCCTCAAACGGGCCCCGAAGGGGTATGATCCCGACCACCCCCTGATTGAAGATCTGAAACGGAAAACCTTTTTCCTGATGCAGCCGGCCCCGGTTGAACGCATCCTCGACCCTGGCTTTATGGACGATGTTGAAGCGGCCTTTGAGGCGACCTCCCCCTTCATGCGGTTTCTGACCAACGCGGTTGAGCTTCCCTACTGATCATCCTTTAAATTTACCGCCGCAATAACCTGTTCTTAAGAAGTTTCGCGTAAGAATAAGGCATTCGGACCAGAAGGTCAGAGCAAGGAGTTGTGCCATGGTAGATGTCATCCAGTTTGAACCTGATTCAGCCGTCGATCTTTACAGCACCGCCCATCTGATGATCCTGCATCAGGGGGAAAATGCCATCCAGTTGTTGAACGAGGAAGCGGAAAATCTTCGCAACCGGGGCGCCCGGGAAGAACTGAATGCCTGCCTGCACCTGCTTCGCGTGGTTGAGGAACTGGTCGAGATGGAGGACAAGGGCCCCATCCATTAAGGCCCCGGTGAGCCGGACGCCAAAAGCCTCGCCCAGAACAGGGGTAGAGCAGCCCTTCAGCCATAAAAAAAGCCTCCGGTCTTCCAGAGGCTTTTTTCTTTTTGAGAAGGATGCCAAGGGTCAGTTTTTCAAGACCACACGTCCGACCACATTCCCTTTTTGAAGGTCCGTCAGGGCCGCATAGGCCTGATCCATCGGGCGTTTGTCCAATGTCAGCTTGCCAAGTTTACCCTGCTTGGCCAGTTCCATCAGGTCATGCATTTCTTCAAGGCTGCCCACGTAGGAGCCCTCGATCCCGATGGCCTTGATCGGGAACATGGCCAGCGGCATGGAGAACCCGCCGCCGAACAGGCCCACAATCACCAGTTTTCCGCCCCGGCCAAGCGCATTTGCGCCGAACTGGGCACTGCTTTCGGCACCGACAAAATCGATCGCCCCGTTGACACCGCCCCCGGCAACACGGCGAAGTTCCTTCAACTGGGCCGGATCGTTGGGATCAAACGCCGCCTCGGCCCCGGCATCAATGCCTGCCTGACGTTTTTCGGGATCAATATCCGCAACGAAAATACGGGCATTGGTCACGGATTTCGCGATGGCCATGGCCGCCAGACCAACCCCGCCGCAGCCAATAACCAACAGCGTCCCGTCATCGGTCAGGGACTTGACCCGGCGAAGCGCGCTGTAGGCGGTCAGGCCGGAACAGGTATAGGTGCAGGCCAGTTCTTCCGGCAGATCTCCGTAGTCCAGCAGATATTTTGAATGGGGAACCAGCAGATGGTCACTATAACCGCCATCCACATCCACCCCAAGGGCCTGCGGCTGGTTGCAAAGATGCATGTTGCCGGAAGCACAGATGTTACAGTTGTCGCAGCCAATCCACGGATAGACAACCCGGCGGTCACCGATGGCCACATCCTTGACGGCGTCACCGACGGCCACGACCTCGCCTACGATTTCATGACCCAGCGTGAAAGGCAGTTCCCGCTTGCCGCGGATATCCAGCTTCTTGTCACCGCCAAGGCCGAAATACCCTTCCCAGATATGGATATCACTGTGGCACACACCGCAGGCGGAAATCCGAACCAGAACCTGATTGCCGGAGACGGTCGGGTTTTCCTTTGTATTCTCGACGAGGGCTTCCCCGTATTCTTCGAACTGATAGCTTTTCATTATTTTTTTCCCTGTTTCAAGACGGGCAGGGTTTGTCCCCTGCCCTTTATTATTCTTGTTCATCAAACCCGGTCAGATCAGCCGATATTGATCCAGGTTGTTTTCAACTGGGTGTATTTTTCAAGCGCATGCAGGGAACGGTCCCGACCGTGCCCGGACTGCTTGTACCCACCGAACGGTGTGGACATGTCCACATCGTCATAGGTGTTGACCCAGACGGTCCCCGCCCGCAGGGACTGCGCCAACTGGTGCGCCTTGGAAATGTCCCGTGTCCAGACGGAGGAGGCCAGCCCGTAGATACTGTCATTGGCGATGCGGACGCCTTCTTCCATATCCTTGAAGGTAATGGCCGAAATGACCGGACCGAAGATTTCTTCCTGCGCGATCACCATGTTGTTGCTGACATTGTCAAAGACCGTCGGCTCGATATAGTACCCGCCGGTTTCCTGACGGACCTGATTGCCGCCATGATGCAGGGTGGCCCCGGCATCCTGACCGGCCTTGATATAACCCATGACACGCTGGGTCTGTTTTTCATCCACCATGGCGCCAACAATCGTTTTCGCATCCAGCGGATCACCCGGCTGAAGCTTCTTGGCCATATTGGTGATTTTCTCGACCAGTTCGTCCTTTACGGTGTCCTGCACCACCAGACGGGAGGCTGCCGTACAAACCTCACCCTGGTTGAAGAACACACCCATGGCGATTTTCTGGGCCGCCAGATCAAGATCGGCATCGGCCAGAACCACGCTCGGGCTTTTACCGCCGCATTCCAGACCAACCGCTTTCAGGTTGCTTTCGCCGGAATATTTCATGAACAGCTTGCCAACCTCGGTCGAGCCGGTAAAGGCCAGCGCATCCACATCCATATGCCGCCCAAGAGCCTGCCCTGCGGTTTCACCGAACCCGGTGACCACATTGAACACGCCTTCCGGAATGCCGGCTTCGGCCGCCAGTTCCGCGATCCGAATGGCGGTCAGCGGTGATTGTTCCGCCGGTTTCAGGATCACACTGTTCCCCGCCGCCAGTGCCGGGGCGAATTTCCACGATGCCATCAGCAGCGGGAAGTTCCACGGCACCACACAGGCAACAACGCCAATGGGCTCGCGGGTGATCATGGCAATGGATTTGCGGCGATCTGTCGGCGCAATTTCATCATACAGCTTGTCGATGGCCTCGGCGTACCATGTGACGCAGTTGGCGGCACCCGGAACGTCCACCATACCGGCCCATTTCACCGGCTTGCCCATATCCAGACATTCCAGAAGGGCCAGTTCGTCCTTGTTCTTCATCATCAGTCCGGCAAATTTCTGCAGGACTGCCTTGCGTTTTGCCGGTGCTGCCCGGGCCCATGCGCCCTTCTCGAACGCGGCCCGCGCCGCGACAACCGCCCGGTTCACATCTTCTTCGTCACATTCGGCAATAGAGGCCAGAACCCGGCCATCCACAGGGCTGACACATTCAAAGGTCTTACCCGATGCCGCATCCACATATTCGCCATTGATAAAGGCTTTTCCGCGAATGGTGATCTGACTTTCCAGTTTTTCCCAATCTTCCCGTGTGGGGGCAGGAGATGCTGACATTGATGACGTCCTCTCATTAGTTATTTTATTTATTTGTATGCGTTCACCATACCATAGACATGCCGTTAGAAAAGGGCTTCTTCCGAGACCCGGTTGATTTTTCGTACGGGCTTCCCTTTTCAGGAAAATTTCATTTTTCCCGCCCCACCTCTACCCATGATTTATGCCAAATGAAGTATATCTAATTTATCGTGTATTAAGCGCCAATTCATCTATATTAACTTAACCAAATTCGCCCCCGGACAGAGGACCCTTTCTCAATGCTTGATGCCTTGACCATCATTCAGCTAAGAACCTTTTTGTGGGTGGCAAAGCTCCAAAGTTTCCGGCGCACGGCGATCATTTTGAAAACCACCCAGCCGGCCATCTCGACCCGCATTGCAAAGATGGAAAAAATTCTGGGCTGCCCCCTTTTCGAGCGCAGCACCTCAGGCATTCGAATCACATCCCACGGCGAGGCCCTGATCCCCGTTGTCGAGAACATCCTGCAGACAACCGACAGCCTCCGTACCATCGTTGATGAGAAAGACATCAAGCGCCAAACCCTTCACATCGGGATGAGTGAATTTGCCGCATCCCCCCTGTTTGACCGGTTGCGGGCAAGGATAACGTCCACCTTCCCCGACATCGAACTCCTGATCACCGTCGAAAGCTCTGACATCCTGAAAGAGGACTTGCTGGCGGGCAATCTAGACCTGTTCTTTCAAGGGGACGTGACCAGAGGTCCCGGTCTTGTCTGCCATCAATACAAAGCCTTCCCGCTCAAATGGTTTGCCGCCCCGGAAGTTGCCGAGCGGATCAAGAAAGGGGATACCCTGCCGAAAATCAGTGACATCAACCTGCTGGGTCCGGCCCGATCCTCTGCGTCCTATCAGCAGATCCTGCAATATCTGACGCGGGAAGGCATTGGCGAACGCTCCCTCTCCTCCTGCTCTTTGCTCAACATCAGAAGGCGGCTCTGTCTTGAAGGGCGCGGGATCGGGTTGTTTCCGGCGGGCTATGTCAATGACCATACCGTCAAGGGCAGTCTGGTTCCGCTGGATCTGGGGTGGGAGCCGTCTCCGCTGATCTATACGGTGACCTACATGCCGGAACGACTGAACACCACAGTGGCGGATATCCTCCGGTTTCTGAAGGACTATCCCTGGCAGGGGAACGACTTTCCCTGACCGGTCAATCTTGCTTCGCGACCTGCTGATGGGTGCCGTCACAATAGGGCCGGTTTCCCGTCTGCTTGCACATGCAAAGATACACCTCGTCGTCCTGCTCCGGGGTGAAGCGAACCGGGCGAAGGCCTGTCCCCTTGTGGGAGCCATCGCAGAAAGGCTGTGTGGAAGAGCGCCCACAGGAACACCATAAATACCGTTTGCCCGCTTCCACGCGCACCTTCATCGGCTTCACGTCCGCGATTTTCGGCTCTGCTTTCGGCTCTGTCATGCTTTCCCCTCCTGCCCGGAATTGTTGCTTGGCCTCTCCCTCAGGGCCCGGGGGCTTGCCGGGTTTTCGCCGCAACAATCCCCTGCCTCAAGGTCTCCAGCATATCTCATCAGGCCAACATGACAAAGCCCTGCCCGGCAAAGCTCACCTTTTACCCGGCGAAACGGTCCCGATCATGGGGGGCGGACAAATCCATATCCGGGCCAACCGGCACCACGCCTGTCGGATTGATGGTCCCATGACTTTCATAATAATGGCGCTTTATATGGTCCATATGCACCGTGTTCGCGATGCCCGGTTGTTGATACAAATCGCGGACAAACCCGGACAAGGCGGGATAATCGGCGATCCTGCGAAGGTTGCACTTGAAATGCCCCACATAAACCGGGTCAAACCGCACCAGTGTGGTGAATAGCCGCCAATCCGCTTCGGTCTGGCGGTCCCCGCACAGATACCGTTGCCGCGACAACCGCCCCTCCAGCCAGTCCAGCGTCTCGAACAGGGGGTAGACAGCCTCCTCATAGGCCGCCTGCGTGGTGGCGAACCCGGCCCGGTAAACCCCGTTATTCACGCTGTCGTAAATCCGTGCGTTAATCGGGTCGATTTCATCCCGCAACTCTTCAGGATAATAATCCCCGGCGGCCGCCCCCACATCATCAAAGGCGGAATTCAACATGCGGATGATTTCGGAGGACTCGTTGGAAACAATGGTTCCGGTTTCCCGGTCCCAGAGGACAGGCACAGTCACCCGCCCCGAATATCCGGGATCGGCAGCCAGATAAACCTGATACATGAATTCGGCACCGTTCAGGTCATCCTGCACCACGCCCGGCCCTTCTTCGAAGGTCCAGCCGTTTTCCGCCATATACCAATGCACGGCGGAAACCGAGATCATCTCCTCAAGCCCCTTCAGGGCCCGGAAGATCATCACCCGGTGGGCCCACGGACAGGCATGGGAAATATAAAGATGATAGCGGCCCGCCTCTGCCTTGAAGCCGCCCTGCCCGGTTGGACCGGGGGCCCCGTCCCGCGTCACCCAGCTCCGAAAGGCGGATTCTTTTCGCATGAACCGCCCGCCGGTTGCCTTGGTGTCATACCATGTGTCCCGCCAGACACCATCCTGAAGGATACCCATACGCTACTCCTTAATCTCAGAAGCGGTTATTCTGATAATCATCGAACGCCTGAAGCACCTCTTCACGCGTGTTCATGACGAACGGTCCGCCGCGCGCCACCGGCTCGTTCAGTTGCCGCGCCGCCGCCAACAGGAAACGGGCGCCCTGCTCGCCGGCAGTGACCTCAACTGATCCGCCATCATTCAGCACCCCAAGCACCCCTTCTTCCAACGGGGTCTTGCGCGTGCCAACCAGTCCCGTTCCCTCAATGCCATACAGGAAGCTGCTGTGGGTCAGGGGAATGTCCTGCGTAAATGTCTGGCCTGCCGTCAGGGTGACATCCATGAAAATCGGGGTCGTATGACGATTGGTCACCGGACCCGTTGCACCAGACTGCGAGACCCCGGCGATGATCCGGTTGTTGCCGCCATCCTCCAGTGTCTCCACCGTGATGACCTCCGGCGGGAACTCCTGATATCCGGGATCGGTCATTTTCTCGGATGCCGGCAAGTTGACCCAAAGCTGGAACCCTTTCATCAGGCCGTTTTCCTGTTCCGGCATTTCGGAATGAACAATGCCGCGACCAGCAGTCATCCACTGCACCCCGCCCGGTACGATCACGCCTTCGTTGCCCGCATTGTCCCGGTGCCGCATCCGACCGGCCAACAGATAGGTTACCGTCTCGAACCCGCGATGGGGGTGCGGCGGAAACCCGCCGATATAATCGTTCGGCTCGTCTGTTTCAAAAACGTCCAGAAGCAGGAACGGATCCAGATAATTCAGCTCCGGCGACCCGATAATCCGGGTCAGCTTCACATCCGCGCCGTCCGATGCCGGCATACCCTGCGTCTGCCAGACAAGTTCCCGTACCTTTTGCGCTGTTTCAACCATCGGTCCACATCCTTTCCCAGGCCTCGCCTGATCTTCCAGAGGATTACTGAAAGCACTATATTCGATCTAATTAAGTGAATAAATATTCATATTTGCAAAACTCTGTTCTTGGTATTAGAACAATAAATATGGGACAGCTTGAAGACATGGCCGTGTTTGCCAAGATCGTTGAAACCGGCGGGATCAGCGCCGCCGCCGGACAGCTTGGCATTGCCAAATCTGCGGTCAGCCGCCGCCTGAACGAATTGGAAACCCGGCTTGGGGTGCAGTTGCTCAACCGGACCACCCGCTCCTCCACCCTGACCGAAGCGGGACGCCTTTACTACGGGCGCACCCAATCCATCCTGTCGCAGGTGGATGACCTGAATGATGCGCTCTGCTTTGATGTTGGCGAATTGAAGGGAACATTGAAGGTCGCGGTTCCGCTGTCTTTCGGGCTGTTACATCTTGCCCCCGCCGTGAACGAGTTTGCGGCCTGCCACCCGGACCTTGTCATTGACCTCAGTTTCGCGGACCGGCAAATTGACCTGATTGAGGAAGGCGTCGATCTTGCCATTCGTATCGCGGAACTGTCGGATTCAACCCTGATCGCCCGGCGCCTTACCACAATCCGCCATGTGCTGTGCGCCAGCCCCGCCTATCTGGCGGCGAACGGCGTTCCCGAAACCCCGGCCGATCTCGCCTCTCATACATTGCTGCGCTATAAAAGTCCCACCGGGCGGGTCCACCACCTGACCGATGCCGAAGGCAGGCCCCATGAAATTGCCGGCAGGACCGGCATGCGGGCCAATAACGGGGATTTCCTGAAAGAAGCCTGTATCGCCGGGCACGGCATCTACCTGATGCCCAGCTTCATCGCCTGGCGCGCGTTGCAGGATGGCCGTCTGGTACGGCTGTTGCCGGATTATGGCTGCACGGAACTTGGGGCCTATGCGGTCTATCCTCATACCCGGTTCCTGACCCAGCGTGTGCGGGTTTTTATTGATTATCTCAGTGCCTTCCTTGGCGACACCCCCTATTGGGATGAATAGAAACCGTCCCGCGTCTTCCTCACCCGAACGGGCTTGTTCCGTAAAAAGCCATAGTTTCGTTTGACTTGACGATCGTTGTTCTATTCATTGAAAGAATAATATGTGTAATTTCCCCAGTATGGTGCGTTTCCGGTGAGCGCCTCCCGATAAAAGAAAAGAGCGATCTGGAAGTTCCTGAAATTATGACAAAGCAGCTCAGAGTCCTTGAGTTAATTGAAAATGTTCAGCACGGCGTTACCATTTTCGACGAGAAACTGGAATATGTGGCTTGCAACGATAAAGCGCGGACACTCCTCAAGATACCCGACAGCCTGTGCCAGCCCGGCGTTCACATCAAATCCTTGCTGCGTCTTCACGCCGAGCGCGGCGACTATGGCCCTGGCGATCCGGAAGAGCTTGTTTTACGCCACCTTCAGGACCTGACCTCAAAATCCGTTCATACCTATATCCGCCGCAACGCAGACGGCAAATCCATCCGTATCCACGGCAACTTCACCGATGACGGATGGCTGATCAGCACTTACAGCGATATCACCCGCGAACAGGAAACCGGCCTGCATCTTCAAAAACTGAACGAGGCGCTGGATAGCAAGAACCGCAAACAGGCACAGCAGATTGAAGAAGCGCGGACAGAACTGCAACGCCATAACGAAATTCTGGAAACCATTATCGACAATGTGGAAAGCGGAATTTTCATGATCAACCGGGATCTGGTGATTGAGGCCGCCAATGCCCGCGCCTGCATCCTTCTGGATCTGCCTGAACGGTTGGCACAGCCGGGCACGAAGATGATCGACATTTTCCGCTTTCATGCCGCGCGCGGGGAATATGGCCCGGGCGATCCCGAGGCACAGGCGCAAGAGAGGCTGGAACAGGCAAAAAGCCAGACCTATACCAATTTCGAGCATACCCGCCCCAATGGCGATGTGCTCAAAATTGTCCGGGTGCCGACCAATACCGGCTTTGTCAGCACTTTCACCGACATTACCCGGCTAAAAAACACACAGAAGGAACTGGAAAAGGCAAGCCACGCCCTCACCCAGACCATTGAGGAACAGGTTGCCGAACTGACGGAGCGTCAGAAAGTCGCCACCCGCCTGACGGAGGCAATCGACACCATTCAGGAAAGCGTCGCCCTGTTTGATAAGGACGACCGCTTTGTTTTTTGCAACAAACGGTTTCAGAAAAAGAACTGGCGGCTTGCAGACCTTCTTGTACCCGGTATTACCTATGAGGAACTGATCCGCCGCGCTGTCAGCCGAAATATCTTTCCCGATGCCAAGGGACGGGAAGAAGAATTTGTTCGGCGCCGGTTGGAACACCGCAAGGCCCCGGACGGTCCCCTTGAAATTCGCAAGCATGGCGAACACGAATGGCTTTTGGTGCATGAACAACGCCTTGGCGATGGCTCGACAATCTCGCTGTCGACGGATATCACCGGCCTGAAACGGGCGGAACTGGCCCATCAGGAAAGCGAGGAACGCTTCCGCGATTTCGCGGAAAACGGCGCCGACTGGTTCTGGGAAACGGATGATGAACTCCGCTTCAACTTCATCATGGGCAGTGTCGAAGAAGTCGCAGGCCTGACGCCTGACCAGCTTATGGGGCGCACCCGCGAAGAAATCTACGAGGACATGGAGCCGGTGGAGCCAGCCCAATGGCAAGCCCACAAGGACCTGCTGGAAAATCATCATCCTTTTACGGATTTCCTGTTCCGCTGGGTCCGCCCGGACAAGGAAGTCCGCTATGTCTCCCTGAACGGAAAGCCCATCTTCCATGCGGACGGGCGGTTCAAGGGATACCGGGGTGTGGGGCGGGATGTGACCGGCCTGCGGCGGGCAGAGGAAGCCCTGCGCCGCTCCCGAAAGATGGAAGCCATCGGACAACTTACCGGCGGAATTGCCCATGATTTCAATAATATCCTCGGTATTATTCAAGGCAATCTTGAACTTCTGGAAGAAACCTTGCAGGGCGACCCGGTTGCCTTGCACCGCATTCGGAACGCGCTGAGGGGAACAGAACGCGGAACCGATATCACCCGAAAACTTCTTGGTTTCTCCCGTCAGGACGCGCAGGAAATCCGCATTGCGTCAGTCAATGAATTGATCCTCAATCTGCTGGACCTGATCTCAAAGCCCCTCACCGCTGCCATCGAGGTGGCCACCCATCTCAGCAGTGATCTGTGGGCCGTCTCCATCGATACCGGTGATCTTCAGGATGCGCTTTTGAACCTGTCCCTGAATGCTCGCGATGCCATGCCTTCGGGCGGCTCTCTTGTCATCGAGACGAAAAATCAGGTGTTCGATGAAGAATTCACCCGCCAACATCCCGGCTTCACCGAAGGAGAATATGTCACCATTTCGGTCAGTGACACCGGCACCGGCATGACCGAAGATGTGCGGGAGCGGGTTTTCGAACCGTTTTTCAGCACCAAGGAAACCGGTCAGGGAACCGGGCTTGGTCTCAGCATGGTCTATGGCTTTGTGCAGCGGTCCGGCGGCCATATCCAGATCTATTCCGAACCCGCGAAAGGCACCACATTCCATATCCACCTGCCCCGCGTCACCGCCGAGGAAACGATCCATCACCAAGCTGCTCCGTTCCCCCAACGGATGCCCGTCGGATCCGAAAAAATTCTTGTTGTGGATGATGAAAAGGGCCTGCTGGATTTTGCCGTCACCTTCCTTGGCTCACTGGGATACGAGGTTCACGCGGCCAATTCCGCTGACGAGGCACTGACAATCCTGTCGGATGACAATTCAATAGACCTGCTGTTCAGCGATATCATCATGCCCGGCGATACGGACGGTTACCAACTGGCACGGCAGGCCCGCGAAAAGCATCCAGACTTGCGCATCCTGCTCACCAGCGGCTTTACCCGCAACCGGGAAAAGAAACTGGCAGGGGGCGATGGCTTCCTGTCAGAAGTCACCGCCAATATGCTGAACAAACCCTACAGCCGGGTTGAACTGGCAACGCATATCCGCACCGCCCTCGACACCGACCGCTAACCTGATCGCTTCGTCCCGGGTACGGCTGCCCCCGGCCCGTCACCGCCTCCAACTCCGCCTCAGTAGGCTGCGGCCCCTTGCGGGGCGCTGTAGGTGCTTGTAATCACCTCGTGCCACGCCTTGTCCCCGACAAGGTCTGTTGGGGCCTGATGGGCAATCCCCCGCCGCGTCAAATCCTGACAGAAAATATCCACTACCATATCCGCCGTCAGGTCATGGGAATGATCGTCATAGCTGTCAGCTTCCTGCTGGCTCCTGAAACAATAGGCCTTCCAAAGGATAGACAGCCGAACCTGCCCATAGGCATATTGCTCCACCACCTGCTCCCCTTCCCGCACTTCCCACATATTGGAAGCGGTCAGGTTCAGGGTTGCATGATAATCCAGCCCCTCAAAGCGTTTCTGCTCCTCTCGGGCGCCGATTGCCCCAACCCGGTGGTACATATATTCATTGTCGGCCAGCACACTCCGGTTCGTATAGGGGGGCCGCTCCGTCAGCGAGGGACCATCCAGACCGTTCGGCCAGTATTCAAACTCGCCTCCCTCTCCCTCATAAAACCACGTAATGGCGGACGCCACCGGAATGGCCCATTCATGGAACAGATTGGAATAGCCCATGGGCGCCAGCATCCAGCTTGGGACCTCCCGGTTCTGGATACCGCGAAAGAATGGCAGGTCCAGATGGGCCGGGGCCTCTGGTGCGGGAAGATTAAAATTGGTCATCATGGCCACAGGGCGAATAATTTCCGCCTGAAAGGACTGTTTCGCCGCAGCGATAAATCGGGAATTGTAAAAATACGGCTCGGCCCCTTCAAACACCACTTTGCCGCCAAGCGCCCAAAAGTTCCGAAACCACCCGCCGGATGTCATTTCAGGGTTTCGGTGAACCGCCGACAGGGTTTTATAGGGGCTGCCCTTGGCCACAAGGGCGTGAATTCCCGCCGCATCATCAAATGCCGGTTCAATCCGCGTCGGGGCTGCTAACAGGTTTCTGGATCGGATGGCTTGTTTGTTCATTATTTCCCTCCCCTTTTTTAGAAAACACTAACCCGACCGCTGGAAATTTACAAAATATTTATATAACCCGCGCTCTCGAAATCACAAACCCCAAGTAAAACAGTCATTTTTATTTGCATTTTACTTGGAAGAACACCTCCATGATCATTCGCGACACGGCCGGAAATACCCTTTTCGAAGACGACAATACCAATCTTTCCCAAACCCTCCAAAACGCCCGCAATCAGGGGGTTTCCCTGGCCCATGCTAATCTCGCAGGGGTCCAGTTGAAAAACGCGGATCTGGACGGGCTCGACCTCAACCACGCCAACCTTTCCCATGCTTCCCTGCACACTGTCAGCCTCAGATACGCAGAAATGGAGCAGGTCCGTTTCGACGACGCGACGCTAACGAATTGCAATCTTGGCCGCGCCTTCATGAACCACTCCACCTTCAGAAGCGCAACAATCCATGGTTGTGCGTTACAGGGGGCGTTCATGGAAAATGCTCACTGTCAGGATGCAACCTTGACAGAATGCCAAGCTGTCGACGCCAGGATGCCGCGGATCAACATGGATGGGGCAACACTGAAATCCTGCATCTTCGACCAAACCACTATGAACGGCGCAAGCCTGAAGCAATGTCATCTAGAAATGGTCAGCCTTTGCAATCTGGAAGCAAGGGCAGCTAACTTTGCCCGCAGTTGGTTCAATCATTGCCATCTGGATAGCGCAAAATTGCAGGGGTCAATCTTCAATGATGACAATCCCGACCACGACCTTCCCCAAGGTTTCTTCGCCGCCCTCGGGGGCGAGCCCCTTCTGAACCAGACGGTAAACGCCTTCAATGTGAACGGCTCGCTGTTTTCTGACACCGACTTCACCCGAACACGGTTGGACAACGCACGGCTTGGAAAAAGCACCTTTATCAACGCCAAACTTCATCACACCAAGTTCACGAACGCAGACCTGACCGGCGCACAATTTGAAAAAACTTTCCCGATGGAAGATGAGGCACAGACAACCACCCTGACCTCTCGTGACGAACCGGATTGGTTTTACGTTTGCTGCGTGAATGCACAAATGAACGGCATCACGATCAAGAACTGCGACCTGAAATTTGTAGATTTTTTTCAGGCTCAACTGCAAGGGACAAATTTGAGAAGAGTTAAATCTATCGAGCGGACCTTCATGTCCGGCGCCAACCTCTCACATGCAAAACTGGATCTCAGCGCGTGTCGGGCTGTCAATTTCGACGAGGCAAACGCTGATCAGGCAGAGGTAAAAACAGCTGGCGCGTCCGATAGAACCATCAATGCTTTCAGAAATCAGGTTCTGAACCAGAACTACATTCTCATTCCCTAGAACCTCTCCATCCCCCGCAACGCCTCAAGTTTTTTTTCAGCCCATAAAAGAGAGCACCATGCAAATATTGAACGTCAACGACAACTCCGTAATCTTTGAGGATGCCAGCCCCGACCTCAAACACTGTATCCAGAAGGCCATAATTGAAGGGGTCCTTCTGCACCACGCCAATTTACAAAATGCAGACCTGAGCCGCATGCAAATGCTGAACGTCGACCTGACAGGCGCCAACCTGTCAGGCGCCAACCTGAGCGCAGCCAATTTGGCAGGGGCTAACCTGACAGGCGCCAATCTGGACAATGCCATACTGCATCACCTCAATCTCGACGATGCCCATCTTGAACGCGCGACCCTCGGGGGTGCCGATGCTGAAAATGCGTTTTTCAATAAGGCCAACCTAAGGCATTGCAACCTGGATAACGCCAATTTGGTCAATTGTTCCTTCACACAAGCCCACCTTGATGAAGCCTCCATGAAAAACACATGCATTATAAGTGCGGATTTCAGGGGCGCCGACTTGTCACAAGCCCACCTTGATTACGCCGTCATTGATTGCTGTGAACTCCCAAAGGTAACTCTGGTGTCTACCGAGTTTCACCATTGCCAAATCATAAAATCCAATTTCAAGAAAGCCACCATACAAGGTACCTACTTTTACTGTTGCGAAATCATAGAATGTCGTTATGGCAGAAGTAACATGGCGAACGTTACTTTTTCTGACAGTCTTATTACCGGTTCGATTTTCAATGACAGCAGATTGAAGAAGATAACTTTTCACAATATCCAGATCAAAGATACTCAAGTAATGTTATCTGACATAGCTAACTGCGAATTCACCAGCAGCTTGGGAAGCGGCCCAATACCATATCCCCTTCCGAATGACGTACCGAACGGGATTTTAGAAAGCGCTCCGCCAAGCGGCGTTCTGGACAATGTCAAATTTACCTCAACAAAATTGTACGACACGAATATGGAACGGGTCCGGTTCAACAAAACCAATCTAAACACCGCCAATCTGCTAAGGGTCAATTTAAAGGGCGCCCTATTTTCAGACGTAGAGGGCAGGGTTGCTGATTTCAACGAATGCGATTTTTCCGGTTCTGAAATGAAGGACAGTGACTTTAGACAGGCAGAGTTCGTCAAGTGCACCATTCAAAAAGCAAACATGCTGGAAGAGGTGAATTTGACCAAAACCTTGTTCCAGAACTGTGACATGCACGGCACCCTCTTTAATGCGAAAAACTTCGCCTCAGCGAATTTCAAAGACTGCGACCTTACAGATGCCGAAATCATCGATACAGAGAGCGAGGAAAGCACAGCAGACTAGTGGCGGGCAAAACTGTCCCATCCCTAAAAAAGCAGCGAGATCGCTCCAATCTCGCTGCTTCTCGTTTCCCAATGGCGCCCCGGCAAACGCGAACCTGCTCCCTTTAAAATTTCAAAATAACTATAAATCGCACGCCCTTAAAATCACAAATCCCAAGTTAAACAGTCATTTCTATTTAGGCTTTACTTGGAAAGATTACCTCCATGATCATTCGCGACCAGTCCGGCACGATCCTATTCAAGGACGACAATGCCAATATCTCACAAACCATCCAGAACGCCCGCGATCAAGGAGCTTCTCTGGCCTATGCAAATCTCGAAGGGGTCCATATCCACAATGACGATCCGCAAAAGAGTCATCTTAATCTGCGAGGGATCGACCTCGCATATGCCAACCTGTCTCATGCCAATCTTCAATCCGTCAATCTGAAGCATGCATTTCTGACCGGAATCAATTTCACAGGTGCCAAGCTCAACAACTCCAACCTCAAGCGCACAGAACTGAGACAATCAATTTTCCATCAGTCTGTTATCCATAAATGCTTACTGAATCAGGCAAACTTGGAAGGCGCTACCTTTCAGGAAGCGACCATCTCGGATACTGACTATACGGAGGGCTTTATGAGAAGAATAAACTTTGATCAGGCCACCCTGTCGTCTTGCATCCTGGAATGGACAAATTTAATGGAGGCGAGCCTGAAATGCTGTTGTTTCGAGAATGTGAGCTTTTATCAAACAATGGCCAACAACGCCAATTTTGCGCGCGCATGGTTTATTCAATGCAAACTTGACAGCGGACAATTTGAAGATGCGGTCTTTTATGATCAAGACCTTGACAGTGAGCTGCCCAACGATTTCTTTAAAGTCGCTGGCGGCGAACGCCTGCTGAACCGGATTGTAAACGACTACAATGTGAATGGAGCTCTGTTTCGCGCCTCGACCCTTTTCCAAACACAATTCACTGACGCCAACCTCAAGAAAAGTATCTTCCAACATTCAGACCTCACACAGACCAGCTTTAAGAACGCCGACCTTTCAGAATCGAATTTTAACGAGGCTGAAAAACTTAATAATGTGGACATGTCCGGCGCCAACCTTTCACACGCAAAACTGGATCTCAGCACGTGTCAGGCTGTCGATTTCGACGGGGCAAACGCTGATCAGGCAGAGGTAAAAACAACTGGCGCGTCCGATAAAACCATAAACGCTTTCAGAAATCAGGTTCTGAACCAGAACTACAGCCTCATTCCCTAGAACCTCTCCACTCCAGCAACGCCTCACGGTTTTCAGCCCCCAAAAGAGACCACCATGCGCATATTGAACGTCAACGATAACTCCGTGATCTTTGAGGACAATAGTTTGATCCTCAAGGATTGTGTCCAGAACGCCCTTGAAAGAGGGATCCTGCTGCTTCACGCCAATCTGGAAAATGCGGATTTGAGTAACATGCGAATGTACGGTGCCAATCTGACGGGCGCCACCCTGTCAGGCGCCGACCTGAGCAGAACCCGGTTGGCACGCGCCAACCTGACAAACGCCAATTTGGACAATGCCAATCTGCATGCAGCCAATCTTGAGAACGCCCATCTTGAAGGCGCAACCCTCAAAAAAGCCGCCCTTACACATGCAAATTTTACAAAAGCCGAGCTATTGCGGAGCAATCTGGATAACGCCACAGTAAGTCAAAGTATCTTCAGGCACGCCCACCTTGATGGCGCTTCCTTGCAAACTATACATATGGAACGGTCGGACTTCTCCCAAGCCGTCTTAACAAATGCCAAGTTCCATGGCGCTGTCATCAGGGACAGTAAATTTTCAAAGGCAAATCTGGAGGCTGCAAAATTCCACCATTGCCAGCTGATCTTTGCCAATTTCGACAATGCCAACATGAAAGGTGCCGACTTTCGCAATTGCGAAATCTTGAACTCCTGGCTTACCGAAAGCAATCTGGAAAACGCGACTTTTATGAACAGTCTGATTGACCACTCGTCATTCAACGACAGCTACATGAAGCGCGTAACTTTTCATAATGTAAAGATTGAGAACACCCACATGATATCTGCGGGCATCATTTACTGCAATTTCACAAATAGTGTGGAAAGCGAGCCTTTGGCCGCTGCCATGTCTGACGACGTACGAAACGGGATTTTGACAGGCTTTATGCCAAGTGCCATCCTGAACAACGTCAACCTTACCCATGCAAGGGTAAACAGGACAAATATGGAACGGGTCCAGGTGGACCGGCTCACACTCGACAAAGCCCTCCTCCAGCGGGTCATTTTAAAAGAAGCCGTGCTTTCAAACGTAAGAGGCGAAGACACCTTCTTCAACGAATGTGATCTTTCTGATTGTGAAATGAAGGACGTGCACTTGATTGAGGCTGAGTTCGTCAACGGCAACCTTCGCGAGGCAAACATGCTGGATCGGGTGAGTATGGACGACACCCTGTTCCAGAACTGTGACATGCGCGGCGCCAGATTTGATGTTGGAAACTTCGACTCTCCGGAATTCAGAAACTGCGAGTATACAGATACCGAGATCATGAATACTGAGAGCGAGGAAGGCACGGAAGACTAGTGCCGGGCCAAACGACCCTATCCATAAAAAAAGCAGCGAGACTGCACCCATCTCGCTGCTTTTCGTTTCATAGTACCGCGCCATTAAACGCGAATCCGCTCTCTTTAAACTTTCAAAATAATCGTAAATCTAACGCCCTTAAAATCACAAAACCCAATTTAAACAGTCATTTCTATTTAGGCTTTACTTGGGAAGATTACCTCCATGATCATTCGCGACCAGTCCGGGACTATCCTTTTCGAGGACGACAACACCGATATCTCACGAACCCTCCAGAACGCCCTTGAAAAGGGGATCCTTCTGCGTCACGCCAATCTGGAAAATGCGGACTTGAGTGACATGCGAATGGTCGGCGCCAACCTGACGGGCGCCAACTTGACAGGCGCCATACTGCATGGAACCCACCTTGAGAACGTCCAGCTTGGTGAGGCTTCCCTGCAAAATACTCATTTTCGAAATTGCGAAATCAGGAACTGTACCTTCTACAGAAGCAATCTGGAAAACGCCACTTTGATGAACAGCCTGATTACCGGATCCAATTTCGATGAAAGCACAATGAGAGGGGTCACTTTTGATAATATAAAAATTGAAGATACTTCCATGATTTCAGCGAAACTCAGTGACAGCAGATTCACAAACAGCATAGAAACTGAGCCGTTGACATCACTCATTCTCGACGACGTACGAATACAGGTTTTAGGGGGCTTTCTGCCAAGCGGTTTCCTGAACGACGTTGACCTTACCAATGCAGAGTTAACCGGGATAAATATGGAACGGATCCACTTGCACGACATCGAAATCGAAGGGACCTCTTTCCGAAGAGTCAATTTTAAGGGCGCCAAACTTTCCATAATATGGGGCGCAGAACCTGAGTTCAAAGAGTGCGATCTATCCAGCTCTGAAATGAAGGATTTTGACGTGATAGGACCCTATTTTAACACCTGCAACCTGCAGGAGGCCGATATGCTGAAGGTAAAGCGTATGGATGATGCCGAGTTTCAAAAATGCGACATGCGTCGCTGCAGATACAATTCCAGAACCCTTCGAGATCCGCAGTTCGAGGACTGCCAGCTTACAAATCCCAAGTTTATCACTTCTGGAAGCGAGGACGACTCAGAAGGCACGGAAGACTGACCGCAGATCAATCCACGCCATCCCCTAAAAAAGCAGCAAGGTTACCGTTGTCTCGCTGCTTTTCGCCTCTTAAAAGCATGCCGTTAAACGCAAACCTTTGGCACGATTGAGAGGTCATCATCAAAACTGTGCGTTGAACTCGATCCCCTGCTCCTGCAGCCACTTCTGCTGTTGATCACAGGTCTCAAAGGGACCATACAGGTTCTTGAAATCCGGATAGCCGGCAGCGGCCTCGGCTTTCATTACAGGATAGATTGCCGCGAACTCCTTCATGGTGAGGTCTTCCAGACGCCCACCCAGCACGACATTAAAATGATCTTCCCGCTCTTTCGCTCTGGCATAGAGAATGTGCATGCGCGGCGAGTCTGGAGTGATGGTCTGCGGCCTTTTCAATTCCACATTCTCATCAGCAACCACATCCTTGATCGCCG
The DNA here is from genome assembly GCF_012720115.1 of Sneathiella chinensis. Taxonomy (GTDB): domain Bacteria; phylum Pseudomonadota; class Alphaproteobacteria; order Sneathiellales; family Sneathiellaceae; genus Sneathiella; species Sneathiella chinensis. The sequence continues at coordinate 292,302 of NZ_VNWN01000006.1, read as the reverse complement.
AATAAAGCGTCATACACTGCACCAGCGTCCTGCCGCGATCCGAAAGTTCTTCTTCCGCTTGTCCCGGTTCGGCATGTGACATCGCCGGCACCAGAGACAAGGCAAGCGGCAATACCAGCAGACATCTCTTCATTCTCAATCACCCACAAAAATTACTATTTAATTGAAAATAATGCCCGGAACGCAATCGGAGCAAGTCTTTTATAGGCACAGTTCTTTTACCCGGAAAGACGCCCTGCCCTGCCCCTGAATGCAGGAATGTCTCGTGCCTCCCGCGCGGGGACCGACTTGGAAGTTGGCTGCGCCATGACGGCGAGAAAGGCAACAAAAAAGCCCTTGAAAACAGACTTGCTTTCAAGGGCTTAAATGGCGACCCCGGTACGACTCGAACGTACGACCTACAGATTAGAAGTCTGTTGCTCTATCCAGCTGAGCTACGGGGCCTGTGTTGGTTTGGCTTCGCCTTACCCGCGAACGCGGGAGAAGGAGAAGTTGTCAGCGTAGGTCTTGATATTGAGTTTCCGCTTGCGAGGTTCAAGCACGTTATAGGCAATGCCGTTTTCTTCGCAGTAGGCGATCGCGCTTTCCTTGTCGTCGAACGTCAGGGACACCTGGGAGCCCATATCGCCGGACCCGGTCCACCCCATCAGAGGATCGGCAAAACGGCTTGAGGACGGCGTATACTCCAACCGCCATTGTCCCAATCCCTTACGACCGGACTGCATGGCGTTTTTCGCCGGCTGAAAAATTCTCGCTTTCAGGCTCATGTCACTCAATTCCCAATATGTGCAAACGCTTCCGCTGGCACCAGATCCGCTTCCGCAGGTCCCGGAGGGTCCCAGTACAGCTCCAGCGTGGATGTTCCTTTTTTCTCAAAATAGAGAACACGCACCGGATACCAGCCTGGCTCTGAAATCTCAAGCGTTATTTCGTCGGAAAAGCGATCTCCGTGCACTTCCGGGTCTTCATGAATCATTTTTCCGCCGATGGTGACCTGCACCCCGTCATTGGAATGAACCAGAATCATATAGGACCCTGCTTCCTTGAAATGGATGAAGCCGGTAATGTCCGCCCCCATAAGGTCCGTCGCCGTGGTGGTCAGGACCGGCCCTTCGCCCACCTGATAGTTAAGCATGGGAATGGGTTCCCCCTCGACGCCCTTCTCATACTCCATCCATTCCAGCAATTTCTTGATGGACTGGAACTTGGCGCCGTAATAGCGGACCGCCAGACCGGGCTTGAGCATTTCGGCGGAAGGTTGCGGCTCCGCCTTCATCAGTCCTGAAAAAGTCTCTGCTGTGGCTGGCGCGGCAACGGACAGGAGCGAGACAGCCCCGATCACCGCGCCTGCGGCAAGATTTCTGATCCCGGATGCACCTGTGACTGCTGTTCTCATCATTCCTCCCCTGTCTGCAAGGCTTGAAGAATGGTACCCGCATTCGGGTCTTCGAACAATATACAGAAAGTTAAACTAAAATTACGCCCTGTATGACCGGGTAACAGCCAGCCTTCCCCGGAAAACAAAAAAGCCCTTCGGAACAGAATTCCGAAAGGCTTTTTGATGGTCGGGGCAGCAAGATTCGAACTTGCGACCTCTCGCTCCCAAAGCGAGCGCACTACCAGGCTGTGCTATGCCCCGTTCGTCGTGGCGATGATCTACACCATTGCTTCGGACCCTGCAAGAGTTTGATTCATTTTTTTATTTTTCGGGCTCAAAGTCCCTTGGTGACATCCGCCTTGATATAGTGGAACAACCCGTCCATCCGAAAGACAACACGGTTTCCAACCTTCAACTCCCCGCGGACGAAAGCGACCGACCGGGTGCTGCGGATCACCTCGGTATGGGCCTCGACCCAATCACCTTTCTTGGCGGGCGCCAGGAATTCCGAGTTCATTTTAAGCGTGACCCCGCGCCGGTTATGCTTGACGAAAATCGCCCGCGCCAGAGAGGAATCCGCAAAGGTCATATACATGCCCCCATGCACATAGCCGAGGGAATTGAGATGCTTTTCCTCCACCCGGAAGGCCCGGACCACAGTTCCTTCATCGATCTGCTTTTCATAATAGGGGCCATGCTCGGCGGCATAGGGAGCGTGGGACTCGAATTCCTCGAACCCATCGGGAATCAAGTGTGCTTTTGTATCCATTTTCATTGTTTTTCTTCGTTTACTTGACCGGGGCCGCCCCGGCCCCTGCTTGTTCGTTGTCAAAAATACTGTAAACCAGATAGTCGCCTTTTTGCACCCGATGATTTTGCACAAATCCCGCATTGACCTCCAGCACCGCCAAAACCGGCTGCTGCGAGGAAATCACCGTCAGGTCGCCCGGCCGCGCATTTTCATGAATATGCACAATACGCCCCGTCTCGTCGGCAAACAGCATATCCAGTGGGATCAGGGTGTTTTTCATCCACATGGTCACCGGTTGAACCCGCCCATAATCGAACAGCATCCCGGACAGCGGCGGCAGACTGGCACGGTGCATCAAACCGGTGCGCCGCGTCTCCGGCGTATCGGCGATCTCGACCGTCAGGGCAATCGATCGCCCCGGCCCCGTTAGCAGCATTTCCGCCGAACGGGCCGGAACAGAGCCAAGGATCAAAAGGCACAGAACCGGGAAAGACAGCGCCAGACAGCGAAGCACCAACCTTCGCCCCCATGTGGAGGGAGCCCCTTTCAAGCCGCCGTACAACATTTTATTTAAACCCTTTGCCATAAAAACTTTTTTGCCTATAGTGTGGGCCACCCTCGGGGGGAGCCATGTGTGTGGCTGAGAGGTTCCAAAAGGAACGACCCCTGGACCTGATCAGGTTAGAACCTGCGTAGGAACGAGAATAAATGGTCGCATATGAACAGTCATCCCCTGTCTTGCAGAGGGATGTAAAAAACAATTCATCCGAAACCGGCGCTGCTCGTGTTTCCACCCCTTCCCCTCTTGGTGTTGACATCCATCTGGCCACGCTTGGCTATCAGGATACCATTATCCTTGAAGACCTGCGCCTGACCCTGCATCCCGGCCGGATCACCTGTCTGCTGGGCCCAAGCGGTGTGGGCAAGACAAGCATCCTGAAATCACTGGCGGGCTTCCTGCCCCTGTCCAAAGGCAGCCGGATTGAATGCAGTGACGGCAAACCACTGGCCGGGCGGATTTCCTATATGGACCAGAACGACCTGACCCTTCCGTGGGCCAGTGTGCTGGACAATCTGGTGATAGCGGCCCGTCTCAGTGGCAAAAAGCCGGACTTTGACCGGGCCCGTCACCTTCTGGAGACTGTCGGCCTTGCCGGCAAGGAAGCCCTGTTGCCGTCCCAACTGTCCGGCGGCATGAAGCAACGGGTTGCCCTTGCCAGAACCCTGATGGATGACAATCCGCTGGTTCTGGTGGATGAGCCCTTTTCCGCCCTTGATGCCATCACCCGGCACCGGCTTCAGGACCTGACCGTGAGCCTGCTATCCACGAAAACGGTGTTGATGATCACCCATGACCCACTGGAGGCCCTGCGCATGGGGCACCATATCCATGTGCTGTCCGGCGATCCCGTCCGCCTGTCCGATGACCTGAACCTGACCACCCCGGTGCCGCGAGACCCGACAGGGCCGGACATCACCGCCTGTTACAATGATATCCTTGCCTTGCTGAACACGGCCCGGACGGAGGAGCTGTCATGAAGGTCATTCGACTGATTGTCACCGCCGTTGTGCTTGTGCTGGCATGGGGGTTGATTGCGTGGGGGCTGGACCTGCCGCGCTTTATCCTTCCGTCCCCGCTTGCGGTTCTGAAAACGACGCTCACCAAATATGACATCATCCTTGGCCACGCCCTGACCACCGCGCTGGAAATTTTTCTGGGTCTGGTTCTCGGCGTGTCGCTCGGATGCCTGTCTGCCCTGATCATTTCGGCAAATCGGGGGATCAAGCGATGGATCATGCCGGTCCTGATCGCCAGTCAGGCCATTCCGGTCTTTGCCATTGCACCGCTTCTGGTGTTGTGGTTCGACTATGGCATCACATCCAAGGTGGTCATGGCCACCCTGATCATCTATTTCCCGGTCACCGTCAGCTTTCTTGATGGCCTGAACCGCACCGATCCGGCGTGGCTGGACATGGCCACCCTGATGCAACAGGGCGGGTCCCCGTCGCGGTTGCTGAAAGCCTACCGATTGTATCGGTATATCAAAATCCCCTTTGCCCTGCCGTCCCTTGCGTCGGGGCTTCGGGTGGCAACGGCCGTCGCCCCGATCGGGGCCGTAGTCGGGGAATGGGTCGGGTCCTCGTCCGGGCTTGGGTATCTGATGCTGCACGCCAATGGGCGTATGCAGACGGACCTGATGTTCGCCGCCCTGCTGGTTCTCGCCTTCATGGCAATCAGCCTCTTTTATCTTGTTGATTATGTTCTGCGGTTGGCCTTGCGCTGGCAGCCGGACCAACACAGCGTTTACGATTAATCGTCACTCTTGGAGACTCTCATGAAAAAGTTACTCGCATTGGCATTTACGCTCATGCTGCCCATCAACGCGGCCTATGCCGAGGAAAAGCTGACCGTCCTTCTGGACTGGTTCGTCAACCCGGACCATGCACCGCTGATCGTGGCGAAGGAACACGGCATCTTTGCAAAGCACGGTCTGGACGTGGAACTGATTGCCCCGGCCGACCCGAACGATCCGCCCAAACTTGTCGCTGCCGGAAAGGCACCGCTGGCCGTTTCCTATCAGCCGCAACTGCATGTTCAGGTGGGTGAAGGCTTGCCGCTGAAGCGGATCGCAACACTGGTTGCCACACCGCTTAACAGTCTGGTGGTCCTGAAGGACGGCCCGATCCAGAAAATCACTGACCTGAAAGGAAAGCGGGTTGGCTATTCTGTTGGCGGGTTCGAGAATGTGATCCTGTCTTCCATGCTCGCCGCCAACGGCCTGTCTGCGGATGATGTGGAAATGATCAACGTGAACTGGTCCCTGTCCCCGTCCCTGCTGGCGAAAAAGGTGGATGCGGTGATTGGTGCCTACCGGAACTTTGAACTGAACCAGATGGATATCGAAGGCCATCCGGGCCGGGCGTTCTTCCCCGAGGAAGAAGGCGTGCCGTCCTATGACGAACTGGTGATCGTGGCCCATAGCGACAACCTTGACGATCCCCGTTTCAAACCGTTCCTTGCCGCGATTGAGGAAGGCGTTCAGTACCTGATCAACCACCCGGACGAAAGCTGGAAACTGTTCATCCGTAACCACAAGGAACTGGACGATGAACTGAACCGCCGCGCCTGGGCCGACACTCTGCCGCGCTTTGCGCTGCGCCCCGCCGCGCTGGACAGCAACCGGTATGAGCGGTTTGCCAACTTCCTGAAAGAGGCTGGCGTCGTGAAAGAGGCCCTGCCCGTATCGGACTACGCCATCGAACTCCGGTAACATCCTCTCGTGGGATGTGGACTGCATCCCCGAAAATGGAAAAAGCCTCTGTCCCAGGACAGAGGCTTTTTTCTTTCGATTCCCGTGGGCAGATGGCCGCGAAGGCCTTTCCCGCCTACATGTCCGGTTTCTCGATCTCGGCCACTTGCGGGCCCTTGTCACTGTCCCCGATGCGCACGCGCAGGAACTGTCCCGCCTGAATGGGCATGACCCCTTCCCGCCGCAGGGTTTCCATATGGATGAAAATGTCCTGTGTGCCTTCGCCCCGTGTCAGGAACCCGTATCCCTTGACAGGATCGAACCATTTCACCTCGGTGGTGACGAAATCGCCTTGCGGCTGAATGGCTGGATGTCGCGTTACATTGGAGGTTTCCACCGGTCTTGGCTGGAACGGCACCGCTGTCGAGGTATCGATATCAAGGATCTTGATGGCCTGCAGGCCCTTGGACCGCCGCACCACCTCGCAACTGACGGTAACGCCTTCTGCGACATATTCGTGTCCCGCTTCCCGCAAGCAGGATAAATGAAGGAAAATATCCCCCGGCTCAGAATCCGGGGTCAAAAAACCGAACCCCTTGACCGTATTGAACCATTTTACGCGACCCTTGAGTTCGAAGGATTCCTCCTTGTCATCAAAGGGAGTTGTTAATTCCGGATTGCTTCGCAATTGCTCGACCTTGGCTGTCATTGGAAATTCCACCTATTTAGCGACTACAACTCTCCCCCCGGAACGAACACACTAACATGATGTTTTTCTAAATTTCAATATTCTATTAACCCTACTTATTCAGAAATAGGGGTAAAATTGAAAAAAACAGCAAGCAGGAGAATTTACACAGTCAATCCTCCCTAAAAGAGAAAACAAACGCTACCTGACCGTGTAAAACCCGCCAAATCAAATTGTCATTCAAGTTATCGGGCCCTGCTTTACACCGAATCCGCCAGGATTTTCAAAAACGGATAATTGAGCGATTCCCGATCATTTCCGAATACTTGAAACCGACAATTATTCGCAATAAAAATTACTTTTTTCACCGCATTTTTCTAATAATATGAGCAATCACACCCTTGGGGAAAATGTCGGAACTTCCTTGCGGGTTCAGCAGACTCATGGCATACACACTCCCCAAAACACACGGTTTGCACCCGTTTAGGTGCAGGCTCAAACGATAAGAGGAAAAACTGTTGCGTACAGCTAGCTTGTTCCTTGTTCTACTGGCGGTGTGGTTACTACTGTCCGGGATATACACCCCCCTCCTCATCGGTTTCGGTGTGGTGTCCTGCGCGCTGGTCGCGTTTATCGCCCGCCGCATGGATGTTGCCGACCGGGAAGGTCACCCCATTCATCTGGGTCCGCGCATCATCACTTACTGGTTCTGGCTTGTTGTCGAGATCATCAAGGCCAATGTGGATGTGGCAAAATGCGTCCTGATGCCCAAGACCTACCTGCGCCCCAGCATGTTCACAACAAAGGCCACCCAGAAATCCGATCTTGGCAAGGTGATCTATGCCAATTCCATCACCCTGACACCGGGCACGGTCACGGTTGACCTTGATGATGATGTTGTTCTGGTTCACGCCCTGACCACCGGTTCGGCGGACGGCGTCAAATCCGGCGAAATGGACCGGCGGGTTACCGAACTGATGAGGGAAGCATGAGTATCTTTGCCGTAACGGCCATTGCCATTCTTGTCAGCGCCGCCATGGCGCTGGGCCGGGCCATCCTTGGCCCCACCTCTTATGACCGAATTCTGGCGGTCAACGCCATCGGGACCAAAACCGTTCTGTTGATTGCGGTCCTTGGTTTCATGAACGGGCGTCCGGATTTTCTGGACCTTGCGCTGGTCTATTCACTGGTCAACTTTGTCGGCACGCTTGCCGTTCTCAAATATTTCAAGTTCGGAACCCTGCGCGGCGGTCTTTCCGGCACACGAAAGCGGGGGAACTGATGGATCTTGCTCTTGATATCGGAACCTGGTTCCTGCTGCTGACCGGCAGCTTTTTTCTGATCATCACCGGCCTTGGCCTGCTGCGCCTGCCGGACCTTTATACCCGCATCCACGCCGGCGGCATGGCGGACACCCTTGCCACGCTGCTGATTTTCGTCGGGTTGGCCCTGCAAAGCGGCTTTTCACTGGTGACCGTCAAGCTGGCATTCGTGGTTATCTTTATCTTTTTCACCAGCCCGACCGCGTCCTATGCGCTGGCACAGGCCTCGTTCGTTGCGGGCCTGAAACCGCGCCTTGACGGGTTTGGAGACAGCGAAGACAACAAGACGTCAGACGATCTTGGGAAAGGCCGGGACTAGAGGGGAACATGGAGCAATTTACCGATATTTTCCTGATGCTGCTGCTGGTGGCAGGCGCATTATCCGTTCTCTACGTCCGGAACCTGTTTGTTGCCACCATGCTGCTGGGGGCCGTCAGCTTCATCATGGCCCTGATCTTTGTCTCGCTTGATGCGGTTGACGTGGCCTTTACCGAGGCCGCCGTTGGTGCGGGGATCAGCACGGTTCTCTATCTGGGGACCCTTGCACTGGTCGGGTCCGATGAGAAACCGGCCCGGCGCCGGGCGCTGGTCCCGCTCCTCGTGTCCCTGCTGGTCGGGACCGCCCTTGTCTATGCCACGTTCGACATGCCGGCCTTTGGCCGCGCCGATAACCCGGTCCAGACCCATGTGGCCCCTCGCTATATCGAGGAAAGCCCCAAGGAAATCGGCGTTCCCAACATGGTGACCTCCGTTCTGGCCAGTTATCGTGGCTTTGATACCTTTGGCGAAGTGACCGTGATCTTTACCGCCGGTATTGGCGTTCTGCTGATCCTCAGCCAGTTGCGCCGCCGCCGGGAAGACGAGGCAGACCTCACCGACGGCCCCGACACAGACACGAATATGGACAATGACGCAGCGGCCTCCGCCTCTCCGGCGGAACGGGTCGGCAGTGAGCATGATCTTGTTCCCCATGTGGTCGCCAAGCTGCTTATTCCCTTCATCCTGCTATTTGCCCTGTATGTCCAGTTCCACGGTGATTTCGGTCCCGGTGGCGGCTTTCAGGCAGGCGTGATCTTCGCGGCCGGTTTCATCCTTTATTCCCTGATTTTCGGCCTCCATTTCACACGGCAGATCGTCTCCACCCGGTTGGTGAAATTCCTGCTGGCGCTGGGGGTGGTGCTGTATGGCGGTGTCGGGGTTGTCAGCCTGTTCCTTGGCGGAAACTTCCTTGATTACAATGTCCTGTCTGCCGATCCGGTGGCCGGGCAGCATCTTGGAATTCTGCTGGTTGAACTGGGTGTTGGCATAACGGTCACAGCGGCCATGATCGCAATTTTCTACGCCTTTGCCGGTCGGGCAGAAGGCCGTGGCAATGATATCAACTAAGGCGGTGTGATGATATTTTTCGACCATTTCAATTACTGGATCTTTGTCATCCTGTTGATGATCGGCCTGTTCACGGTCATGAGCCGGACAAACCTGATCAAGAAGATGATCGGCCTGTCCCTGTTCCAGATTTCCGTCTTCCTGTTTTATATCAGCATGGGCAAGATTGACGAGGGAACCGCCCCGATTGTGGTGGAAGGCGCACAGGATGTCGTCTATTCAAACCCCCTTCCCCATGTTCTGATCCTGACCGCCATTGTGGTCGGTGTTGCGACCACGGCACTGGGCCTGTCCCTTGTGGTCCGGATCAAGGAATCCTTCGGTACCATTGACGAGGAAGACATCCTCGCCCGCGAGGACAAGGCCTGATATGTCACTAGTAGCTTCCCATGCGCCTGTTCTGGCGATTATCATTCCGCTTCTGGCTGCGCCCGTCTGCGCCATGCTGCGGGGGACCACCTTTCCCTGGTTCCTGACCACGGTTATCAGCGCCCTGTCCTTTGCTGTCAGTGTCCAGATCCTGCTCACCGTCAGCGATACCGGCCCCATTTCCTATATGCTGGGTGGCTGGGCCGCCCCGTGGGGGATCGAGTATGTGGCCGATCCGCTCAGCGCCTTCGTGATGCTGATCATCAGCGGGATCAGCACCGGTGTGCTGCTCTATGCCCGTGAAAGCATCGCCAAGGAGGTGCCGCCGCACCAGCTTGGCCTGTTCTTCTCCGCCTATCTGCTGGCCCTTGCCGGGATGATGGGGATTACGGTAACAGGCGACGCCTTTAACATTTTTGTGTTCCTGGAAATCACCTCGCTTTCCTCCTATGTGCTGATTGCCATGGGTGAAAAGGCGGACCGGCGCGCCCTGACGTCGGCGTTTCAGTACCTGATTATCGGCACCATCGGCGCAACCTTCATCCTGATCGGTGTGGGTCTGCTCTACATGATGACTGGAACCCTGAACATTGCCGATATCGCGTCGCGCTTTGATGCCATTGCCGATACCCGGCCGGTTCGCGCCGCCGTGGCCTTCCTGATCATCGGGATTGCCATCAAGCTGGCCATGTTCCCGTTCCATGTCTGGCTGCCCAACGCCTACAGCTATGCGCCCAGCATTGTCACGGCCTTCTTCGCCGGAACCGCGACCAAGGTTTCCGTCTATCTGCTGCTGCGCTTTATCTTCACGATCTTTGGCGCCGAATTCAGCTTTGGCGTGGTCAGCCTGTCCGAACTGCTGATGCCGCTGGGCGTCATTGCCTTCCTCAGCATGTCCACGGTGGCCATCTTCCAGACCAACGTCAAACGGCTGCTGGCCTTCTCAAGTGTGGCCCAGCTTGGCTATATGACAGTCGGGATCGCGCTTGCCTCGGAAGCAGGCCTGACGGCCTCCATCCTGCATATTTTCAACCACGCCATTGTCAAGACAGGCCTGTTCCTGTCCGTTGGCTGCATGGTGTTTGTGGCGGGCAGCGCCTATCTGAAAGACCTTGAAGGCATCGGATCGCGCATGCCGCTGACCACCTTCGGGTTTGTTCTCGGCGGCCTCGCCCTGATCGGTGTGCCCCTGACCCCCGGTTTTGTCAGCAAATGGTATCTGGTCATGGCAACGCTGGAACGGGGTGATTTCCTTGGATATGCCCTGACCGCCGGGATGCTGCTGTCTTCCCTGCTGGCCGTTATTTATATCTGGCGGGTGGTCGAGGTGGCCTATTTCCGGCCTGCCCCGGCGGATGCCGAAGCACGGGAAGCGCCTTTGTCCCTGCTGATCCCCACCTGGATTTTCATTATCGGGAGTTTCTATTTTGGTATCCAGACAACTGTCAACGTGGGCTTTGCCGAAAAGGCCGCCAGCTTTCTGATGGGGGGCCTGTAAGTTATGTTTGCCATTGAAACCCATGTGGCGCTTGCCATTCTCATTCCGCTGCTCGGGGCCATCGGCATTGCGCTTGCCGGCAAGGCCCCCAACATTCGGGAAACGGTTACCCTTGTCACCGCGGGCCTGCTGTTTGCCAATGTTCTGACCATCGTGCCCCATGTTCTGGCGGGCGAGGTTCTGGTCTATGAACTGGCAGCCATTCTGCCGGGCTTGTCCCTGACCCTGAATGTGGAACCCCTTGGCATGACCTTCGCGGTCGTCGCGTCCAGCCTGTGGATTGTCAATTCCGTCTATTCCATCGGCTATATGCGCGGCAACAAGGAGAACAAGCAGACCCGGTTCTATATCTGCTTCGCCATCGCGCTTTCCGCCACCATGGGGATCGCGTTTGCCGGTAACCTTTTGACCCTGTTCGTTTTCTATGAAGTTCTCACCCTGTCCACCTATCCGCTGGTGACACACAAGGGGAACGAGGCAGCCCTGAAAGGCGGCCGTATCTATCTCGGGATCCTGATCTCGACCTCAATCGGCTTGCTGCTGCCAGCCATTATCTGGGTCTGGGTTGAAACCGGGACACTGGACTTCACCAAGGGCGGCATTCTGGCCGGTCACTTTGGGCCGGTTGCGTCCGGTATCCTGCTGTTCCTGTTCATGTATGGTATTGGCAAGGCGGCCCTGATGCCGATCCATCGCTGGTTGCCGTCCGCCATGGTTGCCCCGACACCGGTCAGTGCCCTGCTGCATGCGGTTGCTGTTGTGAAGGCGGGCGTGTTCTCGGTCCTGAAAGTCTCCATCTATATTTTCGGGGTGGATTTTCTGGCATCTGTCAACACCCTTGAAATCCTGACATGGATCGCGTCTTTCACCCTGATTGCCGCTTCGGTTATTGCCATGACCAAGGACAACCTGAAAGCCCGGCTGGCCTATTCCACGGTCAGTCAGCTTGCCTATATCGTCCTTGCCGCCTCGCTGGCCACCCCGATGGCCATGACCGGCGGTGCGTTGCAAATCGTCATGCACGCCTTTGGCAAGATCACCCTGTTTTTCTGCGCCGGTGCCATTTACACCGCCGTCAAGAAAACCGAAATCAGCGACATGCGCGGCCTTGGTCGCCAGATGCCCGTGACCTTCATCGCCTTCTTCATCGGCGCCCTCAGCATCATCGGTATTCCACCCCTTGGCGGAAGCTGGAGCAAGTTCTACATCATGCTGGGTGCGGTCGAGGCGGATCAACTGTTCGTCCTTGGGGTGCTGCTAATCAGTTCCCTACTGAACATCGGGTACCTGATGCCCATCGTGATCCGTGGCTTCTTCTATCCCCCGCTTGGCAGTTCAGACCCGAAAGTGGCTGTCGGTCAGGAAATCTCGTTCCTGAGCCGTGACAAGATCCGCGAGGCACCGATCCTGTGTGTGCTGCCGCCGGCCTTTACCGCCATGATGTGTATCGTGCTGTTCCTGTTCATCGATCCCATCTACCAGATGATCCTGCCGATCGTGTTGCCATAAGGGAAGAATTCCGATGTCTAGAAATACTGACAAGAAATACTGGCTGGATCAGCCCGGCGCGACCGACAAGGTATTCCGGGTGGTGGTCCTTCTCGCCATTCTCGCTGCCATTCCCGATATTCTGGCCCTGTTCGACTTTGTCTATCACAAGCACACAAGCACGGACATGGAGGATATCCCCGTTTTCTACGGTCTCTATGCCATGATTTCCTTTCTGGCCCTGCTGGTCGTTGCCAAAACCGTCCGGCCCTTTCTGACCCGGAAGGAGGACTACTATGATTGATGGTCTCAATCCCGGTTTTATCCTGATCCTCGGCGCCCTTCTGGTGCCGCTGACCTCTGGATTTATCCGCTCGCTGCTGGTTCTGGCCCTGCCGGTTCTCGGTTTTGCCCAGATGATCTCTCTCGGCCTTGGAAGCTGGGGCGTGATCGACATGCTGGGTCTGCAGGTGGTTCTCACCCATATTGATCCGCTGTCCCGCGTCTTCGGGATCATCTTCCATATCGCGGCCTTCGCCGCCCTGCTCTATTCGCTGCATGTGAAGGACACGGTCCAGCATATCGCCACGCTGATCTATGCGGGTTCTGCCATCGGTGCGATTTTTGCCGGTGACCTGTTGACCCTGTTCGTGTTCTGGGAAATCACGGCGGTATCCTCCGTGTTCCTGATCTGGGCCAGCCGCACCGAACGGGCATTCCGCTCAGGTGTGCGTTATCTGATTATTCAGGTGACCTCTGGCGTGATCCTGCTGGGCGGTATTGCGCTCTATGTTGCGGATACCGGAAGCCTTGCCTTTGGTCCCATGGAACTTGGCAGTTTTGCCACTTGGGCGTTCCTGATTGCCTTCGGCATCAAGGCCGCTTTCCCGCTGCTCCATAACTGGGTTCAGGATTCCTATCCCGAAGCCACCGTGACCGGCACCGTGGTCCTGTCCGCCTTTACCACCAAGCTGGCCATCTATGCCCTTGCCCGCGCCTTTCCGGGAACGGACCTGCTGATTTATATCGGGGTTGTGATGGTGATTTTCCCGGTTGTTTTCGCCACACTTGAAAATGACCTGCGCCGGACCCTCGCCTATTCCATGAACAGCCAACAGGGCTTCATGGTCATCGGCATCGGCATCGGGACGGAAATGGCCCTGAACGGCGTTGCCGCCCATGCCAGCGTCAGTATTCTATATACTTGCCTTCTGTTCATGTGCACCGGTGCGATCCTGTACCGCACAGGCACGGCCAAGGCCACAGAGCTTGGCTCCCTCTACAAATCCATGCCCCTGACCGCCTTCTTTGCGGTGATCGGATCGCTTGTGATTGTCGCCTTCCCGCTGACGGCGGCCTTTGCGTCCAAATCGCTGATCCTATCCGCCTCCCTGAAGGAAGGATATTACTTCGTCTGGCTGTTCATGCTGTTTGGTGCGGTCGCCGTGATTGACAATATCGGCCTGAAAATTCCGGTCTTCGGCTTCTTCCGCCGCAATGCGGAAAAAGACCCGGCCCCTGTACAGGACGCCCCGGCCCATATGTTGCTGGCCATGGCGCTGCTGACCGGGCTGGCCATTCTGGCCGGTGTCATGCCGGGGGCCTTCTTCTCGCTGCTGCCTTATGATGTCAGCTACGAGGTCTATACCGCCAGCCATGTGGTCACGCAGCTTCAACTGATCCTGTTTGCTACGCTGGCCTTTGCCCTTGCACTCCGTCTTGGGGTATATCCGGGTCTGAAGTCTGCGATCAATCTGGACTTCGACTGGTTCTATCGCAAGGCCGGGAAGTCTTTGGCCATCACCACAGGGACACTGATCCTGACCGTCTGGACCGCGTTTATTAACCTGTGCCAGCGGGGTGTGGCAGGGGTTATCTCCCTTGCGGTTGACACCCACGGGGATGGCAAGACCATGTCCCGAACCGTCTCCTCCAGTGCGGCGGTGGTGGCCATTGTGGCCTTGTTCGGTGTCATCCTGCTGGTGGCTTATCAATTCTGATCGGGTGGTTCATGAAAAAACTTCACGCCGTTTTGCTTCTGTTTACGCTGGTTGTCGCCATGGGATGCAGTGCGACCTCGTCCGGCATTGATACCAACGATATCCAGAATGCAAGCGGCGACCCCGCCGATCTGAAACAGGTGATGCGGGACCTGCAAGGGTCCGACTATATCCTGATCGGCGAGAAGCATGACAACCCCCACCATCACGAACGTCAGTTGATGGTCCTGAAGGCCAGCGTGAAGCCCGGCGATACAGTGGTGTTTGAGATGCTGAACCGGGACCAGCAACCAACCATTGATGCCTTTCAGTCCGGCTCCCTGCCCTATGCGGAACTGGAACAGGCGCTGAACTGGAAAGAAAGCGGCTGGCCGAACTGGCAGTATTACGGCCCGTTGATGCGCATTGCCGTGGATGCCGGGGCCAAGGTTCTTTTTGGCAGTTACCCGCGGGCGGAACTTCGCGAGAAAATGAGCGGTGCCACCGCCCTGAATACGGTCCTGCCCGATGCGGCGCTGGCCGATCTTCGTCAGGAAATCATTAGCAGCCATTGCGACCTTTTGCCCGCAGGCATGATCGATCCCATGATGGTCATGCAGATTGCCAAGGATGACCTGATGAAGCAGCAGATGAAAAACGCCCGTGGAAGCGGCCGCTCTTTCCTGATTGCCGGGAATGGTCATGTGCGCAAAGACCGCGGCGTTCCCCTTCACCTGACAGCAATGGACCCGGCGGCCCGCGTCTTTGTCCTTGGCTTTGCCGAGGAAACCGAGAAGACAGACGCCAAGGCCCTCGTCTCCCGCTATGACGCGCTGTGGTTTACGGCCCCGTCGCCTGCGGTTGATTACTGCGAAAGCCTGCGCAAGAAGTTCGGCAAAAAGCCGTCTGCCAACTAAACCGCCCTGCCCTAGCGGGTTCGCTTGGTGGTGACCCGCCGCTTGGGGGCCCAGCGGGTGACAGACCGCCCATCGGCGGTAAATCGCACCTCTTGGGCATCATTGGGCGCTGCATCCAGATTGGAATGTCCCGCGTTGAAGGTGGAACCATCGGGAAACTTGGTGACGGCCGGGTCCCCCATCAGGGACGGGATACCGTCGGCATAGGCGAAAACCATTTCCTTGATCTGGACTTCCGAATTTCTGCCCCGGCCAAGCGCCGCCTCAATGGCCCTGTCCCGATCCAGAATCAGGTCCAGTTCCTCCACCGTTCGGGCCCCGCAGGCCTGCCACATCTCGTTCAGGACAGCCTCGACCGCGGCGGACGGCTGGATGGGATCGGACGCCCTCACCCCCTGCTCCAACGCAATGAACAGGTCCGGCTCGATCGGGCCGACGCGGGTGGCAAGGAAGGTGGCGGGCATCATTTTCGCGCCCTTGTGACGGGCGGCATACAGCGCCTGCGCCAGATACAAAAGCCGCATCAGGGATTGCGGACGGATCACATTTCCGGTTCTCTCTCCCTGGATTTCCAGCCAGGAAACCACATCGAATGTTGATCTGATCGCTGGGCGCATACTTCACTCCGCAATTTTAAAGTCTGGATTTTACCATAATCACCAGTGGTTAACCATGACTTAACATTCCCCTGACCGCCCGGAATAACGGGGCCTGCCTCTCGGCACTTGCGGGACGGGTTTAGTTTCCGCTAATCTCTCTTACACATAAGGGAAACAGGGCCGGACCGGCCCCTACAACCAACAAACAGTTCGTTCAACCATACTTAATATGATATTTTTCAAATGATCATATCTTGACGTGATCGCTGTTGGGGGCGAAACTCAATACCGAGTGAGGAATATAAAGTTTCAATAAGGGCACTCGGAAATGGCGGCACCGGCTGCGGCCATTCAATCCTAGGGAGGAGAACACCATATATGGGAGGGTGATCAATGTCAGTAGAGAAGGGAGAGACTGATGTCCTGCCTGATGGCCTGAACCGAACCCAAGGGGAAGCATTGCGTCTTCCCCTTGGTTTTGTGATCCCCGCCGCGCCCTCCCGGAACGCCTGTTGCCCCGGAGCCGGAGGCGGTTTAACCTGTTTGTCTGGATAGACCCGAACTATGAGCAAACCCATCATGCCCCTTGCCGTAACATGACCTGCGTCTGCGTCCGCCTGCCAAATCCCTTCCATGCCCACCTCCCCCATCCGGGGCCGGGCAAGGGGAACCGGCTGGCTGCAGGAAGGCCAGTCTCAGGAAGGTCCCATCCATGACAGCGCCATGACGTCCTCGCTTGATCAGGCCCTTCGGGATGATGCCCTTGCAACAGCCCTTGACTGGAAACAGGCGGGCAAGTCCGTTGCCATTGCCACGGTCATCCAGACATGGGGATCGGCCCCCCGCCCGGTTGGCAGCCAGCTTGCCATTGACGAGGCAGGCAATATGGTCGGATCGGTCAGTGGTGGCTGCGTGGAAGGGGCCGTCATTCAGGAAGCCCTGTCCCTGATGCAATCCGGCGGTACAAAAAGTCTGGAGTTCGGCGTCAGCGATGATCAGGCCTGGGAAGTGGGTCTTGCCTGTGGCGGCAAGATCCGCATCTTCATTGAAACCGTCAACTGAAAGAGCCTGCCATGGATCTCGCGCTTCTGGAAGAACTTCAACGGGCCAAGGCCGAAAAGCGACAGGTTGTGCTGGCGACAAACCTGACAAATGGCCACAGCAAATTAATGTATCCATTTGAAATAAAAGAGGAAAACAACATCATCAATGCGGCAAGATCGGCCCTTCAAATGGACAGGCCGCAGGAAGTGGAAACGGATGAAGGGCCTGTTTTCCTCAATATCTTCAACCCGCCGCTTCGGCTTTTTGTTGTTGGCGCCGTCCATATCGCCCAGAAGTTGGTGCCCATGGCGGCCGCTGCGGGATATGACGTAACGGTCATCGATCCCAGACGCAGCTTTGCCTCCGACCTTCGCTTTCCCGATGTGGCCCTTGATACCCGCTGGCCGGACGAAGCCTTGAGCGATTTGGCACCGGACAGACGCAGCGCCCTTGTCACCCTGACCCATGACGCCAAACTGGATGACCCGGCCCTGCAAGCGGCACTCAGAACGGACATGTTCTATATCGGTGCCCTTGGCAGTACCAGAACCCGTGCAAAACGCGAGGACCGGCTGACAGAGGCCGGTTTCAGCAAAACCGACATGGACCGCATTCATGGGCCGGTCGGTCTGGATATCGGGGCCCGAAACCCGGCCGAGATTGCCATTTCCATCATGGCCGAACTGACCCTGATCTTGCGAAAAGGGGCCCGCCATGATCTTTGACCGCCTGCCCCTGTCCATGGCCGAAGGGGCCATCCTTGCCCATGCCGTGGATGCCGGTCCCCTTGGCCGGCTGAAGAAAGGGCAAGTGCTGGATACCGAGATGCTGGCCTGTCTGGCCAAGGCCGGGCATGAGACCGTGCTCGCCGCCCGGCTGGAAGCAGACGACATCGCCGAAGATGACGCCGCCCGCCTTCTGTCGGAACAGTTCAACGGCGATCATGTGTCCGTTGCCCCGCCCTTCACAGGCCGGGCCAACCTTCATGCAAAGCAGGCAGGCGTCGCCCGCATCAACCGTGAACTTATTAATAAAATCAATACAATAGACCAAAGCGTTACAGTCGCAACCGTCCGCCATATGGAGAAGGTAGAGGCGGGCCAGATGCTGGCCACCGTCAAGATCATTCCCTTCGCCGCCCATCGCGCCCATCTGGATCGGGCCACTAAATTTTGTGGGTCCGCCCGTGACAAGCTGGTCACGGTCAGTCCCTTCACGCCCAAAAAGATCGGGCTTGTCTCAACCCGTCTTCCCGGCACCACGGACAAGACTATCGAGAAATCGGTTCGCGTCCTGTCCGACCGGTTGGACCAGTGCGGCAACAGCCTGTATCGCCACATGGTCATTCCCCATCATGAAACCGAACTGGCCCCGGCATTGAAAACCCTTGAACAGGAAGGCTGCGACCTGATCCTTGTTTTCGGGGCATCGGCCATTACAGATATTCGCGATGTCATTCCCCGCGCCCTTGAGGAGAGTGGCGGCACGGTCCTTCATTTCGGTATGCCCGTCGACCCCGGCAATCTTCTGCTGCTGGGGGAACTGGACAAGGCCACCGTTGTCGGTCTGCCCGGCTGTACCCGATCGCCGAAACTGAACGGATTCGACTGGGTCCTGCAACGGTTACTGGCCGATATTCCCGTGGGTGCACAGGATATCATGGAAATGGGCGAAGGCGGCCTTCTCAAGGAAATTCCAAGCCGCCCGCAACCGCGGGATGGAACCCGGCGCCGCCACACCGGGGGACAGCCCCTGAAAATCGCGGGCCTGATCCTTGCGGCGGGGCAATCCCGGCGCATGGGGCCTGAAAACAAGCTCCTCGCCCTCATTGATGGCAAACCCATGATCCGCCATGTGACCGAACAGGTTCTTGCGGCGCGGGTGGACAAAACCCTGCTGGTCTGCGGGCATGAGGCAGAGGCCATTCGGAAATCAGTTTGGGATCTGGGGGTCGATTGTGCCGACAACCCCGATTACGCTGACGGGTTATCCACCTCCCTCAAAACCGGTTTTCAGAAACTGGCCGGGGACCATGACGGCATTCTGGTTTGCCTTGGGGACATGCCGCTTGTCTCGGCGGACATTCTGAACCGCCTGATTGACGCTTTCAACCCCGACGAAGGCCGCGCCATCATCGTCCCCACCATCAAGGGAAAGCGGGGAAACCCGGTCCTGATTTCCAGCCAGCTCCAGAATCAAATCTCAGAAATCACTGGAGATATTGGCGCCAAGCAATTGATTTTAAATAACGAAGATGTTGTTCATTCTGTGGAAATTGACAGTGACGGCATTTTCATTGATATAGACACACCAGACATGCTGTCCCTCGTATCCAAAAAGAAGAAGTGAGTTTCAAGTGATCCAGGAACTGTACCAGAAAAGCCTGATGCGGCTTGCAGCCAACGCAACAGGCGCCGGCACCCTTAGCGCCCCAAACGCCACCCTGACCCTGGATAACCCGACCTGCGGGGATCGGGTCACGCTTCAGGTCCGCCTTGAAGACGGACGCATCATGGAGCTTGCCCATGACAACAAGGCCTGTATGCTGTGTCAGGCGTCTGCCTCTCTTCTTGGGGAACATGCGGTCGGTCTGACACTGGAGGATATCGACCGGGTTCGCGCCGCCCTTCTTGCCCTTCTGGAAAAGGGGGAAGAACAAGATGGTGACATCGACCTGCCCTGGGAGGGGTTGGAATTCTTTGCCCCGGTGAAGGATCACAAAAGCCGCCATATTTGCGTATTGCTTCCTTTCAATGCGCTGATCGAAATTCTGGAAACACAAACAGAACAACAAGAATAAGAAGCTGATTTTCGACTATGCACAGAACCGTTATCAAACAGAAGAACCTGAACACCGACATCCCGTCCCCCTGCACCGGCATTTGCAGCATGGATGACGCCAACCTGTATTGTAAGGGCTGTTTTCGCAACCGCCTCGAAATCGGTGGCTGGTCCCTGATGTCCAGCGAGGAAAAACTCGCCGTCATCAAGGAACTGCGTGGTCGCCGCCGGGCCGCTAAAGAAAACGCCTGACCGCCAAAAAGGCGCCGTCACCTTATTCCTGCCGTCTTTTCGGCCAAGAATAGACACATCCCCCTGATAAGGTTTGCAAATGCATCATTCTGTCAGGGGGACATCATGTATCTGAGAACACTTTCCACGCTGACCACCCTGTTTCTGGTACTGCTGTTTGTGGTGATGGCCTGGGCCGTCCCGTCCGCAACCTCCTTCTCGACCGCAACCCTTGGGACAGACACCCCTGCGCCCCTTTGCGCCCATGAGCAGGACAGGTATAAAAACCTGCAAGGATAAGCGGACCCTCAAGGACATTCTTCTGATAGAATCACTTTAGGGAATTCGGATACCGGGCCTCTTGCACCGGTTCGGACCGGCTGCATTTTGTTATCTACGTCACATTTTTCTGTCACCTTTTCGTTTCAATAAGACGAAAAAGAGACACCTGCGTTCCCAATTGTCTTTTCCCCGTGACAAAGGTCACAGACAACGCCCCCTGCCGTCCTCATTGTTTTCGCCGCTGATATGACAGATCGATATATATCGGTCCGATATAGTGATAGAATAACGGCCCTGCATTCCAGAAGGACATGCAGGCAGGGAGAGCAGGATAAATGGACATCAGGACACTCTGTCTGGGGTTGCTGACCTTCGGGGAAGCCACAGGATACGAGATCAAGAAGGCGTTTCAGGACCGCATGAGCATGGTCTATGACGCCAGCTTCAGTTCCATTTACCCTTCCCTTAACCGGTTAACGAAAGAAGGGTTGGTTTCCTGCCGCGCCGAAAGCCAGAGCCGGCGGCCGGACCGCAAGGTGTATTCAATCACCCCGGCGGGCCGGGAGGAATTCCTCAAGGAAATCCACAACGCCCCGGCAGCGGACAAATTCCGCTCCGACTTTCTGGCCACACTGATGTTTTCTCACTTGTTGCAACCGGGCAACGTATCCCGGCTGATTGACAATCAAATTATGGATTATCGTCAAAAAAAGGACGAATTGTCACAAGGCTGTGGCATGAAACAATCGCAATCCGAGCAATTTCTATGTGGATTTGGCGTTACGATGTATCAGGCTGCAATTGAATACCTGGAACAGAACAGACACTTGATCGAGGCACCGGCCCCTGTCCGGGCACCTGCCAAACAGTCTGTCAAATGAAACCATCGGCCTTTCCATTCAGGACCCTAAAAGAGGTAAATCTGTGAACCGTTCAGTTATTATTGCCATCACGATCGCCGTTGGCGTGACCGGCTGGATCCTTTCCGGGCAATTTGCCAGTGACGAGCCGGAGCCAGTCGCGGGCACAGACGCGGAAACAGCGGATCTGTCGGCGGCCCTTGAGCCCAATACGGTCTCCCCTCTTGAGGTACAGGTCCGCACCTTTGTCGC
The DNA here is from genome assembly GCF_012720115.1 of Sneathiella chinensis. Taxonomy (GTDB): domain Bacteria; phylum Pseudomonadota; class Alphaproteobacteria; order Sneathiellales; family Sneathiellaceae; genus Sneathiella; species Sneathiella chinensis. The sequence continues at coordinate 271,226 of NZ_VNWN01000006.1, read as the reverse complement.
GTCCGAACGCACGCAGGAAGTTGTGGTGCGCGGCAAGACGGAGGCTTTCAGAACCGTTGAATTGAAGGCGGAAACGCCGGGCCGGGTTGTTGAAGTCCTCGCCGAGCGGGGCCAGCGGGTCAAGGAGGGCGACATTCTGGTCAAGTTTGCCGTCAAGGCCCGCCTTGCCCAACTTGCCGAAGCCGAGGCTCTGGTCCGCCAGCGGGAAATTGAGTATGCCGCTGCCAAGTCCCTGAACAAGAAGGGCTTCAGCGCCAATACCACACTGGCCAGCAGCAAGGCCTTGCTGGACAGCGCCCTCGCCCAGGCCAAATCGGTCCGCATCATGCTGGAGGACCTGATCATCCGGGCCCCGTTTGACGGCATTGTGGAAGAGCGCCATGTGGAGATCGGCGATTATCTGAAAGATGGCAACCCGGTTGCCACGGTGGTCGATGAAGACCCGTTCCTTGTCACCGGCCAGATTTCGGAAATGTTCGTCAACCGGATCAAGGTTGGCGACCGCGGCACTGCCCGCCTTGTGACCGGCGAGACGGTTTCCGGCACCATTCGCTTTATCGGCAAGACCGCCGATCCGGCCACCCGGACGTTCCGTGTTGAATTGCTGATCAATAATACCGAAGGCACCATCCGGTCCGGCGTCACGGCGGAAACCGTGTTCCTGACCACCCCGGTGCAGGCCCACTTCATGTCACCCGCTTACCTGACCCTGAATGACGAAGGGACGCTGGGTATTCGCATTGTTGATGATGGGGATATTGTCCGTTTCGTTCCGGTGAGCATCCTGTCCGATTCAAACGATGGTGCGTGGGTTCGCGGCCTGCCCGAGACAGCGCGGGTGATTGTGGTCGGCAATGAATTCGTCAAGGACGGCGAAAAAGTGGTTCCGGTGACAGAAACAGCGGGGGCCCGCTCATGAATGCGCTGATTGATGCGGCCATTCACCGCTCCCGCACCATCATCAGTACCCTGTTGCTGATTCTGGTGGCCGGTGCGGTGGCCTATAACGATATCGCCAAGGAATCCGACCCGGACGTCAACATTCCAATCATCTATGTGTCCATGACCCATGAGGGCATCTCACCCGAGGATGCGGAACGCCTGCTGGTCCGCCCCATGGAGATCGAGCTTCGCGGCATCGAGGGCATCAAGGAAATGAAATCCACCGCCGGCGAGGGTCACGCATCCGTCCTGATGGAGTTTGAGGCGGGCTTCGATGCGGATTCCGCCCTTGATGATGTGCGCGAAAAGGTGGATATCGCCAAGAAGGAACTGCCCGAGGAAACCGATGACCCCACGGTTCACGAGGTGAATGTGGGCCTGTTCCCGGTCCTTGTGGTGACCCTGTCCGGTGAAATCCCGACCCGCACCCTGATCCGCATTGCCAAGGACCTACAGGATGACATTGAAGGCCTGCAAGGGGTTCTGGCAGCCGATATCAGCGGCGACCGCGAAGAGGTACTGGAAGTCATCATCGATCCGGTCAAGCTGGAAAGCTACCAGATTTCCAACACGGACCTGATCAACGCGGTGCAGCTTAACAACAGACTGGTGGCCGCCGGGGCGATGGATACGGGCAAGGGCCGGTTCTCCATCAAGGTACCGGGGTTGTTTGAAACCGCCGAGGATGTCTTTTCCATCCCGCTCAAGGTGTCCGGGGATGGCGTTGTCACCCTTGGCGATGTGACCACCATTCGTCGGACCTTCAAGGATGCGGAAACCTATGCCCGCCTGAACGGCAAGCCTGCCGTGGTGCTTGAAATCAAGAAGCGGCTGGGTGAAAACATCATCGAAACCATCGAGCAGGTGCAGACCCTTGTTCTGGAAGAACAGAAGCACTGGCCCGAAGGGGTCGAGGTTACCTTCAGTCAGGACAAGTCGGACGATATCCGCACCATGCTGAAGGACCTGCAGAACAACATCATCAGCGCCATTATCCTTGTCATGATCGTGGTGATCAGTGCCCTTGGCGTTCGCACCGCCGGTCTGGTCGGTCTGTCCATTCCCGGCTCGTTCCTGATCGGTATCCTGTATCTGTACCTGTTTGGCTTCACCATCAATATCGTGGTGCTGTTCGGCCTTATTCTGGCCGTTGGCATGCTGGTGGACGGGGCCATTGTGGTGACCGAGTTCGCGGACAGAAAGATGGCCGAGGGGTTCGACCGGGTGGAAGCCTATGGTCTGGCGGCAAAGCGCATGGCGTGGCCCATTATCGCCTCCACGGCCACCACACTGGCCGTGTTCATGCCGCTTCTGTTCTGGCCCGGTGTTGTGGGCGAGTTCATGAAGTTCCTGCCCATCACCCTGATTACCACCCTCACCGGCTCTCTGCTGATGGCGCTGATCTTTGTGCCAACGCTGGGGTCCGTGTTCGGCAAGGCCGGGTCCATGAACTCGAAAACCCTGTCGGCACTGGCCGCAGCGGAAAGCGGGGATATTCGCAATATTGGCGGGGCAACCGGCCTTTATATCCGCACCCTGTCAAAGGCCCTGAAGCGCCCGTCCCTTGTGGTGCTGGCCGGGGTCGTAACCCTGATCGGGGTACAGGCCTATTACCAGACCCACGGAAACGGCGAGGAATTCTTCCCCGATGTGGAGCCGGAAATGGCGCTTGTCTATATCCACGCGCGCGGCAACATGTCCACCATTGAAAAGGACATGCTGGTTCAGCAGGTGGAACGGGAAGTCCTGAAACTGGATGATTTCTCGTCCATCTATTCCCGGACGGGCGGCGGCGCCGATGGACAGGACATTTCCGAGGATGTGATCGGCGTGATCCAGATGGAATTCAAGGACTGGCTGGAACGCCGTCCCGCCGCCGAGGTGTTCAAGGATATTCGGGACAGGACCCGGTATATTGCCGGGATTACGGTGGAAACCCGCGAACCGGATGCCGGGCCGCCCACCGGCAAGGACATCCAGATCGAACTGGCCTCCCGCTTCCCGGAGAAACTGGAACCGGCTGTGGTTAAAATCCGCAGTCATCTGGAACAGAAAGTGGCCGACCTTCAGGATCTTGAGGACAGCCGCGCCATTCCCGGTATCGAATGGCAGATCACCGTTGACCGGGCACAGGCGGGCCGTTTTGGCGCCGATGTAACCACCATCGGCAAGACGATCCAGTTGGTCACCAATGGTATCAAGGCCCATGAATATCGTCCCCATGAAGTGGATGACGAAGTGGAAATCCGCATCCGCTATCCGGAGGAATATCGCAGCCTTGAACAACTGGACAACCTTCGGATCAGTACAGACCACGGCATGGTGCCCATCTCCAACTTTGCGGAGCGCACCCCCCAGCCCAAGGTCGGAACCATTACCCGCGTGGATTCGGTCCGGGTGATGACCATCAAGGCCAATGTGGTTGACGGCGTTCTGGTGGATGACAAGGTGCGCGAGATCGAGGCATGGCTGAAAGCCCCGGACGGGGCCGGTCTGGACCCGGATGTGTCCTTCGCGTTCAAGGGCGAGGATGAGGAACAGAAGAAAGCCCAGGCGTTTCTTGGCAAGGCCTTTGGCGTTGCCCTGTTTATCATGGCCATCATTCTGGTGACCCAGTTTAACAGCTTCTATCATGCCTTCCTGATCCTGACGGCGGTGATCATGTCCACCATTGGCGTGTTTGTCGGCCTGCTTGTCACAGGACAGCCGTTCGGCATTGTCATGACGGGGGTCGGGATTATCTCGCTGGCCGGGATCGTAGTGAACAACAATATCGTTCTGATCGACACCTTTGCCTATCTTCGCAAACAGGGCATGGACGCCCGCGAGGCCATTCTTCGGACGGGGGCGCAGCGTCTTCGCCCGGTTATGCTGACAACCATCACCACCATCTTTGGCCTGCTGCCCATGACGCTGCAGACCAATATCGACTTCCTCTCCCGCGAGGTGGTTGTGGGCGCGCCTTCCTCCCAGTGGTGGGTGCAGTTGTCAACAGCGGTGGCCTTCGGCCTGACCTTTGCCACGGTCCTGACCCTGATCATGACGCCCAGCCTGTTGATGATCGGCGCCAATGTGTCCGATTATTTCGATCGGCGCCGCGCCCATAAACGGGCACGTCTTGCGGCGAAACGGGAACAACAGGCGATCCAGCCCGCCGAATAACGGCAAAAGAAAAGGGAGGCTAAAGCCTCCCTTTTTTATTCCTTGCCCCCTGCCCCTTGTCGAGCCGGGCTCTTTTCCCGGGTGCTCGTTACTTGCTGAGCTTTTCCTTTTCCGTCTCAAGATCAACGGAACCTTTCTTGCGGACCTCCTCGCGCACAAGGCGGCGATGGGTGGCAATGGCAAAAGGAATGGTCGCCAGATAGACAAGGGCAACCCCTGTCAGCAATTCCCACGGATAGCTGGCCATGACCGCCGCCAATCCGCCCACAACAATCAGCATGGGCATGATAAAGCGCCGGGCAACCCGGATCCGCTTGATGGAGAAGGTGGGAATGCGGCTGGCCATCAGGAAGGCCATCAACAGCAACCACCCGGCATTCAGAATGGCAGACTGGAAAATCTCGGCGTCGGAATAGAAGCTGACCACAATGAACAGCAGGGAAATCGAGGCCCCGGCCGGGGCGGCGATGCCAGTGAAATAGCGCGCCTCCCAAGCGGGTTGATCCTCATCCAGCATGGCATTGAAACGGGCCAGCCGAAGACCGCAGGATACGGTAAAGACAAGGGCAATGATCCAGCCGAAATTGCCCAGCCCCTGATCCAGCGTCCACAGATACAGCACAAGCGCCGGGGCCACACCAAAGCTGACGAAATCGGACAGGCTGTCCAGTTCCGCGCCAAACTTCGATGATCCCTTCAGAAGGCGGGCCATACGCCCGTCCAGTCCGTCCAGAACCCCGGCTACCAGAATGGCCGCCACAGCCAACTGCCATTTATCCTCAAGGGCGAAGCGGACAGATGTCAGCCCGGCACACAATGCCAGCGTTGTCAGCATGTTGGGGATCAGGGAGTTGATGGGAAGTTCACTGAGCTTCCGTCGGCGGCCTAAAAGCATTACCGTACCTCTACCGTAATTGGTGTTTCATTCTTGGCCAGCATGTCCGCGATGACGGTTTCACCGCCCACCATGGTCTGTCCAACGCCGACAAGCGGCTCGACCCCATCGGGCAGGTAAATGTCGGTCCGGCTACCGAACCGGATCAAACCAAACCGCTCACCGGAGCGGACAATCTGGCCATCGTTAAGATCGCATATAATACGCCGGGCGACCAGCCCTGCGATCTGAACAAACACGATATCCTTGCCATCCTCGGTGCGGACATGCACGGCGTGGCGTTCATTTTCCTCGGATGCCTTGTCAAGGGCGGCATTCAGGAATTTACCCGGACGGTAAACCTGTTTGACGACGGTTCCGCCCAGCGGTACCCGGTTCACATGCACGTTGAAGACATTCAGGAACACACTGATCCGCAGGCGCGGGTCATTGCCAAGGCCCAGTTCTTCCGGCGGCACCGCCCGTTCAATAAGCTGCACAACACCGTCTGCCGGGCTGACAATCAACCCCTCGCGTGTCGGGACCTGCCGGTCCGGATCGCGGAAAAAATAGACGCACCACAGTGTCAGAACAACACCGATCCACCCCAGAACTGGCCACGTAAGCAGGAACAGAAGCAAGGTAACCACGGCGAAAATCGCGATAAAGCGATGGCCTTCCTTGTTAATCGGAACCAGTACTGATTTTAATGTATCCATGATCCTTGTCTCTCAACTATCAGCGTTACAAGTCTAGCCGTATACCGCAACACACAGGCAAAAAGAATAAAAGAATATATTTTTTGCCGTGTGACCGGGTTACGATCGGTCAGGTCAGGGCCTGTTCCAGTTTTTCCTGATAGGTCGCCGCCTCCTGTTGGCGCGCCCACATTTCTGCATATTGTCCCTGCATCTCCAATAGATGCGTATGGGTTCCCCGTTCTACAATACGGCCCCCGTCCAGAACCAGAATTTCATCCGCATCCACCACGGTGGACAACCGATGGGCGATGACCAGCGTGGTCCGGTTTTGTGACACCTCGGACAGGCTGGCCTGTATCTCTTTCTCGGTCTTGGAATCAAGGGCCGACGTGGCCTCGTCAAACAACAGGATTTGCGGCCCCTTCAAAATGGTGCGGGCGATGGCCACCCGTTGTTTTTCGCCGCCAGACAGTTTCAGGCCCCGTTCCCCAACGATGGTATCAAACCCGTCGGGCAACCGTTCGATAAAGGTATCGATGCTGGCGAGCCGCGCCGCCTCCTCGATTTCCGCATCACTGGCCCCCGGCCGGCCATAGGCGATATTGTACCGGATGGTATCATTGAACAGGACCGTATCCTGCGGCACAATCCCGATTGCCGCCCGCAAGGACGCCTGCGTCACATCGCGGATATCCTGCCCGTCAATGGTCACACGGCCCGCATTCACATCATAAAACCGGAACAGAATTCGGGAAATGGTGGACTTTCCGGCTCCGGACGGCCCGACAATGGCAACCTTGGTCCCCGGTTCAACCCGGAACGAAACCTTGTGCAGGATCTGGCGATTGCCCTCATACCCGAAATCCACGTCCTTGAACTCGATGGCCGCATCCCGAACCTCCAGCGTCCGGGCCGACGGGCTGTCGTCGATTTCCCGGCCCACGAACAGCAGTTCAAACATCTTTTCCATGTCCACCAGGCTCTGTTTTATTTCCCGGTACACGAACCCCAGAAAGTTCAGCGGTTGGACCAGCAGCATCAGGAACCCGTGGGCCGCCACAAAATCGCCCACCGTCATGCTGCCATTGGCAACGCCCTCAGCCGCCAAATACAAAACCAGCACCATGCCAAGGCTGATAATCACGCCCTGCCCGATATTCAGGTAGGACAGGGTCGTCTGGCTTTTCACCGCCGCTTTCTCGTACCCCGCAATGGCCCGGTCGAAACGACGGCTTTCATGTTCTTCATTTCCGAAATACTTGACCGTCTCGAAATTCAGCAGGCTGTCGATGGCCTTGGTGTTGGCCTCGCTGTCCTTTTCGTTCATGGTCCGGCGGAACTTGAGCCGCCATTCCGTGACCGCCAGCGTAAACCAGATATACCCGATCAGGGTGGCCGCCGTGATAAGGGCCATGGCAATCCCGTATTCCGTCCACATGATGATACAAATGATCAGGATTTTCAGGATGGTCGGAATGATGTTGAACAGCATGAACCGAAGCAGGAAATCGATGCCCTTGGTCCCGCGCTCGATCACACGGCTGAGGCCCCCGGTCTGGCGGTCCATATGAAAACGCAAGGACAGCCGGTGCAGGTGACGAAAGGTGCGCAAGGCGACCTGCCGGATGGCATTCTGCCCCACCTTGGCAAAAATGGCATCCCGAAGTTCGCCAAACGCCTGCTGGAACACCCGCGCCAGTCCATAGGCCCCGATCAGGGCGATGGGCACCACAATCAGGGTATCGACCCCCTTCTCCCCGGTCAGGTCATCAACGATAAACTTCATGATATAGGGGGACATGATCACCGAGACCTCGGCCGCCAGCAGGAACAGGACGGCAATCACCACCCGAAACTGCAAATCCTTGCGCCCCGAAACCCAGATATAGTCCAGCAGGGTGACGACCGTTGCCAGATGGCTGCGTTTCCCGGTCTGGGAGTGACTGTCAAATTTGTTCTCTGTCATGCGTCTTCCGATTACGGGTTTTTCCGGCCCGGCCCGTTATAGGCCGCCTGCACCTGATCCTATTCCGCCCCGCCCGAAACAGGGCCTTGGCGGAAAAATGAAACCGGAAGCAGGAGAATAGCCGCTATTTTATAATCTCAGGTTACCAGATTGTTAACCACTTGGCAGGATAGTATTTCTGTCGCAAGGCGACTCTACACACGAATATCTCACGAGTTGGGTACATGTCCGAAGTCCATACAGAAGCAGCACTATCCGGGAGCTTCAACACACTTCTTGAGGAAAGCAGCGAAAAACTGACCTGGGTCACGCCAACGGCACCCATGTCCTATCACTTCGTGTGGGAGGAAATCCCGTTCTCTGCCAAGCTGTCAAAAACCGGAAATGGACACCGTCTGATTCATCTTGGCTATCTGGGCTCGCTCCCCTTCTCGGCAGAGCATCCGCAACTGCGGGAGCGCCTGCGGGGCCTGTTGGCATGGAAAGACGAAAAGGATCATATCCGCTTTGTGCTGGAGCCGAAACGCCAACAGATATTCCTGATGATTGACGATATTCTGGAAGGGGAACTGACCGGAACCCGGCTTATTGCCTCGTCGGTCAAAACGCTGCTGAATGCGCGGCCCTATATGGAACTGGCGCGGGAAGTGGGCTGGCAACGGCCATCCTCGCCCATTCCCCATAAAGAGGCAGTCCTTCCCGACGACCAGATCGGCTAACCGGTAGTTCCGCCCCTCAGTTTCCGGTTGGCAAGGTGAATATCTGCCCCGGATAGATCAGGTCCGGATCGCGAATCTGGTCCTGATTTGCCTGATAGATCAGGGTATATTCCATCCCCTCCCCATACATGCGCCGGGCAATCCGCCACAGGCTGTTTCCCGGTTGGACAATAGCCCGTATTTCCAACCCGCCCCTTGCCAGTACCACCTCGTCTGCGGCGGTCCGTTGGAACGGAATTTCAATGCGGGAAATCACCTTGCCCTGATCGTTCAGTTGATCCGCCCGCAAGGTATAGGTTCCCGGTGCGATGTCATCGTCCGGCGTCAGGGTCCAGTTGCCATCGTCATCGGCATTTGCCGTGCCGACCAGCTTGTTATCCACATAGACATTGACGCTGTTGCCCGGTTTCGCCTTGCCGGACAGGTCCACATTGCCCGCGTCATCATAATCGATAGCCCCAACGGACAGGTCCGCCGCGGCTCCGGTATCGCCAACCGGCTCCGGCATTTGCAGCAGTTTGCTAACCCGCTTGTCAAAATCGGCAGCGGCCTCTTTTCCTTTCGGGGTCAGCAGGGCAATGGCCGGTTCCCGGTCTTTTTCATCGCGGGCGCAATCCGGCACCTGCATTACCACCAGACGGGCGCTTTCCAACTCCCGGCCATCCGCATTCAGGGCAACAAGGTTAATCTGCTGCGGTCCCTTTGACAGGGGCTGCGGGGAAATGAACACCCATTCCCCCCGGTTGGAGGCTGTCGCCTCGCCCAGTTTCTGATCCCCGGCAAAAATGGTAACACGGGCTGCAGGCTCGGACCGGCCAGCCACCAGAAGTCCGCAATTCTTGTCAACGCGGACAATATCAAACCGGGGGCGGGCCTCTGCCTCCGGGGTATCCGTCCCTTCGGCGGCACGGCCTTCCAGTGTTTCTTTTTCAATGATCCGGGGCTTGGTCGCCCCGTCATCCGCAAGGCCTGTCTCCCGGTTCGAAGCGTCAGGGGATTGCGTATCCCGTGCCGTGTCGCCCGCGCCCTGCCCGGTCTGGCTGCCCTCCCCGTTTTCGGCAAGGCTTGGCACCGGCGGGGGGGTCATCTCGCGCCACAGGAAAAAAGCGGCCACGCCGATCAGCAGGACAAATACGACAATACCTATAATCCGCACAGCACCCTCACCTATATCAATCTTCGCTGATTAGTATGAACCTTAGAGGTCCCGGATGCAACCGGTCGCAATATCAATCACTTCGGCTTCTCTATTTTGTTGATGATTGCTGGCAACGACAGAAGATAGGCGGCCATGGCCTCCCTGTCCTCAAGCGACAGATGGGACGTACTATAGGTGATCACATCCCCCATGGTTCCCTGAACATCATCAAAATTCGGCTTCATGCCGGTTTCAAGAAAACTGGCCAGATCGCCCTTTGTCCAGTCACCAATCCCTGTGGCCGGGTCCGGGGTGATATTGGGAACCAGTTCGCCTTCACCGCCGCCAATCGCGCCCGCCATGAACAGGCTGTCATCGATGCCGCCAAGACCGTTGCGCGGTGTGTGGCATTCGCCGCAATGGCCGAGGGCATTGGTCAGATACGCGCCCCGCGCCAGAACCGGATCGGTGGGCAGGGCCTGATCATCGCCGCCTTCATCAAAGAATAACAGCTTCCATCCAGCCTGCAGAAACCGCCAACTGAACGGCGCCGCGATCTCGTGATCCCGGTTTGGCCGGTCATTGGCCGGAAGGCTTTGCAGATAGGCAAAAATCTTGCCCGCATCCTCGTCGGTCATGCGGGTATAACTGGTATAGGGGAACGCCGGAAAATAATGCTGTCCTTCCGGGGACACACCGGTCTTGACGGCCCGGATGAAATCATCCCGGCTCCAACCGCCAATGCCCTGTTCGCTGTCCGGGGTAATGTTGGGGGTATAAAAAACACCAAACGGGGTTTTCATGGCCCGTCCCCCGGCAAAGGGCGCATCCTTTGTGGCCGGGTCCGTATGACAGGACTGACACCCCGCAGCGGCCGTCAGGTAACGCCCCTCTTCGGTAATGTCCGCCCGAACCTGTCCGGCAACCAGAACTGCCGGAAAAATGGTAAAGACTGCCAGCCATGCTGGCAGTCTCCCTTGCATTCCTTCAAGCCTCATTGTCAGGCCATCAGGATTCGTTCGGTTTACGGAACGGCTTGTGACAGCCACCGCAGGTTTTCCCTGTGGCGCCAAGCGCGGCACCAATCTGGCCCCGATCACCGGTGGCAACTGCGGCAACCAGCTTGTCGGCCTCAGTCTGGAAATCCTTGATAGCCTTGGAGAATTCTGCAGTATTCTGCCAGATTTCAGGCTTGGAACGGGTTTTCTCCCCGCCGGAGCCTTCCGGGAACAGGGTGTCCATTTCCATGGCCACGGCGCGAATACCTTCCGCATTGGCGTTCAGTTCCGGGGAATATTCCGCCTCTCCCTTGGCGACACCGGCAATGGCTTTCATATTCATGCCAAGGGTTTTCATCTGCTTGATCCGGTGATCGGCTTCCGGAATGCCTGTAGACATGTCCTGTGCCTGCGTAACAGCCATGTTGGCCCCGAACAGCACAACGGCACCCAGTGCCAGCATCGGTACAACGCGTTTAACAGATTTTTTCATTCTTTTAGTCCCCTACTTTCAAGTTCAGACTGTACATATACTCAGTGCAACAAAGTGCCTTGAATTGCCCCTCCACTGTACAGGCAAATTCAAGGCAGAAACATGTCAATGTGGCACATCGACACTTTTTTCCAGACCGCCCAGACCATGTATCTTGTCATGAGCGCGGATCACAACCCGTTTCACCCCCATGGGCAACGCCAACAGAAGCGAACGGGTAAAGGGTTGTTCCTCAACATGCGGGTGCATCAACACCCGTGACCCAAGAAGGTTGCCATCTTCGTCCAGAACGTCCCACCGATCCGCATAATGGTCCCAGCCCTCATCCTCATGGGTGACCGTCACCGTGATGCGGTACAGATCGGCACCGGTTTTCACGATCTTCACATCCATCACATCTGCGAAACCGGCCAAAACAGTTCTTGACGGCGCCAGCAATGCACCGCACATAAGAAAGGCGCTGAACACAGCAACTCCAAGACTTATTTTACCGGGAGACCTCATGTCGAAAATTACTTCTCTCTGCGTTTATTGTGGTTCCAGAATGCCTGCGGATGCCGACTTCAAGGAAGCCGCCCGAACACTGGGCACCCAACTCGGCCAAAATGGTATCCAGCTTGTCTATGGCGGGGGGCATGTGGGCCTGATGGGCATTACCGCCGACGCCACACTGGAAGCTGGGGGAGAGGTTATCGGGATTATTCCCGGCCATCTACATGATATTGAGGTCAGTCACGAGAATTTGACCGAACTGCACGTGGTCGAAAGCATGCACGAGCGCAAGCAACTCATGTTTGAACGCTCCGACGCGTTTGTGGTCCTGCCGGGCGGGCTCGGGACACTGGATGAAACCTTTGAAATGATCACCTGGCGCCAGCTCAGCCTGCATGACAAGCCGATCATTCTGGTCAATTACAAGAATTACTGGCAGCCGTTCCTGTCCCTGATCGACAGCATGATCGAAGCGGGTTTTGCCGAACCGAGTGCGCGGGACCTGTTCACCGTTGTGGAAAGCCTTGAGGACATTCTGGACGCCCTTGAGGACAGCCCCGCCGCCAAAATCAAGGCTGACATCTCAAAAATGTAACTTTTTGCAGCAAAAACCCAAGAAAATTGTGTTTTTTTGGAATGCTGCTTGCACCGTTCGCACGCAATGGTATTTTGCGCGCACAGAATTCAATTTGTGAGGAAAGAAGGATCTAGACATGTCAAAGATTCAAGTCAAGAATCCAGTCGTAGAGCTGGACGGAGACGAAATGACCCGGATTATCTGGGACTTTATCAAGAAAAAACTCATCCTTCCCTATCTGGATATTGACCTTAAATACTACGATCTTGGCATGGAATCCCGCGATGCCACCAACGACCAGATCACCGTTGATGCAGCAAATGCCATCAAGAAATACGGCGTTGGCGTGAAATGCGCGACCATCACTCCTGACGAGCAGCGGGTTGAAGAGTTCAACCTGAAGGAAATGTACCGTTCCCCGAACGGCACCATCCGTAACATCCTCGGCGGTACCGTTTTCCGTGAGCCGATCATCTGCAGCAACGTTCCGCGTCTGGTTCCCGGCTGGACCGACCCGATCGTCATCGGCCGTCACGCCTTTGGTGACCAGTACCGTGCAACAGACATGCTCATCCCGGGTCCGGGCAAGCTGACCATGAAATACACCCCGGCTGACGGTGGTCCGGCACAGGAATTCGAAATCTTTGATTTCCCGGATGCCGGTGTTGCCATGGGCATGTACAACCTTGACGAATCCATCCGTGGTTTCGCCCGCGCCTGCATGAACTACGGTCTTGCCCGCGGCTGGCCGGTATACCTGTCCACCAAGAACACTATCATGAAAAAGTATGACGGTCGCTTCAAGGACCTGTTCGAAGAAGTCTTCCAGACTGAATTCAAGGACAAGTTCGACGCAGCCGGCATCACCTACGAACACCGTCTGATCGACGACATGGTCGCTTGCGCCATGAAGTGGTCCGGCAAGTTCGTCTGGGCCTGTAAGAACTACGACGGCGACGTACAGTCCGACACCGTTGCACAGGGCTTTGGCTCTCTCGGCCTGATGACGTCTGTTCTGATGACCCCGGACGGGCAGACCGTTGAAGCAGAAGCCGCCCACGGTACAGTGACCCGTCACTATCGTGAGCACCAGAAGGGCAACGAAACCTCCACCAACCCGATTGCCTCCATCTTCGCTTGGACACGCGGCCTGCTGCACCGTGCCAAACTGGACGGCAACGAAGAACTGAAGAAGTTCGCGGAAACACTGGAAGCTGTTTGCGTATCTACCGTTGAAGGCGGCCAGATGACAAAAGACCTGGCCCTGCTGGTCGGTGAAGATCAGGGCTGGCTGACAACCAACCAGTTCCTGGACGCAATCGATGCGAACCTGCAGAAGGCAATGGGCTAACCCCCAGCTTCCGACAGGAAAAAGACAGAAGGCCGGCGTTCTCGCCGGCCTTTTTCTTTGCGCTCATGGTCCCTGCCCCACAAAAAAAGCCCTGCCGGATGGCAGGACTTTTCTGATGTAAAAAACAGGGCCGATCAGGCCTCGCTTTCGTTTCCTTCACCGATCCGCTGCGACAGGGCGGCGGCAAGGTAATCATCAAGATCACCATCAAGAACGCCTTGGGCGTTGCCTTTTTCAACCCCGGTCCGCAGGTCCTTGACCATCTGGTAAGGATGCAGGACATAGGATCGAATCTGGTGACCCCAGCCGATGTCGGTCTGCTGCCCACGGGTTTCGGCGGCGGCCTCGTCCCGCTTCTGCATTTCCAGTTCATACAAACGGGATTTCAGCATCTTCATGGCCGCAGCGCGGTTCTTGTGCTGGGACCGGTCGTTCTGACACTGCACAACCACGTTGGTTGGGATATGCGTGATACGGATCGCCGATTCCGTCCGGTTAACGTGCTGACCGCCGGCACCGGATGCCCGATAGGTATCGATGCGCAGGTCCTTTTCGTCGATATCAATTTCGATATCATCGTCAATAACCGGAAACACGCCGACCGACGTAAAACTGGTATGGCGGCGGGCGTTGGAATCGAACGGGGAAATCCGCACAAGACGGTGCACACCGCTTTCCGTTTTCAGCCAGCCATAGGCGTTCTCGCCGTTGACCTCGATCGTGACGGATTTAAGCCCCGCTTCTTCGCCCGGGCTTTCTTCCAAAATCTTGACCTTGCAGCCATGCTGCTCTGCCCAGCGGGTATACATGCGCAGCAGAATCTGTGCCCAGTCCTGGGATTCCGTTCCCCCGGCCCCGGCATGAATTTCAACATAGCAGTCGTTGGCGTCCACTTCACCGGACAGCATGCTTTCCACACGGCGGCGCTCGACTTCCGTATGAAGGTCCTTGAGGGCGGCCTCTGCTTCCTGCAGGGTATCCTCGTCGTCTTCCATCTCGGCAAGCTCGATCAGCTCGACCGTGTCTTCAAGGTCCTGCGCAACGCGCTTGTAGCTGTTGATCGCGTTTTCAAGGGAGGTTCGCTCCCGCATAAGGGCCTGGGCCTTGGACGCATTGTTCCAAAGGTCCGGATCCTCAACCAGGGAATTCAGTTCGTCGAGACGACGAAGAGCCTTATCCCAGTCAAAGATACCTCCTCAGCAGGGCCATAGCCTGCTTGATTTCATCGACAAGAGCCTGATGTTCGGCGCGCATAGTCACTCCATTTTCAAAGAATTATTCGTTTGGGGCCAGAAACTAGTCGTTACAGACCGATCAGTAAAGACCGCCCGGACCAAAAGTCGTCGAAGGTGCCCCGGCTCCCACGGGAAGGCGGGGCCCGCCATCGTCGGAACCATCCAGAACCGCCTGTCTTCCGCCCTGATCAATCTTGAAGGCCTCAAGGATCACACCCCGGTCACCGGGACGGGCTGGCTCGCCGGTCACGGAATTGACCCGGACAAGGCGAATACCTTCCGGCACCCGGAACGGAATGGACGGCTTGTCTTTCAGCGCCCCGGCCATGAAGTCCCGGAAAATCGGCGAGGCCACGCCACTGCCGCCTTCCTTGGGGCCAAGGGTGCGCGGATTGTCAAACCCCACATAGATCCCCACCGCAAGGTCCGGTGAGAAACCGACGAACCATGCGTCACGGGCATCATTGGTGGTGCCGGTCTTGCCGGCAAGCGGCTTGCCCACTGCGGCAACCTTCCGCCCGGTTCCCCGCAGCACAACACCTTCCAGCATGGATACCACCTGATAGGCCGTTGCCGGTGAAATCACCTGTGTCCGGTTGTCAGGAATGACCGGTTCTTCCTGTTCATGCCAACTGGCAGCGAAACAGCCGTCACAGGGGCGGGTATCATGCTTGTAGATGGCATGGCCCCGGCGATCCTGAACCCGGTCGATCAGGGTCGGCACGATTTCCTTGCCGCCATTGACCAGTTCGGCATAGGCCGTTGTCATTTTCAGCAGGGTTGTTTCCATGGCCCCGAGGGACATGGCAAGGGTCGGCTGCAGATTGTCATCAATACCGAACCGCCCGGCATAATCGGACACCACATCCATCCCCACAGAACGGGCCAGACGGACCGTCATCAGGTTGCGGGATTTCTCAATCCCGAGCCGGAGGGTGCTCGGCCCATAGAACCGGTTGGTATAGTTGGACGGCTTCCACCGCTCGCCATTGGGCTGGTTCAGGACGAACGGGCCATCCATCACCTTGTCCACGGGGCTGAAGCCGTTATCAAGGGCCGCGGCATACACAAACGGCTTGAAGGCCGACCCCGGCTGGCGCAGGGCCTGAACCGCCCGGTTAAACTTGGACAGCTCCGGGCTCCATCCTCCAACAAGGGCGTGAACACGCCCCGTATGGGGGTCCATCGCCACCAACGCACCGGATACAGCGGGGATCTGTTCCAGACCAAAGGTTCCGGTAGGTACACCCTCCCCTTCCAGACGGGTCACGGCGACCACATCCCCAACGGACAAGACATCCGACGGCTTACCCGGACTGCGGCCCACCTTCTGGCCTTTCAGCCACGGGCGCGCCCATTTCATTTCATCAAACGGAATACGGCCCTTGTCCTCGCTTTTCAGGCCAATCAGCACCTCCTTGGCGCCAACCTCAAGAACAACCGCCAACTCCCACGGGGTAAGCCCGGCCGGTTCCTGAACCGCCTGCAGGGCCTCCAGCCAGTTTTCGGCAATGTCCACGGACGCGATCGGACCGCGCCAGCCATGACGACGATCATAGGTCCGAAGGCCATCCCGCAGGACCTGTTCCCCCAGTTTCTGGTAGGCGGTCTGCATGGTGGTCCGAACGGACAGGCCACCGTCATACAGGCCTTCGCTGCCATACAGGTCAAACAGTTCACGGCGGACCTGCTCGACAAACCATTCGGCCTTGAATACTTCTGCATGGCGGCCCCGCTGCACATTCAGCGGCGTTGCAATGGCTTCTTCGGCCTGTTCCGGCGTGATGAACTTTTCTTCCAGCATCCGGGAAATGACCCAGTTCCGGCGGCTAAGCGCCCGATCGGGAAAGCGGAACGGGTTATAGTTGTTGGGGGCCTTGGGCAAGGCGCCAAGATAGGCGGCCTCGGCCACTGTCAATTCGTTCATGGCCTTGTCAAAATAGAACAGGGCCGCCGCGGCCACCCCATAGGCCCGATGCCCCAGAAAGATTTCGTTCAGGTACAGTTCAAGGATACGGTCTTTCGGCAGGGAGCGTTCAATACGGATGGCCAGAATGGCCTCTTTCGCCTTGCGCTCGTAGGAAACCTCGTTGGTCAGCAGCATGTTCTTTGCCACCTGCTGGGTAATCGTCGAGGCCCCGACCAGACGGCGCCCCTGACCGATATTCTGTACGTTTACAAGCATCGCCCGCGCAATGCCCTTCAGGTCAATTCCGAAATGCTCATAGAAATTCTGGTCTTCTGCCGCCAGAAAAGCCTGTGTTACCCGTTTCGGGATTGCCTCGATAGGAACGAACAGGCGCTTTTCGCGGGCATATTCCGCAATCAGGCTGCCATCTGCCGCATGAACCCGGGTCATGACCGGCGGCTCGTAACTGGCAAGCTGCGCGTAATCAGGCAGCCCCTTGCCGAAATGCCAGAAACCATAGAAAACAGCCCCGCCTGCCGCCAATCCGCCAAGGATCAGCAAACAGAAAAGCACCACCATAATTTTCAACAGTTTCTTCATACCAAAACTTTACCTTTCGGGCCGCCGGGGCCATCCCCACATGGGGCCTTCCCTAAAGGGATATTAGTGTGATCCCCAGCAAAATCTTTATCTTGGCGCCGTTTTATTGTTTGTGTGTGGCATATTCATGGCTTGATGGTCCCGAAATACTTGTCCACCGCCGCCGCGATGGAGCGGGCCAGCTTCTCCTGACCGTTATCGGATTTTAGGATTTTCTCATCCTGACGGTTTGACAGATATCCCAGTTCCACAAGGACCGAAGGGACATCGGGCGCTTTCAAGACCCGGAAACCGGCAAAGCGGTGGGACCTGCTGCCCAGCTTCATGCCGGACTGGGCGATTTCGGGAATCAGGTATTTCGCGAACTTGACCGAGAAATTCATGGTTTCCCGCTGCGCCAGATCGATCAGGATGCCCTGCACGGTGTCGTCCTGTTCATCCAGATCAACCCCGGCAATGATATCCGACTTGTTATGGCTGCTGGCCAGTGCCTCGGCCTCCTTGTCGGAGGCGGTTTCCGACAGTGTATAAACGGTGGAGCCCCGCACATCGGCCCGGCCAATAGAATCCGCATGAACCGAGATAAACAGGTCCGCCTTGACGTTCCGGGCCACATTGACCCGCTCTTTCAGGCTGAGGAAGGTGTCGTCATCACGGGTCATGACGACATTATAATCCCCCCGGCTTTTCAGGATACGGGCCAGCCGCTGGGCGACCGCCAGGGTCAGCTTCTTTTCATGAACCCCGCTTTTGCCGATGGCGCCGGGATCAATCCCGCCGTGGCCCGCATCCACCACGATGGTGTGTTTCTGGTTCTTGATGATTTCAGCAACCGTTTTTGTTTCCTTCGGCAAGGACGCCAACTGGACATTCCGGCTGGCCTCTACCGCCTGCTGGAATTCGCCGTCAGACGTTTTCTGGATATCAATGAAAAAGCGATAGGGTTTCCCCTCGCCCGGCGGCAGGATCACCTGTTTCAGAACCTTCACCGGCTGCTTGAAATCCAGCACCACCCGGGATGTGCCCCGGCGAAACAATCCGTACCGGTATTGCTGCACCAGCCCGGCACTGGTCCGGCCCTTGCTATCCGGCACTTCCCAATCCAGTTCCTGCATGTCGATGACGATACGATAGGGATTATTCAGGTAGAACAGCCGGAAATCAGGCTTTTCGCTGACCTCCATGACAAAGCGGGTCTTGTCCGCATGGATACCAAGACGGACATCCGTCACCGTCGTCCGCGCCGCAACGGCGGCGGACGTCAGGGTCCCGATCACCAGCAGAACACCAGCCAAAAGCTGTACACTTCGAAACAAACCAGCCAATCCAATCATAACAGGAGGCGCCACCTTTATTCGTAAACCGATACGACAATGCCTGCATCCAGCATAACCGATCCGTCCTGTAATTAACAACTACCGGACTATACCGCGAATTCCCTTAACAAATTACAAGGACCGGAACAGTCGATCAACGGTGGATAAAAATTCGACAACTTTTTTTTGTCCCCCGTCATTATTCGTTTGTTATGTTGTGGCCAAGTAACTATCATCAAGCCGTGAGTTTCTTTGGTCAGTCCCACTGTCACAAATATGTGTTTTTGGGCGGCGCCGTTTTCGACAGCTCTTGCAGGCATCGGTATACCGGTCCCCGGAGCGTCTGGAAACAGCGCTAAAGACAAAGCAAAGAAATTGGAGTGAAACTGAAGTCGTTCTGTTCTGATTATTTATTTCTGTCAGGGCAGGATCGGCAGCCGGCATGGAGCCAATTCAAATCAAAGGCTCGCTGCACAAAGTGTGACGTATGGTACTGGCGCCAACGACTTCCCTAAAAAATTGACGGTTCTGTTCTTTCTCACATGGGACACCACCGTCACGGAGCTTGTATATGGCTACGCGTATGTTGATTGACGCGACTCACGACGAGGAGACTCGCGTTGTTATCGTCAAGGGTACACGGTTAGAAGAATTTGATTATGAAACGGCTGCCAAGAAACAGCTAAAAGGTAATATATATCTCGCAAAGGTAACACGGGTTGAACCCTCGCTTCAGGCGGCCTTTGTCGAATATGGGGGCAACCGACACGGTTTCCTCCCCTTCTCTGAAATCCACCCAGATTACTATCAGGTTCCTGTTTCCGATCGGGAACAGCTACTTGAACAGGAAAGCGCCGCAGCCCGCGAGGCCTTCGCCGACGATGACGATGCGGATGATGCTTCCAACGGCTCTGCCGATGAAACGGCAACAGAAGCCGACACCCCCTCCTCCGAAACCACTTCCTCAGACGAAACCGGAAACGGGTCTTCCGATGATGACGAAGACGGCCTTGTCGATGACGAGGACGATACCCTTGGCGGCCTTGAAACCATCGAGGATGGCGGCGAGGATGACGTTGAGAACCTGGGCGGTGACGACGATGTGGAACCCGAGCTTAAACCTCGGGCCAAGCGGAACTACAAAATTCAGGAAGTGATCAAGCGGCGCCAGATTCTGCTGGTACAGGTGGTCAAGGAAGAACGCGGTAACAAGGGCGCAGCCCTGACGACTTATATCTCCCTACCCGGCCGATACAGCGTCCTGATGCCGAACACGGGCCGGGGCGGTGGTATCAGCCGCAAGATCAGCAGCCCGGCAGACCGCAAACGCCTGAAGAAAATCGCCTCAGAGCTGGAGGTGCCCGAAGGCGTTGGCGTGATCATCCGGACTGCGGGCCTGAACCGGACCAAGGTCGAGATCAAGCGCGACTATGAATTCCTGCTGCGTTTGTGGGATGACATTCGCGAACTGACCCTGAAATCCATGGCACCGTCCTGTGTCTATGAGGAAGCGAACCTGATCAAGCGGTCCATTCGCGACCTCTATAACAAGGATATCAGTGAAATCCTGATTGAAGGCGACAACGGCTACCGGATCGCCAAGGATTTCATGCGCAAGCTGATGCCCAGCCACGCCAAGAAGGTCCAGCCTTACCGGGATCGCATTCCGTTGTTCCACCGTTTCCAGGTAGAGCAGCAGTTTGCCTCCATGTACAACCCGGAAGTGCACCTGAAATCCGGCGGCTATATCGTTATCAATCCGACCGAGGCGCTTGTCTCCATCGACGTGAACTCCGGCAAGGCCACCAAGGAGCGGAGCATCGAGGAAACCGCCATCAAGACCAATCTTGAGGCGGCAGAGGAAATTGCCCGGCAGCTTCGCCTGCGGGATCTGGCCGGTCTGATTGTCATCGACTTCATCGACATGGATGACAACCGCAACAACAAGGCGGTTGAGCGGCGCATGAAGGATTGCCTGAAATCCGACCGTGCCCGTATCCAGGTCGGACGGATCAGCCCCTTTGGTCTGATGGAAATGTCCCGGCAGCGTCTGCGCCCCTCCTTCCTGGAGGCAAGCACCAATGTCTGTCCCACCTGCGGCGGCTCCGGCTTTGTCCGCTCCGTGGAAAGCACGGCCCTGCTGATCATTCGCGCCCTTGAAGAAGAAGGCGTTCGTGAAAGAAGTGCCCGGATCACCGTGACCGTTCACACGGATGTGGCGATCTATCTTCTGAACCAGAAGCGGGCTGTCATTCAGGAACTTGAATCAGTCTACGGCCTGACCATCATCATTCTGGCTGATCCCACGATCAATCAGAATGACCACACCATTGAACGCGAGAAAAGTCAGGGCCGTCCCCCGGAAAAAGCACGGGAAACCCCGCGGATCGCAGAATTCGAAGACAGCGACACTGACGGTGACGAAGAAGAGAAGGAAGAGAAAGAAAGCGCTTCCGCCAAACGTCGCCGCCGTCGTCGTCGTCGCAAATCCCGCGACGATCAGGGAGCCGAGGCCGAAGCCGGTACGGAATCTGACGAGCAGGAAGCGCAGGACGCGGACAGCACCGAGGAAACCACCGGTGAGGAAGAGCCCCGCAAGCGCCGGAGAGGCAAACGCGGCGGTCGTCGCCGGTCCCGCTCCGGCTCTCAGGAGCAGACCGAGGGTGGCGATCAGCAGGATGCAGCCTCCTCTTCCGAGGATGGTGAAGCGGTTGTCATCCCCATTTCCGTTGCAAGCGATGCGGAACAGGGATCGGAAACCGAGGCCGCAGCCGGTCAGAGCGAAGACGGCTCTACCGATGTGAGCGAGGAAAAACCCAAGCGCCCGCGTCGTCGTCGTTCCCGCAAACCCGCAGCAGAGGCATCCACGTCTGAAGACGGCGCGGAAACCCCGGCGGAAACAACGGCTGAGACTGGAACGTCCGAAGAGGCTCCGGCCGCGGCTACCCCTGAGGAAGCCGCCCCGGAAAGCACCGAGGAGGCACCAGCCGCAGCGGAACAGGACGCAAGCACCGAGGACACCGCCGAAAAGGTGCGTCCCCAACGCAGACGCGCCCCCCGCAAGAAAGCTGAGAAGCCTGCTGAGCAGGATACTGGGGAAGCCGTAACAGCCGAACCGACCGCTGACGCAAACGCGGCAGACGCCCCGGCTGCAGAGGCAGAAGCAGAAGCACCGGCCAAGCCGGAAAAACCCAAGCGTCCGTCCCGGAGCCGGGCAAAGGCAGCCAAACCTGCCGCTGAGGTCGAGGCCGAAGCTGTCGCGGAAACGCCGGCGGATGCAGAAGGCAAAGCGGACGTTCAAGCCGAAGCAGAACCGGCACAGGAAGCTGCCAAGGCTGATCAGGCGGATACGCCTGCTGCCGGCGAAGAAGCCCCTGCAGCAACAGCCGCTGATGCCGAGCAGAAAGCCGAGGAACCGGCGGTTCTGGATGTGGCCTCTGTCGGCGCAGAAGAGCCTGTCCCGGCCGAAGCGGAAGCACCGGCAGACAAGCCCAAGCGCCCCCGCCGGACCGGCTGGTGGCGTCGCAACCGCGGATAAGGCGGATAGCCATTAAAAAAGGGAGCCAATCGGCTCCCTTTTTTGTGTCTATATTCCGCATCGGAGGAAGTGTTTTCCCGCCCCCAATGCCGTCAGGGCCGGGTTATAGCCAGCCGCGCAAGGCCTCAATGGCGCCCTTGACACTCTCGGTTGATCCGGCGAAGGAAAAGCGCACATAGGCCTGTCCCCGGTTGGGATCGAAATCAAGGCCCGGCGTTGCCGCCACCCCGGTCTCCGCCAGCATTCTTTTGCAAAACTCCATGCTGTCATCCGTAAGATGGCTCACATCCGCGTAGATATAGAAAGCCCCATCCGCCGATGCCAGCTTGTCCAGCCCCATCTTCGGCAACTCTTCCAGCAGGATCGCCCGGTTGCGGGTATAATTCTCGCGGTACCCTTCCAGTTCGTCCGTGCAGTCAAACGCCGCAATGGCCGCATACTGGCTGAGGCTGGGGGCAGAAATGAACAGGCTTTGTGACAGTCGCTCAATGGTTCCCACCAGTGCTTCCGGCACAATCATCCAGCCAAGGCGCCAGCCGGTCATGGAAAAGTATTTCGAGAAGGAATTGATCACCACCACGTCATCCGTATAGGACAAGGCGCTTTTGGCTTCCCCGGAATAGGTCAAGCCGTGATAAATTTCGTCAGAGATAAAATGCATATCCCGGTCCCGGCAATAATCGACAAGCGCAGACAATTCCGTCGGGGACAGCATGGTGCCGGTGGGGTTGGAAGGACTGGCGACCAGCAATCCGTGAAGCGGCCCCGGCACGGCATCAATCAGGGCCGGGCTTGGCTGGAAATTGGTTTCCGGCCCCGTGGGAATGCCCACCGCCTCGATATCCAGTGACGACAGGATGTTGCGATAGGCCGGGTATCCCGGATCGGCCAGAACCACCCGGTCCCCTGCGTTGAACAGGCTGAGGAAGGACAGCATGAAGCCGGTTGATGATCCCGTGGTAACCACCACCCGCGCCGGATCAAGGTCGATATTATACATCCGGCCATAATGATCTGCGATGGCCTTGCGAAGCGGCGGAATGCCGAGCGCCTCTGTATACCCGATGGAGGTGTCCCGAAGCGCCTTTTCCGCGGCTTCCGTAACCTTGGAGGGGGCGGAGGTGGCCGGTTGCCCGATTTCCATATGATAGACAACCTTGCCCTCGGCCTCACGTTTGTTGGCGGCCTTCAGGACCTCCATGGCAAAAAACGGCGGAACATTGCCGCGCTTCGCGCTTTTCACATCTACACCTGTCAATTAACTAAAAAAATAAAGGCCCGCCCCTATTTCTGGATCATGGACAGACCATAACCCCGGGGGTCGGATCGGGACTGGCAATTGAAAACCTTGCCGTCCGCGCAATGAATGGCATTAACCGCGCCCAGTCGCTCGACCTCGATCATGACCGGGTGCCGATCCGTCATCCCCAGCAACTGATCTGCCGGGATTTTCTGTTCATACAGAAGCGGCAACTGCTGGCCCATGGTAAAGACCCGCGGCTCTGAAATGGCGGCCTCAAGGGTGCGGCCCTCGCCAAATACACCGACGGCTGTCCGAACCGCGCCGCTGACCCCCGCAGCCCCGCCGGAAGAGGCGCTGGCATATTGGAAGGTCTTGGTCGGCAGGTTGGCCACCACCATCGGGGTGGCCGGGAATTCGGCCTGTTCATCCGGGATATTCGGGGCCATCACAATACCGGTGATATTCCCTGCTTCGCCCACGCCAAAGGGCTTGCGGACGCCCACCACGCAGGAAACCGCACTGCCCCGGTTGTCCATGGTCACAAAGGACGTGGCCCCCCCGGATACAAAAGGCGAGAAGCGCGCATAAGGACCGAAGTTCCGGGCGGCAACCTCGGCCTGCTGGCCTGCGGATACGCTGGTATCCAGTTGCAGCAGACCCTTGCCGTCAAAAATACCCTGCCACAGGTTCTGGTACAATTCACCATAATAGCGGCTTGAGATACCAACCGTGTGGGCGTCGGTGTTGAAGGTCCGGGCGGCTTGCCATGTGGGCTTGTAATTGAACAGATCTGCACTGGTCATGGTGCCGCCTGCATCGCGCACATCGGACAGATAGGCCCGCGCCATGGTCCCGCCGTAAAACGCGGCCCCGCCATCGGTCCGAAGACGGGACAGGACACTGGCAAGACGTACCTGCCGGATCTTGGCCCCTTCGTCCTTGAAGGCACCGGCCCCATTGCCATAAATGGTCTTCAGGTTATCCCCAAGCCCGGCCGGGTCCGTGGTTGTCACCATGGCCATATGCTGGGCGCGGGACATGCTTTCCCCGAAATTCGCGAAATTTTCGGCCGGGGCCAGCAAGGCGCCCCAGTCCATCTTGCCATAGCGGGCATGCAGCGCCGCAAAACCGCGCATGTTGCCCGGCACCGCAATGCGTCCCCCCGCTTGAGGAGGAGCCGCAAAGAACTGCAGGTTTTCAAGTTCGTTCTTCTGGCGGTCATAGACAATACATTCCCCGCCCCCACCAAGAGAGCCGGCAATGGGATAGGTTACCGCCAGCGTGAAATAAAGCGCCGTGGCCGCATCCGCAGCCGATCCGCCGGAAGACAGGATGTCCTGCGCCACAAGGGTTGCACGGGGCTCATCGGAAGCGGCGCCGCCAAGCGGCCCTTCAACGCTTTCCAGAACACCGACCGGTTGTTCCGCAGTTTCACAGGCCGCAAGGGCAAAAAGTCCCCCCATCAGCAGAAGTGAAGTTTTGCGCCCCCATTGACGGCACGCGAAACTATTCTTACCTTTGTTCCATAACAAAGGGGCAGATTTCTTGATTAAGCGCATACTTTTACCGTTTTCAGCCATTTTATGTCTCATCCTGTCCAGTCAAATGGCGGTCGCCAAGAACAAGACGGGCCTGTCCTATATCCGTGATGCGGAAATTGAACACACCCTGCGTTCCTACGCAACCCCTCTCTTTGTTGCCGCGGGCCTGAACCCCGAAGATGTATCCATACATCTGGTCAATAACAAGACCCTGAATGCGTTCGTCGCCGGTGGGCAGCGGCTGTTTTTCTTCACCGGTCTTCTGGAACGGGTCGAGCATCCGGGCCAGTTGAAAGGTGTGATCGCCCATGAAACCGGTCATATCGCTGGTGGCCATCTGGCCCGCACCCACGAAGCCCTGAAAAATGCCAGCATCAAAAGCATCATTGGGTATGTGCTGGGCGCCGCCGCCATTGTCGCTGGCGGCGGTCAGGGCGGCGCGGGGATTATCGCCGGATCACAGGCCGCAGCACAGAAGTCCTTTTTGAAATACAACCGGACACAGGAATCAGCCGCCGATCAGGCCGCCATTCGCTATCTTGAAAGCACGGGGCAGTCCGGCAAGGGGATGCTGGAATTCCTTGGTATTCTGGGCCAGACCAATCAGGTTTACTACGGCAATGTGGACCCCTACTGGCTGAGCCACCCGATCAGCAGCGAACGGGTTCGCGCCATGGAGCAAAGCGTCCGCCATTCCGTGTTCAGGGATAGGGGGGAAAGCGCCGAGTCCCTGCAGGCCTTCGACCGGATGCAGGCCAAGTTGCAGGGGTTCATCCATTCCATGGCCAGCACCCTGAAACGGTACCCGGAAACAGACCTGTCCGTTCCGGCCCGCTATGCCCGGGCGATTGCCTATTTCCGCCGTCCGGTACTGGACAAGGCCCTGCTGGAAATCAATAGCCTGATTGACGAGTTTCCCGCTGATCCGTATTTCCACGAATTGAAGGGGCAGATGCTCTATGAAAACGGGGATATTCAAGGGGCCCTCCCCTCGCTGGAGGCAGCCGCTACATACGCCCCGAACCAGCCACTGATCCTGACGCTTTATGGAACGGTATTGCTGAGCACTGGCTATTCTGCCGATGACCGGAAGGCCATCGATGTCCTGAAACAGAGCGTCTCCATGGATGCCCAGAACCCGACCACCTGGAACCAGCTTGCCATTGCCTATGGCCGTATGGGCGACACGGGAAATCTGGCCCTTGCCACAGCCGAGCGCTTTATCCTGCTGGGGCAGTTTGAAAAAGCCATTTTCCATGCCAAACGGGCACAGGAGAACATGCGGGTCGGCTCTCCCGGTTTCTTGCGGGCCGATGACATCATCACCATTGCCTCGCGCCTTGCGAAAAACTGATCCTCGGGCACAGCTCACGCGGTTGTGCTTTGAGAATTCCCAAAAGCTGATTACACTCGGCCTGACCTTAACCAACTGAAGTCATTTGTATGAAAAAGAACTCCAAGCTCAGCCTTCTCAGTATTGTGCTGCTTATCGCCCTGGCCGGCATGGCAGGCCTTTATGCCTACCAGTTCCTGTCCCGCGGACAGGGCGCTGCGGCCACACAGGCCGGGATGTCCACTCCTGTTTCTGACGAGTTTGGCAGCCGTGTCCGCGCCTATCTTCTGCAAAACCCGGAAGTGATCCGCGAGGTGATTACGGCCCTGCAACTGAAAGAGGCACAGGAAGCCGCTGCCCAGAAGACAGCCCTTCTGGATGCCATGCGCCCCGACCTTGAACAGGACGGATACAGTTATGTGGCTGGCAACCCGAACGGCGATGTGACAGTTGTCGAATTTTTCGATTACCGCTGCGGCTATTGTAAAAAGAGCTTCCCGGATGTGATGAAGCTGGTCAAGGATGACGGCAATATCCGTCTTGTCCTGAAAGAATTCCCGGTTCTGGGTGACCCGTCCATGCTGGCTGCACAGGCCGCCATGGCCGCCCTGAAACAGGAAGGCAAGTATATGGACTTCCACGTGGCCCTGATGGAAACCCGTGCGCAACTGTCTGAAGACCGCGTTTTCGCCATTGCCGAGGAAACCGGCCTGAATATTGAACAGTTGAAGGCGGATATGAAGGACGACGACATTCAGGAAAATCTGTCGAAAACCTACCAGCAGGCCCGCGCCCTTGGCATCAGTGGCACCCCGACCTTTATCATTGGCAGCGAGTTGGCCCCGGGTGCGATCCCGATTGCCCAGATGAAAGCCTTGGTCGACACCGCGCGCGAAAAGAACAAAACCGCCGCAGCCAAAAACTGACCCTTCACCGGGTCCCTGACCGACAGGCATCAGCCATCAGGCACACCGAATTCGGCCCGGATTTTTCCGGGCCGTTTCCTTTTTTACCTGGTGTAACCTTGCTGTTCCGGTCGCCCTTTTAGGGCAAGGCGACCAAATCCCGGCACCTTCAACGCCAGATCGTCAAAATCGAAGCCGGCGGTCAATCCCAGAACATGCAGTTCCATCCCCTGCTCCGGACTGACCAGAAAACCGCCATACCCCATCAGGGAAAGCTGAAACCCGTCCCCGCTGATGGCCGGGCCGGTTATCTCGCCATTCGCCAGATAATCCTTGCCGATTGCCGTCGGTGGTAAATCCAGTTTCAGTTCGGGAAAGTTCCGACCGATATAGGCAATGAAGCTGTTCGAATTTGGTCCCGGCCACAGCCGATATTCCGATTTGTGGGGATAGGTGCCGATCACCTGCGGCAGCCTTGCGATCACCTGTTCTGCGGCCGTCCCGCGAAGGTCGGCAAGAAGTTCGGGCGCACTGCCATACCAGTGATTGTCAGGACTTCCCCGCCCTACGGCAAGGGCGGAACCGCCGCGATAGGCGCGCCAGCCAAGGACTTCATATCGGGTGTAATGCGGGGCATCGCGATCCTTGACCGCCAGCCATGTGTGAACCGCAAAGGTGCCGCGCCAGCCCCACGTTCGGGCGCCAAAAACCTGAACCACTGCCTCCCGGTGGTCCTGCGGCGACGGGGACAGGCCCGACGCATCCCGGCGGGCGGTGCTCCAGCTTCGCTGCCCATCGGGATATCCCGATGCGTAGCTGATCAGTTGCGGGGTGCCAAACGGCACCACCACAAGGATCAGGAACCATTTTACAAAGGTCTTAACCCGCTGCATGTCACCTCCCGTTCATGGAACATTATAGAGATGACAGCAGAAAGTGTCGATTTTGGGGACCGGCTGGCCCCCTAGATCAGGCCCGCCAGCGGGGAACTGGGGTTCGCATACATTTTCTTCGGCATACGGCCCGCCAGATAGGCCTGACGACCGGCAATAACCGCGTGTTTCATGGCATCGGCCATGCGGATCGGGTCTTTTGCGTGGGCAATGGCCGAATTCATCAGCACGCCGTCACAGCCAAGCTCCATGGCGATGGCCGCATCGGAAGCTGTCCCCACACCCGCATCCACCAGAACCGGCACATTGGCCTGTTCATTGATGATGCTGATCCCGACCGGGTTCTGGATACCAAGGCCGGAGCCAATCGGTGCGCCCAGCGGCATGATCGCCACGCAGCCCATATCCTCCAGTTCCTTGCAAAGGATCGGGTCATCGGAACAGTAGACCATGACCTTGAACCCCTCGTCGATCAGGACGCGGGCTGCCTTCAGGGTTTCAGGCATGTTCGGGTACAGGGTTTTCTCGTCGCCCAGAACTTCCAGCTTCACAAGGTCCCAGCCCCCGGCCTCACGGGCCAGACGCAGGGTGCGCAGGGCTTCCTCGGCGGTGTAGCAAAAGGCCGTGTTGGGCAGGAAGGTGTATTTCTTCGGGTCCACATAATCCACCAGCATGGGCTGGCTGCGATCCATGATATTCACCCGGCGGACAGCCACGGTGACGATTTCCGCCCCGGACGCCTCAATAGCCAGTTTTGTTTCCTCGAAATCCTTGTATTTGCCGGTGCCGACAATCAGCCGCGAGGTAAATTTCTGTCCGGCAATTTCGAAGCTGTCTTCCTGTGTCACGTTTCCACCACCTATAAAATGTACGATTTCCAGCGTGTCGCCGTCCTCAAGACGGGTCGAGCCATATTCTGACCGGGGAACAATTTCAAGATTGCGTTCCAATGCCACCTTGGAGCCATCCAGTTCCAGATCGGCCAACAATTCCTGAATGGTCAGGGAGGCGGAATATTCCCGCACCTCTCCATTAATGGTCAGTTTCATCAACAAATACCTTAACTCATGTCAGGCCGGTCGGCATAGGCCCCGGCCAAGGGATAAATTCGTCCGGATTATGGGTCGATCAGACCCGACTTTCAACCGTCATCGGCGGTTTTGTCATGATTTCTTCACAATGCCCAACTCTAATTCTTTATCATCCGTCAAAACTTGATTATAAGTGGGCAAGTTACTTAATCGGTCCTGTTCCAAATCGGAGTAAAAATGGGCAAGTCGGTCCTGGTCATAAACGGTCCCAACCTGAACCTTCTGGGCAAGCGGGAACCGGAAATCTATGGCCACACAACCCTCGACGATATCGAGCGCATGACAAAAGACCATGCAAGGTCACTGGGCCTTGGTCTTGGCTTCGTGCAAAGCAATCACGAGGGCGAACTGATTGACCTGATCCAGAATGCTCCGCAGGACCATGACGGACTTGTCATCAACGCTGCGGCCTATACCCATACATCGGTCGCGCTGATGGATGCCATCAAGGGCGTCGGGCTTCCCTGTGTCGAAGTACATTTGTCCAATGTCTTCTCGCGGGAAAGTTTCCGACACACCAGCTATATCTCGCTGGCCGCCACAGGCGTGATCTGTGGGTTCGGCCCGAAGGGATATTGTCTGGCACTGGACGCCCTTGCCGAAATTCTTTGAGCAATGAAATGAAAAGTCGAAATAAAATGAGCAAATTTGACATCGATAGAGACGCCATTCGTGAACTGGCGGAAATTATGAACGAAACCGGCCTTGGCGAGATCGAGCTGGAAAGCGGCAATCATCGCCTGCGGGTTTCCCGTAATTCCTCCACCGTTGCGGCGGCCCCTGTTGTTGCTGCACCGGTTGCGGCCCCTGTTGCCGCTGCTGCTGCGCCGGTTGCCGCTGAAGCTGCCCCGGCCGAAGCAGAAAACCATCCGGGTGCCGTCAAGTCACCGATGGTTGGTACAGCCTATCTGGCACCGGAACCCGGCGCGGCCAACTTTGTCTCTGTCGGCGACAGCGTTTCACAGGGCCAGACCCTGCTGATTGTCGAAGCCATGAAGACCATGAACCCGATTGCAGCTCCGAAAGGCGGAAAGATCGTCAAGGTTCTGGTTGAAAACGAACAGCCGGTTGAATTCGGTCAGCCGCTGGTCGTGATCGAGTGAGCGTGACCAAACCCATGTTTGAAAAAATCCTCATCGCAAACCGCGGCGAAATCGCCCTGCGTGTGCACCGTGCCTGTCGTGAAATGGGCATCCGCACGGTTGCCGTTCATTCCGAGGCCGACGCCGATGCCATGCATGTGCGACTGGCAGACGAAAGCGTCTGTATCGGGCCGCCAAGCTCAAGCGCCAGCTACCTGAACATCCCGTCGATCATTGCCGCTGCGGAAGTCACCAATGCGGACGCCATTCATCCGGGATATGGCTTCCTGTCGGAAAATGCGAAATTTGTGGACATCGTGACCGCCCATGACATCAAGTTCATTGGCCCGTCCGCAGACCATATCCGCCTGATGGGCGACAAGATCGCCGCCAAGGACACCATGAAAAAAGCCGGTGTGCCTTGTGTTCCGGGTTCAGACGGCGAAGTCAAAACCCTTGAGGACGCCAAGCGGATCGCTGCCGATATCGGGTATCCGGTCATCATCAAGGCGTCTGCCGGTGGCGGCGGACGCGGTATGAAAGTGGCGCTGAACGAAGACGCCATTTCCGAGGCCTTCTCCTCTGCTCGTGCGGAATCCCAGCTCGCCTTTGGCGATAACGCGGTTTACATCGAGAAATATCTGGCAACCCCGCGCCATATCGAGATCCAGATCCTTGCCGACGGCAAGGGCAATGTGGTCCATCTTGGCGAACGGGACTGTTCCTTGCAGCGCCGTCACCAGAAAGCCCTTGAGGAAACCCCCTCCCCGGCACTGCGTCCGGAACTGCGCGACCAGATTGGCGAAACCGTTGCCAATGCCATCCGCGAAATGGGCTATGAAGGTGTGGGCACCATCGAATTCCTGTTCGAGAATGACGAGTTCTATTTCATTGAAATGAACACCCGTCTGCAGGTCGAACACCCGGTCACCGAAATGGTCACCGGTCTTGACCTCGTTCAGGAACAGATCAAGGTGGCCGCGGGTCATTCCCTGACCATCACACAGGACGACGTGAAGTTTTCCGGTCATTCCATCGAGTGCCGGATCACCGCCGAGGACCCTGTCACCTTTGCTGCCAGCCCGGGACCGGTCCTGGACTTCCATGCCCCCGGCGGGCTGGGGGTTCGCGTGGATTCCGCCCTCTATTCCGGCTACAACGTGCCGCCATATTATGACAGCCTGATTGCCAAGCTGATCGTCCATGGCAACAGCCGTCAGGAATGCCTGATGCGGCTGGACCGTGCACTGGAAGAGTTTGTTGTCGGGGGCATCAAGACAACCCTGCCCCTGCACCGTGAACTGATCGCCAACGAAGAGTTCATCAAGGGTGACTACAACATTCACTGGCTTGAAAAACTGCTGAAAGACCGGGGCTGATCGGTCTTCCAATGACTGCGTTGACGCCAGAGATACTCCTCACGGCTTATACGCACGGGATTTTTCCCATGTCCGAATCACGGGACGACCCGGAAATTTTCTGGGTCGATCCCGAGTGGCGCGGCATCTTTCCCCTCGATGATTTTCACGTCCCCCGGAAACTGGCCAAAACCGTCCGCAAGACCCCCTACAGGGTAACCGTTGACAAGGCCTTCCGGCAGGTCATGAAGGAATGCGCCGCACCGGCGCCCGGTCGCCCCACCACATGGATCAACCGAACCATCCTTGACCTCTATACAGAACTGCATCTGATGGGAAACGCCCATTCCGTCGAGGTCTGGGACCATGACGGGACGCTGGTGGGCGGATTGTATGGCGTGTCCATTGCTTCCGCCTTTTGCGGAGAGAGCATGTTCTCCCACGCTACCGACAGCAGCAAGATTGCCCTTGTGCATCTTGTGGCACGCCTCAGGGCGGGCGGGTATATCCTTCTGGATACCCAGTTCATCACGGAACATCTGGCCACGCTGGGTGCCGTTGAAATTTCACGGGAAGAATATCATCGCCGCCTCAATGAAGCCCTGAAAAGGCAGGCGGATTTTTACACTCTGGACGATGCGGCGACGCCGGATCAGATCTTGCAGTCAATCACCCAGACATCATAGACGGGGTGCTCAAGGGCACTCAGCGCCGGGCTTGAGGCGAACATCCAGCCCATGAAGACAAGGACCGGGTCCTCGTCCTGCTTGTTGTCGAGAATTTCCAGAAAAGTGGAGGTTTCCGGTGTTTCTTCCGGCGGGCGTTTCAGGCATTTCCGGGCCGTAATCTGAAGGGTGCCGTAATAGACAGATTGCCCGATCGGGATCGTCAGGTCTTCTGTTCGCGCTGTCACCTTGTCGAGGGCGCGAAGAACCACTTCCTTGCCGGGGACGGAAGACGCCTGACTTTCCTGCCCCGAAAACAATGCCCCTGTCAGGCCCAGCAGGGCCGCCAGAAGGACCCCGCCCGACTTTTTCAGGAGTGCCGGTTTACTGATACGCAAGCCTGACATCCGGTTACTCGGACTTGCCGGAACCGGCGCTGAAAATGGCCTGCCCGATCAAATCCATCAGGTTGACCGCACTTTGGGTATAGGTAATCTCGTCGCCGCTTTCCAGAAGCTCATCCGCCCCGCCCGGCTCAAGCGCCAGATAGCTGCCGCCCAGCAGGCCTTCGGAGGCGACCTTGGCCGCGGTGTCCTCGGGAAGTTTGATGGCGCTGTCCACACTCAGGCCAACAATCGCCTGAAATGTCTGTGGGTCCAGATCCTGACTGGTCACCGTGCCGACCTTGATACCGCTCATGCGCACATCGCTGCCCACATTCAGGCCGTCGATCTGGTCAAATCGCGCTGTCAGGTGAACACCGTTTCCACCGCTGCCGATATCGGCGGTCCGATAGGCAAAGATCAGAAAAATTGCTGCAAAAGCAAGTACAACGCCCCCGATAACGGTCTCTACAATCTGATTACCCAAAACGCTTTCCCCACACTCCGGTTAATGAAACCCGAATTACTCGGGCTTCCATGCCTGATAGTCAGCCGTGCTTTTCTGACGCTGTCCACCCTTGTTCACGGCACCGCCCGGACGATAGGCAAACTCTGTTCCTGTCAGGTTCGGAAGATGCTCTTCTTCCCAGTTCTGTTTTGCAACGGCCTGCTGATCGGGAAGATTGTTGGTGGTGTAATGCAGCCAGATATGCCACGCCGCCGGCACCTTGGAGGCTTCCGGGCGGCCCTTGTACACGACCCAGCGGCGTTCCCGGCCAAACGGACCTGTCGGCTTTCCCTTTTCCTTGTAGTAGCGGTTACCGAACTGGTCTTCGCCAACCTTTTCACCCTTCCACCAGGTAAACAACAAAGTACCGAACGTAGCCATAACTTTCTCTTTCTACAAAAGCACCAAAATTTGCTGGGAATATGGCACCCTGAAAGGGGTTCGTCCAGTCCAACTTTCATCCGGGCGGGGAAAATTGCCCCCTCTGTGACATCCTGAACGCTGTGATTCTGTTTCGGTGTTCGGGAAGAAACCTGAATCAGCGAACGAACAGAAAGCCCGCTAAAAAAAAATTCCGACCCTTTGCTGTGCCCCCGCCAATTGAAGCAGGCGCAAAACTGCGCCCCGACGCCATATATGGAAAATTTTACGCATCGACCAACTAGACCTTGTAGTAAAGTCAATGTTGATTTTCAAAAAATTCGGGCGCACCATCCTAGCGCTTCGAAGGTGCCAACCTACTATATGTGGTAATCACCCCGCAGGGAACGGGGGCTACATCACAGGGAACCGGCAGGACTTGAGGCGGTACTAGAAGGTTTCAAGCTACTTGGGGGAGCATTCCTATCATGCGTATTACTCGTCATTTCACCAACGCCGATTCTTCTCCCTATGCCAAGATGAAATTCCGGCAGGCGACGAGTGAAATCCGGAATCCCGACGGTTCGGTTGTCTTCAAGCTGGACAATATCGATGTGCCGTCTGATTGGTCGCAGGTGGCCTGTGATATCATCGCCCAGAAATATTTCCGCAAAGCCGGCGTCCCTGCCCGCCTGAAATCCGTCCAGGAACAGGATGTCCCGGAATGGCTGGCCCGGCAGGAAGCCGACGAAGACGCCCTCTCCGCCCTTGATGAGGAAGACCGCTATGTGGGGGAAACCTCCGCAACGCAAGTCTTTGACCGATTGGCCGGTACATGGACCTACTGGGGCTGGAAAGGCGGCTATTTCGATACCGAAGACGACGCCCGCGCCTATTTTGACGAAATGCGCCATATGCTCGCCTCACAAAAGGGCGCGCCAAACTCTCCGCAATGGTTCAACACCGGCCTGCATTGGGCCTATGGCATTGCGGGCCCGGCACAGGGCCATTCCTATGTGGATTTCAAGACCGGCAAGCTGAAGAAGTCCGTCAACTCCTATGAACATCCGCAGCCCCATGCCTGCTTCATCCAGTCCGTGGATGATGATCTGGTCAATGACGGCGGTATCATGGATTTGTGGGTTCGCGAAGCCCGTCTTTTCAAGTATGGCTCCGGCACCGGCACCAATTTCTCCAACATCCGCGGCGAAGGGGAAAGCCTGTCCGGCGGGGGCAAGTCCTCCGGCCTGATGAGCTTCCTGAAAATCGGCGACCGGGCTGCGGGCGCCATCAAGTCCGGCGGCACCACCCGGCGCGCTGCCAAGATGGTGACACTGGATATCGACCACCCGGATATTGAGGAATATATCAACTGGAAGGTTGTCGAGGAACAAAAGGTGGCCGCACTGGTGGCCGGATCAAAGCTGTGTAACCTGCACCTGAACGCCATCATGAAGGCCTGCGCCGAACTGGAGGGGGACGAAGCCTATAACACGGCGGAAAACCCGTCATTGCGCAAGGCGATCATCAAGGCCCGCAAGGCCATGGTGCCGGAAAACTATATTCAGCGTGTGATCCAGTTTGCCCGGCAGGGCTTCACGGAAATCGAGTTTTCCACCTATAATACGGACTGGGATTCCGATGCCTACCTGACTGTCTCCGGCCAGAATTCCAACAACTCCGTCCGGGTAACCGACACCTTTATCAAGGCCGTTCTGGAAGATGGCGACTGGAACCTGATCCGCCGTATTGACGGCAAGGTTGCCAAAACCATCAAGGCCCGTGACCTGTGGGAACAGATCGGTGAAAGTGCATGGCAGTCCGCTGATCCGGGCCTGCAGTATGACACCACCATCAACGACTGGCACACCTGCCCGCAGGATGGCCGGATCAACGCCTCCAACCCCTGCTCGGAATATATGTTCCTGGATGACACGGCCTGTAATCTAGCGTCGCTCAACCTGATGAACTTCCGTCGCGCAGACAAAAGCTTCGATATCGAAGGCTTTGAGCATGCGGTCAAGCTGTGGACGATCACGCTTGAAATTTCCGTCCTGATGGCGCAGTTCCCGTCCGAGGAAATTGCCCGCCTGTCCTATAAATTCCGCACGCTGGGTCTTGGCTTTGCCAATATCGGCGGCTTGCTGATGGCACAGGGTCTGTCCTATGATTCCGACGAAGGCCGGGCGCTTTGCGGGGCCATTACGGCGACCATGACCGGTGTGGCCTATCGGACCAGTGCCGAAATGGCGGCCGAACTTGGCGCCTTCCCCGGCTACAAGAAAAATGCGGCGGACATGCTCCGCGTGATCCGCAACCACCGCAACGCGGCGCTGGGTCACAAGGATGGGTATGAGGCGCTGTCTGTCTCTCCTGTTCCGCTGGATATTGCCAACTGCCCCGATGCGGCGCTGACCGATGCCGCTGTTCGCGTCTGGGATGAGGCTCTCGCCCTTGGGGAGCAGCATGGCTATCGCAACGCCCAGACCACCGTTATCGCCCCGACCGGCACCATCGGGCTGGTCATGGACTGCGATACAACGGGGATTGAGCCTGATTTTGCCACCGTCAAGTTCAAGAAACTGGCCGGCGGCGGATATTTCAAGATCATCAACCGCACGGTCCCCGAAGCCCTCTCCACGCTTGGTTATAACCGCGAGGAAGTGCGCGACATCATCGCCTATGCCGTCGGGCATGGCACCCTGCAGGAAGCACCGGGTGTCAATCACGAGGCGCTGCGCGACAAGGGCTTTACGGATGATGTTCTGGAACTGGTCGAAAAGGGTCTGGCATCCAGCTTCGACATCAAGTTTGTCTTTAACAAGTTTACCCTGGGTGAGGAGTTCTGTACGGACGTCCTTGGACTGGCGGCAGACGATCTGAATGACTATAATTTCGATCTTCTTTCCGCAATTGGCTTCAGCAAGCAGGAAATTAACGACGCCAATGCCTATTGCTGCGGGGCCATGACCCTTGAAGGGGCTCCTCACCTCAAAGACGAACATCTGCCGGTGTTTGATTGCGCCAACCCGTGTGGCCGGATCGGCAAACGCTATCTTTCCGTGAACAGCCACATCCGCATGATGGCGGCGTCCCAGCCGTTTATCTCCGGCGCGATTTCCAAAACCATCAACATGGCCAACAGCAGCACCGTCGAGGACTGTAAGGACGCCTATCTGTTGTCATGGGAACTGGGACTGAAGGCCAACGCCCTCTACCGGGATGGCTCCAAACTCAGCCAGCCCCTCTCCGCCCTTGCGGTGGACGAGGACGAGGATGACCAGATGGAACTGGAAGAAACCATCAAGGAGGCCCCGGCCGCCGTTGCCAGCACCGTAATTGCAGAGCGCATTGTCGAGCGCATGATCGGCGAGCGCAAGAAGCTTCCCACCCGGCGCAAGGGTTATACCCAGAAAGCCGTTGTCGGCGGCCACAAGGTTTATCTGCGTACCGGGGAATATGATGACGGGTCCGTTGGGGAACTGTTTATCGACATGCACAAGGAAGGCGCCGCCTTCCGCAGCCTGATGAACAACTTTGCCATCGCCATCTCCATCGGCCTGCAATATGGCGTTCCGCTGGAAGAATTCGTCGAAGCCTATACCTTCACCCGGTTCGAACCGTCGGGCATTGTGGAAGGTAACGACGCCATCAAGATGTCCACCTCCATTCTGGACTATGTCTTCCGGGAACTGGCCATTTCCTATCTGGGCCGCAATGATCTGGCCCATGTGGCACCGGATGACCTTCGCATTGACAGCCTTGGCGCCGGCGAGGCACAGGCCGAGATCAGCAGCGAGGAATATCACGAACATTCCATGCAGCTCGACAATGTGATCAACCTGACCTCTACGGGCTATATCCGCTCTCGCAACCTTCAGGTCCTGCAGGGCGGACTGTCCAGCATGGCCATGAACATGACAGCGGCGCAGGCCTCCGTCAGTGTGGAAACACCGGGCGGTGCGCCCACCACAACATCGGCCAGCGCCGCGTCCGTTTCCATCAGCCGCACCAGTGGCGGCAGCAACGGAAGCCCGACAGGCGCCGCTACGTCATCGGACCGGGCTAACAAGGTCATGGAAGCCCGCATGAAAGGATATGAAGGGGATAGCTGCGGCGAATGCGGTAATTTTACGCTGGTCCGCAATGGCACCTGCATGAAATGTGACACCTGCGGATCAACCAGCGGGTGCTCATAACCAAGAAAAAACAGTGACTTGTGAGACACTCCTCACAAGTCACTGCATTTATCCGTTGCGTAATCAGTTGTGTACCCCAAATCAGTGGCATACCCGGTTCCAGTTCCTCACCCGTCAGGCAAGTATGGCGTAAACAGTTTGATTTGAGTGCGTTGAGGGGGATGTAATCCGCCGAGTTGTTGTGTACCGGGATCGGATTACATTGTGGCGTATCAGGTATCCCGATAGTCAGTACCAAGGCAAGCCTTTACAGGGCGAAGCGGTCCTTCCTGCTTCGCCCTTTTTGCTGCCTGCATCTGGTCGCCCGATGGATCAGGGCACACCCGAATTAACGGGCTCAGTTCCACTCTGACTGGACGCCCTTGCGCTTCATGTTCAGGCTGATCTGCCGCTTCTTGAACGGCATGTCCAAAACGGCCTGTGGCTTGCCAAAGAACCAGCCCTGTCCGTAATCAACGCCCATCCGTTTCAACAACTGGAACTGGTCCCGTGTTTCCACCATTTCCGCAATGGTCCCGATCTTCAGGTCCCGGCACAGACGCGCCATACATTTCAGGATCGCCGCGTCCTTTTCCTCGTGCAGCACGTCGCGAACATAGGCCCCATCAATCTTGATATTGTCCACATCCAGTGCCTGGATATACTGGAACGATGCCGCCCCAGCCCCAAGGTCATCCAGACTGACTTCGATGCCATTTTTGCGGAATTGCTGGATCACCCGGTTGGCCCGAACCAGATCACGAATCTGGCTCGACTCGGTAACCTCAAGGGACAGATATTTCCTGAAATTCGGATAATCCCCCAGCAACGTGTAAAGCGTATCGACAAAGTCATCGGACTCCAGCGAATGGCCGGATATATTCACGGCTACATGGGGCACCAACCGCCCTTGCCGCGGATATTCGCTCAGGGCCTCAAGGGTCTTCTTGGTCACCGCCAGATCCAGATCCCGGATAATCCCCACCTCTTCGGCGAAGGTCACTGTCTCGTAGGGCGACTCGCCATCCTTGAACCGGCACAGAACCTCGTAATGATGGGTCGTTTCATCCAGCAGGTTGACGATCGGTTGATAGACCAGTGAAAACTGGTGCCGCTTGAACACGTTCTTCAGACTGGAAATCCGGTTCAGGGTGGTTTCCATCCGCCCCTGCAGCCCTTCGGCCAGACTGGACATGCTGAACCCGCCGCCGGTGTCATTGACGAAGCTGTTGATGACGAACATCAGGGCGTGGGTTGCATTTTCCTGCGACAGCTTGCCTTTCTCAAGGTCGATCGTGCTGGCATCCGTCTTGAGCCCATGCCCCGGCGCAACCTCGTTGGACAAGGTTTCCACCTTTTCCTGAAGAACCGTATGGTCAAGGGACTTGTTGTGAAGAACGCCATACTTGTCCCCATCCAGACGTCCGGCGGAATCCCCCCCAAGAGAATAGCTGCGAAGGACCGCGCCCATCTTGTTGAAGAATTCCTCCATATCGGATTCGGAGGTATGCTTGCTCATGTCGCCAAGGTTGGACAATTCCAGCAAGGTCAGTTCCAGTTCCTGCCCCGTTTCCGCAGCGATATTAAGCTGATCCGTCGCCAGTTGGACAAAATCGTTATTGGTCAGCAGTCCCGTTTCCGTATCCCGGTGCACGGCAACCGACTGGGCCGCCGGCAGGCCTGTCACGTTCAGGGTCAGATAGATATGACCGTTCACCCGTGGCAGGCTGCACGCCCCGATCACCGCCATGGTGTTGGTATTTTGCATGCGCGCTGAAACCGGGCTGATCCGCTCCCCTTCCTTCATGTTTTCAAGAAGATAGGTGATAACCCGGCGATCCTGTGGGTCTAGCAGGTCGGCGAAGGCCATTCCGTCAAGATCGGGTAAATCCTTGCCCAGAATTCCCTTTGCCGCACCGGATGCGAAACATATCTTGCCCTGATCATCCAGTTCCAGCAGCAGGTCTGCGGCCGCAAAAGAAAAAGCCACAAATCTCTCGCGATCTCCACGCAATGTGTCAATTGTCTTCGATTGTGTCACAGGCATAACCTTGTTGATGGGCCCCCGCTGGCGATAGTAGGGGCGAAACGGTTAAGAAAACCGAAATAAGACACCCCTAAAACACAAAAAAAGCCCGGTAAAAACCGGGCTTTTCAATCATCCTTGCAGGTTTATCAACCTTCTGGTTTCGGTTCCGGCTGAACGGACCGGATATGCAACTCACGCAGGTTCTTCAGCGGCACTTCCGCCGGGGCCTGCATCATCAGGTCCTGTGCCTGCTGGTTCATCGGGAACAGGATCACCTCGCGGATATTCGGCTCATCCGCCAGCAGCATCACGATACGGTCAACACCCGGTGCAATACCACCGTGGGGCGGTGCGCCGTAGCGGAACGCGTTCAGCATGCCACCGAAACGATCCTCGACCACCTGTGCATCATAACCGGCAATCTCGAATGCCTTCATCATGATATCCGGGCGGTGGTTCCGAATGGCACCGGAGGACAGCTCGATACCGTTACAAACGATATCATACTGGTATCCCTTGATGTCCAGCGGGTCCATGGTTTCCAAGGCTTCCAGACCACCTTGCGGCATGGAGAACGGGTTGTGACTGAAATCGATCTTCTTCTCTTTCTCGTCATATTCATACATGGGGAAGTCAATCACCCAGCAGAACTTGAACACGTCCTTTTCACAGATATCCAGATCGTTACCGACCAGAATACGCGCCTTGCCAGCCAGTTCAGCGGCGGCCAGTTCCTTGTCACAGGCAAAGAAGATACCATCGCCATCTTCAACACCGGCCAGTTCCTTGATCTTTGCGATCCGCTCTTCATCCAGGTTCTTGGCGATCGGACCCTTGGCTTCCCCATCCTTGAAGATGATGTAACCCAGTCCGCCAGCGCCTTCCTTGCGGGCCCAGTCATTCATCTTGTCGAAGAAGCTGCGGGCACGGGAACCGGCACCCGGTGCCGGGATAGCGCGGACAACAGAACCGCCTTCAATGGCGCGGGCAAACAGGCCAAAGCCTGATCCCCGGAAGGGCTCGGTCACGTCGGCCAGAATAATCGGGTTCCGCAGGTCCGGCTTGTCAGAGCCATATTTCAGCATGGCTTCATCAAACGGGATCCGAACGAACGGTGTTTCCACCTTGCGATCCCCGGCAAATTCCTGGAAGACCTGTGTCAGGACCGGCTCAACCGCGTTGAACACGTCGTCCTGATTGACGAAGGCCATCTCGATATCCAGCTGATAGAATTCACCCGGGCTACGGTCGGCGCGGGCATCTTCATCGCGGAAGCAAGGGGCAATCTGGAAATACCGGTCAAAGCCGGACATCATCACCAACTGCTTGAACTGCTGCGGTGCCTGCGGCAGGGCATAGAATTTACCCGGATGCATGCGGCTTGGAACCAGAAAGTCCCGTGCGCCTTCCGGGGAAGATGCGGTCAGGATCGGGGTCTGGAATTCCATGAAGCCCTGATCCTGCATTTTGCGGCGCAGGGAGGCAATCACCTGTGAGCGCAGAACGATGTTGTTGTGCAGGCGTTCGCGGCGCAGATCCAGATACCGGTGACGCAGGCGAATATCTTCCGGATATTCCTGATCCCCGAATACGGGCATGGGCAGCTCATCAGCGGCGGATTGCAGGGTGAAATCCTCGATATCCACTTCGATATGGCCGGTCGGCAGGTTCGGATTGACCGTTTCCTCGCTTCTGGCGACAACCTTACCGGTTACGGTGATCACGCTTTCAGACCGGACGGATTCAACCTGATCAAAGATCGGAACATCTGTCTCGATCACACATTGTGTGATCCCGTAGTGATCCCGCAGGTCGATAAACAGCAGGTTACCGTGATCCCGCTTGCGGTGGACCCAACCGGAAAGGCGAACTGTTTTTCCCACGTCACTGTCGCGCAGTTCCGCGCAAG
The DNA here is from genome assembly GCF_012720115.1 of Sneathiella chinensis. Lineage (GTDB taxonomy): Bacteria > Pseudomonadota > Alphaproteobacteria > Sneathiellales > Sneathiellaceae > Sneathiella > Sneathiella chinensis. The sequence continues at coordinate 229,737 of NZ_VNWN01000006.1, read as the reverse complement.
TGTGCGTTCTATAACTATGCATCGGGGCTCTCTTGTGCGTATTCGATGGACTGTCTGCCCTTGCCTGATCCGATATGACCGCTAAACTGGATCGCACCAAATCGACAAAGCTTCTAAAGCGCCTGTCTTACAATCTTTTTTCCCCCGCGCCAACCTTCCTTTGTATCTAAAAATGCACTAATCTCGGAATAAATTGGATATTTCCGGCTAACTCGCGATAATCGTGCCATAAATCGATACGTCCCAAAAGAAAAGCACCCCGCACCCATGCAGATCATTACGACCACCGACAGCCTGACAGACCTTTGCAAGCGGCTGTCCGACCATCCGTATGTTACCATCGATACCGAGTTTCTGCGGGAAAGCACCTTCTGGCCGAAACTCTGCCTGATTCAGATTGCCAGCGAGGACGAGTCGGCAATCATCGATCCGCTGGCCCAGGATTTCGATCTGGCCCCCCTGCTGGAACTATTGCAGAACCCCGACGTGATGAAGGTGTTCCATGCCGGCCGTCAGGATCTGGAAATTTTCCACCATATGACGGGCGAGGTCCCGACCCCGCTTTTCGATACGCAAGTGGCGGCCATGGTTTGCGGTTTCGGGGAATCGGTCGGTTATGACACCCTTGTCACCAAGATTACCGGTAAGGGGATCGACAAATCGTCGCGCTTTACGGACTGGTCCCGCCGCCCGCTGACCGAACGGCAACTGAAATATGCAGAAGCCGACGTGACGCACCTGCGCGAGGTGTACAAGTTCCTGAAGGGCAAGCTGGAAAAAACCGGACGGGCAAGCTGGGTGGCCTCGGAAATGGAAATCCTGCGCTCCCCGGACACCTATTTCACACCGCCGGAAAATGCGTGGCAGCGGATCAAGGCCCGCAGCAACAAGCCGCGTTTTCTGGCCATCCTGAAAACAACCGCCGCATGGCGCGAACGGCAGGCCCATTTGCAGGACCTGCCCCGCAACCGCGTCCTGCGGGACGAAGCCTTGCTGGAAATCGCCTCGAACCCGCCGAAAAATGCCGAAAAACTGTCCCATGTCCGGGGCATTGGCAAGAAATTCGCCGACGGCAAAATGGGGGCTGGCCTGCTCGCCGCCATCGAGGAAGGCCTTGCCATGCCGGAAGAAGACTGCCCCGCCGTGCCGCTAAAGGTTCATCATCCAAAAGGCATTGGCCCGTTGATGGACCTGCTGCGGGTTCTTTTGAAACAGCGCTGCGAGGAAAATGATGTGGCCCAGAAACTGGTCTGCAGCACATCGGACCTTGAGAAAATTGCCGCAGAAGACAACCCGGACACCCCGGTTCTGTCCGGCTGGCGCCATGATATCTTTGGCAAGGATGCCCTCGCCCTGAAAGAAGGGAAAATCGCCTTTACGGCAAAAGGCCGGAAAATTCAGGTGATCAGCCTGACGGACTGACGTCCAGCCCAACAGACTGATCCCGACCTGAAATTGTTACCGGCCGCGCCTTGATGCCGCGGCCGGTAAAATCAGTTCTCGACGATTTCGATGGCGCAGACCTTGTCCTGAATTTCCGCAAGGGCGCGCAAACGACTGTCCACATGGACCCCCAGAAGAACAGAGAGCTCACTCGGCACGGACAGGATCAGCCGATCCTCGGTCACCGTCAGGCGGGTCTGCGGCAGAATGCCCATCACCCCGCCGCTCAGGCTGTGGGCCAGCCGAAGCGCAAGCCCCAGACTGAAGGCATGTCTTTTGTCTTCTTCGCTCACCAGAGCCAGACCATCCTCAAGGGCATGGCCCTCCAGATTGCCCTGATAGCGGGCATAGACGGCCAAGGCCACAATGGCCCGGCCCTTATGCCCGATCCCGCTGAAGGGGGCGCGGAAAATACGGCGGAAGGCCTGACCGGCGCGATAATCCGCGCTCATGGACCAGGCAATATCCGACAGGGTTGAAGCGGCAAGCGCCAGTCGCTGCCCTTTTTCACCGACACGGGCGAACACCGGCAGAAGCCAGCGGAAGATTTCCTCCCCATGTTCGGCAAAACGCCCTTCCCGTGCCGCCATGTCGCGGCAAGCCTCCAGCAAGGGATCGCGTGTGCGGACATTTTTCTTCAGTTCGGAATACAGCAGCCCTTCCCGCAACCCGTTGGACGAGAAGACAATGCCTTTCGGCTCGATCAGCTCAAAAAGCTGTTCCATGATCAGGGCCGCCGTTTTCATGGTTGCCACACGGGATTTCGGCACCAGCGGCACCGCCCGCAACTCGTCCTCGCTCATGGTGATGACCTCGGCGATGACCGCCTTCATCTGGGGCAAGGTGAGCTTGTAATTATGGATGATATTGAGAGGATGCCCGGATTTCGAGATATGATACCGGGCAAGGGCGCGCCACGCGCCGCCAACAACATAGAAATTCTTGCCTTTGACCTCTTCCAGCCAGTCCACATCTTCCATCAGGTTGTGAAGATAGGCGTTCAACTGGTCGTCGCTCATTCCCATCCGGGACAAACGCAGGGCCCCCAAAGGCAGAGAGGCCGCTTTCAGAACCTTGTGGTCGCCGACTTTTACCAGTTCAAGGCTACCACCCCCCAGATCGCCGACAATGCCATTGGCATAGGGCATTCCGGATAACACACCAAGGCCGGCATAGCGGGCCTCCTGCTTCCCGCTCAGGACCTGGACATTCAAGTCGCATTCCTGCTCCACCTCGGCCACGAACTCGGCGCCGTTATCCGCCTCCCGGACCGCCGCGGTTGCCGCGACGATCACACGTTCCACCCCCATGGAATTCACAAGGGCGGAATAACGTCGGAGCGCGGTCAGCGCCTGCTCCATGGCTTCGTCCCCCAAGACGCGAGAACTGCCCAAGTCCCGTCCCAGTCCACAAAGGACCTTTTCGTTGAACTTGGGAAAGGGCACCCGGGAGGGACCGTCGAAGACCACCAGACGAACCGAGTTGGACCCGATATCGATAACGCCCCTCAACTTGTCCAGGGGTTTGACGCCCGGATCCAGACTTCTATCGCGGTTATCAACAATTCTGTGCACGAATACCTACTCTGTTAGTGCTTCTGCCCGGCTTTCCCTATTCCGGCGGGATCAACTTGGGCACAGGTCCGTTCACCTTTAGCGCTTTTCCACGTCCAGATAAAGACGGATTTGTCAAAAAATAGTTATGGGCAGAGAAGCCATCCCCACTGGCGGGATAGCGGGTATATTCCCCATCCGGGCCCAGTGTCCAGGTCTGCTGGGTATCTTTCAGGCAGGCCACCATGATCTGGTCCAGCACCTGACGGCGCACGGTATCGTTGGTCATGGGGACCAATGTTTCCACCCGCCGGTGCAGATTGCGCGGCATCCAGTCCGCCGAGGAAATATAGACCTTGGCCCGGTCCGACGGCATTTCCGCGCCATTGCCAAAGCAGACAATCCGCGAATGTTCCAAAAAGCGTCCGACGATGGATTTCACATGGATATTCTCGGACAGGCCGGGAATGCCGGGACGCAGGCAACAGATACCCCGCACCACCAGACGGATATCCACCCCCGCCTGACTGGCTCGATAGAGCGCATCAATAATCTGGCGATCCACAAGGGAATTCATCTTTGCCCAGACCGAGGCTGGCTTGCCCGCTTTCGCGAACTCGATTTCCTTCTCGATCATTTCCAGCAGGAACGAACTGAGGTTATAGGGCGACAGGCGCAGCTTTTTCAGGCCGTCCGGCTTGGCGTATCCGGTGATGAAATTGAACATCAGGGCCGCATCCTTGGCCAGATCCTTGTCATCGGTAAACAGGGACAGGTCGGAATAGATCCGCGCGTTCGCCGGGTGATAGTTCCCCGTCCCGAAATGCATATAGCTTTTCAGGTTGTTACCTTCACGGCGCACCACAAGGGACACCTTGGCGTGGGTTTTCAAATCGAAGAACCCATAGATCACCTGCGCCCCGGCCCGTTCCAGATCCCGCGCCCACTTGATATTGGCGGCCTCGTCAAAGCGGGCCTTCAATTCGATCAGGGCGGTGACGGACTTACCCGCTTCGGCGGCTTCGGCCAGTGCCTTGACCACCGGGGAATCCGACGAGGTTCGGTACAGGGTATGCTTGATCGCCACCACATCCGGGTCGGCCGCCGCCTGACGCAGGAACTGCACCACAACGTCGAAACTTTCATACGGGTGATGAACGATGAAGTCCTTCAGGCTGATGGCCGTGAACACATCGCCCCCGGCCTCCTTCACCCGCTCAGGATAGCGGGGGGTTGCCGGCTCGAAACACAAATCCGGCCGTTCATTGGTAATCAGTTGCGAGACCGTTGAAATCCCGATAATCCCGTCCACCACTAGAATGGCCCGATCATCAATGTCCAGATTTTCGGTCAGGAAGGCCACCATGGATTTCGACATCCCCTTGTTGACCTTCAGGCGGATCACGCTGCCGCGCTTGCGGCGCTTCAAGGCGCTTTCAAACAGGCGCACAAGATCCTCCGCCTCTTCCTCGATCTCGATATCACTATCGCGGATCAGGCGGAACAGGCCGATCTCCTCCAGCTTGTAGCCGGGGAAAAGCTGGTCCAGAAACAGGGTGATCAGGTTTTCAATACGGATGAAACGGATTTCATCGCCCGGCAGGCGGATGAACCGGCGCAAGGACGACGGGAAAGGCAACAAGGCCCGAAGGGAGCCCATGTTGTTCTTTTCCTTGAACTGCAACAGCATCCCGAAACCCAGGTTCTGAATGAACGGGAACGGGTGTGACGGATCAATGGCCATCGGGGTGAGAACCGGGAAAATCTGTTCCTCGAAATAGGTTCGAAGCCAGCTTTTATCCTCGCGGGTCAGTTCTTTCGTATCGACAACCGCAATACCCGCCTCGCGCATTTCCCCCAGAAGGTCCTTCCAGATGGCCTGCTGGCTGGCGATCAGGCGGCTTGCCTTCTCGTCAATCTGGTCCAACACCTGTGACGGGGTCAGGCCGTCATCACTCATGGTGGTGACCTGTGCCTTGATCTGTCCCCAAAGACCAGCCACGCGCACCATGTAGAACTCGTCCAGATTGGTCGCGGAAATCGACAGGAAACGCAGGCGCTCCAACAAGGGGTGATTCTTGTTCTCGGCCTCCTCCAGAACGCGCCAGTTGAATGACAGCCACGACAGCTCACGATTGATGAACCGTGAATTATCATCAAAATCAACAACTTCCGTTGAAACACGTTCCTCTGTTGTCAAAGGAGAACTCAATTCAGCACCTCATCATCTGGATTAATCGGGCGATCCGCCCCCTTCCATATACAGGTGTTATGTCTCGACTTTATTACAAGGGTCGGCAAAAATACCTTTATTCCACCCGCGTCCAGACCTGTTCCTTGCAGAAAAACAGGACACAGCCCTTTACGGCCAGACTGCCATCCTCATTGAGGCTGAGTTCCGATCCGTAGGTATTGCCATCTTCGGGGTTGTAGATGTTTCCGTCATCCCAGCGTCCCTCCCCGACCTGTTCAAGGCCGGACAGGATATCGATGCCCAGAATGTCGCGGTCCCGCAGGGTTCCATTGCGGTTGTGGATGTCCTTGACCGGTGTGCCCGCATCGTTCAGCGGTTCTTTCAGCCAGACGATCTTGCCGCAATAGGTATCGGCGCTGCATTTGTCGATACGTACATGGCTTTTCGCGCCGACCGTTTGCCACAGCCCGGAAATGTCCTGCTTGTCTGCGGCGGCCAGTCCCTGCCCCGCCGTCAACAGTGAAACGGCCGCAACCATACCGAACAGCCCACGCATGAACATTCCTCCCCGATCTGTTTTATCAAAGGGTACCCGGAAACGCCCCGCCATCCAACAGGATATTTTGCCCGGTAATGAAGCCCGCCTTGTCACTGCACAAAAACGCACAGGCGGCACCAAATTCTTCCGGGCGGCCGAACCGTTTTGCCGGGTTCATCGCGGCCCGCTCAGCGGCGACCTCCTCGATGGTCCGGCCACTGGCCCGGGCAGCCGGTTCCAATGTGGATTTAAGGCGGTCCGTCTCGAACGGTCCCGGCAACAGGCCATTGATGGTCACATTGTGGGCCACGGTTTTCCGTGAAATACCCGCGACAAAACCGGTCAGACCGGCCCGTGCCCCGTTGGACAGCCCCAGAATATCAATCGGTGCCTTGACCGCCGCCGAGGTGATATTGACGATGCGGCCGAACTTTCGTTCCTGCATGCCATCAACGGTCTGGCGGATCAGTTCAATGGCGGTCAGCATGTTGGCATTCAGTGCCTTGTGCCAGTCATCAAGGGTCCAGTCACGGAAATCACCCGGCGGCGGACCGCCCGCGTTATTGACCAGAATATCCGGGTTCGGACAGGCGGCCAGCACATCCCGGCGCCCTTCTTCGGTGGTGATATCCCCGGCAATGGCCGTCACATCAACCCCGTAAGTGGTGCGGATAAAATCGGCGGTTTCCAGAAGCGGTCCTTCGGTCCGCGCCGTGATCACCACATTGACCCCCTCGGCGGCCAGTGCCTCGGCGCAAGCGCGGCCAAGGCCCTTGCTGGCGGCACATATGATGGCCGTTCTGCCCTTCAGTCCAAGTTCCATGTCAGTCTTTCTCCGTTCCCAAAAGGTTGCGAACAAGCGGTATGGTGATTTTCCGTTTTTCCGCCAGCGACAATTCATCAATGGCGGCAACCACCCGCTGTGCCTCGCCAAAGGACCGTTCCAGCCGGGCAATCAGATATTGCAGCACATCCGGGGAAACGGACAACTGGCGATCGGTAAACAGTTTCAGAAGAACCGCCGCAAACAGGCTGTCGTCCGGTTCGGTAATGCGGACAATCTGGATGGCCCCCATGCGGGATTTCAGGTCCGGCAGGCCAAGGTCCCACTGGGCCGGACCGGTGCGGGAGGTCAGGATCATGAAGCCGCTGTTTTCCTTCACCAGATTATAGAGGTGAAACAGCTTTTCCTCATCCGTGGTGGCATCCACATTCTCCAGCACGATGGGGGTGCGGATCAGATCGGTCAGCGCCTCGATCCCCATATGGGCGAGCGATGCCGCATTGACCACACGGGCCCCGGCACGCTGCTGCCACACATGGGCAAGATGGGTTTTCCCCGAACCGCCCGGCCCCTGTATCAGCAGAAAAGGCCCCGGCCAGTCCGGCCAGCGGTCAATCCACGCAATCGCTTCCTGATTGGGCGGTGCGACCAGAAAATCCTCGCGGCCAAGCGCAGACCGGAAATCGAAATCCATGGGAATTTGAGAGGCAATCACTCTTTTGTCTCCTCGCTCCGGGAGGCTGCGTCGTAAATGGGGCTGGCCAGATACTGTTCAAGGGCGAACCGGCTGAGAACCCCGATCACCGCCGCTGCGGGCACCGCGATCAGAACGCCGATAAAGCCGAACAGGGCCCCGCCCGCCAGCAGGCCGAACATGATCCAGACCGGATGCAGGCCCACCTTGTCACCGACCAGGTTCGGCGTCAGAACATATCCTTCCAGAATTTGCCCGACCGCAAAAATGGCACCGACCACCCCGATCAGGATGAAATCCGGCCAGAACTGAAACAGGGCCACCCCGACCGAGGCAATAAAGCCGACAATCGCGCCCACAAACGGAATGAACGAAATCAGACCCGTGACCAGACCGATCACAAGGCCGAAGTCCAGCCCGACGATCAGCAGGGACACCCCGTAAAAAATCGCCAAAATCAGACAGACAAGCGACTGGCCGCGCACAAAACCGGCCAGCACATCATCGATCTGACGAACCAGACGGCGGATCAGTTCAAGGTTCTTGCGGGGCAGCCAGCTATCGATCTTGGCCGTAATCCGGTCCCAGTCTCGCAACAGGTAAAACGCCACAACCGGCGTGATAACCATCAGCGAAATCAGGTTCAGCAGGGCCAGCCCCCCTGTGAGCAGGTTGTTGGACAGGCCTGCGATATTCTTGATGGCATTCCCGGCATAGGCGGTAATCGCGGTTCTAAGCTCCTCGCTTTCCATCAGGGCCGGAATATCCACCACCCGCTCGATCAGGGGGCGGACAAGGTCATAGATGGCAACAATATAGCCCGGCAGAAGTTTCAGAAGCCCGATCAGTTGGTCCACAAGCGCGGGCACCAGCAGGATCACCCCCACCGTGGTGACAATCAGGAACACCCCGACAATCAGCGAGGTCGCCGCCGTTCGCCCCATGCCCTTTTCTTCCAGTTTGTCCGCCACCGGATCAAGGAAATAGGCGACCGCCATCCCCAGAATGAACGGCAGCAGAATATCCCGCAGCAACAGCAGGAACAGGACAAACAGGACGACAAAAATGGCCCAGAATCTGAAATGTTGTTTAAGAGTCATAAAACCCCGTTGAAATCCGTTAGGTAATGCCCGGCCCTAGCCTGCCTGCCGTATCCACTGGCTTAAATAGCTGTATCCGGACATAACCGTGGTCACGCCAACGATATACACGGTCACACCATGTAGCAACCCAAGGTCTACGTCAAAACCGGCGGACCCCAACACCATGGCCGCCAGAACAATCTGGAAAAAGGTGTTGATCTTGCTGATCCGGACCGGCTGGATCGTGATCCGGGTGCCCAGCAGCATGGAAAACAGGATCCCGCCCACAATCAGCACATCCCGGCTGACCACAAGGATCACCAGCCAACTGGCCAGATCGCCCTTCACCCCCAGCGTCACATAGATGGAGACCAACAAGATCTTGTCCGCCAACGGGTCCAGATACTTGCCAAGCTTGGTCACCAGATTGAAATGCTTGGCAATCAACCCGTCAAGCGCATCGGAAATACCGCCAAGCCCGAACAGGATAAACGCCACCAGCATTTCCTCGCGCAGGATCAACCACACGATCACCGGAACGGATACAATTCGGGCAAGGGTCAGACTGTTCGGTATATTCACAATCAATCAGTTCCAGATAACAAGACCAAAGGGCAATGTCATAAGGTCAGTTTGCCTTTTTTTCCAGTGCCCAGAAACCATTTATATTCTCCAGCACCAGATCCCGTTGCGCAAGCGCCCCCTGCAACTGTTCAAGCTGACCGACAAAGGAGATTTCCCAGAAGGCCTGACCAACAGAAACCTCGCGCACCATGATTTCCTGAATGGCAGGGATTTCGCGGGCCCGGCTCTGGATATCCAGCCAGTCATTCAGGCTTTCAATCCGGCTGGACACGGCAATCCGGTTCTCGATGGAGGTATCCAGAACCGTCTGGTCCTTCCAGTCTTCCTGAAGGGTGCCGACCACATCAAAAATGGCCGCCCGGAATACGTCCCGGTCCTCGTCCCCGCCAGTGAAACTTTCAATCACCGCCGTGGTGAACACGTCGCTTCGCTGATAGGACACATCCAGACGCCGAACGCCGCCATCGACTGTCAAGGTGGCCAGTGCCACCAGCACCCCCTTGGCGTTATAAAAGGACTGCAATTCTTCCAATGCTGCCGGATCAAGGGCAACCGCCTGCTCAGCAGAGATAGCTTGTATATCCTCAAGGGTTCCGGCCGGGACCACAACAGGCTGCAACCGGGTCTGGACCCAGTCATCCTGACGCTGCAGGCTGCCTTCCGGCTTTTCGCCGCCTTCAAAGACGGCCAACCATTCATCCCGCCACGGGTTCGGCTCGTCCCACAGGTTCCGTCCGCCCTCGCTGTTAAAGACCGGCAGTACGATCAACGGCTTGCTGATGGTTTCTGAATAGGGAAGGCTGTTCAATTTCAGGATCGGAACCACCTGTTCCCGCCGAAATTCAAAGGTCAGGTCTGCCAGATACCGGGTGGCCGAGGTTTTCTCGTTGGCCACCTGAATGCCAGCGACCATGCCGGTAATCTCAGAATCGGCGATGGATGGCAGGGTGTCATGGTGACTTTTCGGGGTCACCTTTCGCAGCAAGGCCTCAAACGCCCGTTTCTGTCCCTGTTGCAAGGCGACCGAACGGGCTTCGGACGCAGAACCTGCCGTAACGTCAACGGAAATTCCCCGAATTGTGTATAGGTTGTTTTGCGCCGCAAGGGTCGGCTTTATGGACATTGCGAGAAACAGACCGCTAATCAAAGCAATCGTCAGGCGCAGACAGCTATTTTGTTGTGTATCAGTCATTGCAAACCACTGGAAAAACCGTATGTTGACGCTTCGGGACTCTGGAACTGGATACAGCATATATATGAATACCGATAGCTCCAAGAAAAGTTATAGTTATAAGGACGCCGGCGTCGATATCGAAGCCGGGAACGATCTTGTCAATGCGATCAAGCCTTTGGCGGCCATGACCCGGCGACCGGGTGCGGATGCCGACCTTGGCGGGTTTGGCGCCATTTTCGACCCCAAGGCAGCCGGGTTCAAGGACCCCCTGCTGGTTTCCGCAACGGATGGCGTCGGCACCAAGCTGAAAGTCGCCATCGACATGAACAAGCACGACACCGTGGGGATCGATCTGGTTGCCATGTGCGTCAACGACCTTGTGGTGCAGGGCGCGGAACCGCTGTTCTTCCTTGATTACTTTGCGACCGGCGGGCTGGACGTGAACGCAACCCGCGACATTGTTGCCGGTATCGCCGAGGGCTGCAAACAGGCCGGTTGCGCGCTGATTGGCGGCGAAACCGCCGAAATGCCCGGCATGTATGCCAAGGGCGATTACGACATGGCCGGCTTTACCGTTGGCGCCGTGGAACGGGACCAGCTTCTGAAGGCGGACACCCTGAACGAAGGCGACGTTCTGCTGGGTCTGGCCTCCTCCGGGGTTCATTCAAACGGCTATTCCCTTGTTCGCCGCCTGATCGCCGATTTCAAGATGGATCTGGACGCAGCGGCCCCGTTTGATGAAAGCCGCAAGCTGGGCGATGCCCTGATTGCCCCGACACGCATCTATGTGAAAAGCTGCCTTGCCGGCATTCGCGCCGGGCATATCAAGGCCCTGTCCCACATCACCGGCGGCGGGCTGTTTGAAAACATCCCGCGCATCCTGCCGAAAACACTGGTGGCTGAACTGGACGCCGATGCCTGGGACCTGCCGCCGCTGTTCCGCTGGCTGGCCGAGCTTGGCAATATCCAGCCCCGCGAACTGGCAACCACCTTCAACTGTGGCCTTGGCATGGTTGTGGCCGTGGCCCCGGAAAATGCCGAGACTGCCCGCGCCCTGCTGACAGAGCAAGGGGAGACCGTCTTTACGATCGGTCGCCTGACAGCGCGTCAGGACGGACAGGAACAAGTTGTGATCAACAACCTTGAAAAGGCGTTTTCACGGTGAAAGTAGCAGTCCTCATTTCGTCCCGTGGCACCAACATGCAGGCCCTTGTTCAGGCCTGCCAGCAGGAAGGCTTTCCGGCCGAGATTGTCACCGTGGTATCCAACAACCCGGATGCAGCGGGCCTTGAGTTTGCGGCCCGTCACAATATCGAAACCAAGGTGATCAATCACCGGGATTTCGAGGAACGGGAAGATTTCGACAACGAAATCACCAAATACCTGACGGAAAAGAAGGTGGACCTGATCTGCCTTGCCGGTTTCATGCGCCTGTTGACCCCGACATTTGTCAATCGCTGGCGGGACCGGATTGTCAACATCCACCCGTCCCTGCTGCCCGCCTTCAAGGGCCTGCACGTCCATGAACGGGCCATTGATTCCGGTGCCCGCTTTACCGGCTGCACGGTTCACTATGTCCGGGCGGAAATGGATGACGGCCCGATCATCGCACAGGCCGCCGTTCCCATTCATGGCAACGACACCCCCGACACACTGGCCGCCCGCATTCTGGAGCAGGAGCACCGGATTTATCCCCTTGCCCTGAAACTGATCGCGGAACGCAAAGTCAAGGTTCACGGGTCCGTTGCCAAGATTACCGGCGCGATTGAGCCGGATCAGTCACTGATCAATCCGTCGCCGGAAAGCCCGTAACCGATCCCGTCAACCGGACCACTTTTCGGTTAGATCCTATGTCTTTAGAGCCTGCCGTTTTCGGCGGGCTCTTTTTGCGAACATATTGAGCATTTCCACAAAGGCGGAAAAGGCCATCGCCGCATAGACATATCCCTTGGGAACATGGAAGCCCAGACCTTCGGCAATCAGGGTCATGCCGATCATCAGCAAAAACCCGAGCGCCAGCATGACAATGGTCGGATTGGCCGAAATGAAGTTGGACAAGGGCGTCGCCGCCAGCATCATGGCCCCCACGGCCACCACAACCGCCGTTACCATGATCAGGATTTCATCGGTCATCCCCACCGCTGTAATAATACTGTCCAGCGAGAAAACCACATCCAGCAGCAGGATCTGGACAATCACCCCGGCATAGCTGATCGCTTTCGGCTTTTCTTCTTTCTCATCTTCGCTGTCCACATCAACATGATGGTGAATTTCCGTGGTTGCCTTCCAGACAAGGAACAGGCCCCCGCCCAGCATGATCAGGTCCCGCCACGAAAATTCCTGCCCGAAAACCGTAAAGACCGGCTGGGTCAGAGACACAATCACCGCAATCAGGGACAGTAAGCCAAGACGCAGGATCAACGCCAGTGCGATCCCGAGGCGGCGGGCGTTTTCCCGTTGATGTTCGGGCAGTTTGTTGCTCAGGATGGAAATGAAAATCAGGTTATCGATCCCCAGAACCACTTCCATGACAATCAGGGTAACCAGAGCCACCACAGCCGCTGGATCGAGGAAAATTTCCAGAAAAGACATTGTTTTTCCAAATCTTTTGTTAAAACAGAAGGTCGTCAGGTAATTATTTTAACCATAGGCTGCAAGTCCTTGCACGGTTTGATATAAGTCGATCATGAAAAAAATTCTAACAGCCCTGCCAGTCTGCCTGCTGGCAACAGGTCAGTCCCTTCCGGTGATGGCGGATGCCGCATCAGACGAAAATGGCATTCCCAAACAAATCCGCGGCGGCTTCACCAACCCGGATAGCCAGTCCACCCTGCGCCTGTCCCTGACGGAGGGCGAAACAGGCACCTCCCTTCAGGTGACAGACGAAAACGGGCAGGAACTTTCCGTTGCCATCACCGGTGAGATTCTGGAGATCAAGACCTGCTATTCCGAACGGCAGGACCGGGATCATCTTGTCATTTTGGCCTGCGATGATGGCAACGGCCCCAATTGCAGTGGCAGCTATGTCTATCACGACCCGGAAAGCGGCGGATTCGGCCTCTATCAGGAGCTTTCCACCGGCGAGGATGTGGAAACGGATGAAAATTCAGCCGGAGCACTCTGCCTGTGGGAAGAAAAGCGCGATGCCGGTGTCCTGTTCAAATCCTTCCTTGAGGCATGGAGCCCGAAACAGGATGACGGCTATCATGCCGCCTTTACCACCGCAGAGGAAACCGGTGACTTTACCGCCCCGGTCCGCCCCCTGCCCGCCCCGGCACTGGCCACGGCCTTTCTGGGCATGGGTCCCTATCTGAACACCCATGTCTTCATGGGGACGCTGGCCGAAAATGAGAAATGGCAGGTCACCGCCCTTGAACAGCGCAACACCTGTGATGCGGAAGGCCTCGTCCTTGCCCGAAACAAGGAAAGCGGAGAGGTCCTGTCGCTCTATCATATCCCGACGGGATGCAGCAAGGCGGTCAACTTCACCCCGCTTGAGCTGTCCCTGTCTGGCAATGACCTGACCGGATTATTCTGCACGGAATGTGAATGGTATGGAGAATGGGCCGAATTTAAATGGGACCTGACCAACCAGAGGGTCACGTGGCTGTCCAACGCCGACTGAGGCCAGGACGCTTTTGAGGCCTGTGCGCTTCTGAGGACCGCTCGCGACTGCGGCCCCTCCCGACATCCCGGCGAGCCGGAAGGCATAAAAAAAAGCTGCCAGCGGATGCTGACAGCTTTTTTTGTTTCGAATGGGTTGCCCACGCTTGGCGGGCAACCATCCCCCGCCTTAGCGAGAGTAGTATTCGACGATGAGGTTCGGTTCCATGACAACCGGGTACGGAACGTCAGACAGTGTCGGGATGTTTGTGAACGTCCCTTTCATTGTCTTGTGGTCCACGTCCAGATATTCCGGAACTTCGCGTTCTGCGCTGGCAGCAGCTTCAAGCACGATGGCGAGCTGCTTGGACTTCTGGCGCACTTCGATGACGTCGCCCTGTTTCACCTGGTAAGAGGCGATGTTGACGCGACGGCCGTTGACAGTCACGTGACCGTGGTTGACGAACTGACGTGCCGCAAAAACAGTCGGGACGAATTTCATGCGGTATACAACGGCGTCCAGACGGCGTTCCAGAAGACCGATCAGGTTTTCGGAAGTATCGCCTTTCAGACGGACAGCTTCGTTGTACAGACGACGGAAAGATTTTTCAGTGATGTTACCGTAGTAACCTTTCAGCTTCTGCTTGGCGCGCAGGTGAACACCATAGTCAGACAGCTTGCCACGACGGGCCTGGCCATGCTGACCCGGGCCATATTCGCGGCGGTTTACCGGGCTTTTCGGACGACCCCAGAGGTTTTCGCCCATGCGACGGTCAATTTTGTATTTCGCTTGAATACGCTTACTCATAGTGCTTATTCCTATCAGAATTAAAGGATAAGGCATGCCGACGAGGCTTGCACGGAAAGCGGCAATATACTTGCGGCGCGCCGTATGTCAACAGCGAAACAGTATAAAACCGCCTGTTTTCGGCACCCCCGCCTTTGCCGGGATACCGGAAGGGATCAGTCCTTGTCCTGCTCACCCCGCCGGGGCAGGCACAGGCCCTTGACGATGCCCTGAAAGGCGCGAATATCGCTTTCCATCAGGCCGAACCGCTGGAACATGTTCCGCATGTTGCGAAGGATCACCGGTTTTCGCGCCATGATCGGCTCGAAATACCCACGGGCATCCAGTTCGCCCTCAATCCGGTTGAACAGGTGCGCCAGTTCTTCCTTATTGGCCAGACGCTCGCTGTTGCGGATCACCATGTCCGCCGTGTCATCTTCTGACTGGAACCATTCATAGGCCACCAGCAGAACCGCCTGCCCCAGATTGATAGAGGAAAAATCAGGGTTGAGCGGCACCGTGATAATGGTATCGGCCAGCGTCACATGTTCACTGGACAGGCCCCAGCTTTCCTTGCCAAACAGGATACCGGCCTTCTCGCCGGCTGCGGACAGGCTGCGAAGTTCCTGCGCCGCCCCTTTAGGGGTTGCCACATGCTTGATCATGTCACGGGGCCGGGCCGTGGTGGCATACACCTTCTTCAGATCGGCAATCGCCTCCTCGACCGAGGAAAACAGGCGCGCATTATCCAGAACCTCATCGGCGCGGGAGGCCATGGCCACCGCCCGTTCGTTGGGCCAACCATCCCGCGGATTGACAATCCGCATTTCCGTCAGCCCGAAATTCAGCATGGCCCGCGCCGCCGCACCGATATTCTCGCCCATCTGCGGCTCGACAAGGATAATGGCAGGCATCTGTTCAGCCGTTGTCATAGGGTAGTACTTTCTGTTGGGCCTACTTGCTGGCGGGGGCGCCCTCGCGCAGCAGCTTGTACGTGATACTGTCCAGAAGCGCCGCAAAGGACGCATCCACGATGTTGGTGGAAACCCCGATGGTGAACCAACGGTGACGGCTGTCATCGGTGCTTTCGATCATGACACGGGTGGTCGCCTCGGTGCCGGAGTTCAGGATCCGCACCTTGAAATCCGCAAGCCGCATGTCATCGATATAGGCGGAATATTTACCAAGGTCCTTGCGAAGCGCCGTATCAAGCGCGTTGACCGGGCCGTTTCCTTCGGCAACGGACATCAGGCGCTGTCCGTCCACAACAACCTTGACCACCGCATCGGCCACACTGACCAGTTCGCCCTTGGCATTATGGCGACGTTCCACCTGTACGCGGAAACTCTCCACATCGAAATATTCGGGCAGTTGCCCCAGACGCCGCCGGGCCATCAGCTCGAAACTGGCCAACGCGCTGTCATAGGCATAGCCGTGGAATTCCCGTTCCTTCACCTCTTCCAGAAGCCGGTCCACTTTCGGGTCTTTCGGATCGATTTTCAGGCCGAAATCCGAAAGCTGGGCCAGAATGTTGGACCGCCCGGACTGATCGGAAACCGGGATGATCCGGTGATTGCCGACCAGCGGCGGATCGATATGTTCATAGGTGCGCGGGTCCTTCTGGACCGCTGACACATGCAGCCCGCCCTTGTGACTGAACGCCGAGCCCCCCACATAGGCCTGATGCCGATTGGGTGCCCGGTTCAACAATTCATCCAGCAGGTTCGAGACACTTTTCAGGCTTTTCAGCCCCTCGGCCGTGACACCGGTCTCGAACCGGGACTTGAACGGCTCCTTCAATAGCAAGGTTGGGATCAGGCTGACCATATTGGCGTTGCCGCAGCGTTCCCCAAGACCGTTCAGGGTACCTTGCACCTGACGGGCGCCAGCCAGTACCGCGGCCAGTGAACTGGCGACCGCATTTTCCGTGTCGTTATGGGTATGGATACCCACATGATCACCGGGCACATGCTTAACCACCTCGCTGACAATCTCGGACACCTCATGGGGCAAGGTGCCGCCATTGGTATCACACAGAACCACCCAGCGGGCCCCAGCCTCATAGGCTGCCTTGATACAGGCAAGCGCGTATTCCGGGTTGGCCTTGTACCCATCAAAGAAATGTTCGGCGTCATACATGGGCTCCCGCCCCAGCCGGACACATTCCTCGATGCTGGAGGCAATCAGCTCGATATTTTCCTCGTTGGAAATGCCAAGCGCCACATCCACCTGATAGTCCCAGCTTTTCCCGACCAGACAAACCGCCGGGGTTTCCGCATCCAGAACCGCCTTCAGGCCCGTATCGTTAGAGGCACTCCGTCCCGGACGGCGGGTCATGCCAAACGCGGTGAAAGTGGCGTGTTTCAGTTTTGGCGGGGCGGCGAAAAACGCGGTATCGCCGGGATTGGCACCGGGCCAGCCCCCTTCCACATAGTCAATCCCGAGGGCGTCCAGGGCTTCGGCAATAATGGTCTTGTCTTCGACACTGAAATCCACACCCTGCGTCTGCGCCCCATCGCGCAGCGTCGTGTCAAAAAGATATAACCGTTCTTTAGCCATTACGCCCTCTTCCAAGTGGTTCCCTGCGGCCCATCCTCCAGGATAACGCCTTGATCTTTCAGCATATCCCGGATTTCATCCGACCGCGCATAGTTTTTATTTTTTCTTGCATCCAGTCGTTCCTGGATCAATGCCTCGATTGCCTCGGCATCAATTTCACCCTCGCTGCCGCCCTTGAACCAGACATCCGGGTCCTGCTGCAACAGGCCAAGCAAGCCCCCGCCGCTCAGCAGCTTTGCTTTCAGCATTGCACGCGCGGCCGGGTCCGTGGCCTTGTTGGCCTCGCTGGCATAGGCATAAAGCGCCGTCAGCGCCTTCGGGGTGTTCAGGTCATCTTCCAGTGCGTCCAGCACCTCGGCTGCAAAAGCATCCGGGGCGGCCTCAACATCGGAAAGATGCTGCACCGCCGTATAAAGACGGTCCAGATTGGTTCGGGCCTGCCGGACCCCGTCGGCGGTCCAGTCCAGCGGCTGACGATACTGGGCAGACAGCATGTTCAGGCGCAGCGCCTCACCGGGGGCTTCGGCCAGAAGTTCGCGAACGGTTCGGAAATTCCCGAGGGATTTGGACATCTTGTCCCCCTCGACCGTCAGGAAGCCGTTATGCACCCAATAGCGGGCAAAGGTTCCCTTGCCATTGGCGCAGCAGCTTTGCGCCACCTCGTTTTCGTGGTGCGGGAAAATCAAGTCCCGTCCGCCGCCGTGAATATCAAACGTATCGCCCAGTTCCGCCTTGGACATGACAGAACATTCAATATGCCACCCCGGACGGCCCCGCCCCCACGGGCTGTCCCATCCCGGCATATCATCCGTTGACGGCTTCCACAGCACGAAATCCGCCGGGTCCTTTTTATACGGGGCCACTTCCACACGGGCACCAGCGATCATGTCATCGCGATTGCGCCCGGACAGGGCCCCATATTCCGGCATGCTGGTCACATCAAACAGGACATGCCCTTCTGCCTCATAGGCGTGGCCTTTTTCGATCAGCACGGAAATCATGCCGATCATGCCGTCGATATGCTGGGTCGCGCGCGGCTCCCGATCGGGCGGCAAGGCGCCCAGTTCGGCCATATCATCGTGGAAGGCCTGCGTTGTACGGGTTGTCAGGTCCTCGATGCTCTCGTTATTGGCCTCGGCCGCAACGATGATCTTGTCCTCCACATCCGTGATATTGCGGACATAGGTTACATGTTCGGCCCCATAGATCCGGCGCAGCAGGCGGGCCAGCACGTCAAAAATGACAACCGGCCGGGCATTCCCGATATGCGCAAAGTCATACACGGTCGGACCACATACATACATCCCTACATTTGCAGGGTCACGGGGGACAAATTCTTCCTTTTGCCGACTCGCCGTATTGTAAAGATGTAGTGTCACGTCAATTGTCCTTCGTTACGCAGTTTCGCCTGTCAGTCGCGCCATTGCCTTGTCACGGCCGATCAGCACAAGCATCTTGTTCATTTCCGGTCCATGCGGCTTAGCCGTCAGGGCAAGACGAAGCGGCAGGAACAGGGCCTTGCCCTTGACCCCCAGTTCATCCTTGACCGCCGTGGTCCACTGTTTCCAGCTATCGTCATTGAACGGCCCTTCCGGCAACAGGGCAAGCGCGGCTGTCAGGAAGGCCTGATCCTCGACCACCGGAGAGACCGGACCGGTGACAACGTCCCACCATTCGCGGGCTTCCAGCATGGTGGAGACATTCCCCCGGATAGCCAGCCAGAATGCCTCATCCGCGCCGTCAATTGCAAGTTTATCCCGCGCCGCATCCCACGGCATGTCATGCAGCAGCTTGGCGTTCAGGTTCATCAGTTCCGCCGGATCGAACTTGGCAGCGGCGCGGCTGAAACGGGTGATGTCAAAGCCCTCGACCACCTCTTTCAGGGTGTGGCGCACTTCCACATTGTCCGATGTTCCAAGGCGGGCCAGCAGGCTGTTCACGCTCATGGGATCGATGCCGCTTTCACGCAGTTCGCGCAGGGACTGACTGCCCTCGCGCTTTGACAGCGGCCCCCCGTCCGGCCCCATCAGAAGCGGCAGGTGGGCAAATTCCGGCACCCCGGCGCCAAGCGCCTTGAAAAGCTGGACATGCAGTGCCGTGTTGCTGACATGGTCCTCGCCCCGGATCACGTGGGAAATCTGGAAATCGATATCATCCACAACAGACGGCAGGTGATAGAGCGGACGCCCGTCAGAGCGGATCAGCACCGGGTCGGACATGCTGGCGCAATCGACCTCAACGCGGCCACGCACCTTGTCATCCCACGCCACGACTTCCTGATCCAGCAGGAACCGCCAGTGCGGCTTGCGCCCCTCGGCCTCAAACGCGGCCTTTTCCTCGTCACTCAGTTTCAACGCGGAACGATCATAGACCGGCGGCAGTTTGCGGGCCAGTTGGCGCTTGCGCTTATATTCCAGTTCCTCACCGGTTTCATAGCAAGGGTAGATCCGCCCGGCTGCCTTCAAGGCTTCAAACGCAGCGGTATAAGCCTCGCCCCGGTCCGACTGCTTGCGCAGGTCCGACCATTCAAGGCCCAGCCATTTCAGGTCTTCCTGAATGCCCTCGGCATATTCCTCGGTGGATCGCTCCGTATCCGTATCGTCAAGACGGAGCACCATTCCCCCGCCTTCCTTGCTGGCATACAGCCAGTTGATCAGGGCAAGCCGGGCGTTACCGACATGCAGGAAACCGGTCGGGCTGGGGGCAAATCTGAATTTTACAGTCATCTTTTGTCTCTATATCCGTTTGTGATCGGATACCGTCTGTCACGACCAAAATTGCGTGTGGAAAGTTTGACACCCGGAGGCGCCTGACGCCGCTTATACTCGGCGATGTAAAGCAGGTTCTGGATGCGGCTGACCGTTTCAAGCTCGAAGCCGGCCTCAATCAGTTCCGTGACCGATTTTTCTTCCTCGACCAACCCGTGCAGGATCTTGTCCAGCACCTCATAGGGGGGCAGGCTGTCCTCGTCCTTCTGGTCCTCGCGCAGTTCCGCGGTCGGCGGCTTGATAATTACATTAACCGGCATGACCGGCCCCTCCGGCCCCTTGAACAACGGCGAGGAATGCGCGTTTCGCCATTCAGACACCTTGAAGCAGGTGCTCTTGTACAAATCCTTCAGGACCGAATACCCGCCGCACATGTCCCCGTAAATGGTCGCATAGCCTGTGGACATTTCCGACTTGTTGCCGGTTGTCAGGACCATCTTCCCGAACTTGTTGGAAATGGCCATCAGGGTCACGCCCCGCACCCGGGACTGGATGTTTTCCTCGGTGATGTCCGCATTGGTCCCGGCGAACAACGGCCCCATCATGGTCTCGTAGGCATCCACGGCCGGAACAATCGACACACTGTCCAGTCGGGTCCCCAGAAGACGTGCGCATTCCGCCGCATCATCCAGACTTTCCTGACTGGTATATTTGGACGGCATCATCACGCAATGCACCCGATCCGCCCCGAGGGCATCAACGGCTATCGCGGCGCTCAGGGCGCTATCGATCCCGCCGGACAGGCCAAGAACCACGCCCGGAAAACGGTTTTTCTCCACGTAATCCTTGAGGCCCAGAACCATCGCATGATAGAGGCGCTCCAGATCGCCGCCCGGATCCTTCAGATCACTGCTCTGGCAGGCCCAGACGCCGTCCGCGCCCCGCTGCCATTCGGTGACCAGCAAATCCTCTTTCCAGCAGGCCATCTGAACCGGCAGGGTTCTGTCCGCATTCAAAACGAAAGAGCCGCCATCGAAGACCAGTTCATCCTGACCGCCGATCTGGTTCACATACATCAACGGCAAGCCGGTTTCCGTTACCCGCTCCACCGCAAGGTTCAACCGCGCATCCGCCTTGCCATGATCAAACGGGCTGCCATTCGGGATGACCAGCATTTCGGCACCGGTTTCCGACAGGCATTCCGCCACATCGCTGAACCACATATCCTCGCAGATCATCACCCCAAGGCGAACGCCCTTGAAGGAAATCGGCCCCGGCAGGATACCCGGCTCGAACACCCGGATTTCATCGAACACACCGTAATTGGGCAGGTTATGCTTGTACCGGGTCGCGGAAATCCGCCCCTCTTCCAGCAGCATCACCGCATTATACAGCTTACCCCCATCCTGCACCGGCGCGCTCATCAGCATGGCCGGGCCGCCATCAAGGGTCATTTCCGCCAGTTCATCCACCGCCGCCTTGCATTTCCGAATGAAGGAGGGTTTCAGGACAAGGTCTTCCGGCGGATAGCCACAAACAAACAACTCGGGAAAAACAACAAGGTCCGCCCCTTCCGCTTCGGCCTCCTGCCGAAACTCGCGAGCGAGCGCCACATTCCCGTCAATGTCCCCCAGCTTGGGGTTGGCCTGCGCCATGGCAATTTTAAGTGTGTCGGTCATACCCGGTTTTTACCCCCCTCCGCCCGTGGCAGCAATGGGTGTTTTCATCCAACACCACTTTTTTACAGGCTTTTTCGGCCAAACGCCCCCTCCCCGAACAAAACAGCGGCCCTGCCCGGCGGCTCAACCGGACAGGACCACCCTTTTTGGCAGCAGGCTTGTTATCAAGCCGCAGGCGGTTCATCGGG
The DNA here is from genome assembly GCF_012720115.1 of Sneathiella chinensis. Classification (GTDB taxonomy): domain Bacteria; phylum Pseudomonadota; class Alphaproteobacteria; order Sneathiellales; family Sneathiellaceae; genus Sneathiella; species Sneathiella chinensis. Next base: position 208,166 of record NZ_VNWN01000006.1, on the reverse strand, counting down.
ACTGTGCCCTTCCTCCTCCAGACGAACAATAAGGCCCGCGATCCGGTTCTCGGCCTCCCTTTCTCTCTGCAGAATCCAGCCAACAGTTTGCTGCCTTTGCGGCAACAAATCAGGGCTATCCAAATATTCCCCATTAAATGCCAAAAACATGGCGGCCTTAACCTCCATCACCAGTTTGCACAAAGCACGGAGTGCTTCGTTGATCCCTGACGCAACAAGCAGACAAGCGTTTCTGGCCTGGATTTGGAGTAGTCCTTCCGTAATCGCCTCCAAGTACCCCAGTGTAAAATGAAAACCTTGTGGGAGAGTGCACCTGTCAAACTCTTCCGCCTTCGAACTCTCCAGCCGTTCTTGCCATACAATCCCCCTCCACCACTCATTATCTGACAAATCGATTGGCGCACCCACCACCTGATGCCCCTGATACTGAAGAGCCGTCTGTAGGGTATGTAGCATTTGATCCTTAGAAAGATCGGTTAGGCTCTTAGCCCATGCAACTATGCCACTCGTCATTCCATAACAAATCCAACGGTATTTAGCTTCAATCCGCGAGCCGCCATAGCGTGGATAATCCCAAACGGGAAGAATGGCTGCACGCCGCCTGTCCAGCACCTCAACCAACCAGTCAATGAGCGGTTCGATGCTGTATCCAGACCTGACTTTATTCAAAATGAATTTAACAAAATAATTCGAATTTCCGGTGGCGAATGTCCGGTCGCAGCCAATTTTTAAATCGCTGGGCATTAGATACATTTCAATAATTCCGTTCTTTGGTTACAAACTGGCGCAGCAGCCTGAAAACCGCAGCAGGAAAAGCTGCGCATAACGGGCTCTGCTTTGCCTCTCTGCAAGTAGAAAAATTATTTTTAGAAATTTAAGCGTCATCTTTCATTAGACACTTATTCCAAAAAGGGCAGAACAGCTCTTTTGTCGGCAGACTTTCCATCCTCTTCACTCCAATCTACCCTTCAAGGCGGCAAGGAGAATATCAATCCGGTCTTCGTCATCGTTTTCTGATATCAAACGGTGCGATTTTAGAAATCTCAACTGCTCATCAACACTTAGCTGTTCAGGCTCTTCTACTGCCTCACCGTGAACTACTGCGTTCCTAACCGCCTCCACCAACTCATGCAGGGCCTTTAACGCCCCGGTCATGCGCTCGGTTGCTTGTTGATTTCCACATCTGAAATGAACATCAAGTAAAACTCGCCCAATCACCTCCAAGTAATCCAATGTGAAATGGAAGGCCTTCGGGTCCGGGGACTGTTCAAACGCATCCGCCATGAAAAACTCGCATTTTTCACGATTACACATCCATTCCTCCCACTCTTCTCGTTCCTGCAGAGCGACAGGTGTCTTTCCTTCCAACTTCTCCATTGCCTGCCGCCTGAACAGAGAATTGCTGTTCAGTTTTGTAAGTAGGTCCTCCATCGGCAAGTCAGCCAGATGTCGGGCCCATACCCTGATGCCCTCGGCAATGCCGGAGCAGATCGGTAAATACTGTCCTTCCATTTGGGATCCGCCATATCGCGAAAAATCCCACACGGGCCATTTGGGAGCATGCCGTCTCTCCTGCACCTTGGTAAGCCAGATAAGCACCGGTTCGGCGCTGTATCCCGCGCTGATCTTTTTCACAATGAAATGAGGAAGGTAATTGACTTCGCGGGTCACGATGGCCCGGTCACTGGCAGTCTTTAGGTCATTGGGGGTTAGATACATTCGAAAATTCCGTTCCTTGGTTACAGTCATGGGCCGCGACGCGAAATCCGCGGGCATGCAATGCCAAAGAGCGAAACTCCCGGCACCGCCTCACTGTAAATAGAAACGGAATTTAATTTTACAACTTTAAGGAGATAATCGGCTTAGCCGTTTCGCCCCCAAAGGGCGGGACCATCATCCGTCAGGTCACCATGCATGGCTTCCTCGTCATCGTCATCCCCGCTGTCTTCAAGGATGGACATGGACGCCTTGCTGAGGCCGGTGAACCAGGTATTTGGCTCCGGCTCAAGGTCCGGCTCCTCATCCCATTCCTCGGCCTCCGGGTTCATGGTGGCCGCAATCGGTCCGGACCGCACCGGCATGGCCACGAAGTCGTTTTGGTCTTCCAGCGGTGTCGGCTCGCTCATGCTCATCCGGACAATCGCGAAAATGCCGATGAACAGATGCGCCACGGTTAGGAAGGAAAAGAACGCCATCGCCCCGTAACTTGCCATCAGCAGGGAAATCAGGAACGGACCCGCCACTGCGCCCATCCCGTTCATCAGGATCAGCCCGCTGCTGGCCGCCACCATTTCATCCGGTTCCAGATGGTCGTTGGTATGGGCAATACACAGGGAATAAAGCGGCATGCTGAGCCCGCCAAAAAGGGTGACCACCACCATGAACGGGATTTTGCTGTCCATCCCCTCCACAAACAGGACAAGGGTCGCCGCGGCTGCACTCAACAGGGTAACAACCGTCAGGACCTTACGGCGATCAAACCGGTCGGAAAGACGCCCGATCGGCATTTGCAGAACCGCTCCGCCGATAATCGACACACAGATAAACAGGGAAATTTGCGGCAGGGTCAGGCCGATCATGCTGCCATACACCGCCGCCATCGAGAAAAACGCTCCTTGCGCCACACCGACAACGGTCATCCCCACCACGCCCAGCGGCGAAATGGCGAACAACCTGCGAATACCCAGCTTCTTCGGGGTTTCAATGGACGGCGCCGGCGATGCGGACAGCGCCGTCGGGATCAGGGCCAGCGACACCAGTACGGAAATGATCACGAACAGGTTGTATCCCATGGGATCGGAAACGGTCAGCAGGAACTGCCCCGCCGCCATGGCCCCATAAACGATAAACATGTAGAAGGACAGGATCCGCCCGCGGGTCTCGTTGGTGGCCGCATCATTCAGCCAGCTTTCACTGACGATATACAAACCGGCAAAGCTGAACCCGGTGACAATCCGAAAAACGGTCCAGATATAGGGATCGGGAATGACCGCATGCAACAGCGCAGAACTGGAGGCAAGAGAGGCCAGCGCGGCAAACACCCGCACATGGCCCACCGTCGCCAGAATTTTGGGCGCGACAATAGACCCGATCAGAAAGCCGAGATAATACCCGGACATGACAAACCCGGTTACCGCCGTGGGAAAGCCTTCAAGATTGGCGCGGATACCCAACAGACTGCCCTGCAGCCCGTTGCCCAGCATCAAAAAGCCAATTCCCAAAAGCAATGGCCAACAGACTGATAAAGCAGCACCCATTTAAACCCACCAAACTTGAAAAATCCACATAACGTCAAAGACAGGCCTTAACGCCTGTCTTAACGAAGTATTGTTTCAAATCAGACGGAAACTGTCTTTATTTGTCTTTTTTTAACAGGAATTCCCGTCCCAGTTTTACGCTCGGAACGCCATCATAGGAGATGACATCGGCGGTTGCATAGGTCTCGGACCAGCTTTCCGGGAGAAACGACCCGGTTCCAATGACATCGATCGGGGCTTTCATACTGCCCATGACGCTACACTTGTCCGCAGAAAAGCCAGAGGACGCGACAATTCGAACCTTGTCGAAACCGGCCTCATCCAGTTGCTCGCGCATATAGTAAATTGCCGCCGCAGACACCCCGGTCCCGACCAGCCATTTCAGTTCCTGCTCGGACCGATACTGGCGAATGCCCTTGGGCATGTTCCGTTCCAGCACCGCATAGGACTGCGCCGGGTCCAGACCCTCGATAAAGCGGCCGCCATGGGTATCCATCCGCACGGACAGGCGCCCTTCTGCGGCCATCTCCGGGAACCGCCGACAAACGGCAAGCGCGTCGGTGATTTCCTGACCGAAATAATCCACCAGCACCGTCAGCGGTTCATCGGGATAGCTTTCCACGAACATTTCAGCCGCCCGCAAGGTGCTTCCCGCATAACCAATCAGGGCATGGGGCATGGTGCCCATTCCCCGGTTATTGCCGAAATAATGGGCGGTGCTGTTATTGGCGTTGCCAATGAAACCGATGGCGCCATGTTCTGTCTGCGCAGCACGGCTGCCAACAGACGCCGCATAGGCCATCATCTCGGCCATTTCCGCACCCGCGGAATGCCGGGCATCCATGGCCAGAAAGGCCGTATCCGGCATGTGGCAACACATCAGATAGGCGTTATAGGCCGCCACACAGGCCGGCCCGATCTTTTGCAGATACAGGGTTTCCAGATCGGCAAGATCGACAAAACTGCCGGTAATATAGAAGAGAGGTTCCCCGGCTCCGACCCAATCGCCCTCGTTGAAACAGGGTTCCACTTCGAAACTCTGCCCCCGCAGGCTGGCGATTTCCGTCATCCACTCCACCATCAGGCGCGGACAGAAAATCACGGGCCGCCGCATGAAAACGGCATAGGTTACGGTTTTATCACCAAATTTCTGAACGACCTTTTTGGTACGATTAAAATACTGGTCCGTATGATCCGCGATTGATTGCTCAATCGCGGATTTTCTGGTTGTGGCTGTCAGTTCGTTCATATTCCCCAGGTTCAGGAGGCTGTTGCCGCAAGCTCTCCCCGACCCCTTTCATCTTTCAACATTTCTGCAATCAGGAACGCAAGCTCCAGAGCCTGATTTGCGTTCAGGCGCGGATCGCAGGCCGTGTGATACCGGTCGCTCAGCAGTTCCTCGGTTACCTCGAAGGCACCACCAAGACACTCTGTTACGTCCTTACCGGTCATTTCAAAATGGACACCGCCGGCATGGGTTCCCTCGGCCTTGTGAACCATGAAAAATTCCCGAACCTCGGCCAGAATGCGATCGAACGGACGGGTCTTGTATCCGGTTGAAGACTTGATGGTGTTTCCGTGCATCGGGTCACAAGACCAGACCACATTGCGGCCTTCGGCCTCAATTTTACGGATCAGGGCCGGCAGGTGTTTCTCTACCTCGCCGGCACCAAAGCGGCAAATCACGGTCATACGACCTTCTTCGTTTTCCGGGTTCAGCTTGTCCAGAAGGCGCAGCAGGTTTTCCGGTGTCTGTGTCGGGCCTGCCTTGACCGCGATCGGGTTGGCAACGCCGCTCAGGAACTCCACATGGGCTTCATCCGGGTCGCGGGTCCGATCGCCGATCCACAGCATGTGGGCCGACGTGTCGTAATAGGCGCCAGACGTACTGTCCACACGGGTCAGCGCCTGCTCGTAGTTCAGCAGCAGCGCCTCGTGAGAGGTGTAGAAGTCGGTCTTGCTCATTTCCGGGGCATTGTTGGAATTCACACCGCAGGCTTCCATGAAGGCCAGTGCATCGTGAATCCGATCCGCCATTTCCTTGTAGCGTTCGCCTTGCGGACGGCTGGCTACAAAGCCCATGTTCCAGCGGTGCACCTGATGCAGGTCTGCGTAACCACCCTGCGCGAAAGCCCGCAGCAGGTTCAGGGTTGACGCCGCCTGTGAATAGGCTGTCAGCATCCGTTTCGGATCGGGCACGCGGGCCTCTTCCGTGAAGTCGAAACCGTTGATGATGTCGCCGCGGTAGCTGGGCAGTTCGACGCCATCCACGACTTCCGTATCGGAAGACCGCGGCTTGGCGAACTGACCGGCAAGACGGCCCACCTTGACGACCGGGCGATTGGCGCCAAAGGTCAGGACCACAGCCATCTGCAGCAGCACCTTGAAGGTGTCACGAATATTGTTGGGGTGGAATTCACTGAAACTTTCGGCACAGTCACCGCCCTGAAGCAGAAAAGCACGACCAGCGGCAACATCCGCCAGTTTCTTTTTCAGGCTTCGCGCCTCACCTGCAAATACCAGCGGCGGAAAGCTCTGCAAGTCTTCCTCCACCGACTTCAGCGCCTCCGTATCAAAATATGTCGGCACCTGGCGGATTGTTTTGTTTCTCCAGCTTTCAGGTGTCCATTGATTTGACATTTTCCTATTCCCTACAATGTTCTTCGCATTCGCAATATTTAACGAACCATAATTTCTACAGGCTTTTCGGGATCATGCAACGCTAAAGCGCACAAAACCGCCGCAAAATTGTAATTTTCATATTTTCTGCAACGAAAATAAGGACAATTATTACCCGTCAGGATTACGCGCCGGTGTATTTTTCCCGCATGGTCACAAGCTCCTCGGCCAGCGTCGGGTGAACCCCGACCGTGCTGTCGAACTGGGCCTTGGTTGCACCGCATTTCACGGCAATCCCCACACCCTGAATGATCTCGCCAGCATCGGCGCCAACCACATGCACGCCCACAACCCGGTCCGACTTGGGCTCAACCACCAGCTTGACAAAGGCCCGCTCGCTGCCCAGCGTCAGGGTCTGTTTCATGGGGCGGAACTCGGACTTGTAGATGTCCACATCGCCATACTTGTCCCTCGCTTCGGCTTCCGTCAGGCCGACGGTCCCCACCGGGGGCTGCGAGAACACAGCCGATGGCACATCCGCATGATCAAAGGCCCGCGGCTTGCCGCCAAAAACAGTTTCCGCAAAGGCCATGCCCTCGTGAATGGCTACCGGTGTCAGGGCGATCCGGTCGGTTACATCACCAACCGCATAAATGCTGTCCACGGATGTCTTGGAATAGGCATCGACCACAACAGCGCCGTTCGGCTTCAAGTCAACGCCCACATTCTCCAACCCCAACCCGTCCGTGTTGGGACAGCGGCCCGTAGCATACATGATGGCGTCGGCCTCAAGGGTGCTGCCATCCTCAAGGGTAATGAGAAGGCAATCGGCCAGCTTCTCGATTTTCGCAGGATTGGCGTGGGTTTTCAGGGTTACACCTTTCTTGGTGATCTCTTGCGCGACCATGTTCTGGACGTCGGCATCAAAGCCCCGCAGGATCTGCTCCCCGCGGTAAAGCTGGATCACATCGGCACCAAGGCCGTTGAAAATCCCGGCGAACTCGACGGCGATATACCCGCCGCCGACAACTACAACCCGCTGCGGCATGGTTTCCAGATGGAACGCCTCGTTCGAGGAAATGGCATGCTCGATGCCCGGAATATCCGGCATCATCGGCGTTCCGCCCGTGGCGATCAGGATATAACGCGCCGTCACGGTCTGGTCCCCGACCCGAACCGTATGGGCGTCGATGATCTCGGCACGGGCCTCATACAGTTCCACATTATTGTTGGACAGGATGGTGTAGTAAATGCCGTTCAGGCGATCAATTTCCGCATCCTTGTTGCGGATCAGGGTTGCCCAGTCATGACGGGTTTCCCCGACGGTCCAGCCATAATTCTTCGCATCCTGAAAATCATCGGAATAGTGGCTGGCATAAACGAACAGCTTTTTCGGGACACAGCCCCGGATAACACAGGTCCCGCCGACCCGATATTCTTCGGCAATCGCCACCTTGGCCCCAAGGGACGAGGAAATCCGGGAAGCCCGCACGCCGCCGGAACCGGCACCGATCACAAACAGGTCATAGTCGTAGGTCACTGAACTCTATCCTTCTACACACATGCACCCTTCCGGCGCATCCAACATCTTTGTTTTTGTTATTATTCTTGTTCTTTCAGGGGTTTTACTTATCCAGACCACCAAGGCACATATACTTGATTTCCAGATAGTCATCGATCCCGTATCGGGAGCCTTCGCGGCCAATCCCGGACTGTTTCACGCCGCCGAACGGCGCCACTTCCGTAGATATAATACCGGTATTGATGCCGACAATACCATATTCCAGCTTTTCACTGACCCGCCACACCCGGCCGATATCCCGTGCGCAAACATAGGCGGCCAGGCCGAATTCCGTATCATTGGCCAGCCGGATCACCTCGTCCTCGTCCTTGAAGCGGAACAGCGGGGCCATGGGGCCAAAGGTTTCCTCGCGGGCCACCTTCATATCGGTTGTGGCATCGGTCAGGATGGTGGGCTCAAAGAATGTCTGCCCCAAGGCATGACGCTTGCCACCGGTCAGGACTTTCGCCCCCTTGGACAGGGCGTCGGCGATGTGATCTTCCACCTTGCGGACGGCAGCCTCGGTAATCAGGGGGCCTTGCTCCACCCCGTCTTCAAGGCCGTTGCCCACCTTCATGGACTTGACCCGTTCTGCCAGCTTCGCGGCAAAGGCCTCATAAACCCCGTCCTGAATATACAAGCGGTTGGCGCAAACGCAGGTCTGCCCCGCATTGCGGTATTTGGACGCCAGTGCCGCCTCGACCGCATCATCCAGATCGGCATCATCAAACACGATGAACGGCGCGTTCCCGCCAAGCTCCATGGAGGTTTTCTTGACCGTGCTGGCGCATTGTTCCATCAGCAGGCGGCCGGTGGCGGTGGAGCCGGTAAAGGTCAGCTTGGCCACATCCGGGTTGCCGGTCATTTCCCGGCCGATGTCCTGCGGCACGCCGGTCACCACGCCCAGAATACCTTTCGGGATTCCTGCCCGCTCGGCCAGAACAGCCATGGCAAAGGCGGAAAACGGCGTCAATTCGGCGGGCTTGATCACCATGGGGCAGCCTGCGGCAAGGGCCGGCGCCGCCTTCCGGGTGATCATGGCAACCGGGAAGTTCCACGGGGTAATGGCCACGGTCACGCCAATGGGTTGCTTCAGGACAATAATCCGCTTGTCGGACTGATGCTCCGGGATGGTGTCGCCGTAAATCCGTTTACCTTCCTCGGCGAACCATTCAATAAACGACGCCGCGTAGGCAACCTCTCCCTTTGCCTCGGCAAGGGGTTTGCCCATCTCCATGGTCATCAGCCGGGCAAGATCGTCCGTGTTCTCCAGCATCAGTTCGTACCACTTCCGCAGGATATTGGCCCGCTCCTTGGCGGTTTTCCCCGCCCATTCCGGCATGGCAGCCTTGGCGGCGGCAATGGCCCGGCGGGTTTCCGCCTCGCCCATTTCCGGGACGTGCCCAAGCAGTTCGCCAGTTGCGGGGTTGGTCACCTCGACAACCTTGCCATTGTCGGCATCGCACCACACGCCATCAATCAGGCATTGCTGACGAAAAAGACCGGGGTCCTGAAGATTGAGCGGGTTATCGTTATGGGTGGGCACAGCCTGTCTCCTCGCCTGTTTGTTTTTTGAATTGAGGCGGAAGTCTAGTGCAACTCTTTTTCAAAAGAAACCATTAGCTTGCCCCTCCCCGGCCGGGCCAATCCCCCTTTTTGCCCCCATCTGTGACAAGGGTCCTTTTTTTGCCTTTTTCATGCTTATTAAATTGGAATACGGAAGCACAGTTCGTATAACCTATGCCTGTGTGTCATTGTTGGGTGTGTAACCTGAACCTGTAAGGAAACGGGCTCGGGAACGGGGCAAGCTGTGGAAAGTAACATATCGCGTGCAGACAATTTCAACCTGATCAAACGGGAAACCGTTCAGGCTTCAGATGATTTTGCCATGGAAAGCACCCGCCTGTTTTTTGACTGGTGGCACTCTTTCCTGCCAGACCTTCCCCGGCGATCGGATTTCGACATTCTTGAGCACCGCTACCTGATCCAGCATGTCTATGTCATTCAGGTTCTTGGCCCCGGCGACTATCTGTATCGGTTGAACGGGGAAAAAGTGATCGGGATGGTGGGCAAATCCATGCGCCTCACGCCCTTTTCCCTCACCTCCCCACAGGTAGAGGACCAACTTCTCGCCCGGTATATGGACAGAATTTGCACGGCGCGCCATGCCATGCGCTGCCGGGGGAACCTCGCCTTCGCCGGACGGGGATTTAGCAACTTTGAATCCGTCGACTGCCCCTTCACCGATGAGACTGGCACCATCACCCACATCATCGGCGTCATGAAAACCATCCCCCAGGACCGCGCCGCCCCGCCAGCAGGGTAGCCTTGCCACTTCTGAAAACGATACTTGAGCGGCCCCAAATCAGGCCCCTGTGCCTGTGATGCGGTAATCCGCTATGAACATCTTGCCGAGGACCTGCAGGAAATCGACCAATTGCCAGGGGAATTTCTGGAGATTTTCCAATCCCTGAATTCCAAGGGCACTTACAGGGACCCGGCCTCTCAGGATGCCAAACGCTTCTTCATTGAAAACGGCCTCGAAGACCAGATCACTCCGCTGCTCAGCGAAGTTCGCTAGCGCGACAGTTGATCCTGAACAAAAAGGGATGAAAAAGCACGAAATTCATGATGGACATGTGACGGAAAAATGATTGCTATCGCCAGATAGCGGTGCATGGGAAGTCGATGGCGTAAATTGCTTTCAGGAAAAAACAATCGAGTATACAAAATAAGAACAGCAGTATGACTCAATTGAAAAGCTGATACTCAAAGAAGAAAAATCAGTATTGTTATTTGTCAGTGACCCGCATCGGCAAATTGGCAAAAATTTCGCATATACCTGCTCCAAAACAAGAGCAATTAACAAGGAAGTTGCACCTGTCTGGGTATGGAATATTGAGGGAGGGGTGAACTTTGGTGCTTCAGGCTTGTTCGATAGAATGAAAGCACTGCCCCATGGAAACGAGCGTAAAGATCAACACCTGAAAGAATAATATGGGAAAGGTAATCCTGGAATACGGTCTTTGGACTATGGGCGCCCTGCTTCTTGGTATCGGGTATATGTATCTGGTTCTGGGTTCAGCTCCCGAAGTTACAAACACCTTATCTTTTTTTATTTCAAAAATATATTTTATCGGGCTGTTTCATGTGGGCGGCATCATCGGCTCTATTTTAGCGATTACCTTTATACTATTTGATGCGCTTTATCTTAAAAGGAAATCGCAGCCTTCCAAGCCTAGATTCACAATACGGGCAATTTCCATGTTATTGATATTGGTTATCTTGGGGGCATCGCACTATCTTCTCGAAAAAGTCTTTGACGTATTATGAGAATGAGACATATGCAAACACCTATATCTTTGAAATTGAAGGATAAAATGGGGCGCATTTATCTGGATTTCACGATGCGATCCCTGCGGCGCCCGGAACTGGATAGTATCTCGGGGCAACGCAGGATACCCTGTAATTTTCCAGCCGATGAGTAAAGCCAAACGATAGTTCAAGCGATGAATAACTAAACTAACGAAGCCAACAACCGATAGCAGGGCAACCTGATGGAAATAATCATTATTATCTTTCTGATCCTCGTGTTGATCTGCATCTTATTGCTTGTCGTCAGCCTGATCAGGTGGGTCTTGCGAGATAAAATGAGATCACGGGTGTTTTGTGCGTTGCTGGCAATGGGTTTCATCGGGCAAGGGCTCCACCACTTCTTTTATAAGAACATGCTATTCATACAATCCGAGGTGTACCCGGACCTGTACTTGGTCAAGTATCCAGAAGAAGAGCAGGCTCTCCTCCATCAAGCAATCCTGAGAAAAGTAAAGCAACACCCGAACATAGGGTTATCCGTTGGTAAAAAACTGGCTTACGAAAGAGAGAATTCAATTTTCTTTTACAAGTACTACAAGGCTTTTCTCTTCAGTGTGTTTCAGGATGAAGGCACAGCGTATTTTCTGAAAAATGAAGAAGATCTGGGCGGTTTGGTCACCGAAGAATTAGGGATGTACAAAAAGTACAAGTTGGCAGAATTTCAGTATGCCCCCTGCAAAGATGATGTGACCCTCTACTGCGGTGAATTGAAATATTTCAATGAAAATGGCTTTATTAAATCTGACACCCTTTTGAATCTCACGCCTTTAAACGGGATAAAGAAATAAGGTCGACCGTAACCCCTCAAACGGCCTTCCCGGTTTGGCTGACATAGCATCCAATTCGGGGTAAGTAGCCTGATAGGTCTCGCACCAAACTATCTGATTTTAGGCTGTCTGTTTCCCGCACCATATTACCACCGAAACCGCACAAGGTTCAGCGCGTTGATACCCTTTCCGGGGCACAAAAAAGGGGGCCGATAAGGCCCCCTTTTCGTTATCACTCCACGGTGACGGATTTGGCGAGGTTTCGGGGTTGGTCCACATCGGTCCCTTTCAGGACGGCGACGTGATAGGCCAGTATCTGAACCGGGATGGAATAGAGGATCGGTGCCACGAAAGGATCAACCGTCGGCAGTTCGATGGAGCCAAGGGCATGTTCGCCCAGTTGCTTCATGCCTGCCGCATCAGAGAGGAAGATAACCTGTGCGTTGCGGGCCATGACCTCCTGCATGTTGGAGGCGGTTTTTTCGAAATAGTGATCGGTGGGGGCCACCACAATCACCGGCACCGCCTCGTCAATCAGGGCGATGGGGCCGTGTTTCAATTCACCGGCGGCATATCCTTCGGCATGGATATAGGACAGTTCCTTCAGCTTCAGGGCGCCTTCCATGGCAACGGGATAGCCCGGACCGCGACCGATATAAAGGATATCCCGTGCCTCGAAAATCTCGGCCGCCAGATCCCGGATATTGGTATCATTCTCAAGAATTTCAGCCGCACGGGCCGGAACCTCGGAGAGCGCCGCGCTCAGCAGGGCCTCCCGCTCGTGATCCAGCACACCGCGCTGCTTGCCCGCATCAATGGCAAGGCAGGCCAGCGTCACCAACTGGCAGGTGAAGGCCTTGGTGGAGGCCACACCGATTTCCGGTCCGGCCTTGGTATGGAACACAAAATCACTTTCCCGTCCCATGGAGCTTTCCTCCACATTGACGATCGAGGCGATATGCTGTCCGTTTTCGCGGGCATAGCGAAGCGCGGCAAGGGTGTCGGCGGTCTCGCCGGACTGGGAGATGAACAACGCCAACCCGCCCGGAGCCAGCGGCATGCTGCGATACCGGAATTCGGAGGCGATATCCACCTCGACGCCCAGCCCCGCCAATGTCTCGAACCAGTATTTGGCCACCATCCCCGCATAGAAGGAGGTTCCGCAAGCCACAATGGTCATTTTCGGGATGTCCCGCCAGTCAAACGGCAGGTCCGGCAGGGTGATGGTCCGGGTTTTCGGGTTGAAGAAGCTGTTCAGGGTCTCGCCGATCACCGCCGGTTGTTCCATGATTTCCTTCATCATGAAATGGCGGTGGTTGCCCTTGCCGATCATGGCGCCGGAAAGCTGGGTCAGCTTGATTTCCCGCTCGACCTTGGCGCCTGTCTCGTCAAAGAAGGTCGCGCCGTCCCGTGACAGGATCACGTAGTCGTCTTCTTCAAGATAGGAAATGCGATTGGTCAGCGGCGCCAGCGCCAGCGCGTCGGAGCCCACAAACATTTCGCCGTCTCCCCAGCCCACAGCCAAAGGCGCACCGCGGCGCGCCCCGATCATCAGGTCTTCCTCGCCCTTGAAAATGACGGCAAGGGAAAAGGCCCCCTGAAACTTCTTGAGGGACAGGGCCATGGCCTCAGCCGGGGATTTCCCGTCATCCAGGAAACTGGTGATCAGCCACGCGGCAACCTCGGTATCCGTATCGGATTCCAGCGTGTAGTTGCGGTTTTCCAGTTCGGCGGAAAGTTCGCGGTAATTTTCAATAATGCCGTTATGCACCAGCGCCAGACGCGGTGTCATATGCGGATGGGCGTTGGCTTCATTGGGAACCCCGTGGGTGGCCCAGCGGGTATGCCCGATCCCGACCATTCCGTTCAGGCCATTGCCTTCAAGGACGGCTTCAAGATTTTTCAGCTTCCCCTCGGCCCGGCGGCGATCCAGTACGCCATCGCACAAGGTTGCAATCCCGGCACTGTCATAGCCCCGATATTCCAGACGTTTCAAACCGCCCACAAGGGAGGGAACCACGTTGGATTTACCAAGGACCCCGATTATTCCGCACATATATCTGTCTCGCTTGCAATACTGTTCAGGACGTCTTGTTTTTCAGACGCAATTTCATTTTACGGAACCGCTCGGCCCAGCCCTGCTTGTGCACCTGCTCGGCCCGTACAAGGGCGAGGGCATCGGCCTCCACGTCCCGGGCAACCGTGCTGCCCGCCCCGACAATGGCACCGTCACCGATCACAACCGGCGCCACAAGCGCGGTGTTGGAGCCGATAAAAGCGCCTTTTCCGATATCAGTCCGGTATTTGTCGTAACCGTCGTAATTACAGGTAATGGTGCCCGCGCCAATATTGGCCTCGGCCCCCACACGGGCATCCCCGATATAGGAAAGATGGCTCACCTTAGCCCCCTTCTCCAGATCGGATTTCTTGATCTCGACAAAATTACCGATTTTCACATCTTCGGCCAGAACCGCGCCGGGACGCAGCCGGGCAAAGGGGCCAACCTGTGCACCGTTGCCGATGACGGCTCCCTCGATATGGGAATGGGCCTTGATACGCACCCCGTCGCCCACAACGACACCCGGCCCGAACACCACATTGGGCTCAATCACCACATCCCGGCCAAGACGGGTATCGTGGGACAGGAACACACTGGCCGGATCAATCAGGGTTGCCCCGCCCATCATGGCGCTCACTCTCCAGCGCTTCTGGACGACGGCTTCCGCCTCCGCCAGTTGAACGCGGTTGTTGACGCCCAGCAATTCTTCCTCGTCCCCCATGGCGACCTTGCAGGTCAGCCCCTTGGCCTTGGCGATTTCAACGATGCTGGTCAGGTAATATTCATTCTTGGCGTTGTTGTTGTCGATGCTTGTAATCAGGTCTTTCAGGTGACGGCCGCGAATGGCCATGACACCGGAATTGCAAATGCGGATCGCCCGTTCCGCTTCGCTGGCATCGGCATATTCAACAATGGCGTCCAGAGTACCATCCTCTGCCACCACAAGGCGCCCGTATTCCGCCGGGTCTTCCGGCTCGAACCCCAGAATGACAGCAGCGGTATTGTCATCGCCTTCAAGGCCTGCGGCCATGTCCTGCAATGTTTCCAGCGTGATCAGCGGGCAATCCCCGAACAGGACCAGAACGGACCCGTCAAACCCTTCAAGGGCCGGCAACGCGGCGGCAACGGCGCTTCCCGTGCCAAGTGCCTCTGGCTGGATCGCGGTTTCCGCCGGGGCCACTTCGGCCCGGACATCGTCCATATGAGGAGCAACGACCACAATCTTGCGGGCAGGCTGCATCTCGTCAACCGTGGACAGAAGATGGGAAATCATGGGCCGCCCGGCAATCTGATGGAGCACCTTGGCTTTGCTGGACTTCATCCGGGTTCCTGCCCCGGCGGCCAGAATTATCGCTGCAATTGTCGTCATTTAACTCTGTTACATTCACTCATTTGAACGGAATTTATCGGTTGCATGCACTCTTGCATAGTGATTACTCTTCCCCAAATCAAACAATGTTTCTGGATTTTACAACGATGCCTGGATTACGCGTTCTTTTTGACCTTGACGGAACCCTTCTGGATACAGCGCCGGACCTGCACGGGACCCTGAATTACTGCCTTGCCTCTGCGGGTCGGGATACTGTCACCCTTGAAAGTGTCAAACATATGGTCGGACAGGGTGCCCGTGTCCTTCTGGAGCGCGGATTGATCGCAACAGGGGGCCTTCCATCCAGCGCGGCCTTTGAAGAACTTGTCGATCTTTTTTTCGCCCATTACGAACACCATCTGTCCGACCACAGCGTCCCCTATCCCGGCATGATCGACTGCCTAAACCGGCTTCGGGATATGAATTGCCAGATGGGGGTTTGCACCAACAAACCGATCGGCTTTGCCCGCCGCATCATCGAGGATTTCTCGCTGACCCCGTATTTTCCGGTAATGACCGGCGGGGACAGCTTTGATGTGAAGAAGCCGGACCCCGGCCATATCCATAAAACCCTTGCCCTGTTTGCCTCAGGCACCGGGAAGGCCGTCATGATCGGCGACACCCATAACGATATCGACGCCGCCAATGCCGCCGGAATTGGCAGTGTTGCCGTCTCGTTCGGCTACTCGGAAGGTCCGGCCCACCAGTTGGGGGCCCAGCACACCATTGATCATTTTGACGAGTTGATCCCGATCCTTGAAAAACTGGCCTGACGGCCTGCCCTAGTCGTCAGGAAATAACGGCAGGGTCGCAACCCGCTTCCCGGATGGAAGGGTCCGGCTTGCGATCCAGCTTTCAATATCCCGCCAGACCACTTCCGCCTGCAAGTCCCGCAGCAACAGGTGCCACCCCTGCTCATAGAGGACAACATCGGCCCCTTCGGGCAGGCGGGCAACCACATCCTCAACCGGATGCCGGGGAATGACCTCGTCATTGGCCCCATACAGCACAAGAATATCCGGCTCCAACTCCGCCGCCACGTCATAGGCCCGGTCCATCAACCCCACCACCCCGTACATGGCATCAAACCGGGTTTCCTTGATAAACAGGGGATCAGCCCCCAGCCCCCGCAACATGGGAATATTGTCAGACGCCTGAATGCCCAGCCCCTGCCCGGTTGCGGTCACTCCCGGCAGCAGATGCGCCGCCACCCAAAGCGAAACCTTGTAAAGCGGGTTCAGTGCCTGCCACCCCCAGACGGCCGGCGCCGACAGGATAATCCCATCCACATCAGGGAAGGCCTCGCCGGTCACTGCGGTCATGACCACGGCACCGCCCATACTCTCCCCCAGCAGGAAAACCGGTTTTTCCGGGTGATCGCGGCGTACCGCCGTAACCACTGCCGCCAGATCACGGGTCAGCAGGTCTTCGCCTGCCCAGATACCCCGGTTCAGGGTTTCCCCGAACCCCCGCTGATCATAGGCATAGGTGGAAATGCCGCGCCCCTGCCACCAGCTAGCGGGAAAGGTGAAGGCATTGCTGTAATCGTTAAATCCATGCACGGCGATGACAACGGCCCGCTCCTCCGGTGCCTTCCATACCCGAAGCGGCAGGCTGTATCCGTCAGCGGTGACAAACCGTTCGGCCAGCAACTGAGGGGCCTGAACCCCGTCACCGGCCTTCTGAACCACAGGCGAACAGGCAACCGCCACCAGACACAGCAAGAAAACCCGTACCGTCTTGAGCATGTTATCCCTCGTCTTTACCCATGAGTTGTTTCTGGTGGTGATGATGAAATCAGTTGACCGTCGTTTCAAGCCTTTCCTGCTTGTTTTCACCGAAAACACCCTTGGACAGCGGACACAAAAAAGCCCTCCCCGCCACGCGGCGAGAAGGGCTGGTATTTTCAGCGCCGGAGATCACCCCGGCAGGCCGTCGCTTATTTGCCCTTGAAAACGCCTGGACGTTTTTCAAAGAACGCGTTTACCGCCTCGGAATGATCCTCGGTGTAGTGGGCCAGCGCCTGCATGGAAGCAGACATTTCAAGCAGGCTGTCAAGGCGCATATGTTCGCCTTCCCGCATCAGCTTCTTGGACAGACGCAGGGCATGGGGCGGGTTCTTGGCAATGCGCTGCGCCAGTTCATTGGCAGCGGTCAGCAGATCGGCATCTTCCACCACCTGCGAGACAAGACCCCATTCCAGCGCGGTATCGGCATCAATGGCATCACCGGTAAAGGTCATTTCCGCGGCCCGGCTGCGCCCGACAGTGCGCGGCAGGAACCAGGCACCGCCATCGCCCGGAATAATCCCCAGCTTGACGAAACTTTCTGCAAACACGGCAGACTTTCCGGCAATACGGATATCGCACATGCAGGTCAGGTCGCAACCTGCGCCGATGGCCGGGCCATTGACCGCCGCAATGGTCGGGACTTCCAGATTGTAGAAAGCCAGCGGAATTTTCTGGATGCCGTGACGGTATCCCTGACGCAGTTCAACGGGAATACCGGCGAACAGGCCTTCCTTGTCGCGAAGATGCTTGACGTTACCGCCAGCGGAAAAGGCCTTGCCCTTGCCCGTCAGGATCACGCAGCGGACGGAATTGTCCTTGTTGATCCGATCGGCTGCATCCATGAACGCATCGAACAAAAGATCGTCAGACAGCGCGTTGCGCTCTTCCGGCCGATTGATTGTGAGGGTAACAATCGCATCATTTTGTTCATAAATCAGTGGTTCGGACATGATTTGTTCTTTCTTCTTATTGGTGATGAACGGTCTCGGCCCACAGTGTAAGAATTTTCGTTGTGCTTCCAATCATTATTTCGCTATTTTTCCGCACAAATATCCAGTCAGGATCGAAATTTTGAAAATTGCAGTGATCGGCGCCGGCGTTACAGGCGTGACAACAGCATACTCCCTTGCCCGGCGCGGACAGGACGTGACCGTGTTCGACCGCCAACCCGGCCCCGCCGAGGAAACCAGTTTCGCCAATGGCGGACAGATATCGGTCAGCCAACCCTTTCCCTGGTCCACCCCCCGGTTGCCGGGGCAGCTTGTCAGATGGCTGGGCCGCAAGGATGCGCCGCTGGTCCTGAAGCTGCAAAAAGACCCCTTCATGTGGCACTGGGCGATCCGGTTTCTGTGGTCCGGCCGGCGCCGGCCCTTCTATGACCATGCGGAAAAAATCCTGAAACTGGCCCTGCACAGCAAAACCTGCCTAAACGATATGGTCGCGCGGGAAGACATCGACTATTCCCGTCAAAATCGGGGTATCCTGAAACTGTTCACCGGGGAAAAAGCGGAACAGGAAGCCACGGAACGGCGCGACTGGCTACGCACTTTCGGGGTGGAACAGGCCCTGTTATCCCGCGAGGAGTGCATCCGCATTGAACCCGCCCTGACCGGCAGTGCATCGGGCTTTACCGGTGGTACGTTCAGCCCCATCGATGAAAGCGGGGATGCCCGGCACTTCACCCAAGCGCTGGCCGCCACCGCTGAGCGAATGGGCGTTGCCTTTCAATATGACTGCACCATCACCGGGCTGGAGAAAACCGCTACCGACATTACCGGCCTGTCCGCCAATGGCCAGTTCCATGCCTTCGACAAGGTTATCCTGTGCGGCGGTGCCTATAGTCGCCATCTGGCAAAGGAATGCGGCCTGTCCCTGCCGGTCTATCCGGTCAAGGGGTATTCTGTCAGCATCCCGGTTGAAGGCACCAATATTGCGCCGCTGACCAGCATAACGGACGAAACCAACCATGTGGTGATCAGCCGCCTTGGCGACCGTCTGCGGGCCGCTGGCACCGCCGAGATCAACGGGTATAACCGGACGGCCAATCCGGTGCGCGAGGATCTGGTGCTGAATTCCGTCATGAAGCTATTTCCCGATTGCGGCGACCCTGACCGGGCGGAACGGTGGTGCGGCCTT
This sequence comes from Sneathiella chinensis, assembly GCF_012720115.1. Classification (GTDB taxonomy): domain Bacteria; phylum Pseudomonadota; class Alphaproteobacteria; order Sneathiellales; family Sneathiellaceae; genus Sneathiella; species Sneathiella chinensis. Next base: position 189,233 of record NZ_VNWN01000006.1, on the reverse strand, counting down.
CGCCCCATGACCCCGGATTGCGTCCCCCTGATCGGCAAAACGCGCCTTGGCAACCTGTACACGAATACAGGGCATGGCGCGCTTGGCTGGACCCTGTCCGCAGGATCCGCCGATCTTGTCACGGCGCTTGTTCTGAACGAAACCCCGCCCCTTGCCCCGGAAGACTATTCGTCATTCCGATTTTGACAGCCGGTCGTTTTTCGCCCACTATCAAAATTCAACAACAACAGGGCATAAAAAATGTCTGCATCAGCGAACACGCAACCCCTTGCCTCCTCCTACCGGGGTATCTTCCTCTATTGCACGGCGGTTTTCCTGTTCGTTGTCATGGACAGCTTTGCGAAATACGCGGCGACGATCTATTCCCCCCTTCAGGTTGTGTGGGCGCGATACGCGTTTCACATGCTGCTGATGGTTCTTATTCTGGGGCCGACATTGCGCGGCAAGCTGGTCCGCACCGCCAACCTGAAACTTCAGGTCTTTCGGTCCATGCTGCTGCTGGGCGCGACCATCTGCTTTTTCACCGCCCTGAAATATATTCCCCTTGCCGATGCCGGGGCCATGGGCAGCACGGCCCCCCTGTTCGTCACGGTCATGTCTGTTTTGTTTCTGGGTGAAAAGGTCAGCTTCCGGCGGTGGACGGCGGTGCTGGTGGGATTTGCCGGGGCCCTGATTATCCTGCGCCCCGGTATGAGTGCCGTTCACCCGGCCATGTTCCTTGTTCTTGGCATGGCCGTTTTTTATTCATCCTACCAGATCACCACCCGCAAGCTGGCCGGGGTTGATCCGGCCCTGACCACCCTGTTCTATACGGCCCTTGTGGGAACGGTTGCCATGAGCTTTGTGCTGCCCAGCGTCTGGATCACACCGCCCGATCTGGAAGGCTGGCTGCTTCTTGGGGTGATCGGCCTGATTGGCGGGGTCAGCCACTTCATCATCATTCTGGCCTTTTCCTATTCCACCGCCTCGAATGTGGCGCCGTTCTCCTATACCCAACTGATCTGGACAGCGGTTTTCGGGTTTGCCATCTTCGGGGACTTCCCCGATGGCTACACCATTCTGGGCGCGATCATCATCGTTGGCAGCGGCCTCTATATTCTCTACCGGGAACGGGTCCGGCACAGCCACTAGGCCACAGTCACCACAGGACCGGTGAGACGCGCCCTCAGCTGACAGAATCGTCCGCAAGAGGGCGATAGGTCTCTGGCCTCCGGTCGCGGAAGAACTGCCAGTTATTACGGATTTCCCGGATCATCCCCATATCCATGTCGGCCACGACCAGTTCATCCTGATCCTCCGAGGCTTGGGCAATCAGTTCGCCCCGCGGATTGACGATATAGGATGAGCCGTAAAACTCGCCGATATTCCATGGTGCCTCGGTCCCGACACGGTTGGTCGCGCCGATATAGACCCCGTTGGCCACGGCCGATGCCGGCTGTTCCAACTCCCACAGATACTGGCTGACCCCTTTCACGGTGGCGGACGGATTGACGATATATTCCGCCCCGTTCAACGCCAGCGCCCGCCAACCTTCCGGGAAATGCCGGTCATAACAGATATAAACCCCCAGCTTGCAATAGGCGGTTTCGAATACCGGCCAGCCGGAATTGCCGGGCCGGAAAAAGAATTTCTCCCAGAACCCGGCCACCTGCGGAATGTGGGTTTTGCGGTATTTGCCAAGGTAAGTCCCGTCCGCATCGATCACCGCCGCCGTGTTGTAGTAAATCCCGGTCTTTTCCTCCTCATAGATCGGGACCACAATGACCATGTTATATTTGCGGGCATATTCCTTCATCAGGTTGACCGTTGGGCCGTCCGGCACCTTTTCGGCGGCGGCATACCATTTGGCATCCTGCGACGGGCAGAAATAGGGTTGGTTGAACACCTCCTGAAAAGAGAGAACCTGCACCCCCTGCCGCCCGGCCTCCTCGATATACGGAATATGGGCCTCGATCATCAAATCGCTGATCTCTTTTGGGGACATATCCGTATTCCCCTTCAGCCCAAGCTGGATCAAACCTGCCTTTACATGGGTCATGTGTCCCTCCCATCCCCTGTATTTCTGCGGAAAATAACTTTTTGACCATTTGGTCAGGATTTTATCTATCCTTTTTCAAAAGGCAAAGTTAAAATAGAAAAATATCATGTTCTCCAAAGAAGGGAACAGACCCGGAAAAACGCACCGGACACACAACCGGACAGCCGAACCGGACAACGCGATTACAACGAACAGGAGGTGGGAATGTCGATCCTTATTCGCGGCGGTACCGTCGTCACATCAGAAACCACATTTCGCAGCGACATCTATTGCGAGGATGGCGTGATCAAGGCCATCGGCGAAAACCTAGAGGCCCCGTCAGGTGCTGAAATTGTTGATGCCGGCGGACAATATGTGATGCCCGGCGGGATTGACCCCCACACCCATATGCAGCTTCCCTTCATGGGCACCGTCGCAACCGAGGATTTCTATACCGGCACGGCGGCGGCCCTTGCCGGGGGCACCACCCAGATCATCGACTTCGTCATTCCCGATCCCGAGGAACCGCTGATGGATGCCTACCACAAATGGCGGGGTTGGGCGGAAAAATCCGTATCGGACTACAGCTTTCATGTGGCCGTCACATGGTGGGATGAAACCGTCTCCCGCGATATGGGAATCCTGACGAAACAGGAAGGGGTCAATTCCTTCAAGCATTTCATGGCCTACAAGAATGCCATCATGGTGTCCGACGAAATGATGATGGCCAGCTTCCACCGCTGCCGTGAACTGGGGGCCATGGCCACCGTCCACGCGGAAAATGGCGAGATGGTCTATTATCTTCAGCAGGAAATGCTGAAAAACGGTATCACCGGTCCGGAAGGCCATCCCCAGTCCCGCCCGCCAGAGGTGGAGGGTGAGGCCGCCAACCGGGCCATCCGAACCGCGCAGGTCCTGCAAACACCGCTTTATATCGTTCATGTCTCCTGCAAGGAATCCCTTGAGGCCGTCACCCGTGCCCGCCTTGAAGGTCAGCGGGTCTTTGGCGAGGTGCTGGCCGGGCATCTGCTGATTGACGACAGCGTCTATTACAACGAGGATTTCGAGTATGCCGCCGCCCATGTGATGAGCCCGCCCTTCCGGCCCAAGGATCACCAGCGTGAATTGTGGCGTGGCCTGCAATCGGGCAACCTGCAAACCACTGCCACAGACCATTGCTGTTTCTGCGCCCCGCAAAAGGCCGCCGGGCGGGACGATTTCACCAAAATCCCCAACGGCACATCCGGGGTTGAGGATCGCATGGCCGTCCTGTGGCATCACGGCGTCAATCAGGGCAAGCTGACCCTGAATGAATTCGTCAAGGTGACCTCGACCAATGCGGCGCAGATTTTCAACATCCATCCCCGCAAAGGGTCCATCAGTGTGGGGGCGGATGCGGATATCGTTGTGTGGGACCCGGAAATGACCCGCACCATTTCCGCCAAGACCCATCACCAGAATATCGATTTCAACATTTTTGAGGGCATGGAAGTCAAGGGCAGCCCAAGCCACACCATCAGTCAGGGCAAGGTTGTCTATAAGGACGGCCAGCTCAATGTGGTGAAAGGCGCGGGCCGCTATATCAAGCGCCCCACATTCAACACCCATTTCGATGCCTTGAAAATCCGAAGGGAACTTACCAAACCGAAGAGCGTGAAACGGCCGCCCATGGCCGCTGAGTAAGTCCCTTCTTACTGCCCCCGTTTTTTAACGGGGGCTTTTTTTTGGAGAGGGGGAAGGCCACTGCCGTCTTTGCCGCTCAAAGGGGGCCGGTCAACCGATCGAACACCCCTTCCCGCTTCATTTCCCGGATCACCTGATCCAGCTTGGGCACCAGATATTCCAGATCCTTGTGCACATAATGGTAGACGGGCGTCCTGTTCAGCGGCGCCCCGTATTTTATGCCCTTGTCCGGGTAACTGGTTTCAATCATCGTCATAACCGACCCGTGGGTGGAAATTGCCACATCCACACTGCCGTTCACCAGACGCTCCAGCAGCCGGAACAGGGTTTCAGTGCGGACAACCTTGCGGCCCCGGGTTCCTTCTTCCGCCCAGACCGCCCCGTGAACAATACCGACCCGCAACCCTTCAAGCGCATCCCAGCTATCGACCTGCAAATCCTTTATAAAGAAAGCCCGCCCGGTAAATTCCGTGACTTCCGTCGGCACACGGCGCAGGTTGGGATAGCGCCGCGCCGCCTTGGCGACCCTGAAAATCTCGGCATCCAACTCCCCTGCGTTGGTCATGACCAGTGCCCGTTTGGAGGGCAGCAGCATAAATTCGGCCTCAATCCCGATCCGGTCATAAAGCTCCTGAATGCCCGGACGAATTCTCTCCTGCAAGGGCGATTCCCGGATCTGGCCAATCACAACGCCCGCCTTGTGTTCCTCGGCCTGTGCTGCGGGACCAAAAAGGGCGCCCCCGCACACGATAAGAAACGCGGCGACAAAAATACCGCCCCCCTGCATCTGTTGCCAGACTGCCTTCATAACATGCGCCCTCATGATAATATTATTTAATTATAAATATAGCGCGAAATACGGGTATGGCAAACCCCTCTATTCCCCTTCCCGCCTTCTGTTCTCTCCCTTGGGGCGGGATGTATTTCTTCTGGTCAAACCGGGTAATCTGTTATTATATCTGGGCATGTCCTTGCGCAAAAAAATACTACTGCTTCTGCCAGAGCTGAAGGCCTATGCCACTGCCTTGTCCAAGAACGGGGATCTGGCCGATGATCTGGCGCAGGAAGCCGTCAAGAACGCCCTGTCTGCGAAACGGGTGCCTGAGGATATCAGGGATTTGCGGCCGTGGATGTTTCGGATTATCCGCAACCTTTATATTGATGGATTGAGAAAAGATCGGGTGCGTTCGGAATATTCCAGCGATCAGGCACGTTTACTGTCTGAGTGTGAGCCTCACACGCCCACCGTGATCGAGGAAATCCTTGTACGGCAGGCATTGACCCAGGTCAGTGCCACAGATCGCGAGATCCTGTACCTGATTGATGTCCTCGGCCTGAAATATGCCGAAGCGGCGGTGGTTCTGGACATTCCACAAGGCACGGTAATGAGCCGGATCAGCCGGGCACGCCGGGCCATGCTGTCCCGGATCGAAGAGACAAATATTCGGCCCTTTGAGCCAAGAGTGAAGAGTAGCGGTAATGGCAATAACTGACACCGAATGGGAGCAATTGAACGCCTATCTGGACGGGGAACTGGACGAACAGTCCCACGTCGCCTTTGAACGGCTTTTGACGGTCCGTCCCGACCTTCGGATAGAACAAAAACGATTGCTGGCCCTGAAAACGGGGCTTGGTGCCATGGGCCGGATGGATATGGCCCCCATCCCGGAAGAACAACCATCCCGGCCACGGCAACCGTTCAGGGACAAGCTGCCTGTCCGGCCCTCCGTCCGGCGATGGGCCGCGGCGGTTCTGCTGGCCTCGGCAATCGGGGCATCGTGGCTTGTCTGGGATGGCATGATCGACACCGCCCCCCACAAGACCCCGGCGGATTACCACACGGCCTTTTCCGGCAAGACCTATCTGTTACCCGAAACCGGCCCCCGCCTGATGGTTTCCAGCGTTGGCAACACCCGGTTCACCATACCCGATCTTTATGCGTCGGCGCTGGTTCTGGCGGATGTGGTTCTGGACACGGAAGACGGACGGGATGTTGTGGCCATGCATTACCGGGGGCGCAACGGGTGTCAGCTGACCCTTGTCGCAGCGCAACAGCCCGGCGGCACCGATGCCCCCGCCTCGGCAACGCTGGCAGGCCTCAGAACGGCCGACTGGCGTCATGGGGAATTTACATTTCACATGATGGCATCGGGTATGGACCCGGAACGGTTTCAAACCATCCTTGATTATGCGAAAGAGGAAACCGGCCGCAATGCCGAACCGCTGGAGCCGCTTCGCATGGCCATGCAGGAGACTTACGCCAAATCCCGGCCTTGCGCCTAGCCTCAAAAAAAGGGCCCGGCACTTTCAAGGGTGGCCGGGCCATTTTTGTTACTTTCCGGGGAAATTCGGCCGGTCCGTATTATAATAGGTCGCAAGATAATCAATGATGATGGTGTAATCCGGCTCCTCGATCGGTTCCATCTCCTGCTCGTCCACCATCCATTCCAGCAAATCGATCCAGTCCTTCCGGGTCAATCCCTGCTGCGCCACGATCCGTTCTGAATGACAGGCCGTGCAATAGATAAAGGTTTCCTCAACGCCCGGCTTTTCCACCAGCACCCCGAATTCCGGCTCGTCATCGGCCAGGCCGGGGCTGACATGGGCGACGGCCAACAGGCCTGCGGCAAATGCAGTTGCGAAAATTTTCACTATTCCATACTCCAAACAATACAAGGAAGGGCGGTGATCCATGACCACCGCCCGATATAAAATAAACTTTTGATTATGCGTAACGGACCGCGACGCGGTGCATGCTGTTATTCAGGTACCCTTTCGGGTTCCAGTTGATGGCATGCGGTTGGGCTTCGCCCTGATCGTCGGTTGCCCGCGCCCAGATTTCGTAATAGCCCTTGACCGGCAGCTTGACCGCCGCCCGCCAGTTCTGCCACGCCCCGGAATTCACCGGTGCATCCAGTTCGGCCTTTTGCCAGGTGGCACCGAAATCGATGGAGATATCCACGGCGGAAATCGCCCGGTCCCCGGACCAGGCATGACCGCGAACCTCGATATCCCCTTCGGCCACGGACGCATTTGTTGCCGGGGCAGTAATCAGGGATTTCACCGGCATTCTTTCGATAATGTCGAAATCCTTCTTGTCCACCTTCTCGCCGGGTTCAACCGGATGGTTCGGGACACGATAGGACGTACCGGTCATTTTCGGACCATCATGCACGATATCGCGCAGGTAAATGCGGGTCAGCCATTTCTGGGAACAGGAACCCGGCCAGCCCGGAACAACCAGACGCAGCGGCGCCCCGTTCATGGGGTGAAGGGCCTCGCCGTTCATCTCGAACGCAATCAGGATGTCATCGGTCAGGGCTTTCTCGATCGGCATACCGCGGGAAATGGGCAGCTTGCCTTCCGCCATGGAAAGGTGCATGTCCGCCCCTTCATGGGCTGTATAGATCGCTTCGTCCTTGACACCGGCGGCTTCCAGAACGTCTTTCAGGCGCACCCCTGTCCAGTTGGAACAGGCCACCGCGCCATAGGTCCACTGGTTACCCTTCGCCGGAGGATTGAAGAACGCCCGGCCGTTGCCGCCGCATTCAATGGTCAGGGCCATGGTGACAACTTCAAACTTGGACTTGAGGTCGGCAATGGTCAGTTCCAGCGGTGTATCCACCAGACCATCGATGGTCAGTTTCCAGCTATCCGGGTCAACCTGCTCCGGCGGAATACCGTTATTCCGGATGAAGTGACGGTTGGTCGGGGTGATGGCATCGTCCAGCAGATGCGGCGGGGTTTCCGCGTTCACCGGCCGGTCATTGAGCAATGTCAGACCATCCTTGCCAGCAAGCGGGCCTGCCTCATCGGCAAGGGCCACCGGGATCAGGCCGGACGGGAAATTCCGATGGAACGGAATGGACGCCCCCAGAAGCCCGCCAAGGGCCGCAAGACCGGCCCCTTTCAGAAAGCCGCGGCGATCCTTGTACGGAACCCGGCCAAGGAAATCAAGGTCGGCCTGTGCCGGGTCCTTTTCATAAGCCTCAAAAAGGCTCTGATACTCTTCTGTGCTGTTTGGTTTTTTCTGCATGTCGCTCCCTCTCCTACACGAACGGTTCATGGCAAAATGCCGGTTTCAGGATTAACGGGTCAGCAACAACAATTATTCCCTGCCCCGTTTTTTTATGCCGTCTGTGGGTGATCAACCCCTTGATCCCCCCGTTTTCCCCGGCAAAAAACAAACGGCATTACGCGGCACCATGAACCGGGACTTCCCCTAAAAGGCTGGATCAGGAATTCTGAAAGTCCACCCCCCGCCGATCCCTAATCCCCCATTGGCACAAAAAAAAGGGAGTGCCGAGACACTCCCTTTTCTTCTTCATTTTCGGATCAGGGCAGGCCTTACATGCCCATCCCCATATCCCAGATTTCCTGGGTAAAGGCACCAACCGGCTCCTTGCTGATGACGGGGGCGGACTTCCCGGTCAGCAATGTCTTGACTGTCCGCTCATAGGCAGCTTCGTCAAGACGGCCCAGTTTTTCCGTTGAAATCAGCTTGGCGATTTCACTCATCATCCGCCGCTGGTGTTTCTCGGTCTGGGCGCCTGTCGCGTCATTTTCCAGCACGATATCCGCGGCCTCATCGGTGTTTTCAACGGCATATTTCCAGCCCTTCAGCGAGGCTTTGACAAAGCGCGCCAGCTTGTCCTTCATATCGTCTTTCTTCAGGCTGCTTTCGAGGACATAAAGACCATCCTCAAGTGTGGCAACGCCCTGATCCTCATATTTGAAGATCTGCAATTCTTCGGGCGTCAGGCCTGCATCGATCACCTGCCAATATTCGTTATAGGTCATCGTTGATACGCAAGCGGCCTGTTTCTGCAGCAGGGGATCAACGTTAAAGCCCTGCTTCAGCACCGTAATATCCGCGCCGGCCCCGTCGGTTTTCAGGTCCAGCTTGTCCATCCAGGACAGGAACGGATATTCATTACCGTAAAACCACACCCCGAGGGTCTTGCCCTTGAAGTCATCCGGGCTGCTGATCCCCATGTCCTTGCGACAGGTCAGCATCATGCCGGATTTTGAGAAAACCTGAGAGATATTGACGAGAGGAACCCCCTTTTCCCGTGTCGCCAATGCGGAGGGCATCCAGTCGATAATGACATCGGCACCGCCCCCGGCCAGCACCTGCGCCGGCGCCACATCGGGCCCGCCCGGCTTGATGGTGACATCCAGCCCCACCTCGTCATAGAACCCCTTGTCCTTTGCCACGTAATAGCCCGCAAACTGGGCCTGTGTGACCCATTTCAGTTGCAGGGTCAATGAATCCGCGGCCTGGGCTGTAACCGCCGCCATACTCATCAGAGCAGCCGATGCCAATAGGCTGAGTTTTTTCATTTTACCTCTCCTCTCCTGTCAGACGTATCATTTATTCGTAATTGTTTCTTCCCTTAGATATTTCTACTTTATTTTTTTATAATTTCCCAGCGGGATTTACGTTTTACCCCGATAGGACGGATGCCAGAATGTCAGGCTCCGCTCAATCAGGGCAATGCCCCCATAAAACAGGGAACCGGCCAGCGCCGCGACCGCGATGGTGGCCCAGACGATATCCACATTCATGCGCCCAACCTCGGTTGAAATGCGGAACCCCATCCCGACAATCGGCGTGCCGAAAAACTCCGCCACGATGGCCCCGATCAACGCCAGCGTGGAGTTGATTTTCAAGGCATTGAAGATAAACGGCAGGGCGTTCGGCAACCGCACGAACAGCAAGGTCTGGAAATAGGACGCCGCGTAGGATCGCATCAGATCCTTTTCCAGATGGCTGGTCGCCTCCAGCCCGGCCAGCGTGTTGACCAACATGGGAAAGAAGGTCATCACCACAATAACCGCCGCCTTGGACTGCCAGTCAAACCCGAACCACATGACCATGATCGGTGCAATCCCCACAATGGGAATGGCACTGACAAGCGAGCCCAGCGGTAACAAGCCTCGTTGCATGAAGGGTATCCGGTCCACCAGAATGGCCACCAGAAACCCGGCGCCGCAGCCCATGACAAAGCCGCTAAGAACCGACTTGACGAAGGTCTGGTAGAAATCCGCCGCCAGAATATCCAGATGCCCGGCAAAGGCCACCGCAATCTGCACCGGGCTTGGAAGCAGGACCGACGGCACCTGAAAACCGGTGGTCACCACCTGCCAGACATAGATCAGCCACATCCCGAACAGGGCGGGCACCAACAGGGACAGCGCCCGTTTTCCTGTCGCATTTCGCGACAAAAGGTCCATGGCCCGCCACGCATAAAGCCCAAGGGCCAGCAAATACAGCCAGAGGCCCGGTCCCGCCGTACCTTGCTCATATGCAGGATCGATCAGCAGCAACAACCCGGCCGCCCCCAAAATCACCCCCAGCGACACCAAAAGCGCCCCCGCCGGGCCATCCGTGCCCCGCCATTGATGAAAAAGGGCAATGGAGACACCGATCAACCCCAGGATCAGTGCCCCCATCTCCCCGGTCCAGAACAGTCTTCCCCCCTCTCCTGAACCGACAGGCAGTGTGAAGGACACCAGCGCCAACACCAGAAAGCCGCTTAATGTCCAGTCCCGTTTCAAAAACCCGATCATGTGCCATACCCCATCTTTTTCATGACCAGCCTTTCAATGACGGACACCAGAAATACCAGCAACATCCCCAGTACCGAGGCCACGATCAGCGCGGACCAAATCTGGATTGTCTGCCCGTAATAGGACCCGGCCAGCAAACGGGCACCAATCCCGGCAACCGCGCCGGTCGGCAACTCGCCCACGATGGCCCCGACCAGACTGATGGCAATGGCCACCTTCAAACTGGCAAACAGGAACGGAACAGACGCAGGCACTCTTAATTTCCAGAAAACCTGCGCCGTCGAGGCACTGTAGGTGCGCATCAGGTCAAGCTGCAACACATCCGGGGAGCGCAGCCCCTTGACCATGCCGATGGTGATCGGGAAAAAGCAGAGATACATGGAAATGATGGATTTCGGGATGGTTCCCGTCAGCCCCATATTGCCCAGCACCACAATGATCATGGGGGCGATGGCAAGGATGGGAATGGTCTGTGACGCGATCACCCACGGCATCAGGCTGCGATCCAGCGTCTGCACATGGACAATACCGACGGCCAGCATAATCCCCAAAAGCGCCCCGAACGCAAAGCCCAGCAGGGTGGCAGAGGTCGTCACCCACGCATGATAGACCAGACTGCGTTTCGAGGTGATTTTCTTCTGAAAGACCGTCTTGTTGATTTCCTCGGCAATCTGGTGGGGGGCTGGCAGGATGGGCCGTTCCATCGCCCACGCGTCCGACACCAGACGGCCCGCATCCCATTCCACATTGTTTCGTTCATACCCGGAAATCAGCACACTGGAATTCAGATACACCGCCCCCGCATACCAGATCGCACACAGGAACAGCAGAACCGTCAGGACCGGGATGGTTTTCCCCTGATAAAGTCGCGACCAGCCCCCCCCGCTGCTGGCTGGCAACACCGCCTCAGTCATCATAGGAATGCCCCGCACGGAGGCCCTCTCTCACCCGGTGGGCAATGGCCAGAAATTCCGGTGTTTCGCGGATATCCAGCTTGCGGTCCCGGGGAAGGTCGCAATCGATCACATCCATGATCTTTCCGGGCCGCGGCGACATGACCACAATCTTGGAGGACAGGAACACGGATTCCGGGATGGAGTGGGTGACAAAAATCACCGTTTTCCCGGTCTGGTCCCACAGCCGCAACAGTTGTTCATTCAGGTGGTCCCGCGTGATTTCATCCAGCGCCCCAAACGGCTCGTCCATCAACAGAAGGTCCGGCTCCACCGACAGGGCGCGGGCAATGGAAACCCGCTGCTGCATCCCGCCGGACAGTTGCCACGGGAACTTCTTCTCAAACCCTTCCAGATTGACCAGCGCCAGATTGTCCCGCGCCCGCCGCTCCTGCTCTGCCTTGTCCAGCCCCATGATTTCCAGCGGCAACATGACATTCTTGCGCACCGTCCGCCACGGATACAAGGCCGGGGCCTGAAACACATAGCCATAGGCCCGCTGTTCGCGGGCCTCTCTCGGGGTCATGCCATTGACGGAAATATGTCCGCCTGTCGGGGTTTCCAGATCGGCGATCACCCGCATCAGGGTTGTCTTGCCGCAACCGGACGGCCCGATAAATGAGACAAAATCACCGGCATTGACGGTCAGGTCCACATCCGACAGGGCGTGAACCGGCGCATCCGGTGTCTGAAAGACAAGATTAAGTTTTTCTATTTCTATGACCGGTTTTGCCGGTGCGGTCACCACACCTGTTCCGTCATCGGAACCGACTGCTCGATGCATCCCAACGCCTTACCCTGTTGAACTCGATTACTCTTCGGCAGCGCCGCCCTGTCAGGGGTCTGGCCGGGGTTTTCCCCTTGCCGTTCCCCCTGATCGTCTCCCATCAGGCGACGGTTGCCCGTTCCACCACCGCATGCAGCAAGACATTGCAGCCTGCGGCCAGATCTTCCGGTGTCGCCTCTTCCTCTTCGTTGTGACTGATCCCGTTTTCACACGGAACAAAGATCATGCCTGTCGGGGCCACCCGGTTGATGTAGCAGGCATCATGCCCTGCCCCGGAGATAATGTCCATATGAGCATAACCTGCTATATCCGCACCGGTCCGAACCGCGTTCACGCAATCGGCATCGAACTCCACAGGCGGAGAATACCAGATTTGCTCGAACGCCATGTCAAAGCCGCCTTCCTCTGCGATCTTGTTCGCATAGGCCCGAAGTTCCTGATCCATCCTGGACAGGATGGCATCATCCGGGTGGCGGAAATCAACGGTAAAGAACACCTCTCCCGGAATGGTGTTGCGGGAATTGGGACTGCAATTCAAAAGCCCCACGGTGGCACAGGCATAGGGCTGGTTGTCCAGTCCGATCCGGTTGACCTCGGTCACGATTTTCGAGGCAGCGACAAGCGCATCCTTGCGGCGCGCCATGGGGGTGGGACCCGCATGAGCCTCCTGCCCGGTCACCGTGATTTCATACCAGCGCTGCCCCTGCGCCCCCTTGACCACACCGATTGTCTTTTCTTCATGCTCAAGGATCGGGCCCTGCTCGATATGGGCTTCAAAGAAGGCCTTGATCTCGCGCCCGCCGACCTCTTCCTCGCCCGCATAACCGATCCGGGCCAACTCCTCGCCCATGGTCTTGCCATCCAGATCGGCCCGGCTGAGCCCATAATCCAGATCGAACACCCCCGCAAACACACCCGAGGCCACCATGGCCGGCGCAAAACGCGATCCTTCCTCGTTGGTCCAGACGGCCACCTCGACCGGGTGGCGGGTCCGCACCCCGTAATCGTTCAGCGTCCGCACCACTTCCAGACCGGCCAGCACCCCGAAAACACCGTCATATTTCCCGCCGGTGGGCTGGGTATCCAGATGCGATCCCATCATGACCGGGGGCAGGCTGTCATCCTCGCCAGCGCGGCGGGCAAAGATATTCCCCATCTTGTCCACCTTGATGGTGCAGCCAGCCTGTTCACACCATTTCACGAACAAATCGCGCCCCTGCCGGTCCAGATCGGTCAGGGCCAAACGGCAGCACCCGCCCTTTTCCGTCCCGCCAATCTTGGCCATTTCCATCAGGCTGTCCCAAAGACGATCCCCGGTTACATTCATGTTTTTCATTATTTTTCCCTCATTCCGCCGCTGTTCTGTGGGGGTTGCGCGGGTCCTGGTTCCAGTTCATGTAGGGTTTCCCCTCGTCGACCCGCTCCATGGTGATGCAGTTATCCACCGGGCACACATGCATACACAGGTTACAGCCGACGCATTCCTGATCGACCACCTCATAACGCCGGTCTCCCGCCACACGGGCGGCGGCAATGGCCTGATGGGACGTATCCTCACAGGCGATATGGCACAGGCCGCACTTGATACAGAGATCCTGATTGATCCGGGCCTTGATGTCGTAGTTCATGTTGAGCTGGTTCCAGTCCGTGACATTGGCCGAGGCCAGCCCCCGGAAATCGTCCAGCGTCTTGTACCCCTTGGCATCCATCCAGTTGGCAAGGCCGGTCTTCATGTCATCGACGATCTTGAACCCCCGGTGCATGGCCGCTGTACAGACCTGTACCGTGCCGCACCCCAGCGAGATAAACTCCGCCGCGTCGCGCCAGTTGGAAATGCCCCCGATCCCGGACATGGCAATCCCGTTGCAGTCAGGATCACGGGCGATTTCCGCCACCATGTTAAGGGCAATGGGCTTGACCGCCGGTCCGCAATAGCCGCCATGGGCTCCCTTGCCGTCCACGGTCGGGGTTGGGGCCATGATATCAAGGTCGATATTGACGATAGAATTGATGGTATTGATCAGGGAAACCGCATCCGCCCCTCCGTTCACCGCCGCCCGCGCCGATGTGCGGATATCGGTGATATTGGGGGTCAGCTTGACGATCACCGGCATGTCCGTATGTTTCTTGCACCATTCGGTGACCATCTGAACATATTCGGGCACCTGACCGACGGCCGCCCCCATCCCCCGTTCCGACATGCCGTGGGGGCAGCCGAAATTCAGTTCCACCCCGTCGGCACCGGTTTCCGCAACCCGGCCCAGAATTTTCTGCCACGGCCCTTCCTCGCACGGGACCATCAGGGAAACCACCATGGCCCGGTCCGGCCAGTCCTTCTTGACGCGGGTGATTTCCTCCAGATTGACATCCAGCGGCCGATCCGTAATCAGCTCGATATTGTTCAGCCCCATCATGCGCTGGCCGTTCAGGTTGACCGCACCATAGCGGGAGGACACATTCACCACCGGCGGGTCTTCCCCCAGGGTTTTCCAGACCACACCGCCCCATCCGGCCTCAAAGGCGCGGACCACGTTATATTCCTTGTCCGTCGGCGGGGCACTGGCCAGCCAGAAGGGATTGGGCGTTTTAATTCCTGCGAAATTGTATGAAATATCAGCCATTCTGCTCTCCCCCTTATCGGTTCGCCAGATAATCGTTGATGGCATGGGCCGCCAGCTTGCCATCCTGAACGGCGGCAACGGTCAGATCCTCGCCCCCGGAGACGCAGTCCCCCCCGGCGAAAACACCGGGGATGGAGGTTGCCCCGCCGTCCCCGACGGCGATGCGCCCCTCCGCCAGTTCAAGGCAGGCGGCGCTTTCCGTCACCGGGTCCGGGATGAAAACCTGTCCAATGGCCTTGAACACCATGTTCGCTTCAAGGGTGAAAGTCTCGCCGGTTCCGATCAGACGCCCGTCCGGGTCCAGTTCGGTATATTCGAACCCGACCCCGGTCACGACACCCCCGGCAACCTGCAACGAGGCCGGCTTGGCCCAATGCTTGATTTTCACCCCGTTAGTCTGGGCATAATGCTGTTCATGGGGGGTGGCGCTCATGGCGTCGGCGCCGCGCCGATATACCAGCGTCACATCCTCCGCCCCCAGTCGCTTTGTCTGGACCGCGATATCCACTGCCGTATTGCCGCCCCCAATCACCACAACCTTGCGGCCTACCGGGATATCGGCCTTGGTATCCGACTGGCGCAGGGCAGCGATGTAATCGACCGCGTTATAAACCCCTTCAACCTGTTCATCGGCAAGACCAAGCGCCCGCACAGCCCCAAGGCCAAGCCCAAGGAAAACCGCATCATAGCGATCCCGCAACCCGGCCAGTGTCACCTCTTGCCCCAAGGCCTGACCGTAATGAACCGTGATCCCCCCAAGGCCGAGAATGAAATCCACTTCCTGTTGGGCGAAATCGTGGGGCACCTTATAGGCGGCAATCCCGTATTCATTCAGGCCCCCGGCCTTCTGGCGGGCCTCGCAAACCTCAACCTCGTGCCCCAGCATGGACAGCCGGTGGGCGGCGGCAAGTCCGGCCGGCCCAGCCCCCACCACAGCAACGGTCTTGCCCGTTGGCGCGGCCCGCTCGAACGGCTGCTCCCCCGTTTCCATCAACCAGTCAGTGGAAAAGCGTTGCAAGCGGCCGATGGTGACGGGCCTGTCTTCCTGCGCGGTGCGAACGCAAGCCTCCTCACACAGGATTTCCGTCGGGCACACCCGCGCACAGGCCCCGCCCATGATATTCTCTGTCAGGATGTCCAGTGCCGATCCCCGGTAATTGCCGGTCTGGATCTTGCGAATGAAGTTCGGGATATCAATCCCCGTGGGGCAGGCTTCCATACAGGGAGCGTCATAACAGAAGTAACACCTGCTTGCCTCGATCCCGGCGGTTTTGGAATCCAGTGCCGGATACATGTCGTCGAAATTCTTCGACAGCTCGTCGACGGACAAACGTCCCGCCGCGATACCTGCGATATCACCCATCTTTCTTTCCCCAGCCCAGTTAGACATGATCGGCTCATGGCCGAATTTGATATTTTGTTAATATGAAGGTAGTCAAAATCTGACCAAACGGTCAAGTTTTTTCGAATATTAACTCAACCCCCTGAAAAAGTGCCATTCCCATAGCCTGCCAAGCGGCCCCAATCCACCAAACCGCCAGATAAGAAACCCGCGTCCCGGCATAAAATGCCATTATAAAGCGAATCCTTAATCAGAAAAATATCACGCAAAATTGACCCTCCCCCGTATGATTACCTTCCCGCCTGATCCCCTTTTTGCCGGTTTTCGCCCCAAAAAATGTTCATGATTTGTACCAATAACGGTACAGATGGCCCCTGCCCATCATCTCCCCGTCCGTGGAAAGGGGCACCCTGATTTTAAGGGCGAAAAATCACAACGAAGGGATAAAAGAGGCCCTGAATTTACTAGCCTGAATTTCATAGGGGGCCTCACTTTCGTCCATATGTTCACTTTATGTTCTTATAAAGAAAATCGATATGTGTGAAAAATGCAATATATTTCAACGAATAAGAGTAAATCTAAATAAAATTCACATTATAATATTATTTTTTACTAATTTTATACACAGGTTTTCTGGCTTTTTAGGACCGGATTGGCGAAGTAATGCCCCTTTCAATTCTAAGGGGCACTTTCCGCGTTCTGTTTTGATCTTATTTTATTCGCCTGAATGGTCCATTAAGATCCTGATATATTCGCTTTCTGCAAGAATTGACCATTTGGTCAGGTAAGTTTAAAATATACGAACCGCTCTCGCGTTCCTGTTGTCTTTCGACAGGGGCGCATTCGCGGCGAAAGGCGGGTTATCGGTATGCAGGACATCTCCACGGACGGGAACGGGCAAGGCCGTATCCGACAGGAAAATGAAAAGCGCATCATGAAGGCGGCGGAAAAGGTCTTCGCGCAGAACGGCTTTCGCGGGGCAACGACTGCCTCCATCGCCGAAGAGGCGGGCCTGCCAAAAGCCAACATCCATTATTATTTTGGGACCAAGGCCAAGCTGTACCGGGCCGTTGTCGATGACATTGTGGCGTTGTGGCTTTCCTCGTTCCGGGAAATCACGGCGAACGACGATCCGGCCTCAACCCTTGCCGATTACATCCGCGCCAAGATGGACCTGTCTCGCACCCGGCCAGAAGCGTCGCGGGTCTTTGCCAATGAACTGATCCGGGGCGCCCCGCGCATCAAACCCTATCTGGAGGGAGACCTCAAAGACTGGGTCGAAAGCAAGGCCGCCATTCTGGACATGTGGGTCGAGCAGGGAAAAATGGCCCCTGTCGACAGCAAACGCCTGATTTTCCATATCTGGGCCATGACCCAGACCTGGGCGGATTTCGAGGTTCAGTGGGCGTCCGTCCTCGGCCGTCAGGACGGGCTGCAGGACGCGGATTTTGACAAGGCAACCGATGCCATCATTTCCACGGTTCTGAGGACCTGCGGCCTGCTTCCCCTGCCAAGCCGCCGCCATGCGACGGAAATGCCCCTGACGGTATAGCGCCCTTTCGCGCCCTCCCCGTCAGGTAGACAGGGCTTCCTGAAGGATTTCCAGTTCCAGCCAGCGTTCTTCCGCGGCGTCCAGTTCCTCTTTCTTTCCGGATAGGGTATCGGCGATTTTCTGGAACTTCTCCGGTGATTTTGTAAACAGTTCCGGGTCGGCCAACTCCGCTTCCAGCTTTGCGATCTCCTGCTCCAGCCCCTCGATGACGCCGGGCATAAGGTCCAGATCCCGCTGGTCCTTGTAGGACAGTTTCGTGCGGGCCTTGGGCTTTTCTGCCTTGGGCTCACTTGCCTTTGCCGGTTTTTCCGCTTTCTTCACGCCCGTTTCCGGGCCGCCCTTGCGTTGGCGCACATAATCCGTATAGCCGCCCACATATTCGGCAATGTTGCCATCTTCCTCAAGGGCGATCACCGATGTGACAAGCTGGTCCAGAAACTCACGATCATGGCTGATGATGATCAACGTCCCGTCATAGTCACTGAGCATGTCCTGCAACAGGTCCAGCGTTTCCATATCCAAATCGTTGGTCGGTTCGTCCAGCACCAGAAGGTTACTTTCCCGCGCCAGCAGCTTGGCCAGCAAAAGCCGGTTCTTTTCACCGCCGGACAGGGATTTCACAGGGCTTTTGGCCTGTTTATCCTCGAACAGGAAATCCCGCAGATAGGCCACCACATGGCGCACT
Source organism: Sneathiella chinensis (assembly GCF_012720115.1). Taxonomy (GTDB): domain Bacteria; phylum Pseudomonadota; class Alphaproteobacteria; order Sneathiellales; family Sneathiellaceae; genus Sneathiella; species Sneathiella chinensis. The sequence goes on along the minus strand of NZ_VNWN01000006.1, from coordinate 171,020 downwards.
TCGCCGCGCACCATCAACTGTCCGCTGCCCGGATCGGCCAGCGTATCCCACAGGCTTTCCTCAGGGTCGAGGCTTTCCCGTTGCTGATCGAAAATGGCTGGCGTCAGGTTGGTGCCCAGCTTTACCTCGCCCGTGGTGGGCGGTATTTTCCCCATCAACAGGTTCAGCAACGTCGTCTTGCCCGCCCCGTTGGGGCCGATGATCCCGACCCGGTCGCCGCGCATGATCCGGGTGGAAAAATTGCGGATCACATTCTTTTCCTGCCCGTTGGCGTCAACATAACTTTTACTGATCCCCTCGGCTTCCACGACCACCTTGCCGCTTTTCGCTCCGGCGGATACTTCCAGACGTGCGTTGCCGGTTCGGGCCGTACGTTCCGACCGTTCTGCCCGCAACCGGTTCAGCGCCCGCAGGCGGCCTTCGTTCCGGGCCCGGCGGGCGGTGATCCCCTTGCGGGACCAGTCGGTTTCCTCGGCGATTTTCTTGTCCATCTTGCGAAGCTCGACCTCTTCGCTCCGCAGGATTTCCTCGGACCATTCCTCAAAGGCGGCGAAGCCCTTGCCGTGGGTCCGCAGCACCCCCCGGTCCAACCAGAACAGGCGGTTGGTAAGGTTTTTCAGGAACTGCCGGTCATGGCTGATGATCAACAAGGCCCCCCGGAAGGTTTTCAATTCGTCTTCCAGCCACAGGATTGTCTTGATATCCAGATGGTTGGTCGGCTCATCCAGCAGCAACACATCCGGGTCCGCCACCAGCGCCTCGGCCAGCGCAACACGGCGCGCCTCCCCGCCGGACAGGGTTTCCAAAAGGCGACTGCCATCAATACCGACGCCGTCCAGAACCTGATCCACCAGATAACCGGTTTCCGCCCCGGTCTGTTTCATTTCCTCAGGCACCCCTTGCGAGACCTGCTCGAACACGGTCCGGCCGGGCACGATTTCAGGCTGCTGGTGCAGGTATCCCACGCGGGTTCCGGCCTGCAGGAAGCGATCCCCGCCATCCAGTTCCAGAACCCCGGCGATCGTTTTCAGCAAGGTCGATTTCCCGGACCCGTTCCGCCCGACCAGCGCAATGCGCATTCCCGGCTCTACACTGAGGGAGATGCCCTTGAACAGGTCCCCCCCGCCGAAGGTCACACGTGCGTCTTGTAATGCCAGAATGGGAGCAGCCATAAATTCACCGAGAAAATTGAACGTTGGTCAAAAGAAAACCCAACGGCTTCTACCATTTTGTCTGAAAGGCCGCAAATTCAATCCTGATCCCTGCCGCAAAGCGGGCTAAATAGATTCTTGCATGTGGGCAGCCGTATAAATATAAACATCAGCAAAATCAGAATTGGAAGCGGGAACAGTCCCCTTCCCGATGACCCAGAGGTGAAAATGTTTGTTGTCGCCGCCCTATATAAATTTGTTGAACTTGCCGATTATCAGGACCTGCAGCCGAAAATCCTGAAGGTCTGCCTCGACAACCGAATTCACGGCACCCTGCTTCTGGCGCGCGAGGGGATCAACGGTACCGTCGCCGGTAGCCGCGAGGGGATCGACACCCTGCTGGCCTATCTGAAAAGCGATCCGCGCCTTGCCGACCTGAAACACAAGGAAGCCATCAACGAGGAACAGCCCTTCTATCGGATGAAGGTCCGCCTCAAGAAGGAAATCGTCACCCTTGGCGCGCCTGATCTGGACCCCCGCGAAACCGTGGGCACCTATATCAAGCCCAAGGACTGGAACGCCCTGATCGACGATCCGGACATTCTGCTGATCGACACCCGCAATGATTATGAGGTCGAGGTCGGCACCTTCAAGGGTGCCATCAACCCGAAGACCGAGACATTCCGCGAATTCAAGGACTATGTCGCCAACAATCTGGATGCGGACAAGCACAAGAAGGTGGCCATGTTCTGCACCGGTGGTATCCGCTGCGAAAAGTCCACATCCTACCTGCTGTCCCAGGGGTTCAAGGAAGTTTACCATCTGGAAGGCGGTATCCTGCAGTATCTGGAGGATGTCCCCGAACAGGAAAGCACATGGGAAGGTGAATGCTTTGTCTTTGACCAGCGGGTCACGGTCAATCATGCGCTTGAAAAAGGCTCCTATGACCAATGCTATGCCTGTCGTTACCCCATTACCGAGGAAGACAAGCAGTCCCCGCTTTATGAAAAGGGTGTGTCCTGCCCCCGCTGTCACGACAAGCTGACCGCCGATCAGAAGCATCGCTTTGCTGAACGCCAGAAACAAATCCGGCTGGCCAGGGAACGCGGGGAAACCCATATCGGTTCCTGACCCGATCCCGATATCCTGATGACGGCCCTGATGGCTACCCTCCGGGGTGGCCTTCAGGTTTTCAGGTTTTCAGGAAAGACAGATAATCCCCGGACGGGATGGCGCGATAGGGTGTCACGTCCCGGTTAAAAAGATAGGTCCATGCCGTAAGTTCCCCGCCTGAACGGGGCAAGGCCCGGACCTCTCTTCGCACGTAGAGATGCGGCTTTGGGTCCGTATCGGAACATTCCTCGTAAATATCCAGCGCCTGCAAGACGGTCTCTGGCTCCCGAAGCTGGAAAAGATCGCCGACCACCTGCTCGGCCGGGTCCGGCGTACAGATAACACCGGGATAGCGACCCAGATCATAAAGCCGCCCCTGTATCAGGGCCTGTCCCTGATAGTCGGCAAGGCGTTTCAAAAGGCGGGCTGCCGGAACTTCGCTTGCAAGACGCAGCGTTCCATAGACAAACAGAAACGGCCCGCCCCCGGCCATCAGCCAACTTTTCGGGCCAGAACTTTCAGGCCCGGCTTGTGGCTGAGATAGCGTTTCTCGATCTTCAGACCGAACCGCTCCAGCGCGTGTGTCAGGGAGGCGCGATTGAAATAAATGCTGTGTTCCGGCGGCTTGAACCCGAACCATGTGGACAGGTCCTTCGGAGTTCGCCAGTGCCCGGCATCCGGGGTCGTCAGATACAAAACGCCGCCCGGCTTCATGATATCCGCCGTGTGGCGAAGGAAGCTGTCCAGATCGAGGACATGTTCAATCACTTCCGAACTATAGACCAGATCAAATTTCGGAAGATGTTCTGCGGCGGCTTCGATGGGCAGGTTATGAAAGGTACAGCCCGGGAAATTCTCTTTTCCGTAGGCGACCCCTTCGGAACTCAAGTCGATCCCGTAAGAATCGAAACCGGCCTCGCGGGCAGCCTCGACCACAAAGCCCGCATTGCACCCGATATCAAGGAACGTGCCGCCCGGCACAAGCCGCTTCAGACGACGAAGCCGACGGCGCGAGCGGCGCATTTTCTTGTCGGCCTTTTTGGTGTAACTGCCCGTCCCCGCATAATCGCGATAAAACTCGGCAATGCTTTCCTCGTCAATCATGGGGTTCATGAACACAAACCCGCAGCTCTGGCACCGATCGAAAGTCATCTGGTCCTTCCTATAGGCGGGCGCGATATCCGTACCGGTACAGGCCAGGCAATGATCTTTCCGATCAGAAAAAGTCATGGTCATCATAAAACAAACTGCTTCCGTAAATCCGTGGTGCTCCGCCTGATTTACATCAGAACGCCCCTGCCCGACAACGCACATCTGAAATTCAGGACCGATAAAATGGCGGGGCAAGGTTCCGACTCCGGTGTTCACCTTGCCCCTTTTCAGGAATTAGCCGTAGCTGTGGCCGAGGCCAGCCCGGGCGTCATTCTGCACACTGTAGGGCGGAATGGGATATCTCAGGCCGTTCTTTGACAGATGGGCCAGTCCCTCAACCACCTTGGGCAGATAGGCCGGGGGAATGGCCATCAGCAATTCATCCTCCATCACCCCGCCGTAGCGACGCTCGGCAAAGCAGGGGATGGACAGGCTCGGCTCTCCCGTGGACAGGGCCTTGCCCCAACTATCCGCACAGGCACTTTCCCCCACGCAGGAAAATTCCAGCTTCTTGTATCCCGCCCATTGCAGGCCATTGATGAACAGGATCATCTGCGCGGGAGTGGCATAGATCAGGCACACATCGGGCGGATCAAGACGCCCGGTGGCCAGCGGAGACACCGCCATCGCCTTGTAGGTCCCATAGGGGACAACGTCCATTTCCTGTTGGTGAATGCGGGTATCCTCCTCGCTTTCCCACCAGACGCCCACATAACGCTTTCCGGCCTTCCATTCCTCGTCCTGCGGGTGAAGCCCCAAAACGGCCCCGCACTGGGCGCCGACAAAATCCTCGGCCGTGACCCCGACGGTCCATCCCAGACGACAGGCCTGACCAACGATCTGGTCCGCCGTGTGAATGGCGTCCGGCCGCCGGATGCGCGGAATGGCCTCCATCTCCTCTACCGTCTTGAACAGTTTCATGCCAATGGGGGTGGCCCGCAGCCGCAAATATGTGTTCAATCCCCCCAGAATGGCATCCCAGTCATAATGCCCTTTCAATACGCTCATGGTACCGCCCCTTTTTGCTTGTTCTTGTTGTTGGTTATTCTTGTTTCATTATTGTGCCGCGACGTTTTCCGCCTGTTACCAGCCCCCGGATAGTTACACGAAAAACGGGTTTTGTCAGCCGGGTTTCCCGCCCCACCCCCCATAAAAAAACCCCTGCGGGCAGGACCCGCAGGGGTTCGGTCTTCAGACCCTGAATGACTTAGCGGTAGTCGTACTTGCCGCCCTTCCATTCGTACCAGACATAGCCCGGCAGTTTCACGTCACCCTTGTCATCAAAGGCAAGGTCGCCCAGAACTGTATTGAAGTTACCGGAATTCAGCGCCTTCATGACCGGATCAATATCCACGGACTTGGCAGTGGACGCGGCCTGTGCCCATGCCTGAATGGCGGCATAGGTGTACAGGACATATCCTTCAGGCTCGATGCCCTTGGCGCGGAACTTTTCAACCACACCGGAAGCGTTCGGGTTTTTCCGCGGATCCGGAGAGAAGGTCATCAATGTGCCTTCACCCGCATCACCGGTGATGGACCAGTATTCGTCCGTGACCAGCGCGTCACCGGAAATAAGCTGGGTTTTCATGCCCTGATCCCGCATCTGACGCACAATCAGGCCAGCTTCGGTGTGGTAACCACCCACATAGGCCACATCGATATTTTCCTGTTTCATCTTGGAAACAAGGGCGGTGTAGTCCTTTTCACCAGCCGTATAGGCTTCATACATGGCAGCCTTGCCGCCATTTGCTTCCATGGCAGCCTTTGTCTGGTCTGCCAGACCCTTGCCATAGGCGGTCTTGTCGTGAAGGATCGCGACATTCTTGCCTTTATATTCGGTGGCCAGAAGGGAACCGGCAACCTGACCCTGCTGGTCATCACGACCACAGACACGGTAAACGTTCGGGCCGCCTTCATCGGTCAGCTTCGGGTTGGTGGAACCCGGAGAAATCTGGATGATGCCTTCTTCCTCATACACCTTGGATGCCGGGATGGAGGAGCCGGAGCAGAAGTGACCGGCCATGAAGACCACACCCTTCGAAACCATCTGGTTGGCCACAGCCACAGCCTGTTTCGGATCGCAGGCATCGTCGCCGATGGTCAGGACCAGTTTTTCACCGTTCACACCGCCAGCCGCGTTGATGTCCTCAACGGCCTGTTCGGCACCGGCCTTCATCTGCTGGCCAAAGCTGGCATACTGACCGGTCATCGGCCCTGCGGTTGCAATCTGGATGTCTGCCCAGGCGCTTCCCGCCATCATGACACTTGCTGACAGCATGGTTGCTGCAAGAAGATATTTTTTCATTTAACTCTCCCTTGTTAGTAGATAGGAAATCACACCCTTACAACTATCATTCCTAAAATACGATCATCTTGTAAAGTATAATTTCATTAAATGTCGGACCTGCCGAACTCCCTTTGGCAGGCCTGACAAATTATTGTATTTCGCGCCACGTCAGTGGCCCCGTCCGCTCATAGAGCCACGGATACTGGGTCACCATTTGCCGGACACGGGTCAGGCGGTAGGCCAGCAACGAAATACCAATAAGTACGAGCGTGTCCGTGATGTAGAAATGCACGGACAGAAGGTCCCCCTGAAACAGGGCGTAATGGAAAAACCGGACCGCCAGCCCCAACAGCATCATGTAGAGGATCGGCTGAATCAGGGGTCGCCATTTCATCGCGAGAGAGCGGCCCGCCATAAAGGCCGCCCCGCCCGCGATAATCACTGTCATGAACAGAAATACGGTAAAGCTGTCTTCCCAAAGAATACCCATCAGTGCGCCCCCCCTTCCAGATAGGCGGCCCGAACCTCTTCACGGGCCAACAGTTCCTTTCCTGTGCCGCTCATGGTGATGACACCATTAACGATCACATGACCGCGGTCCGCCAGTTTCAAGGCGTGATAGGCGTTCTGCTCCACCAGAAAGACGGTCAGGCCCTCCCGCTGGTTCAGTTCCTTGATCACCTCGAAAATCTGCTTCACCACCAGCGGCGCAAGACCAAGGGACGGCTCGTCCAGCAGCAACAGCTTCGGCCGTGCCATCAGGGCCCGACCAATGGCCAGCATCTGCTGTTCACCGCCGGACAGGGTTCCGCCCCGCTGATCCCGGCGATCCTTGAGGCGCGGGAACAGGTCAAAGACCTTCTCGAAATCCTCTTCCAGATATTGCGGGTCGGTAACGGCGGCGCCCATCAACAGGTTTTCATAGACCGTCATGCGGGGGAAAATCCGCCGCCCTTCCGGGGATTGGGCGATATCCATGCGCATGATTTCATGGGTCGGCATGTTGGTAATGTCCGTCCCGTCATAGACGATCCGCCCACTGGCGGCGCGCGGATTACCGCACACCGTCATCATCAGGGTGGATTTTCCGGCCCCGTTGGCCCCGATCAGGGTGACAATCTCGCCTTCATGCACATCCATGGTAATCCCGCGAAGGGCCTGGATCTTGCCATAAAAGGTTTCCACATTCTCGATCTGCAAAAGCGGCTGCTTGCTCATTTCGGCGCCTCCGTCTCTCCAGACCCGGTTACATCTTGTTCAATCTGTTGTTCCACGTTTTCCACATCTTCATCAGAAACCCCCAGATAGGCGGCAATGACCTTGGGATCATTGCGAACCTCCTCCGGTGTGCCATCGGCGATCTTCTCGCCGTAATCCAGCACCACAATATGGTCAGAGATTTCCATCACCACGTTCATGTCATGCTCGATCAGCAGGATGCCCGTATCCTCCTCTGCCCGGATATGCAGCAGCAGGGCGTTCAACTCCTCGGATTCCCGGGGGTTCAAGCCTGCGGCCGGTTCATCCAGACACAACAGTTTCGGACGGGTGCACATGGCCCGTGCAATTTCCAGCTTGCGCTGCTCGCCGTATGGCAGGTCAGCCGCCGCATCGTCGGCCCGATAGGTCAGGCCAGTCTTCTCCATCCAGTATTTGGCCAGTTCAATAGCCTGCTTTTCAGCCTCCTTGTAACTGCTGAGCCCCAGAATGCCGCCAAAGGTGAATTTCGACGCCTTCATCAGGGGGTTGTGCTGGCCGACCATCAGGTTTTCAAGAACCGTCATGCCGCCAAACAGCCGGATATTCTGGAATGTCCGGGCCACCTTGGCCTGTTTGGGAATACGGAAATCGTCCATGCGCTCCAACAGGAATTTCTCCCCCTCCAGCGTGTGGGCGGTGATCCGCCCGGCTGTCGGCTTGTAAAATCCCGTGATGCAGTTGAACACGGTTGTCTTTCCGGCGCCGTTTGGCCCGATCAGGGCGGTGATATCCCCCTTCCCCACATTGAAGGACAGGTCATCCACCGCCAACAGGCCGCCAAAACGCATGCTCATGCGCTCCACCGACAACAGAATGTCTTCATTCCAACGCGTCATGTCAGTGCCCCTCCCCTTGTGCCACCATATCGGCGGAAACGCTTTTCTTCCTGACAAGGAAGATGGACGGTTCACGGGTGGAAATCAGACCGCGGGGACGCCACACCATGATCACAACCATGGCCAGCCCGAAAATCAGCATACGGAATTGTTCCGCCTCGCGGAAAATCTCGAAGCCGCCGATCATGGCGATGGACGCGATCACCACGCCCACCTGACTGCCCATGCCACCGAGAACAACGATGGCAAGGATCAGCGCGGATTCAATGAAGGTGAAACTTTCCGGCGAGATAAAGCCCTGACGGGTCGCAAAGAACGATCCGGCAAAGCCTGCGAACATGGCCCCGGTCGCAAAGGCGGACAATTTCACCAGGGTGGTGTTCAGCCCGATGGACCGGCAGGCGATTTCATCTTCGCGCAGCGCTTCCCACGCCCGGCCAAGCGGCAGGCGCCGCAACCGGTTGGTCACAAAGTTGGTCACCAGCGCCAGAAGCAGGATCAGGAAATACAGGAAGATGATCCGGTGCATGGACGAATAGTCCAGACCGAAGAAATCTGCAAAATTCCCCTCGCCCCGCTTGAAAGGCAGGCCGAAGAAGGTCGGCCGGGGAATACCGGAAATCCCGTCCGGTCCGCCAGTGAACTGATACCAGTTCAGCAGGACCACCCGAATGATTTCCCCGAAGGCCAGCGTAACAATGGCCAGATAGTCGCCCCGTAGACGCAACACCGGAAAACCGAGGATAATGCCCCAAAAGGCCGCCAGAATGCCGGCCAATGGCAGACATATCCAGAAAGACAGGCCAAAATACTGGGCCAGCAGCGCATAGGAATAGGCACCGATGGCATAAAAGGCCACATAGCCAAGATCAAGAAGACCGGCCAGCCCGACCACGATATTCAGGCCCCAACCCAACATGATATAGGTCAGGATCAGGATACCCAGATCAAGGAGATAGCGGTCCGTGAACGGCAGGAACGGAAAGACCAGCGCAAATAAAAGCATGGTCGGCCCGAAATATTTCCCAAGAAACCCCAGTTTCCCGACGATGGCCTGCTTGAGACCGCCCGGCACCACACTGACGGCGACGGTGCGCTTGCGCCAGACCGTCATCCACAGGATAAACCGGCCCACAACAACGACCCCGACCACGGCGGCCGCCAACCCGTAATGGGTTTCCAGCGTCAGCCCGCCAATCGCGGTTTCCGTTTTAAAGGCAATGGTGGTTCCGAAAATGGCTGCGGCCAGCAAAAAGGTCACAACCAGATCTTTGAAGATCTGCGCCAGGTCAGTCCCCGGCGCAGGCCCTCCACTCGACATCTTCGCTGTTCCCATTATACTTTTTCAACCTCAGGCTTACCGAGAAGACCCTGCGGCAGGAAAATGAGAACGATTGCCAACATGGCAAACGCGGCGACATCCTTGTATTCGACCGAGAAATAGGCGGACCAGAAGGTTTCGATCAGGCCGATCACCAAGCCGCCCAGCATGGCCCCCGGCAACGAGCCAATTCCTCCCAGAACCGCCGCCGTAAAGGCCTTCACACCGGCCACAAAGCCGATGAAGAAATCGATCACCCCGTAATAAAGCAGGAACATCAGCCCCGCCACAGCGGCCAGCGCGGCGCCCATGACAAAGGTGGTGGAAATGGTCTTGTCCACATTGATCCCCAGAAGCGATGCCATTTTCTGGTCCTGTTCACAGGCACGCTGCGACCGGCCAAGGGATGTTTTCGCGATGATCAGCGAGAACACGGCCATCAGGATAACCGTCACCGAGATGATCAGGATCTGGATATTGGAAATCTGCACCACAAACTCACCGGCCTCGGTGGTTTTGGTCATCAGGGTATAGCCATCCGTGATGATGGGTTGAAGCGGCTTGACCCGCGCACCCTGCGCAATCTGGATGTAGTTCTGAAGAACGATGGAGACGCCGATCGCCGTGATCAGCGGCGCCAGACGGAAAGACCCCCGCAACGGCCGATAGGCAAGCCGTTCCAGCGTCCAGCCATAGGCCGACGCAATGATCATGGCACAGACCAGCACAAGGATCAGTGCCACAAAGGTCAGGCCAAGCCCCGTTGATACGGTCAGTCCCAATGCCGTAATCACAATAAGAGAAATGAAGGCACCCACCATGAAAATGTCACCATGGGCGAAGTTGATCATGCCGATAATCCCATAAACCATGGTGTAACCGATCGCGATCAAGCCGTAAATTGACCCCAAGGTTACCCCGTTGATCAACTGCTGAACAAAATATTCCATCAAGGCACCTCCTGATGCCACCCTGTTAAACTCTTGTTTTTATTCCCAGTCAGACGCCGACCCTGTTTTCAGGTGCCGCCGTTGAATCATTTATTATTATTATTGTTTTTTGATTCCACCACCCTATGCCACAACTTTCTAAAGAGGCAAGAACCTAATGGACAAATTCGTCAAGTACCCGGATTTGCGCAACTAATGAATTGTTTGTAACGGAAAAATGGAGCAATCTTTCGTCGGCATTTTGCCCCTGCCGATTCTGCCGCAGCGCAGCATTCCCCGCTTGCCTTCACAAGCCTGTCTTTTTATATACAAAACTAAATTGGTCTGATATACCCCTTGATATGAGACCATTTTAGTACGATATAGATTTTAAGATGATCAAACTGAGCAAAATGACGGATTACGGTGTCGTGATCATGTCCGAAATGGCAAGGATTGAGGGCCGCATCATGAATGCGCCTGACCTGTCCCTGCATACGGGCCTGACCGTGCCGACCACGGCCAAGGTGCTTCGTATTCTGGCCAAGGGCGGGCTGCTGACATCCCTCAGGGGTGCCCATGGCGGCTATCGTCTGGACCGGAAGCCGAAAGACGTGTCCGTGGCGGAAATCGTCCGTGTTCTGGAAGGGCCTGTCGCTGTGACATCCTGCGTGGACGGCAGTGACCTTGATTGCTCGGTGGAGACCAACTGCCCCATGCGGGGTGGCTGGGAAAAAATCAATCGTGCCATCAATGCGGCGATGGAGGAAGTTACCCTCGCCGATATGTGCCACGACACACAGAAACCTCTTACCCATGTGGCGAAGGGCACCGATACGTCCCTTTCCGCCGCCAATGTTACGGAGTAGAAGATGGCTGTTAGCCAGGAAACCGTGGAGCAGGTAGCGTCTGTTTCCGAAAAATACAAATACGGGTTTGTCAGCGATATCGAGGCCGAAACCGCTCCCATCGGCCTGAGCGAGGATATTGTCCGCTTCATCTCGGCGAAGAAGGAAGAACCGGAATGGCTGCTGGAATGGCGCCTGAAGGCCTACCGCTATTGGCTGAGCATGGAAGAGCCCACATGGGCCAAGGTGGATTATCCCAAGATCGACTATCAGGATATCTATTACTATTCCGCGCCGAAAACCAAGGACAAGCCGAAAAGCCTTGATGAAGTCGACCCGGAATTGCTGGCCGTATACGAGAAACTGGGCATCCCCCTCAAGGAACAGGAAGTGCTGGCCGGTGTTGAAGGTGCTGCCAATGTGGCGGTTGACGCCGTGTTTGACAGCGTTTCCGTCGCCACCACCTTCCGCGAGCGTCTGGAAAAGGAAGGCGTGATTTTCTGCCCCATTTCCGAAGCGGTCAAGAACCACCCGGAACTGGTGAAGAAGTATCTTGGATCGGTCGTGCCCTACACGGACAATTTCTTCGCCGCGCTGAACTCTGCGGTCTTTACGGACGGCTCCTTCTGCTACATCCCGAAAGGGGTGCGCTGCCCGATGGAGCTGAGCACCTATTTCCGCATCAACGCCGCCCAGACCGGGCAGTTCGAGCGGACCCTGATCATTGCCGATGACGCCAGCTATGTCAGCTATCTTGAAGGCTGTACCGCCCCCATGCGGGACGAGAACCAGCTTCACGCGGCTGTTGTCGAACTGGTCATTCTGGATGATGCGGAAATCAAGTATTCCACAGTCCAGAACTGGTATCCCGGCGACGAAAACGGGGTTGGTGGTATCTACAACTTCGTGACCAAGCGGGCCGCCTGCCGCGGCAAGAACGCCAAGGTATCGTGGACACAGGTGGAAACCGGCTCTGCCATTACATGGAAATACCCGTCCTGCATCCTGCAGGGGGATAATTCCATTGGCGAGTTTTACTCCATTGCCATCACCAACAACCTGCAACAGGCGGATACGGGCACCAAGATGATCCATCTGGGGAAAAACACCTCCAGCACGATCATTTCCAAGGGCATTTCCGCCGGCCGGGCACAAAGCACCTATCGCGGTCTGGTCCGTATGGGCCGCAAGGCCGACCATGCCCGTAACCATACGGTTTGTGACAGCCTTCTTATTGGCGACAAATGCGGCGCCCACACGGTTCCCTATATCGAGAACCAGAGCCGGACCGCCAAGATCGAGCATGAGGCAACCACCTCGAAGGTAAGTGAGGAACAACTGTTCTATTGCCAGCAGCGGGGGCTTTCCGAAGAAGAAAGCATGGCCCTGATCGTAAACGGGTTCTGTAAGGAAGTGCTTCAGAAACTGCCCATGGAATTTGCGGTCGAGGCACAGAAGCTGGTGGGCATCAGCCTTGAAGGCAGCGTTGGATAATATCGGGATAACCAATTCGGCAGGCTTACCCTGCCGCGAAAGAAGTTAAGAGCTGGACTATGTTAGAGATTAAAGATCTCCGTGCCGAAATCGGCGGAAAAGAAATTTTGAAAGGCATCAACCTCACCATCAACCCCGGTGAGATCCATGCCGTCATGGGCCCGAACGGCGCGGGTAAAAGCACCCTGTCCTACGTCCTGTCAGGACGCGAAGGCTATGAGGTGACCGGCGGTTCCGTAACCTATATGGGCGAGGACCTTCTGGCCCTGTCCCCGGACGAGCGGGCCTGCCACGGTATTTTCCTCGCCTTTCAGTACCCGGTTGAAATTCCCGGCGTTCCGTCGGCAACCTTCCTGAAGACGGCGCTCAACGCGCAGCGGAAATTCCGCGGCGAGGAAGAACTGGACGCCATGGAATTCCTGAAGCTGGTCCGTGAGAAAACCGCCGAGCTTGGGATCAAGGACGACATGCTGAAGCGGGCCGTGAATGTGGGCTTCTCCGGCGGCGAGAAAAAGCGCAACGAGGTTCTGCAGATGGCCCTGCTGGAGCCGAAACTGATGCTTCTGGACGAGACCGACTCCGGCCTCGACATCGACGCCCTGAAGGTGGCCGCCGATGGCGTCAACCGTCTGCGCAGCCCGGAACGCTCCGCGCTTGTCATCACCCACTATCAGCGTCTGCTTGACTATATCGTCCCGGATTTTGTCCATGTGCTGGCCGACGGCAAAATCGTCAAATCCGGCGACAAGTCCCTGGCACTGGAACTTGAGGAAAAAGGGTATGCAGCCATCAGCGCCGCATAACGCGCCGATACTGCAAAAAGGACACAATCATGAGCTCTCTTACCCCCCTCGCCCAACGGTATATCGACCGCTTTGACACGGCCGCCCGGCAACTGCCCGGCGCCGACAATCGAAGCGTGAGCGACCTTCGCCGAGCGGGCCTTGAGGCGTTTGCCGCCCTCGACTTTCCGCACCGGAAGGTCGAGGAATGGAAATTCACCAACCTGACGGCCCTGACCAAGCCCACTGCGAATGAAGGTCGGGTCGCCCCGGCCCCGGCCCCCGCCATCCCGGACCAGCCGTTTGAGGCCCGCTTCGAAATGGTCTTCGTGAACGGTCGTTTCTCGGCGGCGGAAAGCCGTCTGGACGGTCTGCCGGAAGGGATCAGCGTAACCTCGCTTGCGGATAGTCTCGGAAACGGGACGGTGCTGTCTTTCCCATCCCAGGAAAAGCGGGCCTTTCTGGCCCTGAACACCGCCTTCATGGAAGATGGCCTTGTGCTGTCTGTCGCGGAAGGGGTGGTTCTGGACGACATTCTGGTCGTCACCTTCCGCAGTGAAGGCGATCAGGAAACCGGTCGCCACCTTCGCAACGTGATCACACTGGCAGAGGGCAGTTCCCTGACCCTGCTGGAGCGGCATGTGGGGGCCGGCGCCTATTTCAGCAATCCGGTGACGGAAGTCTCGCTCGCGGCGGATGCCCGTCTCGACCATTACAAACTGCAAGCGGAAAGCCCTGAGGCCTTCCACCTTGCCTTCACGGATGCCGAACTGGCGGAACGGGCCGATTACCGGAACTTTTCCCTGTCCATCGGTGCGAAACTGTCCCGCAACGAACTGACCACCCGTATTCTGGGGCGCGAGGCGGAAAGCCACCTCAACGGTGCCTACCTGATGCGCGGGTCCCAGCATTGCGACACCACCACCCTGACCGAGCACCGGGTGCCGGACACCAACAGCAGCCAGGTCTATAAAGGCGTGTTGGACGATCATGCCCACGGCGTGTTTCAGGGGAAAATCCATATTTTCCCGGATGCACAACATGTGGCGGGTGATCAGCTCAGCAAGGCGCTGTTGCTGTCCGATTATGCCGCCGTGGATTGCAAGCCGGAACTGGAAATCTACGCCGATGATGTGAAATGCAGCCACGGAGCCACGTCCGGTGAATTGGACGAACAGGCCCTGTTCTATCTGCAATCTCGCGGTATTCCGCTGGCATCCGCCCGGAAAATGTTGATTGAGGCGTTTCTGGCCGATGTGCTGGAAACCGTGGGCAACGAACGGGTGAAAGTCTATTTCGACGGCCTTTCCCGTCACTGGCTGTCCGAGGCATAGGAAATCATGAACGACATGACACCACTTGATATCGAGCGCATCCGCAAGGATTTCCCCATTTTCGGGGAAACCGTGCATGGCAAGCGCCTGACCTATCTGGACAGCGGCGCGTCCGCCCAGAAACCAAAGGTCGTGCTGGATGCGGTCCACAAGGCCTATGCCGAAACCTATGCCAATGTGCACCGGGGTGTTCACTATCTCAGCCAGCAATCCACCGAGCTGTATGAAGGGGCGCGGAAAACCGTTCGCGCCCATCTGAATGCGGCCAGTCTGGACGAGATCATCTTCACCAAGAACACGACAGAAGCCATCAATCTGGTGGCGGATTCCTTTGGTCGTCTTGCCCTTGAGCCCGGCGACGAAATCCTTCTGTCCTATCTGGAGCATCACTCCAACATCGTGCCGTGGCAACTGGCCGCCGAAAAAGCCGGCGCCACTGTCAAGGCGGTCCCCATCGACGAAAACGGCGAATTCCTGATGGAGGAGTATCTGAAGCTCCTCGGTCCGAAGACCAAAATCGTCGCTGTTACGCATATCTCCAACGCGATCGGCACCATTGTCCCGGTGAAGGATGTGATCCGGGCGGCCCATGACAAGGGCATTCCGGTCCTGATCGACGGCTCTCAGGCCATGCCGCACATGAAGGTGGATGTTCAGGAACTGGGTGCGGATTTCTATGTCTTTACCGGTCACAAGGTCTTTGCCCCGACCGGCATTGGTGTTCTGTATGGCAAGTCTGAATGGCTGGAGAAAATGCCCCCCTATCAGGGCGGCGGGGACATGATCAACCGGGTGACCTTTGAAAAGACCACCTACGCCACCGGCCACAGCAAGTTCGAGGCAGGCACACCGCCCATCGTTCAGGCCATCGGCCTTGGCACCGCCATCGACTATATGAACAGTGTCGGGTTCGACAAGATCGCCGCGCACGAACAGTCCCTGCTGGCCTATGCCACGGAACGGCTGCGGGAAATCAATTCTGTCCGCATTATCGGGCAGGCCCGGAACAAGGCGGCGATTGTCTCGTTTGTCATGGACGGCATTCACCCCCATGACATCGGCACAATTGTGGACCAGAGCGGCGTTGCCGTCCGTGTGGGGCATCATTGCGCCCAGCCGCTGATGGACTTCTACGATGTACCGTCCACGGTGCGGGCGTCCTTCGCGCTCTATAACAACCACGAGGATATCGACGCCCTTGTCGCCTCGATCCAGATGGTTCAGGAGTTCTTCGGCTAATGCAGGACACGCTCAGGGAACTTTATCAGGAAGTCATTCTTGACCATTCAAAGCATCCCCGGAACTTTGGACGGCCCGAGACGGTTACCTGCGAGGCGCATGGATACAATCCGCTTTGCGGCGACACGATTGACGTGTTCCTCACCCTGAACGAAAACGGCCTTATTGAAAAAGCAGCCTTTGAAGGAAAAGGATGTGCCATTTCAATGGCTTCCGCGTCCATGCTGACAGAACTTGTGAAGGGAAAAACTGCCGACGAGGCCCATGCCCTGTTCCGGTCTTTTCATGATCTGGTGACCGGTGCAACCGAAGAACTGGGCGCCGATGAAGAGGCCGAGAAGCTGATGGTTCTGGCCGGGGTCAAGGCCTTTCCCATGCGTGTGAAATGCGCCACCCTGTCCTGGCATGCCCTTGAGGCGGCCCTGAAAGGCAACCACGAAGCGACAACCGAATAAGTGATGTGAACGGTTATGACGACAATGGAAAAAATAGAACGACCCGTGGCCACCGGCCCCTATGTGGAGGGAACCAGTTCCTCCCCGCTGGAGGAACCGGTGATTGCGGCGCTGCGGACAGTGTTCGATCCGGAAATACCGGTCAGCATCTATGATCTGGGCCTGATTTATGTCATTGATATTGATGCCGACGGGAATACCTATATCGGCATGACACTGACTGCCCCCGGTTGCCCGGTTGCCGGTGAAATTCCGAACTGGGTCAGGGATGCGGTCAGCCCGGTGGACGGGATTGGCGAGGTTGAGGTGGAAATCCTGTGGGATCCGCCGTGGACACCGGACAACATGTCCGAAGCGGCAAAACTTGATCTTGGTATGTTTTAGTAGGATGGAAGGGTTTGTTATGAGTGATACACAGATTATGACACTGACGGACAAGGCGGCTGCCCGCATTCGCACCCTGTTATCCCAAAGTGCCGATACCCCCATTGGGCTCAGGATCGGGATCACCAATACCGGCTGCAATGGTCTCAGCTACACCATGGACTATGCCACCGATGAAAAGGCGGATGATGCCATCGTGGAAAGCGGCGATGTCAGGTTACTGATCAATCAGGACGCCATTCCCTATGTTCAGGGCACGGAAATGGATTGGCTGGAAGAAGGTCTTCAGTCCCGCTTCACGTTCGAGAACCCGAACGAGAAAGGGCGCTGCGGCTGCGGCTCCTCCTTCCACGTCTAGGCGGAAATTCCCTACAGAAAAACAGGACGGTTGCGGGCTTCCCGGCCGTCCTGACCCTTTAAAAGGGCCTATCAACCTGCTCCTAAAGACAGCGATGCAGTTCCGGCCCGTCCGCTGCCGGGGTAAACAGGCCACTGGCCGTCACCACCCCAACCGCCTTCAGGCGATCCACGCCCACCATTTCAAAGACGCGCAACTCCCCGCCTCCGGTCAGCAATCCGTACACCTGCCCCGATTGCAGGACAGAGGACAGCGGCGCATCCAGTGCCAGCGCCCCTTCAAACCGCACAAGGGTATCCTGTTTGATCTGATATTCCTGAATACCCGACAGGCAGTTCCGGCTCCAGTCCCCCTGCAGGCGCACAGGCACATGGGGAAGACGGATCGGCCTTGAATAGCTGCGCCGGGTCAGTTCTGAAAAACGCGCTTCCAGCGGGGACACACCCTCGGCTTCACCTTTTTCAGGGGCGGCCTGTGCCGGTGCCCCCTGCCCGCTATTGTCAGCCTGTGATAGGGGGGAGAACGCCAGTCCGCCCACCAACAGCGCCGCCAGCAGAAGGGCTCCGCCCGCAACCGATGTCCCCAGCATCGCCTTGCGCCCGGCAAATGGGCGCGCCAACCGGTTGGCCCAAGGCGCTTTCCTGCCCCTGCCGCCAAAGTGTTCGATCATTTCGCTGGAAAAGGCCGTGTACCGGCGACGCTGCGTTTCAGGATCATACCGTCCGACCAGAATGCGCACGCGCCGCTGGCCCCATTCACGGGCCAGTTCCTCGGCAAGGTCCACGGCTTTGTCCTGCCCCACATATTTCCTGAAACTTCGCCACGCGCCATCGAACTGGGTTTGCACCACATAAATGTCCGATGAAGAAACCGCCTGAATTGTCATGAACCTCGTGCCACTGACATTTATCAATGGGGAAATTCATAACAATTCAGGGTAAATAAAGGGTAAAACCGGCGGCGATCCGGTGCCCTTAACCGACTTCGGCGTTCTGCGGCGCTTCGCCCGCGTCATCCGGCATGGTGATCACCGGTTCCATCCCGTTCAGCACATCGTCCTCAAGATGGCAGGCGATCTTGTGCCCGGCCTCCATGGTTTTGACAGGCGGCACATCGGTTTCGCAGATCCGACCGATTTTCCGGGGACAGCGGGTATGGAACGGACAGCCGGACGGCGGGTTGACCGACGACGGGATATCCCCTTCCAGCACGATATGCTTCTGCTGTACTTCAGGATCAGCGATGGGAACCGCCGACAACAGGGCCTCTGTATACGGATGATAGGGCGGTGCAAAGACCTGCTCTGTCTCGCCCTGCTCGACAATATGCCCCAGATACATGACCACCACCCGGTCCGACAGATAGCGAACCACACTCAGGTCGTGACTGATGAAGATCAGGGTGGTTTTCAACTCGTTCTGGATTTCTGTCAAAAGGCCGGTCACCGCCGCCTGAACCGATACGTCCAGTGCCGAAACCGGCTCGTCCGCGATTACCACCGACGGATTGCCGGCAAAGGCGCGGGCAATCCCGACCCGCTGTTTCTGGCCACCGGACAATTGCCGTGGTCGCCGGTTGGCAAATTCCCGTGGCAACTTGACGATATCCAGAAGCTCCCCCACCTTCTCGCGGATCTTGTTCTTGTCCGTCTCAATGCCGAACTTCTTGATCACACGGCCGATTTGGCTGCCGATGGTATGGGACGGGTTCAGGGTGTCAAACGGGTTCTGGAATACCATCTGAAGGGAATTCACGGTCTCGGCCTCGCGGCTTCGAACATCGGTCTTGCCAAGTTCCTTGCCGTTCAGGATCACCCGGCCCGACGTGGCCTCCTCCAGCCCCATCAGGACCTTGGCAAGGGTGGACTTACCGCAACCGGACTCGCCGACAATGGCCACCGTTTCCGCCTCGCGGGCGATAAAGCTCAAATCCTCGTTGGCCTTCACCTGCCGCGCCTCAGAGCCGCTCAGCATGGCCATGAACGGGTCTTCCTCGACCTCGTAATATTTCTTCAGCTTCTCGACCTGAAGTACGGTCTTGCCGGATTTGACCGACTTGGTGGCGACCGCCTCGTGATCATGATCTTCCCAGTTCACATCGGCATAGCGGGCACAGCGGACATAATGTCCCTCGGCCTCCGCCACGGTGGACATGGGAACATGGTCCCCGTTACAAACCCCATCCTCAAAGAAGGCGCAGCGCGGCCCGAAATAACAGCCTTGCGGCCGCTCATGTGGCAGCGGAAGCTGTCCCGGAATGGGAACAAGGGGACGTTCGTTCTTGTCTGTTCCCGGCAACGGGATCGTGGCGAACAGGCCGTGGGTATAGGGATGGCGCATATGCGTGAACACCCGCTGCACCGTGCCCTCCTCGACGGCCTCTCCCGAATACATGACCGTAACCCGGTCACAGGTATCCAGGATCAAACCCAGATTGTGGGAGATATAAATCATCGAGGTTCCAAACTCTGCGGAAATCTCGTTGATCAGGTCCACAATCCCCCGCTCGACCGTCACATCCAACGCCGTTGTCGGTTCATCCAGAAGCAACAGGTCCGGCTTGGACAACAACGCCATGGCAATCACCACACGCTGTTGCTGACCGCCGGACAACTGGTGGGGATAGGCCCCCATGATCCGGGTCGGGTCCGGCAGCTTGACCGCCTCCAGCATCTCGAAGCTGCGCTGTGCCGCTTCTTCGCGGTTGATGTCCTCGTGATAGAGGGGGACCTCCATCAACTGCTCGCCGATTTTCATGGACGGGTTCAGCGAGGCCATCGGCTCCTGATAGATCATGGCAATGCGGGAACCCCGGATCGACCGGAGCTCCTCTTCGCTCATCTCGCGCATGTCCCGGCCCTTGAACAGGATTTCCCCGCTCTTGATGTAACCGTTACTGCCAAGATACTGCATGATCGCAAGCGCCACGGTGGATTTGCCACAGCCGGATTCCCCCACAAGGCCAATGCCCTGCCCGGGCATGACTTTCAGGTTGAAATCCACCACGGCCGGGACCTCGCCGGACCGCGTTGTATAGGAAATACACAGGTTGCGGCATTCCAGAATTGGTTGCGTTTCACTCATGATCCATTAATCCTTCATCGAAATCTCGCGCAGGCCATCGGCCAGCAGGTTGAACCCGAGAACGAGAGATGAAATTGCCACAGCCGGGGCAATGGCCATATAGCCAGCAAAGCTGCCAAGCGGCTGTGCCTCGGAAATCATTTTACCCCAGTCAGGGTCTGGTGGCGGCAGTCCAAGACCAAGATAGCCCAGCATGGCAATGGTGATGGTGGTATAGCCAAGGCGCAGGCTGGCATCCACGATCAGCGGCCCCCGCGCATTGGGCAACAGTTCAATCAGCATGATATAGAGGGTGCTTTCGCCCCGTGTCTGGGCGGCGAAGACGTAATCCCGGGTCTTGAGATCAAGCACCAGCCCACGGACGATACGCATGATCCCCGGCGCCGATGCAAAGGTCACCGCCAGCACGATATTCAGGCCCGTCGCCCCCATATAGGACACAATGACGATATAGAGCACCATAACAGGAAAGGACAATAACACATTGGCAATAAAGGAAATTGCCTCGTCCCACCAGCCACCGAGATAGCCCGCGACAACCCCCATGGCCATCCCGACCACATAGGCCACCGCCGTCGCCAGTGTGGCCCAGACAAGCACCTGCTGCGCACCGAAAATGATCCGCGACAGGATATCCCGTCCCTTATGGTCGGTGCCCAGCCAATAGGTGCCCCCATCCTTCGCCGCCGCACCGGGAAACTTGAACGGCTCCAGCGGGATGTTGGGGTCATACAGCGGCAGGATCGGCGCCAGCAGGGCCAGCAGGATCCAGCCGAAAATCAACACGAAACCGGCAATGGCAATCGGGCTTTCCCGCAGCAGCGACAGGCTGCTGATCAGGGTCTTCAGAAAACCGGGTGCCGGCGGATAAGGTTTATTTGCAAGATCTGTCATCAAAGCCTCCCCTTAACTGAACCGGATACGCGGATTGAGAAGCGTATAGCCAATATCCGAAATAAACTGGGAGAACACGGCCACAAAAACCGCCACAAGGGTGCAGGCCTCGATCACATAGATATCCCCGAACAGGGCCGCATCCAGAAGCAGCTTGCCAAAGCCCTTATAGGCAAAGAAAACCTCGACCACGATCACCCCGGAAAGCAGCCAGTTCATCTGCAGGACAATCACCGTGAACGGGGCGATCAGTGCATTGCGAAGGGCGTGTCTCAGGATCACCCGACGATAGGGAATGCCTTTCAGGATCGCCGTGCGGATATAGTTGGAGGTCATGACCTCGACCATTGAGGCGCGGGTCATACGGGCGATGTAACCAAACCCGTACAATACCAGAACCATGACCGGCAGGGCTATTTCAGCCCAGGAAAAGCCGTTGATCATGGCCGACGTTCCCGGCAGCCATTTCAGGGAATAGACAAACACCGCCGACAGGAAGGTTGCGGATGCAAACTCCGGCACCGAGGTTGTCAGAACCGACGTAATCGAGATGGAGCGATCCCGAACACTCCCCTCCTTCATGCCTGCGATAACCCCAAGGGTCAGGGATAACGGGATCATGAAGGCGAACACCAGCCCCGCCAGAATGGCCGTATTGCCAAGCCGCGGCCAGAGAACATCGGCCACCGGGGCTTTCAGTTGGATGGAATCCCCGAAATCCCCCTGCACCGCATTCAGGCTCCACGTCAGATACCGTTCAAGGAAGGGTTCGTTATAGCCGTTCTTTTCCAGCCAGATTTCCCGCTGTTCCGTCGATGAATACGGCCCAAGGACCTTGCCGGCGACCGAGAATTTATCAGATTCAAAAAGGGCAAAAAGGATGAAGGACACCGTTACCATAATCAAAATCATGGAAAACAGGCGTTTTGCTGCCAATACCAGCATCTGTTATTTCTTTCCAGGTTACTGCGAAATAAAAAAGGCAAAGAAAGGCAAGGGCGAAACCGCCCCTGCCTTCATCATTCCTAGCTGTCGATCCAGACCTTGTTCAGCTGGTGATACTGGGTCGGGTGCGCTTTCAGCCCCTTGACGTTGTTCCTGGCCAGGAACATGGTCGGGTTCCAGACCGGCTGAACCATGACCGCATCGTCCTGCAGGATTTTCTCGACCTTCTCCATGGCCTTGCGGCGTTCTTCAACATCCACCAGCGATTCCGCATGGGTCAGCGCCTTGTCAAACTCAGGATTGCTGTAGGCCGTCTCGTTCCACGGAACACCGGTCCGATAGCCAAGGCTGAGAACCATGGTGCCAAGCGGGCGATGGGTCCATGCGGACAGGCCGAACGGTGTTGTATCCCACACATCCCAGTATTTGGACGCCGGCATGACATTCAGGTTGAGGCGGATGCCTGCGGCGGCGGCCTGTTCCTTGAAGATTTCACAAACCTGCTGCTGCCACGGTCCGTTGGTGTTGCCCACATCGATGGTCAGGTCGATCCCGTCGGGATACCCGGCCTCGGCCAGCAGTCGCTTGCTTTCCTCGATATTCTGCTTCACTTCCGGCAGCTTGAAATATTCGGGATGGATCGGCGCCACATGGTGATGCTCGCCCACATCGCCCTGCCCCTGGAAGACAAGGTCGTTGTAGGGCTTTGTATCACATGTCAGCATGATCGCCCGGCGAACCCGGACATCGTCAAACGGCTTTTCGGTTGTCCGCATCCGCATGACACCGGCCTGAGCGGTCTTGGCCGCATGAACCGTCGTCCCCTCGATGGATTTCGCCATGCCCAGCGATGCAATATCGATTTCATAGTTCATGTCTACCTGACCGGAGGCCACAGCCGCCATCTGGGCCGCGGATGCAGCCCCGTGGTCATAATAGTGGATCTCGTCCAGATAAACCTCGCCGCCCCAATAGGGCTGATCAACGCGTTTCAGGATGGCCTTCTCACCCACGCTGAAATCGGCCAGTGTGAAAGGTCCCGTGCCCAGCGGTTCTTTCGACAGGTCGCCGGAAAAACTGCGGTGAACGATCATGGTCGGATAGTTGTAGAGATTTTCCGGAATTGACAGAACAGGTGAGTTCAGGTTCAGGCGAACCGTAAAGTCATCAACCCGTTCAACCGCCCCTTCGGTCATCCGCTTCTTGGCGTTCTCGCCTTCCCCGGTGACGGTCAGCATGGCGTCAAACAGGCCAAGGTTCGACGAACCGGTTTCCGGGTCCAGCCAGCGGTTGAAGTTAAAGATCACATCATCGGCGTTGAACTGGTCGCCATTGTGCCACTTCACGTCTTTCCGAAGATGGAAGGTCCATGTCTTCAGGTCTTCGGAAACGTCCCAGCTTTCCGCAAGATACGGGCGGGTGACGTTGTCAGGACCGGTAATGGTCAGGAATTCGCAAATCTGGCGCGCCACATTGGATTTCGGAATCCAGTCGAACGTGGCCGGGTCACTCATTTCCTGGATTTCCATGGAAACCTTCAAAACCCCGCCCTTCTTTGGCGTCTCGGCCCTGGCCTCATTCATCGGGTCCGCCAGACCGATCATGCCATAGGCCGCACCGGCAGAGACCCCCAGCAGTGTCACGGTACGCAGAAATTCGCGGCGTTCCATCTTCCCTTCCGCGAACTGACGGCGAACCGTTCCCACCAGAGGATGAAGTTTTTCTTCAGACTCCGCAGGTAAAATACTTTCCTTCATAAAACTACTCCCAATTGGCTTTATCTATATCGTTACTGTTTTTTTCTTTGGATTAAGGCGGGACTACTTGCGTTTTTAAACAACCAAAACATTCATTTTTGTTCATTCGGTCGAATAGATGTCAAATATGGAAGAATAAAACAGTATAAATCGCTTTAATTAGCGCCATCTTCCAAATTCAGAAACAACCACTACAAAACGATTGCTTCAACCAGCCTGCATCTTTGCTACACGACAAAAGTAACGGTTTTTTTTACAAATTCCAGTCATTTAAAAATTTTTTACATTTTTGATGATTTCTTATTTCACCTATTCTATACAGAAACACTTTTACTAATTCCCATACCATTCAATTTGATCGAATACTCATCATCCTCTTCTGAAGACGAGGACATCCAGTTCGCCATTGCAAAAGCCTTCATTAGTCTTCAAGATTAAAAAACGTCTCTGCCACCAAGGCACAAAACAAAAACAAGAAGGTGAGACATGACACTGGAACGCACAATCTTTCGCGAAGAACATCACATTTTCAGGGCAGCGGCCCGCAAGTTTTCCGAGGAACGGATTGCCCCCTTTCATCAGGAATGGGAACAGGCGGGGCAGGTCCCCCGTGAGATCTGGCGGGAGGCTGGGGAAAACGGCTTTCTCTGCTGCACGGTCCCCGAAGAATATGGCGGGCCCGGCGCCGACTTTTTGTTCAGCGCCATTTTCTGCGAGGAAATCGCCCGCGTTGGTGCGACCGGACCGGCCTTTCACCTGCATTCAGAAATCGTCGCACCCTATATCCTTCATTACGGGACCGAGGAACAGAAGCGCACATGGCTGCCCAAACTGGTGACGGGCGAGGTCATTGCCGCCGTTGCCATGACCGAACCCGGCGCGGGTTCCGATCTTCAGGGGATACGGACCACCGCCCTTCCCGATGGGGATGATTATGTCCTGAACGGCCAGAAGGTCTTTATCAGCAATGGCCAGTTGGCCGATCTGGTGGTTGTGGCCTGTAAAACCGACCCCGAAGCCGCCGGAAAGGGCATCAGCCTTGTTCTGGTCGAAGGCGACCGTGCCGGATTTGATCGCGGCCGCAACCTTGAGAAAATCGGTTACAAGGCGCAGGACACATCGGAACTATTCTTCAATGATGTCCGGGTGCCAAAATCCAACCTGCTGGGACAGGAAGGGCGTGGCTTCTATCACCTGATGGAACAACTGGCGCAGGAACGTCTGGTCATTGCCCTCCGGTCCGCCTCTGTTATCGAGGCCGCCCTTGACTGGACGGTCAGCTACACCAAGGAACGCCGGGCCTTTGGCCGGTCCATTGCCGATTTCCAGAACACCAAGTTCAAGCTGGCCGAGGTAAAATCACAGGCCGTCATGATCCGTGCCTTTGTTGATACCTGCCTGTCCGCCCATCTGGAAGGCAAGCTGGACGCCAACACCGCCGCCATGGCCAAGCTGCAATCCACGGAAATCCTGTGCCAAATTCTGGACGAATGCCTGCAGTTGCACGGGGGATACGGGTATATGTGGGAATATCCCATTGCCCGCGCCTGGGCGGATAACCGCATGACCCGGATTGCCGGCGGATCGTCAGAGATCATGAAGCAGATCATTTCCAAGGAACTGCTGGCCGACTGAGAAAAAATAGGCTTTGCGACCGCATCGGGTCTCGGTTAAACAGGACTGACTTTTTATCCGGGATCCCGATGCACGTATATTCACCCCCCCTCAGCCCCTATCTGGATGTGGTGTATGAAGATGAACACCTCCTTGTCGCCGACAAGCAATCCGGCCTGCTGACCGTTCCCGGCCGGGGACCAGAGAAACAGGACTGCCTTGTCTCGCGTGTCGCGGAAACCCGGCCCGGCGCCAACGCCGTGCACCGACTGGATATGGAAACCTCCGGTCTGGTGGTCATTGCCCTCAACAAGGAAAGCCACGGGCGCATCAGCCGCCAGTTTCAGGAACGCAAGGTCTGGAAACGCTATACGGCATGGATTGCCGGCACCCCCATGGAACGAGAGGGGCGGATCGATCTGCCGCTGATCTGCGACTGGCCCAACCGGCCCCGGCAAATGGTCGATCATGACATTGGCAAGACCGCCATCACCGACTGGCAGGTTGAAGAAACTCACGCAGACAGAACACGGGTCACCCTGAAACCGGTCACCGGCCGCTCCCACCAGTTGCGGGTCCATATGATGGAACTGGGCCACCCCATCCTTGGCGACCGCCTCTATGCCCCGGACGACATTCAGGCCCTCTCCCCGCGCCTGATGCTGCACGCCGACGCCCTCACCTTCCGCCACCCGGCCACCGGACAGGAATTACAATTCACGGCCCCCTCTACCCTGCTGCCGAACGGGCCATCAGAAACCCCGAACGCCTGAGACCGAACCAAAACCACCAAAAGATGCGCCGCCCAAGAACAGGCGCGCCTGACACCGGACAAACGCACCCCTTCCGGTAGCATTAAAAAAAACAGGGCCACAGATGCCCTGCTGCCCAGGAACAAGGCTCCGCCCTTCCTCAAAAGCCCCAGCGCCTGCACGCTCTTATGGCTAAAAAATCGTAAAACACGAATTTAGTAATATGATTAACTAATTATTATCTAATTTAGAAATATAACATTCTCAGTATCGTTCCTTACCAGTCCCTGTTTGAGTTCAACCTCCTTTTGTTAATTGAGCAGGCGTAATGACATCGGATACACAGGTAAATCTGCCCCCCATCCTGAATCTCGGGGCGGCGGAGACCTTGCGGGAAAAATTATTGCCAACACTGGCCCTTGGCGCGGACGTGATTGTGGATGCCGCAACCGTCGAGACGCTGACCACGCCTTGCCTTCAGGTCCTCTTGTCGCTGGACAAGTCGCTGACCGAGGACGGCCGCACGCTCATTCTGACAAACCCAACCCCTGCCGTAACGCAGGCATTTGATGACCTTGGCCTTGAAGAAGTCCTGAAGAAATGGAGCCTCCAAACATGAGTAAACGTGTTCTGGCAGTAGACGATTCCAAGACCATGCGCGACATGGTCAGTTTCACCCTGAAAGGCGCCGGATATGAAGTGGTGGAGGCCGAAGACGGCCGGCACGCCCTTGATACGCTGGGCAGCGGCGTCATTGATCTGGTGATCACCGACATCAACATGCCCAACATGAACGGGATTGAACTGGTCAAGGCACTGCGCAGCAACCCGACCCACCGATCCACCCCCATTCTTGTCCTGACAACCGAAAGCGATGACAGCAAGAAAAACGAAGGCCGCAACGCCGGGGCCACAGGCTGGATCGTAAAGCCGTTCGAGCCGGAAAAGCTGCTTAAAGTCGTCCAGAAGGTTTGCGGATGACCCCCTTTTTCGGCTGCAAAGAAACGGCCTGACAGGAAGACCCGATGGACGATTATTCCCAATTCAAAGCGACCTATTTTACGGAATGCGATGAACTGCTGGCCGATGCGGAAGTCCAGCTTGCCGCCCTTGACGACGGGTCGGACGACCCCGAAATCCTGCATGCCATCTTTCGTGCAGTCCATTCCATAAAGGCCGGTGCAGGGGCGTTCAAATTCACGCGCCTGACCGAATTTTCCCACCAGTTCGAGGCCCTGCTGGACCGCATGCGGGATGGCCGGATTACCGTGACAGAAGAAGGGGTTGCCCTTCTGTTTCGGGCGGCGGATACCCTGTCCGCCATGGTCGAGGCGGCCCGAACGGAAACACCGCTGGAAGATGATTTCGGGCAGGACCTCCTGACGGAAATTGCCGCGATGGCCGGATCGGAAACCGCCCCGGCGCCCGCCTCCGGGCCGGTGGCCGCGGAAGAGCAAACCGCCCCATCGGCAAACGACCCGGCGGAACAGGTCACCCCCATCTATCGTCTGGTCTTTTCACCAAAGGCCGAAATGTTCAAACACGCCAATGAACCGCTGTTGCTGGTGCGGGAGCTTAAAACCCTGGGCACCCTGACCGCAGAGCCGGATATCAGCCACCTGCCCCCGCTTGCCAAACTGGATGCGGAGGAGGCCTACCTGTCCTGGACTTTCACCCTGCAATCAGACTGCCCGCTGGAAGAGATTGAGGAAGTTTTTGAATTCGTCACGGAGGATTGCGACCTTTCCATTACCCTCCTCCCCGCCGGGGACGCGGAAAAGCAGGGCATATCCCGTGAAAACGGGGCCCAGTCTGCCGCCGCCCCGTCGGGGCAGGAGCAGCAAAAGCAGGAAGAGGACGAAGCATCCAGCGTAGCACCCGCGAACATCCCCACCGCCGCCCCTGCCTCACCGGCGAAAACAGCCAAGGCAACCACCATCCGGGTCGATTTGGACCGGGTTGACCGGTTGGTCAATATGGTGGGGGAACTGGTCATCACCCAGTCCATGCTGTCGCAGCAAACCAGCACCCTGCCCACCGATCACTATCCCAACATGGTTCGCGGACTTGAGGAACTGGCCCTGCATACACGGGAATTGCAGGAAAGCGTCATGGCGATCCGCATGCAGCCGGTGAAATCCGTCTTTTCCCGCATGCCAAGACTGGTGCGGGACTTGTCCGCCAAACTGGACAAGAAGGTCAAGCTGATCACCAAGGGCGAAAACACCGAGGTGGACAAAACCGTGATCGAGGAAATCAGCGACCCGATCACCCACATGATCCGAAACTCGCTGGACCACGGCCTTGAACGACCAGAGGAACGCCTTGCCCTGGACAAGACCGAGGAAGGCACCATCACCCTGTCCGCCGAACACCGGGGCGGGCGTATTGTCATCACCATTTCCGATGATGGCCGGGGCATCAACCGCGAGGCCGTTCTTACCCGCGCCCGGGAACGGGGCCTGATCGCGGATGGGGCCACCCTGAGTGAGGACGAAATTGACAATCTGGTCTTTGCGCCGGGCTTTTCAACGGCTGAAAAGGTCACCGACATTTCGGGCCGGGGCGTTGGCATGGACGTGGTCCGCCGCAACATACAGGCCCTTGGCGGCCGGGTCTCCATTCATTCCACACCGGGGCACGGCTCCCGCTTCACCATGACCCTGCCCCTCACCCTTGCGGTTATGGACGGCATGATCGTGCAGCTTGGGGCCGACAAATATGTCATCCCGATCCCCAGCATTCTGGAAAGTTTCCGGCCCGCGCCGCAGGCCATCAAGCGCCTGCCCACGGGACAGACACTGGTTCATGTGCGGGGCGATTATATCCCCCTCTGTCCGCTTGGCCGCATCTTCCGCTGTGACGAGGCGGAAACGGACCCGGCCAAGGCCCTTGTGGTGCTGGTGGAAAGCGAACAATTCGGGGCCGTCGGCATCATTGTCGATACGCTGCTGGGACAGCAACAGGTGGTGATCAAGAGTTTGGAAGGAAATTACAAACCCGTGCTGGGCATTTCCTCGGCCACCATCCTTGGCAATGGCAAGGTCGCCCCCATTCTGGATATCGAGACCCTGTACCAGTTGTCACAAGCGCATCTGCGGCGTGAAACCCGCCCCGCCCCGCCGCCCC
Source organism: Sneathiella chinensis (assembly GCF_012720115.1). Taxonomy (GTDB): domain Bacteria; phylum Pseudomonadota; class Alphaproteobacteria; order Sneathiellales; family Sneathiellaceae; genus Sneathiella; species Sneathiella chinensis. Next base: position 141,903 of record NZ_VNWN01000006.1, on the reverse strand, counting down.
CGGTGGCCCCGACCCCGGCGCCGCCGCCATCGTCCAACCCTGAACCCCCAACATTTGCAGGATAAGACCATGAACGCTGTCTCTCAGAATGATCGAACAGGCGCCGTGTCTGCCGACCCGCAAAACGGCGCTGCCCCGTCTCGCGGTGATGCGGACGCCAATGCCCCCGGATTGCAGCAATTCGTCACCTTTGCCATTGGCAACGAGGAATATGCCGTCGATATCATGCAGGTCCGGGAAATACAGGCCTGGACCGAGGTAACCGTCTTGCCCAACCAGCCCGCCTATATGCGGGGTGTGCTGAACCTGCGCGGTATCATCGTCCCCATTTTCGACCTCCGGTGCCGCTTTGAACAGGGCCGTACCGACGCCACCAACATCCACGTGGTTGTCATCATTGCCGTCGGGGACAGGAACCTTGGCATCCTTGTGGATCGGGTCTCTGACATTCTGAAGGTGGAATATGGCGATATTCGCGCCGTTCCCGACCTTGAGGACGGCAAGAAACGGGATCACATCATCGGCCTTGTCACCGCCGGGGACCGCATGGTCGCCCTGCTGGATACAGGCAGCCTTTTCAAATCCGAAATCCTTGAACATTCAACAGAAGCCGCTGACGCGTCAGCCGCTTGAACGCCCAACCTACGAGGACCAGACAATGACAGATATGACCGCTCCCGGTATGAATGTCGAAGCATCGAAACGGGGCCCCTCTTCCATCCGGCAGCGGGTCTCCATCAACAATGGCCTTGTCATCACCCTCATGGTGCTGGCGTTGGCCGTCTCCTTGCTGCTTGATCCGTCACAGGGCGGCGGGCGGATATTGCTGTGGCTTGTTCTGGCGCTTGGCATTGCGGCGGCGGCAGTCTCGGCACTGACAACGGGAAAGCTGTATGTTCAGCCCCTGTCCGACCTGCAAACCGCCATCGACGCCGTCCGGCAAGGCCGGCGGATACAACTGGATGGCACCGACCGACCCGATGAAATTGGCCAGATCACCCGCTCCCTTCTGGACATGATGGACCGGAACGACAGCAGTCAGCGCCTGATATCCGCCCTCGACACCTGCAACACAAACGTGATGGTCGCCGATGTGGACTATAATATTGTCTATGTGAACGGGACCATGCTGGAAATGCTGAAGCATAATGAAACCATGCTTCAGGCGGACCTGCCCCAGTTCCGGGCGGAAAAAATCGTCGGCGCCAATATCGACAGTTTCCACAAGAACCCGGCGCACCAGCGGTCCATGCTGGATACGCTGCACACCTCCCGCGATACGGACCTTGAAATTGGCGGGCGGAATTTCAAGCTGATCGTGTCCCCCATTTTCGGGGATACGGGCGACCGGCTCGGAACGGTGGTTGAATGGGAGGATGTGACCGAGCATCTGGCCCGCCAGAAGGCCGAACGTCAAATTGCCAACGAAAACTCCCGGATCAAGGCCGCGCTCGACAATTGCTCGACCAATATCATGGTTGCCGATGCGGATTACAACATTGTCTATGTGAACGACACCATGAACGAAATGTTGTTCAAGAACGAGAACAACATGCGCAAGGAACTGCCGCAATTCGATGCGAAAACCATCATCGGCACCAATATTGACGGCTTCCACGTCAATCCTGCGCACCAGCGGGGTATGCTGGACCGTCTTGCTGCCTCCTACAAGACCAGTATCGCCATTGGCGGCCGAAACTACCACCTGATTGCCAGCCCGGTCCTGTCCGATGACAATGAACGCATCGGCACTGTGGTGGAATGGGCCGATGTCACCGCCGAAAAGAATATCGAACGGGAAATCGACGACGTGGTGACCGCCGCCGTGGAAGGGGACTTCACCCGCCGGATCGATCTGGACGGCAAGGACGGCTTCATGCTGAACCTGTCCACGGCCATCAACAACCTGTCCGGCACGGTTTCCGATGCCATGCAGGATATTGAACGGTCCCTGACCGCCCTGTCCAAGGGCGACCTGACCTGCCGTATCGACAAGGACTATGCCGGTCTGTTCGACATCCTGAAAATGAATGCCAACAACACGGCGGACCAGCTTGCCGATATCGTGCGCGACATCACCACCGCCGCCACCGAGGTTGCCAACGCCGCCGAGGAAATCAACACCGGTACCATGGACCTGTCCCAGCGCACGGAGACGCAGGCCTCCAACCTTGAGGAAACCGCTGCGGCGATGGAGGAAATGGCCTCGACCGTCAAGCAGAACGCCGAAAATGCCCAGCAGGCCAACCAGTTGTCCGTCTCGGCCCGCGATGTGGCCACCAAGGGCGGCGACGTGGTGCGCGAGGTGGTGGATGCCATGTCCCGCATCGAAAATTCCTCCCAGAAAATCTCCGACATTATCGGGGTTATCGACGAAATCGCCTTCCAGACCAACCTGCTTGCCCTGAATGCGGCGGTTGAGGCCGCCCGTGCAGGCGATGCGGGCAAGGGCTTTGCCGTTGTCGCCGCCGAGGTGGGCACTCTCGCCCAGCGCTCCTCACAGGCGGCCAAGGATATCAAGGGCCTGATCAATGACAGCGGTTCGCAAGTCAAGGACGGCGTCCGGCTGGTGGGGGATGCCGGAGATTCCCTGACCGAGATTGTGGATTCCATCAAGCGCCTCAGCGACATCGTTTCGGAAATTGCGGCGGCCAGCAACGAACAATCCACCAGCATTGAGGAAATCAACCGGTCCGTCGCGCAAATGGACGAAATGACCCAGCAGAACTCAGCACTGGTAGAGGAAAACGCCGCTGCCGCCCGCACCTTGCAGGAACAGTCCGTTGGTATGCAGGAACGGGTGACCTTCTTCACCCTGGACCAGAACACCGCCGGGGCCCGTCAGCCGGAAAGCCGTAGTCCCGGAAACGGGCGGATGGGCGGCCTGCAAACACCGTCCCTGACGGTTCGCACCCCGGCAGCCCCGCCTGCGGCGCGCCCGAACGGCAACATGGCCACCGCAGCCGCCCCGGCAGAAGACTGGAGCGAGTTCTAGGAACCAGAAGCGACCCCGGAAAATCGGCCTGTAAGGAACTGCAATGGATCAGACGCCCCAGACACTGGATCGGCAACGGGAATTCTCTCTCAGCGAAGAGGAATTTCGCAAACTGCGCGACCTGATCCGGTCCCTGACCGGGATCGTGCTTGCCGATCATAAAAAGGAAATGCTGTACAGCCGTCTTGCACGGCGGCTGCGACAGCTGGGGATGCAGTCTTTCAGCCAGTATTGCCGCCTGCTGGATTCCGCCGAGGCCGATCAGGAAACCGGGCATCTGGTCAATGCGGTCACCACGAACCTGACCCGCTTCTACCGGGAAAGTCATCATTTCGACTTTCTGCAAGACCATATCCGGCAGATCACGCGGGACCCGGCCCGGCGCAGCAGGGATCGGGCGATCCGGATCTGGTCTGCGGGCTGTTCCTCCGGCGAGGAGCCCTACTCCATCGCCACCACCCTGTTGTCGCGGGTGGCGGATATCGACAACTGGGACCTGCGCATTCTGGCCACCGATCTGGATACCAACATGCTGGATCAGGGGCGGTCGGGCCGATACCCGCTGTCCGCCGCTGAAGGGCTTCCCGCCGCCTACAAGTCCATTCTGGAAAATCAGTCCAGGGTCCGCGATGGCCGCCTGACCTTGAAAGACAGCGTTCGGAACCTTGTCCATTTCAAGCAGTTGAACCTGCTGCAGGACTGGCCCATGACGAAACAGTATGACGTCATCTTCTGCCGCAACGTGTTGATCTATTTCGACAATCCGACCAAGGATCGGTTGGTCAGCCGCTATATCAATCTGCTCAGGCCGGGGGGCCTGCTGTTTCTGGGGCATTCGGAATCCCTGTTCCAGAACGCCCACGGCCTGTCCCTGATTGGCCGCACGGCCTATCGCAAGGGGTCGGATCATGGCTAACGGACGGCAAAACCGCGACCACCTGGAGCGCCGAAAGCAACAGGCGCCCGGCCTTGTCGCATCGCCCACTTCCAAGCGGTATTTTGACCCCCGCCTCGGGATCAACGTGGTGCGGGTTCTGCCCGGCGACCATTATGTCAGCCAGCAGCCCGATGAACTGATTGTCACCATTCTGGGGTCGTGCGTTGCGGCCTGCATCCGCGATCCGGAAACGGGCATTGGGGGCATGAACCATTTCATGCTGCCGCAAAGCGAAACGGGCGACTGGGGCAATATCAGCGCCACCATGCGATACGGCAGTTTCGCCATGGAAACCCTGATCAACGACATTCTGAAATCGGGTTGCCCCCGTGAACGGCTGGAAGTGAAACTGTTTGGCGGCGGCAATGTCTCTACCGGTCGGGTTCGGGTTGGGGACATGAACGGGCAATTCGCCCTGAATTACCTGAAATATGAAGGCATCCCCTTTCAGGCCAGTGATCTTGGCGGCCCCTATCCCCGCCGCATTCATTACAACCCGCGTACCGGCAAGGTGGACCGGTTATTGCTAAGACGCAAGGCGGATACGGAATATCTCAAGCAGGAAAATGAATACCGGAAACGCCTGCCTGTGGAAATGAAATCCGGTGAAATTGAACTCTTTTAAGGCGGGGGTATCATGACCAGAAAAATCACCGTTCTGATAGTAGACGACTCGGCCCTCATCCGGCAGATGCTAACGGTCATGCTGTCGTCCGATCCCGATATCATGGTCGTTGGCGCCGCGCCCGACCCCCTTACCGCACGGGAGATGATCAAGCGTCTCAACCCCGATGTGCTGACACTGGATATCGAGATGCCGAAGATGGACGGCCTCGCCTTTCTGGAGAAAATCATCGCCCTTCGCCCCATGCCGGTGGTGATGATTTCATCCCTGACACAGAAAGGGGCCGATGTGGCCCTGCAGGCACTTGAGATCGGGGCCATTGACTATATCCCCAAACCCACCAGTGACATTCGGGTCGGGCTTGAGGAAAAGCAGGCCGAGATTATCGCCAAGGTCAAGGCCGCCGCCGGTGCACAGGTCCAGCCACGCCGCCCCCGTCCAGACATCTCCCCGGCCCCCGTTGGCGGGTCCACCCGGTATCGCAGCACCGAACAACTGATCATGATCGGATCCTCCACCGGTGGGGTTGAGGCCCTGAAGGAAGTCATTACCGCCCTGCCGCCGGACTGTCCCGCTGTCATGGTGACCCAGCATATGCCGGGCAGCTTCACCCAATCCTTTGCCGATCGCCTGAACCGGCTGTCCCGCATGACCGTATGCGAAGCCAGCCCCAACCAGCGCGTCCTGCCCGGTCATGTCTATATCGCCCCCGGCGGCCGCCATCTGGAGGTAGCCCGTTCCGGTGCCAACTATATCTGCCACATCCATGACGGCCCGCTGGTCAGTGGTCACCGCCCGTCCGTTGATGTGCTGTTCCAGTCTGCCGCCCGCGTTGCCGGGGCCAATGCGGTTGGGGTCATCCTGACCGGTATGGGACGGGACGGCGCGGAAGGCTTGCTTGCCATGCGTCAGGCCGGGGCCAGCACCCTTGGACAGGACAAGGCCTCGTCCGTTGTCTACGGCATGCCGCGGGCCGCGTTCGAGGCTGGCGCGGTGCAGCACCAATACACCCTGACCCGCATCGCCGAAGGCATTTTTGGCGCCCTGTCCGGGTCGGACATCAAGGCCATCCGGGTCTGAGACAACAACCAACGCCGCACGCACGATGCAGGAGCAATAGCGAATGACAGTCGTTCTGACAGACAGACCTACAGACCAGTACCAAAGCCAGAGCCAGCACCATTCCGCCGCCACCTCCGGGGAGAGCGATCCGGCGGAACAGGAAGCGCTTGAATTTCTGAGCAAATGGAAATCCCTGTCCTCCACCCAGCGCAAGGCCCTCCATGTGGTCATGGACGAAATTGGCCTTGTCTCCGATCTGGTGGAAAGCAACATCACCGATATTTCGGTCACCTTTCGGGAACTGGCCGTTCATGCCCAGTCACAAAGCGACAATGTGAAGGATATCGTCGAAACCTCCACCCATGTGGAATTCGACGGCAAGATCGTCAATTTGTCGGAAATCATCGGCATGATCGACAAGCACCTGTCCGAAGTGATCGGCAAACTTGTCGATACATCCAAGAAAGGGCTGGAGGTTGTCTTTTCGCTGGATGATGTGGTTCGCGACATTGGGGAAATCGACAAGCTGATTACCGAGATTGAGGGCATCAACAAACAGACCAACCTGCTGGCCCTAAATGCCCGCATTGAAGCGGCCCGCGCTGGCAGCGCCGGCAAGGGGTTCGCCGTCGTCGCCTATGAGGTGCAGGACCTTGCCAAGGCCGTGAACCAGCTTGCAACCCGGATGCGGGGTGAAATCTCCACCATTTCATCGGGGGTCAAGAACGGCCATAACCAGATCCGCAAAATTGCCGATACGGACCTGTCCTCCAACATCCTTGCCAAGGATGTAATCCGCGGCCTGATGGACTGCATCCTTGATCAGAACAGCCATTTCACCTCGGCCCTGAAGGCGTCGGAACAGGCGTCAAAGGATATTTCAAGGGACATTGCCGCCGTCATTACCCGTCTCCAGTTTCAGGATCGCGCCAAACAGCGCATGGAAAACCTGACCAACACCCTGACCGTCATGGAACAGAGCCTTGAGAATTTCGAGACCGAGACGGCCGACACCTTTTCCAGCGCCCTGTCCTGGCAGGAAACCGATGAGGCATGGTTCCGTGCCCTCGTGGACAGGCTGACACTGGGGGAAATGCGGGATCGCTTCCTGAGCGCGGTTTTCCCCCATGAAGCCGCTGCCGGGACCGAAGCCGATGCGGCTTCGGATGCGGATAAGACCGGGAAGGCCGACCCGAACGCGGGCACCGACCCGGATGACGACTGCGATATTGAACTGTTCTAAGGCGGAAAAGACCATGCGAAACCACACCTCCAATGACAACGGCATTCTGAACATCACCCTGTCGGACCGCCTGACCTTTGAGGATCACGAGGCCTTCCGGCGGCTTCTGACCCTGATCGAGCAGCGGTCCAGCCTGCGCTGTGTCATCGACCTGAAGAATGTGACGGCCATCGATTCCGCCGGTCTTGGCCTGCTGATGATCGCTTTTGAAACCGCCGAGAAAGCCGGGGTCGAGTTCTGCCTGAAATCACCGGAAGGGCAGGTCGCCCGGCTGCTTGAGATTTCCGAATTCGACAAGGTCATGACGATCCTGAACTGAAGGCTGTTCCCTCATGCGCTTTCCCGACCCAAGACCGTCCCCCACCCTCCTGTCCAGCCGGACCGGCATGGATATCAGCCATGCGCGGATCCTGATTGTGGACGACTCGCCCCTGATCCGGGAGTTGATCGGCGCCTGTCTGCAAACGGAAGGATACCGGAATATCGGTTATGCCGAAAATGGTCAGGATGCGCTGGATGTGATTGAGGAAACGGAGCCGGACCTCATCATTCTGGACCTTGAAATGCCGGTCATGGACGGTTTTACCCTGTGCCAGAAGCTCCGTTCAAAGGACGCCACACGCGACATTCCCATTCTGGTGGAAAGCGGCCTTGATTCCGCCACCGACATCACACGGGCCTTTGAATATGGCGCCAGCGACATGATTGCCAAGCCCATCAAGAAATACGAGATCACTGCCCGCACCCGTGTCCATCTGGAGCACCATTTCTTTGTCCGCGCCCTGACCGATTATCACAATCGGGTGGCCAGCGAACTGGAACAGGCCCGCCACCTGCAATTCGATCTTTGCCCCTCTGACGATGATCTGGCCCTGCTGGAACATCGCTATGGGGTCCGCATCCGCTCCCGCTATGAACCGTCCTCGGAACTGGGCGGCGACATCTGGGGCGTCCTGCCCGTCTCGGACAGCCAACTGGCTTTCTATATTGCCGATTTTTCCGGGCATGGGGTTGCCGCCGCCCTGAACACCTTTCGCCTGCAAACCTGTCTGGCCACCCTGTCCGGTCATTATGACAGGCCCGCCGTCCTTCTGAACCGGTTGAACACGTTCCTCTATCGCATCCTGAAATCCGGCAGCTACGCCACCATGCTGTTTGCCTGTCTTGATCTGGAAGCGGGCCTTATCCGGTTTGCCGGGGCCGGGTCCCAGCCCCCGCTTCATATGGGGAACCAGCCCCCCGCTTCCCTGCAATTCTGCAACTCGCACGGGATGCCCCTCGGTCTCCGGCCGGATTGGGAGTATCAGGAATATACCGTTCCGTTCGACCCTGACATGCAATTCATGCTCTATAGCGACGCCCTGATCGAGGTCGAGGACAGCACTGGCGCCCATCTCGGGGAAAGCGGCCTGTGTCTTGACATGCAAGACATCCTTGCCGGACCGGAACGGGCGGACCCGGTCAAGGCACTGGCCGGGCGTTTTGCCTCCCGGCTTGGCTCTCAAGCACCGGATGACCTGACAATTTTCCTGATTGCCCGCACAGGGAGGGACGCATGACCATGCCCGTTGCCCCTGCCCTGATCCTGTGTGACGACACCAGCCCCCTGCAGGCCTGCAAGGGCAGCCACGATTTGTCCCTTCCCTGTCTGGTCTTGCCGTTGGATCATCCGGTTTCTGCAGCGGATTTGCCCCCCGACGGTTTTTCCTTGCTGCTTTGCGATCTGGCCGATGCCCGGCCGCCCGATCAGGCTGCCCTTCTGTCCCTGCTGCACCTCAGGCAATGCGACAAGGCGGCCGTTATTGTCCTCTACCGGAAAGAGGCCCGGCGTCATCTTGCGCCCGCCATCCGGGAAAAGGCCCATCTTCTACTGCCCCGCCCGCTCGCCACGGAACGGCTGATGGCGATTGTCCACTTTTATCGCCACCGCACCCTCGGCCAACACCAAAAGATTGAGGATTTACAATCCTGCCTTGCCGGTTTCGATCTGGTCGAAAAAAGCCGCTTTCTGTTCTCGACGCTGGAACAGGCCAAGTCACTGGCCCTTCTTCTGGCCACCCAATGCCCGCGCCGGATGGATGCGGAAATGGGGTTGCTGGAACTGCTGGTCAACGCGGTCGAGCATGGCAATCTTGGCATTTCCTTTGATGAAAAAAGCCGCCTTCTGAGAGAGGGCCGCTGGCATCAGGAAATCCGGGATCGGCTCAGCCTGCCCCGCTATGCGGGCAGAACGGCCAGTGTTCTTATGGAACGCCTTTCCGACCGGATCGAATTTCACATTGCCGACGAGGGGGACGGCTTTGATATCGACCATCACCTGAACGACAAAATAACCGATCGGACCCGCCCCAGTGGCCGGGGCATCCAACTGGCCCGGGACCTCTATTTCGACCGGCTGGAATATCTGGGATCAGGCAATCGGGTCCGGGCAACCATGTATTTGCAGGGGTGTCCAGAATGTTGAGTTCCAAAAAACAGAATTTTCATCCCGCCGGGGTTCGGCTAACCGGAAAATCAATCCGTACCGCTCTGCCCTTTGTCATCATGACCGGCCTTGTGATGATGCAATATGTCCTGTTCCTGCTTCCCGATTGGTACGAGACAGGCAGCTTCATCCTGCCCCTGTCCGCCCTGACCGTGATCATCAGCCTGATCATCAGCGGGGCGGCCCTGTCCTTTTACCGTCATGATGGACAACCGCTGCTGATTGTCATCAGCATGATGCTGCTGGGCATTGCACTGACAAGCCTGCTGTCCCTGCTGTCCCACATCCTTCCCGGCATCCTTGGCCTTGCCCTGCCACCCTCCCTGTACCGGGCGGCGGCAACCATGGCCGGGTGCCTGTTTCTGGGGTTGCTCATGGGGCTGACCATCCTTGAGGAATACAACCTCCTGACACTGCCGCCGGCGCTGCGCTCCCTGCCGGGCCGGTTAATCGGCCTTGGGGTTGTTCTGCCCGTCCTTCTGGTCGGGATTTTCTGGATTATTGCCACCTGGCTTCCCGCCGATATCCGCTCACAAGTCGGTCAGGCGGTCCATCTTGTCGCCCTGTTCCTGTTGCTGGCGGCCCTGCTCTATCTTGGTCTTCGGCAGGGCGCGTCCGAGGCCGGAGCCGAATTCTGGCTGATCTTTTTTCTGGCGGCCCATCTGATCCTGACCCTGCAAACGGTCCTGACCCCGTCCCTGCTTTCCGACGCGGGCCTGTTCAAGGTAGAGCTGTACCGCACCGCAAGCCTGCTGATCCTGATGAGCGGCCTGCTCTACCGCGCCTTGCAGGTCATGCAAAAGGAAAGCCGCCTCAACAAATCCATTCAGGAACATAACAAGGGGGTCGAACTTCTTTATACCGGAACGCTGATTGCCGCCAATTCCGACAATTTCGACAACGCCATCCGGGTCTGCCTCGACAAGATGTGCCAGATCGGCGGCTGGTCCCTCGGACATTTGTATATCCTGAAAGAAGAGGACCGGATCGAGCATTACTGGGCCTCGTCCAATGCGTTCGCCTATGCCCCCTTCGTGGCGGCGATGGAAAATACCCCCCTTGAATACGGCGTCGGGTTTGCCGGTTGTATCTGGGAGGATGCAACCCCGAACCATATCGATAACCTGTCCGATGCCACCGGGTTCGACAACCGGGACGAAGCCGTAAAATGCGGCCTGAAATCGGTTCTGGCGGTCCCCATTCAGGTGAACGGCACCCTTCTCGCAATCATGGAGGTTTACCGGACCCGGACGGGTTTGCCGGGGGAACTGTTTCTTGGCATAACCCATGCCATCGCCGAACAGCTTTCGAACCTGTATATCCGCGAAACCAGAAAGCGGGAATTGAAGCGGGGGGAAACCCTGCTTATGGAACTTTTTGACAGTTTTCCGGGGGCACTTGCCATATTCGATCGGAACGACCGGTTGGCCCTGTTCAATCAGGCCTTTACCAACCATCACCGGAAAATCATCAACCAGATCCATGTGGGGACGGAATATGGCGAAATGATCACCGCCCTTGCCTATAGCGGCAACCTTGTGGAGGCCATTGGCCGGGAACAGGAATGGGTGGAACAGGAAATGGCCCGCCACACATCCGGTTTCATCGGGGTTGAGCGGGAACTGTCCGGTGGCCGCTATGTGCGCAGCAGCGAAATCAGAATGGCAACCAGTGGCACCATCAGTCTGTGGCATGACATTACGGAAACCAAACGGAACGAACAGAAACTGGTCAAGGCCGGAAACATCCTGAAAACATCCCTGTCCGGTTTTCCCGGCGCCATCTGCGTCTTTGATGAAACCTTTCATCTGGTGGCCGCCAACACCCCTTTCTATACCTTGCTGGATATCTCCAACCTGAAAATTGGCGAAGGAACCAGTTTTCAGGATTTCCTCACATGGCTGCGCGCCAACAAGGGCGATGAAAAAGAATTCCGCACCGCCGTCACCGACCTGCAGCTTCTTGTTCTTCGCGAAACAGCGCCCCGCACGATGGAGAATATCCAGTTTCAAAAACAGCAACTCGACCTTCATATTGCGCCGGTTCCGGGGGGCGGCTTTGTGCTCAGCGCCGTGGACGTGACAAAAAGACAGCGCCAGAAAACCGACCTTGCCGGGGAACGGGATGCCGCCCGGGAACTCAGTCAGGCCAAATCGGATTTTCTGGCGGTCATGAGCCATGAAATCAGAACCCCCATGAACGGCATCATGACCTCCATCGACCTGATGCAGACAACCGGGTTGGATGAAGACCAGTCCCGCTACACCAAAATTATCAAAAGCTCTGCCCGGACCCTGATGACCCTGCTGGATGACGTTCTGGACCTGTCCCGGATCGAGGCCCGCCAGATCGACCTTGATCCGGTGGATTTCAATCTGAAGACCTTTCTTGCCGACCTCAACGGGGACTGGATGGTACAGGCAGGGGCCGTCAATCTTGACCTTGATCTTGATATTCGCCCCGGCATTCCCGAACTTGTCCGAGCCGATCCGAAACGGCTTCGGCAGGTCTTGGACAATCTAATATCCAATGCGGTGAAATTTACCCGCGAAGGCACCGTCACCATCCGGGCTCTGCCCTCCCCCTCTGCAATACCGCAGGCCGGGGCGCACGCCTATGGCAAGTCCCGTGTGCGTTTCGAAATTCAGGATACCGGCCCCGGCATCGGGCCTGCCAACCGGGACAGACTGTTCCGTAAATTCCTGAAGGCCGACCTTTCCACCACCCGCTCTCACGGCGGGACCGGCATTGGCCTGTCCATCTGCAAGGCATTGGTCAACCGCATGGGCGGTGAAATCGGTGTGGACAGTGCCCTTGGCGCCGGGGCCACCTTCTGGGTGGAGTTGGACCTGCCCGCCGGATCAATGGACAGGGTCGTGGATCTGAAAGGACAGACCCGCCCGCTTGCCTCGCCCGGCGAGTATCGAGGCCCGCCCCTGTCCATTCTGGTGGCAGAGGACCACACCACCAATCAGGCTGTCATTCAGGAGGTCCTCACCAAATGGGGGCACGAGGTCCGGTTTGCCAATAATGGCGAGGAAGCGGTCATTGCCGTGGCCAACGGGGCGTTCGATCTGGTGATCATGGATATCCATATGCCCGTCATGGATGGATATGAGGCAACACGGGAAATCCGCGCCCTGCCGGGGTCCCTCGGCAAAACACCGATCATCGCCCTGACGGCAAACGCGCTGGCGGAAACCCGCGGTAAATGTATCGGGGCGGGGATGAACAACTATATCACCAAGCCGTTCGAGCCTTGGGAACTTCGCGACACGCTGCTGTCCCTCGGCGGCGGCAAGACTACATCGCTGCCCCAAACCAATGACAGGGATGATCGTCCGGCACAGGACAATCCATCTGCCAAACGGCCTGACGCGCCCCGGACCGCCCCCAAAATGGCCAAGGCCCCCATCCTCAATCAGGACACCATCAATGAACTCTGTGAAATGCTGGGCCATAAGGTCGTGGGACAGCTTATCGACAAGATGCAGGGCCAGTTTGAAACCCAGCGCAGTGATATCCTGCTCTCCCTTGAACAGCAGAATATCCGCGATCTTTCCGATCAGGTGCACATGCTGAAAAGCAATTTCGGCCAGTTCGGGCTGGATACCGCCGCCTATCTGGCCATCAACACGGAAACCCTTCTGAAATCGGGCCGGCACGAGGAAGCCATGGGACTGGTCCCGACCCTGCTTGAAAAATGTGACGAGGCAATGGATGCCCTGCAAAACTGGTTCGCCCGGCACCGGGTTCACTAAGCGGCCTCTCCCTCTGCTTTGCCCCTGCTCCTGCCCATGCCCCTACTCCGGCCCATGCCCCTACTCCGGCCCCGGCTTGACCCGGCCAATCCCGCCCTTGTCATTTTCCGGCAAGACTGTCACTGTGGCCCTTATCAGTTTTTTATCAGTCAAGTAACATCATGCCGGAAACCATTGAAACACCGTCTGGATTGCAATCCGGATTTGCCGATCTCGGGACACATCGCCTGTTTTACAAGCTGCAGGGCAACGGCCCCCGCCTGTTGCTGATCACCGGGACCAATTCCGACACCCGCCATCAACCCAGCATCTATGACGCGCCGGGGGCGGGTCGGTTTTCCCTGCTGAATTTCGATCATCGCGGTATGGGGCAATCCACCAGCCCAACCGAAGACCCGTCCATGGAAAGCTATGCCGACGATATAGCCCGCCTGCTGGATCATGTGGGGTGGGACAGTGCCGCCGTGATGGGGATCAGTTTCGGCGGAATGGTGGCCCAGCATTTTGCCCTTCGCCATCCCGAACGGGTGAAGCGGCTTGTTCTGTGCTGCACCAGTTCCGGCGGCGCGGGCGGCGCGTCCTATCCGCTGCATGAACTCCAACATCTGAGCGCGGAAGGATACGCCGCCACCATCATGAAGCTGATGAACGTGACCCACACCGACGAATGGCAGGCGAAATACCCGGCACGGGCCCGCCAGACCTTCGATTATTACTATCAGGGGGCCAATGCGGTCTTTAATGATCCGGTCAAGTTCGACGCCATGAAGAAGCAGTTTGCCGCACGGGCCAAACATGACCTCCATGACGCCCTGCGGGGGCTGGCGGTCCCCACATTGGTTGCGGCCGGGAAACATGACGGCGTTGCCCGGCCCGAAAATGCCGAGGCCCTTGCCGACGTCATTCCCGATGCCCGGCTGAAGATTTTCAATGGCGGGCATTTCTTCCTGCGGGAAGACCCCAAGGCCTGGCCCACCGTGTTCGGCTTTCTGGCCGGAGAACATTAAGGAGACACCAAATGGGCACTGTCCGAAACATCCTGTTTATCATGTGCGACCAGCTTCGATACGACTATCTGGGTTGCACGGGTCACCCAGGGATCAGGACACCCCATATTGATGCCCTCGCCAAACGCGGGGTGAATTTTTCCCATACCTTTGTTCAGGCCCCGGTCTGCGGCTCCTCGCGCATGTCTTTCTATACGGGGCGGTATGTGTTTTCCCATGGCGCCACCTATAACGGGGTGCCCCTCAATATCGGCGAACAGACCTTGGGCGACCACCTGCGGCGGGCCGGGATCACCACCGGCCTGATCGGCAAGACCCACATGGCCCCGGATCGGGACAACATGGGCCGTCTTGGCATTTCCCCCACCAGCAACGAAGGGGTGCTGGCCAGTCAATGCGGGTTTGAACCGTGGGAACGGGATGACGGCCTGCATCCCGATGAATTGACGGACCCGAACCTTGCCTATAACCGCTTTCTTCGGGAACAGGGATATGAAGGCGATAACCCGTGGCACACGGCAGCCAATTCGGGGCGGGATGCGGATGGCACCCTGCAAAGCGGCTGGTTCCTGCGCAACGCCCATCTTGCCGCCGAGGTTAAAGCGGAACATTCCGAAACCGCCTATATGACCAACCGAGCCATGGAAAAGGTTTCTGACCTTGGCGATCAACCGTGGTGCCTGCATCTCAGCTATATCAAGCCTCACTGGCCCTATATGGCTCCGGCCCCGTATCACGCGATGTATGGCAAACAGGATATTCTTCCCGCCAACCGGACCGATGCGGAAAAGGCGGCACCGCATCCCGTCGTTCAGGCCTTCATGGCGCATGAGGAAAGCCGGAATTTCTCGGACGAGGCCAAACGCCGCCATGTCATACCCGCCTATATGGGTCTGATCAGCGAAATTGATGACAATATCGGCCGTCTCATGGCGTTTCTGGATCAACAGGGCCGCCTGGATGACACCCTGATTGTGTTTACCAGTGATCACGGGGATTATCTTGGCGATCACTGGCTGGGGGAAAAGGAACTGTTCCACGAGGAAAGCGTCCGCATCCCCCTGATTGTTGTGGACCCGTCCGCCGCCGCCGATGCAACCCGCGGCACCACGGACCCCCGACTGGTGGAGGCCATCGATCTGGTCCCCACCTTCACCGATTATGCGAACCTTCCCGATCAACCCCACCTGCTGGAGGGGCGGTCCCTTCGTCCGCTGATACAGGGCGAGGATGTTCCCATCTGGCGAAGCGCGGTTTTCAGCGAGGTGGATTATGCGTGGCGCGGGGCGCGTTTGTCCCTTGGCCTGCAACCGGATCAGACCCGCGCCTATATGGTTCGCAGTGATCAGTGGAAATATATTTCCTTTGACGGTTTCATGCCGCAATTGTTCGATTTGCAGGCCGACCCCCATGAACAGCAGGACCTTGGGGTTGATCCTGCCTATGGGACCATTCGCGAGGCGTTCGAAGCAGAGCTTTCCCGCTGGATCAGGGCACGAAAAACCCGTATTACCGTTTCCCATGAACAGATCGAGCAGAAAACCGACAATGCCCGCGACCGGGGAATTTACTTCGGGGTATGGTGACAATGACTGATACCGGGACACAGGCCCCGGCCCTGCTTGCCGCTGATTGCGGCGGCACCACCTGCCGTGTTGCCCTGTTTGATGCCGGCGGCGCCCTCCTTGGCACCGGGATTTCCGGCCCCGCCAACATCACCCTTGGCGGGCCTGCCCTGATGCAATCGTTGATGAGCGCAACCGGCACGGCCCTGAAACAGGCAGGAATTAAGGATTATCCGCTTGAAAATCTTGCCCTGTCGGCGGGGATTGCCGGTCTGGTGACGGACGCCGCCCGCACCACCTTGCGGGATTTATCCCACCCCTTCCGCCATCTTGTCGCCCATACCGATGCGGCAACCGCGCTGCTGGGCGCCCATGACGGCGGGGACGGCGCGATCCTGATTACCGGCACCGGGTCGTGTGGTTTTGGCCTGCAGGAAGGGGCTTTTTTCAGCATCGGTGGATGGGGGCCGAAAATCTCCGATCAGGGGAGCGGTGCCCGCCTTGGCATGAGCGCCGCCCGCCGCGCCCTTAAAGGGGCAGAAGATATTATGCCCGCCACCCCCTATACCCGTGCTGTCATGGCGGAACTGGGGGGATCTGCAGAGGCCGCCTATCTTTGGGCCGAGACGGCAACCCCTGCGGATTTTGCCGCGCTGGCCCCGCTCACCTTCGATTTTGCGCGCCGCCGGGATGTGGTCGCCCTCACCCTTCTTGGGCAGATTGCCGATGATATTGAGCAGATGATTGAGGCCCTTAAAAGCCGGAGCTGCCAGCGTATCAGCCATCTTGGCGGGTTGGCCGCGCCCATAGCCCCATTTTTGAGCGCCGAGGTCCGCGCCCTGCTCTCGCCGCCGATGGGGGATGCCCTTCAGGGCGCAAAGCGGATGTATGAAAACCGGCTTTGGGATGTTGAAAATATAAGGAATGCCCCATGAAAGCAGTGACCGCACAGCATATCCTGCAAGACGGACAGTGGCGGAAAGACACCGCCCTTCTGGTATCCAGTGGGCGTATTGCCGATGTTGTTGCCCTGCAGGACATTCCCGCCGAAACGCCTTGTCAGGATTTCGGACCCGGTTTTCTGGCGCCCGGTTTCTTTGACGTTCAGGTCAATGGCGGCGGCGGTGTCCTTCTGAATGATCGGCCGGACCCGGATGGCATTCGCACCGTGGCAAACGCGCACCGGAAACACGGCACAACCTCCCTTCTGCCCACGTTGATCACCGATTGCTGGGACGTGATGCAGCGCATGGCCGACGCCATTTGCGAAGCCCGCCAGCAAGGCATTCCCGGTATTCGCGGGGTGCATTTTGAAGGCCCCTACCTGAACCCGGATCGCAAGGGGGTGCATGACCCCGCCCATATCCGGGCGTTCGAGGAAAAATTCATTGATCTGATTTCCGCCCCGGACCTTGGGGCGGTTCTGGTGACACTGGCGCCGGAAAAAGCCGCGCCGGACTTCATCGGCGCCCTTGTGGCAGCAGGTGCCACGGTCGCGGCGGGCCATACCAACGCCACCTATGAGCAGACCCGCGCCGCCATGCAGGCCGGCCTGACCGGCTTTACCCATCTCTATAATGCCATGCCGCCCTTTCTGTCCCGCGAGCCCGGTGTGATTGGCGCTGCCCTTGAAAGTGACGCCGGGTTTTGCGGCCTGATCGTGGACGGGTTTCATGTTCATGCCGCCACCCTGAAGGCGGCGATCCGCGCGAAATCCGCCTCCCGCATGATGCTGGTGACCGATGCCATGCCGCCTGCCGGGTCAAACTTGAAAACCTTCCGCCTTGGCGGGCAGGAAATCCATGTGTCGAACGGGCGCTGCCACACGGCGGATGGCACCCTTGCCGGTTCCAGCCTGACCATGGACGAAGCCGTCTGGAATGCCTGTGATATGCTGCAGGCCTCGCTTGCCGAAGCGGTGATAATGGCCAGCGCCACCCCCGCGGCCTTCATGGGCCTTGATCACCAGATCGGTCAGTTGAAACCCGGCCTTGCAGCGGACATCCTGTTTATGCCTGAGGGCGAGCGGAGGGTCATTCCCGTAGAACCGGCTTGACCGATCCGTCATGCATCCATTTGGCATGGGCCGGGGCATGTTTTGTCTGGGACCATTCATCCAGCATGGCCCATTTCACCTCGTCCAGTTTTTCGTGCATCTCGGGCGTATCTGAATTGGCGGCCAGTTCAAGGCGGTGCCCATTGGGATCAAAGAAGTAAATGGACTGGAACAGGGTGTGATTGATCGGCCCGATCACCAGAATGCCATCCTCTTCCAGTCGTTTCTTGGTTTCCATCAGGTCTTTCATGGACGACACCTGCAAGGCCAGATGCTGGACCCAGCCGGGGGTGTTGGGATCGCGGCCCATGGCCGGGGAATTGGGAAGCTCGAAAAATGCCAACACATTGCCATTTCCCGCATCCAGAAACACATGCATATAGGGATCAGGCTCCCCGGTGGAAGGCACCCGGTCCTCTGCAATGGCCAGGATAAAATCCATATTCAGGTATTTCACATACCAGTCAACGGTCTCCCTCGCATCCCTGCATCGATACGCCACATGGTGAATTCGTTCTATTTTCATGGACAGTCTCCGTCTTGATGCCGTCTGTTGTCCAAGGCGGAACGTTCCTGCTCCTATAGATTTAGATCACCCGTCGCTTATCCTCAAAATCTTTTCAGGCGAGGTCCTTTTCCAGAACCTCCCGAAGCCATTGAAGGGTCTCCTCCCCGACCTGCTCCACCGTCTTGAAAAGGGCTGGAAGGACATCCGGGTCCGCGGCATTCTTTTCAAGCTCCGCCACCACGGCGGCCAGTTTGCGGCTTTGGACGGAATAACACGCCCCTTTCAGGGCATGAGCCGCCGAGCGGACCCGCGCCAGATCATGGGCCTCGATCGCATCGCGGATCACGTCAATTTCATGGGAAAAGGCGTCCGGCGCACTGCTCACCAGTGCCTGCGCCATTTCAAGACCGGCATGATCGGCAAGGTTCTTCAGATAGGCCAGATCACCCACCGGCAAGGTCTTCCATTCAGCGCTCTGTCCCATCTCACACTTCCACGATCAAACAGGCCGGACAGAAAAACCGGCACAACCAGCAACGATATTTTGTCCTGTGTATCCAGTTTGTGCACGCGGGTCAAAGGTCTACTGCCCCCCTGCCCTGTTTCCGTCCATCGGTGCGACCGCTGTCACGCTTGCCGGGCGTCTTCCAAAATCATGTCCGCTGCCTTTTCGGCGATCATGATCACCGGTGAATTGGTATTGCCGGACGTAATGGTCGGCATGATCGACGCATCCACCACCCGCAGCCCGGCAAGGCCATGAACCCGGAGACGGGCATCCACCACGGCCATCGCATCCTCCCCCATCTTGCAGGTGCCAACCGGGTGAAAAATGG
This sequence comes from Sneathiella chinensis, assembly GCF_012720115.1. Classification (GTDB taxonomy): domain Bacteria; phylum Pseudomonadota; class Alphaproteobacteria; order Sneathiellales; family Sneathiellaceae; genus Sneathiella; species Sneathiella chinensis. The sequence goes on along the minus strand of NZ_VNWN01000006.1, from coordinate 122,823 downwards.
TGGTGCCGATATTGCCCGCCTCGCGCACAAGGTCGGCCTCCTCCGTGATATGGGCACCGGGCAGCATTTCTTCGGGCTGATAGGCGACGACGGCTTTTGCCTTCATAATCTGGCGGGTCAGTTGGATACTCTTGACCGCAACAGTTCGGTCCTGCTCTGCCGTCAGATAGCGGGGGCGAATGGCCGGGGGCGCGGCGGGATCGACAGATTTCAGATGGATGCTGCCCCGGCTTTCCGGCCGCAGGTTGCAGACCGAGGCCGTGATCGCCGGAAACGGATGCAGCGGATCGCCCAGCTTGTCCGTACTGAGCGGCTGGATATGATATTCCAGATCAGGGGTTTCCAACCGGGGGTCGCTTTTCGTGAAAATCCCCATTTGGCTGGGCGCCATGGATAGCGGCCCGGACCGGCGCAGGGCATATTGCAAACCCATTCTGACCTTACCCATCAGGCTGTTGGCCTGTTCGTTCAGGGTGATCGCGTTGGAGACCCGAAACACCGTTCGGATTTGCAGGTGATCCTGAAGATTTTCGCCCACACCCGGCAATTCGTGGGCCACTTCAACCCCGAATTCCTTCAGCACATCAGGCCGGCCAATCCCGGACAGTTCCAGGATTTTGGGGGAATTGACGGCCCCGGCGGCCAGAATAACCTCGCGCCCGGCCGTGGCCGTACAAGGCCGCCCCTTTTCCCGGAACCGAACGCCTGTGATCCTTTTCCCGTCCCGGATCAGGCTTTCCGTCAGGGCATGGGTCACAACGGTCAGGTTGGGCCGCCCCTCCACCGGATGCAGGAAGGCCTTCGATGTATTCCACCGCACGCCCGATTTCTGGTTAACCTCGAAATATCCCGACCCCTCATTGGTGCCGCTGTTGAAATCGTCGGTTTTGGGGATGCCGATTTCCTCGGCTGCATCGCGGAACCGGTCCAGAATTTCCCAAGACAGGCGCTGTTTTTCCACCTGCCATTCACCGCCCGTTCCATGCAAGGGCTTGTTCCCATCATGATAATTTTCGGATTTCGTGAAATAGGGAAGGACCTCCTCCCATCCCCAGCCGGGGTTGCCCATCTGCCGCCACTGGTCATAATCCCGCGCCTGCCCGCGCATGTAGATCATGCCATTGATGGACGAACAGCCGCCCAGAACCTTGCCCCGCGGATAGCCAAGCGCCCGGCCGTTCAGCCCCGCCTCCGGTTCCGTTGACATCATCCAGTCGGTTCGGGGGTTGCCCATACAGAACAGATACCCGATCGGAATATGTATCCAGTGATACCGGTCCCGCCCCCCGGCCTCCAACAGCAGAACACGGTTGGACGGGTCCTTCGACAACCGGTTGGCCAGCACACAGCCCGCCGACCCGGCACCGACAATAATGTAATCGAAGGCTCCCCAGTCCCGAATATCACTCATGATGCCGGTTCCTCCCCAGTCTTTTCATGTGGCAAACGCCTTTTTGGCAAGTAAACACCGGGGTATGCGTCTTGTCGACCTGTTTCTGTGATCAGGGGACAGGACCGAAACCGGCCAAAAAGAAAAAAAAAGGGCCTGCAAACGCAGGCCCAAGTCACCGCAAATTGGAGTATCTACTCAGTACCAACTACATGTAATTCAATGCCATCGACACCAGTTCCGATTGACGCGTCACCCCCATCTTGCTTTGGGCTGACTTGATCTGGTTCCGAATGGTAATCACGCTGACGCCTCTTTTCCGACCAATTTCCTCTGTGCTGGCCCCGGAGGCCAACTCCCCGACCACGGATGCCTCGGCCCGGCTGAGCCCGAAATAATTGACCAGTCTGCGGGCCTGTTCCGGTTGCCGTCCATTGGGGTCCCGGATCATCAGGGTCACATGGCCGTCCCCGTCCAGCCCTGTATCCCCTGATGTCAGGGCGTCCAGTTGATCGCGCCCCAGCATGGCAACCATGGGCCATTCATCGGCCTTGGGCAGAAGAAAGGAATCCTCCACGATCGTGCCGTCCGACCCGGCCTCGTCCCCCTGCGCCTCCAGATAGGCCTGTAGGCATTCCTGCGCCTTCTGATCCTTGCAATAAAGCCGCCCCCACTGATCAAGACCAACAACCGTTGCCTGCTCAAGATAGGTTTCCGCCTCCCTGTTGGCGAAAATCACGCGCCGGTCCGTATCCAGAATCAGAATGGCCGGGGTCAGGGTGTATAACACCCGAAGGGCCGCATTGTACAAGTCTGGCCGCCGGAAACGAAGTCCCCCCCGAAGCCCCGTTTCCTGATGTGCTGGCTTGCGTGCCGTTGCTGGTCCCGATTGCCGGGAAATTTCATTCCAGCGAATGACGTTATGACCGGCCCCCTGTCCGACATCATGGTCGGATTCGTAAGCATCCTGCCAATCTGTGCTATAATCATAACTCAAGTCATCCACGGCGAGTTCCCTTATACCCAGTGATATGATCAAGAGCGATTATACGGATTAGGGCGAATTGAAGCGTGAATGGAACGTCAAAGCGGGGAAGATTTTTTATTTTTCATGACCAAAACCCCATAAATCCGGAAAAAATCTGATAAAATGGCAGTTTTCCGCTATTCTTCGGACACCCCGGCCAGCCGCAATCCCTTTACATATTCCTCGGCTGTTTCCTCGTCCAGCGGGGGGTAGTTGGCCAGATGCCACTCCACCGAGAATTCAGGCTGAACCCCCTTCAACTTTTCAAGGATCGGCTCAACTTCCTCCTGTCGACCCAGATGGCCCAGACTGGAAATAAGCGGCCGATAACTGGCATAGAAATTGGGATTATTACGAAGCACCCGCAGCCCAACCTTGGCTGCCTCCTCATGCCAGCCACCCAGCATATAGGCGATGCAGCGGGCCGTATCGAAATAATAGGGATGCGGATCGAAGGGCATCATCTTGCGGCTTTTCGACAGCATCTCCAGCGCCTCTTCCGCCTTACCCATATAACAATGGGTGATGGCACTGAACCCCCAGGCATAGGCACAATAGAGATTGATCTTCAGGGCCCGGTCGAAATAATCCAGCGCGCTTTCAAAATCGTGATGGATGAAGGCCTCCAGATGACCGGCGATGGCCAGCGCCGTATCATTATAAGGGTCCAGTTCCAACGCCTTCAGGATCAGGCTGCTGATCTGCTCCCGGTCCGCTTCCGGGTTGTCTGAAAAGCCCTGCCCGATCTCCACGGATTTCAGGAAGGCAAACCATGAATATCCTTCGGACAGGTCAGGATCAAACGCCAATGTATCGCTCAGGATCTGGCCAGCCCCCTCGATGGCCCCGCGAGAGAATTTGAACATCTCTGTCACCGCCCGCCGGACCAGTTGCTGTTCCGTCAGTTTCTCCGGGTTCGGATGGTTGGCTTTTTCCTATTCCTTCAGTTCGATAAAGCGCATCATTTCAAGCGCCGCCGACATGGAAATGTCCGAATGCCCGGCCAGCAGATTACCGCCCTTAAGGTCCGCCCGCTTCATCCAGCAAATCTCGCCGCTGACCGTATCATAAAGCTGAACCAGCAGTTCCGCATGGCCGCCCCCTGTGTTCAGGGCACCGCGCACCGCGTAATGGGTATATCGGTCAAGCGATGGCTTCCCAAGGTCCAGCATGGGAAAGCGCAGATCGCTGGTGGTCTCGTTCTGGACCATCAACTGGCGGTTCTTGGTCAGGTTCTCGCAGATTGCCGCGGCGAAGGCACGGGCGGCAAAGCCGTGGATTTCATCTTTCGAAATGGCCGTGAAGGGATAGACCTCGACCTTCGGCTTCAATTTCAGCAAGCCGCCGGCCCCCGCCCGAATGATCCCGGCGGGCGCCGATTTCGTACCCTCTGTATAGGGGGTGCGGGCCTCGGCGGCCAGTGCCTGCGTTTCCGGCGATGGCTCCACCCCCAGTTCCTGCTCCAGCCGGGTCCGGCAGGTTTCATACTGACGGAGGGCCGAAGCCTTGTCATCCTCTCCCAGATATTTCAGGATCAGTCCCCGGTGGGCCGTTTCATTGATGGGGTCCAGCGCCAGAATAAAATCGGCAATCCGCTTGACCTGATCTTTCAGGGCCTGTTGACGCAGGGCGACGCCCAGATAGGCCTCCAGCGAGGCCAGCAGATCCCCCTCCCGGCGGCTTTTCTCAACCCGCACCCACTCCACATAAGGCTCTTCCGTGACGTCCAGACCGTCCAACATCCAGCCGGGTTGCCGCTCCACCAGTTTTTCCGCTTCCTCCAGCGAGAAACTTCTGGCGCAGCGCGAGGCGGCCCGGGCATCCACCCAGACCTGATCAAGATCAAGTTTCAGGAATTTGCTGTCAGCACTGAAGACATCCATGCGGGCCGCATCCAGAACCGTCTTTATCTCGCGAATGCTCTGGCGCAGGCTTGCCTTTGGATCGCGCCCCCCTTCCCACAGAAGATCGGCCGCCTGATTGCGGGTCAGCGTGCCAATACCGGACAGGGCCAGTCCTGCAATCAGGGCCTGGGTCTTGTCCCGCATGGGAGGGGCGAGTTGACCGGGTTTCAGCTCCCAGCGAAACTCACCGAAAAGAAACAACCTAGACTGCATGTGAAAAGCCTATTCGATGCACTGCAGATCCGTCATGATAAGTCCGCGTTTCCGATTCTCCACTTACCCTGCCGGTCACCCGGCAAGCCCTCCCAAACCTGTCGAAATGCCCGCAAATCGGTCCTTGTTACAGGACTTAACTTTTATATTACTCTTTTGTGGTTACTCATGTAAATAGAATATATATTAATTTTTTCTTATTTTAAAATACTCCTGTTCCGCCCCAATCGCGCAGTTGCCAAGCGTTTCCGCTCATTCCCCCAGCGCCCCGCCCCACCGTCTGTCGGCTGGTTTTTAGTCTCATGGTCCAAATGGATCATGACGAGGCCCGCTCGTATCCGTCATAGTCAGGGCCTCCTCATTCGCAAATTTCAGCGAAATAAGAGGTGGGCATGAAATAGGTAGGGTTACTTAGATGCCTCATAACCAGATACAAAAAGTCCGGTTCGACAATCGCGGTGATTTGTTGCGTATGGACGTAAGGCTTGAGTCGGATCAGCTTTGCACCTACGAAATCACCTCTCACGATGCGGACGGCCTTTTTCAGGGAACGGTTATGAAGGGGAATAACATCAACGACTCTGTCGACAGTTTCAACATTCCCACCAACACGGAAGAACTGGATCAGCGGGTGATTGGATGGCATTTCATTTTTGCAGCACCAAAAGGAGATGTTAAGCGTACCTTTCAGGCAACAATCGACTTCCACCAAGGGGATATTGGTCTTCTGGAGCAGCCCATATCCCTGTCTGGCGACTTACAATCCGAAAAGGTCATCATCGGATTCGCCAGATTTGTGGGACAGTCTGTACCGGCTGAATGCTCACCGATGGGGTATGATCGATTGACACCTGAACCCATACTTCAGAAAGACTCTGGTTAGATCGGATCCGGTTTGTTCCCCCGCGGCCGCCAGGTTGCGAGGAACTCAGTTAAGAAGGAACAACAAACAACCGGGTTTCGACATGTATCCCGCAGGTAGAGATTAGCGGCTCTGCCTGCGGTATTTTTTTGTCCGTCCGCGATATCCCGCAACACACACGACACAACGCATGTGACATAAGGCACGCTGTCAGTCCTTCGGTTAATTATCCCCGATAAAGATTGGCAAGCTGGGTCCGGTTCTTCGCATCCAGTCGCCGCATCAGGTTGGACACATGCACCTTGACGGTGCCGGGTGTGATCCCCAGATTTTCTGCGATCTGCCGGTTGGAATGGCCCAGCGACACTTCGCGAAGCACCTCGATCTGGCGCCGGGACAGGTCCTTGAAACCGGGATTGTCGTCCTCTGGTTCTTCCTCTTCATGGGTGCCATGAAGCAGGTCCAGCAATGCTGGCGGGAAATACCGTTCTCCGGCCAGGATCAGATTAACCACGGACTGCACCAGATGCCCGCCCGACTGTTTATAAACATATCCATGCCCCCCGGTTTCCACCACATGTTTCAGTTGGTGGTGGTCCTCATTATCCGTCATGAAGATAACCCGCGACCGATCGCACGCCTCGGCAAGGCGGGCTTTCATCTGGTCTGTAATCGGGGCATGATGACCAACGGACAGGAAAGCAAGGTCGAACTCGTCCTCAATCAGGTGCTCAATCGCCTCATGGATGCATCCAACGTCCCGAAAACCGATGTTGTGCAGCATATTGCTCAACATGAATTTCAGGCCGTCGCGAAATATATCTGCGGGGTCGGCAATGAGAATACGCATAAAGTCGGCTTTTGTTAATCTTGTCTCATTTAGTTAAGACTTTTCAATATTGTTGGGATGGTTAACAATTGACGTCAATTGTTTGACCTGACACACAAACTCCGTATTTTTCAACTAGACTGTAATTTATATGAAAAGTCAATGGGTTGACATTCCGCCGCCCCCGAAAGGAGTAAAATGTCCAGACAGCAACCAAAACCGGTCCTCACCGCCCTGACTGCGGGCATGCTGGGTCTCATGCTTGTCGGACCTACCACTTCCGTGCAGGCCGAAACCCGCGACAAAAAGGGTGTCCTTTCTGTTTCCTACGAAAATGATATCTTCGCCAATCAGGATAATGGCTATACCAACGGCGTCCGGCTGTCCTGGCTGTCCGCAGAAAGCGATGTTCCCGTATGGCTTGTGTCTGCGGCCAATTACCTGCCCTTTTTCGAGACCGGAGCGGTCAAGCGCTACAGCCTCTCCCTCGGCCAGAGCATGTACAGCCCCGACGATATCTCCATCCCGACCCTGCAGGAAAAGGACCGCCCCTATGCCGGTTGGCTCTATGGCAGTGTGGGGCTGATTTCCGATAGCGGCTCGCGGCTCGACAACCTGAAACTGACCCTTGGCATGGTCGGCCCTGCCTCCCTCGCCGAGCAAACCCAGACCTTCGTTCACGAAACCATCGGATCGACCATCCCCGAAGGCTGGGATCACCAGTTGAACAACGAGCCCGGCATCATCCTCACCTATGAGCGGAAATGGCGCGGCCTGTTTGAATATGAACCCTTCGGCTTTGGCGCCGACGTCACCCCCCATGTAGGGGCCAGTTTGGGGAATATCTTCACCCATGCCTCGGTGGGGGCAACCTTTCGTCTGGGCTATGATCTGCCGTCCGATTACGGGCCGCCCCGGATCAGGCCCAGCCTGCCCGGCTCCGACTTTTTCCGGCCCACCTCCACCCTTGGCGGATACCTGTTCGCCGGGGTCGAGGGGCGTGCCGTGGCCCGCAATATCTTTCTGGATGGCAACACCTTTTCAAACAGCCATTCCGTTGACAAATACCCGATCGTCGGCGAGGTACAGGCCGGGGTCGCCATCACCTATGGCAATACCCGCCTCGCCTATACCCATGTGCTGCGCAGCAAGGAATTTGTCGGCCAGAGCGGGCCGGAGGAATTTGGCGCCATCACCCTGTCCTTCCGGTTCTGATCCCGGCACGGTCCATCCATTTGCAGGATGGACCTTTTTTCCGCACTGGTTCACAATTCCCTGATAAAGAAAAACGATCCATACAGGGATCAACCGACAGGGAAAGTGCACCATGACACAACAGGACGTTCATCATTCCACCCATGCCGCCGAGATCGATGCCCGGAATGACAGCCTGAAGATTTATGTGAACGGGGACATTGTCCCGCGGGAGAAGGCCGTTGTCTCCGTGTATGACAGTGGCTTCATGCTGGGGGACGGCATCTGGGAGGGTATCCGGCTTTATAATGGTCGCTGGGCCTTTGTGGACGAACATCTGGACCGTCTATTCGGCGCGGCAAAAGCCATCGACCTCGACCTTGGGCTTGACCGGGCGGGGCTCCTTCAGGCGTTGGACGATACGGCGCGGGCCAACGGCATGACCGGCAATGTGCATGCCCGCCTGATGGTCACACGCGGCATCAAGGTCAAGCCGTTTCAGGATCCCCGGCTCAGCCAGTCCGGCCCCACAATCGTCATCATCATGGAGCATTCCACCCCCAGCAGCGCCCTTGTGGAGACGGGCATCCGCCTGCATACGGTGCCCGTTGTGCGCGGCCTGCCCATGTCGCAGGACCCGAAACTGAACTCTCATTCCAAGCTGAATTGCATTCTTGCGGGCATTCACGCCCAGAAAGCCGGCGCCGACGAGGCCCTGATGCTGGACCCCCACGGCTTCGTCAACACCACAAACGGCTGCAACTTCTTTATCGTCCGTGAGGGCGAGGTCTGGACCTCGACCGGGGATTACTGCATGAACGGCATCACCCGGAAAAAGGTCATCCAGCTTTGCCGCGATGAAGGCATTCCGGTTTTCGAGAAAAACTTCTCCCTGACCCAGACCTATGACGCCGACGAGGCCTTCATCACCGGCACCTTCGGGGCCCAGACACCGGTATCAGACATTGACGGGCGATCGATCGGGTCCGGCCGGATCGGCCCCATGACCCAAAAAATCCGCACCCTCTATCAGGACCTCATCACCCGCCACACGGCCTGATCCGGGCCGGGAGGCATGTTGAAAATGCCTCCCGGAACCAGTTGCAAGCCCTTGTTCCGCCTGCCCGTTCGTTGCCAATATTATATTTTTATGATAAATAATTTCCCCCACCATCAGCAACGAAGGGGCCACGCACATGAAGGGCGACCGGCAGGTTATTCAGCAGCTCAATGCCATCCTCAAGAATGAACTGACAGCCATCAACCAGTATTTCCTGCATGCCCGCATGATGGAAGACTGGGGTCTCGAGGAACTGGGAGAGAAAGACTACAAGGAATCCATTGTCAAAATGAAATCGGCGGATTGCGTCGTAAAGCGCATCCTGTTTCTGGAAGGCCTGCCCAACCTGCAGGATCTTGGCAAGCTGCTGATCGGGGAAAATGTCGAGGAAATCATCGACTGCAACCTGAAAATGGACACGGCCTGTCACAATGCGCAAAAGGCCGGGATCACCCTTGCCGAGGAAAAGCAGGATTACGTCACCCGCGACCTGCTGGAAGAGGTTCTCGCTGATCAGGAAAGCCATCTGGACTGGCTGGAAACCCAACAGGGCCTGATCAAGCGGATGGGGCTAAAAAACTACATGCAATCCGGCGCCGGGGAGTAAAACCATGAAAGGCAACAAAAAGATCATTGGTCTGCTGAACGCGCTTCTCAAGGGCGAACTGACCGCCGCCGATCAGTATTTCATTCATTCCGAAATGTATAATGACTGGGGCCTGACCGAATTATATGAGCGCCTGCACCACGAATTCGAGGAAGAACTGGAACATGCCAAGCGACTGGTAGAGCGCATTCTGTTTCTGGAAGGCACCCCGGAAGTCGGTGCCCGCGATCCGCTTCTGATCGGGCGGGATGTGCCGTCCATGCTGGAAAATGACCTGACATCGGAACTGTCCGTCGTTGCCGCCCTGAAAAGCGCCATCCAGATTTGCGAGGCGGAGCAGGACTACCAGACCCGCGCACTTCTGGTGTCCCTGCTGCGGGATACCGAGGAAGACCACACCTACTGGCTGGAACAGCAACTGGGCCTGATCCAGAAAATGGGATTGGAAAACTACATCCAGATGAAAGCCTCCTGACCCGCCCCGATTTCCTGTGGACCGGATTTCCTGTAGCCCGGATGTTCGGGAAGGCGGCAAGCCCCCTGCACCAACTTCCTTGACATTATTGCGATTAATTATCACTTTTATTCGCAGCAACATCAAAGGAATGTTTCATGGGCCGCCCTTCCCCGCATCCTGACAATTTGACCGATCTGGCATTCCCGGAAACCCTCACCCTGTGGAGCCTGCGGTACGCGTGTGACGATCAGGACCGGACCTGCGATCCGGGGCCTGAACAGGATGAGGCCGCAGGCATTCTCTGGCGTCTCCATGGGTTGGCCCGCTGCCCGGAGGCCTACCGTCATCTTTGCCTTTTCCTGCCCTTGCTGGCTCGGGACCTGTGTCGGCCCGTCCATATCAACCGTCCCGCCTGCCCGGAAATCGCATGGGATGAATGGCGTCTTTTGCAGGCCCTTGGCTTCTGTCAACTTGATCACCAACCGGACCCGGCCCCGCTTCTATCTCCGTTCCTGCCCCCTGCCGAGATCGAAAAGGCGCGGCCCGTTCTTCGGAATTGGGCGCTGGCGCTGGCTCTGTCAGGATATGAAATCCCGGTTCGCCCCTCCGTTCTTTTTCATCTCAAGAAGGCGGTGGCTGGCTCAACGGTGACAGCGCCCCCCGCATCCCAATCTTCCCGCCCGGTTGATGGCACATCGCAAGCCCCCCTCCCCATCCTGCATTAAGCGGGACTGGCAACCATCTGCGAACACCGAAACCCACCCATTCCAAATTTAACCGGTTAATATAATTACATAAGTGACCCGATTATAATACCGGGCGGAGCACTGCCCCCTTCCCTTCGTCCCAATCGCTTGAGATCGCCTCAGATCGCTTGAGGTCGATTGTTCCTTGCTTTAGAAAATTTGATTATTCAATTCGCGCAAACAGTGATATGCAAGGGGACGGTCCATACATCTCCCGACCGGTCTTTTGTCAGAATGTCCGTCAAGGTTCCCCCAATGAGCACACCCGAAACTCACGCTCGTCATGCGTCTTCTTCCCTGTCCCCGGATAACGGTCATCTTGACAGTACCTATTCCTGGCTCCGTCTGACTGCCTGTATCCTCATTTCAACACTGGGCAGTGTCGGCATGTGGTCCATTATTGTGGTCATGCCCGGAATTCAGACAGAATTCGGGGTGGATCGGGCGGATGCGTCGCTTCCCTTTACGGTGATCATGATTGCCTTCGGGATCGGCAATCTGGTGACGGGCCGGATCGTCGATCGGTTCGGGATTGTCCTGCCCATGGCGGTGTCGGTCATCCTGCTGTCCAGCGGGTTCTATCTGTCGACGCTGACCACCAGTATCGGGCAATTTGCCATCTTGCACGGCGTTCTGGTGGGCGTCGGGGCGGCCACCTTCTTTGGCCCCCTGCTCTCGGATATTTCCCACTGGTTTGAAAAGCGGCGCGGCATTGCCGTTGCCGCCGCCGCCAGCGGCAATTATTTCGCCGGGGCCATCTGGCCCCTGTTCCTGAAGGATATCGTCACCACCAATGGCTGGCGGGACGCCTATGCGCTGGTGGCCCTCATCCTGCTGGTGTCCCTGCCGCCGCTGATCCTGTGCCTGCGGAAGCGCGTGCCGCCGCACGCCCTCAACATGACCACCGTCAGCACGAACCGGAACGGCACCCCGCATCAGATAAACCTGTCCCCCAAAGCCCTGCAAACCCTGCTGGTGGTGGCGGGCGTTGCCTGCTGTGTGGCCATGTCCATGCCGCAGGTCCATATCGTCGCCTATTGCGCCGATCTTGGTTTCGGGGTGGCACGGGGCGCAGAAATGCTTTCCATCATGTTGGTCGGCGGGATTGTCAGTCGGCTGCTGTCCGGCATTCTTGCCGATTATTTCGGCGGGGTCAGAACCGTGATCCTCGGCTCCATCCTGCAATGTATCGCCCTGTTTCTCTATATCCCGTTCAACGGGCTGGCGTCGCTCTATGTGGTGTCGCTGGTGTTCGGCCTGTCGCAGGGCGGCATCGTTCCCGGCTATGCCATTGTGATCCGGGAATATCTGCCGGCGCGGGATGCGGGCTGGCGCGTCGGTATGGTGATCTTTGCCACCGTGATCGGCATGTCCTTCGGCGGCTGGGTTTCCGGTCTGATCTATGACCTGACCCGGTCCTATCAGGCGGCCTTCCTGAACGGGATTGCCTGGAACATGGCCAATATCCTGATCATGTCCTTCGTCCTGTGGCGGACCCGTAAACCGGCCCTTGCCACCGCCTGATCGGCAGGGCAAGGACGGTCTGGATGCAGAAGACAGGGGTGTTGTTTAGGCCCCTGTTTCCTCGATAATGATATCGCGGGTAATATTCGCGGCCTGCCCGATCATGACAGAGGCAGAGCAGTATTTCTCGGCGGAAAGGTCAACCGCCCGCTCCACCTTGGCCCGGTTCAGGCCCTGTCCCTTGACGCGGTAAATCATGTGCAGATCCGTAAACACCTTGGGGTCCTCGGTGGCGCGGGTTCCCTCAACCTCGACAATGCAGTCCTCTACATTTTCGCGGGATTTTTTCAGGATATGCACAACATCGATCCCGGAACAGCCCCCCACGGCCAACAGGATCATCTCCATGGGGCTAACCCCCAGACGCTCCTCACCGCCGGCACCGTCCATGATAATGCCGTGCCCTTTGTCATTATTGCCGATGAAGCGATAGCCCTCGACCCACTTTGCCTGAACTTTCATTATACTACCTGTTGTTCTGGAATTGTTTTTCCTGGAATTAACGGGCGGATCATATCCTGTTTGCCCCATCAATCAAAACAATTCCCCCTGCCGCCCCCAAACGGCGGACGCCTTCGGGAAACCCCGCCCCCTGCCGCCGGTAAAAAAAACAAACCACCCTTCAAAAGAGTGGTTGCCTGAAAGAAAAGGTAACCTATTATATTATATTAATCATATAAAATAAAATAATGCGTGTTCTGTATCAGGTTTCCTGACCGTCTCGCGGTCAACCGGAATGAAAGGGATGCACCTCGATGAGCAAGCTCTCGAACATGGAGATCAGCCGGGAGAGCGTGGAACTGGACGCGCTGCTGGAAACCACAGTAGACGCCATCATCACCATTCGCCCGGACGGGATCATCCAGCGGTTCAACCGCGCCGCCGAGGTCATGTTCGGCTTTGGCAGGGACGAGGTGATCGGGCAGAATGTCAAATGCCTGATGCCCGACCAGTACGCCACCGAGCATGACCGGTATCTGCATGACTATGCCACGACCGGGGTCAAGCATATCATTGGCACCGGCCGGGCGGTTCTGGGTCGGCGCAAAAACGGAGAGATTTTCCATCTGGATCTCAGCGTTGGGGAAATGCTGCCGCCCTATGAAGGGTTCGTGGGCATCTTGCGCGACATCACTGACCGGGTCGAAGCGGAAAGAAAGCTGCTGGAACACAGCCGCGAACTGGCCCGCTCCAACGAGGACCTGACCCAGTTTGCCTATATTGCCTCCCATGACCTGAAAGCCCCGCTTCAGGGCATTGACAATCTGGCTTCGTGGATCGAGGAAAAGGTCGGCGCCCATATGGACGAGGAATGCACCACCTATATGCGCCTGCTTCGCAATCGGATCAGCCGCCTCGACAGCCTGCTGTCCAGCCTGTTGCAATATTCCCGGATCGGTCGCCGCAACACCGTTCTGGAACCCCTGAACCTGAACGCCGTTCTGCAAGAGACACTGGACCTTCTCGACCTTGGGAATTTCGCCCTGACCGTGGACCCCCTGCCCACCTTCGAGGCCTCCCAGACAGAAATATCCATGCTGTTCCAGAATTTGATCACCAACGCCATGAAGCATCACGACCGCGATCACGGACGAATCCATGTCAGTTATCAGGATCAGGGGCTGTTCCATGAATTTCATGTGGAAGATGACGGCCCCGGCATTCCCGAAGACATGCGCGACCGGGTTTTCGGCATGTTCCAGACACTGCACCCCCGCGATCGGGTGGAGGGCAGCGGCATGGGCCTCGCCTTTGTCAAAAAAATTATCGAACGAAACGGGGCCGAGGTTTTCATTCAGCCTTCCACATTTGAGCGCGGCACCGCCGTCGTCATTTTATGGCCCAAGGACCAAAGGAGCCTGTAGATGAGGAACAGGGAAGTCACGATCCTGCTGATCGAGGATGACGAGATTGATATTCTTGCAACGAAGAAAGCCCTGCAAGAGGTTGGCATCGCCAACCCCCTGGTTGAGGCCCGGGACGGCATCGAGGGACTGGAAACCCTGCGCGGGGAAAATGGACGAAAAAAGGTCGATTTCCCGTTCATTATCCTGCTGGACCTCAACATGCCGCGCATGAACGGGTTGGAATTTCTGGAAATCATCCGGGGGGATGACGTGCTCAGAAGGGCCATCGTCTTTGTCATGACCACCTCTGAGGCGGAGATCGATATCTGCCGGTCTTACGAGAAAAACATTGCCGGCTATATCGTCAAGTCAAACCGCAAGAACAGCTTCACCGAAGCGATCCGCCTTTTGAAGCATTACTGGAAAATCATCGAGATGCCGCCGAAAGGCATTATTCTGGTCGATCCGACCCTCCCCTGACGCCCCTTTGGTTTTATTCGCACCGCATCGCCTGTCCGGCCCTTGTCAACCCTGACCTTTTTTATTGATTGACCAGTCAATTAAAAAAAATATAGTCACCCGAACAACGACTTTAACCTGTGGCGAGGACAGGATGCCAAAAGTGGGGATGGAGGATATCCGGCGCAAAAGCCTGATATCCGCAACATTAAAGACCATTCAGGAACGCCGGAGCATTGACATCCGCGTCAGCGATATTGCCCGCGCCGCCGGGGTATCATCCGGGTTGGCACATCATTATTTCGGCAGCAAGGACCGGCTCATTCTGGCAGCGCTTCGTCATTTGCTGACCGATTTCCGGCGGCTGGTCCTGCGTCGCCTTGCAGAGGCGGACAGCCCGCGGCAAAAACTCTCCGCCCTTATTGCATCCAGTCTTGATGAAACCCAGTTTTCAGACGCCACCGTGACCGCTTGGCTGGTCTTCTACGCCCATGCCCAAAGCACGCCTGAAGCACGGAACCTGCTCCGGGTCTATGTCCGGCGCCTGCAGTCCAATCTCTGCTACAATCTGCGTCCGCTGGTCGGCAACCGCGCCCCCGAAATCGCCGAGATGATCGGCAGCCTCATCGACGGCCTGTATTTGCGTCAGGCCCTTCGGGTGGAAAAGGCCGATGCCGCCTTTGCCCGGACCCTCATTGAAAATTGCCTCAACCGATTTCTGGATACCGCCCCTATGGAAGGACAGGATCATGCCGTTTGATTATGTGATCGTGGGGGCCGGTTCTGCGGGCTGTGTCCTTGCCAACCGCCTGAGCGAAGACCCCTCCGTTTCGGTCTGCCTGCTGGATTTCGGCGGATCGGACAACAGTCTTTTCATTCGCATGCCAACCGCCCTGTCCATCCCCATGAACATGGACCGGTTCAACTGGGGGTTCCACTCCCTGCCCGAACCCGGACTGGCCGGACGGCGGCTTGATTGCCCGCGGGGCAAGGTGCTGGGTGGTTCCTCCTCCATCAACGGTATGGTCTATGTCCGGGGCCATGCCTGCGATTTCGAGGAATGGCAGGAAAACGGGGCCGCTGGCTGGGGATATGCGGATGTGCTGCCCTATTTCAAGCGGGCCGAACACTGGTACAAGGGCGGCGATACCTATCGGGGCGGCGACGGGCCGGTCGGGGTCAATAACGGTAATGACATGTCCCTGAACCCCCTGTACCAAAGCTTTATCGAGGCTGGACGGCAAGCCGGATACCCGGTGACGGATGATTACAACGGATATCAGCAGGAAGGCTTTGGCCCCATGCACATGACCGTGGACGGCGGCGTTCGGGCCTCCACCGCGCGGGCCTATCTGGCGCCCGCCCGGTCCCGGAAGAACCTGACAGTCCTTACCCGGTGCATGGCCAACCGGCTGGTGTTTGACGGCCGCCGGGCCACCGGCATCCATGTCACCCATCAGGGATCAGAAAAAGTCATTTCCGCCGTGCGGGAGGTTATCCTGAGTGCCGGGGCCATCGGCTCCCCCACGCTGCTGCAACGGTCCGGCATTGGCCCGGCCGCCATCCTTCGGGAAAAAGGCATTGACCCCCTGTTCGACCTGCCCGGCGTTGGCCGCAACCTGCAGGACCATCTGGAAGTCTATTTCCAGTTTCGCTGCACCCAGCCGCTTTCGCTCAACACCAGGCTGAACCCTGTCAGCAAGGCCCTGATCGGGGCTCGCTGGCTGTTATTCAAGTCCGGTCTCGGGGCGACAAACCACTTTGAATCCTGTGCCTTCATTCGCTCGAAAGCCGGACAGAAATGGCCGGATATCCAGTATCACTTCCTGCCTGCCGCCATGCGCTATGACGGGCGCACTGCCTTCAGCGGTCATGGTTTTCAGGTTCATGTGGGGCCAAACAAGCCGAAAAGCCGGGGGCATGTGACGATCGGCTCGCCTGCCCCGGATACAGCCCCGGAAATCCTGTTTAACTATCTGACGGACCCTCAGGATGTTGAAGACTGGCGGCGGGTGATCCGGCTCAGTCGGGAAATTATCCTGCAACCGGCCTTTGCCCCTTACCGGGGGGATGAAATCCAACCGGGCGCCGCTGTCTCGTCTGATCAGGATATTGATGACTGGGTCCGGGACAATGTGGAAAGCGCCTATCACCCATCCTGCACCTGCAAGATGGGGGCGGAAAACGACCCCGCCGCGGTGGTTACACCGGATTGCCGGGTCCGCGGCACCGAAGGCCTACGGATCGTGGACAGTTCCATTTTCCCGACAATTACCAACGGTAACCTCAATGCCCCGACCATCATGGTGGCCGAGAAAGCCGCGGACCAGATACGGGGTCGCTCCCCTCTTCCGCCCTCCGACGCCGATTACTGGATTGACCCG
This sequence comes from Sneathiella chinensis, assembly GCF_012720115.1. Taxonomy (GTDB): domain Bacteria; phylum Pseudomonadota; class Alphaproteobacteria; order Sneathiellales; family Sneathiellaceae; genus Sneathiella; species Sneathiella chinensis. The sequence goes on along the minus strand of NZ_VNWN01000006.1, from coordinate 106,320 downwards.
GACTGGCAAACCCGGCAACGGCCGGGCAGCCCGCTTTCCTGATCCCTCAATCGGTCGCCTTCTCCCAACTACAAATCTCCCGGCGCAAGGCCTCGTATTCCTCGATCCGGCTGTCCATTTCCAGCGGGTCGAGCATGTCCACAATGGATTCTTCCACCAAAAGCCATTCTTCTGGGCTCAGGACTTTTTGCGCCCGCGGGAAAAAGTCATGCTCCTCCTTCTGCATATGGCGCATCAGAAACCCGGTATATTCATGGGCCTTGGCAACGACATCCTCACGCGGCATTTCCAGATCCGCTTCCACCGCCTGTACGGCCTCCCGCAGGTTCTGCACAAGAACGGACAACCGGTCATGCTCCCCCTTTAAATCCCCGATCACGGCGTCCGCCGCCGGGTCCCGGTTTACCAGCACATCCCGGATCACATTTTCAAGGGGGTGGTGGGCGATATCGGGAAAAGTTTCCATATAGTCCAGAATGGAATGGACCATCAGATAATCCATCACCTCTCCTGACTTGAACTTGCGCATTTCCTCGTCCAGCAGGGACAGAACCTTTGCCATCCCCACATGTTCCTTGCGAAGCTGTTCAATCACTGCAGACATGGCCCGACCTTTCCCTATACCCGACATGCGAAAAACCTTATCAAAAGGCGTTTCCGTCTGCCTTGACCCAAGTCAACCGCTTGCTTGCTTGCTTGCTTGCTTGCCGGCCGGCCTGCTTCCTTGCCTGTCGCACTGCCGGTTCGCTTTCGCCCGGCGGACCTAACTGTTCAGGGCACGTTCCAGTTCATTGGCCTGCTCCCGCAGTTGCTCGGCGATGGACAGGAACTCTTCCGAACTGCCTGCCACCTGGGTGACGCTGTCATTCACATCCTTCATGTTGGTGGTCACGTCCTGCACGCCGATGGCCGCCTCTTGCACATTGCGGGAAATTTCAAGGGTCGCCGCGCCCTGCTGCTCCACCGCAGAGGCAATGGCCGCGGACACCTCACTCAGGCGGGCGATGGATTTTCCGATATCCTGAATGGCCGCATTGGCGCCGGAGGATGCCTCCTGAATCTGCTGCACCTGTTCGCGGATATCGCCGGTGGCCTTTTCCGTTTCCGAAGACAGGTTCTTGACCTCGCTGGCCACCACCGAAAAGCCCTTTCCGGCTTCGCCTGCCCGTGCGGCCTCAATGGTTGCGTTCAGGGACAGCAATTTTGTCTGCCCGGCGATGGCATTGATCAGGTTGACCACATTGCCGATCCGGTCCGATGCCTCGCCCAGCACTTCGACAATCTGTGTGACCCGTTCCGACTGGCTCACCGCTTCGGCGGACATGGTCGCCGACTGGCTGACCTGCAGGTTGATTTCCTTGATCGACGCGGTCAGTTGCTCGGTGGCGGTGGCAACCGTCTGGGTGTTGGCCCCGGCCTCTTCCGCGGCGGCGGTCACCAGCGTCGCCTTGTCATTGGTCTGGTCGGCCATCCGGTTCATGGTCCCGGCATTTTCCTCAAGGTCACTGGCGGCATTCTGGATGGACTGGACCGCATCATGAAAGCGACTGATCTTGTTTTCGATACTGTCCGCCGCCGAATTGATTTTTTCCACGGCGACCCCGTAATCTCCCATCAGGCCTTCCGGAGCCACACGCCGGAAATACCGGTGCCCGGCGATAAAATCTAGACAGGCGGTCGACTCCCGAAGATACGCATCGGCCCGGTCGATCATGTCATTGAGCCTCAGGCACAACTCCCGCTCCGGTCCCTGTTCTGTCGGAATGTCCAGAACACGGCGCTCGAAATCCCCCCTAGCGACCCCCTCCATCACCGACAGGACTTCCCGCAACTTGCCGATGGAAACCTTGGTATCCATGTCCTTTTCAGGGTCTACATACATATTCATCAGTGCTCTCGCATCAAACTGGAAACAAACTCGTCATAGGAGACCCCCTTGACCGACAACAGGCCCTGCATCATCTCAAGGGACTTGGCCGTCCCCGACTTGATGCTGGGTGCTTCCCTCTCAAGCTGGTTCATCTGATCATAAAGGGGTTCGATCACCTCGGTGATCACGGTGCGGTTCGGCACCCGCCGGGTCGAGTGGTACCCCACCACCCGCCCATCCCGGAAGCTGGGGGTCACATGGGCGACAACCCAGTAATGATCCCCCGATCGGGTGGCATTGACCACATAGGCAAAAATCTCGTTGGCATCGGCAATTGTCTGCCAGAAAAGCTCGAAGATACCCCGTGGCATGTTGGGGTGGCGGATGACGTTGTGGGCCTTTCCAATGACCTCTCTTTCGTCGTATCCCGCGATTTCCAGAAAAATCCGATTTGCATAGGTAATCCTGCCTTTCAAATCGGTCTTGCTGACGATCAGATCGCCCTGGTCGAAGAACACTTCGTTGCCTGAATATTTCATAATCCCTCCCCGGTTACGCTATATCCAACAACAGTGATACGACAAACATGTGAAAATATGCCCGAAAAATTCGGGTTATCCTACCCGCCCCCCAACGGGCCAAAAGGCCTATCCCAAAAGGCAGAAAAGCATAAAAATCTAATCAACCTATATAGGCGACATATTAGAGTTTAATCAAAAGAGTAATGTTAAATACTTGAAAAATCACCACTTCTCCCAAGACCCGACGCAAAGCGACTGGCGCCCTTGCGGGCCTCTTCTTGCAGCGGTTTTTCCCCCTCAACCCCCTCAAGGGTCAGGGCGTCGGCCAGATCCATCCCCCATTGACGATAGGAAGTCATGCGGTCTACCCGCATGCAGGTCTGGGGAAACTGGCATAATTGTTCGGCTAACCGGCGGGCCTCGTCATAGGCCTCACCGTCTTCCACAAGGCGATTGGCCAGCCCCATCTCAAGGGCTTCCTGTGCTTTCACCTCGCGCCCGGTCAGGATCATGTCGAGGGCGCGGCTGTGGCCGATCAGGCGCGGCAGGCGCACCGTTCCCCCGTCGATCAGCGGCACGCCCCAGCGGCGGCAGAACACCCCGAAGCTGGCGGACCGGGCCGCCACCCGAAGGTCACACCACAGGGCCAGTTCCAGCCCCCCGGCCACGGCATATCCTTCAACCGCGGCGATAACCGGCTTGGACAGCAATCGCCGCGATGGCCCCATGGCCCCGTCCCCGACGGCGTCATAATCGATCCCGGTACCGGACAGGGATTTCAGGTCGAACCCGGCGCAAAAGACCGGGCCGGTGGACCGCAGGATGGCCACCGACTGGGTCTCGTCCGCATCAAACTCCAGAAACGCCGCCAACAGCAGCTTTCCGGTTTCAATATCCACGGCGTTGCGCCGCTCTGGCCGGTTAATGGTAACGGTGGTGATGGCCCCGTCTTTTGCGACGCGTACTTTTTCTCCTGACATGTCTTGCCTCCCATAAGCGTTCCCTCACTTTCAGGGAAGAGAGCGGCAGGATCAAGACATATCAGTCCCGGCCCGGATCAGGGGGCCGGCGTTTTCTATTGCAGGCAACCGGTCGCCTGATCGGCCATATCCGTCAGGATGGCCTGATACAGCCCGGCCCCTTCGGCCTGATCCAGACCAATGGGGTCCAGCGTTCCCAAGCGGACGGGCAAGCCTTCCGCAACGGTGCTGACCAGCTTGTCCGAGAATTGCGGTTCGCGGAAAATACAGACCGCGCCGCTTTCCGTAATCCGGCGGCGGATTTCCTGCACCCGGCTGATGGAGGGCAGCTCCTCCGGCTCCAGCAGGATGGAGCCCACAGCCGTCAGGCCGAAATGCCGCTCGAAATACTGATAGGCGTCGTGAAAGACAATGAAGGGAACCTCGCGGACCGGGACCAGCTTTTGCCGGATGGTTTCTTCTGCGGCGCGGATCAATGCCACCTGTTCCGCGGCATTCTTCTCAAAAACGGCGGTGTTTTCCGGGTAAAGGCGGGACAGCGCGCGGGTGATGGCCCCAACCATGGCCACCCCGTTATCCGGGCTCAGCCAGATATGGTGATCATCCGTATAGGCATGATCGTCATGACCCTTGTGGTCATCATGGTCCTTATGGTCGTCATGGCCCTTATGGTCATCATGATCCTTGTCATGCCCCTTGTCGTGGTCATGATCATGACCGTGCCCTTCTTCCTGATGGTGTTCATGGGCATGATGCTGGTGGGCTTCCCATCCCCCGCTGTCCCGAATGGACAGGATTTCGACCCCCTCTGCGTCCATCATGCCGACCCGGCTCACCTCGGGCGGCAGGGTCCGAAAGGCTTTTCCAAGAAAACTCTCCAGCCCCTCTCCGATATAGAAAATGACCCGCGCCTCGCGCAAGGCCCGGATCTGGGACGGTTTCAACTGAAACCCGTGGGGGGAGTTATTGCCGCGCACGATCAGGTCCGCCTGACCCGTATCGCCCATCACCCCCTGCACAAGGGAATGCAGCGGCGCGATGGTGGTCACCACCCCGGCGGTTTCCGCCGCCCGGGCGGGCATCAGGGACAGGCCAAGAAAGGCAAGGGAGAGAAGTATTTTTTTCATGAAAGATGTACCAGAAAAAGGAACCCAGAAACTTTCCTAATGTTATAACATAACAAAACAGGTTTGCGTCAAGCGTCTTTCCTCACTTTCCCTTCTTTCTTTTTCTCTATCTTCCCCTTCTCTCACGCCCCCTTTTCCCGGACGCTCCTTTTCCTCCCCCTCTCCCTTCCCCGCTCGCCCTTCTCCCGCTCGCCCTAAAGCAATTCGCGAATGCGTTCGCGGAGCGGCGGCAGGACATCCCCCTCGAACCACGGGTTGCGTTTCAGCCAGACATTGTTGCGCGGGCTGGGATGGGGCAGCACCACGTGATCCGGCCAATAATCCCGCCACGCCTGTACGGTTTCCGTCAGGGTCTTGCGGCGTCGGGTCCCCAGATGCCACGCAATGGCGTACTGCCCGATCACCAGTGTCAGTTCCACCCCCTTCATTGCCGCCATCAGTTGGGCCCGCCACGCCTTTGCGCATTCCGGGCGGGGCGGCAAATCCCCGGACGCACCGGTGCCCGGATAGCAGAACCCCATGGGCACCACATTCACCCGACTGACATCATAGAAGGTTTCCCGGTCCACCCCCATCCAGTCCCGCAGGCGATCCCCGCTGGGATCATTGAACGGAATTCCTGTTTCGTGAACCCGGCGGCCCGGCGCCTGCCCAACCACAAGGATGCGGGCACTTTCTGAGGCCTGAACGACCGGGCGCGGCCCTTCGGGCAGGACCTCGGCACACAGGGTACAGGCCCGAATATCCCGCAAAAGCGAATTGAAACTGTCTTTGGACATGACGGCCCCCTGCCTCGGTCATAAAAAAAGCGCCTCCATCATATCTGACAGAGACGCTTTTTTCACGGCAAGAACCGATTTTGGATCGGTCCTCAAATTTCAGGCAGGGGCGCTATAACCCGAACCCGGCCAATTCCGGCAGCCACAAAGCCAAGCCGGGAAACGCCAGAACCAAAAACAGCCCCAGGATCATCAGCAGCACATACGGCACGGACCCGCGAATAACCTCCCACAAGGGGGCATTGGCGATCCCCTTGATGACGAACAGGTTCATCCCCACGGGCGGTGTAATCAGGGCCAGTTCCAGATTGATCATCAGCAGAATGCCGTACCAGATCAGGTTCACATCAAGCTGCATCAGCACCGGCAGGACAATCGGTGTGGTGATCAGGATGATGGAGATGGTTTCAAGGAACATGCCCAGAATGAAGATCACCAGCATCACCACCAGAATGAAGCCCAGCTGCGACAGGCCGATGGCCGTCACATATTCCATCAGTTCGATGGGCAGGCGGATGATGGTCACCGCATGACCGAACATGGCCGCTGCGGCCAGGATCATGAACAGCATGGCTGTTGTCCGCACGGTTTCATAGGCGGTCTGGCCCAATTCCTTCAGGCCAAAATTCCGATAGACCAGCGATCCCACCAGCAGCGCATAGATACAGCCGATGGACGCCGCCTCGGAGGCGGTGAAAATCCCGGCGTAAATCCCGCCCAGAACCAGCGGCGGCATCAACAGGGACCAAACGGATTTCCGCAAGGCCTTCACGCAGTTCATCCAGCCGATCCACTCAGAATCCGTCAGGCCTTTTCGGAAATAGGCCTGAAAGACGCAATATCCGGCAAAGATCAGGGCGATCATTATGCCCGGAATGAACCCGGCCAGAAACAGCGCCCCGATCGAAGTTTCCGTTACAATGGCATAGAGGATCAACGGCCCGGACGGCGGGATCAGAATGCCCAGCGTTCCGCCGGCAGCAATCACCCCGTAGGCATCCCGCGGGCGATACCCGAACCGCTGCATCTGCGGAATGGCACTGGACCCGATGGTCAGCGCCGTCGCCACAGAGGAGCCGGAAATGGCGGCAAAGATGGTGCAGGACAGCACTGTCGCCACCCCGAGGCCTCCCTTGAAATGCCCGACAAGCGCGTTGGCCGCCTCGTACAGGTCATCCACCACGCGGGACTTGATCATCACATGCGCCATGAAGGCAAACATGGGAATGGCCGTCAGAAGGCCGTTATCCAGCTTGGCAAAAACCGTGTCGGCGACACTGGTGATGCTCCCCTCGGCGACCAGCATGATCGCGATCGAGGCCAGCCCCAGACCGGCGAAAATAGGCATCCCGGACAGCAAAAGGGCAATGAGCAGCCCCATGATAAGAAGAGTAGTCACTGTTTTTTCCGCCCGCCACGCAACACATCAAACGCCTTGACCAACGCTATCAGACACAAAAGCCCGGAGCCCACCAGCAGGGTGGATTGGGGAATCCACAAGGGCGCCTCAAGATAGCCATCGGAGAAAACTTCGAAATCAATAGAAAACTGCACGGCTTCAACCGCGCTGAGGCACATGACACCGGCCACAAAAGCCGTTGCCAGAAAGCCCCAGAATTTCAACCCCAGCGCCAGTCCGCCTTTTGCCTTGGAGGACAGCAGATCAACACTGATATGCTCGCCCCGGCGCAAGATATCCGCCGCCCCCAACATGACAATCGCCACCACCAGAAAGCCGGACAATTCGTCCGTCCAAGTGAGCGGCGTTCCCAGAACATAGCGTTGAAAAACGCTGTATCCCGTCAGGGCAAGGGTGAAAATAACAAGAAAAGCGCTGAGAATCCCGGCAGCGAGCGCCACCATTCCCATCGCTTTTCCAAGGAAGGAAGAGGCCACAGGGGCCTCTTCATCACTGGATGGACCAGTATTCATGACAGAAACTGCCTCGAATTAGAGTTTTGAAATCAGCTCAAGCAGCTTTTTGCCATCTTCGCCGCTGGCTTCACCGAAGGCCTTGTCGAATGCCGGAGACATGTAGGCTTTCAGCGCCTCAATTTCCTCATCCGTTGCCATATGCACTTTCATGCCGGCCTTGGCCAGCTCGTCAGGGGCGGATGCGGCGGATTCTTCAGACGCCTCGATGGCCCATGCGGCGGCTTTCCGGCCTGCTTCCTGAACGGCCTGCTTGCCCTTGTCGGACAGCCCGTCATACCATTTCGGGTTCACATAACCGTGGAAATACACGCTGAACAGCGGCAGAACGGTGACATGGTCCTGAACCTCGAAATATTTCCGGGTAACGGCTGCGGAAATATCGGTCAGGCCCGCATCGATCACGCCTGTGGACAGGGCCTGATAGACCTTGCTGCCGGACATGGCGGACGGTGCCGCGCCCATGGCGACAAACCCGGAATCCGGTACCGGACCCAGACCGCGGATTTTCACGCCTTCAAAATCTTCTGGCTTGATCAGCGGCTTGCCGCTGGATGTGATGGCGGTGCTGCGGGTGGTGAACATCCAGACAACGTTCTTCACGCCTTTTGTCAGCAGCTTTTCTTCCAGAAACGCGGCGGCCTCGGACCCTTCCCAGGCTTTCAGGGCGTCAAGACGGCTCACCGCGAACGGGCCCAATGTCACGTTCATGATCGGCAGGGTCTTGCCCCACTGCGGGTTGATGGAAAAGGCGCAATCGATGCTGCCCTTGGCAACGGCTGTTGCGTTCTGCTTTGCGTTGGTCAGGCTGTTTGTGCCGAAAACCTGAACGTCAATTTCCCCTTCGGACAGGGTTTCAATTTCAGCGGCCCAGCGGTCAATGACCTGTGCAATATGGTGGGCCGGCGGCAACTGGTGGCTGCACCGCATTTCGGTGGCCGCTGTTGCCGTTGATGCTGCGCCGGTGGCTCCCGCAAAAGCGGCAAGCCCCAGAGCCATTCCAAGAATTTTCTTCATGTTTCCTATCCCTTAAACTAAATCATTTCCACTGTCAGACACGTCCGTGTTGACGTGTTGCGTCAATGGCAATCCCGCCTTTGCCAGCGCCCCATACAGGGTCTCCGTTGGCATTTCACAAGACAGAACCTCACGCATTTCAATCAAAGATTTAACATCAATATCGATGTCCAATCCATTGGTTTTACACATAAAAACCAAATCTTCAAAAACCACATTTCCGGTCGCATTCGGGGCAAACGGGCATCCACCCAATCCCCCCATGGCGCCGTCAATAATGGTCGCCCCGGCGTCCAGCGCCGCCGCCGCATTGGCAAGACCCAGCCCCCGCGTATCATGCAGGTGGGCCCCCACCGGACGGCCGTCGGCCAAGGCCACAACCTGACGGGTCAGGGCCGCCACCTGACGGGGTCCGGCATATCCGACCGTATCGGCAATGCTGACCACATCCACACCGATGGCGTAACATTCCCTGGCCACGGCCAGAACCTCTTTCGGGTCCACCGCGCCGCTGATGGAACAGCCATAGGACATGGCCACCCCCACGGACACAACCGGCTTGTGCGCCGACTGATCCCGAAGCGAACACAGCTCCGCAATTTCGTTCAGGGTCTCGGCGCGGGTCCGGTTCACATTCGCCCGGTTATGCTCTTCCGAGGCGGACACCACACAGCCGATTTCCTCAATGCCTGTATCCAGCGCATTCAGCGCCCCGCGCTTGTTCAAAACCAGCGCACTGGCATGGGCACCCGGCAGGGTCGCAACAAACTCGATAATCTGTTCCACATCGGCAAAGGCCGGATAGCGGTCCTTCGGCAGGAACGATCCCACCTCGAAATGGCGGACACCGGCGTTATATTCGCGCTCGATCCATGTTTTCTTGCCCTCCGTGGACGGAAAGCTCTTCACCATCTGCAGACCATCGCGCAAGCCCACTTCCCGCAAGGAAATCCGGCCTTCCGGGTAAACGGCCCGAACCCGTTCCAGATCACGCATTGCCGGACCTCTTGATGCCAAGGTCGGCAAGAATGCGATCCGTATCCGCGCCCAGCTTGGGCACATCCAGTTCGCCAACCACATTGGCCCCGTCCATTTCCAGCGGCAAGGCCGGTGCACGGAAGGTCTGCCCATCCGTATTGGTCGAGGTAACAAGCCCCCCATCCCGCTGCACATGCGGGTCCTGATACAGGTCTTCCGGTGCATTGATCGGGGCGAAAGGAATGCTCAGTTCATCCAGTCGGCTCATCAGGTCGCCTGCATCCACCAGCGCCAGTTTTTCCGCCACCAGCGGAATGGTCCATGACCGCGCCTCGATCCGGTCGGTTGCCGTCTGCAACCGCTCGTCCTGCAACAGGTTTTCAAGGCCATAGGTCCGGCAGAAGGTCTGCCAGTGTCCATCGGTCACAACGCCAACAAACACCCGCTGGCCGTCGCGGGTATCAAAAATATCGTAAACCGGCCAGGCGTGGGTCCGCGCGGGCATCGGGGTTGAAGGCACGCCCGTCATGTCATACTGAACCATGTGCTGCGCCACCATCAGCAGGCAGTTCTCGAACAGGCCAACCCGGACATTCTTGCCCTCTCCGCTATTTCCCCGCTCCAGCAAGGCGCACAGGATGCCGATCACTCCGAACATGCCGCCCATGATATCATTGGCGGACGATCCCACCCGAAGGGGGCGTTCCCGCGATCCGGTCATCATGGCAAGGCCGCCCATCATCTGGACCACTTCATCCAGCGCCGGACGATGTTCATACGGGCCGGACAGGAACCCCTTGTGACCGGCAACAATCAGCCGGGGGAATTTCTCGCGCAGGGTCTCCGCATCGGCGCCGTAGGTCGCCAGCATCCCGTCCTTGAAATTCTCGACAAACACATCGGCGGTTTCCAGCAGGGCATAAAACGCCTCGCGATCCTCCGTCAGGGACAGGTCCAGAACAACGCTCTTCTTGCCGCGATTGAACAACGGGAAGAAAGAGGTCCCCATACCCCGCAAATCACGGGTCTTGTCTCCCTTGGGCGGTTCCACCTTGATCACCTCGGCACCAAGCTGGGCCAGGATCATGCCACAGGAAGGGCCCATCACCATGTGGCTCATCTCCACCACGCGGATACCGGAGAGGGGTAACGTCGACGTCATACTGATAATTTCCATCCGAAAAGGATTTTTGTAATTTGTGAAGCGATTACGCTATTGCCAAACTAATCTTCTTAAAAATATAATTAATTGATCAATTCGTTCTGGTTTTTAGATGGGTAGTCATGGACACACGCCAGCTTAGATATTACGCCGCCATATTCGAGCACCGGAACCTGTCCCGGGCCGCCAGCGAATGTAACGTCGCCCAGTCCGCCATCAGTCACCACCTGTCCAATCTTGAAACCGAACTGGGGGTCCAGCTTTTCATTCGCAAACCGCGGGGGATGGAACCGACGGCGGCGGGGATCAAGCTGTATGAACATGCCAAGCTGATCCTGCGGGCCATCGGCGCTGCGGAACAGGACATGAAGCAACTGTCTGACGAGGTCAGCGGCGATTTCGCCATTGGCCTGCCCTATTCCGTGATGCAGACCATTGCCCTCCCCCTCATGAAAACCGTGATGGAGGATTTCCCCAAGGTTCGCCTGTCCATTGTGGAAAGCCTGTCCGGCACCAACTTCTCGAACCTTCTGGCATCGGATGTGGATCTGGCCTTTTTCTATAACCCGCAAAAGGATGACCGCATCAGCATGGTCCCGATCCTTGAGGAACAAGTTCTCTGTGTTGGCAAGCGCGACATTGTGGGTGATACGGATGAGCCCCTGACGTTCGACCAGCTTACCACCCTGCCGGTTCTTCTTCTGCGTCAGGGGGTGTATTCGCGGGCGCTTGTGGACCGTCCGGCCCTGCTCACCAAGCTGGAGGCCAAGGCCCCCCTTCACCTCAATTCCGTGGCCGGGATCATTACCGGCCTGACGGCGGGGCTTGGCTGCACCATCGCCCCCAAGGTGTTTGTGGGCCAGCAACTACGGGATGGCATTCTTCACGCCCGTCCGGTCATCAAGCCGTCCCTCAGCCGCACTCTTTATATGGGCCACCTGCGGGAGCGTCCCTCCACCCGTCTTCAGGAAACCATGGTCGGGTTGCTGCGGACCCTTATTGCCAACGAGGTCAGGAAAGGCACATGGGAAGCCACCCTGTTTGAGGCTGGATAATCTCCCCCTCCCGGCCGCAGTCCGTTCCTATCGGCGTCCTGCCGGGTAGTGGATCACACACAAAAATACGGCCTTCTCGTCCGCCCGGTTACGGTATCCATGCTCCCGATCGCCTGCGAACCGCAGGGATTGCCCTTGTGCGAGGGGGTGCCACACACCTTCCGACAGGATTTCCGGCTGCCCCTCCAGAACGGTGACAAACTCGACAACGCCCGGCTCGTGGGGCTCGGAAATGCGCTCGTATCCGGGCCGCAGCGTCAGTTCAAGATACTCGAACCCGAACCGCTCCTCATAGGGGAACAGCGGCGCCACGGCCAATCCCTCGCCCGCTGCATCGCGCCGCATCCGGTCGGCATCCCGGCGCAAGGTCTCCCGATACTCGGTGTTGTCCGGCACCGCCTCAATCAGGGACGACAACGACATTTCCAGCCCCGTGGCGATTTTCCATAACGTGGCGACCGTGGGGCTGCTTTCGCCGCGCTCGATCTGGCCCAGCATGGCCTTGCTCACGCCGGTCTGCTCCGCCGCCCGGTCCAAACTCCAGCCCAGCACCTTTCGCCGAGCCTTCAGGGTTTTCGATAGATGGGCCGCCTGTTCCTGCATACCGCCTCAACCTCACATAAAAAAGACTTGTGCGCTATAACGCACGATCTTATGGTATTGCCATTGTGCGCTATAACGCACATCCGATCAAGCTGCTGGACGAGGCCCGCAATGCTGAAATTTTTTGCCCCCACCTATGTGATCTCGGGATTTGTTGCGGTTCTGGTTGGCTATACCAGTGCAGCGGCCATCGTGTTTCAGGCGGCGGCGGCGGGCGGGGCCACCCCGGATATCATTGCCTCATGGATGTGGGCGCTTGGTCTTGGCATGGGGATCAGTGGCATCGGGCTTTCCCTGTTCTATCGGGTGCCCATCATCATCGCCTGGTCTACGCCCGGCGCCGCCCTGTTGGTGACCAGCCTGCCCGGTATTCCCATGGGGGACGCCGTTGGCGCCTTTTTGTTCAGTTCCCTGCTTCTGACCCTTTTCGGGGTGACCGGTTGGTTTGAAAAGATCATGAAGATCATTCCCATGCCGCTGGCCTCGGCCATGCTGGCCGGGGTTCTGGTGCGCTTTGGTCTGGATATTTTTGTGGCCATGGAAAGCCGCTTTGCCCTGATCGCGCTGATGCTGGTCGTGTATCTGGCGGGACGGCGGTTTTCTCCCCGCTATGCCATTCCGGCCACGTTTCTGGCCGGTGTCCTGATGGCCACAGCCGAGGGGCGCATGGGGGCCCTGTCCCTTGACTTTGCCCTCACCCTGCCCGTTTTCACCCTGCCCAGCTTTTCCCTATCGACCCTTATCGGGGTGGGGCTGCCGCTTTTTATTGTCACCATGGCATCGCAAAACATTCCGGGTGTTGCAGTCCTGCGCGCCCACGGCTACCAGACCCCGGCCTCGCCCCTCATTGCGTGGGCGGGGGCGATCGGTCTGCCGCTGGCCCCGTTTGGCGGCTATGCCTTCAATCTGGCGGCGATCACGGCGGCGCTTTGCATGGGGGATACCGTTCATTCGGACCGGGACAAACGCTATCCGGCGGCGGTTTGGGCTGGTCTGTTTTACATGCTGCTGGGCCTGTTCGGGGCACTGGTCGCCGGGGTGCTGGGCATGTTCCCTGCGGACCTGATCATGGGCATTGCCGGACTGGCCCTGCTCGGCACCATCGGCAACAGTCTGGCCGCAGCGGTTACCGACGAAGACAGCCGCGAGGCTGCCTTCCTCACCTTTCTCGTGACCGCGTCGGGCATGAGCCTGCTCAGCATCGGCGCGCCGTTCTGGGGGCTGGTGATCGGCCTTACCGCGCACCATCTGCTCCGCTTTCGCCCCCTTGGCGATATTCGTGCCCTGTTCTATCGCGGACCGAAGGCGTAATCACCGCCCTTTTCCAGGGCCCGGACATAGGCCGGGCGGGTCTGGATGCGCGCAACGAAGCCAGCCAGATTGGGGAACCTGTCCAGCGCCCGATTGGCGTTCGCGGCTTCCAGCGGGAAAGACAGCATGATATCCGCCCCGGTCAGATCTTCGCCGACGAAATAATCCCGATCCCCCAGCGCCGCCGCCATATAGCCGAAATGGTTCGCTGTTTCCGAATTGATCCGGGGCATCAACGGTTCCGCCGCCTCGCCAAGGCGGCTGGCGTACAGGCGCAACAGCATCGGCGTCATGGCCGACCCCTCGGCATAATGGATCCATTCCACATACCGGTTATAGTCGGGCGTCGCCACCGCGGGCGCCAGTCGCCCGTTACCATAGGTTCGGATCAGGTAATCCACGATGGCCCCGGATTCATGGATGACCACCGCCCCATCCTCAAGAACCGGGGACTTGCCGAGGGGATGAATTTTCTTCAAGGCCTCCGGGGCCAGACGGGTTGTGGCATCCCGTTCATAGCGGACCACCTCGTAAGTCAGTCCCAGTTCTTCCAGAAGCCAGAGAATCCGCTGCGAACGGGAATCCTGCAAATGATGTACCCTGATCATGTAAACACCCTTTCCTGTCTGCCCCCAGTTTTAAAATGATCGTTCCAAAACCCTGTTTTTTCGTCTTTTACCCTCTTTTTTCGGCTTTTTACCGACTTTTGACAGTTTTCAACTTTTTTGACTTTTTCTGGCCGTCTCAGTCCAGAAGACGCGCAACCAGATCGAGACTGTTTTCGTGCCAGTCCGTATTCGGGTCCGTTTTCAGTTTAAGGATAATCCCGGAAAGGATCAGGGCAAGGTCGCCAGCCAATTGAGCCGGGTTCTTGTCCGCGGGCACATCTCCCTGCTGCTGCGCCCGGAGGATGGCATCCTTCAGGGCGCCTTCGATCAGGGTTTGGGTCTGGCGCGCTTTTTCCGCGATCCGCCCCGAGTGATTGTCAAGGTCACAGGCTGTATTGACCAGCAGGCAGCCCATGGACCGGGTTTCCGCCGGGCGTTTCAGGGCATCGCGAAAATAGTTCATGATCCCGGCGCGGGCCTGCTCCGCTTCCAGAAAATCCCGCACCCGCCGAAGGGAAACCCGTTCCAGATAGAAATCGAAGCAACGCTCGAAAAGCTGTTCCTTGTTGCCGAAACTGTTATACAAACTGCCGGTTGCCAGTTCCGTGGCCCGTTCCAGATCGCGCATACTGGTCGCCGCATAGCCCTGCCGCCAGAAACAGCGCATGGCTTGCGTCAGAACATAATCCTCGTCGAATTCAAGTGGCCGCACGGTCCGCCCTGCCCCTAACAGTTTCCCATGGTTTTAAAGCGATTGTTTCAAAACCGGAAAAAACTGTCAAATCACAATTCCCGCAAGCCCGTGCGCCTTATTGGGCGCTCCATCCCCCGTCCATGGTGAGGGTGGTACCGGTCATGTTGTTGGCGGCGGGGCTGCACAGGAACGCGGCCGCATCGGCCAGTTCCTCCGGCGCGGTGAAGCGCAGGCTGGGCTCCTTGGAGGATAGCAGCTTGCGCGCCGCTTCCGCCGTGTCCAGCCCTTCGCGGGCGGCCAGCGCATCGATCTGCGCCTCGACCAGCGGGGTCCGTACCCAACCGGGACACAGGGCATTGCAGGTGATATTGGCCGTGGCATTTTCCAGCGCCGTGACCTTGGTCAGGCCGATAATGCCGTGCTTTGCCGCCACATAGGCGGATTTTTCAACGGACCCGACCAGCCCATGCACGGACGCCACATTGATGATGCGCCCGAAATCCCGTTCTTTCATCCCCGGCAACGCCGCGGCAGAAGCATGAAAGGCACTGGACAGGTTGATGGCGATAATGGCATCCCAGCGATCGCGCGGAAAATCCTCGACCCGGTCGGTATGCTGAATACCGGCGTTATTGACCAGAATGTCCAGCGCCCCGAACTTTTCTTCGGTGGTGCGGATCATGGCCTGAATGGCATCCGGGTCCAGCATGTTGGCCCCTTCATAATGGACCGGCTTGGCCGAAACGCTGGCAATATCCTTGCGCGCCGCCTCAAGGGCAGCCTCATCGCCGAGACCATTGATCACAACCTGCGCCCCGAGACGGGCAAAATTCTTGGCCATCGCCAACCCGATCCCACTTGTGGACCCGGTCACCAGGGCGACTTTTCCAGACAGTTCTGCAACCATTTTTGCTCTCCCGATAGCAAGGATATGATAAAGGATGAAGGGCGACGCCCGTTACCGCCGCCTAAAGTGAAGCCAGCCCGGCGTCCCGTCAAGCCCCCATATGGGCACCGCCGGACCCGTCAGGCGAACTGACGGGCCTGAATGGGGCCTTCCTTGACCGGCAGATGGATCACGGCGGAAAACGCCCCGACGCCCACGCCAACCCACCACACCAGATCATAGGAGCCGAACTGGTCATACAGGGTGCCGCCCAGCCAAACCCCAAGGAAGGAGCCAAGCTGGTGGGAGAAGAAGACAATGCCGTACAGGGTTCCCATATATTTGAGGCCATAGATTTCCGCCACCAACCCGGAGGTCAGCGGAACCGTCGCCAGCCACAAGGACCCCATCACCACGGAGAACACAAGAACAGTCGTCGGCGTCATGGGCATCATGATAAAGGCGCCCGCCGCAAGGGTCCGCCCCACATAGATTGCGGCCAGCAGGTATTTCTTGGAATAATGCTTGCCAAGGGCACCAGCCGCCAGCGTCCCCATGATATTGGCCGCCCCGATCACGGCAATGGAAAAGGCCCCAAGCGCCGATGTTGTATTGATCCCCAAACTGGCCATCAGACTGCCCGGTTCGATCGCCGCGCAAGCCTCGGTCACGAAGGCGGGGAAATGGGCGGTCACAAAGGCAAGCTGGAACCCACAGGAAAAGAAGCCGAGGAAAATCATGCTGTAGGACGGATCATAGAACGCCTTCCGCAAGACCTCACCCATGGTTTCCTCGCGGGCAGAGGCGACAACAGCGCCCCCTTCCGCCCGCATCATGGGCAGCACGACCAGAACCGCCATGATGGAGACAGCAAAGATCAGGAAGACGGAGGACCAGTTCATGAAGTCGAGGAAATAGGCGGCCACAGGCGGGCCGATGATTTGCCCGGCAGAGCCTGCCGCCGTTGCAATGCCAAGGGTCATGGACCGGTTTTCATCGGACGCGGCCCGGCCAACAACGGCCAGAATAACCCCGAAGCCGGTTCCGGCAATCCCGAAGCCGACCAGAATTTCATAGAATTGATGCGCCTCGGGCGTGACGGCAAAACTGGACAGCACCAACCCAAGCGCATAGACCACCGCCCCCAGCACAAGGGCCAGACGTTCCCCAAACCGTTCAGCCAACGCCCCGAACAGGGGCTGGCCAATTCCCCAGGCCAGGTTCTGAATGGCAATCGCCAATGAGAATTCAGAGCGCAGCCAGCCAAATTCTTCGGCAATGGGAATCTGGAACACACCGAAACTGGCGCGAATGGAAAACCCGGTCATCAGGATCAGGCACCCGGCAACCAGTACCGGTGTGACAAGGCTATTTCCCCGTGTGCTGCTCATATCTTTTCTCATTCCTTATTAAGAGAATGCTTTCTAACCGGAAAATTTTCTGAGCACCACCGGAAAAGAGTGCAATTTACCTTTGCGTCCTGCGCATTATTCCAAGGGGTTGGTCCGACTGATATGCACAGCGCACAAAAACAGCGCCAGCCCGATCCCCGCCGCACCGATCAGGTAGCGGATCATCAGGTCATAGCCGCCCACCTCCCAGATGAGGGAACCGATCACCGCCGCAAAGGCCGAGCCGACCTGAATGGGAACGAACTGTACCCCGGATTTCAGGCCGAAATCCCGCGCCCCCAGCAAATCTCGCGAGACCACCGGCTTGATAATGCTGATGACCCCGTTTCCGGTTCCCTGAAGAAAAATGAACAGCGGCAACAGGGCCATGTAAGACGCCGTTCCCAGCAGGCAGAGCGCCGCCGCCCCCAGTGACAGAAAACAGAAGGCCAGCGTCAGGATATTGTTGAGATACCGTTCCGCCATCATGATAACCAAGCGGCCAAGAACCTGCATGGGACCGATAAAGGACACCGCCAGAATGGCAAGGTCCGGGTCCACCCCCTTTTCATCCAGCAGGGGAAGCATGTGGGTGCCAAGCGCGGCGTTTGCCATCAGGGGCAAGGTCATGCCGATGGCCAGCAGCCAGAAAACCGGATGCCACAAAAACCGGTAGGCATGGCCCGTCGGCCCCGATGCAGCCGGATCGGGTGCCCTTAAATGGGCGCCCGATGCCTCGATCCGGCGGGCCCCGGCCCACATCAGGGGCACCCCGATCAGCAGGATCATGGCCGCAAAGGCAAGCGCCGAGACCCGCCAGCCCGCCAGTTCGGAAATGGCATGGTTGAGCGGAAAGGACACGGTGCTGGCAAACCCGGCCACCAGCGTGACCAGAGTGATCGCCCGTTTCGCCCCCTCCCCCTTGTTGCGGATCAGGAAGGAGAAACAGGGCTGATACAGACTGGTCCCCATACACAGGCCAATCCCGGCCCAGAGCAGATAAAAGGGAACCAGCGTTTCGACCAGCGCCAGCATGGCAACCAGAACCCCGCCAACCACACCGCCGCCTGCCAGCATATGCGGCCCGTATCCCCGGTCATTCAGCCGCCCGGACAAGGGCGAGACCAGCGCCGAGGCCACCAACGCCATCATCAGCGCCCCGGTGATTTCAGCCTTGGACCAGCCCAAACCGCTTTCCCAGCGGATTATCAGCGCCGGAAACAGGTAAAAAAGCCCGGCCCAGAAGAGGGTCTGTCCAAGGGCAAGGCACCAGACCGGCCCACTGCCTTTTAAAAAGGTCATGAAAAGCAACTCGCCATTGAAAAGGTTCTTGTTCTTTCTTTTTTGTCACAGTACGGGAAATGCCCGAACCGGACAATTCCCTTTAGCGTCGGGAGCCGCGCTGCCCCTAGCCCACCCAGAGCTGATACAGCAGGCCGCTGCCAATGGCACCGCCAAGGGCCAACACAAGATAGAGCAGAAATACGGGCCGCTTGACCAGCGCAAACACGGCCACCGCCGCCGGGATGGAGGTCACACCCCCCGCCACCAAAAAGGCAAGCCCGGCCCCCGGCGCCATGCCCTGCCCCATCAACCCGCCGACAAGTGGCAGGGCCGCATAGCCGTTCAGATAGGCTGGCACGCCGACGAATGCCGCCGTAAAAACCGGAGCAATACCGCCGCCGCCCAGCACCCCGATCCCGATGGCCGCCAATGTCTTGGCCACGGCAAACTCAACCCCCAGCACGCCGCTGGTCAGCAGGAACATGGAAGGGTCCATCACCGGCGAGGCCAGCCAGAAGGCCATCACCGCAGACAGCGGCACCCCCATGCTGAGCAGGGCGGCAATCAGGGGGATCACCCCGCAGGAACAGAAAGGCGACAGCCCCCCCTGCGAGGGCCGCCAGAAAAATCATCAGGACGGGCGAGCCGACAAAGGCCCGCGAGACAAGCCCATCAGCCCCGGTTGCCCCCAGCCACGCCGCCAGCCCGATGGACAGCAGGATATAGGGGAATGTCTGAACCAGATTGCGGGCGACAAAAACCGCACTGTCCGCCCCTTGCGCGGGGGAGACGACAAACAAACCCGCCAGCACCGCCGCCGACACCAGCCAGACCCGATGATCCTGCCAGAGGCGGTGCACCAACAGGGCCAGTGGCTTTTGCGAAGTTTCTGCGATCACACCCATACCGATATCCCTAATTTTATAGTTTTATAAGAACAAAAAAATGCCTGCCCGCGTCAGGGAGACCCCACCCCGGCGCAGCAATTCTCGGTCAGGAACCCGGTGACTTTCCGCATGGCGTGATAGTCGGCCCGATTATAGATTTCGCGGCCCCGCCGATCCTGAAGAACCAGACCGGCACTGACAAGGGTGCCAAGATGATGGGCCAGCGTGGATGGCGGGATTTTGAGATGGGTGCCAATTTCGCCCACATTCAGCCCCTGATCCCCGGCCTGCACCAGCAGACGATAGATGGCGAGGCGACTGTCATGCCCAAGGGCCGCAAGGGCCTTTGCGATATCCTGATGTTTTTCCATACATATCCAAATAACCGGATTTATGGTTTTGTCAAGGAGACACTGCTTCCCGCCCTCCCCTCAAACAGTGTTTTCTTGATTTCTTTACTTGCATATGCAGGAGACATTCACCTTAAATGAAAGCAACCACCATGTTGATCCGTTCACCAGACAAGACCGGGGGAAACCGGCACGAGGGCGAGAAATGACAACAGAGAACAGCTTGCAGGGCGCCACGGATGCCGACCTGAAATCCGCACTGGACGCCGCCAATATCCCCACCCTGATGATGGTACTGACCCAACTGACCGGGGACAGGAGCCTGTTTTCGGACGGGCAGGTCCCCTCTCGCAGTCTGGAAGGGGTGCGGCGCATCAGCGAGGAACGCCAAAAGGAAATCCGGGACCAAGCCTTTCACACGCTTCGCGACCTTCGGGACGGCAAGCTGACACCGCCGCCCTTGCCCTCAAAGGAGACGCTGCGGGAATTGCTGTCCCTTTATGTGGGGGAGCCGGTGGGGGCCGAATTCGTTCCCATGTTCCTTGAGGATATGGGCTTTATCGATCCGCTGACCACCCATATCCAGTGGCAAACGCCCCAGCCCCAAGCCCGCAAGGACGATTATTCCTGCCTGATCATCGGCAGCGGCATGTCCGGCATCTGCATGGCCATCCACCTGAAACAGGCGGGTATCCCCTTCACCCTGATCGAGAAAAACGACCGGGCCGGCGGTACTTGGTACCAGAATACCTATCCGGCCTGCGGGGTGGATACCCCGAACCATTTCTATTCCTTCTCGTTCGCGCCCAATGCGGACTGGTCCGGATATTATTCCAAGCGGGACGAGTTGTTCGCCTATCTTCTGAAGGTTGCGGATGCCTATGGCATTACCCCGCATATCCAATTCAACACGACCGTGACCGAGGCGTCCTACGATGAGGCGGCCCATCGCTGGCAGGTCACCGTTCAGGACCCGGATGGCAGCGAACAGGTCCTGGACAGCCGGTTCCTGATTTCCGCCACGGGGCAACTGAACCGCCCGTCCGTTCCCGATTTTCCGGGCAAGGAAACATTCAAGGGGCCAGCCTTTCATTCTGCGGAATGGCGGCAGGATGTGGACCTTTCGGGCAAGCGGGTGGCCGTGATCGGGACCGGCGCATCGGCCATGCAACTTTGTCCTGCCATTGCGCCGGAGGTTGCGGAACTGACCATTTTCCAGCGCAGCAAACACTGGATTCGCATTCTGCCCGATTATCACCGCACGGTCAGCGACGCCAAGAAATGGCTGCTGCGACACGTGCCCTTTTACCAGAACTGGTACCGGTTCAAGCTGTTCTGGGGATATGGGGACGGTTTGTGGGAAAGCCTGAAGAAAGACCCGGACTGGCCCCACCCGGAGCGGGCCGTCAACGCGGAAAATGACCGCCACCGCCAGATTTACGTCCGGCATCTGGAACAGGCACTGGACCGAAACCCGGAGCTGATGGACAAGGTCATCCCCGATTACCCGCCCTTTTCAAAGCGGATGCTGATCGACAACTACTGGTGCGAGATGCTGAAACGGGACAATGTGGATCTGGTCTCTGCCGGTGTGGACCGGCTGACCGCGGAGGGCATTGTGGATACCAACGGCGACGCCCGCGATTTTGATGCCATTATTTATGCCACCGGTTTCAAGGCGGGGGAATTGCTGTTTCCCATGACCCTCCAGGGCCGGGGCGGTGTCCGACTGCACGACCAGTGGCAGGACGACCCCCGCGCCTATCTTGGCATGACCACACCGGGGTTCCCCAACATGTTCATCCTGTATGGCCCGAACACCAATCTGGCCCACGGCGGCAGCACGATCTTTCAGGTGGAATGCCAGACCCGATACATCACCAAGTCCATCATGGGCATGATCGAGGCGGACAGGACGGAACTGGAAATCCGAAAGGATATTCATGACGAATATAACCGCACCGTGGACGACATTCACAACGGGATGATCTGGACCCATCCGGATGTGGGAAGCTGGTACAAGAACAGCGAAGGCAGGATTGTGGCCAACACGCCGTGGCGGTTGGTGGATTACTGGTCCCTCACCTATGATACGGACCTGACGAAATATCATCTGGCCGGGTGAAACCGTCCAAAATCTGACAAACCTGCATGTATGGCAGAATGCCGCAGCGGCATCCTGCCACACTCTTTTTTCCATCAGGCGGATTATATTCAAGGCATTGAGTGGATTACCCAAGAAAAGGAGATGAGCATGTCATCCCCCACCGCCAAAAGCCTGCCAGAACCGATCAACCTGACGCGCCATCACAAGCCGACCGGCCTCAGCGACAGGGTCGCCCTTGGTATTGTTCGCGTCCTGCGTTTCTCTGCTGACCTGTTTTTTCGCAAGCGATACGGTCACCGGGCCGTGGTTCTGGAAACCGTGGCCGCCGTGCCCGGCATGGTCGGTGGCCTGCTGCAACACCTGAAGGCCATCCGTCATATCCGCGACGATCAGGGCTGGATTCGCACCCTTCTGGACGAAGCGGAAAACGAGCGTATGCACCTGATGACCTTTGTCGAGATCACCAAGCCGTCCGTGTTTGAGCGGGCGCTGATCATGACGGTTCAGGCGGTTTTCTATAACGTCTTTTTCTTCCTGTATCTGTTCGCGCCGAAAACGGCCCACCGGGTTGTCGGTTATTTCGAGGAAGAAGCTGTTATCAGCTATACCCGGTATCTTCAGGAAATTGACGATGGGTATCACGAGAACGTGCCCGCCCCGGATATCGCCATCGAATATTGGAACCTGCCGCCAACCGCCCGCCTTCGGGATGTGGTTCTGGCCGTGCGGGAGGATGAGGCCGGTCACCGGGATGTCAATCATGACTTCGCCTGTACACTGGCCGCCCGCGAACGGACAGCGACGGCCTGACCCCCTGCCTCTTTTCTTTGGCAACAGACCATAAAAAAACCTCCCCTCAACCGAGGGGAGGTTTCTGTTTTCAAGGCCCTGATCATGTCAGGGCAAGGTCAGGGCAAGATCAGGGTTCATGGCCCATGGGCCGGGGATCAAACCTCGATCAGGCGACCGAACCGAAGGGCGCTTTCATCTTTGCGAAGCCGCAGGTTCGGCATGATCAGGACGCAATCATCATACGGTGTGGTGACCGGTTCGTCCCCGTCATGGGCGATAACGGTGCCGGCCTTGTCAAAGACTTCACCGCCGCTGAACTTCTCGTTAAAGCGGAAATTGTCGGTCTTGATGGTATAGGGACCGCTGGATTCCACGAACCGCTGGGCTTGCGGCAGGGTTTTCGGGCCAAACTTCTCGGCCAGTTCAGGGTCGATCATGCCCAGCACATCCAGGAAACGATAAGCCGTTTCAATGGCCAGATCGCCGCTTTCCTTGACCCAGTGCATGCCGCATTCCATCAGCAGCGCATTCTTGTGACTGTCCGGGTTGATAAAATCGCCATAGTCCCGCATGCGCAGGCCCGCCTTGTGCCCGGCATCGGAAATCACTGTTTCCGGCAGACCGACCTGTTTGGCAATAACGCGCCCCTTGGCGATGGGGCCGGCCATCATCAGCGGCTCCGGGGTGATGGTCATGGAATGGATATCCAGCAGGTAATCCACCTCGTCGATCAGCGGACGAACCGCCCGTGCGCGGCGGAGCTCAACACTGTCCCGATCACCGTCCAGAACGTCCTTTGCCCAGACGCGGTTGAAATCCTCTTCCACATAACGAGAATCCATCGGGTTGGCCGGATCAAAATTGTGATAGGCATCCACATTCATGAAGGCCAGCGACAGCTTGCCCCGTGTGGGCCGGACATCCTGCTTAAACAGGTGATCCACGGCGATGGCGCCGCAAAGCTCGTTCCCGTGAACCACGGCACTGACCAGCGCATGGGGCCCCTCCACCCCGGAATCGAATGTGGTTACATATTCAATGCCCCGGTTGCCGGTCTTGTAGGCGGAAATATCGGGAGCCGTCAGTTCAATGGTGAATTCGGACTTCTGTTCGGTACTCATTTCGGCACTCTCTTCTTTGATTGTCCTGATAGGGACGGATGGGAATATCAGGCGGACAGCCGTTCTTCAGACTGCTTCATCCAGTTCGCCAGATAATTCTTCAGGTAGGTGACAAAGACTTGGGAAATCTCCGTCGGCGGGGTGCTTGCCGGAAAGGCAAACGCATAGATATAGTTCATGTCATGCTTGAACGGGCGCACGACGACCCCGTGACTTTCATGGCGGTTGGCGGTGATCTCGTTGGCCACCGTGACCCCAAGGCCGCTTTCGATCAGGGCGCAGGCCATTTCCATGGTCGAGGTCTCGAACCGGACCTGCGGCTCGATCCCGACAGAACTGAACAGTTCTTCCAGACGGTGCCGGGAACTGTGGCTGCGGGACATGGGAATAAGGTTGTGCCCCTTCAGGTCACTGATATCGATTTCCCGCTTTGCGGTCAGCGGGTGCCCCTTGGGCATGACACAGACCGCCCGCGGCCGGGCCAGTTCCTCCAACCGGATGCCCGGATGGGACAGCGGCAGGGAGACTAGCCCCACATCCACCCGCAAATCCGCCACCATCTCGACGGACATTCGGCTGGTGCGGGTCTCAAACTGGATTTTTACATCGGGGAAGTCCTCCGCAAAGCCGGTCACGGCGCGGGACAGGAAACTCAAACTCATGCTGGGAACGGCGGCAATGCTTACCTTGCCCCGCATGGGGGCTTTGCTGTCCCGGGTGCTGTGCAGCACATTTTCAATGCCGGTCAGGGCCTTGCTGACCTCCGCATGCAGGCGGAGCGCCGCCTCGGTCGGGATCAGGCGCCCGCCGGACCGGTCAAACAGGCTGAACCCCAGATCCTTTTCAAGCTGTGCCACGTTGCGGCTGACCGCAGGCTGTGACAGGCCCAGCTTGATCGCGGACCGCGTGGTCGAGCCAGCCTCGACAACCGCACTGAAAATCTCCAGTTGGCGAAAGTTCAGGCCATTTGCAAAATTCGACATATCACACCGAAAAAGATTTAGCAGGTATTCGCTGGGCGAATAGGATTAAAAAAAGACTATACATATACGTATGTGTTTGTCTACATTGGCGCCAGATCAATGGTTAAAATTGGTCAAGAAATACCCCCACGCGCGACAGGGGCCAGCGCGACACAGGCCTGCGCGACACTTGGGACGTTTTAACTGTTTGAACAGGGAGATTGAAAATGTTCATCGGAAAGTATGGCCTTGCCGCAGCAGCGGTGGCCCTTGCGACCGCCTTGCCGGCCGCAGTACAGGCGGAAACTCTGACCATGGGAATGGCCTCTGAAGCCAGCTCCATCGATCCGCACTACCACAACCTGTCACCGAACAACGCGCTGCGCCGCCACATGTTCGAATCGCTGACAAATCAGGACGAAACCCAGCAGCTGGGTCCGCTTCTTGCCGAATCCTGGAAGCCGATCAGCGAAACCGCCTGGGAATTCAACCTGCGCAAGGGCGTCAAGTTCCATGACGGCTCCGACTTTACGGCGCTGGACGTTGTCTATTCCGCCTGCCGGGTACCGAACGTTCCCAACAGCCCGTCCAACTTCGTCAGCTTCACCAGCGCGATTTCCGACTTCGAAATCAAGGACGACCACACCCTGATCGTTCACACCTCGGAACCCACACCGCTGCTGCCGACCTATTTCGCCAACTGGGGCATCCTGTCGGCAACCGCCAATGGCGTTTCCGGCGACATCAAGTATGACAAGGAAAACTGCGGTCTGGACGCGTTCCCGTCCACAGTTGACTTCAACAACGGCTCCGCCTCCATCGGTACCGGCCCGTACAAGTTCAAGGAATTCGTCAAGGGCGACCGCTTTGTCATGGAAGCCAATGCAAACTATTGGGGCGGCAAGCCCGAATGGGACGAAGTGATCCAGAAGCCGATCACCAATGCCGCCGCCCGTATGGCCGCCCTGCTGGCTGGCGATGTTGACTTTGTCGACAACCCGCCCACCCAGGACCTGGCAGAACTGAAAGAAAACCCGAAATTCGACGTATCGCAAGGTCTGTCCAACCGGGTAATCTATCTGCATATGGACCAGTTTGGCCCGTCCACCTTCGGCGTCAAGGGCACCGGCAAGCCGGACGCCCAGTATGAAGGCGAAGGCCCGTGCGCCACGGAAGCCTGTGAAAAGAACCCGTTCCTTGACGTGCGTGTTCGTCAGGCCCTGTCCAAGGCCATCAACCGCGATGCCATCGTCGAAAAAATCATGGGCGGTGTTGCTGTTCCGGCCGGTGAACTGCTGCCGCAGGGCTTCTTTGGCACCAACCCGGGCGCCAAGCACGAAGCGTATGACCCGGATGGCGCCAAGAAACTGCTGGCCGAAGCCGGTTACCCGAACGGTTTTGAACTGGTCCTCGGCACCCCGAATGACCGGTATATCAACGATGCCAAGATTGCCCAGGTCATCGCCCAGATGTTCACCCGTATCGGCGTGAAGACAACCGTCAACGCCATGACCAAGAGCGTCTTCTTCAAGACCCGGAACACCTACGAGTTCTCCATCTATCTGGCTGGCTGGGGCGCTGGCACCGGTGAAATGTCCAACCCGCTGCGGGCCCTTGTCGGTACGCGCAACAAGGAAACCGGTCTGGGCGGCACCAACCGTGGCCGTTACAGCAACCCGTCACTGGATGAAAAGATCCTGACGGCCCTTGCCACCGTGGATGACGCGAAACGCGAGGAAATCCTGCGGACCGCAAGCCGGGAAGCCATGGAAGATTACTCCATCCTTCCGCTTCACTTCGAAGTGACTTCATGGGCACACCGCAAGGGTCTGTCCCACAAGGCACGTGCCGACCAGTACACCCTGGCAACAGGCGTACACAAGGCCAACTAAGTCCATCGGAACAAAGAGACCGGGCACATATTCAGTGCCCGGTCTTTTTTGACAGGAGAGTTCAGTGCTTGCTTTCACCATTCGGCGCTTGTCGCAAAGTGTCGTTGTCTTATTTGTAATGTCCATCATCGTCTTTGCCGGTGTGTATGCGATCGGTAATCCGGTCGACATCCTGATCAACCCGGAAGCGGATATTGCGGAACAGGAAGAAACCATTCGCCGTCTGGGTCTGGATAAACCCATCTGGACGCAATACGGCCTGTTCCTTGCCAATGCCCTGCAAGGCGATCTTGGGAATTCATTTGTTCATAATCTGCCGGCGCTTGACATTATTTTCCAGCGCCTGCCCGCCACCCTTGAACTGGCCTTTCTGGCCGTGGGTCTGGCTGTTGTTTTCGGCGTCCCCCTTGGCATGCTGGCTGGTCTGAAACCGGACAGCGTTGTTGGCCGGGTTATCATGACCGGCTCCATTCTGGGGTTCAGCCTGCCCACCTTCTGGGTTGGCCTGATGCTGATCATGCTGTTTTCCGTGAATATGGGCTGGCTTCCAGCCTCGGGACGCGGGGAGACGGTGGACCTGTTCGGTATACCCGTCAGTTTCCTGACCCTTGATGGCCTCAGTCACCTGTTCCTGCCCGCCTTCAACCTGGCCCTGTTCAAGATGTCACTGGTCATCCGTCTGGCCCGGTCCGGCACCCGCGAGGTTCTGCTGCAGGACTATATCAAGTTCGCCCGCGCCAAAGGGGTTTCCGACGCCCGGATCATCGGTGTGCATGTGCTGAAAAACATCATGATCCCGGTGGTAACCGTTTTGGGTCTGGAACTTGGCAGCGTGATCGCCTTTGCCGTTGTGACGGAAACCGTTTTTGCATGGCCGGGAATTGGCAAGCTGCTGATTGACAGCATCAGCCATCTGGACCGTCCGGTTGTGGTTGCCTATCTGCTGCTGACCGTGACCATGTTTATCGTTATCAATTTTGTCGTGGACATCCTGTATTCCATTCTGGATCCACGCGTTCGTCTTGGAGGAGCAAACTGATGGCCGCCGCTGTACAGGATGACGGCATCAATCCGTGGCGCACCTTCGCGTCGGATTTTGCTGAAAAGAAACTGGCTGTTCTGGGCCTGATCGTATTCGTGGCCCTGATCGCAGCCGCCATCTTCGCCCCGTGGATCACCCCCCAGAACCCTTATGACCTGAACCAGATCGACTTTCTGGACGGGCGTCTGGAACCGGGTAGCGTGGGATCACAGATCACCTATTGGCTGGGCACCGACGATCAGGGCCGCGACCTTCTGTCCGGTATTTTCTATGGCCTGCGCACCAGCCTTGCCGTGGGCGCCGCTTCAACCCTGATCGCCCTTGTTCTAGGCGGTGCTCTGGGCCTGTTTGCCGCCTATTTCGGGGGCCGTGTCGATACCCTGATCATGCGGATCGCCGACTTGCAGCTCAGCTTTCCGGCCATCCTGATCGCCCTGATCCTTGTGTCCGCACTGGGACAAGGGGTGGACAAGGTGATCATTTCGCTGGTGGCGGTGCAATGGGCCTATTACGCCCGGACCATTCGCGGCACCGCCCTTGTGGAACGCCGCAAGGAATATGTGGAGGCGGCAACCTGTCTTGCCATCAGCCACCGCCGGATCGTGTTCAAGCACCTGATGCCCAACTGTACGCCGCCGCTGATCGTGGTCGGTACCGTACAGGTGGCACACGCCATTTCCCTGGAAGCGACCCTGTCCTTCCTCGGGATCGGTGTGCCGATCACGGAACCATCCCTTGGCCTGCTGATCAAGAACGGCTTCGATTACATGCTGAGCGGTGATTACTGGGTCAGCTTCTATCCGGGCCTTGCCCTGCTGATTACCATTGTCAGCATCAACCTTGTTGGTGACCAACTGCGTGATGTCCTGAACCCGAGGCTGAAAAAATGACCCAGACAGTACCCACACTTCAGGTGGAAAACCTGCAAACGCAGTTTTTCACAAAAGCCGGTGCCGTTACGGCGGTCAATGATGTCAGCTTTACCGTCAATCGCGGCGAGGTTCTGGGCCTTGTCGGGGAATCCGGGTCCGGCAAGTCCGTGACCGGTTTCTCGATCCTTGGACTGGTGGATCAACCCGGCCGGGTTACCGGCGGCAAGATCCTGTTCAAGGGCGAGGACCTGACCCAGTATACGGAAAAGCAGTATAAGCAACTGCGGGGCTCGCGGATTTCCATGGTGTTTCAGGACCCCATGATGACCCTGAACCCGGTCTTGCGGATTGATACCCAGATGGTCGAAGCCATCCGCGCCCACGAAAACGTGTCCAAGGCGGAAGCCTTGCAGCGGGCCCGTGACGCACTGGGACAGGTTGGCATTCCCTCGCCCGAGGAGCGCCTGAAATCCTATCCGCACCAGTTTTCCGGTGGCATGCGGCAGCGTGTGGCCTTCGCCATTGCGCTTCTGAACAAGCCTGACCTGATCATCGCCGACGAGCCGACCACGGCCCTTGACGTGACCATTCAGGCCCAGATCTTGTATGAAACCCAGAAACTGTGCCGGGAAACGGGCACATCGCTGGTCTGGATCACCCATGATTTGACCGTTGTGGCGGGCCTCGCCGATACGGTCTGCGTCATGTATGCGGGCAAGGTCGTTGAATCCGGCAAGGTGGACGATGTTCTGGACAATCCGAAGCACCCCTATACCGAAGGGTTGATCGGGTCGGTGCCAAGCCGCAACAAGCGGGGCCAGCCCCTGACCCAGATTCCGGGCATGACCCCGTCCCTGTTCAATCTGCCAAAGGGCTGCTCGTTCCGGGAACGGTGCCAGTATGCCTCGGACGCCTGCCAGCAGGCCCCGTCCATCAGCAAATGTGAGGATGGCCGCCTTGTTCGCTGCCATCGTGTAGAGGAGGCTCTCTCCCATGTCTAATCAGGAACAGAACTCTCCTGTACTGGAAATCCGGTCGCTGTCGAAGAAGTTCGTCAAGCCGCTGGATTTTGCCGGAAAAATCGCCCAGAAGCTGGGCTCCAATATCCGCGAGGAAGTGGTCCATGCGGTGGATGGGGTCTCGCTTCACGTCAACAAGGGTGAAGTTGTCAGTCTGGTGGGCGAGTCCGGTTGCGGCAAGTCCACGCTGGGCCGCATGGTGGCGGGCATCATGCCTCCCACCTCCGGCGAGATCCTGTACAAGGGGCAGAATATCGCCTCCCTGACCGGGGAGGATGCGCGGGAAGTGGCGCTGAAGGTCCAGATGATTTTTCAGGACCCGTTCGCGTCCCTTAACCCCCGCCTTCGGGTCCGGGACATCATCGGCGAGGCACCGCTGGTGCACAAGCTGACGACTGCGGCGGAACAGGATGACTATCTGGATGACGTGATGCTGCGCTGCGGGTTGGACCCGTCCTACAAGCGTCGCTATCCGCACCAGTTCTCCGGCGGGCAGCGCCAGCGTCTTGGGATTGCCCGCGCCCTTGCGGTGCAGCCGGACTTCATCGTCTGTGACGAGGCCGTGGCCGCCCTTGACGTGTCCATTCAGGCCCAGATTCTGAACCTGTTCATCAAGCTGCGGGAAGATCTGGACCTGACCTATCTGTTCATTTCCCATGATCTGGGTGTGGTCGAGCATATCTCGGACCGGATCGTGATCATGTATCTGGGGCGGGTTGTTGAGTCCGCCCCCACCGAGGAATTGTTTGCCAAGCCAAACCATCCCTATACACAGGCCCTGCTTCGGGAAATCCCGCGGCTGGATGCCCGTCATGCGGACTTTACCCCGATCGAGGGAGAGATCCCCTCTCCGCTTGATCCGCCGCAGGGATGTCATTTCCATCCTCGTTGCCCCTTTGCGACAGATCGTTGCCGCCAGGAGGTCCCTCAACTTAAATCGGTTGCACCCGGCCATATGTCCGCGTGTCATTTGAATGAAGGTTAGTATCGTGAGTAGCAAAAACATTCCGGGCGTTCTGTTCCTGAACGCCCCGACATCCACCTCTGTTCCCCTTGTTCTGGACAGCCCGCACAGCGGCATGGAATACCCCGAGGATTTCAACCACGCCTCGGATTTCATGATCCTGCGCCGGGCGGAAGATACCTATATCCACGAATTGTATGCCGATGCACCGGATTTGGGCGCGACCCTGATGGGGGCCCATTTCCCGCGCAGCTATATCGACGTGAACCGGGGCATCACCGAAATGGACACCGCCCTGATCGATGGGGACTGGACCCGTCCTGTTGGCGAAAGTGAAAAAGCCGGTCTCGGGATTGGTCTGATCTGGCGGAAAAACCAGATCAACGAGGATATCTATGATCGCAAGCTGTCTGTGGCCGAAGCAGAAAACCGCATCGACAGCTATTGGGTGCCCTATCACGACACCCTGAAAGCGGCACTGGATGACACCCATGCCAGTTTTGGCCGTGTATGGCACCTGAACTGCCATTCCATGCCGGAAATGAGCAACGAGACCTCCAAGGAAGGGCCCGGCGTCCAGCGTCCGGAATTCTGCCTTGGCGACCGCCGCGGCACCACCTGCGATCCGAAATTCGTTGCCAAGACAAAAGAGGTTCTGGAAGAGCTTGGATATCAGGTTGCCGTCAATGAGCCTTATGCCGGTGTGGAACTGGTGCGGGCCTATAGCGACCCGGATGCGGGCCGTCACAGCCTGCAGATCGAAATTCGCCGCGATCTCTATATGGATGAGGCCACCCTTGAGAAATCAGCCAATTTCGACAAAGTGAAGGCCGACCTGAAAGTTCTGGTGGAGAAACTGGCGGAATTTGCCGCCGCGAACTGATCCCCGCCTGAAAAACAGAAAAGGGGCAGATGCCATATGGCACCTGCCCCTTTTTTTATGAATTCAGGAACCGCAGGTTATTTCTGCGTCCATTTTCCATTTTCACCAAGGAACCATGTTCCCTTTGGCGCTTTCTTGAAAATCTCAAGGGCATAGACACGCCCCACCTGATCCGGGGAGACACCTTCGGACTTGGCCCGTTTGACATAGATGCCACGGCGCTGTTTGTTGACCGTATCAACAAACCCCTTGGCCGATCCGTCCCGCGCCCGGGTATAGCCGTCATAGGCCTCGCCGACAGCGCCGGATTTCCGCAGATCGTCAAGCTGACTGGCCCATGCCGGTGCCGGCCCCATCAGACCCAAAGATGCGGCCATCAGGGCGGCCCCCAACAACAGTCCCCGACGGGACATACCGTATTTTTTCGTCGCGTGTTTCATGATCAGAAAATCTCCGGGTTGGTCTCGATATCTTCTTTGGCGGTTTCTTCGATCTTGAGGCGGACTTCCGCATCAAGTTTGATATTCAGATTGATAGTAATAGGTTCGGACGGTGCCTCGACTTTCACCGTCGGCGAACAGGCCTGTAGCAATACCAATCCTGCAAGCAGGGTAACAGGCAATATTCCGTAAGAGTTTCCGTTCACGCATTTCCTCTTGATCATTGACGCTTCTTACCGACGGTAGCACGCAGGGCCTGTTCCGACAACCGATAGCCATCGAGCACCGTCCCAAGGATCTTGTCCAGATCCGTTTCCACATTGATATTCAGGACAACCGGCCGGTTGTTTTCCACATCCGGGTTGCCCCCCTTGATATGCAGGCTGACCTTGTCCTCGCCGGTGGGGGGCTTTTGAATGGCGATCGACAATTCGGTATAATTGAAATTCTCCAGAATATCGAACAGCAGCTTTGTCTGGTCCCCGCCGCCAGCAAGGGCCTGCCGGGCTTCTGCTGAATGGACCTGCAGATGGCCCGGCTCCAGTGCGGTCAGTTCCCCCAGCGAAATGGTCAGCTTGTCCCCGTCAAATTCCAGCGGCAGGCTACCGCTCAGCCGTCCGGTGGCGGTCACATCGGGAATATTTCCCATGGCCATGACCTGTTCCAGGTCCAGCGCACTCAGTTCCACCGTGACCCGGTTGACCGCCGCTGCCGTATCCAGTTTCGCATCCCGGATTTCAGCCATGCCGCCGACAAGCCCGGTTCTCAGGTAATCCACGAACAGAACCGGTGCGTCCTGTGGTGTTGCCACACGAAAACGCAGCAAGGGCCGGTCAAAAACGGCGGCCGCCACCAGACGATCCGCAGAAATTTCCTGCGGGGTGCTGACGGTCAGCGGCATCAGGCTGTCCAGCCTGATCCGCCCGGTGATGCCGGTTGCTTCCATCCCCTCCATTTTCAGGGAAACCGTGTCAAGATTAAGGCTGCCCGATGTGGTCACCGTATCGCCGGACCAAACCAGTTCCGCCGCACCGCCAAGAAACCCACTGGCCTCCACCTCTGTGCCAAGGCCGTGCACCAGATCCGCCGGTTGCACCCCGCCTTTCTCAAACGGGATATCAGCAACGGTCAGCCTGATGCGTCCCTGCCCCCGGTCCAGATCGGCCTTGCCGTCAAAGCGGACCATTTCACCCAGCAACAGCGTGGTCAATCCGCCGTTCACAGCCAGCGTCCCGGACCGAAGCTGCGCGTTTCCGGCAAGCGTGACCGGCGGCTTCAGAAACAGGCCCTTGCCCGCCGTTACCTGCATCCCCACCAGATCAACCGTGCCGTTTTTGAAATCCGTATCCAGTTGGTATTGGGCCTGCCCGCCCTTGAAACTGGCCTGCCGCGGCCCCGCATCGACCCGGCCTGTGACATCCCGGACCCGGCCGCTGTAACCGCTTTCGGATATGTCCACATTCCCGGACAGGGACAGGCCGGAGATGCGGATATCCTGCTGTTTGACCACCATGTCCCGCCCGGACCAATTGACCGTGCCGGTGAGGTTACCGGCCGCCCGGTTCCAGACTAGGGCCACATCACCGGCCACCGTGCCGCCAGTTCCGGCGGGAAGGGCCGATAACAACCGGGACAGTTTTTCAGGCGTAATCCCGCCCCGGCCCACAGTCAGGGGGTCCAGTTTCCCGGTGATGTCCACGCGAGAGAAAGCCCGCTCCGACTGC
Source organism: Sneathiella chinensis (assembly GCF_012720115.1). Lineage (GTDB taxonomy): Bacteria > Pseudomonadota > Alphaproteobacteria > Sneathiellales > Sneathiellaceae > Sneathiella > Sneathiella chinensis. The sequence goes on along the minus strand of NZ_VNWN01000006.1, from coordinate 73,067 downwards.
AGGTCATAGGCCAGCGTCACCTCATCATCCCGGCCTGTCACACGGCCTTCCGCCTTTGCGCCGTCTTCTGTCAGGGCGGCGGTGGCGGTCAGGAGCAGCGGCGGAAACAGGGGTTTTGCGATGGGATCGGACACAGATACGGACAAGGTCTCAACCGTAATCTGCTGCCCAAATTCCCGGATACGGACGGCCAGTTCACCGTTTTTGACGGTGATCCTGTCCTCGTTCATGATCAGCAATCCGGCCAGATCCTGCCCGCGCACCGCCAGATGGTGGTCCCCGCTGGCAAAGTCATACTGTCCTGTTGCCGAAAGCGCGATCCGCTCGGACGCGGCGGTATATCCCTCCCCCTCCACAGACAGGCCTGTGACCTCCAGATCACTGGTGAGGGTTAGGCCCTCCCCGCTCCACCCGGCGTGGGCGCGGGCGGACAAGGCCGCATCCAGCGGCGGCAGGTCCGCAAGATACGGGGACAGATCACCGGGGCGAAGGCCCGTTTTCTGAAACACAAAATCAGTAACGGTCAGGTTTCCCTGTCCCGCCCCGCCGACCAGATCATGAAAGCCCTGCAGCTTCAAGGCATGGGAGCCTTCCTGAAGGGCCGCCGCAAGGCTGAAATCCGCCCGCTCCGGGTTCAGGCTGACCGTGCCCGTCAAGGGAACCGGCGGCCATGCGGGAAGGTCTGCGCGATGCACCAGTTTGCCATCCTCAATGCGGATATCAAGGCGGGTTTCGGGCAGGCTGCCGGCAACAGACAGGTCCAACCCGTCAAGGGCGATGCCCTGCCCGCCTTCCTCGTGGGTGGCGTTCACCTGAACCCGGGCTGCAAGAGCCCCTGCTGCATCAAGGGTACCGTTCAGGACCGCGTCAAGCCCGGTTGGTCCCAAGGCGGCCTTGATACGGGCATCGGTCACAGAAATGGGGGGAATGGTCAGGGGGCTTTCATTGCCCGTATCAGAAGCAGCATCCGTTTCGGCAAAGCCCATCAGGACGGACAGGGCACCGCCCTCCGGGTCGGACAGGTCGGCGTTCAGGCGGTCTATCGTCACGCCATCCACCTGCCCGGACAGCAGACCGGCCAGATGATACTTCACCGCCAGTCGTCCTGCGGAAAGATCGGGACCAAGGATCACATCCTCGATCACCGCGCCGTCCGTCTCAATAGAGGTCACCTGAAAAGACGGTTGATCGAAGCCGAGGCTTTTCAGGTGATAGGCAAGGCCCCTCTCGGCCAAAGGCACCCGAAAGCCATACAGGCCCGCCCCCGCCATCGCCACTATGGCAACCGCAAGAACCAGCCTTGTCGGCCAGCGTCCAAATGTTTTCGAAAGTTTCATATTCCGGGCCCCAAACAGATGCGGCCCCAAGAGTAACGGGATCGGGGCGGCCAACCAATCTCTTTCTTGGTTGGCCGCCCCGGATCGCCTAGATAGAGGCCGCGGCGCGGGCGGCCTGATCGTACAGACCGGACACGCTTCGCAGCACTGTCGCGGTCTTGCTGATCTCGTTGAAGTCCCGATCTGTTGCCGCTGCGGATTCCAGCAGGCACACATCCCGGACCTTGCGATATTCCGCACAGACCTCGGCGCCTTTCGGGGTGGTGGAATAGAACATTTCCTTGCCCCGTTTCTCGCTCTGGATCAGATCGGATTTCATCAGCTTCTTGAGGGAATAGTTGATGGTGTGGGAATCTTCCACATTCAGCATGAAAGCCACATCCACCAGCCGTTTCTCGCGCTGACGGTGGTTGACATTGTGCAGAACAAGAATGTCCAAGCCGTTGAAATCGCTGTATCCAACGGCGGTCATGCAGCGCACCATCCAACGGTTGAACGCGTTATAGGCCATGATCATGCCGTATTCCAGTTCACTCATCTGCCATCCGTTTTCGGAGGCCAGATGCTCGGATGAGACGATGTGCGGGATATTCTTTTCTGTCATTATTCTACTCCTCTACGCGCACGGTCAGTTCATGTTGTTCGGCAGCCATGTCACAATTTCCGGCACCGCCACGATGGCCGCCAGCGCGACAAACATCAGCAGGAAGAACGGCAGTGCCGCCATGGCCACATTCAGGATGTTCCGTCCTGTCAGGGATTGCAGGACAAACAGGTTGAACCCGACCGGCGGTGTGATCTGGGACATTTCCACAACAACCACGATATAGATACCGAACCACAGCGGATCGATGCCCGCCTGCTCCACCATCGGCATGATCACGGAGGTGGTCAGCACGACAACGGAAATCCCGTCAAGGAAACAGCCTAGGATGACAAAGAAAATTGTCAGCGCGAACAGCAGTTCATACGGGGACAGGTTCATGCCACCAATCCAGACCGCCAGCATCTTGGGAATACCGGTAAAGCCCATGGCCACGGTCAGGAAGGCCGCGCCTGCCAGAATGAAGGCAATCATGCAGGAGGTTTTCGTGGCCCCGATCAGCCCGTCAAGGAAGGTCTCGCGGTTCAGTGATCCGGTAAACCAGGACAGGGCCAGTGCCAGCACCACGCCGACCGCTGCGGCATCGGTCGGCGATGCGATCCCGGCATAGATGGACCCCATCACACCGCCAATCAGCATCACCACCGGGATCAGGCGGCGGGAATGATAGAGTTTCTCGCGCAGGCTGGAGCGGCTTTCCTCGACCGGCAGCTTGTCCTTGTTGAACAACGCCCACAGAATGACAAAACCAACAAACAGGCCGACCAGCATGATGCCCGGCACAACCCCGGCCATGAACAGGCGGGCAATGGACTGTTCCGTGGCCACGCCATAAACAATCAGGATGATGGACGGCGGGATCAGCAAGCCCAGCGTCGCGGAACCGGCCAAGGTCCCGATCATCAGTTTTTCAGGATATTTCCGCTTTGAAAGTTCCGGAATGGACAGTTTGCCAATGGTGGCCGCCGTCGCGGCGGAAGACCCGGACACGGCCGCAAAGATTCCGCAACCGATGATATTCACATGCAGAAGCCGTCCGGGAAGGCGGTTCATCCACGGCGCAAGACCGGTGAACATGTCTTCCGACAAACGGGAGCGGAACAGGATTTCCCCCATCCAGATAAACAGCGGCAGCGCCGCCAGCGCCCAGGAATTGCTGGCGCCCCATGCGGTTGTGGCCAGAACATCGCCAACCGGGGCATCGGTAAAGACAAACATGCCCACCATCCCCACAGCCAGCAGGGAGAAGGCAACCCAGACACCGGCCCCAAGCAGGGCCAGAAGAACAAGTAAAAGAAGCGCTGTCAGTGCAATTTCGGTCATGGACGATCCTCCCCAGCGATATAGTCGGCGGCGGTATCATCCTCGTCCACCAGAAGGTTTTCCCCCTTGCCTTCATAGGACGCCCCGTGCCCAAGAAGCACAGAGATCAACTCGTCCAGAACGGCAATGGCCAGAATGGCAAGGCCAACCAGAATACTGGCCTGCGGTATCCAGATGGGAACGGCAATCATGCCCGCAGACAAATCGCCATAGGTCCAGGATTCAAGAACCAGCCGTCCTGTGAACCATGTGAAGTAAAGGGTAATTGCCGCCGCAATGGACAGGCACAGAATTTCAAAGAAATGTTGGACGCGGTGCGAAAACTGGTGGAGCAGCAGGCTCACACGGATATGTCCGCCCTCGCGCAAGGTATAGGCCAGCGCCAGAAAGGACGACGCGGCCAGGAAAAATCCGGTAAAATCGGCATAGGATGGAATGGTCAACCCGAACGGCACACCAAACAGCGCACCATAGACCTTGTCAATCAGGTTGAGCGTCACCTGTGCCATGACAAGAATACAAATGGCCAGGATGAACAGGGCGGCGGTCCACCCGCTTGCCTTATATAAAAAATTCAAAAAACAACGCATTCCTGTCTCCCGCACAAGCAAGCGTAAATAACAAGGGCGGCCATATGCCGCCCTTGAAAAGTCAATGTTATTTGCCGTAGGCGCTCAGCACCTTCTGACCTTCTTCGCCAGCAGCGGCTTTCCAGTCTTCAAGCATGGTCGCCCCGATTTCCTTGAGGCCAGTCATCAGCTCTTCGGTCGGTGTGACAATGGTAATGCCGTTGTCCTGCATGACCTTGATCTTGGCTGCAGTTTCCTCGCGGCTCATTTCCCAGCCCCGTGCCTCTGCCTTGGCGGCTTCGGCCAGAACGGCGTCCTGAACAGCCTTGTCCAGCTTGCGGAACGCCCGCTTGTTCACAACCACGATGTTCTTCGGAACCCACGCCTGAATGTCAGTGTAATGAGTTACATAGTCCCATGCCTTGGAGTTGGCACCGGTGGACGGGGATGTGATCATGGCTTCAACGCGGCCCGTGGTGAAGGCCTGCGGGATATCCGGAACCTCAACCTGTGTCGGTGCGGCGCCGGCCAGATTTGCAAATTTTTCCAACGTCGCGTTATAAGCGCGGAACTTCAGGCCCTTCAGGTCCTCAACAGAGTTGATTTCCTTCTTAGTGTACAGACCCTGCGGCGGCCACGGAACGGAGAACAGCGGCATCAGGCCCTGTTTGTCCAGCAGCGCGGTCACGACCGGCTTCTGGGCATCCCACAGACGCTTGGCGTCGTCATAGTTGGTGGCCAGGAAAGGCTGGCTGTCGGCACCGAAAACGGCCTGCTCGTTATTCAGCAGGGACATGAAAAATTCGCCGATCGGAACCTGTCCGCCGCGAACAGCCTTGCTGATTTCCGCGTGTTTGAACAGAGAGCCGGCAGAATGGATCTTGATTGTGAGGGCACCGTTTGTTGCAGCCTCGACATCTCTTGCGAATTCAGTAATATTAACGGTATGAAATGTTTTGTCAGGATACGGCGTCGGCATATCCCATGTATCCGCAACCGCAGCGGACCCGACCATCGTGCCGATCGCGAACGTGCCGGCAGACAGAAGTTTTGAAAAAGCGTTCATACTTATACTCCCCGATTAAGTTTGTTCCTTGTGAATGCGTAAAAACGATATAAAAACGTTGACGTTTTGTCAATGTTATTTTAGCGTCCTACCATATCACAGTATCCAGTAGGAGAAAAATCAGATGTGGCAATTTTGGGTTGATCGCGGCGGCACCTTTACAGATATCGTTGCCAAAAAGCCGGATGGTGAACTGATTTCGCACAAGCTGCTGTCCGAGAATCCGGAACAGTACAAGGATGCGGCCGTTCAGGGCATTCGCGAACTTCTGGGCCTTGCAAAGACAGACCCGATTCCCGAGCATACCATTGAGTATGTAAAGATGGGCACCACGGTTGCGACCAACGCCCTGCTGGAGCGGGACGGCGACCGGACCGTGTTCGTCACCACCAAGGGATTTGGCGATGCCCTGCGCATCGGATACCAGAGCCGCCCGAAACTGTTCGCCCGCCATATCGTTCTTCCCGAACTGCTGTATGAGCGTGTGATCGAAGCCAATGAGCGCATGGACGCCCACGGCGCCGTTGTCACACCACTGGATGAAGACAAGGTCCGTGCGGACCTGCAGGCAGCCTTTGATGACGGTATTCGCGGCGTTGCCATCGCCCTGATCCACGGCTATCGCTATACGGATCACGAAAAGCGGATTGCCGATATCGCCCGCGAGGTCGGCTTTACCCAGATTTCCGTCAGCCATGACATCAGCCCGCTGATGAAACTGGTCAGCCGCGGCGACACCACGGTTGTGGACGCCTATCTGTCCCCGATCCTGCGCCGTTACGTCAATCAGGTTTCCGAAGCCCTTGGAACCGATTCCGGCTCCGGTGCACGGCTGATGTTCATGCAGTCCAACGGTGGCCTGACCGACGCCCGCCTGTTCCAGGGTAAGGACGCCATCCTGTCCGGCCCGGCCGGCGGTGTTGTCGGCATGACCCGGACCGCAGCCATGAGCGGCTATACCAAGCTGATCGGCTTTGACATGGGCGGTACATCCACCGACGTCACCCATTATGACGGCGAGTATGAGCGCAGCTTTGAAACTGTTGTCGCCGGTGTTCGCATGCGGGCGCCGATGATGCACATTCATACGGTTGCCGCGGGCGGCGGTTCGCTTCTGACCTTTGACGGTGCGCGCTATCGCGTTGGGCCGGAATCTGCCGGTGCCAATCCGGGACCGACCAGTTACCGCCGCGGCGGCCCGCTGGCTGTTACCGACTGTAACGTCATGCTGGGTAAAATCCAGCCGGACCACTTCCCCAAGGTATTCGGCCCCAATGCGGACGAGCCGCTTGATGCGGATGCGGTGCGCCAGAAATTCTCGGACATGGCGGAAGACATTGCCAAATCCACCGGCGCGCCCCTTCAGTCCCCTGAAGAAGTGGCCGAAGGCTTCCTGCGTATTGCCGTTGAAAATATGGCCAATGCCATCAAGGAAATCTCTGTCCAGCGCGGCTATGACGTCACCGAATACACCCTGAACTGCTTCGGCGGTGCGGGCGGCCAGCATGCCTGCCTTGTAGCGGATGCCCTTGGCATGACCCGCGTCTTCCTGCATCCGTTCTCTGGTGTTCTTTCTGCCTATGGCATGGGTCTTGCCGATATCCGCGCCATGCGCGAAATGCAGGTTGAAGAGAGCTTTGGCGACAATGCCCTTGAAATCTGTGAGAAGGCAACCGCCCCGCTTGGCAAGGAAGCCTCTGACGAGGTGGTGGCGCAAGGCGTCCCGGCCGAGAATATCGAACTGATCCGCAAAGCCCATATCAAATATGTGGGTTCCGACACCGCCCTGCTGGTCACCATGACCGATCCGGCGACCATGAAGGAAGAGTTCGAACAGGCCCACAAGCAGCGGTTCGGCTTTATCGCCGAAAATCGCGGCCTGATCATCGAGGCAGTTTCCGTTGAAGCGGTCGGCCTGACCGATTCCGTTGAAGACCCGGAAGTGGCCAGCGATGCAGCCCCAGCCGATCTGGAACCGGTGGATACCGTCTCCATGTACACAGGCAACGACCGCAAGATGGTGCCTTTGTACAATCGCGATCACATGGTCCCGAACCAGAAAATTCCGGGTCCGGCCATCCTGATCGAGAAAACCGGCACCATCATCATCGAACAGGGCTGGCAGGCCACACTGAACGCCCGCATGCACCTTGTTCTGGATCGTATCGAAGCCCGGCCGAAAACCGAGGCCGTCGGGACCGATGCCGACCCGGTGATGCTGGAAGTGTTCAACAACCTGTTCATGTCCATTGCGGAACAGATGGGGGCAACCCTTGCCAACACATCCCAATCCGTGAACATCAAGGAACGGCTTGACTTCTCCTGTGCGATTTTCGACACCGAAGGCAATCTGGTTGCCAACGCCCCGCATATGCCGGTCCATCTTGGATCCATGGGCGAAAGCATCAAGACCATCATCACCGAAAATGCAGGCAAGATGTCTCCGGGTGACGTGTTTGCCCTGAACGCTCCGTATAATGGTGGGACACACCTGCCGGACGTCACGGTCATTTCACCGGTCTTCGACCGGGACGGCAAGGAGATCATCTTCTATGTGGGGTCACGCGGACACCATGCCGATATCGGTGGCCGGACACCGGGGTCCTCCCCGCCGGACAGCCGTCACATCGACGAGGAAGGCGTCCTGATCGACAACTTCCTGCTGGTCTCCAAAGGTCACTTCCGCGAAGAGGAAACCCGCGCCATGCTGACCAGCGGTCAGTATCCGTGCCGGAACCCGGACCAGAACGTTGCCGACCTGATTGCCCAGATTGCGGCAAACGAGACCGGCATCCGGGAACTGCGCAAGATGATCGATCACTTCGGCATTGACGTGGTATCCGCTTATATGACCCACGTTCAGGACAACGCCGAGGAATCCGTTCGCCGGGTTCTGGACGCCCTGAAGGATTGCGAGTTCACCTATCCGCTGGATACGGGAGCCAAAATCCAGGTCAAGATTTCCGTGAACAAGGCTGACCGCAGCGCAACGGTTGATTTCACCGGCACCTCACCGCAGGATGAAATGAACTACAACGCGCCGCTGGCCATCAGCAAGGCCGCTGTCCTGTATGTTTTCCGGACACTGGTCGAGGATGAAATTCCGCTGAACGAAGGCTGCCTGAAACCGATCAAGGTTGTGGTTCCGGAAGGGTCCATGCTGAACCCCGCCTACCCGGCGGCGGTGATTGCCGGTAACACGGAAGTTTCGCAGTGTGTCACGGATGCCCTGTACGGTGCCCTTGGTGTTCTGGCCTCCTCACAGGGGACCATGAACAACTTCCTGTACGGCAACGACAAGTACCAGAACTACGAAACCATCTGCGGCGGCACGGGTGCCGGGCCGGACCATAACGGTACCAGCGCGGTTCACAGTCACATGACCAACACCCGCATGACCGACCCGGAAGTTCTGGAATGGCGTTTCCCGGTTCGCGTGGAAGAGTTCTGCATCCGTCGGGGTTCCGGCGGTAAGGGTCGCTTCTCAGGCGGTGACGGCGCCATTCGCCGGATGAAGTTCCTGGAAGACATGACGGCCACCTTCCTGTCCCTGCACCGCAATACTGACCCGTACGGTCTGGACGGCGGTGAAGCCGGTGCCCGCGGTAACAACTATGTTGTCCGCAGCAACGGTGACAAGGTCCAGCTGAAAGGCAATGACGAGGTCGATCTGGCACCGGGTGATACGGTCGTGATCGAAACACCGGGTGGCGGTGGCTTCGGCAAGGCCTGAGCCAACCGGGTTTGATACCAACTGAAAAGGGGCGTGTGATCCAATCACACGCCCCTTTTTGTATCTGGTCTTTTTGAAAGAAGGCCGGTTGGCTGCCCCGCCTCCCCTTTACTAAGTTGCCGAGTTTCTGTTACCGGCTAGCGTTTAGCGGCTAAAGACCGCGCCTTTTTCCTTCAGCGCCGCGATTTCCGCCTCGCTGAGGCCCAGTCCTTCAAGAACCTGATCGGAATGCTCGCCGACCAGCGGGCTGTGAGCCAGTTCGCTGCCATTGACAAAACCATCGAAGCCCGGAATACGCGGCAGCGGGATTTTCCCGACAACCTCATGGTCGATCCAGCTATAGCTGTTCACGGCCTTGGACTGTTCGTTCTCCAGATAATCGGCATATCCGTTGATCGGGCTGTGGATCACGCCAGCGGCTTCCAGTTCCTTCGACCATTGTGCGGTGGTCTTGCGCAGGAATTCCCGGCGAATTTCGGCCATCAGCGGCTTTTCATGCACAACCCGTTTTTCACGAGAGTTGTAATCCTCGTGATCGATCAGGTCTTCACGGCCGAGAACCTTGCAAAGTTCCGCATAGTGCCCTTCGCGCATCACGGCAATCCCGACATAGCCATCCGCTGTCTGGACAGTTCCTGCCGGAACATACAGCACGTTCGGAGAGCCACCTTCAAGATGATGCTCAAGGATTTTCGCGCTCTGGAAGGCGGCGGCGGCCTGCATCAGGTTACAGTCGATATAGGCACCCTCGCCGCTGACACCGCGACCGATAAGGGCCTTCATCACGCTCTGGTAGGCGAACAGGCCGGTCAGGAAATCAATGACGACCATGCCGCTTTTCATGGGCATACCGTTTTCATCACGGGTGATGGACATCCAGCCGGAAAAGCCCTGAATGGCGCTGTCGGTAACCGGACGGGTGCTGTACGGCCCTTCCTGACCATAGCCTGTCACGGACAGATAGATGACGTTGCTGTTGTTTTTGGAAACACTGTCGTAATCCAGCCCGAATTTCTTCATCACGCCGGGACGGAAGGATTCCAGAACCACGTCCGCCTCTTCGGCAATTTTCCGGGCCAGAGCCAACCCTTCCGGGTTTTTCAGGTCAATGGAAATGGATTTCTTGCCAAGGTTCACGACAATGGCATGGGCGCAGTATTCGCCATAGGTTGTCCCAAGGGTCCGTGCCCAGTCACCACCGGTCGGTTCAACCTTGGTAACACTTGCACCACCTTGAGCCAGCATCATGCCGCAATACGGACCGGCCACACCCTGACTGAAGTCTGCAACTTTCAACCCTTTGAAGGCTTGATTCTGATTCATTTTCACATCCTCTTGGTGGGAGTTTCTTAGGATACAGTTTGTGATATCACCATGTTTAAACTGATAGCACAAATTTACGCAACGGAAACTAGCCTTTTTCATTTTCCGTACTGCCCTTTAAGGACAATCAGGGCAGAAAGACTGGATTTTCATGCCCCGCGCCCCTTAGGCTGGGCCAACAGTCTTTTTTAGTCTCGCTGACAAGAGGTGAGAGGTGACCGATATTTCCATGCCCATCCATGCCGCTGCGGTTCTGTATAACAATGCTGCCGAGTTGGCCTATCTTCTTCGCTTTGCCGAGACCATGAAAAAGCGCGGCTGGAAAATCGGCGGGCTTCGCCAACAGGTCTTGCGGGACGGAGATGGCCTTCGCACCGGGGTGGACGCCATTGATCTGGACAACGGCGAACGGTTTCCCATTGTCCGCACCGACAACAAACCGGCCGGTCCACGGGAATGCGGTCTGGACCTGTCGGCCCTGACCCTGTCCTCCAGCGCGCTGCAACGGGCCATCGATGAGAAAGCCGATCTGGTTATCGTCGAGAAATTCGGCGAGGCGGAGCAGCGCGGCGAAGGCATTGCCGACAGCATCCTGAGCGTCATGGCGGAGGGTATTCCCATCCTCATCGCTGTTCCGGCCTTTGCCGCCGATCAGTGGAACCGCTTTACCGGCGGGCTAACCTCGATCCTGCCGATGGATCTGCAGGCATTCCGGGACTGGTGGCCCAAGGATCGCCTGTACCGGGAACTGACCGACACGGTTCCCGATATCCCCGTAACCGCGGTGACCGTCGGCCTGAACTGGACACTGGTTGAAACAGAAAAAGGGGCCGGCCTTGCCCATACCCCGGCGCGGGGCACCCATGGCTGCCGGTCCGTTCCCGAAGCGGGCCACCTGACCCGGTACAGCCTGCGGACGCTGGCGGAAAAATGTTTTTCCGACAACCCCTTTGAGGTCGCCATCGGCATCGCCGCGATCAACTGCCATATAAACAGGGCGGACCTTGAAGGGGCCGATCTAAACGGGCTGGACGTGTTTGGCCCGCAGGACGGACCGGTTACCTTTATCGGGGCCTTCAAGGGGGCACGCGAGAAATTCCCGGCGGCGCGAATTGTGGAACTGGACCCGAAACCCGGTCAGTTTCCAGCCTCGGCAGCCCCCGACCTGATCCGGTCGAGCGATGCCGTCTTCATCACCGCGTCCACCCTGATCAACAAGACATTACCGCCCCTGCTGGCGGCCGGACAGAACGGGATGACGGCCCTTGTCGGACCCGGGACTCCGCTCTCTCCGATCCTGCATGAGTATGGCCTTCATGCTCTCTGCGGATTGGTGGTCAGGGACACGGCACAGGTCCGGCGAATTGTCGCCGCAGGCGGGTCTGTCCGGGATTTGAAGCCCTATTGCCGCCATGTGAGCCTTGTCAATGACGCCTGAGGGCAAGGCGCAGGGGGCCTAGCCCTCGATTTTCTCCACGCCTTCAAATGTCAGGACCGCATCCTCGCCAAGGGTAATGGTGCCGGAGGCGTCTTCTGACAGGAAGATGGCCCCGTCGTCGGTGGTCTCGATGGAGCCGCTGGTCAGGGTCAGCCAATCGGAAACATCCCCACCCGGCAACCCGTCTGTCAGGACAATGGTGTCGGACCAACCGCCGCCATTACCCCCGACAAAGGTATCCATGCCGTCATTGCCACCGAAATAGAACATGTCATCGCCAGCACCGCCAACGACATGATCATCGCCCGTGCCGCCGTAAATGGTGTCATTGCCGACACCGCCCGTGATGTCATCGTTGCCAGCGCCGCCATAAATCAGGTCATCGCCACCCTCGCCGCGCAGGTCGTCATCGCCCGCACCGCCATACAGGTGGTCATCGCCCTGCCCGGCCTTGATGGTATCGTCGCCGTCCCCGGCAACAAGCGTGTCATTCCCGCCCTTGCCCATCAGGTCGTCGTCGCCGCCAAGACCATAGATAATATCATCCGTATGGTTGGTGCCCATCAGCTTGGTGCTTTTCTGGTCATCCTCATCCGTGCCGATCAGGGTGGCGCTGTCCTGAAGGCCGGGGTCATGCACATCATTATCCGAAACCGGATTGCTTCCGCCCCCGCCAGAGCCACTACCGCTACCGCCGGAACCGGAGCCATCACCGCTATCGCCAGTATCGCCAGTATCACCGCCATCGTCACCGCCGCCGGTTTCCGGCACGGTCGGATTTTCCGGCTCTTCCGGTTCTGAAGGCCCTTCAGGATCAGGGGTTTCCGGACCCCCGCCATCGGTGGGAGGCGGTGTGCCGTCCTCGCCGTCGCCGGAACCCTCCGATGGGTCGCCTGTTGGATCACCGCTACCATCTGTTTCCGGAACACCCGGACCGCCCGGAAATCCGCCCTCTTGGCCGTTGCCGCGATCAGTGTTGCGATCATCCTCTTGGCCGGTGTCTGACACGGGATCGCTCCCCCCAGTCGCCAGATCGCCGCTGCCCTGATCTTTCAAAGCTGCGGAAGAAGACGCGGCAGCAACACTGCCCCCCGTCTCCGGCTGGGATTGGGAAGGGGCGCGGACGGAAGACGCTGCGCCTTGGGCCTGTTGCCAGGCGGGCGCCGCGTCTGACGGCGTCTCACCATCCAGTTCAAGGACCACATCCTCGAACTCAACCCGGTCCCGGCCGCCGCCGGACCGACTATCATCCAGTCCCGCATCAGAACCGCTGTCGCCCGAACCGGGTGACAGGGCGTCAATTCCGGCGCGATCGTCCGGTGCCGCATCCGAAGCGGTCTCCGGGGCCGTCTCGTCGCCTACCAAAGCGCCGTCCTGCCGTGTTTCCTGTGAGGCTTCGTAAGGATCGCGGCCGCCCGTATGAATATTGGCAAGCGAGGCGTCCGCCGTCTTGACCCGGCCCCCCTCGCCGCTTTCGGCTTCGGTTGAAGACAGGCCCGATTTGCGCTGTGAGCCTGCGGCGGTCAAAAGTTCCAGATCGTCTGTGACCTGTTCGCTTTCCGGTCTCGTCGTGTCGCTCATCGCTTTTCAATCCTGTTAGAATGATCCGGGATATCCTCCCTGCTTTGCAGGGGGTCGTTTCTCCAGTATAACCAATCATATTAACAAAATATTAATTTAACAGTAATTGAATATAATTTTAAGTAAACTTTCAACTGAAAGACCAACAAGTCAAATAACGCTCCCCCTCTTACTTGAAATTAATTTGAATAAAATTTTATGTATTTTGATATTGCGGCCGTTCTCCCCGAATTTTGCGCCTGATCGCGCCCTCTTTACCCAAGAAGAATTTTCCCGTTTTTCGCCCCCAATTTCCAATTTTTACGAAAATTAAACCAATAATCACCCATACAGGAACAGGAGATACCCACGAAAAGTATCCAGGCGGGGAATGAAAGTTGGATAAACATCATTTGCAGGATGACAAGCCGATGCTGCGCGAAGGGACACTTCCCGCCGCAACCGGCAGCCGTACCAGCATCATACTGACCTCGCTCGCGCTGAATGTGCTGGCCCTTGCCCTGCCGGTCATGATCCTGCAGGTCTATGACCGGATTTTGCCGAACAATGCGACACAGACCCTGCTGCTGCTGGTGGTGGGGGTGGGCATTGCCCTGCTGCTGGAGGCTTTTTTCCGGCTGGCCCGATCTTATCTTACCGCCTATTCCGGGGCACGGTTCGAGCATATCGCCGGGTGCCGCGCCCTGTCGCGCACCCTTGGCACCAATATCGTGCGTTTTGAGAAAGAGGCCGCCGGTGTCTACCTGCATCGTTTCAATGCCATCGAAAACCTGCGGGAATTCATGTCCGGCCACAACCTGCTGATTTTCATCGACCTGCCCTTTGCGCTGATTTTCCTCGCAATGGTGGCCTATATCGGCGGCGTGCTGGTGCTGGCCCCGGCCCTCCTCCTGCTCGGCTTCGCCCTTGTCACCCTGCTTGTCAGCCGGGATCTCAAAAAAGGCCTTGAGGAACGCGCCACATGGGACGACCGGCGCTATAACTTCCTGATCGAGGTGCTGACCGGCATCCATACGGTCAAGAGCCTTGCCCTGGAGGCGCAGATGGTCCGCCGTTATGAACGGCTTCAGGAAACAACCGCCAACGTCATCCGCAACGTGTCCCTGCAGCATAATCTGGCGCAAGGATTGGGAACCTCCTTTTCGCAACTGACGCTGATTGCGGTGGCGTCCTTCGGGGCGTTTCTGGTGATCGACGAGCGGCTGACCATTGGCGGCCTTGCCGCCTGCACCCTGCTGTCCGGCCGGGCGTTGCAGCCCCTGCTTCGGGCCATGGGGGTGTGGACCCACTACCAGAATGTGAAGCTGTCAAAGGAACGGGTGCAATCCCTGCTCTCCCTGCCGCAAGAGGTGGCCAACTCCAGCACCCCGGAAACGTCCCTTGCGCCCGGCTCTCCGGTACCGAGCCCCTTGCTGCCTCGCCCTGCCAACGGCGGCACAATCGACTTTGAAAACCTGTCCTTTGGATATGGGGACCAGCATGACGACCTGTTCGATACCCTGAACGGCGCCTTCCCTGCCGGTAGCATCACAGCGATTACCGGTGGCAACGGCGCGGGCAAGACAAGCCTGCTGTGGCTGGCGCGGGGCCTGCTGACCCCAACTGCGGGGCGCGTCCTTCTGAACGGTCAGGATGTCTCTCACCTGCCGCATGCATTGCTGAGCGAGCGGATCGCCTATCTGCCCCAGACCGCCACCATTTTCAACGGCACCATCATGGACAACCTGACCGCTTTCCGGAAAGGCCCCTTTATCGATGCGGCGTTGGAACTGTCCCGCCAGTTGGGTCTGGACGAGGTGATCAAACATCTTCCCCTTGGTTATGACACGGTGATCGGCGATGGCGCCGCCGACAGCACCCCCGGCGGCATTCGCCAGCGTATTACCATCGCGCGGGCACTGATCTCGAACCCCGAGGTGATCCTGTTTGACGAGGCCAACACCTCCCTTGATGCAGCAGGGGATGAAATCCTCAAGAATGTGCTGCTGGACCGGAAAGGGAAAAGCACCATTATTCTGGTCAGCCACCGGCCCTCTCTGTTGAAGATCGCCGACCGCGGATACCGCATCATGGACCGCCAGCTTGTCAAAAGCCCGATTGACGCCCTGATCCCGGGAAAAGTGGCCCCGGACACGCAAGAAAAACAGGTTAAACTGGTGTAGGCCCATGACATTCCTGAGCGCCATCAAGGGCAATCCCGCCGACAATAACTGGGGCCGCGAAACCCGATACGCGGCCTGCCTGTCCCCCCTGCTGGAGGCCCTTGGCTGGCGCGGCAACCCGGAACAGGTGGTCGAGGCCATGCCCCATTTCAAAACCACCATGGACCTTGTTGACCTGCGCAGCACGCTGGCCAACCTGCATTTCCAAAGCAGTGCCCGCAAGACACGCCTGAAGGATATCGACCCGCGCCTGCTGCCCTGCCTGTTTGATGGCCCCGGCGGCACGGTGATGGTTGTGGTGTCCGGCGACGAAAACGGATACCGGATCTTTGACAGCGCCCGGCAAACCTACCGAACCCTCGACAACCGTTCGGAACTCGGTCAAACGGGACAGGCATTTTTCTTCCGTCCCGTCCCCCGGGACAAGATCGGCCAGTGGAATTCCGGCAAGGAATGGTTTCAGGCGGTCCTCGGTCGCTTCAAGGTTTTCTTCAAACGCATCCTGATCATGACGTTTCTGCTGAACCTGCTGGCCCTTGCAACGCCGCTGTTCATCATGGCGGTGTATGACCTTGCCATCAATGCGGGGTCCTTCGACACCCTGTCCTATCTTCTGGCCGGGGTCGGGCTGGCCTTGCTGTGCGATTTGTTCCTGCGCTACGTCCGGGCCCGGACACTGGCCCATATCAGCGCCCGGCTTGATTACATCGTTGGCAGCACGGCGCTGCAGAAAATCCTGTCCCTGTCCGTGGCCCAGACGGAACGCACCACCCTTGGCTCGAAACTGGCCCGGTTCCGCGAATTTGACATGATCCGCGATTTCTTTTCCGGTCCCATGGCCCTTGCCTTTCTGGAACTGCCGTTCATTTTCATCTTCCTGTTGGCCATCTGGATCATCGGCGGGCCGTTGGCCCTTGTGCCGGCGGGAATGCTGGTTCTGTATGGGGTGACGGCCTTCCTGATCCTGCCGCGCATTCGCGAATATACCACCGATGATCTGGCAAGCACGGCCAGCAAGGGCAGCTTTATCACCGAATGTTTCAACAACATGCGGACGATCAAGCAACTGGGGGCCGAGGAAATCTGGCTGGACCGGTACCGGGATATTTCCGCCGGGCAGGCCCTGTCCGGTATGCGCAACAACATGATTGCCGCCGGAACGCAAACCTTTGCCCATGTGATCATGATCGCCGCGGGCGTGATGACCCTGACCTTTGGCATCCTGCAAGTGCTGGATAACCAGATGACCGTCGGAGCACTGGTGGCCTGCATGGCGCTTGTCTGGCGACTGCTGGCACCCATCCAGACCCTGTTCCTTGCCCTGACCCGGCTCAACCAGATCGGTATCAGCGTCAAACGGCTGAACCAGCTTTTCACCCTGCCGAGCGAGCATAACCCCTATGCGTCCTCCATGCTGAAATCCTTTCAGGGGCATATCCGTTTCTCGCGGGTGAGTTTCCGATACTCCCCCGATCAGGACCCGGCCGTCATGGGCCTGAATTTCGAAATCCGGCCCGGTGAAGTGGTGGCCTTTGCCGGTGCCAACAGTTCCGGCAAGTCCACCGTCGCCAAGCTGCTGGCAGGCCTGTACCAGCCGCAGATCGGCCGCATCAGCATTGATGATGTGGATATCCGGCAGATTGACCCCCTCGATCTTCGGAAAGCCATCGGCTATATGCCGCAATATACGGAACTGTTCCACGGCACGATCCGCCAGAACCTGTTGCTGGCCAACAGTGTCGCCAGCGAAGAGCAAATCCGCGAGGTATGCGATCTTGCAAACCTGACCGCAGATATTGATCAGTTGCCGGACAAGCTGGACACCCGGATCGGGGATCAGGCGCTTCGCCAGTTGCCCGCCGGTTTCCAGCAACGCCTGAACATGGCCCGGACGTTCCTGACCGATGCCAAGATCATGATTTTCGACGAACCCGGCAACACGCTGGATGAAGAAGGCGATCGCGCCTTTCTTGCCGCCATCGAGAAAATGCGGGGCAAGGCCACCATCCTGATGATCACCCATCGCCCCAGCCATATGCGGGCCGCTGACCGGGTTGTCCTGATGAACAAGGGCACAATCCAGACCATTGGTCCCGGCGCGTCTGTCATTCCGCTTATTTACAAAGGTGCATGATGTCTGAAAACCGGAAAAACATCCCTCTTGGCGGTGACGACAGAACAGCCCCCCGCCCCCCGTCTGACACGGGCAAGCCGGTCAGCCTGCGGCTTGGCCAGTCGATCATGCTGGAAGAACAGGCCCCTGCCCCGTTGCTGCGGGCTGCGGTGGTGGCATGCTTTGCCATTGTGGTGCTGTTCCTGATCTGGGCCCAGTTCGCGGAATTCGACGAGGTGGCCGTTGCCTCCGGCGAGGTTATCCCGTCGGGCACCGTCCAAACCCTTCAACATATCGACGGCGGCACCATTTCGGACATTTCCATCAAGGAAGGCGACATTGTTAGCGCCGGACAGGTCCTGCTCAGACTGGACCCCACGGATCTGGAAACGGAACTGAACAAGCTGCTGACCGAGCGGGCCATCCTGACCCTGAAGACCCAGCGCCTGAACGCCTTTGTCGAGGGCGGCGATATTCTGCCTGTGGCGGAAACAGATCCATTCCCCCATCTGCGGGAGGAACAGAAAAACCTTCTGAAAATCCAGCGTCTTGATCTGGACAACCAGCGCAATGTCCTGCAATCCCAGTTGGACCAGCGTCTGGCTGAACTGGACCGGATACAGGACCAGACGGCCATTCTGGAGCGCCAGATTGTCCCTTTGCGCGAACAGCTTGAAATCCGCGGCGGGTTGCTGAAAAACAAGACGCTCAGCCGGTATGAATATCTGGATGCGGAACGGCAGTATCTGAAAGAACTGGGCGATCTGGAAGGGTTGACCTTAAGCCGGAAATCCGTTCAGCAAGCCATTGCAGAAGCGCAAAGCCGCCTGCTGGAACTGGACGGTCGTACCCGGCGGGAGGCCTTGTCTGAAATGGCCGATGCCCACGCGGAACTGGTCCGCGTTGAAGAGGAAATCGCCAAGCACCGATCCAAGATCACCCGGCGCGATATTGCCTCGCCTGTCAAGGGGATCATTCAGGGGCTGGACGTGCATTCCATCGGCACCGTTATCAAGCCCGGAAACCCGATCCTGTCGGTTGTTCCCATTGATCAGAGTCTGGTTCTGGAAGTTCGCATCCGGCCAAAGGATATCGGCTTTGTGCGGGCGGGACAGGACGCGACGGTCAAATTCACCACTTATAATTTCTCCCGCTATGGGTCGGTCAAGGGGCAACTGACCCATGTGTCGGCGACCACCTTTCAGGATGCCGAAGGGGAAACCTTCTACAAGGGCAAGGTGGCCCTGTCACAGGCCCATGTGGGGACCGTACCGGAGGAAAATATGATCCTGCCCGGCATGACCGCCACCGCCGATATCAATTCCGGCAAGAAGACCCTGCTGGAATATCTTCTGAAGCCCATTCACACCACATTGGCCCAGTCTTTCCGGGAGCGATAATCCCGCCGCACCCCTTAAAAGACTCAACACTCCCGTATGTTAGATTTTTCTGTTACACTTGGTTGAAAAGGAAAATTCAAACGTCAACTTTTGTTAAAACGGGGGTTGGGTATGTTGTTGGATCGAATTTTGAAATCACTGGTGCAGGTGGGACAACTGACGGTTCTGTCACCGGGGGGACGAAAGGATGTCTACGGGGACCTGTCCCATGACATGGCACAAGGCCTTCGCCCCGTTACCATCCGCCTTTCCACGAAACAGTTGCGCCGCAAGATTGCCCTGAACCCGGACCCCGCCTTTGGCGAAGCCTATATGGACGGCACCCTTGTCTTTGAGGAAGGGGACCTGTGGGGCCTGTTCGAAATTTTGGGCATCAATGCCCGCCTGCGGGACGGGACCGCCGTTCCCGAAACGGGACTGGCGCGAATGATCGGAAAATTTCTGAAACATATCAACCAGTTCAACAATTCCCGGATTTCCCGGCAGAATGTGGCCCATCACTATGACCTGTCCCGCGACCTGTACCAATTGTTTCTGGACGAGGACATGCAATATTCCTGCGCCTATTTCGAAAGCCCGAATGACAGCCTTGAGCAGGCGCAGCTTCAGAAAAAGCAACATATTGCTGGCAAACTTCATCTGCAACAGGGCCACCGGGTTCTGGATATTGGCTGTGGCTGGGGGGGCATGGCCCTCTATCTGGCCCGCCATTACGGGGTTGAAGTGCTGGGGATCACCCTGTCAGAGGAACAACTGGCCGTGGCCCGGCAGCGGGCCAATGCCATGGGGCTATCCAATCAGGTGCGGTTTGAACTGATGGACTACCGCAAGTTGACAGGGGAATTCGACCGGATCGTTTCAGTTGGCATGTTCGAGCATGTGGGCGCGCCCCATTTCCGCGAATTTTTTGGCGGGGTAAGATCGCTTCTGAAACCGGACGGGGTGGCCCTGATCCATTCCATCGGGCGCATGTCGCCGCCCGGCATCACCAGCCCGTTCATCCATAAATATATCTTTCCCGGCGGCTATATCCCGGCCCTGTCGGAAGTTCTGACCTCTGTTGAGAAATCAGAGCTATGGGCAACGGATATTGAAATCCTGCGGGTTCACTATGCCCGGACCCTGAAAGAATGGCGGCACCGCTTTGTCGCCCGCTGGCAGGAGGCAAAAGCGCTGTATGACGAGCGGTTCTGCCGCATGTGGGAATTCTATCTGGCGGCCAGCGAGATGAGTTTCCGCTTTGACAGCATGATGGTGTTTCAGATGCAATTGTCGCGGCATGTGGACGCCCTGCCCTATACCCGCGACTATATGCAGCAACCCGCCCCGGACATGACCGACAGCAATTCCATCGAAACCGCTGTCTAGGTCCGGTCTAGTCCGCCTTTGAAGCCGGGGCTGGTGCAGCCTCGGCCTCGGTCTCCAGCACGGCGTTCCCTCCGTCCTTGCTCTCGTCCTTGCCTTGGCCCTTGACCTTTTCCCGCAAGGTCTGGAACAGGTAATAGAGGATCGGGATCAGCACAACGCCGATGGTTGCCGCCGCGATCATGCCGGTAAAAACGATCAGCCCCAATGACTGCCGTCCGGCCGCGCCGGCCCCGCTGGCCACCACCAACGGGAAAACCCCCAGAATGAAGGAAAAGGCCGTCATCATGACCGCGCGGAAACGAAGCCGTGCCGCCTCAACCGTGGCATCGAACACCGATTGTCCGCTTTCCCGGAGTTCCTTGGCAAACTCCACAATCAGGATGGCGTTCTTGCTGGCCAGACCGATCAACAGGACCAGCCCGATCTGGGCATAGATATTGAGCGGCATACCCACCGCCAGCGCCCCCAGAAGCGCGCCAACCACCGCCACTGAAATGGACAGGATCACCGATGCCGGAATGGTCCAGCTTTCATACTGGGCGACCAGAAACAGATAGACGAACACAAGGGCCAGCACGAAGACAATGGCGGTCTGGCCACCGGACTTCAATTCCTGATAGGACGTGCCGGTCCAGTCGATGCCATAGCCGTCCGGCAGGGTTTCCGCCGCGACCTTCTGCATGGCTGCGATGGCCTCGCCGCTGCTGGACCCCGGTGCCGGAACCCCGCTGACACTGGCAGAGGTGAACAGGTTATACCGGCGGACGGAAGACGGCCCCACATCCGGGGTGACCCGGACCAGGGAACTGATCGGAACCATTTCCCCGCGCGCCGACCGGACATACAGTTTTTCAATATCGCTGATTTCGTTACGGTCTTTCCCCTCCGCCTGAATCATCACACGATAAACACGCCCGAACATATTGAAATCATTAACATATAACGAACCAAGATTGGCCTGCAGGGTCATGAAAATCTCGGAAATCTCGACCCCCAGCGCCTTGGCCTTATCCCGGTCCACATCCACAAATAACTGCGGGGAATTGGCGTTGTAACGACTGAACACATTGCGAAGCGCCGCATCCTGATTGGCCGCGAACAGAAGCCCGCCAAGGACCTGCTGCAATTGCTGCGGGGATCGTCCGGCCAGATCCTGCAGTTCCATTTCGAAGCCGCCGGTACTGCCCAGCCCCGGAATGGGCGGCACGTTGAAGGCCACCGCCGTCGCCGACCCGATGGCGGCAAGACGGGCGTTTACCGACCGAAGGATATGGGGAATACTGGTTTCCGGGCTTGTCCGGTCCTCCCAATCCTCCAGCACACCGATGGCGAAGCCACCGTTGGAACTGGCCCCGGCCAGCAGGCTGAACCCACTGACATAAAGGACATCCTTGACGCCCGGTGTCTCCGCAACGATCTGGCGGACGGCCTCCATGGTCTCTTCCGTCCGGTTGAGGGACGCCCCCGCCGGAAGCTGGATATCCATCATGAAGGCGCCTTGATCCTCGTCCGGGACAAAGCCCAAGGGCAGCGTCTTCATCAGGTTATATCCGGCGGCGATCACAAAGACCGTCACAAGACCGGTGACCAGCACCTTACGGGCCAGAAAGGCCACAAGCCGGCCATAGCCGTCCCGCGTGCGATCCACCAACCGTAAGAAAAGCCCGGCCACGCCCCTTGGCTGGCCGGTCTGTCGGCGCAGGAAGATGGAACAGAGTGCCGGGCTGAGCGTCAGGGCGTTGATACTGGAAATCAGCACCGCCACCGAGATGGTCACCGCGAACTGCAGGTAAAGCTGTCCGGTGATCCCCGGCAGAAAACCGGTGGGAACAAACACCGCCAGCAAAACCAGCGTGGTGGCAATCACCGGACCGGTGACCTGCTTCATGGCCTTGCGGGTGGCATCGGGCGGGGACAGGCCTTCCTCGTCGATCAGACGCTGGGTATTCTCGACCACCACAATGGCATCATCCACCACCACGCCAATCGCCAGAATAAGCGCGAACAGCGTGATCGTGTTGATGGTCATGCCAAGCGCCAGCAGAACCGCAAAGGTCCCGATCAGGGACACGGGAATGGCAATGGACGGAATGATGGTGGCCCGCCAGTCGCCAAGGAACAGATAGGTCACGGCAATCACCAGGGCCAAAGCCTCGAACAGGGTGATCACCACCTCGCGGATGGAAACCCGCACATATTTGGTGGTATCGTACAGCACCTTATATTCGACATCGTTGGGAAAGCGTTCCGCCAGACGATCCAGTTCCGCATAGACCCGATCCGCCGTCTCCAGCGCGTTGGAGCCCGGCGACTGATACACACCGATCATGGCTGTCGGTTCCGCATCATTGACCAGCGCGGTCGCAGAAAAATACTGGGCGGCGATTTCCGTGCGGGCCACATCGCGAATGCGAACGGTCGATCCGTCCGGGTTGGCGCGAATGATGATTTTCTCGAATTCCTCAACCGTATTCAGGCGGCCTTGCGCCTTCAGGGTGAATTGGCGCTGCTGCACCCCGTCGAAAGGCGGCGCCCCAAGCTGGCCCGCCGATGCCTGGATATTCTGGGACCGGATGGCGTTGCTGACATCCGTCGCGGTCAGATTAAAACTGGCCAACCGGTTCGGGTCCAGCCACATGCGCATGCCATAATCAAGCTGTCCGAACTGGGTCACATTGCCGACCCCCTGAATGCGTTTCAGGGGATCCTGAACGTTGATCGCCGCATAATTGGACAGGAACAGCCGATCATAGGTCTTGCCCGGAGAGATCAGGTTCACCGTCAGCAACATGTTGGTGGATTGCTTGCGCGTGACCACGCCCTGACGCTTCACCTCTTCCGGCAGGGCGGCCATGGCCTGCACCACCCGGTTCTGCACATTGACCGTGTTCAAATCCGGGTCCGAGCCGATTTCAAAACTGATTGTCAGGCTGTACCCACCATTGTCGTCACTGGTCGAGGACATATAGATCATGTTGTCCACGCCGTTGACCTCGCGCTCGATCACGGCCGCAACCGTGTCCTGCAAAACGGCGGAATTGGCACCGGGATAGCTGGTGGATACCTGCACCACAGGCGGGGTGATTTCCGGGAACTGCTCAACCGGCAGGACTTTCAGGGCGATCAGGCCTGCGATGGTGATCAGGATGGAAATGACGAAGGCGAATTTGGGTCGGGAGACGAAGAAACCGGACAGCATATCCCTACTCCCGGTTATCAGTTGCGGACAGGACTTTCACTTCCTGATCGGGCTGCACCTTCTGCAAGCCTTCCACCACGACCATGTCGCCTTCCTCAAGGCCGCTATTGACCACAAACCCGTCGCCAATCTCGGCGCCCAATTCGACGGTCCGGACCTTGATGCGGCTGTTTTCATCCACGATCAGCACAAATCGCCCGGACAGGTTTTCCTGAATGGCCGCCTGCGATACCACCAGCGCCCGCGCCGTTTCATTGCGGGCCACGCTCATGGTCACAAATTCGTTGGGAAAGAGGATGAAGTCCGGGTTCGGGAAAACCGCCCGGATGGTGATGGTATCCGTGGACGGGTCCACCTTGTTATCGACAAAATCAACGGTGCCGGGATGGGCATAGTCACTGCCATCAGACAGCCGAAGCCGCGCAATCGCATCGTTATTGTCCTGCCCCACCCCGGAACGGCGGAAATCGATCAACTGGCGTTCGCTGATGGCGATGGTGGCATAGACAGGGTCCATGCTGACCACTTCCGCAAGGACGCCGCTGGACGGGGTGACAAGGTTACCAACCGAAATGGCGGACCGGCCAATGCGGCCACTGATCGGGGAACTGATCTCCGTGTAGGACAGTTGCAATTCCGCCTGCCGCAGGTTCGCATCCAGCCGCATCAGATCGGCCTCTGCCTTGGCGGCGGTGGCTTCGGTTTCATCAAACCGGGCCCGGCTCACATTCCCCTTTTTCAGAAGCTCCCGCCCCCGCTCCAGCGCCAGTTCCGCTTCCCGCTGAACCGCTTTCGCGCCTTCAATCTCGGCCTTGATGCGATCGATTTCGTTTCGGAAAGGGGCCGGCTCTATCAGGAATAACGGGTCGCCCTTCTGAATGAAGGCCCCATCCTCAAACTTCTTTTCCTCAACAAAGCCCTGCACTCGGGCGCGCACCTGAAAGGTTTCCACCGCTTCCACCCGGCCAACGAAACTGCCTTCCTCCCGCACTTCCTTGGTGGTCACCGGAACAGCAACAACCGTGGGTGTTGGCGCCTGCATCGGGGCGGCTGGCTGATCTTCATCGCAGGCGGCCAAAAGCGGCAACAGGGTCAGGAGGGAGAGAACGGCAGAAAGGCTTTTGGTTGTGGTCAGCATACCGATGGTCTCTTTTGTAGTTGGCGGAAGATGAAGGAACGCGACGGACGGGCAGTATAGTCAATCTATTATGTCATTCAAAAGATGGCGCATGCACCTTTATGGACAAGTTTTTCTGCAAACACATGTAACGGTATCATTTTCAGAGCACCTCCCACAAGACCCGCCTGCCCCTCATGGCGACTGGACAACCGCAAACAGCATACGTAAACTGTTTGTATTACTGGCCGCGGCTGTTATTTCACTTTCCATAAAGTAGCGTATATTCCGGCATGAACAGGTTCTCATCTTCCCTATTTCGCAAGGCATTCAGTCCCCGGACATTGCCTCGGGCAATCCGCCCGGCGGCGGTCATCACAAGCCTGACCGCACCTGTCCTGTCCCTGTTGCCCGCACTGGCCACCGCGAACCCGCATAACGATGGAACCACCATCAACTGGTTTGTCGGGCATTTCCCGCCCGTGCATTTCGCCCCGTCGGAAACGACACCAGACACCGCCAACCTGCAGGGGTTCGGTGATCGCAACCTGACCTATCTCAGCGATCACCTGACCGGTTTCAATCATGCCTTTTATCGGGGGACCAGCTATCGGCGCAGCGAAGCCCTGATCCGCACATCAGACCTGGCCTGCAATCCCACCATGCTCAAAACCCCGGAACGGGAGCAGTATATCGCCTTCAGCGACCCCATCTATGTTGTGCTGCCCAACATGCTGGCCTATCGCCCCGGCGACGACTGGAAATTCACCCCCCACCTGACCGATGGCAAAATTGACATGCACAGTCTGGTACAGGACCGGCAACGCAGGGGCAGTGTGACCCTTGGGCGATCCTATGGCAAGGCCGTGGACGAGGCCCTGCAAAGCGTCGGGACGGTGCCGCATATTGCGCAACTGCGCCATTCACAATTGGCGATCAACCTGCTGGACGTTGGCCGGATTGACTATGTCATCGCCTTCCCATCGGAAATCAGCCATTTCCGGTCCCTGAACAAGCAGCGCCCGGACGGGATACGATATTTCCCCATCAAGGGTATGAATGAACTGATCAAGGGGCATGTCGGATGCACCAAAAACCCGAACGGGCTGAAAGTCATTGAAGCGGTCAACAAGATCATCCGGGATACCAATCCCTACCCGCTCTTCAAGTCCTATTATCTTGAGTGGTTGGAGCCGGAGGCGGCACGTCACTATGAAGCCCTGTCTTCACAAGGGGCAGCCCTGAATTGACGGCTGCGATTTTAGTCCATCCCCTCCCCTCGCAGAACAGACACAAAAAAAAGCGCCTCTCCGAATGGAAAGGCGCTTTCTTCTTGGCTTTGCTGAAATGCCTTAGAGGGCTTTCAGGTTTACCGCAGATGATTTGCCACGAGCGGAATCAACTTCCAGGTCGTAGCTGACTTTCTGACCTTCGTCGAGCTGGCCGAGACCAGAACGCTCAACAGCACTGATGTGTACGAATACATCCTGGCCGCCTTCTTCCGGGCTGATAAAACCATATCCTTTGGTTCCGTTGAACCATTTCACTGTACCTTGACTCATGATATTTCCTTTAGCTAGTCATGGGTTGAGAAATCTTAATGCTCCGATACTTCAGGCACCGGAGCGCACAGGGGTGCGTCCAGCCCCCCCGAGCATTCTGACAAGGCCATCCTTCGAAGTGTCGGAACTTGCCTTGCGGGGCTGCCGTTTCCGGTTGCCACCATTATTCTTTGCTGCTGTCTTAGACGGGCCTTTGGATCCGTTCCGAGGCGCATCGCCAGCAACTTTACGACCGTCGGCCCGCTGTCCATTGTTGGCAGGCTTGCCGGTTTTGGCTTTCGGCTTGGGCCTGGATTTACGCTGAGGGGCTTTCCCCTCGGCGGGCTTGCCACCGCTTTCCTCACCTGTTGACGCACCCTTTTTCGGGCCGCGCCGTGAACCGGGGGTAGGCTTGTCCGCTGCAGCGGGCTGATCGGAAAATCCGCCGGAACGCGGCAGCGTGTTGCCTGTCAACTTCTCGATATCACGAAGCAGGCTCTGTTCTTCCACATCGCACAGGGATACAGCAATACCGGTTCGGCCCGCACGAGCAGTCCGCCCAATCCGGTGAACATAGGATTCCGCCACATTGGGCAGGTCGAAATTCACCACATGGGACACATCATCAATGTCGATCCCGCGGGCGGCAATATCCGTCGCCACAAGAATGGGGGTATCGCCGGACCGGAAACCGTCCAGTGCCCGGTTGCGCTGGTTCTGGCTTTTGTTGCCATGAATAGCTGCCGAGACAAGGCCCGCTTTCTCAAGATGCTGGCTGACCTTGTCCGCGCCCCGCTTTGTCCGGGTGAAGACAATGGCCCGTGCCACCTCTGAACCAGAAAGAATATCGGTCAGAACCCGCCGTTTGTCAGAACGATCAACCAGAATGACGCTCTGTTCGATCCGTTCGATGGGCCGCGAGACCGGGGCCACAGAAATTTCTTCAGGGTTTGACTGGAAATCCTTGCCCAGCTTACGAATCTGGGTCGGCATGGTTGCCGACATCAGCACGGTCTGCCGTTCAGCAGGCAGCTTGCCCATGAGCTTGCGGATACCGGGCAGGAAGCCCAGATCCAGCATCTGGTCTGCCTCATCCAGAACAATACAGGTGGTTTTGTCGAGGCGCACAGCCCCGGTATTCATGTGATCAAGCAGACGTCCCGGTGTTGCCACCAGAATATCAACGCCCCGGGCCAAATCCCGGATTTGCGGTCCCGGCTTGACGCCACCGACGACAACAGCAACAGAAACCCGCTGATGACGGCTATATTTGCGGATATTGTCCGCAATCTGTGAGGCAAGCTCTCGTGTGGGGGTGACAATCAGCCCGGTGCAACTTTTCGCCACAGGCTTGATCTTCTGTTCGTCAATCCGTTGCAGGATGGGTAGAACAAAGGATGCGGTTTTCCCGGTGCCCGTTTGGGCAATACCAATAACATCCTTCCCTGCCAGCATGGCGGGGATCACTTTTAACTGGATCGGGGTGGGAGTGGTGTATCCTTCGGCCGTCAGGGCCTGAAGGAGAGACTCGGCAAGACCGAGGTCATCAAACTGTTTCAAGTAAAGTCTTTCGTCGGCCGCTGTCTTCATCGCGCCATCCGGGCTGCGGACAGTGGCTTGTTTTATTCCGGGAGCCTGCGCAGATCAGCTACCGTGGTTCGCGTGCCTTTTAAGCACCCTTCCGCGGGGCGGTTACCCGAGCCCATCGCGAGGAAGTCCGGTCTGCTGCCAGTGTTTTCACTTTTCCACGCGCAGACGAGTAAAGGGTAATAACCATCTTTTGCTGCCAATAGCAAGACAATTATTCCACCCCCCTAAAATTTTTGGTGGGGCAAAACCACTGCAATCCCGCTGCAGTCAAGGGAAACACCCTATTGACGGCATTGATTTTCAGGGTAGTATCGCGGCCAGTAGTGGTTCCGTTTGTAACGGATGAAAAGGGAACGCGGTGCCTGCGCATGAGATGCGCGCCAAGCCGCGGCTGCCCCCGCAACTGTAAACGGAGAACAGGCATTCCAGAAAGCCACTAGCCGTCCATGAACGACTGGGAAGGCGAATGCCCTGTGACGACCCGTAAGCCAGGAGACCTGCCACTCTTCGTCACCCGACCTTGATACGGGGTGTGTCAGGGTGCGGCTTTCCGTTTAGGTGACACCAAAACCAGTTGGCATGACGTCTGTCAGGCCCGCGCCCTATGGCCGGAACCTTCCTGACACGACAGACACGCCAACAAAACCATACGACGCGGCGGGCACCCCCCGTCCCCGTCACAAAGAACAGGTGTCTAAATGAAGAAATTACTCCGCACGACAGGATTGGCCGGAATGGCCTGGTTGATCGTCTCGCCTGCGCTGGCCGATACGCCCCTGTCCGATTCCATCGTCGTTTCCGCCAGTCGGACCCCGATTGAGGCCGAAAAGGTCGGCCGCGCCTATACGGTCCTGACGGCAGAAGACCTTGAACAAACCCAGACCCGGTATGTTTCCGATGCCCTGCGCCGCATTCCCGGTGTGTCCGTTTCCCGCAACGGTGCCTTTGGCGGCCCGGTTCAGGTCCGCCTGCGCGGGTCCGAAGGGAACCATGTCCTTGTCCTGATTGACGGGATCGAGGTATCCGAACCCACACAGGGCGAGTTCGATTTCGGCAGCATGCAGGCCGCAGATATTGAGCGTATCGAGGTGATCCGGGGTCCGCAAAGCGCCCTTTGGGGGTCCAACGCCACGGCAGGTGTCATCAATATCATCACCAAGGGCGGCAAAAGAAACAGCTTTGAAACCCATGTGAATACGGAAGTGGGTACAGACCGCACCCTGATGACCAATGTGGGCGTCCGGGGCGGCGGCAACCGGTATGATTATGCGGTTTCCGGTGCGTTCCGGCGGACCGACGGTTTCAACACCTCGTCCTTCGGCTCTGAAGAGGATGGCGACCGGAACCTGACCCTGAACGCCCGCGGCAGTGTGGACCTGACCCCCACCGTGCAACTGGATGGCAGCCTGCGACATGTGCGCCGCACATCCGACACGGACGATCAGGATTTCGCATGGCCGGCAACCCCTACCAACGGGTTGGCCATCGATACGGATGCGGATACGCGCACCCGTGATTTCTTCGGCTCTGTCGGGCTGACATCGTCACATTTTGATGATGCCTTTGTGCACAGCCTCCGTTTTGAGGGCACCTCGACCCGGCGGAGAAGTCAGGACCTTTACGGCCTGTCCGGCAATGAAGGGACCCGCTATCACGGTGCCTATCAGGCGACCCTGTCCTTTGATACCCCCGATGTGGCCAGCGCCCGGCACAGCCTGACCGGATCGGTCGAGTGGGAACGGGAAACCTTCAAGAATATCTTTCCGCTGACCCCGTCCCAGATCCCGTCGCAAAGCCGCACCCTGTACGGCTTCGTGACCGAATATCGCGGGGAATTCTTTGAAAACCTGTTCGTTACCGGTGCCGTCCGCTTTGACCATAATGACAGCTTTGACGATGCGGTCACCTACAGCCTGAGCGGTGCCTATGTGGTTCCGGGCACCGGCACCCGGTTTCATTCCTCTGTCGGCACCGGTGTGACCAACCCGACCTTTCTGGAACAGTTCGGTTTTGATCCGTCCACCTTTATCGGCAACCCCTCCCTCAAACCGGAAGAGAATTTCGGTTGGGATCTGGGTGTGGAACAAAAATTCCTCAACGACGATCTGGTCGTTGACGTAACCTATTTCCAGGAACGGCTGACCGATGAAATCCAGTCCCAGTATGACTTCATGACGGGCCTGTCCTCGCCGATCAATCTGGATGGCACCAGCAAGCGCCGGGGGGTCGAAATTGCCGCCTCTGCTCAGGTCACCGACAACCTGCACCTGCGGGCGGCCTATACCTACCTGAACTCGAAAGAGCCAAACGGGGCCGAGGAAGTCCGTCGCCCCCGCCATTCCGGCTCCTTCGGGGCGACTTATTCCTTCCTTGAGAACCGGGCCTCCATCTTTACGGATGTGGCCTATAACGGCGAAATGCAGGATCTCGAATTTGTCGGCAGCACCCCAAGAACACGGGTCACGCTGGATGATTATGTGCTCGTTACCGTTGGTGCCGACTACAAGGTCACGGATGATGTTCTGCTTTACGGGCGGATCGAGAACATGCTTGATGACCAGTATCAGGAAATCTACAGCTTTAACGGACAGGGCCTGACGGCCTTTGTCGGCGTCAAGGCGACCTTCTGATAGACCGATACCCGTCCGGGCGCTGCGATGCGGCGCCCGGCACACACACCAGCGCGGAGGATACATCCGAGTGAAACGCACACTGATCTTGGGACTGGCCGCAGCGGCCGCCCTTCTGTCCGCCGGACCGGGACAGGCGCAGGATCATGACAGGACAAACGCCCCCAAGCGGGTGGTGTCCATGAACCTGTGTACAGATCAGCTTGCCGTTCTGATTGCCCGGCCAGAGCAAATCGCTTCGGTATCCTTCCTGTCCCACCAGAAAATATCCTCGGTTCTGGTCCGCGAGGCCCGGCGGTTTCCCGCCAATCGCGGCACCGCAGAGGAAATCTTCCGTCTGCAACCCGATCTGGTGACCGTTGGCCGCTATTCCGCGCCATCCACCGTGCATCTTCTGAAACGACTGGGGATGAATGTGGTGACGTTTGAACCGGCCCGGGATTTCCCCTCCATCCGCGAGAATATCCGCAAAATGGGAACCATCCTGCATCGGCAGGAACAGGCCGAAAAAGTGGTTGCGGCCTTTGATGCCTCTGTCCGGTCTGCCCGGGATAACGCCAACCGTTCCGGCGCAGTCATTGGCTCCTATGCCGCCAACGGGTATTCGACGGGCGGCGACAGTCTGGAAAGCGCCCTTGTCGAGGCCGCCGGCTTTCGGCATCTTGGCACCGAACAGGGCCGGACCGGTTCCATCAAAATACCGCTGGAAAGCCTGCTGGCCCAAAACCCCGATTACCTGCTGACATGGGATCATTATGCCAATGACGTCTCCCGTGCCACCGCCGTCATCCGTCACCCGGCCTTGCAAAAATGGTTTACGGAAGACCGGCACCTGAACGTTCCCAGTCGTTACTGGGTCTGCGGTGCCCCCTTCACCGCCACTGCCATCCACCACCTGATCGACGCAACGGGCAAGCCTTCTTCATGAAACACGACACGTCCCCTTCCGCCCTACCCTATGGCCCGTTTCTCGGCGGCCTTGGCGTTCTTGCGGTTCTGGTTTTCGGAGCCTCCCTGCTGATCGGGCCTGTATCCATCTCGCCCCTTGAAGGGTGGCAGGCCCTTGGCGGGGACGACACCAACCTTCTAACCCTTGTGCTGCAGGAAATCCGCTTTCCGCGGGCCATATTGGGGGCTGCCGTAGGGGCCATTCTGGGCCTGTCCGGGGCGGTACTGCAAGGCCTGCTGCGGAACCCGCTGGCGGACCCCGGGCTGCTCGGGATCAGTGCGTCGGCCTCCCTTGGTGCGGTGATTGCGCTTTATTCCGGGCTGGCGGCCCTGCATATCTTTGCCCTGCCGGTTGCGGCCCTGACCACCGCCACGCTGGCGGTGTCGCTGATCATTCTTCTGGTCGGGCGCAGCTTTGACATCCTGACCATCATTCTGGCCGGGGTGGCGCTGACCTCGCTTGCCGGGGCGCTGACATCGCTTGCGCTGAACCTCTCGTCCGATCCGTTTGCCGCCCTTGAAATCGTTTTCTGGATGATGGGCTCCCTCACGGATCGCAGCATGGATCATGTGTTCCTGTCCCTGCCCTTTATCATGGCAGGCGGTGTTCTTCTTTTTGCCACAGCGCGGGCACTGGATGCACTCAGCCTTGGGCATGACGTTGCGACCAGCCTCGGGATCAACCTGAAACGCACCCGGACTCTGGCCATTTTCGGAACCGCCATCGGGGTCGGCGCGGCAACCGCCGTCAGCGGCGCCATCGGCTTTGTCGGGTTGGTGGTGCCCCATGTGCTGCGGCCCCTTGTCGGCAACCGGCCAAGCCATCTGTTACCGGCCAGCGCCCTTGGCGGGGCCATCTTCCTGATGACAACCGACATTCTGGTCCGGGTCATCCTGCCGGGCAAGGACCTGAAACTGGGGGTCATGACGGCAATGGTCGGTGCCCCGTTCTTCCTGTGGCTTCTCTATTCCCTGAAAAGGCGCGCCGTATGACCTTGCTTTCCTGCACATCCCTGACCGCCTCGCTGGGACGAAAACAGGTTCTGGACGCTGTTTCCTTTGCCGTGGACCGGCCACAGCTAATCGGCCTGATTGGCCCCAATGGCGCAGGCAAATCGACACTTCTGAAAACCCTTGCAGGGGTGCTGGATCATGGCGGCGACGTCCAGTTCCGCGGGCAGGATCACCGCGCCATTCCCGCCCCTGAGAAAGCCCGGTCCATTGCCTATATGCCGCAGGAAAGGGTTGTTCACTGGGACCTTGCCTGCCGCGATGTTGTTCTGCTGGGCCGCCTGCCCTATCGCGGTTGGGCCGGACGGGCCAGCACCGAAGACCGGCAGGCCACCGACGATGCCATGGGCAAGATGGATGTGCTTGAGTTTGCCAATCGGCCGTTCAACCAGTTATCCGGCGGGGAACAGGCCCGCGTCCTGCTGGCCCGTCTTCTGGCCCAGTCCCCGGCACTGGTTCTGGCTGACGAGCCCACCAACGGGCTGGACCCGGCGCACCAGATCGGCCTGATGAAAACCTTCCGTTCACTGGTGGATGAGGGCAAAACCGTTATCCTGTCCCTGCATGACCTGACGCTGGCCGCGGCGTGGTGTGATCGCCTTTTGCTGCTGGATCACGGCAGGATGACCGCAGACGGACCCCCCGAAACCGTCCTGCAGGCAGAAACCCTGCGACAGGTGTATGGGGTGGAAACCGAATGGGTCACCACCTCGCGCACGGCGGCGGTGATCGCGGTGGATATCAGTTCATCTCGTACACCACGGGAAACCTGAAGGCCATCTGATCCCCGGACATGCTGGCCGGAAAAGGCTCAAACGGTACGGATTTTTCCACCATCCTGAGGGCCGCCTGATCCAGCGCCGGATAGCCGGAGGATTGCTCGATCACCACATCCCGGACCCTGCCATCCGGCAGCACCGAGAAGGACAGATGGACAACCCCCTCCATCCGGCGGCGCTGCGCCAGACGGGGATAGTATTTATTGGCAATCAGGCGGGCACGAACCCTGTCCCGATACCGATCCGCGGCCTGCAATCCATCGGATGATACCTGACTTCCCCCCGCTCCCGACAGGGCGGAGGCGGTATCCTCAACGGATGGATTGGGCGCGTTTCCGACTGCGTTCGTATTCGCTTCGGCGTTCGCCTCTGCATTCGAGTTCTCGTTCGAGTTCTCATTCGAGTTCGCCTTTTCGGGGGACGCATCCACCTCGGTTTTTACTGCCTCGACAGGATTGTTCTGCTCTGTCTGGGGCGGGGTAACCGGCTGCGCCGAAATGGCCGCAGGCTTATTTTCAGGTCTGGCCTTTGGCAGGGGGACTGGCGATGTCTTTTCTGATTCTGTCCTGTCTGTTTCAGGCGCGGGGTCAACCGGGGCAACCGGGGGTGCCTTCTCCGGAAGTGGCTGTGCAGGCAGCGTAGCTGGTTGCGGAACGGCTGCACGAATATCGGCGTGCGCCTCTCCTTCATCCGCCTTTGGGGACGGTCCGCCCCCCAGTTGCAGAACCGGCCCACCGGCCGCCCCCGCGCCCCCATCGGTGGCCAGGGCGCCCCACTCTTTCCAGACGGCCAGCGCAGCCGCGTGAAAGGCAACGGACAAGACCAGAAACAGGGATATTTTCAGAAACGCCTTTCCCATTCCCCGTCCTCAGCCCTGCCCCTTGACGGTCATCAGGCGGATATCCGCTGTTCCCGCCGCACGAAACCGCTCCAGAATGTCAATCAGCCGCGCGGCTTCCAACCGTTGATCCACCAAAACCCGAAGCGGCGATCCTTGCAGGGCCGTGCCCCCGGCCCCGGTCTTGTTCCACGGGCCGGGACCGGCCAGCAAGCCGTCCAGATCAGTGGTCACGCCCCGAAACAGGACCGTTCCGTCCGGCAGGATCTGCACGACATCCGATTGCGGCGGCACGACCGGCAGGTCGGACGTTTCCGCCGGAATCAACTCCCGCGCTGTTGGCGGGGCCACCACACCGGCAACCAGAAAGAAAATCAGGATCAGGAAAACCACATTGATCAGGGGCACAGTATTTTCCATGACAGGCCTTTGACGGGGGGCGCGGGTCAGCTTCATATCATTCCCCCAGTGAAACCGTCTTGAGAGACGTTTGCCGCAACTGCTCAAGAACGCTTACCATCTGCTGCACCGCCACGGCGCCTTCCGGGATCAGGACAGCCTCTTCCCCGCCGTCCTCCTGAAAGGCGGCAATAACACCGCTCAGCCGGGCAAGCTCCATCCAGCGCCCGTTGACATGAACCCATCCATCGCCCCGCACCCGAACAGACAGGACCGGGGCATTCTGTGCCTCCGTCGGGACGGCACGGCCCATACCGCTTCCCCCGTCTTCCGGGGCCGGGGCGGCAACGGTCAGGTCAAATTCGGAATAGCGCACAAAGGTAGAGGTCAGCATGAAAAACAGCAGCAACAGAAAGATCACGTCAATCAGCGATGTCAGGCCGATAAACCGGTACCGTCTGCCGGGCTTACGAACGCGCATGCGTACCCGCCACGGCCCGGGGCAAATCGTTCCGGGGGGCAGCCTGTCCCGCCGCTGTCAGCTCCCCTGTCAGGACCGAGGTGACCATCCCTTCCAGAATTTCAGTTTCGCGGTCCACCAGTGTCTCGAACCACGTGGCCAGCATGGACGCGGGAATGGCAATGGCAAGCCCCACCGCCGTGGTCAACAGGGCGACCCAGATACCAGCGGCCAGAACCGACGGATCCACATTGGCCCCGGCCCCTTCCATGGCCTGAAAGGCATCGATCATGCCAAGGACCGTTCCAAACAGCCCCAGCAGCGGTGCCACCTGCCCGATCACCTCCAAAACGCGAATGCCGCGGCGGGCGGCGGCGATCTCGGCTGAGGCCACCCGGTCGATATCCTCCCGGACAAGGGCGCCCTGATCGGCGTTGTAAAGCTGCCCGCGCATGGCATGAAGCAGGGAAACCGCAACCGGGCCACGGGCCTGTTCCAACAGGTCCAGCGCCTCTGCGGACGGGTACCGCTGCCACACGTTCAAGGCCCGGTATGCAGGGCCATGACGCCCCAGCCCCATCCGGTAAAATGCCCACCCCTTGTACAAGGCGGCCGCCAGCCCGATCACGGACAGGACAAGCAGGATCGCGACAACGGGGCCGCCTTTGTCATACAGGGATTGAATGGCTTCTAACATGCTCTTGCTTTCATGGACCGAAACGCGGATCAGCGGCCCCTATGGACCAGCCCGCGCATCATACCCGACCATCAGGCCCAAGAAAACCACCTGCAACAAAAACGGAGCGACACATCCGCATCGCTCCGTTTTCATTCAAAAGGCGAAAGCCCGTTTCAGGACATCAGTCGATCAGGCATCCTTCGGCATCAAAGAACGGGTACGGCCCCTCGAAATCACCGATCATGCTCAGGTGGGTCAGCACCTGCCCCGCCTCGTCAATATAGAACAGGCGCATCATCGCCGGTTCCAGACTGAACCCCGGCGCCCCTTCCGGATCAAGATCAAGGGTCACCGCATGGGCGGCGCAGGGGCCTGTACTGACCCCAATGCCGTTGATCACCTGTTCACAGGCCCGGTGCAAATGCCCGCAGGCCAGATGGCGCACCTGCTTGTGACGCCCGGCAACCGC
This sequence comes from Sneathiella chinensis, assembly GCF_012720115.1. Classification (GTDB taxonomy): domain Bacteria; phylum Pseudomonadota; class Alphaproteobacteria; order Sneathiellales; family Sneathiellaceae; genus Sneathiella; species Sneathiella chinensis. The sequence goes on along the minus strand of NZ_VNWN01000006.1, from coordinate 37,390 downwards.
CATCAACTCGTCCCCGTTCAGCAACCGCTGTACATCCATATGCCGGATACCGGCCACGAAAGGCGGATGATGAACGAACAGCAGGGTCGGACGATCCGGGGCCTCTGTCAGGCGGGCATCCAGCCAGTCCAGCTTTTCCGGGCTCATGAAACCGTGGGGTTTCCCCGCCACCGTACTGTCCAGACCGATCAGCCGAATGGGATGATCATCCACCACATACTGATAGAAGGGTAAATCATCCGGCTGGTAACGGGTTCCGGCAAAGGCTTTGCGGAAGGTGTCCGCCTTGTCATGGTTGCCCGGAATGACATACCACGGAGCTTTCAACCGCCCCAGATGATGCAGAAGCAGCTCGAACTCCTCGGGCCGGCCCGCATCGGTCAGGTCCCCGGACAGGATCACCGCATCCACGGCGGGCGTGAACCCGTTCACATGGTCAATCACCCGCGCAAGGCTGGCGGCTGTATCCACCCGCCGATAGGCAAGTTTCCCGGCGGCCTTGATATGGGTATCCGTGATTTGCGCAATCAGCATGCCGATTGCCCTCCCTCACAGCCGGACATGTCGATCAGCCGGTCCAGATTCATTTGCAGATGTACTTCCGTGCCAATAGCAAACTCGGCCCGGTGCTTGCTGTCCACGACCACCTCGGCCTGATCATGCCCGGCGATCACAAGCCGGGTCCGATCCCCAAGGAAGAAGGCTGATTTCACATGCCCGGAATAGTTTCCGCTATCGGCGCTGACAATCTCGGCATCCTCGGGACGGAAGAACAGCTCCGGCGTCGATCCCTGATACCCCTTGACCGAGGCCGCAGACACCCGGTTCAACGTCCCGATAAAGTCTGCAACGAACGGGTCCGTCGGATTATAGTAGATTTCCCGCGGGGTGCCCGACTGGGCGATCCGTCCCTTGCTCATGACCACGATCCGGTCGCCAAGGGCCATTGCCTCCGCCTGATCATGGGTCACATACACGGCCGTAATGCCCAAGGTCCGCAGCAGGCTGTCGATTTCAACCCGAAGCCGGTCCCGCAGCAACGCATCCAGCGCTGCCAGCGGTTCGTCCAGCAGCAGGACACGGGGCCGTGTGGCGATGGCCCGGGCGATGGCGACACGCTGCCGCTGTCCGCCCGACAACTGGTCGATCTTGCGGTGCGACAGGTCGCTGATCTGCATCATTTCCAGCATCTCGCCGACCCGGTCGTTGATCACGGAGCGATCCTCCCGGCGCACCCGCAGGCCATAGGCGATGTTGTCGAACACATCCATATTGGGAAACAGGGCGTAGGACTGGAAAATCATTCCCACATTTCGTTTTTCAATGGGAATGCGGGTCACGTCGTCCCCGTTAAACAGAACCCGCCCGCCCTGATCGGGGCTTTCCAAGCCCGCAATGATCCGCAGCAGCGTGGTTTTCCCGCAGCCGGATGGCCCGAGAAGGACAACCGTCTCGCCGCCGGAAATTTCAAGATTAAGGGGATAGAGAGCGGTTGAGTCGTCGCCAAAGGTTTTGGCGCATTGCTGTAGGGAAACAGCGGTTTTCGATACACTCATGACAGGAATACCTTTATTGAGAGCTGGTTTCAGGGGCCGGGGCGCGCGTTTTCTTGCGCTCTCGCGAGACCCACTGCATGGCCAGCAGAAGCGGAATAATCATTACAAAGAAGACAAGGGTGTAGGCACTGGCCACTTCCAGCCGCATGGACGCGTAACTGTCCGCCAGCCCCACCGGCAGGGTTTTCGTCATCGGTGTATGCAGCATCCAGGTCAGGTTGAATTCCCCGACAGACAGCGTCACCACCATCAGCGACCCGGCCACAATCCCCGAACGGGCATTGGGCAGAACCACCGTCCGAAAGCGCGTCCAGAACGACGCCCCAAGGCTGGCGGCCCCTTCTTCCAGTTCCTGAAAATTGGTGGAGGACAACACGGCCAGAACCGACCGCACCATAAAGGGCAGCGTATAGAGGACATGCCCGACCAGAATGAACAGCCAGCTTGCCCGGAAATCCCGATATCCCCCATAAAGCAGGATCAGGGCCAGTGCGATGGCCAGCCCCGGAATAGCCACAGGCAGGACAATGGCCTCCTCCACCAGACGGGCGAACCAGCCCCCCTGACGGGCAAGCACATAGGCGGCGGGAACCCCGATGATCAGGGTAATGGCCAGACAGGCAACGGCAATCATCATGGACAGGTAAATTGTCTCAAGATAAAGGTTCAGAACCTCCTGCACCCAGCGCAGGGTCAGTCCGCTGGAAAGCCCCTTGAAAAAGTTTTCCGTGACACCGGCACTGACCGACAGGATGACCGGAACAATAAGAAAAGCGCAGACCAGCAGGGTCAACGCCAGTTGAAAGCGATAAATCCAGTTTTTCGTCATCATGTTCCCCTTATCCCGCCGCTGCCGTTGTGTTGCCGGACAGGCTGCGTGCGATGAACAGGGCAATCCAGGTGATTACCCCCAGAACGATGGACAGGCTTGCCGCCCCGGCGATGTTCGCATTCAGTGTAAATTCCGTATAGATCGTCATTGGCAGCACATCGATATTGGTGGCCAGCGTGAAGGCCGTCCCGAAGGCGCCCATGGACGTGGCGAAACAGATGGCCCCGGATGAAATCAAGCCCGGCTTCAGGGCGGGCAGGATCACATCCCGGACCACGCGCCAGTTGGACGCCCCAAGACAGCGGGCCGCCTCCTCCAAAGACAGGTCCAGCTTTTCCGCCGCCGCCATGATCGTCAGGATCACACGGGGAATGGAGAAATACAGATATCCGATGAACAGCCCGAAAGAGGAATAGGCGAACACCACCTTATCCATACCAAGCGAGGATGTGATATCACCAACCAGTCCTTGCCGCCCGGCCAGCATGATCACCATGAACCCGACCACAACGCCCGGAAAGGCCAACGGAAATGTCAGGATGGAGATCAGCGCCTCGCGGCCCGGAAAACGGTTGCGCACAAGGAACAGGCCGGAAACCGTGGACAGGACAAGGGCCGCAAGGGTTGCCGCAAGGGACAACAGAATGGTGGAGACCATACTTTCGAAATGTCGCGGCGTGGTCAACAAGGAGAGATATGCCTGAATGCCATCTTCCCCCGATGCACCGACAATGGCCAGCTTCACCATGGGCACGATGAAAAACACCGTAAAGACAAGCGCCATGGGGAAGAACAGGACAAACAATCTGGGATAGTTATTATTCTTCATGAAAGATGCTTCTTGGAAAACGGAGGCGGTATGAAAACCGCCTCCGGATTGAGAACGAGAACGTGAATGAGACTTCAGGTACGAATTACCGAACTTCGTTCAGGTAGCGTTCCTTGAAGGCGTTCTGGACGGTCGCCATTTTGGCGTAATCCACCGGCTTGGCGCGGGCGTAATCTGTATCCGGCAGGAACTTGGCCGCCGCTTCCGCAGACAGCGCAGAGGCCCGGATCGGACGCAGGAACGCATTCGCCCAGACTTTCTGCCCCGTATCGGACATCACGAAGTCGAGGATTTTCTTACCCTTTTCCGGGTTCGGGCCGTTCTTCACAAGGCTCATCACGTACGGGACAACAACACTGCCCTCTGCCGGGATTACAAAGGCCGCGTTGATCTGGTCCTTGTACATGGCCCGGTAGGCGTTGAAGTCATAATCCAGCAGGATCGGAATTTCGCCGGACAGAACACGGGCATAGGCTGTCTGTTTCGGAACGATCGGGTCGTTTTCAGCCAGCTTCTTGAAATAGTCGATGCCCGGTGTGAAATCGTCGAGGGTTCCCCCCATCGCCCGGTTGATGGCAACCGCCCCGGCATATCCGACAAATGCGGAAGACGGATCAAGATAACCGACCATCCCCTTATAGTCAGGCTTCAGCAGGTCCGCCCATGAAGACGGGACCGGCTTGCCGCCCAGCGCATCCACATTCACAAAGAAACCAAGGGTCCCGGAATGAATGGTAAACCAGTTCCCTTCCGGGTCCTTGAGGCCTTCCGGAATTTCATCGAAATGAGCGGGCTTATAGGCTGACACAACCCCTTTTTCAGTGGCCTGAATACCGAAAGACACACCATAATAGGCCACATCGGCAACCGGGCTTTCCTTTTCCGCCAGCAACTGCGACAGTGTCTGGCCGGAATTCTTGTTGTCATGGGGAATATCATACCCTAGGTTGTCCTTGATCATTTTGAGCTGCGTTGCCCAATCCGCCCATTGCGGCGGACAGTTATAGCAGATGGCATCAGCGGCACTTGCGGTTGTCGCACCGACGGCACCGAACAGCGAGAGACCTAGAACAACATTTCTTAGGGACTTTCCAATCATGGCAGGTATTTCCTTTACTTGGTTTGGTTAAGTTCCGAAGGGCCAGTAGGGCTTGGCTTGGCGGCGGGCCCTACTGACTCCCCTATTTGCAAACGATAGGGCAGGATCATCGTGTCTGGATCACTCCCCCCTTGCAGACAGGCCAGCAATTGCCGGGTTGCTGTCTGACCCATGTCCCGAGACGGCTGAACAACCGTTGTCAGGGTGGGATGAAGATGGGTTCCAATGGCAATGCCATCGAACCCGAGAACGGAAACATCCTCCGGCACATTCAGGCCGATACGCTCCAGCGCACCGATCACCGATATGGCAAGAAGATCATTGGAACAGAAAAGAGCGGTCGGCGCGGTATCGCGGTCACGCATCAGCAGGACCAGCGCCTCTTCCACTTCTGAATTGACGAAATCAACCTCAAGAACCCGCGGCGCGGGAAACCCTCTCGCAACAATCTCGGCGGTAAAGCCATCGCGTCTGGCCATCGCCCGGTCAGAGGCGGAGAAACTGCCCGATACCATGCCAAGGCGCTGATGCCCCAGCGCCAGCAGATGCTGCGCCACTTCGCGTCCGGCGGCAACGTTGTCAATGGTCACGGCGGGCCGGGCCGAACGCCCGGACTGGTTATAAAGCAATGTATACGGCACCCCCGCCGCCTCCAGCAGGTCGAGGGCGGGGGCCTCCTCGGCATCGGCAACGGTCAGGATCAGGCCATCCACCCGATATTCCAACAGGGAGGATACGGCCTCGACCTCCTCGGCGCGGTTGTATTCGGTCGAGGTAAACATCAGACGATACCCTTCGGCCCGAGCCGCCTCGTTGATCCCGGAGACCGCATCCGAAAAGACCGGGTTTGACAGGGACGGAATCACCACGCCCAAGGACTTGGTATGAGAGGTGGACAGGCTGCGCCCCACCGCATTGGGCCGAAACCCCAATTCGGCAATCGCCGCGTTGACCCGCTCTGCTGTTGCGGGCCGCAGTTTTCCGGTGCCATTGATGTAGCGCGACACGGTTGCCAGCGATACCCCTGCCCTGGCGGCTACGTCCTTGATCGTCGATGGCACGTCCCGAAACCCCCTGTTTCGTCAATTTATTTTCTAAAGAATACAAGCATCTCTCAGAATGTAAACGTTTACATTGTTAAAGTTTTATGATGCCCCCGCCCCCAAAATCACAACCCCGGCACGAAACACCCTTGCTGCTGACGGATGGGCCGCATTCTAGAAGGGCGGCACTGTGCCCCCTGCCCCCGCGCTTGGGAAAACCTTTCCATGGCGAAGACCGGACAGCCACAAGCAAGGCCCCCATACAAAAGAAGGACCCTGTCTTGCGACAGGATCCCTCTTGGCGGGGGAAGGTTGAGGACGGCGCCTGCCCCACTGGCGCCGTCCGCATGAGGGTCCCCGGATCACATGACCAGTGCCGGGAACAGGATGGTCGCGATCACCACCAGCATGGTGATCAGGACGAAGGGAATGATCTCCCGGACCAGTTTCGGGAAAGGAACGTTGGCCACCGCCGACGCGATATAGAGCCCGGTTCCCACCGGCGGGGTCAGCAGACCGATGGTCAGGGTCATGCAGACCACCACCCCGAAATGGATCGGATCAATGCCATAAACCCCGGTCGCGATCGGCAGCAGGATCGGCACCAGAATGATCAAGGCCGCAATCCCGTCCAGAAACGCCCCGACCAGAATGGCGAAGGCAAAGACCAGAAGAAGGAAAACCGGCGCGCTTGAGGTCAGGCTTTGCAGCACTTCAGCCATGGCCTGCGGCACCTGATTATAGGTCAGCACCCAGCCGAAAACCTTGGCCGTCGCAATCAGGAACAGGACCAGCGCAGAATTGGAGGCTGTCCGCCCGAGAATGTCCGAAAGATCGCTGATCTTCAAATCCCGGTACAGGCAGAACCCCAAAAAGATGGCCACACCGGTTGCCAGCGCTGCCGACTCGGTCGGGGTAACGATGCCGAAGGAAATACCGCATACAATGATCACCGGAATGGACATTCCGGCCGCGGCCCCAAACAGGCTTTTCCGAAGGCCCTCACGCTCTGCCACTTCGGCGGTTTCGGGGGCGATGCGAATTTTATTCTTGATGGAGATATACACCACCAGCAACACGAACAGGAAGGTACCCGGCAGAATGCCGCCAATGAACATGTCCGCGATGGAGGCCTGCGCCACCACGCCAAAGATAATGAAGATCATGGACGGCGGGATCACCGGACCCAACATGCCCGCCCCTGCCACCAGCGCCGCCGAGAAACTGCGGCTATAGCCGTCCTTTTCCATCTGCGGCACCATGACCCGGCTCATGATCGCGATCTGCGCCGTGGCCGATCCCATGATCGAGGCCAGCATCAGGTTGGCCGTCAGCGACACATAGGCCAGTGAATTGGGCAAACGCCCCAGCATCAACTGCGCCGCGCCGATCAGCCGCCGGGTGATGCCCCCGGCATTCATGATCTCTCCCAGCAGGATGAAAAGCGGGATTGCCAGAAGGTCGAAAATCTCCAGTCCGCTGAAGATAATCTGCGGCATCGCGTCCAGCACCCGGAAATTGCCCGTGCTGAACATGAAGATAAAGGTCGATGCCAGCAGCACGAAGGCCACCGGCATACCGATCGAAAGCAGGGCTGCAAAACCAAAGGCTGTCATGATGTCTCCTCATTCCGGCCGGCGTCACCGCCCAGCAAATACAGGACATTTGCAAAGGTATGAAAACTGGTCAGGGTAAAGAACAGCGGCATGATGGAATAGAACGGCCATTTCAGGGTGCCAAGCGTCAGCGCCTGCTCAAACGCCACAGCACCGGAATTGACCCAGCGGAAGCTGACATACATCAACACAAGGCTGACCGCGCACATCAGGGCTTCCACCAGAATATTCAGGGCTGTCCGGGCGGGGCCGGACAAATAATCCGCAATAAAGGTCAGGGAAATCATCTGCCGGTTGGCCATGGCCACGGAACTGGCCAGAAAGGCCATCCAGATCAGGGTATAGACCGCCAGTTCCTCTGCGAAATAGAGGGGGCTGGACAGGACATACCGAAGCAACACGTTGACCAGAAGCAAGCCTGCAAAAAACACAATCAGAAACTTGCAGACCCACAGCTCCAAGCGGGCAAGGCCGTGGCTGAACGCCACGACCCCGTTTTTAACCAAAACACATAATTCCATGTAAAACCCTTACGCAGGTGTTTTCAGGGGAAACGCCGGATTACTTTCCAACGGTAGCCTGGAATTCAGCCACCAGCGGAATATCGCCGAATGCCTTGTTGAACGCCTCGTTGGCAGAAGAGAAGGCTTCCGCTGCGTTCGGCATTTCTGTCACGGTCATTTCCGCTTTCAGCTTGGCCATGTTGCGCTCTTCCGCTGCAATCTGCTGCTCACCGGCCCAGACAAGGGTCTCATCCATAACAGCGCGGAACGTCTTCTGCTGTTCCGGTGTCATTTTTTCCCATGTGGCCTCGGTCACCATGGCAACGCCCGGGAACGCCATGTGGCTGGTCACGGTCAGGTGCTCTGCGACCTGCTGCATGGAGAAACCAACCAGCGCGTCAAGATCGATATCAACACCGTCCAGCAGACCGGTGCTCAGGGCCTGATAGGTATCACCCAGTTGTACCGGGGTCGGAACCGCACCGGCGGCTTTCCACCAGACCTGCATACCCGGGAACGGTGTGATGCGGATCTTTTTGCTATCCAGACTGTCCAGACCGGTTACCGGGTCCTTGGCTGTCAGGATGTGACGCATCCCGGCAAAGACATAGCCCATGCCCTTGATGCCGAGGGGCTGCAATTCACCCAGAATTTTCCCGGCAACCTCGGTTTTGGAGGCGGCAATGGTGTCTTCCACGCTGCTTGTCTTGAACGGGGAGAACCACGCAAGGAATGCGGGGGCCTTCGCGCTTGTGGCGGCGGCACTGATCACGCCCATGTCAACCACGCCAACCTGCATCTGCTGCAGCAGGTCGCCTTCCGTCCCCAACTGGGCACTTGGGAAGACGGCAACCTCAATCTCGCCATTGGTTGCCTCGGCGATCTTGTCCGCGAAACGTTCCGCCGCCTGTGACCAGACATGCTTTGGCGGAGTGCCGGTTCCCAGACGCAGCTTAAGCGCCTCGGCCTGTGCTGTTCCGGTAAAAGCCACGGTTGCCACTGTCAACATGGCTGCAATTTTTGACATTTTCATTTGAACCCTCCTGTAGGTCATGATGTTTGTTTTTCTTCTTTATTCTTCCAGTCAGCATATTTGGGACGCTCAATCTGGAAACGATCCCGCGTCCGGCTGTACCATCCCGTCCCGTGAAGACGCCCGACCAGATCAAGCCCGGCCGTATCCACGTAACACCGTTCCGCGTTCTCCACATACCGGTCGTCAATGCGCATGGACACAACCCGGCCGATGACAATGACCTGCTCCGGCCCTGTCACCACAGACGACAGGTTGACGCATTCAATACTGACCGGTGACTGGGCAATCTGCGGCGGGGCCACCTTCGCGGACGGTAGGGTTGTCAGGCCCGCAAGGTCCAACTCCCCCACCTCTTTCGGGGCATCGATGGCGGTGATATTCATCGCCTCTGCCAAGGCCTCGGGGACAAGATTGATCACAAACTCCCCCTGCTCCATGATATTGGCAGAGGTATCCTTGAACCCCTTCACCGGGTCCTTCAGGATGCCAACCGCCACCGTGGGCGGCGTGTGCCCCATGACATTGAAAAAGGAATAAGGCGCCGCGTTGACAACCTTGTCCCGGGACAGGGTCGTGATCCAGGCGATCGGCCGCGGGGTCACGGTGGACCCCAGCAGCTTGTAGGCCTGGACAGAGTCCAGGTCGGAAAAATCGAAATGCATGGGGATCAGTCCTTTCTGGACACGCGGCGAACCGCCGCCTTTTCCCGATCATCCACCTGCAACTCGAAGATATCCGGGCGGGCATAATGCCCGCTCACATCAAAGTCGAACTTGCCGCGGGGAATGGCCTCCATGTCCGCCTCGGCGACCAGCAGGCTCTCGCCCGAGAAATCCGGCCCGGCCAGAACAGCTCCCAGTGGATCGACAATGGCACTGCCGCCCCGCATCATCACCGTTTTCGGATCATCTCCCAGCGCGGATTCGTGCTTGTCCCCGAATTCCCCGCGCGTGATATACTGGCAGGCGGTCAGGACAAAACACCGCCCTTCCAGCGCGATATGCTGCATGCTGGGAAGCCATGTATCCCGGTCGTCCGCCGTCGGCGCACAATAGAAATTCACGCCTTGCGCATACATATGCATGCGGAGGGCGGGCATATAGTTTTCCCAACAGATAACGGCACCAACCGTCCCAAAGGACGTCTCGACCGCCTCCATTGTTGACCCGTCGCCAAAGCCCCAGATCAGGCGCTCCGCCCCGGTCGGCATCAACTTGCGGTGTTTGCCGACAAGGCCATCCTGTCCATCGAAATAAAGAACCGTGCAATACAGGGTTCCGCCATCGCGCTCGATACAGCCCATGACAACAAACATGTCATGTTCTGCCGCGGCGGTCCGAAGGATATCCACCTCGATCCCGTCCAGATCAATGGCGGCATCATAGTACCGCTGAAAGGCTTCCCGCCCCTCCGGCTTTCGCATCCCGATGGGCGCCCCGAAAGACGCCCCCTTGGGATATCCGCCCAGCAACGCTTCCGGGAAAACCAGAAGACGTGCGCCCTTGGTTGCAGCATGTTCGATATAGGCGGCCGCCTTTTCCGCAGTTGCGACAGAATTGTCAGGAACCGATGAAATCTGGGCGACAGCGACTTTAACTTTATTCATGATAAACCACGCGGATTGTTCAGGATGATTGGTTCAGGGTCAGCTACGGCAGGTGTCAGTTCCGGGAACTGTCAACGACCGGATTGCGCAGCACGCCGATATTCTCGACGCCGCATTCAATCACATCGCCGGGCCACATGAATTCCTGCGGCTCCCGTCCGGCGCCAACCCCTTCGGGGGTGCCCGTTGCAATGATATCGCCGGGCTCCAGCGTAATACCGGAAGAAATATCGGCAATCAGTGTCGGTACATTGAACAGCATGTGACGGGTGTTGGAGTTTTGTTTTTCCGTTCCGTTCACGGTCAGCCACAGGTTCAGGTTATGGGGATCCTCGATCTCGTCTGCGGTGACAATGACCGGACCGAACGGCGCATAACTGTCCTGCCCCTTGGAGAAGATCCACTGACCGGCGCGGCGGTTGTCGCGGGCACTGACATCCAGCATGACGGAATAACCAAAGACACAGTCCATGGCCGCGTCCTTTTCAATCCGGCTGGCTTTCCGGCCAATAATCACGGCCAGTTCGACTTCCCAGTCCAGTTGCTGTGTCATGTTCTTGTCGTGCAGGATCGGATCGCCCGGTCCGACAACGCTGGTCGGCGGTTTTGAGAACACAACCGGCTTCTCGGGCAGGTCCTTGGAGGTATCCAGCGACTTGGCGCTTTCCGCCACATGCTCCACATAGTTCAGGCCAATGCCGAAGATGTTTTTGCGGGGGCGCGGAATGGGCGCCAGCAGCGTCACATTCTGGACCGGCCATGCGGTGTTTACAGGCCACTGCCCGGCGCAATCCTCCACAAGGGATTTCAGCGCCGCGACCGCCGCCGGTCCGGCGTCAATCATATCAAGCATGTTGTCGGGCAACTGCTCTGCGAAACAGGCCGCCAGAGCCTCCACATCCACAATCATGTCGTCAACAATGACACCCAGACGCGCAGCGCTTTCCACCGAGGCGCGATAAGTCGCCAGCTTCATACTTTTCTCCTTAAACTCAAATGATTATGCGACGGGCTGGTGCCCGTCATTGTCGCCAAACGCTTCTTCCCGGTAGATACCCAGGCTGCGCATGACGGGAAGATCGTTCAGACAGAACAGACAGGCGTCCTCGCTCGCGGATTTGTTGGCATGCTCATGCCACGCCCACGACGGAACACAGAAAATATCGTTTTTACGCCAGTCGAACCGGCGTCCGTTGATCACAGAATAGCCCTCGCCCTTGGCCACATGATAGAGATAGCTACCCGTATGGCGGTGGGCCTTGGTCTTCTCGCCGGGGCGCAGCATCTGCATGGACGCGCCCATGGTCTGCATCACGGGCCCCGACGTGACCGGGTTGACATATTCCATCATCACCCCGTCAAAGGGGGACCCATCGGTGACAGCGGCATAGTCGTTCAACGCCTCGTAGGTCACATCCCAGCGATACTTGAACAGCGGCGAATAGCCCTTCCCCCATCCCTCATTGGTGGGACGCAGGCCGGACTGGCCCCATTTGCTCACCATGTCATTGACCGGGTAGCCAACCGCCTGATTGAGGTCGGGATGCACCTCGTAGAAATTTGCCTCCAGCGCGTTCATCAGGGGAATATCCAGTCCATCCTGCCAGATGCAGGTTTCCCCATCCTCTGACACGCCATGTTCATGCCATGTGCCGTTGGGGGTCAGGACAAAATCATTGGCGCCCAGCGTCATCTTGTGCCCATCCACAATGGTAAAGGCCCCCGACCCTTCCATGATGAAACGGACGGCGCTGGCCGAATGCCGGTGGGCCGAGGCCAACTCGCCCGGCTTCATGGCCTGCAGGCCGGCATAAATCCAGCCAACCGCCGCGGCCACATCCTGCCGCCCCCGGTTGTTCAGATAGACAACCCGGCGACCGGCTTTCTCCGGCGTCACCAGTTCAATAGAGCGGAGCACATGCTCCCGCAGGTCCTGAAACCGCCACAGGGTGGGAATGGATGTGGATGCCGGCTCCCACGGCTCGATCTTGTTGGCGACGGTCCACAGCGCCCCGGTATCGAACTCTTCCAACTGGTCGTAATAGTCCAGCAGTTCCTGAGTATCTTCCACATTGGCGCGACCGATCACATCTTCGCGGTGATTTTCTCGTTTCATTGCCCAGCCCCGTTTCATCGATTTCCGTTCAATTTTTTCAACGATAAAACATAACATTTTCGATGTCGATACGGATTTTCGAAAATTTTTCATTTTGCGAAAACCGGTTCCTCCCGTATCCTGACACGGGATTAATCAAGGAAAATGACAATGACACTGGCAGATCACTGCTATGACCTGATCCGAAGCGATATCGTGACCGGCGTGCTGCCTCCGGGGCAACCGCTGAAGATGGACGCTCTGAAGGTTCGCTATGGGGCGGGTTTTTCCCCGCTGCGGGAAGCGTTGAACCGGTTACAGGCGGACCGGTTGGTGGATCTGGCCTCGTCGCGGGGGTTTCGGGTATCCTCCATCTCGCTTGAGGAAATGTGGGATGTGATCCAAACGCGTATCCTGATCGAAACAGATGCCATCCGCAAATCCATTCAATATGGGGATGACCGCTGGGAAATTGACGTGGTGTCGTCCCTGCATGCCCTGTCCCTGCAATCCCAGCGCCTCAATGAACTGGATCGCCCCGCCACAAACGAGGAAATCCTGTCTCTTGAAAAGCGACACAGCGCCTTTCACAAGGCCCTCATTGCCAGTTGCCAGTCACAATGGCTGCTCAGCTTTGCGGAAAAACTGTATGTGGAGACAGAGCGTTATCGCTTCCCCATCCTGACCGACCGGAAGCTGAACAAGAAGCGGAACCTGAACGACGAGCATACGCGCCTTGCCAATGCCGTCACCTCCCGCGATGCGGACGGGGCCGCTGCCCTGATCGAGGCGCATCTGCTGAAAACCGGGGAAACGCTGGAGAATAATTTCGAGATCATCTTTCCCGACCAGAACCAACTTGCGGCTGGTTAAAGTTTCTCCCCCGCTCCCGGCCTGACGGGAGCGAAACGGGGCGGCCCACCTGAACAGGGAGGGCCGCCCCAACCATCAAGACAGCCGGCCTTTACTGCGCCAGCGCCAGTTCTGTTTCCGGATCACCGGCAATGCGGGAATGCAACATCACACGCGGTTCGCTGAAATCCCACTCGCAAGCCCGGTGCAGCAAACAGCGATTATCCCAGATCACCACATCCCCGGCGGTCCAGCGATGCTGATAGGTCCGGCGCTCATCTGCGACGGCAAACCGGTTCAACTCGTCGATCAGCGCATCAGATTCCGCTTCGGACAGCCCCGGAATACCGAAGGCGTGACGCCCAACGGCCAGCGCCTTCCGCCCCGTTTCCGGGTGCAGCTTGACCAGCGGGCGCAGCGGCACCTCGCCCACATTGATCCCGTATCCGATATATTCACTATTTTCCTGCTTGGTCTCTGCGCCCATCCGCTTCTGGCTATGCTCAAGGGAATGGTAGGCGGCCAGTGTGCCGATCTTCTCGCGGGTCTCCGCGTCCAGCGCATCATAGGCATCGCGCATATCGGCAAAGGCCGTATCGCCCTGGGTTGCGGGGACAACCTCGGCACTGAAAACCGCGCCCTTGGCCTGCACCGGCATATAGGTGCTGTCCTGATGCCACTCCATATTGCCGCGGATGATCTTCATCATGTCATCATCCGGCGCATCCCGAAGGCTGCCATCTGCCTTCACATTGCTGATCCGAACCGCCTTCAATTCCTCAATCAGGTCACCAAAGCGCCGGGCAAACGTCATCTGCTCATCCTTGCTGAGATGTTGCCCCGGAAAAATCAGCAGACCATAGGTCAGCCACGCGGCATAAAGATCATCAAACGCGGCCTCGTCCAACTCCCGCAGATCAAGATCCGTAACAACCGCGCCAAACGACTTCTCAAGGGGTGCAACCGTAAAATGACCGGTGGATTGCATGTTTTCCTCCATTTTTTGCTTTTTGTTTTTATTCTTGTTCTTCTTTTTTATTGGGCTTTTTGCTTCGCTCTTCTTCCCTTCCCCTCATTTAACGCCTTTCCAGAATTTTCCGCAAGCCTTGCTGTTCCGACAAGGCTGCTTGCAGGGACAAACCCGGTCCTGCCACAGCCTGAAAACAAAAAAAGCGATCCGGGGAGTGACCCCAAATCGCTTTTCACCCTCAATCATCATTTGGAGCGATGAATATCAGATAGTTTTCAGCAACATACATTACCAAACCGGAAAATAGAAAAATCCCCAGACGAACAAAACAACCCCGAGGGGGGACGCCCCCCAATCAGTTGGGCGTGCTTCATCGCACCTACATCGCCTTGTCCAGATAGTCGGACAACTCTCTTTCATTGAGATGCACAAGGTCCTTGTCCAGTTCGGCGGTCAGGCTGGCGTTCACTTCCTTGCTGAGTTTCGGGCGCAGCAGGCCCAGCGTTTTCGGGGCGGCGATCAGGATCAGGCGATCAAAGGCCTGCGCCTCAACGGCTTCGTTCAAATAATCAGCCAAGGCCAGCATGAACGCATCCTCGCCATGCCTCATCGCATTGTCATGGGCCTCAAAGCGATGCCGCCCGCCGCCGCCAAACGGGTTGGGCATCCGCCCTGCGGTGGCATTGGTAATCTCGGCCTCGGGCTCACTCACCGGACAGGCCTCTCCTATTTTCTCCAGATGGGGCGTTCCTGTTCGGAAAAAATGAGCCTGTTCAGAGTTTGTCGCCACCACCCAGGTCTTTGGCAAGGCGTAGCCGTCAACCGCATGTTTTGCTTCGATGAAGGGCTTCAAGCCCTCGTTTGCAATCCTGCCGGATAAAGTCATCATGGAACCACCGTCATTTTTTAATGGAAATGCCATGAAAACAGCGTCAAAAGCTGCCCCCTCCTTCCATGGTGGTCTGAAACTCCCCCTCATACATCACGCAAATTTCTGAACGAACATTATTTTGATTAATTACGGAACCCCGGTATTTCACCAAAAGACACTCAGCCCCCACATGACAAATATCAAGAAACTGCAATTAATCCTTCCCCCCATAATCAGCGCTCCACCATGCCGAGCGACCTTGCCTGTTTCACGGTATCGGCATTCAAAATCAATCACATAGTGATCATTTTTGGATTGACAAATATATGAAATTGCTTCTTATACTGCGTGAAATACTCTCGATGTTAGAAAGAGTTGCGGTCTTTTCAGGCGGATGTCCCGGCTCAATTAACCAGCGATTTCCCCGGTTTCTCCGGTGATGAACTGGATAGCATTGAACCCACAAGGAAACCGACAGGGATCGTTTAGGATGAATTTTCGCAAAAGCCTTGGTAATCATGCTTCCTGGCTTGCCATCAGCGCCAGTCTTTTCACCACTTTCATGCCAACGGCATCGGTTCAGGCTGCGACCGCCACGGTTGTAGGGCCCGCCACCGGAAGTACCTTAGTCGTGGGAACAGGCGACCACCTGTCGATCACCTCAACCGGCATCCTCATGATGGCCGTTGTGGCCGACGGCACGACAGCGGATTTTATTAAAAATGACGGGACCATCACAGGCACGACCGAAGGGGTATATAGTGGGACCGGGACGCTAGGCACCCTCACCAATTCCGGCCTGATCAACGGGACAAAATATGGCATTCACTTTATTTCCGGCGCCATCAACCTTATTCAAAATTCAGGAACAATTTCAGGCACCAATCTGTATGGCATCGACCTGGGCATCGGGGCTTCCATTGGCACACTGTCCAACGCCGCCGGGGGGGTGATCACAGGCGGTCAGAGCGGCATTTATATGACCAACAGTCATATCGGCACCCTGACCAACGCAGGAACAATTTCAGGCACCTCCTTTTACGGGGTTTTTGCCTATGGTACGATTGGCACCCTTGATAACAGCGGCCTGATATCAGGGAAAACAGGCTTGCGCCTGAACGGTGTTGTCAACAGCCTGACCAATAGTGGTTCCATCACCGGCACCAACATCGGTATTTACAAGTATGGAAACACGGCAGTCCTCGACACCCTAAACAACAGCGGTACCATCAGTGGCCCTCAGGCTATTCGGGTCGAGAACGGTGCCATCAGCACCATCGCCAATAGTGGCCTCATCGCTGGCGATATCAATATTCGCACAAACGGTGACATTGTCTTTACCGGGGGCACGGGCGGGGATATCGGCACGTTGACAGGGCATGCGCCCGGTACGTCAGGGACAATTACTGCGGGCAATGTTTCCTTTCTCTCCGGTTCCATGCTGCTTGAAGACAATATTGTTGCCAATTCCGGGCTTGGGGCCGTCACCAACAGCGGAACCCTTTACGTCAACAAGTCCCTGAATATTTCCGGAAATTATGTCCAGACGCCTTCAGGGTCACTGGTTATCGGGGTCAGTTCATCAAACCATGGCCAGTTGGTTGTTTCCGGAACGGCCAACATGGACGGGACGCTCAAGGTTGTTGAAATCAGTACCGGCGCCATTCAAATAGGGGATCAGTACATCATTATTGATGCCGCGGGCGGAACAACCGGCGGCTTTGATACCATTTCCATTTCAGGGGCAAATTACAATACCGTCACATCGGGGGATGGCTCTGTCATCACCATCGCGTCCCCTCCCCCTGTAACGCCGCCTGTCACGCCGCCCGTAACACCCCCTGTAACGCCGCCCCCTGTGACGAAGCCTCTCTGGCAAACGGCAGGGCAGCAGGCCGGTCAGGGTTCCTTGGGACAGGCCCTTGATACGCTCTCAATCAACAACGACTATAACGGCCTGCTTACCAATCTTGCCGTGCTGTCACCGCAGGCCCAGACGCGTGCAATCCAGCAATTGGCCCCGGCTGTAACGGCGTCCAACTTCACCAATTCCCTTGCCCTGTCCGGGCCGGTCACCCAGGCGGTCCAGAACCGTCAGGTCGCCCATCTTGACCACGGAACACTGAGAGGGGCATCAGCCGGATCGGCGGCGCTCTCCTCTGGCATTTGGGGGCAGGTTCTGGGCGGCCACGCCGAACTGGACGGGTCCGCCACCGAAGGCGGCTATGACGCCAATTATGCCGGGCTGCTGGTTGGTGTTGATACCAACCTGTCAGAAAACACCACCGCCGGTGTTGCGGTCAGCATGTTGTACGGCAAAGCCGACGGCAGTGATGCGGCAAGCGGTCAGACCACCCATCTGCAGTCCTATGCCCTCAACATATATGGTAAATGGCGGCCTGATGGCCAGGCGCTGTACGTCGAAGGCGAAGCCGGAGCTGCCTATAACCGGTTTGATCAGGATCGAGACATCAATTTCGCAAATCAGGTGGCGAAGGCAGATTATGACGGCCAACATTATAGCGTCAGAATGGCGGCCGGATATGACATCCCCCTCGCGGCCTCGACAACCCTGACCCCCATGGGATCGCTGCGCTTTTCCCATGTGACCAGTGATGGCTACACTGAAACCGGGGCCGGTGTCGCCAATCTGCGCATCGACAGCAACAGCTTCAATTCACTGGAGGGTGAAATCGGGGCCCGCCTGTCGAAGGGGATCGACACCTCGTTCGGTCCGATGACCCTGGATGTCAAGGGCGCCTTTGTCCATGATTTCACCAATGATCCCATCTCGCTTTCTGCGTCCATGGGTGGGGTCGGGTTTGTGTCTTCTGCGGACCGGCCGGATAGCAGCGGCGCCCGGTTCGGCGTCGGCAGCACCCTTATGGCAGATGAAGGTCTGTCCCTCCGTCTGGAATATTCGGCGGACTTCCGGGGCGATTACCAATCCCACAACGGCATGTTTGTCATTCGTCAGGAATTCTAGGCGCGGCCCCCGAACGGATAAAACCAAAATGCGGAAAGAGGCGCCTCCAGATCGCCCCTCTTTTCGCATAACGGCGCGCTTACACTGTCGCAATTCCGCGTGCTTTCCCGTTCAGAATACCACCAGACCTTGCGTATTCTTCTTGTTTGCAGAAGCAGCCCGGTTAAATATGTCCCCATGGTAAAGAAAAAAACGCCCTCCCCTTCCGGCCCGCAACAAACCACCATGACCATTGATCAGGCGATCAATGCTGCCTATGGCCACTGGCAAGCGGGCCAGTTGGCAGAAGCCGAACATCTGTGTCAGAAAATCCTGCAGGCCGTTCCAAGCCAACCCCACACCCTGCACCTGATGGGCCTTATGGCACATACCCGAGGCAACCTTGTCCTTGCCATTGAGTTTGTCAGCCACGCCTGTCAATCGCCGCAGGCGGACGCCATGTTTTTCAGCAATCTTGCAGAAATGTACCGGCAAGCAGGCGACCTGGCGCGCGGCGAGGTCGCTGGCAGGCGTGCCGTGGAACTGGCCCCGAACCAACCGGACTGCTGGAGCAATCTGGGCATCATCCTGCAGGAAAGCGGTAAATTTGATGAAAGCCTTACCTGCCTCTTGAACGCTGACAGGATCGCGCCGCAAAACCCGAAAACCCATAATAATATCGCCAATACCTATATGCGACTTGGCCGTCATGAAGACGCCAGAAACCATTATACCAGAGCCACGGAACTCGCCCCGGAATATGCCGAGGCGTATAACAACCTGTCCTTTCTGCTGAAGGAAACAGGTGATTTTGATGCCGCCCTGGAAGCGGTCAATCGTGCCATTGAGATCAACCCGCGTTACATGGATGCCTATATCAATGCGGCCGGGATTGCCATTGGACGGGGAAATGGGGCGCAAGCCCAAATGTGGCTGGACAACCTTGCCTCCTTCGCACCGGAGCATCCGGCAACCTTGCTGACACGCGCCAAAATCATGCATCTGACCGGTCGTCACGCCGAGGCCGAAATATCCGCCCGCGAGACCCTCCAGAAATCCCCTCAAAGCGGCGAAGCCTGTCAGGTATATGCGGACATATTGAAATCCCTTGGCAGAACCGACGAGGCCAGGGCCCATTACGACAAGGCCCTTTCCCGGCCCAACCCCAATCCTGTGCAGGCCCTGCTGGGCAAAGCGGTGCTTCTGATGGAAACCGGTGATCGGGAAGGCGCCCGCGCCCTCATCGAACAGGCCTATCAGCAAGGCGGCCGTCTTGCCGACACGCTTTTGACCTACAGCCAGATCACCACCTTTACCGCCGATGATCCGATGATTGGCAAGATCGCGGCCATGCTGACGGCGACGGGGAATGACGCGCCTACCCCAACGGAAGCCATGACCTTGCACTTCGTGCTGGGCAAGGCGTTTCTGGATAGCGGCGACCCCGAAAAGGCTTTTCAGCATTTTGCCGCCGGCAACAAGGCAAAACGCCAGACCCTGTCTTACGATTCCGATCAAACCCTCAACTGGCTGGCATCCATTGCCCAAACCTTCACGCCCGACCTTATGAAAACCTTCTCAGGCGGTGGCAACCCTTCCGATGCCCCCATCTTTATTGTCGGCATGCCCCGGTCCGGGACGACCCTCGTTGAACAGATCCTTGCCTCTCACCCGATGGTTCATGGCGGCGGAGAGCTTGATACGCTCCTCGGGCTCGTCCAGCACATCGCGGCAAAACCCGAAATCAACGCCTCTTTCCCGGACTTTATGGCACAACTGCCCCCTCAAATACTGACGGAGGCAAGCCACGCCTATCTGCAAGTCATTCGGGACAAGGCGCAGCACACGCCCCATCTTGTTGATAAAATGCCCGCCAATTTTCTCCATGTCGGCCTCATCAACCTGATGTTTCCAAATGCAAAAATCATTCATTGCCGGCGTGATCCTGTTGATACCTGCCTGTCCTGCTATACCAGCCTGTTTGGCGCGCCCCAGAAATTCTCCTATGACCTTGCTGAACTTGGGGCATTTTACAATGGCTACAACGCCCTGATGGAGCACTGGCATGACCTGTTGCCAGCCGATCGATTGGCCGTTGTGGACTATGAGACACTGGTCGAGGATCAGGAAGGGGAAACCCGCAAGCTCCTTGATTTTCTGGGGCTTGGTTGGGACGAGGCCTGTCTCGACTTTCACAAGACAGAGCGCCCCATATCGACCTTGAGCTTTGCACAAGTGCGCGAGCCGATTTACCGCACCAGCGTCAAGCGATGGCAGAAATACCGCCCCTATCTACAACCGCTGACCAATGCCCTCTATCCCGATGGGGTGCCGGAGGAATGAAATGACCCCGGAAACCCTGTCAGCCGCTCTAAACGACATCCGGCAATGCATTGATTCCGATCAGCTTGAACAGGCAGAAGCCAAGGCCCGGGCGGCCCTCTCCTCTGGTACGGGTCCGCTTGATATCTGGCATCTGCTGGCCCATGCCCTTCGCAGGCAGGGCCGGATTGAGGAAGCCAAGGTCATTCAGGAAATGCTGGTTCAGCACCTGCCGCACAATGTCGTCTTGCGCTTTGAACTTGCCGAAACGCTGTTGCTGCTGGGGGACTTTGATTCCGGGTGGCGCCAATACCGCTTCCGCTATGACCTGCCGCATACGACCAATCTGAAACGCACGGTTCAGGTCCCCCGTTGGGACGGTGCCCCGATTGCCGGGAAAACCCTTCTTATTCACGATGAACAGGGGTTCGGGGATACCCTGCAATTCATGCGGATGATCCCGTGGGTCAAGAAGCACAGTCAGGCCCATATTATCCTGCAGATCTCCCCTGACCTTCTTCCTTTCGCCCAGCGCCTGTCCGGGGCTGACAAGATTATCGTCCGTGGTCAACTGCCCGGTCCTTTTGATCTGCATTGCGAAATGATGAGCCTGCCCATGGCCATGAAGCTTCAGATTACGGACCTTCCGGGTGAAATTCCCTACCTTCACCCCGACCCTTTGCGCCTGAAAGAATGGCGGAAAAAACTGGCCTCCATACGGGGCCCGAAAATCGCCCTTGTCTGGGCGGGACGCCCCACGCATACAAATGATGCCAACCGGTCCATGGACCTGTCCCGACTGGCGCCCCTGGCAGCACATAACCGGGACGCGACCTTTCTTTCCGTTCAAAAGGGCGCGAAAGAAGAACAGGCCCAAACGCCCCCGGACGGCATGAAGCTGGTCAACCTGTCTGGGGATATCCGCGACTTTGACGACACCGCCGCCATTCTGGCCCTGTCGGACATGCTGATCTCCGTTGACAGCTCCCCCGCCCATCTCGCCGGGGCGATGGGCCGCCCGGTCTGGACCATGCTGCCCTTTGTCCCGGACTGGCGCTGGCTGATGAACCGCCCCGACACCCCCTGGTACCCCCACATGCGCCTCTTCCGCCAACCCCAGCGCGGCAACTGGGATGCCGTCATCGCCGACATGGCAAAATCACTCCCCGTTTTCCTGAACGACCAGTATCAGAGAAAAGCAGCGGAATAGTCCTGCGCCGCCCCTTACTCAAATCGTAATTTTTAACGATTTTCAGCACTAAGAGAGGGATGTGTTGTACCGATAAAAAAGCCCCTCGACTTCGAACACGGGCGCTGCAACTTTCCTGTAAGGGTTAACTTTCAACCTTCACCTATCCGGTTCTGAAGCTGGTTCTGCTTTACACAATCGGCCAAAAGAAAATACCTAGACTAGCCCATGTTTAGAAATTCAATAAAACATTAGTTCAAGTGGTTGAATTGCAAAGAAAAAGGGCTCTCCCACACCTGCGGGGCTTACCCGGAACCACTGCCTCTTGCAAAGGAAATTCCCGGTGGTTCAGGGGGGCACCTTTCTCATGCGGCCCGCCCCGGCACATCCAGCGCCCCTTTATTACGATTATCAAATATGATATTTTCAACCCGGACGGGGATCACCCCCGCCAAAAATGGGAGACGGAAACAATGTTCAAAGCCCTTGCCCGCTGGTGGCAGGAAAACCGGGCGCGCCCCTTGGCCCCCCGCCCCGCACCACCCAAAAAATCGGCGCCCACCACCTATTGGGCGCCGCCCCCGGAACCGAACGATTTGGGTTGGCCTCCCGTGGTGCGCCCCCTGTTTCATCTGGATCATAAATTCCAACACCGCCACCGCCCGCCGGATCGCAAATGGCGGCAGCGCGGCGGCGTCCGAAAGGTCGCGGGCGCTTACTGGCGCCGCAAAAAGGCCCGTGATTTTTGCACAATGGCGGTGGAGCGGGAGGCCGCCGGCGAAGTGTTTGGCCTGATCCTCCAGCGCGAACCGGATAACGAGCACGACCCCAATGCCATCAAGATCATGGGCGGCCCCGATTTTGAACCCCAATATCATCTGGGATACGTGGATCGGGCCACGGCGGCGGAAATCGCCCGCCTGGACCGCAAACGCGGGCCCCTGCCCCTGTCCGCCGAAATCTGGACGGCCTTTGTCACCGTCGATGACGCGGACCTCCGGTATATTATGCTGGAACCGGCGGCGCGCGATCCCTACTGGAAAAGTTGAAATCTCATGATCAGCCCTCAAAAAGGACCGGTTACCGCCCGCGCCGACCACAGACCATATGTTGTTTCCGGTGCCTCTTTGGCAGCGACCGGAGCCTTGTCATTGTCATGGGCGTTCAGCGCCGATACAACCGCCCCAGCGCTTCGGCAAGCTTCAAACTCATCCTTGAACTGGCATACGCATCCGGCACCGGTTCCCCCGCACCTGCGGGGATAGATCGCCTACATCGAATTCTGACGTTCAGTCCGAAGGCCTTCTTCACCCTGCCAAGGGGGCGGTGCTGCCTCGGATGGTCAATGTTGCCCGGGCCAGGGACGAATGCTGCAGATGGGTGGGTTTCTCGGCGTCAAGGTGGAACAAGAACCAAAGACCACAGGTCGTCGCGAGATCCTCGATCGGCATACACAGGGTGGTCAGCCCCTGCCCCCACCATTTAAATTCCGGTGCATCCCCAAAGCCCACAATCGAGATATCGTCCGGGGCCGAGATTCCGCGCTGATGCAAGATTTCGAGGATTGCCTGCGTCACCCGAATTGTCCCCGTGATCAGGGCCGTTGGGGGTTCGGGGCGATTTAGAAGATCATTCATGGCATCGGCGCCAAACCGGGTGGAGGACGGAGGTCCAAAAATCTCTATCGCGTGATCCGGTTCAATCCCCATTTCGGTGAACGCCCGGCGAAATCCTTTCCAGCGGGCCTTCCCGGTCGACAGTTCACGCGAACCACCGATATAGGCAATGCGCCGATGACCAAGGCTGAGCAGATGCTTGGTCCCTTCACACAGACAATCTTCATCATTGATGCCAAACCACGCCGAATTATAGGCTTCAATCCGCCGCAACAACTGAACATGGGGAAAATTATTCAGCAGATCCTGCGTTTCCCGTTTCGGATTGGCCGTCGGCACAATCACGATACCAGCGGCTCTTGCACTGATCAGTTCGGTCACATGGCGCGCTTCGGTTTCCGGGTCATTGGCGATTGACAGGGCGAGTTGATACCCGTTCGAGCTACAGCATTCAGAAAGGGCTTCTGCGATCGTTGCATAGAAATGATTGCGAATATCAGGCAGCATCAGGCCAATAAGGTTGCTTTTGGCCCCCCGCATCTGGCGCGCCAACAGGTTTCCAACATAGCCGAGCTGGGTCGCCACCTCTTTCACGCGAGACTTGGTCTTTGCACTGATCCTTGGGTCATCGGCAAGCGCCCGCCCAACGGTCGAGACAGAAACCTCTGCCTTGTCCGCGACATCCCGTGCTGTGGCCAATTTATAGGGCTGCTTCATGCTTTCAGTTATCCGCTTCAGCGTATGAATATACGTATTCGTGCTTTATACTAGCACATGAGAGAATTACCAAATTCTGTGTAAAACGTCCCTGCCCTCGGCAATTCTCTGGCAGTTCTGCTCGATCACCCTCAGGCTTCTGTCAAGGGTCTCCGGGGTTAGCCACGCAATATGGGGCGTCATCACCACATTTGGACACACCACAAGATCGCTTTGCCCACGCATGGGTTCATCTTCAAAAACGTCCAGCCCGGCACCGCCTATATGGCCGGACTTCAAGGCCACCGCCAAAGCCGCTTCATCAACCAGATTTCCCCTTGCCGTATTGATCAGGATCGCCCCCGGCTTCATCCTCTGCAGGGCGGCGGCATCCAAAAGCCCCACGGTCTCGGGCGTTGCCGGAATATGCAAAGAGATAATGTCACTGGTTTCCAGAAGCTCATCGAAAGACACCGCGGCGGCATCTGCGTTTGGGCGAAGTGACCGGCTCCAATACTGGACCTTGGCCCCCATTGCATTCAGATAGGAGGCCAGCCTTTCTGCGACAGCCCCAAAACCGATCAGGCCAATTCGGCTTCTGTTAATCTCCCCCAGTGCTTCCGCCTGATCGGGAGGGATCTGCCAGCCGGCTCCCTTCCGGGTCGCCTGATCAAACGCCGTCACCCGCCGAAGCGTTGCCAGCATCAGCGAAAGGGTGTGTTCGGCAACGGCAGCCGTGTTGGTTCCGGGCAAGTTGGCAACCTGTACGCCAGCTTCCCTCGCGGCATCCAGATCAATCGTGTTGACCCCCACACCAATTTTCTGGATCAGTTTCAGGTTCGGTGCCATCGCAATCATTGTCGCGGTCACCGGCTCCAGCACATGAAGCAGGACATCCGTATCGCCTATAGCCCGCCGGAAACCCAGCTCATCCCTTTCCTCAACAACCGTAACGTAGAGCCCGCTCAAGGACGCGAGACGGGCCTTTAATCGCTCACTTGCCGAAAACTGTAACAGTGCTTTCATTGGATGCTAACTCTCCTCCCTATCCCAAGGCGCGAAGGCCAGCCCATCGCGCCCGGCAAATCTGGCCCGTGATCCCAGCGCCTCTTCAATCCTCAAACACTCATTCCATTTCGCCATCCGTTCAGAACGGGAAAAGGAACCGACCTTCAACTGGCCCGCATCCCAGCCCGTGGAAAGATGCGAGATGATCACATCTTCTGACTCGCCTGAGCGGGCCGAGACAATCGTGCCAAGCCCCTGTTCCCTTGCTGCGGCAAGCGCCTGAAAGGCTTCGGTGATCGTACCGGCCTGATTTGGCTTGATCAGCACCGCCGTCACGGCTTTGTCCTTTGCGGCCTCGCTCACCCGGGCGGCATTGGTCACAAGATAGTCATCCCCGATAATCTGGCACCGCCCCCCATAAAGGCGGGTAAAGGTTTGAAACCCTTGCCGATCATCTTCCCCCAGCGGATCCTCAACGGACAGGATGGGGTAATCATCCAGCCACTGCCCAAGGATCGAAATCCATTCATCGGTGTCATAGGATGTGTTGCCAAGGGCCAAAGTATAGACGCCCGCCTTGCCAAACTCGCTGGCGGCCACATCCAGCGATATGCCCACCTCATCGCCGGGCTTGAAGCCTGCCATCTCAATTGATTTTACCAGCGCCTCAAGGACTTCTTCATTGCTTCGAAAGGCGGGCCAATACCCGCCTTCATCTGCAACCCCCTGCAAACTCCCCCGCTTCTTCATCAGAAGACCGGCAGTGCGATATACCTCGGCGGTCCAGTCAAGAGCCTCGGCAAAAGAGCCCGCTGCCGGACACATGATCATGAAATCCTGAATATCCACCCGGCGCGCGGCATGGGCACCGCCGCCAAAGATCTGGATTTCCGGTAACGGCAGCCGTACATCCCGACCCGCTGCCAAATACTGCCAAAGAGGGACTTTTTCTGCTGCGGCCCGCGCCTGCAGGACAGCCATCGATGTTGCGACAATCGCATTTCCGCCAAGCCGACCGCGATTTCCCGTGCCATCAAGGGTAATCATGGCCCGATCAACCTCTTCCTGAAGGTCCGCATCCATACCAACAAGCGCTGGCCCGATTTCTTCATTGACGGCCGCAACGGCCCGCCCGACATTCAGACCACCGAAAGCCTCCCCCCCGTCTCGCAAATCGACCGCTTCTCCGCTGCCCATGGACGCCCCGGCCGGGGCAATGGCGCGGCCAAATGCACCGCATTTCAAGCGAACGTCAACTTCTACTGTCGGACGCCCTCGGGAATCCCAGACGCGGCGCCCCAGAACATTTATTATTGTTGTGTCAGTCATTCTTCAAATTCCTTACCCAAGAGTTCCTGAACTCCGAGAGGTGCGTAGGTGAAACCTGAATATAGGGCAGTGCCGTTTGTCGAACCCGCGCCTTGTCATCTTCGGCGGTGACATATTCAACAGGCGATTTTCCATCTATTCTGGCCAGAAAAAGAGCGGGCAATAGCCGGGCGGTGCGCCGCTCGATAGTCTCTGCGGGTTCCCAATCAACCTGCTTCAGATAGGTCGTGTGCAGGACCTCAAATGCCGCAAGATAATCTTCGCATTTGTCGCGCCGGACCAGACATTTCAGCAGCAAATGATTGAGGCAGAAAGCAAGATCAAAAGCCGGTTCCCCATACCACGCACATTCCGCGTCCAACAGAACAGGCCCTGCCGGACCCACCAGTATATTCTTGGGGCTGACATCCCCATGAACCAGCGCTTGGACCGCCGATAACGTCTCCTCCGCCAACCGCAATAACGGCTCTGCCACGTCCGGATGCGCTTTCGCCGTCGCCTTGATATACGGCTCCACCCGCAAGGCATCAAAAGTTTCAGGCACGGCAAATTGCGCGGCCACTCTTTTAACATTTGCGGTGGACTGATGGATTTTTCCCAAAGCCTCCCCCACCTCTGAGGCGAAGTTTATATCCACGTCCCCTTGCAGAAGTTTTTCTTTCCAGGTCGCCCCTTCCAGAAACTCCATGGCAAACATATTGGCACCCGGCTCAGAATAGAGCACCCGGGGTACGGCAGCCGGGCAAATATCCGCGACTTCACGGATCCAGTTGACCTCATTGTCGTTGCGAGACAAGGGAGCCTCCCAATGTTGGGAGACCCGCAATTCGGGCAATGCCTGTTTCAGCACGAAGGATCGCCCATCAGCATCCACCCGCCAAATATCGGACGAGATACCACCGGTCAGCTTTTCCGCCCGAATATCAGCCTCGTCAGAGATCAAGGCACCGCGGATCAGGAATTGCCGCGCTTGTTCGTTCAAGTTCATCCATCCACTCCCTTGGTTAGAACATCGACTGGGGCAGCAGAAGTGTGAGATCAGGGAAGATGATGATCAGGTAAAGAACGACCAGATCGGCCAGAATGAAAATCGCCGCCCCCTTGAATATCTGGTTCAGATCAACGCGATCCCCGACCACGGATTTAATCACAAAGACGTTGATACCAACGGGCGGGGTCACCAGACCGACCTCGATCAGTTTGACAATGACAATGCCGAACCAGATCAAGTCGTAATTCATTGCCTCCATGATCGGCACCGCCAGCGGAAGTGTCAGCAGAAGAATACCGATGGCATCCAGAAACGTACCCAGGACAAGATAGAGAACACAGATCATCAGCATGACGAGAGCAGGAGAGAAGTTCTGCTCCGTTATCCAGATGACCAGATCACTGGCGATATTCGTGATCCCCACAAAGGACACCATTAACTTGGCACCGATGGCCAAGACGAAAATGATCGCGCACTGATAGGCTGTTTCCTGCAAGGCCTCGAAGAAATCCTCCAATGACAGGCGCTTCAACCCAAAGCCGATCAGAATGGCGACCGCCGCCGCAACCGCAGCCGATTCCGTGGCGGTCAGGAAACCGCTGTAAATGCCGCCGACAACCACAATGGCAATGACCGTGATCGGCCACAGATTGATGATGGCGTCCATCTGCTCTTTTCGGGTGGTGGTAACATGATTATCCGGTGCGGCGTTCGGCTTGATCCGAATCCACAGCAAAATGGTCACCACATAGGCCAGCACACTGATAATGCCCGGAATGATCCCGGCTACAAACAGCTTGCCGATGGATTGCTCCGTGAAAATACCGTAGATGACCAGAACAAGGGATGGCGGGATCAGCGATCCCAGCGTTCCGCCAGCGGCAACAGATGCCGTTGCCAATGATTTGCTATACCCGAATTTCAGCATTTCAGGGACGGCAATCCGCCCCATCGCCGAGGCACAGGCCATACTGGAGCCGGAAATGGAGGAGAAGCCTGCGCAACCGATCACAGAGGCAATCGCCAATCCGCCGGGCAAGCGCGGCAAAAGAATACGAATGGCGTAAAAGAGATCTGTCGTGAACCGGGTCCGGTGCGCCACATGCCCCAGCACAATAAACAAGGGGACCATGGTAAAGGTATAGGTCTTGATAAAGGTAAAAGGGTCCGTACCCAAAAATGCCTGGATCGGACGCATTGCCCGGGCCGGATTAAAGGGCTGACCTGCGGGCCACGCAAAGATAAGAAACATACCAATGAGTGCCACCGTACAAAGTGCAAACGCGATCGGCACGCGCAGGAACAGCAAGATCAAAAGACCCACCAAAACAAAAAGCGCAAGGGTAGTCGGTTCCATTTTTATTCAACCTTTCTGGGAGGTGTTTTTTGGCCTAGGAAACAGGCTCGGCGGGATGGTGGACGGGGCTCCCCTTTTTCAGGCCAAGATCCTCAAGAAGATTGAAGAAAAGCCTGAGACAGAACAGGGCCAGGGCAACGACGAAAACCAGCTTCGCCGGCCAAACGGGAAGTGCCAGTTCCCCTTCGTAATATTGACCACTCTCCCAATCTTTAAGAACGCCAATCCACACACACCACAGAATCCCGGAGAAAATCAGAACCGCCAGCAAATGGGCAAACGCACTTAACGGCCTGAAGAAATGCTGCGGCAACCACGAGGTAAAGACCTCCACCTCGATATGCCCGCGGCGGGCCGTTGCAAAGGCAAAGGGGAGCGCCACAATCACCGGCATCAGATTTTCTGCCAGCACCACATCATCCGGGATGGGGAGGTTGAAAAAGGTCCGCCCCACAACAGACACGCAGATAAGCGCCAGAAGAACGACAATTGTCAGCATTGAAAACCGGAGAAACCCCCACTCAATACGGCCCATCACGCGCTCGACAGGGCCCACCCCTGCCGAACCGTCACCAAGCGTGAAGCGAACCATCAGTTGCTCCCTTTAGCGGCTTCCCAGGGATAACCGTTCTTGTCGAAATCAGCCTGATATTTCTCGATCAGGGCCTGATATTCATCCGCCACTTCCTGTGCCGGCAGCCCCTTCTTGTTCACGGATGCGATCCATTCAACCGCAAGGTCCGCACCATGCTTCCTGATCTGGTCCAGCATGCCGGCGGGCGGCGCGGCGTACACAACCTGAAACTCTTTTGCATCGCTGGAAAGTTTCGCTTTTGCCGCCCCGACACGGGCCAGATGATCGGAAACCACCCGCGCATTCAAGTCATCCGCAACCTCCCGGATCAGCTTGCGCTGCGCCTCCGTCAAATCCCCCCAGAGATCCTTGTTCATGATGATGCCATAGGCCATCACCAGTCCAAAATCGAGCTCGACAACATGCTTCGCCACCTCATACTGACGGAACCCCTCGATGGCCAGATGATAGATCTGGTTACACTGAACAAGACCGGTTGCCAGTGCCTGATATACCTCTGGCTGTGGCATGGCGATCGTGGTCGCTCCCATGCGCTTCAGGACATCGGTGTAAGGCCCTCCGGTGCGGATCGTCAGATCCTTCAACTGATCCAGAGAATTCAGGGGGTCCTTGCAGATCATTTGCACGGCACCGGCATTGAAATTGCCGACATATTCCAGATTGTTTTTGGCAAACTGGCCTTTGACCGCCTCATTGGTTGTCGCCAATTCATATATTGCCTGCTGGGCAACCCACAGATTGGACGGGCCGATCAACAGGTTGCCAACCTCATACAGGTCCAGCAAACCCGGTGTGTAAGACGAGACAATCGTTCCCATATCGGCAAGTCCCGCCCCTACAACCCGGGGAACATCGGCAGGCGCCCCCAGCGACCCACCCCAATGAATATCCAGCTTGATATCCCCGTTCGAGCGGGTTTCAAGCTGGTTTTTAAACCAGTTCATATTGTCGCCCATGCCCCCCCGATTGGCCCCAAAATGGGCATATCGAATGGTAATGGGGTCTGCAGAAACAATGGGTGTGAACGCTGTCATCGACACCGCCACACTCGTAATCCCAGCCGTAACACACAGAGTTTTAAAGAAAATTTTCCGGAGTATTTGCAATTTCATGTGTAGCCTCCCTCTATCATTTATTTTTCCTTATGTGCAATTGTTAGCATTAGATAAAAATATATGTCAATCCTCTGAATCTCGGCAAAAACCAGATTAACGGGTTTTATTTCCTCGAAATTATTGAAATTAATTGACAATATTTCTACCAACTTCATAAAATAATGCTAACGAAAGCATTGAATAAGGGAGATATGCCAATGCATGCGTCCACTCGCTATGCGCTTTGCACCATCGAGACACCGACCGGCTCGGCCCCGGCGATCATGGTTGCGGATAAAATCTGGGAACTGGCCGAAGTCGCACCAAACCTTGATCTCGCGCAAGGCGGCCTGATGGCCCTTTTTGAGGATTGGGAGGCCAGCAGCAAACACCTCTCTGCCCTTGCGGGCGATCTGGCGAAAGGAAACCACGGGGTCGGCGTGAAAGCCGCCAGCCTGACCTTCCAAACCCCGCTTCAGTTCCCGCCCAAAATCATTTGCGCAGGCACCAACTACATCGACCATATCGAGGCTGTCGGCTATTCAAGTTTCAGTAAGGAAGACAATATCCCCGCCATGTTCATGAAGCCCCCACGAACGGCGCTTGTGGGCCCGGGGAAAACCGTTCGGTTCCCGACCGGGTCGACCCAGTTTGACTGGGAGATCGAACTGGGCGTTGTCATCGGAAAAGAGGTGCCCGCAGGCTCCAAAATCTCCAGCAATCTGGATATGGTCGCGGGATACATGACCACGCTGGATATGTCCGCACGGGATTTTCAACGCAACCCGAAGCATTTTGCGAAATCTGATTTGTTCATGGGCAAGGCATTTGATTCCAGCGCCCCCGCAGGCCCCTATTTCGTGCCGGCTGATTTTATCGACGATCCCCAGAACCTGACCATGAAGCTGTGGCGTAACGGCAAGATCGAGCAAGACTCCAACACCTCGAAAATGATCTGGTCCGTGCGGGAGTTGCTTGAGATTGCAACCGCCAACATCTCGCTTGAGCCCGGCGACCTCCTCCTGACAGGAACCCCCGCAGGAACGGGCATTGAAAGCGGCATCTATGCCGATGTCGGCGACGTGATCGAGGCTGAGATTGAAAATCTGGGCCAGCTTCGGGTCCAGATATACGCAGCGGAATAACCGCTTTTCACTGAGGGGAAAGTAACAATGAGACAGCCAAATGGATGGGGGCCCGAGCAAAAAGCGGCCGCGCTGAACATAACCTTCGACAATCTTGGCCCGATCGCGGAAGAGCAGCTTGGCTTACCGAGAGAACAGTCGAAGGACGGCACCCACCCCTCCATCGCGGTCCTGCCTGACGTGCTGAAAATCCTCGGTGGCCTGAAGATCACCTACTTCATCGAAGGATGGAACTGCACGGCCCACCCACAGGAAATCAAGGCAATCCGGGAGGCGGGACACGAGATCGGCGTCCACGGATGGCAGCACGAAAACTGGTCAAAAACCGAAATCCCCGTCCGAAAGGAAGCCCTGACAAAAGCCGTCCGGGCCTACCGGGACCTTGGGATTGACGTGGCCGGCTTTCGCCCGCCGGGGGGATTGATTGATCTCTCTGACCTGAAATCCGAATGCGAGGAACTGGGCTTAACTTACGCCTCCCCGCTTGGGCAAGTGGGCGACAATCGGAATACCGGGGGGTTTGTTACGCTGCCTTTCGCCTGGCAGCATGTTGATGCCTATATGCTCAACCCCGACCTTGGCGCCTTACGCCAAGCCTTTGGAGACCCGGAAAAGCCCTACACCCTTGATCAATGGGGGGATTTACTGACCCAGACCCTCCACACCCTGAAGAACACAGGCACCCACGCCACCCTCATATTCCACCCCTTCATTCTGGGCCGCACCCGACAGGCGATGGATGTTTTCAAAACGCTGATTGAGGTGGTCAAGCAAGACGGCGATATCTGGACCCCCACCTGCCGCGATATGGCCCATTGGATCAGAAAAACCCGTCATCCGGATTGAGCCTACTTTCACTGTCCGAAAAGTGACCGCCGCGGCGCCTCCCCTAAGCCGTCTGTTTGGATACGTTTTTTGTAGCAAAAAAGACAAAGCGCAAGTCGGCGCACCCGGCACCAACCAAAACCGCAGTGACGAAAGCGAAGCGGACCTCAAAGACCCTACCTGGCATCCAAAATCTTGCCTGAGACTTTCACGGTCTTGCGTCAAACCATCACTCCTACAGCAATTCGCGTATCGCGGCCCAGCCTCTTCACAACTACACCATTTACCATCCTACAACTCTGTGAGACGTTCATAGGCGTGATGAATAGCCTGACACCCCGACCAATGACGTATCTTTTCAAAATGCAGATGCCGGACAGCCCAAACACAAAGCATATCAAGAAAACACCGATCGCCTTCAGCCTCAGTTTGAAGGGATCCCCCATCTCCACCCCACGTTCCCCTGCTACTCCTTATTTCTTCTTCAGACCGTAAAACCCGTAATTTTTAATGTTATTCGTTATTTCTTGCGGCAAGCGGCCGTGATTTTCTAACTGCCAGCGTAAACTTTTACGTTTTCCGTAACCTTTTGGGATGTGCGTTGGGCATAAAAAAAGCCATCCGGATCGATGTATGGGGCGAAGCTGGGGAGGACTGACCACCAAAATCCATGCGGTAACGGATAAAAACGGATGACCTATCCGTCTTGCGATCACGGAAGGACAGGTGCACGACATCAAAGCCGCAAAAGACCTCTTGGCTTGAGTGAGCGGTGGCGACCTGATCCTGGCCGACAAAGCCTATGATGCCGATTGGCTGAGACGGCAGATCGAACACCAGGGCGCCGCTCCCAACAGCCCGATCCGGAAAGGTAAAAAGTGGAATTCCTGCTTCGGCAACAGCCTTTACAAAAAACGCAATCTGGTCGAACGATTTTTCAATAAGATCAAATACGTTCGTCGCGTCGCGACCCGCTATGACAAACTCAGGTTCATCCTATTTCGCCATGGTCAAACTCGCCGCCATTCGCATCTGGCTCAGATTTAATGAGTCTACGGCCTAGTCCTGTTCAATATGCAGTCCGGCGGCTTTCCAGTTGGTGAAGCCGGTTTTCAGTCGGCGGGCGGTGTAGCCGCGGGATCGGAGGGCCGCGACGGCGTCTACTGACAGAACACAATAGGGGCCCCGGCAATAGGCGATGATTTCCAGATTGGCGGGGAGTTCGGAAAGGCGGCGTTCCAGTTCCTCGGCCGGGATGTTGAGGGCGCCGGGAAGGTGGCCTTGCCGGTATTCCTCTTCCGGGCGGACATCGAGAAGGGTGACGCTGTTCTCCTGCATCCGAAGGGTAAGCTCAGCTTGCGAGATTCCTTCCGAGTCGTTTCCCGGTCCGCGGCTGTCGGCGACAAGGGCACGGATCTGTCCATGGTTAAATTCGGCAAGGTCCCGCAAGGAAGCCAGCACCGCAAGGACCGGGCCGTCACCAAGGCTGTAGAGGAT
The DNA here is from genome assembly GCF_012720115.1 of Sneathiella chinensis. Classification (GTDB taxonomy): domain Bacteria; phylum Pseudomonadota; class Alphaproteobacteria; order Sneathiellales; family Sneathiellaceae; genus Sneathiella; species Sneathiella chinensis. Next base: position 3,853 of record NZ_VNWN01000006.1, on the reverse strand, counting down.
CTGTTTGCCGTTCCGCCGTGTCCTGACAAATCCGGCGCGTTTCAGGGTTTGCAGATGCTGCGACGCGTTGCCCACCGTCAGGCCGGACAGTTCCGCGAGCCGCTCAACCGGCCGTTCCCCTTGGGCGATGTGATCCAGCAACGTAATGCGATGGGCATTGCCGAGGGTTCGCGCAAGGTCCGCAAACTCCGTGAACATGGTGATTTGTGTCTCTGTATCCGTCATTGACTCTATCCTATCATTCCTCCATCATTCTATCAATCTATAGAATGATTTTATTTTCTTGTGTGTATAGACGGGACGACGGCCACAGGGTTTCGGTCCCGGTTTGTTTGGAAAGGATAGAGTAGTTGAACGACATGATGGATTTCTGGGTGCGGGCGGTATCAATCGGCATCGGCGCGACCCTGATCATGGATATGTGGGCAGTGTTCCTGAAACAGGTATTCCATATCCCGTCCCTGGATTGGGCGATGGTTGGCCGGTGGATTGGCCATTTTCCGCGCGGGCGGTTTTTCCACGCAGGGATCGGCACCGCTGAACTCATAGCAGGGGAGCGGGCCATTGGCTGGATCGCCCATTACGGGATCGGGATTGCCTTTGCGGCGGGCCTGCTGGCCCTGATGGGGGTTGAATGGTCTTATCAGCCAACGGTGGTACCGGCCATTGCCTTTGGCGTTGTGACCGTGGCGGCACCGTTCCTTGTCATGCAGCCGGGATTTGGTTTCGGTATTGCTGCATCGAAAACGCCGGCGCCAAACACGGCGCGGGTCCGAAGCCTGATGGCGCATACGTCCTTTGGGGTCGGGCTTTATGCGGCGACACTGGCGGTGTCCATCCTGATCCCGGTCGGGTCTGCCGCTTAAGGTTGGCGGAAGAAGGAAGAACGACGACGGGCGCCTAAAAGGGCGCCCATTTTTTGTGTCTGAAAGGGGCCGGACAGGAAAAAAGCCCTCGGCGATTTCTCGGCCAAGGGCTTTTTTGAATTGGCTCCCCGAGAAGATATTTAATTTTCATCTATTGATGCGTTGAGAGTCTTGGCAGTAGGCTCATTAAATCTGAGCCAGATGCGAATGTCACCCGGCAAAGGCCGCATCCTCTTTGGGGCGCTACAGAACAATGCCTGCAAAAGAACCTCACAGAGTACCGCTCCGGGTTACTCCCCGGACAGGTGAAAGAAGTGTTATTTGATCAGCATATCGAAACTCGCACCCAACAACTCATGGGAATTGTCGCATCCTTGGCATCTGCTTTGGGCCTCAGCGATGAAGAAATCCGAGAAGATTTTGGCCCGCAGATCGGGCAAACAATATCGAACCTGATTAATGACGAACACACCACCTTCTGGGAGAGCAAGGCACGTGCTGGAAAGAAAACTGCGCTGATTATGCCGCCTAAGGCTACAGGAAAGAGACTTAATCGCGCCACACTACCGCCGGAGAGCCATCCGAAGAGGATTGAGGAAAGGTGGCTGCGGATTGCTGAGGCGATACGGAGGGGTTAAAGACTATTTAACCCAATATTCACGGCTGGTCGCTTTATGCGTCTCACTTGCATGCCATTGTTATCCAGTGTAGATAAACATATGTATCATGAATTTTGGCTAAATTCGTTTAATTTTAAACAATATGGCCCAAAATAAAGGATGGATGAGGTGCTTATAGATTTCAGCGTTGCAAATTTTCGATCATTCCAAGACGAGCAGCTATTTAGCATGAATGCTGAGGGTGGCCCTAAACGTTTGCAAGGCAATTATAGCGATATTGAAAATGGAAGGTTTTCTATTCTTCGGTCGGCTGCTATTTACGGACCAAATGCTTCAGGGAAGTCAAATTTACTGAAAGCCTTTAAAGCACTTAGCTGGCTGATTTCCAACTCAAAATCGCTTAGTGAAGAAGACAGCATACCGGCATACGAACCCTTCAAACTGTCCTCACATTTTGATACCAAGGAAATTGAGTTTAAAATAGAGTTCATCGTACCTTCAGGTGTTCGGTACGAATACTCAGTATCCTATACAAATAAGCGCGTAGTTTCTGAAAGCCTATTCGCATTTCCGAAGCGTCAAAGGGCGTTGATTTTCAAGCGTGACAAGCTTGATACTTGGGAAACCATAAAATTTGGAGGCAGTTATAAGGGAGGTGATCGCCGTTTCCCCTTTTTTCCAAACAGCACGTACATCTCGAGAGCAGGAAACGACGCATCAGCCCCAAAAAGCATTCGTGAGATTGTTCGATACTTTAGATCAATTATTACACTTGATGCTGGAGTGAATATACATTTGAGTAATTTTTACGATCAGGAGGGTCACCTTAATACAGTTTCGGATTTGATTTGTCTTGCGGATACAGGTGTGAAGAAAATTACAGCCGAAGAATCTTCTCCAGAAGGCCTTCGCTTGCCGTCAGACATGCCTGATTTTCTGAAGAGAGTAATTATTGAACAGAACAGTGTTTCGTATAAATTCTGGCATGAAGCTCAGAATGGGCAACTCGTTAAATTCGAAAAAGAGGAAATGTCAGACGGAACAGTTAAGTTGTTTGAAATTTTGCCAATGCTGCTTATGGCACTTTCGAGCGGAACACCTATTTTTATTGATGAACTCGATGGCCACCTTCACACAAATATTGTTTCACTCATATTTGAATTATTCAACGATCCGCTAGCAAACAGTACCGACGCACAAATCATTGTGACAACACACGATACTAACTTGATGGACCCTAATAAGTTGCGCAGAGACCAACTGTGGTTGGTGCAAAAGGAAAATGGATCGTCAATACTCACCAGCCTTGACGCTTACGACAAGGACTCGGTTCGCCCGAACAGCCCATTCGAGGCTTTCTACAAAGATGGCCGTTTCGGCGCTCTCCCTTCATTTTCATATGTAAAAATCAGAGAAGCCATAACCCAAATGTCTATAAAGAGTGGTTATCTAAAGAGAAACATTGACGATGCCTAGGGATAGAAGAAGAAATGCTCCTCAGATTAAAAAAAAGCTTAGGGTTTTTTGTGAAGGGGAGAAAACTGAGCCACTGTATATCAATGGGTATATACGGCATTTTCGGATTGACAATAAAACTTCTGTTGAAGTTATGAATTGCAGGAAGAATACTCCAGTAGAACTGGTTCAAGCTGCAATTAGTTTTAAAAACTCAGATAAATCAATCGATGGCGATGAGTTTTGGGTGGTCTATGATCGAGAGTCGTCGAACAGGTATTCTCGTGATTTACATATGCAGGCTTGGGATAATGCATGCCGCAATAACGTAAACATAGCACTTAACAACGTGTGTTTTGAATTCTGGATATTGCTCCATTTCATCGATTCATCAGCAGCCTACCATTCTTTTGATGACTTAAAGAAAAACAGCACACTGTTTAGCAAAGTCGAACAGCATTGCGGAGAAAAATATGACAAGGCTTCAGCCATTTTATTTGAAAAAATCAAAGATATGATACCCCTCGCACAGAGTAGAGCTCTTAAAATAAATAGATCGGGATTAGATACCGCTGGAGCAAAATGCAAACCATTTGACATCAACCCATATACGAATATGCCTACCTTATTAGAGGCAATCAAAAATTTTTCTTAGCCTGCTTCTGGTACACAACAGCGAATTTGCAACTCCTCCGCCCTGCCTATTTGAGCGCCCCTATAACAGCCTGATTTATAGGCAAGTGAAATGAGATTAAAGCGGCTCACCGGCTTCCACCATGCTTCCAGAAACACTTCGAAACACTTTTCTCCGTTAACGACAAAACCCACCTAAGCCATTGACTTAGATGGGTTGTTGTTTGGTTGCGGGGGCAGGATTTGAACCTACGACCTTCAGGTTATGAGCCTGACGAG
>NZ_VNWN01000005.1 GCF_012720115.1 Sneathiella chinensis | reverse complement strand
GCCGCCCGCGCATCTCTTCTCAATCAACAATGTCAATCAAAAACCGAAATCAAAATCTCTCAATTCCAACTCCGAAACCCCAACCAAACCGACCTCTTCGTCCGGTCTCTCAACCGTGCCTCAGTGGCCCGCCCCGTTGGCGTGGAGCGGTTTATAGGCCCTACCAACAGACCCGTCAAACCCTTTTTTGAATCTTTTTTGACAAAACCCCATTTTGGCCGCCAGAGACGCTCTCTGGCCCCGCAAAAAGGTCAACAAAGCTGCCACTCCCACCCCCAAAATCCCAAAAACAAAAAAGCGTATTATTTTTGGGATCCCGGCGGAAGAAGCCCGATCAATAGGATCGGGGCAGCTTCAATTCATGTTCCACCAGATAGGAAAACCGTCATATCACTGAGATAATGTCTTTCTATCCGGCCTCTCGTTCAGGATTTATCGTGGCTTTTCTCTGTAGCGTCCGGCGCCCTTTGTGCTCACCGCAAGCTTCTGAAAGGTCTAAAGGACCTGCAAGATCCACACGCATCCCCGCTCACGCCCCCGCCTCTCCTGGCGGCTCTCCACATCCTCGTAAAAACTGTAATTTTTAACAATATTCGTCATTATTGCGGTCAGCAGCAGCGGCCTTCTAACTGTCAGCGTAAAATTTAACGTTTTCCGTAATGTGTGAAGGGGAGTGCTTTTGGCGTAAAAAAGCTCCGCTTTTCAGCGAGGCATTTTTATTGGCTACGGGGTAGGCAACCCTCTTTATTTGCTGTTAACCCGCACTTAATACCTACAAGAAGGGAGAGTAGATCACTTTATCTCTCACGCGTCCCCCCCTCGCGACAACCTTGAATGTTCTCTTTTTGTTCTATATATTGAAACACTCCCCCTGAACGGTACGGAGAGGATTCTGAGCGATGGCGGGCGCAAGGCATAGAGAATTCAAAAAGCTGAAACGACAGATTTATGAAAGCCGCACCCGGCAAATGCAGGGGCAAAATGCATGCCCGACTTTTGCGCCCCCTTGTGAAGGGGGCCCCTCCCCTGCGGAAGGCTTTTTTGGGGTTTCATCGTTGGATGCGGCGCTCCCCAAGGGGGAAATCGCGGCGGGGGCTGTTCATGAATTTATCCCCGCGTCCCGTGACGATTTTCCGGCCGCACTCGGCTTCATGCTCTGCCTCCTGCGCCGCCTTACCATGCAAGAGGCCCTACAGGACGCTCCCATACTCTGGTGTCATGTCCAAGGGCGGGCAGAATTCCCAAGCCTGCCTTATCTGCCGGGCCTCGCGTTCAGTGGCACCCCTGTCCCGCGTTTCCTGACGGTGAGTGCGCGGCTGGAGAAAGATATGCTCTGGGCCCTTGAGGAAGGCCTGTCCATGACCCGTAGCCCGCTGATTATCGGCGTCAATGCGGGCACCGAAAAACTGTATGATTTCACGGCAAGCCGCCGGTTGTCGCTGCGGGCCAGTCGCCATGGCAGCCGACTTTTCCTGCTCCGCCCCCATACAGCCGCGACCGGTTCTGATCAGGGCAGGACAACAACGGCGGCAACCCGCTGGCAAATCTCACCGCGACCCAGCAGCCCTGTAAAATATCGTAATTCACACACCCCTGCCATGGGCTTCCCCCGCTGGAGTATCACCCTCACCCGCAGCAAGGGCGGCAAAACTGGCACCTGGATACTGGAATGGGATCATGAGACGTTTTCTTTCCATTTGGCTTCCCCACTGGCCGATCGAAAGCCGCCTGCGCGATCGCAACAACCAAACCCCGCAGCAATCACGCCAAGAACGGAACGGCGTCGCCAAACGGGAAGCTGACATGTCTGCCTATTCCCCCTTTGCCCTGGTTCAAAGCGGCGCGAGAGGGATTGAGATCACCGCCATTAATCAGGCAGCGGAAATTGCCGGTCTTGCCAAGGGCATGTCGATAACGGAGGCCCGCGCCCTTGCCGGTACCCTGAGAACCGAAAGGGCAACCCCGGACCTCGACAAATCCCGCCTTTGGCAATTCGCATTATGGTGCCTGCGATACAGCCCCCTTGTCACCGCCCGCACACCCGATGATATCTTTATCGATATTACCGGATGCGCCCATCTTTTCGGCGGGGAAGCAATGATGATGGCAACCATCCATACCCGGTTACAGGGGTTTGGCCTGACAAGCCGCCTTGGACTTGCCGATACAATGGGGGCCGCGTGGGCGGCCTCTCATTATGGGGCTGACAGCAAAACCCTGATCCGGTACGGGAACCACCGATCTTTTATTGCGCCCCTTCCCATTGCGGCCCTGCGCCTTAAAGCGGAGACCCAATCCCGGCTGCAACAACTTGGCCTGCGATATGTAAAGCAGTTACTGGATATGCCAACCGCGCCCCTAACCACCCGGTTCGGCCCTGTTGTCGCAGCACGCCTGCATCAAACCACCGGCGCCGATGCGGAGATATTTGATCCGCTGTTCCCACCCCCTGAATACAGGTTAAGCCACCCCTTTTTGGAACCTGTCCTTTTTCTGGACGGCATTTCCCATGCCTTGGACAGCCTAACCGACCGATTGTCCCATGTGCTGGCGGGGCAGCAAAAAGCGGCCCGGCGATTATGCCTGAACCTGTTCCGTATCGATGGGCATCTTGAGCAGATCGCCGTCAATACCAGCCGCCCCTGTCACGAAGCCTCTCATATGCTCCTCCTTTTTCGGGAGCGTCTCTCCCAACTGGGAGAGGAGATCAACCCCGGCTTTGGCTATGACCTGATGACCCTCGACGCTTTTGAAGTGGAAATACGGCAGGATCATCAATCCAGCTGGCACGCAAAAGACAATCAGGGGGAAGAAACCCTAAATCGCCTTCTGGATCGATTTGGCAACCGATTTGGTTTTGACCAGATCCGATATTGGGAAAGGGTCGACAGCCACATCCCGGAAAGATCTATCCGCCAGTCATCTGCCAACACAAAACAGGAACCAACGGAACCGCGCCCAAACGCTCCCGTGCGCCCCCTTCTGCTACTGCCTCAACCGGCACCGATCGACGTTCTGGCGGAAGTTCCTGACGGGCCGCCCATCCGCTTTCAGTGGAGGCGTCGGCATTATTCTATCATTGCGGCCGAGGGACCGGAACGCATCGCGCCGGAATGGTGGCGGAAAGCCCCGCAGAACAGTTTTCAAACGCGGGACTATTACCGCGTTGAAGACAAGGACGGATACCGGTTCTGGATTTACCGCGATGGATTATACGAGCGCAGTAACGATCATCCCCGCTGGTTTATTCATGGTTTTTTCGCATGAGGGACTATTGCGAATTGGCCATTACCACCAATTACAGCTTCCTGCAGGGCGCCTCCCACCCCCATGAACTGATGGAGACGGCTGCCCATCTTGGATACAAAGCTATTGCCATTGCGGATCGCAACACCCTTGCCGGGATTGTTCGGGCACACAAGGCGGCGAAAGAGCATGATATCCGATTGATTGTTGGCGCCCGCCTTGTCCTGATGGACGGTACGGAATGTCTTTGCCTGCCAACGGATAAAGCGGCCTATAGTCGCCTTACCCGCCTCTTAACCCTTGGAAATCGCCGCGCGGAAAAAGGCGCGTGCCACCTATGGGCAGAGGATATACCGCCCCATGGTGAGGGCCAGATTTTCATCCTGATGCCGCCGCAAAATCCGGATCCTCATTTTCAAGAAACGGCAGAACTGCTGGCTGGGAAGATGCCACGGCAATGCTATCTTGCGCTCTCTCGCACCTATGCCTCCCATGATCTGGCGCGACTGGATCATCTGGCACATGTCGCAACCGAGCTGAATATCCCAACCGTGGTCACAAATGATGTCCTCTATCACATCCCCAATCGCCGCCCCCTTCAGGATATCCTGACCTGTATCCGGCAACATGTTCCCATTCATGAGGCCGGGCTGGGCCTGAACGCGAATGCAGAGCGTCACCTGAAAAGTCCCGTAGAAATGCGACGGCTTTTCCCTGGCTATGCCGATGCACTGGCCCGCAGCGTAGACATTTCAGAAAAATGCCGTTTCTCGCTGGATGAACTGGCCTATCAGTATCCAGACGAGCCAAGCGGAGACAGCCCGACACCTCAAGCTGAACTAGAACGTCTGACATGGATTGGTGCCCAGAATCGGTATCCAGAAGGCATCCCTGACAAGGTTCAGGCCATCCTTGAGCATGAACTGACCCTGATCCGCTCCCTTGATTATGCGTCCTACTTCCTGACCGTTCATGACATTGTCCGCCATGCCCGCTCCCTTGAGCCGCCGATCCTCTGTCAGGGACGCGGCTCGGCCGCAAACTCTGCGGTCTGTTACTGCCTTGGCATTACCGCCGTCAATCCATCGGAAATCGACCTGTTATTTGAGCGTTTTATCTCGGCAGAGCGAGACGAACCGCCTGATATCGATGTGGATTTTGAGCATGAACGGCGCGAGGAGATCATCCAGTATATCTATAACCGCTACGGTCGGCACCGGGCGGGCCTTGCAGCAACGGTTATCACCTACCGAACCCGCAGCGCCATACGCGACGTTGGAAAAGCAATGGGCCTTTCTGACGATGTGGTGGGTGCCCTTGCAAGTACGGTATGGGGCCGTAGCTCGACCGGGCTGGAATGGGAAGACGCGACCAGAATGGGCCTTTACCCAACCGATCGCACCCTTCAGCAGACCCTCCGCCTGAGCCGTGAACTAATTGGTTTTCCCCGTCACCTCTCACAGCATGTGGGTGGTTTTGTTATCACGCGGGATCCACTTGTGGACCTTGTTCCCATTGCCAACGCCGCGATGGAGGATCGAACCATTGTGGAATGGGACAAGGACGACCTTGACGCACTGGGCATGCTTAAAATTGATATTCTAGCTCTTGGTATGCTGACCTGTATTCGCAAGGCGTTTGACCTCCTCAGGGATCATTATCAAACCCCCATGGCCCTTGCCGATGTCCCGCGGGATGACCCGGCCACCTATGCCATGATCCAGAAGGCCGATACCATTGGCGTCTTCCAGATTGAAAGCCGGGCGCAAATGTCCATGCTGCCGCGCCTGAAACCGGAAAAATTTTATGATCTGGTCATTGAGGTTGCCATCGTGCGCCCCGGCCCCATTCAGGGGGATATGGTCCACCCCTATCTCCGGCGACGTCAGGGCCTCGAACAGGTCACCTATCCTTCCGAAGAATTGCGAGCCGTTCTCGAAAAGACAAAAGGCATCCCGCTTTTTCAGGAACAGGCCATGCAAATCGCCATTGTGGGCGCGGGCTTCACCCCTGCAGAAGCCGATGGGTTGCGACGGGCCATGGCCACCTTCCGCCACAGCGGTGAGATCACAAATTTCCAAACGAAATTCATCAACGGCATGCTGAACAATGGCTACACTCCGGAGTTTGCCGAACGGTGCTTCAAGCAGATTGAGGGTTTCAGTGACTATGGTTTCCCGGAAAGCCATTCGGCCAGCTTTGCCCTTCTGGCCTATGTTTCTGCATGGCTGAAATGCCATTACCCGGATATCTTCACCGCGGCCCTTCTGAACTCTCAACCCATGGGTTTTTATTCTGCATCCTCCATCATCCGCGACTTTCAAGCGCATGGGGGGATCGTCCTGCCCGTTGACATCAACAGGAGCGACCGGAACTATTCCCTGGAGCCTGTGGCGGGCAGCAGATACCCCTACGACATACGAATGGGCCTCCGGCAAGTCAAAAGCCTCCCCGCTGCCATGGCGGATCAGCTTGTCTCCTGTCGCAAGGAAGGATATGACAGCGTCCGCGATCTCTATTTCCGCTCCGGTATTGATATCAAGTCACTGGAAGCCCTCGCCAATGCCGATGCGTTTCGCTCTATCGGGCTGGACCGCCGCGACGCTCTCTGGGCTGTCCGCGGCTTGGTGGGGCAGGATGGGCGGCGCGGCGCAGTTGAAGAGCTTCCTCTCTTCTCTGCCTTCGCCGAAAAAAAGGCCGCCCTCCAGCGGGAAGCGGAAATACACCTCCCGGCAATGCCTTTGGGGCAGCATGTGGTCGAAGACTATCACAGCTTGCGCCTGTCCCTGAAAGCCCACCCCCTCTCCTTCCTTCGGGCGAATTTGGACAGCAAACGGGTCACTACCGCAGAAAAACTGCCTCTCGCCCCTGCTGGCAAGACCACCCACGTCGCGGGGCTCGTCCTCGTCCGCCAACGCCCGGGCTCCGCTGCCGGTGTTATTTTCCTCACTCTGGAAGATGAAACCGGGACGGTGAACGTCATTGTCTGGCCGAAAATATTCGAAACCTTCCGCCGCACCGTCCTCACAAGCCGCGCCCTCATGATAGAGGGCGAATTACAGAAAGAAGATGGCGTCATCCACATCATTGCCAGACAGATGGAAGACCTCACCCCGCAGTTAGGGGCAGCACTGGATGATAACAAGGAAAACAGCCCCTCTCCTCCCCCAAAGCCCCGTCACAACCTCTGGCGCCACCCTCGCGACACCTCTGTCCTGCCAGCAGGCCGAAACTTTCACTAAATCCCCCCTGCTTCTTGAGAAAACTTAAGCCTGGGCTTTGACCTTCCCAAAATCGCAACCAACGGTTACATTTGTAGCACAAGGAGCGATCACAGACACCAACGCGGCATTCAAAGAAGTCGGTATCCCGCGCGCACCCTTCACAAGCCCCCTCAAAAGATAGGCGGATCACATGGCTTCCAAGATGACATATCACAGCGCACCGGACACAAACCCCAGTCCGTCTGCCTCCCAGCCTGCCCGAACCGAAACCGAAACCGAAACCGGGACCGCCACCACCGACAACCCGCGCCCGCCAAGGCCCGCCTTGGCCGAATTCACATCCCCCCAAGGCGATACCATGGTCGTTCTGACCAAAAACGAATTCACCAAACTGCTGGAAGCCGCCGCCCATCACCAAACCGCCAAAGAGATGGCGGAAATCGAGGAAGTCGTCAAAGGCATCCGCCAGGGTAACATTGAAACCTTCCCCGCCGAACTGGTGGAAAGACTGGTCCTTGGCGAGGAAAATCCCGTTCGTGTTTTTCGCGAATACCGGGGCCTTGCAGTCAAAGACCTTGCCACCGCAGTAGGCGTCAGCCCTCAAATGATCAGCCAGATTGAAGGCGGCAGGAAAAGCCCGGCCCTCGACACCGCCAAACGCATCGCCGCCGCCCTAAAGGTCACCCTCGACGATCTGGCTTGACCCTCTCAACCGGATCAAGGGTAAATTGGCAGATACCCCCTCCTCTACCCATGCCTTCCTTATACTTCCCAACGGAACAACCCAGCCCCCGAACCAAAACATCTCCCTTCGGGAATCCGAAGGTACCCGAGAGCGCGGCCCCCTGTCTCTCTGTGACACCTGTCCATTTAATCGTAAAAACCGTAAAATTTAACGTATTTCGTTATTATTGGGGCAAGCGGCAGCGATTTTCTGACTGTCAGCGTAAAATTTAACGTTTTCCGTAATGCTGTGTGGGGATGCGTTGTCGGCATAAAAAAAGCCCCGCTGTGCAGCGAGGTGTTTTTTATTGGTTGCGGGGGCAGGATTTAGCGTGCGCGCGGGCTTTGCCCGTGCTCCGTAGCGTCTGGCGCGCTTTGCGCTTGCCGCGAACCTCGGAAAGTCCTTTGGCTTTCCTTGAGGTGTCATAGCCTTCTCCCCCCCATCAAAAACGCCAAAACCCGCCGTAGGGCGGGTTCTGAC
>NZ_VNWN01000004.1 GCF_012720115.1 Sneathiella chinensis | reverse complement strand
AAGCCCGATCAATAGGATCGGGGCAGCTTCAATTCATGTTCCGCCAGATAGGAGAGGATCAAATTGGTCGAAATCGGTGCGATTTGATAGAGGCGAGTCTCGCGGTATTTCCGTTCCACATCGTATTCCTCGGCAAAACCGAAACCGCCATGGGACTGAAGACAGGCCTCGCCCGCCGCCCATGAAGCTTCCGATGCCAGCATCTTGGCCATATTGGCCTCGGCGCCGCACGGCTTTCCGTCATCATAAAGGCGATAGGCCTTTTCGACCATCAAACGGGCCGCTTCCATCTGGGCATAGGAACGGGCGATTGGGAACTGGACCCCCTGGTTCTGACCAATGGGCCGACCAAAGACCTTGCGGTCACGGACATAATTGGAAGCGGTTTCAATAAACCAGCGGGCATCGCCAATACATTCGGACGCGATCAGGATGCGTTCTGCATTCATGCCGGTCAGGATATATTTGAAGCCCATCCCTTCCTCACCGATCAGGCTGTCTGCCGGAATTCGGAGATTATCGAAGAACACTTCCGTGGTGCCGTGGTTGATCATGGTGCGGATCGGGCGAATGGTCATGCCATTACCAACCGCCTTTCGCATATCCACCAGAAAGACGGACAGCCCTTCGGAGCGTTTCTTGACCTGATCCTTCGGTGTGGTGCGGGCCAGCAGGATCATCAGGTCGGAATATTCCGCCCGCGATGTCCAGACTTTCTGGCCATTGATCACATATTCATCCCCGTCCCGAACGGCCATGGTGCTGATACTTGTGGTATCCGTGCCTGCCGTGGGTTCGGTCACACCGAAGGCCTGAAGGCGCAATTCCCCGGTGGCAATTTTCGGCAGGAAGGTCTTGCGCTGCGTTTCGTTGCCATGACGCAGCAGCGTTCCCATCGTATACATCTGCGCATGACAGGCCGCACCGTTACAACCGGCGGCATGAATCTCCTCCAGAATGGCGGAGGCCACAGACAGCGGCAAACCGGCCCCGCCATATTCCTCGGGAATGAGGGAGGACAGCAGCCCCGCCTCCGTCAATGCGGCGACGAATTCCGTCGGATAGGCCCGCTCACGGTCCTTTTCCTGCCAATAGGAACCCGGAAATTGAGCACACAGATTGCGAACGGTCTGCCTGATCTGCTCGATAATGTCCTTCTCATCCATCGATTTTCTCCAGTCCTAGAAACCGTTCATGGTGATAAAGGTGCCGAAGTCCTCGCGCTCGGACTGCAGTGTATTGATAATGGCGCTTTCATCTTCATAACCAAGAGCCATTCCGCAAAACGCCATTTCATTGTCCGGCAGATCCAGATGCTTGATCAGGGTTTGCGGCCAGCGGGCCCATGCTTCCTGCGGGCAGGTATGCAGGCCCTTTTCCCGTGCCAACAGCATGATATTCTGCATGAACATGCCCATATCGGCGAACTGGCCGATTTCCATCTGGCGATCGATGACAAAGAAAAGCCCAACAGGCGCGCCAAAAAATTCGAAATTCTTGGCCAACTGACGCAGCTTGCCCGGTGTATCCTCCCGCGGGACACCGATCAGTTCGTAAAGCTGTTGACCCACCACCCGGCGACGGGTCCGATAGGGTTCTGTCAGTTCCGGCGGATAGACATGATATTCCGGTTCTTCCTGAACATTGCTCATCAGCTTCTGGCGGACATCATCGACAAGGGCCTGAAGCGGCGCACCAGCGAGGACCTGTACTTTCCACGGCTGAAGGTTGCCACCGGACGGCGCCCATTTGGCGGTCTCCAGAATGTCACGGAGATCCTGCTCGGAAACGGGGCGGTCACTGAATTGACGGACGGATTTGCGACTCTTGATCGCTTCTGTAACTTTCAAGGGGAAACTCCTGCACAAGGGACCCCGCCCGAAACCAGTCCGGGCGGGGCGGAAGACTTCATTTATTTTACAACAGCATGGCCGTTGTTGAGAACCACGACATCCCGTTCTTTCACACGGCTGCGGAAAGAGACATCCTGCCCGTCCTTCCAGATTTCGGTCACAATGGTTTCTCCGGGATAGACCGGAGACGTAAACCGAAGCCGCAAGGACGCGAACCGGTCGGGGTTATAGCCACAGGCGTCCTTCAGGATCGCATGCCCAGCCGCGCCCAGCGTGGCAAGACCGTGCAGGATAGGTGCCTTGAAGCCCGCAGCCTCGGCCACACGCGGATCCGCATGCAGCGGGTTGAAGTCCCCGCTGAGGCGATAAATCAGTGCGGCCTGTGGCAGGGTCGGCAATTCTACCACGCTGTCCGGCTCCCGATCTGGAACCGCATGGGGCTTGGGAGCCTCGATCTTCGGCCCGCCGAAACCGCCATCCCCCCGTGCAAAGGTGGTGGAGGTCAGGGTGCAGAGAAGATCGCCGGTCGGCTTGTCATAGACTTTCCGCTCGGAGAAGATCAAAGCGCCCTTGCCTTCGCCCTTGTCGATGATTTCGGTAATCCGGTTTTCACCCACAACATGGCCGGCGGCCGGAAGCGGCTTGTGAATCTGGATGCCCTGCTCACCGTGCAGGATCTTCACCCAATCCACACCGAATTCCGGCTGCTTCAGGAAAAAGCCCGGATAGGCCAGAACAACCGCCATGGTTGGCAGGGCCAGTTGATCCTCTTCATAGGTGAAGCGGAGCTGATCCATATCCAGCGGGTCCATGGACACCCCGACGCCCAATGCGTAGAGGATGCTGTCCTTTGATGTGTAGTGCTGTTCAATCGGGTCAAACTTCCAGTTGACCAGCTTGTCATAATCAATCGCCATTGATCGCGCCCTCCCCGATTAGACCGGATCCCAGTTGAACACATCGCCGGAGCGTTCCAGCGGAACAAGGGAGGACTGAATGGCCGGGCCTACCCGTGCGGAGACGGTTTCCGGTGTCCAGCCTTCGGATGTCTGCAGGTTGCGGATCGGACGCGGCTGGCTCATCAGGCAGATTTCGTTGTTACGAACCACAAAAATCTGGCCGGTGATGTCGCTGGCCTGATCGCTGAGCAGATATACGGCGAGCGGAGCAATCTTTTCCGGGGTCATCTGCTGGATTTTCTTGACCCGTTCCCGTTCTGCATCTGTTGATTGAGGAATGGTGCCAATCAGGCGGGACCATGCGAACGGAGAGATACAGTTGGAACGCACGCCAAAACGGCTCATGTCCAGCGCGATGGAGCGGGACAGACCGGCGATCCCCAGCTTGGCCGCTGCATAGTTGGCCTGACCGAAGTTACCGATCAACCCGGATGTGGAGGTCATGTGAACCATGGAACCGCTGCTCTGTTCGCGGAAATACGGCGCGGCCGCCCGCGAGACGTTGAAGCTGCCTTTCAGGTGAACGGAGATCACGGAATCAAACTGTTCTTCGGTCATCTTGTGGAAGATCACGTCCCGAAGGATACCGGCGTTGTTCACAACACAGTCGATCCGGCCGAAGTTGGAGCGGGCATCCTCGATCATCTGTCCGGCATCGTCGGCATTGGCCACGTTACCAAAGTTGGCAATCGCCTCGCCGCCGGCATCGGTAATGGCCTTGACGACTTCAAGGGCCGGAATCTGGTCGGCACCGTCGCCCTGCTCGGTTCCGCCAAGGTCGTTCACAACAACCCGTGCACCGCGAGAGGCCGCCATGATGGCGATTGCCCGGCCAATTCCCCGGCCAGCGCCTGTTACAACGACGACTTTACCGTCAAGCATGTTCTGTTCAGACATTTCGTTTCCATTCTTGTTCTTGTTTCTTGTTTTATACGGCAGCCCCCTCCCGGTTTGGAAGGCTTGCCGAATTCCCGGCACGATAACAAGTCATGCCCTGACAAAATAGTTCGCTAGCTTACTATTTTGCAAGTATTAGTTTTCCCCTGCCCCGCCAGACCGGCGGAAACCCGCAAAAAAGGTCTGCACAAAGGACCGCTGGCGGTCAGTATCCGCGCTTCCGGTCAACGGTTTCCGGCAGGGTTCCATCTTGCCGGAACGCCCCAATATTGCAGGCAACAATCCGCGACGCGGTTTCCCGGTCGGTCGGGGCCGAGATATGGGGCAGCACGGTCACCCCTGGATGATCCCAGAACGGATGATCCGCAGGCAATGGTTCCTGTTCGAAAACATCCAGCACCGCATGATCAAGCCTCCCCTGATCCAGCGCTGCCAACAGGTCATCTGCGTTCACAACCGCCCCCCGGCCAAAATTGATAAAGCCGCTTCCCTTCCTGAAGCGACCAAGAACAGCCTGATCGATAAGGCCGCGCGTCTCGGGTGTCAGGGGCAGCAGGCAGACGACGATATCCGAGCGTGACACCAGATGATGAAGCCCGCCCGCGCCGGACAAGGTTTCCACCCCCGGCAAGGATTTCGGGCTTCGCGACCAGCCAATAACATTGAAGCACGCGCCCTTGAGACTTTCTGCCGCCTGCTTGCCCAGATTGCCAACTCCGAGAATGCCAACCGTTTTATCCGATGGTTTCAGATAGGTCCGTTCCTGCCAGACCCTGCTTTTCTGCTGCCGCGCATAGGCCGGCATATCCCGGTGCAGATAAAGGGTCCAGGCCAGTACGGCTTCTGCCATGGTGCGGGCCAGTTCCGGGTCCACCAGACGGACAATCTGAAACGGACGATCGGCAAGTTCCGCCAGCATCCGCTCCACCCCGGCCCAGACACTCTGTATCCATTCAAGATTGGGCAGGGTTGCAAGATCCGCCGGGTTCGGGTTGGCAACAATGGCAATCCGGGCCGCATCCCGCTGGGCTTCGTCCAGCGATGCCAGGGGAACGATCTGTTCTTCCGGCAGGGCGGCGGACAGGGCGGACAGCCACAAACGCTCCTCCTCCGGGGAGACCTGACCGACAAAGGGAATGGGGGTATGCATGGCCTTGATCCTGTTACTCTACCGTTGTTTATTCTACAGCGCCCTGCCCTGTGCGATGGCACAAGACCTCACTGTTATTCGGGTATCAGGGATATGGTAGCCACCCGGCCATGGGAATTTCAAATACTTTCCGTATCACCGCCCAACCCCGGAAAGGCCTGTCCCCGGAATTCGATACGGTTGTCTCTCAGCTTGTATACCTGCTGTTCACCAAAGCCGCGCAGAACCCGGCTGCCATCCGGTTCCACCAGAAACTCGTTCTGAATGGCTTTATAGACCGGCTCGCTCATGGTGATTTCCATGGATTCGGAACAGTCCTGAAGGCGGGACGCCAGATTTACCGCCGGCCCGAAAATGTCATAGACATATTTCTGTATCCCAACGACCGACCCCACCACCGAGCCGGAGGCAATCCCGATCCGGCACAGCCAGGTATTGGGGTGCCCTTCATTGCGCCGTTTCAGGTAGCGGACAAACCGGATGGCCGTATTGGCGATGGCCATGGCATGATCGGGGGTCGGTTCCGGCATCCCGGCCACCGTGATATAGGCATCCCCGATCGTCTTGATCCGTTCACATCCGAACTGTTCGCCGATCCGATCAAAGGCGCTGTAGATATCGTTCAGTTCACTGACCGTTACACTGGGATCGGTCGAGACCGCCATTTCCGTGAAGCCCACAAAATCGAGCATCAATACCGTTACCGGATCATACAGGGTGGGTGTCACCACACCGAAGGTCTTGTATTCCTCATAGACCGAGCGGGGCATCATGTTCAGGAGCAGTTTTTCAACCTGCTCTTTCTCTCGTTTCAGTTCGCGGGTGTTGCGCTCCACCATCTTGGAATAGCTGTCGATCATGGATTCCATTTCCCGAATGCGGGAGATGTTCTGGCAGACCATGACAAACAGGGGATGATCATTTTCCATGGCGGAACTGAAATCCGCCGCGAAAATCATGGTTCGGCGCTTTTTCTTGAAGCTAAACTCAATGGTGTAGTTGCCGGTTTCCGCAATCTGGCTTTTCATGACCTCCACATCCAGTTGCGGTAGTAAGTCTTCAAGGGTGGGTTGGGAACTGTCCGGGGAAAACCAGTCCTGAAACGTATCGTTCTGGAACTTGAAGGTCAGGTCTGCGGCATCCAGCAGGGCGATCCCGACCCCGATGGCCCGTAGAAGCTGTTCATTGATTGCGGCAATGGACATGGCCTATTCCACGATCAGTTTGCGGCGGATTTCAAGAGCGGCGGCAACCACCTCCACATCCCCCTCGGTAAAGCCGTGATCCAGCAATGTCTGGCACAGGACGGCCTTCATCTCGTCAAAATGGGTGTCCCGAATATTCAGACCCGCATGAATCTGCTTCAGTTGCTCGTCCGTATAGGAAGACGGCCCGCCCAGAAGAGAGGCGATGAACTTGGTCTGGTGATCCACCAGACGCCCCATATCCACATCATCAAAGAACGGGCCCACATCGTCACTGTCCAGCAGGGTGTCATAAAAGCTGAGGACAACCCTGCTGACAGAAGAAAAACCGCCATATTTTTCGAACAATGTTCGTTGAACCATTCTGTAAGGTTCCCGGTTGGTGCATGAAATTGATGATCAAAACACAATGGGTGCAGTCAACCATTAAGATTAGGGCGGTCCTTTCACAAAAGAAGGCCTTAAAAATGTTCCTGTCAGGCGCGGGACGCCTCATGCGCCTCTACCAGCCGCTGAAGAACCGGTGCGTAATAGTCAAAATCCGGTGTTTTCTTGTTTTTCATCTTGGCCGCATCATCCCAGTATCGAACCTGCAGGATCAGGTCGAGGTTCGGCAGTTTCGCGAAGGCCGCCGCCTCGTCCTCGGACATGGGGCCGCCCTGCAAGCGGAGGGTCTGGACCGATGCCTCTGACAACTGGTTGAAATAGTCAGGATTGACGGCGCAAAGATACCGTTTCGCTGCCACATGGTGACGAATACAGTCGGTCACCGCCGCCGGAAAGAAAGCGGCCAACAAATCAGCCCCCGCCTGTTCATGGAAATTATCCTGCCCCGCCGCGATGGCATCTGCCGGAAACTCGCTGGTATAATGACCGATGTCATGCAGCAAGGCGGCGGCAATGGCCTCATCCGACGCCCCCAGTTTTTCCGCAAGCTGGGCGGCCTGAAGCATATGCTCCGACATGGTGACCTGCTCCCCCAGATAGGAATCCGCACCGCGCCGTTTGAAAATATCCCCGATGAACGGGACGATTGTTTCTGCGTTCAGGGCGGGTTTTGATGTGGCTGTGATTGTCATGACCGGCCCCCCGCAGCGGCGAGTTTCATACCCTCGCCTGCTTCACCGGCGGCCTGTTCGGCCTCGATCACCGTCAAGGTGGACAGCAACCCGTCCTTATCCGCATAGCATCCCTGGAACCAGCGAGATCCGGTGCTGGAATAACTGTTTCGGGCATGAAGGACGCGGGTATTGTCCACAATAAAGCATTCTCCCGGCTCCAGCTTAAAGGAAACGGCCATGGCCGGATCATCCACCAGTTCCGAAAAGCGGCGATAGGCTTCGTAATATAGCCCCATTTCCTCAAACGGGATATCCACCAGCGGTGCGCAGGACCGGTTGTTAAAGCGAATGGCCTGTAACGTGCCGTCCGGCGTACCCTCGATCATGGGCCGGCGGGCCTGCAGACAAACCTTCGTTGAACCGGCATATTTGAAACGGGCCGGATAGCGGGTCAAGACATGGAAGAATTCGGGGCTTTCTTCTTTCAGGCGCTCGGCCACCCGGAAACCGTCGATGACCACACTGTCCCCGCCCTCAACCGTATTTTCCAGACAATAGAGGACCTGAAGTGTCGGGACCGGATCGCGGTACGGGTTGTCCGTATGCCCCTGCAATCCCAGTCCGGTGAAGGCCAGATTGCTGGGATTGACCTCGGTGCGAACCTCGAACCATTTACCGTAGTTGGTTTCCCGGACAAACCCGAACAGGTCCACAAGCTCCATCAACGCACCGGAGCGAACCGGGCAACCGGTCACCTTGGCAATGCCGAACCGCCGGACCGCCGCCAACCAGTCGCCCAGCGCCGCCCGATCGTTGCAAAGGGCGGTGTAGTCGCTGACAACAAGATCACCCGCAAACCCCTGATCCCAGGTTTTCGCCCCTTCCGGCAGAAAATCGCGGCGTTGCCCCTGAACCAGATCATAGCGGTGCCGGTTCAGCCAACTGATCGGGAAGGAAACGGTTTTATCCTCGGGCTGGAAAGTCACAACCAACTGGTCCCCCGAAATCTCGGCCTGCCCGATGATGGTCTCTTTCGGGATATCCCCAAGGGTGACCAGACGCTGACCGTTGGCCGGGTCGATGGTTTCCGGCTCCGGCGCGTTGTCCCGCAACCAGATTGCATGAAAACGGGCGGTCTGCCCCCCTTGGGCACGAAGGGCGATGGCAGTACCGGCGTGGATGATTTCTGCTGCGTAAGTCATGACTTTCCAAGTCCTGTAAAAAATAACCTGTTCGCTTTCTACGGCGGCCGAGGCATACTCACAAACAATGCTTTTTTGACCTTAGGGGCGAATTTTCTTATGAGTGAACAGAAGCTGACCCAACTGCCCTCCATGGAATGGCTTAAATCCTTTGAGGCCGCAGGCCGGCATGGAAACTTCACCGCAGCGGGACGGGAAATCGGGCTGACGCAGGCCTCTATCAGCCAGCATATCCACGCCCTTGAGAACCGGCTTGGCGTCCCGCTTTTCCGCCGCTTGCCAAGGGGCGTCGAACTGACCCCGGACGGCGAGGCCTATCTTGGTCTGGTCAGCAATGCGCTGGCCATGATCCGGCGCGGCACAACCGACCTGTTCGGGCGCACCCGGCGCAAGGTCTCCATCATGGCCCCGGCGTCGGTGTCCTCGTTGTGGGTGGCGGGGCGGCTGAAACCCTTCGCGGCACTTTGCCCGGAGGTGGAGCTGTCCCTGTCATCGATCCACCGACAGGTCGATTATTCCGTGGTCAAAAGCGATTATGAAATCCGTTTCGGGGATGGGAACTGGCCAGACCGTGACGGGGTCCAGCTTTATCAGGAGGTACTGGTTCCCGTGGCGCTGCCTGCCCTGCTGAAAGGCGTAGGAGACTGGCGGGAATTGCCCGTGCTGTCGGTCACCGGTTCACGGGATGGCTGGCGCGAATGGGCGGAAATCAGTGGTACCCTGCCGCAAAAATCACCGGCCTTTCGCTTTGACAGTTTTATCGCCGCCCTCAACGCCTGCCTGTCCGGGGCCGGGGTTCTGCTGGGGTCCCTGCCCCTTGTCCGCCCCCTGCTGGAAGACGGCCGGCTTGCCATCGCGGAACAGGCGCAACTGACCATGACCGCCGGTTCGTGGCTGACATGGCCGGCGAAGCGACCACAGGACCGCATTCACGAAGCGCTGATTACGGTCCTATGTGACCCGGATGTTCGGGGTTAAACTGACTTGACCAGCGAATGAATTGCCGAGGAGGCCACCACCTTGCGCTCATTGGCGTAGGCTTCGTGGTTCTTCTCGATATCCTTCAGGCTGTAGTAATAGTTGGCTAACACCCCGGCAGACTGCCGGATCCCGTTATCGGACGTATCGCCCAGCCAGTTGATCCGCTCCAGCCGTGCACCATTGCCAAGGTGAAAGCGTGATACCGGGTCCAGTGGCCGATCTCGGGACTTTTCATTGACCAGATAATGGGCCACCAGATGTTCCAGCGGCTCCTTGACCGAAGCGGCCTTTTCCTCGTCCCGGAACCAGCCGTCTTCCTGCAGCAGCTTGCGAACCTTTGTCGCCTTGCCCGCCGACAGTTTCCCAACCGCCCCGCGGGTCCCGGCGAACCACTTCATGAAGCCCGGAATGGGCGACAGGGTGGAGAAATGTTTCAGGTTTGGAAATTCAACGGTCAGTTCCGCCACCACCTGCTTGATCAGGAAATTGCCGAAACTGATTCCCTTCAATCCTTCCTGACAGTTGCTGATGGAATAGAAAATCGCCGTATCGGTCTTCATGGGGTCCAGCTTGGTCCGCTCCTTGTGCAGCAAGGGCTGAACAGAAGACGACAGTCCCTTGACCAGCGCCACCTCGACGAAAATCAGCGGCTCGTCCGGCAGGGCCGGATGGAAGAAGGCAAAACAGCGCCGATCGTCATCCAAGCGGCGACGCAAATCTTCCCACCCGTCGATTTCATGCACCGCCTCATATTCAATGAGCTTTTCAAGAATATTGGCGGGCGTGCGCCAGTTGATCTGCTCCAGTTCCAGAAAGCCGCGATTGAACCAGCTGCTCAGCAAATGCCGGATATCCTGATCCACCTTCACCAGATCAGGGTGATCACGCAGAACGGAGACCAAAAATTTCCGCATATCCACAATGGCCGCAGTTCCCCCCGGTGCAAAGTTGATCCGCCGCATCAATTCCTGACGCGGGGATTCCAGCACCGCCGACAACCGGGACAGGCTCGTGTCCGATGGCTCCTTCTGATAGGCGGCGACGGCCTTCGCAATCTCGCCGTCATCAACCGAGAAATCCTCGGCAAGAAACTTCAGATAGGCCAGTTTTTCCGCATCCGCCAATCCTTTCCAACTCTCGACCACTTCGCGGGCAAGGGCCATTCCCGACGCTTCCCCCTTCTGGGTCATCAGATCACGGCACAGCCCCTCGATGGTCTGGTTGCGAGGCTTGTTGTTGCCCCGATCCAGCAGGTCCCGGCCCGCATCTGCGATTGAGTTGAACAATTGTGATACGAATGTCTGTCTCATGAAGTTCCTATCCCATAACCAGTGTTGGCAACCATGTCGCGATTTCCGGAAAAACACACAGGACCACACTTCCAGAAACCACGCAGGGCATGGATGGAAGCGCCCCCTTCAAGATCGTCGGAAGAGAGATATTCCGGTGCAATCCCGTTCATTCCGTAAAGGTTCAATCCCGGCGGCGGCGTCATCCCCCCTCTTTCCCTATGTATGGTCAGGAAGACGACGAACCAATAGGGATCGACCCCGGCATTGGTAATAATGGGTAACAAAATTGGCGACGTCATGACAATGACGCCCCCCGGCGGCAGAAAAAGCCGGGATCAACAAAAAAGGCCGTTCATCCCCATTACAAGCCCCCTCAAAGAGTTCAGGAGGCGGCCATGCCTTCCCTGCGTTGCATTGACCCAAATACCGATACTTTTATTCCTGAAATTGTATGTGAAACGAGTTTTCTTGTATACAAGAATTAATTACACGCACACAGGAAAGGTGATATACTGCCCCTGTTCAATCAAGGGAGGGACTTTTGACAACATCGCGTGCCAGCGAACTTGTGCCGGTTCTTGAACAGGAAATCGTGACCGGCGAATTGAAACCCGGCACGCGCCTCGACGAAACCCTTCTTGCCGAACGCTTCGGGGTGTCCCGCACCCCCGTCCGTGAGGCCCTGACCCATCTGGCCGCTGCCGGTCTGGTGGTGATCCGCCCCCGGCGCGGGGCCATCGTCGCCACGATCAGCATCCGCGACCTGATGAACATGTTCGAGGTCATGGCCAATCTTGAAGGCGTCTGCGCCCGGTTGGCGGCCCGCCGCATCACCCCCGAAGAACGCCCGGCCCTGAAAGCCGCCTTTGAGGCCTGCGACGCATTGGTCGGAACAGATCGATACGATGACTATTATGAAGGGAACCTGACCCTTCACAACCTGATCTATCAGGCCAGTCACAACGCGTATCTTGAAAAACAAACGCGGGAACTTCGGCGCCGCCTGTCCCCGCACCGCCGGTTGCAGGTCCGCATTCCCGGCCGCCTGATCAAGTCATCCGAGGAACACGGCGCCATCGTTCGGGCCATTCTGGACGGCAATTCCGATCTGGCTGAACGCTTGACCCGCGACCATGTCACCATTCAGGGAGAACGGTTTACCGACTTCCTTTCCACCCTTCCGCCCCATTATGTTCAGGCATCGGCCTGAGCGCAGCCAACACAAGACGATAATAGACAATGACAAACGAGAATCTTTACTGCCTGTTTGAAAGCAAGTTCCCCGCCAACCGGTCCGCCGCCGCATTCGAATTGCCGGATGGCACGGCCTATGATTTTGAGGCGCTTGTCCAAACCAGCGGCCGGTTTGCCAACCTTCTGGTTGCCACGGGCGCCAAGCCGGGCGACCGGGTTGCGGTTCAGGTCCATAAAACCGTTGAGGCGGTTTTTCTGTATCTGGCCTGCCTCAGGGCCGGGCTGGTCTATCTGCCCCTGAACACGGCCTATAAATCGGCGGAACTGGATTATTTCCTGAACGATGCGACCCCGGCCGTGGTGGTATGCGACCCGGCGGACGAAGCCTCGGTGCAGACCATTGCCACGGGGGCCGGTGTCGCCCGTGTCTTTACGCTGGATAACCGCGGCAAGGGCACCCTGACCGAGGAAGCCGCCAGCCAGTCACCAGACTTCACGACCGTCATTCGCGCATCGGATGATCTTGCGGCCATTCTCTATACTTCCGGCACCACCGGTCGTTCCAAGGGCGCCATGCTGACCCACAACAATCTGGCCAGCAATGCCCAATCACTGGTGACCGCATGGGCCTTCAATGAACAGGATGTGCTGCTACATGCGCTGCCCATTTTCCATGTTCACGGCTTGTTTGTCGCCCTGCACTGCGCCTTCCTGAAAGGCAACAAGGTGATTTTCCTCGACAAGTTTGACCCGGACACCGTTATCGAGAACCTGCCCCGCGCCACGGTTTTCATGGGCGTTCCCACCTTTTACGTGCGGCTTCTTGGTAATCCGGCCTTTGGTGCCGAGGCATGCCGGAACATGCGCCTGTTCACGGCAGGTTCCGCCCCCCTGCTGGAGGAAACCTTCAAGGAATTCACCGCCCGGACTGGCCATGTCATTCTGGAACGGTATGGCATGTCCGAGGCGGGCATGATTACCTCCAACCCCTATGATGGGGAGCGGATTGCCGGATCAGTTGGGATGCCACTGGACAATGATGTGCGGATTGCCGATGAAGACGGTACCCTTGTGGCCGACGGCGAAATTGGCATTCTTGAAATCAAGGGCCCCAATGTGTTCAAGGGATACTGGCAGATGCCCGAGAAAACCGCCGCCGAGTTCCGGCCGGACGGGTATTTCATTACCGGCGACATGACGGTCAAGGACCCCAACGGATATTACCGGATTGTCGGCCGCGCCAAGGACCTGATCATTTCCGGCGGGTATAATGTTTACCCCAAGGAAATCGAAAGCTATCTGGATGAAATGCCGGGCGTTCTTGAAAGCGCTGTTGTGGGACGCCCCCACCCGGATTTCGGCGAGGCGGTCGTCGCCTTTGTGGTGCCGGATAACAGCATACCGGTGGACGCGGACAGCGTTATTGCCTTTGTGAAGGACAAGCTGGCCAACTTCAAGGTCCCGAAAGAAGTGTTTGTGATCAAGGAACTGCCCCGCAACACCATGGGCAAGGTCCAGAAAAATGAATTGAGGAAAATGGCCGAAGCCTCGGCCTGACCAAAAACCGGCGCCTCTCTCTGAGGCGCCGTCCCCGCCACCGGGAAATCAGCCTTCCTGACGCTTCAGATAGGCGTTGACCTTGGCCCGGTTGCCGCAGGTGGACATGGAACACCAGCGACGGCGTCCGTTCCGGGAATTGTTAATAAAGAACAGCTCGCAATGGTCACTGGCGCATTGGCGCACGCGGCTGCCATCCTCTGACGCCAGAAATTCGGCGATATCCTTGATAATCGGATACATAAGCTGCTCCGGCCCATCATCGGCCAGGCGCGTGGAAAGTTCCATGCCGCCCTCTGCCGGGGTCAGGGACAGATAGGTCCGGAACCCCTCCAGCTTTTCGTTCAGTTCCCCCACAAAGGTCGGGTCCATGGGCCAGCCACTGGACATCTGCCCCAACACCGCAATAAAGCGGGAGCGGATACTGCGAAGATCGGCCATCACCGCCGCACAGCGGTCAGGGTTCTGAAACTGATACATGTGATAGGTGGAGGCTTCTTCCTCATGCAGGTGGCCCATGGACTTGAGGAAGGTCAGAAGCTCTTCCAGACGTTCCAACCCCTCGCCATCCTTGCCAAACCGGCGGGACGAATTCGCAAAGTCAATCGCGGTCCGCCCTCCTACCGTGTAGAACCCCTCAACATTCACCACACCTGCCTTGGCCAGAGCATTCAGCTTCGCCACGTCTCTCTCCGTTATTCACCTGATCCGGGCGCCCCTGACGTTCGCCTTTGATTGTCGCCCTGCAATCTGCAACAATTCGAATGCAGGAACCAGCCCTAAAACGCGCCCTATTCCTTTTTTTATAAAAAAACCGGTTTAATCGCTTTTCAAGGTTCACTACCGGTCAGCATGAAGGCTGTTTCTGGCGAAAAAATGACGCCCCAAAACAATTCCTGAATTCAGCCATGAAAACACCCCCTGAAACCGGCGCTTCAGGGGGTTCTTTCAAGCCCGGGTCCGGGTCTGCAGGTTATTCAGCCGGGGCCCAGTATTTCATGGCGTTCATTTTAAGCTGGCGCTTCTGCTCGTCAGAGGCTTTCCACTGGAAGCCGAACGCGGCGCCTTCCCATGATCCATACATGGGATTGGCAATGGTGATCCACTTGCTGCTCCAGTTTTCCTGATAGCGGGCCAGAATCGCGTTCCGTTCTGCCAGATCCGCGTTCTTTATATCCACAAAGTCGCCCAGATTGTCCCCCAGCAGCAGCAACACCCGGTAATCCTTGGCCACATGGGCCCGGCGGGTACTCTTTTCCGATCCCCAGTCCTCTTTCTCGCCGCGCAGCAGAACCGTATCCACCTTGTCATTCACATAATACCCGTAGTCCTTGAGGTTCTTGCGGGTCCCTTCTTCGCCCGGAGCCTTTCGGTTGGAGACATAGAAAATCTCCACGCCTTTTGAGCGGGCATAGTCAATAAACTCTTTCGAACCGGCGATGGGGGTGGAAACCGCATCATCCACAAACGGCATCCAGGTCTTGGAACTGTAGTTGGTCCGGGCCTTGATCAGCCATGCCTCGTAAACAGAGTTATCCAGAACGGTCTCGTCCACATCCAGAATGACCGCTGGCGGCTTGCCCTGATAATCCCCGTCCTGTTCCAGTGCCGCCGTCCATGATTTGTCTGCCAGCGCCCGGTCCAGCATCACCTCGGCCAGTTTGTAGGCGGCCATGGAATTGGCCTTGAACTCCACGGATGTCTGCATCCAGAGCGTTGCATTGAGAAGGTCGCTTTCCGCTGTCATCATGCCCGTACTGTCGGCATGGGCCATGGTACCGGAAACAGTCAGCCCTGCCAGAACAACACCGGCTGCTGAATTACGGACAATTTTTTGAAGTTTCATTGCTCTCGCTCTCCCCTGAGTAGAATGATCCGGTCGCGGCCTTTCAGATAACCTGCTCCCAAACCGCACCGGGTCCGATCATGTTGGAATAAAACCCCTATATTACCAAATGTTTTTTTAACGGCCCGAAACAGCGAAAAAACAAAAACGCACCCGGAGAGGCCCCCGGATGCGCAACGTCAGGATGAATTCTGTCAGGCTGTTCCCTTTGGTCTTCGGGCCTTTGCCCCGGACCGAACGCGGCGAACGGCCCTAGCGGCGGGCCGTCATGGTTTTGCCGGAAGACGCAACAAGCACAAGCGCGCCCGTCTCGTTGATATAGGCATTTTGCACATCCCCGAGAATCTTGAGGAAGGCGGCTTCCTGATTTGAAAGGGCCGGCAAACAGGCCATCATGGTAGTGGCGGTCGCCCCCAGCGTCATGCGGCTGCCTTCCTGTTTGAAGGTCGTGGAATAACTGTTGCAACTGGCCCGGCCGGACAGGCGTCCGTCTTCCCCGAACATCAAGGTAGCCCGGGAATTGTCGATCACCCCGGCAGAGGCAATATCCTCAACCACCCATTCGCCGCCGCCAAGCGGTCCGGTCGCAACCTTGGCGCAGCTTGCCCCGGCCTTGTTGCCGGTGGTCAGGGTGGCGGTATCGCCCTTGCTCCAGAATTCCACCTCGCCATCAGCGGCCGGCCCGACGAACCGCGCACCGGAAGCACTGATTTCCTGCGACAAAAGGTATTTCCCGCCGCGCATCACCAATTCCAGTTTGTCGCCCTGCATCCGGGTATCCACAAGGGCACCGTCACAGCGGTAGGACTGGAACCCCTCCCCGCCTGCGGCCGCGCTACCATCCCGCACCACGGACCGCTTCAGCATAACCATGCCAGCATCGAGTTTGCCCGCTTCTGATGGGACAGCCAGAACCTTTTCACCGACCCACTGGACCCGCCCGTGGGCGTCTTCGATCCGGGCCTTGACCCGATAGCCAGAGACGGCCTGCCCCTGCTCTGTCGTCAGATCAAGGGAAAACGGAAAGGGAACCTGACGGCCCTCTGTCGAAAATGCGTTTGAGGCCACCTCTGCCTCGGACCCATCCGGGGAGATCGCGTATAGCGACACACCCACACGGCTTGACGGCGCAAGGGCTATCCGTTCCCGATAGGCAACCTCGCCGGTCACCTGACTGATCGCCAGCACGGCCCCCGGTTTTTCGCCCTGATCCGTCCCCGCCGGGGTACAGCCGACAACAACAGCAGCAGTCAATAATGTGGCAAGCAATCCGTTCCGGTTTACCATGAACCTTTATTCCTTAGTCTGAAAAGCCGGATGGCACTGCGGCGCAGGCCCCGGCAAGAGAAATGAGCCTCTTTCATCCGTCAGAAAGATGGTGTTTTTATGACAGCACAAGACGGAAAACGCCCGCAGCCCTTGTCAGGCAGCAGGCTTCAGGTGTCAGGTGACAGGTGACACGCTTCAGGAGGAGGTCAGTTTCAGGCCCGCAATCCCGGCAACGATCAAACCGATGCAGAACAGCCGCGGGAAGGACACCAGTTCCTGAAACAGGAAAATGCCCAGAATGGCGGTTCCCACCGCACCGATCCCGGTCCAGATCGCATAGGCCGTCCCGATAGGCAGGGTTTTAAGAGAGACACTGAGGAAAAAGAAGCTGATCCCCATGGCGGCAATGGTTCCCACACTGGGCCAGAGACGGGAAAACCCATCGGTATATTTCAGGCCGATTGCCCAAACCACTTCGAAGATCCCTGCAAGAAACAGTAACTTCCACGCCATTTTCATTCCTTTCCACAGAGCCATGCCCAGCCCGATAAAAATACCATCCGTATCGGAAGACAGTATAAAAACTGCCGCATCGAAAAGGACCGGCCCCAGCCGGTCCCGCCTGAAGCCGGAATTCAGGCTGTAGTTAGCACCGATCAGGGGGAATTCCAAGACCATAAGCCTGTGTCTTCCATCACAGGCCGTGTTCAATTCAGGGTCTTTTCAACCGCACGCATTTTCGGGGCAATATCGTCAAGGAAAACGGACTTTTTCAGCCCTTTGACCTGTGCACTTTGACTTGCAGACAAAATACAATATTTATCTAATTGAGTATTTTATTTACATTCGAAAGTAACTCATACACACTCTTAAATACATCAGTCGCTTCTCATGTATTCGTGATTAGGTCGAAAGCCACAGCAAGTGCCGGAATAGCGGGAGATATTCCACGCTTGTCTTGTTCGTCATATCAATGGGAGAAAAACATGACATTCAAAGGGCTAGGCAGCAAGCTGGCAACAGCCGCTGTTGCATGCGGTCTGACCGTCGCGGCAGCGACCGGTGCGTCTGCAGAAGACAAACGGATCAACTGGAAAATGGCAAGCTGGTTCCCCAGTTCCCTCACCCAGCTTGGGACGCTTGGCAAGAACATGACCGTAAAACTGGAACGGGTTTCAGGCGGCAATATCCGCATCAAGTTTTTTGAACCCAACGCGCTTATTCCCGCCAAGGAATGTTTTGACGCTGTTGGTCAGGGGTCTGTGGACGCCTGCTGGTCCACCCCCGGATACTGGTACGGCAAGGAACCGGCCATGGCCATGTTCGCCGCCGTTCCCTTCGGCCCCAGCGCCGGTGAATATATGGGCTGGATTTATTACGGAGGCGGCATCCAGCTTTGGGACGAACTTTACGCCAAGCATGGCCTGAAATCCGTCCCCTGCGGTATTATCGCGCCGGAAGCCTCTGGCTGGTTCCGCAACGAAATCAAAACCATCGAGGATATGCAGGGCCTGAAAATGCGGTTCTTCGGGCTGGGTGCCAAGGTGATGGAGAAAATCGGGGTTTCCACCCAGTTGATCGCGGGCGGCGATATCTTCCCGGCATTGGAGCGCGGCTCCATCGATGCGACCGAATATTCCATGCCGGCCATTGATCTCAATCTCGGTTTTTATCAGATCGCCAAGCACTATTATTTCCCCGGCTGGCATCAGCAATCGACCATTTTCGAGGTGCTATTCAATCTTGAAAAATGGAATGCCCTCAGCGACACGCAGCGGGCCCAGATCGAAATCACCTGCGGCGACAGTTTCCGTGAAGGATTGGCGGAAGGTGAAGCCATTCAGGCCAAGGCCCTGATCGAACTGAAATCAAAGGGTGTTCAAATTCACCGCTGGCCACAGGAAATTCTGGATACGTTGGAAGAAAAGTGGAACGAGGTGGCCGCCGAGGACGCCGCCCGGGATGCCAACTTCAAGCGGGTCTGGGAATCCTATAGTGCCTTTCGGAAAGACTACGCCGTCTGGAAGGAACTCGGTTACCTGAACTGAGCCATTCGGGGATGGGATTTCCCGTCCCCGCACCGGTCCCGGAATGCCGGTCCTGTCACCATATGGACCGGCATCTCAAACTCTTTGTGCAGGGTAACGGAGTATAACCGATGCTATTTCTGGCTAAACTTGAAGCCTTTCTGGACAGGCTTGTCACCTTCGCCGGAAAGGTCGGCGCCTGGGTCACAATCCCCCTGATCATCATCATCATCTTCGACGTGGTCACACGACGCTTTCTGGTTCTCGGGTCCACCAAGCTGCAGGAAGGGGAATGGCATCTTCACGCCATCATCTTCCTGCTCTGTATCGGGTTCGCCTATACAAAGGACGCCCATGTGCGGATTGACCTTCTTCGCGAACGGTTTTCAGAGCGGACCCGCAACTGGATTGAATTTATCGGCTGTCTGGTTGCCCTGATCCCCTACTGCCTGATCATTCTCTACTTTTCCACCGATTTCATCGAACGGTCGTGGTCGGTCAATGAAATGTCCGATTCCGCCACCGGTCTGCCCTATCGCTGGGCAATCAAAAGCTTCCTGCCCATCGGTTTCTTTTTCATGCTGCTGGCCGGGATTGTGATCACCCTTCGAAAATTCATTGAACTGTTCGGCCCGCCCGACCTGAAAGACCGCATGGCACGGGAAGAAACGGCCGAAGCCGTGCCTCCGTTAAAAGATATCGATTTCAACAGTGACAATAGCGGGCGGGGGAAATCATGAACTTTTATATCGAGGATTACCTGCCCGCCTTCATGTTTGTGGCTCTGGCCATTTTTCTGTTCAGCGGCTATCCGGTCGGCTTCGTCCTTGGTGGCATTGGCCTCGCCTTCGGATTTATCGGTATTTATTTCGATGTCTTTTCCCAGATCGAGTTTTTCAATCTGGTACTAAGGATATGGGGGATTGCCGACAACCTGGTTCTGGTAGCCATTCCCATGTTCATCTTCATGGGCACCATGCTGGAACGCAGCGGTGTCGCGACGGACCTTCTGCATTGCCTGCAGGTCCTGTTCCGGCGCACCCCCGGCGGTCTGGCCCTGTCTGTCACCCTGATGGGAACCATCATGGCGGCGACCACCGGGATCATCGGCGCCTCCGTCGTCATGATCTCGCTGATGGCCCTGCCCATGATGCTGGAACGGAAATACAATATGGAACTGGCCACCGGGACGATTGCCTCCTCCGGCACCCTTGGCATCCTGATCCCGCCCAGCATCATGCTGGTCATCATGGCCGATCTACTCAGCCGCTCGGTGGGCACCCTGTTTGTGGCCGCGGTCCTGCCCGGATTGCTGCTGGCCAGCCTTTATTTCATCTATATCTTCACGCTCTGCAAGTTGAAGCCGGAACTGGCGCCGCCGCTCCCCGAAGCCCTTGGCCCGGACACCTTCAAGGACCTGATGAAGCTGCTCTGGAAGGGGTTCATTCCGCCTGTTTTCCTGATTTTCATGGTCCTTGGGTCCATCGTTGCCGGGTGGGCCACCCCGACCGAAGCGGCGGGTGTTGGTGCCTTCGGAGCCATTTTGTTGGCGATCTACAACAGGAAACTGTCCTTCGCCGTGCTGCGGGATGTTATTGAGCGAACCGCCCTTACCAACGGGATGCTGTTTTTCATCTTTATCGGTGCAACGGCCTTTTCCTATGTGTTTCGATCCCTTGGCGGGGAAGAACTGATCACCGACTTTATCTTCCAGTTCGGGTTTGGCCCGTGGGGCATCCTGCTGGTCCTGATGATTGTGGTGTTCTTTCTGGGCTTCTTCTTCGACTGGATCGAAATAACCCTGATCGTGCTGCCCGTCTTCGCCCCGATCATCACCAGCCTTGATTTCGGGGATCATGTGGCAAAGATGGATGTGGTTTACTGGTTCGCGATCCTGATGGCCGTCAACCTGCAAACCTCTTTCCTGACACCGCCGTTCGGGTTTGCCCTGTTCTATATGAAGGGGGTCGCCCCGCCCGAGGTCAAGATCAACCAGATCTATCGCGGCATCATCCCCTTTGTGCTGCTGCAGCTTGTGGGACTTGGGATGGTCATGGCCTTTCCCGCCATCGCCATGTGGCTGCCGGGAAAACTTCTGAACTGACGGAAAATGCACCGACTGCCTGCCCGCTTCCGAACCGGAGCGGTCAGGCAGGCCTTCAACACTCCTACAGGAAGCTGATCACGCCCAGAATGAACAGGGCAATAAAGACGGTTTCCGACACCACCAGAATAACAATCGGCCATCCCACCTTGGCCACATCCTTCAGCGATGTCTTCATCCCCAGTCCGGCAATCGCCGTCACCAGACAGGCGCGGGAAATATCGGTCAGGTGATCCGTTGCCACGGTCGGCAGAAAGCCGAAACTGTTCAGGATCACAAAGCCGATGAAGACCACAAGAAACAGCGGCGGCAGAAGCCCCTTTTTGGAGCCGCCATTGTCCTGCGCGTTTCTGGCGCTGTACAGCAGGGAAAAGACCAGCACCACAGGAACAAGGGCCGTCACCCGCAGCAATTTCACCACGGTACTGATATCCCCGGTCTCGTCGGAAATGCTGTATCCCGCGCCGACCACCTGCGCCACATCATGAATGGTACCGCCCAGGAAAATCCCGCTATCAACGGTCGACATCCCCAGTTCCTGCGTGATCAGGGGATAGATCACCATGGCCACCGTACTGAGGGTGGTCACCGCAACAACCGTGACAATGGTATTATTCTCGGAATGTTTGTTTTTGGGCATCACCGCCGACAGGGCCAACGCAGCAGAGGCCCCGCAAATGGCCACCGCCCCGCCGGACAGCAACCCTTGCGCCCGCTTCAGGCCCAACATGTGCGCGGCAACCCAGCCAAACAGGATGGTCGCGGCAATGGCCAGCAGAACCCCCATGATGGTATACCCGCCAAGCCCGGCGATCTGGTCAATGGTGATGCGAACCCCCAGCAGGGCTACACCAATGCGCAGGATCGATTTCGAGGCCAGCTCAATTCCCTTAACACATTGCCCTTCCTGAGACAGGAAATGAAACGCCATGCCCAGCAACAGGGCAAACAGCATAACCGGGCCACCGTAATGGTCACTCAGGAATGTGGATGCCATGGCAATGGTCAGGCACACAAGGACGCCCGGAAAGACGGATTTCAACCAGTCGGCAAAGGCTGCCACCGGTTTGGCGGAGTTTTCTTCCATATCGGGCATCCCTCCCACAAGATACCTAAATTGTTTTAAGTCAAACAGAACATCTAACTATCACAAGTGCCGATCCATCCGCAACGCCGGCCTCTCTCTTCTTGGTGAAGAACCATCGCCGCGACGATCTTCTGTTCCCGCGCATAATTTCAACAGTAATTTAAACAAAAAAAAGTACAAATATATGGTATCTGACATTATTGTCGGCGATAGCATTACAAATAGCGGAAATAACAGGAAATCCGAATGACGGTTGCCCGAAGGCTGATTCTATCCATCGCAGCGTTTAGCTTTATTGTAACGCTCCTGAGTACGGCCCTTCAGCTCTATATCGACTATCAGGAAAATCTCGACGAGATAGAAGCCGGTTTCGAGGATATTCGGGAAACCCGCCTTCCAAACCTGACCCATAATGTATGGGTTCTGGACGAGGAGCAGATACAGCTTCACCTGGACAGCCTGATAAATACGGACAATATCGAGTATGTCTCCATTGCCGACAGCGAGCAAACCAAATGGCTGTCCGGCGTGGTCCGTTCTGAAAAAACACTGCAGGCTGAATTTCCCCTGAAACTGGATAACAACGGGCACACATTTCACCTTGGCACCCTGAAAGTCGTTGCTGGCCTGAACGAGGTTTTTGACAGCCTGAAATCCCGCGCCCTGATCAATCTGGCCAGCAATGCGGTGGTGATTTTCCTGATCGCGGGCTTTTTCCTGATTGTCTTCCAGTACCAGATTTCCCGGCACCTGCTGACCCTGTCCAACTATGCCCGCAACATCAAGCTGGAAAGCAACCAGCCGCCACTGAAACTGCAACGGAAGCAAAGCGGTGCCTCCAAGGACGAACTGGATGATGTGGTCTCGGCCATCAATCTGATGCGAACCAATATCGAAAGCTCGTTCTACGCCCTTCGGGAAAGCGAGCAATATAACCGGATGCTGTTCGAGCAATCCCCCATTGGCCTCGCCCTCAATCATGTGGATGGGCAGTTTGTGGACGTGAACCCCGCCTACGCCAGAATTGTGGGATATACCGCCGATGAAATCCGCCAGATGACCTTGTGGGACCTGACGCCCAGTTCCCTCCATGATGAAGAGGTGGAGCAGATGCGCCACCTGCGCAAGAAAAGCCCCACCCCTCCCTTTGAAAAAGAGGTCATCCACAAGGACGGCCATCTTATCCCCGTTCAGGTCAGTTATCACCTGCTGGAGCGGGAGGGCCTGCGCTTTATCGGGATCAGCATGGAGGATATCTCCGATCGGAAGGCCTCGGAAGTGGCCCTTGCGAAAAGCGAGGAACAACTGCGCCAGTCAGAAAAAATGCGGGCCGTGGGCGAACTCACAGGCGGCGTCGCCCATGACTTCAACAACCTGCTGGCCGTGGTGCTTGGCAATGCGGAACTGCTGGAGGAAGACCTGCCCGCCGATTCCCCGGCGCAGTCCTTCCTGAAAACCCTGATCAGCGCGGCCACACGGGGCGCCGAACTTACCAGCCGCCTGCTGGCCTTCTCGCGCAAGCAGATGCTGTCCCCCACGGTCACCCATGTGGAAGACCTTGTCGACAACATGGCCGACATGCTGAAAAGGGTTCTGGGCGAGAATATTTCCATCAAGACCACCTATGGACCGGACCTCTGGAGCTGCGAGGTCGATCAGGGACAACTGGAAAACGTGATCCTCAATCTGGCCATCAACTCCCGCGATGCCATTACCGCCACGAACAAGGGCGCAGGTGTCCTGTCCATCGAGATATCGAACGTCGTTATAGACGGAGAAGAAAACCAGTTTCAGGAAGAAATCGTGCCCGGCGAATATGTCACGATTTCCGTTTCCGACGACGGGATCGGCATGACACGGGACATCCTTGACCGGGTTTTCGAGCCCTTCTTCACAACCAAGCCTGTTGGCGAGGGAACGGGCCTTGGGCTCAGCATGATCTACGGCTTTGTCAAACAGTCCGGCGGCCATGTGACCATTTACAGCGAACAGGGAATGGGCACCACCGTCAAACTATATCTTCCCCGCACGAAGGAAGAAAAGAAAGAACAGGTAGCAGAAATGGAAGCGCAATCCCCCAAGACCGGCAATGAAACCATTCTTGTCCTTGAGGACGACCCGGATGTGCGGGAATTGACGGTCCTTCAGCTTAAAAGCCTTGGCTATAACGTGGTGCAGGCCCATGACGGGCAATCCGCCCTTGAGGTCATCGAAACGGTTCAGCAGATCGACCTGCTGCTGTCCGATGTGGTCCTGCCGGGCGGTATGCGGGGCCCGGAGGTAGCCAGAAAAGCGCGGGAGAGCAAGCCGAACCTGAGTGTTCTTTTCATGTCCGGCTATACCCAGAATGCCCTCGATTCACATTCCGATCTCGGCGAGTCTTCCATGCTTCTGAACAAGCCGTTCCGTAAAAAAGAGCTTGCCGAGAAAATCCGCGAGGCCATTGGTCACTGACGGATCAGGACAAGGAACGAAGGCCCGTCTTACCAGTATTCTGAAACCAGCGGCTTGAGGCAGTCCGCCTTGATCAGGGCTTCCTCCAGCAGGCCGTTATCCCCCGCATCCTGATAACGCTTGCGCAGCGCCATGAACGACCTGCCGGTATATTTCATGGTGTCCTGCGTAAAATCACATCCCCTCAAGGAAACCGTGAAGGTCGGCGCCTCCTGCATCAGGGCCTGACTGTTGGCCACCGCCCACGGCATATACAGGCCCCCGACCTGATCCCGGATCAGCGGGACAAGCGTCCCTGCCAAATCGGCCCATGGCTCGAACGCCCCTTCCGCGGCGGGATCAACCATGCGGTCAATCCACGCGGAAACAAGCGGATAATCCTTCAGGATTGCAATGGTTGTCGGCTGTTGCGTGCATCCATAAAGCTGCCCGAACAATCCGAAATCAGCCAGCGCCGGACGCCCCCCGAACAGGTAAGGCCGGCCCTTCAAATGGACCTCCAGCAAACCCAGCAGATCCTCCAGCGACTGCTCAATCGTCTCCCGGTTCTGCTCGCTTGAGCCGACAAAGCTCAGGCGCGGCACCATCCGCTCCCGCAATGACTGGGCGAAGGCCTTATTCTCCGCCTCGCTTCCCGACGGATTGGACGCCGCCGCCAGTGCACCAGAGATCGCAATCTGGTCTTCATCCCGCCACCAGCGGTAATGGAACATGGGCTTGTTGCCCCATTCGTCTGCATATTCCTCGATCAATGCCGACATGAAGACGCTTACCGCCTCGTCCGGCAGGATTGAGGGGGACGGAAACTCCGCTTCCAGCTTTTCGATCATCGGCGTGCTGTCCTGCATGGCGGTCCCGTCAGGGCGCAGCAGCAGCGGTATCAGGGGCAGCTTGGCATGGGCCTGAAATTCCGCCATGTTATCCCGTGTTCGCGGTCGCCAGACATGGGGAATCCCCTTGTACCGAAGGTAGGACCGGACCTTCACGGAAAAGGGTGAATATTCTGAACCGTACAAAATGAACGTATCTTCCTGCATACCGAAACGCCTCTTCTTTTTTCTATTTTGGCAATCCTCCCTGCCCTTGTTTCGGGCGAGTTGCAAAGATCATAGCGGCGATTGGCCTTCTGTTCAAAAAGAGTTGTCCCCCGCCCTGCCAAATAGGATACAAAATAACTCCAGACATTTACTGTACATCATGTAAAGGACGATCCCATGACAGTATCCCGGCACTTCTCAGCGACCTATTCCGAAGCCCGCACCAAGTTTCTTGACGCCTGCGCGGACCGGAATCTGGACGTTGAAAGCCATCTCAATGACCGTGCCAAGGGGGCGGAAGGCGAAGACCTTTTTATGGACGTGGCCCGGATCGGCCCCCAATCCGCCCGTAAAATCCTGATCATCAGTTCCGCCACCCATGGCGGCGAAGGCTTTTGCGGGTCCGGCATTCAGATTGGTCTTCTGCGGGAAGGCTATTTCACCGACCTGCCTGCGGATACCGCCGTCCTGTTCATCCATGCCATCAACCCGTATGGGTTTTCCCATGTTCGCCGGGTCAATGAAGACAATATCGACCTGAACCGGAACTTCCGCGACTTCAGCAAGCCCCTGCCCGACAATGCGGCGTACCGCGAGGTCCATCCCATGGTTCTTCCCGCCGACTGGGACGGACCGGCACGGGAGAAGGCAGAAGCGGACATTCAGGACTATATTGCCCGTCATGACCTGTTCACCTTCCAGTCTGCGGTGACCAGCGGTCAGCATGTTCACGCCGATGGTGTTTTCTATGGCGGTACGGCCCCGTCATGGTCAAACGATACGTTGCGCGCCGTGGTCAAGCAGCATGCCGCCGATGCGGAGCATGTGGCCTCTCTGGACCTGCATACGGGTCTTGGCCCTTATGGCTTTGGCGAACTGATCTATGTGGGGGACCCGAACGGTGTTGAGCGGGCTATGAACTGGTATGACGGGGAAGTCACTTCGCCGGATGCCGGCACATCCACATCCCCGGTTGTTGAGGGCAGCATCAATTTTGGTATTTCCGAAAGTTCCCCCAAGGCAACCCATACCTGCGTTGCCATTGAATATGGCACCATCCCCGTGCTTGAGGTTCTGGGCGCGCTTCGGGCGGACAACTGGCTCTATATCCACGGGGATCTGGACAGTGATCTGGGTCGCAGCATCAAGAAGCAGGTGCGTGATGCGTTCTATTGCGACAAGGACGACTGGAAGGAAATGGTCTGCAAGCGGGCTAATGAAACCGTCACCAAGGCCCTGAAAGGGCTTGAAGCCTCCTGACCGGGTTTAGGTCATCAGCACAAAAAAAGGGGCCCTAGGGCCCCTTTTTTCATTTCGGTTTGCATCCTGTTGATCAGGCGCCTTCCACCTGCAGCCCCTGCTGGGACAGGTTGTCCAGCTTCGGCATCAGGGACAGAAGTTCCTGTGAATAGGGTGCCTCAGGCGCGGTGAACAGTTTTTCTGTTTCCGTAACCTCGACAAGTTCACCCATCTTCATCACCCCCACACGGTCACACATCTGACGGATAACCGGCAGGTCATGACTGATGAACAGCATGGTCAGGCCCAGCTCTTCCTGCAAGTCCTTCAGCAGGTTCAGGATTTGCGCCTGAATGGACACGTCAAGGGCCGATGTCGGCTCGTCACAGATCAGGAACCGCGGACGGGTTGCCAGAGCGCGGGCAATGGAAATACGCTGACGCTGACCGCCAGAGAATTCATGCGGGAAACGAACCGCCGCCTGACGGCCCAGCCCCACATGTTCCAGCAGGTCCATGACAATGCCTTCGGTTTCCGCGTTGCTGGATGTCAGCTTGTGGAACCGGATCGGCTCCGCCACGATATCCATAACACGCATCCGACCGTTCAGGGACGAGAACGGATCCTGGAAGATCATCTGCATCTGGCGCCGGAAATAATCCAGTTCCTTTTCAGACTTGATCTCTGTCAAGTTGGTTCCGCCAAACTTGACCGCACCTTTCGCCGGCTTGTACAGACCGGAAATCATGCGGGCCACGGTGGATTTACCGCTACCGCTTTCCCCCACAAGGCCGAACACCTCACCCTGACGGATTTCAAAGGAAACGCCGTTGACCGCATTAAAGGTCTGGCGGTTCTTCTTCAGGAAAGCCGGCTTGGTGACAAAGGTCATGACAAGGTCTTCGACCTCGACCAGGGGTCCTTCAACCGCATCAAAGTCACGGGCCTGTCCCAACCAGTGGGTTGAGATATCCAGCAGCTTCTTGCGGTCTTCCTCTTTCTCGATGTAATCGACCATCGGGAAGCGTTTCAGACGAATGTCCGGGCGCGGTACAGCACTGATCAGGCTCTTGGTATAAGGAT
This sequence comes from Sneathiella chinensis, assembly GCF_012720115.1. Classification (GTDB taxonomy): domain Bacteria; phylum Pseudomonadota; class Alphaproteobacteria; order Sneathiellales; family Sneathiellaceae; genus Sneathiella; species Sneathiella chinensis. The sequence continues at coordinate 729,526 of NZ_VNWN01000004.1, read as the reverse complement.
GGTCAGGATTGCCCAGAATTTTCTGGGTGGTCCCTTCCTCGACCAGATTGCCCCGATACATGACGGCCACGCGGTCCGTAATATCGGCAATAACCCCCATATCGTGGGTAATGATCAGCATCCCGACCTGTTTTTCCTGACACAGCTTGCGCATCAGTTCCAGAATCTGGGCCTGAATGGAAACGTCAAGTGCCGTGGTCGGCTCGTCCGCGATGATGACTTCCGGCTCGGCACAAAGGGCCAAAGCAATCACCACGCGCTGACGCATCCCGCCGGAGAACTGATGCGGGTAATGCTTCACCCGCAGTTCAGGATTGGGAATACCCACCTGATGCAGCAGGTCAATCGCCCGCTCCTTGGCCTTGGCTTCCCCCAGCTTGAGGTGCAACTCGATGGTTTCAACCAGTTGCTGTTCCACTGTCTGAAGCGGATCAAGAGAGGTCAGCGGGTCCTGGAAAATCATGCCGATACGACGGCCGCGGATTTTCCGTTTTTCCTCGGAGGACAGATTGTTGATCTGTTCCCCTTTCAGGTAAACCTCGCCGCCGGACATCCGTCCGGGAGGCTCCAGCAGGCCGATCACGGCGTTGCCGATGGTGGATTTACCCGCACCGGACTCGCCCACAACCCCGAGAACCTCGCCCGGTTGAACGGTCAGGTTGACATCATTGACCGCCACGACCGTGCCGCGCCGACTTGGAAATTCAATTTCAAGATTTTTGATACTAAGCAGATCCATCCTGTCCTCCCTAGCGCAGTTTCGGGTTGAGGGCATCACGAAGCCAGTCCCCCAAAAGGTTTACGGCCAGCACCAGTATGACAAGCGTGATACCGGGGAAAATCGTGATCCACCACTCACCGGAGAACAGATACTCGTTCCCGATCCGGATCAGGGTGCCAAGAGACGGCGTGGTCGGCGGAACACCGACACCCAGGAAGGACAGGGTCGCTTCCGTGATGATGGCAATCGCCAGATGGATGGTCGCAATCACCATGACCGGCCCCATGACGTTGGGCAGGATATGGCGCCGCAGGATTGTGCCCGGACGAATACCGATGACACGGGCCGCCTGAACATATTCCTTGTTCCGTTCTACCAGCGTGGAACCACGCACGGTCCGGGCATACTGAACCCAGCCGGAAATACCGATGGCGAAGATCAGAACATAGATGGACAGTTCCTCGTGCAGTTCCTTCGGTACGATACCACGGGCCACACCATCGATCAGCAGGGCGATCAGGATGGCCGGGAAAGAAAGCTGGATATCGGCAACGCGCATGATGAAGGCATCAACGCGCCCCCCGGCATACCCGCTGATGAGGCCCAGCGTGATCCCCACAACCATGGAAAAGATAACGGATGCGAAACCGACAAACAGGGAAATCCGGGCACCATACATGATGGTGGACAGGATATCCCGGCCCTGATCATCCGTCCCCAGAAGGAAACGGGCTTCGCCGAATTCCTGCCAGGCTGGCGGAAGGTTGGAATCCATGATGTCGATGGACACCAGATCAAACGGATCATGAGGCGCGATATACGGCGCGAACAAGGCCGCAAGGATCATGATCAGTGTGACCAGTGACGAGATAATGGCAACGGGGCTGGACTTGAAACTGTGCCAGACATCGCTGTCAAGGAAACGTTCAAAACGTGTTTTTTCGATAGTTTTTTCCATGGATCTTACTCGTTATCAGCCCTCAGGCGTGGATCAACGGCATAGTAAAGAAGGTCCACGATCATATTGATTACAACAAAGAAGAAAGCGATCAGCACGAGATAGGCTGCCATCACGGGGATATCCACGTCAGAAATTGCCTGAATGAACATCAGTCCCATTCCCGGCCACTGGAAAACACTTTCCGTAATGATGGCAAAGGCAATCAGCGAGCCAAGCTGCAGGCCTGTAATCGTGATCACCGGCACCAGTGTGTTCTTGAGCGCGTGCTTGAAATGCACCGCACGGTCCGGCAGACCGCGAGCCTTCGCAAACTTGACGAAGTCGGTCCGCAGAACTTCCAGCATTTCAGCCCGGACAAGACGCATGATCAGGGTCAACTGGAACAGGGCCAGAGTAATGGAGGGCAGGATCAGGGATTTCAGACCGGAAACGGTCAGGAAGCCCGTTGTCCAGCTCCCGATTTCAATCACGTCACCGCGACCGAAGGTGGGCAGCCAGCGCAACATCACGCCAAACAAAAGGATCAAAAGAATACCGGTCAGGAATGTAGGCAGGGACACCCCGACCAAAGACATGGTCATGATGAACTTGGAGAGTATGCCCTTGCGTTTCAGCGCCGTATATACCCCCAGCGGAATTCCGAAGAACAGGGCAATAATGGCCGAAACAAACGCCAGTTCCAGCGTGGCAGGCATCCGCTCGAAAATCATTTCGCTAACAGGGACCCGGTATTTATAGGAGAGCCCGAAATCCCCTTGCGCGGCGTTCAGCGTAAAACGACCGAACTGGACAAGGAAAGGATCGTTCAAACCAAGTTTTTCGCGCAGTTCTTCCCGTTCCTGCTGTGTGGTGTCCTGACCAACCATGTTGTTGATCGGGTCGCCGACGAAGCGGAACATGGAAAATGCGATCAGCGCAACCGTAATCATCACAACGAATGATTGCAGCAGTCGCTTAAACAAAAATGAAACCATGGCTAAATTTAGTTTTCGCTAAGATAAAAATAAACAGGGCCTGCGATGTGCAGGCCCTGTATTCCGAATTGCCTTACTTGCCGACAACCACATTCCGGAAGTCCAGAATGTTGTCTGCACGTTGTACGACAGAGACGCCATCACGCACGCCCCAAGACAGCGGCTGCTGATGGATCGGCAGGTAACCGACCTCGTCCTTGACGATCTGGAAGGCTTCCTTGATCATCGCATTACGCGCATCCTGATCGGTTTCAGAACCAACCTTGGCGGTCAGCTCGTCAACACGCGGGTTGCAGTAGTTGCCGAGGTTAAACAGGCCAACCTTGGTTTCTGCGTTCTGACAAGCCAGCAGGGAAGACATGGCGTTTTCACTGTCCACGGTGCCCGGTGTCCAGCCCAGCATGTAGAAGCTGGTGTCGAAACCGCCGGTGGCCAGGATTTTACCGAAATACTTGGATTTCGGCTGAGCCAGCAGGTCTACCTTGACGCCGACTTTTGCCAGCATGGAAACAACGGCCTGACAGATTTTCTCGTCATTGACGTAACGGTTGTTCGGGCAGTCGAGAGTCACCTCAAACCCATCCGGGTAACCGGCTTCCGCCAGCAGTTCCTTGGATTTCTTCGGGTCATAGGCATAAGGAGTGTTCAGTTCAGCGACAAAGCCGTTGATCTGCGGGGCAACCATCAGGCCAGCCGGTGTAGACGCACCGCGCATGACTTTCTGTTTGATGGCTTCAAGGTTGATGCCGTGCGCCATGGCCTGACGGACACGAATATCCTTGAACGGGTTCTTGCCCTTGATGTTGGAGTAGAGCAGCTCATCACGGCCCTGATCCATACCCAGGAAGATTGTCCGGGCTTCCGGACCTGCCAGTGACTTTACGCCAGCCGCATCGTCAAGACGCTGCCAGTCCTGTACCGGAACCGGGTAAACCAGATCCAGCTCACCAGAGATCAGCGCAGCAACACGGGTTGCGGCTTCCTTGATGGGTGTGAATTCAATGCGTGTCACATTGGATTTCATGTTGCCCCAGTAATCGGCATGACGCTCGAACGTGGTTTTCACGTCGGCTTTATGCTCGGTTACCTTGAACGGACCGGTACCGTTGGCGTTCAGGTTGGCGAAGTTGCCTGTGGTGTCCGCAGACGGGCTTGTTGCCTCTGTGGTGTTGTTTTCCTCGGACCATGTTTTGTCCATCATGTAGACAAAATACAGGTCGGACGTCAGGATCGGGTTCGGAGCCGGTGTTTCAATAATGATCGTGTGATCGTCAACGACCTCGATATTCTTGATCTTGGCGGCACGGACCTTCTGGTCAGACCCTTCAGACAGCGCACGCTGCCATGAGAAGACAACGTCTTCGGCTGTGAAGTCGTTACCGTTGTGGAATTTCACGCCTTTACGCAGGTTGAATTTCCATTTTGTCGGCTCGACGATTTCCCAGGATTCAGCCAGACCCGGGGTCACTGTCAGGTTCTCGTCATAAATGACCAGACCTTCATAGATGTTACCCAGCGTTCCGAGCAGGAAAGTCTCGTTCAGTGAATGCGGGTCAAGTGAACTCAAGCTGCCCTGAAAGGCATACTTGAAAGTTTCAGCTTTGGCGACTGGCGCGGCAACAGCAATTGCTGCTGCAGCGACGGCGGCCATCAGTCCGTGACGCAATTTCATGGTGTCTCCCTTAAACTAAATATTTGCATCAAAAACGGTGCCCCAAAGGGGAAAGTCATTGCGCCCGAACCTTTTTATCTTTGGGCGCAATCCTATTTTGGACATTAAACAAACAACAATATCCTGTCCATACAAGTTGTCCTGCCGGATCAGCCCGCCAGTTTAACGATCAGTTTGCGGATAAATGCCTCTGACTGGCGAACCTGATCGACCTCGATAAACTCGTTCGGTTGGTGCGCGATCCCGATGGATCCCGGACCGCAAATAACCGTTGAGAAACCGGCCTCCTGGAACTGTCCCGCCTCGGCAGCATAAGCCACAGACGACGTATTGTTCTTTCCGGTCAGGGATTTGCACAGCATTTCTGCCTCGCCGTCCTCTTCCTGCCCAAGGGCCGGGGTGGAGGAGCGAATTTCAGTTACGATATCCGCTTCCGGTGCAACCGCCTTCATGGCTGGCAGGATTTCTTCCTCCACATACCGGTTGAACCGGTCGATGAAGTCCTGCGGATCATCTTCGGCGATATAGCGGATATCCCACAGGAATTCACATTCGCGGGAAATGATGTTCATGGCCGTACCGCCATTGATCACCCCCACATGAAGGGTGGTGTAGCCCGGCGCCGGTGCATAGGGGTTGTCCGGGTCCATCTTGGCCTTGTTCTCGGCCATCATGTCGGCAATGAAATTGACCAGACGGGTGGCGGTCATGACGGCACTGACGCCGTCCTCAACCAGACTGGAATGGGCTTCGCGGCCCGTAACCTTGGTCCGCAGGCCAACAATCCCCTTGTGGGCGGTCACGATGTCCATCATGGTCGGCTCGCCAACGATGACGGCACGCGGCTTTGCGGCCTCTTTCGCCAGATACTCGATCAGGCGGGGCGAACCGAGGCAGCCCACTTCCTCGTCATAGGACAGGGCAAAATGGATCGGCTTCTTGATGCCTTTTTCCAGCATTTCCGGGACCATGGACAGGGCGATGGCGGAAAAGCTTTTCATGTCGGCGGTGCCCCGGCCGTACAGCTTGCCATCCTTCTCAACCACTTCAAACGGGTCCGTGTCCCACGGCTGACCATCAACAGGCACAACATCCGTATGTCCGGACAGGACGATACCGCCTTCCACATTTGGACCAACAGTTGCAAACAGGTTGGCCTTGGTCCCGTCATCGTTATAGACCTTGGTCGAGGACACACCATATTCTGCCAGATAGTCCGCGACAAAATCGATCAGGTCCAGATTGGAATTCCGGGAAACCGTGTCAAATCCGACCAGTTTCGCGATCATTTCTACCGGCGTGTAAGTAGAAGCCACTTCACACTCCCATTTTGTTTGAAGCCAAATTACTTTCCGGACTCTATACCAGAGCAAAAATTAGGGAAAGACCGGCTTTCACAAAAATGTAAAAAATTCGATCAAAATTCGCCACAATCAAACTGAACACCGGCTCATCCCGGTTGTTTTAACGCCCTTTCGGGTTATTTCAGGACAAAGACCAGAATGCCCCCGACCACCAGCAGGACGCCCATGGCCTCAAGGCGGGTGGTCTTTTCCTTGAAATAGAAGATCGAGATCATGAAGGTAAACACCAATTCGATCTGGCCGACCGCCCGAACATAGGCCGCGTTCTGCCACGCCATCGCTGTGAACCAGCCAATGGACCCCAGCAGACTGGCCGCCCCCACCATGGTGGCCGGACGCCACGCCCGCGCAACCTTTCGAAGCTGGTTCGGCTCCACCAGCGAAATATAAAGGGTCATGACAAGGGACTGGAACGCCAGAACACAGACGATTGATACGGCCGCGGCCACAACCAGCATGTCACTTTCCAGCGACAGGGAAGCCGCCCGGTAGGCCACAGCGCACACCCCGAAAAGGCCACCGGACAGAATACCCAGAATGGCTGATTTCCCGGTCCAGGCCAGAAAAAACTCACGGACGGTAAGCCGCCCGCCCGACATGGAGATCAGCAAAATCCCCACCATGCTGATCGCAATGGCCACCACCGCCGACCAACTGAGGGAATCCCCGAGCAACACAATGCCAAACAGGGCGGCCTGTACCGTTTCCGTCTTGGAGTAAGTTGTGCCAACGGCAAAATTCCGCAGACTGAACAGCGCCACCAGCAGCGCGGTCCCCAAAATTTGCGCCAATCCCCCCAGCACCACATATCCGGCGAAGGTCCAGTTGAGCGGCGGAAGGTCATACCCCCACCCCCAATGCAGGACCGCCACATAGATCACCGCAAAGGGAAAGCCATACAGAAATCGAACATAGGTCGCGCCGCCAGTACTGAGGCGGTCTTTCAGGTATTTTTGAATTGCTGTTCGGACATTCTGGAAAAAGGCCGCGAAAATCGTAATCAGGATCCAGGCTTCCATCCACTTGCCTTCTTTTTGTTTTTAAAGACAAGATAAGACGGCTTTTTTACGGACCTGTCAATTGGTGCCCACAGGACAGGTTCGGCCCGCCTTCTTCAAACGGGCGCACCGCCGCGCCCCTTTCAAGGGGCCGCTGCCCCCCCTGACAGCAACCGGGATCAGTAATCACATTCCACATCCCCAAGCTCCACATAGACACTTTTCACCTGTGTGAAATGGTCCAGCGTCTCGCGGCAATTTTCCCGGCCAATCCCCGATTGCCTGATCCCGCCGAAAGGAACACCCGCAGGGGTCAGATTGTAGTTGTTGATCCAGCAACTACCGGCCTGCAGGCGCGCCACGACCCGGTGGGCCAGCGTCAGGTTCTGGGTAAAAACCCCGGCGGCCAGCCCGAACTCGGTTGCGTTTGCGCGCTCAACCACCTCTTCCTCCTCGCGGAAGGTCAGGACCGACATGACCGGCCCGAAGATTTCCTCTTTACAGATGCGCATGTCATCCTGACAGGCATCAAAAATCGCCGGGGACACGAAGTTCCCGTCCTCAAACCCCGGAACATTTACAGGCTCGCCGCCCGTGACAAGATAGGCCCCTTCCTCAATCCCGAGGCGGACATATTCCAGAACCCGATCCCGGTGCGCCTTGCTGATCAATGGCCCCACACGGGTTGTCGGGTCCATGGGGTCCCCGATGGTCATGGCCTCTGTCCGGGCTTTCAGCAGGGCCATGAAATCCGCGTGTAAATCCTCGTGCACGAAAACTCGCGTTCCGTTGGAGCAAACCTCGCCCATGCTGTAGAAATTGGCATTCATGGCGGCGGAGACGGCATTACTCAATTGGGCATCACTGAAAATGATGAGCGGCGATTTCCCACCAAGTTCCAGCGTTGCCTGTTTCAGACCGGCCGCAGCATCCCCGAACACCTTGCGCCCGGTGGGAACCGATCCGGTAAAGGAAATCTTGTTCACCCCCGGATGGGACGCCAGAAGATGCCCCGTCTCGCTCCGGCCATGCACCACATTGAAGACCCCGTCCGGCAATCCTGCCTGCTGGTAAATCTCGGCCAGTTTCATGGCATTGGTGGGCGTCAGTTCTGACGGCTTGAAAATCATGGCATTGCCGGTAGCCAGTGCCGGCGCTGATTTCCACGCTGCGATCTGAAGCGGATAGTTCCACGCCCCGATCCCGACACAAACGCCAAGCGGCTCCCGGCGGGTATAGGCAAAGGCCGTACTGCCAAGATCCAGATGATCCCCCTTGATATCCGCCGCAAGCCCGCCATAAAATTCCAGCGCATCAATGGCACTGTCCACATCGGCAAACGGGGTTTCTGAAATGGGCTTTCCCGTATCCCTCACCTCGGTTTCGGCCAGTTCGTCTCGGCGCTCCCGCATGAGGGCCGCGGCCCGCAGCAACACCCGTCCCCGTGCCATCCCCGGCAAGGCCGACCATTCCCGAAATCCTGCTTGTGCAGCGACAACGGCGGCATCGACATCGCGCTTGTCGGCCTCATGAACCATCGCCAGCACCTCGCCCGTGGCGGGGTTGATATTTGCAAACCGGTCCTGCGACGCAGAGGGCGTGGCCCGTCCCCCGATAAAAAGCGGCAGCTCAGGTGTTGAGGTCATGATCTTTCCTTTGGCAGAACCCATACATGCGGCCATTCCGATTGCCCCTTTGCATCACCAAAAGGCACAATCCGGCCAGATTGAACAGGACCCTAACGGGGAATGGCGACAGAAACTGTCGGGGGGGCGACATTCTCTAGGCCCATTTCGCCACGGGTAGAAGAATTCGCCCCCCTGGAGGAAAGGGTAAGACCCTAGAAAGAAGGATATTGCGCCTCACCGAATTCGGCGGTGATGGACAGGCCGCTATCGTCAAAGGAATAGGTTGTTTCGTTATCATTCATGCGGGTTTCCAGCATCACCTTGCGGCCCCACAACTGATAGACATGCTCCAGTGTTTTTTCCGCGTATTTCGCCTCCAACTCGCGGCCATCGAATTCATGGGTCAGCAGCAGGGTCCGGGCCCCGTCTACATCCCCGTCCGTAACCGCAATCCGGGGTATCCCGCCCAAGCCCACAGACTGGATCAACATATCCCGCACGGACCGCCAGTTTTCCTCGTCCGCGACCTTGGATATGACCCAATCCCCATGCTGGGGCGCGGCCTCGAACAGGTCCAGCCGCTCCATGGTTTCGCGGTCCATGAACCGCCGGATAAAGGATGTGTCCCGATCCACTTCACGAATTTCGAACATTTTCTTGCGGATATCCGGTGTTTGCCGGTCCTCGCTGTGATTGCGCGCCTCGCCCAGTTCCTTTTCCTCGATCCGATCCCACAGGGCCAACCCGATATTATACGGATTGATATCGCCCGGAATGGGCCGAACCACCTGATTGTGCCGGACCAGAAATTCCATATGAATGTCAGACGGCAGATCAAGGCTGTTCATGATCTCGCGGTGCCAGTAACAGGCCCAGCCTTCATTGATGATCTTGGTCTCGATCTGCGGCTGGAAATAAAGGGCCTGTTCATGCACGATGGTCAGCAGGTCCTTCTCCCATTCCGTGAGGCGCGGATTGAAATCCCGAATGAACAACAGGATATTTTCCTCCGGCTCCAGCGGGAATTTGTGAATATCGGGATGCTCTGCCGCCGGCCCGTTTGCCGTTTTCTGTCCCAGCGCAACCCTGTCCCGCCGGTCACTTTCCGCCTCGGCCAGCAGGCGGTCGATCTGTTCGGCCCGCCCCAGACGCCGGATCGCCTGATTGCGACGACATTGCAGTGACAACGCGTGGGCCGCATCCAGCACACGTTCCACCCCGTCCTGCCCGATCGACGGGTCCTCAACATAGCTTCGGATGCGGTCCGCATGGGACTTGAACCGGGTAATGACGGTGCTGGCCTGCGTATGGTCAAAGGTAAAATTGTTACGGAAAAAGTCGTTATGCCCATACACATGGGCCATGGTCAGGATTTGCAGACACAGGGAATTGTCCCGCATCAGCCCGGCAATACACGGATCGCTGTTGATGACCATTTCATAAGGGATCCCCTGCACCCCATAATCATACAGGGTCTTCAGACGCTCAAACGACTTGCCATAGGACCAGTGTGGATAGTGGGAGGGCATACCACTATAGGTCATCATGCCCAGCATCTGCACATGATCGCAAATCTCGAATTCCTGCGGATAGCATTTCAGGCCAAATTCCTGAACCTTCTCATAAATCCGTGCTTCCCATTTCTGCAAATCGTCAAGTGTGTAGCTGCGACCCATTGTCTGCTTCCTCTGTTATCCGGTCGGATCGAAAATATTCCCCGTATAAGCCGGCGTCTGCTTGTCCCGAGACAGGAAGGCCTTGAATTTCGGCCAAACGTCGGCCTTCGACGAAATCCCCAGCGTCTCGAAATTGGGTTCATTGATTTCGTCAAAATATTTCAGCATGGGCGTCCCCCACGAGACACCGCCCGCCGGCTTGATTTCCCCATATCCGAACAGATTGCAGCACTGGCACAACTCCTGCGCCAGTTTCAGTGTCTTCGGGATATCCTCCTGAAAATTGTCGCCGTCCGAACAATGAAAGGCATACACATTCCAGAGGCTGGGGTCATACCGGCTTCGAATGATGTCCAGCGCCTTCTGATAGCCGGAGGAAATCATGGTGCCGCCGGATTCGCCGCGGTGAAAGAAATCATCCTCGTTCACCTCGCGGGCGCGGGTGTCATGGGCGATGAAGACCAGTTCCGTATGGCGGTATTTCAACCGGACAAACTGGTACAGCAGGAAAAAGAAACTGCGGGCCAGATATTTCTTCATCACATTCATGGACCCGGATGTATCCATGATACAGATCACCACCGCGTTACTTTCATAGCGGATATCCGGCTTGTGCCGGTGATATCGGAAATCCCGCTGGGAAAAGGGGAAGCGGGCCTCCTCCTGCTCGTCCGCTGGCACGGGCGGCGGCTCGGGGGTCAACGGGGCGGCATCCTGTTGCCGGGCCCGTTCAATCTTCTCATGCACAAAGCGTCGCTTGATCCGGTTCTTGGCCGTCTTTTTCTTGTCCAGATGGGCCCGAATGCCAACCTGCTTGGTCCCGCTGCGCTTGTGAGTATAGTCCGACTCGATCTGGCGCAGGGGTTTGCTTTCAAGGTCCGGCAGTTCCAGATCCTCGAACATGATTTCCACCAGTTCCTCAAGGGTGACATCTGTCTCGTAATAATCCTCGCCCGGCTGGTTCCCGGCCTTGCCATCCCCGCTTTTTCCCTGCTGGCGGGTCTTGCCGACAATCTGGCCCGGCTCGCTGTCCCCATTGCCCTGGGCCACCTGCGGATTGTTGGAACCATAAACGAACCGGTATTCCTTGATGCCGCGAATGGGGACCTTGACGATACTGTCCGGCCCCCGCCCGATGATGGACTGTTCGGAAATCACATCCGCAATATTACGCTTCAGCGCCTCGCGAAGTTTTTCGCGGTGCCGCTGGCGATCCCCCGAGGTGCGGTCGGATTGAAGACTGTCAGACGGGGAATAGGGACGAAAAACTGCGCCCATGGCTCCCTCCCTCCTAGTCCTTCCAAAGATGATTGGCCGCGTATTTCAGAACCACATCTGCGGAATACTCGTTATAGCCACGGTCCAGCATATTCTCGACCAGCGTTCCGAATTTCTCCTGCTGTTCCTCGTCGCGGGTCCGGGCCTTTGTAATGATCCGGCTGATATCCCGAACGGATTCCATCAGTTTCTTTTCGATCGCCTCTTTCAGCGGCTCGTAACTCTTGTAATTCACCTTCTTGCCGCGGCGGCCCACCGCCCAGAGATACGAAATCACCTCTTGCCGGAAACCGTCTACTGATGAGCCGATAATGGCGATCTGCTCCTCGATATTCTTGAGGAAGTTTTCGTCCGGCTGCATGTCATCCCGGGAATTCCGGTCCTTCAGGGTGGTTTTGTTCACATAGGCCTCGGCATGGTCCAGATAGTTCTGGAATAGTGTTTCCGCCTGCTCTTCATAGGCATAGACGAAGGCCTTGGTGATTTCCTTTTCCAGAATTTCCAGATACGCCTTGTGAATGGTGTCCTGCAGCAGTTCCAGATAATGCTTGCGCACATCGTCGGCAAATTCCGTATCCTTGACCATGCGGATCATCACATCCCGGATATGGATGGGGGTTATCCCCTCCGGGCTGTCGGTCAGGGCCGTATCAATCGCCTTCATGATAAATCTCGGGGAAATGCCGCTCATTCCTTCAAAGGTGGCATCCTCCTTCAACTCCTCAATATCGATCTTCTTGGTCCGTCCCTTTTCGATCACGTCTTCCCCGTTATAGAGACGCATTTTGGTCGTCACGTCACATTTGGCGGATTTCTCCAGCCGGCTCATGACCGCGAACATGGCGGCGATCTCAAGGGTATGCGGGGCGATATGGGACTTGAAACCGGACCGGCCCAGCATCTTCTCGTAAATCTTGACCTCTTCCTTCAGGCGCAGGTTATAGGGAACCTTTACCGTCACGATACGATCCAGAATGGCCTCGTTGGTATGATCGGCCTTGAACCGCCGCCATTCCGCCTCGTTGGAATGAGCAAGGATCACGCAGTCCACATAAATGGTCCCGTGCCGCCCCGGTGCCGGGACGAATTTTTCCTGTGTCGCCGTAATGATGGAATGCAGGTATTCGGTTTCATTCTTGAATACCTCGATAAACTCAACCAGTCCCCGGTTGCCCGCATTGAAGGCCCCGTTCAAGTCCAGAACCCGTGGGTCCCCTTCTGAATACTGGTCAAGTTTGGAAATATCCTCGGACCCGATCAGGACCGATGTGTCCTGATTGTTGGGGTCGACCGGCGGAACCACCGCAACCCCCCGCCGGTTAACAACGGAGAAGGTGGTTGTGCAGACGGGAAATTCTTCATACCGGCCATCGAACTCATGCTCCAGCCGATACCGGCAAACAGGGCAGAGTTCCCCTTCGATGGTGACTTCCAGCATTTCATTGAATTTCTCGCGCAAGGATCGCGGGATCAGGTGGAGGGGTTCTTCCCGGATTGGACAGCCCTCGATGGAATAGATGGGCGGTGCCTCGGCAAGGCGTTTCTTCAGCAATTCCGAAATGGAACTTTTACCGGCCCCCACCGGCCCCATCAGATAAAGAACCTGTCGGCTCTCCTCACCCTTCATCGCAGCGGCCTGAAAATACCGCACAATCTTTTCAAGGGCAGGTTCAATACCGAAGAATTCATCCTTGAAGAAATTATAGACCTTGGGCGGGTGGTCCCCCCAAAGTTTCAGGCTTCTGGCCCCGTCGTCAAGTTCGTCAACGGACGCCATACCGGCATCGGAAATAACCTTGTACATATGGTTGTGCGCCAGAGAATAAATCTCCGGGTTTTCCCGTACAAGTTCCAGGTAATCCAAAAACGTACCGCGCCAGGTCTGGTTTTTTCTTTCCGCCTGATCTTTTCGTATAATATCCTGGAAATCATCACGCTTTCTGGTCATCTATTTCACCCTAACTTGAAAATAGCCCTGCCTCATAACCTCTGAGAACTCCTTACTCTTCTACTTTGAAGGTGGGATATATAAGATAAAAATCAAGTAAAGCGAATAATGCCCCTCATTTGTTTTGAAAGCCTAATGAATTGATTCAAAAGGGATATTTAAATATTATAAAAATTATCAAATGAATTTGTCCCTCCGGGCGGGGGACATAGGGGGGGACTCAAAAGAAACGAGCCGCACCTGCAGATTGTACGGCTCGTCATATTTTCGGAATATATCCAGATGTAATCAACTGTTCCCCATCAGGGATTTCAGGGCTGCTCCGGCCTGTTCAAGCTGTGCAATATCGTGGGCAGCAGAAACCTGAAACCGCAAGCGGGCCTCACCTTCGGGGACAACGGGGAAACCAAACCCGGTCACGAATACGCCCTGTTCCAGCATGGCGTTGGCCAGATGGATGGCCCTTACCGTTTCGCCAACGATCACCGGGACAACCGCACTTTCACCGGCCAGAGGCTGAAGCCCAAGGTCTTTCAGGTAGCCCCGGAACCAGGCCGCCTTTTCCTGCAAGCCGGCCACCCGCTCCGGATGGGCCAACAGCAGGTCAAGAGACTTGACCCCAGCCGCAGCAACACAGGGCGGCAGGGCATTCGAAAACAGATGCGGACGGGATTGCTGGATCAGGGTTTCCGTCACCGCCCGGGGGCCCGCCACAAATCCGCCGGTTCCCGCCCCCAGCGCCTTGCCAAGGGTCCCTGTAAAAATATCGATCCGGTCCAGAACCCCGAAATGTTCCGCAGTACCGCGCCCGGTCTTTCCCAGAACCCCAAGGCCGTGGGAGTCATCCAGCACCACCAGCGCATCATACTGATCCGCCAGATCACACAGACGGTCCAGCGGTGCAATATCCCCTTCCATGGAAAAGACCCCATCGGTCACAATCATCCGGGAGGGGGCCTCCCGTGCCGCCTTCAGCTTTTCTTCCAGATCGACCAGATCCCCATGCGCATAGACCTGCCGGACAACCCCTTTCGCGGTCGCCCGAATGCCATCAATCAGGCTGGCATGGTTCAGGGCATCGGACAGGATAACATCACCGGGGCCGGTAATGGCCGGGAACAGTCCTGTATTGGCCGCCCAGCAGGACGAATAGGTCAGTGCCGCCTCCGTTCCGTGAAAAGAGGCCAGCGCCTCCTCCAACTCCCGGTGAACACTCTGTGTTCCGCAGATGAACCGGACCGACGCCGTACTGGCCCCGTAGGTATCCAGCGCCTGATGGGCGGCGGCGACAATCTCCGGGTGATTGGCAAAGCCAAGATAGTCGTTGGAGGATAAAAGCGTCACATCCCCCTTCCCTTCCAGATCGATATGGGAGCCAATGGCCCCCTTGATATACCGGAAGTGCTTGTAGGTGCCCTCGGCTTCTGCTGTTTCCAGCGCCGCCCCTAACCGTTTCAACAATGCCTTGCTCATGACGCTTTCCCCGCCTTCTCTATCTTCTCTATCTTCTTTGTCTTTTTGCCTGCAAAATCCAGAACAACCTTACCGCAGGCCCCTTCCTCCATCAGTCTGAACCCTGTCTCGAAGTCCTCTGCGGACAGAATATGGGTGACGACCGTATCGATCAGGTCCGGGTTTTTCAGCATGAAGGCCTCCACCTGATACCAGGTTTCAAACATCCGCCGCCCAGTGACACCCAGCAGACTGATCCCCTTCATGACCACCTTGACCCCAAGGTCCAGTTCAACCGGACCGCCCGGAATACCCAGCAACGCGACCACCGCACCCGGCGACGCAATTTCCAGCGCCGTATCCAGCGCCTTGCCGTTACCGCTTACCTCCAGCACCACATCGGGGCCCCGGCCCTGACAAATTTCCACGATACTGGATTTACAGTTTTCATCCCGCGGACTGACAACAAGGTCCAATCCCAGACTGGCGGCAATGGCGCCGCGGGCCTGATTGGGCTCCTGCAGGGAAACACTGCGCGCGCCATGGGCCTTGGCAATGGCCGCCGCAAACAGGCCAATGGGTCCACCGCCAACAATCAGCACATCGCGGGCGGTTACCCCCGCCGTCGTCACCATATGCATGGCGTTACCAACCGGATCGAACACGGCCGCATGATGATCCGGGATGGCATCCGGCACCTTCCACAGGTTCCCGGCCGGGATAATCACCTGCTCGGCGAAGGCGCCGGGCCGGTCCACCCCGATAATCTCGGTCTTTTCGCAGATATGGGCGTTGCCCGTTCGGCAATGGGCGCAAGCCCCGCAGGCAATATGGCATTCCGCCGAGACCCGCTCGCCAATGGTGAAGCCTTCCACATCCTCGCCAATTGCGCTGATCCGGCCAACGAATTCGTGCCCGATGGTCATGGGGGTTCTGATCCGGCCCGCCGACCACGCATCCCACTTGAAGATATGAAAATCGGTTCCGCAAATTCCGGCCATGACCACATCCACCATGACCATGCCCCGGCCCGGTGCAGGCAAGGGGGGCTGTTCTGAAAACCAGATACCGCGTTCTGGTTTGGCTTTGGCAATGGTGAACATGATGTTTTCCTCTGGAAAATGGAAAAATATCCGATATACTGGACTTAACGATTTGTACAATATATTGGATTTTTATCCCGTCAATAGGAAAAATGACTCAAAACGCCCTCACTCCGCCCTCTGTCGGCAAAACCATCAACCGCCTTCGCAAGGAAAAGCAACTGACGCTGGACCAGCTTGCGTCCTTATGCGGGGTTTCAAAATCCATGTTATCCCAGATAGAGCGGAACGAGACCAATCCCACCCTTGCCATTGTCTGGCGACTGGCGGAGGCCTTGGGTCAAACCATTGACGACCTGATCCGCGGCGAGGAAGCCGAGCACAGCCTGATCATCGAGGGCGGCTCCTCCATACCGGTTTTGCACGACCCGGACGGTCATTATACCCTGACGGTTCTGGGACCTGCCGAACTGGTAAACAATACGGAATGGTACCAGCTCAATATTGAACCGGGCGGCCGTGTCAATTCCCAGCCCCACGCCCCGCGCACCATGGAGCATTTGACCGTTCTGGACGGGGAATTATATGTTCTGAGCGGAGACGAATCAGGGATTGTCAAAAAGGGGGAAACCGCCCGATATGCTGCAGACCGCCCTCATTCCATCGAAAACAGATCGGGTGAGAATGCGCGGGCGCTTCTGGTCGTAATACTAGGGACCTAGACCATTCATTAATACGTCATAGGCCGCATAAAACCGCCATTCCCGTTTACATTTGATTAAGCAAATCCCCGTACCGTCGAGACGATTAAATAAATCCGCGTAACAGGGGAAACTCTATGTTTCGACAACTTGTAACTGCGAGTGTACTGGCCGCGTCCATCGCACTTGTCGGGAATGTACCAGGCGCCCATGCAACGACCGCAGCGCCCTCTACCACTCTTATTGACAACCAGATTATAAATGACATCCGGGAATGGCTTGGAAACCCGGTTGTTCCCCTTATCATTGAAGCACAGAACAAAAAATATTCCGCCCTTTCAGAAGCGGACATTGACAGGCTGGATAAACAGTGGCGCCAGGAAACCAAACAGGATGACCAGCCGCTGATCGCCAACATCCTCAGCAACCCGCTGTCGAACTACCTGACCCAAATTCAGGCAGGTTCCGGCGGTCTGTACACGGAAATGTTCGTAATGGACGCCAACGGCCTGAATGTGGGGCAAAGCGGGATCACGTCGGATTTCTGGCAGGGCGACGAAGCCAAGTTCCAGAAGACCTTTCCCAAGGGACACGGTGCCATCTTCATTGATGAAGCGGAATATAACGAGGCTACGGCCTCTTGGCGGGCACAGGTTAACCTGACCATTTCCGACACGAACAACCGCCCGATCGGTGCAATCACGGTGGAATATAACCTGACCGAACTTGCCCGGCGCAACGATGCCAACTGAACCCCTTTCCAAGGTAAAATGAAATGAATTTTCTGAACAATATGAAAATTGCCAGAAAACTGACTCTCGGGTTTTCAGTTCTGGTCATTGTCACCCTCATCATGGCGGTCTTCTCGTTTATCTCCCTGAAAGAGATCGACGATGCCGAACTTCGCAGCAGCGCGGCGCAAAAAACAGGGCAGGCCTATTTCGATTACAAACAGTCCTTCCTGAGCCAGCGTCAGGGACTGTATCACTATCTGCTGACCGGCGATCGTACAGGCCTTGTTCAGTATGAAGAGGCTGACAAAAAACTCACGGCCCAGTATCAGGTCCTGCTGGAACGGGTCAAGAGCAACGATGCCGCGACAGCACTGATCAAGAAACTCTCCGCCCACCATACAGAGTGGCAGGAGCGCTTCGCCACCGAACAGATCCGCCTGATGCGCAATTACCTGACCGTTAATCAGGCCCGCGCCATCGCCGCGTCCGGACAGCCGTCAGAGGTTGTCGCGAAATTCAATGGGGTGGCAACCATCATTGAAACCGAGCTCGCGAACATTTCCCGGCAAACGATGGAGCAAAAGCAGGCTGCAACAGCCAAGGTGACCACGACCATCATCGTTTCACTGGCCGCTCTGATCATCATTGCCGTCTTCTTCGGCTTTGCCCTGACCAAGGCTATCGCCGGCCCCATCGGTCGCATGACTGATCGCATGAGCGAACTTGCCAATGGCAAGCTTGATTTCGAAATCAGGGGCGCAACCCGCAAGGATGAAATTGGCGCCATGGCCCGTGCGGTCGAGATTTTCCGCGAAAACGCCATCGAGCAGCGCAACATGCAAGAGCGCGAAAAAGAAAAGCAGAAAGAAATGGAAGGCCTGATCGGTGACCTGAAACAGAAGGAAATCGAACAGCAGCAAATGCGCGAAAAAGAGCTGGAAGAGCAGCAGAGGGAACGGCAGCGTCATGACACCATGAACGGCCTGACCCATGACTTTGACGGCAAGATGTCACAAGGCCTGAACATTGTTCTGGAATCTGTCCGCGAGGTTGCGGCCTCTGCCGACACCATGTCCAACAACGCTACCGAAACCCGGCGTCTGTCCGACGAGGCCTCCCGGAATATCGGCGCGACCAACGAAAACATCAACTCTGTCTCTGCCGCCACAACGGAACTGACATCCTCCATCGAGGAAATCTCTCGCCAGATGGTACAGGCAGCCGATGTTTCAAGAACGGCCGTGAACGAGATCAATACCACCAACGAGCGGGTAACCGCCCTGAACGAAGCGGCCATCGCCATCGGTCAGGTGGTCGAGATTATCAGTGACATCGCCAACCAGACCAACCTGCTGGCCCTGAACGCCACCATTGAGTCCGCCCGGGCCGGTGAAGCCGGGAAAGGCTTTGCCGTGGTCGCCAACGAGGTGAAAAGCCTCGCCACCCAGACCAGCAAGGCAACCGAAGAAATCAGCAAGAAGATTACCGAGGTCCAGTCCGAAACCAAGGAAGCCGCCACAGCGGTGACCGGGGTTGGTGACATCATCAAGAAAATCGATGAACTGACCACCATTGTGGCCAGTGCCGTCGAGGAACAGGGTGCCGCCACCGGCGAAATTGCAAAGAACGTGGAAAATGCCGCTGACAGCGCCAATCAGGTAGCCCTGATGGTGCAGAAGGTTGCCCAGGCCGCCAGCGATACGCTGAACCGGGCGGACAACCAGAAAGAGGCGGTCAACCACCTCAACCGCAATAACGAGACCCTGCGGGACGATATCCGCACCTTCCTGGATAACGTCAAGGCGGTCTAGTTACAAACTATCCCATTAAAAAGCGCCGATACTTCCCTGTATCGGCGCTTTTTTTATGAGCGCAAACCACTCCTTCAGAACCACACACCCCGTCTACAGAACCAGAATGGCCCGGAAATCATTGACATTGGTGCGGGTGGGACCGGTCATCACAAGCCCGCCCAACCGCTGGAAAAACCCATAAGCATCATGACGGGCCAGATACTCTGCGGCCTCAAGGGACAGGCCCTTCGCCCGGGCCAGTGTTGCCGGACTATAGACGGCGCCGGCATTGTCTTCTGTGCCATCAATACCGTCCGTATCGGCGGCAAGCGCGTATATCGCATCCTCTCCCGCCATGGCCAGCGCAAAGGCCAGCAGGAATTCAGCATTCCGCCCGCCCCGGCCCGTGGAAGCCCCGGACGCTTTCACGGTCACGGTTGTTTCCCCGCCTGAAATCAGGACGGCGGGTCTTTGGGCCGGTTGTCCATGCTCCCGAACCTGCCGGGCAATGCCTGCCATGACACGGGCAACCTCGCGTGCCTCGCCTTCAATGCGGTCGCCCAGAATAACCGGCTCAATCCCTTGAGACCGGGCAAGATCAGCGGCGGCCTGCAAGGAGGCCTGCGGGGTGGCAATGACATGGGTCTCTGCCGCGGCAAAGGCCGGATGATCGGCCTTGGGCGGGATGGCGGCCTCGCTCTCCAGAAAGGCGGCAACCGACAGCGGCACATCAATGCCATAGCGGGCCAGAATGTCCCGCGCCTCCGCAACCGAGGTCAGGTCCGGCACCGTTGGTCCCGACGCAATGACCGACGGATCATCGCCCGGCACATCGGAAATCATCAGGGTCACGACACGGGCAGGCCACGCCGCGACCGCCAGACGGCCGCCTTTCAACGCAGACAGTTTCTTCCGCACCGTATTCATTTCGCCGATACTGGCACCCGACATCAGCAACGCCTTGTTGATTTTCTGCTTGTCCTGCAACGTGATCCCCGGCCCCGGCATGGCCAGCAGGGACGATCCCCCACCGGAGAAAAGACACAGCACAAGATCATCCGCATCCAGATCGGACACAAGGTCCAGAATGGCTTCTGCCGCCCGCGCCCCTTCCGCGTCCGGGACGGGATGCCCGGCCTCCACCAGACGGATATGCTCCAGCGGCTCCCCGTGGCCGTATCGGGTGATCACCAGCCCCTCCAGAGGTCCACGCCAATGATCCTCGACCACCTTGGCCATGGAAGCTGCCGCCTTGCCCGCCCCGATCACGATGGTCCGCCCCTTTGGAGCTGGCGGCAAATGGGCGGCCAGACACCGGGCGGGTGCTGCGGCCCTGACAGCCTCGTCAAAAAGGCCGCGCAGAAATTTTTCGGGATCAAGGGACATGCTGCCTCCGGAGTGCTTTTTGGCAAGTATAGAAAAGGCCCCGCCCTCACATCAAGGCCTCCGTCAGCATCCCACCACAAACCTGATCAGGTAAAACGGTTTGCCCGGTACGGCCATAAGGGAATGGGCGGCTCTGCCCCCATTAGCAGATCGCAGACCAGACGGGCGCTTGTCGGCCCCAATGTCAGGCCCAGATGCTGGTGCCCGAACGCATAAACAACATTCCCGTGCCGTGTTGACGGACTGATCACCGGCAGCGAATCCGGCAGCGACGGTCGATAACCCAGCCAGACGGATTGCTCATCCCCTGCGAGGGCCGGCAGCATTTTTCGGGCCAACGGAACCAGCTTGCGGACACGCCGGAAATCAGCCTCCCCTTCCAGACCGGCAAATTCCACCTGACTTCCCAGCCGGATCCCCATCTTCATGGGGGACAGCACAAAAGATTTCTCGCCGTAAACGACCGGGCGGGTCAACAGCCCCGCCGCCTGCTCCGGGAACATCAGATGATATCCGCGCTCGGTCTCAAGGGGGATCCGGTCCCCCAATTGGCGGGCCAGTCGTTCGGACCATGCCCCCGCTGCCAGAACGGCGGCCTCTGCCGTCAGGGTTCCAGCGGACCCGTTCAGGGTGACCTTGCCCGGCTTGGCTGTCAGGGACCTGATATCGGAAAGAATGATCTCGCCGCCCTCTTGGCGGAACGCCTCTGCCAGCCGCAGGACCATGTCCTCCGGGTTGATCACAAAACGGGCCTGCTTCTGGAAAATTCCCCGGCTGAAAAGCGGGGCAAGGTTAGGCTCCAGATCGTGAATTTCGGGAGCTGTCAGCACGTCAAAATCCGTTCCGACCTCTCGCATCAGCATCCGGGCCGCCACTGTGTCCCGAAAGCCTGCCTCGGTTTCATAAACCTTGAGCCAGCCCACGGGACGGATCAGGTCCTGCACCCCGGCATCCTGCGCCAGCTCTTCCCAATCCGCAGCGGCGGTATCGGTCAGGGCTTTCAGGCTGGTGGCATTGTGCCGAACCTTGTCTTTTCGCCCCTCCATCAGGAAGCGGAACAGCCACGGGGCGATCTCGGGCAGATACTTCCAGCGCAGCACCAGCGGCCCGGTAGGGTCCAGAAGCATCTTCGGCACCGTCTTCCAAAGGCCGGGCATGGCATTGGGAACACTGCTGCCATCCACCACCGCCCCGGAATTGCCAAAGGACGCGCCCGCGCAAGGCCCCTTTCGGTCGACAAGGCGAACCGACATTCCCTGCCGCTGCAAGGCATAGGCCGTGCAGACCCCGATAATCCCGGCGCCCACAACCACGACGTCACGACCTGTCCTACTGTTCAATCCCTTTTGCATCCGGGCTCGTCCCCCTGTACCCTTTTCCCTCCGGCGTTGCCCCTCACCCGTACCGGAGCCACGGGTAATTTTTCTCTTGGTGTTCGCCTCACACGACTGTAGCGTATTATATTGGGAAAATGAAATATGAACGAAAATCAACTACCGATAAAATACGACCTGTCCGATTTTCTGCACCGACCGATCGCCCTCAAGGTCTATGATCTGGTCGAGGAACGGGAAATCATTCCCCACCGCCATGAATGGGGACAGCTTGTCTATACGGTCCGGGGGGTCGTTCTCGCCTCAACAGATGAAGGCAGATGGCTGGTGCCCCCGGAACGGGTTCTCTGGATACCGGCCAATACGGATCACGGCATCTACAGCAACCGGGACGTGAAGTTTCTGGTTATCCATGTGGCCGCGGAAAAATGCGCCCGCATGCCGTCCACCTGCCGTGTGCTGCAGGTGAACCCGCTGCTCAAGGAACTCATTGCCTCCGCTGAAAACATCCCCCGGGACTATACCCCCGACACACCGGAAAGCCGCCTGATGGAGGTGATGTTCGATCAGGTCTGTATCGCCCGCTCAGCCCCGCTTCTGTTGCCCATGCCCTCGGATCAGCGATTGCGGAAGATCACCAATATCTTCATGAACAACCCGGCCGACCCCCGGACCCTTGCCGCTCTGGCGCAGGATATCGGTCTGAGCGAGCGCAATCTGGCCCGCCTGTTCAAGCGCGAAACCGGCCTGACCTTCGGTAAATGGCGACAACAGCACAGGTTGATGGTGGCCGTTGAATTGCTGGCCTCCGGTCAGTCGGTCACCAGCGTTGCCCTTGAAATGGGATATGACAGCATCAGCGCCTTCATTTCCATGTTCAAGCAAATGATGGGCGTCACCCCATCAAAATACTTTATAAACGAGAATTAAAATGTAAAATAAACTACTTTAAAACGAAAATACAACCGACAGCGGGAGGGTCAGAGATGTATGATTATATTGTCGTGGGTGGTGGGTCCGGGGGCTCGGTCGTTGCCAGCCGCCTGAGCGAGGACCCCAACATCAAGGTCTGCCTGCTGGAAGCCGGCGGCCCGGACAAAAGCATCCTGATCCACGCCCCCATGGGAACAGCCGCCATGCTGCCCCGCAAGATTAACAACTGGGCCTTTGAAACCGTCCCCCAGCCCGGCCTTAACAACCGCAAGGGCTATCAGCCACGGGGGAAAACGCTGGGCGGGTCCAGTTCCATCAACGCCATGCTGTATGTGCGGGGGCACCGCTGGGATTATGACCACTGGGCCAGTCTTGGCAATACCGGCTGGTCCTATGCGGATGTGCTGCCCTATTTCAAGAAGGCGGAAAACAACGAACGCGGTGCCGATGATTTCCACGGAACCGGCGGCCCGCTCAACGTGGCGGACCTGCGTTCCCCCATGAAGATTGGGGATGTGTTCATGAAGGCCGCGCGCGAATTGCAATTGCCCATGAACAAGGATTTCAACGGGGCCGAACAGGAAGGCGTGGGCTATTTCCAGACAACCCAGAAAAACGGAGAGCGATGCAGCGCCGCCAAGGGGTACCTGACCCCCAACCTTGACCGCCCCAATCTGGACATCCTTACCCACGCCACCGCCTCCCGCATCCTGTTCGAAGGCAAGAAAGCGGTCGGTGTGCAATATGTTCAGGACGGCCAGACAAAAACACTCAAGGCCCGGCAGGAAATCATTCTGTCAGGCGGTGCTTTTGCTACCCCGCAATTGCTGCTGCTGTCCGGGGTTGGTGCCCCCGAAAACATCACCCCGTTCGGCATCGATATGGTGCATGAACTGCCGGGGGTGGGCGAAAACCTTCAGGATCATATTGATTATGTTTCCGCCTATCGTTCCAGTTCCCGGGACAGCATGGGCATTTCCCTGTCCGGCGGTGTTGACCTGATCAAGGCCATTTTCGAGTGGCGCAAGCAGCGGACCGGGATGGTCACCACGACCTTCGCCGAAATCGGGGCCTTCCTCAAGACATCGAACGATATGGAAGTCCCCGACTACCAGCTTCACTTTGTCATCGGCATGCTGGACGACCATGCCCGCAAGACCAATCTGGGCTATGGGTTCAGTTGCCATTGCTGTGTCCTGCGCCCGAAAAGTCGGGGCACCGTGACCCTGAATTCCGCACGGGCCGAGGATGCACCGCGCATCGATCCCCGGTTCCTTGACAATGATGACGATGTCCAGACCCTGCTGACCGGGGTCAAGGAAATGGAACGCATCCTGCACGCCCTGGCCTTCGAAGGGGTGCGCGGCAAGCGCCTCTATCCGGTGGACCTTAATTCCGACGCGGCAATGATAGCGGAAATCCGCAACCGGGCCGATACGGTCTATCATCCGGTTGGCACCTGCAAGATGGGGACGGACGACATGGCTGTTGTCGATCCCCAGTTGAAAGTGCATGGGTTGGAGGGCCTGCGCATCGTCGATGCCTCGATCATGCCGACCCTCGTGGGCGGCAACACCAATGCCCCCACCATCATGATCGGTGAAAAGGCGGCGGACATGATCAAGGCCGACGCCAAGACCCCGGCTATCGCCTGACAGGGGGACGAGGCCGGATGATGGCAGGCCTCGCTTTCCTTTTGCCCTGCTTTCCTGATAGAGTTGCGGAACTTTCCACATGTCACATGCCTGGACGAACACCATGCTTCTGCAACTGTTTCTTGGATCCATCCTGATCATCATTTGTGTGATCAATCACGCCTTCTGTCTGGAATTCCTGTTGCGGCGGGTGAAGCGGTTTGGGGCGGTGTGGGAAGTACGCGCCCCGGCCTTCGGGCATGTGCTGATCATGATTGTGGTGGTTCTGGGCCTGTTCATGACCCACACGATTGAGGCCTGGATCTGGGCGTCCTTCTACCACATGGTCGGAGAGACAACGACCATGCATGACGCCATTTATTTTTCGACGGTGACCTTCACCACCCTCGGCTTCGGGGACATCACCCTGTCACCGGACTGGCAACTGACATCCGCATTGCAGGCCGTCAGCGGGATCATCCTGTTTGGGTGGAGCACCGCCTTCCTTGTCAATGTCCGGGGCCTGTTCTGGCGCAAACATGACGCCATCCATACCCCGTCCCATTCCGGGGAAAGCTGAGCCTATCACCCCATCCCCACCCCGCCTGTCATTGCGGACAGGCACAAAAAAACCCGCCTGAACAGGCGGGTTTTTCCGTTTCGCGAAGAAGGATCAATTAATCCTGCTCTTTCACAACATGCACAACACGCTGCGGGAACGGGATGGAAATACCTTCCTTGTCGAAGGCTTCCTTGAAGCTTTTCGTCAGGTGGAATTTCAGCGGCCAGTAGTCAGAGCCCTTACACCAGACGCGAACGGTGAAGTTGACGGAAGAATCCGCAAGTTCGGAAACCGCGATCATCGGGGCCGGGTCCTGTGCGGCACGATCATCCGCAGCGATCACGTTCTTCATGATGGCAATGGCCTTGTCCATGTCATCCTCGTAGGCAATGCCCATCAGCAGGTCTACACGACGGGTGGCGTGGTAGCTGAAATTCTTGATCGCACTGCCCCAGACGGCGCTGTTCGGCAGAATGATCTGGACATTGTCCGGCGTGGACAGTTCAGTTGTGAACAGGTTTACGGCAACAACCGTACCGCCATGACCCGCTGCCTCGACATACTGACCGACGCGAATGGGACGGAAGAACAGCAGCATGACACCGCCCGCCACATTGGACAATGTCCCCTGCAGTGCGAGGCCGATGGCCAGACCGGCGGCACCAAGAACCGCGATCAGGCTGGCAGTCTGAACGCCGAACTGGGCCAGAACCATCAGGACCGTCACGATCAGGATGGTGGCACGGATCAGGTTCCCCAGAAACTGTGTAACTGTCCGATCGACTTCCTTCTTGTCCAGAACCTTGGTCACCAGAAGCGGAACCTTCTTGGACACAAAATTACCAATCAGAAGGATGACAATCGCCCCGATCACATCCAACCCGTATGTTGTCACAATCGTGACAAGCTGGGCGATAATCTCCTCAATATATTTGGTATTCTCCATATTCAATATCCCCCTAAACTGGATCAAATGAGCGAATATTATCCGATCACTACTATGCTCAACCAAACAGAGTAGTGTCTATATTTTATTCGGCGAACTTCGTGTCATAGTCTGCGGCAACACCGTATTTCGGGTCTTCCAGAACGGAAATCTCGACCATGTTACGGGCGTTGTGCAGAAGTTTGCGACAATCGGCGCTCAGGTGCCGAAGGTGAAGCTGCTTTCCGGCGTTGTTATATTTAATTGCAAGACTGTCAATAGCTTGCAACCCGGAATGGTCCACCACGCGGGAGTTCTGGAAATCAATGACCACATCATCCGGGTCGTTGCGCGGGTCGAACAGGTTCTGGAAACTGGTGACCGACCCGAAGAACAGCGGACCTTCCAGTTGATAAACCTTGGTACCATCTGGCGTCACATGGGTTGTCACATGCATTTTCTTGGCAGTTTCCCACGCATAGACCAGCGCCGCCACAATCACCCCGACAATCACCGCAACCGCAAGGTCGCTGACCACGGTTACCCCGGAAACAAGCACCAGCACAAAGGCGTCAGAGCGCGGGATCTTGTTGATGATTCGAAAACTGGACCAGGCAAAGGTCCCGATCACCACCATGAACATGACCCCGACAAGGGCGGCCAGCGGGATCTGTTCGATCAACGGGGACGCAAACAGGATGAAGCACAGCAGGAACAGGGCCGCAGAAATACCGGACAGCCGCTGACGTCCGCCAGAACTGACATTGATCATGCTCTGGCCGATCATGGCGCAGCCCCCCATGCCCCCAAAGAACCCGGTGACCGTATTGGCCACGCCCTGCGCCACGCATTCCTTGCTGGCGCCGCCCTTTGTGTCGGTGATTTCACAGACAAGGTTCAACGTTAGAAGACTTTCAATCAGGCCAATGGCCGCAAGGATCAGGGAATAAGGCAGAATAACCCACAGGGTTTCCAGCGTCAGGGGCACCATGGGAATATGGAAAGTGGGCAAGCCGCCTGAGATGGAGGCAAGGTCGCCCACCGTCCGCACATCAAGCTGCAAACCGATCACAAGGAAGGACACAACACCGATCCCCACCAGCGGCGCCGGCACCACCTTGGTCAGCTTTGGCATGAAAAAGATGATCCCCATGGTCAGGCCCACCAGCCCCAGCATCATGTACAGGCTCTGGCCGGTGATCCATTCCAGTTGACCGTCCGCACCGGCAATCTTGAACTGCCCCAACTGGGCGAGGAAAATCACGATCGCAAGCCCGTTCACGAAGCCCAGCATGACCGGATGCGGCACCATGCGGATAAACTTGCCCAGCTTGAACACCCCGGCAAGGATCTGGAAAATCCCCATCAGGACCACCGCCGCGAACAGATATTCCACACCATGACTGGCAACAAGGCTGACCATCACCACGGCCAACGCCCCGGTTGCGCCTGAAATCATGCCCGGACGCCCGCCAATCAGGGCGGTAATCAGGCCAACCAGAAAGGCGGCATACAACCCGACCAGCGGATGCACCCCGGCAACGAAGGCAAAGGCCACCGCTTCCGGCACCAGTGCCAAAGCCACTGTCAGGCCTGATAGAAGCTCAATTCTGATTTGTCCGAAGACACTTGTTTCTGAGGATTTTCCCGGCACTGAGGTGTTGGCTTGCACGTCTCGTTCCCTCTGTATTCTGGACATAAAAAAACGCACAACAAAGATTGTGCGCAGCAACATTTGTGGAGGGTTTAGTATACAATCTTTAGCGCAATTACCAGTGAAAACAGCGGGAAACAGACATGCGCCTTGGTCATGGCAATATTCTAATGTTAATTTCTTTAAAATAACATAGCCCATACAGCAATGTTCCTTGACATCCGCTCCCAAATCCATCATACGGCTCCATCACGCTCTTGCGGCGTGTTGTGCAGGCGCGAAAAACCGGGCCTTGCCGCGATCATGACAGTGAACAGTATTTCCGCGGTTTCAAACCGCTGCCGGCCTTATCGTCCCTCCAGACAATCCGAGCCAGGCTGGGAAAGACGGTTCCCACCTGTATTAACCCTCTGCCAAAGTACCGGCAGGGCCATTTTGTCTGTTTGAAGGACAGTAAAGAAAATGACAGTATTCGCCGACCTCAATCTGGTTGGGCCGCTTCTACGCGCTCTGGAGAAACAGGGCTTTGAGTCCCCGACCCCCATTCAGGGGTCCGCCATCCCGCACCTTCTGGAAGGCAAGGACCTGATGGGCATTGCGCAGACCGGCGGTGGCAAGACGGCAGCCTTTGTCCTGCCGCTGCTGCAGACCCTGTCCCACGACCGGAAACGGCCAAAGCCGAACAAGCCCACAGCCGTTATTCTGGCGCCGACCCGCGAGTTGGCCGTCCAGATCGGGAAATGTATCCAGGTCTTCACCCGTGGGATCAAACTGTTCCACACAACCGTTTATGGCGGCGCGCCTTACGGCCCGCAGTTGCAGCAGTTGAGCCGCGGTGTCGATATCCTGATTGCCACACCGGGCCGCCTGATGGACCACATGAAACGGGGAACCGTTCAACTTGATAACGTCCAGACCTTCATTCTGGACGAAGCAGACCGCATGCTGGACATGGGTTTCATTGACGACGTCAAGGAAATCACCGAAAAGCTGCCGCCTGAACACCAGACCGTGATGTTCTCGGCGACCATGAGCCCGGCCATCAAATCCCTGTCCAAGGACTTGCTGAACGAACCGGTTTATGTGGAAGCCCCGCGGGAAACAGTTGTTGCCGAAACCATCGACCATTCTGTTCTGATGGTTGGCCAGCAGCACAAGAAAGATCTGCTGATGCACCTTCTGGCCCTTGGCGACAAGGAGCGGGTGATCATCTTCGTGCGCACCAAGGCAACCACGGAAACGCTGGCCGCCGCCATTGAGGAAGAAATCGAGGGCACCAAGGCCTGCGCCATTCATGGTGACAAGCCGCAGCGCAGCCGCGAAAGAACCTTGCGCGCCTTCAAGCAGGGGAAATTCTCCATCCTTGTGGCAACCGATGTGGCCGCACGGGGCATTGACGTTTCCGGCATCACCCATGTCATCAACTATGACCTGCCGATGGAACCGGAAAACTACGTCCACCGCGTTGGCCGGACAGGTCGTGCCGGGGCAACGGGCATCGCCATCTCCATCTGTGAACCTCGCGAACGCAACCTGCTCCGCAATGTTGAAAAAGCCATCGAACAGAAAGTACGGATTGACGATGACCACCCCTTCCCCATGCCCAAAAGCCCGGCGAAAAAGCATCGTCCGGGAGGCGGGAGAAAGCCGTTCTCCAAGAATGGGGCCCCGAAAGGCAAGAAAACCTTCGGAAAGAACACGGGTAAGCCAGGATTTAAGAATGCCAAACGGCCCAATGGAGCCCCAAAGGCGAAATTTGGCAAGGCAGCACCGAACCGTGCAAAATTCAAAAAGGCCGGGTAAGGTCACCGGCCTTACAAACTGACCCGAGGCGGAACACCGCCAGAAATACCGCGGGGACGGAAACAACCGCCCCCGCCTCTCCTCCCCGCTCCCTCAGGTCCCGGGTAGGCCCTTCGGCCCATACATATGCCGGGCCCCTCATTCCCTCAGAACAGACAGCTTCTTTCGCAGGATGGCCCGCGCCTGCTGCACCCGTTTGCGGGCGTTGTCGTTGGAGATACCCAACGTGCAGGCGATATGGTCATACTCATCCCCGCTGACCAGCCGCATGACAAGCGGTTGCCGCAACTTTTCAGGCAAGTCCTGAATGGCCGTCGTGATCATGGCCCCGATCTCTGAATTGATCAGACGGGCCTCCGGCGTATAAATCACCGTATCCAACAACCCTGTATCGATATCCGATATTTCCTTCACCTTTTCGCGAAGCGTCCCCCGCCGCTTGTTCGAACGGTGAATATCAATGCAGATATTGTGCAGCAGCCGGGCGAACCATGCCCGCTCGTTGCTGATCTGGGTGGCATGAGCGGCGTATTTCTCAAAAGCCCGGATGGTAGCATCGCTGAAGGCATCCTCCGCATCCGTATGGCTGACATTCATCCATACCTGACTGAGCCGCTTCAGATAGTCCCCGTGGCTGTTCCATGCCTTCCAGAACATGGCGGGCGACGGAGTGCTCTCCTCGCATGGGGACGAGATGCTCTCGCTCGACAGAATAACTTCCCTCAGTTTTCCTGATGATTTTACAGATGAGGCATACCGGATATTGTTTTTCGTCACCCTGTCTCTCCACAGCAGCAATCCCAACCACAAAAAACTCTTTAAAAGAGCATTTTTCGAACGCTATGTGGATTTAGGTTGTAAATTACACGTTTAAAGTGCCAGCACAAAAACTTTCACAACCTAATAATCAAAAAGAGAAGTTTAGAAGAAAAATCTAAAATAAATCGGAAACAGGAATATCTTTTTATTGAAATATAAAAGTAAAACCCAAATTAACTTTAGTATAAAATAATTTTCATTGAAAGATTTCAAGAAATGACAAAAACTTACTCAAATCCTGTTACTGAATCTGTCGTTGCCCTGAATGAGCTTGTTCTTGGCTGCGCCCCGTCCAGCGCCATGGCCACCATGTATCTGAGCGTCGCCCATGCCGCCGGCATGGGGGCCCAGAACAACATCGCCACCCAACAGAACCTGAACATCCTGAATACAGCAGCGGTATCCGCCGCCGCCGGGAACATCCTGTGGGAAGGCATGACAGATCAGGTCAACAAACTGACCATGACAGATCGCCTGAAAAATTGGGAACAACTGGTCGCCATCATCAGTGGCGAGAAAACCGCCCCCGCATCAGGAGAGCAGGAAGGCACCGGGGAGGAAGGCGCGGCGACCGCCGGAACGGATTCAGCAGAAGGCGCATAGGCCCCTTCCCCTGTTTCCTTGCAGCCCCCCTTTTTCATGTCCAGTATGAAGTGATTAGTCATGACTGAAAACACAAAGCCGCCCTTCACCGCCATGATGGCAAATGTTGAGGAATCTCCCAGTTTTGCCATGGGGCTTCTTTATCAGTTTGCCGCCCATTCATCGGGCCTTGCCCTTGAGAACGCGACCATCAACGCCAATGTTCTGAACAGTGTTACCAGCGCAGGGGCCGCGTCCCTGACCGCACTCAAGAACGCCGAGGCGGCTGTCCTCAGTGCCCAGAAAACCACCATCGGCGAAAGCTATAACGCCCAGACCGCCGCCATCACACAGGCGCTCAACTCCCAGACGCAAACCGCTGTTACCGGCCTGAATTCGGTAACCAACGCCGGGGCCACGGCCCTGACGGCACAGACCAGTCAGGAAATCGCCGGCATTACCGCGGATGCCATTGCGGCAACAGCCGTTGCCATGGATAGCATCGTCAAGAAGATGGGCGGATAAGACGCCCTGATCAGGTCAGGATGATGGGGCTGCCCCGGGTAATGATCAATGTATGTTCATACTGGGCGCAGGGGGACCCGTCCCCCGTATAGAGGGTCCACCCATCATCCCCCTCGCGGTAATATCCCGCACCGGTGGTCAGGAAGGGCTCGATGGTAATGACCAGCCCCTCGACCAGAATATCCCTCCCGCTGGGCAGGAAGCGGTTATGAACTTCGGGGGGTTCATGAATATTGCGGCCGACGCCATGCCCGACCAGCCCGTCAATGATTTCAAAACCACTTTTGCGGGCCACGCCCTCAACCGCACGGCCAATGGCATTGATGGGGGACCCGGCCCGCGCCGCCTTCACCCCTTCTTTCAGGGCCTTGCGGGTCGCATTGCACAGATGCGTCAGGTGATCCTTGACCTTTCCGACCGGAATGGACCGTCCTGAATCTGCCCAGTAACCGTTCTTTTCCGCCGACACATCAACATTGACCAGTTCGCCTTCCTGCAGCACCCGCGGTCCCGGAATACCGTGCGCGGCCTCATCCCCGACACTGATGCAGCAAAAACCCGGAAAATCATAGGCCAGCATGGGCGCCGAGCGGGCGCCGTGATGGGCCAGCCTCTCACCCACGATCCGGTCCAGCTCCAGTGTGGTGATCCCCGGACGAACCAGCGTTTCCACTTCGTCGAGGATCTGCCGGATGATACCGCCGATCTCAATCAGTCCCTGCCGGTCCGTTTCGGTTTTAACAATCATGAATATCTTCTTTCAACACTGACGCCCTACGCAACAAACCACGGTTTTGCCTGTTTTCTGGCAAAAACACAAATAAGAGTTTTCGCAACCGGGAAAAGAAAATCCCAACCCGTTCTTCACATATTCTCAAACCGGTGCGTCTTGCCACTGTCGAATGATGAACATCTCATATTCATCGCTTTGTCTTGATGCATGGAGGAATGCCCAATGGCCAAAGATACGCCCGTCAACAGCCAGATAACGGATGCGGTGACGCAAGCCAATCTTACTGTTCTCGGCGGGGCACCCGCCCAGTCCATGGCAACCACCTACCAACTGCTTGCCCAGTCGGTTGGTGTCTCCATGCAGAACGCCGTGGCGAACCAGCAGAATATGAACACCATCGACTCCGCGATTGTGTCCCAGGGGATCAGCATGCTGTTCAACCTCGATACCGCCGCCGACGCCGGTTCCGTGCGGAACATCCTGATGGATGAATCCAATCTGGAAATAGCCGAGGCCCTGAAATCGATCATCAGTGAACTCAAGACACTGAAAGAAAAGCAGGCTGAATAACCCGAAAGACAAACCGCACAACCAACCTAAACCCTATGATGGAGCATTACCATGCCAGGCGATACCCCGGTCAACTCCCAGATTACCGATTCCATTACCCAGGCCAATGTGAGCAACCTTGCAGAAGCCCCTGCCATTTCCATGGCCAACACCTATCAGGTGTTCGGTCAGGTTGTGGGCGCAAGCATGCAGAACGCCGTATCCAACCAGCAAAGCGCGGCCACCATTGATCTGGCCATCACCACGCAGGGAACAAGCGTTCTTTATTCCCTGTCCGCATCAACGGCTGCGAAATCCACGTCGGAAGTCCTGGCCGGTAACCCGGTCGCGGAATCCCTTACAGCCCTTCAGGCCGCCGCAAGCGGCTTCTAGGTCTTGAGACTTTTAACAGGAACACTCATTCAAGGAGATAAATCATGGCTGAAAATACGTGGATGAACAGTCAGATCACAGATTCTGTCACCCAGTCAAACGTGAAGGTTCTGGGCGATGCCCCGGCAGAATCCATGGGAATGCTGTACCAGATGCTGGCACAAAGCACGGGTATGAGCATGCAGAACATGGTTGCCAACCAGCAGCACAAGAACTCCATTGACAGTGCCGTGGTAACCGGCGCGGTCACTATCCTCTATACGCTGGACACAGCCACCACCGGCAAGGCCACACAGGAAATCCTGAGCGGCAACCCGATCGCGGAATCCATGGCATCCATGAAAGGGGTCATGAACTCCTTCAATCGGGAAAACCCGAACACACCCAGCTTTAACCGCTAATCCGGGTTTGCAGACAGCATCCAATCTGTCTGCAACTGCGCCTGAACCTCACAATCGCCCCCGAGAGACCGTCTCTCTGTGAGGTTCAGGCATTTCAGTAGGGAAAAGAGACAGCAATGACCGCAAACAACAACTCAACTCCGGTAAAAAGCGTCAACAGCCAGATCACCGACGCGATCACCCAGTCCAACATGCTGGCGACAGGGATGGCGCCGGCCCATTCCATGGCGACACTCTATCAGTCCATGGCCCAGTCCATCGGGGCCTCGGTCCAGAATGCGGTGTCTAACCAGCAGAACGTGAACAGCGTCAATCTGGCGGCCCTGTCCCAGAATATCCAGCTTATTCTGCAACGTCCGCAACCGGCCACCCGCATCATTCATTCCGCCCAGCCGATTGTCCTTCATACAGAGGCACCAAAGCAGAAAAAACGCCGGAAAAATGACAGCGACACGTAACGGGTCGCCCGCGTCCACCATGGCCCCTAACGAAGCAGGAGCAACGGAATGACCGAGGAAAGCTACGTCAACAGCCAGGTAACCGATGCCATTACCCAGACCAGCATGAAGGTGGTCGGAGAGGCCCCGGCAGAAGCCATGGCAATACTGTATCAGCAAATGGCCCACAGTATCGGCCTTGCCCTGCAGAATGTCATCGCCCAGCAACAGCACAGCTATTCCATACATAACGCCATCACCCTTGCGGCGTCCCGTCAATTGCTGACAACCGATCCGGCCGCCGCCGCCAAGGCCTCCCAGGAACTGGTCGCAGGCAGTGCCATTACCGAAAACCTGTCGGCCCTGCAGGCCGTCGTCAACGAACTCGGGAAATAGTCCCTGATGCAGCCCCGCAACATATGTGAGCCCCCATGTCCCGAAAACAACACTCAGCGGAGGAAATAGCCGCCATACTCGATGAACTGGACGCCGGGTTGAGCGTCCCTGAAGCGCTCCGCAAGTTTGGCGTATCCAAGGCAACCCTGTATCGCTGGCGCAAGCAGGCCCGCAGTTCCCTTGACGAGGAAGCGGCCCGACTTCGGCAGGTGGACGAGGAGAACAGCCGGCTCAAAAATCTGCTGGCGGATGCCGCCCTGGAGATCCACGCCCTGAAGGAACAACTGGCCCGGATCAAAAAACAGTCTTAATCGGATTGTACTGTTGCCCACAGCTTGTATAACAGGGGCATGTCGCGTGATCCGTTACACATATTACAATCCGTTTTCGGGTATCCCGAGTTTCGCCACCAGCAGGCGGACATCATCCACCATATCCTGTCCGGTGGGGATGCCCTTGTCCTGATGCCAACCGGCGGCGGGAAATCCCTGTGCTATCAGGTTCCGGCCCTCTGCCTTGACGGGCTGACCGTTGTTGTCTCGCCGCTGATTGCCCTGATGCAAAATCAGGTGGAAGCCCTGAACCAGCTGGGCATACCGGCGGCGGCCCTCAATTCATCCCAGGAAATGGACGAACAGTCGCAGGTGCGAAAAGCCCTGATGGCGGGCGAGATCAAGCTGTTATATGTGGCCCCGGAACGGCTTTTCTCGGGCAACTTCCCGGATATCCTGAAACGCCTGAACCCGGCCCTGTTCGCCATCGACGAGGCCCATTGCGTTTCCCAGTGGGGGCATGACTTCCGGCCGGAATACCGCCGCCTTGCCCTGCTTCAGGAACAGTTCCCGACGGTGCCGCGCATCGCCCTGACCGCCACGGCCGATACGGAAACCCGTAAAGACATTGTCGAAAGGCTTGGCCTGCAATACGGGAAGGTGTTCCAGTCCGGCTTTGATCGCCCGAATATCACCTACAATGTCACTGACCGGAAAAATGGACTTAACCAGTTAGTTTCATTTTTAAAGAACAACCACCCGGATGATGCCGGTATTGTCTATTGCATGTCCCGGAAAAAGGTCGAGGCCACGGCCGAGAAACTGCAGGATGCCGGGTATAATGCCCTGCCCTATCATGCGGGCCTGCCGTCAGAGGTCCGGGCCACAACGCTGGACCGGTTTCTCAAGGAAGATGGCCTGATCATCGTCGCCACCATTGCGTTTGGTATGGGGATCGACAAGCCGGATGTGCGCTTTGTCGCCCATTTGGACCTGCCGAAGAACATGGAATCCTATTATCAGGAAACGGGGCGCGCCGGGCGGGACGGATTGCCTGCAACGGCCTGGATGACCTTCGGCCATCAGGATATCGTCAAGATCAAGCAACTGATGGGGGCGTCCCTGCCGCCGGAACAGCGCCTGATCGAAAACCAAAAGCTCTCTTCCCTGCTGGATTTCTGCGAGACGGTTTCTTGCCGCCGGGTCCTGTTGCTCACCTATTTCGGGGACGAAAACCCGGCCCCATGTGGCAACTGCGATAACTGCATGGCCCCGCCGACCCTGATCGACGGCACCGAAGATGCAAGACTGGCCCTGTCCTGCATCTACCGCACCGGCCAGATGTATGGCAGCGGCCATATCATTGATGTTCTGCTGGGGGCTGATACGGACAAGATCCGCAGCACTGGTCATGACACCCTCAATGTGTATGGCAAGGGAACCTCGAAAACACGGGCGGAATGGCAATCCCTGATCCGCCGTCTTCTCGCCCTTGGCTATATCAATACCGACACGGAAGGGTATGGCAGCCTGTCCCTTGACGAGAAATGCCGCCCCCTGCTGCAGGGCAAGGAAAGCCTGCATATCCGGAAACTGGAAAAATCCAAGGGCGGCAGCAGCCGGTCCCGTGCCCCCATCTCGCTGGACACAGAGGAGGAACGCCAACTTTTCGCCCGCCTCAAGGCCCGGCGGCTAGAACTGGCGAAAGAGCAGAACGTCCCCCCCTATGTGATCTTTCATGACAAGACACTGGTGGAAATGGTCCGCCTGAAGCCGACCTCCATGGAAACCTTCCGGGAAATCCCCGGCATCGGCGAGACAAAACGAGACAAATACGGCGCTGCCTTTCTGGACGCCCTGTCAGAGCCTGTCTGACCGATTGCGGCATTGATAGGCCTCCTGCACGGGTGGCATATCACCCCTTCGGCCCGGATATATTCGCACTCATCGCCATGCCGACATCATAAAAACCGACATTCGCAACAGGGCGCGACTGGCTATCTGGACGGCCATGCCCCTTTTCGCGGAACCGGGTTTTTATATGATTTAACGCTTCTTTAGAGAGATTTATTGACAAAAATTACACAACTTCCAAAATCATAACCGGTGGTCATTTACGAACAGGCTGGGGACATCAATGCTGAAACTGAGCATCAACGGACAGACAACCGATATCGACGCAGAAGAGGACACGCCCCTTCTTTGGGTGCTGCGCGACACGGTCGGCCTGACAGGCACAAAATTCGGGTGCGGCGTTGCCGCCTGCGGGGCCTGCACCGTCCATGTGGACGGAGAGGCCGTGCGCTCCTGCGTTGTCCCGGTCAGTGATGTTATCGGCAGCGAAATCACCACCATCGAGGGCCTGTCCCCAGACGGACTGGACCCGGTTCAGGTCGCATGGATAGAGGAACAGGTTCCCCAGTGCGGCTATTGCCAGTCCGGCATGATCATGGCCGTCAGTTCCCTGCTCCGCGATAACCCGTCGCCCACGGATGCGGATATCGACGATGCCATCACCAACATCTGCCGCTGCGGCACTTATCCGCGCATCCGAAAGGCCATCCATCTTGCGGCCAAACTTCGGGCGGAGGCGTGATCATGGCGAAATTCAAGTTTTCACGGCGTAAATTCCTGATCGCGGGCGGCCTCGTTGGCGGCGGACTGGCCATCGGTTTCGGCTTCAAGGAAGACACCCCCGATGCGGCGGCCTTTGCCGAAACCATGGAAGACGGGGAATATGTCCTCAACGCGTGGGTAAAAATCGCCAAATCCGGCAAGATCACCGTCGCCGTTCCCCATTCGGAAATGGGACAGGGTATTTACACGGCCCTGTCCATGCTGGTGGCCGAGGAACTGGAAGTTGATGTTGCCGCGGTCACCCCGGAACAGGCCCCGATCGCGCCGGTCTATGCCAACTTCACCGCCATCATGGACAGCCTGCCCTTCTCGGACGGGCACCATAAAGGCGAGGCCACCATTGGCGCCTGGGGCATGAGAAAGGTGGCCAATCTTCTTGGGGTTCAGGTCACCGGCGGCAGCACCAGCGTCCGCAACTCGTGGGAGTCCATGCAGAAAGCTGGTGCCATGGCCCGTGAAATGCTGATCGCAGCAGCGGCCCAACTCTGGCAGGTCTCGCCGGGGGAATGCCGCGCCGAACAGGGTCATATTGTCCACCCCGCCAGCGGCAAACGGGCTTCCTACGCCGATCTGGTGGAAAGTGCCGCCGACATGGAACCGCCCACCGATGTCACCCTGAAAGCCGCCAGCCTTCGGAAAGTCATCGGGACCAGCCCGAAACGTCAGGACATTCCGGACAAGGTCACCGGCAAGGCCGGTTTCGGGCTGGATGCGACCCTTTACAACCGCGACCTGTTATATGCTGCGGTGAAATTATGTCCCGTTTTCGGGGGCACCGTCCGCTCGTGGGATGAAGATGCCATTCGCACCATGCCGGGCGTTCGAAAGGTTGTATCCGTTGGGACCGGTGTTGCCGTTGTCGCCGACAGTTTCTGGCGCGCCAAGAAGGCGGTCGACGCCCTGCCCGTGACGTTTGATGAAGGCGACAACGCAAACCTGTCCTCGGAAGGGATTTTCCAGCAATACCGTGAAAGCCTGCAACAGGAAGAAGGGCGATCCTATGTGGATGACGGGGATACCAACGCCGCGCTTGCAAAGGCGGGGTCGGTCCTGTCCGCCACCTATCAGGTTCCATTTCTGGCCCATGCCTGCATGGAACCCATGAACTGCACGGCCTTTGTTGGGGAGAACGAGGTCGAGGTTTCCATCCCCAATCAGGCCCCGACCCTGATGGCATGGTTTGCCGAGAAAACCGCCGATGTTGATGCAGAGAATGTCACTGTCCACACCCCTTATCTTGGCGGCGGGTTCGGTCGGCGGGCCGAAATTGATTTGGTGGTCATGGCCGTCACCATTGCCAAGGAAACAAACGGTGCCCCGGTCAAGCTGATCTGGACCCGGGAAAACGATATTCAGCACGACATGTACCGCCCCGCGGCACTGGCGGAATTCAAGGCGGTTCTTGGGGCGGATGGCAAGGCGGAAACATGGCTCAACCGGGTTGCCAGTCCCTCCGTCACCCGATCCTTCACCGAACGGATGCTGCCGTGGGCCGGGGCCGACATGCCTGACAATACAACGGCGGAAGGCGCGGCGGATATCCCCTATCAGTTCCCCAACAAGTTAATGGAACATGTGCCCGTTCGGACGCCGGTTCCGGTCGGGTACTGGCGCAGTGTGGGCCATTCCTACAATGCGTTCTTTACGGAATGCTTCATGGACGAGATGGCCCATGCCGCCGGAACGGACCCTGTCGATTTCCGCCTTGCCCATCTGGAAGGACAGTCAGATTTCACGGCGGTTCTGAAGAAACTGGCGGCGGCAAGTGGCTGGGGGCAACCCCTGCCAGCGGGCCGCGCCCGCGGTATTGCCCTCCATGAATCCTTTGGTTCCATCGTCGGGCAGGTGGCGGAAATTTCCGTCGATGCGGACAAGACCCTGACCGTTCACAAGGTCACCTGTGTGGTGGATTGCGGCACCGTGGTCAATCCCGACACGGTCCGCGCCCAGATGGAAAGCGGTATTGTTTTCGGTCTGTCGGCGGCCTTCTATGGGGAAATCACCATTGAAAACGGGCGGGTCCAGCAAAGCAACTTCCCGGACTATGACATGGTACGGCTTGCCAACTGCCCGGAAATCGAGGTGCATATCGCTGCCAGTGGTCGCCCCCTTGGCGGCATCGGCGAGCCGGGCACGCCCCCGATTGCCCCGGCGGTTGCCAATGCCCTCTTTGCGGCAACAGGGGAACGGGTTCGCTCCCTCCCCCTCACCAAACACGGGTTCAGCGTCTAACAAGCCGCAATACGGCCGGACACCCTGTCCGGCCCAGCCTGCTTGTCCTTTACCCTGCCTGCCGAACCTTGATGGCCCGGCTGAGGGCTTCTGAAAAGCGGATTTTTGTGAACGGCTTGTAAAGGATGTCGATCTTTTCGGGCAAGGTGACCTCGCCGCTCAAGACCTCCTTGCTGAAACCGGACATCAATAATTTCGGCATGTCTGGATATTGATCCTCGGCCAGTGTGACAATCTCCACCCCGGAAATTCCCTTCGGCAAGGTCACATCCGACAGCAGAATATCCACCGGCTCCCGCTCCAGCGCGTTCAGGGCCGCGACCCCGTCACCGCATTCCAGCGTGGCATAGCCCATGGATTTCAGTTGCGAAACGATCAGGCGGCGGACGGCTGTATTATCCTCGACCACCAGAACCAGTTCCCCGCGCCCCCGGATCACATCTCCCGGCGGCACCGGGATAGTCTCGTCTGCGTCTTTGACCTTTGGCAGATAAAGCTGGATAGACGTTCCCTGCCCGATTTCACTATAGATATTCAGCGCCCCGCCGGATTGCTTTACAAACCCGTACACCATGCTGAGGCCAAGGCCACTGCCCTTGCCGACTTCCTTGGTGGTGAAAAATGGCTCCAGCACCTTGTCGCGCACCGTCTCCGGGATACCTTCCCCGGTATCCGTCACCACGACGCAGACATAGTCACCGGGCAGCATATCCCCCTCGGCTTCGGCAAAATCCTGATCAATGGTGATGTCGAAACTCTCGATCACCAACTCCCCCCCGGCTGGCATGGCATCCCGGCCGTTGACCGCAAGGTTCAGAAGGGCATTCTCCAGTTCATTGGGGTCAATCAGCACGGACCAACTGTCATTCAGGCTGGACCGCACCGTCACGGTCTCGCCAAGCGCCCGATCCAGCAGGCTTTGCATCTCATGGACGATTTCCCCCGGCCGCACAACAACGGGTTTCAGGGTCTGCTGGCGCGAATAGGCCAAAAGCTGATGGGTCAGGGCCGCCCCTTTCTCAACCGCCCGAATGGCATCTGACAGGGCTTTCCGGTTGGGATCCTCATGGCTCATCCCTTCCTCCACCAGTTCCAGATTACCCAGAACCACCGCGAGCAGATTGTTGAAGTCATGGGCAACGCCGCCCGTCAATTGGCCAACAATTTCCATCTTCTGGGCCTGCCGCAATTTTTCAAGGGATTGCGCGGCTTCCTTCTGGGCCTCAATCTCGCTTGTGATATTGGTGGATGTCCCCCGATATCCCACAAACCGATTGTCATTATCGTAAACAGGCCGCCCGCTTACAGACCAGTATTCCCAGCCCCCCTCTGCCCCCGAAATACGGAAAATGAAATTGCGGAACGGCTGCCTCTCCTCCAGCGCCTGCTTGTGATGCTCCCAGTCACTGAACTCCAGATCAATTGCGGATAATTCCCAACGTCTGCGCCCTAGCAGGTCCGATGTCTCGACGGACAGGCTGCTTTGCGGGTCCCGCGACAGATAGGTATAGATATGATCTGCGTCCGTTTCCCACAAAAGATCCGACGAGACAGACGCAAAATCGGCAAACCGCTTCTCACTCTCCAGAAAGGCGGCGAATACATTTTCCAGCGTCCGGGAAAACTCGTTAAACTCCTGAATTGACGTCACCGGCGGCGCAACCGCATCCGATTGCCGCCCCACTGTGCGGGCATAGTCCATCACCTTGCCCAACGGTTGCAGAAGCAATGCCCGAAGGGCCGACAGGGCCAGAAGCGACAACAAAAGCGCCAACCCCAGCCCCAGAAGGGTGGAAATAACGAAGGTTCTGATGAGCGAGCGGTCACTTTCCGTATTATAGGCCGTGACCGAGGCAAAGCCCGCTTCCGGAAACCGCTCGGACAGGATTTCAGACCGGATCAGACGATAGCCGGAGACCTGCTTTTCAACCTGCCCCGCCTCGAACACCAGATCCGCTGCTGGCACCACCTCGCCGTCCCCGTGCGAGGTGGCCAGAACCTGCCCGCCGCGCATCAGGACGGTCAGATCCGCCTGCGCCCTGTCATTGACCATCTGGGCCAGACCGGTATTCCCGCTTAAGAACACCCCGCCCACCAGATAGCCTTCCACCCGGCCGGAAATCTGGTTGATGATGGCCTGTTTGTAAAAGGCCATAATTCGCGACCTTTCGGAAGGCCCTGCGTCTTCCTCGGCCCAGAACCAGTTCCCCAATTGCGATGAGGACGCCCGCACCGCCTGCAGGATCACCGGGAAGCCGGAAAGCTCGGTATGGTACCGCTCTACAATCTCACCGCCCGATGTCAACAGGACCAGAACATCAAACTCGCCTTGCGACTGGTTATAGAAAATCTCTCCCAGAAAGGCCTTCTGGGTATCCTGACTGCCCGGACCGATGGCTTCCGTAAAAACCGCATCCTCGACGGTCACGTCAATGATATGCCGCAATCTTTCCAGGCTGGTCTCGGCGACAAGATCACTGATTGACTGGCTGTGGGATTGAAGCTGGGCCCTTTCCTGTTCCAGCGCGGTCAGTGAGTTCCGATAGGTAGCGGCCAGAAGAACCGCCAAAATCAGCAGGACCAGAACGAACAGCCCCCCCGCCAGCACCAGCGGAAGTTTGTATTCCCGTGTCATTTTTGACCTATTTTGAGTATCTAAAGGCACGTTCCTTCAATTCCATCAATCTCTTGGAACCGCTTTTCTGGTCCACAAGTACCAACTCACCCGAATACACCAGCGGCACCGCCGCCCGCCTTCCTGTCTGGTCCAGAAAGACCGCCTCGGCCATGGCAACCCCGTTGTCATCATTCATGCGCATCACCGTGAAGGGTAACTCCCCTGCCTCAAGCGCAGCCAGTTCTGCAGCCCCGCCGCCCCAGCCATTTGTCAGCACCTGCCCCAGCTTTCCCGTCTCCTTCAAGGCATCCACCACACCAAGCGCGATATCCGTCGAGGCGCTATAGATAAAATCCAGATCCGGGTAGGCCGTCAGCAGTTCCAGCGCCGCCGCGCGGGCCTTTTCCCGATCAAAGCCCACATAATAGGCCGCTGCCCGCTTCATTTTCGGATGCTCGTCCATGAACAGGTAAAAGCTATCCCCCCGCATGGCACTGACATACCCTTCTGGGCCATACAGCATGGCATAGGTCGCCTCTCCCCCGGTTTCTGTCAGGTACCGTTCCGCCAGCAGGCGGGTTCCTGCGATATGATCGAACCCCACATATTGAAAAGGTTGCCGATTTCCAAAGGCCTTCAACGGGGTGGTGATATTCTGCAGGAAGACCTTTGTCGGCCCGGCCGCCATGAATTTCTGGATCAGGCCCTTGTGACGTTCCGCGTTCAACGTGAAAACAAGATAGTCAGCCTTGGAATTCAGCGCCTTGGCAAGATAGGATCGCTGCATCCCCACATCCTTGGACGGGCGGGTGAAATAGGGCATCAGGGTGTATTTCACGCCCAGTTCTTTCAGCCGCGCCTCAAATGCGCGGACACTTCTTGTCCAATAGTCGGAAGCCTGAACGCCGGGATAAACCACACTGATCCGCAAGGTTCTATCCGGTAAGGGGACGTCCACATTGCCCGATTTCTGAACCCGCTTCTCGAAGGCGGCGGTAATCTGTTTCTGTGCCGGTTTTTTTCTGAAAAACTCGTCGATTGTCCAGTAATCCTCAAAGCGGGACTGGCCAAACGCCGGTACACTCAGGACAAGGCAGAAAAAAAGCATCAGACCCGCTTTTACAATACCGAATACGCTGCCGCGCTGTCCCTGTTTACTCTTTCTTTTCAAATGCGCATCCCTCCCGGTTTCACGCATGCGGGAATAAAGCCTATTGCCAAAAAGTTTACGAACTCTTTAGAAATTCTCCAAATTCACACAGAGGGGATCTCTCCCTCGTCCCCTTCCACATCCCGGAATTTGTCTTGGTTTTCCCTCAACAACGCTGTTATTCTGATATTCTCAAATCTCTATTCCCAGCGACCAAGAAGAAAAATAATGAGCAATCCACTGGACGGTATCGTCGTCGTGTCCCTCGAACAGGCCGTTGCGGCCCCGTATCTTTCCTCGCGCCTTGCCGATGCGGGCGCCCGTGTCATCAAGATAGAGCGCGAAGAAGGTGATTTCGCCCGCTATTACGACGATGTGGTGAACGGGGAAAGCGCCTATTTCGTCTGGCTGAACCGGAGCAAGGAATCCATCCAGCTTGACATCAAGGACGCGGAAGACCTTGCCCTTCTCAAGCGGATGATCCTGAAGGCGGATATCTTCATCCAGAATCTGGCCCCCGGCGTTGTCGACAAATATGGCCTCGACAGCAAGACCCTGCGAGCGCAACAGCCTGCACTGATTACCGTCGATATTTCCGGCTATGGGGAAGAAGGCCCGTTCGCCAAGATGAAGGCCTATGACATGCTGGTCCAGTCGGAAACCGGACTGGCCGCCGTCACCGGCTCGCCGGATGAGCCCGGCCGGGTCGGGGTTTCCGTCTGTGATATTGCCGCCGGGATGCACGGCCTTGTTGCTGTTCTGGAAGCCCTGTATGAGCGCACCCGAACCGGAGAAGGCCGGGCCATCAAATCCACCCTGTTTGCCGGCATGGCGGACTGGATGACGGTTCCGCTTCTGCATCAGGAATATGGCGGCAAGGCGCCGGGACGCGCTGGCCTGCGCCATCCGTCCATCGCCCCCTACGAAGCCTTCGAGACCGGCGACGGCGGCAAAGTCGTCCTGTCAATCCAGAACCAGACCGAATGGCGTAACCTGTGTGAAAAGGTCTTAAAGACCCCGGACCTTGCCGATGATCCGCGCTACAAAACCAATATAGACCGGGTCGCCCACCGGGAAGAACTGCATCAGGATATTGCCCGCCTGTTTCAGGGAATGACACGTCCGGAAGCCGCCGACAGGTTGCTTGCGGCCCGGATTGCCTTTGGCTCCCTCAACAGTGTGGCGGATCTGTCGGATCACCCACAGCTTGAACGCACGGTTGTGGACGCGCCAAACGGCCCGATCAACCTTGTCGCCTCTCCCATCCGGTTCGAAGGCACAGAAGACAGGTTCGGGCGCATTCCTGCCCTTGGCGAACATAACGCTCCCTTGCGGGAGGAATTCAAAGACTGACCCATGGAACAACCGTCCCGATATAACCGCCTTGTTGGAAAATATGGTCCCGCCTACAAGTGGCTGGCGGTCTCGTCCGTCATTCTGGGCCTGCTGACAACGATCTTCTCCTCCACCATGGTCAATGTGGCCCTGACGGACATCATGGAGGATTACAGCATCACGCAAGGATCAGCGCAATGGATGGCCACGGCCTTCCTGTGTGCCAATGCGGTCATGATGCTGACCACCGCGTGGCTGACGCGGGAAATCGGGGCACGGTTGACCTTTATGGCGGCCATCTTCCT
Organism: Sneathiella chinensis; assembly: GCF_012720115.1. Classification (GTDB taxonomy): domain Bacteria; phylum Pseudomonadota; class Alphaproteobacteria; order Sneathiellales; family Sneathiellaceae; genus Sneathiella; species Sneathiella chinensis. The sequence continues at coordinate 684,969 of NZ_VNWN01000004.1, read as the reverse complement.
GTTCCTTGCCGGATCGGCATTGGGATGGGCCGCGCCCAACTATCCGCTGCTTATTCTGGCGCGCCTGCTGCAGGGGGCCGGGGCGGGTATCCTGCAACCGCTTTCCATGTCACTGGTCTTTATCCTGTTCCCGCCTGACATGCGGGGTCGCGCCATGGGCCTGTTCGGCATGGGGGTGGTGATCGGACCGGCCATTGGCCCGGTGGTTGGCGGTATCATCACCGACACGCTGGATTGGCACATGACCTTTGCCATCAGTCTGCCGCTGGCGATGGTTGCCGGTATTCTGGGCTGGATCTTCCTGCCCGACCGGCGTCAGGACTTCCGCCATCAGGCCTTTAACTGGCTCAGCTTCATCATCATCGGCGTGACCGTCGGATCGTTGCTGATCGGATTGACCAATTCCCAGTTCGATACCCTGACCTCGGTTCAGGTCTATCCCTATTTCATCCTGTCCCTGACCGGCTTGCTGTTGTTTCTGGTCCGGGAGACCCGCAGCAAGGCCCCCCTTGTCCAGCTTGAGGTTTTCCGCAACCCGGTTTTCACCTCTACGGCGATCATCGGGGCGTTGGTCAGTGCCGGGCTTTTCTCCAGCATCTATGCCATTCCGCTGTTTGTGCGGACGGTTCAGGGCATGAATGCCACCGATGCCGGCCTGATCCTGCTGCCGGCGGGCCTGACACTGGTGGCCGTGTTCCCCATTGCGGGCCGACTGGTTGACATGTTCCCCGCTTATCGCATGATCATCGCGGGCCTGCTGACCTTCCTGATCGCCACATATGCCCTCAGCTTTGCCCATGAAACCAGCGATTTCTGGGTTCTGGCCTGCTGGGTGTTGATTGGCCGCGTGGCCTTGGGTTTTGTCATGCCGGCCAACAGCACACTGGCCCTGTCGCGGGTGCAACAGGACCTGATTACACAGGCATCCGGCTCCCTGAATTTCGTGCGCATGCTGGGGGGCACGGTGGGCGTCAACCTGACAGCCATCCTGATCACCGCCCGCAGCAGTTTTCATCTGGAGGAAACCGCGCAGAAATACGGTGTCTCCCTCCTGACGGAAGCACAGCGCATTGAGGCCGAAACCCAGACCTTTCAGGACTGTTTCCTGATCACCCTGCTGGTTTTCTCCCTCTCGCTGATCCCCGGCCTGTATATTGCCATCCGAACCGAGCGGGACCGCAAAAAAGAAGAACCCCGCCAGACCTAGATCCGGCGGGGTTCCCGTTTTTTACGTCACGATTACGCGAAACGATCAGGCGTCCTGAAAGGTCTTTCCTTCACTCGCCAGACGTTCCAGAAGCGGTGCCGGCTTCCAGTAATCGCCGTACTGCTCCTGATACTCGCGCAGGGTTTTCACCACATTGTCGAGACCGATATAGTCGGCATAGCGCATCGGGCCGCCCCGATAGATCGGCCAGCCATATCCGTAAACCCAGATAACATCGATGTCGCTGGCCCGGGTGGCAATGCCCTCTTCCAGGATTTTCGCGCCTTCGTTGATCATCGGATAGATGCACCGCTTCAGGATTTCCTCATCGGAAATCTCGCGGCGTTCAATCCCGGCGTCCTTTGAAGCCTTCAGGATGATGTCCTCAACAACCGGGTCCGGTGTCGGGGTGCGGCTGCCATCCTTGTACAGGTAATAACCGGCGCCTGTCTTCTGGCCGAAACGGCCCAGTTCGCAAATGGCATCGGCAATCGGGCTCTTCTGCCCCTTACCCTGACGGATACGCCAGCTAACGTCGTTGCCGGCCAGATCGGCCATGGCGAACGGACCCATGGGCAGACCGAAGTCATAGAGAACCCGGTCCACATCCTGCGGCAGGGCGCCTTCCAGGATCAGCTGGGTTGCCTGTTCCGCACGGCGGTGCAGGATACGGTTACCAACAAAGCCATCGCAAACACCAACCATGGCCGGAACCTTGCCGATCCGCTTGGCCAGTGCCATACAGGTTGCCATGACAGACTTGCTGGTCTTGTCTGTACGGACTTCTTCCAGAAGTTTCATGACGTTGGCCGGGCTGAAGAAATGCAGGCCGATGACATATTCCGGACGCTTGGTCACAGCACCGATTTCGTTGATATCCAGCGTGGATGTGTTGGTCGCCAGAATGGCCCCATCCTTACAGATCGCATCCAGCTTGGTGAAGATTTCCTTCTTCACGTCCATGTTCTCGAACACGGCTTCAATAACGATATCCACATCCTTGATATCCTCAAGGTTGGTGGTACCGGTCAGAAGGGACAGGCACTTGTCCATGGCGTCCTGGCTCATGCGGCCTTTGGAAACCGTGGCGGCATAGTTCTTCTTGATGATCGCAATACCGTTATCCAGTGCTTCCTGGGTGGTTTCCACGATGATCACCGGGATACCTGCCTGCAGGAAGTTCATGGCGATACCGCCGCCCATGGTGCCCGCACCGATGATACCGGCTGTCTTGATATCGATCAGCGGGGTGTCTTTCGGGACATCCGGGATTTTCGCAGCCTGACGCTCCGCGAAGAAGAAGTAACGCTGGCTGAAGGACTGCTCGCCCTGCATCAGTTCCATGAACAGTTCGCGCTCGCGCTTCAAACCATCCGGGAACGGCAGTTCAACAGCGGCCTCAATGGCCTTGATGCAGTTTTCCGGGGCTTCGAAGTTGCGGGTCTTGCGGGCAATGGACTTGCGGAAGTCAGCAAACATGCCGGGATTTTCCCGGGCTTCCTTCAGCTTGTCGTTCTGATCGCTGATTTTCACCAGCGGCAGGCCATCAGCCACAACCTTGCGGGCAAAGGCTTTCGCGCCTTCCTTCAGGTCGCCGTCAATGATTTCGCTGACCAGACCCACTTCCAGTGCCTTGCTGGCGCCGATCGGGTTGCCAGAGGTAATCATTTCCAGTGCCATGGGAACACCGACCACACGCGGCAGACGCTGCGTACCGCCGGCACCCGGCAGGATCCCCAGCTTCACTTCCGGCAGGCCGACCTTTGCGGTCGGACTGGCAACGCGGTAATGACAGCCAAGCGCCGTTTCCAGTCCGCCGCCCAGCGCCGTTCCGTGAATGGCAGCAACGACCGGCTTGCTGCAAGCCTCCATCGCGGCAATGACTTCATGCAGGCTCGGGGCTTTTGGCGGCTTGCCGAATTCGGTGATATCCGCACCAGCGATAAAGGTCCGGCCAGCACAAACCAGAACGACAGAAGACACTGAACTGTCTGCATCGGCGGCCTCGATACCTCCTTTGATACCGGCACGCACGCCGAAGCTCAGGGCGTTTACAGGAGGGCTGTCGACTGTAATGACACCAACGTCACCTTCCGCCTCGTAGCTGACAAATTCTGTAATGGCAGTCATGGGTTATTATTCCTTTCCCAGATTATTCTGACTGAAAATTTCTTATTTTCGGGTCGGATCGTCGGAAACCTGAACCAGCAGTTTTCCGAAATTCGCCCCTTTCAACAAACCAATAAAGGCTTCCGGTGCTTTTTCAATACCTTTGACGATATCTTCCTTGTATTTCACCTCGCCTGCGGCCACCCAAGCCCCCATGTCTCGCAGGAAGTCGGGCAGACGATTATACCGATCCGAAATAATGAACCCTTGCAGGGTCATCCGCTTGACAAGCATATCCCCGAAGAAGGCAGGCAGCTTGTTGGGACCTTCCGGATCGGCGGTCATGTTGTAATTCGCAATGCGGCCGCACAGCGGGATACGGGCAAAATCGTTCATCAGCGGGAAAACCGCCTCGAAAACCGCGCCGCCCACATTCTCGAAGTAGACATCAATACCCTTTGGGCAGGCCTCATGCAACTTTGCGACAAAGTCCGGGTCTTTGTAATTCAAACAGATGTCGAAACCCAGTTCCTTTTCGACAAAATCACATTTCTCTTTCGACCCGGCAATGCCGACGGCGCGGGCCCCCTTGATTTTGGCAACCTGACCCACGACGCTGCCCACAGCACCGGAGGCGGCGGCAACCACAACGGTTTCCCCTTCCTTGGGCTGACCGATATCCAGCAACCCCACATAGGCCGTCAGACCGGGCATCCCCAACACACCGACAGCAGTGGAAATGGGCGCCCGTGCCGGGTCCAGCTTCATCACACCGGTCCCATCGGACAGCCAATAGGATTGCCAGTTGGTCATCCCCATGACGTAATCCCCTTCGGCAAACCCCTTGTGCCGGGATTTCACCACAACGCCAACGCCGCTGCCGGTCATGGGTTGGCCCAGTTCGGCACTGACGGCATAGCTTTTCGAGGCATTCATCCGGCCCCGCATATAGGGGTCCAGCGACATATAGATCACCTTGACCAGAAACTGCCCTTCGGCGGGTTCAGAAACCGGGCTTTCCGCCAGCTCAAAATTGTCCGGTGTGGGCTCTCCCACAGGGCGGGATTTCAAAAGCCATTGCTTGTTCATTTCAGTCATTCTGATTTCCGTTCTATTCGTTAAAGGTCAGGATTTGATCCGATGCGGTATCCTCGTAAAGGCGCCGGACAAGCTCTGCCCGGTTCTCCAGCACCGCATTCTGGTTGATATATTGCTTGTCTGTTATTTCATTCCGATCCACCGACAGCGGGGCCGCCATGACAAGCGCATGTCCGACCCACCGGCTTTTCGAGGGGTTCCTCCTGTTGTAAGTTTCAAGCCTTGACCGGATTTCGTCAAGTATGGACGCATCCTTTATAACCGCCGTCACATCAGAACGGGCAACATCCGGCAGGCCGCTTCTTTTCAGCAACCCTTCCGCCGGAACAATCAGAATGCCCAATGCCTCGCGGTCATGCCCCGTGATCACCACATCCCGAACCAGCGGGTCCAGCGCGTCAATAATGGACAGCCGCAAGGCCCCCATATTGACCCATGTGCCATTGGACAGCTTGAAATCCTCGGAAACCCGGCCGCTGAACCGCAATCCCTTTTCCGGGCTGTCCGGATCCTCGAAGCTGACCGCATCGCCGATACAATAAAACCCCTCGTCATCGAAATACTGGTCGGTCAGGTCGGGGCGTTTGTAATATCCGTCGTGAACATGGGGGCCCCGAATGCGAATTTCATACTTGTCCGCCACTGGCACCAGCTTGACCTGAACTCCCGAATAGGGCACCCCGATCAAACCCACCTTTTCCGTGTTCCAGTAAACCGCCGTACCGGTCCCCACCGTCTCGGTTGATCCCCAGCCTGTGCCAAACGGCATACGGTATCCGGTGTGGCGGATGGACAGCACCTGCGTCCGTTCATACAATTCCTGCGACAGGGCCGCGCCGCCGTAATTGCAGACATTCAGACGGTCAAAAAACGCCTCGGCAAGGATTTCGTCGGCCTCCAGTTCGTCCAGCAGGAAACTGAACGCCATGGGTACACTGCTGAACCGTGTCGGCCTGACCCGGCGAATGTTATCGATGGTTCGCTGGAACATGCCCGGCATGGGCTTGCCATCATCCATATACAGGGTCCCGGCAAGGCGCATGGTGCCAAAGAAATTGACGTTCCCGCCATAGGTATGATGCCAGGGCAGCCAGTCCAGCGTGATCATGGGGTTGTTGATCGGATCGCGTGGCTCCCCAATCAGTTCGTGCATTTTCAGGGCGGAACAAATCATGCCCTGCGTGTTGGGGACCGCCTTCGGCATGCCGGTCGACCCGGACGTGAACAGGATTTTGGCCAGCGACAACCGGTCCACCTTGTCATAGGCCTCCGCAACCAATGCCGCGTCCATGCCTGCAAGCATATCCTGAAAACGCAGGCCGCCATGCGCCTCGCCGCCGACAGTCACCACATCCATTCCCGGTTTCAGGATCGTCTGGATGGCCTTGCCGTATACATCCCCGCTTTCGGCGAAAATCATGCGGGCACCGACCAGTTCCGCCGCGTATTTCAGTTTGGAATAATCCCCGGTCATCAGGGAGAAGGACGGCGATACCGGCACAATCGGAACCCCGATCTGGATCGCCCCCATGGACAGGACCGCATGGGCAAGGCTGTTGCCCGACAGGATCAACAGCGGCGTGTCCGGGCCATAACCCTGCTGCAGCAGCCATGTACTGACCCTGTCCGCCTGATCCCGCGCCTCGGCATAGGTTAGCTCCGGCCAGTCCGCCGCCGGTTGGCATTGCACCAGAAACGGCCGGTCCGGGAGTTCCTCTGCGGCCCGGCGCCAATAAACCGCAACATTTTTTTCGTAGTCCCCGATTGCAATGTTGCTCTCAATCAGATATGAGCCGTCCTTTCTTTTGTTAACGGAGATATCCGGAACTGGACGGTTCAAAGGTTTAAACAGAATCTCTTGAGTCATACAGCCGCTTTCTCCCATTAATTTTTGTTTCAGTTTTTATTGGCAGACTGATATTCTGGCGAATATTGACAAATTGTCATGAAAAATTCCAGCGCCAGCCGCAAAAAATAAAAAAGTAAACAGGATACGAAAAATGACGGATTCGGCAGAGGGTGCACTGGGAACAGATCGCGCCTCCAAGCGCAAGGCGGAAAAGCGCGAACGTTTGCTGGCCGCGGCACGAAAACTTTTCATCACACGGGGCTACCACGAAACCCGCCCCCAGGATATCGCCCGCGAAGCAGATGTGGCCCACGGCACCTTTTACAGCCACTTCAATGACAAACGGGAAATTTTCCTCGCCTTTGCCAGCGAAGCACAGGAAGACCTGCATAATTTCGTCTCCAGCCGCGTGCCAGAGGTCAACAGTTTCGAGGAATATCTGAATTACGCCCTGACCGCCATTCAGGAATTCGCCGAACAGAACCCCGGCCTGCTCCGCTCCGCGCTTGTGGACACAAAAGTATTCGATCCTTCCGACACCACCGGTAAGGTGGTTCGCAGCCGCTTTGCCTCCGGCTTTATCAAGGTGCTGGAACGGGCGCGGAAAAACGGCGAACTCTATGATGATGTGGACCCGGAATTGATGGGCCACGCCATGATGGGCATGATACAGGCATCCGCCCCGCAGGCCTATCGTATGGGCAAAAGCCGCGAGCAATATGTCTCCCTGATGGCCAACTTCCTGACCCGCGGCATGGTTCGCAATCCGGAACGCCTGTAGACGGGTAGAGCCCGGTCTTTACGACCAGGGCCCCTTTCTTTTCCCCGATGTTTTTCCCGGCCGCGTATGAGGCACCGCCCCGCCAGTGCGAAGCGGCACGTCAGCGCTGCGCCGGGCGGCGCGCCCTGATCCTGTAAAGACAGATGCCGCCAGTTCGCGAAGCCGCGCCACACGGTTCGCCGTCGCCGGGTGGGTCGAGAACAGATTATCCGCCCCCCGTCCGTGCAGCGGGTTGATGATAAACATGCTCGCCGATGCCGGGTTACGTTCGGCCACCTCGTTATCGATATGGGCAGCGCCCTTTTCCAGTTTCAGCAGGGCACTGGCAAGCCATTCCGGGTTGCCGCAAATTTCGCCGCCCGCCTGATCCGCCGAATATTCGCGGGTCCGGCTGATGGCCATCTGCACCAGCATGGCCGCAAACGGGGCCAGGATCATCAGGGCAAGCGTCCCGATAATGCCCATATTGTTGTTCCGGTTGCCGCCAAAAAACAGGGCAAAGTTGGCCAACATGCTGATGGCACCGGCAATGGTCGCCGTGATGGTCATGATCAGGGTATCCCGGTTGCGGATATGGGCCAGTTCATGGGCCATCACCCCGGCCAGTTCCTCACGGGTCATGATCCGCATCAATCCGGTGGTGGCGGCAACGGCGGCATTTTCCGGGTTCCGGCCTGTGGCGAACGCGTTTGGCTGCGGGGTATCAATCAGGTAGACCCGCGGCATGGGCAATCCTGCCCGTGTCGCAAGATCCTGCACCAATCCGACAAATTCCGGTGCATCGGCCATGCCCACTTCGCGGGCGCCATACATGCGCAGGACCATCTTGTCAGAATTCCAGTAGGCAAAGCCGTTCATGGCGATGGCCACAACCAACGCAATCAGCATGCCCGCCTCTCCGCCAATCAGAAAGCCAACCCCAAGAAAAAGGGCCGTAATGGCGGCAATCAACATTCCGGTTTTAACGAAGTTCATAAACGCAATACCCTGAAAAGAAGTCGGTTTCTCTCCCTATATTGGTAAAATCGGGCCCGTCTTCAAGGGAGGTACGCCTCATTTCACCGGCCCCGATTTTCCAGAAAGAACTTGATCTGTCAATGGATCGCGCTAGCTTCACCTTAAGCATAAAGTTTAATTTACAAATGCTTGATATACATTGTGAAGTAGCACCGAAGAGCGGCTGGTCACAGGGAGTGTAAAGGTTCCTTCGGGAACAAAAAAACGGCAGGAGAAATCCTGCCGTTTTCCGTTATCCCATAAGGCAATCAGTTAGGCCAGTGCAGACCTGATTGCCGCAATGGCGGCCTCGCCTTTTGACGCATCCGGCCCGCCGGCCTGGGCCATGTCGGGGCGACCGCCGCCGCCCTTTCCGCCAAGGGCCTCGGACCCGATCCGCACCAGATCAACGGCACTGAACCGGTCGGTCAGGTCATCGGTCACGCACACCACGATTGACGCCTTGCCGTCATTGGCCGCAATCAGAACGATGACACCGCTGCCGATGGATTTCTTCAGTTCATCGGCCATGGGCTTCAGGTCTTTTGGGGGCACATCCTCAAGCAGGCGGGACGCAAAGTTCAGATCGCCAACCTTCTCGGCGGCCTGCTCGGTCGCGCCCCCGCCGGTCGCCAGCTTTTTCCGGGTTTCTTTCAATTCCCGTTCCAGCTTCTTGCGATCCTCCAGCAACCCGTTGACGCGGGACACCAACTCACCCGGTGCCACCTTCAGGGTGCCCGCCGCTTCGCTCAGCAGCCGTTCCCGTTCGTTCACATATTCAAGCGCCGCCGCACCGGCAACAGCCTCGATCCGGCGAACGCCCGCGGCAAGTCCGCCTTCACTGACGATTTTCAGGAACCCGATATCGCCGGTTCGGGCCACATGGGTGCCGCCGCACAATTCCGTGGAATAGGTCCGGCCTGCGCCCTTGCCAGCATCCTCACCGCCCATGGAGACAACCCGAACCTCATCGCCGTATTTCTCACCGAACAGGGCCATGGCACCCGCCTTGATGGCTTCTTCCGGGGTGGTCAGATGAACGGCCACATCCGCGTTCAGGCGAATGCGATCATTGACGTCTTTCTCGACCTGGCGAAGTTCTTCTTCGGAAATGGCTTTCGGGTGGGCAATATCGAACCGCAGGCGATCCTCCGCCACCAGTGAGCCTTTCTGGGTGACATGATCGCCCAGGCGCTGACGCAGTGCTTCATGCAACAGGTGGGTCGCGGAATGGTGCGCCCGAAGACGCGCCCGGCGTTCGTGGTTCACATGGGTTTCAAGAACATCCCCGACCTTGACGGCCCCTTGTGTCACCTTGCCCACATGAATATGCAGGCCTTCCTTTTTCAGGGTGTCGGTGATTTCGATAACGGTCTTGCCATCTTCGGATTTCAGGGAACCCGTATCGCCTTCCTGACCGCCACTTTCACCATAGAAAGACGTCTGGTTCAGAACGACCATCACATCGGCCCCTTCGGAAACCGCGTCTGTCTCATTGCCACCGGCAACGAGGGCCTGAACCTGCCCTTCGGCAGTTTCCGTCTGATAGCCCAGAAACTCGCTGGCCCCGGCCCGTTCATGAATATCGAACCAGACCTGATCGGTTGCGGCCTCGCCAGACCCGGACCATGCGGCACGGGCGGCTTCCTTCTGTTTCTGCATGGCGGATTCAAACCCGGCCTCATCCAGATCACGGCCCTGCCCCCGCAGGATATCCTTGGTCAGGTCAACCGGGAAGCCAAAGGTGTCGTAGAGCTTGAACGCCACTTCGCCGGACAGGGCTTCCTGATCCCCAAGCTTGTCGGTGGCATCCTCCAGCAACCTCAGACCACGGCCCAATGTTTCCTTGAACCGGGTTTCCTCCAGTTTCAGGGTTTCCGTGATCAGGGGTTGTGCCCGCTCCAGTTCCGGGAAGGCGGAGCCCATTTCCTCGACCAGAGCCGGGACAAGTTTCCAAACCATCGGGTCCTTGGCGCCCAGAATATGGGCATGACGCATGGCCCGGCGCATGATCCGGCGCAGCACATAGCCCCGCCCCTCGTTGGAGGGCAGGACGCCATCGGCAATCAGGAAACTGGAAGAGCGCAAGTGATCGGCAATCACCCGGTGGGAGACCTTGAATTCTCCATCGGCGGCCACATTGGACACATCGGCCGATGCCTGAATGATCTTCTGCATCAGGTCGATGTCATAGTTGTCATGCTTGCCCTGCAGAACCGCCGCCACACGTTCCAGCCCCATGCCCGTATCAATGGACGGGCGCGGCAAATCAAGACGGTCGCCATTGGCCATCTGTTCGAACTGCATGAAAACAAGGTTCCAGATTTCAATGAACCGGTCGCCATCCTCATCGGGGGAACCGGGAGGGCCACCGGGAATGCCTTCGCCATGATCAAAAAAGATTTCGGAACAGGGACCGCAGGGGCCTGTATCGCCCATGGACCAGAAGTTGTCTGAGGTGGCGATACGGATAATCCGGTCATCGCCAAGGCCTGCAATCTTCTTCCAGTGGCCAACGGCCTCCTCGTCATTGTGATAGACGGTGACCAGCAGCTTTTCCTGCGGCAGGCCGAACTCCTTGGTCAGCAGGTTCCAGGCCAGTTCAATGGCATGTTCCTTGAAGTAATCCCCGAACGAGAAGTTCCCCAGCATTTCGAAAAATGTATGATGCCGGGCCGTATAGCCCACATTTTCAAGGTCGTTGTGCTTACCGCCGGCCCGGACGCATTTCTGCGTGGTCACGGCCCGCTTGTAATCCCGTTTTTCCTGCCCGGTGAACACGTTCTTGAACTGAACCATGCCGGCATTGGTGAACAATAGGGTTGGGTCGTTCCTCGGCACCAGCGGTGAACTGTCGACGATCTCGTGGTCATGTTTCCCGAAATAGTTCAAAAAGGCTGAACGAATTTCTTTTGCTGTTGTCATTTTCTCTAACCCCGTCCCCTTCACGGCGGACATGAAAAATCAGTTACGGTTTGCTTTCCATCATTAGCAAACGTGCCTTTTACCGTGCAGACGAGGGTGTGTCCAGAAACAACACGCCCTTCCAGCAAACGGATACGCTTGTACTGGCATTACGCTTACAATCCTGATATGGAATTGATTAACGCGGTACACAATAATCAACAATAACAGAAAGCGTGTTATCGCCCTTAATAAAAACAATCGGGAAATCCACGTGACAGTAATCGACAAAGATCCTGGTGACTGTCGCGATCAAGGAAAGCCGCTGATGGATCGTCCCCTTGCCGATTTCGTCAACATGTTGCGGTACGGGGGCGTGCCGGTCTCCATCGGGGAAACAATGGATGCAGCCCGGACCATCGACCTACTGGGATATGACGACCGGGGACTGCTGAAAGCCGCTCTGTCACAGGTGATGGCCAAGACGACCGAGGAAATGGAAATCTTCAATTCCTGTTTTGAGGAATTCTTCACGCCCGGTATCTCCCTCGATCTGGAGACCGCCCTGCCCGCAGGGGATCAGGAAACCGCTGAACAAAATAGTGACCTTGAGGACGCGTCCTCCCTGCTGGATCAGTTACCCGCCGGCGGTCAGCAACAAAGCTCCGGCGGGAATGGCGGGGGCAGCGGAACAGGCAATGACAGCAGCGGCGAAGGCGCCCCGGATGGCTCCTCCCCTTCCCTGACCGACCTTCTGGAAAAGGGCGATCGGACCGAACTGGCGCTGGCCATGACATCCGCCGCCGATCAGGTCAATCTGGGCTCCATCGTCCTGATGACCCAGCGCGGTCTTTTTGCCCGCCGGATCATGGAGGAAATGGGACTGGCCGATGTCAACCAGACCATTTTCGATCGTCGCCGGGAAGGCAACGACGCCGGGGCCGATCAACTGAGCGAGCGGTTGGACATCCTGTTCGAGGCGGTCCGCGACATGGTGGAACGGCAACTGGCCCTGACCAGTGAGGGGAAAAACACCCAGTTCCGGCAGGAAATCCTGAAGAAGGTCAAGCTCAACAATATCGAGACACGGGACTTCAAGCTGATGCGGGAAATGGTCCGCCGCATGGCAAAGCGCCTGACCGACATGAATTCACGGGTCCGCAAGGTCAAGAACCGGGGGCATCTTGATATTCGCAAGACCATGCGCCGGAATGTGGCCTATGACGGCATCCTGTTTGAAACCCACTGGAAATTCCTCGTAAATCCCTTCCGCGGGAGAGAGACCATGTTGCTGGCAACACTTGTGCTGGGGTCCGCCCTGACAATGGGCGGCAGCGCCATACTGGAAAACGAGTTCGGCATTCACGGAGACATGATGCCGGAGGTTGCCCCGACCCATGAGGTCCCCGCAATCGACCGCCAGTATAAATACCGTCCGGAAGGCCTGAAACCCCGCGTCAGTCCCCGCAACAGCCGCCCCTCGGCGCCCATGGGAAACAGCCAGTTCCGCTCTCCTTCCCTCGGGCATGGTTCCACCTTGCCCGGGCGAGGCTTTTCCAGCAGCCCGACCGCCCCCTCCCGCTTTTCCCGCCCTTGAGCAATTTCTATCGTGCAGAAACCTTTCTTCTACTAAGGGTCGCCCAAACGTGGTACGACTTGGGCAAGAACCTGTCCTTAATCCACTAACCAGCAGGCACCCGTATCCATGTTTGAGTCCCTTGATATTTCCCTTCTTCTCGGTCTTGTCCTTGTCTTGATTGGCACCGGTATTTTTGGCGGCATTCTTGCCGGGCTCCTTGGGGTTGGCGGCGGCATCGTGATTGTTCCCGTCCTGTACAACACCTTACCCTATTTCGGGGTCGGGGATGACATCCGCATGCATATCGCGGTCGGCACCTCGCTGGCGACCATCATCCTGACCTCCATCTCGTCCGCCCGGTCCCATTACAAGAAAGGGTCCATTGATGTGGACCTCCTGAAACGCTGGGGACCGTTTATCTTTCTTGGGGTTCTTGGCGGGACCGCCCTTGCCAGCGTGGCAAACGCGGCCGTTCTGACCGGTGTTTTTGCGGTTCTTGCCCTTGTTGTTGCGGCGAATATGGCCTTTCGTCCGGCGGATGTGCATATTTCCAACCAACTGCCGCGCTCTCCCCTCAAGGAAGCGATTGCCGTCTTTATCGGCTGGTTCTCTGCCATGATGGGCATTGGCGGCGGCACCTTCACGGTCCCGATCCTGACCCTGTTCAACTACCCCATTCGCCTTGCCGTCGGCACTGCCTCTGCCATCGGTCTGATCATTGCCGTGCCGGGGACCATCGGGTTTTTGATTTCGGGCTTTTCCGTGCCCGATCTGCCGCCGGGGAATATCGGCTATGTCAATATTCTGGGCTTCCTGATCATCGTTCCCATGACCATGCTGTTTGCCCCTGTCGGCGTCCATATCGCCCACAGCATCAACACCAACGCCCTGAAAAAAGCCTTTGCCTTCTTCCTGTTCCTGACATCTGTCAGGATGTTCTATAGCCTGCTGTCATGACCGCGGACCGGCAGGAAAGGGAAACATTGAAGGCGCGGCTGACCGCCCGTTTTCGCCCCTTTCTTGCCGGTGATCTGGAATGGGCGATCCTGTCCCCGCCCCTGCTTCCCAACAGCCTTCAGGCCCATCTCGCCCGCCTGCCGGAAACCCGCGCCCTGATTGACAGGGTTCGCAACGACCCATCCCCCCTGCTGGATACGCTCCTCACCATGAAGCGGCAAAATCTTGGCACCTATTTCGAGCATCTGATTTTCTTCTGGCTTGAAAACATGCCAGGCGTGCAGGTTCGGGGTAAAAACCTTCAGGTCCGGGAAGACAAGCAAACCCTTGGCGAAATGGATGTCCTGTTCGACTATGACGGGGCCTGCTGGCACTGGGAACTGGCGGTCAAGTTCTACCTGAATGCGGGCGACAGGATGGACCCGTGGCAGTGGGTTGGCCCCATGAAACGGGATACCTTGGGGCGCAAGCTGGACCGGCTTTTCTCTCACCAGCTAACCCTGCCGGAAACACCGGCTGGACAGGCCTGCCTTTCCCGCCTCGGGATAAAGGAGGTCACCTCCTCCCCCATGGTCAAGGGGATGCTTTTCAGCGCAGCAAGGCAAGACAGCGCCTACGAACCGGGCACCACACCGTTACCGCCCTCGCTATCCCCCCAATGCCTGCAAAGCTGTTGGATGACCCTCCACCAGTTCCAAGCGGACAGCAGCTTACCCTTCACCCATTTTCGTATCCTGAAAAAACCCCGCTGGATCAGCCCGATCCGTGACTTCGATGATCTGGTCAGAGGGGACCAGACCGTGGCCTCAGCCGCGCTGGCCCATTGCTTCCAAGGCCACGCGGCCCCTCACCTCATTCTGCTGGCCCGGCAGGACGCGGACCATTTCACTGAAATCCGGCGGCTTTTTGTGACGCCGAATGACTGGCCCTGATCAGGTCCAAGGCGATACCGACTCTATTTCCGTCAGGAAGCGGATCACATCCAGAAAGGCCCGGATCAGTTGCCCGCTGTTTTCCACCCGGAAATACCGGGCCGGCTCACTGGCGCATTGTTGCAACCCAGCGCGGGTCTCCGGCGGGGACTGATAATCCACCACATGGATTGCAACCCCCTCGCTTTTCAGCCGGTCGCACACCGCCCCCATCAGGGGATCCTGAAGGGCGGCGTCGGCATTGGCACTGCCACTCACCAGAATAACCGCCTTCTGCGCCGCCCCGTATGCCGCCGGGAAGGAGGTTCCCGCCTGCCAGACCCCGCTCCATTCAGGGGCCAGCATGCGTTCCGCCCATGTAAGGGCAGTGCCCGTCGCGGCGACCCCATGTCCCGTCACACCCTCAAGATACGCCTGAACAAGGCCCGGCTGACCCTCCGGCGGCAACAGGCGCAAAAGGTCACAATCCTCCGGTGTGGTCACCTCATATCGGTCTAGGCCGGTCTCCGGGTCCGGGGTAACCGTGATTTCCAAATAGACCGGGAACCTTTCCACCGACGGCGGGATCGGCATATTCCGGCCCTCCCCATAGCGCGGCAGCACGCACCAGCGCTCCTCCTCCAGCGGGCCGGACCACCCCTTGATGCCGGGTACTGCGGGCGGCACCAGAACCGGCCATTCCTCTGGTCGCGTCCATGCCTTCCTTGGGGCCACATTGACACGATCCCCGCCCAAAGGAACAACGCCCATACGCACGGTTTCGGGCTGTTTTGGAAGGGCATCCAGAATGCGAGAAAAATGCGCAGCCCCTACCTTCATGCCCTCCAGCGCGGATTGCAAGGCGGCCTGTTCTGTCCGGTCCAAAACCAGAATAATTTCCGAGGGCGGCAGGGAAATCTGCCACCTGCTTTCTGCATGCAGGACATTCCCCTCCCCCGCCCCGAACAGGGAGATCAAAACCGTCGGCACCGCAACCTCAAAGGCAACAGATACCTGCCCCGCCTGCCGGTCCTGCACCACCTCAATAAAGACGATGTTTGTGCCCGCCCCCTCAGCAGAAACACCGCTTCCGTCAACAAGGCTCTGGCGGATGAACCCTTCCACCATCGGGATCAGCGCCTGATCCTCCATCAGATACAGGTTCTGCGCGGTAAGGCGGGCGGCATTCTCGGCAATCCTCTGGATTTGAGCCTCCACCCTGAAAAGGCGGGTCATATCCACGGCAAGCGCCAGACTGCCCACAATCAGGATCACGCCCAGAACCGCCATTGGTACCATGCTGCCGCTTTCACACCGGAAGAAGGGAATGCGACCTGCCCCCGTCCCCTTCGAACGGGTCATTCCGGGGGAACCTGACGATAGGACAAAGGGCGGGCACCGCTGACTGTCATGCCCTCTGCCGATGCTTCAAAAAAGCCGGTCAGAAAAAAGGCGTCCGCCGGATACAGGCACAGGGTCAAAACCGCAAGATATTGGTCTGGCAGGACTGGGGCATTTATTTGCCCGGTTTCGAAAGGCGCCGGTTCACTCTGGCTGCCGCCCTTCAGCCATGCCCGCCCCGCTTGCGGGCAATCGCGCCCCACAAGACGCCCCGACAACGAAAGCGGCAATCCCTCGCCCCCCTCTCCCGGCAGGTGCAGGATATGGGCCGAAAGCCCAAGCCCCACCGCCTTGATATCCTCGTGCAACTGGGCCTGAAACCGGCCATGGAGAGACTGGACGGTCTCCTGATCGGGATAGTCAGCCTCGCTCAGGTGTACCAACCCCTGCGTCAGCATTTCTTCTGCCTCATGATCCAGTTGGACAAGCCGCACAAGATCAAAACCAAGCACAAGAAGAAATACCAGAACCGGCATCAGAAGGGCCGTTTCCACAAACACGCTGCCCCCTTCTGACCGCGCAAATGCCTCAGGCAGAAACATTCCCTACCCCCCTTGCTGTGGTGCAAGCCGAAGGGTGACAACATGGTGGGACTGCCGCCGGCGAACATCCGCCGGGATCAGGAACCCCACCGGCGAGATTAGCGGCGGCGTATAGGCAAGACGGTAGGTGACAAACAGCCAATCCCCGGAAGGAGCATTCTCTATCCCGGTTCGGGCCACGGTCAGCCCCGCCAACTCCAGCCAGTCTGGCAGCCCCCCGCCGATCCCCGATTGCAACCCCGCCAGAACCTCCGCTTCCGATGGCAGGGGCAATGTCACCGCCTGCCCCCCCGGCGGATCAATATGCCCGCCCGTCCGCCGCAGCAGACTATCGGTCAAGGAAAGCCGTTGCAGATCGATAACCAGAAAGATCATTGCCAGAAGGACCGGCAGGGTCAGGGCCAATTCGACGCTGGTCACCCCCCGGCAACTTGCCAGAAACGCGGCAAGCAGCGGCGGACGGGCGGGCGACGGGCGACGGGCCTTTCTGATCATCATGTTTTCGGCCCCTCCCCGGCGAACAGAAAAGCGCGGAGGGCCACATTGCTCTTCATGGATCGAAGCAACTCATAGTATTTCAGGTTGGCGGTCGCCTCCTCCGCGCCAAGGTCCAGCAAGCCGATATTGAAAGCTGCACCGCTGTCCCCGTTCAGGGCGTAGGCCAAGGCCAGATTTTGCCGAACCCGACGCGTGGAAGCAGGCCCAAAGGCGATTTGGGACAGCCGGGTGATGGCCTCCTTAAGGCGGCCCGCCAGCAACAGGGAAACCCCATAATTGTTCAGGATTTGGATATCGTCGGGCCGGCTTTCCAAAAGCCTTTGATACAGGGGGGCAGATTGATCTGGCTTTCCCGCCATGTCATGGGCAACGGCCAATCCCGCAAGGGCGGCCCGGTTCTCCGGCTCCCGCCCGATGCAGCCTTGAAAATGCAGAACGGCAACGGACGGCTGCTTCAATCGCAGGCTGGTCTTGCCCTGCCCGATCCGGGCGGTACAGCCCTTTTCGGTCAACACCGCCAGACGGTCATAAGCGCCCAGCGCTTCCGGGTAGGCTTCCAGCCGGAAAAGGGCCTCCGCATACCCTGCCCAAAGTGCCGGTGTCTCCCTCCCCGCCCCGAGAAGAGCCGCGTATATCCGGGCAGCAGAGACATAATCCCCGTTTTGTGCCGCGGCGACGGCCACACTCTGTCCGGCCAGCCCCGTATCGGGAGGGGAAGCAAAAAACTGGTCCCGCAAGGACGAACTGCTCCCCGAACAGGCGGACAGCGTGATCCCCAGCAGAAGCATTGCCAATACATGTCTCAATGTCCGCCTCCGTCAAACAGGCGCATCACGGACACAAAACCCGGCCCCGCCGAAATCACCACGATGGGGATCACAATAAAAAGGATCAGTGGCAGGCTCAGCAAAACCGGCAGCCGGGCCGCCTGCCGTTCCCGCTCGATCAGACGGTGACGGCGGCTTTCCTCGGCCACCACCCGTAAAGACGCTGCAAGTGGCGTTCCGTAATGCTCTCCCTGTGCGATGGCAACCGCCAGATAGCGCAACGTTTCCGCGCCGGTTCGGGCATACAGCTTGTCAAACGCATCCCGGCGCCGTGGCAACACCAAAAGATCCGCCGAAAGCCGCTGCATCTGACCGGCAAGTTCGGGGGCGAAATCCCGAATATGCCCCTCGGTTTCCAGTAAAGCCGCATCAAAGGTCATCCCGGCCTCAACCCCCAACATCAACAGGTCGATCATATCCGGGGCCAGCCGATCCAGTCTGCGGCGGCGATACAGCCTGATCCCCTTGCCGATCTGTTCGGGGATCATCCAGCCAGCAACGCCCCCCACAAACAGGGCCGAAATTCCTTTTGCAGACACAAGCGGAAGATCTGATAGCAGCATCAATCCGATGGCTGCGCCCCCCATGCCAAGCAGCGCGAACACCCCCTTCACGCCATTGCCTGGGACCAGAGGAATGGCCCCGTGCCCGTCATCTGCTCTGTCCTCCGAGCGCGAGCTCACCCCCCAAGGCCATATCCCGCCTTCGCTGATCCACGCGGCAAGCCATGCCTGCGCCCGTGCGGGGACGGTTTCCCTGACGATGTCCGGGGGGATTTTCCCGGATACCGGTTCCGGGGCAAGGCAATGGTCAATCTTTCTGGCCCGCCGGGCGGCAAGGGCGGCCCGGAAGGTCCAGATCACCAGAAAAACGCCCGTACCCATAAGAACCACAGCCCCCATAACGGTCATAGTCGCGCCGCTCATCCCGTCACTCCCGAATTCGTCCGACAAGGTGGGAAATCACGGCAAACCCTGTCAACACACTGCCCAGACAATAAAGCAGGATCTGCTGCCCCTCCGGGTCTGTCGCCAGAAATTCGAACTGTTGGCGGTTGAGGAAAAACAGCGAAATCGTGGAAACGATCCCCAGCCCGGCAACAATCCGGGCGGACAATCTGGCTTCGGACGTTGCCACATCCGCCCTTTTTGCCTGTTCCTCATAGTCCCGCAGCATCCGGCTGAGCCGGTGCAGGACATCTGCATAGGCACCCCCGGTAAGACGCTGAATGGACAGGGTGGCGACGAAATACCGGTATTCCCGAAGACCTGTCTGCCCCGCCACCTTTTTCAGGACAGTTTCAAACGGCACCCCCATATCCAGTTGCCCGACCATCCCCGCGAAGAACGGGCCCGTCGGGGCGGGCATTTCACGGGCCACCGTGCGCAGGTTTTCCTCCAGCGAGACCCCGACCCGCGCCCCGCGCACCAGCAAATCAAGGGCTTCAGGAAACTGTTCCCTGAGATATCGATCCCGGCGCGCGCCCTGTTTTCGGAAGGCCCCCTTAAGAAGGAACGCCAGACTTGCCGCCAACAATGCCCCCCACCAAATCCCGAGAAAGACCAACAGCAGGGCAAGCAAAACCAACAGCATCAAAAAGATCGCCAGCAGGCGAGCCAGACCCACCTTGCCCCGGCCGGGTGTCCCCCGCGCCAGTGTCAGCAACAGGGCCTCCGTTCGGGGTTCCTGTTCCGATCGTGCGGGAGGCCCGGACGCCCCCCTCCCCGGTGAAGCGGAAAGATACCTGTCCCACGAAGGCCACCGCCCTGCCAATACATGCCGGAACAATAAAAACAGGCAAACCGTGCCCCCGATCCCGCACAGGATCAGAACAAACAGAAATGCAAATTCCGGGGTAAGCGCGCTCATGACAGGATCTCCCGGATGTCCTGATCCAGCCCATATTGCGCGGCCTTTGTCAGGCAATGGGGCCGGACCCGGACCTGTTCAAACCCGCCCCCACCTGCGCCCGGCGGGGATGCGGATGCCCTGAACAGGTCCTGCGTTACAATAGTGCCACTTTCAATCCCGATAACCTCGGTGATGGCCCGGATGGACCGGTGTCCAGCGGGGTCCCGTTTCACATGCACCACAAGGTCCAGCGCCGACGCAATCTGCCGCTGGATTGTTTCCACCTGAAAGTTCCCGGAACTGGACAGCATCAGATGCTCAAGGCGAACCAACGCCTCCCGCGCTGAATTCGCATGGACCGTGGACATGGACCCGTCATGTCCCGTATTCATAGCCTGCAGCATATCGACAACCTCATCCCCCCGAACCTCGCCAATGACGATCCTGTCGGGGCGCATCCTGAGGGCATTTCGAAGCAGGTCGCGCTGTGTTACCTCTCCCACCCCTTCGGCGCTGCGCTGTCGGGTTTCCAGACTGATCACATGGGTCTGCTGAAGATTGATCTCGGCGGCATCCTCAATGGTGACAATCCGCTCTGTCTTGCCGATACAGCCGGACAGGGCATTCAGGACGGTTGTCTTTCCGGCGCCGGTGCCGCCCGAAATCAGAATATTCATCCGACTGGCCACAGCCGCCCCCAGAAACCGGACCATTTCGTCCGACGCACTGTTCCGGCTGACAAGATCTTCAAGGCTCAACCCCCGCTCCGAGAATTTTCGGATAGAGATAATCGTGCCGTGAATGGACAAGGGCGGCGCAATAATGTTGACCCGACTGCCATCGGGAAGACGCGCATCAACCATCGGGCTGCTTTCATCCACCCGCCGCCCGACCGACCCTGCCATGCGCCGCGCCACCGACAAGACATGCGCATCATCGCGGAAGCGGATTGCAGTCTCGACCAGTGTCCCCTTTTTCTCAACGAACACGGAATTCGGCCCGTTTACCAGAATGTCGCTCACCTCCGGGTCCCGCAGCAAGGGCTGGATCGGGCCGGTGCCCAGCAGATCATCCAGCAACTCCCGTGTCAGGGAGGACTGCTCTTTCCAGTTGAGCGGGATCTTCTCATTCTCGACGATTTGAGACACCGCCTGCGTCACCTGAATGGCCAGTTCCGAGCGGGAAAGGCCCGTAACGCGGGCCGGATTGACCTGCTGATAAAACAGGGCTTCCACCCGCGCCCTTATAGGGGGCTCTATAACCACCGGATCGGCGGGCGGGTCTGCCGCCGCCCCCTCCGGCCCCTGAAACGGGGCGGCGGGATCCTCCAGACCAGTGGGGAACGGATCATTCTTTTTACCAAACATGGCGCGTGGCCTCCCTGATCCGGCCCAACATGCCTGTAGCTTTCCGGCGTCCCTCCCCTGTCAGCAGATCGGCAAAGCGGTTCAGGCTGGCCTGCGTTCGCGCGGACAGTCGGGACAGGTCCGGCGGATAAACCCCTTGCGCCGCAAAACCGGCACCATCAAACGGTATTTCCCCATCAATCTGCCGGTCCAGATGCGCTTCAAGACGCTGAACGGGAACATCAAGGGAGGTGCCGGGCCGGCAGCGGTTCAGCAAAACCAGTTCCTTGCCGACCTCATTTCCGTTGAAGGCTTTCAACAGGGCATCAACCTGCCGGGCAGCAGGAACGGTAGGCTGACACAGGATCAACCGGATATCGCTTTTGGCAACAAGCGGGACCGCCTGACTGATCGGCAGCCCTGAAAAATCCATAAACAGAAAATGATACCGGTTCTCCAGAAGGCTGGTCAGCCTGTCCTGCATCTCGGGGCCATATCGGGACACACGGGAGACCGACCCGCGAGATGACAGGATATGCAGGCGCTCTGTCACCGGTCGCATCACCCGGTCCAGATATAGCTGGTCGATCCGTTCAGGCGATTGCAGGAACCCCTGATCCTGTGCTTCCGGCTCCTGTTTGAAAAAGCCGCCCACACCATCATGGCCCGCGTCCAGATCAACGATCATGACCCGCCGGCCCCGGCTCCCGGACAGGGACAGGCCAAGCAGGGACAGGATGCTGGTAACCCCGGCCCCGCCTGATGCCCCCAAGACAGAAACGATCTTTCCGCGCACCGCCGATGGGGTTGATTGATTATCCGGACGGGTGGCCCGCAGGATCGCCCGGTGCAGAATATCCGCCGGAACCGGTGTCACCAGATAATCCTGCACCCCGATATCCAGAAGGTTCCTGTACAGGCCCACCGCATCCCGATCCCCGATGGCAATCACCTTGACATCCGGTGCGCAAACCTTGGCCAGTTCGTTCATGTGCGACAGGGGCAGATCGACCCCGGAAATATCGACAATCAGCACATCCGGCGATGGATTTCTGGCGAAATAGGCCGTCGCCGCCGTAACATTGCCAGACCGGCATTCCGGCTCCATTCGAAGCTGGCCGGATAGAAGGGTCCTGATCCCGGCCATGGTTTCCCGGTCACTGGCAAACACGGTCACGGTCAGGGGGGCCTGTACGGAAAGGACCGGGGCGACGCTATTCATTCCCCCCTCCCTTTTCCGGTGCGGGGGAAATGCCTTCGGCTTGCGCCTTTTCCGGTGGGAACAAGGACAGGACAAAAGAACCGCCTTCCCCCGCCGGCACGGGCCTTCCTCCGTGCAGTTCTGCCGGATCGACAAGGCTCAACGCCCGGTTCCTCTCCACCGCGCAGCCAAGCGGGCGCCGCCGGTCTCCCATCACGCAATCCGGCACCTGCAACAGATACCGGTTAAGGGTCATTACCAGTTCTGCCCCCGTGACGCGCTCCTTGTCTTCGGAAATGGGCCGTTCCTCAACGGTCAGGGTCAGCGCAGGAAACACTGTCTGTAACCCGGCCATATATTCTGCGGCCCTTTCGGTTCTTGCAAGCACATGGACATGACGGCCGCCTTGTGATTGAAATTCGGACAGGGCCTGTTCCACCCACACACCACCCGCCGTCAGGAACCGGCTTTGTCCGGCATGATATTCAAAGTCCCGCGCAACCTGCGAGATGCCCAATTCCGGGGCCTGTGCCGTCAGGGGGATAGGCGGAATATCGTCTTCCACCAGAAGGCATCCCCCGACCGAGAGGCCCGCCGCCGTCAATCCCAGTATTTGCGCAAATCTTTTCATTTCCGACCCGCCTGCTCAGTAAATATACCCATGCGCCCCATACACCCGGCCGCCTTTCCCCGCCGGGCCATCCGGTATTTCCGGGACCGGGGAAGGGGTCAGATTGCGCCCGGTTTTCAATTTCCGGCTCTGGGAATTTTCGCGAAGACCTGCCAGCGGCGTTGTGTAATCATCGCGGGACAAAGGCTGCACCAGATTGGCCGTGGCGATAATGACCAGTTCGGTTTCCTCATTCTGATAGCGGGACGACCGGAACAACGGCCCCAGCACATTCAGGTCCGCCAGCCACGGCACCTCCTTCACCAGATTGCGATTGCGGTTCTGAAGCAACCCGGCAACAGCAAAACTCTGTCCGCTGGCCAGTTCAATGGTGGCCTCTGTGCGCCGGATCGAGATACCGGGGATGCTCACATCATCGATCACCACCGCGCCGGATGAAGACAACTCGCTCACCTCTGGCCGGATATGCAAACTGATCCTGTCCGGTGACAGAACCGTTGGCGTCATGTCCAGAATGACCCCGAATTGCTTGAACTGAACGGTAATGCGATCATCCGATGCCGATACGGGAACGGGAAACTCTCCCCCCGCGAAGAAACTCGCCTTCTCTCCCGAACGGGAAGTCAGGTTTGGCTCCGCCAAGACGGTGACCAGATTATCCTCCACCAGGGCATCAATCACGGAATTGACAGAAAACCCGTCCCCGGCATACCCAAAGACGGCACTGCTCTGCCCCCCGGCAAGACTGCGCTGGGGGATGATCCTGCCCCCCGCCAGAAAGGGGCTGCGCCCGCTTAACAGGCCCACCGTTATGGAACCGGGATTGAGAAGGATATCCCAGTTGATCCCCAAATCCTTTGTCGCCCTCCGGTTCACCTCAACGATCCTGACCTTCAGGTTCACCTGCCCCGGGCCGGGCACCGCAATCCGGTTGACGATTTCCTCTCCCTCGTCAAGATAGCCCCGGATCACATCCAGAATACGCCCGGCCTCGTCATGGCTGGTGGCCTGTCCACTGACAATCAACCGCCCCGCAGAGGAGACAACCCGGACAGAGGCCGCGCCGAACTCATCGTCCAAGGTGGTTTCCAACGCCGCAAGGCTCCTCCTTACCTCAATTAACCGGTTAAAAATGATTTTGTCGTTTTTTGCCACAGCCAGGATATGGGTCCGGCCCGCCCGCTTCCCGTACACGAACAGGCCATTCCCTTGCGTGAACTGGGCATCGGCAATAGCGGGGTTGGTTACCAGAACATCCACAACCGGTTCCGTCAGCTTATAAAAGCTCCCCTCATTGACATGGAGGTCAAGCCTCTCCGCACCGGCATAGGCCGGGTGCGCCCCCATCAACCCTGCAAGAAAGAACATTGCCAAACAGCCGGCATATCGGAATATCACCAACATCATGCGCCGCCCTATCCCCCGTTCCCGCCTGTCGCCTCAAGGGCGGGTAATTTCAGAACGGTCCGTTTGTCCGCCCGGTGGAAAACTACCGTCCGATAACCGGCGCTGACCGGACTTTCGAACACGGTATTCCCCCCTGCATCCTGATCCGCTTTCGGAAACGTCTCTGTCGGCACAGTCTCAGGTTGCCGGTTTCCAAATTGAGGCCGGGAAGGTGCGCCGTCCGGCCTTGCGACAAGGATCACTTCTTTCTTCCTCGCCAACATGGCCAGAGCTTGCACCTCGCGGTCTGGCACCTCGACAATCAGGTTCACCCGTCCGGCCTGCCTGTCCCCGACCTTCAGCAAACGAAGGCTTTCAAGAACCTGCGGTCCGGCATCGGTACGGTGTGTCTCTGGTCCCGCCGGGGGGCCTGCAAAAAGATCAAACCATTTTCCGGGGATAAGAAGCGCGTGATAGGACGCCTGCACAGGAAGGGAAATCGGAACCGCACGGCTATCCGGCGGGATAATCTCTGACAGGAATACCGGGCTATCCGGGGCGATCACATCCTTGATCAAAACCGGCTGCCCGGAACGGACGGCCCGCACAACCCCATATCCACCGATCCCGGACGGGAAGGCGGACGCCAATAAAAAGGCGTCTTTCCGCTCACCATCCCGGATCGGTCGCCAGACAATGTCCGACGGTTGCAGAATGTCCCCCGCCTTTAGGGGCTGCACGGCAAAGGCCGCCTTCTCTGCTTGCACGGCAACGGATGAAGGAGACGCGGCCTGTTCCGGGCGCCCCCCGCCCAGCAGCAGCACCGACAGATAGGCTGTCGCGACCATGAAGGCGAAACTGCACAGAAACAAAAACACCGATTTCATGCCGCCCCCCCTTTTCTCTCGCTGCCTTGCCTATTGCCACCATGCCTGATAGAGGGCCAATCCCCCGCCCATCGCCACCGGAACGCCATAGGGAATGGACCGGGGCGTTGGATAACAGCGCATCAGGTGGATCATCCCCCCCTGCGCCAACACACGCTCAACCAGATTTTGCACCCCCGGCATCAAGACAATCAGCGACAACCCGCCCCCCAGCAGCGCGGTGATTAACAGAAAATCAGCTCCTGCCTTTGGGCCTGCCCACAGAGCAAGAACAGCAATCAGCTTCACATCGCCGCCGCCCATACCCCCCAGAACAAAAAAAGGAAACAGGGCGGCAAAGGCCCCGCCTCCCCACAACAGATGCAGGCCGATATTCTCCCAGTTTGCGGTCTGCCAGATGAAAACCGGAAACAGGACCAGCAGCGCCAGAAGACAAAGGTTAGGGATACGGCGATCCTTCAGATCATAGAAGGAAACCGTCGCCAGAATGGCCAGCACTGTCACCGGCAGAATATTCGGCATAAGGCTCCCCCCATCTTTATGACTATGGCATTTCTCTTTTGCGGAACAATCAACCGCCTCCATCCGGGTTCGGCGGCCCTCCGGTTTCCCCTCCTGCGCCAGCGTCTGTTCCGTTGAGGTCGATATTCGACAGGAAAGTGCCAACCTTGCCGTAGAAATCCCCGGCAACTGCGCCGATCCCGACGGCCGCCGCCGCCGCCAGCAGCGCATATTCAACCGAGGTCACGCCGCTTTCATCCAGAAGCACCCTTTTCAGATGTATTTTCATGTTCCCCCCCTTGCTGTTTCCCTATTGATCTGATTTTTTGACAAACAGCGGTTTTGTTATTTTACCAAATTCATAAAAAGCGCCGCTTTTCCCGCACGGGTTCACATCTTCCGTGCCGGGGTGAGACGACCTGACACAAGACAAAAAAATCAAAACAAAACGAAAGACTTAACAGGAAATTTGAATAGAAAACGCCGCCGCCCCTGTCATCAAAATTCGGCAATATAATATTCTTATAATATTTTAGCGCCATTTTTGAACATAAATGAATTTATAATATTCGTTAAAATTTGCGAAAACCGTAAATACAAAAGCCCAAAAAAATAGCTTTTTAAAAATCGAAAAAATTAGCTTATGTGTCGAATAACGGCCAAGTATCAAATCCGGTGTGATCGATTCCCCGGTGATGATTCCATGTCACATCCTGTGATTTCCGATACGCCTTTTTGTTTTGATCGTGCATTCTGGCAAGACAGGGTTTATACCGTCGGGACATTGGTACTGTACCTGTACCGGAATCGATGTTTGGGAAGGAAAAGGTATGGCGGGTACAAACAAGGCAAGACGTGTGCTGATCTATAGCCACGATTCCTTTGGACTGGGACATCTGAGACGATGCCGCACATTGGCCCATGCCCTGGTCGAACAAAACCCCAACCTTTCCGTTCTCATCCTTTCCGGCTCTCCGATTATTGGAAGTTTCGATTTCAAGGCGCGGGTGGATTTCGTTCGTATTCCCGGCATTATCAAGCTGAGAAACGGGGAATATACATCCCTCAGCCTGCATATCGACACCGAACAGACACTGGCCATGCGGTCCTCGATCATTCGCCATACGGCTGAAACGTTCGACCCCGATATCTTCATTGTGGACAAGGAACCGTTCGGCCTTCGCGGCGAGGTGGAGGAAACCCTCCACATGCTGAAGGAAAAGGGAACGCGACTGGTCCTTGGTCTTCGGGATGTTCTTGACGACCCTGCCCTGCTGGTCCCTGAATGGACTCGCAAGAATGTCATGCCGGCCCTCAAGTCGCTGTATGATGACATCTGGATTTTCGGGGTTGAGCAGCTTTACAACCCCTTACAGGAAATCAATCTGCCCGCCGATGTGAAACGCAAGGTCACCTATACCGGGTACCTGCCCCGCAACGAGCAGATCAGCAACGAACCTGCCATTCTGGAAGAAATCGAGAACCCCTATGTGCTGATCACGGTTGGCGGCGGCGGCGATGGCGAGGTCCTCATTGACTGGGTTCTTCGCGCCTATGAAGCGGATGAGCGCCCGCCCATGGATGCCCTGTTTGTGCTGGGGCCCTTCATGCCACCGGAAACCCGGACCAGTTTCCGGGAACGGATCGCCCAGCTTGACAATGTGCGGGCCGTGACCTTCAACAACCATATGGAAAGCCTGATGCAGCATGCAACGGCGGTTGTGGCCATGGGCGGCTATAATACGTTCTGCGAGGTGCTATCCCTTGACAAGCGGGCCTTGATCATCCCGCGCACGGTTCCCCGCCTTGAGCAATATATCCGGGCGACCCGTGCTGCTGAACTGGGCTTGATCAGTGTCCTGATTGATGACGGGGTCCGGTCCGCCGAGATGATGTCAACGGCCCTGAAGCAACTCTATCAACAAAAGAAGCCGTCCGAGATTGTCATTCCCGGACTGCTGGACGGCCTGACCAATGTTAACAGGCTGGCCCGCCTCCGCTTTCAGGAGCGGGATGCCATTCTGGAGGGAACATCCAACACCCTTCAATGGCGCCCCAAAAGCTGACAGCCAAAGGGGAGGCAGGCCCGCCCCCACTGGATGAAAGGAGAACGCCCATGATGGACCGACTTTTAAAGGAACAAACCACCCTGCTGGCGGCCAGCTTTCTTTTCACCGCCCTGACAGCAACCGGTGCCGCGGCCGGCGGACAGCAGATATGTCAGCAGGAACTGCAGCAGACCATACGGTCCCTTGATACCGGCGCCCTGACGATCAGCAAGATATCCATTTCCGATGTCATCAAGACGCACCGCAGCGGCAACCACACCGTTGGTGCGGAAGCATGGGTCAGTTTCAACGAATGCACCGGCAATCTGGTTATTCGCACAAATACATCCTGCGCCGTGCGAAGCATCTATACCCGGGGAAGCTGCCAAATACAGGGTGTGGATCACTATTGATCAGGGGCGGTTGGCTCTCCGTCATCGACACGCTGGACCAGCCCCATTTTGAGAAGCCAGCCGACGATCCGCACGCTTTTGCTTTCCCCCAGTGAATAGAGCGCCCCAAGCTCTCCTGCGCTCATAACCCCTGCTGTGCGCAAGTGATCGAGCATTTTATCCAGAACCTCTGCCTTTGGCAGCAGATGGGCAACACCATTGCCAAGAGAGCTGGAAAGATAGTCCGCGGCCCGTCCTTCTTCTCGGGGCTTGCCTTTTATGCGGGTCCGGGCCGTCAGCAGGTGGGTCGGGTAATTCTCGAACAGGGCAAATGGGTCCTGCATCAGCGGAACCGGGTTCACCTGATAAACCTTTGGGGAAGGGTCTGCCGCCGCCCGCCGGCGCGAGGCCAGTTCTGCCCATAAATCCTGATACGCCCTGATGATCACCTTCCAGTCGAACGTCTCCCGCGCCCGTCTGGCACCGGCACTGCCCATTTTTCGCCGCAGGTCGGGATTTTCAATCAGGGAAAGATACGCGTTCGCAGCCGCCTCTGTCTCCACATCCGTGAACAGGCTGACCTGCCCGACAAAGCGGTCATATCCATCCACACCCACCAGATACCGATAGGCAAGATCCCGGCCGTGCCCCGCCCCGGGCAAGGAGGTCGGAACCAATAGGCCATCGACACCGTCCCGCACCGTTTCCCGGTAACCGTCCCAATCGCTGACCACCACCGGCAGGCCTGCGGCCATGGCTTCCACTGGCGTAATGCCAAAGGTTTCCTGAATATTATCGGACAGGGACGTGAAAACATCCGCCACATGCCAGATATGCTTGCGAATATCCGGCTTGCGGCCATCCAGAAAAATACAATTCACGGAAGGACAGAACCGCGCTGCCCCTTTGACAAACTGATCTTCTATGGCGCGGGAGGCAAACCAGCCCGCCTGAACCAGATGAATGTTACGGTCGGTCCGACGGGCCGCCTTTTCCAGCGCCTGATACAGGGGAAGCGGATGCGCCTTTGCGTGGGAGGACAAACGCCCCACATAAAGAAAAACCACGTCCCCCTCCCCAATCCCGTGGCGGGCGCGAAAAGACCGGACAAAGCTGTCCCGCTCTCCGTCCGGCGGGTGGCCGAAGTCATCACAATTGATCCCCAGCGGAATAACCGGCAACTGGACGGGCAGCCTTACCTCGCCGCCATTACGCCTCTCCAGATAGTCGGCCCATTCCTCCAGCACATGCGTAACGGTCTTCCTGACGGACCGGGACGTACAGATCAGGGCGTCCCACGGTTCTACCGGGGCAATGGCGAAATCACCGAAGGCTTGCATGACCTCCATGCTGGAGATGGTATGGGTCAGCCCGCACAGGCTGTACCGGTTTGGCCCCACATGGCGGCGCTGCCACGCAAAATTGCCAATGCCCGGCCCCGAATAGAAAAGGCACCCGGCCTGCTCAAGCCCCCCGGCGGTCAGAGGGTTGATCCATGTTTGCGGCGGACAGTCTGCCCCCCACGCACGCACCTGCTGCTTAAAGGCTTCGAACTTTCCGGGATGATCCGTGTAGCAATATAATCGGTCCACATCCCCGTGCTGGACAAAGCCTTTCAGGAAACTTTCACCCGCAGATTGGCGCCCCAGCAACCGATTGCCGTCGGTACTGAACCCCTCCCTTTCATAATAGATCGCTGCGTTTTCCGCCTGTCCGAACACGTCCATCCTCCCCTTGTGGGCGCCCCGGTCGGGCCGCCCCCGGAGATAATAGAACAATTCAGGATCAATTCAATGCAAGGGTGAAACGTCTTTTATGGTCCGCCAGGCTCAGGCGTCAAAATCGACGACCACGCCATCGCTCAGCGGATGAGACTGGCAGGTCAGGACATACCCGTCCTCCACCTCGTCATCATCAAGGGCATAATTCACGTCCATACGCACATCCCCCTCTACCACCTTGGCCCGGCACGTGCAGCACACCCCGCCCTTACAGGCATAGGGAAGGTCCACCCCGGCTTCCAGCGCGGCATCCAGAATGGAAACTCCTTCTGCCGGGATGCCAACGTCTGTTCTGCGTCCATCGAGGATTACTGTCACCTGCCGCTCCGGCCCGGTATCAAACTTGTGGATATCCTCCGGTGCGCGGGCGGCCGCCTCTCGCACGGTATCGGTGACGAACAGTTCAAAATGGATCCGTGCGGGCGCCATACCTTCTTCCAGAAGATAATCCCGCACCTCGGTAATCACCTGTTCCGGGCCACACAGGAACACCTCGTCAAACGGCTCTCCGGCCAGCGGGCCCGAAAACAGCTCAGCACATTTGGCCCGATCGATCCGACCATTGAACAGCGGAATATCCTGCGGCTCCCGGCTCATGATGTAGATCAGGTTGACCCGCTCAGCATACTGGTTCTTCAGGTCTTCCAGCGCCTCCAGAAACACGACACTTGATGCCCTGCGATTGCCATAAACCAGCGTGACACTGCTCTCCGGCTCCTCCTCCAGAACGGATTTCAACAGGGAATATATGGGGGTAATGCCACTTCCCGCCGCAACGAACAGGTACCGCTTCTTGTGGTCCGGCATCAGGCGGGTGAAAAAGCGCCCCTGCGGAACCATCACATCTACAATCTGCCCCTTCTGGAACATCCGGTTGGCGAAGGTTGAAAACGTGCCGCCCTCGATCTGCTTGATGACAACACGCAAATTCTGCTCTTTCAGGGAGCTGCAAATGGAATAGGACCGGCGCAATTCTTCCCCGTCAACGCGAGCCTTCAGGGTCAGATGCTGCCCCGGATAATAGACATACGCTTCCCGCAACGCCTCCGGCACACGAAAGGCAACGGAAATCGCCTCCTCTGTCTCGCGTCTCACATCGATGATTTCAAGGGGATGAAAGGGTGTCATTCGGGAAATCCTATACGCATTTGAAATAATCGAAAGGTTCAAGGCAATTGTTGCATTTGTAAAGGGCCTTGCATGCCGTCGACCCGAATTGACTGACTAGACGGGTATCGGTGGACTGACAGTAAGGGCAGGCGACATCCGGTCCCTCCCCTGTCTGATCCGACGATTTTCCCGCAGGCGGGGCAATGCCAAACTCCTGCAGTTTCCGGCGTCCGTGTGCAGTGATCAGATCCGAACTCCACGCCGGCGACAGGATCGTTTTGACGCACACATCCCCATATCCATGAAGCAACAGAACCGTTTTGATTTCCTCGCGGATCACATCCATCGCAGGACACCCGGAATAGGTGGGAATGATTGAGACTTGGACTGCGTTGCCCGCCGTCACCTGAACGGACTGAAGGATCCCCATATCCTGAATGGAAAGAACGGGGATTTCCGGATCCTTGACCATCGTCAGAATTTCCCGGATCCGCTCCTGCTCCGTCGCTTGGGAAAGGGGGGCCATGACGGTTCTACCACCGGGCATCAGGATAGGCACGGGGCAGGAACTGCATCTCCGCCAGCAGATATCCCAGATGCTCTGTATGCTGTCCCTTCCGGCTGCCACTCACCGCCCACCCCACATCGGGGACCGTCAACGTGGCCTCAGACAGGACCTCCCTCACCCGGCTGTCCCATTCCGCCCGCAAGGCGTTCGTGTCAATGCCAATCCCTGCGGCGATCATGGCCTGATCAACCTCATCCATTTCGAACAGTTCCGGCACATATCCCCACAACTCATCAAGGGCCTTTTGAAGACGGGTGTGGCTCTCCTCGGTTCCGTCCCCCATCCGCAGCATCCAGTTCCGGCTGTGACGCTGATGATATTCCGCTTCCTTCAGGGACTTTACCGCGATTTCAGCAAGCGTGCTGTCGGCCGAAGCGGCAAGCTCCCGATACTGCAACCCCTGAAAGGTATCGAACAGGAATTGCCGCGCCATGGTCTTCGCGAAGTCCCCATTTTCCTGCTCCACAAGCAGAAGGTTTCGCCATTCCTGCACATCCCGGAAGAACGCCAGTCGGTCTTCATCCCGGCCCCGGCCCTCCACCTGCCCCGCATGGGACAGCAGTAACCGGGCCTGCCCGATCAGGTCCAGCCCGATATTCATCAGGGCCAGTTCTTCCTCAAGGATCGGGGCCTTGCCGCACCATTCTGCCAGACGCTGCCCCAAAATCAGGCTGCTATCCCCCAATCGAAGCAGATATTCAAAATGGGGGTCGGTCTCCGGTCGGTTCATCATGATCTTCTCCTCCCCCGTCTTCTGCCCGGATACGCCCCTCACATGTGCCCCACTTCATCCGGTAAGTCATAAAAGGTGGGATGGCGATACATCTTGTCTTCGTTGGGATCAAAGAACGGTCCCCTGTCCTCAGGCGAAGAGGCGGTGATATCCTTGGTCCTGACCACCCAGATACTGACCCCTTCACTGCGGCGGGTATAAACATCCCGCGCTGCCGTCAATGCCATCTCCGCGTCTGCGGCATGCAGGCTTCCCACATGCCTGTGATGCAGGCCGTTCTTGCTGCGAATAAACACCTCAAAAAGGGGCAACTCGTGAAGGGGGGCTTTGTCCGTCATGACCTAAATCTCCTTCTTTTCAGGCGCGGACGCCGCCCGTTGCTGCCGTTTTTCCGCATAGGCAAGCGCAGCCTCGCGCACCCATTGGCCGCCTTCATGGGCCTTGCGGCGGGTTTCCAGACGCTCCCGGTTACACAGGCCATTGCCGTTGACCACATTCCGAAACTCATCCCAGTCGATTTCCCCCCAGTCATATTTCCCCTCTGCCGCGTTCCAGGCCAACTGATCATCGGGAATGGTCAGCCCCAGATACTCCGCCTGCGGAACCGTAGCATCGATGAATTTCTGGCGCAGTTCGTCATTGGACGATCGTTTGATCTTCCATTTCATGGACTGGCTGGTATGGGCACTTTCCGCATCGTGGGGCCCAAACATCATCAGGGCAGGCCACCACCACCGGTTCAGGGCATCCTGCGCCATGCGGCGTTGTTCCGCAGTCCCCTCTGCCATGACCATCATGATGTCGTAGCCCTGACGCTGATGAAAACTTTCCTCCTTGCAGATTTTCACCATGGCCCGCGCATAGGGGCCATAGGAACACCGGCAAAGGGCGATCTGGTTGGTAATTGCCGCCCCGTCCACAAGCCAGCCGATGGCGCCGATATCAGCCCAATTCAGGGTGGGGTAATTGAAGATGCTGGAATATTTTGCGGACCCGTCCAGAAGCTGGTCATACATCTGGTCGCGGGTTATTCCCAGTGTCTCGGCGGCGCTATACAGATACAGGCCGTGCCCGCCTTCATCCTGTATCTTCGCCATCAGGATCGCCTTCCGCTTCAGCGATGGGGCGCGGGTCAGCCAGTTTCCTTCCGGCAACATCCCCACGACTTCCGAATGGGCATGTTGCGACATCTGGCGGATCAGGTTTTTCCGGTAAGCATCCGGCATCCAGTCCTTTGGCTCAATGCGGGTTTCCGCATCCACCTTGACCTGAAACGCCTCTTCCAAAACCTCCCGATCCGGCTCTTTTCGAACCAGAACGGCAGCAGTCGCTGTTTCTTCCGCCATGCCGGACTACCTTTCAATTGCCTCATATAAAAATGATACAATTGAAAAATATTATCAATAAAAAATGTATCACAATGAATTTTTGGCAACCCAGCGTCCCTGCTAAAATCCTTGAAAAAAACTCAAGCTAGATTATTTTCGCGTCATACAATGTTGACATTGCTAGTCTTTCATTCTTTTGATTGTGGATAATCTCATGTGCATAAAACCCGAGGAACTGTTTATTCGGAACGAGAAATGGGCCAAGAAAAAACTGGAGGAAGACAGCGAGTATTTTACCCGACTGAGTGAGATTCAAAGGCCCAACTACCTGTGGATTGGTTGTTCAGACAGCCGTGTACCGGCAAACGAAATTGTCGGAATGGACCCGGGGGAACTGTTCGTTCACCGAAATGTGGCCAATGTGGTGCCCCATAGTGACGCCAACTGTCTGGCCGTTATCCAGTATGCCGTCGAGGTTCTGGGCGTTGAGCATATCTCCGTCACCGGACATTACGGGTGCGGCGGCATCCGGGCGGCACTCGGTGACAAGGATCATGGCCAGATTGATAACTGGCTGGCAAATATCAAGGATGTCCTGCGCAACAACTACGCGGAAATCGAAGCCATCCCGGATGAAAATGACAAGGTTGACCGGCTGTGTGAATTGAATGTCATCCAGCAGGTCCGCAATGTGGCCAAGACCTCCATTATCCAGAAGGCATGGCGCAATAAAAAGAATGTCACCATCCATGGCTGGATCTACGGTTTGACAGACGGCCGGATGCGCGACCTGAAGGTGGATATTACCGGGAATGACCAGATTCACCCGGCCTACCGTATCAACAGCTAATCCCTATCTTATCTTTTCCCATCAACAGGGTAGCGGGTTTCAGGCCCGCTCCCTGAACTCCCGCCGCTCAAACGCGAAGGCAATCTCCAACGCTTCGGTGGCCTGCGCAATGATGGACTGCATGGCCAGTTCTGCCCCGTTGGCATCCCTTTTCCTGATTTTTTCCAGCACCGCCCGATACATCCGCGAGGATGCAAACGGCTGACACCGTTTCAGTTCCGTTTGCCGATACCCATATTCAAGCAACAGTTTGATGGCATCCCGAAGCCGAACAATGAAATCATTGTGGCAAGCTTCGAAAAGGCACATGTTGAACTCGACCGCTGCCCGGAAAAAGTCATGCTTGTTGCCAAGCCTTTCCGCCTGCTCCATCGCCTCACAGGCGCCATTAATGGCCCGCAGTTCATCAATCGTTGACCGCTCCGACACCATTCGGGCCACCAGCGGGGCAACAGACACCCTTATTTCCATCAGATTGCGAACAGCCTCTTCATCCAGTTCATCGAGCGCCTGCCAAGAAAGGACGTCCGGGTCCAACAGGTTCCAGAACCGCTTTTCCCGGACACTGGTTCCATATCTTTGCCGCGCCTCCAACAGGCCCTTGGCCGTCAGAACCCGCAACGCCTCCCGAATGGCGGTCCGGCTACCGCAGAACCTGTCGATCATCCAGGCTTCTTCCGGTAATTTTTCGCCCGGCTTGAAACGGCCGCCCACAATATCGCGACCCAATTCATGTACAACCCGCCCATGGATACCGGTTTCCGGATATCCTCGACTACACACTTCGAACATACTTACCCCCCTAACGCATGGTCTCTTCCGAATTATAGGAAAGCGCCTGGTAGATGCTGATACGTGCAAACACCTAAAAATCGGCCTTTTTACAAAAAACATAATAATAATTACGATTTTGAATTAGAATACAAGTTCTAATTTTATAAGGTTTTGCGGCGATGCCCCTCTGCCGGGCAGTTTCTCAATATTTTCCGGGAGATACTAAATTAAAATATCATAATTTAGAGGATGCCGACAACAGCAGAAACACCGACCCTGCGCCTGACGCACGAGAATCAGCCTAAGACCTGCCTTTTATACAGAAAATGTTTCGGGTTCCCCTTGACGGAAGCGCTAGCCTTCCAGAACCCGGTCTATATCCGCCCGCTCCGGCAGGCTGGATTGTGCCCCGGCGACGGTACAGGCAAGCCCGGCGGTTGCCGTGGCAAAGCGCAATGCCGACCGCAGGTCGCGGCCTTCCCAAAGGGCAGCCGCAAAACCGCCAATGAAGCTGTCACCGGCTGCGGTTGTATCCACCGGTGTGACCTCCAGCGCCGGCTGGGCCATGACATCGCCGTCTCTGGCTGCAACAACCCCCTTCCCGCCAAGGGTCAGGATACAACACAGGTTAAACCGGTCAGACAGGGAAACGGCCAACGCCGCCCCCTGCTTGTCTCCAAGATCATATTGCGTGGTCAGGGCCCGGCCTTCTCCCTCGTTGATGATCAGGTAGTCGACGGCGCTCAGGGCCGTTTTCGGAACCTCTCCCGCCGGGGCAAGATTAAGAAGGGTCTTCATGCCCCGCGCCTTGGCCCGCGTTAGCAGCTTCCAGTTTTCTTCCGGGTCGGTCTCCATCTGAAGCAGCAACAGCCCGTTCTTTTTCAGGACCGCATCAGGCACATGCTCCGCCGCGAGGGAACCGTTTGCCCCGGCGCAGACAACAATCGAGTTTTCACCCTGACGGTCCACCCAGATGGAAGCGCTGCCCGTTGGGGCACTGTCCTCAACCACATGATCCAGATTCACCCCGCCCTCTCGCATCAGGTGCAGGGCCGGTTCCGCATTGGCATCCCGCCCTACGCACCCGATCATGGTGACAGGGGCCCCGGCCCGCCGGGCCGCCAGCGCCTGATTGGCTCCCTTGCCGCCCGGAACCTGAAAATAGGCTGTACCCAGAACCGTTTCTCCCGGTTCAGGCAGGGATGCCATCTGATAGACCTGATCAATATTAATGGACCCGAAAACGACAATCATGGAACCTCTCAGGATTTCAGGAAATCAACTAGGGTGGACTGGAAAATCTCCGGCTGCTCCAGCGCCACCTGATGGGAGGCTTCCTCGACAACCTTTAATACCGCTCCGGGAATACAGGCGGCGATCCGCTCTGACGCGGCAACGGGCGTTCCCTGATCCTCCCGCCCCACAATGACGAGGGTTTCAGCCTTGACCCCAGGCAGCCTGCCGGACAGGTCCAGATTGGAAATCGCGTGGCAGCAACCGATATAGCCCTCAAGCGATGTTTCCCGGATCATGGCTCGCGCCCGTTCAATGGCGGGATGCCCCGCATCAAAGGCTGCCTTGGTGAACCACCGCTCCGCCGTTGGCTCTACCAATGCCTCTATCCCGTTTTGCTGTGCGGCGGCGATCCGCTCAGCCCAAAGAGGGGCACTCCCTTCCGGCAATTCGCACAGGGAACTGGCAATGACCAGCTTGTCCAGTCGTTCAGGATGCTCAAGGGCAAAGGTCTGGGCGATCATGCCGCCAATGGACAGGCCGACAAAGTGGCTTTTCGTAATCCCGAAAGACGTTTGCAAGGCGGCCACATCCGCGGCAAGACCGGACAGGCTGTAAGGTCCGGGGGTCGCGCCGCTACGGCCGTGCCCGCGCATACTGTAGCGCAGCACCCGAAAATCCGGGACCAGCGCCTCGGTCAGGTCATCCCATGCCTTCAGGTTCGTACAGAGTGAATGGCTGAGGGTAACGACAGGCGCCCCGTCCGGCCCCTCAAGCAATGCTTCGAACCGATTTCCATTAACGGTCACAAACATTCCGGCCTCCCTTTGCGGCTCTTTTATTTGTTCTTCGATCTATAAGCGGAAAATGTCGTCTGGTCACGAATTATCTATGCCGTCCGAAAACACGTTTTCACGAATGATCCGGTGCGACAAGGCAAGGAACAGAAAACCCGGAATGCAGATGATCAGGGTCAGGCCGGCGGCCACGGGATCAAGGGCCCCGCCCCCGCTGACCTTGGAAAACAGCAACGTGGCCAGCGTATCAATCTGCCCCCGCCCCATATAGAAGGTCAGCAGAAAGATATTCGTGGAAATCACCACCGAAAACAGGGCCGCCGCCAAGGCCCCCGGTGCAATCAGCGGCAGTTCCACATGGAAAAAGGTTTGCCGTCGCCCCGCCCCCAATAGGGCCGCCTGCTCCAGCAGTCCCGCATCCAGTTCCCGGTAAACCGGGATCAGCACCCGGATCATATAGGGCAATACCGGCACCAGATGGGCCAGAACCACGGCCCACAGGCTGCCATACAGCCCAAGGCTGATAAAAATGAACAACATGCCGATCCCGACGGCGATTTCCGGCACGATCAGGGGAAAGGTCAGGAACAGTTCGATGCCGCTGCGCCCGCGAAACCGGTGCCGGGCCAAGGTTCTTGCCGCCGGGATACTGAGTGCCAGCGCAATCAGCGTGACCAGCCCCGCAATCAGAAGCGTGTTTCCCAACGCTGGCACCACACGGGACACCGGATCAAAAATATAATCCCACCCCAGCGGGAAAGGGGCCGCGTCCCGCCGCTCCCACCACCAGATGGAGGGGAGCAAATCGGGCCAGCCCCAGCGAAACGCGAACGAGGCAACGGCAACCGGAAGGAACGGTCCGGCAATCACGAACAGGAAGAACAGCAGCAAGATCCGCTGCCACGGGGCCAGTTTTCCGATCATGCGGCCCGCCCCACGGTTCTGTCAAAACGCCGGGACAGCATCAGGTATAAAAGGACACAAACCGCGGATATCAGCGTCAACAGGCAGACAATCGCCATGGCGGCGGGTCGCTGGCTATAGTCAGGATTATCAAACAGACGCCACGCTTCCACAGTCAGGGTGTTGGGATACCCGGCCCCAAGAATGAACGGCACCTCGAACGCCCCGAAATTGAAGGCAAACACAATCAGGGTACTGCCGACCAGCGCCGGCATGAGACGCGGCAGGGTGACATGGCGAAAGGTTTGCCACGGCGACGCCCCCAGCAACGTGGCCGCTTCCTCTGGCTGGCGGCCGATCACAATCAGGTTGGCATAGAGCATGGCCGTCATGAACGGCACCTGCTTCCAAAGGTAAACCATCATGATCCCGACCCCGCCACTTGTCTGGATCAGGCGGGGAAAGTCTGCGGGTGTTGCGATCACCCCAAGCGCATGAAAAAGCCGGGCAAAAAGCCCCCCATTGGCAAAGAGCAGAATGGCCAGACTGACCCCCACCAGATAGGGAACAACCATGGGAATGCGATAGAGGAACAGGGCCAGCGCCTTGCCCCGGAACCGCCGGGACAAACTGAGGGCCAGCGCCAGACTGAGGGCACCCCCCAACACGGTTGGAACCAGTGCATAATAAAACGTGATCCCGAGAGACACCCAGAAGCCATCATCCCCAAGAACTCCCCTGTAATATTTCAGGGTTGGGAACTCGGTCACCCCATATTGGGGGGCATGACCAAAACTTTGAACGGCAGCAAAGACAAGGGCGCCGGCAAACAGAACCGCCAACACTGTCAGGGCCGGAAGCAGTCCCAGCCATTTCGTCAGGGTCAAGCGCCCTTCTTTGCCGTTCATTGCCTTAACCGGCCTTCATGGCG
This sequence comes from Sneathiella chinensis, assembly GCF_012720115.1. Lineage (GTDB taxonomy): Bacteria > Pseudomonadota > Alphaproteobacteria > Sneathiellales > Sneathiellaceae > Sneathiella > Sneathiella chinensis. Next base: position 646,059 of record NZ_VNWN01000004.1, on the reverse strand, counting down.
TTCAGGACAATTTCCGGGAACGGCTTGTCCGACTTTCGTTCAATATAGGCCTGCCAGACCCGCTCGATCACCTTGACGAGGGAGGCATTGGTATCGGGAACCGCAACCGCCGCCAGATCCTCGGCCGTTACACCAAAATGGGACGGGGCAACACTGTTCGCTGTCTCCTGCTGCTGCTTGCTGAGTTTCCAGCGATCAATGCCAAGCGGATACCCGATCTTTTCCAGCTTTGAGGCCTGCATGTCAAAGCGCGACATCAGGTCGGCAAAGACCAGCGCCGCCGCCGGATGGGGTGCGTTGACCGGGATGGTCAGGAAGTTCTTGTTCTTGATCATGCCCGTATTGGGAAACAGCAAGGTCTCTGTTGTTTCGGAAAAGGCACCGGTTTTCCGGTAGCTGTCGACCAGATACAATCCGAACTCGCAGGCCAGATCCACTTCGCCGTTATTATAAAGCGCCTGATTGGCCTGCTGGTTCTGGGGATAGACCGGCAGCAGATGCGGCTCGATCCGTTTCAGATACTCAAACCCCGGCAGCATAATCTCCGCCAGAGCCTCCGGTGTAAATTCCTCAATCGGTTTTTGGAAATCCTGATACCCGCGCCCGCTCGGATTAAAGGCATACAGCACGGTTTGAACAAAGGTATTGCCGATATAATGCGGTGGTTTGACATAGGTGAACCGGCCCGGATTTTCCTTCAGCCAGCCTTCCAGTTCTTCAAAATCCGCCGGGGCCTCCTGCCTCGGCAGGCGGGCCATATCCGCGTAGCAGATATATTGCTCACCGGACCACGGCATTTCCTGCCCGCCCGTCGGGGTTCCGAAATCGGACAGGTTCAACTGGGACCGGGGATCGGTGCTATCAAACTCGAAATTCCGGGACTGGGGCAGTTTTTCCGCGAAGGACCCAAACAGGGCGTCCTGACTGGACAGGGTATAAAAATTATCGCCGTTCAGCCAGATCAGGTCCACACTGCCTTCACCAACACCGCGCCCGGCCTGCTTCTCTGTCAGGACCAGATCGACGGCTTCCCGTGTTCCGGCCAACCGTGTAGTCTTCAGGGTAACCCCCAGCTTTTTCATTTCCGGGGCCGCGACCTGTTCAATCCAGCTGTTCAGTTGCTCACTGCCGCCCCAATGGAACCAGTTGACCTCGCCTTCCTGCCGGGCGCGGGCCGAAACATCGTCCCATGTCAATTCACCGTTCAGAAACTGATCCCGGAACTGTTCCGCCGCCGTATCGGCAGCCGCCGCAACGGATGGGACCATGCCCAGCGCCACAAAACCGGCAAGGGCCATCATTGGAAGTTTCAACGTCATACTTTTTCTCCCGGTATCTCATCGTTCAAGGGACATATATGGTCTGGGGACAGCACGATCCGCACCGCCGCGCTTGCTGCGGGAAGCTGGCCTGCCTTCTGGCGCGCAACCAGTTGGCGCCCGGCAACCTCCAGAAGGATGGTTTCAAGCCCGCCATGATAGCGGACGGATATAATCTTCGCGGGCCAAACATTCAGCGCCGCGCCGCCGCCATCTTTGGCATTTCCCGGTGCCTCCCCGGCGGGCTCAATGCCGATATTTTCCGGGCGGATCATCAGGTGGCTCACCCCGCCTGCCGCGCTGGTGCTGACCGGCCCTGCAATCCGGCCAATTTCGGTTTCAAAGGCACCATCCCGGCAGCCCGTGACCGACAGGAAATTGGTGCCCCCCATAAAGGTCGCCACCTCAAGACAGGCGGGCCGGGAATAGACGGCCTGCGGTGTGCCCTGCTGCAAAACCCGGCCCGCCGCCATAACGGCCACCTCGTCCGCCAGCATCAGGGCCTCTTCCTGATCATGGGTGACGAATAAGGTGGTGATGGCAAGGTCTTGTTGCAGATCGCGGATAAACCCGGCCATTCTTTCGCGTAAATTTGCATCCAGCCCGGACAGGGGTTCATCCAGCAACAGGATATCCGGGTCCAGAACAAGAGACCGGGCCAGCGCCACCCGCTGTTTCTGGCCGCCGGACAATTGGGCCGGCAATCGGTGTTCAAGACCGGACAGGTTTGTTTTTTCCGTGATCCAGTCCAGCTTGTCCCGAATTTCCTGCCGGGGCCGTTTTCCCATGCGAAGACCGAACGAGATATTCTCTGCCACGGTCATATGGGGGAACAGTCCCGCATTCTGGAACACCATCCCGACCGACCGGCGGGCCGCAGGCGCGTTCGTCATGTCCTGCCCGCGAAAGGTCACGCGTCCCAAATGGACCGGTGCCAATCCGGCAACAACGCGCAGGCTGGTGGTCTTCCCGCAACCGGAGGGCCCGAGAAGGGCCACCATGCGGCCTTCAGGCACCGTCATTGAAACGGGCCCGATCCGGGTACCATCCTCAAACGCGGATACAATCCCGTCCAGCCTCAATCCGCTCATACCCACCTAACCCCAATCATTATTTTGGGCATACTCTATATAAGTCGGCGGGAGATTGCCCTCAAAAATCCGTGATCTGCCGTCATCTAGGACAATCAGGGCGGTCAGACAGGGAGCGATGCAAAAAAGGCCAAAGACCGAATGCCCGGTCTCTGGCCTTTTTCACTGAACGGAGCAATAGCTCCTGGAGAAATGGTTGGGGATCACTCCCACGGGAGGGAATAGGTTTTCAGGTTGGTGAAACTTTTCATGGCTTCAAGAACCCCTTCCTTGTATCCGAGCCCGGAATCTTTGATCCCCCCAAAAGGCGACATCTCGATCCGGTATCCGGGCACTTCCCAGATATTCACCGTACCCACCCGAAGGTCCCGGATAAATCGCTGGATATGCGGCCAGTTATCCGTACACACCCCGGACGACAGACCGAAAGCGGTTGAGTTTGAAATCCGGATGGCATCGTCAATATCGGTAAAGCGAATAACCGGTGCCACCGGGCCAAAGGTTTCCTCGCGCACCAGATCGCAATCAAAGGGGACATGATCCACCACCGTGGGGGAGTAAACCGCCCCGTCCCGCTTGTTTCCATATTTCAGGACAGCCCCTTTTGCGACAGCATCATTAACCCGCGCCTCGAACAGCTTGGCGGACTGCTCGGTAATCACGGTACCCATATCCATTTCAGGATCGAACGGATTCCCGTATTTAAGCACCGCCGTCTTTTCCGTCAGCAAGTCCACGAACCGGTCCGCCACACTGTCCGCCACCAGAATACGCTTGACCGCCGTACAGCGCTGACCGGAATTCTTATACGCACCCGCGACGGCCAGATCGGACGCCTTGTCCAGATCCGCATCCTCCATCACGATCAGCGGATCGTTCCCGCCCAGTTCCAGAACTTTGCGTTTATACCCCGCCTTTTCGGCAATATACTTGCCGATCGGCACCCCACCGGTAAAGGTGACCAGTTCCGCATCCGGGTTGGTCAGCATTTCATCGGCGATGTCTTCCGGTGCCCCTGTCACAACCGAGAACATGGCGGGCGGCAACCCGGCATCATATAGAATATCGGCCAGCAACAACGCGGTCAGTGGCGTTTTTTCCGTAGGCTTCAGGACCATGCAATTATTTGTAGCGATGGACGGGGCCACCTTGTGCGCCACCTGATTGAGCGGATGGTTGAACGGGGTGATCGCACTGATCGCGGTCAGCGGCTCCCGAACCGTGAAGATTTTCCGCTTCTTGCCGTGGGGCGTGATATCACAGGAATAAACCTCCCCGTCATCCATGATGCAAAGGCGGGCCGACAGGCTGAACACATCATAGGCACGGCCCACTTCGTACAGACTGTCTTTCTTGCAAAGACCCGACTCGGCCGTGATCAGGTCGGAAATCTCTTCCTTCCGGGCCACCAGAATATCGGCGGCCTTTTGCAGAATTTCGTATCTTTCATGACGGCTGAGGGTCGGTTGATAGGCAGCAGCGGCGCGAAACGCCGCCTGCACATGAGCGACCTGCCCCTTGGGAATGGTGCCAACAACCTCCCCGTTGTAGGGGCTTCTCACCTCTACTACATCCGGGGTCGTGACTTTCTCTCCCGCAATGCGCATGGCCTCAACACGTATCTGAACGGACATCGTGAACCTTCCTGTTGCTGGTTCTGTTACGGGTTCGGTTACTGGGCGTAGTTCAGCGCCAGATCGAAAATATCGAAATTGCGCAAGGGGCGGCTTGTTGCCATTCCATCCACCGGACGGTTACACAGAAGCGGCACCCGCTGCTCTGATATCCCACCATGAGAGCGAAGCGGCTCTTTCAATGCACTGAGGTCATGGCGGCTGGCACTGGTTCCCAGAACCTTGTGATCCGTGGACACAATGATGACATCCCCGGTCCGATCCTCCGGCAATTCAAACCGCTCACACCCCGCCTTGCGATCCAGCGCCACCATGATGCCGTCCATCGCCGCCAACCGGGCAATGGTTTCCTCGCGGTTTTCCTCGGGCAAATACGCGGTTGCAAAAGACCCCAGCGCCCCGTGATGCACCACGTAAGGGTCGGTGATCGGCAGGATCACCCGGGCAGCGCCCTGCCCCAGCCAGTCATCCAGAACATCCTGCAGGAAAATCACGTCCGGCTCTCCGGCGTCCGTATGCTTGTGCTTCATACCATGATCCGCCGTCAGGGCGATCACGGCCCCCCGGGCCTCCAGTTCCGCCAGATACCCATCCAGCATGGCATAAAATTCATTGGCCACCGGCGTTCCCGGCGCATGTTTGTGCTGGATATAATCGGTTGTGGAAAGATACATCAGGTCCGGCTTGAACTCGTCCATCAGCTTGACCCCGCAGGCAAAGATAAACTCGCTCAGTTCAGCGGAGTAGACGGACGGCACCTCGCGCCCGATCCATTCGGAGGCGTTATCAATCCCGTTCTCGGCCATCGTGGCCTCTGCGGATTTTTCGGACGAGAAACAGATCGCCCGGCCGCTGGTGACATCCAGACCGTTGCCAAGAAGGGTCCGCAGCTTGTCCTTTGCGGTCACCACCGCAATCTTCGCGCCTTCATCAAAAAACGCCTTGAAGATTGTTGGAACGCGCAGGAATTTCGGGTCATTCATCATGACCTCGACGTCATTTTCCACGTCATAGAAGTAGTTACCGCAAATTCCGTGCACACGGGGCGGCTGGCCTGTCACAATGGACAGGTTGTTGGGGTTGGTGAAACTGGGAACCACACAATCGGCGCGCAGGTCCGCCCCGCCCGCCAGCGCCTTTTCCATATAGGGCATGACACCGTCCTTGATGGCCTGCTCGATATAAGCGGGTTCACTGCCATCAATACAGACAACAACCACCGGCTGCTTCGGCCAGGCATAGGTCCGGTCGTTCACCGTGACTGTGGCGGGGGTCTTTGACATACTGTGGTCCTTCACAACAAAAATGCACGTTTTTCAGGGGGATACGCCCCAACCTTACCCGGTCAGGATAGCCCCGTCATGTTTCAAGAGTGTGAGGAGTATGAAAAGCGGTAATAAATAAATCAAATCGATATTTATAATTTAAAACATCGATTTGATTTATAGTGTTTTACAACAGGGAAAACCGCCTCAAAGACGGATATCGGCAACCAGCCGCGCCCCGCGGGACGCCATGAAATACAGACCCATATAATGGGTGATATCCTGTGGATGGGCCGCAACCTCCGGCAGGCCGACCTCAATTGCGGTCTCCCGGGGAAGGCTGTAGGTGGAGCATCCCTTTTCATAGACATGGATCTCTTTCAGCGGCGGCATCATGTCGTGGTTTCGGGCACTCAGCATGGTCAGGACAAAATCCATCACACAGATATCCGTGCAAATGCCCACAATCACCAGATCGGTGATGTGGTTTTCGTTAACCCAATCGACCACGGCGTTCCGCCCGTCCTTGCCAAAGGCACCGACAAACCCGTTGATACAATCTTTTCGGACCAGCGTGGCCTTGCCCTCGTCCTGAAGCCATTTCAGCTCCGGCACCAGTTCCTCCTCGCCGCTGCCTTCCTCGCAATGCGGGGGATAAGGCGGCTCGGGCTTGCCCGGTGTATGGGTATCCAGAAACGCCAGAACGGGCCAGCCTTCGGCATCAAAATGCCGCGCCAACCGGTCGGTTTCAGAAACCATTACGGAGACCTGTTCATTGGGCACCGGCGGCGCAAGGTTCCCGCCGCCAACCGATGCGAACCCGACAACCTCATCCACGATGATCAGGCCAACCTTGCGGTCGCCTCCTGTCAAATCCAGGGTTTCAAGGGAAAGGGGCATGACCCCCTTCAACTGGTTTGTAATCTCACTGGTTTGCATTCCTGCCCTCATACCTGCTGTTGTGATCGATCATCGCTCAACCGCACTGGTTGGCGGGTTCGATCATGCCAAGCGCCTTTTCAACCTTCAGGCTGCCATCCGCCGTCTTGCCGATATACATGTTCATGGCAATATGGTGATCCTGCTCGGTTATTCTGGCCTTTCCGGTGGGAATGTCAAAGGTCAGCCCGGCCATCCCGTCGATCAGGGCCTCCCGGTCCACCTTCCCTGCCTTTTCCATCCCGGCCTTCATGGCCATCAGCGAGTTATAATGGGTCATCACATAGAAGGACACGACCGCATCGTCTCCTTCCTGCTTGCGGATTTTGGAGACAAATTCCTGAACCCCCGGCTCCTCGGAACTGGCAATCAGCGGCAGCCCCGCATACATGCCTTCCCCCTTGCCCGGACCAAACGCCCCAAGATAGGTTTCCGCAAAACCGAGAAACGCCACGGTTACCTTCTGCATCAGGCCAAACTCCTCGGCCTGCTTGATAAAGGTGATGCCATCGGCCCCCGGCAGGGCGAACAGCAGGATTTCCGCCCCGCTATCGGCAATCTTGCGAATGACGGACGAGAAATCCTTGACGCCAAAGGGCGTATATTCCTCGGCGATTGTCTCACCGCCAATGGTATCAATCATGCTGTTGGCCGCCTTGAACATGTTGCGCGGCCAGACATAATCGGCCCCGAACATATAATATCGGCTGCCAGCACCGATCTCTTTCAGATACGGGATCAGCGGGGCCGTATCCTGATTGGGCACCGTATTGAACGAGAACAGATACCGGTCGCAAATGCCGCCCTCATAATTGGTGGCATAGAAAAGCGGGGTCTTCAGACGGCGCATGGTCCCGGCCATGGCATCCTTCGCCGCCGAGGTAATCGGGCCGGAAACGGCCATGGCACCATCCCGCTGGATGACCTTGCGGGCCCGCTCGACGGATGTTTTCGGGTCGGTCTTGTTATCCTCATACAGGACCTCAACCGGATGCCCCATGATACCGCCCGCCGCATTGATTTCCGCCATGGCGAGGTCCAGGCCCATCTTTGCCTGCTTGCCAAACAGTTCCAATCCACCGGAAAAAGGCTGTACCGCCCCGACCTTGATGGTCGTCCCGGATGCCAGGGACGGCATGGGGAATGTACTGGCGGCGGTGACCGCCCCGACAGAGGCCATAAAATTTCTGCGCGTGATATTCATCTTCGCCCACCTTCTTTTTTATCCGTTTACGAACGATATTGTTATGTTTTACATAGGGTCAAACCAGTTGACTGCCCACAGGTGTATGTCGTTTTACCGGCGACCTGCAAGTGACTGTCGCACAATATGGCCAATTTTAAGGTCAATTTCTTCAAACAGGGGGCTCGTTCGTCTGTATGCCTATGAAATATTCATATGTCTGCCTACATAATACATCCCTTAATTGTCAGTATACTTATGATCATGGGTTGGGATGATGCCCTTTCTCCAGATTACAGACTTGGACAAAACATTCGGTGGCTTGCGCGCAGTTGACGACTTTCACATGTCGCTGGACGCCGGCAGCCTGACGGCCATTGTCGGCCCCAATGGATGCGGCAAATCCACCCTGTTCAACCTGATCACCGGCGCCCTGACACCGGACCGGGGAACCATTCTGTTCAAGGGCCGGGATATTACCGGACTGCCCCCGCACAAGATCGCCCGCCTCGGGATTGGACGGAAATTTCAGGTTCCCGCCGTTTTTGGGGAACTCAGCGTTCGGGAAAATCTGGCCCTGCCCGCCATGAAGGGGCGCATCACCTCTATTCGCAACGATACCAACAACGCCCGGACCACAGCAATCCTTGATCAAGTATTGCTGACTGACAAGGCCGACTGGAAGGCGGAGCATCTTTCCCACGGGGAAAAACAATGGCTGGAAATCGGGATGCTGCTGGCACAAGCGCCGGAACTGATCCTTCTGGATGAGCCCACCGCTGGCATGACCGCAGCGGAAACCGCTGCCACCGCCGCCCTCATTCGCCAGATCAACCAAACCGGCGGGATTACGGTTCTGGTGATTGAGCATGACATCCGGTTTATCGAACAGCTTGAATGCCCCCTGCTTGTCATGGCCAAGGGGCAAATCCTGAAATCCGGGAATTTCCAGTCCATTCGTCAGGATGAACAGGTACAGGAACTCTATTTCGGACGGACGGAGGCCCCCCATGCTTGAGATATCCAACCTGAATGCCGGATATGGCGAGGTCACCGTCCTCAGGAATTTTTCCTGCCGTATTGAAACCGGACAGGTCACCGCCCTGATGGGCAGAAACGGCATGGGAAAGACCACCCTGATGAAATCCATCATGGGTCTGATACCGGTAAAATCCGGCACCATCCACCTGAACGGCATCCAGATCAACGGCAAGGAAACCTATAAAATCTCCCGCGCCGGTATCGGCTATGTTCCGCAAGGGCGGGAAGTTTTTGAACAATTCACCGTTGCCGAGAACCTGCGTCTTGCCGCCCTTGGCTCCAGCCTGTCCAACCTTGACAGGTTGCCGCAAATTCATGACTGGTTTCCCATCCTGAAAGAACGGCACGACCAGAAAGCGGGCACCTTTTCAGGCGGACAGCAACAGGTTCTGGCCATTGCCCGCGCCCTGATGACCGGTCCTGAAATCCTGCTGCTGGATGAACCGACCGAGGGGATCCAGCCCAATATCGTCCACGAAATCAGTCTGCAACTGGCCCGGATCGCCCGGGAAACCGGCCTGACCATTTTGGTGGTCGAACAAAATGTGGATATGGTCAGGACCATGGCCGACCATATCCTGTTCATGGAAAACGGCCAGTTGGCGGACCAGTGCAGCGCCGAGGAACTGCGGTCGGACGAGACCCTGATCCACCGGTATCTGTCCATTTGAGAAGGCAAAAGAATGATTGAAATCCTGCCCCCCCTTCTGGACGCCCTGTCTTATATTCTGGTGCTGATCCTTGTTGCCCTTGGCCTGATGATCGTTTTTGGCATGATGGGTGTCATCAACATGGCCCATGGTGAATTGTTCATGGTCGGGGCCTATGTGATGGTTGTGTGCCAGTCTTTGGGCCTACCGTTTCTGGTCGGGGTTCTGTTTTCCGGGATCCTTGTCGGGTTGCTTGGCCTGCTGATCGAGGCCGCCCTGATCCGGCATATCTATACCCGGACGCTGGACACCATTCTTGCCACATGGGGGCTTTCCATCGCCCTGAAACAGGGCATTGTGCTGATTTTCGGCCCCGAGGCGCAAAGCGTTATCTCCCCTTTGAGCGACACCGTGTCACTTGGGGAATTTTCCTATCCGCTGTACCGATTGCTTCTGATGGGGGCATCCATTGCCCTGATCGGCCTGACCTTCTGGCTGTTCCTGAAAACGGATTTTGGCCTCACCGCCCGTGCCGTGATTGCGCGGCCTGATACGGCGGCCACGCTCGGGATCAACACCCGCAGCCTGTATCGCCGCAGCTTTGTGATTGGCACCACCCTTGCCGGAATTGCCGGCGCCCTTGTCGCCCCGCTGATCAGTGTTGATCCGCAAATGGGTCTTGGCTATCTGATCCCCGGTTTCCTGTCCATTCTGGTGGGCGGGGCCGGTCCCCTTGCCGGTGTTCTGGCGGGCGGGGCTGCCGTTGGCGGAACCAACAGCCTGCTGACCGTCTGGATATCGCCGGTCGCGGCCCAGATTGCAGTTTTCATCATGGCCATTCTTGTCATCCGCCTTCGCCCCGAAGGCCTGCTGGGAGGGCGCCGTGGGAAATAACCTTGTCACTGTCGCGATTTTTGCCGCCCTTGCCGCCCTGCCCCTGTTTGCCGGGGACTATTGGACCGGTCAGTTCACCTATTACCTGATCTATGGCCTGTTTGCCCTGTCCCTGTCCCTTGTCTGGGGCTATGGCGGTATTCTCTGTCTGGGGCAGGCGATTTTCTTCGGGACGGGGGGATACCTGATGGCCATCGTCACCAAGGGCATGATCTTCCCGGACCTGACAAACAGTTACCTTGGCTTGCTGGTGGCGATCACGGGACCGGCCCTTCTGGCGCTGGCCCTTGGCTGGTTCCTGTTTGCGGGCCGGGGCATCGGCGGGGCCTATCTGGCGATTGTCACGCTGGCCATTGCCGTGGTTCTGGAACGCCTGATGAGCAACTGGTACGCCCTTGGCGGATATAACGGGCTTCTGGATATTCCGCCCCTCGATATCGGCCTGTTCGGATACAGTTATGAACTTTGGGATGCGCTGCCGACCTATTATGTCATTCTGGCCATCGTGGTCACGCTGTTCCTTGCGCTCAACATTCTCACCCGATCCTCATTCGGGCTGGTCCTGACTGCCCTTCGAAACCATCCCGACCGACTGGCTTTTTTCGGGTTCAGTGTGCTTCAGATCAAGCTGGTGGTCTTTGCGGCAAGTGCCGCACTGGCGGGTCTGTCCGGGGCGCTGTTTGTTACCGTTGACGGCTTTGTCTCGCCCACCCTGATCGGCTTTTCCCTATCAACCGAGGTTCTGATCTGGGTTGCCATCGGCGGCAAAGAAATGCTGCTTGCGGCGTTTCTGGGGGCGCTGCTGACCCGTTTTTCCGAAGGCTGGCTGTCAGAACTGTTCGGCGATTTCTGGACATTGATCCTTGGCCTTGCCTTTATGGCAAGCGTCGTCCTGCTGCCGCGCGGCCTGATCGCCACACCGCTGCAGGCCCTGACCCGGCGGCGGCGGCCTACTCCGCCGCCGTCCTGAGGCGGTAGGTCTCCAGTTCATCCACAGTGCCGGTACCGGGGTCAATAACCACCCCGAACCGTTCGCGAACCTGTTCAGCTGTGTAATATCCCCGCCGGACATCGCGGGCCACAAGGTCCGGCGACCGATCAAACGGATCACCAAAACCGCCGCCGCCCGGTGTGGATACGGAAATGCAATCCCCGGCCCGGATCTGGATATCCTGATCCTTGGACAGGTGCGGCGGCACATACGCCTGACCGCCGGCCTCCACCAGCACCTTGTTGGTGCCGCCATCCTCACCGCCCAGTGCCCCCAGCGGGCCAAACCGGCCATGATCCATAACCATGGAGGCCCGCGCCTCGCCGCGACGCAGGCGTATCCGGTAATTCACCCCGAACCCGCCGCGCTGCCGCCCGGCACCGCCGGACCCTTCATGCAGGGAATATTCCTCGAACAGAACGGGGTAATATTGCTCCATCACCTCAATGGGTGTGGTCTTGGAAATACCGATCGTGGAACAGCCGTTTGACAGACCGTCCCCCTCCCGGTAGCCCCCATAGCCCCCACCCGAAATCACATACATCACATAGGCCTTCTCTCGCTCAGGGTCATATCCGCCTACCGCAAGATTGCCTGATGTCCCCGCCGGGGCCGCGAACAGCAGGTCGGGGATCACATCGACCAGCGCATTGAACACCGCCTCCGCAATCCGCTGGCTGACCTCGGCGGCGCATCCCGACACGGGCCGGGGATAACGGGCATAAAGAAACGTTCCCTCGGGATCGTCAATATCCAGCGGTTCAAACGTACCCGCATTGATGGGGATATCCGGGAAAATATGCTTCATGGCCAGATAGATGGAGGATTTGGTCGTCGCCAGCACCGAATTCATGGGCCCCATACAGGGCGCGCTGGAACCGGACATGTCGAAATGCAAGCGGTTCCCCTTTGAAGTCACCTTCATATCGATTTTCAAGGGTTCATCCACAACCCCATCGGAATCCACATACGCCACCCCGTGATAGCATCCATCGGGAATATCGGCGATCTTGGCCTGCATCTGCTCGGACGCCCGGACCTTCAATTCCCGAATGGACCGGGTGACCACATCCTCGCCATACCGGTCCAGAAGTTCGGTCAGGCGCTGATCCCCGATGGAGAGCGCCGCGGCCTGCGCCTTGATATCGCCAATCCGCTGGTCCGCGATCCGGATATTGGACAGGATGATAGACAGGATTTCCTCGTCCAGCGTACCTTCCTTGAACAATTTTACCGGCGGCAGGCGCAATCCTTCCTGCTCCACTTCTGTGGCATTGGCGGAAAAACCGCCGGGGACCGCACCACCAAGATCCGGCCAGTGCCCTGTATTGGCCAGCCACGCCCACAATTTCCCCTTATAGAAAAACGGGCGGACGAACTTCACATCCATCAGATGCGTTCCCCCAAGATAGGGATCGTTGACAATATAGATGTCCCCGGGCCGCACCTCTTTCGCCCGTTCAATCACCGCCTGCGTCGAGAATTGCATGGTCCCGACAAAGATCGGCAGGCCCAGTTCCCCTTGCGCGATCAACTCGCCGGTATCGGCGGCATAAATCCCGTCCGACCGGTCCAGCGCCTCAGAGATAACCGGGCTGAAGGCCGCGCGCACAAAGGCCAGATCCATTTCATTGCAGACCTGGATCAGGCCATTCTGGATGACCGACAGGGTAATGGGATCAAGCTCTTTCATCATGCACCTCCACAATCAGGTTGCCGACAGGATCCGCTGTCACCCGGTCACCCGGCTCGATCACAATGGTGGTGTCCAGTTGCTCCAGAATGGCGGGACCGGTCAAACTCAGGCTTTGCGGCAGTTTTTCCCGCCAAAAAACGGGCGTCTCGAACCAGTCACCGGCAAACATGACCCGGCGCGTTGTCCGCTGTGCGGCCTCAAGCCGATCCGCCTGTGCTGTCCCGGCAAGGGTTTTCAGATCAACACTGTCCCGCTTGCCGATCACGGCCGTATGCAGATTGACCAGCACCGCCTTGATTTCCGGTAGTTCCACCGCGAACCGTTTCCAGTAAACCTCGTCAAAGCGTCGCTGTAACTCCTCCCGTGTCACGTCCGGGCCACTGATCTCCACACTCAGCATGTGGCTTTGTCCCTGAAACTGCATATCGGCGGAAAACAGATAGACCAGTTCACGGGTCGCGACCCCGTCCCGCTCGATCATGGCCTTGCCATCATTGATCTGCTGGCGGATGATCTCGCGCACCTGCTCGATCTTCACGGCGGCCAGCGGGGTGTTGACCGTATTGACGAAATCATGCCGGAGGTCGGACACCACACATCCAAGGGCATTGGTGATGCCGGGCCGGGCCGGGATCACCACACGCGGAATGCCAAGTTCCCGCGCCAATGCGCCCCCATGCAACGGGCCAGCGCCCCCAAAGGCGAACAGGGCAAAGTCCCGCGGATCATGGCCCCGCGACAGACTGACCATACGGATTGCCCCGGCCATCCGGTTGTTGGCAACCTGCAGAATTGCCGTGGCGACTTCCTCTGCGGTCATGCCGAAATGGTGGCCGATCTCGCGTTCAAACGCCCGGCGGACATCCTCTAATGACACCGGATGATCGACTGCCAGCAGCTTTTCCGCATCCAACCGGCCCAGCACAAGGTTGGCATCGGTGATGGTGGGCTGCGTGCCGCCGCGACCGTAACAGATCGGCCCTGGCGTGGCCCCGGCACTTTCCGGCCCGACCTGCAACAGGCCCGCCTCATTGACAAAGGCGATGGACCCCCCGCCCGCCCCGATGGTATGCACATCCACCATGGGAACATGGATCGGCATGCCATATTCAAGATCCAGTTCCGCCGTCACCTGCGGAACGCCGCCCTGAACCATGCCTACATCGGAACTGGTCCCCCCCATGTCGTAGGTGATGACCTTGTCAATCCCGGCCTCGCGGCAGGTGGCCGCCGCCGCCATCACGCCTGAGGCTGGCCCCGACATGACCGTATTGACCGCACTTTCCGCCACAATGCGCGAGGAAACACTGCCCCCGTTGCCCTGCATGACCAGAAGATCATGGGCAAAGCCCCCCCGGGTCAGTTCTTCCTGAAGCCGGTTGATATAGCGATCCAGCACCGGCCGGATCGCCCCGTTGATAGCCGCCGTGGTGCCGCGCTCATATTCCCGGTATTCGGACAGGATTTCATGGCCTGCCGTCACAAACCGGTTGGGCCACATCTCGCGGGCAATCTCCAACGCCCGTTTTTCATGATCGGGATTTTTATAACTGTGCAGAAAATGAATGACGAGGCTTTCCGCCCCCATCTCAACAAGAGTGCGAATTTTATCCCTTAGCGCCGCCTCGTCCAGCGGGACGACAACTTCGCCATCCGCATTGATACGCTCTGGCACCTCCATGCGGTATTCTCGCGAAATCAGTGGCTTGAACCGGCCTTTCAGGCCATAGGGCTGGGGCCGGGTCCGGCGGCCAAGTTCCAGAACATCGCGAAAGCCCCGGGTGGTCACCAGTCCCACCCGGGCGATTTTCCGCTCCAGCAGCGCATTGGTGGTGGTGGTGGTCCCGTGATTGATGGCCACCACGTCGGAAAGATCGACGCCCACCCCCTGCATGGCCTCGATAACCCCGAAGGCCTGATTGTCGAGGGTTGTGGGAACCTTGCTAACGGCCACCTGTCCGGTTTCGGGGTCCGCCGAAATCAGGTCCGTGAAGGTCCCGCCCACATCGACGCCGATTACTGTTCCTGTCATCTTGCCTCCCGTCTGCCGTCTGCTGTCTGCCGTCTACCCTTTACCGTCTGCCGCGCGTCCCGCCTGTGCCCGTTATCTCAGGCCGTCATTCTGGGAAATATCCTCCGCCGCCAAACCGCCGAGGCGCGCATGAGGCCGCCCGCCTGTGGTCATGACCAGTGCAAACAGGATTTCCCCCCGGCGCGGGCTATCCCCAAGGCCTACTTCCATGGCATCGAAATGACTGCGCACATAAGACGCATCCTTGTGGGTCAGCGGGATTTCAAGGCGCGATCCCATATGTCCCACCTTCTTGGAGGACGGGACAATCGCCAAGGCCTTGCCAAGAGCCTCGCGCATGGCATATCCGCCCGCCACATGCCAGGTGGCACCATGTTCACTTTCGCCGTCCTCACCCACAATGGCGCCCTTGCCATAGCTGGTGATAGTCTCGGCATCCCCGCCCAGCGCCTCGATCAGTTGTTTCGCCAGCTTGAGACCCAGCGGCTTCAACGCCTCCATAAACGGGGTAATATCCTCCACATAGCGCCCTGCGTACGGGTTCTCGACCACCGCCACGATTGATCCCTTCAGCACCGGTTCGGCCCGGACGGGTCCGCCCTCGTGATAGACTTCCTCGACCTGTGTTGAAATTTTACGAACCTTGACCAGTTCACTCATGTTCTGTTCTCCCCAATTGGATAATCCTGTTTGATATGTTTCTTGTTGTTCCTTGCAGGGACAGGTAAACGCCCGTCACCAACCCCGCCGTCATATACTGTTCCGCCCGTCGCACCCCGGCGTCAAGGGCCATATTGATTTCCTCTGGCGAGAGCGGATCAACCTGCACCGTTACCGGCAGGTCGCCAAGATCGGTTTCATCGCGAACCTGCCGCGCCGGTTTCCGGGCAATACGGGGGCTGTCCACATTTACCGCACCGGCAATCAGGGTTGCGGCCACATCGGCATGAGCGGCGGTATCCGCCAGCACCGTCACCGCATCGGCAATCCCCGCCGACAAAGACCGGCCCCGCCACCCGGATGTGGCAATCCCGCCAACCCCGTCCGCAGCCCCCAGCGTCAGGGTTGCATCCACGGACGGCGCATCCGGATCATTGACAATCCCGGAGCGGAACAGGGCATCCCCCGACAGATGCAGGGCAATATCCCCGCCATTATTGGCATACAGCTTTTCCAGCGGGCACCCTGCCAGCATGGCCTGCTTGACCGCATCGGCGACCGCCCCGGCAACCGCTGCCATGGGGGTGACGAACGTATTGTCCGAAAACCGGTGGGCCGCCAGCCACATGGATCGGGCAACCCCGTCAAGGGCCGGAACCGGCCCCGGCCGGATGGGGGTTCGCAAAGTCTCCAGAACCGACACCAGATCGGCAAGAATTGTGCCGAAAAACCTCATCCCCTGATCATAGGCCTGCTCGACCACTGCGGCCGGGCCCACCCCTTCGGCGATGATATCAATCGGGCCATGCTGCAGATGCAATCGCCGGCCATCCTCCAGAAGTCTGCCGGTTGCCTGCGTCATGGGCGTGTGTCCGCGCCGGTCAGCGTGATGATCCGGTCCCGTCCCAGAACCTCGCTGACGGGAATGATGCTGTCCATATGGCCGCCCAGCGCCTCATAATCCTGTCGGCTCATGGAAAATTCGATGGGAGCCACAAGGGCGGGCGTTGGCACATATCCAAAGGAATTGTCCGGCATGGCCGCCACATCCACCAGCACCGTGATCCCGCCGCCGGGCCAGACATAAACCGGTGCCCCGCCGCAGGTCACACGGGTCAGGGCATCCTTGACCGACCGGGTCAGGCGAACCGGGTTTTCCGTCACACCGGCCCGAAGCGACCCGCCCGCCCCAGCCATGAAAAGAACAGTACAAAGCGCCGGTTCACAATTTTCCGCGATCCGGTCAACCACCTGCCGGATGTCATCCGGCATGGGGGCCGGCCTCGGCACCAGATCGTCATCCAAAACGAACCATGCACTATCCTGCCCCGTGGTGGAAACCATCAAAAGGGTCATGCCGGGCCGAGCCTTTTTCGGGTCCACCCTGTCGATGATATCAAGGGGATTGGTGATATCGGTGCCGCCCCATCCGGCGCCATGCTCCGCCACCTGAAAATACCGCCCCGGTGTGGAACGCCGCCCCCGCACCTTGATCCCCGACACGGGCATATCCAGAAACTGCCCGGCCTGATGCTCGGTCAGGACGCCGGTGATATGGTCATCCACCACGATCACCTCATCCACCTTGCCAAACCACTGCCGGGCGAAAATGCCGATGGTGGCCGACCCACAGCCAACCCGCATCCGCTCTTCCCGGTCGCCGTCAATGATCGGGGGCTGGCCGGACTGGACAAGTATCCGGGCGCCGCCCTCCACGGTCAGTTCAACGGCCTTCTTGTTGCACAAATTCAAAAGGGTATCGCAGGTGACCCACCCCTCTTTCTTGGACCCGCCCGTCAAATGGCGCACCCCGCCAAGGGACAGCATCTGGCTGCCATATTCGGCGGTTGTCACATGACCGACCTGTTCCCCTTCGGCAAAGACGGCGGCGCTTTCCGGCCCCACATACCGGTCGGTATCGATCTTCACCTTGACCCCGCAGTAACTGAAAATGCCTTCAGACACCACCGTGACCGTATCCACACCCTTCACACTGGCCCCGACAATAAACGGCGCGGGCTTGTAATCGGGATAGGTCGTCCCGGACCCGACGCCCGTGATCACCGGCACCGCCTGCACCGCCCGATCCCCCTGCCATGACGCGGCCCCCTCCGCAAAGGGAACCAATCTGTCTGCCTGTTCCAGAACCAGCAGCGGATCAACACGGGTCAGCACCCCCTGTACATTGGCATACCGGTCACAGGCTCCGGCCCGGCCCTCGCGAATGCGGCACAGAACCGGACAGGCATCACAGCGGATCAGACCTTCGTCCTTGGGGCTTTCATCTGTCATTTTCGGGCCTCTTGATTGGTCAGGGCGGCTTTCAATTTGTGGGGCAGCAAGGGGGCCTCGGTCACCCGAACCCCGGTGGCGTGACGCACCGCCCCAAAGATGGCGGGGGCGGTCGGGACCAGTCCCGGCTCGCCAACCCCCTTGGCACCATAGGGGCCCAGCGGTTCCTCATCCTCGACAATGATCACCTCCATAGCCGGCATATCGCCAAAGGTGGGGATCAGGTAATCATGCAGGTTCTCGGTCACGCCGGGGACATATTCCTCCATCAGGGCAAGGCCCATCCCTTGGGCAATGCCCCCATGAATCTGTCCTTCCACCTGTTGCGGATTGATGGCCCGGCCCACATCATGGGCGGCAACAATCTTGCGCACGCGGGTGGTTCCAAGGTCCGTATCCACCTCAACCAGCGCAATCTGCGCGGCAAACCCGTAGGTAGCATACGGGTCCCCTTGCCCGTTTTCATCAAGGGGACGGGTCGGCGGATCGAAATTGCCCCGCCCCATGAACACCATACCCTTGTCCTGCCGGGGAAGGTCTTCCAGATGGATTTCGTGACGGGCGCTGTCATCCTCAACCACCAGACAGCCGGGCAACAAAGTGATCCGCGCGCCCTCGCCCGCATTCACATGCCGCAGGATGGACAGTCGCAAATCCTGCCCGGCCTGTTCCGCCGCCTTGCCTGAAACAAATGTCTGGCGCGATGCCGATGTTTTTCCGGCATCTTCCGTCAGGTCGCTGTCCCCCATGATATAGGTAAAGGCCTCAACCGGCAGTCCCGCCGCATCGGCGCAAATCTGGGCCAGAATGGTGTTTGACCCCTGCCCGATATCCACCGCGCCGTTGAAAAAGACAATCTGGCCTCCGGGATCAATTCCCACTTCCATGGTGGACGGGTTGGACAGGGCCGTATTGCCGATCCCGTACCACATGGCACCGATGCCCACCCCTTGCCGCAGGCTTCCCGATGATGCCCTGTTGAACCCATCCGCCTGCCGGTTCAATTCCGCCCACGGTTCTTTCAGGGCTTCCAGACAGGGAGCCATGCCTGCGCTGTGGGTCAGAACCTGTCCGGTCGCCGTTGGCTGGCCCGGCCGCAAGGCATTTCGCAGCCGGATTTCCAACCGGTCAAGGGTCAGTTGTTCTGCAAGATCATCCATCATACATTCATGGGCGATGGCCGCCTGTGGCACGCCGAAGCCGCGAAAAGCCCCGGCGGGCGGTCCATTGGTAAAAACCCCGCGCCCGATATTATGGACGTTCGGCACGAAATACGGCCCGCTTCCATGCACTGGGACGCGCCCCGCCACCGTCGGCCCCCACGACGCATAGGCCCCCGTATTAAAATCTGCAATCAGTTCACTGGACACCAGCAGCCCCTGTTCATCGGCGGCAAAACGACAGGTAATTTCAGACGGGTGCCGCTTGGTGCTGGATGCCATGCTGTCAGGCCGTTCATACACGCAGGCCACCGCCCGCCCGTATTTCATCGCCGCCACCGCCAGAATGGGCTGTACCGACACATCCAGCTTGCCGCCAAAGCCGCCGCCGCAGGCGGTCGGGATCACCCGAACCCGATCCTTTGGAATTTGCAGAACGCTGGCAATTTCGTCCCGGTCCATATGCACCGCCTGTGTGGTGACATGAACCTCGACCCGGTCTCCCACGGGGCGCGCCCATCCGGCTTCCGGCTCGATATAGGCATGTTCCACGAAATGGGTCGTGAAGGCTCCTTCCGACCGGGCTGCTGCGCTCTCAAAGGCCGCTTTTGCCTCTCCCTTTCGAACCGCGCCCTCAATCAGAATGTTCCCCGGTTTGTCCTCGTGCAGTTGGAAAGCGTCACTGGCTTTTGCCTCTGCCACCCCGGTGAGCGGCGGCATGGCCTCGAACGTGACGGGAAGGTCTGCCAGTTGCAGGGACTGAACCGCCTGCCGGGTTCCCACCGCCGCCACCAGCGCATCCCCCCGGTACCGGACCAGCCCTTCTGTCAGGACCGGTTGGTCCTTGCCGACCGGATAAATTCCAAACCGGTTAAACGGAATATCTTCATGGGTCAGAATATCCTCAAGCCCGTCAGTCGCGGCGACAAGATCACCAAAATCACCCAACCGGACATGGGCGAAGGCGTGGGGGGACCTGAAAATCCGCACCCACAAGGCATCCTTCGGAATGCTGTCCGCGCCGTATTTTTCAGCCCCTGTCAATTTCGGGTCGGCGTCCAGCTTGGCCAAGGGCGCGCCAACCGCCGCGCCCGCCCCAGGGCACGTCAACGCCTCGCCCTGCCCGCCTGCATCCATCACCGCCTCGACGATCTTCTGATATCCGGTGCAACGGCACAGAACCCCGCCAAGGGCATCCTCCACCTGTGTCCGGGTCGGGGATGAACAGCGGCTTAACAGGCTGCTCGCCGCCATCAGCATTCCGGGCGAACAAATCCCACATTGGGCCGCACCATGGCGCTTGAAGGACGCCTGCAAATCATTCAGAACACCGGTCGGGGCCAACCCTTCAACCGTGGTGACGCTGCGCCCTTCCACCTGTCCCGCGGCTGTCAGGCAGGAACAGACCTGCTCCCCATCCAGCAGAACCGTACAGGCCCCGCAATCCCCGGCATTGCACCCCACCTTGGTTCCGGTCAGTCCCAGATCATCCCGCAGCACATCAGACAACCGCTTCACCGGGGAGACATCGACACGGGCCCTGGCCCCGTTCACCTTGAAAGAAATCGTGGATGTCATGCCATTTCTCCCCATTCCCGGATCAGGCGGCGCAGAAGCACCCCCGCGGCTTCCTGCCGATAGGCTGCCGTGGCGCGCACATCATCAATCGGGGCAAGCCCGGCAAGGCAGTCATCCCCGACCAGTGCCTCAAGCCCGCCAGACAGTTTCTGGCCGATCAGACGATTTTCAAGCGCCGCCAGACGTTCCGCCACTTCGGAACAGGCGCCCACGGCAATGCGGCAGGATGTGATGATCCGGTCGCTGTCCCATTCGACACTTCCCGCAACCATCACCAGCGAGATCACAAGATAGCGCCGCGCCCCCAGTTTCAGGAAACTGCCCTTTGATCGCTGCGGATCGCGGCGCGGAAAATGAAAGGCGGTAACAATTTCGCCTGCCTCAAGCTGCGTTTTCCGGTTTCCAAGAACAAAATCCCGAACCGGCATCCTGTGGCAGCCCCGTCGCACCTGTATCTCCACCTCCGCATCAAGACTGAGAAGCGCGGGCATCCCGTCCGCTGCGGGGGATGCGTTGCACACATTGCCGCCAATGGTGCCGGCATTCTGTATCTGCCGTCCGCCCACTTCCCGCGCCGCCGCTCTCAACCCATCAAACAGCGGGGGCAGTTCCGCCGCTGTCACATCGGCCCATGTGGTGGCCGCGCCAATGGTCCAGCCATCTGCCGTTTCGCGAATGCCCTTCAAGGCCTGAACGGCGGTGATATCGATGATATTTTCATGCGGATGCCGACCGACCCGGGCCGGATAAAAATCCGTCCCTCCGGCCAGAATGGCTGCATTACCCGCCTCCAATCGCTGTAACAGATCGGAAAGCACGGCAGGCCGATAATAATCTCCCATTTACCATCGCCTCTTTTTATTTGTGTACGAACAATATTAGAAAAACAGGGAAGGCTGTCAAGCAACCGGTTTCATATTTCCTTCATATTGCAAGCGTTATAAGATAAATCGCTTCTCCTCCCGATCAACCCATAATAAGACTTAACCGGATTCGTGTTGAAACGCATCCTGAACCTTTAGAAAACGATCACGCTTTAAGGGGCACTTGTGATACCGGGACATCTGGACCAAAGCTGGCGGTCAATATTGGGCGCCGAGTTTGACAAACCATATATGCAGCAGCTTGAAAAGTTCCTGACCGCCGAGGAACAGGCGGGAAAGCGGATTTTCCCGGACGGGCAGGCTGTGTTTTCCGCCTTCAACGCTACCCCCTTCGGCGCGGTCAAGGTTGTCATTCTGGGGCAAGACCCCTATCACGGTCCGGGACAGGCCCACGGGCTCAGCTTTTCCGTTCGCAAAGGCGTTCCGATCCCGCCCTCGCTTCGCAATATCTATAAGGAAATCAACCGGGACCTTGGACTTCCCGTCCCTTGCCACGGCAATCTGGAAGACTGGGCGAAACAGGGGGTATTGCTCCTGAATGCGGTCCTGACAGTGGAAGAGGCGGCGGCCGGTTCCCATCAGGGGCAGGGCTGGGAGGATTTCACCGATGCCGCCGTGGCCGCCCTGAACGCAGAGCGGGACCATCTGGTTTTCCTTCTCTGGGGTGGCTATGCCCGAAAGAAAGGCCGGATGATCGATCGGAGCCGACATCTGGTGCTGGAAAGTCCGCATCCCTCCCCCCTGTCCGCCCACAGGGGGTTCCTTGGGAATGGCCATTTTTCCAAGGCAAATGATTATCTACAACAAACAGGTCAGTCACCTATCGACTGGTCCATCACAGACACAGACTAATTTCCTGATTTGGAGCCTGATTACATGACCACTTCATTCTTCGATACCATGCCACGCATTATCGGCCACCGGGGAGCACGGGGATTGGCCCCGGAAAATACCCTGGTATCCTTTCGCAAGGCAGCCGAGGTCGGCACGAAGAGTATTGAAATTGACGTAACACTGACCGCCGACGGGGTGCCGGTCATCCATCATGACATGGATGTCAAGCGCTGCACCGATGGCAGCGGCCCCATCCTGCTGAAAACCTTCGAAGAAATTCGCGATCTGGATGCAGGAAGCTGGTTCTCCGACCAGTATCGCGGTGTACGCATTCCCACGCTGGAAGAAACACTGGATTGCCTTGCCGATCTTGGCATTAGTCTCAATCTGGAAGTGAAGCCCTGCGCGGGCTGGCAGGTTCCAACCGCGGAAACCGTCGGGCAGTTCCTGAACACCCACCTGAAGGATCGTTTCCCCATTCTGCTGTCCTCCTTCGATATCGAGGCACTGGTGACCATCGGACGGATCACCCCGCACCTGCCCTTGGGATACCTGACCGAGGCCATCGCGCCGGATTGGGAAAAGCGTCTTAGCGAGGCCGGCGCCGCCAGCCTGCATGTGCAGCGGGAATTTGTCACCGAGGCCGCGGTCCGGGACGTTCAGTCCGCCGGATACAAGTTCCTTGTCTATACGGTGAATGACGAGGACGAGGCAAAACGCCTGCTGGATTGGGGGGTCGATGCGGTGATCACCGACTATCCCGACCGCCTGCTGCCCCTGATCTAACCATAGGTCTGCGAGACAAGCGCATAGGCACCCGGACGGCTGACAAGGTCGCTGCTCCCGTTCAGCATCATGAGCGGGACAGCCTCCGCCGTCTGGAAGCCAAGGGTTCCAAGGGCCTCCCCAAAGGTTGCCTGATGGGACAGAACATCAATCCGTACCCCGCCCTCCCGGCCATAGGCCAGCATCTGACAGAGGGCTTTAGCCATGGCATCATTTTCGGCCACCACCGGCCCGATCGCCTCGATCCCCTGCCGGGCATAGAGGAAGGCATATCCAGTCAGATCGCCGTCCTGCTCAACCGCCAAGGCCTGCAGGCAGGTATGGAACATGGCGCGGATAACCGGCGTCCGGTCCGCACCAAACACCGCCCTGTCCAGTTCCAGAACACGGTCAAGATTGTCTTCAGTGACCGGAACAAACCGGCCGTTTTCCAGTTTCGGCGGCTCCCCGACGATCACGCCTTCCGGCTTGACCAGTTTGCGGCATTCCGACACCGTGACAAAGCCCCGCCGTTCGTAGACAGGCTGACCATCGGCTGTTGAAATCAACAGAAGCGGGGCACCGGTGCGCTCAAGGCCGCCTTCGGCCGCGTCAATCACAAGGGACGCCAGCCCCTGCCCGCGATACCGTTCCCGGACAATCACCACACCCAGCGCGGACAATTCCGGTCCATAATCGAAAATGGCCGACACGGCCGCCGGTGTGTCTTCGTCCCGGTACAGGCCGAACACGGCCCCCGCCGCCAGAACCACCTGCCAGTATTGACGGGTGAAGCCCCACCCAACCTCGTCGGTGATCGCCATCAGGGCGTCCATATGGGAACCGTCAAGCCTGCGGATATCCGCGCCATGCCGTGCTGTCAGGGTCATGGTTTATCTCCTGTCTGCGTCTTCCGGAGGGTTAAAGATTACCGGACGGGTCCAGCGTAGTTGCCTCGTCGGTCGAGGCCGGTTTTGCCGTGCCCTTCCCGGCGGCCAGCCGTTCCGCATCCAGTCGCACCGAATAGGCGATGGAGCTGATCAGGGAACTGATCCGCCGCAAATCGCTGAGCAGGCCCAGATGCAGGGCACTGGCATCCTGTGCAAAGGACTGATCGAACCGCAGCCGTTCCAGATGGTCGTTGGCGGCCTTGTAGACCTCATCCCGCAGCGCCTGTTTCTTTCGCACCAATACGCCTGCGGTTGTCATGTCCCGTGTCAGCAACACACTGAAGGACAGTTTCAGGTTCTCGACCAGCATGTCAAACAACCGGTTCTGGTCCTTCATGTCCGCATCGGAAAAGACAATCTGTTGCTCGTTGGTGCGTTCCAGATATTCGGCCAGATTCAGGACGACAATATTGCCGATCTGTTCCAGATCACTGGAAAAGGAAATGATTTCCGTGCAGCGTTCCTCATCCTCTTCCTCCAGCGTTTCCCGGCCAAGCTCGGTCAGGTACTGCTTGATGGCGGCACTGAAATTCTTCAGATACTCGTCGGATTTGCGAACCGGTTCCAGCTGCGCCTTGTCGTTATTCTCAAACGCCTGGCGGAAATCCCGGAACATCTGCTCCAGCACATCCCCCATCCGCAGGGTATCCCGCACGGAATTGGCCAGTGCCAGTTGCGGACTGGCCAGTGCCGCCTTGTCCAGATGCATGGGTACCGGGGTCGAGGCATTGGCATTCCGGGTTTCCGGGATCAGCTTCTCGGTCAGGCGGCCAAGCGGCCCCGTCCAGAAAATGAAGAAGGCGGCCAGTCCAAGGTTAAAGAAGGTATGCAGGTTGACCAACTGACGGGCCGGTTCTGATTCCAGCCGGACCAGTTCCATGGCCACAAGGTCCAGAAACGGCAACAGGACAATCACCCCGGCAAGCCGGCAGATAAAGTTGCCAAGCGGCGGACGGCGCGACGCTGCATCCCCGTTCATGGTTGCCAGAACCGGCGGCAACGCACCGCCCAGATTGGCGCCCAGAATCATGGCATAACCCACATCAAGCGGCACCCCACCCGTAGAGGCCAGCGTCACGATAAACAGCACCGTCGCCAGACTGGAATGGGCGATAAAGGCGACCAGCGCGCCCAGCACCACGGTCAGGACGGGTTCGTTGGCAAGGGAGGAAAAGACATATTGGGCCACATCGGACTGGCGCACCGGTTCCGATGCCATGACCAACAGTTTCAAGGCGGTCAGCATCATGCCAAGGCCCAGCAGGATACGCCCCAGATTCTTGGCCCGTGTGGACTTGGCGGACGAATGACGCACAAAGCCGACAAACAGCATCACCGGTGCCAGCCAGGACAGATCGAAACTCAGCAACTGAGCCACCAGCGTGGTTCCCACATCGGCCCCCAGCATGATGGCAATGCCCGCCGCCGCAGGGACAAGCCCCCGCCCGGCGAACGAGGCGGTCAGCAGGGCCGTGGCGGTACTGCTTTGCAGCAGCATGGTCACGCCAAGGCCCCCGAAGAACGAATTCACCCGGTTCCGCAGGCTAAGATTGAGGATTTTCCCAAGCTCCCGGCCAAACGCGCGGGTCACACCTGTATTTACCATGCGCAGCCCCCACAAAAGAAGGGCCACGCCACCTAACAAACTGATCAGAACCGATGTTGCATGCAATTTTTCTTATTTCACTCCATCCGGCGGACCGAAGTTCGTCACCCCGATCGCCTCACAACTTTCCTTGACTGCCTTCAATACACCTTCCATGACCCTGTGGTCCAGTGCGCCGATACAACCGATGCGAAAACTTTCCGCTTCGGTCAACTTGCCGGGATAGATAACGAACCCCCGGGCTTTGATTTCATCATAAAAACGACCGAAATCAAAGGCGGGGTCCGCCGGACTGAAAAAGGTGGTGATGATTGGCGACAGCCATTCATCCTCAAGCAGGGTTTCAAACCCGAGGGCCCGCATCCCGGACACCAGTACATCCCGGTTTCGGGTATAGCGGGCAAGACGCCCCGTGACGCCCCCTTCCTTCTCGTGCAGGTGCAAGGCCTCCCGGAAGGCAACGACCGTATGGGTTGGCGGGGTAAAGCGCCATTGCCCCGTCTTGTTCATGTAGACCCACTGGTCATGAACATCAAGGCTGAGAGAATGGCTGTTGCCTCGTGCCGCTTCAAGGGCGGATTTCCGGGCCAGCACAAACCCGAATCCGGGCACGCCCTCGATACATTTGTTGGCGGAGGAAACAAGCGCCTCAAACGGGACATCGGCCACATCCACCGGCACCGCGCCAAAGGCGCTCATGCTGTCCACGATCAGCTTCCGGCCATGCTTTTGCGTCACATCCGAGATCCCCTTCAGCGGGTTCAGGATACCGGAACTGGTCTCGCAATGCACCACCACCACATGGGTGATGTCCCCGTCGGCGGAAAGGATGGCATCCACCTCTTCGGGCATCGGCGGCAGGTAATCCCCCTTGTCCAGTGTCACATAGGCGCGGCCAATATAATCCAGTATCTTGGCGGACCGCTGCCCATAGGCCCCGTTCATCAAGATCAGCGCCTTGCCATCCTGCGGGATAAAGGACGCCAGCGCCGCCTCGACGGAAAAGGTGCCGCTTCCCTGCATCAGGACACAGTCATAGGCATCCTC
Organism: Sneathiella chinensis; assembly: GCF_012720115.1. GTDB lineage: Bacteria > Pseudomonadota > Alphaproteobacteria > Sneathiellales > Sneathiellaceae > Sneathiella > Sneathiella chinensis. The sequence continues at coordinate 619,548 of NZ_VNWN01000004.1, read as the reverse complement.
GCCCCCGCACATCTCAACCAGACGGGACCGGATTTCCGCCGTAACGGCCTTGAAATCTCCATCCCACGATCCCCAGTCCCGCAGCATGGCCGCCTTGGTGGACAGCGCCGTGGTCAGCGGACCCGGCGTCAAAAGGTAAGGTTCCCCGCCCACGGCGATTGTTCCTTGTTCTGTGGAAAGTTCCTGACTTGCAACAGCCATCTGGGTCACATCCCTTCTCCTTTTCAAATGGGATCATGGCATCAATGCCCTGATATGGCGCCGCCCCAAAGGATAAGTCAAATTGCTATTTTTAATTCAATATATCAGTTTAAATTATCAATAGGCCGCGATGGCCGCTTCCAGAATATCCAGCGCAAAATCCATCTGCTCGCGGGTGGTGATCAGGGGGGGCGTCAGGGTCAGAACATTGCCCATGGTGGTCTTGAAACTGAGACCGGCATCCAGCGCCTTATACAGGATTTCCTCGGCGGCATCCGGGGCGCCGGCCCGGGTTTTCCGGTCCTCGACCAATTCAAGCCCCAGCAAAAATCCCCGCCCCCGCACATCCCCGATCAGGTCATGGCGGGATTTCATATCCTGCATCCGCGCCAGCGCATAAGCCCCCACGCTGGCGGCATTTTCCACCAGCCCCTCTTCCTCGATAATCTCGATGGTGGTCAGGGCGGCCCGTGTGGTCACCGGGTTTTTCTCATGCGTGTAATGCCCGATGGCATACTCCCCCAGCACATCCAGATCGGGATGGCACAGGGTCGCGGCGATGGGCAAAATACCGCCCCCCAGCGCCTTGCCCATGACCAGGATATCCGGCACCACCTCATCATGATCGCAGGCGAACATCTTCCCGGTCTTGCCAAGGCCCGTTGGAATTTCATCAAAAATCAGCACTGCCCCGGCCTCGTTACAGGCCTGCCGCACGGCCTTCCAGAAACCGGGCGGTGGCATATAGGGAACGGCACGGGCCGGTTCCGCAATCACCGCCGCCACATTGCCTTCCTTTTCCAGCACATAACGCACCATATTGGCACAGGTCATCTTGCAGGTTTCAAGATCGGGGGTTCCGTCTGGCCTTGCCTCATATCCATAGGGGCAGCGGTAGCAGGCAAAGGGGGCCACATGTTCGGTTCCCGGCAAAAGCGGTCCGATCGCCTGCCCCCGGAACAGTTGCTCCCCGCCGATGCTGGACGCGCCAAACCCGGCCCCGTGGAACGCATCCCAGAAAGACAGGGTCTTGAACCGGCCGGTTTTGGCCCGCGCCACCTTCAGCGCCATTTCGATGGCATCGGACCCGCCGGTCGCAAACAGCACCTTGCCAAGATCCCCCGGCGAAATGTCCCGCAATTTTTCCGCCAGTTCAACAGCAGGCTCACAGGTAAAGCGCCGCGGGGCAAAGGGGAGTTCCTCCATTTGCCGGGTAATGGCCTCTTTCAATTTGGGGTGCCCATACCCGATATGGTGGACATTGTTACCGTGAAAATCCAGATACCGCCGGCCCTGCCCGTCGATGATATAGGCCCCTTCCGCCCCCTTGATGGTGTTCAAACAAGGGGTTGAAACCGACTGATGCAGGAAGGCCGCCTCGTCCCGCGCCAGCAGGCGGGACGAAGACGGATCGATGTTGCGGGCGGCCCATGCCTGCCTTCGGGGTGACAAATTCACATCCCCTTCGGATTGATGGGGCCTCCCGCCCGGTCTGTCAGCCCCGGTCATCTAGCGCTGCCGCCATGCCTGGGTCCGCCGCGACAACCCCCGCGTCAGCAGGGCATGCAGCACGCGCACCGTGGCGGATGTTGCCACAATCACCATACACATGGCCGCCGCAGGCGCCACGTCCCCGGCATCATCCATGTTCAGCGCCGCAACCGACGCCAGTGTCGTATCCGATGAATAGAGGAAGATCACCGCAGACACCGTGGTCATGGCGTTCACGAACAGATAGATGGAAATATCCAGAATGGCGGGCATACAGACCGGCACAGTAACCCGCAGGAATGTCCTGAAGAACGGCACCTTCAACGAGGCGGAGACCGTCTCGAATTCAGGATCGATCTGTTTCAGGGCCGTCATGGCTGTCAGGTGACTGACCGTATAGAAATGCGCAATGGTGACAATCACCAGAATGGGCATGGTGCCATAAATGAACCCCAGCGGGTTGGACGGGCTGTTAAAGAAGAAGATATAGGCCAGACCCAGCACCATCCCCGGCACCGCCATCGGGATCATGCACAGGAACTGGATGATACCGCGCACGATCTTGAAGCCGTTCGCCTTCTCGACCATATACGCGCCGGTAAAGATCACAATGGTTCCGAAAACCGCCGTATAGGCTGCCATCTTGAGGGAGTTGTAGAACGACGACCAGCCGCCCCCATCCATCAGGTCGAAGTTATAGTTCTTCAGTGACAGTTCCAGATTATACGGCCAGAAGGACACGAAAGACGCAAAACCGGCCATGCCGATAATGCCCACAATCATCAGGCTGATAATCAGGCAGTAGACAAAGAAAATCTTGTCCAGCAACGCATGGGGTTTCGGCTCATAGGGAACGGCCCGCGCTGTCAGCATGGCAACCTGTTTCCGCTGCACGAAACGATCCACCGCAAAGGCCAGAATGGCCGGGATCAACAGGACGACACTGACCACGGCGCCCATTTCAAAATTCTGTTGCCCGATCACCTGTTTATAAATATCCGTCGCCAGAACATTATACTGGCCACCGATAACCTTGGGGATACCGAAATCCGTGATCACGAGGGTGAACACCACGAAAATGGCACTGATCAACCCGTATTTGATTCCCGGCAATGTGACCGTGAAAAAGGTCCGAATGCGCGAAGTGCGAAGGGCCACGGCGGCCTCATACATGCGGGCATCGGCAATGGAAAAGGCGGCAATCAGGATCATCAGGGCGTGCGGGAACGTATAGAACACCTCGCCCATCACAATGCCGATCGGGCCATAGATGCTGTAATCCCCCAGCAGGCCCTTCAAGACCCCCTGACGCCCGAACAGATAAACAAACGAAATCCCCGGCAACAGGGACGGTGCCAGCAGGGGCAGCAGGGCAATCCCCTTGAAAACCGCTTTTCCCGGAATGCAGGAGCGGGCCAGAATAAAGGCAAAAACCGTCGCCAGACTGATGGTGATCAGCGTAGAGACAATGGCAATGAAGAAACTGTTGTTAATGGAATAAAACAGGGCTGGCGTGGAAAAATACTCGATATAGTTCCCAAGCCCGACAAAGGCGCCGTCCTTCGATTCCAGGCTCTTTGACAGCATGGAATAAAGCGGCAGCAACAGGGTGACGACAAGCCACGCCCCAATGGCAAGGATGAACCCCCGCATGACCCAGTCATCCCGGCTCAACTTGGGACGAATGGCGCGGGATTTTAACTCTGATACAGCCTGATCCGTCATCTCATTTCCCCTTGCGGAAAATATGCAACCGATTGACAGGCAGGGCGACACGGATGGTGTTGCCAATCTGGATGTCCCGATCCCGCACCAGATTGATGGAAAAATCCCCAAAAATCTCGTGATTGAGCAAAGTGTCGTTGTTCAGCGTAGCGCGATAGAACGACCCCAGAAACTCAAGATCGGTCACCGTCACCGGGAAGGAATTAACCGTATTCTCATCCACATTGCGGACCTTGATATCCTCAGGCCGGACACAGGTGATCACATCCCCGCCGTTCAACTTGGCTTCTTCGCGCGGGCTCAGTTCAAGGGTCAAATCCCCCAGCACCACCTCGCCCTTCGGGCCCCGTCCGGCGTCGATGAAATTCATGGTCCCCACAAATTCAGCCACAAACAGGCTGGCCGGGTGGCGATAGATTTCCTCAGGTGTTCCCACCTGTTCAATCACGCCCTTGTTCATGACCACAATCCGGTCGGCCATGGTCAGCGCCTCTTCCTGATCATGGGTAACCATGATGGTCGTAACGCCCAGACGGCGTTGCAATTCCTTCATTTCGTGGCGCAAATGTACCCGAACCTTGGCGTCCAGCGCTGACAGCGGTTCATCCAGCAGCAGCAGCCCCGGTGACATGGCAAGCGCACGGGCAAGGGCTACCCGTTGTTGCTGTCCGCCGGAAAGCTGGGCCGGATGCTTGTCGCCCTGATCGGACAACCCGACCAGTGACAGAAGCTCCTCAACCCGCGCACTGACCTTGGCCTTGTCCGCCTTCATATTGACCAGACCATATCCCACATTGTCAGCAACCGTCAGATTCGGGAACAGGGCGTAGGACTGGAAAACAATACCGAAATCCCGTTCTGCGGCTGGCAGGGTCGAAACATCCCGCCCCTCCTGCTCCACCGTTCCCTGGGTCTGGATATCCAGCCCGGCGATGGCCCGCAGCAGGGTTGTCTTTCCGCATCCGGACGGCCCCAGAAAGCAGACAAACTCGCCTTCGAACACATCCAGAGAGACATCCTTCAAGGCCGCGAAATCACCAAAGATTTTTGTCAGATTCCGGATCTGTAGATATTGCTTTTCCAGACTTTCACTACTCACTAAATTCATAATTTTTCCCTAATGCAAAATAACCCAGCAACCAACAAACGTGCGATTCTGGAAACGCACCAGCCCCCCATCCCAAAACAGGGATGAGGGGCCGGTCCAAACATGACGCTGGATCAGTTCTTCGCTTCAGATTTGGAATCGTAGCGTTCCTGCCACTCTTTCAGAATGCGATCGCGGTTCTTCGCGGCCCAGGCAAAGTCGTTGTCGATCATTGCGGAGCCAACTTGCGGTGGGAAATGCTCAACCGGTTTTGCGACACCCGGATAGGCAACAACAGCATAGCCTTCGTTGTACATTTCATTGGCTTTCTTGGTGATGGACCAGTCTACCAATGTCTTGGCGGCTTCCATGTTCTTGGAACCCTTGATGATGGCCGTTGCTTCCATGTCCCAGCCGACGCCTTCTGTCGGAATGATGATTTCAAGCGGGGCGCCCTGTGCCTTGGATTTGGCAGCACGGAAAGCAAAAGAGATACCGATCGGGATTTCACCGGCGGCTGCCAGTTTACACGGCTTGGAGCCAGAGTGGGTGTAGCGGGCGATATTGTCGTGGAGCTGATCCATATACTGCCAACCGCCTTCTTCACCAAAAAGCTGCAGCCAGGAAGACACGTCAAGGAAGCCGGTACCGGAAGAATTCGGGTTCGGCATGATCACCTGGTTTTTGTAGACGGGCTTGGTCAGGTCTTTCCAGGAGGTCGGAACCGGCAGGCCGGCTTTTTCAGCCTCAACGGTGTTGTAGCAGATGGAGGCAACCCAGGCGTCCATTCCGGTCCAGGTTGTCGGGTTGTTCTTGTCCCGGAATTTCGGGTCCAGTTTCTCAACACCGTTCGGGGAATATGGCTCAAGCATGCCTTCCTCGCCCAGCAGCATCAGGCTGGTGGCCGCCAGACCCCAGACCACATCCGCCTGCGGGTTTTCTTTTTCCGCCAGCAGCTTGGCTGTCACGATACCGGTGGAATCGCGTACCCAGTTGATCTTGATATCCGGATGGTCTTCGTTGAACCGCTTTGCGTATTTCTTCAGGTCTTCCGCTTCAACGGCGGTGTAAACGGTCAGTTCGGTTGCGGCAGACGCAATATTCGCAAAGGCAGTTGCCGCGAACGCGACGCCAAGCACCCCCAAAAAGGTCGTTTTCAGCTTACGAGATTTCATTCTTCGAATCCTTCTGTTAGACACTCACACCAAAAAAGAGTTGTCGATTTCCTGTCGCCAGGAACTGAGGACACCTTTAATTTTTTACTCGGCACCAAATGAAGACAGTTTTATTATTGTTTTGTTACAGCCCCCAAAACCCGACACTTTTCTGATTATCTCCCAATCAATTCACGCAGCAATATGGCGCGAACCGACAAATACTCGCCCCAAAACCACATAATTTCAACATATTTCATAAATGTAATTTGATGGAGCGGCGGGATTCCTCCTAATCCCTTGACCAGAGGATAACCTGCCTCTAATCATAATTACAGACTTTTATTGTTATGTTACTAATAGGCCAGACTTATGCACTACTCGCAATTTCGCGCTTTTCATGCGGTCGCCCTTCGCGGCGGCTTTTCGAAAGCCGCAGATCATCTGGGCCTGACCCAGCCCGCCGTGTCGGATCAGGTCAAGAAGCTGGAGGAGCATTTCAACGTCCTGTTGTTTCATCGTCACAAGCGGGTTGTCCGCCTGACCGAGCTTGGCAGCCAGCTTTTTGAGCATACCCAGCGCATGTTCGATATCGAGAAACAGGCCGTGGACCTGTTATCCGCCAATCAGGTGCTTGAAAAAGGGCACCTCAATATTGCCTCTGACACGCCGCTGCATGTGGTGCCACTGATCGGCCGGTTCCGCCAACAGTATCCCGGCATTACGGTCAGCCTGCGCATGGGAAACTCCGATGAAATCCGGGCCGGTCTGCTGGATTTCCACTTTGATATCGGGGTTGTTGCCGATATGCCGGACGACCCGCGCTTTCATTCTGTTGTCCTGCGGCAGGACCCGCTGGTGGCGTTTATCTCGAAGGACCACCCCCTTGCGGACCGGCAGTCCCTCACCCTTCGGGAATTGTCCGCCCTGCCACTGGTCCTGCGGGAGCGGGGCTCCAAGACGCGGGCTCATCTGGAAACTGCCATGCAGGACGCCGGCCTGAAGGTCAATCTGGCCATGGAGGTGCAGGGCCGCGAAGCCGTGCGCGAGGCCGTGGCCGCCGGGATCGGCGTTGGCATCGTCAGCGAACCGGAATTCGGGTTTGATTCCCGTCTTGTCCCCCTGACCCTGTCTGACTGCACGGCCAGCATGACCGAATCTCTGGTCTGCCTGAAGGAAAAGCTGCCCCTTCGAAGCGTGGCCGCCTTTTTTGACAGCAATCAGGAAGACGCCTGACGCCCCTGCCCCCTCCCCATCAACAACGCGGACGGGGACGGAAGCGGGGTTAAGGTCAAGGTCAAGGCCAAGGAAAGGGAACGGTCACTGCCGGACCCTTTCCGCTCGTGGATCATACGGGGTTTGCAGCATGGCCTTCACATCATAAAGCTGCCCCGCCACATCCAGTTGAAAGTGACCGTCCGTCAGATAGTCCCGCGTGACACCCCCCTCATGGGTGACATAGCCAAGCCCCACCGACGCGCAGAGGGTGTGGCCGTATCCGGCGGATTCGATCTCGCCCACAGGAACGCCATTTCGCAAGATCCCCTCCCGACCCCAGATTTGCACATCCGCATCCTTCAGCAGGAAATAAACCAGCCGCCGGATCAGGGGCGTCCCCTTCAATTGTTTCAGCGCCTCCTGCCCCTTGAACGGAGTGTCCTTATCCAGCTTGACGGCAAAACCAAGCCCGGCTTCGAACGGGGTCACATCCGGGGTCAATTCATGCCCCCATGCCCGGAACCCCTTTTCAATACGAAGATTATCCATGGCGAAATATCCGGCATTTCGGATGCCAAGATCCTCGCCCGCCCGCATCAGGTCCTCATAGACCCCCACGGCAAATTCGGTCGGCACATACAGCTCCCACCCCAACTCCCCCACATAGGTCATGCGCACGGCCCGCACCATGGCGTATCCCATGGGGATGTCCTGAACCGTTCCAAACGGGAAGCCTTCGTTTGAGAGGTCCGCCGGGGTCAAACGCGCCAGCAGATCACGGGAATTCGGTCCCATAACCCCGAACACCGCCCAGGCGGAGGTCACATCGGTCAGCACCGCCCGTGCGCCAACCGGCATGTTCCGGGTGATCCAGTCAAAATCGCGGGTGGCCTGACCGCTGCCCGTCACAAGAAAAAAGCAATCCTCGGCGATGCGGCTGACGGTCAGGTCACTTTCATACCCGCCCCGGTCATTCAGTATGCCCGTATAAACCGTCCGTCCCACAGGAACGGCCAGATCATTGGCACATAGATATTGCAACACTGCCTCTGCATCCGGGCCCTGCAACTGGAACTTGGCGAAGGAGGTCTGGTCAAAAACGGTCACCGCCTCGCGGGTGGCCAGATGCTCCTGCCGGGCGGCTTCCCACCAGCTCTGCTTTTGGAACGAATGTTCTATAACCGGGTTTTCACCGCTTTTTGCAAAGAAATTTGCCCGTTCCCACCCCATTTTTGATCCAAAGCAGGCATTCTGCTCTTTCAGCAGGGAATAGACCGGTGATCGGCGTAAGGGCCGCCCGCTTTCCAGTTCTTTTTTCGGCCACGACATGGCGTAATGCAGGCTGAGACTTTCAATGGTTCGGTCCCGAAGCCAACGGTCATTGGCCTGAAAATTCCCGAACCGCCGGATATCAACGGGCCACAGGTCCATGGTCGGTTCGCCTTCCACCATCCATTCGGCAAGGGCCCGCCCTGCCCCGCCCGCCGACGCGATGCCCATGGAATTGAACCCGGCCGCCACGAAGTAATTGGACAGGCCCGGCGCCTCCCCCAGAATGTAATTTCCGTCCGCCGTGAAACTTTCCGGGCCGTTCACGAACTGGCGGACTTCGGTATTTTCCAGGGCAGGAATGCGGTGCAGGGCATTTTCCATCAGGATTTCAAACTGGTCCCAGTCATCGGGCAGCAGTTGAAATTCAAACTTGTCCGGGATGCCCTCCATGCCCCACGGCTTGGCATTTGGCTCGAACCCGCCCATGACAAGGCCGCCCACCTCTTCCTTGCAATAGATATACCCATCCGGGTCGCGCAGCACCGGCAGGTCAGGATGTACACCGTCGATCTGTCGGGTCACGATATACATGTGTTCCGCGGAATAGAGAGGGATGGTCACACCGGACCGGCGGCCAAGGTCACGCGCCCACTGACCAGCGGCATTGACCACATATTCACAGGCAATGCGGCCCTGATCGGTTTCAACGGCAACGGGGCGGCCCGCGTCAACACTCACATCGGTGACCCGGATATTTTCAAGAACCAGCGCCCCGCCCTTCCGCGCGCCTTTCGCCAATGATTGGGTCAGGTCCGTCGGGTTGGCCTTGCCATCCCCCGGCAACCAGACCGCCCCCTTCACATCATCGGTTCGCATAAGGGGCCATATCTTACCAGCCTCATCAGGGGAAATCAGTTCAGCCTCAACGCCATGACTGCGGGCCATGGCCACACTGCGTTTCAAAACGGTCATGCGGGCATCGGTCCGGGCCACCCCGACCGATCCGCACCGTTTCCATCCGGTGGAAAGACCCGTTTCCGCCTCAAGACTGGCATAAAGATCGGTGCTGTACTTGATCAGGCGGGTCATGTTGGACACCGAACGAAGCTGCCCTACAAGCCCGGCAGCGTGCCACGTTGTGCCGCAACTGAGGCTGCCCTGCTCCAGCAGGACAACATCCGTCCATCCCAGTTTGGTCAGATGATAGGCAATGGAACAGCCGACGATGCCGCCGCCGATAACAACCACTTTCGCAGAGGAAGGAAGTGTCCGTTCTGTCATGATAGTCTTCCCTGATCAGAATTTTGCAATATTTGCCATTTAGCATCATTTTGCAAAATGTCGAGAGGGAAGTTAAGACCGTTCTGTGACAATCAGTTCGGCGGGCAACCGATCCAGCGCCGCCCGCATGTCCGACCCCGGCGCCTGATCCGTCACCAGATAGGCGACCTTTTCCGCCCCCCTGATCCGGCAGTCTGCAACCCCGCCAAACTTGCTGTGATCGGCCACAATGACCGGAATTCGGGCGCTGCGGATCATGGCCTCGCGGAGGGCCGCCCCCTCCCGATCGAAGGTCATTACCGCCGGTTCCGCCGACAGGGCGGCCACCCCGATCACCCCGTAATCCACAGAGTAGCGGGACAGCATGTCAACCGTATCCCAACCGCCAACGCTGTCCTCAAAAGAAGCCAAACGTCCGCCCAGAAGGGCTGCCTCATTGCCGGGCACCCGCCCCAGAAGCAAACAGATTCGCATGTCATTTGTCAGGATTTTAAGGTCCTTGTGATCCAGCAAGGCCTCTGCCACTGCCAAGGTGGTCGAACCGGAATCCAGCAGAACCGACGCCCCGTCCGGGATCAGGCCTGCCACGTGGCGGCCAATGGCCCGCTTGCCTTCGGGGCTGCTTTTCAAGCGTTCCTCAAGGTCCGGTTCCTTACGAGAAGGCGAAAGTGCCCCGCCCCTGATCTGGGTCAGCTTTCCCTGTTCCGCCAAATGGGAAATATCCCGGCGCACCGTTTCCCGCGACATCCCGAACCGGTCGCTCAAATCGCGAATGGTCACCGCGCCAAACCGGGACAGTTCCCGCATGATCAAAAAATACCGCTCTTCTGCCAGCATATGGCCTCCTGTTGTTGCAAACAGGGTAAGGTGTTTTGCAAAATTTTGCAAACCTTGCAAAAACAAAAAAGGGCCTGCGCAAAACGCAGACCCCTGTTTCGATCCTTCCGATCAGGCAGACAAGACCGCCTGCCATCCATCTTCGCGATCAGTCAAGGTTCCCCTTGACCGCATTCAGGAAGACTTCGGTATATTCCTCGGCGGAAAGGGCAATGGGGTTGCCGCCGGAGGACGGATCCTCGACAGCCATTTTCCCGACCAGTTCCGCCTTTTCATCATCAATCCCGAGCGCGCCGAGATCATTGGGAATACCGATTTCCTTGCGCAGGTCCAGAACCCAGCCCAGGAACCCGTCAAAGCTGGCATCTTCAAGCCCCATATAGGCGGCGACGCGGGCCAGACGATCGGCAATAACCTCGCGGTTGCGGATCAGCACATAAGGCATCAGAACCGCATTCAGAAGACCGTGATGCGCGTCATATAAGGCACCCAGCGGATGGGCCAGTGCGTGCATACCGCCCAGGCCCCGCTGGAATGCTGTTGCGCCCATGGTTGAGGCGACCATCATCTGACTGCGGGCCACCAGGTCGTTGCCATCGCGAACCGCATCCGGCAGGAATTCCTTGACCAGACGAATACCTTCAACCGCGATCCCTTCGGCCATCGGATGGAAGAAGGGCGAGCAATAAGCCTCAAGATTGTGAGACAGCGCGTCCATACCGGTTGCCGCCGTAATATGAGGCGGCAGTCCCCGGGTCAGTTCCGGGTCTGCCACGACGATTTCCGGCAACATGCTGGCATGGAAGATGATTTTCTTCACATGGTTGGCCTCGTCCGTGATGACAGAGGCCCGCCCCACTTCAGAACCGGTACCGGATGTGGTCGGAACCGCCACAACCGGGGCCACCCCGTCCACATTGACGCGGGTCCAGTTATCGCCCACATCCTCAAAATCAAAGAGCGGGAGGGTCTGCCCCACCATCAGCGCAATCGCCTTTGCCGCATCCAGACCGGAGCCACCGCCAAAGGCGATCACACCATCATGGTTGCCAGCCTTGTAGACGGCAACGCCATCCTCAACATTCTTGCCAACCGGGTTCGGCTTGATATCACTGAAAACAGCGCATCCAAGCCCCGCAGCCTTGCAGTTTTCAACGGCGCTGGCGATCATCGGCAGACCGGCCAACCCCGGATCGGTTACCAGAAGCGGGTTTGTCATCCCCAGTTCCTTACAGGCAGCCCCGATTTCATTGGCACGCCCAACCCCAAACCGAACGGAAGTCGGATAGTTCCAGTTGCCACTCAGGCTTTTAATATCGACGGTCATTCACTTACCTTAAATCTTGGTACGAAGGTGATAGGATTTCGGACGGGTCAGGCCTTCATAGCCGACCACGGACAGGGTGCAGCCCCGCCCGGAATTCTTGACGCCGGTCCAGGCCAGCGCCGGGTCCAGATAGTCGCAACGGTTCATAAACCAGGTTCCGGTCTCGATCTGGTCCCCGATCCGAACGGCGGCGTCCTCGTCGCTGGTCCAGACAGAAGCGGTCAGACCAAACTCACTGTCATTCATCAGTTCAATTGCATGCTCGTCAGAGGAGACCTTCATGATGCCAACAACGGGACCGAAACTTTCCTCGGTCATCAGGCGCATGGAATGATCCACATCCACAACCACCTGCGGCGCCAGATAGGGGGTTCCTTCCTTGTCCATGGGGAAGGTCGCCGGATCGATCAGGGCCCGACCCCCGGCGGCCACGGCATCCCGCACCTGTCCGCGTACAAAATCAGCTGCAGCCGCGTTGACGCACGGCCCCAATGTGGTTTCCTGATCCAACGGTGAGCCCAGCGTGTATCCGTTTACTGTCTTGACGACAGCCTCCACAAAGCGGTCATACACGTCCTCGTGCACGTAAATCCGCTCGATCCCGCAGCAGGACTGACCGGAGTTGAACATGGCGCCATCAACAAGGTTTTCCGCCGCATAATCTACATCGGCATCATTCCGCACATAGGCCGGGTCCTTGCCGCCCAGTTCCAACCCGACACCGATAAACTGGCCTGTGGCCGCCTTCTCGATCGCCGCACCGGCAGGGACGGAGCCTGTAAAGGCCACAAAATTGACGCGCCCGGACTGAATGATATCAGCCGCCAGACCGTGGGTCACGGTCACAAGCTGGAACAGGTCCGCAGGCAATCCCGCCGCAACAAAGGCATCGCGCATGGTCTCGCCGCACAGATGGGTTTGCGTGGCATGCTTGAGGATAACGGCGTTCCCCGCCATCAGGGCCGGCACGATGGAGTTCACCGCTGTCATATACGGGAAATTCCACGGGGCAATGGTAAAGACCACACCAAGCGGTTCGCGCTTGATATAGCGGGTAAAGCCTTCCTTTTCACCAACCGCGATATCGGCCAGCGCGTCCTTTGCCGCAGAAATCATGTAGGTGGCCCGTTCTGAAAACCCACCAACCTCGCCTGCACCGAACCGGATGGGGCGCCCCATCTGCCATGCCAGTTCCTCGGCAATGCGGTCCTTCATGGATACGAATTTCTCGACACCGGCGGTCAGGATCGCGGCGCGTTCCTCCAGCGAGCGGCCTTTCCATGACTTTTGCGCAGCCTGCGCCCGGTCCAGAACGGCATCAATTTCCACTCTGTCCATATAGGGACGTTCAACATAGACGGTTCCATCGACCGGACTGATGGTCTTCAAACTTTCGGACATTTATACTCCCACCATAGATTGGTACTGTTGAGGCTCAACCGGGCCTGCCGTGAGCACATCATAAAGATGTGTCATTTACTCACTTTTGAATGCCCCCCACAACCGTTTTTTTGTGCTTGTTCCACCCTGTTTTGACGTCCGCCGCCCCATCCCCCACAAAAACCGGTCATCCCATTTTGGAAATCCACACAAATCATATTGTATCCGTCCTATTTCTGTAGCAAAAATGATGCAATAGACATGGATCACTAGGCTTTAAAGATCGTCCGGGACATGATTAAACAATCAAAAAGACAGCTTGAAATTATGAATATCCTGCAGGCCCAAAAATCTTGCAGTGTTATTGAACTGGCCGAAAAACTGGGGGTTTCCGATGAAACCATCCGGCGGGACATCCGGCAACTGTCCCTGAGCGGGGCAGCCGAAAAAATTCATGGCGGCGTCATGCTGCCCCAAAGTTCGCAGGAGCCGCCTTTCCTGCGGCGGCTTCAGGAGCAACGGGAGGAAAAGCAGCGGATCGCAAAACTCTCTGCCGGTCTGGTGGTGGATGGGGATGTGCTGTTTATCGACAACGGCAGCACGTCCTGCTATTTCGCACGGGAACTCATTTCCCACCGCAACCTGACGATCCTCACCAACTCCACCGAAGTGGCGCGGGAGCTATGTTCGCGCAACAATAACCGGGTCTTCATGGCGGGCGGTGAAATCCGTGCCGACGACAGTTCCGCCTTTGGCCCGGCCGCCGTTGCCTTTGCCCGTCAGTTCACGACCCAAAAGGCCTTCATCTCCATGGGAGCCATTCACGCGCAAAAAGGCTGCCTTGATTTCGATCTGGCAGAAGCCGAATTCAAACGGGCCGTCATTCCACAAACAGAGAATGTGATTGTCACCGCCGACCACACCAAGTTTGGCCGGGCCGGTATCGTCAAGGTCTGTGATCTGGCAGAGGTGGATTTGCTGATTACCGACCAGATGCCGGACCGGGACCTTGTCGAGCAGCTTGGCCCGGACAGGATCAAGGTCGCCTGAGCGCCTCCCTTTCCCATAAAAAAAACCGGCAGTTGCGACTGCCGGTTTTTCTTTGATGTCATGCGCCCTGGCAGGCAGATGCGGGATCAGATAATCTCGAAATAGCGCTGCAGTTCCCAGTCTGTAATGGCCTTCCGGAACTCGCGTTCTTCCCATTCGCGGGTCATGGCAAAGTGATCCACAAAGGCATCGCCAAACAGGGACCGGGCCGCAGAAGACGCCTTGAGGCTTTGTGCCGCTTCCCACAAGGTACGGGGCAAGGCCAGTTCCGGCGGGAATGTCTTGTCGTAGGCGCTGCCCTTGATGCCTTCGGTGGGTTCAATCCGGTTTTCAATGCCCCACAGCCCGGACCCCAGCGCCGCCGCAATGGCCAGATAGGGGTTCATGTCTGCGGCCGCAATCCGGTATTCAACCCGCTGCGACCTGGCATCACCCGGAATGGCCCGCAAGGCACAGGTCCGGTTTTCAACACCCCAGCTTGCCTCGGTCGGGGCCCAGAAACCCGGAATAAGACGGGTATAGCTGTTGACGGTCGGGGACACCATCGCCAGAAGCTGCGGCATCAGGGCCTGCTGTCCGCCGATGAAATACCGCATCTCATCGCTCATGCTGTCGGGGCGGGACGGATCGTGGAAAACGCTTTCGCCGTTCTTGCCTGCAAGGGACAGATGAATATGTCCGCTTTGTCCCGGATAATCCGGGGACCACTTGGCCATAAAGGTGGCCATCAGGTCATTTTGCTGCGCCAGAATTTTGGTATAGGTCTTGAACAGGGCGCCCTTGTCAGCGGCGGCCAGCGCCTCGTCGTAGGCAATCGCAGCTTCCAGCACGCCGGGGCCGGTTTCCGTATGAACCCCTTCCAGTTCCATGTCCATCTCAATACAGAGATCCATCAACTGCTGATAAAAGTCAGACTCGACCGAGGCCCGCAGCATGGAATACCCAAAGAAGCCCGGGGTAAACATGTCCATGTCCCGGTAGTTTTTCTCGCGCACGGATTTCGGTGTTTCATTGAACAGGAAAAATTCGTACTCGCAGGCGGCAGTGGCGGTGTAGCCCATGCTGTCCGCCTTCTGCAAAACGCGGCGCAAGGTTCCCCGCGGACAGACAGTCTCTGCCCGATCCGAAAATTCCAGCAGGAACAGCAGCATGTTGTCTTCCAGCGGCAATTCGCGGCAACTGTCGATGACAGGCACCACATGCGCATCGGGATAGCCGGATGCCCAACCGGTGTAACTTTCCTGATCATACAGCTGGTCGTTCACATCCCAGCCGAGCACCACGTCGCAGAAGCCAAAACCTTTTTCAAGAATACCCAGAAACTTGGATTTGCTCAGATACTTGCCTCGCATGACCCCATCAATGTCAAACAGGCCTACCTTCACATACTGTAAACCGCGCTCTTCAATGATTTTCCGTGCGTCTGCGGCGGTTTTGACTTCCCTTGGATCCATATTCCTCTACCCTGTCTATTCACCGGTCCGGGCGGAGCGGCTTTTGTCATTTTGCGAAACAAACCTAGACAATTGCATAAAAATCACAACCCATACAACGGGTTATGATCACCAAAGTGATATTTTTTCAGAATTTACAGATTATTCACCGCTGTACCGAAACGCATCCACCAGCCATTCCGCCACATACAGGGCAAAAGAATTGCGCACATAAAGGTGAACGCGATCCTCTGCCGGTTTCTCCAGGATCACTTGCGCCTTGGCCAGCAGGGTTTGGGCGACCTGCCCCGGCCTGAATACAGCCGGGTGGCAATCCAGCTCGCAGCTTTTCATCAGAACGGTCCTGACCTCTGGCCCTGACAATTCAAGGCGGATACGGTTGGCGCTGACATCGGTGACGGCGTGATGCAGGCCCTCCAGCGCCTGTTCCAGCTGCGCCGCCAGTGCCCCCTCCGGCGCGTCACGGAACCGGGCATCTCCTTCTTCAACGATCAGCCACTCATCCGGGCCCAGCCACAAGGCCCGGCATTTCTTCCGGCCGGCCACCGTGTTCGGAACGGTCGGCAGCGCAAACCCCAACTCTCCCTTAACACGAGACATGAATTCCGGGTCGCCGGGATTGCCCCGCAGGTTGACCTGCGCACAAAAGGGCAAGGCCTCAAGCCCTTGCGGAAAGGACGGCGCCAGTGCGGCAACCGGAGACAGCCAGTTTTCATATTTCGCCATCTTGTCGCTCCCCTTCCTTGTCGAAAAAGACGGGGGATGTCAGCACGGCGGTAACGGTCCCCCCTTCCAGCGGGGCAAAAACATGCTGTCCCATCCGGTCCTGCCCCCCCTTTACCAGCGCCAGGGCGATGCTGCGTCCCAGCGCCGCGCTGTAATAGCTGGACGTGACATGCCCGACCATGGGCATGGGTTTCGGGGCATGGGGGTCAAACACCAGTTGCGCCCCTTCCGGCAGAACCGTTTCCGGGTCCTCCGTCAGCAAGCCGACCAGTTGCTTGCGATCCGGGCGGCTTGTATCCGATCGGGTAAAGGACCGCTTGCCGATGAAATCCGGCTTTGCCTTTGACACAATCCAGTCCATCCCCAAATCCTGCGGGGTTGTGGTGCCGTCGGTTTCCTGCCCGACAATGATGAAACCCTTTTCCGCCCTCAGGACATGCATGGTCTCGGTTCCGTAAGGAGTGATGCCAAATTCCTCTCCGGCGTCCATCACGGCCTTCCAGAGCGCCAAGCCCTGATGCCAGGGGACATTGATTTCAAAGGTCAGTTCACCGGTAAAACTGATGCGGAAAATCCGGGCGGCCATACCGGCAACGGTTCCCTCTTGGAAACTGAGGAAGGGGAAATCGTCCGGACCGAGTTTCATCTCCGGCGCCAGTTTTTCAAGGACCCGCCGTGCCTTTGGCCCCGCCACCGAAACCGTGGCCCATTGCTCGGTCACCGAGGTGCAATACACCCTCAAGTCCGGCCATTCCGTTTGCAGATAGTCTTCCAGCCAGTCCAGAACCACGGCGGCGTTGCCCGTGGTCGTGGTCATGAGGAAATGATCCGGGGCCAGCCGCGCCGTGGTGCCATCGTCAAAGACCATGCCATCCTCGCGGCACATGAGGCCATACCGAATGCGCCCCACGCCCAGCTTCGACCATGCGTTCGTATAAACCCGGTTCAGGAATTCCGCCGCATCCGGCCCCCGAATATCGATTTTCCCCAAGGTGGACGCATCCAGCACCCCGACACCGTTTCGCACCGCAAGGCATTCCCGGTTTACGGCCGCCTGCAGGTTCTCGCCGTTTTTCGGGTAATACCACGGGCGATGCCATTGCCCCACCGTCTCGAACCGGGCGCCGTTCCCCTCATGCCACGGGTGGATGGATGTGGTGCGGACCGGATCGGACCAGCGCCCGATATTCCGCCCCGCCAGCGCCCCATAGGCCACCGGCGTGTAGGGCGGGCGAAAGGTGGTGGTGCCGATCTCCCCTAGGGGCCTGTCCAGCAGACCGGACAGAATTCCCAGCGCGTTAATGTTCGATGTCTTGCCCTGATCCGTGCCGAAACCGGTCAGGGTGTATCGCTTCACATGTTCGGAACTTTCAAACCCCTCACGTGTGGCAAGCGCGATATCCGCCGCCGTGGTGTCATTCTGCAAATCGACAAAATGCTTGGCCTTCCCGACCCCCACAGGCTCGCGCCCCGGCACCAGCCAGACAGGCTCCATGGGCGCGGTTTCCGGCTCATGGACCGCTGCGGCGGGTTTCCGGCGTTTTGGCTTCAGGCCTGCGGCCAGAACCCCGTTCCGCCCAGCTTCCCGACCGGCCAGAAGGCAGTCTTTCAACAGGAAATCGCCATTGGCCGCCCCGGCAACCGTTTGCGCCGGCACCGCATGGGCCGGGACAAAAGCGCTTTTTCCCGCGTCAAATTCCAGCCGCCCCTGCGACTGACTGAACAGATGAACAACCGGGCTCCAACCGCCGGACATGGCCACAAGATCGCAATTGATCCAGCGACCGGCACCGGTCAGTTTTCCGGCCCCCTGCTGAACCGGCCGAACCTCGACCGCGGAGACCCGCTTCCCGCCCCGCGTCGCTGACAGGGCATGCCCGGCAAAGACAGGGATCCCCAATGCCCGCACACGGGCAGGCAAGGCCCCGGTGACCTGATGCCGGACATCCACCACCGCCGCAACCTTCAGGCGCTGTTCGTGCAGGGCCAGCGCAGTTTCATAGGCCCCGTCATTATTGGTGAACAGCACCACTTCCTTGCCCGGAAACACACCATATCGGTTCAGATAGGTCAGCACACTGCCCGCCAGCATGATCCCCGGCCGGTCGTTGTCGGCAAAGACCAGCGGCCGTTCATGGGCGCCTGTGGCCAGCACCACATGCCCGGCCCGAAAATGCCAGGTGCGCTGCCGTATCCGGCCCGGCCGTTTCATGACCGGCAGATGATCGGTTTTCCGCTCTACCGCCACCAGATAGTTATGATCGTAATAGCCAAACAGAACCGTCCGGGACAAAATGCGCACATCCGGCATGGCCTCCAGTTCGGCGATGCGGTCCTGCACCCAGTCCCGGCCCGGTTGGCCGTCAATCTCGCGCTCCAGCGTCAAAAGGCTGCCGCCCGGCTCCGCCTGTTCATCCACCAGAACCACCCGCGCCCCGGCCCGGCCCGCCTCGACCGCGGCTGACAAGCCCGCCGGCCCTGCACCGATCACCAGCACATCCGGGTGGTCATGCATGTGGTCATACAAATCGGGATCCGAGGTTGTCGGCGCCCGCCCCCATCCGGCGGCCCGGCGGATCACCGGCTCATACAGCCGCATCCAGAAGGACCGGGGCCACATGAAGGTCTTGTTGTAAAACCCGGCGGTGAACAGCTTGGCAAACAGGCCGTTGATGGCACTGACATCGAAATCCACGCTGGGCCACACATTCACGCTGCTGGCGACCAGCCCCTCATACAGCTCGATCTGCGTGGCCCGGATATTGGGTTCCGTATGTTCTGCCGTTTCCAATTGCACCAATGCGCCCGGCTCCTCCGCCCCGGCGGCGACAATACCGCGCGGGCGGTGATACTTGAAACTGCGCCCCACCAGATGGACCCCGTTGGCCAACAGGGCCGAGGCCAGTGTATCCCCCTCAAATCCCCGATAGGATTGACCATTGAAGGTAAAATTCAGCGGTTTCGACCGATCGACGCTGCCGCCGCTGGCCGTGCGGTTCAACATGCTCATTGGCCGCCCTCCTTCCGGGCGCCCGGAACCGGTGGCACCTCGCCCATGGCATAAACCGCCAGAATTTCGTGACTGACCGTATGGCGCAACACATTGAACCAGCGCCGACAGCCGTTCACATGGCACCACCGCTCGGCAAAGGCGCCCTTGGTATTGGTTCGCATGAACAGAAACGCCGCCCATGCCTCATCCGTCAGGCTGTCCGGCTTTTCAGGGCGAACCCGGTGGGCCTCCCCGCCATAGCGGAATTCCGTTTCATGTCGCGGCCCACACCAGGGGCATTCAATCTTGAGCATGTCCCCTCCTTCTAGTGGGCGACGCCAGCGGCGCCATGTTCATCGATCAGCGCCCCGCTGGTAAACCGGTCCAGACTGAACGGGGCATTCAGGGCATGGGGTTCGTCCCGCGCCACCGTATGGGCAAAGCACCACCCCGATCCGGGGGTTGCCTTGAACCCGCCGGTTCCCCAGCCACCATTGATATAAAGACCTTTAACCGGTGTTTTTGAAATTATAGGTGACGCATCCGGGCAGGTATCCACGATGCCGCCCCAGCTTCGCATCATGCGAACCCGGCTGAAAATGGGGAACAGCTCCAGACAGGCGCCAAGCTGATGCTCGATCACGTGAAAGCTGCCCCGCTGGCCGTAGGAATTAAAACTGTCAATGCCCGCCCCCATCACCAGTTCCCCCTTGTCGGACTGGCTGACATAAACATGCACCGCCCCCGACATGACCACACAGTCGATCACCGGCTTGATGGGTTCGGATACCAGCGCCTGCAGGGGGTGACTGTCGATCGGCAGGCGCAGACCGGCCATGGCGGCGACAACGGAACTGTGCCCGGCCGTGACCAGCGCCACCTTGCGGGCGCCGATAAAGCCGCGGCTTGTCTCGACCCCGGTGACAGTGTCGCCGTCACGGCGAATGCCCGTCACCTCGCAATTCTGGATAATATCCACCCCGCGCGCATCCGCGGCCCGGGCATAGCCCCATGCCACACTGTCATGACGGGCAACGCCGCCGCGCCGCTGCAAGGTGGCCCCCAGCACCGGATAGCGGGCCGACCGGGAAATATTGATGATCGGGCAAAAGTCCTTGACCTGTTCCTCATCCAGCCATTCCGCATCGACCCCGTTCAGGCGGTTCGCATTGACCCGGCGGCGACCTTCACGCACATCGCCAAGGCTATGGGCCAGATTGAGCACCCCCCGCTGGCTGAGCATCACATTATAATTGATATCCTGTGACAGGCCTTCCCAAAGCTGCAGGGACTTTTCATAGAGGGCCGCACTTTCATCCCACAGATAGTTGGAACGGACAATGGTCGTGTTGCGGGCCGTATTCCCCCCGCCAAGCCAGCCTTTTTCCAGCACCGCCACATTGGTGATGCCATGTTCCTTCACCAGATAATAGGCTGTTGCCAGCCCATGCCCGCCGCCGCCGACGATGATCACATCATAATCCGGCTTCGGGTCGGGGCTGCGCCATTGACGCGGCCAGTTCCGATGATGACTGAAGGCGTTGCGTGCGATGGAAAAAATAGAATATTTCGCCATTCTTTTCCGTTTCCCGTTTCTCACCCTGCGTGATGTTTTTCTACATTATGGATGGTGATACGACACCCGCAAGGACAAAAACACCGATCCGCCATATTGCACCAAAAATCCGACACGCCGCCCCTGCTGAAAGCAGATTATCCCTGTTCAACCGAGGCCGGAGGATTTAGTGTCCCCTGCAGAATGGCGGGTGATCCCAATCCCCCGTCGGTTTTATTTTTGTTAATATTCAAGGAGGTCCGGGACAGGTCCCGTGCACCTCACTCCTTCATACCGGAAACGGGCATAGACAACGGGCCGACAGAATGACCGACCAACATACCACTCCCAAAACCGATATTGAGATCGCCAATGCCGCCAGCATGGAAAAAATCCTGCCCCTGGCAAAGGAGCGACTGGGAATTGAGGAGGACAATCTTGAGCCCTTTGGCCACTACAAGACGAAAATCTCGCTGGATTACATTGAACGGCTTGCAGACCGGCCCGATGGCAAACTGATCCTTGTTACGGCCATGTCCCCGACCCCGGCGGGCGAAGGCAAGACAACCACCACCGTTGGCCTTGGAGACGCCCTCAACCGGATTGGCAAGAAGGCCATGATCTGCCTGCGGGAACCTTCGCTTGGGCCCTGTTTTGGCATGAAGGGCGGTGCCGCCGGGGGTGGCTACGCCCAGGTCGTCCCCATGACCGACATCAACCTGCATTTCACCGGCGACTTTCATGCCATCGGTGTGGCCAACAACCTTCTGGCCGCCATGATCGACAACCATATCTATTGGGGCAATGAACTGGGGCTGGATGAACGGCGGATCACCTGGCGGCGCGTGGTGGACATGAATGACCGAGCGCTCCGATATATCGTCAACAGCATGGGCGGTGTCAGCAACGGTTTCCCGCGGGAAGACCATTTCGACATTACCGTCGCCTCGGAAGTCATGGCCATTTTCTGCCTGGCCACGGATATGAAAGACCTGAAAAAGCGGCTCGGCAATATTATTGTCGGCTTTACCCGCGACCGCAAACCCATCCACGCCCGCGATCTTGACGCCCACGGTGCCATGGCGGCGGTCCTGAAGGATGCCTTCCAGCCGAACCTTGTCCAGACCCTTGAAAACAATCCAGCCCTTGTCCATGGCGGCCCCTTTGCCAATATCGCCCATGGCTGCAATTCCGTTCTGGCCACCCGCACCGCCCTGAAACTGGCCGATTATGTGGTGACCGAGGCGGGCTTCGGAGCCGATCTGGGCGCCGAGAAGTTTCTTGATATCAAGTGCCGCAAGGCGGACCTGAACCCGGAGGCCGCCGTTGTTGTCGCCACGGTTCGCGCCCTCAAGATGCATGGCGGCGTTGCCAAGCAGGACCTTGGCCGGGAAGATGTGGCCGCCGTCCAGATGGGGTCCAGAAACCTGACCCGCCACATTGACAACCTGCACAAGTTCGACCTGCCCGTTGTGGTTGCCATCAACCGCTTTTCAACAGATACCACCGCGGAAATTGAGGCCGTACAGGAAATTTGCGCCAGCCACGGCGTCAAGGCAGTGCTGTGCGACCACTGGGGCAAGGGCAGCGCCGGGGCCGAGGTCCTTGCCCGGACGGTTGTCAGCCAACTGGAAAAACCGGCAAGACCGATCTCTCTGCTATATGAGGATGAAACCCCGCTTTGGGAGAAGGTTAAAACCGTTGCCACCAAAATTTATGCCGCCGATGACATCATCGCCGACCAGAAGGTGGAGAACCAGTTCCGGGAACTTCAGGAACAGGGCTTCGGCCATTATCCGGTCTGTATTGCCAAAACCCAGTACAGCTTTTCGACGGACCCCACCCTGAGAGGCGCCCCCAGCCATCATGTGGTTCCCATCCGCGAGGTTCGGGTCGCCGCCGGGGCCGAGTTCGTCGTTGTCATCTGCGGGGATATCATGACCATGCCGGGGCTCCCGCGCATCCCGGCAGCGACGCAGATTGATGTGACTGAAAACGGGCAGATCATCGGATTGTTCTAGCCCGGAGGGAGCACGGAAAACCGTTGCTGAAAAAATGAAACTTGAGTAGCGTTTGGCGTATGAACAGTTCAGGCACAACCCTTTCCTTCGACAAGATGGAAGGGGCAACAGCACAATATAGTATCGGTTTTTGTCTGGTCCCCGACTTCTCGTCACTTGCCTTTATCTCGGCGATTGAACCGTTGCGTCTGGCCAACCGCACAGCCGGGCGGCAGATCTATGACTGGAAATGCTATTCGGAAGACGGTGCCCCGGCCCGCAGCAGCGCCGGGCTGGAAATCCCGGTGGCTGGCAGCTTTTCGGATATGCCGAAACACAGCATTGTCTTTCTGTGCGGGGGACTGGACATCCAGGCCCGCTGCACCCCGGAAGTGATGACCGCACTCAGGAAGGCCGCATCCTATGGCGCCGATATCGGTGCGATCTGCACAGGCTCTTACGTGCTGGCCCGGGCGGGCATGCTGGACGGGCATCGCTGCACCATCCACTGGGAAAACACATCCGGTTTCCGCGAGGATTTCCCCGATCTGGAGATTACCACGGAACTGTTCGAGATTGATGGCAACCGGTATACCTGCGCCGGGGGAACAGCGTCCCTTGATATGATGCTGTCGCTGATTTCCAGCCAGATCGATCATGAAGCGGCCCTTGCCGTTGCCGACCAGTTGATCCATCACCGTATTCGCGACGGGTCGGAACGCCAGCGCATGGAACTGAGGGCCCGGCTGGGAATTTCCCACCCCAAACTTCTGGCCGCCATTTCCTGTATGGAAGACAATCTGGAAGACCCCCTCAGTTGCAGTGACCTTGCAACGGAAGTGGGCCTGTCGACCCGGCAACTGGAGCGCCTGTTCCAGAAATACCTGAAACGCTCCCCCACCCGCTATTACCTGAAATTGCGGCTGGATCGGGCGCGGTATCTTCTGACCCAGACCAGCCTGCCCATTATCGAGGTGGCGCTGGCCTGCGGTTTTGTATCCGCATCGCATTTTTCAAAATGCCACCGCGAACATTTCGGCCATACCCCCAGCGAGGAACGCCGGGTCCGCACCTGACGATCAGCCGTAAAGACTAGCATTCTGAATATCACTGCCGAAAACTGATAACACAGAAACCATATTTTAGAGCTATCCCCCTTTTCCACCTATATCTAGCCTTGTTTTTTTCAACGGAACGACGCAACCGCACAATATTGACTGAGAAAAAAATATAGTCACCACCTCGACTTTCAAAGGTCGAAACTTTGCATACTGCCGTAGTTGAGGTTTTTTAAGAGCCCCCCCCTAAAGGCGCGCAATCTGAGCGAATTACTCAAAACGGAAATTTTTTTACTATTTTCGCATTTACATAAGAAAATTCTCATGCTATTGTTGCAAAACAACACTAGGGAAAACATTCATGTCTGTATTGAAATTTGACTTTTTCTCGCACACAAGCCTGCACTCAGAAGAAGGGATCGTCGAAAGACTACCCAAAAACCCGTCTGAATTTGTAAGCATACCTGTGCACATAGATCAATGCGCCGCGATTTTCCATCTGTCAGAGGGAAAAATTAGCCCAGCCGCATATATATATGACGTGCTTGCGGAACACCTTTCAAACCAATTTCAACATGAGGATAGCATTACTCTTTTCGGCATCACCCCGCATAAATTTGCACTTATGAAAGCGGATTGGGAAAGTTATTGGGGACGATACGGGGAGGGCATGTGGTGGGGAAGTGCATGGCTTCCTAACGGCACACTTGTCCGCTCCCGCTATAAAGGTAAACACAAAAATTTAGACTTAGATCTTGCAACAGTTCGTCACGGCTCTCTTTTTGTAAACGAACAGAAATTCTCCCCTTCTCATTTTGCAAACGAAGTTGCTGGAGGAACCAACCGGAACGCATGGAACGACCTCGAATGTAAATTTCAAAAGACGGAGTGGATAAAAGCCAAATATATTCGCAACCACCACCCCTTTGGAACAGAGCAGAATTTTTCCGATACCTCCGCCCTCCGAGACGATGATTGCATTCTCATTCTAATACATGCCGGGATTGATATAGACACACCATACACCTCACCGGAAAACAAACACGAAAGGCCATCTTTACAGTTTTCAGAATACCTAAAACTGAAACGACCTGAGGCAACAAAAAATTAGTTTCACGGGAACACTGAACACTCAACAGTAGCCAGATCACCTTGAGCCTACAAAGGCTTAGCGCACCCATATCAATCAATTTCAAAATGTATTTTCTCAAAAGCTTTAGAGAACAGCTTCTTCAAAGCACCTACAACTATACCTAAAGGAAACGATCATGACCAAGCTCACCGTTTTATCCGAGGAACTGTATGCAGAAGTTGGAAAAATGTTAGAGGATAAAGAACTCGCAAGCGTCGTACAACATGGACTAAATCCCCTATATGCCCCCCTTGCCGATACCCCGGACCTAGCACTCATAACATTTCAAGGTGGCGGCGAAGACAAATCCATTCAACGCGAGGCACCAAGCCAACTTCTTTACCTCAACGATACATATAGATTTGGCCAAATACTAAGAAAATATATGGCTCAAGCGGGATTGCGAAAAACACTGTTCGAAAGAACAGTTGCCCATGCCGCAATTTTCCCCTCTGCCCCCACTCAGGAAGCTCGCATGTGGGAGCACCCGAAGACTGGCCCCAGAAAGGTCTGGCGAGATTTTTCTCTAAATTGGAACAAACGCTTATTAATGGCGCAATCACCAAAAGCAATCCTCATTTTCGGAGACAAGGCTTCTCAAGCGTTCAATATAGAATGGCAAGATTGCAAATTTGAACATAAACAAAACCACATGACTTTCGGTCGTGGCGAGTGGCAGGGCATTCCCGCAATCTATTGCCACCACCTTTCCATCAACTGCCCCAAACTTCAAGCAGTCGAGTGCATGAAAGAAGTAAAGAACTTATTGGGCAAACTTTAAGTTAAACAAACCAATTATTTTAAGCACTACTTAGCAAGGAAAAAATCATGACGTATACAGAAGCATTCAAAAAATTAGGATACGATCTTATTTCGCCTCGCCAAGACTGGAGCGCTGAGAAAGACGATGGAATCTGCGTAGCTGTTTGGCAACAAGAAATAAAGAAAATAGATAATGTACTGACCTTTGACTCCAAGCTATTTGGTGCCCCACATGAAGAATGGGGGCGCAAGTCCGGGAACAAAAAGCGTACCAAACATTTGCAACGAGCACTCTCCGACTTCAATGGCAATGTGGATATGGTCATTGTAACCGGCAGCCCTGAAAGAGGCTATAAAGAGGCCGACCCCTGGCACCCCAAAAAACGACGTAACCAAAAATGGAAGGTTACCTACCTAGATGAAGAAACCGGACATTGCACTTTTAAATTAGAGTGAATTCACACTCCCTAGCAGCGATCCTCAGCATGTTTAAATACTCGAAGACAAGCCTATCTCAAAAAATCTTTTTCCTGCCTGAATAGATCAGGCAGCATCCCTTGCGCGGGCGCGGGTTTCGGGTTGCTTGACCGGCAGGGTGACCCGGATTGTGGTGCCCTGTCCCGGCTCGCTTTCGATGGCAATGCCGCCATGGTGCATTTCCACCAGCGCCTTTGTAATGGCAAGCCCAAGACCGGTGCCTTCCGTTGTCTTGCTGAGGGCACTCTCAATCTGGTGGAAGGCCTTGAAAACCTCTTCAAGCTGATCCCGGGGGATACCGATGCCATTGTCCGAGAAGGAGAATTCAACTGCATCCCCCTTGACGTCCGCGGTTACCCCGATCAGGCAATCATCGCCCGAAAACTTGACCGCATTGGTCAGGATATTCAGGATGATCTGGCGGAAACATTTCGGGTCCGCGCTGATGGTCCCGATCCCGTCGGCCAGCCGGGTTTCCACCGTGAATTTCTTGTCCTTGAAACGTCCGTGCAGCAGGCGGATCGCACTATCGATCTCGGTTGCGATATCCACATCCGTCGGGAAAATCTCGTATTTCCCGGATTCGGTCTTGGCCACATCAAGGATTTCATTGATCAGACTGAGCAGGTGGCGGGCGCTCATATTGATATCACTGAGATAATCCTCGTAGCGCGGCGACCCCAGTTCCCCAAAAATTTTCTGCTGCATCAGATCGGAAAAGCCGATCACCGCATTCAGGGGGGTGCGCAGCTCGTGGCTCATATTGGCCAGAAACTCGGTCTTGGCCAGATTGGCGGCCTCGGCCTTGTTTTTCTCCTTGCGCAGTTCCTGTTCGATCTGGTCCCTAAGATGGGCCTCAAAAATCAGGGTCACAATATCCGAAATGGACTGCACAAAGCGCCGCTCTTCCTTGGTCCATTCATAATCGTTTTCCCGCTTGGCAAGGCTGATGAACCCTTCCTGCCGCCCGCGGATCGAGAACGGCATCTGGATCAGGCTAAGGGGCTCCTGCTCGGGGAAACGGATTTTGCGAAGGCCTCGGGTCAGGGGATCCTTCCAGACATTGGCAATGCTTAATTCATGTCCTGTCTGGCTGGCCTTGAAGAAATCCTGATGCAATTCCCCCTTCAATGTCAGGTCCGGCAGAAACCCGCCGATTGCCCGATCAAAGCGGCAGGCACTGACAAGGGCGTTCTGTTCCATATCAATCTGCCAAATGCTGACCTTGTCGATTTTCAGGGTTTCCGCCACGTTCCGGACAATTTCCTTGAGCGCCTCAATCACCGTCATTTCATACAGGAATTCCCCCTGTACCAGTTCGGAAATGGCACTTTCGTAGTGACGCATTTTCTGTTCGTTCTCAAGGTAATCCCGATACTGGGTATCAAACATGCGAAACAGCTTCATGGTCCGCAAGACAATCAAAACCATCAATCCAAACAACAGTATGACGGCAAAGGCGATATTCTGAAGAGAGAGCGAGATAAAGGCAGGCCCCTGTAGTGCCGGGCTCCATTCCAGATAACCAACAACCCGGCCCCGCCCATCCGTCAGCGACAGATAGGCCCGCTTGTGTTCTTCCACATCAGGGCCGGCGACGGCCTCAAGACCGGTAAAGGAAAAGCGCTTGGAAATGGCCTCGATAAACCGCTCGCCCATGGGCTTGACCAGCACCAGAACATAATCAGACTTGCGGTAGGCGCCCGCGCCGTCGGCACCGACTTCCTGCAAATCGGATTCAATCATTGCCGCCGCCACCAGCGCCATATCCCCGGACTTCAATCGCACCACTTCCGACAGGGGGGCTTTCCGGCCAAGGGCGCGGGCGGTCCTGATCCGACTGACAAACTCATCCCCGTTCAGAACAAAGGCCAAAAACTCTTTCGAGAGGATTTCCCCCTTTTCGATGGAAAACACACTGCGGTTCTCCCCATCCAGAACGAAAGTGGCATCAAAACCATACGTTTCCTGCAAGTACCGACCGATATTGTCCTGCGCCCATTCTCTATTCTGCGTGTCCACAAGATTTTCAAGGGCGGTCTGCCAGTAGGCGTAGTCGTAAACCAGCGTCTCCAGAGCCGCCTTTTCTTCCTTGATCAGGGTTTCCAGCAGGAATTTGGAGGATTCAACCGTCTGTTCATCCTGAATTTCCGATGTTTGCCAGATGCCGAAAAAAATCAGCCCGAACGAGCCCAGGACAAAAATCAGCAACGGAAGGATGAGTTCCTTGATTTTTTTCCGAACAAGAACCTGTGCCTGTATCAGTCGGTCTTCAATCATAGCAGAAAAAGCGCCAATTCTTCTGTGTGAAAGGGGAACTGCAATGTTTGTTTTTCAGCCCGGTATCACCTGTGGGCTGAATATTCCACAACCTATTATATTAGACCATTTTACATATTTAAAGCGACACCACAACCGGAATGCGTATCCCGCTCAAGAATTTGCCAAAATGATCAGTCGGACAATTCCCGATGGGGGAAGAAGGTCCCGCTGAATTCATAGCGGCTTGCCGGATGGTAAAGACGCACGGTCGTGATGACCCCATCCGGGCAATAGGTGTGACGCTCCAGCACAAGAACGGGCTCTCCCTCCTCCAGCCGAAGCAGCTTTTTCTGCTCCTCCGTCGGGATGGCGGCACTGATCCGGTGATCGGCGTGGGTATAGATAACATTGTCCAGCAGGTAGCCGCCGGTGGTCTGGACCGAAAAATCCTGTTTCAGGAAATCCGGCACCAGCCGGGGGTTCACATATCGATCCTCCAGTTGGAGCGGCCTGCCATTCTCGAAATGCAAACACAGGGAATGAAAGGCCGCACCGCGGGGAAGGTCCGTCATGGTCTCGGCGATTTCAGCCGGGACGGTATCGACAGTTTCCAGCAGAAGAACCTCGGATGAATGCTCATTCCCGCGGGCGGTGATATCCTCCGCCACGTTGCGGATTTCCAGCATGCCCGTTTCAAGTTTTGATGGCGAGACAAAGGTTCCCGACCCCTGACGGCGGACCAGAACCCCTTCCTGTGTCAATTCACGGAAAGCCCGGTTTACCGTCATGCGCGATGTTTTCAGCTCCTTCACAAGCGCGTGCTCCGTGGGCAGACGATCCCCCGGACGCCACTCTCCTGCCTCTATCTTGCTGACGATCAGTTGCTTGATCTGCTTATAGAGCGGTTCAGTGCTGTTTTCAGGCAGTTCTTCGATCAGGGTCATGTCTTGTTCCAGATGTCCGGCATCAGATTTTTGTGGCCAGCCGTTTCATTACCGTGCTGAACCGGGCCAGAATTTCCTCCTCCCGGTCGTGATGACCGTTCCGAATTACAGGCCGCCCTGCCACGTAGACATCCTTTACAACAGAGTTGTTGCCCGCAAACAACCATCCATCAACAATATTTTGAACACCTCGCCCGACCAGCGCCGGGTGGTTTTCATCCAGTGTCAGATAGTTGGCTGGCGCGCCAACGGCGATCCCCGCCGGCTTTCCGGGACAGAGCGCCTGCGCCCCGCCCTCTACAGCCAGAGACAGAATACGTTCCCCGTTTGAGGCATTCCGCTCCGCAATCAGGGTGCGTTTCTGCCGTACAAGCCGCTGGCCGTATTCCAGAATGCGGCATTCCTCGGCGACGGAAATATTGATGTTGCTGTCAGATCCGATCCCGAAGCGCCCCCCTTGGGACAGGAAATCCTCTACCGGGAACAATCCGTCCCCCAGATTGGCCTCGGTCACCGGGCACAGCCCCACAACCGCGCCCCGCTCTGCGATGCCCTGTACTTCCTGCGGGGTCAGATGGGTGGCATGGACCAGACACCAGTTTTCATCGACGGTCGTATTATTCAGCAACCATTCCACGGGACGCTGACCGGACCAGTCCAGACAGTCATTCACTTCCTTCATTTGTTCGGCAATGTGGATATGGACAGGCATCTCCGGGGTCCGGTATTCCGCCAGCGCCTGCAACTGATCCCGGCTTACCGCCCGCAACGAATGCGGGGTCAAGCCCACATCAAAGCCCGGCCTTCCGGCGGTTTCAGCCACCAACCGGTCCACCAGATCAAGATAGGCATCCGTTGAATGAATGAAGCGGCGCTGCCCGTCGGTCGGGGCCGCCTCGCCAAACCCGCTATAGGAATAGAGAACCGGCAGCAGGGTCATTTGCAGCCCCACCTGTTCCGCCGCCGCCATAACCCGGAGCGACATTTCCGCCGGATTGGCATAAGGGGTTCCGTCCTTCTGGTGATGCAGATAGTGAAACTCACCAACCGAGGTGAAGCCGGATTTCAGCATTTCCAGATATAGCTGGGCGGCGATGGCCTCCATATCCTCAGGGTCGATTTCGGCCAGAAACTTGTACATGACCGACCGCCAGCTCCAGAAGCTGTCATCCCCCGGCCCAGCAATTTCCCCCAGTCCGGCCATGGCCCGCTGAAAGGCGTGGGAATGCAGGTTCGGCATGCCGGGAACCAGAACACCCCCCTGATTGTCGGCCCCTGCCCCTGCGCTATCTGTTTCAATAGCAGCCACACAACCATCATCCCCAACCGTAAGGGTGACGTTTTTTACCCATTTGCCCTGGATGAAGGCGTTTTGAAAAAAATGCTTGATCATGACGAATATCTTATCATAATAATTTGTATATACAAATTCAAAATTCACAAGGGACGAAGAAATGCCGAACACAGAATGGGATACGTTGTTCATCAATACGCGACTCGCCACGATGGTCGAGCATACCTCTCCCTACGGTGCGACAGACGCCGATTGTCTGGCCATCCAGAACGGCAGGATCGCCTGGATCGGGACCCAAGATGCGCTCCCCTCCTTCACCCGTCCGTCCCACTGCGTTGAAATCGATATGGAAGGCCGCTGGATGACACCGGGTCTGATCGATTGCCACACCCATATGGTCTATGGCGGCAACCGGGCCGAAGAATTTGAAATGGCCCTGAACGGTGCCAGCTATGAAGAAATTGCCAAAAAGGGCGGCGGTATTATCTCGACCGTGAACAGCACCCGCCGCGCCAGTGAAGACGACCTGCTGGCCGCCAGCCAGTCTCGCCTGAAGGAAAGCCTGCGCTATGGCGTGACCACCCTTGAAATCAAGTCCGGCTATGGCCTTGATCTGGAAAACGAGATCAAGATGCTGGAGGTTGCGAAGAAGCTGGGCGAACAAAACCCGGTCCGGGTGCGAAAGACATTTCTGGGGGCCCATGCCCTGCCGCCCGAATTTGCAGGCGATTCCGATGGCTACATGGACAAGGTCTGCAAGGAAATGCTGCCGACGATCCATGCCCTTGGCCTTGTGGATGCGGTCGATGCCTTTTGCGAAAAAATCGCCTTTTCAACCGAGCAGGTGCGCAGCCTGTTCAAGGCCGCCGAGGCCCTGAAGGTTCCGGTCAAACTTCACGCAGAACAGCTCAGCAACCTGCAAGGCGCGGAACTGGCCGCCCATTTCAAGGCCCTGTCTGCGGATCATCTGGAATATCTGGATGAACGCGGCGTCAAGGCCATGGCCGACCATGGCACGGTGGCGGTTCTGCTGCCCGGCGCGTTCTATTTCCTCAGGGAAACCAAGTTGCCGCCGTTGGAATTGCTGCGGGAACACAAGGTTCCCATTGCGCTGGCAACAGACTGCAATCCCGGTTCCTCCCCGGTTATTTCCCCGACACTGGTCATGAACATGTCCGCCATTTTCTTCCGCATGACACCGGAGGAAGCCTTGGCAGGCTTTACCCGGAACGCAGCCCGCGCCCTCGGCCTTTCCCACGAGATCGGCACATTGGAGGTCGGCAAGCAGGCGGACCTTGCCGTTTGGGATATTGACCATCCTGCCGAACTGACCAACAGCATCGGCAATGCCAGCCTGTACAAACGGTACTTCAACGGTACCGAAACCCCGTTTAACTGATCAGACACAAGGAACCATCATGTCCGACAAATCCATATTCGCCGTTCCGGGGCACCTTGGTCTGGATGACCTGCGGCACATCTATGCCGGCCCTGTCAAATTCTCGCTGGACCCGTCCTGCTGGGACAAGGTGGAGGCCAGCGCCGCCACCGTACAAAAGATCATTGATGAAGACCGCATCGTCTATGGCATCAATACAGGGTTCGGCCGACTGGCACAGGAGGTCATCCCCTCCGATCAGTTGGAACTGCTTCAGAAGAACCTTGTCATGTCCCATTCGACGGGCACCGGCCCCCTGTTGGAAGACCGGGTTGTCCGGCTGGTGATCGCCACCAAGGCGGCCAGTCTGGCGCGGGGCTTTTCCGGGGTCCGCCCGCTGGTCATCAAGGCACTGATCGCCCTTCTCGACAATAATATCTATCCGGCCATTCCGGCCAAGGGGTCCGTTGGCGCGTCCGGCGACCTGACACCACTGGCCCATATGACGGCCTGCCTGATGGGCGTTGGCGAGGCCCGCGTTGACGGTGAATTGATCCCCGCAAAAGACGCCCTCGCCCGGTTTGGCCTGACCCCGATCAGCCTCGCCCCGAAAGAGGGGTTGGCGCTGCTGAACGGCACACAGGTTTCCACCTGCCTTGCCCTTGCCGGACTGTTCGAGGCTGAAAAACTTCTGGCGGCGGCCACCCTCGCCGGGGGGCTGTCCCTAGATGCGGCAAAGGGCACGGATGCCCCGTTCGATGCCCGCATTCACGAGGCCCGCGGCCAGATCGGACAGGTGGATATGGCCGAAGCCTATCGCAAGATCATCGAGGGCAGCGAAATCCGCAAATCCCACGAAGACTGCGAAAAGGTTCAGGACCCCTATTGCCTGCGCTGTCAGCCACAGGTCATGGGCGCCTGCCTTGACCAGCTTCGCAACGCGGCCCACACCATCGAGATCGAGGCCAACGCCGTGTCCGACAACCCGCTGGTCTTCACCGAGGAAGGGGAGGTCATTTCCGGCGGCAATTTCCACGCCGAACCCATCGCGCTTGCCGCTGATATCCTGGCACTGGTCATTGCCGAGATTGGCTCCATGTCGGAGCGGCGCGTCGCCATGCTGATCGACACCACAATCAGCGGCCTGCCCGCTTTTCTGGTCGGCAAGCCGGGCGTCAATTCCGGCTTCATGATTGCCCACGTAACCGCAGCGGCCCTTGCCAGCGAAAACAAGCAGCAATCCCACCCGGCCTCCGTGGACAGCATCCCCACATCCGCCAATCAGGAAGACCATGTCAGCATGGCCACCCACGGGGCCCGGCGCCTTCTGCGCATGGCCGACAACACCGCCGCCATTGTGGCGATTGAATTGCTGGCCGCCGCACAAGGGATCGAGTTCCGCCACCCGCTGAAATCCTCAACGGTACTGGAAACCCTGTTCGGGCGCATTCGGGAGCGGGTCCCCGCCTATGACGAGGACCGGTTCTTTGCCCCGGATATCGAAGCCATCAAGGCGTGGGTCAAAACCGATGAATTGCGGAATGAATTTGCCGCATATCTTCCAAAAACAGGATTGGTGCACTGAAAATGAGTCACATTTACACCGTCAGCGAGGGAACGTCCCCCCTGATCTTGAGCCAGCCCCACCCCGGCACCCAACTGGCACCGGGGATGGAGGACCGCCTGACAGAGGCCGCGCTTCAGCTTCCCGATACGGACTGGCACATCCCTGACCTGTATGCAGACATGGCGCGAGACCTGTCCGCCACCGTGGTCCAGACCCACTATTCCCGCTATGTCATTGACCTGAACCGGGACCCCGGCGGGGTCTCCCTCTATCCGGGACAGAGCGTTACCGAGCTTTGCACCACCACCCTGTTCGACGGCAGCCCCCTGTACCAGGACGGACAAGAGCCGGATGCCGCCGAAATAGAAGATCGCAAACAGACCTATTGGCAGCCCTATCACGACGCCCTTGCCGCCCAGATTGCCCGCGTCAAGGCGCAGCACGGCTACGCCCTGGTTTATGATTGCCACTCCATCCGTTCCGTTGTCCCCCGCTTTTTCGAGGGGGCCCTTCCCATGCTCAACCTTGGGACAGGCGGCGGCTCCAGCGCCGCACCGGAACTGACACAGTGTCTGGACCAGACACTGGCAAACGGTGACTACAGCTACGTGATCAATGGCCGCTTCAAGGGTGGGTTCATCACCCGCCACTACGGCACGCCAGCCGATAACGTCCACGCCGTTCAAATGGAAATCGCCCAGACCGCCTATATGGAAGAGGTTCACCCCTTTGACTGGCGGGAAGACAAGGCTTCATCCCTCAAACCGCACCTGAAAACCCTGCTCGAGACCATGATCGCGTGGGGCCGAAATACCTATGGATCGTAGGAAGGAAAAGTAATGACGAACCGTATTGATAACAGTCGCATCATCAAGTCCCCCACCGGGACGGACCTCAGCTGTAAAAGCTGGATGACCGAAGCCCCCCTTCGGATGCTGATGAACAACCTTGACGCCGAGGTTGCCGAACACCCGCATGAACTGGTTGTGTATGGCGGCATCGGTCGCGCCGCCCGCAACTGGGAAGCCTATGATCGCATTGTCAAAAGCTTGCAGGAGCTGGAAACAGACGAAACCCTGCTGGTTCAGTCCGGCAAGCCGGTTGGTGTTTTTAAGACCCACAAAAACGCCCCGCGGGTTCTGATTGCCAACTCCAACATCGTGCCCCACTGGGCCAACTGGGACCATTTCAACGAACTGGACCGCAAGGGCCTGATGATGTACGGCCAGATGACCGCCGGTTCCTGGATTTACATCGGTAGTCAGGGCATTGTACAGGGCACCTATGAAACCTTCGTCGAGGCAGGCCGCCAGCATTATAACGGCGACCTGACCGGCAAGTGGATCCTGACCGGTGGCCTTGGTGGCATGGGCGGCGCCCAGCCGCTTGCTGCGACAATGGCCGGTGCTTCCATGCTGGCCGTTGAATGCCAGCCGAGCCGCATCGATTTCCGCCTGCGTTCCGGCTATCTGGACAAGCGTGCGGATACACTGGACGACGCCCTGAACATGATCCGCGAAGCCACCCAGCGCGGTGAAGCCATTTCCGTCGGCCTGCTGGGCAACGCCGCCGATGTCTTCCCGGCCATTCTGGAACGCGGCGAACTGCCGGATATTGTCACAGACCAGACTTCCGCCCATGACCCGGTCAACGGTTACCTGCCGCAAGGCTGGACACTGGCCGAATGGCAGGACAAGCGGGAATCCGCCCCGAAAGAGGTCGAGATTGCTGCCCGTAAATCCATGGCCGTTCAGGTTCGCGCCATGCTGGAATTCCAGGAACGCGGCATTCCCACCGTGGATTATGGCAACAACATCCGCCAGATGGCCCTTGAAGAAGGCGTCGAGAACGCGTTTGACTTCCCGGGCTTTGTGCCGGCCTATATCCGTCCGCTGTTCTGCCGGGGCATCGGTCCGTTCCGCTGGGCGGCCCTGTCCGGCGACCCGGAAGACATCTACAAGACAGACGCCAAGGTCAAGGAACTGATCCCCGATGATCCGCACCTTCACAACTGGCTGGACATGGCCCGCGAGAAAATCCACTTCCAGGGCCTTCCCGCCCGGATTTGCTGGGTCGGTCTTGGCCAGCGTCACCGCCTTGGCCTTGCCTTCAACGAA
Source organism: Sneathiella chinensis (assembly GCF_012720115.1). Classification (GTDB taxonomy): domain Bacteria; phylum Pseudomonadota; class Alphaproteobacteria; order Sneathiellales; family Sneathiellaceae; genus Sneathiella; species Sneathiella chinensis. Next base: position 583,807 of record NZ_VNWN01000004.1, on the reverse strand, counting down.
ATGGTGCGGAACGGCGAACTGAAAGCCCCGATCGTTATTGGCCGCGACCATCTGGACTCCGGTTCTGTTGCCAGCCCGAACCGGGAAACCGAAGCCATGATGGACGGTTCCGACACCGTGTCCGACTGGCCGCTGCTGAACGCCCTGCTGAACACCGCCAGCGGTGCCACATGGGTCAGCCTGCATCACGGCGGCGGCGTCGGGATGGGCTTCTCGCAGCATTCCGGTATGGTCATCGTCTGTGATGGTTCAAAAGAAGCGGATGCCCGCCTTGAACGGGTTCTGTTCAATGACCCGGCAACCGGTGTCATGCGTCATGCGGATGCAGGCTATGAAATCGCCAAGGAATGCGCCCGCGAAAACGGCCTTAACCTGCCGTCCATCGACTAAATCAGGTCCCCTGATCAGGATGCGAGCTTCGGGCTCGCATCCTTCGGGCCTCCGCCAAGGCGAAGCTGGTTTTCCACCATTTTCTGGTAAATCAGGACAAGATCGGAAATCCGATACCGGCCTCCGGGGCGATACCAACTCCCCACACTTGTCATCATCCCCAATATGATCTTGGTCGCCACCCGGGAATCCGGGACCAACCAGCACCCGGTGCGATTTCCCCATTCCAGAATATCCCGAAGCCGCCCTTCATATTGATCGCGCATCAGGACAATCACCGTATAGTTTTCCGGTGTCAGGCTGCGCAGTTCCATCGTACTGACAATCACTTCCTTGTTGCGGGAGGAGTGAAAGGAGACGTGGCACTCAATAAAGGCCAGCAGCGCCTGCTCCGGTGTCTCGACCCCCTGCAACCTTGCATCCATTTCATCCGTCAGGTCAGTCATGACCTTTTCCAGAAGCTCAAACAGGAAATGCTGCTTATTCTGGAAATAGTTATAGAGCGACCCCGCCTGTATCCCCACATCCCCCGCAAGCTGGCGCAGGGTCATACCGGCAAATCCCTGCCGATAGAGCCGCTGCAAGCCTGCCTCCCGCAATGCCTTCAGGGTTTTCTCGCCGCTTGATCCCGCTGTTCTTGTCACATCGCCTCCCAACCTGTGCTCGCGAATTCTAGTCAATCAGGCGGATTGATAACAAGTCGTATTTTATACTTTTCTACATAACGAAAACATGAACCCCGCCTGCCCGCTTTCAGGCACCCGCTGACCACAAAAAAAAGCCGCCGAAAATATCGGCGGCTTTTTCCGGTCATGCGGCGGTTACTGCAACTTGATGCCCAGTCCTTCTGCTGCCTTGGTCAGCATGTTCTGGGTCTGGTCGTTACCGCTTGTATATTCCTTCTGGGTCGACGGATCGGAAATGGCGTCCCAATGTTCCGCGATCTTCTCCGGTGTCTGGTCCTCTTCCGGCAGCCACATCCCGCCGGTTTCATACACGATGGAGCGGGCGAAGGTTCCGGCACCGGCCGTAATGATGGTCCGGTTGGGGCCATCCTCGGATACCAGATACAGCAAGGCCGGGGTCACGCTTTCAGGCTTGAGAAGCCCCAGCAGGTTTTCCGGCATCAGGTCTTCTGTCATGCGGGTAGCCGCACACGGGGACAGGGCGTTGACCCGAATGCCGTATTTGCCGCCTTCCAGAACCAGCGTATTCATCAGTCCGATCACGCCCATCTTGGCCGCACCATAGTTGGTCTGACCAAAGTTTCCGTAAAGGCCACTGGAAGAAGTGGTCATGACAACCCGGCCATAATTCTGCTCCCGCATCAGGGGCCAGACCGCCTTGGTGCAATTCACGGCGCCCATCAGGTGCACATCCAGCACAAAGCCAAAATCATCCAGTTCCACATTGCTGAAGGATTTATCCCGCAGAACCCCGGCGTTATTGACCAGAATATCAACGCGCCCCCATTTTTCGCGGGCCTCATTGACCATGGCCTCGACCTGCTCGTAGTTGGTAACGTCAGCGCCGTTGGCAATGGCTTCGCCGCCGGCGGCCTCAATTTCGGCAACGACGGCGCGGGCCGCCTCGCTAGAGGCGCCAACACCATCCCGGGCACCGCCCAGATCGTTGACAACAACCTTTGCCCCCCGTGCCGCAAGGGCGATGGCGTGGCATTTCCCCAAGCCGTTCCCGGCACCGGTGACGATGGCCACCTTCCCGTCAAATCGGATCGTCATTCTTGCTCCTCAATCCTCTAACTGAAATCTTGACTGTCTTTAGTCTTCAAAAAATGTCATCCCGAGCCACTCGGCGATCAGGGCCGGGGTTTCCTGCCCCTTGATCTCGACTGTCACTTCGGTGTTCACCAGAACCTGACCGGGGCGTTTCTCGGCAACATCGAGTACCTTGGCTGTCATCCGAATTTCACTGCCCTCCGCCACCGGTTGCAGGAAACGAAGTTTGTTGAGGCCGTAATTGACCCCCATTTTCTTGTTCTCCGGGACCGGCGTAATCTTCGGCACCAGATAGGCCAGCAGGGACAGGGTCAGAAAGCCGTGGGCGATTGTGCCGCCGAACGGCGTATCCTTGGCCGCTTCCGGGTCAACATGGATGAACTGGTGATCATCGGTTGCATCGGCAAACGCATTGATGCGCCCCTGATCAACCTTGAACCATTCGCCCGGTCCGTAAACAGCGCCTTTTGAGTTCAGGAAATCTTCTTTGGAAATAGTCATGGACATGCCCGCTCCCCCCTTACTGGAGTTTTTTGATTGTTGGTTGCGGAAACGATAGCCATTTTTCCGTTAATTCCAAAAGAAAAATACACGCGCCCCTGGCTTTTACCGCGATTTCCGCCCCACGATCATACCATCAGACGTTGCAAGATGCTTGTCCAGCGCCCCAAACTCGTGGGACATGCGCCAGGACAGCAGCCTCTGCGCATAGAGCAGGACAACCGCCTGATAATCCGGCTCTTCTGCCAGATTGTGGCATTCATCCGGATCATTCACCAGATCGAACAGAAGCGGCGGCAAGGCCGCAAAATGCACATATTTGAAGCGGTCATCGCGAAGGACCAGAAGGCTGCATTCATCATGGGACAGGTCCAGCAGGGTCTCCGGCTCCCGATGCTCGATATCGCGGAAATCAAACAGCCAGTGAACCGCACTTCTCCATTTAACCGGTGTTTCTCCAGAAATCCAATCACCAAGGGAATGCCCGTCACATTGCAACGGCACGTCCCTGCCAATCAGATCAAGGATTGTCGGCATGATATCGACGGATTCCGTGAACGCGTCAACCGTTCGCCCACGGGCAAGGTTCTTGTCCCGTGGGGGTTTCACGATCAGGGGGATATGGAAGCTCTGGTCATGGAACCCCAGCTTGCCCATCAGGTGATGATCCCCAAGCTGCTCACCATGATCGGAGGTCACCACAATCAGGGTATCGTCATAAAGGTCCGCGTCCTTCAACTGCTCGACCAACCGCCCCACATGGTGGTCCACCTCGGATACCAGTGCGGAATAGATGGCCCGGATCTGGGCAATCCCGTCCGCATCCAGATCCCGCGCAAGCCCCTTTCCGGTCATGTAGAAATGCTCCAGCCCGGTGCGGGCCAGCGCAAATTCCAGCATGGGATGACGGGCGGCCACCGCATCGGGGTCGCCGAAATCGATGGGTGGCTTCATATCACCGGGGGCATAGCGATCATGATATTCCGGCGACGCGATAAAGGGTGGATGCGGCCGTAGGTAGGACAGATGATAAAAGAACGGCTTGCCATACAAGCCGTCAATATGATCCATCACCTGATTTGTCAGCCATGCCGTTTCACTGTCTTCTGCCCGGATGCGGGACGGGGCAAAGGTTTCATGCCGTCCCTTCGGCAGGTCAAAATCCGGATCCGGGTGGTAGATATCAAAACCGGGTTTCCGCACCGAATAGCCTTTTCCCTTCAGATAGGCGAGCCAGGGGGCGCTATGCTCCGGCAGGCTGACGCCAACCTTGAACCCCGGCAGCACCCCTTCATAGGTTGCAAGATCAGGGTCCTTCAGGTCCCGTCCCGTGGGGTCGGCCGTGGTATCGGTATATCCGAACAGGGTGGGTTCGAACCCGGCCTTTCGGGCTTCGAGGGCGATATTGGTCAGGGAGCCATCCAGCGGCGTTCCGTTTCTGACCGACCGGTGATTGCTGGGATACATCCCCGTATGCAAGGTGGCCCGCGACGGGCCGCACGGTGCAGAACAGGAATAATGCTGCCGGAACAGGACCCCATCCGCGGCAAGCGCATCCAGTGCCGGGGTTTCCACATGGTCATGGCCATTGGCCGCCAGCCAGTCGGCCCGCCACTGGTCGATTGTGATAAACAGAACATTTGTCATGCCATTCTCCGCAGACCGAAAATCAGGTTCCCATTTCCGCCGCTGATGCAATTGATCGTGCCATGTCCCGGGACAGGGAACCGATCAGGGTCCCGAGGGTCTGGGCATAGGCCGCATAGTCCCCGGCCGGGGCCGTGCCCTGATAGGCGCCGCTCTCCCGCACCAACAGCGTATTGGACAGGGTTCGTTTCACATTCCAACTGGCGGTCAGGATGACCGCCCCATTTGCCTGCTGGGTCATTTCCGTGATCTCGACCGAGGCTTGCAGGCTTTTGCTGTCCGGGTTGAAGCGGGCCGGATAGGGAAAGACCTGACGGGAGCGGGTCAAGGCCGCGATATTCGCCACCAGCAACCGTTCAATATTCTCGGCAACCGGTTCCGCCCAATGATGAAAATCAGCAACTTTCAGGACAGCGGCCTCCCCCTCGGTCACAATCTGGGGCCGATCTGCATATCCCGGAATCTCGACCGGGCCGATCCCCACATAGACCGGGGCCGGAATGTCATATCGCTCGGTCCCCTCGGCCGGGGACAGGGCTTGTGTCAGGGTATAAAACCGCGTCGGTTCGGACTGACCAATAACACTGCAGCCTGCCAGCACAAGGGAGGTCAGGGCCACAAGAGAAACTTTCTTCACCGCCCTGATACCATGGATACGCGCTTGACTGTTCATCCTACTTCTTTCCTCCCAACAGGGAACTGGGGTTCCGTTCTAGAAAATCGGCCAAATTACGCACCGCCCGGCTGGCGGCGGCCAATTCCCGCATCATGACGGTGAGGTCATATTTCAAAGGCGATCCGTCCGCCAGCATCCCGTTCGTGTTGTCAAATAACTGTTCGGCACTTTGCAGGGTTTGATCGGCCCGTTGCAACGCCTTTCGGGTATCCTCGAACGCGCCGCCAATGGCCGGCAGGGTTTCCCGGTCGATATTATCTACAAGCCGGCGAACGGAGCGGGCTGTTTCCCGGATTTCCGTGACCGATCCGGCAAAGTCCGGCGAATTGACGATCCGCTCCAACCCTTCCGCCGTATTCAGCACGGCCTTCGATACCCTTTCCACCGGCAAACGCTCGATTTTCTCGACCAGTCGGGCCAGGGATGTGGTGATTTCATCCATCCCGGCGGGAACGGTTGGGATTTCCTGCATATCGGATTGTTCCGCCACATACTGGGCGGGTCTTTCCGGCAGCAGGTCCAGATCGACAATAAGCTGCCCTGTCAGGAAATTGGCGGTTTTCAGGCGCGCCTTCAGCCCCTTCTCGATCAGGGCGGAAATGATCCGGGCCCGTCTCTGTCCGGCCTCGACCACGGAATCAATCCGGGTCTCTTCTCCCGCGATTTGCACCCGCTGTGGTTCGATCTCAATCACGACAGGCAGGAAATACTGCCCCGTGTCCGGGTTAATCTGCAACTTGATGTCCTTGACCGTCCCGACCTTCATGCCCTTGAATTCAACATCAGCCCCAACGGACAGGCCGCTCACCGATCCGTCAAAGTAAAGAATATAGGAGACCCGTTCGGTAAAGCGGGCATTCTCCATGGCGCTTCGGTTCGAATGAAGCTGGAACTGGTGGTTCTCGGACGCCCGGAAGGTATCTGTCAGGAAAGGCGGGGTTTCAAATTCAACGGCCCCGGCGATCAACGCCTGCAGGGACTCCGCCCCGACCTCCAGCCCGGCAGGCGACAGGGTCACACTGACCCCGCCCGCATTCCAGAACAGGGTCGCCTCATGAACCAGTGCATCGAACGGTTTCTCGACAAAAGCGTAAAGTTCCACCGCCTGCTTGTCGCCGGACAGGGAGTATCCCAGGATTTTCCCGACCACCAACCCGCGGTACAGGATGGGGGTTCCCCGCTTGACCGTCCCAAGCCGGGGCGTCAGCAGGGTAAATTCGGTTCCAGCCGTGCGCGAAGTAATCACCGGCGGGGTCTCCAGCCCGACAAAATCACGCTTTTCCTTACCGCCCGTACCGGGGTCGATTTCAAGATAGGCGCCGGACAACAGGGTCTCCAACCCGGACACCCCCTCGAACCCGATGGCCGGGGCCACAACCCAGAACCGGGCCGTATCGGTCAGGTATTTTTCCGCTGAACTGTTGATCTCGACGATCAGGTTGACCCCGTTGTCATCATCCGGGAACTCGATCCGGTCCAGTACACCAATGACCACATCCCGGTATTTCAGCGGCGTCTTGCCAGCCTCCATCCCCTTGGCACTCGGCAGGAAAATCCTGATTTCCGGTCCCTTCTCGCTGATATTCTGGAATATCAGCCAGCCTGCAACCAGAATGGCGATGACCGGGACAAGCCAGATACTGAACAACCCGCCATAGCCCCGCCGGATAACCGGCTTCTCTACGGGTACACCCGTCTCGTCACTCATTCGTTTCTTCCTCCAGTACGTCCCAGATCAAACGCGGATCAAAGGACATGGCGGCCAACATTGTTAAAATCACGACCGCGGCAAAGGCCGCAGCCCCCGGCCCCGCATCCACATTGGCAAGGGCCTGCAGCTTGACCAGCGCGATCAGGATCGAAATCATGAAGATATCCACCATGGACCAGCGCCCCACCAGTTCGGTCACCCGATACATGCGGGTTCTCACATCCGGCCGCCATTGTATTTTGAGCTGGACCGACAAGACAAGGAACAACAGGACCACAATCTTGACAATCGGGACAAGAACACTGGCCACGAAAACAATCAGGGCAATGGACCACTGCCCGGCCCCCATTAACGAGAACACGCCACTGATGATCGTATCGCTGTTCTTCTGTCCAAAGGATACGAGGGTCAGGATCGGATACAGGTTGGCCGGAATATAAAGCGCCATCGCCGCCAGCAGGAACGCCCATGTGCGGGCCAGACTGTCGGGAATTCTTTGATAAACCGCGGTGTGACAACGGGGGCAGTGATGCAACGCCTTTGGTGCATCCGACACCTCGACCAGCAATCCGCATCCCTTGCAGGAGGCCGCGCCTATGGACCGGGCTGTTCTTGGCTTTGTCATCCGTTTTCCACTTCCCTGATCCGGGACCAGAGTTCGTGTTCATCCAGCGTGGTAAAAGCCAGTACCGTCGCCACAACCATCATGGCCAGAGAGTAAAAGGAGACGCCCACGGACACTTCTGCAAAATCCCCCAGCTTTACAAAGGCCACCAGAATGCCCAGCAGAAAAATCTCTGCCATGGCCCACGGACGGATCTGTTCCAGAATGCGGACCTGTGACTTTACCGCAAATGGCAGGACGCCGAACTTCAGCGGCAGCAGGATACTGGAGACAAGGACCAGCACCAGAAACGGCGCAAGGACGCTGGATACCAGCACCACGACCGCAAGGAAGAAATAACCTTCGTTTACAAATTCAAAGGTGCCATCCAGCAACTGGTTGGAACGAAACGCCCCTTCCATACGGAAAGACAGCAGCGGGAAATAGCTGGCCAGCAGAAAGAACACGATACCGCTGAGCGACAGGGCCAGCGTCCGGTCAAGGCTGTTATGCTGCGACTTGAAAAGCACCGCCCCACAGCGACGACAAACACCCACATGACCGGGCCTCATCCGGCCCCGTTCGTGTATCAGGTCGCATTCCGGGCAGGCAATATAGGGGCCTGTTTCCGGCAGTTTTCTTAGAATATCCGGCATTCATTCCGATCCGTGTGAAGCATGACTCACATTTGATTGGCCAGCCTATTATGTCAAGAAAATCAGATTATTAAACATTTCCAGAGAACAAGGCCATGCCGTTCTCTCAGCCACCACACGCCTTTTTCACACTAAAATTGTGTTTAATTATTTGTTTTACACAAAAATTTCAAAAATATTTGACCTACCCCCTTGTGGAAGCCGGAAAATATCGTTATTTCAGGAAAAGACATTGTTTTCATATTGTCAGTATTTATTGAGAAAAGCATGACACACAACCGATTGACACATCTGCGACAGCTTGAAGCAGAAAGCATTCACATATTCCGTGAGGTGGCCGCCGAGTTTGAGAAACCGGTCATGCTGTACTCTATCGGCAAGGACTCTTCAGTCCTCCTGCACCTTGCGCGCAAGGCCTTTTACCCATCCCCCATTCCCTTTCCCCTTCTGCATGTGGACACCACATGGAAGTTCCGGGAAATGATCGAGTTCCGGGATCAACTGGTCAAGGACTACGATCTTGATCTGCTTGTCCATATCAACCCGGATGGTGTTGAACAGGGGATTGGCCCCTTCACCCATGGGTCGGCCCTGCATACGGACGTGATGAAGACCGAAGGGTTGAAGCAGGCCCTGAACCAGTATCGCTTTGATGCGGCTTTCGGCGGCGCCCGGCGGGACGAGGAAGCCTCTCGCGCCAAGGAACGGATCTTTTCCTTCCGCACGGAAAACCACCGCTGGGACCCGAAGAACCAGCGCCCGGAACTGTGGAATGTGTTCAACGCCCGCGTCAAGAAAGGCGAAAGCATTCGTGCCTTCCCCCTGTCCAACTGGACCGAGCTTGATATCTGGCAATATATCTATCTGGAAAATATTCCCATTGTTCCCCTGTATTTCGCCAAGGAACGCCCCGTCGTGAACCGGGACGGCATGTTGATCATGGTCGATGACGAGCGGATGCCGCTTGAGGCTGGCGAAACGCCCGAAATGAAATCTGTCCGGTTCCGGACCCTTGGCTGCTACCCGCTTACGGGGGCCGTTGAATCAACAGCTTCCACCTTGCCCGAAATTATTCAGGAGATGCTGGTCGCACGCACATCCGAACGTCAGGGCCGCCTCATTGACAAGGACCAGTCCGGCTCCATGGAGAAGAAAAAGCAGGAGGGCTATTTCTGATGAATATTCACGCTCAACAAACGCCCGCCTCGGTCGAGGAATACCTGAAAGCACAGGAAAGCAAGGGCATGCTCCGCTTTATCACCTGCGGCAGTGTGGATGACGGGAAAAGCACACTGATCGGCCGCCTGCTGTGGGACTCCAAGATGCTGTTCGAAGACCAGCTCGCGACACTGGCCGCCGAAAGCAAGCGGGTCGGCACACAAGGCGGAAATATTGACTATGCGCTTCTTCTGGATGGCCTTCAGGCCGAACGGGAACAAGGCATCACCATTGACGTGGCCTATCGCTTCTTTGCCACGGACAAGCGCAAGTTCATCGTCGCCGATACGCCGGGTCATGAACAATATACCCGCAACATGGTCACCGGCGCCTCAACGGCGGATGTTGCCATCATTCTGGTCGATGCCCGTAAAGGCATCCTGACCCAGACCCAGCGCCACAGCTTTCTGGTCTCGCTTCTCGGGATCCGCAAGGTGGTTCTGGCCGTCAACAAGATGGACCTGATGGATTACAGCGAAACCGTGTTCGAGGACATCCGTTCCTCCTACGAGGCGTTTGCCAACCAGCTTGGTTTCGATGAAATCATGGCCATTCCCCTGTCCGCGCTGGAAGGGGACAATATCATTGCAAACAGCGAGAATACCCCCTGGTATTCCGGCCCGGCGCTGATCGACTATCTGGAAACCGTCCAGATCGATCAGGATCTGGATGCCAAGCCGTTCCGCATGCCGGTTCAATGGGTCAACCGACCCAATCTGGATTTCCGGGGTTTCTCCGGCACCATCGCCAGCGGCCGCGTCAAGGTCGGGGATGGCATTGTGGTGCCTGCCTCTGGCAAGACCAGCACGGTCAAGCGGATTGTCACCTTTGACGGCGATCTGGAAGAAGCCTTTGCCGGTCAGGCGGTCACCCTTGTTCTTGAGGACGAGATTGACATCAGCCGCGGCGATATGCTGGCAGGATTGCAGGACCGTCCGGCCTGCGCCGACCAGTTCGAGGCCAAACTTGTCTGGATGAGCGAGGAAGACCTGCTTCCCGGTCGGAACTATATCCTGAAACTGGGAACCAGCACGACAACCGGCCGGGTTTCAAGCCTGAAATACAAGGTCAATGTCAACACGCTGGAGCATGTGGCGTCCAAGACCCTGGCGCTGAACGAGATCGGCATTTGTAACTTTGCCCTCGACAAGCCCATTGCCTTTGACCCGTATGCGGACAATCGCCAGACCGGTTCCTTCATTCTGATTGACCGGTTCAGCAACGCGACGGTCGCCGCCGGTGTCATCGACTTCCCGCTGCGCCGCGCCGACAACATCCACTGGCAATCCGTGGATATCGACAAGGCGACCCGGTCCGAACAGAAAAGCCAGAAGGCATCCGTCCTGTGGTTTACGGGCCTGTCCGGTTCCGGCAAATCGACCATTGCCAACATGGTGGAGAAAAAGCTGCACGCCCTTGGCAAGCACACCTATCTGCTAGACGGGGACAATGTCCGTCATGGCCTGAACAAGGACCTTGGCTTTACCGACGCGGACCGGGTGGAAAATATCCGCCGGGTGGGTGAAACCGCGAAACTGTTCGTGGATGCGGGACTGATCTCGCTGGTCTCGTTCATTTCGCCGTTCCGCAGCGAACGCCAGATGGCCCGTGGCCTGCTGGAAGAAGGCGAGTTTATCGAGGTCTTTGTGGACACCCCGCTTGAAGTCTGTGAAGAACGCGACATCAAGGGACTGTACGCCAAGGCCCGCGCTGGCGAGATCAAGAACTTTACCGGTATCGATTCAGCCTATGAACGGCCGGAAAATGCCGAGATCATTATTGACGGTGCCACCACCAGCGTCGAACAGGCAGCCGATAACATCATCGCCTACCTGAAGGAAAACCGGTTCATCTGACGAACCTGACCGGGGAGCCCGCAAGCCGGGCTCCCTATCCCTGCGGGAGCAGGGACAGCAGATATTCCCCATACCCGCTTTTCATCAGGGGCTCCGCTAGGGCGCGAAGTTCTGGGCCGCTGATATATCCCCGCTGATAGGCAATCTCTTCGGGGCAGGCGACCTTCAGGCCCTGCCGCTTCTCGATGGTCTGGACAAAAGAGGCCGCCTCCATCAGGTGATCATGGGTTCCCGTATCCAGCCACGCACTTCCCCGGCCCAGAAACTCCATACGAAGCAACCCTTTCTCAAGATATAACCGGTTAAGATCCGTTATCTCCAACTCCCCGCGGGCGCTCGGCTTCAGGCTTTTGGCCAGCCGAACCACCTGATTGTCATAGAAATACAAGCCCGTGATCGCAAAGTTGGATTTGGGCTTGGCCGGCTTTTCCTCGACCCCGATCACCCGGCCATCCCCATCGAACTCCGCCACACCATAATCAGACGGGTTGGACACATGATACCCAAAAACGGTTGCCCCTTCCGTTTGGCTTGCCGCATTCTGAAGCGCCTTTGAAAACTGGGTGGCATAATAGATATTATCGCCCAAAATCAGGACAGACGGATCCTCCCCGATAAAGTCCTCGCCGATCAGGAAGGCCTGCGCCAGACCATCGGGGCTGGGCTGGACCGCATAGACAAGGTTCAGGCCCCATTTCGAGCCATCCCCCAGCAGGCGCCTGAAGGCGGATTGTTCTTCCGGGGTGGTGATGATCAGGATATCCCGCACCCCTGCCAGCATCAGCGTCGTCAGCGGGTAATAAATCATGGGCTTGTCATAGACCGGCATCAGTTGCTTGCTGACGCCAAGGGTAAGCGGGTGCAACCGTGACCCGGTTCCCCCTGCCAGAATGATCCCCTTATGCGTCATATCGCCCCCCTCCTGTTATTGCCGCCAGTCCTGTCTGGAATTCCTCTCGGTCCCGGTCTAGACTTTGCCCCACTTATATAAGTTTATCCGATCCTGCCCCGGAGGCAACACGCCTTCAACAGATAAAGGTGAATTGATGATCGATGGAACGAAGCACTGGCTCCTGACGGAGGGACGCCTTCTGCCGGATCCGCTGGACTTTGTGGATACGCTTTGCCGCCGCATCAGACAGGATGGGATTCCCCTCGACCGCCTTCGGATCGGCTTCCAGACCATTCATCCCCAGCTTGATGTCTGCACCTATTACTGGAACGACACGGATAACAAAGCCTCCACGTGGGGCGGGGAACATGGCATCCGCTCCTCCTCCAGCTACTATGGCAGCCCGGCGGAATGGGTGCATGATCACAAGACCATGTTCCGAAAGCGTCTGGACGAACTGGTCCCCGGCAAGGACCATCTGGTCCTGTTTGAACAGCAGGTCGCCGGCTATACGGATTATATCATGCTGCCCCTCGGGTTTATGGACGGATCGACCAGTCTGGTCACCTATTGCACCCGCCACAAAGACGGCTTTTCCGATCAGGATATCCTCGACCTGCAGGAGTTGGTCAACTATATCGCCCCGATCATCGAGGTACACGCAACACGAACAATTGCCGTCACCCTTCTGGATACCTATACCGGCCACCGAACAGGCGAGCGCATCCTCAACGGGACCATCCAGCGCGGCAGCGGAGAGGCCATAGAGGCCGCGCTCTGGTTTTGTGACCTGCGCAACTTTACCAGTATTTCCGAAACCCGCTCACAGGAGGAGGTTTTCGGTCTTCTGAATGAGTATTTCCAGACCGTATCCGATGCCCTGAAGCACCGAAATGGTGAAATCCTGAAATTTATCGGCGATGCCGTTCTTGCCATCTTCCCGGTGACCGACACCACCCCGCCCGAGGAAAACTGCCAATCCGCACTGGAAGCCGCCGAGGATTGCCTGTCGGCCCTGAAGGCCATAAACGTCCGCAGGCAACGGGGCGGCCAGCCGGAAATTCATGTCGGGATCGGCCTTCATTTCGGTAAGGCCCTGTATGGCAATGTGGGGGCCGAGGATCGGCTGGATTTCACGGTCATGGGACCGGCCGTCAACCTTGCGTCCCGCCTGGAAAGCCTGACCAAGGAGACCGGACACGCCCTTCTGGTGTCAGATATCTTTGCGTCAAAGATAGACCGGGAAACACAGCTTATAGGAGAATTCACCCTGAAGGGGTTAAAGAACAGGTTGGCGGTATATTCTTTAACGCCCTGACCAAAAAGCAGTTGGCAACCGACGCAGGATCGTTACAGTAAATCGCTGGCCTCCCGGCCGTGTGGTTTAATCCTGTATCCGCGTGAATCATGGCAAAAAAATACAAAAAGTCCGAAGCCGTCGAGATGCTTTCCGCAATGGAGCGAAAAGCCGGAGACGTTCAAACCATTGCACAGGCCGTCGAGGATGGCGCCACCAAGAACAGTTTCGCCCTCTATGACAGGTTTGTTCGCACGGCATCAGACTTTGACACCCTGTCCATTCTGGTGGAAACCCGCCTTCAAAATGTGGAAATCGGGGCCGGCAATGTTCAGGGCCTGCAGGATCAGTATGACATGCTGAAAATTGTGGTGGCACACCGACAAATTCAGGCCAGCATGAAATTCTTCTATATCCTGAGCGCGGCCACCACCCTGCCGCTGGGCGCCAAGGACCTGTTCTCATCCGAGCTTCGCCGACTATACAGCCTGAAAAGCGAACTGGACCGCCCGAAATATCAGGGCATGCTCAGCGAGGATGCCCTTAACGACCTGAACACTGCCGAACTGATCCTTCAGGAAATTATTGAAAAAGCCCCCAGCCTGCTGAATTTCTCACGCGCCTGACCGGCGGACAATCATCGCCCCGGTCATCAGGTCCAGATGGGCACCGCCGCCATTCTTGAAGACGGTGATTTCCTCGTCAGAGACCCGCCCCTCAGCACCGTTGCAAAGATCCATAAAATCCCCTTTAACGTGATCTGCGGATATAACACCCGCCTGCATGGGAATGATCAACTCACCGATTTCGCCAATGGTGGTCTCGCGGGAATCCACAAACAGAGACCCTTTCAACAACAGATCATCATCCGCCTCGCGCATGTCCGGGCGATACGCCCCGATCAGGTCCACATGGGTACCGGGACGAACCCATTCCCCGCGAAGGACAGGGGATTTCGCCATGGTCGCAGTGGAAATGATATCCGCCTCCCCCACCGCAATGGCCAGATCATCGGCCACCTCAACCGCTAGGCCGACCTGCTGCATTTCCTCGGCCAATTGTTCCGCCTTTTGCCGGGTCCGGTTCCAGATCAGAAAGCGCGTCAGTCCCGGAAAGACTTCGGAATAAGCCTGAAACAGGGATTTTGCCACGGTCCCGGCCCCGATCACCAGATAGGTCGCCGCGTCTTTTCGGGCCAGCAAGCGGGCGCCGAGAACACTGTCCCCTGCTGTTTTCCACTTGGTGACCAACGGCCCATCCACAATGGCCTCCAGCGCACCGTTTTCACTGCCGAAAATCAGCATGGCCCCCTGAACCGTCGGTTCCGGCGGGGTTTTGGCAGGGTTTTCCGGAAAGACCGTCACAGATTTCAGGGCAATCCCCAATCCGTCAATCCACGCGGCGCGGCTCAGCAGGCTGCGATCCTGTTTCGACAGCAGCAAATCCCCAATTTCTGCCCGGTCCAGCTTATGCCCCGCCTCAAGGGCGTCGGCCATTTCTGTCCAGGATAATTTGGAATCCGCATCTTCAAAGCTGATAAATTTCATTCTGACCTCCCTCACCTTGGGGAGACAGTAAACTGTTCATCCCGTCCCTTGCAAGGGGTCAGCCCTTGGCCCCCGTCAGATAGTCCTGCCAATGCCGGTCCGCATCCTCTATCCGCGCATCGATCCCGGTTTGGGTCCACCGGTCTTTCCCGGCCTGATGACCAAAGAAATACAGCTTGCCTTTATGGATAAGCCAGATGGCAGGATCGCTGTCATACAAGTTTCCAAGGCTCATCTGGTTGGAACAATAGCCGCCATATTGCGGGGCGTAGCGCTCGGGGTCAGCGGCAAACAAATCCCGGTTCGCCGAACTGGCAAAACGCCACACGGCCCCCTTCCAGTTCACCGTCAGGGAGGGGCTCCCCATAACCGGGCGGGCGCTTGAATGGTATTCGACGCTATCATACCCCTTCAGGGCCAGATTGCCCAGAAATCCGGTATTGATCTCGTCAAAGGCCGAAGCCGGCAGACTGATCACACACAACATTGCAGACAGCAAAAAGGGGAAAAGTTTTTGCATCAACCATCCTTTCGGCAAGGGTTTCTGCATCACTTTTCCCCATTAACAGGCTAAAGGGAAATCAAGAATTCGTCAGGTCTATTTCTTGTCTTTCCGCCGGTGATCATAGGACAGGTTCGATGCCAGCCAGCGTTCGGCCGTCTCGACGGGAACACCACGGCGCCGGGCGTAATCCTCCACCTGATCCTGCGCAATATTGCCGACACCGAAATACCGGGCCTCAGGGTGAGAGAAATAGAACCCCGATACGGACGACGCCGGCAACATGGCGAAACTTTCCGTCAGCGAGATTCCAACCCGCTCCTCTGCTTCCAGCAATTCAAACAGCCCCGGTTTTTCGGAATGGTCCGGGCAGGCCGGATAACCCGGTGCCGGACGAATACCCCGATAGGCTTCCTTGATCAGTTGCTCGTTGGACAATTGCTCGTCCGCAGCATAGCCCCACAACTCCTGACGAACCTTTTCATGCATATATTCCGCTGTTGCCTCGGCGAACCGGTCGGCAAGGGCTTTCAACAGGATATTGCTGTAATCGTCATGGGTCCGCTCGAAATCCGCCAGTTTCTTTTCGATCCCAAGACCGCCAGTTACGGCAAACACACCCATATAGTCGGGAATGCCCATGTCCAGCGGGGCAATATAGTCCGCAAGGCAGTGGTTGGCCCGCTTGTTGCTGCGGTTCATCTGCTGACGCAGATAATGGAAACGGTGAATTTCCCGGGTCCGGCTTTCATCCTCATAGAGGATCACATCATCCCCGTCCCGCGCCGCCGGGAAGAACCCGACAACGGCCCTGGCTGTGAGCCACTTCTCGGACATGATCCAGGCCAGCATGTTCTGGGCATCATTGAAAAGCTCCTTGGCCGTTTCCCCGATAACCGGATCGTCCAGAATGGCCGGGAAATGCCCCGCCAGTTCCCATGTCCTGAAGAACGGTGACCAGTCGAAGTAATCGACCAGATCATGAAGGTCGATATCATCGAACTGCCGCAAGCCGATGAAGGACGGCTTGGGCGGAACATACCCGTCCCATTCGATCTGTACCCTGTTGGCCCGCGCCTCCTCGATGGTGGCCTGGGCGTTAGGTTTCGCCTTGCGCAGATAGTTCTCGCGGACCTGTTCATATTCGGACTTGATATCAGACACCAGCTTGGCCTTACCGTCCTCACTGATCAGGGCCGTGGCAATACCAACCGCACGGGACGCATCCGTCACATAGATAGTCGAGCCGTTATACTGCGGCTCGATCTTCAGGGCTGTATGAACCTTGGACGTGGTCGCCCCGCCGATCAGCAGCGGAATGTCAAAGTCTTCCCGCTGCATTTCGGCGGCGACCGTTGCCATTTCCTCAAGCGATGGGGTGATCAGGCCACTCAGGCCAATGATATCCACATTCTCCTTGCGGGCGGTTTCAAGAATTTTGGTGTAGGGAACCATCACCCCAAGGTCGATTACCTCGAAGTTGTTACACTGCAGCACAACACCCACGATATTCTTGCCAATATCGTGCACATCCCCCTTTACGGTGGCCATCAGGACCTTGCCCTTGGCGCCAAGGCTGCCGCCTTTTTCCTTTTCCTTCTCGATATAGGGCAACAGATAGGCAACCGCCTGCTTCATGACGCGGGCGCTTTTCACCACCTGCGGCAGGAACATCTTGCCCGACCCGAACAGGTCACCGACCACGTTCATGCCATCCATCAGGGGGCCCTCAATCACCTGAATGGGACGCTCGACCTGTTGGCGGGCTTCCTCGGTATCCGCCTCGATATATTCAGAGATACCCTTCACCAGCGCATGGGTCAGCCGTTCACCAACCGTTCCCTCCCGCCAGGTCAGGTCATCGGCCGATGATTTCTTTTGGCCAACCGCCTGCTCTGCCACTTCCAGAAGTCGTTCCGTGGCGTCATCCCGGCGGTTCAGGACCGCATCCTCGATCCGCTCGCGCAGGTCCTCAGGGATATCGGAATAGACCGCAAGCTGGCCCGCATTGACGATCCCCATATCCATGCCGGCATTGACCGCATGATACAGGAATACGGCGTGCATGGCCTCGCGCATGGGGTTGTTGCCCCGCAGCGAGAAGGACATGTTGCTCACCCCGCCGCTGACCTTGGCATAGGGCAGGCTCGCCTTGATCTGCTTCGTCGCCTCGATATAGTCCTTCGAGAAGTTCCGATGCTCATCGATACCGGTGGCAATCGGGAAGATATTGGGGTCAAAAATCACATCTTCCGGCGGGAAGCCAACCGTTTCCGTCAGAATCTTGTAGGACCGGGAACAGATTTCAATCATCCGCTCCTGCGTATCGGCCTGCCCTGTCTCATCAAACGCCATGACGATAACCGCCGCGCCGTACCGGCGGATCTTGCGGGCCTGCTCAATGAAGCTTTCCTCGCCTTCCTTGAGGGAGATGGAGTTTACAACCCCCTTGCCCTGAACGGTTTTAAGGCCCGCTTCCAGCACATCCCACTTGGAACTGTCGATCATCACCGGCACCCGGCAGATATCCGGCTCCGATGCAATCAGGTTCAGGAAGGTCACCATGGCCTCGTGGGCGTCCAGCATGGCATCATCCATATTGACGTCCACAATCTGGGCGCCGTTTGCCACCTGTTCGCGGGCGACATCAAGGGCGGTGTCATAATCGCCGTTCATCACCAGCTTCTTGAACTTGGCAGAACCGGCCACGTTGGTCCGCTCACCGACGTTCACAAACCCGACGGTGTCATCCAAGTATAGCGGCTCCAGACCACTCAACGCCCCCAGCGGCTCAGTATCAGGAATGGCACGCGGTGCCACATCCTGAACCGCCTCGGCGATGGCGGCGATATGCTCGGGCCGGGTTCCGCAGCAGCCTCCGACGATATTCACCAACCCGCTGGTCGCAAATTCCTTAAGCTGATCGGCCATATAGGCAGGCGTATCATCATATTCACCCAATTCGTTCGGCAGACCCGCGTTGGGATGCACACTGATCCGGGTCCGTGCCACGTGCGACACGGCCTGAACATGGGGGCGCAAATCTTTCGCCCCAAGGGCGCAGTTGAAACCGACGCTGATCGGTTCCGCATGGGCCATGGATACCCAGAAGGCTTCCGCGGTCTGGCCCGACAGGGTCCGGCCGGACGCGTCGGTAATAGTGCCGGAAATCATGACCGGCCTGCGCACGCCGGTCCGGTCGAAATATTGCAATACCGCATAGATGGCAGCCTTACAGTTCAGGCTGTCAAACACGGTTTCGATCAGGACGATATCCGCCCCGCCGTCCACAAGACCGCCCAGCGCCTCGTCATAGGCCTCGACCAGTTGATCGAAAGTGACGTTCCGGAACCCCGGATCGTTCACATCCGGCGAAATGGAGGCGGTCCGGTTGGTCGGGCCAAGCACGCCGGCCACAAAGCGCGGCTTGTCCGGTGTTTTGGCCGTCCAGCGATCGGCAACCTGCCGCGCCAGTTCCGCCGATGCCTTGTTCAGGGCATAGACCTCACTTTCCAGTCCATAATCCGCCTGTGCGATACTGGTTGAGTTAAACGTGTTCGTTTCCAGAATATCCGCACCGGCCTCCATGAACTGGTCATGGATCGTCTCGATCACGTCCGGCTTGGTCAGGGACAGAAGGTCGTTATTGCCCTTCAGGTCAATCGGGCTGTCCCGATAGGCATCACCGCGATAGTCCTCTTCCGACAATTTATAAGACTGGATCATGGTGCCCATCGCACCATCCAGAACCAGAATGCGGTCTTTCAGGGCAGTTTCCAGACGAAGATAGGCATCAGACTTTTTCATGGGATCGGTCCTGCGTTTCACAACAATACATCAACAATTTTCAAGCGGTCTCAGTTGGCCTGCACGGCCCGGACGCCCAGCGTATGACAGATGGCATACACCAGATCGGCCCGGTTCAGGGTATAAAAATGGAAATCCCGGATACCGGCCTGCTGCAACTGGCGGCACTGTTCCGACGCGACCATGGCCGCTACCAGGTTGCGGGTCGCCGGGTCCTCGTCCAGATCCTCGAACAGATGGGTCAGCCACGCGGGCAGATGGGCGCCGCACTGGCCACTAAACTGCCTTAACTTGGTATAACTGGTTACAGGAAGAATACCGGGGATGATGGGAATATCAATGCCCTGCGCCTGCACCCTGTCCAGAAACCGCAGATAGGTTTCCGGGTCAAAAAAGAACTGGGTGATGGCCCGGGTCGCCCCGGCATCCACTTTGCGCTTCAGGTAATCAATATCCGCCTGACTGGACAAGGCTTCCGGATGAATTTCCGGGTAACAGCCCACGCTGATCTCGAAATCGTGCATTTTGCGGATATGCTCGATCAGTTCCGCCGATCCGGCAAACCCGTCCGGATGCGGCTTGAACCCGGCGGCCCCTTCCGGCGGATCACCGCGCAGGGCCACGATATGACGCACACCGCTTTCCCAATACTGGTTGACCACATCCTCGATTTCGGCGACCGACGCCCCGACACAGGTCAGGTGGGCGGCCGGCTCAAGCGCCGTTTCTTTTCGGATCTGGCTGACAATCTTGTGGGTACGCTCCCGCGTGGAGCCCCCCGCACCATAGGTCACCGACACAAATTTGGGACCGAGCGGAGCCAGCCGCTCTACCGTTTCCCAAAGCTTCGCCTCCATCTTTTCCGTGTTTGGCGGAAAAAACTCGAACGAAATATTGACCGGGTTTTTCGAGCCATTGCCGGACGGGCCGACCTTGTCGATCGCGGCCAACTGTGCCAAAGGCGAACTCATGATACTTCTCCTAATACTACTTCCTGTTCGGCGGCATGGGCCACCCAAATAATAACTGTCAGCGGGTCCCCTTTAAGGACAAAGGACTGCCCTTTTTGCAAACCAGCCGCTTCGCACCAGTTCCACACAAGGTTTTCATCGAACCCCATCTGGCGGTGGGCATGATCCTCGCTGAGATACTTGACCGAATGAGGCGCAAAATCAGCGACCACAAGGCGGCCACCGGGGCGCAAAACCCGTGCGGCCTCCTCAATGACCTGTTGCGGTCGGTCGGCAAAGTGAAGGACCTGATGAATAACAATGGCATCCTGCGTTTCATTGGAAAAAGGCAGGTTATACATATCGCCAAGCCGAACCTGACAATTCCGAAGGTCCGCATCCTCGATTGCCGTACGGGCATAGGCCAGCATTTCACGGCTGGTATCAATCCCCACGGCATAATCCGCCCGTGATCCCATCAATTCCAGAATGCGCCCGGTTCCGGTGCCGATATCCAGAAAATCGGCGATCTCCATTCCCTCAAAGGCCCTCAAAAGAAGTTTCTCAACCTCCTTCTCGGCAACATACAGGGACCGGATTTCTTTCCAGCGCGACGCATTTTCCCGGAAATATTCCGAAGCGGCGTCCATGCGGGCCTGCTTGACAGCGCTCAAACGCTCCAGATCCCGCGCCACCACCGAATCCCCCTCGGGCACCAGATCAACCAGTGATCGGGCCAGTTCGGAATTGCCGGTCTTGCTGGCCAACCGGTAGTAAACCCAGCTTCCTTCCTGAAAACGGTCAATCAGGCCCGCCTCGCACAGCAGTTTAAGGTGACGGGACACGCGGGGCTGGCTCTGCCCGAGAATCTGGATCAGTTCACTGACCGTCAGTTCAGAATGGGCACACAGAACAAGAAGACGCATACGCGTCTCCTCCCCCGCAGCCTTCAACCCTTGCAACAGACTTTCCACCGGATACTCTCGCCTCGCTCAAAAAATACCTAATGATATAAACATATCTTTATATCTTTGTACAGTTCGTTTTTCGCGACTTTTTCGCAACACAGTTGTAGACCCCGTCACAGGTCACCCATAAACCACATTGAACAACAAGGTTTTCTTGCGATAGAAATTACGCTATACGCGTTGCTTGCATTAATTTGGTTCTCGCAATGGATTAATGCATTACGTAAAGGGTTCTGTAATATATTATGTGCTTCCATTGTTTAAATGGACGTGAATTCCTGAAACTGGAGCTGGGTTTTATTATGAGTTCGAACAGGTTCAAAACATCGTTGCTGACTGGCGCCGTGGCCCTCTCCCTTGTGGGATTGACCGGGACCGCTGCGACAGCACAGGACACCGAGTCCTCAACAATGATGTATCAGGATGTCTATGATCCGATCGAACCCCTAAACCGGTATTTCTTTGACGTGAACAATGCACTGGATGCCCTGTTCCTGAAACCTGTGGCCCATATTTACCGGGATGCCGTTCCCGATGGGGTCAAGGACAGCGTTTCCAACTTCCTGACGAATCTGTCGCAGCCCATCTACTTCATCAACAACGTCGCCCAAGGCGATCTGGATGGTGCAGGGAACAACATGGGCGCTTTCTTCACCAATACCTTCCTTGGCGTTGGCGGTCTGTTTGACGTGGCGCAACTGGAAACCGAGGATGAAGATCTGGGCCAGACCTTTGCCGTCTGGGGTGTCCCGGAAGGCCCGTATCTGGTTCTGCCGGTCTTTGGTCCCAATACAACCCGTGAAGCCGTCGGCAGTGTTGGTGAATATTTCATCGACCCGGCCAACATGGTTGCAGAGCACCATGACATCGACAATTTCCGGATTTATCGCACCGGCGCCCATGCAATCGACTTCCGCTACCAGTCTCTCGACTCCGTGGATGATATCGAACGCAATTCCATTGATTTCTATGCCGCGATTCGCAGCCTGTACCGTCAGAACCGTAAAAACCTGCTGATGGATGGCAACGAAGAAGCCACCCCGCTGCCGGATATCTCTTTCGACTTTGAAGAAGATGATGCCCCCGGTGCCGCCCGCAAGGTTTCAAACCTGTTCATTGATGATACAGGAACCGACGCCCAAGCCTCAACCGGCCTGAACTGATCAGGGATGAAGCGGATGAAACTCTGCAAAGCCCTTAGCGTTCCTCTGGTGGCAACATTCCTTGCGGCCTCGCCGCTGGCGATCATGCCCTCCCCCACGGGAGCACAGGCGGTGGAAGCCGCGGAACAGCAAGCCATCAATCTGGTTGACCAGTTGGGACAGCGGGCTGTCAAACTCCTGTCTGACGGCTCTCTTGACGAGGATGCAAAGCGGGAAGGCTTTTCCAATCTCGTCAATGACGGCTTTGACATGGACCTGATTGGCAAGTTTGTGCTGGGCAAGTATCGGCGACAAACCTCACCGGAACAACTTCAGGAATTCCTGTCCCTGTTCGATACCTACATGATCACGACCTACCAGAAGCGGATCGGTGAGTATGCGGGTGAGAATCTTGAAATCCTGAAAGCCAAACCGCTGAACAAGAAAGAAATTCTGGTCAATTCCCAGATCATCCGTCCGGCCGGTCCGCCCATCAAGCTGGATTGGCGGGTTCGCAAGTCAAACTCTGGCGACCTGAAAATCATCGACCTGATTGTGGAAAATGTCAGCATGGCCATCACCCACCGGGATGAATTTTCATCGGTGATCAGCAATAACGGCAAAGGCGTCGACGGGCTGATCGAAACCCTGAAAAGCCATATCGCCGCCGCGCAGTAAAACACGCCGGACAGCACACATAAAAGAGGGCCCTTTCAGGCCCTCTTTTATTTTGGCGTCTGTAAATCCCTATCGGGCTCAGGCCTTTTCAAAGCAATAGCCCACAGCCCTTACCGTGCGGATCAGGTCCGGGTCGTTCTCACCGTTCAGGGCCTTGCGAAGGCGCCGGATATGCACGTCCACGGTCCGGTCCTCCACATAGACGTTCTGCCCCCAGACACCATCCAGAAGCTGTTCACGGGTCAGGACCCGGCCCGCCCGCTCCATGAAGAAGCGCAGTAGGCGAAATTCCGTCGGGCCAAGATGCAATTCCCGGTCATTGCGCCGGACCTTGTAGGCCACCAGATCCATGGTCACATCTGAAACCGTCAGGGTATCACTGCCAAGAACCGGGTTGTGACGGCGCAGGACCGCCCGAATACGGGCCATCAATTCGTTGGGGGAAAACGGCTTTGATACATAATCATCCGCGCCGATATCCAGCCCGCGAATGCGGTCGCTTTCCTCTCCCCTTGCGGTGATCATGATCACCGGAAGGTTGCGGTATTCCTTATCCCGCCGCAAACGCCGGCAAATCTCGATCCCGGACAGTTTTGGCAGCATCCAGTCAAGAAGAACCATGTCAGGGGTCTGCTCCTCGATGGACAGCATCGCTTCCTCGCCATCCAGGGCAGAACTGACCTCAAAGCCTTCGCTTTCAAGATTGTATCTCAAAAGCTCAACCATGGACGGTTCATCTTCAACAATCAAAACTCTCATTTACTGTCTGCTCCCTGCCCTACACCCAGTTCATCCGATGTGATCATGGTGGTGCTGGTTTCGTCCCCCTTGGGGCGTTTTTCCTCGGGGCCGTGGCCCTTGACCTGATAGATCAGGATTTCCGCAATATTCGTCATGTGGTCCCCGATCCGCTCGATATTCTTCGCCATGAAGATCAGGTGGGTACAGCTTGTAATGCTCCGGGGGTCTTCCATCATATAGGTAAGAAGCTCCCGGAACATGCTGTTATACAGTTCATCCACTTCCTTGTCCCGGCGCCACACATCATAGGCAAGATCCACATCCTGCTTTGAATAAGCGGTCAGGGCATCATGGATCATGTGCCGGACCATTTCGCCCATGCGGGGAATGGTGGATACCGGACGCACGATCGGCGCCTTGTTGAGGGCGATAACCCGCTTGGCAAGGTTTGCCGCATAATCCGCTACACGCTCCAGCAGGGACGCGATCTTCAAGGCGGAAATCACCAGCCGAAGATCATCTGCCACCGGGTTGCGCAGCGCCAGCATCTTGACCGCCAGATTATCCAGCTTGTGTTCCAGTGCATCCACCGCCGCATCCCCTTCAATGGTCTGCTGCGCCAGTTCGGAATCCCGTTCCACAAGGGCGCGAATGGCTGCTTCCAGTTGGGATTCAGCAAGACCACCCATTTCGATGATGGTTTTGCGGACCTCTGTCAGGTCGGTGTCAAACGACGTCACGATATGTCCTGTTCCGTTCATTTCCTATTCTCCTCGCCGCACCCGGATCAACCAAACCGGCCGGTAATATAGCCCTGTGTCCTGTCATCACGCGGGTTGGTGAACAACTGCTCCGTATCCCCGACCTCGACAATCTCGCCCATATGGAAGAAAGCCGTTTTCTGGGAAATACGGGCGGCCTGCTGCATGGAATGGGTCACGATGATAATCGTATAGTTTTCCCGCAGTTCCTCAATCAGTTCCTCAATCCGCGCCGTTGCGATCGGGTCAAGGGCCGAACAGGGCTCGTCCATCAGAATGATGTCCGGCTGCACCGCCAGCGCACGGGCAATACAAAGGCGCTGTTGCTGGCCACCGGAAAGTCCGGTCCCTGTTGCGTTGAGGCGATCCTTCACCTCTTTCAGCAGGCCCGCCTTCTCAAGACTGGTCAGGACCACTTCGTCCAGTTCGTCCTTATCCCGGGTCAGGCCATGAATACGCGGGCCATAGGCCACGTTATCATAAATGGATTTCGGGAACGGGTTGGGTTTCTGGAACACCATCCCGACCCGCGCCCTGAGCAGAACCTCGTCCACCTCGGGGGCATATATATCCTGCCCATCCAGCGTGATATTCCCTTCGACGCGGCACCCGAAAACCGTATCATTCATCCGGTTCAGACACCGCAGAAAGGTCGATTTACCACAACCGGACGGACCAATCAGAGAGGTGATCTGGTTGGCGGGAATGTCCAGATTGACATTGTTCAGCGCCTGTTTGTCACCATAGAAGACTGACACATCCTTTGCAGAAATGATGGCTTCAACGTCTTCAATTTCAGGGGTCGTTACGTCAGCAAGCATTTGCATTTTCCTATAACCTCTTACCAACGCCGTTCAAATTTCTTGCGAAGAAGAACAGCCAGTGCATTCATAAAAATCAGGAACCCGAGCAGCACGAGGATCGCCCCCGAGGTCTTCTCGACGAAGGCCCGCTCCGGGCTGTCAGCCCAAAGGAAAATCTGGACCGGAAGAACCGTCGCCGCATCGGTAAACCCGCCAGGGATATCCACGATAAAGGCAACCATACCAATCATCAAAAGTGGGGCCGTCTCGCCAAGCGCCTGTGACAGACCGATAATCGTTCCTGTCAGGATACCCGGCATGGACAGGGGCAACACATGGTGAAAGGCCGTCTGCTGTTTGGAGGCCCCAAGACCCAGCGCCGCCTCGCGAATGCTGTCCGGGACGGCCCGGATGGCCGCACGAGAGGCGATGATAATGGTTGGCAAGGTCATCAGTGCCAGCGTCAACCCACCAACAAGGGGGGCGGAGCGCGGCAGATGCGCCACATTGAGGAACAGCGCCAATCCCAGCAAGCCAAACACGATCGACGGGACCGCGGCAAGGTTGTTGATATTCACCTCGATCAGGTCCGTGAACTTGTTCTGGGGGGCGAACTCCTCCAGATAGATTGCGGACATGACCCCGATGGGGAACGAGATCAGGAAGGTGACAATCAGGGTATAGAAAGACCCGCTGATCGCGCCCCAAATCCCGGCAAGTTCCGGCTCCCGGCTATCGCCCGAGGTAAAGAAGGTGGAATTGAAAACCATCTTGACCGCCCCGACGGCATCAAGCTGGTCAAACCACGCGATTTCCATATCCTTGACCCGGCGATCCCCTTCGGGAACATCGCGGGGGATAAAGCCCTTGTTGAACATGTCGATATCGTCACCGGCGATAAAATCGACAGGAACGGTCTGGCCGATCAGATCAGGGTTATCCAGAACCATGTCCCGAAGCTGCATCGGGGCGCCCTTGCTGACAAGGGCGAACAATTCGCGCAGGTCTTTGCGGGATTTCACGTCCGGGAAGGTTTCCCGCAGGGTATCGCGAACAATTCCCCCATAGCCAGCGGCCCGAAGGTCATCCTCGTTTCGCGTTCCCTTGGGATCAATCACAGCCTCGCTGAAGGTCACATCCATTACCAGACGGGTCTGGTAAAAGGCGCTGTAACCCTTTCCGGCAATACTGAACAACAGGGTGGCAAGCATGGCCAGCGCGATCACGATGGCACTCAGCCCCAATCGGCGGAACCGTTTCTCTGCCCGCTGGCGCTGCGCGACCTTGGCAAGCAGTTGCGGCGATGCCCAATCGGTCTTCTTTCCCGGTGTGGAAGTATCAGTCATATTTTTCACGATATTTGCGGACCACGATAAGCGCAATCACGTTCAAGGACAGGGTGATAACGAACAGAACCAGTGCCAGCGCAAAGGCGGCAAGGGTCTTGGCACTGTCAAATTCCTGGTCACCGACCAGCAAGCCGACAATCTGCACCGTAACGGTTGTAACCGCTTCCAGCGGGTTGGCGGTCAGGTTCGCGGCAAAGCCAGCGGCCATGACCACAATCATGGTTTCACCAATGGCCCGGCTAACCGCCAGCAGCACCGCGCCGACGATCCCCGGCAGGGCCGCAGGAAGGATCACCTTCATGACCGTTTCCGACCGGGTCGCCCCAAGGCCGTAGGAACCATCCCGCAGGCTTTGCGGTACCGCCATGATGATGTCGTCACTGAGCGATGAAATGAAGGGAATGATCATCATGCCCATGACCACACCGGCGGCAAGGGCGCTTTCTGAAACCACGTCCAGACCGATCGCTGACCCCACATCCCGGAAGAACACCCCCACGGTCAGGGCCGCGAAAAAGCCGTAAACCACCGTCGGGATACCGGCCAGAATTTCAAGAATGGGCTTCACAATGGCCCGGAACCGGTCTGTTGCATATTCGGTCATGTAAACGGCACTGAAAAGGCCAAGCGGAACCGCTACCATCATGGCGATCAGGGTGATCAGCATGGTACCGGCAAACAACGGGATCGCCCCGAACGCCCCGGAAGAGCCAACCTGATCAGCCCGCAACGCGGTCTGGGGGCTCCATTCCAGGCCAAGGAAGAATTCCGACAGGGGAACCTTGTCAAAAAACTGGATTGTTTCGAACAGCAGGGAAAAAACAATGCCCACCGTGGTCAGTACCGACAGGGTGGAGGCAAGGATCAAGACCCCGTATACAGCCGTCTCGATTGTCTTGCGAACCTTCAGGGCCGGATTGATTTTCTGGATCGAGACATACAGTCCGCCAGCGGCCACAAGCAGGGTTACCACGGGAAAGACGATTGTCCTGATCTGGTCGAAAAGCGCCGGTCCGAGGCTGCTACCGAATTCCTGGAACAATCCCCAGAGTACAATCAGAAAAACCGGAGGCACCAGCCCCCAGATCGCCACATACAGTCCAAACTGGTGGGGCCTGACGGCCACGCGCCGGACTGAACTGTCCGTCTGTGCCATTGCCCGTCTGGAACCGTACCAATATCCGAAGGTACACATTGCCAGAAGGACCAATACAAGGGGAAGGAAACTCATGGGTGCTTGCCCTGCTTTCGGGAAGTACAAAAAAGGAGGAGGGAACGCCCCTCCTCCCGGTTTTGGATTACATCAGCTTCAGGTTGGTAAGAGAGGTCGCATCGTTGCGAACCTTTGTACGCTCTTCTTCTGACAGCGGGATCAGGCCCTTTTCAGTCAGGTAACCAAACTCGCCGAAGGCATCTTCGCTGGTGAATTCAGCGATGAATTCCTTGATGCCCGGAACCTTGTCCGCATGCGCTGCCTTCACATAGAAGTAGAGGGAGCGGGAAATGCCATAGTCGCCAGCAGAGATGTTTTCAAAGGTCGGCTCAACACCACCGATGATACCGCCCTGAATACGGTCAGCGTTCTGGTCAAGGAAGCTGAAACCGAAGATGCCGATGGCATCCGGGTTGGCAACCAGCTTCTGAACGATCAGGTTGTCATTTTCACCAGCTTCGATATAGGCACCATCTTCACGAACGGAGTGGGCCACAGCCTTGAAGGCCTTTTTGTCGGATTTGCGCAGGTCTTTCAGCATATCAAATGCCTTGGCGCCGCCTTCCATGGCCAGTTCAACAAAGGCGTCACGGGTGCCACTGGTCGGAGGCGGACCGAGAACCTCGATCTTGGTTTTCGGCAGGGACGGATCAATGTCGTTCCAGGTCTTGTACGGGTTGTCGACCAGCTTGCCGTCAATCGGAACCTGCTTGGCCAGTGCCATGAAGACCTGCTGCTTGGTCAGTTCAACCGGCTTGGCAGATTTGGAGTTGGCCAGAACGATACCGTCAAAACCGACTTTCACTTCGGTGATATCGGTGATACCGGCAGCCGCACATTTTTCAACTTCGGATTTCTTGATACGACGGGAAGCGTTGGTGATGTCCGGGTGCTCGTCACCGATACCGGCGCAGAAAAGTTTCAGACCACCGCCGGAGCCTGTGCTCTCAACGACAGGTGTCTTGAAGCCTGTCTTGTTACCAAAGGTTTCTGCAACTGTTGTTGCAAAGGGAAATACTGTGGAAGAGCCAACGATCCGGATCTGGTCGCGAGCCATTGCCTGTCCTGCAAATGCTACTGTCGCAATGACAGCAACGCCGAGAGTTTTCTTAAACACGTCTATTCTCCGTTCAGTAGTGCGACAGCGTCTATCCTGTCGATGACCGCACTCTGCGTCTCCACGGTGACCGGAATACTACAGAACCATGACACTATTGTTACAGGAGAATAGTCGTTTATTTTTAGATAGTTACTGAATTAGGAAGGGGCAAACGCACTGTAAAGACAGAGCCTTTTCCCATTTCAGATTCTATTTCAAGATTTCCCCGGTGGCGACTCAGGATATGCTTGACGATCGCCAGCCCCAGCCCGGTTCCCCCCATTTCCCGGCTACGATCACTATCCACGCGATAGAACCGCTCCGTCAGACGCGGCAGATGGGTCTTGGGAATCCCTTCGCCCTGATCAATAACGGAAACCAGCACATCC
This sequence comes from Sneathiella chinensis, assembly GCF_012720115.1. GTDB lineage: Bacteria > Pseudomonadota > Alphaproteobacteria > Sneathiellales > Sneathiellaceae > Sneathiella > Sneathiella chinensis. The sequence continues at coordinate 554,671 of NZ_VNWN01000004.1, read as the reverse complement.
CTTTCCCGCTGCTCCAGCCGGACGGACACCTCCGTATTGTCCCGGCTGTATTTCAGGGCATTGTCGATCAGGTTGGTAAAGACCTGTGCCAGTTGGCTCTTGTCCCCCGTCACAAAAACCCGGTCGTCCGGCATGTCAAGGGCGATGGATTTACCAAGCCCTGTCGCCTTGGACTGGATCAGGTCCCCCACTTCCTGCAGGACCTCGTTCAGCGTTACTTTCTCGGCCGGTCGGCTGTGTTCATGCATTTCAATATGCGACAGGGACAACAGGTCATCGATCAGTTGCGACATGCGGCGGGATTGCGCATGCATCATGTTCAAGAACCGGGGATAGGCCTTGTAATCCTGCGCGGCGGGGCCTTGCAGGGTTTCAATGGCCCCGATCAGGATGGCCAGTGGTGTCCGCAATTCATGGCTGGCATTGGCAACGAAATCGACCCGCATCTGTTCCGTGCGCTTGGCGCTTGTCACATCATGCAGGCTGATGATCACCCGAAATTCTCCGCCCGCGTCGCCGCACAGACTGACCACATAGGCCTGCAGATGGCGGGTCACGTTGCCCGGAATGGCAAAGGCCACCGCCTCCCCTTCTGACTGGCGGGCCAACACCCCGTCAACAGCCCGGATCAGCGCCGGATGGCGCAGGCATTCCGTCAGGTCCCCTTCCAGGGTCGCGGTCTCGAAAAACTCCTGCGCGGCCTTGTTGAACCGGTTGATCTGGCGGCGTTCATCCAGAACCAGAATGGGATCTGGTAGCATGTCAAACAGGAAGTTGGTGTCCTCTTCCCGGCTTTTCGCCTGATTGATCCGCTGCAGCAGCACACGGCGATGCTGGCGCAGGGACAAAAGCAGGTCATCAACCGGCAACAAACCGGACCGCAGGCTGTAATTATGCTTGTGGGCATCAAAACCGGGCTCTGTCACATGCTCCACCTTCTGACCGAGGGCATTCACCTCCATCAGCAGGCGGTTATAGATCAGCACCCCCGGCCCCACAGGCGTCAATGTCAAAAGAATTGCATATTCCAACGCCAACAGGTCCTGACTGACCAACCAGAATGCAATGATCGCCACGGGCGCCGTGACCAGAGCAATAAACACAAACATCTTCGCCATAAAAAGACCGAACCATCCTGAATTTGAGAATTTTGAACGATTTATTACAATATAAGATCGTTTGTCTTAATTTGCTGATTATCCCTTACGGTTTTGTGACAGCGCTGAGAGATTTCCCGATTTCCCCCCGAATAGTGAGGCTGGCAACCGGGTCCAGCGGTGTCGGCTCGCGATTGATGATGACCAGTTCGGCCCCCGCCTCCCGCGCGATCAACGGAATATCTGCGGCTGGATAAACAACCAGCGATGACCCTGCCACAATCATCAGGTCACAGGCCACGGCCTCTTTTTCCGCCTCCTGCAACTCCCGGACAGGCATGGGTTGGCCGAAGGAAATGGTCGCTGTTTTAACAATTCCACCGCAACGACCGCATTCCGGCAAGGTCTCGTTGACCGCGAAAACAGCCTTTACCTGCTTCAGGCTCATCCGGTCTCCGCAATCCAAGCATTTGGCAAAGGTGGTATTGCCGTGCAGTTCGATCACATCCTTCTCGTCCACACCGGCCAGTTGTTGCAGGCCATCGATATTCTGTGTCACCACCTTCGAGACCTGCCCCCGGCGGTACAGTTCGGTAATCGCCAGATGCCCGGCATTGGGCTCCGCTGCTGACATGACACTGTCCATGGCGAACTTGCGACGCCACGATTCCCGCCGCATTTCCTCGGAAGCCAGAAAGTCGGAAAACTCGATCGGCTGGTTTTTCTCCCACAATCCGCCCGGGCTTCGGAAATCGGGAATTCCGGATTCCGTACTGATCCCCGCACCGGTGAAAAAGACAATCCTGTTACTGGCCTTGATCAGGGCGGCCAACCTGCCCAGTTCCCGTTCCATTTTCCGCTTCCTTCTCCATCCATTCCAGCCATCCGCGAGAGACCTGCCGCGTCTCTGCGAAGACCTGCCTAGGCATTAATATTCACATAAAGAACAGCCAGACGTTAACCCTTCAGCATGTGTACAGCAACAAACCGATCGCCCGTACCAGACCAGAGAGGGGACCAGACATGAGCAATGGACAAAGGATCAACGGCGTCGCAAAGGAACTGTCCGATGCCCTTGCCCGCTGTCAACAGCGGGGCATTGACGAACAATCCGTACGAACAGGCCTTCTGACCATCACAATTGCCAATTTTATCAACAAGATCGGCATGCAAAACACCCTGTCCCTGTTCGAGGCCTTGCCCCAGCATATCGCATCCGGCATCTTCGACAAATACATGAACCCGGAAATCGAGCAGAACCAGCCGCCCGCCCGCCCCCTCCAGAACGCGGGCTATCAAGCGGGATATCAGCCTCACTACCCGGATATGTCACCAGCACACCAACCGCCCCCGATTCCGGGGATGCCGCAGAACTTTATACCCCCGCAAGCGCAACCCGGATTACATCCCGCCAGCCAACAAGCACCTGCGCCTGCACCGGCCTTCGTGCCGTCCCATCCCGCCGCGACCAATGATGGGGTTGGATTTTCAGACGGACTTTCACAGATGCCTGCCGGGCGGAGACGCCTTGCCGACTCGTAACCCGGCAATGATCCTTGCCCGTGAGGCAATGGCAGCGGAACAATGGGAATTGCTTAAAAATTATCATTAAATCCGGGGGGAATATTAAGATTTTTTAAGGACACGACTGTTAGACTGCCTGCTGATTTCCGGAATGGAATACAGGAGTCGGGAGAATGCCCCAGTCAAGTCGTCGAACCCCTTATTGCCGCGCCATGCTTCTGGTGACAACCAGTCTGGTCGCCGCCGGTTGTAACACGGTTGCCCAGCAACAGACAGGCACGAAGCCCACACCGGTTGCCTCGGCAGCCGAAGAACAGGACTTGTCGACAGGCCTCACCTTTGAACGATTGCTGCGGATTGGCGACCGTTCGCTTGAAAAAGGGGATCCGGAAACCGCCTTCCGTTTCTATTCCATGGCCGCCGAAAAAGACCCGGAAAGCCCGCTGCCCTCGTTGAAGATTGCGGATGCGTTCCGCAAGAACAACCAGCCGACAGCGGCCCTTGATATCTATGAAAACCTTCTTCAGAAGGACCCGGCACTGCTTGAGGCCCACAGCGGCATCGGATACAGCCTGCTGTCACTGGACAAGCCGTTCCTCGCCCTGCAGGCCTTCAGAAAGGCACTTGAACATGACCCCGATTATGCGGTTGCCCACGGTGGTATGGCCGTGGCCCATGACACCGCCGGTGACCATGACAAGGCACAGGATCTTTATCGGCAGGCCATCAAGGCCGACCCGAACAACCTGACCTATCAGAACAATCTGGCCCTGTCCCTTGCCCTTGTCGGGCGGACGGATCAGGCCATCGCCATGCTGGAAATCATCACGGCCCACCCGAACGCAACAGCCAAACACCGCCAGAATCTGGCGCTTGTCTATGGCATGGCTGGCAAAACCGCCGAGGCCATGCGCTATTCCCGCATGGATCTGAACGAGCGGGATGCCCGCAACAACGCCCTGTATTTTCAGGCGCTGAACAATGACACCGGACCTCTGGCAGCGCCCGAAGGCAGCCGCCGTGACCATGTTCTTGCCATGGCCGGAAAGAAGACCGAAAACCCGGCGCCATCCGCCGTTCCCTCGACAACACCGCTGGAAGCCCGGAAAACCACGCAGCGCCTGACAACGGAAAGACAGGATACGCCTGCAAAGCCGTCCTATATGCCATCTGCAACGATGCTGGCGGCGGTTCCGACAGGCAAGGTTGAAAGCACACCGCTTTCCCCGCCGACAGAACCCGCGACAAAACCGGCAACACAACTGGCAGACACTAAAGGGAAGCCCCAACAGCGGGCGGCTGACCTGATCCCGGTTGCCCCCACTGCCGAAGCGCAAAAGTCCGGCACCACAAAGGCAACCGAGGCAGCGGAGCCGACGATCGCCGCAAAACCGGCGACAAGTGAACCGGCCCCGAAAAAGGTCGAAGCGGCCCCTGCCCCAACCCCTGCGGCCCCGGCACAGATCGAAAAGGTAGCCTTTTCGCTGCCGCTGCCAAATTCCGCCACCAGCGGATATTTCCTGCAAGTCGGATCTTTCAGAACGGCTGAGCGGGCCGAAATGGGTTGGAAAATCCTGCATTCCCAGCATGGGGACCTGCTGTCTGACCTGAAACCCACATATTCCCGCATTGACCTTGGCGAAGGCAAAGGGGTCTATTACCGGGTTCGTATTGGTGGCTATACAGATAAGGATGCCCCGGTCCGGCTTTGCGGTGCCTTGCGGGATCGCGGGTCTGACTGCTTCATGAGCCAGCCGGAAGCCGCCGCACAGGACAGCGGCGAAACCGTTGCCCGCCCGGCCTCTGACACGATAGCTCCCGGCCCAGCAAAGACGGACGAACACCGCCCGGCAGAAAAGCGGGACGGCTCTACAAACAAGACCTATGAGACAGCTTTTGTAGCGTACTGAGTGAAATGCCATTCACTGCAATGCCCGCCTGCTCCAACAGGCGGGCATTTTTTTGTGCAGGGTTCCGCCAGGTCAAATGTGAGGGGTGTCCGCTCTCTCAGCTTCCCGAAAAGGCATCAATGGCTTTCAGGACCGCCGGGCCGATCAGCACGATGAACAGGGCTGGCAGGATAAAGACAATCATGGGAACGGTCATGATGGCGGGCAGCCGGGCGGCTTTTTCCTCGGCCTTCATCAGGCGTTCATCCCGCATCTCGGCAGACAGGACCCGCAAGGCCACCGCAAGGGGCGTTCCGTATTTCTCGGTTTGCAGCAGGGTATTGACCAGCGTCGTCATTGCCTGAAAATCAACCCGTTTGGCAAGGTTGCCAAGGGCCTCTTTCCGGTCGGGCAGAAACCCCAGCTCAATGGATGTCAGGCCGAATTCATCGGAAAGTTCCGGGGCTGAATTGGCAATTTCCCGGCAAACACGGTCAAGCCCGCTGTCCAGATTGAGGCCCGCCTCGGTACAGATCACCAGCAGGTCCAGCGCATCCGGCAAGGCTTTTCGGATCAGGGCATAGCGTTTTGAAATCTGGTTTTTCAGAAGAATTCCCGGCAGGCTGTAGCCAAACAGGGCCGCCCCAAGGGAGACCATCAACCCGACCGACAGCGGCCAGTCAAAGGGGTTCTGGACCACGCAGTAAATAACCGCGAACAGACCCACGACCACCGGCAATGCAATCCGCGCAAACAGATAGGTTACAAGCGCATCCTTGGACCGCCAGCCAGCCTGCGCAAGACGCGCCGAAATCTGCCGCGCCTTTTCCCCGCGCATCAGCTTCATCTTCTTGACGACCCGGTGCATCAGGTTTTCACGGGCAATCAACTGGCTGCGTTGCCGGGTTTCGGCCACGGCTTCCGCCTTCAGCTTGCTCCGCCGCTTTTCAAGGCTCTTGATCCGTTCGGGCAGACTGTCCTTCACCAGCAGGGCATTCCAGATCATCAGGAACACCACCATGGCGGCGATGCCTGCCACGATGGCCATGATATCCTCTGATTTCATCCATCCCGGAAGGAGTGTGGTAATATCCATAAGACGGCCCTCCTAGATTTCGAACCGGACCATCTTGGCCATGACCATGACGCCAAAACCAATCATGGTCAGGCCCGCCCCGATCATGTAAATCCCGCGCGGGTCATGGATCAGGGTCATCACATAACTGTCATTGGCCAGCCACAGCAGGAAAAACATGATGAACGGCAGGGAGCCAATAATCCACGCACTGGCCCGGGCCTCGGAGGACATGGCCTTGATCTTCAGCTTGATCTGCCGTCTTTTCCGAAGGGTGCTGGCCAGTCCCCCCAGCGTTTCCGCAAGGTTACCGCCTGTTTCCCGCTGAATGGAAATGGCAATGATCAGGAACTTGAAGTCCGGCAGATCGATCCGACGCGACACATCCCACAAGCCATCTTCCACAGTCCGTCCCATACGTACCGTATCTGCGACAACCCTGAATTCCTTACCGACAGGTTCCGGGGAATCGTGCCCGACCGTATTGATCGCCTCGCTGATCGGCAGTCCCGCCCGCAAGCCCCGGCACAGCAACTCGATGGCTTCGGGAAAGGCCTTCATAAATTTGTTGATCCGGCGCCGCCCCAGAAACCCGATGATGAAATGGGGAATGAACATGCCCCCGGCCAGCGCAACGGGAATGGCCAGAAACAGGGAAAACCCGTAAACAAAGCGACACATAACCGTCAGCAGGACAACGGCCGCAACGGTAATCAGGAAATATTGCGCGATGGAGATATTAAACCCGGTTTTTTCCAGCCGGGACCGTAATTCCGCCGGTTTCGGCAGCATCTTTCGGGCCAGCGCATCAATGAACTGGGAACTGCCTTTCGGGTTCTGAATGCGGGCCGAACTGCGATGGCCGACTTTGTCCGGTGCCCGTCTGGTGCCGTTTCCAACCTCGCTCAGGCGGCGTTTCAGTGCGGCCGATGATCCATCCCCGCCAACAAAGGCAAAGCCGAGGATCAGGGTGACCAGCAGGGTTCCCCCACCGACAATCACCATCATGAGCAGTTGGTCATCTCCGCCAAACATCACATCGCTCCTATCAACATCTTGTCCAACCCGTAATAGGCAGCCCGCGGGGCGAAATGGGGCCGCAAGCCGGAAGACTTGTATTCCCCCAACAGGCGTCCGCCCTTGTCCTCGCCCTGAAACTCGTACCAGAACAGGTCCTGCATGGTGATGATGTCCTCTTCCATGCCGACAACTTCGGAAATATAGGTGACCCGGCGCACCCCATCGCGCATCCGGCTGACCTGCACGATCAGGTCAATGGCCGACGCAATCTGCGTCCGTACTGCCTTCGCGGGCAGGTTCACCCCGGACATCCCGACCATGTTTTCAAGCCGGGTCAGGGCCTCGCGGGGGCGGTTGGCGTGAATGGTGGAAAGAGACCCGTCATGGCCCGTATTCATGGCCTGCAGCATGTCGATGGCCTCGCCGCCACGAATTTCACCCAGGATAATCCTGTCCGGTCGCATCCGCAGGGAGTTCTTGAGCAGGTCCCGCATGCCGATCTCGCCGGACCCTTCCAGATTGGCAGAGCGGGTTTCCAACCGCACCACATGGGGCTGCTGCAATTGCAGCTCCGCCGCATCCTCGATGGTGACAATCCGTTCACCCGGATCGATCAATTGCGAGATGGCGTTCAACATGGTCGTTTTACCCGACCCTGTTCCGCCTGAAATCAGGATATTCAGCCGGCACCGCCCTGCCACCCTGAGGACCGTCGCCGCCGAAGGAGACAGGTTGCCCTGCCGCTCCATCACATCCAGCGTGATCTTCTGTTTGGCAAATTTACGGATGGAAATGCTGGGCCCATCAATGGCAAGCGGGGGAATGATGATATTCACACGGCTACCATCGGCAAGACGCGCATCCACCAGCGGATTGCTTTCATCAACCCGCCGTCCCACATGGCTGACGATCCGGCTGGCAATGCTGAGAACATGGGCATTGTCCCGGAACTGGCACTCTGACAGGGTCAGCTTGCCCTTCTTTTCCACATAAACCTGCTTGGGGCCATTGACCATGATATCCGTAATGGCCTCATCCGCCAGCAGCGGCTCCAGCGGTCCCAGCCCCAGCATGTCATGCATCAGGCTTTCAATCAGTTCCCGCTGTTCCCGCTGGTTCAGCTGGATGCGTTCCTCGACCAGAATATCCGCGACGATGTCCGAAATATCCCGCGCCAGATCAAGGCGGTCCATTGTCACGGCAGCACTGATATCAATGCGCTCCAACAACAACGGCTGGACCCGTTCCTTGGTCAGTTCCGTCTGGGTCGCGGACCGGGGGGCCTGTTTCTCGGTAACGGCAAGAAGACGCAGTTTGTCCGCCTCCTCCGCCTTTTCCTCCAATGCCGCTGCCACCTCGTTGCCAAGCGCACCAAGTTCGCTCTGCTTGACCGATCCCGCGACAGGAACCAGCGGCTCCTCATAGGGTTCGTCCTCAGGTTCGGCCCTGTCCATAAAGTCTGACGGGGACAGGATCGGCTGCTCAAATTCGGCCGTCACTTCCGCCGGAGCGCCGATATCCGCACCGAAAACCGTGACCCCTTCCTCAACGATCTGGGTTCTTTCAGGAACCGTGAACGGGGGCGGCACATCCTCACGGACTGACAGATTTTCTGTCTCCGTCGCGACTTCGGCTTCCTGGCGAGAGGCGGCGAAGGCCTCCCAAAGCCGGTCGGACAATGCGGAAACAAGGGTTCGCTGCTCAAGAACGTTGAGGCGAATATTGTCTTTTTCCAGCGCCTGACGGACAAACCCCCGGGCCGCCTGATTGATGTCGGAACGGGACGCCCCGTCATGGAACGTGCCCAGCAGGGCATCCATCGCCGCCGGCGCCAGCTTGTCGATCAGGCCAGTGGTATCCGCCGCCCCGCTCGCCGCTTCAGGCGCAGCCGGGGCCGACTTGTTTTTCTGTCCCGATGATGAGCGCCACAAACTCACGCCTTAGTGCCTTTTTTCTTTTTGCCGGAACCAACGATCTTGCCAAGAAAACTTTGCTTCTTTGGCTTTTCATAATCGGAAATATCCGCTGCGATATCGCGCAAGGCCTTGGTAATGGGCGCGCGCGGGGCCTCGGCGGCGATGGCCTTGCCCACATTGGCGCACACAGACAGGGTTTTCCCATCTTCCGGGACGTAATAATCCACATGGTCGCTCAGCGCCCGATCAAAATCGGACTTGGAAACCTGGGCGACGCGCTCGCTGCCGACCCGAGAGACAATCCGCAAGATGCGCCCTTTTGTGGACAGGGATGTCATGGCCTGCGTGATCCGGTTAATATCGCGAATGCCCGCCAGCGTCTGATCCGACACCAGCACAACCGTATCCGCCGCCGCAAGCAGCGCCCCCTGTGTTGGCAACAGATGCCGGGGCAGGTCAATCAGCACCTGATTGTAATCCTGACTGATCTCGCCGATCAGGGTATCGACCGACTCCGGGTGCAGATCAACGAATTCCTCAATCGGCTCTTCCGTCCCGAGAACGGCCAGACGTTCCCCCGCCTTGGTGATGGCGCTGTCCAGAAACAGCTTGTCCAGACGATGCGGGTTTTCCAGCGCCTCGCGGAAGCCGCCGCCGCTTTCAATATCCAGCGACAGGGTCGAGGTCCCGAAATGAAGATCAAGATCGATCAGGGCCGTGCCCAGTTTTTCCTCGTTCGCCATGATCCAGGCAAGGTTGGTGGCCAGCGTAGAGGCCCCGACACCGCCGCGCACCCCGATGATGACGGTCAGGCGACCGCTTTGGGCGGTCTGGCGGGCCTGTGCCTGCTTGTCGATACTGAGAATGGCGTCCTGCACCACATCCACGGTAAGCGGCTTGACGATATAGTCACACGCCCCAAGCGCGATCATCCGGCGAAACACCTGCACATCATTGGAGGCCCCGATCACAATCAGGTTCCCGGACGGTCCCAATTTACGGATCAGGCGGGTGATATCCCCTTCAGGGTCCAGACTGCGACTGATATCCGCCATCACGGTCTTTGGCGCGTTGCCCGGCTCGATCCGCTGAACGGCCTCGCCGATGCCGCCATCCTGAATACAGTCTTCCGACCAGTCATTTCCGGTGGCAGCCTCCCGGCAAATGCCCAGACTATGCTCGTCATCCACAAAGGCCATGAATTCCTCATGAACCTGCGTTCCAAAAAGAGTACCGAGATTGGGTGCTACGCTTGCCATGCTAAATCTCTCTCCGATTAACTGCCGGAATCCGCGCCAGTGCTGCGATAGGCCTTGATCGCGGCTGCGGCCCGCTCACCGTCATATCCACCCATGGGGGCAGGATCGACAAGGTCTTTGGGATTGGAAATCATCTGCACCAATCCAGAGGCGGTCGAACATCCCACATGGGGCAACGGCAGGTTTTCGTAGTTGAGGCCCGCCGGGCGGGTCCAGCCCTTGTTGCAGCTTTCATCACTGACAGTTGCAACATACTGTTCCCGGTAAATGCGGAGGCCGTCCCCAACCGCTTCGTTCACGATTTTTGGCTCCACGCGAAAGCCCTGATTTTCCAGAAAGCCGCCAATGGAGCCGAACCGCTTCTCGTTCAGGCCCGCAGCATCATTAAACGGCGGCAATTCCAGAAGAAACACATCCCGATAGCGGGCCTTTTGCGCCACCGCGAAATCCAGAATTCTTCCCTTTTCAAGGTCCGAGAGGTCCGCCCGTCCCCGGTCAAAGGAAACCTTGAGGATCGGTGTCACCTTTTCCACGCTGATCTGCTTTTGCAGCGTCGCATTTTCCGGCGATGCCGTCTGGACGAAGGTGCCGGTTTCCGGATCGATGGGCGCACAGGCCGCCGCTGTCAGGGCCAAAAGAAGCCCCATACCGGCCTGTTTCAGGCGCGTGTTCGAAATTACCATCGTCATTGCGTCACTCCATAATAAAGCCGGCGGGACCGACGAGTTTGACTTCCGGGCCTGCCAGCGCGGTTGCCGGGGCCGGTGTTCCGGATGATTGTTTCGGGGCCTCTGCTGTCGGTTTGAACAGTTCACCCTTGACGTAGCTGTCATTGCTGTTCGGCGGGATATAGCCGTCTGTTGGCAGGGCAATGCGGGAACTGACCGGCTCGACCAGATACGGGGTCACAATGATCACCAGTTCCGTTTCATTCCGCTGGAACGCGGTAGAGCGGAACAGGCTGCCAATGATGGGAAGATCCCCCAGCAAGGGTGTCTTGGTGACGTTATTGTCCTGATCACTGTTCAGCAGGCCGCCCAGAACAAAGCTCTGACCACTGGCAAGCTCCACCGTGGTTTCCGCCCGCCGGGTAATTAGGGATTGAACGAACACGCCGCCCACATTCAACGCGGACTGGGATGACAACTGGCTAACCTCAGGGCGCACTTTCAGGTTGATGCGCCGGTTCCCCACAATGTTGGGCGTGAAATCAAGGGAAACACCAAATTCCTTATAGGCAACGGAAATCACCCCGTCATCCTGCGGCACCGGAATGGGGAATTCGCCGCCCGCAAGGAAACTGGCTGATTCGCCGGACAGGGCGGTCAGGTTGGGTTCGGCAAGAACCGTGATCAGGCCTTCTTCCTCAAGCGCGTCAATCACCGATGAAACACTGGTTGTCCCGTCCGTAAACCCAAGGGCCAGAGCTGACTGGTTGCCACTCCGCAGGATATTGGTTCCCTGAACCAGATCCCGCCCTGTACCAAGACCAAACAGGAATTTTCCGGGTGTGGCGATATTTTCCCAGTTGACGCCCAACTGCTTGGTCACAGAACGCGCCACCTCGGCCACCTGCACCCGCAGGTTCACCTGCATGGACCCTTCGACAACAATCCGGTTGAAGACGTTACCGTCCCCCGCATACAGGCTTGCAAGGCGGCGGGCATCCTCGGCCACATCCGGTGTTGCGGCCCGGCCTGTCAGCACAATCCCGGTCTGCATGGAAACGGCCTTCAATCCGCCAGTGGGATCAAGATCCTTCAGGGCCGCCCCCAAAGATTCCACATCATGGGAAATATGGACCGGGGAATTCATCAAGACCTTGCCCTTGTTGTCCAGCGCGAACAGGTTGGTCTTGCCTGTCGTTTTCGCAAACACATAGATAATCGTCGGTGACTGCACCTGCACGTCGGCAAGGTCCGCATTCCCCACAAAAACCGATGCGGCCGGACGGTCCAGCTTGATCAGCTTTCCGTTGGCAACGGTCAGTTGCAGCGGATCCCCCGCATCATTGATCACTTCGGCCAGTTCCGCGGATTTCGGCAGGAAGGCCGCGAAGGCGAAGATCAGGCCCGCAACAGCCAGATTTGACAGAAACTTGGACATATTTCCCATACTCCTAATCGAAGGACTTTTTGTCCGCAGCTCCTGCGCGAACCACGACAACGGTTTTACCTGTACCGCCGGAACGGCGCGGTGCAGAAATCAGGGCACTGGCTTCACTATCCCATGTGTATCCCCGGCCCCGCTCTTCGGTCAGGGTCACCGGTTGACCCTCGGATTTTTCTTCATCCTCGGTTCTGGCGATACTTCTGAGGGACAGGGACAAACGGCCAATTTCGCGGGCAACGGAAATGATCTCCACCTCTTTCGGAGACACTTCAAGGGTGGCAATCCGGCGCACGGCGGCCTGCTGGTTCTGGTCGTTGGTGGACTGGTCCATGGCAACCACGCGCACATCTGTCAGAACGGTTTCGCTGGCATGGCGCGTACTCCCCTCGCCCCCTTCCGCGCCCCGGGTCACGCTGTGGGTCAGGACAACATCAACCCGGTCCCCCGGAAAGATGAAACCGGCAATCCCCGATGTTGCGTCAATATCAATGGAAATGGCCCGACTTCCGGGGCTGAGAACCGCAGCCAGAAAGCCGCTTTGGCCGGGCCGGACGGTGCGGCTGTCGGTGATTGGCTCGCCGGTTGTGATACCCCGCCGGACCACGGTTCCAAAAAACTCATTCATCGGCCGGACATTTTCAACCACATATCGCTCTTGCAGATCATCCGCCTTGGGCCAGACCTGCCAGGTAAGATGCTCTTCGCGGACCAGCGTCCCCGCGGGCAAATCCCGTGCGGCAACCAGAATCTTGACCTTGGGTTCCTCTTTCTTCTGAACAACCTCGGCGACCGGGCTGGCGACAACCGGTTGTGTCTGACTTCCGGCCCAATTGCGAACGAACCATATGGTTGTTCCGGCAATCAGCAACGCGAATACGACAAGAATGATTTTGCGAGCCATAGTAACAATTCCAGATATTTCGATTGGAAGAAAATCTATCGCGGGACTGCTTAATTTCCTGTTAAACCGGGAAATTAAAAATCAATTCCACTAATATAGGCGTAGGAATAAAACACTTTCAGACCACCCAGCGCGATGGCAACACCGTAGGGAACCGGCGCCCGCGCCCGCAAAGCGGCCCGAAGCCCGCCGCGTGTGCCAGAAGCCTCATCAGATTTCCGAAACGCCTCCCGCCCCAGCACAAAAACCACCAGCAATCCGCCCGCCAAGGCCATATAGATCAGAAACGAAAACAGGTGATCAATCCCCGCCCAAAGACAAAGCGCAGAGATCAGTTTGACATCGCCGCCGCCAAATAGCCCCAGCGCGAAAAGCCCGAAACCAAGGACAAACGCCCCCGCCCCAACAGAAAGCCCGGCAACCCAGTTCACATCAACCGGCGCGGTCAGAACCGCCACGGGATAAAGGGCAACCAGCGCAATGCTGATATAATTTGAGATATGGAAAGCCTTGAAGTCCGAGAAAGCCGCATACAGAACCAGACAGGCGGCAATAAGGATGGTGAGATTATAAACAGTCTGTACCCACATATCTTTCCTTTAGGGGCTATCCCTTTATCGGAGCTCATCTCTCGGAAACAATATCTGCGCCGCTGTTCCGAAGATCACGAGAAAGTGCAACTTCCGGTGCCACCCTCATCCGTAGAGAAGGTACCACCAACCGCCGCACAGAAACCATCGGTAATGTTAATAAAGGATTCGTTGATGGTCGTGCCGGTCGCCGTGAAGGCCACAACCCCGGCCACGGCAATAAGGGCGGCAATGAGGGCATATTCGATGGCGGTTGCGCCGGCTTCATTGGCCTTGAGACGTTTCCGAAAATCCACGACACCCTCCCCTCAGACAAAAAAACAGGGCATGCCCCTGAAAAAACGGGGCTGCGCTGTTGCCAGCGCAGCCCCCGCATTCATTAGCTGAATGAACAGTCGGCAGCCGTTGCCTCTGCATCAGCAGTCGCTGCGGCAGCAGCAGTATAAGTACCCCCGGCACCTTCACAGAGTGTGCTGGCGATTTCACCGAAAGATTCAAGGATTGTGTCGCCGAGGGCGGTAAAGCCGACAACACCAACCAGAGCAACCAGAGCGGCAATCAGGCCATACTCGATCGCTGTGGCACCAGATTCGTCTTTTGCAAATGAACGGAACAATTTCAGCATAGTCATTCTCCTAACAAGCTACAGGACGGTCATCCTGAATTTCAAACTTGGCTTTTTGAAACGGAGGATCTCTCCCCCTTGTTCAGACTTTCTTAGCGTGCGTCATGCAGCCCCTCGAAAAGCCCTTTATCTTCGTAAAGCGCTTTCCAAGTTTTCGCCTTGCCTCGCGCCTTGATTAGGAATTTGACATCAAATAATTAATCAATAGTTAAACGGGGTGCGTTTTTTGAGGTAAATTATTAATTAATTATTTGGTAAAAATTTACGAAACAAATAATAATAAATACATTATTTATTTAAATTATTTTTTTTACTTAAAAACAAAACATAAAAACTGCAAATGAGTATAACTCTACTTAAAAACGACAATAAACAACTACACTTAAAATCAAAACTTAATTACTTTTAATGAAAGAGGAAAATATTTACTTAAATAAAAAACCAGACTCACTTTCTGGTTTTCCCGAAATCAGGCGCTTCATTGTTGAAAATCACTCGCGATGCCTGTCGCCCCTTGCTGAAATTTCACAATTTTATTCCAGAACATTAACAATTGCCCCGGTCGCCTGACCTGCCTCTCTCCCCTGAAAACGACGAAGGGGGCTTAACCACCGTCAAGCCCCCTTCCATTCCATTGCTGGAAAAACCGTTTATTGCAGCTTATTCGGCATCGCTTCCGCCAAACCGGCTTTCCCATTCCGCAATTTCTTCATCACTGATCTTACGGAACAAAACATCGGGCACCGTAAATTCGTGGCCCGGCTTCAGGGTCTGCAAGACATCCATCATATCGCCTTCGATCCAGTCCCGATCTGTCAGACCAAGGCCCAGCGCCTCGGAAAGGCGGGAAGACGCGTCCGGGATAACCGGCGCACCAAGGATGGCAAACACCCGGATCAGGTTGATGGCAATGCGCAAGCTGGCGGCGGCCGCATCCGGGTCGGTCTTGAAGGCCGTCCACGGGGCTGCTTCCGTCAGATATTCGTTGCCCATAACCCAGATAGCGCGCAGCTCCTGCATGGCCTTACGGATCTGCAACTCGCTCATATGGGTGTTATAGGCCTCAATCCGCTTGGCAAGGGTCGCGGCAAGTTCTTTTTCCCGCTCGCCAATCTCGCCGCCTTCCGGCAGGGCGGACCCGAACTTGGAAGAACAGAATTTCAGGATGCGGTTTACAAAGTTGCCAAGGGTATCCGCCAGGTCCTTGTTCACGGTTCCGGCGAACCCGTCCCAGGTAAAGCTGCTGTCAGATGATTCCGGGGCGTTGGCCAGCAGATAATAGCGCCAGTAGTCCGCAGGCAGCATCTCGATGGCATCGGACATGAAGATACCGCGCTTCTGACTGGTGGAGAATTTACCCCCGTAATAGTTCAGCCAGTTGAAGCCCTTGATATAGTCCACCATCTTCCACGGCTCGCGGCTGCCCAGAATCGTGCCCGGGAAGGTCACTGTATGGAACGGGATATTGTCCTTGGCCATGAATTCCGTGTAGCGCACATCCTCGGCCTCGTACCACCATGACTTCCAGTCCCGGTTTTCAGGGTCCTTGTCTGCCCATTCCTTGGTGGCGGCGATATATTCGATCGGCGCATCGAACCAGACATAATAAACCTTGTCTTCCATGCCTTCGCGGCCAACGGGGACGCCCCACTTCAAATCGCGGGTGATCCCCCGGTCATGCAGCCCCTCGTCCAGCCACTTGAGGGCGATGGAGGACACCAGAACCGGCCAGTCCGGGTGCGTATTCACCCAGGCGCGAATTTCATCGGACAGTTTTGATTGCAGCAGGAACAGATGCCGGCTTTCCCGGACTTCCAGATTGGTGCTGCCGGAAACGGCGGAACGCGGCTCGACCAGATCCGTTGGATCAAGAAGACGGGTACAGCTTTCACACTGGTCGCCCCGGGCCTTGTCATATCCGCAGTGGGGGCAGGTTCCCTCCACATACCGGTCCGGCAGGAAGCGGTCATCATCCACAGAGAAAACCTGCTTCGTCACGCGCTCTTCAATAAAGCCGTTTTCAAACAGCTTGTTGCCGAAATGCTGGGTCAGTTCGTGGTTCTGCTGCGAGGAAGACCGGCCGAAATAATCGAACGACAGGTTAAACGCCTCGCCAAGCCGGGCCTGAACCTCATGCTGTTCGGCACAGAACTGCTCTACGGTCTGGTCTGCGGCCCGCGCTGCCAGCTCTGCCGGGGTGCCGTGTTCGTCCGTCGCACAGATCAACAGAACCTCTTCGCCCCGCGCCCGCAGAAAACGGGCATACAGATCGGAAGGCAACATGGATCCGACAAGATTACCCAGATGCTTGACACCATTGATGTAAGGCAAAGCGGACGTAATAAGATGACGGGTCATGAAAGCAATCCTGATGCTGTACGTAAATGCGGGTTTAACTGCGCCTTCTTTTACAGGAACAGGCCTGCCGGATCAAAGACCTTTTACAAACGGCCCGGTTTCCCGCCCCTATCCCCTGGTGGCTTCCTTCGCCGCACCGCCATTCGAGACATTGTTTCGAACCGAGTTCATTTTGCGGATCAGCAGGAAAATCACATCCAGACGCCCCAGCAGGGACAGCCCGATATGTAGCCCCATGGCGTTCAGGTTGCCAATGGCAAAACATTTGGCAAACCGGGAAAACCCGTCCGGCGCGCTTTCCTCAAAGCAGCCGTTCACAAACAGGGTGTCAAAGCCGAACTCGTTCCGAAACATGAAGTCGAGCGATGCGGAATGCATCTCCACATCGGCCTCCCCTGCCGCAACCCGCAAGTCCTTCATCATGTCGATCTCGACCACCTGCCCGCTCTCCGCAAGGCGGATGCGGGTTTTTCCGAAAGGCTTCAGGGGCAGCAATCGGGCCGCCAGCCCCATGATGGTCCGGGAATTTTTCCGGAATATCCGTTTCTGGTATTCCTTAAAACCCGCCGCCAGTTCCTCAGGCCTGAAACTCTCCTCATACCGAAGACCCGGCAGGTCCGATGCCCGGATAAAAGCCTCCTGCCACCAGCGGGCACTCTCCGGCCGGGCGGCCAGCGTTTCAAGCGGCTGAACCTCGCCCGGTTGCATGAACACAATCTCGGGCGTTTCATCCTTCAGGGCCGCAAGCACCTTGTCCGGGGTGTTCACCTCGTCATTCATGTAGCGGTTCAGGTCGTTTGAGAAATAAACAAAACTCGCGAACGGAATACACTTCTTGGGGGACAGATAGCGGAACTGCTTTCGCATGGCGTTCAGCTTGGAGCGAACCGCCCGCCGCCGCCATGCTGCATTATCCCGCCCGCCTTTCCACGCCGCGTAGCTGAATTGCGTCAACAGCACATCGCAGGTGCCATATCGGTCCTGAAAGGCCTGCAAGGTCCTGTCTTCATGCAGCGGACAGTCATTCAGGTTGAACACCGTCTGCCCCTCCACCTCCATCAGCAGGGCGGAATCATAAAGATCGCTTTTCGCAATTCGGACAGTGAAATCCTCGGACAGGGAATAACGCTCCCCCTCCGGGATTTCGATTACCTGAAACCCCTTGCCCTCCAGAAAGTCAGTGACCCGGCCATCCCGCGTCTTCTGGAACAGGATCGGGATGTTCCGCTGCTGCAGGATATCCCGGTATTTCATGAAGAAAGGCGGCGAAAAATGATCGGGATGTTCGTGGCTGATCCAGATATGGGTGGTCCGCTCCAGAAGCTGCCGAATATAGGCATCGTCATTTTCCACCAGAAGGCTCCACCCCTTGTGGAACACCGATCCGAAATACCAGGGGTCACTCAACACCGCGACCGTGTCACTGGACACAAGAACCGATGAATGATTAACAAACTCAATGCGGGCTGCCATATCCCTGACCACCTTTCCCCTAACCGGACCGGAAATTCATGGTGGCCAGCATAAACATCAATCCCCCGGTCAATCCACCCCAAACCGCCCTTGCCCCACTTCCGTGGCATCGACGCCGGACGCGGACTTTTGACAAGAAAAACAACACCTCCGCCCGTCTTCGACTGGAAAAAACGGCGCGAAACGGATACACTGCCCCTGTTATATTCCTGCAACCAAACCCAACCCGACTTCCAGTCCGGCGCCCATATGCCTCTGGTGCTCTTTTGGAGACCGGCCCGCTGTCTTCGCAACGGGCGAAGGCCACGGAAACGCCACGATTACACAGCACCATAACCGGCCTGATGCGGCGGGGAAAACGAGCCGACACTTACCTGACAAGGAGAGACCCTGAATGACCGAAACAATTGCACTTGCCACCCTGATCTGTGCGGGGCTTGTGGTCATTTCGGTTTTCACCAGCCTGATTTCCTTTCGGGTGGGCGCCCCTCTTCTTCTGGTTTTTCTGTGTATTGGCCTGATCGCCGGCGAGGACGGCATTGGCGGTATCGCGTTTGAAAATGCCCCTGTCGCCTATTTTGTCGGCAGTATCTCCCTTGCCGTCATCCTGTTTGACAGTGGCTTTGGCACCCGCCTCAAGACCTTTCGGGTGGCGGCGGCCCCGGCCATATTGCTGGCGACCATCGGGGTTGTTCTGACCGCCCTGCTGATTGCCATCCCCACCCGCTACCTTCTCGACCTGAGCTGGCTGGAAGCGTTGCTTCTTGGGGCTATTGTCGGCTCCACCGATGCGGCGGCCGTGTTTTTCCTGCTGCGGGTTGGTGGCATTCATATCCGGGACCGTATCCGTTCGGTTCTGGAAGTGGAATCCGGCTCCAACGACCCGATGGCCATCTTCCTGACCGTGACATTGGTGGAAATGGCCATGGCTGGCGGCGAGGGCCAGCAGGTCCTTTCATGGGATTTCCTGAATGCCTTCGTGACCCAGATGGGGCTTGGCATTGCCTGCGGGCTCGGCTTTTCGTTTCTGGCGGTGCATGCCATCAACCGCATCCGTCTGGAACCGTCCCTCTACCCGATCATCATTCTTGGCTTTGCCCTCAGCATTTTCGGCGCCACCAGCCTGCTGGGTGGCAGCGGCTTTCTTGCCGTCTATATTTCCGGGTTGGTCATGGGCAACATGGAATTGACCGGCAGTCTGACGCTTCGCCGCTTTCAGGAAGGCCTGACCTGGATTGCCCAGATCACCATGTTCCTCATGCTGGGTCTTCTGGCCACACCGTCCGCCTTTCCCGCCATCGCGTGGCAGGCGGTGGTGATCGGCCTGCTGCTGATGCTGGTGGCCCGCCCCGTGGCCATCTGGCTGTGCCTGATGCCGTTTGGCTTCAAAAGTAACGAGACAACCTTTATCGCCTGGGTCGGTCTGCGCGGGGCAGTATCGGTGCTGATGGGCATTCTGCCCATTGTTGGTGGGCTGGAAAGCGGGCAGACCCTGTTCAACGCCGCCTTTATCATTGTGCTGACCTCCCTCCTCCTGCAGGGCTGGACCGTGCGCCCGCTCGCCAAATGGCTGGGGCTGATCATCCCTCCCGATACCGGCGCGGTCGAGAAAATCGAACTGGAGCTACCCGGCAACGCCAATCATGAACTGGTTTCCTACCGGATTGCCGAAGACTGCCCCGTCTCGAAGGGGGAGCGCATTCCCCGCTGGGCCCGGCCATCCCTTGTGGTCCGCAATGACCGCTCCATGCAGATGCACGAAGCCGGACGACCGCAACCCGGCGACTATGTCTATATCTTCGTGCCGCCCCGCCTGATCCCCCTGCTGGACCGCCTGTTCGCCAGCGAACTGGTGCTGTCGGACGAGGATCTGGACTATTTCGGCGAATTTTCCATTGTGCCGGATACCCCGATCGGCAGCATTTCCGCCCTGTACGGCTTTCCTGTTCCCGAAGAAGAGGCCGGCATTTCCACCGGTGACTTCCTCAAGAAGCACCTGACCAAGCCCTTGGGGCGGGGGGATCGCATGCTGCTGGGAGATGTGGAACTGATCATTCGCGATATGGACCCGGAAACCGGCGAGTTGTCCATCGGCCTCGCCCTTGAACCGTCCGTGCCTGCGGCCGCCAAGTCACCGGCAGTGCAGCGCGCACAGGAATTCCTGATCATCGCCCGCGCCCGCCTGTGGCACCCGCTGCCCGGCAAAAGGGACAAAACCGACGCCTGATCCGCAATAAAACCGGTTTTCCCTTCCCTATCGGCCCCGCTTTTCATATATCAGGGGCAGTTTATATCGTAGAGGTTTGGACTCCATGCAGATCGACAGAACCGTATCCGTTGCGCCCATGATGGACTGGACGGATCGTCATGACCGGTATTTCCTGCGGCTGATCACGTCGCGGGCGTTGCTCTATACGGAAATGGTGACCACCGGGGCCATCCTGTTTGGGGATGAGGCGCGGCATCTGGCGTTTGATCCGGCGGAGCAACCGCTGGCCCTGCAACTGGGGGGCAGCAACCCGGACGATCTGGCGAAATGCGCCCGGATTGCCGAAGGGTATGGCTATCAGGAGATTAACCTCAATGTGGGCTGTCCGTCCGATCGGGTCCAGAACGGGCGGTTTGGCGCCTGCCTGATGGCAGAGCCGGAACTGGTTGCCGACTGCGTCCGCGCCATGAAGGACAGCACAGCCCTTCCCGTCACCGTCAAGAACCGCATCGGTATTGATGATCTGGACAGCTATGAACATCTGAGCCGGTTTACGGACATTATTCGGGGCGCGGGCTGCGAGACCTTTATCATTCATGCCCGCAAGGCCTGGCTGACCGGCCTCAGCCCGAAAGAGAACCGAACCGTTCCGCCGCTGGATTACCCCCGTGTCTATCGGCTGAAACAGGATTTCCCCGATCTGGAGATCATCATCAATGGCGGCATCCAGACGCTGGAAGAGATTGACGAGCATCTACAACATGTGGATGGCGTGATGATCGGACGGGAAGCCTATCAGAACCCCTATTTTCTGGCCGCCATCGATGCCCGCTATTACGGCGTCAGCGACGATGCCCCGGAGCGCCATCAGGTGGTCACCGAAATCATTCCCTATATTGAGCGGGAAATGAAGAAAGGCGTCCCCCTCAAATCCATCACCCGGCATATGCTGGGCCTGTTTCAGGGACGCCCCGGCGCCAAGGCCTGGCGGCGGCATATTTCAGAAAACGCCCATCTGGAGGGTGCGGAACCGTCCCTGCTGCAAGAGGCCGCATCCAAGGTCCGATAACAAAAAACCCCGCCATACAGCGGGGTTTTTCATGCGAGACCTTGATAAGACCTTAGCTTCTTGAGGCTTTCAGCTTGCCATCAATGCTGAGCGCACCGGCACCATGCGCCACCAGCAGCAGCAAGCCGCCTGTCACAGCCACATTCTTCATGAACATGATCATTTGCATCTGGTCGTCAGGCTGAAGGTGGAACAGCAGGGCTGCCAGAAACGTAAAGCCGGCCAGCAGAAACGCAACAATGCGGGTCTGGAACCCGACGATCAGGGCGATACCCCCGCCCAGTTCAAGCAGGATCACCAACGGCAGCAGGCTGCCCGGAACCCCCATGGCCTCCATATAGCCCTGCGTGCCTTCATAACCGCCAATTTTTCCGTACCCGGCCATGACAAACATGATGGACAGCAAAATGCGGGCGACCAGGCTGACAAACGGGTTCAATTTTTCCATTTACTTATCTCCAAACCGGAATAACTCTCACCAGAAAAATATAGTCTACGAAAAGAAAAGAAATTGATATTTTTCACCAATAATTGTCTATTTTAAAGACAATTATACTTTCCAGACGAGGCCCCGAATGAGCCGCTTTCCCACCATCACCCTGCAACAATGGGCTCTGTTCAATGCCGTGATTGATCATGACGGATACCTGAAAGCAGCAGAGCATCTGAACCGCAGCCATTCATCCCTGCATCACGCCATTGCCAAGTTGCAGGACCAGTTGGGCCTGACCCTGATAACGGTGGAGGGGAAGAAGCTGAAACTGACGCCCATTGGGACGGTCCTGCGCCGCCGGTCGCAACAACTTCTGAAAGACGCGGACGAACTGGAAACCTTCGCCCGCCTTGCCAAGGAACGCTGGGAGCCGGAAATCACCATCGCCGTTGAAAATATCTTTCCAAAACACGCCCTGACCCCGGCCCTGCATGCCTTTCGGGAACGCAACCAGTCAACCCGCCTGCGCATTGATGAAGTGGTCCTGAACAGTGCCATCGAAGCCATTGAGGAAGGGAAAGCGGATATTGTCATCGCCCCCTATGTGCCGTCTGGTTATCTCGGGACACCGCTGACCCATATGGTTCTGTATCCCTACGCCCACAAGGACCACCCCCTGATCAAGGCCGGGCGCCCGGCCACACAGAAAGAACTGGCAGGTTCCCTGCAACTGGTGATCAGCGACAAGACCACCTCGCCCCGCCGGAAAGATATGGGATGGCTGAAATCAGAGCAACGCTGGACGGTCAGCAGTTTTGAACATGCCCGGGAAATCCTGCTGTCCGGCACGGGGTTCTGCTGGGCCCCGAAGCATGTCTTTGCGGATGCCATCGAGCGGGGCGATTTAAAAATTATCGAGACCCGGCACGAACTGCATCGCTCGGTCACCCTGTGCCTTGTGGTTCCCAAGGCGGATCAGGCGGGACCGGGGACCAACCTGATGGCCGACCTGATCCGGGCGGAAGCCCGCAAGGCCCTTCCCCCGCTACCGGAAGGCAGCCGTATCACACCCTGACGCTGACCCCGGAAAAGCTCTGTACAGCCTGATAGAGAACCCCGCGATAGGCCCGCTCTTCCGGTTCCTGAAAGGCCTTGATCTGCCTGCGCGTCTCTTTCAGAAAGGCAATAATTTTCCGGGCTTCCTCCGCCTGTTCCGAGGCGCATTCGGGCATGACCCCAAGTCCGGGGGCCGGACGGCGGAACACCCCCAGGCGGTGCCCCTCGATCATCTGAAGGCTGGAAAACTCAACCCGCTCCCCGGCCATGCTGATCACCATTGAACGGCCCGGATCGAAATCCACCAGTGCCGTCGACACACTGATTTCCAGCGCGAAACCACTGAAAATTCCCGTCTGGCCGGACCCACTGACCCCATAGGTCTGCTCGGTCCGGGCGAAACGGATATCAATGGACAAGGCCGCCGCATCCGCAGCAGTGCCCTCAATCAAATCGGACAGGGAATGAAGCGCCTTGGCCTGAAGAGCGACAAGGTCCCCCCCGGCCTTTCCGAAGGGCTGCAAAAAACCTTCAAGTTTTTCGGATAAGGCCGCCAGAATATCATCGGCTGACTTGTCACCCTCGCCAAATGGCAGGGAGACAAGCGGGGCGCTGTGATCATCCAAAAGTAGGGCATCAAAGCTGAAGGAGGCTTCCTGCACCCGTTGCAGGGAGAAAGACCGCAACCCCGTATCGGGGCGGGTCAGGAGAGAGGCCTCGGCAAAAGAACGATAGGAACGTGAGGCCGTAAAGCCCGCAATCAGGTCAGTCATCGTTTTACCTTTCTCTTTTCAAGAGTTTCCGGCTTCCTTCTGAAGCCTGAACGGCAAGAACCAAGACTGACCCTAGCAGGATCACATTAATATTCGATTAATCGAATTTAACGATTTTGGGAGTGATATTCCTTGTTCGGCATCATGTCGATGGTGGCAGCCATGCGGTTGCTCATGTTGTAGAAACCGACGGTCGCACCGATGTCCCAGATATCGCGGTCAGTCCAACCGGCATCGCGCAGGGCCTGACGGTCCGCTTCCTCGATCTCGTTCGGGGTCTTTGTCAGCTTGTAGGCAAAGTCCAGAACGGCTTTCTGCTTCGGCTCAAGTTTCGCAGCGCGATAGTTCATGACCATCAGTTCGCCAAGGATCGGATCACCGGACAGTTCGCGTACGGCCGCACCATGTGCTGTCAGGCAGTAGTAGCAGCTGTTGACGGAAGAAACGACGACCGCAATCATTTCGCGTTCCAGCTTGCTCAGGCCGGACTCACTGAACATCAGGTCGTTATACATGTCAGAGAAGGCGCGCAGTTTGGTGGCATCAAAGCTGTAGGACGCCAGAACATTCGGGACCATCCCCAGCTTTTCGTCGCAAAGCTCGAAATATTTCCGCGTTCCCTCATCCAGTTCGTCACGAGACGGCACCGGAACATCAAGGGCGTGGATATAATCTGGCTGGGACATAACTTCCTCCTGGTTTTTTTTGATTATTCGGGTCAGTTCTCAACCCTTTTTTGGTTTTACTTGGTACTGATTTCTGGGCATTTATCCGTTCTGGCCACGGTGGCGCAACAAATGATCCGCCAGTACGCAGGCCATCATGGCCTCGCCAACCGGCACAGCCCGGATTCCCACACAAGGATCGTGGCGACCCTTGGTAATGATATCGGTCTCGGCCCCTTCAAGATCAACTGTCTGTCGGGGTTGCAAGATGGACGAGGTCGGTTTCACGGCAAAGCGGACAACAACATCCTGCCCGGTTGAGATACCACCCAGAATGCCGCCCGCGTGATTGCTGAGAAAACGGGGAGAGGTTTCGTTGCCCTTCCGCATTTCATCGGCATTTTCCTCACCGGTCAGCGCCGCCGCAGAAAAGCCCTCGCCAATTTCAACACCCTTTACGGCATTGATGGTCATCATGGCACCGGCCAGATCGGAATCCAGCTTGCCATAGATCGGGGCACCAAGTCCGGCCGGCACACCAGAGGCAACGACCTCGATCACCGCACCAACCGAAGACCCGCCAAGACGAATACCATCCAGATATTCACTCCATTCCGCGGCCATAACCGGGTCGGGGCACCAGAAGGCGTTCTTGTCGATCTCGGCTTCATCAAAACGGCTGCGATCAATTTTCCGGTCACCGATCTGGGTCAGGTATCCCTTGATCTGCACCCCGTCCCCCAGAACCTTGCGGGCGATGGCACCGGCGGCCACACGGGCCGCTGTCTCGCGGGCACTGGACCGACCGCCGCCGCGGTAATCGCGAATGCCGTATTTTGTCTGATAGGTGAAATCCGCATGGCCCGGACGGAACTTGGACTTGATGTCCCCGTAATCCTTGGACCGCTGATCCACATTCTCAATCATCAGGCTGATCGGCGTCCCGGTGGTTTTCCCCTCGAACACGCCAGACAGGATCTTGACGGTATCCGGCTCCCGCCGCTGGGTGGTGAAGCGGTTTTGCCCCGGCTTTCGGCGGTCCAGCCAATGCTGGATTTCCGGCTCCGTGATCTCGATCAGGGACGGCGCCCCGTCAATAACACAGCCAAGGGCAGGACCGTGACTTTCCCCCCAGGTTGTGACCCGGAACATATGGCCGAAACTGTTATGAGACATAATGAATACCGTCTGGAACTAGGAAAAATCAGGAACCGGGTGTCATGTCGGGGGCGTCTTCCGCCTTCATGCCGACAACATGATACCCGGCATCCACATGATGGGTTTCACCGGAAACGCCTGCGCCAATATCACTGAGAAGATACAGCGCTGAGCCGCCCACATCCTCGATGGTGACATTCCGCTTCAATGGCGAGTTATATTCGTTCCATTTCAGGATATACCGGAAATCACCAATGCCGGATGCCGCCAGCGTCTTGATCGGACCGGCGGAAATGGCGTTGACGCGGATATTCTTGCGTCCCAGCTCAACCGCCAGATAGCGAACAGACGCTTCCAGCGCGGCCTTGGCAACGCCCATGACGTTGTAATGGGGAATAACCCGTTCTGCGCCGTAATAGGTCAGGGTCACAATGCTGCCGCCGTCACTCATCAGGGGGGCCGCCCGCTTTGATACCGCAATCAGAGAGTAGCAGGAGATATCCATGGACATCAGGAAGTTGTCACGGGTTGTATCCGTGAAATTGCCCCGAAGCTGGTTCTTGTCGGAATAGGCAATGGCATGGACCAGAAAGTCGATCTTACCCCACTTTTCCTCAAGCGCCCCAAACACAGCGTCGATGGACGCCTCGTCGGTTACATCACATTCCAGTACCGTATCGGACCCGACACTTTCCGCCAGCGGCTTTACCCGTTTACCAAGGGCTTCCCCCTGATAGGTAAAGGCAATCTCGGCTCCATGCTCGTGAAGCGCCTTGGCTATTCCCCAGGCAATGGAATGACCGTTGGCAACGCCCATGATCAATCCCTTTTTACCTGCCATCAGGCCCTTGTGCTCAGTCATACGTGAATCCCGTTATCTAGTAACCTAATTTGATCATACGCTCTTTACTTATCCTGCAACAAAAATGCAGTCAAAGACTTAAACCCGCTTTGGAAACTATGTGTTTCCGGCAAACTTGGAACGGGCGTCATACTGATGGCCCTCAGACCATTTCGACACCCAATCCTGCAATTCCTCATCCTGCGTTTCCGGCAGCACAACTTTCAGGCGGACCAACTGATCCCCTCGCGTTCCGGCTTTTGCCCGCATGATCCCCTTGCCCTTCAGGCGCAGGGTCGATCCGGTATTGGATCCGGCAGGAATTTTCAAATTAACGGTTCCGTCCACTGTCGGGACGGGCACCTTCGCGCCCAGAACAGCCTCGGGCAGGCTGACGGGAAGTTCCACGATTACATTGTCGCCGTCGCGCACAAAAACGCTGCTGGGCTTGACCGTAACATTGATCAGGATATC
The DNA here is from genome assembly GCF_012720115.1 of Sneathiella chinensis. Classification (GTDB taxonomy): domain Bacteria; phylum Pseudomonadota; class Alphaproteobacteria; order Sneathiellales; family Sneathiellaceae; genus Sneathiella; species Sneathiella chinensis. Next base: position 528,154 of record NZ_VNWN01000004.1, on the reverse strand, counting down.
GCCCGGCGGACCACCTGCAGCCCCGGGATCCCCCTGACCTTTCAGGCGGATCTGCTTGCCATCCTCAATCCCGGCGGGAACCTTTACATCAAGGGTCTTCCCCCCCTGACCAAGGGTAAGCCTGCGGGTGCTGCCAACCGCGGCCTCGCTGAACGTCACCTCGATGGCGAAAACCTTGTCCCGGCCCTTGACCGGGCGGCTGCCACGGCCACCGCCCCGGCGAAAATTGCCGAAAATCTCGGAGAAGATATCCTCGGCGCCGCCGCCAAAAATGTCGTCTTCCTGACGATAGCTTCGGGACTGACCGCCCCGGAAACCGCCACCGCCGCCGCCAAATCCATAGGCCGCCCGTTCCTGACCGGAGGCGTCAATCTCCCCCCGGTCGAAGCGGGCGCGTTGTTTTTCATCCCCGATGATATTATAGGCCGCAGAAATCTCCTTGAATTTATCCGCGATCTTGTCATCCCCCGGATTGGTGTCCGGGTGATACTGTTTCGCGAGCTTCCTGTAGGCCGATTTGATCTCTTTCTGACTGGCGCTTTTTGATACGCCCAGAATACTGTAAGGATCTTTCATAGAAGGAGTTACCAACCATTACCGTTGAATAGCGTGACACCGGACAATATCACTGTCCTGTAACAAGGATATATTAACTGTAACCAGCTTGACCAGACTTTATTCCTTATATTTCGGTCAGTTACTTCTGTTCAACTGCCGCTTTTCAAGGAAGGTCAAAGACTTCTCCAGTTCGGATAGGGACTGGCCTGCCTCTGCAGAACCATTCGCGCTGGCCTTTTGCCACCAGTAGTAGGCACGAACCCGGTCCACCGGCACGGCGTTTCCATCATGGAACATCCGCCCAAGATTGTACTGCGCCTCGGGATTTCCCTGCTGTGCAAGGGGGGCCCAGACGGTCAAGGCCTGCTGATATTCCTGCAGGCTATAGGCCAGTTCCGCCATTTCCAGCTGTTCGTTCAGGGACAATCCAGCGCCGGTTGTCACCGCCGTGGAGGCCACCACCGCCGGACGGGATGGCGTGGCTGGCTCCCCTGCCGGAGTGGCAGAAGCAACGTCTTCCCGGCTTAGGACTGACTGATCGGCGGGTGCATCCCGCTCAGGGGCGGAGGAGACAGCGGCGGCGGCACCGGCTGTTGCGCCCGCAGCAGCGGAAGTGGCCACGCCCGTCGTTTTTGCGGCTGGCGCAGGTGTTTCAACAAACAGGGATTTCAGGGACGCAAAGAAACCCTTGCTTTCCGTATCCTGAGAGGCTGGTGTGGTTTCGACCTGCCTTTCCGCGACCTTGCCTTCCAAGACCGGCTCAGGGCTTTTCTGCTTACTGAAAACCGTCGGCTGTCCGGTGGTGGAGGATGGCGCGAACGGGTCCTTCTTGGGCTGCGTTGCTCCCGTTTCGGCAGGCATGCTCGCCTGCACCGGCGCCGTTTCGCTCTGCCCTTCAGCGGATTGGACCTTGGCCATCAGGGCCTGATGATCCGGTGCGGGTGCCTTGGCCGGGGCAGCGGTTTCCGGTACGGTTTTCACCGCCTTTTCCGCACTTTCCACGGTCGGCTTCGCCGCCTCTACAGGCTCATTATTGACAGGCTCTTTCGGGAGCGGGGTTACAGTGGGAGTGGCGGCGGCGGTAGCGGTTGCGGTTGCGCTTTCCTCCTCCTGATGGGAGGGGGCGGTATCCGCCGCAGATCCGCTAACCAGTACGGACAATTTGTCGAGGGACGGCTGATGGCCGGCTTTTGCGGCCATATTGTACCAGCCAAGGGCTTTCGGCTGATCCTTCTCAACCCCCTTGCCATACTCATACATCAAGCCAAGGTTATACTGAGAAATCACATGCCCGGTACGGGCGGCCTTTTCAAACCATTCGAAGGCCTGGGCGTCATCCTGATCGACCCCTTCGCCTTTCAGGTACATGGTAGCAAGATTGGCCTGCGCCCGGGCAAACCCGAGGTCGGCGGCCTTCCTGTACCAGTTCACCGCTGCGGCCGGGTCCTTTGGAACGCCCAAACCGCGCCGGTAAAGATGTCCGACATTCCGCATGGCCGCCGGGTCGTTATTCCGCGCCAACGGCAACCATTCCTGCAGGGCGTCTGCATAATTCCCGGCCTCATAGGCCTTTACACCCTCATCAAAGCCGGCATGAACGGCAGAGGTGGCAGAAACAGCAAGAACGGCCGCAACGGCCGTTCCAACAAGCGAAGTGTGTAATTTAAACATCAAATCAGTCTAACAGTTCAGTTGTCCAGTGTCACCCTGCCCCCGAACCAGACCGCAGGCCGGGGACCAGGTTTTTGGGCATCAGGTCATAATTTGCCAGGAGCCATCTTCCTGTCTACAGGCTGTACCATACCCTTCTTCCAGTTTCCCGCCAACTTCAATTGTCTGACGGAATTCCCGGCAATACCGACCCCGTGTATCCTGTCCGTCGCGCACCGGCGTAATGGTTCCGGAATTGCCGCTGTCTGGGTTGTTCCACTTGATGGTTTCACCCACGGGCGCGGTCGTCGCGCGGCGCTCGGCCCGATCAATGGCAGCCCGGTCAGCCGCATCCAGTGACCGCCCAACCTCCTGACCGATCATGGCACCAACCAGCGTCCCTGCGGCAACTGCCGCCAACCGGCCGGTTCCGGACCCGAACATGGACCCCAGCAACGCACCGCCGATACCGCCGATAACTGCACCGCCGGCCTGCTTCGGGTTGTTCTGTTGCGAGGCGCAACCGGAAACCGCAAGGGTGATGGCAACAGCACCCGCGAGAAGTGTCTTAGACGTAACCATGGCTTCAATCCTTTTTAATCCCGCTATCCTACTGATCGTGCCAGAAACTGTTCGGAAACACGACTTTTAACCAATATAGATGAGCAAATCACAGTTTTACAGAATAATTCAAACTTTAAATTCCACAACTTTGTGGCCCGATTAAGACAGATGTCGACATCGGGGAAGCGCACGGTTAAATTGACCCTCAACAGTTCTCTGACTTTATGACGAGCCGCGTGACATGAGTGTGAAACAGACATCCGACCTGATTGAGGAATTTGAAAGCTGGCTGAAAGAGGCCGAAAAATCAGAGCTGAACGATGCCAATGCCATGTCTCTGGCAACCGTGAACGAGGAAGGCCAGCCCTCCGTCCGGATGGTGCTGTTGAAAGAGGTCGACGAACGGGGTTTCACCTTCTACACCAACTTCGAAAGCCAGAAAGGCCGGGAACTTCTGGCCACCCGCAAGGCAGCCCTGTGTTTCCACTGGAAATCCCTGCGGCGGGTTGTTCGCGTGGAAGGCGATATCGAGGTTGTCTCGGACGAGGAAGCGGACAGCTATTTCAATTCCCGCGCCCGTGACAGCCGGATCGGCGCGTGGGCCAGCCAACAATCCCGTCCCATGGAAGGGCGCTTCACGCTTGAGGCCGCCGTCGCCAAATATGCCGCCAAATATGCGGTTGGCACGATCCCCCGGCCGGAATACTGGTCCGGGTTCCGGGTTATCCCGAACCGGATCGAATTCTGGAAAGACAAGCCGTTCCGCCTGCATGAAAGGCGACAATACACCCGGACAGAGCAAGGCTGGACCGAAGCCGTTTTGTACCCGTAACTCCGTAATCTGTTACCCATAGTCCGTAAGGATCAGTAAAAATGCATTCCACATCCCCTGCTTCCGGGCCTCAGCAGGACGGCCCCAGCAATGGCACGTTGATGAAAAGCGCGACCTATGCGGCAGTCACCGTGGCGCTGTTGCTGATCCTGATCAAGCTGTGGGCCTACTGGCGCACAGACTCCGTTTCCATGCTATCCACCCTTGTGGATTCCATGCTGGATCTGGGGGCCTCCCTGGTCAACCTGCTGGCGGTTCGCCATGCCCTTGTGCCTGCGGACAAGGATCACCGTTTCGGACACGGCAAGGCTGAGGCACTGGCCGGACTGTTTCAGGCCGCCTTCATTGTGGGCTCCGCGATCTTCCTGCTGCTGCAGGCGTCGGAACGGCTACTGCATCCGAAACCGGTTTCCGCCAGCGACATCGGGATGACTGTCATGGTCATTTCCATTGTGCTGACCCTGGCACTGGTGTCCTATCAGCGCTACGTGATCCGGCGGACGCGCTCCGTCGCCATTTCCGCTGATTCCCTGCATTATGCGGGGGACGTTCTGGTCAATATCAGCGTTATCATCGCCCTGTTCCTGTCCGCCAATCTTGGCTGGCATTATGCGGACGGGCTGTTCGCCATGGGGATCGCCGTCTTCATCATCTACAACGCCTGGAGCATTGTCCGCACCTCCTTCGCCGACCTGATGGACGAGGAACTGCCGGACGAGGAACGGGAAAAGATTATCGAGACCGCTTGCGAAAACCCGCAAGTCCTTGGCGTTCACGACCTTCGGACCCGGCGTTCCGGCCAGAATATCTTCATCCAGATGCATATTGATCTGGACCCGACCATGAACCTGACCGAGGCCCACGCCATTTCCGAGGATGTGGAAATGCGGGTCATGGCCCTGTACCCCGATGCCGAGGCCATCATCCATCAGGACCCGGCACCGGAACACCTGTTGCAGGCAGCGCACCAGAACGCCACCGCCCAAGGACAGGAATAACCGGTCGATGACCACGACGCCCTCTCTGGAAGAACAGGCCGCCCGGCAGAAACAATTGCTTGAAGGCCTGACCCAAAACCCGGCATGGGATGGGCCTGATAGCACAGCAGAGGATATTTCAAGGATCGAAACCCACGGGGCGACGGTCCTTCTTGGTCGCCATCATGCCATCAAGATGAAAAAGCCGGTGCTGTTCGGGCATATGGATTACAGCACGCCGGACCTGCGCCACTATTTTTCCGGGCGGGAGCTGGACTATAATCGTCGCACAGCACCGCAACTCTATCTGGGTTTGCTGAAAGTCACACTGAACGACAACGGGGATGTAGAACTGGATGGGTCTGGCGCGGCCCTTGATTGGCTCGTCAGGATGCGGCGCTTCCCCGCGGGCGCTCGCCTTGATGAATATGCCGCCCGGCAAGGCATTGACGATATCCTGACGGACAAGTTGACCGACGCGATCGTCAGCCTGCACCGGAAGGCGCAGAAAGTCAGCGCCCCGGAAGACGCCCCCGATTTCAAGGATGTGATCACCCGCAACTTTGTCCAACTTGATGATTTCTGCTCCCATATCCTCGATAAAGGGAAGGCTGAACAGTTCCGAGACACCCTCTACAGGAGGGCGGAACAGCATGCGGAAGCCTTCCGGCAAAGGGTTGAATGCGGCTGGGTCCGCTTTGGCCACGGGGACCTGCATCTGCAGAATATCTGTGTCCTTGATGACACCCCGCTTCCCTTCGATGCCATTGAATATCTGGACGAATTTGTCATTTCAGACATTCTGTACGACCTGTCCTTCCTGCTGATGGACCTGATCGACAAATGCTATCCCGATGCCGCCAATCGCATTTTCAATCGCTATCTGGCCAAGATCGGCTGGCTGACAAAACCGGATGAGTTGGCGGCCCTGAAGCTGCTGCCCTTCTATCTTGCCATGCGGGCCGGCATTCGTACCCATGTGGCAGCGGCCCGCGCCGGCCAGTCGGAACAACCGGACGACTTTCAGGCCCTCCGCCAACAGACCCGGCAGTTACTTGAAGACGCATCGGCCTATCTGTCCCCGCCGCCGCCCTCACTGGTGGCTGTGGGGGGCCTGTCAGGCAGCGGCAAGTCAACCCTGTCCCGCGCCCTTGCACCGCGGATCGGGGCGGCGCCCGGCGCCGTTCATATCCGCAGCGACGTGATCCGGCGCCTGCTGATCGGCTGGGACGACTATACACCCATGCCCCAGACGGCCTACACCCCCGAAATGTCGGAACAGGTTTACGATACCATGAAGGCCATTGCCCGCCAGACCTTGGCCACCGGTCATTCCGTTATCATGGATGCGGTTTCGGACCGCCCGGAAGACCAGAAAGCCTTCCAGCAGCTTGCCGTTGATTGCGGAGTTCCCTTTACCGGCCTGTGGCTTTCGGTTCGGCCCGAGGTGATGGCCGCCCGTATCGAGGGGCGCCGCCGGGACGCCTCGGATGCGACCGTTGCCATTCTGGAACAGCAGCTTCAGAAATTGTCAAAAAAAACGGTTCTTTGGCAACAGGTAGACGGCAATGGCACCCCGGAACAGACCCTGCAAAATGCACTGGCGGCCGTTGGCGAGGGCGTCCGCCCCTAGCCAGCCTCTGTCTTGGGGGCAGCCTTGTGGGTGGGAAAGGATTTGATCTCTCGCGGATCAACCGGCTCACCGCAGGCGGAACAGACCAGCGCCGGAACGGTCACATGCCCGCAAGCCTCATGACGCAGGGACATGGGCGGCTCTCCCTCGGCAAGGTATTTGTCTCCCCACGCCAGCAGGGACAGCAAGACCGGCCTCAGTTCCCACCCCTTGTCGGTCAGAAGATAATCAAACCGGAGACGGTGGTTCTGGTATTGCTCTTTCACCAGAAGCCCCTCTTCCACCAGTTTTTTCAGGCGTTCAGACAAGATGCGCCGGGGAATTTTCAGGCGGCTTTCGAATTTGTCAAACCGGGTGACGCCGCGATAGCATTCGCGCAACACCAGAATAGTCCACCGGTCCCCTACCACATAAAGGGCCCGTGCGATCGAGCATCTTTCCGAGTTTAATTCCTGCCACTTCATTGGACCCTCCGTTGGGGCTTGCCGAAGCGCCAGTATATCGGAACAGTTTGACAGGTTCAAATTTTAGACTTACTTTTAAGTTCACTTTTAAAACTTACAAGAGTCCAGCACATGGTCCATACCCCCTCCTCCCCCTCCCAGCCGGCCTCACCGCCCGCCCCGCGTTCCGATCGTCTTTCTGCCCTTCTGTCTGGTCCGATCGCCTGGCCGCTTTTGAAAATGGCCGCCCCCAACACCCTTGGCTTCCTTGCCTCCTCGGTCGTTGCCATGGCTGAAATGTGGTATGCGGGACAGTTGGGCACTGCCACACTGGCCAGTTTTGCCTTCGCCTTTCCCATGGCCATGCTGATGCAGATGCTGAGTTCCGGGTCCATTGGCGGGGTGGTTGCCGCATCCGTTGCCCGCTCCCTCGGGGCCAATGACAGGGATCGCGCGCTGCAGATCGTCTGGCACGCCATTGGCTTTGCCTGTCTTGCCTCCGCTTTCTTTACGGCCGTTTTCCTGATTTTCGGCGAGGTTATCTTCACCGCCTTCGGGGCGTCGGGCGACAACCTGAAGGAAACCATGGATTATATCTCGGTGCTGTTTTCCGGCATCCTGCTGGTGTGGCTGTTCAACACCCTCAGCAGCCTCCTGCGCGGTGCTGGCGACATGCGCTCGCCCGCAGTCGGCATGATCCTGATGGCCACCCTTCAGACCTTCGCCGGAGGAGCATTGAGCCTTGGCTGGTTCGGCATCCCCTCTCTCGGGATACGGGGGATTGCGTTTGGCACCCTGATTGCCTTTGGTTTTGGTTGTGTTTTTCTGGGGGTCCGCCTGCTGTCGGGGAAATCAGGGATCACCCTGTCCCGGCATCATATGGGATGGTCCCGTCCGCTGGCTGTCAGCATTGCCCGGGTTGCCGCGGTTGCCGCCCTCAACCCCTTCCTGACCGTATCGTCCATCCTGCTTATTGCCCGGATCGTTTCCAACTATGGTGAAACCGCCATTGCGGGCTTTGGCATCGGGGCCCGCCTTGAGTTTATCCTGATCCCGATCGTCTTCGGCATTGGTGCCGCCATGATTTCCTTCGTCGGCGCCAATATGGGGGCAGGACAGGTCCGCCGCGCCGAGCGGGTTGGCTGGACCGGAGGCCTGATCGCTGCCGCAATCTGCGGCACCATTGGCGTTACTGTCGCCCTGTGGCCGCAAAGCTGGGCTGGCCTGTTCACCACGGACCCGGACGTCTTCCGCTTCACGGCCGAGTATCAGGCTGTGGTGGGTCCGGCCTATGCGTTCTTCGGGTTGGGACTGTCCCTCTATTTTGCTTCGCAAGGGGCGCACACTGTCATATGGCCGGTTGTGGCCGGGCTTGCCCGATTATTTATTGCCGCCGGAATTGGTACCTATCTCGCTGAATATCGCGGGGCGGAGTTCCAGCACATTCTGTATCTGGTGGCACTTGGCCTTGCGGTCTTCGGGCTTGGCACTGCCCTGTCCCTGTACCTTGGGGCATGGCGACGATCAAATCAGTTGCCCACACCGCCCAACCAACCCGCCTTGCAACAGAAAAGTGGATAAACCCCTATTCGTGTTACCCTTTTAGCGTTATATTATAAGGATCAATTCCTTATGAGGCGAACATGTCCCTGAGAACAATACTCGTACCCCTTTCCGGTTCCGACAGTTTTTGCGACACGGCGGCCCTGACCAGCGCCCTCAAGGTTGCACGGCGCATTGGGGCCCATGTGGTGGCCCTGCATGTCAAACTGGATCCCCGCTCCGCCGCAGCCTTTGTCGGCGAAGGCATGACCTCTGCCATGATCGAAAGCGTTATCGACATGGCGGAAAAGGATGGCGAGACCCGCAAAAACGCCGCACTGTCCCTGTTCAACGAGATTTGTCAGGAACAAAAGATCGAGATTACGGACAACCCCGTTTTCGGCACCCCGGAAACCGTCACCGCCGAATTTGATGTGCGGATCGGCAACCGGGAAGATGTTCTGCTTTCCGTGGGACGGCTTTTCGACCTGATCGTCATGTGCAAGGTCTCCACGGACGAAAATACCAGCAACAGCCTTGTCCTCAATGCGGCCCTCCGGGAAACCGGGCGCCCGGTCCTGATCGTCAGCGAAACCATCGGCGATGATTTTGGCAAGCGCATCGCGGTCGCCTGGAACGGGTCCGTTGAAAGCAGCCGGGCCATTACCCATGCCCTTCCCTTCCTGAAAGCAGCGGAACGGGTCATGCTGATCTGCGCCGTGGATGATCTGGACGAGGATATCAATCCCGATGAGGCCCGAAAATATCTCGCCCTGCATGGGGTGGCGGCCAACTCCTGCAAAATACACGGAACCAGCGGGCGGACGACAGCCGAATCCCTGATGACCCAAGCCCACAAATGTGATGCGGATCTGGTTGTCATGGGAGCCTATACCCGAAGCCAGCTTCGCCGGCTGTTCCTTGGCGCCGTCACGGGAGAGGTTCTCGACAAGTGCGATTTACCGACCCTGATGTCTCATTAAGGGTTCCGGTATCGACTACCGAACCCCTCCGGGTTCGGGAAATCGGATTTATGCGACCTTTTGTCCCTTGCCAAAGTAGGGGTATAATCGGTATTCAATTTTAATGATTATTTTATCATTAAAGTATAATATACCATGCCGAGCGTAAGAGGATAGGGATAACATGGCTGTGAATTATGACGAAGTGTTCGGTCAGGCGATCAAGGACCTGAAAGACGAACAAAGATATCGGGTATTCACAGAACTCGGACGCCATGCCGGCAACTTCCCGAGAGCAACCAAATTTACCGATGACGGTTGTTCGGAAATCACCATCTGGTGTTCCAACGACTATCTGGGCATGGGCCAGCACCCCAAGGTTCTGGATGCCATGCAGGATGCTCTGGTCCGATACGGCGCTGGCGCTGGCGGAACCCGGAACATTTCCGGCAATACGCACATGATCTGCGAACTGGAACGGGAACTGGCGGACCTGCACGGCAAGGAAGCCGCCCTTGTCTTTACATCCGGTTTTGTCTCCAACGATGCGACCCTTAGCACCCTCGGCAAGCTGCTTCCCAACGCGGTGATCCTGTCCGATCAGTTGAACCACGCCTCCATGATTGATGGGGTGCGGCATTCCGGCTGCGAGAAAATGATCTTCCGTCACAATGATGTGGCCGATCTGGAAGCCAAGCTGAAAACAATCGACCCGTCCCGGCCGAAGGTCATTGCCTTCGAATCCGTTTATTCCATGGATGGGGATATTGCCCCGATCCGGGAATTTTGTGATCTGGCGGACAAATACAACGCCATGACCTACCTGGACGAAGTCCACGCCGTTGGCCTGTATGGTGCACGGGGCGGCGGCATCGCGGAACGCGAAGGCCTGATGGATCGCCTGACCATCATGGAAGGAACGCTGGGCAAGGCCTTTGGTGTTGTTGGGGGCTTCATCACCTCCAGTAAGAATATCGTTGATGCCATCCGCTCCTACGCGTCCGGCTTCATCTTTACCACCTCCCTGCCCCCGGTCATTACCGCCGGTGCGGTGGCCAGTGTCCGACACCTGAAAGACAGTCAGGCTGAACGGGACGCCCATCAGGAACGGGCTGCCACCTTGAAACGCCTGCTGGCAGAAGCCGGGCTGCCGGTCCTGCAAACTCCGACCCATATTGTGCCGGTCATGGTTTATGATGCGGCCCTTTGCAAGCAGGCCAGTGACATGCTGCTGGAAGAGTATGGGATCTATATCCAGCCGATCAACTACCCGACGGTCCCCCGCGGCGAGGAACGCCTCCGCATCACCCCATCCCCGTTGCATACGGATGACATGATGGCGGAACTGGTGGTCGCCCTGAAAGATGTGTGGAACCGCCTCGGCCTGAAACAGGCCGCATAAGAACACAAAAAAGGCTGCCCTTCGGCAGCCTTTTTTTTTAATCTCAAATGCCCGCTTCCTAGAGGAAGAAATCAGGAAGCAGTTCCTCTTCCTTGATACCCTCATGCCGGTAAATGGAAAAATCGGTAACACCGACGGCCTGCAGGATTTCCTCATCCACACAGAACTGGCCCGTGAACTCGCGGGCCTTGCTGGTCAGGATCACATGGGCCGCATCGGCCATGATCTCCGGCTTCCGGCACAGCTTGTTGACGCGGTTGCCGCCAATCATATCCATGGCCGCCGTATCGATCGCGGTTTTCGGCCACAGGGCGTTGAAGGCAATACCGGTCTTCTTGAACTCCGCCGCCATCCCCAGAACACACAGGCTCATGCCGTATTTGGCCATGCTATAGGCCACATGCGGCTTGAACCAGCGGTCCTCGAAATTCAGGGGTGGGGAAAGGTTGAGAACATGGGCATTATCCGCGTTCTTCAGATAGGGGATTGCCTTCTGGGAACACAGATACGTCCCGCGGACATTGACCTGATGCATCAGGTCATATCGCTTCATGGGGGTTTCAAGCGTTCCCGTCAAACTGATGGCGGAGGCGTTGTTTACCAGAATATCAATCCCGCCGAACGTGTCCGCAGCCTGTTTCATGGCCTTTTCCGCCATGTCCTCGTCGCGAACATCCACCACCAGAGGCAGGGCCTTGCCACCGGCGGCCTCAATCTCTTCGGCCGCCGTATAGATGGTTCCCTTCAACTTGGGGTGAGGATCGGCTGTCTTTGCCGCGATGACAACGTTGGCGCCATCCTGTGCCGCCCGTTTTCCGATCGCAAGGCCAATACCGCGACTGGCCCCCGTGATAAAAAGTGTTTTACCGGATAGATCAGTCATTCCTCACCTCATCAGTTAAGTGTTATTTTCCCTTAAATTCAGTCTTCCTTTTCTCGGCAAAGGCGGTTACGCCCTCTGCCCAGTCATCGGTTACTGCACAGGCTGCAAAATTCTCGGCTTCCAGCGCCAGTTGCGTTTCCAGGCTGTTATTCAAGGATGCCTGCAACAGCTTCTTGGTGCGTCCGATCGCCACGGTCGGGCCATTTGCCAAGCGGCGGGCCAACCGGGCTGTTTCCCCTTCCATGTCCGCAACCGGTACAACCTTGTTTACCAATCCAAGACGATAGGCTTCCTCGGCATCAAACCGGTCGCCCAGCATGGCAATTTCCATGGCTTTTTTCAAACCCACCATGCGCGGCAGGGAATAGGTCCCGGACCCATCCGGCGTTGTCGCGATATTGACATAGGCCATGGTGAAAAACGCATTGTCCGCCGCGACGACAAGGTCGCAGGCCATGGCAAGGCTCAGACCGAAACCGGCGGCCCCGCCCTGAACAGCACCAATAATCGGCTTTTCCATCCGGCGCATGGCAAAGATTGTCGGGCTGAGGTTATGGATGCGGGCCTCGAACATTTTCTGGCGTTCTTCGCCGGAATGGGTTTTCACCAGTTCGGCAAAGGTTTTCACATCGCCGCCTGCCATGAAATGTTCACCGGCGCCCTTGATCACAATACAGCGAACCGTATCATCGGTTTCCAGTGCCACCATCTGGCGGAACAGTTCCTCACGCATTTCAAGGGACAGGGCGTTCCGAACCTCGGGACGGTTCATGGTCAGGGTGGCAATGCCGTTACTTTTTTCTACAAGCAAATGATCTGTCATCGCTTTTCTCCTTTTTTATTTTTGTTTTTCAAGCAACTTTTGACCGGGCTTCCTTGCAACACAGAAAGCGCCAGACACCGTCATCCCCGACGGTCCTCTCCAGCTCTCCTGTTCCGACCAGATAATGGCAATGAGCCAGCCCCTCTGCGATTCCAAGGGACATGTCCTTTTCAGACAGTTCCCGATCGAACAGCACAGGCAGCAGGTCAAGGGCCGATTTTGGTGAACTACAGGCGGCTTTCAACCGCGCCAGACGTTCCTGATGATGATCCCGGTAATAAGATAGCTGATTATGCAGGCCCACGAATACATCATTATGGGCAGGCAAGACCAGTACATCTTCGGGCAGGGTCTCGAAAATATCGATACTGTCCAGGAACTTGCGCAGCGGGTTTCCCTGCGGCTCCGCCGGATAGACCCCGATATGGGGCGTGATCCGGGGCAGGACCTGATCGCCGGAGATGAGGATATTTTTTTCCTCGTTATACAAGCAGGCATGTTCCGGGGAATGCCCCCGGCCAACGCGAACCTGCCAGTCAGACCCGCCAATGGTCAGGATATCATCATGTTCAAGCCGACCAAACCCGACAGGCAGTTCATGAACCGCCTTCTGGAAATTGCCGAACCCTTGCGCCCTCACCCTGTCCAGCATGGTTTCCGTGAACCCGATGCGGGTATAGAAATCGATCACCTGATCCGGCACTTCGGGGGCACATTCCAGATACAGCATCCGCCCGAACGTCCATTCCCCGAAAGTCATATGCAGCGGAATATTCCAGCGCTCACACACCCATCCGGCCAGCCCCATGTGATCCGGGTGGAAATGGGTGCAGATTAACCGGTTTACCGGCTTCCCCTTCAGGTGATTGGCAAACACTTCTTCCCACAGGTCCTTGATCTTTTGCGACCTGAAACCGGAATCCACCATGGTCCAGCCCTGATCATCCTCGATCAGGTACAGGTTGATGAAATCAAGTCCCTTGAAAGGAATGGGCATACGAACCCACAAGACGCCTTCGGTAACTTCCAGAACCTCACCGTCACCGGGTCGGGTTCCAAGCGGGTAGCTTATTTCTTGTTTTTTCATTTTTTTGTCCCGTCTCAAACGGCTGTGGCGGCCTTGGCCGCCACACACCTGCTCCTCCTAATATGAGGATGCTTGACCTTCACGTCAACCAAAGCCGCCCTCAAGAGGCGACAAGGTTGTTCTCGTCAATGGCAAACAGAAGATCAGCGCCTTCCGTAACCGGCCCCAGCAACCCTGCCACCTGCGGCAGGATCTGCGCCGCAAAGAAGCGCGCTGTTGTGATCTTGCCGTTCAGGAAGTCCGTATCGCTGTCTCCCGCATCCAGAAGTGTGCGGGCCTTGACGGCGGATTTCGCCAGCAGATACCCGCCAACGGTTGTGGCAAACATGCGAAGATACGGCGTTGCGCCGGCCGGTGCCGCATTGGGATCATTCGGCGCATTGCTGTACATCCAGTCGGTCGCGTCCTTCAGGGCCGTGACGGCAGCGTCCAGTTGGCGGGCAATACCGTTCAACCCTTCGTCGTTGCCACGCATCTCCTCGGCATAGTGCGCCATCTCGCTCAGCAGGTTCCGGACCGGCTCCCCGCCCCGCAGGGCCAGCTTGCGTCCGACCAGATCAAGCGCCTGAATACCGTTGGTACCCTCGTAAATGGGCAGGATGCGGGAATCCCGGTAAAACTGGCCCACACCGGTTTCTTCGATGAAACCCATGCCGCCGTGAATCTGGACCGCTGTCGAGGACAGTTCAACACCCAAATCGGTGGACCATGCCTTGGACAGCGGGGTCAGCAGTTCAGCCAGATCAAGCGCGCTCTGCCGGGTGGCCGGATCGGGGTGATTATGCCCCTTGTCCAGGCTCTCACCGTTCAGGTAGATCAGACAGCGCATGGCCTCGATCTGGGACTTCATGGTCATCAGCATCCGCCGCACATCCGCATGACGCACGATGGGGGCACTTTCCCCCTTCGGGGTACCAACCGCACGACCCTGACGGCGTTCCAGCGCGTATTCAACGGCCTTCTGGTAAGCCCGTTCCGCAATGGCAAGGCCCTGCGTCCCGACGCCAAGGCGGGCATTGTTCATCATGGTGAACATGCAGGCCATGCCGTTATTTTCGCCGCCGATCAGATAACCGATGCAACCGCCGTTATCCCCGTAGGACATGACGGCGGTCGGGCTGGCATGAATACCGATTTTCTCTTCAAGGGAAACGCATTGCAGATCGTTGCGCTCTCCGAGGCTTCCATCGTCGTTAACCAGATATTTCGGCACGATGAACAGGGAAATCCCCTTCGTCCCTGCAGGGGACCCCGGTGTTCTGGCGAGGACCAGATGAATAATATTTTCAGCCAGTTCATGTTCACCGTAAGTGATGAAAATCTTCTGGCCGCTGATCCGCCAGCTTCCGTCTTCTGCCGGTTCGGCCTTGGTCCGGAGTGCCCCCACATCGGAACCCGCATGGCTTTCGGTCAGGTTCATGGTCGCAGTCCATTCCCCGGTGACCAGCTTTTCCAGATACTTGTTCTTCTGTTCCTCGGTGCCGTGGGCGATCAGGGATTCAATGGCGCCCTGCGTCAGCAACGGGCAAAGGGCAAACGCAAGGTTGGCCGAATTCCACATTTCAACGGTGGCAAGGGAAACCGCCTGCGGCATACCGCCGCCGCCGAATTCCTCCGGTGCAGAAATGCCGTTCCATCCCCCTTCGGCAAACTGCTGGTAAGCATCGCGCCATCCTGCAGGAGACGTTACCACGCCATCCTTGACCGATGTCTTTTCCTGGTCCCCCGACCAGTTCAGCGGCGACAGCACATTTCCGGAAAGTTTCGCAGCCTCTTCCAGTACCGCATCGACCACATCACTTTCCGCATGTGAAAATGTATCGATCTGCGACAACCCCTCAAGGTCTACAATGTTGTTCAGAACAAAACGCATGTCCTTGAGCGGAGCAACATATTCGCCCATTGAAATATCCCTTCAATCAATTTGCCTAGTCAATCTATTGTCGTTATGCCATATCCCGCACGACAAAAAAAAGCGAATTCAATGCCTTTAACGGTATTGGAGCCGGCCCTGATGAAGGTTAATGTAGCGGTATGCCAGAACACAAAAACATCAGAACTCCCTCCCCTGAAAGCCTGACCGAAGCCAGTCGGGCCATTCATGCCGGTGAACTCGTTGCCTTCCCTACGGAAACCGTCTACGGGCTGGGTGCCGACGCCACAAACGATACGGCCGTCGCCAAGATTTTCGAGGCCAAGGGCCGCCCCAGCTTCAACCCGCTGATTATCCATGTGCCCGATCTGGAAACCGCGAAAAACCACGTCCTGTTCAGCGAACTGGCAGAATCACTGGCCCGGAAATTCTGGCCCGGCGCCCTGACACTGGTCCTGCCCCGGCGTAAGGATTGCACGGTGTCCCGCCTTGCCAGCGCGGGCCTTGATACACTGGCGGTACGGGTTCCGGCCCACCCGCTGGCGCTTGATCTTTTGCGCACCTGTCAGCGCCCCCTTGCAGCGCCCAGCGCCAATCCTTCGGGTCAGATCAGCCCCACCACCGCCCGGCATGTGGCCGACGGCCTTGGGGACAAGGTCAGCGTGATCTTGGATGGCGGCCCCTGTCGCATCGGGGTCGAAAGCACGGTCATCGGCTTTGGCGAAGACGGTGTGGTTCTGCTCCGCCCCGGCGGGGTGACACAGGAAATGCTGGAGGCCGAGGTCGGCCCCGTTCAAGCCCCCCGTCCCGATGGCAAGATCACCAGCCCGGGTATGCTGCTCAGCCATTATGCCCCGTCCTGCCCGGTTCGCCTGAATGCGACCGACAAGCAAAATGAGGACGAGGCCTTTCTCGGCTTCGGGCCGGAATATGAGGCCCTCTCCACCCTCAATCTCAGTGCGTCCGGCAACCTGACAGAGGCGACAGCCAACCTGTTTTCCGCCCTGCACCTGCTGGACAGCAAGGGATACACATCCATTGCCGTCGCCCCGATCCCAGAGGTCGGGCTGGGTGTGGCCATCAATGATCGCCTGCGCCGCGCTGCGGCCCCAAGACCAGAACAAGAAGGATAAAAAGCCATGTCATTCATTGAAAAGCTGGCGGCCATCGTCGGCCCCAAAGGCCTGATCACGGACGAAAAGGATATGGGCGGTTTTCTGACGGAATGGCGTGACAAATATCAGGGGAAGGCCCTTGCCATCGCTCTGCCCGACAGTACCGAACAGGTCGCCGAAATTGTCCGCCTGTGCGCCGAAACCGGAACGCCCATCGTCCCCCAAGGGGGCAATACGGGCCTTGTCGGTGGGTCCATTCCCTTTGACGGCGGGGACGAATTGATCCTGTCCCTGCGGCGCATGAACAAGGTTCGCGATGTCGATGCGGGCAGCGGCACCCTGACCGTGGATGCGGGCTGTATCCTTGCCGACCTGCAAAAGGTCGCCGAGGAACATGGCTTCATGTTCCCGCTTCGGATCGGCTCGGAAGGAAGCTGCCAGATCGGCGGCAATATCTCGACCAATGCCGGGGGGGTTCAGGTCCTCCATTACGGGAACACCCGCGAACAGGTTCTCGGGATCGAGGCCGTGCTGCCGGATGGGCAGGTCTGGGATGGCCTGACCAGCCTCAGAAAGGACAATACGGGATATGACCTGAAACAATTGTTCATCGGGGCGGAAGGCACGCTTGGCATTATCACCGGCGCTGTCGTCAAAATGTATCCCCGCCCCCGCTATCAGCAGGTGGCCATGATCGCCATTCCCGATCCGGCTGCGGCGGTCTCTTTCCTTGGATTGGCCCGCCGCCTCAGCGGTGATCAGGTGACCGCCATTGAACTGATCCCCCGCATCGCCATCGATCTGGTGGTGCGGCATGTTCCCGACTTTACCGATCCCATGCCCGCCCCCTATGACTGGCAAATTCTGGTCGAGCTGTCCTCCAGCGCGACCCCCGATCTGAAAGGCCTGATGGAAAGCATTCTTGAAGAAGGGTTCGAGGCCGGGGTTGTGCTGGATGCCATCATCCCGGACAGCATCGCCCAACAGGAACGCCTGTGGATGCTGCGCGAGGAAATTTCAGGGGCGCAGAAACCGGAAGGCGGCAGCATCAAGCATGACATTTCCGTCCCGGTCTCAAAAATCCCCGACTTCATCAAGGCGGCGGACGAGGCCGTGGACAAGGTTGTTCCCGGCTTCAGGCCCGTCACCTTCGGCCATATCGGGGATGGCAACCTGCACTATAACCCCCTTCAACCCGTAGGGATGGACAAGCAGGAGTTCCTTGGCAAATGGGAAGAAGTCAGCCGCACCGTCCATGACATCGCCGCCTCTTTCAGGGGCAGCATCAGTGCTGAACACGGGATTGGCCGAATGAAGAAAAACGACCTGCCCCGCTACAAACAGGCCGTCGAGATTGACATGATGCGGAAAATCAAGGCAGCCCTTGATCCGCAGGGGATCATGAACCCCGGCAAGGTCCTGCCGGATGAAACGAATGGGTCAAAAACCGGCGGCGTCGCCTAAAGGCTGAAATACCCTTCCCCTGCCATCTCGGGGATGTATTCGGGCGCAACGGGTTTTGAGAAAACAAAACCTTGCGCCTCAAGGCATCCGGCCGCCTTCATGAAGGCCACCTGCTCCCGCGTTTCGACCCCTTCGGCCAGAACCCGCATCCCAAGGTTATTGCCAAGGGCAATGATGGATCGGGTAATGGTGGCATTGTCGGCACGGGATAAAACCCCGTCCACAAAGGACTTGTCTATTTTCAGGACCGATGCCGGTAAATGGGTCAGATAGCTGAGCGACGAGTAACCCGTCCCAAAGTCATCAATGGAAAAGCACACCCCAAGATCACACAACTGGCGCATATTGGTCATGACCTGCTGGCGGTTTTCCATAACCACACTTTCAGTCAGTTCTATTTCCAGTAGGTCCGGCGGCAGGTCCGCTGCCGCCAATGCCTGCCTGACCTGATCCACAAACTCGCTCTGTTGAAGCTGTGACGCCGGAATATTCACCGCAACCGGGAACCCTGCCAGCCCGTTTGCAAGCCAGACCGCCCTCTGCCGGCAGGCCTCTTTCAACACCCATTCGCTGATGGGGTCGATCAGGCCCGATGCCTCGGCCAGCGGAACGAAGGTCTTGGCCGGAACCGGTGTGCCGTCCTCGCGCTGCCAGCGAAGCAGCGCCTCCACCCCCCTCATGCTCCCGGATTGCAGGCACACCTTGGGTTGATAGTGAAGGGAAAACCGGTTATCGGCAATGCCATGCCGAAGGGAATTGCTCATATGCACGCGGGCGTGAATTTGCTCTTCAATCCGGTTGTCATAGAAACTGAAATTCTTTTGTTCCGGTCCCTTGCTGTGGGCCAGCGCGATATTGGAATTCTTCCACAGGCTGTCAGCATCGCGCCCGTCTTCCGGGTAACAGGTAATCCCGATCCGGGGCTCAAGATGGGGCAGGAACATCCCCTCACCGGACCCGCCCCCGAACAAGCCGTTGATCTGTTCCGGGATCAGGGCCAGTTCGTGATCCGTCTCATAGGGCACACAGACACCAAACCCGTCCCCTGATGTTCTGGCAAGGGCGATGGCCGCCGGAAAGGCCCGCCGCAACCGGGCCGCCGTATTCAGCAACAGCCGGTCCCCCGCCGCATGACCAAGGGCGATGTTCAGTTCCGGCAGGTGATCCAGAACAAACTGGACCACCGCAAACTGAAGGGGTGTTCCCCTGTCATTCCCATCATCACCCCGGACAGGGCTGTCGATCACCCGCTGGATTTCCTTTCGGAACCTCACCCGGTTGCCAAGCCCCGTCAGGCTATCCCGATAGGCCAGTTCCCGCGTTCTTTCCAGATGCAACAGCATATCGAAACAATGCCCGACCGTTTCCGCGAAAATATTGAAGGAAATCTGGTCTGCCCGGCTCAAGGGGGCGGCAAGGGGAACGTATAAAAGGCCGTTCACCCCTTTTCGCCCCGGCAATGCCAGAAGGGCCAGCCTGTCCCGCCAATAGGGCATACCGGTCTCGAAAACCGTTTGGGCCACATCGCCAAGAAAAGACGGTAGGTGCGGATCATCCGGCCCCTGACAAAAAGCCCCCGGCTCCGCAAGGCGTCCCCCCATCAGGATGTTCAGTTCCTGCAAAACAATCGCGGGAAAATCAGTCCGGTCTGCGCATTGCTGAATACTGGAAAAAGACGCAAGAAACTGCGCCTCCATGGCGATGTCCCCCTTTTGAGGGACAGACGGTTCACGAACTACTGAACCACTTGGCTTCATCGGCATGACTTCAATTGCTGGGCCTTCTAGCTGTCGGCAACGGTATGCCTTTCCCCCATTCGGACGGGAGGGTCTGGCAAATCATGTGCGCTCTCCAGTCTATTGCCATTTCCCTGCCCCTCAAGTCCACCATAAAAACAGCCCGGCACCTCAATCCGTTTTCTGGGGAAGGGTCGGGTTCGGCATCAAGTTCTTGCGCGCCTCCTCATCCCATTTTCCGCTGGGCTTGCCCAGTTCCCGGCCAACCATATATCCCCGGCGCAAGGCAGGGCGGACCTTCAGACGGTCATACCAGGCCCGCACATGGGGGAACTGATCCAGATCTATTTCCTGCTTTTTATAGGTGATGACCCACGGCCAGCACGCCATATCCGCGATGGAATACTCATCACACAGATAGTCCCGCCCTTCCAATCGGCGATCCATGACACCGAACAGTCGCAACACCTCGTTTCCATATCTCTCCTGCGCATAGGGCAGCGTCTCCGGGGCGTAGAACTTGAAATGCCCGTTCTGCCCCAGCATGGGCCCCAGTCCCGACATCTGCCACATGACCCACTCGATCACCGTCATACGGCCCCGCAGGTCCGTTGGCATGAAGCGCCCGGTTTTCTCTGCCAGATAGATCAGGATCGCTCCGGTCTCGAACACGGATACCGGCGCTCCGCCGCCGGGCGGATCATGATCGACAATGGCCGGCATACGGTTGTTGGGGCTGATCTTCAGGAACTCCGGGTCAAACTGCTCGCCGCGCCCGATATTGACCGGCTTGACCGTATAATCCAGCCCCATTTCCTCCAGCGCGATGGATATTTTCCAGCCGTTCGGGGTCGGCCAGTAATAAAGGTCAATCATCCCTCGCCCCTCACTTTTGCCTCAACCAGCGGCAAACGATCATTGCCGAAATACATGTCATCCCCGTTCAGGAACAGGGTCGGCGATCCAAAGCCGCCGCGGCGGATCAATTCCTCTGTACTGTCCCGCAGCATGTCCTTGTATCGCTGCTCCGTGATCCGGCTGAAAAAGTTCTCCGGCTCAAGCCCCACATCCCGAACGATATCGGTCAGGACATGATCTTGTGAAATGTCCTGAAGGTCGCCCCAGTACCGCTGGAACACAGCCCGCGCATAAGAAACAAGGCAGCCTTCCTCCAGCGCGACAAAAGCCCCGCGCATGGCTTTTACACTGTTGACCGGGAACACCGGCGGCGCACCAATTTTGATACCCACATACCGCGCCCAATCCTGCAGGTCCTTCTTTCCGTAGGCCTGTTTGGCGGGCACCGGGTTTTCCCGGTTGTTATAGACGGATGGGTTCACACTGTTGAAAACGCCGCCGACAAGAACGGGACGATACATCACGGACAGCTCCGGGTTTCGTCCATGCACTTCCTGCAGGGACTCGAACGCCAGATATGTCCATGGGCTGGAACAGTCAAAGAAAAACTCGATGCTCGAACTCGGGCTTGCGTTTGGACTAAACACGGGACCTCCTCTGGCAATGCGGTTGATCTTTTTGATTTCTTCGAAAACATTGCCGCCAAAAGGCTAGATCAATTCCCTGCCAACCGTCAATCCGGGATATCCGCGCTCTTGCCCCCGGAAACTTGACCAACGGGACAAAAAGGCGTTTTCTGACCACAGACCGCCACGATAGACCAACAAGCCCGGACCAGACCGGCAGGCCCTTGGAGGCACCATATGCCCTTTACCTACGATTATCCCCGGCCAGCCGTCACCACGGATGTGGTCGCCTTCACAATGAAGGATGGCGCCCTTTCCGTTCTGCTTGTGAAACGGAAATTCGATCCGTTCGCCCAGTGCTGGGCCTTTCCCGGCGGTTTTGTGGATATGGACGAGGATCTTGCCCATGCCGCCCGCCGCGAACTTGAAGAAGAAACCGGCCTCAAGGATGTCACCCTGTCCCAGTTTCACACCTTTGGTGCCCCGGACCGGGACCCCCGCGGGCGCACCATCACGGTGGCCTATCTTTCGATCATCCCCGTAGCCAAGCAAACCGTCCGCGCGGCCGATGACGCTCTTGAAGCGGACTGGTTCCCCCTGTCCGCACCTCCCGCCCTTGCCTTCGATCATGATCATATCCTGCAGACAGCCGTTCAGGCGCTGCGGGACAGGCACAAAAAATGGCGGGACCAGATTGATCCCGCCATTTTCGGATTTTCCGCAGAAGACCTTGAACGCGCAGCCTTTAGCTGAACGCCTCGTCCCATGAACCGCGGGTCGCGGCCTTGGAATATTCCGTCGCCCGGTTCTCAAAGAAGTTTGTATGCTCAACCGCGTTCAGGATAGCATCCAGCCACGGCAGCGGGTTCTTGCCGATGTTGTAAATCGGGGACAGCCCCAACTGGTCAAGACGACGGTCCGCGATATAACGGATGTAGTTCTTGATCTCGTCAGCGGTCATGCCCTGAATATTTCCGGCGCCGAAGGCCAGATCGATAAAGGCGTCTTCATGCTCCACGATATCGCGGCAAGCCTGATACAGTTCCTGTTCCAGATTCTCATCCCAGATTTCCGGGTTTTCCTGAACAAAGGTCCTGAACAACTTGATGATGGAGTTACAGTGCAGGGTTTCGTCTCGGACGGACCATGTCACGATCTGCCCCATGCCCTTCATCTTGCCATGACGGGGGAAGTTCAGAAGGATCGCGAAGCTGGCAAACAGCTGCAGGCCTTCCGTAAACGCACCGAACACGGCCAGCGTCTTGGCAACGGCAGCCTTGTTGTCCACGTTGAACTGCTGCATGTAATCGTATTTGTCCTTCATCTCCTTATAGTGGAGGAAGGCGGAATATTCTGTTTCCGGCATCCCGATGGTGTCCAGAAGATGGGAATAGGCCGCGATATGGATGGTTTCCATATTGGAGAAAGCGGCTAGCATCATCTGCACTTCCGTTGGCTGGAAGACACGGGTGTAATGCCGCATGTAGCAGTTGTTCACCTCAATGTCGGACTGGGTGAAGAACCGGAAAATCTGGGTCAGCAGGTGGCGCTCGTCATCGGACAGGTTCTGGTGCCAATCCTTTACGTCATCCGCCAGCGGAACTTCTTCCGGCAACCAGTGGATCTGCTGCTGCATCAACCACGCATCGTAGCACCAGGGATAGGAAAAGGGCTTGTATACCGGTTTGGCGTCAAGAAGAGACATGTATCACTCGAATATTCTTAAATGGTCGGGAGAATGAATAGGTCCGGAAAATCCGGCCCGCCTTACTGGCAGGCCAGACATTCCTCGTAATCTGTCGTTGAGGCAACCACTTCCAACTGCGGCTTTTTGCCCCCGGCAGCATTGTCCACCAGTTCCTGCAATTCACTGGGAACCTGACCCTTGGTTGCAACAACCTCGGCCCGCTGGATGGACTTGGACCGGCAGTAATACAGGCTTTTCACGCCCTGTTTCCATGCCTGGAAGTGAATCTGGTGCAGGTCGCGCTTATGCACGTCGGCCGGCAGGAAGATGTTCACGGACTGGGACTGGTCGATCATCGGTGTCCGGTCGGCGGCATGTTCGATGATCCAGCGCTGATCCAGCTCGAACGCGGTCTTGAACACGTCCTTCTCGTGATCATCCAGGAAATCCAGATGCTGGACGGACCCTTCATTCACGGTAATGGAGCTCCAGGTATCCTCGTCGTCATGGCCTTTTTCGGCCAGCAACCGCTTCAGATGCGGGTTGCGCACGTTATAGGACCCGGACAATGTCTTGTGGGTGTAGCTGTTGGCCGCTGTCGGCTCGATCCCCGGGCTGGCACCGCCGCAAATGATAGAGATGGAAGCCGTTGGTGCGATTGCCGTCTTGTTGGAGAAACGCTCCATAAAGCCGTAATCAGCCGCATCCGGGCACGGACCCCGTGTTTCCGCCAGCGACTTGGAGGCCGCATCCACATGTTTCTGGATATGGGTGAAAATCTGCTTGTTCCAGACCTTGGCCATGACGGATTCAAGCGGAACCCGCTTCGCCTGAAGGAAGGAATGGAAGCCCATGACGCCAAGGCCCACGCTCCGCTCCCGCATGGCGGCATATTTGGCCCGTTCCATGCTGTCCGGGGCCCGGTCAATAAAGTCCTGCAGAACGTTGTCAAGGAACAGCATCACATCCTGAATAAAGGTCTCGTCATCCTTCCACTGGTCATAGGTTTCCAGATTAAGGGAGGACAGGCAGCACACGGCGGTCCGGTCCTGACCAAGATGGTCACGCCCGGTCGGCAGGGTGATTTCCGCACACAGGTTGGATGTCTTGACGGACAGGCCGGCCAGTTTGTGATGTTCCGGGATCAGGCTGTTCACCCGGTCATTGAAAATGATGTAGGGCTCGCCGGTTTCAACGCGGGCCGTCAGGATACGGATCCACAGGCTGCGCGCGCTGATTTTACGAATGACCGCGCCGTCTTTCGGGCTGGTCAGTCCCCATTCCAGATCGCCCTCCACAGCCCGCATGAAGTCATCGGAAATCAGGATACCGTGATGCAGGTTCGGGGTTTTCCGGTTCGGGTCACCACCGGTCGGCCGGCGAATTTCAACGAATTCCTCGATTTCCGGGTGGGACACCGGCAGGTAAACGGCCGCAGAACCGCGCCGCAGGGACCCCTGACTGATGGCCAGCGTCAGGCTGTCCATAACCCGGATGAACGGCACAACACCGGATGTTTTACCAACCGCGCCAACGCCTTCACCGATGGACCGCAGGTTGCCCCAGTAACTGCCAATCCCGCCGCCCTTGGAGGCCAGCCAGACATTTTCCGTCCACAGATCGACAATGCCGTCCAGACTGTCGTCGGACTCGTTCAGGAAGCAGGAAATCGGCAGACCACGGGTGCTACCGCCATTACTCAATACCGGGGTGGACGGCATGAACCACAGACGGCTGATGTAATCATAAATCCGCTGCGCATGGGCGTCATCCGCCCCATAGGCGCTGGCCACACGACCAAACAAGTCCTGAAACCGTTCGCCGGGCAGCAGGTAACGATCTTCAAGAACAGCCTTGCCAAACTCGGTCAGGTTCTCGTCGCGACTATGGTCCACATGAACCCGCGCGCCGTCCTTTACCTGAACCACATCCGTCAGCATTTCGACCGTATCCAACATCTGCTCACCCTTCGTCATCAGCAATCTCTTGCGTCCTGCAAGCCTGTCCGGTCTGTCTTCCGGACCTTTGGTTCACACAAAGTCCAGCCCCGTCATTTTTTGAAAAAAAATTACGCGCCAGACCAAAATTCCATAAAAATGCTTCGTATCACAGTGAATTTTCGCAAGAATCAACACTCTTGACCCAAATCGCTCAATTCCCGTGGAAACCACTATATATTGTAGAAACCCCACCCACCCGTCAACAAATTGTAGAGGGTATTTGGAAAAAAAAGAGCTTGACGAACCGGGGATGCCTCAATTCTGCCATTCCTGAATGACAGCCTCGAAAATGGTGTGTCGGGCACACGAAAAGCAGGTAAGAATGCCGTATAAATTCCCTTAAATTTTACGTTTTCAGATACCCTTTAAAGGATGCGACCTAACCCCCCGGCATTACAGTCAGATTAGCACCCCTTCAATCACCGCCCCTGTGCCCCGGAACGGAAAATGCGCCGAAAAAACTTCCGGCGCATGGTTGAAACAATTTTTCGAAAGAGAGATTAATGTGTCGGCATCACGCCGATCAGTTTAGATCGCCGTTCAGTTCAGCGATTTTTTCCTTCAAACGCAACTTCTCCCGTTTGAGCTCAGTGATGTGCACATGATCGGTGGACGGATGCATCATCTGCTTGTGAATTTCTTCTTCTATGCGGTGATGTTTTTCAGTCAACTGTGCGACATACTGTGTTGTGCTCATATTGCATCTCCTCTACTAAAAAGGCAGGCAAGCGGTTTCCCGCCTGCTGACAGTTAATATATTACAGAAATGTGAACGGAATTGATACGATTCAATCCATTTTCAGGGTTTTTTCTGACAAATCGGACAGGCAATGAACACTCATAACCTTATCGTTGGTATTTCCGGGGCTTCCGGCGCCCTTTACGGCATTCGCCTTCTTGAGGCCTGCCGCGATCTTGGCGTGCAAACCCACCTTGTTATCAGCAAGGCGGGCGAGATGACCCTGCATCACGAAACCGGTCTTGCCGTGTCGGACGTCAGGGCATTGGCTACAAAATCCTACAAGATCGCCGATATCGGGGCGGCCATTGCCTCCGGGTCCTTCCGCAATGCGGGCATGGTCATCGCCCCCTGCTCCATCCGCTCCATGTCTGAAATTGCCACCGGCGTCACCAGCAACCTGATGACCCGTGCCGCCGATGTTGCCCTGAAAGAACGGCGCCGCCTTGTCCTGATGGTGCGCGAAAGCCCCCTGCATTCCGGACATCTTGCCACCATGAAGACCCTGTCCGACCTTGGGGCGATTATTGCGCCGCCCGTCCCTGCCTTCTATACGCACCCGACCAGCCTTGACGACATGGTCAATCACACCGTCGGGCGGACCCTCGATCTGCTGGCGATTGAGAATAACCTGGCGGAACGATGGGACGGGCTGAAGAATGCCCGCACCCGATCACAAGAAAACGACGGAGGCCGGGACTAGCTTCCCGCCGCACGACCTGTCAGACTGTTCCAATCCGGGACAGTCTCTGGAAAGGCCACATCAACAATCTGCTGCAGATAGCCAAGCCCTTCCCCATCCAACGGCTTATCGCTCAGGGCAAAATACGACACCAGATTGCTGGCCGCCGCATTGGCGCATTCCAATCCGTCAAACGACCCTGTGGCCGGACGAGCGCCGACAATTTCGTGGAGCATCTGAAGCTCCATCCGTTCGGAGTAAAGCTCACTGTCCGAGACAACCCGCCGAAGGTCACTGGAAAGACGCATCCCCGCTTCCTTGGGCGGGCGCTTCAAAAACCGCCGGAGCGCCCGCAGCGGCATGACCACATTTTCCTGCCACTGCTGCCCGATGGCGATTCCGGCTTCCAGTTCGCCGGAAGCAAAATGACCCCGGCCACTGGCGGCAATCCAGACCGAAAAGAGCACAAGATTGACATCCAGCCCGAACCGGTCCTGCAACCGGAGGCAGGCCTGTTGAACCGGCTCGTTGCTGTACAGTTTGACCGCGTAATCCCAGAGCGGACACGGCGGAAAGGAGGCAGACGAATAGACGGCCAAAACACCACTCCCTTGACTTGCGCCGCAAACCTTCCCATAAAAGAAAAATGGCGCTTGATCTATGCCAACTCTCCAAAAAATGCTAATATGTTTGCATTAAACTGGAAATTTCTCTGACTTCATATCACAAGTTTCAAAACATCGATACTTGTGGACGTATTTGTTTGTAACCGGGGCATGCGACACAATGACTGCAATTGACGATCAGGAAGCGTTGAAACAGCGGTTGGCCGAGCTTAAGGAAGAGCATCGCGATCTGGACCTTGCCATTGATGCGCTCATCAAGTCAGGCAGTTTCAACAGTATCCAGCTGCAGCGCCTGAAGAAACGCAAGCTGATCCTGAAAGACCAGATCTTTGTGACGGCAAACGCCCTGCTGCCAGACATTATCGCCTGATTTGCATCTGCCCCGCCGAGGCACTATCGCCCCGCACCGGCTTTCCGAAAAAAGGGTATCAGGCTTTCATGCAAGCGCCGAAAGGGACGCCAAGCTGCGCCTGTTATCAAACCGGATGACTAGCGATCCTGGCGTTTGTGGGCATACATTTTACTATCCGCATCGGACAGGGCCTGTTCGGCATTCTTTCCGGGCTCAATCGGGACAATGCCATAGGCCATCCCCACCTGCACCGCCTCCCCCTGCCAGAGGATGGGCCGCTCTTCCAGTTCTCGCGTCAGGCGCGCTGTCAGAAAGGTTGCAGATTCCTGATTTGTCCGCGACAGGATCAGGCCAAATTCATCCCCGCCAAGACGACCAATAATATCCGTTTCACGAACGGAGTGGATCAGTCTTGCTGAAAATTCCGCCAGAACCGCATCCCCGGCCTGATGGCCGTATTTGTCATTGATGTCCTTGAAACCGTTCAGGTCGATATAGACCAGACTGCCCGGCGAGTTATAGCGTTCCACCGTTGCCTGCACGCGGGTCAGTTCGCGCACAAAGGCCCGCCTGTTATAGATCGGCAGCAACACATCCTGATCGGCGGCCTGCTCGGCTTCGGCCAATCTGCGGTTCAATCCTTCAACGGAGTGTCGCAGTTTGTCCACCTCTTCCATCAGTGTGAAAATGGCTTCCTTGACCTTGGGGGTCAGTTCCGTTTCCGGGATCCCCATGATGGAGGTGGTGTCGGCGATAGACCGGGGCGCCGGCGCCCCTGAATAGGCTGCGGCCGCAGACGCAGAGGTAGCCCCTCGCGCTGGCATCGTTCGTGTCGTGCGATTACCGGGTCCAATTTTCATCTACTCTACTCGCAAGCCTTGTTTTTCCGCCTCTTCACCTCACGTGATTCAAGCGATTGACGCCTATTTACGCTATTAACCGGATAAATCAAACTCTCTCGGCCCTTTTGTTGAATCTTTCTGGCAAAAGATCGCCATCTCGCACTTGCTTCCTGTAACGGCAAGTCTATAATCCCGCCATCATTTTAATATAACACTTTTCTTACCCAAAAGTAAGCGGGGCTGAATGAGTATGGGTCAGGACACCAAGCGCGTCGGTATTATCATGGGAAGCCAGTCCGACTGGCCCATTATGAAGCACGCAGCAGACACCCTCGCCGAATTGAATATTCCCTTCGAAAGCAAGATTGTGTCGGCACACCGCACCCCGGACAGGCTGGTGGAATACGCCAAGACGGCCAAGGATCGGGGCATTCAGGTGATCATCGCCGGTGCCGGCGGCGCGGCGCATCTGCCCGGCATGGCGGCCTCCATGACACCGGTTCCCGTATTGGGTGTTCCCGTCGAAAGCAAGGCGTTGAAAGGCATGGACAGCCTGATGTCCATCGTTCAGATGCCCGGCGGTGTTCCGGTTGGCACCCTTGCGATTGGCAAGGCCGGCGCCATCAACGCCGCCCTTCTGGCCGGACAAATTCTGGCCCTGAACGACACAAGCATCGCCGCCGCCATTGACGACTGGCGGCAAAAGCAGACAGCGGCTGTTGCGGCCGAACCGACTGACCTGCCTGAATAGGAAATCCACATGACTGTGATCGCACCCGGCAAGACGATCGGCATCCTTGGTGATGGCCAACTGGGCCGCATGATGGCCATCGCGGCGGCGGAAATGGGATACAAGACCCATATCTTCGGACAGGACGCCAACAGCCCGGCCTTTCAGGTGGCCACCAAAACCACGCAGGCAGACTGGGATGACCATGCCGCGCTCGACAATTTTGCGGCCGATGTGGATGTGGTGACCCTTGAATTCGAGAATATCCCGACAGAAACACTGGAATATCTTGAAAAGACCGTCCCTGTCCGTCCCGGACACAAGGTTCTGGAGATCACGCAGGACCGTCACCTTGAAAAAAGTTTCGTGAACAGTCTGGGGGTTCCCACCGCCCCGTTCGCCAATGTGGAAAGTCTGGCCGACCTTCGCACGGCGGTCGAGATGATTGGCACACCCGCGATCCTGAAGACCCGCAAATTCGGCTATGACGGCAAGGGTCAGGTCAAGATCAATGCCGCGACCGAGATTGACGATGCGTGGCAGCAGATTGGGGAGCAACCCTCAATTCTGGAAGGCTTTGTTCCTTTCGAGCTTGAAGTCTCCGTCATTGTGGCCCGCGGCGTAAACGGCGACATCCAGTCTTATGTCCCGGTCGAGAACCGCCACAGGAACCACATTCTGGACGTGACCATTGCCCCGGCTGGCATTCTGAAAGATGTGGCCCAGCGCGCCACCCAACTGGCCGAGAAAATCGCCCGCCAGATTGACCTTGTTGGCCTGATCGCTGTCGAAATGTTCATCAGCCCGGACGGCGATGTGCTGGTCAATGAACTGGCCCCGCGCCCGCACAATTCCGGCCACTGGACAATCGAGGCCTGCACCACCAGTCAGTTCAAACAGATCATCCGGGCTGTTGCCGGTCTGCCGCTGGCCTCAGCCGAGCGTCACGCCAATGCCCTGATGCGCAACCTGATCGGCGAAGACGCCAATCACTGGGAAGAGATTGTTGCCCACCCGGAAATGAGCCTGCACCTATACGGAAAAGCAGAAGTTCGGGCCGGTCGCAAGATGGGTCATGTCACCCGCCTGTTCCCGATGGATGTGCAGCCCAAGACCTGAGCGTCTCAATCCAAGGGGCCTGAAATCCTCAGGCCCAGCCGCCCGCGAAATACAGAACCTGTCCGGTAATGAAATCCGACTTGTCTGACGCCAGAAAGACCAGATAGTCCCCGGCCTCCTCTGGCTTGCCAAGACGCCCAAGCGGGATTTGCCCCGTGATCTTTTTCATGGCATCGGGATTGGCCAGCAGGTCATCCGGGAAATAGGTCGGACTTTCCACAAAATTTGGCGCAAGCGCGTTCACCTGAATCCCAAAGCGGCCCAACTCGCGGGACAGGGACACCGCCAATGCATTGGTGCCGCCCCGCGCCGCCACATACATGGAGTAATTGGGCAACCCATGTTTTGGCGCAGCGGACGAGACAAAAATAATCTTGCCCCGGCCCGCCTGCTTCATACCCGGCGCAACCGCATGGGCATAGGCAAACCCCCGCACCATCAGGGCGTCCAGGGTTTTCCGAAACTCGTCCACATCCGCCTCGTCAATGGGGGCACGAACCGCCGGATAGGCATCGTTATTAATCAGCACATCAATGCGCCCGGCGGCCTCAACAACGGCACTGACAACCTCGGCAGGTTCCTGCTCTGCCAGCGCGACGGCGCCCGGCAGGGCCGCCTCAAACGCCTGCCGTGCTGCTTCGGCCTCAAAGGACGCGTCCTGTGCATACACAGTCGCGCCCTCCGCCAGCAGGGCCTTTGTTCCGGGCGTTCCCAGAAAATGGGTAGCATCTGTCATCAGGATGATTTTATTGTTCAGCATGTTTCTTGTCCTGAGGTTTGCGCGAAAAGGACCCCGCCCCTAACGGGCCTTGAGGTTTCGGATGAACCGGCCCGGTGACGGGAAGAAGCCCAGATCGGGACGCCGGGAAAAGACCTGCCGGGTCTTGAACTTGGCCTTTTCAAACTGCATCACATTTTCAATGCGCCGATCCAGAAAGCCCCAGCTATTCTGACAATCGTCCGAGGTATCATCCAGCCAGTAAAGCAGGGTTGAACTGTAAACCGCCGACAGGGTCAGGCGCTTTGTATAATAGCTGAAGTCGGAAGACCGGTCGCCGGTCGCATACCACATGCGGCTAACGGTGCCCGCTGTCAGTTTCATGCCCAAGGCGGCATTCTGGGGCAACGCCAGAAGGGTCAGGGCCTTGCGAACCGCATCCTTGTGCGGGGCATACATTTCCAAGCGCAAGCGAATGGCCAGTGTAATCCTGTCGCGAATTTTCATGGACAGGACACCGCGCTTTTCCAGTTCCGCTTCCATACGGTCATCCGCATCGCGAATGAAGAAGGAAACCATGTCCACGGGGCCGCCCGGAAAAAACCGATCAAAGGTCAACAGATCAATATCAAGGTCCTTGGCGGCATGCTTGAACGCCTCACGGGACCACCCGTCAAACATGACATGGGGCAAAACAGCATCCAGAAGCCGCCTTTTTTCCTCATCTCTTCTGTTCATCAAGATTTCTCCGTTACTTCCTGAACGTTCATCGGGGCGTGGGTAACGCCCCCCTTTTCCCTTTCATACACCAGATACCCGATCCCTGTCATGCCTTCAGAACGGCTTTTGCCCTTCCGGGCCGGGAACATCGATCCGCTGCCCCGAACCGCCATCTTCCCGTGTTCAGGCGATTCTGGTCGATTCGAAGGCGATTCCGTTCATTTCCAACCCTTTTATACACCGATTCAAGGCATTGGACTGACCATTTCCCGGATTTTTACCCTATCAGAGGGGGCAGGTTTATGTTAAAAAGCATGACATTAGCGATAATGTACATATTTTATACATTATCACTTCACAAGGTTCTGAGCGCGTGTTACTTAACCGGCCACTTTGTGATCAGACTTAACCGAATACTAGCGAAGGAGCACTGTTAGCTGTGCAGGTACATGTTCGCGACAACAATGTCGACCAAGCGCTACGCGCACTGAAAAAGAAAATGCAACGCGAAGGCATCTTCCGTGAGTTGAAACTCCGTGGAGCCTACGAAAAGCCGTCCGAGAAACGTGCTCGCCAGAAGGCAGAGGCTGTTCGCCGCGCCCGTAAGCTGGCCCGCAAGCGCGCTCTCCGCGAAGGTTAAGTCTCGCCTTTCAGGGATACAGCCGTATCCCTAACCAGCGATCAAAAACGATCAAAGCCGCACTGGGAAACCAGTTTGCGGCTTTTGGTTCTTGTACCGTGATCAGGCGGGACGCGCAACACACCCCCTGATGCGATCACGGTCGCCTCACCTCCGCGCCTCCCCCAGCCCGCCTCAGCCTGCGGCCTCTCCCGTCCCTCCTTGCAAAGACAGAAACCCCGGCCTGCCCCTGAGCGCACCCTGTTCCCGGTCACATGCTGCGCCGTGCCGCCCTTGCCTCGCTTGGCCTTACGTGCCTTTCTGTTTCCCTTCGCACCCTGATCTGGTTGCATCCATCGCCTTCGGAAAGCCGCGACTTGCGCTTTTCCTGTATCCAATCCGTACTTTGGGCACAAAAAAAGCCGCAGGGTTACCCCTGCGGCTTAGCGTCCTGATCCAACGGGGGATCAGAATCCTTTCATGATATCCTCGACCATCTTCTTGGCATCGCCGAAAAGCATCATGGTGTTGTCCTTGTAGAACAGCTCGTTGTCGATACCGGCATAACCGGCGGACATGGACCGCTTGACGAACAGAACGGTTCTGGCCTTATCCACATCAAGGATCGGCATACCATAGATCGGGCTTTGCGGATCATCCCGCGCTGCCGGGTTGGTCACGTCGTTGGCACCGATGACCAGCGCCACATCAGCCGTCGAGAAGTCAGAGTTGATTTCCTCAAGCTCGAACACCTCGTCATAGGGAACGCTGGCTTCGGCAAGAAGCACGTTCATATGACCCGGCATACGTCCGGCAACCGGATGAATGGCGTAGGCCACATCGACCCCTTCTTCTTTCAGTTCGTCGACCATTTCACGCAGGGCATGCTGGGCCTGCGCAACGGCAAGACCATACCCCGGAACAATGATAACCTTGCCGGCATTCTTCAGGATGAAAGAGGCATCGTCCGCAGACCCTGCCTTGAACGGACGGTCGGTCTGCTGCGCGGGGCCTGCGCCGCCTTCCTCGCCGCCGAAACCGCCCAGAATCACGCTGAAGAAAGACCGGTTCATGGCCTTACACATGATGTAGGACAGAATGGCACCGGAAGAGCCGACCAGCGCACCGACGATAATCAGCGCCGTGTTTTCAAGTGTGAAGCCAATACCCGCGGCCGCCCAGCCTGAATAGGAGTTCAGCATGGATACCACAACCGGCATGTCCGCACCCCCGATGGGGATGATGATCAGGAAGCCGATCAGGAAGGCAAGGGCTGTCATCGCCCAGAAGACGGTCGGGTTCATGTCCATGCAGAACCAGACAATCAGGCCAAGAATGCCGATACCGATCAGCAGGTTCAGCATATGCTGTCCCGGGAAAACGACCGGGTTGCCAGAGACAAGACCCTGCAGTTTTGTAAAGGCAACGATAGAGCCGGAGAATGTAATGGCACCGACAACGATACCAATCCCCATTTCCACGCGGCTGAGGACTTTAAGCTCCCCTCCCGCATCGACAATGCCGTAGGCTTCCGGGTTGTAGAAGGCCGCTGCGGCCACAAGAACCGCTGCCAGACCCACGAGAGAGTGGAACGCGGCCACAAGCTGCGGCATGGCAGTCATGGCGATACGCTGTGCGATCACGGCACCAATGGCACCGCCCACCAGAATACCGCCAATGATCCACTCATAGGACAGGACATTGGGGCTCAGGATGGTGACAACGATGGCAATGGCCATCCCCAGCATACCCATGACGTTACCGCGACGGGAACTTTCCGGAGAAGACAGGCCCCGCAGGGACAGGATGAATAGAATGGCGGATACCAGATAGGCAAGCGCCGTAAAGTTAGCTGACACTGGCTTTCCCCCTTACTTCTGTTTTTTCTTGTACATGGCCAGCATCCGTTGCGTCACAAGGAAGCCACCAAAAATATTCACCGAGGCCAGAACAATGGCAACAAAGCCGAAGATCTTGGCAAGGTTCATGTCTGCGGGACCCGCAGCAATCAATGCACCCACGATGATAACGGAGGAAATGGCGTTGGTAACCGCCATCAGCGGTGTATGCAGGGCGGGTGTAACGCTCCACACAACGTAATAACCGACAAAGATTGCCAGGACAAAAATGGCCAGCCGGAAAACAGTAGGATCGACAATATCCATGATCAGTTACCTCCCTCTGTCAGAAGCGGGTGAACAACCTTGCCATCCCGTGTCAGGCCGGTGCCCAGAATGATTTCATCTTCCCAGTTCATATCCAGTGCGCCGGTTTCCTTATTGATCATCGGCGTCAGGAAATTCAGGAGGTTCTTGGCATAGAGCGCGGACGCGTCACTGGCCAGACGGCTTGGAACGTTATGATGCCCAACAATCTTGACACCATTGTCCGTCACGACCACTTCGCCCGGTCGGGACTGGGTGACGTTGCCGCCATTCTCAACCGCCAGATCGATAATCACAGAGCCCGGCTTCATGACAGCCAGCATTTCGTCCGTAATCAGGACCGGTGCCGCACGCCCCGGAATAAGGGCCGTCGTGATGATGAGATCCTGCTTTTTCACATGCTCGAAAACAAGTTCGGCCTGTTTGCGCTTATACTCATCGGACATTTCCTTGGCATAACCGCCTTCGCCTTCACCGGTTTCTTCGGATTCAACCATGACAAATTTGGCGCCAAGGCTTTCCACCTGTTCCTTGGTTGCCGCCCGGACGTCCGTTGCCGTCACGATGGCACCAAGGCGACGGGCCGTGGCAATTGCCTGAAGACCGGCCACGCCAACCCCCATGATAAAGGCTTTTGCCGGGGCAACCGTCCCCGCAGCCGTCATCATCATGGGCATGGCCTTGCCATATTCATAGGCGGCGTCAAGAACGGCCTTGTAACCGGCCAGGTTCGATTGTGAGGACAGAACGTCCATGGACTGCGCCCGGCTGATCCGCGGAACCAGTTCCATGGCATGGGCCTCAATACCGGCCTTGGCATAGGCCTCGACCTGCTCCCGGTTCTGAAGCGGAGCCAGCACGGAGACAAGCGTCGCCCCCTTTTTCATCAGGGACAGTTCATCCGGTCCGCCTTCGGCCTCGGTTAAAGGGCGCTGAACCTTCAGGACCACATCGGCATCCTTCAGGGCTGCAGCTTCATCCGCAGCCACCTTGGCGCCAGCGTCCATATAGTCCTGATCGGAGAAGGAACTGGTCAGACCCGCTCCCGTTTCAATCACGACTTCAGCCCCCAGCCCCACAAACTTCTTTACTGTGTCAGGGGACGCAGCAACACGCTTCTCGTGCTCCCGCCGTTCCCTGGGGATAGCGATTTGCATAATCGATCCTCATTCTGGTTATTATTAGGTGGGTGATCGACGCCCCCGCAAACGTCAATTGGTGTCAGGCACGCTCAAACATTCCTGGTGAGTGCGCCTTGTTGTCTACAGCAAAAACAGGGCCATCAGGGCCAGAATGCCGCACACAATAATTGTGCCCCAGGTGAACAAATTTACAAAGCTGCCGTAGGCTCCCTGCTGCTGCTCGATATTCATGTTGCCATGTTCGCTCATGCTATTTCCCCTTAAATCAAGCTACTTTTTATTAGTCTCATTGCGGTGCAATATACCAAACCACGAATTTCGAGCAACAAATTGTGTGTTCATTCGGCATTCATACAGAAATTCAGGGTAGATTTGCACCGGACCGGCCCGTTTCGTAGCCCCCGCGCCTGTTTTCCCAAGCCTCCTGAAAGGCCCATAAAAAAAAGGGGAAGGCAACCGCCTTCCCCTGATCCCGTGACAGCGACACCCGCGTCAGGAGAGTTCCTCCAATTCATCGATCAGCCCCTCGATAATCTTCAGGCCCCGCAGCCAGAACGCCGGGTCCGAAGCATCAAGGCCGAACGGCGCCAGCAGTTCCTTGTGACGAAGGGTCCCGCCCGCTTTCAGCATGTCGAAATATTTCTCCTGAAATCCTTCTTCCGCATCCTGATAAACCGCATACAGTGCGTTCACCAGACAGTCCCCGAAGGCATAGGCATACACATAGAAGGGCGAGTGGATGAAATGCGGGATGTAGCACCAGAAATACTGGTACTCGTCATGCATCCGGATTGCCGGACCCAGACTTTCCTTCTGCACATCCATCCAGATCTTGCCGATCTGCTCAGGCGACAGTTCCTCTTCCCGCCTTGCAGTATGGACCCGAACCTCAAACTCATAGAAAGCAATCTGCCGAACGACGGTGTTCAGCATGTCCTCGACCTTGCCAGCCAACATGACACGGCGCTTTTTTGGGTCCTGCTCCTTTTCCAGAAGCGCCCGGAACGTCAGTTGCTCCCCGAACACACTGGCGGTTTCCGCAAGGGTCAGCGGGGTGTCGGACAGCAACGCCCCTTGCGGGCCTGCCAGCACCTGATGAACCCCGTGCCCCAGTTCATGGGCCAGCGTCATCACATCCCGGATGCGCCCCTGATAGTTCAGCAACAGATACGGATGGGCACTCGGCACGGTCGGATGGGCAAAGGCACCGGGGGACTTGCCCGGCCGAACACCTGCGTCGATCCACGGCTTGTCAAAAAACTCCCGCCCAAGATCGGCAAGCTCTGGTGAAAAACGGCCATAGGCTTCAAGCACGATGTCCCGCGCCTCGTCCCACGGGATCAGCCGGTCATCATCTTCCGGCAAGGGGGCATTCCGATCCCAATAATCCAGTTTCTCCTGCCCCATCCATTTCGCCTTCAATTTGTAATAGCGATGGGACAAACGGGGATAGGCATCCTGAACCGCCGTGGACAGGGCTTCGACAACCTCATCCTCCACCTGATTGGACAGGTTTCGAAGGGTCATGGGGCTTTCGGTTTTCCGCCACTCGTCCACAATGGCCTTGTCCTTGGCCAGCGTATTGGTGATCAGGGCAAACAGGCGCACATTCTCGCCAAACACCTTGCCCAGACTTTTGGCGGCTGCCTTGCGCTCTACCGGGTCCTTGCTGGACAGCAGATGCAGAACCTGCTGCGACGGCAATTTCTCGCCGTTCATGTCAAAACGCAGGCCCGCCATGGTCTCGTCAAACAACCGGATCCACGCGCTCCGACCGGCGATGTCCTTTTCATGAAGCAGTTTCTCGACCTCATCAGACAACTGATACGGCTTCAGGGCGCGCACCTGATCCAGCCACGGCCGGTAGCGGGCCAGCGTCGCGTCCTCATAAAGGCCAAGCAACCGGTCTTCCGCAATGAGGTTGATATCCAGCGTAAAGAACAGAAGGTCCGTTGAAACCAGCGTGATCTTTTCCTGCATGGTCTGGAAAAACTTGCCAATGTCCGGGTCGGACATATCGCCTGCATAAACAAGATAGGCATAGGACATGATCCGCCCCATCACCTCTTCCAGTTCCTCATATTCGGCAATGGCCGTACCAAGACCGGCGCCATCCAGTTCGGTCACCCGGCCCTTGTATTTTTCCGCAAATGCCTTGGCCCCATCCGCGACCTTCCGAAGGTCATCCTTCAATTCCGCAGAAGTGCGGGACGGGTACAAATCCTCCAGATCCCATTCCGGTAGATTTGTCAAAGCTGCTTCAGACATTCTGATCCTCTCAGGTAATTTTTCTTCTGTATTTCACTGAAAACCTAACGCGACTAGCTGACCAGAAAGTTTGCACTGGCGGTTGCGATGGGCTTGTCCTTGCTCTCCTGCCAGGCTCGGACGCGCATGTTGGCAACCCGCCGGCCCGGCTTGGTGATCACGGCCTCGGCAAAGCTGTCCTCCAGCTTGGCAGAGCGAAGGTACTCAACAGTGATATTGATGATTTTTGGCAATCTGGTGACATCCTGCGTCATCAGCATGTGGACCAGCGCGGTCGTCTCCAGAAACGCACCGACAATGCCACCATGCAAGGCCGGAAGAACCGGGTTGCCAATGAATTTCTTGTCTTTGGGCAAGCGGCAGATAATCCGCCCCTCGCATTCTTC
The DNA here is from genome assembly GCF_012720115.1 of Sneathiella chinensis. Lineage (GTDB taxonomy): Bacteria > Pseudomonadota > Alphaproteobacteria > Sneathiellales > Sneathiellaceae > Sneathiella > Sneathiella chinensis. The sequence goes on along the minus strand of NZ_VNWN01000004.1, from coordinate 490,331 downwards.
CAATTCCAGCCCAAGATAGCTGAAATAGGGGATGATTTCGAAAACCGGCTTCCATTCCCGTGTTTCCCGGGCCTTGCTGATCACGTCCAGGAATTGTTCTGATGTCATGTCCATGGTTATACCTTCTTCATGCTTTCTGACACCTCGTTAAGCGGAGGCGTTGCCGAGGACCGCAGCATAAAGGTGCTGACACTGTTGGCGATGGGGTCGTTCCGATCGGTGTGATAGGCTACGGACCGTACAAACCCGATTTTCTCGGTCAGTTTGTAGCAATAGGCATGGGCATACAGCATCTCGCCGGGGGTTGCCGGTTTCAGATAGTCAATCCGCAGGTCCAGCGTCGCGATGGGAATATATTTCTTCAGTTTTACATAGATGCACATGCCAGATGCACTGTCGATCAGGGTGGTGATCACGCCGCCATGCAAAACACCCGTCACCGGGTTACCTGCAAGTTTTTCATCATAGGGAAGGCGGAAGGTCACGCCCCCCTCATCCATTTCATGCACCTTGACGCCAATATCCGCACATTGCGGTATTCCGGCATCAATGATGTTCTGTATCTGGTTGATATCGAAACTGTCTGACATCTGCGTGTCATTCCTTCTTGTAACTTTTATACCATTCCACAAAGCGGCCAAGCCCGGTCCGCAAGTCCGTTTGTGGTTCAAAACCGATAGCCTGCCGCAAGGGCTCAATATCGGCGAATGTCTCTTTTACATCGCCCGGCTGCATGGGCAACAGAACCTTTTCCGCTTCAAGCCCCAGAAGGTCTTCCAGAATATGGACCATTTCAAGGAGCTGTTCCGGGCGATTATTCCCGATGTTGTAGAGCGCATAAGGCGGCTTTTCCGCCCCGCCGTCCTCCGGCGCCTTGTCCACAAGCCGGACAATGGCCCAGACTATATCATCGATATAGGTGAAGTCCCGCCGCATGTCGCCGTGATTGAAGATCCGGATCGGATCGCCCTTCAGCATGGCATCGACAAACAGCCAGTAAGCCATGTCCGGGCGGCCCCACGGCCCGTATACCGTAAAGAACCGCAAGCCCGTCGCTGGAATGCGGTACAGGTGGCTATAGCTGTGGGCCATCAGTTCATTGGCCTTTTTGCTGGCCGCATAAAGCGAAACCGGCCGGTCCACAGATTGGGAAACCGAATAGGGTAATTCCCGGTTCCCGCCATAGACCGAACTGGAACTGGCATAGATCAGATGCTCCAGCAGGTCATTATGACGACAATATTCCAGGATGTTCAGAAAGCCCCGCATATTGTCATCCACGTAATTGAGCGGATGATCAATGCTGTAGCGCACCCCCGCCTGTGCCGCCAGATGAATGACATGGGTGATATCGCCAAAGGGCGCCAATGCCTCGGCCAGCGCGGCCTCATCCGCGACACTGGCCCGGACAAAGGAGAAATTCTCAAACCTCTGCAAACGCTCAAGGCGCGCCTCTTTCAAGGCCGGGTCGTAGTAACTGTTCATGTTATCCAGCCCGACAACGGATTGGCCCATGGCCAGTAGCGCCTGCGAAACATGCATACCGATAAACCCTGCGGCACCGGTTACCAGTATCGTCATGTCAGAACACTCCAGAACGGTTTTACAGATTGATTGCCTTTGAAAAGCACTGAATAGCCTCAAAAGTCAAAAGAAATTTCCGCGTAACATTCTTTCTAAAGGTCAGCCCTATTGACCTTTTTTGCTAACTCCACTATTCTCCTTATATTATAATAAGATTATCCTTGGGAGGATGGGAGTATTTATATGCAGTTGGCGAATGTATCCCTCGATGACAAATACGATCTGGAGGAAGGCCGTGTCTTCCTGACCGGTATTCAGGCACTGGTCAGGCTTCCCTTGCTGCAAAAGCAGCGAGACCGGGCCGCCGGTCTGAACACCGCCGGTTTCATTTCCGGATACCGGGGGTCCCCCCTTGGCGGATATGATCAGGCCCTGTGGAAAGTCCGCCAGCGCCTGAAGGATAACGATATCCATTTTGAACCCGGCGTGAACGAGGATCTGGCCGCCACCGCCGTCTGGGGCAGCCAGCAACTCAACATGTACAAGGGCGCCCGCTATGACGGGGTGTTCGGCCTGTGGTACGGAAAAGGCCCCGGCGTTGATCGGACCGGTGACGTCTTCCGCCATGCCAATTCCAACGGCACGTCCCGATATGGTGGGGTTCTGGCCCTTGCCGGGGATGATCACGGGATTGTTTCCTCCACCGTCGCCCACCAGAGCGAACACGGCTTTATCGGCTGGATGATGCCCGTCCTGCACCCCGCCAATGTGCAGGAGGTTCTGGACTATGGCCTGATCGGGATCGAGATGTCCCGCTTTTCCGGCCTGTGGGTCGGCTTCAAGTGCATTTCCGAAACCATCGAGGGCGGCGCCTCTGTCCGGGTCGGGCCGAACCGGGCGCAAACCATCCGACCCGATATTGAACTGCCTCCCGGCGGACTGAACATCCGGGGCGGCGACAACCGGTTTGATCAGGAAATCCGCCTGAACGAGCATAAAATCTATGCCGCCCGCGAATTTGCCCGCGTCAACCAGATCGACAAGGTGGTCATGGATTCCCCGAAACGCCGCTTTGGCATCGTCACCACGGGCAAGGCCTATCTGGATGTGCGGCAGGCCCTTCGCGATCTCGGGATTGGGGATGAACTGGCGGCGGATATCGGCCTTACCGTTTACAAGGTGGGTATGCCCTGGCCGCTGGAGCCGACCGGCATTCGCAACTTTGCCGAAGGTCTGGAAGAGGTTCTGGTTGTCGAGGAAAAGCGCGCCATCGTCGAAAACCAGATGAAGGAGCAGCTTTATAACTGGGAGACAACCGTTCGCCCCCGGATCATCGGGGAGTATGACGAAAGCCACAAACATATCCTGCCGTCCCGCGGGGAACTGACACCGGCCCGCGTGGCTCAGGTCATTGCCGAACGCATTCGCCGTTTCTACACATCCGAGTCCATCGAGAACCGCCTCGCCTTTCTTGAGCGCAAGGAACGGCAGCTTCTGGCCCACCCTGCCAAACTGACCCGGACCCCGTTTTACTGTTCGGGTTGCCCCCATAACACATCCACCGTGGTGCCGGACGGCAGCCGCGCCGTTGCCGGTATCGGCTGCCATTACATGGTCACATGGATGAACCGCAACACCACGGAATTCACCCAGATGGGCGGCGAAGGTGTGCCGTGGGTCGGTCAGATGCACTTCACCGACGAGAAGCATATTTTCGCCAATCTCGGGGATGGCACCTATCACCATTCCGGTTTGCTGGCCATTCGTCAGGCCATCGCGGCCAAGGCCCGCATCACCTATAAAATTCTCTATAACGATGCTGTTGCCATGACCGGCGGGCAGCCGCTGGATGTGGAATTGACCCCCTGGCACATTGCCCAGCAAGTGGCCGGCGAAGGCGTCGAGATCATCCGCGTTGTCACCGACGAGCCGGACAAATACCCGAAAGGCACCCCGTGGCCGAAGGGTACAACCATCCATCACCGCGACGAGCTGGACCATATCCAGAAATCCCTCCGCGAGGAGGAAGGCGTGACGATCCTGCTTTATGATCAGACCTGCGCCGCCGAGAAACGCCGCCGCCGCAAGCGGGGTACCTACCCCGATCCGGCCAAACGGGTGCTGATCAATGATCTGGTGTGTGAGGGATGCGGGGATTGTTCCATCAAGTCCAACTGCATTTCCGTGGAGCCACTGGAAACGGAGTTTGGGCGAAAAAGGACCATCAACCAGTCCACCTGCAACAAGGACTATTCCTGCGTCAAGGGTTTCTGCCCCAGCTTTGTCACCATTGAGGGGGGCGGCCTTCGAAAAGCGGCACCAAGCTCCGCCGATGATCCGGCCGCTGACGTTCCCCTGCCAACCCCCAAGGAACTGGTCAATCCCTATCGCATCCTGATTACCGGGATTGGCGGCACCGGTGTCGTGACCATCGGCGCCCTGCTGGGCATGGCCGCCCATATCGAGGGCAAGGGGGTCACCGTCCTGGATCAGGCAGGTCTTGCACAGAAAGGCGGCGCCGTCACCAGCCATATCCATCTGGCCCCGACCCCGGAAGCCATCAGCGCCGTCCGCATTCCTGCGGGGCGCGCCGACCTTCTGATTGGCTGTGACATGGTGGTGGCCGGGTCCTATGACTCGCTGGCCAAGCTGGATGTCGGGATTGCCAAGGCGGTGGTCAACACACACCCGGCCCCGACCATGGATTTCACCCTCAACCCGGATGCCCCCTTCCCCGTTCAGGATACCATTGACCATATCCGGGATGCCGTCGGCGAGGATGCCTGCTACCTGATCGAGGCCAGTGAAATCGCCACGACCCTGATGGGCGACTCCATCGCCACCAACCTGTTCATGCTTGGCTATGCGTGGCAAAAAGGGTTCATCCCGATCAGCCTTGAGGCCCTGATGGAGGCTGTTGAATTGAACGGCGTGGCCGTTGAAAGCAACAAGAAGGCATTCTCATGGGGGCGGGCCATGGCCCATCACCCGGAGGAGGTCCTGAAAGAGGTGGATACCCTGAAAGGACCGGTGGATATCGTCCACCCGACCGATGATCTTGAGGAAATGATCAACCGCCGGGTGGAATTCCTGACCGATTACCAGAACCGCAAATACGCAAACCGCTATCTGCAGTGGGTCCGCAAGGTCCAGAAGGCGGAAAAACGCAAAACCGACAGCGATCTTCTGACCCGTGCTGTTGTCCGCTCCCTGTTCAAGTTCATGGCCTACAAGGATGAATATGAAGTGGCCCGCCTGCATACCCAGACCGGTTTTCTGGAAAAGGTGGATCGCCTGTTCGAAGGGGACTATACGGTGAAATACCATCTGGCCCCGCCCCTGTTCGCCGCGCAAGACCCGGATACGGGCCATCTTCGGAAAAAGGAATACGGGCAATGGATGGCAAAGGCGTTCAGGATGCTGGCCCGGTTCAAGGGCCTGCGTGGCACTTCTTTTGATCCCTTTGGATATCAGGAGGAACGCAAGCAGGAACGCCGCCTGATCACCGAGCTTGAACAGGATATCCAGCACCTGATTGATGGATTGAACCGGGATAATCACGCCCTTGCTGTCGAGATTGCCGAACTTCCCATGATGCTGCGCGGCTATGGCCATATCAAGGAGCAGGCCATCCAGCGTTATCACACAGAACGGAAGAACCTGATGACCGGCTTCAATACCCCGGCCCCAAAGGCTGAGGCTGCCGAGTAACCTTACCCCTGCTGCCGGTTGACTTTCCCTGTCAGAGGGTCAACCGGCTACCCCGCCTTTCCCGTTTCCAGCCCGCTCTTGGCCCTCCTTTTTGCGGCCTTGCGCTTCTTCTTTTTGGCCTTTTTCCGCTTCTGCTCTGCGGTGGCTTTCTGGTGCGCCTGCTGTTCGGCAAGCCGCTCAAAAAGGGGGACAAGGCCAGATTGCATATGCCGGATCAGGCGGGCGGCCTCCATGTTCATATCGACCCGCTCCGCATCACCGCTCGCGGCATCTTCATGACGGCGTGCTGCGGCCGTCAGCACCCGCCTGACCTCTTCTTCCGTCAGGACACCCTTCATCAGGCATTCCTGCAACAAAATCTCGGAAAGGGTCAGGGCCGCAAATCCGGCGGTATGAACGGAAAAATCCTGCATGGCTCCAGCGTCTTACAAAAGGCCACCAACCAGAACAGGGCAGCCCTTTTGCACTTAATAAGAGAAAATTCTTATTTCAAGTCCCTCCAATACCCATCATCCGTTCGCTGCCATGCGGTGCCGCTGGCCATAAAAAAAAGCGGCGCCGTTTCCGGTGCCGCTTTTCCTGTCTCGATACGGATATCAGAAGGCGTCGCCTTCCGGGGGCATGTCGTCCTGATCCGCGTCATTCGGATTGCCGGGCATTTCCAGCATCCCGAGGGCATGCTTGTACAGGTCAATCATGTATTCCTGTTCCTGGTATTCCGCCTTGTCCATTTTCCGGAAACGCAGGATCGCCCGCATGGCCTTGACATCAAATCCGGTCCCCTTTGCTTCCGCAAAGATTTCCTTGATGTCATCCGCAATGCCTTTTTTCTCTTCTTCCAAACGTTCGATACGCTCGATGTAGGACCGCAAGTGATCCGCAGCAACGCCGCCCACGTCAGCCATTGTCTACCTCGTTCTGCTTAATCTGTGACAGGTCAAAAATTTCTTCGGGGACGGTTCTACATTATTTGAAACCGTCCGCCTATCCCCATATTACGATTTATACCGATCAATGGCCGGGATGGACTTCCTTCATCTTCGCAAGCTGTTCCGGTGTGGCCTCGGTCTGGTATTTCTCTTTCCAGTCGTCATAGGGCATGCCATACACGATTTCACGGGCCGCGGCCTTGTCCATCTCAATCCCCTTGCCTTCGGCTGCTTCCTGATACCAGTTGGACAGACAGTTGCGGCAGAACCCCGCCAGATTCATCAGATCGATATTCTGAACATCGGTCCGTTTCTGCAAATGGTCAATCAAACGCCTGAATGCAGCGGCTTCCAGTTCCAGTGTTGTCTGGTCGGTCATCTTCTCATCCTTAAAAATAGGGTTTTGTCTGCAGGTCAGTTTAATCCGCTGACCGTCTCTTTCAAGACCAGATCCACAACAGTGTGAAGGGCCTGCTTGACCGAGGCCCCTTCCTGCAGGGATTTGTTATAGGCCTCAAGCTGGCGATCCGCCGATGTTCCCCGCGCCAAAATCGTTCGGACATGCAAGACCTCCTTCTTGCAGCCCAGCGCATCGGCATCCTCTTCCACCAGCCCGATAATCTCTTCCATCAGTTCCGCTACCGGCACCTGCCCCGGAATACCAAGATCAATCAAACGCCCCTCCACGCCGAACCGCTGGGCCAGCCACCGGTTTTCCGATACCAGCGTACGCGGATAGATCCGCCAGCGCTGATTTCGCCGCCGCAACCGATACAGCATCCGCAGCAAGCAGGTATAAAGGGCCGCGATGCACAGGGTATCTTCCACCAGCGGGCACACATCGGTCATGCGCATTTCCAGCGTGGGGAATTTTGAGGACGGTCGCAAATCCCACCAGATTTTCGAACCATCCTCGATACTGCCTGCCTCCACCATGACATTGACCAAGCGCTCAAATTCACCATAGCTGTCAAACCGGTCGGGAATACCGGTTCGGGGCAGGCTGTCGAACACACTCAGCCGATAGGATTTCAGGCCACTGACCTCGCCCCGCCAGAAGGGGGAAGACGTGCTCAGCGATAAAAGATGCGGCAGGAAATAGGACATCTGGTTCATCAGATCGATCCGCATTTCCGGGTCCGGGATGCCGCAATGCACATGCATGCCACAGATCATCAGTCGCCGCACCACCGCCTGCAAATCCTGCGCGATAATCTCGTACCGCTCCTTCGCGGTATGCTTGAGAAGGTGCCAGTCCGCAAACGGATGGGTCGAGGCCGCCATCAACCCCAACCCATGTTCTTCGGCCACCCCGGCAACAACCGATCGCAATTCCACCAGCGCCGCCCGCGCTTCTGAAATATCGGTACAGACCCGCGTCCCGATCTCGATCTGGGAGCGGAGAAATTCAGGGGTTACCTGATGATCGGGAAGGCGCCGCTGGCATTCCTTCAAAATGGAAGCCGGGGGATCAATGGCAAGATCACGGGTTTCCGGATCAACCAGCAGATATTCTTCCTCAATTCCCAGCGTAAAAGAAGGTTCCTTCAAACCCATCCCTGTCTCCCTTGTGTCAGGCGGCTCCCTCCAGCCGCTTCTGGACCTGCCGAATGGCATCGGCCATCAGGCCAGCCCATTGTTCCGCCCCATGATGGGTATCAATCAGGTCCTGCCGGATTTCAATGACCACATGGGGAACCTTCAATTCGGTGCCATGAACATTCATGGTATATCCCAACGGCTCCCGCGCCGAATAAGGCTCATTATCCCCGACCACAAGGGCCGGGTTCTTGCCCAGTATCTCCAAAAGCGGTGCCGCAATCCGGTCGTCCTGATCCCACAGAACGCCCACATGCCACGGTCGTTCAAAATCATTCATGACCGGTGTGAAACTGTGCATGGAAAAGACCAGCGGCAGGGCATGCTGCGCCCGCTTTTCGGCCAGAAGGCGGCTAACCTGATCATGATAGGGCGTAAAATAGGTATCGACCCGCTTTTTACGTTCGGCCTTGGTCATATCCACATTGGCAGGGACAGAGACCCCGTCACTGATCACCGGGGTTGATGCCGGATCGTCCGGATACCGGTTGGCATCGATTAGCAAACGCGAGAATGTTGAATAGATGGCCGTGGCCTGCAAATGATCGGCAAGGCGGCGGGTCACATCCTCGATCCCGATATCCCACGCCACATGACGCCGCAGCGCGACGGGATCCTCAATCCCAAGCGTCCCGTAGTCTTCCGGTATGGCATTGCTGGCATGATCCGCAATCAGGAAAACAGGAGACGTACTCGTTTCATTCTGGATATGAAAAGCCTTGAACATGGGGCACCGTTTCGCTCAGTCTGGGACCTAATGGTATGTCACAAATGGGATAGGCTGAAAAGGTCCAATCCGCCCGGTGTGATGGGGCGGCGGGTCGCCCGTTCAGGTGTGCCAGTGTTCCTCGATCACACGGGCAATGCCGACGAAATCGGCTTCTTCTTCCATCATGCCGCCCGGTGCCAGCCACCAGTCTGTCATTTCATTATTGAAATAGGCGATGGGATCACTAATCCCAAATGCCTCCAGCTCTGTGATGCGGGCAACCGCCCAGTCGTAATCATACTTGTATCGCCTGACGGATAGCGGCTCGGTCTGGGGAAGCGGCGCCGTACCGCTGGGGTTCCCCCCGCCTGATGCCTGATGGTCCCGGATCAAAACCTGAAATTCCGGCTCCTGCCGTGCAATGGCGCCGCGCGGGACATCATGCCGCCGGGCCCGGTACTGACGCCAGCGCCACCGCAGATGGCGAACCCCCACCCGAACGGCCGGAACAACATGAAGGCGGAACTCTCCCACCACAAACCCGATACAATCCGCAATAAAATAGACGCCCGCTGCCAGACACTCGGCAACCTGCTTCTGTTTCAGACGGCGTGGGGGCCGGGTTTTCTCCACTCGTTCCATGCCCCTCCTATGCCACAAATATCGTAAAAAATTCCTTAAATCGATTCTTTTTCAGCCCTTCACACCCTCTCAAATTCGAAAGATAGCGAAGATCAAACGAAAGCAATACACTGACAATTTCCTTTGCAACTTTTACGGATAATGCTACGTATAAGAAAAGGTTCACAAAATTCTTACCGACAGTAACATTCTCCCTGTGGAGGTAAGATTGCGCCCCGGCGTTCCACATACTTTTCAGCCCGGAAGAAACAACACCATGCGACGACAGAGAAAAACCAAAATCCTTGCAACCCTGGGTCCGGCAAGCTCCGGCGAAGAGATGGTGGAAAAGCTGGTTCTGGCAGGCGCAGATGTTTTCCGCCTGAACTTCAGTCACGGCGCCCATGCCGACCACAAGGAACGGCTGGATATCATCCGCAATCTGGAACAGAAACTGGGGCGGCCCATTGGCGTTCTCGCGGATTTGCAGGGCCCGAAAATCCGGATCGGCACCTTCGCCGATGGCCCTGTCCGGCTTGAAAAAGGCGCCCGCTTCCGGCTGGACCTTGACGAAACACCCGGCGACATTTCCCGTGTCTCGCTGCCCCACCCGCAAGTCATACAGTCGCTTGAGACAGGTACCAACCTGCTGCTGGACGATGGCAAACTGAAGCTGGAGGTGACAGCCACATCCAAAACCCATGTGGACTGCACGGTCATCACCGGCGGCAAGCTGTCCGATCGCAAGGGGGTCAACATTCCCAATGCCCTGATCCGCATGAGCCCGCTGACCGACAAGGACCGGCGGGATCTGGATTACGCCCTTGAACTCGGCGTTGACTGGGTCGCCCTCAGTTTCGTTCAGCGGCCCGAGGATATTGCCGAAATCAAGAAAATCGTTGCCGGACGGGCGGGCGTGATGGCCAAGATTGAAAAGCCGGCCGCCATTGAACACCTGACCGACATCATTGAACTGTCCGATGCGGTCATGGTCGCCCGCGGCGATCTGGGGGTCGAACTGCCGGTGCAGGAAGTCCCGGTCATCCAGAAGAAAATCATCGGTCTTGCCAAGGAAGCCGGGAAACCCGTGGTCGTCGCCACGCAAATGCTGGAAAGCATGATTTCCTCGCCGGTTCCGACACGGGCGGAAGTCACTGACGTGGCCAACGCCATCTATGACGGCACGGATGCGGTGATGCTGTCTGCGGAAAGTGCGGCGGGTGAGTTTCCCGTTGAGGCCGTGACCATGATGAACGACATTGCGGAAGAAACGGAAAACGATCCCAATTACCGCACCATCATGGCCGCCAAGCATAGTGGACTGGAAGCCACCACCGCCGACGCGATCAGCGCCGCCGCAACACAGGTTGCCCGTACCATCGGAGCCTCGGCCATTGTGACCTATACCACCTCTGGCTCCACCGCGCTTCGGGCTGCCCGTGAACGGGGGGAGACCCCGGTACTGGCCCTGACACCGTCCCTGACAACTGCAAGGCGGCTGGCCCTTGTCTGGGGCCTGCACTGCGTCCATACGGACGATGCCGAAAACTTTGCCGACATGGTTGGCAAGGCGTGCAACATCGCCTTTTCCGAAGACTTCGCCCAACCGGGAGAACGCATCGTCATCATGGCCGGTGTCCCCTTCGGGACCCCCGGTTCAACCAATATTCTCAGAATTGCGTGGGTTGGCGAAAAGCCCCTGCAATCCACCTGACCGCAGTCGGAAACACCCGAACACCCCCCGGACACCGGGGGAACTGGGCGGGGATCAGATTTTTCTGTCCCCGTATTCCAGACGCAATCGGCGAACCCGTTTCTGGACTTCTGTCATGTGCGGGTTCACCCGGATTGCCTGCTCGAACGCCGCCAATGCCTTCTTGTAGGCCCTCTTGCTTTCCATGATCTGACCCAGCCCGGCCATTGCCCCGAAATGGCGCGGCTCCAGTTCCAGCGTTCTTCCCACATCCTTGAGGGAGCCGTTCAGATCGCCCATGATGAACAGGACCATGGCCCTTTTGTTCCAAGCCTCCGCGAAACCGGGGTCCATCTCGGTGATTGCCGTGAAAAAGAACAGGGCCTGCGGCAGTTGCCCAAGGGACAGATACATGATCCCCTGCGTCATCAGGGAATCCACGGCATCATTCCCCGATACAAGCCAGATTTCCCATATGGCCCGCTCTATATCCTTGCCTTCGGAAACAGACGTGGCGTTGGTGAGCTTCTCAAACAGCGGATCAAGACGATTATCGTCCTGCCGGGCATTAGCCACCCCGACACCCCAAAGTATGAGACACAAGACAACCCACAGAATTTTTGAGTTTCTCATAAGAGAAATCTAGGGCGGCACAGGCCTACGGGCAAAATTTCAGTCCGTCAGGGACCGGGACAAGACAAGGGGGAGCGAGCCGGTCAGCTCACCCCACCCGGCTTCGGCCCGCCCGTTGCCCAATCCAGAAGCTGGACCGTATGAACAACCGGCACCTGCATTCCCGAAGCGATTTGGGTAATACAGCCGATATTCCCGGCAGCAACCATATCCGGTGCAAGCGAAGCAATATTCCGGACCTTTCGTTCTTTCAAGCGGGCCGACAGCTCTGGCTGCAGCAGGTTATAGGTCCCCGCCGAACCACAGCACAAATGCGCCTCCGGCACCGGCAGAACCGTATATCCTGCCTGTCGCAGCAATTGCATTGGCGGCTCTTTCACCTTCTGTCCATGCTGAAGGGAACAGGCAGAATGATACGCCACCTTGTAGCCCTGCATGTCCAGAACCGGCTTCAGGTCCAGATCCACCAGAAACTCGGTGATATCCTTGGCAAGGCCCGCAACCACCGCGGCTTTTTCTGCAAGACCGGGGTCGTCGCGAAACATGTGGCCATAATCCTTGACCGTGGTCCCGCATCCCGACGTATTGATCACAATGGCATCCAGCCCTGCCCGTTCCTGTTCTTCATACCATGCCTGAATATTGTCCCGGGCCAGTTTCCGCGCCGGGTCCTCCTGCCCCATATGCAAGGGCAGCGCCCCGCAGCATCCGGCCGCCGGGGGGATAATCACCTCAACCCCCAACCGGGTCAGCAGGCGGATGGTGGCGTCATTGATGTCGGGGGACAGGACTTTCTGGGCACAGCCCGTCATCAGGACAACCCGTTTCACCGGTGCCCCGCCGCCCGAAGCCTCATGACGGGGCTGGGTGTCAAGGGTTGACGGCGACGGGATCGTCGCAGGCGCCATCTCCAGCATGGCCCGAACCCGGCCAAAGAACAGCTTTCTGAAAGGCCGGGCAGCCCACGCCCCGATCAGCGACAGCCTGAACAGGGTCGGCGATGGCAAAAGACCCGCCAGAATTTTACGCAGCACCCGCTCCCGAAGCGGTCGCTCATGGGTTTCCTCAATATATTGCCGCGCATGATCGACCAGATGCATGTAGTCCACACCGGACGGACAGGTGGTCATGCAGGACAGGCAGGACAGGCAGCGGTCAACATGCGTTACGGTGCTGTCCGGCGCCGGCTCTCCGCTTTCCAGCATCTGCTGGATCAGATAGATGCGCCCCCGCGGGCTGTCCCGTTCATCGCCAAGTTCCACATAGGTCGGGCAGGTTGCTGTACAAAAACCGCAATGAACACATTTTCGCAGGATATCATTGGAAGCCGCAAACCGGGGATCGGCGAGCTGGGCAAGGGAAAAATCAGTCTTCATGGCCTAGCCTTCTCCGCCAAACGCATACATCCGTCCCGGATTAAGAATCCGGTGAGGGTCAAACCCCTCGCGAATTTTCTCGGAAATCCGGGCCAGGACCGGATTTTGTGGCTGGAACGGCGCAATGGAAGCGCGCAGGCTCTCACTGCCCCGGATCAGGGTTGCGTGCCCTTCCCCGTTCAAGGACTGCCGGATTGCATACTCGCCCCCGGTCGCCGTATGGTTCGGCAAGGCAATCCAGATCAGCCCCCCGCCCCAGTCCAGATAATATTCCATGTCCTGAACATGCTCGCGCAGCCTTTTCAGATAAGCCGGGGCACCGGCGGGCGGAACGGAAACCTTCCAGACAACGCCGGGGTCATCCTGAACAAAGGCCCCCACATCGCCGACAAAGCGCCACAGGGTTCCGGAATTCTGTCCATGTAATTCTTCGGTCTCACCATAGGCGGCCATCAGCCCCCGGATGGCCACGCAGCGAAACTCAGCCGATGGTCCCGGCCCCTCGATCCGCAAAGCCACAACTGAACGGTTTTCCGACTGAAGGTAGGAAACCCCGCTTCGCCGGGCGACCCCTTCCGGCAGATAGGCAGCGGCGCACACCTCATGTTCTGAGGACAGGGCATCGCGCATGGCGGCCACGGCCTCGGCCTCGCCCACACCGAAGACCAGCACGGTTCGGGTTTTCTCTGGCCGGGGCAGCACCTTGAATGTCATGCGGCTGGCAATGGTCAGGGTGCCGTAGCTGCCCGCCACAAGTTTGCAAAGATCATAGCCCGTCACGTTTTTCATGACCCGGCTTCCGGTCTTGAAGGCCTGCCCCCGGCCTGTAAAGCCCTGAACACCCAGCAGGTGATCCCGCGCTGCGCCCGCCTTAACCCGCGCCGCGCCCGACAGATTGCAACAGAAAATACCGCCGATGGTGCCAAGCCCGGCCGGGTGCCCCAAAAGCGGCCCATAATCCGGTGGGTCAAAGGCCAGTTTCTGCCCTTCACGCCCCAGAATATCGCGAATTTCCGTCAGCCGGGTTCCCGCCTGTGCCTGCATGACAAGCTCTGCCGGTTCATACAACTCCACCCCGGACAACCCCTCCAGCCGAACGGCTGCATCGGCCTCAACGGGACGGCCAATACCGATCTTGGTCCCCGCCCCGGCAATTGCCAGCCGGTGCTTGCCCGCCAGTGCCCACTCCAGAACATCGCTGATCTGGTCTTCTGTCTTGATTTCTATCTGACGCATCTTCAGCCCTTAAAATCTGGGAATGTCCGGGAACGGCAACTGGCCATGATGCACATGCATCCGGCCCAGTTCAGCGCAGCGGTGCAAAACCGGGAACACCTTTCCGGGGTTCAGGCGCCCTTCCGGATCGAACGCGCATTTCAGTCTTTGTTGCTGTTTCAAATCCTCTTCCGAGAACATCTCGCCCATAAGGTCGCGCTTCTCAATCCCGACGCCATGCTCGCCCGTCAGGACGCCGCCAACCTCAACACATAATTTCAGGATATCAGCCCCGAACTGCTCGCACCGCTCCAGCTCTCCCGGCACGTTGGCATCAAAAAGGATCAGGGGATGCAGGTTCCCATCCCCGGCATGGAACACGTTTGCAACCCGCAGCCCGTAGTGCTCTGACAGTTCATTCATCCGCGCCAGCACATGGGGAAGCTGGCTGCGCGGGATGGTGCCATCCATGCACATATAATCGGGGGAAATCCGCCCCACAGCCGGAAACGCCGCCTTTCGTCCGGCCCAGAAGGTCATCCGCTCTTCCTCTGTCCGGCTCTGGCGAATAACCGTGGCGCCGCATGCCTTGGCAATCTCCCCGATCCGGTCATTCAGATAGGTGATTTCCACTTCCGGCCCGTCCAGTTCCACGATCAGCAGGGCCTCCACATCCAGCGGATATCCGGCGTGACAGAATTCCTCAGCCGCGTGAATGGCCGGACGGTCCATCATCTCCATCCCGGCGGGAATAATCCCCTCGGCGATGATCCGGCCAACACAATCACCGGCCTGCTCGCTGGTGGGGAAACCGATCAGTTGGGCCGAGATATGCTCCGGGCTTCGCAGCAGGCGCACGGTAACCTCGGTAATAACCCCCAGCAATCCTTCCGATCCGGTCAGAATGCCCAGCAGGTCATACCCCTCCGCATCCAGATGCTTGCCGCCCAGACGGACGATCTCGCCCTCCATGGTCACCATTTCCACGCCAAGGACATTATTGGTGGTCAGCCCGTATTTCAGGCAATGCACCCCGCCGGAATTTTCGGCGATATTGCCGCCGATGGTACAGGCAATCTGGCTGGACGGGTCCGGCGCATAATAGAACCCGTCGGCCTTGACCGCGTCGGTGATGGCCAGATTGGTAACGCCCGGCTGGCACACGGCGCAGCGGTTCTCATAATCGACCTCAAGGATACGGTTGAATTTCCCAAGCCCCAGCAAGACACCGTCCGCAAGGGGCAAGGCCCCGCCGGATAACCCCGTCCCGGCCCCGCGCGGCACCACATTGACCTTTTCGCGGGCACAGAATTTCAGGATTTCGGCAACTTCTTCCTTCGTTTCCGGCAGCACGGCAATCATGGGGAGCTGCCGATAGGCGCTCAACCCGTCACATTCAAAGGCTCGCAGGTCCGTTTCCCGGTCGATCACACCTTCCGGGTTTCGGACAATTTCTTTCAAGCGACGAACCAGATAGTCTCTCTTGGCGAGGACTTCCTGATCCGGTTCCGGCATTTTCATAATGGCTTCCCACACTGCGTCTGGCCTTCAGGGCCAGATTCTCTTAGTTGAAGAGACTATAGTGTCATGCGGGCAATAAAAAAACCGCAGCTGAAGCTCAGTGCGGTTTTTTTTCACTATCCAGAAATTCTGGCCAGATTTTTATTTTCAAAGCGTATCAGCCCTGGCGTGCCTTGAAGCGCGGGTTTGTCTTGTTGATAACATAGACACGACCCTTGCGACGGACTACGCGGCAATCGCGATGACGTTTCTTCGCAGATTTCAGCGAGTTAATGACTTTCATTGTACAGGCCCTACAATAACTGTTCAAATTTGAAGGCCGGACCATACTTGCCCGTCCCCCGTCTGTCAATGCCGAAAACGCCCGGTTCCTGCGATTCATATCCGCTGGCGGGCGCCCTGACGGCGTTAAAGGATTTGCGCCGGCACGCGGGCATAGATACGGAACACTTTCAACGCTCCGGCTTCCATGGCTTTCACCCGTGCTGTCCACAATTCCCCTTCTTTCAGAACCCAGTCATGAAGATGACCGCTTTTTTCACCCCGGCCGGTTCTGGCGGCATATTCGGAGAAGGCCTTCAAGACGTTGGCCTTGTATTCGTCTGTTGTATCCTCTGCGATACTGACTTCGAAACCTGCCTTGGTCAGCATGCGGCGAATCTCTCTCACATCGTGAAGATGCGGAACCTCTCGTTCCAGACCGAACCATTCCTGCAAGGCAGGGTGATCGGCCTTGCTGCCGTCCAGCATGTAATCGGACATCATGAACTGGCCTTCCGGCTTCATCATTTCATGAATCCGGTTGAAACAGTCCTGCTTGTTCTTCACATGGAACAGGGCCTCTGACGCATAGGCCGCGTTGGCAGACTTGGGCTTGGGTTCGAAATTCTCGAAATTGCACTGCTCTACCCGGACATTCCGGGACAGGCCAGCCATCCGTGTCTGGGTGGACGCTGCCTCCACAAGGTCGGCATCTTCCTCATAGGCGGTGATATAGGTTTCGTACTGATCCACCACCCAATGGGAAAACCCGCACAGGCCGGACCCAAGTTCGACCACGCTCATTGTCTTGTTGATGCCCATGGGGGTTGTCAGGCGTGCCTTGACATTGTCGGGAATACAGCGGGTCATGCCCACACCGAACAGGGTGACAACGGACCTTTGACGACTCAGGCTCCAGCCGTGAACGGTAGGAGGACCATCATCATGGACCGGCTCCGGCTCCACCTCCACCTTCTTTGCAACCTTGTGCAGTTCATATCCCTCCCACCAGAGCTTCAATCGCTCCTTCAAGGGGAGATTATTCACCTCACTCATCTCTCGCGCTGCCTGATCCTGTACTCAACCCGATACGCCCCATTTATCTGTCCGGCCTCGAAATACCGCCAGATTATGCCGACCATACTGCAACATTGTCGTTAACAGAGGTTTAACAGTCAGGAAGGGGCAAATGCAATCAATTTGCCCCTCCAGACATGCAGTTATTTGCCGCTATATTCTTCCCGCAATTCCCGCTTCATGACCTTGCCAATGGTATTGCGCGGAAGGTCATCGCGGAATTTCACACCGGATACCCGCTGTGTTTTGCCAAGCCGCTCATTCACCCAGGCCATCAGTTCCGCTTCCGTTGTCTGGTCCCCGGCTTTTTTCACCACCAGCGCCAACGGGGTTTCCCCCCATTCCTCGCTGGGAATAGCAATCACGGCGGCATCAGCAACCGCCGGATGCGGGAACAGCTCCGCCTCGATATCAGCGGCATAGATATTGAACCCACCGGACAGGATCATGTCTTTCTTGCGGTCCAGCAAATAGAGGAAATTGTCCTCGTCCAGACGCCCCATATCGCCGCTGCGGAAGAAAATCTTTCCTTCCGGGGACGTCCACAGCATGTCCGATGTCTGTTCCGGCTTGTTGTGATAACCGGTCATCATGGCATCGGAACGCCCGACAACCTCACCGATCTCGCCTTGCGGCAGTTCCTCGCCTGCCTCGTTGATGATGCGAAGATCAACGCCCTCGCCCGGCTTGCCGACCGAGGCCAGCTTGTCCGGGAAGTCGGTCGCCACCAGTACCGTGCCAATCCCCCCTTCGGTGAGGCCATAAATCTCGATCAGCTTGCCCGGCCATCGCTTCAGGGCATCCGCCTTCACATCGGCCCGAAGCTGGGCGCTTGTGGACATTTTCATCCGGAAATGACTGAGGTCATAGCTGTCAAAATCCGGGGAGGCCAGAATCCGCTGATACTGGACCGGGACCAGCATGGTGTGCGTGACCTTGTGTTTCTCGGCCAGTTTCAGATACTCATCCACATTGAACTTGGGCATCAGGACAACCTGCCCCCCCAGCGCCAGCGTCGGCAGCATGGCCACCAGCGTGGTGTTGGAATAAAGGGCGGTTGAGCTCAATGTCACAGCGCCAACCTCAAAGCCCAGTTTTTCAAAACGGGCCACATGCTGGTTGCGCATGTGGTGGCTCTGCTCAATTCCCTTGGGAACGCCTGTTGTCCCGGAACTGTAGATCAGGTTGAACGCGTCCTCTGGCTGGATCGGGATGATCACCTCCTGATCGGATTGCGCCGCCAATACCTGCTCATACGCCGCCCAGCCGTCTGCCGTGAAATCAAAGGCCACATATCCATCATCGGGGAGACCCTTGACCTGCCCCCGAAACGGGTCGATCAGGCCCCGCGTCGAGGCCGAGGCAAACACCATGGCCGCCCCGCTATCCTCGATCATGCCCTGAAGCTGCGAGGAAGATGCCATGCCGGACAGGGGGACCAAACAGGCGCCTGCCTGAACGGTACCCAAAAAGACCTCGATATATTCAAGGCTGCTGGTCGCGAGAACAGCCACCTTGTCACCGCGCCCGATGCCCCGGCTTTGCAGCAGGTTCGAAACCCTGTTGATCCTTGGCATGAAAGTCCGCCAGGTGTGAACGCGCTCTCCAACTCTCAGGACTTCCATGTCAGGATGGTCGGCGGCCGCTTTTCGGATACGCTCTGGAAAACTGATGAAGGGGGCCTCTGTGCTGCGCTCGCTGAAAAGTCCGGTCTCCGGCAGAGGGTGAGTGGTCATATCTACTTCCTTGTTATTGGCGCAACGATGCCAGCGAGGCTCCCCTCTGCCGACCTGTCCTGATCGCCATCTTGTTATCTTTTGACGGCGCCAGAATACGCATCAAAACCCCGGATGCCAACTGACTATTTCATTCCCGGCACGGCCCTGCCCGCAGGCGCCCAGAGCCCTGCAGCAGGGTAAAACCGGTTTGTCATTCCAAGGCTTCAACGATAGTATCCTGTCATTCAACCGCGAGAGCCCCCCATGTTCAAACTTCATCCCAGACTGCAGGCCGACACCCATTCCATCGGTGATCTTTCCGCCTGCCGCGCCCTGCTCATGAATGATGCCCGCTACCCGTGGGTGATCCTTGTACCGACAGTTGACGACATCACGGAACTTCATGATCTGGACCCGGACACCTATCAGAAAGTGTCGGGCGATATCCGCACGGTTTCCGAAAGCCTTTCCGCCCTGTATGTCCCCTGCAAGATCAATGTAGGCGCCCTTGGCAATCTGGTCCCCCAGCTTCATATCCATGTCATTGCCCGCACCCCGGAGGACGCCGCATGGCCGGGGCCGGTCTGGGGACAGGGACAGGCCATCCCATACGACAAAGAGGCCCTGACCGCCCGATTGAAGGAATTACAGAGCCTGCTGTAACCCGCCCCCGGGCGGGGTGGGTTGGCGCCAATCCGGGGGCGCGACTTCTCGGCCAGAACACCCCCCGCGCCCCTTTAAGGTAATTTTAGTATTATTATAATAGCGTTCAGACGAGTTGGTTGGACAGGGCAATGACGGAGGAGAGTATCTGAAAGATGGACAGAGCCCCCATGATATTTGCCTCCATAAGATTGGTACTCTTCGTGGGTATCTTTATCTATGTGGCTTTTATCCAGAGCCATATCTCCCGTAAAGAACAGGGGATGCGCTTTTTTATTGGCGGGTTTCTGTTGCTGGCCTTTGGCGGCGCCCTGGATATTTTCTACAACGAACTTGTCAAAACCGGCATCATCCCCATTCCCAACGCCGCCGTTCCCTTCCAGATTGCCATCAATTTCGGCGGCTATATTCTGGGCGTGGCCTTCATCGTGATTGGCATCTATCGCTGGTCCCTGTCGGTTGCCGTGTTGCAATCCACCCTTCAGGAAGTCCGGGAATTGAAGGATGAACTGATCGCGCAAAATGCCAGCCTGCAGGAAAAAAGCCGGGATCTGGAAATCCGCACGGTCGATTACCTGCAACAGCGGGAGGCGGCCATCGCCTCGGAAAAGTCCAAGACCAACTTCCTGCGCAATACCAGCCATGAACTGCGCACCCCCCTGAACGCCATTATCGGCCTGTCCGAGATTCTGAAATCAGGACAGGCGAAAGACGCCCGGCAGGCAGAAGAATTCGCAGGCATGATCCTGACCTCCGGCAGGACCCTTCTGAAAACCATTGATACCATTCTGGAAATTGCCCGTATCAGGGCGGACGATTATGCCCCCAGCCTGAAGCAACAATCCCTTGAAGACGCCCTTGAGCAGAGCCTGAGCGTCGCCCGCCCCAAGGCCCAGACAAAGAATATCGGCATCACCTGCACCCCGCCGCCGGAACAGGCCCCTACCGCCATTTTTGATGCTACGGCCACAAGTCATGTCCTGATCCGGTTACTGGACAACGCGGTCACATATTCCCCCGCAAATTCCGAAATCACCATTGAAAGCGGCTTTACCGGCCAAGGCAGCAACCGACAGGTCAAGGTCTCCATCAAGGATCAGGGACCCGGAATAGATCCTGACTTTCTGGATTCTATCTTCGAACTGTTCAGCCGGGCAGAACGCTGGCAAAACCGGGGGGCCACCGCCGATGATGGCAGCGGTACAGGACTGGGACTGGCCCTTTGCTACCGAATGACCGAGGTCCAGAACGGACGCCTTGACATTCAAAGTGACGGGACCAATGGCACCCAGTGCAATTTGTACCTGCCCGCCCCCGAAACCGGCGAGACCGACAGCGCCCTCGCACTGCCCTAATCGTCTCCCTCACGGACCAGCGATGGGGCTGGGGGATGGGGACGAGGCCGAACTCCTGAACACACTCACTGGCCGGGCCAATCCCCGAACCGGCAACTCACCCACCTTTTCGGCGGCCTGATGGCCCGCCGCTTCGACGGTTGTTTCCGTCATCAGAAGGCGGGTTCCCTGCTCCTTGTTCATGCCCTCAAGCCGCGAGGCAAGATTGACCGTATCGCCATACACCGTATAGCTCTGCCGTCCGGCACCGCCGATACTGCCCCCGATCACAGGACCGGTGCTAAGGCCAATCCGGACATCCAGCTTTTTCCCATCGAACCGCGCCCTCTCCACCAGCGCCAGAATATCATGGGCCGCGTCAATGGCGTGGCGGGCATGATCCGGGTCTTCCACCGGCAGGTTGAAGGTTGCCATAATCGCATCGCCAATAAAACTGGTCACCACCCCCTGATGGCGCGAGATTATGGCCGTTGCCCCGTCGAAATACTCGTTCAGGACCCTGACAATCCGCTGGGGGCCATCATCCTCCGTCATTTTTGTAAAGCCTGCGATATCCACGAACAGGACCGTGGCCTCCCGCTCTACCGGTTCCAGCAAACCCTTGTCGGCAATCAGGGCGTTGGCAATTTCCTCCGGCACATATTGCGAGAACACCTCGGTGATCGTCTGGCGTTCCTGATCCAGTTCCAGTTGCCGGAACACCGTATTGCGGGCCCGCCAGATGACCATGGAAATCAGGACCGCGACAATCAGGAAGGCAATGCTTTCCTGCACCCGGCTACCCAATCCAATGAAGTTCTCGTTGAAGAAGATATAAAGAAAGGTTTCCTTGTCCGGCTGCGCCCCGATATCCTGCCAATCGAACCGAACCGGCATGTCCCGAATGGCCCAGAGCCAAGCCCCCAGCCATGCCACCACCCCGACCCCACCGGCCCACAGGACAAGCCACGGGGACAGGCTGAACGCCGCCATGGCCAGCACCAGATACAGGAAGGGGAAATAGGTCAGACGGAAATTCATGACAACGGGCAGGTCCATATACTGATATACCTTTTGCGTCGCCATCAGGGCCGCAAAAACCGCGAAATCAATGGTCACGAAGATATATTTGACCCAGTAACAGTCAAACCGCGACCCCAGCAGCTTCAGATGCAGGGCCCCCAACAGAAAAAAACCGGAAAAGGCGATCAGATATCCTAGGGCGATATCCGGGTCCATCATGCGCGACAGCACAAAGAAAGTGCCGATAATGGCGATCGCAATCAACCGGCCTTTCAAGGCCACTCTCAAGCCGGCTTGCTCCGCCTTTCGGAACGTTGCCGCAATATCAATATCCCGTATGGGCATCCAGACTGCGCCTCCACCCCAGATGGTATATCCTCATTTAATAATGCTCAAATAAAAACATAACCGCGGTTATAAAAAAAGCCCGGCTCAAGACATGAACCGGGCTTTCCATCAAACAGGATCAAACCTGCTTTTTTCCGATAGAAGGATCAGATAATGCGCTTTCTGATCTGGGTCACCAGAAGCTCCACCAGACCGACAACCACCAGCATGCTGATCAGCACCATGGCGACACGATCCCAATAGAACAGCTCCAGTGCCGTGTTCAGGGCCACACCGATACCACCGGCACCGACAAGGCCAAGGACAGCGGATTCGCGCAGGTTGATGTCCCAGCGGAACAGGGCAACCGACCAGAATGTGGGCAGGACCTGCGGCCAGTACCCCATCATCATGGTGCTGAACCACGGGGAACCACTTGCCTCCAGCGCCTCAATGGGCCCCTTGTGACTTTCCTCCAGCGCCTCACCGAACAGCTTGCCGACAAAACCGACAGACCGGAAGGCAATGGCAAAGGCACCCGCCAGCGGTCCCGGGCCGAGGATGGCAACGAACAACAGCGCCCAGACGAGGGAGTTGATGCTGCGTGAAGACACAAGGATCAGGCGACCGAACCAGTTCAGGAACTTATTCTTGGTCACGTTCTCGGCAACCATAACCCCGACAGGGACCGCAAGAATAAGCGCGATCAAGGTGCCAAGGGTGGCGATATGGATGGTTTCCAGCAGCGCCTCGTGAATGCTGTCTGGATAATAGCTGAGGGCCGGCGGCCACATGCGGTTGAACATGTCACCAATCTGCTCCGGGGCATCCATCAGGAATTCCGGGATAATTTCGATGGTCTGTGCAGACACAACGATGGCGGCAACCGTTACGAAATAGAACAGGAACCGGGCGGTCCGTTCCATGGGGGTGAAGCGGGACCAGGTCCTCTTTTCCATGAAAGAGGCGTTAGCCGTATTCTCGCTCATCGATAAAGCCTCCTCATGATGTTGTTGATGCCTTCTGCTGCCATGATCAGCGCAATAATGGAGATCAGGATCGCAGATACAAAGTCGTAGTCGAACCGCTGGAAGGCAGCAAACAAGGTGCCCCCGATGCCACCGGCACCGACGATCCCGACCATGGTCGAGTTTCTGAGATTGGAATCAAGCTGGTAGGAGGTGAAACCGATAAAGCGGCCCATGACCTGCGGCAGAACACCAAAAATGATCACGCTGCCGAACGGGGCGCCCGTGGCCCGGATGGCCTCGATTTGCTTCAGGGAAATTTCCTCGATCGCCTCGGCAAACAGTTTGGCAATGAAGCCGATGGAAGCAACCACCAGCGCCAAAGTACCCGCCAGGGCACCAAAGCCAACGGCCTTCACGAACAGGATCGCAACAATCACCGGGTGGAAGGACCGACAGGCCACAATCAGAAGACGCGCAGGCCAGGTCACCCAGGCAGGCATCAGGTTGCGTGCCGCCAGAAAACCAACCGGCAAGGACAGAACGACCCCGGCGGTGGTGGCGATGATGGCAATCTGCATACTTTCGAGCAAACCTTCGATCAGCAGATTGTAGCGTTCAAAGTTGGGCGGGAACATCCGGCCCAGAAAGTTGGCGCCATGCTCCATCCCGTCTGCAAGGCGGCCTGTGTTCACGTCAAACAGGCTGAGGACGTAAACCAGATAAACCCCGAGCAGGATATAGGAGATCGTCGCCAGCCAGTTGCGCTTTGGCTTGTATCTCCTCTGCACGGCAGTGGTGGTATCGGATGACGTCATGACAGCCAGTCCTCGCCGCCGTAGATGGCCTTGAGATGCTCGTCCTGCAATCCGTCCGGGGCGCCATCATAAACCACGTGACCGGAAGACATGCCAACGATGCGATCGGCAAACCGCTTGGCGAGTGTCACGTCGTGGATGTTGATGACAACCGGGATGTTGCGAATTTTCGCCTGTTCCGTCATCAGGTCCAGAATTTCAACCGAGGTTTTCGGGTCAAGGCTGGAGGTCGGCTCGTCGGCCAGAAGAATATCCGGGGACTGCATCAGGGCGCGGGCAATGGCGACACGCTGGCGCTGACCACCGGACAGGGCATCGGCCCGCTGGTCGGCGAAGTCTGCCATGCCAACCTGATCCAGAAGTTCAAAGGCGCGCTGCATGTCCGCCTCCGAGAATTTCCGCAGCCAGGCGCGGAACGGGGACACATATCCAAGCCGTCCACTCAGAACGTTTTCCATGACGGACAGGCGTTCCAGAAGGTTATATTCCTGAAAAACCATGCCGATATGACGGCGGGCAAGGCGCAGTTGCTTGCCGCTCAGTTTTGCCAGGTCCTTCCCCTTGAACAGGATTTCCCCCTTGGTCGGATCAACCAGACGATTGATGCACCGGATCAGGGTACTTTTACCGGTTCCGGAAGGCCCGATGATGGCCGTGATGCCCCGGGCTTCCAGTTCAAGTGAAATACCGGAGAGAACCGGTTTCCCCGGAGTATATTCCTTAACAAGATTCTTGATGACAAGTGCACGGGACGTCTCAGCATCCGCATGTGCCAAAGACGAGGCAGCCGTTTGATTCATAATTGATTTCCTGTCAACTGACCCCCTGACGGCCCGAAACCGATCCGAAGAAGGGGCGTAATTCAATAACTAATCAAGGGCGGACAGCAGGCCGGAAACGACAGGCTGTCCCACCCGAAAACAAGGTCAGGCCGGTAATTCCAACCTGACCCCGTCATGCGTTACTTTTTCTTGGCTTTCTTTTCCGCTTCCTTCGCGGCCATTGCGTCCAGACCCTTACGGTCATAGGAAGCGCCGGTTGCGTTAGCGATTGTGCGGATCACGTCCCAGTCAGCCTTGTAGGTGATCGGGTAGAAACGATCCGCGCCCTTGAAGGCGTCCTGCATGGGCTTCGGGAAACGATAGGTGTGGAAAGCACCGACAATCTTCCGAACCAGGTCCGGGTGCAGGTCATGTGCATAGGCAAAGGAGGAGGTCGGGAATTTCGGGCTGCGATACAGAACCTCGATCTCGTCGCCGTTCACGACACCACGGGCAACCATCCGGGTGTAAACGTCGGATGCAACCGGAGCGGCATCATAGTCACCGGAGACAACGCCCATGACGGACTGGTCATGCTTGCCGGAGAAAACGATTTCGTAATCTTCGCCCGGAACCAGACCTTCATCAGGCAGCAGGGCGCGCGGCGCCAGGTTGCCGGAGTTGGAGGAAGGAGAGGTATGCGCAACCTTCTTGCCCTTCAGGTCGGCAAGGGATTTGATACCGCTGTCCTTGCGGGTGATCATAATCAGGTTATAGCCCTGGAACCCGTCCGGTGTCCCTTTAACAGCGATCGGAACCGCACCGGCAAGGTTGACGGCGAAGCCGGTCGGACCGGTGGAGAAGCCGGCGATATGCAGACGGCCGGAGCGCATGGCTTCAATTTCAGCAGAGTTGGACTGAACGGTGTAATAGACAACCTTCTTGCCAGTTGCCTTGGACAGATACTCCTGGAAATCGGCAAATGCGTCACGATATACAGCCGGATCTTCAACCGGAGTATAGGTAAAGACCAGCGTGCTCGGGTCTTTCCACTTGGACTCATCGGTCGGTGAGTCGGCGACAAGGTCCCCGTCAACGTCACAATAGAGTGTATCGAGTGAACCACGCGGACAGTTTTCATCCGCAAAAGCAGGAGCAGAAGCTCCCATGATCATGGCGCCGCCAACAGCAGCACAAAGCAATAATTTGGAACGCATTACAACGATCCTCCCTTGATTTCTTTCCATCTTGAACTGCCCACACCTCTTCGTGCGATGCTACAGGCATTCCATTTCGCATCAGCAAGGATTGCGCCAGTTTGGCAAACAATCAAACAAGGTTCTGATTTTATAACTTTATTACGTTAGCTTAATTCTGTGACCGGCGACACATTCGGACAATTTTGGCAGGCCGAAAAACAAACAATCTGCCAAATTTGTCAGATTTTATTCCTCGCCCCTCTCCTCCCCACCGCGCCCAACCACCGAAACACTTGCAGGCAGGGCCCAATGCGCCCTAAAACTAGGGAAATCACGGGTCAGTCAAGGAAGCAGATGCGCAGTTTTTCGCCAAGATTTATTCCTCGCGGTATTGGGGCCAAGGTCAATCTGGCATTTGCGGTCATCTGCTCGGTCATGATCGGCACCCTTGTCCTGTCCTGGCTGGCGTTTGAGGAACTGGGGGACCAGATCACCGAATTCAGTGAGGTCCGCACCCCTTCGCTTGCCAAGTCCATCAACCTGCTTGGTATTGCCAACAGCTTCCATGAGGCGGGACCAACACTGGCCCGCGCCCCGGACGAGGCCCAGCGGCGCGCCATCTATGGCCGTCTGAATGATTACCTGAACCGGATGGGCATCCTGAATATCGCCTACGAACGGGAAGGTCTGGATGAAGACAACAAGGGGCGCATTGACGATCTGGTTGAACGCCTGAAAACCAGCCTTACCCTGCTGAACACCTCGGCCCAGTATCGCATCCGCCTGCTGCGTTTTCAGCAGGACCGACAGGCCCTGCTTCAGGCCGATCACCGGCACCTGCAAAAGCTGCTCTCCAACATGGCCTCCATCCGCACAACCGTGGGCAGCGAACTTGTCTCGCTGGACCGTCTGTCGAACCGCTTTCACGACATTCTGTCCAACGATCTGAACACCCTGTCCGTTGAAGGGTTTTCAGCCTCTGTGCACCAGTTGCGACAACTTGAAAAGGACATGACGGACACGGCCGCCCAAATGCCAAGTTATGTCCAGAAAGCCGTCAGCCGTTTTACATCCCACATCCACGGGGATCAAAATCTGGTCCATTTGAAGGAACAGCAACTTCAAACCGAAGAGAACGCCACCCGCGAACTGGACAAGATACAGGTCAAGATTACCCAGATCAGGCTGGTCCTGTCCCTGACCGTCAAGCGAACGGAAGATGCCATCAAGGAAGCGACCGACACCGCCCGCAACCTGATCAGCCTGCGGACGGCGCAACTGGCCCTTGCGGTGATCGTGGTGGTCCTGACCGCCTTTTTCGCCAGCCTTGTTTTTGTTCGGCGGTCCCTTGTCCGGCGCCTGACCAAACTGGGGCAGTCCATGCAGAAAATTGCCGAAGGGCAACTGGATACCCCGATCGACACCCGTGGTCATGACGAGATATCCCGCATGGCCGACGCCCTTGTCATCTTCCGCAATACCGCCAGAGAGGTGGAAGAGCAGCAGACCCGTGCCATTATCGAAAGCTCCGTTGCCGGACTGGTCATGACGGATGATGCCGGCCGGATCGAATTTTTCAGCCATACCGCAAGGCAGCTTTTCGGCTATCCCGCCGACATATCCGGGCAATCCGAAAAATTCATGGCGGACCTGATCAGCGACAAGGACAGGCCCGCCCTTGCCGCCCTCCTGAGCGCCGGGAATGAACCGGTCCCCGGCCAGCAGGACACCTGGATACCCACCATCATCGAACTGACCTTCCGCACGCGAGACGGCACCTGTTTTCCCGGCGACATCGCCTGCCGAACCGTTCGCCAGCGATCCGGCATCAAGCGGATTTTCACGATTTATGATGTCACTGACCGCAAACAGGCACAGGAAAAGCTGGAAGAAACTGTTGCCCTCAGAACCGCTGACCTCCGCTCCGTGGTTGATGAACTGCGGCAGGAGGTCATGATCCGTAAAAAGGCCGAGCAATCCTTGCGCAACACCCGCGAGGAACTGGTACAGGCCAGCAAGCTGGCGTCCCTTGGCAAGATGGCATCGGGCATTTCCCATGAATTGAACCAGCCCCTGATGGCCGTTTCCAACTGGATCCACAATGCTACCCTGCTCATCGACAAAGGCGACCTTGCTTCTGCGGGCAAGGCCCTTCAGGACATGGATGTTCAGGTGGTTCGAATGATTGAGCTTGCTTCGCACCTCCGCACCCTTGCACGGCAGCCCGACCTCAGCTTTGCCCCCACGGACCCGGCAAAATGTCTGGGCCGGGCCCTTGATCTGTTCAGCACCCGGATCAGTCAGGACCACATTACGGTCAGCCGCCAAATCCCGGAAGGGGCCTTTTCCCTGCAGACCGACGGCCTGCGGCTTGAGCAAATCTTCATCAACCTGATTTCCAACGCCTTTGACGCCATGCAGGGCAAGGAGGAACGGGAATTGACCATCACCGCAACGACCGGGGATACAGGACTGCTGACCCTGTCCTTCTCCGATACCGGATCCGGCCTTGAAGAAGCGGTTCTACCCCATGTTTTCGACCCGTTTTTCTCGACCAAGGACGTCGGACAGGGGATGGGACTTGGGCTGTCCATTTCGTATAATATCGCAAGAACACTGGGGGGCACACTGACCGCCCACAATAACGGGGACTGGCAAGGCGCCACCTTCACCCTGTCGCTGCCGACAGAAGGGCATCCGGCCACCCTTCCCGTACAAGCAGAGGAAATCTGGTAATGGAAAGCAAAACCCCGGACATTGCCGTCTTCTTTATTGACGATGACCCGGCCGTCCTGACCAGCGCGGCCCAAACCCTTGAGCTGTCCGGCTTTCACGTTCGCACCTTTGACAATGCGGCTGAGGCGATTGAGGAAATCTCCCCCCATCTTGCCGCCGTGGTGGTGGTGGATGTGCGGATGCCGGGAATGGATGGACATGCCTTTCTGAAAGAGGCCGTGTCCCTTGACGGCGAACTGCCTGTCATCATGCTGACCGGGCACGGGGATGTGGATATGGCGGTCACCGCCATGCGAAACGGTGCGTGGGACTTCCTGCAAAAACCGGTTCACCCCCGGCAACTTGTCGAATGCGTTGAGCGGGCCACCCGCCACCGGGCCGTTGTTCTGGAAAACCGGGCTTTTCGAAACTCGCTTCAGGACCAAACCGGCATTCGGGAACGCCTGATCGGACAAAGCGCCGGAATGGTATCGCTGCGGGAAACCGTTGCTGCCCTTGCGACCACAGATGTCAACATCCTCATTCGCGGCGAGACCGGCTCCGGCAAGGAAGAGGTTGCCCGCTGCCTGCATGAATTTGGCCCCCGCAAGGACCGGAACTTTGTCGCCATCAACTGCGGCGCCGTCCCGGGCAGCATGATTGAAAGCGAACTGTTCGGCCATGAGAAAGGCGCCTTCACGGGCGCCGACAAGCGGCGGATCGGAAAACTGGAACATGCGGATGGGGGCACGGTGTTTCTGGATGAAATCGAATCCATGCCCCTTGATCTTCAGGTCCGGTTGCTGCGGGTCCTTCAAGACAAGGTGATTGAGCCCATTGGCGGCAACAGGATTGTCCCCGTGGATATCCGCTTCATCGCCGCCAGCAAGGATGACCTGCACGAACGGGCATTGGCTGGCAGCTTCCGCGAAGACCTCTATTACCGCCTGCATGTGGCCGAGATTTTCATCCCCCCCTTGCGGGAACGCCACGAAGATATCCCGGTTCTGTTTCGCACCTTCCTGTCCCGCGCTGCGGACAGGCTGGACCGCCCCCTGCCCCCGGTCTCGCCGGAACTGGATCAGGACCTGCTGTCCCATACATGGCCGGGCAACGTTCGCGAACTGATCAGCGCGGCGGAACGATATGTGCTTGGGCTTCCGCTTACCGGCTCCTCAGGCGGAAAGGAAACGCCCTCCCCCACCTCGGAGGGGCATGGCCTGCAACAGCGCCTTGAACAATTCGAGAAAAGCCTCATCCTCCGAACACTGGCGGCCCATGGGGGCTCCATGCAGAAAACAGCGGATGAGTTGAAAATCCCCTACAAAACCCTGTACCTTAGAGTTCGAAAATATGGCATCGATAAAAACGCCGTAAAGGCGGAACCAGACTGAGACAGGGATCATGGATAAAAAGACGCTGACGATTGCCGGAACCCCGGTGGACTATCTTGAGGCCGGGGACGGCCCTGCCCTCCTCTGCCTGCACGGTTTCCCGGATCACCCCTACAGCTTTCAACACCAGATCCGGTTTTTCAGCAACCAAGGCTACCGCGTCATCGCCCCCTTCATGCGCGGATACGGCCCGGATATTCGGGACCAGAACCCCCGCTTTACAGCCTCTGAAACGTCCCTTGATGTGATTAATCTTCTGGATGCCCTCAATATCGAGAAAACACTTCTGATCGGTCATGACTGGGGGGCCACCGCCGCCTATGCCGCGACCTTACGCGCGCCGGAGCGTATTCACAAACTGGTCACCCTTGCCGTGCCCTATGGGCGTCGCTTCGCCGAAGCCCTGATCACCGATCCCGATCAGCAGCGCCGTTCGTGGTACATGTTCTTTTTTCTCTCCCCGTTTGCCGAAGCGGCAGTTCGGCATGATGATTTCGCCTTTCTTGACCGCCTGTGGGCCGACTGGTCACCGGGATGGATACGGGACGAGGATTATATGGCACACCTGAAGGAAACGTTCCGCCGCCCCGGCGTCCTTAAAAGCGCCCTTGACTATTACCGGCACACCTTTGGGCCCGCCCCGGAAAAGGCGCGCCCCGGCCAGAAGAAAAGCGGCTTCGGCACCCAGCCCATCCCTGTTCCCGGCCTCTATTTTCAGGGGATGAAAGACGGCTGCATGGGGGTGGATCTGGCCGACGGCATGGAACAGCTTTATCCAGAAGGCCTGAAAAAAGTCCTGCTGCCAGAGGCCGGGCATTTCCTCCATCTGGAAGAGCCGGACCTTTTCAACCAGACCGTTCTTGAGTTCATTACCGAAAAGGCGCGGTAATCAGCCGTTCGGAAAAGGCACCCCTTTCTAGAGGACAGCCTGTAATCCGCCCCTTAAGGCCTCCCCCCCCGGTTCACCCAGCTTCTGGTCAATTTCACGGTGGGTTGCCTCCCAGATCGGGTAGGCCTTCAGCAACACGGCATGCCCCTCCTCCGTCAGGGTCAGAAGACGGCTGCGCCGATCTGACGGGTCCTCTGTCATATCGACAAGCCCCCGCTTTACCAGTGGCTTCAGGGCAGCGGTCAAGGTTGTTCGGTCCATGGCCAGAAAAGACGCAGCCGCACCGATCGTGAGACCCGGCGCAGGCCGGTTCAAGGACATCATCAGCGAGAACTGCCCATTGGTCAGCCCGACCGCCTGAAAAGCCACATCGAATTTACGGGCCAGAACCCGTGCAGCCCGTTGCGCCGCCAGACACAGACAATGATCCCGGACATCAAGGGTCGCGGCATATGGAAATTGCTTCATATTTGACATACGCAAATTATGTTGATACCAACCTAATTGTCAATACGAGAACCCAAAGGTTTTTGCTAAACGAGAAAAGGGAGGAAAATCATTGCCACATTTCATTGGATGCGTTGCTGCGATTCCGATCAAAAACAAGGACGCCTATCGCCAACACACGGACAGTCTGGCCCCCTACTTCAAGGAGATCGGCACAAACTATCTGCTTGAATATTGGGAAAACGACATCCCCGATGGAAAGATCACGGATTTCCGGCGGTCAGTCCTGGCACAAGCGGGCGAAGCCATTGTCTTTTCCCTGCTGGAATTTCCCGACAAGGCAACGGCCGACAGCAGCTATCAGAAAATGGCAGAAAACGAGGAGGTACGCCGTCTGGAAACAGAAATGCCGTTCGATGGAAAGAGAATGATTTTTGGGGGCTTCACCCCCCTAACCGAGGCCCCCACCGCCTTGGACGCAGGCTATATGGATGTGTCCCTTCTTGCAGTGCCCTTCTCGAACAGGGACGCCTACGAACAGCAGGCCCGGCACGCCGCCCGCATTTTCAAGGAACACGGGGCCCTGCAGGTTGCCGAAGCGTGGGGAGATTCCCTGCCAAACGGAACGCTCACCGATTTTTTCCGTGCCGTACAGGCAACGGAACAGGAGAATGTCGCCCTGTCTTGGGTTCAATGGCCATCGAAGAAGGCACGTGATGAAGGATGGCAGAAAATATGGGCTGACCCCCGTATGGAACAAATAGGGGCGTCCTCTCTTTATGATCATCAACGGCGGGTCTTTGGTGGCTTTACCCCCTTTACGATTCCCGAACGGCATAGCAGTATTTCCAAAATTCAGCACCGTTTCGGTCCTGCTGGCCTGTATCCAGACATACAGGCTGGCTGAACACCTCCGCCCGGCTTCAGGAAACGGCGGTGCGGGACAGGGTCTTGCGGATTTGGCCCGCCAGTTCAACTTTTCGGAACGGTTTCTGAAGCAGGGTGATATCCTTTTCAAACCGGTCCAGATGGCTGGCCGCGGCCTTGGTATAGCCGGACATGTAAAGGGCGGGAATGGGACCGTACATCTTCCTTGCCTCTGCAACGAAGTCGATCCCGTTTGTCTGCCCCGGCAGCATGACATCGGTCAGGATCAGATCAACCGTTTTTCCGCTCTGAAGCACCTCAAACGCATGGTCGGCGCTGGCCGCGCTCAAAACCTCATAGCGCAAGGATCTCAGCAACTCACCAATCAGGTCCATCAACTCGCTATTATCCTCAACCAACAGAATGACTTCCTGACCAAGGCTTCCTGACAGGCTTTCCCTGTATACCGTCCCCCCGGAAGGCAGCCCTTCTGTATATCGGGGAAGGAACAGGCGGACCGTGGTGCCCTTGTCCATTTCACTGTAAATCGTGATATGGCCACCGGTTTGCCGGACAAAGCCGGACACCATACTGAGCCCAAGCCCCGATCCCTTGCCCACTTCCTTTGTGGTGAAGAAAGGCTCGAACGCCCGTTCCTGAATTTCCGGGGACATCCCCTGCCCGGTATCACTGACCGACAGAACCACATATTCCCCCGCCGGGATGCTGTTTCGCCCCTCGGCCCAGTTCTCGTCCAGCGCGAGATTCCCGG
Source organism: Sneathiella chinensis (assembly GCF_012720115.1). Lineage (GTDB taxonomy): Bacteria > Pseudomonadota > Alphaproteobacteria > Sneathiellales > Sneathiellaceae > Sneathiella > Sneathiella chinensis. The sequence continues at coordinate 457,567 of NZ_VNWN01000004.1, read as the reverse complement.
TCTCGACCGTCAGGCAGCCCCCGTTCGGCATGGCATCCCGTGCATTGATCGACAGGTTCAGAAGGGCATTTTCAAGCTGACCCGGATCAATTTTACTGGACCACAAATCCTTGCCAGCCACCATATCAAGCTGCACCGCCTCGCCCAGAATACGGTTCAGCATGGACCCCACCACCTCCAGCGTGGCGTTGATATCCACCACTTCCGGATACAGGGCCTGCTTGCGGGAATAGGCAAGCAGTTGCTGGGTCAGTTGGGCGCCCCGTTCTGACGACCGCAGCACCGCCTGCAACATTTTGTTCCCGCTGCCCAGTTCATCTTCAAGCAGTTCCGCATTGCCCTGAATCACCGCCAGCAGGTTGTTGAAATCATGGGCAATCCCGCCGGTAAGCTGGCCCACCGCTTCCATTTTCTGGGACTGCCGCAATTTTGCTTCGGCATCCCGCATCTGGGTCACATCCTGTAAGGTGCCAAACCGCTCGGTTACGGTCCCGTCCGCCCCCCGGACAAATTCCCCATGCTCCAGCACATCCATGAAGGACCCATCCTGACGAACCAGTCGGTAAGCCAGTTCGTAATCCTTCCGGTCCCGATCAATATTCTCGAATTCGGCAGAAACCCATTTCCGGTCATCGGGATGGATGGCTTCCAGCATATGCTCTTTCAGATAGGCCCGGACATCCTGACCGGGAACGCCCAGAATTCGGGCATATTCCTCACTCCACGAGGACAGCTCATCCTTCTCCACATTCCAGCGAAAACTACCGATGCGGGCTTGCCGCTGGGCACGGACCAGATCCTCTTCCCGTGCTTTCAGTGCCCCTTCCGCCAACTCCCGGCCCGCAACCGCCTCGCCATAGCGCTTGACCTTTGGCAACCACAGGAAAAATCCGACCCCGAGAACGGTGAAGCCCGCCGTATAGCCCACGCCTTTTTCCAAAAATGTGACAAGCCCGCCCGACGGGTCCAGCGCCAGAACGGTCGGCATGAAATCGGTGAAGTCATCCAGAACATCGATCACCATTCCGAACAGCAGCAACACAAATCCCGCAACAACCATCAGATAGCCAAGCCTGCCCCCCTGCCCCGTTCGGGGCCAGCCCTTGAACAGGATAACGGTGATCAGGCCGGTCATTACCGTGAACCTGAGAACTTCCAATAGTGCATTTACAGTCATTGACGCGCCCGGATACTGTAACCTTATGAGGCAGGATGTTATTTTTCCTTTTCCTGCCGCCAGCAGTCTAGAGACTTCCCGAACGGATAAACAAGAAAATCTTTTTAAAAGCGAAGAGGTTGCCAGATTATTTCACAATTTTGAAACACGTCCCCCCGCCTCTGCCGCCCCCCCTCTCTCTTCCGATGCGAAAAAACAAAAAAGGGCTGACACCGTGGCGCCAGCCCTTTCAGGTGAAAGCGGTATTTTACCTATTCAGCAGCGGCCAGTTCCTTGACCTTGCGGATTTCACCACTGGAAAGTTTCTCGTGATAATCCTTCAGCAGGGCCTTCACCTTCGGCATCAACAGATACAACCCGATGATATTGGCAATCCCCATGGCAAAGATCATGGCATCCGAGAAATCAATGACCGGTCCAAGGCTCATGGACGCGCCGATCACGACAAAGACGCAGAAGATCAACTTGAACGTCACCTCCTTCGACTTGCCTTCCCCAAACATATAGGTCCACGCCTTGAGCCCATAATAGGACCAGGAAATCATGGTCGAGAAGGCGAACAGGACTGCCGCAAAGGCCAGTACATATCCAAAGCCCGCGAAATTGGCTTCAAACGCCTTCGAGGTCAGCGCGATGCCCGTCACACCATCGCCCGGAACCCAGGAACCGGTAATGATGATCACCAGCGAGGTCATGGTACAAATGACAACCGTATCAATGAACGGCTCCAGCAGGGCGACATACCCTTCGGTCACAGGATGCTTGGTCTGGACGGCGGAATGGGCGATCGAGGCAGAACCGATACCGGCCTCATTGGAAAAGGCCGCCCGCTTGAACCCCTGAATAAGGGCCCCCACAATCCCGCCGGCAACCGCCGTCGGGGCAAACGCCCCTGTGAAAATGGCGCTGATGGCGTCTGGAATGGCCGTGAAGTTGATCAGGATAATGATCAGGGCCGCCCCCACATAGATCACCGCCATGGCCGGGACCACTTTTTCCGTAACCCGCGCAATGGATTTGATCCCGCCGATAATAACAACCCCCACAAGGGCCGCCATGATCAGGCCAAATAACCAGCCCCTGCCTTCAAAAAACGGGAAAATGCCGGAAATCTGGGCATAGGATTGATTGGCCTGGAACATGTTGCCGCCGCCAAGTGCCCCGCCGATGCAGCAAATGGAGAAGAAAATGGCAAGGAACTTGCCCAGTCTGGCCCGGCCATCCTCGGACAGGCCCTTGGACAGATAATACATGGGGCCACCGGAAACCGTCCCGTCCGCATATTCATTCCGATACCGAACCCCCAGAATACATTCGGTGAATTTGGAGGCCATTCCCAGCAATCCGGCAAGGATCATCCAGAAGGTTGCGCCGGGACCGCCGATATAGACGGCCACGCCGACACCCGCGATATTGCCAAGCCCGACCGTCCCGGACAAAGCCGTGGCCAGCGCCTGAAACGGCGTCACCTCGCCTGCATCTTTCGGGTCCAGATAGTCGCCCCTTACCAGTTCGATCGAATGCTTGAACCCGCGAAACTGGACGAAACCGAAATAGATGGTGAAGATTGTCGCCGCCAGCACCAGCCAGCCCACAATCAACGGAAAGTCGGTGCCGAAAATAGGCACGGAATAGAAAACCGTACTGACAATCGGATTGACGATCGGCGCCACAATATCACTGATGGCCTGATCAATACTGCCCTCGGCATGGGCGATGGATGTCATGAAAAACAGGCTGCAAATGGCGCCTGCAAGGCTTCTTAGCATAATATTCCCCCCTGTTGTCTGTGATTTCAGTCTGCCGTTACGGCACGATCGTCAGCGGTACGGGCGAGGCCTGTGCCAATGAAATGGCAAGCCCGCCAAGCAACCGCTGCGTCAGGGCCGTATCTCCCGTCCGGCCGATGATGATCTGGGCGGTCTCTTTTTCCTTCGCCAACGAGCAAAGAACCTCGACCGCATTGCCATGGCGGGCAACGGCATGGGACACAACGCCCCTCGCCTTCAATTCCTCCGCCAGCGGAAGAACAATTTCCTCGGCCCGTTTCAATTCCTGAACCCGCCGTCCCTTGCGTTCGGCCAGTTCAGCAGCGGTATGGAAACTGTAGGGTGACCACTCAATCACAAAAACAAGATGAAGTTCAGCACCGGACTTTTCCGCCTGCGCCGCGGCATAGTCCACGGCCCGGCGGGACTGATCTGTTCCGTCAAAGCCGACAATATAGTTGTAAGGCATTTTCCCTCCCCGATTTGTGCCGTATTCGCCACCACCCCCGGAGGAAGGTCCCGCAATGGGAAACAAGGCGGATCAGGATAAAAGGTCACGTCAGGCACCCCCAGGTTTTCTTCCTTCCCCGCCCTTACCCTAACATAGTTTATATATTTGTAATGTAATTTCTCCCCTAAAAAGAGAATATATTACTTTAACTTACCCTCATAAAAAAGAACCCCCGAAAGAAAGCGACCCTCCAAAACGAAAAAAGCCGCAAACCCTGATGCGGATTTGCGGCTTTCTTTTCACGTTGGAAAAAGGGGTTATTCAGCCCCTTCCGCCATGACCTCGGACCGGCGGCGCCCGAAAATCTTGAACAGGGCGATCCCGGCCACAACGGCGAAGAACGGCAGAACGGTCATGTTGACCACATCCCAACCAAAGGTCTGCTGCAGGATACCTGCGGACAGGGAGGCAGTTGCCACCGTGCCAAACACCATGAAGTCGTTGAAGCCCTGCACCTTGGCTGTTTCTGACGGCCGATAGGTCGTGGCCAGCAGGGTTGTCCCGCCAATGAACATGAAGTTCCACGACACCCCAAGCAGGACAAGCGCCACCCAGAAATGGGAAATGGCCAGCCCGGACAGCGCAACGGCAACACAGAGCATGCCAAGAACAGCCCCGATAAAGATGATTTTAAATTCCCCATACCGGGCAATCAGGGAGCCGGTAAAGAAACTGGGGCCATACATGGCCACCACATGCCAACTGATCACGTTGAAAGAGTCGGTCGGCGTCAGCCCGCAGCCAATCATGGCCAGCGGTGTTGCCGTCATGACAAAACTCATCCCCGCATAACCGATCATGGCACTCAGGATCGCCAGAACGGCCGTCGGCTGGCTGATAATTTCCAGCAATGGCCGGGCTTCGGCGGCCTGTTCTTCCATCTTGGGGGACGGGATTTTCACAAAACTGATCATCAGGACAACCAGCAGTCCCAACGGGATAATCGCAAGATACGGCCCCAGATAGGTAAAGGGCAGGAACAGATCCTTGCTATGGCTGGCAATCTGCGGCCCCAGGAAACCGGCGATCAATCCCCCTGCCATGACATAGGAGACCGCCTTGCTGCGGAAGGCAGGGCCTGCCACATCAATGGCCGCAAACCGGTAATAGTTCCCAAAGGCGGTGTAGGTACCGACCAGAAGAACACCCAGCGTAAAGCCGATAAAGCTGCCCATATAGATCGACAGCGACGCGATCACCGCACCCATGATCCCCAGCAGGGCGCCAAAAATGAAACCGGCTTTCCGCCCGGCTTTCTTCATGAACAGGGAGGCCGGAATGGTGGCAAGGGCGGTTCCCGTCACAACGGCCGTGACCGGCAAGGTCGCCAGGGTCTTGTCATCCCCAAGAAGCAGCAGCGCCACAAGCGATGCGGAACTGATCATGATCGATGTGGTGCTGGTCATCATGGCCTGACACCCGGCCATGAGCAGAATACTTATTTTTGTTTGGCGGCTATTCACGTCTGCCACTCCTTTAAATCAGAACAAGGAGGGACAGAAAGGGTCGCTCCTAACTACCTTTTATCACCCTGACAACGAGAATGTCAGTAGGGGCATTTCCCCCAAGAACCTTTTCTGCCTGTTTCTTCAGGCGGGACTTGACCAATGCCAGATTGACCCCATTTGCCGGATCGTCATGTACCGCACCGGTTCCGTTCATCTCCATCAGGAAGGCGTCGCGAATACGGGGGGCCAGACGCTCTGAGTATTCTTTCTGGGACCGTTCGGCGAATTCCATGCTCAAGGTCATGAACATATAGTATTTGGTCCGGCCGCTTCTTTTGGACCGAACCGGGATGCTCAGCGGCTCCATCTCCCAGTAGAAGGGACCGACTTCCGCGTTTTCTTCCTCTTCGGAGGAACCGGCCGCCATGCTGTGTCCCGGATTCCCCAGAACAAGAACGGACATCAGGACCGCCACGATAACCTTGCCGAACAGGCGCCTTGAACATTCCCGGGCCATCCGCATCCACCTCTTGGTACTTGTTTCACCTGGGCAGACTTTTGCACACAAGATTTACCGAAAGGTTTACACCAGCCACAAAAACAGAAAAAGCGACTCAGGACAGGGTTCCCCGTCCTACGCCGCTCCGCTGATCTGCTTGGTTTCTTCCAGCACTTCGTACCGACAGACACAATCGGCCTTTGAAGAAACGGCCTTGTCCTCTGACGTCCAGAGGCTGAAACGTGAAATTTCCCAGCGGTCCGGGTCCAAAAGGACCATATGGGCCACCAGTTCTTCATGTTTCATCATTTCCTGATGCGTACAGCTTTCCCGCTCTTTCAGGTCGCGAAGCGGTTTCTGACACTGGACCTTGTCGATTTCGGACATCATGAAGCGCGGCTCCACATCAGCCCCTTTATAACCGAATTCAAGAATCTGCCAGCTTCTAACCCGAGGGCGGCCAAAATCCTGAACCACATCCCCAAACAGGTTGTTCATCAGAAAACTTTGTGCGGCCTGGGCATTTTCCCAAATATACAGCGGAGCATAGATATGCTCTTCGGCATCATACAAATAAAACTTGTATGTCAGGCCGGGATACCCTTCGAACATGGGGCCGCGGGCGGATACACGATCATGGACCCGGGCATCATCGAAATCTTCGGGCAAACGGACTGAATACTGCATTGCCAGCATATAGCTCTCCCACACGATGGATCGAAGAGGGGATTTTTCCAAAAAGCGGCGCCCAGAACAATTGTCAGATACGCATACCTCGCATGCATATAAGGAAGGCATAAACCGCTTTTTCCAAATACCCCCTAAAAATGTGTCCAGCCGGCGCGGTCAAAAACCACTTCCGCACCGGATTTGTCAAACCCCCTGACCCCGGCCCCCTCCACCACCGTGCCAACGGCCGTGATCGAAAGGTTCAGTTCAGAAGATATCGCCTCTATCTCCCCCGCCAAGTCTGCAGGGGCTGTAAAGGCCAGTTCATAATCATCCCCGCCGGTGACCAGACGGGCAACCAAGGCAGGGTCTGCTTCTGTCAGGGGTCTTGCCGCATCCGACAAGGGCACCTGATCCAGATACAGATTGATCCCCACACCGGACACCTCCGAAAGATGCCCAAGATCCGCGACCAGACCATCCGACACATCCAGACAGGCCGATGCAACATTCCGCAACCTTTGGCCCAGTGCCAGACGAGGGCGGGGCAGATGATACCGGCCTTCCAGATATTCCGCATCGGTTTTCGAAACCGCACCTGCCGGCAGCTTGCCCGTCAGGGACATCAGCCCCAAAAACCCGTCCCCTATGGTACCGGAAACATAAACCGTCTCGCCGGCAGTCGCCCCGCCGCGCCGCAGCGCCGTTCCGCGTGGCACCCGGCCGAGGGCTGTCAGGGTGAAGGTTTTCGGGCCCGGTGTCTTGACCGTATCGCCGCCCAGCAGGGCAATCCCAAATTCTTCCTGATCCTGCCGCAGCCCGTCGGCAAAGCGCTGTATCCACGCATCGTCGCAATCCGGGCTCCATGCTGTTGCCAGCAAATATCCGGCGGGCGCTGCGCCCATGGCTGCAAGGTCGGACAAATTGGTTCGCAACAATTTTCGCGCCACAAGGTCGGGGGCGTCCGTTTCCAGAAAATGAACGCCCGCAACCAGCGCATCCTTTGTCAGGACCAGCTGCTCCCCTGCCGGCACATCCAGAAGCGCGGCATCATCCAACAAGTCAAGCGCCCCTGGCATCGCGGATGCCAGAGGCGCAAAGGCCTGACGGATAATGTCAAACTCGCCGGATGTTGAGCCGGTTTTGGTCATTTATTCGAATTCGGCAGAACGCATATCGCGGGCGAGCCGATCCAGAACACCATTGACGAAGGACGGTTCGTTCCCCCCAAAGAAGGAGCGGGCCAATCCCACATATTCGGCGATGACCACCTTGGCCGGGAAATCAATCCGCGCCATCAGTTCATAGGTGGAAACACGCAGCAGGGCCTGCAACACCAGTTCCAGCCGCTCCAGCTTCCGGTCCTTGTCCAGAACGGCGGAAATGGCGGCATCAATCTCACCCTGTCGTTCCGATGCACCGATCACCAGATCACGGAAAAACGTCTTGTCCGTATCCTTGAACTGGACACCGTCTATCTCGGCACCAAGGCGGTGAGTCTCAAACTCGGAAACGACCTCGTGGGGGGATTTTTGCTCCAACCCCATCTGGTAGAAGGCCTGAACCGCGTTCAACCGGGCCAGCCGCCGCCGGCTGTGCTTGTCACCGCGCTTATCGGATTTGCTTGTCATCGTGGGAATAGTCCGAAATGTTCTTTAACTGACAACATGTCAAGGGCCGCCTGCGCCGCAGCGCCGCCCTTGTCTTTTTCTTCCTTGCGGGCACGTGCCCAGGCCTGAGCCTCGTTCTCACAGGTAATGATCCCGTTTCCAAGGGCAAGGCAGAATTCAGTGGACAGGTCCAGAAGGCCGCGGGCGCTTTCCTCGGAAACCGTGTCATAGTGGGAGGTCTCACCGCGGATCACACAGCCGAGCGCCACATAGGCATCAAACCGGCGCCGTCCGCCCATGAATTCCATGGACTTGACCGCATAGCGAACCGCCGCCGGAATTTCCAGACAGCCCGGAACCCGAACGATTTCATAGGTGGCATCCACCCCGTCCAGAACCGTCTTCGCCCCGTCCAGCAGAGCATCAGAAATATCGCGGTAGAAATCCGCCTCCACGATCAATACATGAATATTGTCACTCATACTCTTATCCTTTTGCCGTGATCGGCCGGGTTTCCACGATCTTCAGACTATAGCCTTCCAGGCCGATAATATGCCGCTCCGTATTGGACAGCAGGACCATTTCCCGAACGCCAAGATCCAGTAGAATCTGCGCCCCGATACCATAGTCGCGCAGGTCCGGGTTTTCCTTGACCGGCTTGCCCAGCTTCTTGCGAACCCGATCGGACAAGGCCATCGGGCGCGGCTCGCGGATCAGGACCACAACACCCTTGCCTGCCTCGTTGATCTGCTCCATCGCGTCATGCAGCATGTCCGGGTGCTCGTCGCTTTCCCCCAGAACATCGCCCAGCAGGTTCAGGGCATGCATTCTGACCAATGCTGGCTCGTCAGCGGTAATGTCCCCTTTGACCAGCGCCACATGCTCTGCATATTCCGGTTTGTTGGAAAACACAATCATCTTCCAGTCACCGCCATATTTACTGGAAATGTCGGTTTCCACTTCCCGCGTGATCAGGCTGTCATGACGGCGGCGATAGGCGATCAGGTCGGCAATGGTTCCGACTTTCAAGCCATGCGTTTTTGCAAACTCGACCAGATCGGGCAGACGGGCCATGGTCCCGTCATCGTTCATGATTTCGCAGATGACACCATACGGCATCAGGCCGGCCAGCCGCGCAATATCAACGGCGGCTTCTGTATGGCCGGTGCGGCGCAATACACCGCCTTCGCGGGCGACCAGCGGGAACACATGCCCCGGACTGACAATATCCTGCGCGCCTTTTGAATGGTCGATGGCGACAGAGATGGTATGCGCCCGGTCGGCAGCGGAAATACCCGTTGTCACCCCTTCCCGCGCCTCGATGGAGACGGTGAAGTTGGTGTGCAGGCGGGAGGCATTGGACTGCGCCATCAGCGGCAGTTCCAATTCGTTGATCCGCTCTTCCGTCATGGTCAGACAGATCAGGCCGCGCCCGTATTTCGCCATGAAATTGATAACGTCCGGGGTCGCCATCTGGGCCGGGATCACCAGATCCCCTTCATTTTCGCGATCTTCCGCATCCACAAGAATGATCATCTTGCCATTGCGGGCATCATCCAGAATATCCTCGATCGGAGAGAGGTATTGTTTATAGCTGTCGCTCATTTCTTGTTTTGCACCTCGGTCATCCGTGCCACATACCGCGCCAGCACATCGATTTCGAAATTGATCCTCTGGCCTTCCTGCACAGTCCGGAAAGTTGTGTGGGCCTTGGTATGAGAGATAATATTGACGGTAAAGAAGTCATCCCCCACCTCGTTGACGGTCAGTGAAATGCCGTCCAGTGTCACCGAGCCCTTGGCCGCCACAAAAGCCGCATAATCGGCGGGCAGCGACAAGGTCAGCTTGGTGGAATCCCCGATTGTCTCGATGGATTTCAGGGTAATCACCGCATCCACATGCCCGGTGACAACATGCCCGCCAAGCTCGTCACCCAGTTTCAGGGCGCGTTCCAGATTGACAGGCGTGCCGACAGCCCAGCCGTTCAGGTTGGTGCAGGACAGGGTTTCGTCAGACGCCTCGACCGCGAACCAGTCATCGCCCTTGTCGACAACAGTCAGGCACGGCCCGGAACAGGCAATGGACGCCCCGATTTCGATATCATCAGTATCGAAGCTTGTCTTGACCGTGATACGCGTGTCACCGCTTTTTTCGATGGCATCAATCGTGCCAACATCCGTTATTATTCCCGTGAACATGGTCGCCTATTTCCGAAGAAGGTATTTTTCCAGTTGATCCCCGCCCACCCGACGGGTCTCCAGTAATTCCAGAGAAGGCGCCAATCCGACATTTGTCAGCCCAATGGACTGAAGCGCGGAAATACCGTCCCCTCCAATGATCTTTGCCGCCCTGAACCACATCAGGTAGTCGGCCAAATGTTCTTTTACCAATGATGCCTGAAGATGGGAACCACCTTCGACCAGCAAACGCGTAATTCCGCGCTGGGCCAGCACATCAAGGGCCGTTTTCATATGGGCAAAACCGCTTTCCGATGGCTTGACCTCGATAATTTCAACCCCAAGATCGCGAAACGCTTCAAGGCGGTCCGGGTCATTGCCGGGAACGGTCACGATCCACACGGGAACCTGCCTTGCGGTTTTAACCAGTTCACTGGTCAGGGGCAGGCTCAACCGGGTATCGGCGACAATTCGAACCGGCGAGCGGTCCAAAAGCCCGTCAATCCGGCAGGTCAGGGACGGATTATCCGCAAGGGCCGTTCCCACCCCGACCATGATGGCGTCATGACTGGCCCGCAACAGATGTCCGTAGCGGCGGGCGGCATCGCCTGTAATCCATTTACTGTTACCGGTTTTGGTGGCGATCTTGCCATCCAGCGAGGTGGCCATTTTCAGGGTAACCACGGGCCGACCCGCTGTCTTGGCCAACATGAACCCTTCATTGAGGGTCCGGGCCTCAGTCTCGCAAAGGCCGGTTGTGACGGTGATCCCGGCCTGTTTCAGCCGCGCCAGCCCCTGTCCGTTGACCCGGCCATCCGGGTCCTGAACCGCCACGACCACCCGCGCCACACCGGCATCAATCAGGGCATCACAACAAGGCGGTGTTTTTCCGTGATGGGAACAAGGCTCCAGCGTCACATAGGCCGTGGCGCCCCGGGCCTGTTCCCCGGCAGCGGCCAGCGCCCCCACTTCGGCATGGGGGCGACCACCCGGTTGGGTCCAGCCCCGGCCAACCACAACCCCGTCCCGAACGATCACACAGCCAACAGCCGGATTGGGCGCCACGCGTCCAAGGCCCCGCCGGGCCAGACGAAGCGCAAGCGCCATGAATTCCGCATCAACGACGGTATGGTCAGGAGGTGACGCCACTGCTGAGTTCACCAATAAATTTCTCGAAATCCTTTGCCTCGCGGAAGTCCCGGTAGACCGAGGCAAAGCGCACATAGGCGACACTGTCGAGGTTTTCCAACCCTTCCATCACCAGTTCGCCGATTTTATCCGACGGGATTTCCTGTTCACCACTGCTTTCAAGCTGGCGGACAATCCCGTTGATCATCCGGTCCACCTTTTCCTGGTCAACAGGACGCTTGCGGGTGGCGATCATCACCGACCGCTCCAGCTTGTCCCGTTCAAAGGGAATTCGCTGCCCATTTTTCTTGACCACGGTCAGTTCACGAAGCTGAACCCGTTCAAACGTGGTGAAGCGACCGCCACACCCCGTACAGACACGACGCCGACGAATGGCCGTATTGTCTTCCGTCGGACGGCTGTCCTTTACCTGGGTTTCCTCACCGTGACAAAATGGGCAACGCATATCCTAACTCCTCAATAGGTCGGCGCCAACACCGGGCGGCGCCGACGTCCCGTCCCTATCAGATTGCCGGGTAGAGCGGGAATTGCGCACACAACTCCTTGACATCGGCCCGCACCTTCGCCTCTACCGCACTGTTATCCTCTGGGTTTGCGGCCAGTCCGTCAAGAACTTCGGCGATCAGGTCACCAACTTTCACGAACTCCTCGCGGCCAAAGCCACGGGTTGTTGCAGCAGGCGATCCAAGACGGACCCCAGATGTCACCATCGGCTTTTCCGGGTCGAACGGAATACCGTTCTTGTTGCAGGTGATGTTGGCATTTTCCAGCGCCCGTTCGGCAACGTTACCGGTCAGCTTCTTGGGCCGCAGGTCAACCAGCAGAACGTGGGTATCCGTACCGCCGGATACGATATCCAGACCATGCCCGACCAGTGTGCTGGCAAGGGCGTTCGCATTTTCAACCACTGCCGCCGCATACTGCTTGAATTCCGGTGTCAGGGCTTCGCCAAAGGCAACGGCCTTACCGGCAATCACGTGCATCAGGGGGCCGCCCTGAATGCCCGGGAAGATGGCAGAGTTGATCTTCTTGGCCAGCGCCTCGTTATTGGTGAGGATCATGCCGCCGCGCGGACCGCGCAGGGTTTTGTGGGTTGTTGTGGTAACCACATCGGCGTGCGGGAACGGGCTCGGGTGAACACCGGCGGCAACCAGACCGGCGAAATGCGCCATATCAACCATCAGGAAGGCGCCAACTTCGTCGGCAATTTCCCGGAACTTGGCAAAGTCCAGATGACGCGGATAGGCGGACCCACCGGCAACAATCAGCTTCGGCTTATGTTCCTGCGCCAGCTTGCGAACCTCGTCAAAATCGACCAGATGATCTTCCTTGCGAACACCATACTGAACGGCATTGAACCATTTACCGGACTGGTTCGGTGCGGCGCCATGTGTCAGGTGACCACCAGCGGCCAGCGACATCCCCAGAATGGTATCACCCGGCTGGATCATGGCCATGAAGGCGCCCTGGTTGGCCTGTGAGCCGGAGTTCGGCTGAACGTTGGCAAATTCGCAACCGAACAGTTTCTTGGCCCGCTCAATGGCAAGATTTTCGACGATGTCCACATATTCGCAGCCACCATAGTAGCGGCGCCCCGGATATCCTTCGGCATACTTGTTTGTCAGAACTGACCCTTGGGCGGCAAGAACAGCAGGGCTGACGATATTCTCGGATGCGATCAGTTCAATCTGGTCCCGCTGACGACCCAGTTCCTGTTCCATCGCATTGAAGACGTCGGCGTCATTCGTCTTGAGATCGGTGTTGAAAAACTTAACGTGGTTAGAGCTCTGGCTGGTCACGAAATCACTCCATTCAATTTGAGCAGGGCGCACTGACTTTGCGGTTCCACCCTGACAGGACAATCAAGCCGGGTAAAAAGGAAATTCCCCTTCCATCTCCCGAAAGGGGCGGGGTCGTCGTCAGTCAGGTCGGCTATCAACTTCAGCCCCACAATCGGCCCCGGTTCAATAGCACAACCCCCGGCGAGATCATAGGAAAGAAACGCCCATTTCCGAGAAAATTGGGGACCTGCCCCACCACCTCCCGGAACCTTCCATCTGATCCAAGTTTCCCGCTACCAAAACGCCGCAAATTTGTGTATATTAGCAATACCGAACAGAAGCAGACCTAATGCCTCTTGTTAGCGCGTTTTCCGTACCATTGTGACAGAAGTTCTGCCCCTACGCCTTCTTACGGAAAGGAAACACAATGGGAATTGCATCCTCACTTGAAAATTACATGCTGAACGCGGGCGTTGAATACGACCTTGTTCACCACAAACCTTCGATGACGGCCCAGGGCGCAGCCCGGAATGCCCATGTAAAATCGGACTGTGTTGCCAAGGCTGTGGTCCTCAAGGACGATCAGGGCTTTATCATGGCCGTCCTGCCCAGCACCGAAAAACTGTCCATCGATCAGGTCAATAAAAAGACCCATCGCCACCTTGCCCTGTCACCGGAACAGGAATTCTGCACCCTGTTCAATGACTGCGAGGTGGGGGCTGTCCCGCCGATCGGCAATGCCTATGGCATGAAGGTCATGATGGACCAGTCTCTGGAAGGGGAAACCGACATCTATTTCGAAGCCGGAGACCACGAAAATCTGGTCCATGTCACGGATTGGGATTTTGAAATCCTGATGCGCGGCGCGGAAGTGGCCAGAATCTGTCAGCACTGATTTCAGGTCTGGCATCCCCGGATGGATAAAGACTGATTAAATCAAGGGCCGGCCCGGACACGGTCGGCCCTGCTTGCCCGCGCTAGACAATGATACCGCGCCGGGGCGGGGTCTGGGTTTCTGCGGATGATTTCTCCGCCTCCCTGTTCAGAACATATTCCAGTTTTCGCACCGCCGCCATCTGCAACTCCATGCGACTGGCCGACGCAGGACCCACGATCGAAACCTCCCGAAGGCTCACAGGGTCCACCGCGGACACCTTTACCGCGTTCCCGTTCGGCACAAATTCAACGATATATCCTTCATTTTCTTGTCGGCCCGACATATTTTTCACCCGGAACAGCCTGAACAGATAAAAAGAATACCACAGCCAGCGTTGAGATTGTATATAACATCCGATACAAGCTGGACACCGCATCTGGTTCATTTTGAAAAACAATAACAGAAGTATATAGCATCGGAGATCATGCCATGAGCACCCCAAGCAACCACCGCCCCGCCTTCAATGCTGAAGACCCCTTCCTGCTTGAGGAACAACTGACCGAAGAAGAACGCCTTGTCCGGCAAACCGCGCACGATTATTGCCAGGAAAAATTGATGCCGCGGGTGCTGGAAGCTAACCGTCACGAAAAGATGGATGTCAGCATTTTCCGGGAAATGGGTGAACTGGGCCTGCTCGGCTGCACCATTGACGGATATGGCTGCGCCGGCATGTCCTACGTTTCCTACGGCCTTGTTGCCCGTGAGGTCGAGCGTGTGGACAGCGGCTACCGCTCCATGATGAGCGTACAGTCCAGCCTCGTGATGCACCCCATCCACGCCTATGGCACAGAAGAGCAGCGCCAGAAATACCTGCCCAAGCTGGCCACCGGCGAATGGATCGGCTGCTTCGGCCTGACAGAGCCGGACCACGGTTCCGATCCGGGCGGCATGGTCACACGCGCCAAGTCCGTTGACGGCGGTTATCGCCTGAACGGTGCCAAGATGTGGATCACCAACTCTCCGGTTGCGGATGTTTTCGTTGTCTGGGCCAAGACCGACGATGATGTTATTCGCGGCTTCATCCTTGAAAAAGGCATGGAAGGTCTGTCCGCACCGAAGATCGAGGGTAAATTCTCCCTGCGGGCTTCCATCACCGGCGAAATTGTCATGGACAACGTTTTCGTGCCGGAAGAAAACCTGCTGCCCAACGTCAAGGGGCTGGCCGGTCCGTTCGGTTGCCTGAACAACGCCCGCTACGGTATTGCATGGGGTGCCCTTGGCGCCGCTGAATTCTGCTGGCAGGCTGCCCTCAACTACACTCTGGATCGCAAGCAGTTCGGCCGCCCGCTCGCTGCCAACCAGTTGATCCAGAAAAAACTGGCTGACATGCAGACTGAAATCACCCTTGGCCTGCAAAGCTGCCTGCGCGTTGGCCAGCTGAAGGACGAGAACCGCGCTGCACCGGAGACCATTTCCCTGATCAAGCGGAACTCCTGCGGCAAGGCCCTCGACATTGCCCGTGTTGCCCGTGACATGCATGGCGGTAACGGCATCAGTGACGAATTCCACGTCATTCGCCACGTCATGAACCTTGAAGCGGTCAACACCTATGAAGGGACGCACGACGTTCACGCGTTGATCCTTGGCCGCGCACAGACCGGCCTGCAGTCTTTCACAGGCGCCTGATAAGCGCTCTGTCTGACACAGATACCAGAAATGGCCCGGGCATCCCCCGGGCCATTTTTTATTGTACTTGACCCCGATTGGGGTACCCTGTCCGTAAACAAGAAAAGACTGCCATACAAAAAACCATACAGGCAGCTGACAGGGAGACCATCATGAAAGTAGCAGGAAAGAATATCGTCATCACCGGCGGTGCTAGCGGCATTGGCAAGGCCCTTGCGGAACGCTTCCGGGCCGAAGGTGCCGCCGGGATTACC
This sequence comes from Sneathiella chinensis, assembly GCF_012720115.1. Taxonomy (GTDB): domain Bacteria; phylum Pseudomonadota; class Alphaproteobacteria; order Sneathiellales; family Sneathiellaceae; genus Sneathiella; species Sneathiella chinensis. The sequence goes on along the minus strand of NZ_VNWN01000004.1, from coordinate 441,960 downwards.
GTCGCCGACCTGCAGGAAGACCTTCTCAAGGAGGTTGCCGCCAGCATTGACGGGTTGGCAGTCCGCTGCGACGTTTCCAAAGAGGCCGACATCCAGAACCTTGTCGCCCAAGCGGAACAGGCATACGGCCCCATTGATATCTTTGTCTCCAACGCCGGGATTGCCCGCTATGGATGGGAGGAAACCCCCGACGAAATATGGCAGATGAACTGGGATATCCATGTCATGGCCCATGTCTATGCGGCTCGCGCCTTGGTGGACAAGATGGTCCAGCGCGGCTCCGGTTACCTGATCAACACGGCGTCGGCCGCCGGGCTCCTCAGCCAGATCGACAGCGCCAGTTACGCCACCAGCAAACATGCGGCGGTGGCCTTTGCCGAAACCCTTGCGATCCGGTATGGCGACAAGGGGGTCCGGGTGTCCGTCCTGTGTCCGCAGCAGGTCCGCACGGCCATGACCCAGAACCGGGCCGGATCCGTTTCCGACGTGGACGGTACGCTGGAGCCGGAGGAACTGGCCGATTGCGTTATCGAGACCATGGACCGGGAGGAATTCCTGATCCTGCCGCACCCGAAAGTGCTGGACTACATGCGCCGCAAAACAGCCGATTATGACCGCTGGATCAACGGCATGCGGCGCTTGCGGGACCTCTATGTAAAGTAATCCCCCCTCGCAACAGGGGTTCGCGGGAAAGGATTTTTTTGGGATGAAAATACTCTGGCTGGCGATTTATCTGGGTGTCCTGATCTGGTCGGGCATCAACCCGAAGGACGGCTTCACATGGTTTCTGGAAGTCAGTCCGGCCATCATCGGCCTGATCCTGCTGGCCGTCACCCGAAAAACCTTTCCGCTGACCCCGCTTCTCTATGGGCTGATCCTGATCCACGCGGTCATTCTGATGATTGGCGGCCATTACACCTATGCCGAGGTGCCGCTATTTGACGACCTGAAAGAGGTTTTCGGGTTTGAGCGGAACAACTATGACAAGGTCGGACATCTGGCGCAGGGGTTCGTGCCCGCCATCATTGCCCGCGAAATCCTGATCCGCCTGAACGTGGTCCCCTCCGCCGGATGGCGTACCCTGTTCATTGTCAGTATCTGTCTGGCCTTCAGCGCCTTTTACGAACTGATCGAATGGTGGGCAGCCCTTCTCAGCGGCGAGGCCGCCGAGGCGTTTCTTGGCACACAAGGATATGTCTGGGACACCCAGTCGGACATGGCGCTGGCCCTGCTGGGCGCCATTCTGGCCCTGATCACCCTGCCCCGCCTGCATGACAGGCAACTGGCAAAACTGGGAACAGGCCGATAACAGACTACCAACTTACCAATTCCAGCAATGACCGGGGCAGGCTCGCCTGCCCCGATACCGCCTAACACCCCTTGAAGCGGGGCGCCCGTTTTTCCACAAAAGCCTGAATGCCTTCGGCATAGTCTTCGGACAGGGTGGCCAGTGAATACTGATCCAGATCCATGTAACTGGTCGCATGGTTCAGGGCCGTTGCCGCCGCGGTCGCCCCCTGCTTGATCATGCGCACCGGAATGGGCGGCCGTTCCGCAATCTTTTCCGCATAGGCCAGCGCCAACTCGTACGCTGGGACACCGTCGCTCACCTCCTCGATCAGCCCCCATTTCTCGGCCCGCGCCGCGGTGATCATATCGGCGACAATACAAAGCTGTTTCGTTCTGGCCGGTCCCATCAGGTTGACCATCCGGGGAATGGATTGCCAGCTCATATTCATGCCATTGCGGATTTCTGGCACATAAAACAGGGCGTCGGGATGGGCAATCCGCATATCACAGGCCACCGCCAGCGCAACGCCGCCGCCAATACAGTATCCATCCACCGCAACCAGCGTCATGGGCTCGACCTCTTCCCACGCCTTGCACAGCTTTGGCCCAACGGACAGCATGTGACGCTTTTCCAGCATCCCGGCTTCCATCCGTTCTTTCAGGGCGGCGTCCTTCAGATCGAAGCCTGCGGAAAAATTGCGTCCGTTCCCGGTCAGGATAACCACATTTGTCTCGGTATCCCCCTCAAACGACCGGGCCGCTTCCGTCAGTTCCTTCATCAGGTCCACGGACAGGGGGTTCATTTCATTCCCCCGATCAAAACGAACCGTTGCAATCCGGTTTTTCTTTTCAATGGTAACGTACTTGTAGGACATGGAACCCCCCGTTATTGTCTTTTTTCAAGAAGACTAACACCGTTCCAAACCGGAAAGAAGGATCCTTTCATGCCCGCCTATATGGTTGCCCGTATTACCGTCAGTGACCCGGACCAGTATGAGGTCTATAAATCCCTTGCGCCGATTGCCATTCAGAAATATGGCGGCGAATACCTGACACGGGGCGGGGCCATGGAAACACTGGAAGGGCCTGAGGAAACCCAGCGTGTTGTTCTGGTCAAATTTCCCGATTTCGAGACAGCCCGCGCCTTTTATGACAGCCCGGAATACAAAAAGGCCCGCGACGCCCGTTCCGGGGCAGCCGAGGGCCAGTTTGTCATTCTGGATGGTTACGTGCCCGAATAAGGGCGCCACCTGAACTCAGACATCAGATATCCAGTTCCCCGACTTCCAGCGGCGCGAAATACGCGTCGATGTCCGCTTCATGGACGTCCTCAAGGGTGGCGGGGTTCCATTTGGGGGACTGGTCCCGGTCAATCAGGACCGCACGGGTTCCTTCATAGAATTCCGTGCCCTTGATGACCCGGTTCACCATGCGCCATTCCATTTGCATGCACTCGTCAAACTCGGCCTTGGCCCCTTCCCGCAATTGCCGGAACGCCAGCTTCAGGGCAGTCGGCGACTTGCTTTTCAGGGACGCGGCCACCCGCATCGCCCAAGCATCCCCGGCCGCTTCCAGGCTTGTCAGAATATCCTCGACCGATCCCTTCGAGAAATGCGCATCAATCTGCGCCTGCAGGACCTGAAGCGGTGCTTCCCCGGGGTCTTCCTCATAGGCCTTGATCAGCTGGTTGACCTGCACAAAGCTGTTGCCGGAAAATTCCATGGACACCAGCGCATTTTCCAGCGCCTGCAGATTTTCAGATGCCACAAACCCCGTTGTGATTTCCGCATAGACCGTGTCGGCGGCCTTCAGGCGATCCCCGGTCAGGCCTAGATACATGCCGACCTCTCCCGGACAGCGGGGCAGGAAATAGGTTCCCCCCACATCGGGGAACAGCCCGATGCCCGTTTCCGGCATAGCAAACAGGGTCTTTTCCGTTGCGATGCGATGGCTGCCATGAACCGACACACCGACACCGCCGCCCATGACGATCCCATCCAGAAACGCGATATAGGGTTTGGGGAAATGCTTGACCCTCGCATTACAGACATATTCATCGCGGTAAAACTGATAGGGGTAATCACCGCCGGACTTGCCCTCGTTATACAGCCGGACGATATCGCCGCCAGCGCAGAACGCCTTTTCCCCGGCCCCCTTCACCAAAACGGCCTGAACCGCCGGATCATCTGCCCATTCCACCAGTTGCGCGTCCAGCGCAACCGCCATTTCATGGGTCAGGGCATTCAGCGCCTTGGGCCGGTTCAGGGTAATGACACCCATCTGCCCCCGGATTTCAAAAATGATTTCTTGCTCTTGTTTTTGCTCTTCTGACATCGTTACCCCCGACCCTGACCGTCCTGCAATTTACGGGAAATCACCACACGCATGATTTCATTTGTGCCTTCCAGAATCTGATGAACCCGGGTATCCCGGACGAACCTCTCGATCGGAAAGTCCTTCAAATATCCATATCCACCATGAAGCTGCAAGGCCTCATTGCACACCTTGAAGCCCACATCGGTGGCGAACCGCTTTGCCATGGCACAAAAAAGCGTGGCTTCCCGGTCCTTGGCGTCCAGCTTGGCAGCAGCCTGACGGATCATGAGACGGGCGGCCTCCAGTTCCGTTGCCATATCCGCAAGCGTGAACTGAACCGCCTGAAGATGCCCGATCGGTGCCCCGAACTGTTTGCGATCCGCCGTATATTCCTGCGCGGCCTCCAGACAGGCCCGCGCCGCCCCGAGGGAACAGGCGCCGATATTCAGGCGCCCCCCATCCAGCCCCATCATGGCGATCTTGAACCCTTCGCCTTCCTTGCCAACAAGGTTTTCCACCGGCACCCGGCACCCGTCGAACAGAACCTGTGCCGTGGGCTGGGAATTCCAGCCCATCTTGCGTTCCTGCGCCCCGAAACTGAGGCCGGGCGTGTCATTCGGGATCACAATGCAGCTGATCCCGCCGGCACCCTCATCGCCTGTGCGAACCATGGTCACATAAACATCGGACCGCCCGCCCCCGGAAATAAAGGCCTTGCCGCCGTCAATGACATAATGGTCCCCGTCCCGGACAGCACGGGTTGTCAGCGATGCCGCGTCAGATCCGGCCCCCGGTTCCGTCAGGCAATAACTGGCGAAATGTTCCATGGTGGTCAGCTTGGGCAAGAACTTGCCCCGCACCACGTCCGATCCGAACCGGTCAATCATCCATGTCGCCATATTATGGATGGAGATATAGGCCGCCGTGGACGTGCAGCCCGCCGCCAGTTCCTCAAAAATGATGGCAGCGTCAAGGCGGGTCAGGTTGGAGCCGCCATATTCCTCGCCCACATAAATTCCCGCAAACCCCAGTTCGGCGGCCTGACGCAATTCGTCCACCGGAAAGATCTTTTCCTCATCCCATGTGTCGGCATGGGGGGCAAAAACCTCTTGTCCGAATGATCGGGCCATATCCCGAAAGGCACATTGATCCTCTGTCAGGTTGAAATCCATATGACGTCTCCTCCATTTCCCTTTACAAATTTAGATACGGCCTTCCGCGCACCCTGTCAAACACTCACCTAACGACCGTTAGGTTTTTTGGCAGGCCATGTGACAAAATGCGTCGCCTTAATCATTTGCCCCGCCCCACCCGCAAGGATATATTGACGCAAAATAATCGAGCGAGAGAGAAGCAGGATATGTCCAGACCGAGCCCATCCTTCCCCGGAACAAGAATGCGCAGAACCCGTAAATTTGACTGGTCACGGCGGATGGTGGCGGAAAACACCCTCACCCCCAACGACCTGATCTGGCCGGTTTTCGTGCACGAAGGCAAGGACCACGCCGTTGACATTCCCTCCATGCCGGGTGTCCAGCGCCTGAGCACCGATCTGCTGGCCAAGGCTGCCAAAGAGGCCTATGCCCTTGGGATCCCCTGCATTGCGCTGTTCCCGGCGGTGGACCCGTCCCTGAAAACCGAGGACGGGCGGGAAGCCGCCAACCCGGACAATATCATCTGCAAGGCGATCAAGACCCTGAAGGATGCGGTTCCCGACATGGGGGTCTTGTGTGATGTGGCGTTGGACCCCTTCACCACCCACGGTCAGGACGGCCTGATCGAAAACGGCTATGTGGTCAATGACCGCACCATTGACGCCCTGATCGCCCAGACACTCAATCAGGTTTCTGCCGGCTGCGATATCGTGGCCCCGTCCGACATGATGGACGGGCGCATTGGCGCCATTCGCGGCGCATTGGAACAGGATGGCTATGCGGAAACATCCATCATGGCCTACTCCGCCAAATATGCCTCCGGTTTCTATGGCCCGTTCCGGGATGCGGTCGGATCAACCGGCAATCTTGGCACCGGGGACAAGCGCACCTATCAGATGAACCCCGCCAACTCGGACGAAGCCATTCGCGAGGTCGCCCTTGATATTTCAGAAGGCGCGGACATGGTCATGGTCAAGCCGGGCATGCCCTATCTGGACATCTGTCGCCGCGTGAAAGACGAATTTGGCGTCCCCACCTTTGCCTATCAGGTCTCGGGTGAGTATGCCATGATTGCCGGGGCTGCCGACAATGGCTGGCTTGACCGGGAAAAAGTGGTCATGGAAGCCCTGCTCAGCTTCAAGCGGGCGGGCTGTGACGGCGTCCTCAGTTACTTCTCGGTTGAGGCCGCGAAATATATGCAAGGCTAAACGAAAAAGGGCGAGATATTCTCGCCCTTCTCTTTTTCAGTCTCTTTTTGCTCTAGCGTCCGCCCGACACATCCAGCAACGAACCGGTGATATAGCTGGCCTGATCCGACAGCAACCAAAGGACCGTATTGGCGATTTCCTCAGGCTGACCGCCGCGCTGCATGGGAACAGCGTCCTTGACCCGGTCCACGCGTCCCGGCTCTCCGCCCAGCGCGTGAATTTCCGTATAGACCACACCGGGGCGAACCGCATTCACCCGGATCCCCTCGGTTGCGACTTCCTTCGCCAGCCCAATGGTAAAGCTGTCAATCGCCCCCTTCGAGGCGGCATAGTCCACATATTCATTGGGCGACCCCAGCCGGGATGCAGCAGACGAGATATTGACGATACCCCCGCCCTGCCCCCCGTGGGCTGTGGACAGGCGCCGCACCGCTTCCCTTGCACACAGAAAAGACCCGGTGATATTGGTTGTCATGACCCGCTGCAGCCGATCAAAGGTGATATTCTCGACCCGGTCATGGGTCTCCAGAATTCCGGCATTGTTGACCAGTGCCGAAAGCGGCGCCAGTTGGCTGTCCACGGTTTCAAACATCCGCAGGATATCGGCCTCAACAGCCACATCCCCCTGCACGGCAATGGCTTTCCCGCCCTTTGCCTCAATGGCGGCGACAACGCTGTCTGCGGCGGCCCGGTTTGAATGATAATTGACGCAAACCTCATACCCGGCCTCGGCTGCCTTGATGGCCGTGACAGCCCCGATACCGCGGCTGGCCCCGGTAATGACAATAGAACCCTTCATCAATTATTCCTCCAGCGCCTGTTCAAGGTCCGCAATCAGGTCGGACGCATCCTCAATCCCGACGGACAGGCGTAACAAATCCGTTGGACAGGGGGTGCCTGCCCCCTCAATACTCGCCCGGTGTTCCACCAGACTTTCAACCCCGCCAAGGGAAGTCGCCCGTTTAAACAGCGTCAGGCGCCCGGCCACATTCATGGCCCGCGCCTCGCCCCCGGCAACCCGGATGCTGAGCATCCCGCCGAACCCGCCGGTCATCTGGCTTGCCGCAACCGCATGGTTCTTGTGTTCCGGCAATCCGGGATACAGCACCTCGGCAATACCGGCATGGGTTTTCAGGGCTTCGGCAATTTTCAGGGCGTTGGTTGATGCCTGCCGAACCCGGATCGACAGGGTCCGCATCCCCCGCATCAGAAGCCACGCCTCGAACGGTCCCATCACCGCGCCGCCTGCGGCCCGGATGGTCCTGATCCGATCCCAGAATTCATCCGCCTGCCGGGTGACCAGCGCCCCTGCCAGCACATCGGAATGGCCGTTCAGATACTTGGTGGCGGAGTGCATGACGATATCCGCCCCGAGCTCAAGCGGGCGGGTCAGGATCGGTGTTGCCACTGTATTGTCCACCGCAAGGCGGGCACCGCAGGACCGGGCCACCTCCGCCCAGCCAGCGATATCATCCACCACCCATGTGGGGTTCGCCGGGGTTTCCAGCCACAACAGCCGTGTCTGCCCCGGCCGGACGGCGGCCTTCAGCGCGTCCAGATCGCCATTGTCAACAAAGCTGGTTTCAATCCCCCATTCCGTCGCATAGGTGGCCAGCCAGTTTCTGAGCGACCAGTACATGACCTTCGGGGCAATCACGTGATCCCCCGGCCGAAGCGCCTGAAAAACGGTCACTGCCGCACTCATCCCGGAGGAAAACAGGAAACTGTCCGCCCCCTTTTCCAGCGCGGTCAGGACCGCCTCGGGCTGGTCATAGTTGGGGTTCTGATCGCGGGTATAAACCCGCCCGGACGGATAACCACCATCCACGTCCCGCTCGAAGGTGGTGCTGGGGAAGATACCGGGGATGATCCCCTTAAATTCGCTGTCCATATGCCCCAGCCCCTGCGCAACCAGTGTTTCGGGCCGAACCGTCCGTTCCTTCTTCATAACCGTTCCTTTTCTCACAACTTTTCCCATCAGCCGTCATGTCACTGCCGGATCACACCACCGAGGGGCTGCACCATGAACATGACGACAGAACTTGTTTCCCTGATCAACCGGGAACGCCTGTCCCAAAACCGCCTGCCACTTTCCCTGAACGGCCGCCTTTGTCAGGCGGCGGGCCTGCAGGCGCAGTTTATGGCCGATGTGACCGCCCTCACCCATTTTGGCCCCGGCGATGCCGAACTGGCAGACCGGCTGCGGGCTGCGGGCTACAGCTTTCTGTTCGCCGGAGAGAATCTGGCCTGCTGCCCCTATTCCGCATATGACGCCTTCGCCCTGTGGCAGGACAGCCCACCGCACCGAAAAACCATGCTCTACCCCTCCTACACCCAGGTGGGGGTCGGCGTGGCCTGCGGCCCGGACATCACGGAAGACACCGACACGGCGGCGGATTATTACTGGTGCCTTATTCTTGGCACGCCGCAATCATCAGGGGGCGATGAAGGGTGCCCCTCCTGACCCTGCCGGTGCACAAGTTGCCCCCCGCGCCCGTTTCTATTTTTCACTCAACTTGCGAAGCCGCACAATCAGGCTGGACGTATCCATCCGGCCGCCGCCCATGGCCTGAACATCACTGTAATACTGATCCACAAGGGCTGTATTGGGCAGGGACGCGCCAATTCCCTTTGCCGTATCAAGGCAAATCCCCAGATCCTTCCGCATCCAGTCCACGGCAAAGCCGAAATCAAACTCGTCCGCGATCATGGTTTTGTAGCGGTTTTCCATCTGCCAGCTTTGCGCCGCCCCTTTCGAGATCACCTCGATCACCTTTTCCGCATCCAGCCCGGCCTTCTGCGCGAAGTGAATTCCTTCCGACAGGCCCTGAACAACACCGGCGATGCAAATCTGGTTGACCATCTTGGCAAGCTGCCCGGCACCGACACCACCCATCAGCATACAGGCGCGGGAATAGGCATCGATCGGTTCTTTCGCCCGGTCGAAATCCGCGTCCGACCCGCCGCACATAACGGTCAGAACACCATTTTCCGCCCCGGCCTGCCCGCCGGAAACAGGCGCATCCACGAAACCGATCCCATTTCCGCCTGCCACATCGGCCAATTCACGGGCAACTTCCGCCGATGCGGTGGTGTGATCCACAAACAGGGCCCCGGCCTTCATTCCGGCAAAGGCGCCGTCCGGCCCCAGAACCACGCTGCGAAGGTCATCATCATTGCCAACACAGGTCATGACGAAATCCGCGTCTGCCGCGGCTTCGCGCGGTGTCCCCGCAAAGGCCCCGCCATATTCGGCAACCCATGCCTCCGCCTTCGATGTGGTCCGGTTATACACTGTTACCGCATATCCGGCTTTCGCCAGAAAGCCAGCCATGGGATATCCCATGACACCCAGTCCGATAAACGCCGCTTTTTTGCTCATCCGCCATCTCCCCGTACAAGAATGTTTCTCCTTTTGTATCCATTGGGCCTGTTTCAGAAAAGCGCTAATTTCGATCCTGACGGACAGGTTGCCAAATTCCCGGCTTGGGGTCACAATCCCCTCATATGCGGAAAAGGAGAATTATGATGAAATGGTTTCTACGCCTGACTGCCGGCCTGCTTCTGCTTGTCGCCGTGATCGCTGCGGGTGGATACCTCTATCTTCGCACCTCCCTTCCGCAAATGGACGGTGAAATCCGGCTGGCGGGCCTGCAGGATGAAATCCGCATCACCCGCGATGCCTCAGGCGTGCCGCATATCGTCGCGAACACCCTCACCGATGCCCTGTTCGGGCTTGGGTTTGTCCATGCGCAGGATCGCCTTTGGCAAATGGAAACCAACCGCCGGATCGGGGCGGGCCGCCTGTCGGAAATCATGGGTGATGCCACACTGGATACGGACAGGTTCCTGCGCACCCTTGGGGTTTATGAGGCCTCGCGAAACGTGCTGCCCCTTCTTCAGCCGGACACACGGGACCAGCTTTCCTCCTATGCTGCCGGGGTGAACGCCTTTCTGGGCCAGACCGGCCCCACCCTGCCGCCGGAATTCCTCATACTGGGGGTCTCCCCTGAACCGTGGAAGCCAGAGGACTCGGTTGTCTGGACGAAAATGATGGCATGGGACCTTGGCGGGAACTGGGCGAAAGAGCTGGAGCGGATGCGTCTGATGGCCGTGATGCCGCCGGAAAAGGTGCTGGAATTCTATCCGCCCTATCCGGGAGACCCGGCCCACCCGCTCCCCGATTTCCGGGAGATGTATCAGCAGGCTGGCCTTGATGCGGGCCGCCTTTATGCCGCCGCCCCCGAACCGCTGCCGGAAGGGGCCGGCTCCAACAACTGGGTGGTGTCGGGCGCTCATACCAAAACCGGCAAACCGCTACTGGCCAACGATCCCCACCTTGGGCTGAGCGCCCCGGCCCTTTGGTATCTTGCCCATATCCAGACCCCGGACGTTGATGCCATCGGGGCCACCTTGCCGGGTGTCCCCGCCATTATCCTTGGCCGCAACCAACAGATTGCATGGGGGTTCACCAATACAGGCCCGGATGTTCAGGATCTCTATATTGAGAAAATCAACCCGGACAATCCCGATCAGTACAAAACCCCGACCGGATGGGCCGATTTCGAAAAGCGCGAGGAAACCATCCTTGTCAAGGACGCCGACCCTGTCACCCTGACGGTCCGCAGCACCCGCCACGGCCCTGTCCTGTCGGACAGTCACCGAAAATCTGCTGACATGATGGGGGAAAGCCATGCCTTGTCGCTGGCCTGGACCGCCCTTCGGTTGGAGGATCGCACCCCCGATGCCTCGGCCAGACTGATGGCAGCCAAAAACTGGGACGAATTTAAAAGCGCCATCCGCAACTTCAACAGCCCCCAGCAAAACATGGTCTATGCGGATACGGACGGGAATATCGGCTATTATGCGCCCGGACTTGTCCCCGTGCGCAAACCTGAAAACACCGCCCGCGGCAAAATCCCGGTACCGGGCTGGCTTGCCGACTATGATTGGGACGGATACATCCCCTTCGAGGAATTACCACAGGCCTATAATCCGCCGTCCGGCCTCTTTTACACCGCCAATCACAAAATTGTTCCCGCCAGCTATCCGCATTTCATCACATCGGACTGGTCGGCCCCCTACCGGGCAAATCGCATTCGCGGCCTTCTTGACCATGACAGCAATCACAGCGTGGAAAGCTTCCAGCTAATGCATGGTGATGTCCATTCCCTGATGGCAGAGGAGTTTCTGGAAATCCTGCTGACCACCACACCGGCGGACGATCTATCCCGCGACGCCCTGATCCGCCTGTCCACGTGGGACAGTCACATGACCATGAACGATCCCGCCCCGCTGATTTTCAGCGCCTGGATACGCAACCTGAACAAGGCGGTCTATGCGGATGAGTTGGGCGATATGTTCCCCGATTTCTGGCGCCAGCGCCCCGCGTTCCTGCTGAACGTGCTTCGCAATCGCGGCAATCAGGGCCAATGGTGTGATGACCAGTCCACCCCCGATCAGGTCGAAACCTGTCAGGATATCCTGCAAACATCCCTGCAAACCGCCTTGCAGGATCTGACCGCACGCTTCGGGACGTCCATGCCGGACTGGAACTGGGGGGATGCCCATTTTGCCCACGGGGATCATCTGCCCTTTTCGCGCATACCGGTGCTGAAGGACCTGTTCGATATCCGCGTTCCCTCCATGGGAGGGTCCTATACCGTGAATGTGGGGCGCAACCGCCTGAAGGATGAACAGCAGCCCTTTGCCAACACCCATGCGGCATCCTTGCGGGCCATATACGATTTTTCCGATCTGGACAAATCGCTCTTCATCCACTCAACCGGTCAGTCGGGGAATATCCTGTCCCGTTTCTATGCGGATATGGCAAGTGACTGGGCCGCGACACGCTATCGCCCCATGTCAACCCGACCGGAAGATTATCAGGCAAACGCCATCGGGACGCTGGTTCTGCGCCCCCGATAGGCGGTTCAAAGAACGGGGAACTGGCCTTTATGGAACAACAGGGCGGACCGGCTTGTATCCACCGCCACGTTGGTCACCCGGCAAATGAAGATCAGGTGATCCCCGGCCTCAACCGTCTTGAAGGTCTCGCACTCGAACACGGCAAGGCTGTCCTCGAACACGGGGCTGCCATTTTCCCCAAGGATATGGGGCACCCCGTTGAAGCGATCCTCTTTCGGGGAGGCAAACCGGTCACACAGATGCTTTTGCTCATCGCTCAGAATATTGATGGCGAAAACGCCTGATTCCCTGAATTCCTGACAATGATTGCCTGTATGGCCCAGACTGAACAGGACCAGCGGCGGATCAAGAGATACCGAATTGAAGGAATTCACCGTAATCCCCATGGGCTCGCGCTCTCCGTTCAGGGAGGTCACCACGGTTATCCCGGTAGCAAAGCAACCAAGGGCATCACGAAATGTTCTGGCATCAAATGTCATTTTTTCTGTTACGCTTCAAAAGAACCGATAAATAAAAACTGTAAACGCATTGATCCTGATCAAAGCGGGGGCACCATCCCACAGCTGCCCGTCAAAATCATCTGTTTTTTATGGCAACCGCAGAAAAACCGGCAGAAAATACCGGAGGTGGACGTTCTTCAATCGCTATCATCCCGAGTAGGAATTGTCTCTGGAAAACAATTATTTTAAAATTCACCTTAAAGTTGCTCATGGTTTATTAACCAAATTCAGGCCAAAATCGCGACCACAAGTTACAATTGGACAAACGAGGGGAATTCCAAAGGGATGTTCTGGATTATAGGTGTCGTCGTTACCTTTGGTTGCGTTGCTGGCGGGTACGCCCCGCATGGCGATTTTGGCGTACTGTTCCAACCACTGGAATTTCTGATCATTCTTGGGGCCGGTGCCGGTGCCTTCCTTCAGGGGAACCCGAAATGGGTGATTTTCGGCGTGCTGGGCAACCTTGGCAAACTGCTCAAGGGATCACCTTATGACAAAAAGGCCTATTCCGATCTTCTGACCCTGATGTATTCCGTGTTCAAGCTGGCCAAGACCAAGGGCATGATCGCGCTGGAACCCCATATCGAAAACCCCAAGGACAGCGCCCTGTTCCAGAATTTCCCCAGCTTCACCAAGAACCACCACGCGGTGGATTTCATGTGCGATTATCTGCGTCTCATGACCATGGGAACGGAAAACCCGCACGAGCTGGAAGCGCTGATGGATCAGGATCTGGAAACCCACCATCAGGAACATCACGCCATGGCATCCGCCGTTACCACCCTTGGCGACGCCCTGCCCGCCTTTGGTATCGTGGCCGCCGTTCTGGGTGTGATTGTGACCATGGGTTCCATCGCCGAACCGCCGGAAGTTCTGGGTGGCCTGATTGCTGCGGCCCTTGTCGGTACTTTCTTCGGTATTCTGGTCGCCTATGGCCTGTTTTCCCCCATGGGCAGCAACCTCAATCAGTATTTCGAGGCCGACGGCAAATACTATGAATGTATGAAACAGGGCCTGCTTGCCCACTTGCAGGGCTATGCCCCGGCTGTCTCCGTGGAGTTTGCCCGCAAGACCCTGTATAGCCACGAGCGCCCCTCCTTCCTTGAAGTTGAGGAAGCCTGCAACAACGCTCCGGCGGTCTAGGTCACAGGTAAATCGGTTTTTGAACAATGGCTGACGACGCAAAACCCATCATTGTCAAGAAGGTCAAGAAGGGCGGTCATGGACATCATGGCGGCGCCTGGAAGGTGGCCTATGCCGACTTTGTGACGGCCATGATGGCGTTCTTCCTGCTGCTGTGGCTGCTGAATGTGACAGACGCCGAGCAGAAAAAGGGCATCTCCGAGTATTTCGCCCCCACCATGGCCAGTTCCAGCCGTTCCGGTGCCGGCGGTATTCTCGGCGGACAAAGCATGCAGACCGAAGGGGCCATGGTCTCCAATACCGGCGTACCGTCTGTCGTATCCAGCATTTCCCCGCCCGAGGAGGGCCGCAAGGACGACGCCAAGGAAGACAGCCCCAGTGAAATTGACGAAACCGAGTTTCTGGAACGGCTTGCCGAACTGGAAGAACGGGCCTTCGATCACGCCAAGGAACAGATCAAGCAGGCCATCTCGTCAGACCCTGAACTTGAAGGGTTGGCCGACAATATCATTATCGACATGACCCCCGAAGGACTGCGCATTCAGATCGTCGATCAGTATGACGAAAGCATGTTCGAAAGCGGCAGTGCCAAAATCTCGCCCCGCGTCAAACGGTTACTTGGCAAGATTGCCAAGGCCATCGAGGATCTTCCCAATGGCCTGTCCATCAGCGGCCATACGGACAGCGCCGGGTTTGCCAGCAGCACCTACGGCAACTGGGAACTGTCCTCGGACCGCGCCAATGCCAGTCGCCGTGCCCTGATGGAAGGCGGGCTGGATATTGAACGCATTCGCCGTGTCTCCGGCAAGGCCGATCAGGAACCGCTGATTGCGGATGACCCGTCCAACCCCGGCAACCGCAGGATCAGCATCATCCTGCTGCGCGAGGCACCGGTCCTGCCGCCTGACCTGAAATAGCGTCCTCTGCCGCAGGATTTTTCCTAAAGGGTCCAGATCATCAGGGTGGTTTTGCGGCTGTCCTCAACGGTAAGGGTGCGGTCTGGAGGTACGTCCGGCACAGTGAAACTGTTGCTGATGAACAGGCTTCCGGGCTTCATTTCCTTCTTCGCCTTCTCATAAAGGGCGGGCATGGGAACCGGGGACAGGAAACAGTAAACCACATCGAACCCGGACAGGTCCTGCTTCCAGATATCCTGAAACAGAATGCGATAGTTTCCTGCACCGGCCAACCGGTTCAGCAGAATTGAAATCCCCCAAGGGACAGGGGCGGTTTCAAGACCGAAGAATGTCTGGTTCCGGCGTTTCAGGCTGAGAACCCGCAGCGTCCCGCCAAACCCGCTGCCAAGATCGGCAACGGCCAACCCAGCCCGTTTAGGCAACAGCCTGTGCAAGCAATCCGCCGTGGCCCGGTTGGTCAGATACAGGGGCACCCGGTTGATGGCCACATTCCAGAATACCAGCAACAAGCCGCCCACCAGAACCGGATACACCCAGACCGGCGGATCAAGGATCAGGAACACCACCAGCAGCGGCGGTGCCACCCCTTGAATAACGACCCACCACATGGAAAACCGAAGCAGATAGGTCAGCAATCCCGCCAACAGGCCCTGCGCCACCATCTGCCAGAAAAAGGGTACGCCCATCCCGGTCCAGTTGGCAACATGGGGAAGGATGAACATCCCCAGAAAATACAGGGCGGCCTGAACCCCTGCCGTGACCAGAATGGGGGGCCAACCTGTTTGTCGGGATTCTTTAATTACCATCAAGTGGAAATCCGCATTGTTCCGTGTCTGCAAAAGTGGTGTTACAATCATCTTGCAATCGTGCATACGAGTACCATCTAGTGTAAACAAGAGACAGTTTTTTCTCTTTGGGGAGTGTTTTAGAAAGTGGCCCAGAATAAAGATCCCTTGATTACCCTGTCATCTCTTGATGGCCTCGAGGAAGAGACCCTGTATACAGAGCAACCGGACGATTTTGATGGCGTCCGCTCCAAGCGCGTATTCGCCTATATTATCGATCTTGTCTGTATCTTCTTCCTGACCATTGCCGCCAACGTGATTGCCGCCCTCATGGGGATTATCTCTTTGGGGACCCTGACGCCCATTCTTGTGCTAGCGATCACCATGGTGCCGCTGGGATATCACACCCTGACGGTTGGCAGCCAATGGAATGCCACGGTTGGGATGCGCATGATGGGGCTTGAAGTCTGTCTTCTGGACGGGCGCGAGCCGGACTATATCACCGCGTTCCTTCATGCGGCGCTGTTCTACGTGACAATGGCCCTGACATCCTTCCTGTTGCTGGCAATCTCGCTGTTCAATGCGAAAGGCCGGTTGCTGCATGATTTCATCACCAACAGCGTCATCAAGCGGAGCCACCCCAAACCTGCCTAGAACAGGTCCTTGATCCTGTACCAAAGCAGCGCAAGCGTCAGAAGCGGCGCCCGGAACAGCTTGCGCCCCGGAATATTCCTGTGTTCGATCCGCTGGAAAACCCGCAGCCGGTCATCATCGCCCAAAATGGCATCGGCCAGAATTTCACTGACCACGGCGGACAGCGGAACCCCCTGCCCTGAATATCCGTGCGCCCAGAAAATATTCCCGCCCATGGTCCCGATATCCGGCAGCCGGTTGCGCGTCATGGCGACCTTGCCGGACCATTCGAATTCAATCCGGGTATCCTTCAGTTGCGGAAAGGTTTTCAACATCTGACGGCGCAGACCCCGGTTTCCCGATCTGCCAAACTTGAACGCCTCGTCCTGACCGCCATAAACGATCCGCTGATCCGGCGTCAGCTTGAAATAATCCAGATTGTCATAGGTATCGCAAAAACAGGCCTCGGTTCGGATCAACTCCCGCGCCAGTTCATCCGGCAACCGCTCGGTGGCCAGCATGCCGGAACTGACCGGAATGATCCGGCGGTTGGCCGGGATCTCGAAATTCGACAGATAGGCATTCCCCGCCAGCACCAGATGCGTACATGTCACCTGTCCCCGCAGGGTTTTCACCGTAACGGTTTTCCCCTTGTCAAAGGCCAGCGCCGGCGAGTTCTCGAATATCTGCACAGAGGCCTTGCGGGCAGCGTCCGCCAACCCCAGCGTATAGTTCAGGGGATGCAGATGGCCCCCTTCCCGATCATAAAGCGCCCCCGCATATCGATCCGTGCTGATCCTCTCCTGCAACTCCGCCCGGTCCAACCAAGTGTAACCGGTATAGTCGTAATTCTCTTCGCAAAAGGCCTGCTCTTCGCGCAACCAGCTTTCGTGGGAGCTGTTGGGCACACAATAAAACTCGCCCGGCAACAGGTCACATTCGATCCCGTGTTGCTCGATCCGGCCATACAGGATCCGCTTGGCTTCCTCCGAGAACTGCCACAAAAGCCGGGCATCATCGGCCCCGACCTCAGACGCGGCATCCATCATGCCGGCGGCAAAACCGGACGCGATCTGCCCGCCGCTTCGCCCCGATGCCCCAAAGCCAACACACCGGGCCTCAAGCACGACAACCCGCAAGCCCCGCAAGGCCAGTTCCAGCGCTGTCCCAAGGCCGGTGAACCCGGCCCCGACAACGCAGACATCCGCCGTCACATCCCCGCGAAGTTCCGGAAATGTCAGGCTTTTGTTTGAGGTCGCAAAATAATAATTTGTCTCGGTGGACACGGCTTTCAATCCTTTTGAATAAGGACAGTATAGGGAAAGGGCAGGGAAACAGGAACGCTCAAGGTTCGAACGTATTCTTCATGACAGACAAAATTTTTAATGTTAATTCGGGTCTTTCACTTTAACCTTCTTAAAGAGAAACACACCAGAAACGGCGGATTATTCAAGGACAATGGTTGAATCACAACTACATATGTGGATCGTGTTCGGGTTTATTGCTGTTGCGATGATCTCCTTTGCCAGCGAACGGATCGAACTTGAAATCTCCGCTACCGCTGTAATCGCCGGTCTTCTTCTGCTGTTTTACATCTATCCGCTACAAGACGAAACAGGAAAAATCCTGGTGAAGTCGCGGGATATTCTGGCGGGTCTTGCCGACCCGGCCCTGATCACGGTTCTGGCCCTTCTTGTGGTCGGGCAAGGAATGGTCAGGACGGGCGCCCTTGAAAAACCGATCCGCCTTCTGGTCACCCTTCGACGCCATCACCCGGTCATGGCCATTGCCGTTGTGCTTGCGACCGTGCTGATCATCAGTGCCTTCATGAACAACACCCCGGTGGTTGTGATCTTCATTCCGCTGATGACCGCTCTTGCCGAACGCCTGCACCGCAGCACATCGACCCTGATGATCCCCCTCAGCTATGCGTCCATTCTGGGCGGGATGACAACCCTGATCGGCTCGTCCACCAACCTTCTGGTGTCTGCCGCCGCCGTGCAGGCGGGACAACCGGCCATCACCTTTTTTGACATCACCATTCCCGGTGCCGTGCTTGCGGTTTCAGGGCTGATCTATGCCCTTGTGATCATTCCCCGCCTCCTGCCCAACCGCGAGGCTTCCTCGGATGGGTTGGAGAACCTGTCCGGCAAACAGTTTATTGTCCAGATGGAAATTTCCGCGGACAGCCCGCTGGTGGGGGAAACCGCCGTGGCAGGCCAATTCCCCAGCCTGCGCAATATCACCATCCGCTTCATCCAGCGAAATGACAAACTTCTGCTGCCTCCCTTTGATGACATGGCCCTGCGCCCGGATGATCTGGTGGTCTTTGCCGGAACCCGGAAATCCCTAGCGGAGGCTTTTTCAGACAACCCGCAAATCCTGCAGGACTTCCTGGACACCGAGGAGCCCGCCGAAGGGGATGCCCACGAAATTCACTCTGTCCGGGACCAGACACTGGCCGAAGTGGTGATCGCCCCGGCTTCCCGCATGATCGGCAGAGCCCTGCACCAGATCAATTTCCACTACCGCACGGGCTGCGTGATTGTGGGGATCCAGCGCCGGTCCCGGATGATCCGGACCAGCCGGATGCGGGATATCCGTCTTGAGGCTGGCGATGTGCTGTTGCTGCTTGGCAAGCAGAAGAACGTCATGCAGCTTCGCAGCAACCCGGATGTATTGCTTCTGGAATGGTCCGCCCGCGAACTGCCCGCCCTCGCCCTCTCGTGGCGGGCCCGAGTAATTTTCGGCGCTGTTGTTATTTCTGCCGCGACGGGCCTGCTGCCCATTCTGGTGGCGGCAGTTGCCGGGGCCACGGCCATGATTGCGTCGGGTTGCCTCAACGTGTTTCAAGCCAGCCGCTCCATCGACAGAAAGGTACTGATGCTAATCTGGGCGGCGCTTGGACTGGGGGCCGCCATGCAGGCCACCGGCGGTGCCAGCTATATCGCCGACCAGCTTCTTGGCACCATGCAGGGGGCCAGTCCGGCGTTTATCCTCTCCGCCTTCTTCCTGCTGGTTGCGGTCATCACCAATGTGCTCAGCAACAATGCCACCGCGGTCCTGTTCACCCCCATCGCCATCAGTGTGGCAGAAGGGCTTGGGGTCAGTCCGATGGTGTTTATTTTCGCGGTCCTGTTCGCCGCCAATTGCTCCTTCGCAACCCCCATGGGGTATCAGACGAATCTTCTCGTTATGGGGCCGGGGCACTACAAGTTCATGGACTTTTTCAAGGCGGGGGCACCGCTGGTGGTGCTGCTGTGGATTATTTTTTCACTGTTTGCGCCCTTTTATTACGGTCTTCTTTAGTATTTTAGCGGTTTTTTATCCGAAAATTTGCTAAACTTCCAAAGCGCGTTACCCTCATATTGACGGCAAGAGAGGAACACACACCCTGATGAAACGAGTCGAAATTCCATCACGATTTTTCTTTTCGACTCCGCCTGCCCCCTGCCCCTATCTGACTGGCCGACTGGAACGGAAAATCGTAACCCTCCTTGCCGGAGAGGAGCCCGATCACCTCCACAACGCCCTCAGTCTGGCAGGCTTCAGGCGCAGTCAGGACCTTGCCTATCGTCCAGCCTGCGAGGGGTGCAACGCCTGCATTCCCATCCGCGTCAAGGCCAAGGATTTCACCCTCAACAAGTCGTTCAAGCGAATCTGGAGCCGCAACCGCGACCTGAAAGTCACGGAAAAGCCCCCCCTCGCAACCGATGAGCATTACGCCCTGTTTCACCGCTACCTGACCCACCGCCATTCCGATGGCGGCATGGTCGATATGGATTACAGCGACTATCAGGCCATGGTCGAGGACAGCCCGGTACGCTCCCAACTGGTGGAATTCAGGCGGGCCGACGGCACCCTTTACGGGGTCTGTCTGACGGACCTGATGGATGACGGGCTCTCCCTTGTATACAGCTATTTTGATCCGGACGAAGAAAAGCGCAGTCCCGGCACCTTCCTGATCCTGTGGCACATCCTGCAGGCCAAATATCTGGCCATGCCCAATGTCTATCTCGGATACTGGATCGCCCAAAGCCCAAAGATGTCCTACAAGGAACGGTACCAGCCAGCCGAGATTCTGACCAAGGAAGGCTGGCAACCTCTTTGAGGCCCCGAAATCCGGACAACATTTTGAAAATATAAGGAAAATACTGAAAAAGAGTATTTTTCTGCTCTCCCCAACCATACTTGCGGTTGCCTTTATACAGACTTTTTTTATACTCAACCGTCTAGGGTCGGTCTTCCCGGCTCTTCATAAACAACATCTGCGGATCTTAACAGGGAACCGTAATGTTTATTACAGGGAGAATATAAATGGATCGTCGCTCCGTATTGACCGGCGCAGCAGGCTTGGCTGTTGGTGCCGCGACTTTTGCCAAACCCGCCATCGCGCAGGGCAAAAGAGAACTGAAAATGGTCACCACCTGGCCAAAGAATTTCCCGGGTCTCGGGACCGGGGCACAGCGTTTCGCTGACCGGATCACCAAAGCCAGCGACGGAAAACTGACCGTTAAGGTTTTCGCTGCCGGCGAACTGGTCCCTGCCTTTGAAAGTTTCGATGCGGTCTCTCAGGGAACCGCCGACATGTATCACGGTGCGGACTATTACTGGAAAGGCAAATCCCAGGCCTACAACTTCTTCGCTTCCGTTCCCTTTGGCCTGACAGCCAATGAAATGGACGCCTGGATTCATCACAGCGGCGGTCAGGAACTGTGGGATGAACTGGGCTCCCAGTTCGGGATCAAGCACCTGCTGTGCGGTAATACCGGCGTTCAGTGGGGCGGCTGGTTCACCAAGGAAATCAACAGCCTGGAAGACATGAAGGGCCTGAAAATGCGTATGCCGGGTCTGGGCGGTGACGTTCTCAACAAGATCGGTGCCAATGCACTGGCCCTACCGGGCGGTGAAATCTATCCGGCCCTGCAATCCGGTGCCATCGACGCCACCGAATGGGTTGGTCCGTGGAACGATCTGGCCTTCGGTTTCTACAAGGTCGCCAAATACTACTACTATCCGGGCTTCCATGAGCCGGGCTCCTCACTGGGTGTCGGGATCAACTCCAAGGTCTGGGAAGGCTTCAGCGAGTCTGAAAAAGCCCTGGTTCAGGACGCCGCTACCGCAGAGAACAACTATCTCTATGCGGAATTCAACGCCCGCAACGGTGCCGCGCTTGAGACCCTTGTCACCAAGCATGGTGTCCAGATCAAGAAAACCGCGGATGACATCCTCAATGCCATGGGCGAGGCATCCGGTCAGGTGATGGCGGATGTGGCCAACACGGACAAGATCACCCGCAAGGTCTATGACAGCTTTGTCAGCTTCCGTAAGAACGCCATTGCCATGGGCAAATATGCGGACGAAGCCTATGCCAAGGCCCGTCGCCTTCCGTTCAAATACGGCGGCTAACCCTGAAGGGTCGGAAAATGCAGGCCTGTATCGCGGTGCGGTACAGGCCTTTTTTTCTTCTGCTATTTGCCAAGAAAACAGGTTTCCCTTATAAGGCCACTAGGGAATCCTAATTGTTGATGTTCTGATTTTTCAGGGAGAAAATCATTTGACTGGTCTTGCCTCCATTGCGCGCAGGATCGATGGGTTCAGCGATTTTGTGGGAAAATATGTATCATGGCTGGCACTTGTGATGGTCCTGGTACAGTTCGCTGTCGTCCTTGCGCGCTACGTTTTCGGCATCGGTTCAATCGCCGTTCAGGAAACCATTATCTATTCACATGCCCTGCTGTTCATGCTGGGATCCGCCTATACACTCCTTCATGGGGGGCATGTTCGCGTTGATATCTTTTACGCCGACACCACCCCGAAAACCAAAGCCATCATCGATGCGCTCGGCACCCTGTTCTTTTTGATCCCGGTGTGTCTGGTCATCCTTCTGCTTAGCTGGTCATACGTAGCCAAGTCTTGGGAAATCCTTGAAATCTCCCGCGAGACCAGCGGCATTCCGTTCGTTTACGGCCTGAAAACTGTCATCGTCATTTTTTGTGGCATGATGATCCTACAGGGCATTTCCACCATTCTTCATTCCATTCTGATCCTGACCGGACATGAAAAACCCCATGAAGAAGAAAAGCTGGAGGTCATCTAAGCAATGGAACTTGTAGAGATTTTTGCCATTGGAATGTTCCTTCTGGCTGTTGCCTGCCTCATGGCGGGCTTTCCGGTGGCCTTCACCTTGTCCGGGGTCGCCCTGTTTGTGGCCGGTCTGGGTTGGATTGTCGGCATTTTCGACTTCAGTATCCTTGGTGCCATGCCCTCGCGGGTGTTCGGCAACGCCATGTGGAACGAGGTGCTGATCGCCGTACCGCTCTTTGTGTTCATGGGGGTCATGCTGGAACGCTCCCGCGTGGCCGAGGAACTTCTGGAAACCATGGGTATGCTGTTCGGAAAGATGCGCGGCGGCCTTGGTATCTCCGTTTTCGTGGTGGGCGCGCTGTTGGCGGCCTCAACCGGGATCGTTGGCGCAACCGTGGTCACCATGGGACTGATGTCCCTGCCAACCATGTTGAAGCGCGGCTATGATCCGAAACTGGCAAGCGGGGCCATCTGTGCTTCCGGGACGCTGGGACAGATCATCCCCCCTTCCATCGTTCTGGTGCTGCTGGGGGAACAGATTTCCAATGCTTATGTGGACGCCCAGCGGACCATCGGCAACTGGTCTCCTGAACCGGTCTCGGTTGGGGATTTGTTCGCCGGGGCGCTGCTGCCGGGCTTGATGCTGGTCGGCCTGTACATGCTGTATCAGGTGTTCATGGCCATCGTCAAACCGTCCAGTTCACCTGTGATCCCCCGCGAGGATATCGGCGAGATCGAGGGCAGTTTCATCCTTCAGGTCCTGCATGCCCTGTTGCCACCGGTGATCCTGATCATCGCCGTTCTGGGGTCCATCCTGATGGGCTTTGCCACGCCGACCGAAGCGGCTGCCGTGGGCGGACTTGGCGCCATTCTTCTGGCGGGCCTGCGGTTGGACGAATCCCACAGCAAGCTTATCTATGGCGCGGGTATCAGCATTTTCCTGATGCTGGCACTGGCCAATATCTTTGACCTGCGTGTCGGGCTTGAGGTCTTCTCGACAGGAACAATTGTCGGGCTGGTTCTCAGCGTCCTGCTGCTTTGTGTCGTGCTGTATGGGTTGTTCATCAGCCTCCGCCGCGTTCACAAAGCCGGTATCCTGACGGATGTCTGTAAATCAACCATGGAAATTTCCGCCATGGTGTTTGTCATCCTGATCGGTGCGGCCCTGTTCAGCCTCGTATTCCGGGGTCTTGGCGGGGACGACATGGTTCACGAGTTTCTGACCAACCTTCCCGGAGGTGCCTTTGGTGCCATCCTCATGGTCATGGCGGTCATCTTTGTTCTCGGGTTCTTTCTGGACTTCATTGAAATCACCTTTGTGGTGGTTCCCATTGTGGCCCCGGTAATCTTGCAACTGGATGTCAACCCGGTGTGGCTGGGCGTCATGATTGCCATGAACCTGCAAACATCGTTCCTGACACCGCCGTTCGGGTTTGCGTTGTTTTACCTGCGCGGCGTTGCCCCGCCCGAGGTTACCACCAGCATGATCTATAAAGGGGTCATTCCCTTTGTGCTGATCCAGATTTTCGGCCTGATCCTGCTGGCGATGTTCCCGCAGATCGCCACATGGTTGCCGCAGGTGATATTCGGATCGTCCTACTAGACGGGTCCTGTCCCGACAAAAAAGCCGCAGGTCAAACCTGCGGCTTTTTTATTGGTGGTCAAAACCGAAAAAACCGGCGCCATAACAGCCCCGGTCCCGTCTTAATGCTTTTTCTTTTTCTTCAGGGCCCGGAAATCAAAGATGCCCGGCTGCTCCCGTGGGTCCTCGTCCTTGCTGAAAATCTGGGTTTTCTGAATTTTCTGGGTTCCCGTTGTCGGCAACTGGTCCATGAATAACAGCCATCCCGGCGGCTTGTAATAGGCCATCCGTTCGGCAGTATAATCAAACAGGGCCTGCGCCAGCGCCTCATCGGGCTGCCAGCCCGCCATGGGGACGATACAGGCCATGACCTCTTCTTCGCGAAGATCATCCTTGACCGCAATCACCGCCACCTGCGCCACACCGTCATGGGATTGCAGGACGGCCTCCACCTCGGCGGCGGCGATATTCTCACCGGACCGGCGGATGATATTCTTTTTTCGGTCCACAAAGAACAACATGCCGCTGTCATCCTGAATAACCGTATCGCCGGTGTGAAACCAGCCACCTTTCCAGGCCTCTACCGTGGCCTCGTCATTTTTCAGGTACCCGGCAAAAAAGCCCCGGCGCGGATCATTACCCCGGCAGCGTACCAGCAATTCCCCCGGCTCTCCGCGCGGCAGTTCATTGTCGTTCTCATCAACAATCTTCGCCTCGAAATCCCCTGTGGGGCGCCCAAAGGCCCGCGTATGGATCATGCGCGGCTCGGTATTGACCACAAAGATACGCCCGGTTTCCGTCATGCCCCAAACCTCAATAAGGGGGAAGCCGTACCGTTTCTCGAAAACCTCGTGCAATTCCGGCTCGACCCCGGCGCCAATCCCGAACCGAACCGAATGGGCCGTTTCTTCCGGTGTGACCGGCTGGTTCAGCAGCATGGGGGGCACAACCCCCAGATAATGGATAATGGTTGCCTGTGTGGCGACCACTTCTTTCCACCAACTGCGGGGGTGGAAACGATCGGGAATGATCAGGCAACCGCCGGTCAGGATCATGCAGCCCAGCGAGACAACCGCCGCATTCATATGGAACAAAGGCAGCGGATTATACAGCCGTTCCTGTCCGGTCCGAATGTCCACCAGACCGCCAATATGGGCATACCAGTGTCCGGCCGTCAGGTGATATTCGTTGGTCAGGATGCAGCCTTTCGGCCGTCCGGTCGTCCCGGACGTATACAGAAGCGTGGCTTCCGTCATCAAATCCGGCGCGTCGGTGCGGGCAGGCCGAACCGGTGTCGGCAACCCCTGATCCAGATCCTCGACCCGGACCACGGGTAAGGGCTGTTCCCTGTCTTCGGACACCTTCATCAGGTCCGCATGACGGGCCGCGATACACACGGCCAGATCGGCTTCCGAATGCTCCATCTGATAGAGCATTTCATCATGTTGGTAGTCCGGATTAATCGGAACACAGGAGACGCCCAAACCGTTCAGGGCCAGAAGATGCATCACATATTCAGGGCGATTTTCCAGAAGAAGGCCGACACGATGCCCATGGGCGTATCCGGCCTTCCTGTAAAGCCCCTGAAGGCGCGCCACCTCGTCCACCACCTCCGCATAGGTGAACTCGGCACCGTCCGGATAATAACTTCTCCCCTCCAGCGGCGGCACCGCCAGAAAGGCATTATCCGGAAACCGCTTTGCCGTATCGGCAAAAGCGTCATGTAATGTCTTCATACTCCCCCCAACCCCCTATTAGACTTTTATTGAGTAAATTTATTATTCCTGTTAAAGCCGCGCGGTGCAAGACGCCCTGCATTTCCGCGCCGGGTATACCACCCTGTCAAATCCGTTTCCGTCCGTGTCCGCTCGCCGGACCGCCACGTCAACCCTTCTTCACGGTTGAAAGTCTTGATATCGGACAGTCCGCCATCCCGGTAGCGTTGCAACATGACACCGCGTCCACGGGTCATTTCCGAGATTTCCTCAATCGCAAAGCAGTTCAGCTTGCGGTTATCGCCGATCACCGCAACCGTATCCCCGGTTGCCTCCAGACAGAAGGACGCTTCCACATCACCCGAGACGTTCAGCGTCTGCTTGCCGTTCCGGGTCTGTGCGATAATACCGTTCTCATCCACTATAAAGCCGCGCCCGTCCGTTGACGCCACAATCAGTTTCCGATCCGGTTGGTGAACAAACAGGGCGACAATATCCTGATCATTGCCAAGATCGATCATCAGGCGAACCGGTTCCCCCTGCCCGCGGCCCCGCGGAAGTTTGTCACAGCCCAGCGTATAGAAACGGCCATTGGTTCCCAACAGAACCAGCTTGTCCGTGGTTTCGGCAGTAATCCAGAACTTGCCCTTGTCCCCGTCCTTGTATTTTTCTTCGCCGGTTTCCTGAACATGACCTTTCAGGGCCCGGATCCAGCCTTTTTCGGAACAGATAACCGTAATCGGTTCTTTCTCGATCATGGCTTCCAGCGGAATGTCCGGCACCTCGACAAAATCGCCGATCGCCGTCCGCCGGTTCGAGATTTCGGGAATGTCCTTCAGGGTTTTCTTCAGGTCCCGCAACTCATTGGAAATGGCTTCGCGCTGCAAATCCTCGCTTCCCAGCAGGGCTTCCAGCGTGTTCTTTTCCTGTGTCAGGTTGTCATGCTCGGTCCGCAGTTCCATTTCTTCCAGACGCCGCAGGGACCGCAGCCGCATGTTCAGGATCGCCTCGGCCTGAACCTCGGTCAGCTTGAAGGTGTCCATCAGGGACTGTTTCGGATGGTCCTCCTCACGAATGATGCGGATCACCTCGTCCAGGTTCAGGAAGACAACCAGATAGCCTTCCAGAACTTCCAACCGGTTCTCGATTCGGGCAAGACGATGACGGGACCGCCGGACCAGAACCTCGAAGCGGTGATCCAGAAAGGCCTGCAACACCTCGCGCAGTCCCATGACACGAGGGGTCTGGCTGGCATCCAGCACGTTCATATTCAGCGAGAAGCGGCTTTCCAGATCGGTCAGACGGAACAGCCCCTGCATCAGGACCTCCGCATCCACATTCTTGCTTTTCGGCTCCAGCACCAGACGGATGTCTTCAGCAGATTCGTCGCGAATATCGGACAACAGCGGTATCTTGCGGGACTGGATCAGTTCGGCAATCCGCTCGATCAGCTTGCCTTTTTGCACCTGATACGGAATCTCGGTCACGACAATCTGATAGGTCCCGCGGCCCGTATCCTCAACTTCCCACTTGGCGCGGTGTCGGAAACCGCCGCGTCCGGTCACATAGGCCTCGCGGATATTCTCGGCTTTCTCGACCAGTTCGCCGCCGGTCGGGAAATCCGGTCCCGGCACGAATTCCAGCAGCTTCTCGATTCCCGCGTTCGGGTATTTCACAAGGTGCAGCAGCGCATTACAGAGTTCCAGCGCGTTATGCGGCGGAATGGATGTGGCCATCCCCACGGCGATACCGCTTGACCCGTTGGCCAGCAGATTCGGGAAGGCCGCCGGCAGAACCACCGGTTCCTGATCTTCCCCATCATAGGTCGGGCGGAAATCCACCGTATCCTGATCAAGATCCCGGAGCAGCAATTCGGCAATGACAGTCAGGCGCGCCTCGGTATACCGCATGGCCGCCGCGTTATCCCCGTCGATATTTCCGAAGTTCCCCTGCCCGTCCACAAGGGTGTAACGCTGGGCAAACTCCTGAGCCAGACGGACAAGCGCGTCATAGACGGACTGGTCGCCATGGGGGTGATACTTACCGATCACGTCACCCACCACACGGGCGCATTTCTTGAAGCCAGAGTTGGGGTCCAGCTTGAGCAGCCGCATGGCATAGAGCAAGCGCCTGTGAACCGGTTTCAAGCCGTCGCGAACATCCGGCAGGGATCGGGCCATAATGGTTGACATGGCATAGGCCAGATACCGTTCGCTGATCGCATCTTTCAACGATGTCGGCAGGATTTCACCCGGTTTGATTGGAGACTGCTCACTCATGAATTCTTTTACCCTCGGAACACGGGGAGGCGGATTGCAGGCGAAAGACATTTCCGCCGTGCAGTTATCGGCCGCTCCCCAAGCCACAAATTTCTGATGTTCCTTTTACCCTTTTAGGGCGGCAGGGATCAAATATTCCTTCGCCTCAAGGCATCAATAAATCGCTCTCGCGTCGAAAGAACCACATTTCCATAGTTGGGAAGCAGAAATTTCTGGATGAAGTACCCGGAAAGCGTCAACCCTGCCACCAGATCGGCACTCTCCGCCTCTCCCCCTTCAGGGGACAGAAAGCCCGGCAGGGGCAACAGGCGCTGTTTGTAAATCTCGCCAGCGGCCCGGCTGACGGCCCGGCCCGATTTCGGCGATACAAAAACAAGGTCTTCCGTGCTTCCCGTTGCTGCACACCGGCCAAGGTCGAGGCCATATCCCAGCTCCCGCAGCAGACCCAGTTCCCAGCGCACCAGAAGCGGCCCCCAGATATCCAGATCCCCGGATAATTGCTCCAGCAGATAGCGCGTAGCCTCGAAAAGCGGCGGATGGGGTTCCCGCTCGGGCAGGACAATTTCCAGCAACGCCGTCACCGATCCGCAGGCCAACAGGTTCAGGGGCCGGTCAAACAACAGGGTGGCCAGCGATCGACGGGCCTCAACGGAAAAGGTGCCCAACTGGTCCGCCAGACGACTGTTCCAGCCAAGGCCAACCTCATTGCCCGGTTGCAGGATACCCCTCAGCCGTTTGCCGGTTCCGCCCCGGACCATGCCGGCATATCGGCCATGTTCCCGTGTCAGGGCGTGGAGAATAACGCTGTTCTCCCCGTATTTCCGGGCAGACAGCACCAGCCCTTCATCATTCCATTGCATTGTTCAGCACTATCGAAGATTACCCCGCGACGCAACGGCATTCGCACCTCGTCACAGGTCCCGCCAGCAAAACGTCTAGCTGACACGACAGGAAAGGGAAGAAAATGCCGTTGGATGTGGATATCGCGTTGATCAATACCATTGAAGGTCAGGATCTGGCCTACACGTCCCTTGCCTCGGACACGTCGCTGGAGACGGACGACCTTGTCTGGACCTCCCCGCCCCCTGAAACCCTGCCCCCGTTTCAGTATCACCGCTGCCAATGCACCGGATCATCCGCCGGGTATCAGGTGGCCCTGAAATACGGCCCGCTGATCTGCCGGATCGACATCACCGCGTGGGGGGTTCATTTTCGGAAATCCGTTCCAACCACCCATGATCTTGAGGTGGTTCTGGTCAAGGGAACCCCTCCCTACAGGCTGGAAATCATCCTGCTGTAGGAAGGGTATTTTTTCTCAGGTCCGCGTCAGGCGCGGATTTTTTCAAGGAACCGGCTCACCTCAGCCAGCACCTTGTCCGCATCCTCGACCAGTTCGGACGACGCGTTCAGCACATTTTCCGACGCCTCGATACTTTGCGTGCAGTATCCGTCAATTTCGGACACCTCGTTCTTGACCCGGATCGTCCCGTCATAGGCGTACCGTGTGCTCTGGGATATCTCGTTGGTTGCCACGGTCTGCTGCTCCACCGCAGCGGCAACGGATGTGGTGGTACTGCTGATCTCGTTGATGATGGACAGGATTGTCTCGATCTCGCCAGCGGCCTTTTCACTGACCTGCTGGATACCGGCCACCTGTGTGGTGATATCCTCTGTGGCACGGGCCGTCTGGGTCGCCAGATTCTTCACCTCGTTGGCAACCACAACAAACCCCTTCCCGGCTTCACCGGCCCGGGCGGCCTCAATGGTCGCATTCAACGCCAGAAGGTTTGTCTGTTCCGCAATATCGCTGATCAGGCTGACCACTTCGGAAATCTGCTGTGCCGCCGATTTCAGTTGCCCCATGGTCTGCGCCGTTGCCGAAGCCCGCTCCGTGGCATTGGCCGCCACCCGGCTTGACTGGTTGACCTGACTGGAAATCTCAAGGATGGACGAACTCAATTCCTCGGTTGCGGATGTAACAGACTGAACGTTGCCGGACATGGTATCCGTTACATTGACGGCTTCTGTTACCTTGCTGCTCACCGACCCGGACAGGGTCTGCATGTTGGCCGCCAGACGGGTCAGGGTGCGGGAATTCTCGGCGACCTTGCGCACAATCTGCCCGACATTTTCCTCAAAATGCCCGGCCACCTCTGCCCGTTCCTTCTGGCGTTTTTCCCGGGCGCTTTCCACCTCTGCCAGCTTCTCAAGGTTAAGACGCTCTGCCTCCGCCCGCAGTTCATTGACATGCGCTTCTGACTGCCGCGCCTCCTCGGTTGCTTGCAGGGCGCGCAGCTTCTCGCTTTCGGCGGACCGGGTTGCCTGTTCCGCCTCCTCAACCGCTGCCGCTGATTTGCCGAAGGCCCGGACAAGGTTGAAGGTCAGCCAGGTCAGCACCGCCGATTCCAGAACCACCACAACGGCATGAAGGACAACCCGAAGGAAATCCGCCCCGTCCGGGAAGACCGCCGCCGGGAAGACAAAATTCAGGATCAGGTGATGCAGGGCAATGGTCAGGGTTGCCACAATAATGGTCCGCCAACAGCAAAGCGCGGCCACAATGGCAAGACTGGCAAAGAAATACATATGAATATCGATCTGCCACGGGTGACCCGTAAAGACGTAAACCAGCAAACCGACCTGAACCATATAGCTGATGCCCGCCATATACCGGAACAGCAGCGAAACCTCATCCCGCCGATAGAACAGCGTGGTAAGCCCGGCCAGAACAGCAGCCCCAACCGTTGCCGCCATCCAGTCCGCGCCCACGGCCATGGCCGTCAGAAAGGTTACCGGCACATGGAGCCACAACAGAACTACGATTGATCGGGCAACGGACAATCGCAGATTTTCGAGTGCATTCATAATAACCCCCTCTTCAAGGAACCGGACCGGCTTTCTGCGGACAGGCAGGCGCCCCCCGCCAGCGCATCAACAACAAACAGGGCATTCTCAAACTGCATATGATCAGCCTGAACACCGTCTTCCGGGCGGACAACCACAATATTGTCCCATCCCCCGGTGCCGATGAACTGGACCGGATGGGCGGACAGGTCACCCAGAATATCCGTCAGCGCCGCAGTTGGCGGAAAGATAACGGCCAGATGACGGGTTTTCGCATTGGGAAGAACCGTCAGCCCTGTCAGGAACGCGGTGCCAGCGCACATCAGCAGCGCCGCTGCCAAGGCGGCCCGCCCCCGTTCATTCGCCCCGATTTTCTCCAATGACGCCACCAGACTTTTCGCTCGCTTCCCGGCAATCAAGGCTGCAATAGTACAGCCAACTTCCTTTATCAACCCTTACCTGATTACGTTTTTTCACACCGAATGGATCACGAAAAAATATTTTTCAATTCATTTGATCACAATCAATGCTGCATATGCGAACATTGCCTATAAGGCGACCGAATTGAATGAATCACTTTGCATAAAATATAGGTAGTCACGATGTCAACCAACGCCACACAATCCGCGAATAAGACGTTCAACGCCTCCAAAATCAAGGATTTCGCAGCCATCTTCGCATTTCCGATCATGATGGTTCTGTGGGCAGTTGGCTCCTACCACTAATTTAGAATTTATTTTTGCAATGCAAAATCAAGGCGGGGTCTCCCCGCCTTTTTTTGTGCGCAAAACTTGCCTTTACTGACAAAAAAAGCCGGACCCTTGGGCCCGGCTTTTTTTCTGATCTGTCGCCCAGGTCAGGATGCCTTGACCGATGCCAGGAAACGGCTCACCTGATCACGCAACTCACCAGATTGCCGGGACAGCAACTCCGCCGCCCCCAGAACCTCGTTCGCCGCCACACCGGTGGCACCGGACGTTTCCCGAACGGAGGTAATATTCATTGTCACATCCCCTGCGGAATGGGCCGCTGTCTGCGCGTTCCGACTGATTTCAGACGTTGCCGCGCCTTGCTGTTCCACGGCTGAGGCAATGGCCGTCCCGATGTGGTTGATCTCCCGAATGGTCTCCGAAATCTCCTGGATCGCCGTCGTCGTGGATTGGGTTTCAGACTGCAAGGCAGAGATCTGGGCAGAGATTTCCTCGGTGGCCCGGGCCGTCTGGTTGGCAAGGCTCTTCACCTCGGACGCAACCACGGCGAACCCCTTGCCGGCATCCCCCGCCCGTGCCGCCTCGATCGTGGCGTTCAGGGCCAACAGGTTCGTCTGGCCGGCGATATCGTTGATCAGGGTGATTACCTCGCCGATCTTGCTGGCCGCATTCTGCAGCGATGTCATGGCATTTCCGGTGCTGTTGGCCTGCTCCACCGCACGGGTCGAGATGCTGGCCGACCGGCTTACCTGTGAGGAAATCTCCCGGATGGAGGAAGACAATTCCTCGGTGGCCGATGCGACCGCCTGCACACTTGTCGATGCTTCCTCAGACGCGGAAGCCACCAGATTGGACCGCTCGCTGGCATCGGATGCGTTGCGGCTCAAACCTTCCGCGGCGCCCCGCATCTGCTCGGACGAGGAAGACACCGTGGTCACGATCCCCTGCACACTGCTTTCAAATGTTTCCGCCAGTTGCAGCATGGCCCGCTTGCGTTCTTCTTCCGCACGCTGTTCTGCGGCCTGTTGCTGCTCGACTTCGCGGCGCTTCGCTTCTTCCCGCTCCGTGATGGCGCGCTGTTCCTCTTCGATCTGGCGCTGACGCATCTCTTCCTGCTCGGCCGCCATGGCATCCATCTGGATCGCATTCTCCCGGAACAGGGCCAATGCCTTGGACAGGCGCCCGATCTCGTCCCCGCGGTCCGTATCCGTAGGCTCGAAATCCTTGTCCCCTTCGGCCAGACGTTCCACATTGCCTGTGATCCGGGCCAATGGCCGGACGATACTGCGGCCGATCAGCATGGAAATGCCGATAATGACAAACAGGACAACTGCCCCCGCTGCCACCAACTCGGTGACATATTCAGAACGGGTCTTCTCCAGATCATCCATATAAACGCCGGTTGTGATGATCCAGCCCCACGGCTTGAAAAGCCTCACATAGCTCAATTTCTCGATGGGGACATCCGATCCCGGCTTGTGGAACACATACCCCACATATCCGCCGTCCGGCTTCTTCGAGACCTCCAGCATTTCACGGAAGAAGAATTTTCCATTGGCATCCTTTGTCTGCATCTGATCCTTGCCGATCAGGTCTTTCACAAAAGGATGCATCAGCATGACCGCATTGGAATCGGTGATGGTCAGGTAATCGCTGTCGTTATAGCGCATGTCCTGAAGCACCTTCATGGCCTCCAGCTTCGCAGCTTCCTCAGTCAACTCCCCGGCCACAGCCATCTTGTAGTAATGGTCGGAAACACTTTCCGCATTCTGAATAACGGTCTTCAGGGTCGCCTTGCGGCCATTTGTCAGGGCGCTGTCAATCGCCGTGATCCCCAGCCCCCCCATAACCAGCATCGCAATCAGCGACGCCCCGACCAGTGCCAGTATCTTTTTACTGATGGTAATATTCTTCAACACTTCCTTACTCCAACCACACAAGTTACCACTTTAACCTGCAGGACATAGCAAGGAGCCGTTAATAAACACTGAAGATGTTTCAGAAACGAAAAAGCCCTTGAAAACGGTTCGTTTTCAAGGGCTTGAATGGTAGGCGCTACAGGGTTCGAACCTGTGACCCGCTGATTAAGAGTCAGCTGCTCTACCAACTGAGCTAAGCGCCCCCAAGGGGTTGGGCGCGGAATATAACACCGGTTTTACGAACATGTCGACAGAAAAATACGTCAAAAATTCAGTATTTTCGGCGGGCGATTTCCACGTCCCGGTGGATATAGACACTCATGATCAGACCAAAGCCGACCATCAGGGTCAACATGGAGGTTCCCCCGTATGAGATCAGTGGGAGCGGAACCCCCACCACGGGAACCAGCCCCATCACCATGGCCACATTGATAAAGACATACAGGAAGAACACCCCGGTCATCCCCACCGCCAAGAGCTTTCCGAACTGGTTGCGGGAGCGGAGCGCAATGGCATAGCCATAGGCCATCAGCAGGATATAGAGGGCAAACAGGGTCAGGCCGCCGATCATGCCAAATTCTTCGGCCAGCATGCTGAAAATGAAGTCCGTCCGCATTTCCGGCAGATAATTCAGATGGCTTTGCGTTCCCTGAACAAACCCCTTGCCAAAAATCCCGCCTGAGCCCAGCGCGATCTTGGACTGCATGATATGATAGCCGGAACCGAGCGGGTCGGATTCCGGGTTCAGGAAGATCAGGATGCGCTTCTTCTGGTAGTCATGCAGGAACTGATAGGCAAAGAAACCCACCGGGATGGCGGCACCGATCACCGCGCCAAATTTCCACAGACTGACCCCTGCCGCAAAAAACACGATCCCCGCCCCGGCCACCAGCAACAGGGTGGTGCCAAGATCCGGCTGACGCAGAACCAGCGCGGACGGCGCCAGCACCAGCAGAATGGGCGGTAGAACCCAGCGGATACGCCGGACATCTTCCAGTGACAGGCCATGGAAATAGCGGGCCACCGCCATCACAAGGGTGATTTTCATAACCTCGGAGGGCTGCAATTGCAACGGGCCGATTTCCACCCAGCGCCGCGCGCCCATGCCCACAACGCCCATGACCTCGACCGCGCCCAGCAACAACAGCGATATGGCGTAAAGCGGATAGGCAAGCCGCAACCAGATCCGAACATCCACAAAGGCAACCACAAACATGATCACCAACCCGGCAGCAAACCGGATCATCTGGCGCGAGGCCCAAGGCTCGATACTGCCGTTGGCCGCCGAATAGAGCATGGTAAAGCCGACCGCCGCCGCCGCACAGATCAGCAGGACGAAGCCCCAGTTAACATCCCAGATTTTGCGCGAGAAAGACGGCGCCGGATCCGGCGAGCCAAGCTCCCTAAGCATTGCCATCCTCCTTGTCCTCATGGGTGTGGGCGAACTGCCCCCGTCCGGGCCGGCGAACCGGGTCAAGACGCATGGTTTCCTCAAGCAGGGCCGTCGCCAAGGGGGCCGCCACCTTGGAGCCGCTGCCCCCATGCTCGACAATGACCGACACCGCATAGCGCGGCTCATCATAGGGCGCATAGGCAACGAACAGGGCATGATCCCGTTCTTCCCACGGCTTTTCATGGGATTTCAGGACGCCGGTCTGGCGTTCCTTCTTGGAAATCCGCCGCACCTGTGCGGTTCCGGACTTGCCAGCCATCTCCCAGTCCACATCCTTTGGCTTGGCGCCCCGGCCTGTTCCGAGCCGCCCATGCATCACATCATACATGCCATGCAGGACCGCCTGCAGCGATGATTTGCTGATCCCCATATCCGGGGCTTGCTCCGCATCGGACACGCCATGATCAACACCGCCGTCGCGGCGAACCAGACGCGGCGTCACGGCCTTGCCGCCATTGGCAAGCCGGGCCGTCATGACCGCCAGTTGCAGCGGCGTTGACAGAACAAAGCCCTGCCCGATCCCCACGTTATAGGTTTCGCCCTTCTGCCACGGCACCCCGTGAACCGCCAGCTTCCAGTCGCGGGTCGGCATCAGGCCCTTGCGTTCGCCCAACAGGTCGATCCCCAGCTTGTCGCCAAGACCGAAACGATGGGCCATTTCCGCGATCCGGTCCACGCCCACCTTGGCGGCAATTTCATAGAAATAGATATCGCAGGATTGCTCGATGGATTCCCGAAGGTTGACCTTGCCATGACCGCCCCGTTTCCAGCAATGGAAGCGATGCTTGCCAAGGTCCGTATAGCCGCCGCAGAAAACCGTATTTTCCGGCGAGATCACGCCTGCCTCAAGGGCCGCCAGCGCCACTACCATCTTGAAGGTGGAGCCCGGCGGATACTGCCCGGCCACCGCCTTGTTGCCAAGCGGCCGCTTGGGGTTGGAGACCAGTGTCTTCCATTCCCGGCTGCTGATGCCGGTGGTAAAACTGTTGGGATCAAAGCCCGGCACGGATACAAGCGACAGAATGTCTCCTGAATGGATATCCATGACCACCGCCGCCGCGCTTTCGTTATTCAGCCGACGGGTGGCGAATTTCTGCAATTCCGCATCAATGGTCAGAACCAGATCATCGCCGGCGGTTCCTTCCTGCCGGCTCAGCTCCCGGATAACACGGCCATAGGCATTGGCCTCAACCCGGCTGGTGCCTGCCGTGCCCCGCAGGGCCAGATCATAGTATTTCTCGATACCGTTCTTACCGATCCGAAAGCCCGGCAATTCAAGCAGCGGGTCCGGCTCCAGCTTTTGCAGGTCCTTTTCGGAAACCGCACCCACATAGCCGACCACATGGGCAAAAACCTCGCCGAACGGATAATCGCGGGTCTCCCCCACTTCCATCTGGACGCCGGGTAATTCGGGGCTGTGCACATTGATGCGGGCAAACTCGTTCCAGGTCAGGTTTTCCATCACCGGAATGGGAACGAAACCGCGCTTCCGCTTCACCTCGTTCAGAACCCGCTCACGGTCCATTTCCGGGACCGGAACAAGACCCGACAACCTGTCCAGGGTTTCTTCAACGCTTTTTGTCTGCTCCGGGATCAGGACCACCTGATAGTTTTGGCGGTTGCTGGCCACTTCCACCCCAAACCGATCAAGGATCCGCCCGCGCAAGGGCGCCAACAGACGGATATTCATCCGGTTTTCGTTGGCCATCATGGTATATTCGTCGGACTGGATCACCTGAAGATAATAGAGGCGCCCGGCCAGAACGGACATCAGGCCAGCCTGCCCGCCAGCCAACAATAGGGCCCGCCGGGTGAAAACCTTGGATTTTTCCTTGTCCCGCCTGTTTGACATCTCAGATATGCCTCAAAATACTGTTCTGGAGCAGCCCGAACACCCACGCAAAAGCGGGGAACAACAGAACCGTCAGCGCCAGTTGCACAAGGAAAGGAAGCGCCGGAACGAACGCAAACGCATAGAGGCACATGATCACCCAGGACAGCGCCGCCATCCCTGTCGCCACCAGCAGAAATCCCCACCACGATTGAATAAAGGCCTTGCCCACAAAGACCTGCCGCTGGGAACTGGCAATCCAGTGCACCAGCAACAGGATCAGGGAGCTCATCCCCATCGGGCCGCCGGTCATGATATCCGTTGTCAGACCGATCAGAAACACGGCGGGTGCCGGCATCAGATAGGGACGCTGCAAGCTCCAGTAAAATACCGAGATCGACACCACAGAAGGCGTCACGGTGGCCATATTCTCGATCCGCACCGGGATAACCGTCATCACCGCCAGCAGAAAGGTCAGCCAGAACGGCAAGCTGCCCCGTAAAAGGCGATTAACCTGATATGAAAAAGAAGGGTTCATGGGCGACACGACACTCCGTCAGTTGCCAAAACGGCTTTCGCCCAGTCGGCTTTCCCCCAAATCACCCGGATTGGTTCCCTGATCGGTCAGCCCCGGCAGGTCATAGCGCAGCACGCTGACAAATTCCAGACGGGCCCAATCGGCAAAGGCCTGCACACGGACCTGACCTTCCGTAACCGAGGACACGGTTCCGATCGGCCAGCCGCTTGGCAGCATGCCGCCATCACCCGAGGTCACCACCCGGTCCCCGGCGGAAACCTGCGCGTTGGTCTGCAGATATTCAAGTTTCGGAGAAATCGAGTTGTCCCCCACCAAAATCCCCTTGTGGCGGGAATTTTGCAGCAACACCGGTACGCGGGAGTTCAAGTCAGTCAGCAACAGGACACGGGACGATTGCCGCCCGGTTTCCGCGATCCGCCCGACAAGGCCATGGGGCCCAACCACGGCCTGACCAACCCGGATGCCATCCCGGCTTCCTGCATTCAGCAGCAGGGTCCGCACAAACGGCCCCCCGGAATCGCCAATAACCCGGGCCGTAATCGGCAGGACCAGCGGATCGGACAGGGCGTTGAGCAAGCGGCGGAAATTCTCGTTTTCCTTATCCAGCGCCAGACTGGCCGCCTGCCATTTCTGCAGGCGTTCATTCTCGCGCCGAAGACGTTCGTTTTCCTCGATCAGGCTGGCCAGTTCCCGCACCCTCTCGATGCCCTTGTTGATGGCATTGACAGGTTGCGACAAGGTGCCCAGAACCGGAGACAGGGCATCCACGCTGATGGTCCGCACCCGTTCCATCAGCACCAGATCCGCCTTGCCAAGAACCAGCAGGGCGATGGACAGGACAATCAGGCTCAGAAAAGCAAAGCGCTGAATGATATTCTTCAGCGGAAATGCAATTTTCGAAGCGGTTCCCTGCCTCAAGCTCATAGATTAACTCCGGTCACCCGATCGTCAGATACGGTTCACTTAATCAGTTGTCGCCGCTCAGAACGTGACGCAACGTCTTCAATTCTTCCAGCGCACGGCCGGTACCGATTGCCACACAGGAAAGCGGCTCGTCGGCAATGGAAACCGGCAGGCCGGTTGCATGGCGAAGGACATAATCGAAATTGCCCAGCAAGCCGCCGCCGCCGGTCAGCACAATGCCCTTGTCCACGATATCCGCGGCCAGTTCCGGTGCGGTATGTTCCAGCGCGACCTTCACGGCCTCGATAATGGCCCCCACCGGTTCGGCCAGGCTTTCAGCAATCTGGCGCTGGCTGATGACCAGTTCCTTCGGAACCCCGTTCATCAGGTCGCGACCCTTGACTTCCATGGTCTCGCCATTGCCGTCTTCCGGCGGACAGGCGGACCCGATGGTTTTCTTGATCCGCTCGGCAGAGCTTTCACCGATCAGCAGGTTATGGTTGCGGCGGATATAGGCGATGATTGCCTCGTCCATCTTGTCACCGCCCACACGGACGCTTTTCGCATACACGATACCGCCAAGGGACAGGACCGCCACCTCGGTGGTGCCACCGCCGATATCCACAACCATGGAGCCGGTCGGCTCGGTCACGGGAAGCCCGGCGCCAATTGCGGCTGCCATCGGTTCCTCGATCAGGTAAACCTCGCGGGCACCGGCATTTTCAGCGGATTCCTTGATGGCCTTCCGTTCAACGGCGGTTGAGCCGGACGGAACGCAGATGATGATTTGAGGGCGGGCGAAGCTGCGGCGGTTATGCACTTTCTGGATGAAGTGCTTGATCATTTCCTCGGCAATTTCGAAATCGGCAATGACGCCGTCCCGAAGGGGGCGAATGGCTTCGATATTGCCCGGCGTCCGGCCCAGCATCATTTTGGCTTCATCACCAACGGCAAGAACCTGTTTCTTCCCGTCCCGATGAATGATTGCCACAACAGAAGGTTCATTCAGGACGATTCCGCGGCCCTTTACATAAACAAGGGTGTTCGCAGTGCCAAGGTCGATTGCCATGTCAGCGGAAAGCATGCCGAGCATTTTGGAAAACATTAAATTGCCTCACTCACCTAAATATTACGAAAGAGCAAGCCCCCCTTGCCCTTCAATTCAGTTTTCAATCGGGCCCGACGACGCCATACCCGATTAACCATAAAAAAGCGCTGTGATTACACAATAATTCCTTGCGCTACACAATGCCTTATGGGGTATGACAGAATATCGTTAAAATTTCCCAACCATCACACAAAAACTATTACGCTCTTTTCCCCGGATCAAGCAACCGATTTATGGCCGGACGCACGGGATTTTTGGCTTTTCGGACAAATGAGGCAGGAGCATGACAGTCCGGCAACAAGGTTGTCACGAGACAGCCCTATAAATTGATCTGCAAGGGGCCGTTTTCTTGGCATGCTGGTTGCCCCCGGTTGCTGCCGGATCGCCCAGCCTTGAATCCGACTCGCCCCTGCCCCCGAAATCACCAGTAAAAGACACAAAAAAAGCCGGTGCAGGGCACCGGCTTTCTGTCGGGAACAGTGTTCCTTAGTTCTTGGATTTGTCCACCATGGCGTTTTCGCCAATCCAGGACATCATGCCACGCAGCTTCGCACCGACTTCCTCGATCTGGTGGGCGTCGTTCAGGGAGCGTGTTGCCTTCAGGTACGGCTGGCGAACCTTGTTTTCCAGCATGAAGTCACGGGTGAACTTACCGGTCTGGATGTCGGTCAGAACCCGCTTCATTTCTGCCTTTGTTTCCGGCGTAATGATGCGCGGACCTGTGACATACTCACCATATTCCGCTGTGTTGGAGATGGAGTAGTTCATGTTGGCAATGCCGCCTTCATACATCAGGTCGACAATCAGCTTCACTTCGTGCAGGCATTCGAAATAAGCCATTTCCGG
The DNA here is from genome assembly GCF_012720115.1 of Sneathiella chinensis. Taxonomy (GTDB): domain Bacteria; phylum Pseudomonadota; class Alphaproteobacteria; order Sneathiellales; family Sneathiellaceae; genus Sneathiella; species Sneathiella chinensis. Next base: position 402,271 of record NZ_VNWN01000004.1, on the reverse strand, counting down.
AGCGTATCCAGCCTCGACCAGAGTTTCGAAACCGGCGCGGATCAGTTCAACGAGACCACCGCAAAGAACAGCCTGCTCACCGAACAGGTCGGTTTCGCATTCTTCCTTGAAGGTGGTTTCGATGATGCCGGCGCGGCCGCCACCGATGGCGGATGCGTATGACAGGGCGATATCCAGTGCATTGCCGGAAGCGTCCTGATGAACAGCAACCAGACACGGAACGCCGCCGCCACGCTGATATTCGGAACGAACCGTGTGGCCCGGCCCCTTCGGTGCGATCATGAACACGTCCATGTCGGCGCGCGGCTCGATCAGGTTGAAGTGCACGTTCAGGCCGTGGGCAAAAACCAGGGCAGCACCGTCTTTCATGTTCGGAGCCAGATCCTGCTCGTAGATGTCAGCCTGCAGTTCGTCCGGTGTCAGCATCATGACAACGTCGGCCCACTTGGCTGCGTCTGCCGGTGTCATGACCTTCAGGCCAGCGCCTTCCGCTTTCTTGACGGAGGAGCTTCCTGCCCGCAGGGCGACAGCGATATCGGCAACGCCGGAATCTTTCAGGTTATTGGCGTGGGCGTGGCCCTGGCTACCATAACCAACGATGACAACTTTCTTGCCCTTGATCAGATTTACATCGGCATCGCTGTCGTAATAAACGCGCATTTCTCTATTTCCTTCCAGAGTAAACTATTCAAATTCGTCGTTGTGTTAAACCACCCTCTCAGATGGTTTCATGTCCCCGTTTCAGTGCCACGATACCGGTGCGGCACACTTCCACCTCCCCGAGCGGCTCCATCAGCGCGACAAAGGCTTTTACCTTTTCCCGGTCGCCGGTGACTTCGAACACCAGGGAGCTTTCGGTCACATCAACCGCACTGGCCCTGAAAATATCCGCCATCCGCAGGGCTTCCACCCGTTTCTCTCCGGTCCCCTCAACCTTGACCAGAGCCATTTCCCGCTCAACGCTGGGACCGTCCAGGGTCAGGTCGGCAATGCTGTGGACCGGCACCAGCCGGTTCAGTTGCGCCTTGATCTGCTCGATCACCATCATGGTGCCGGTGGTGACGATTGTGATCCGGGACAGGTTTTCCTTTTCGTCCACCTTGGCCACAGTCAGGCTCTCAATGTTATAGCCGCGGCCAGAAAACAGGCCGACCACACGCGCCAGAACGCCAAACTCGTTATCGACCAGAACGGCAATGGTGTGCCGGTGAATTTCTGTTTTTTCAATCATTGTCCAAGCAATCTTTCAAAGGGGCCAGAGGCCCCGCAATCCCCAAAATCAACTCCGGTCGCTTATACCAGCGTCATGCCCTCGCGGGACACTTCAGGCCCCTCGCCTTCCGCATTGTCGGCCAGCAGCATTTCGTTGTGGGCCGCGCCGGACGGCACCATGGGGAAGACGTTCTCTTCCTTGTCCACCACCATATCCAGAAGGACCGGGCCGTCGGTTTCGATCATCTGAATGATCGCCTCGTCCACCTTGTCCGGGTCGGTACAGCGCAGGCCGGTTCCGCCAAACGCTTCGGCAAGTTTCACGAAGTCAGGCAGGCTTTCCATGTAACTTTCAGAATAGCGGCTTCCATGCAGCAGTTCCTGCCACTGGCGAACCATGCCCATATATTCGTTATTCAGCAGGAAGACCTTTACCGGCAGGCGATACTGCATGATCGTGGACAGTTCCTGAATATTCATCATGGCCGAGGCTTCGCCGGACACATCGATGACCAGCGCATCCGGGTGCGCCACCTGAACCCCCATGGCAGACGGCAGGCCATAGCCCATGGTGCCCAATCCCCCGGAGGTCATCCAGCGGTTCGGCTCCTCAAACTGGAGATACTGGGCCGCCCACATCTGGTGCTGTCCCACCTCAGTGGTGAAATAGCGGTTCTTGCCCTTGGTCAGTTCGTTCAACCGGGACAGGGCATATTGCGGCTTGATGATCGGGCCGGACTGGGTGAATTTCAGGCAGTCGCGGCTGCGCCAGCCCTCAATCTGCTGCCACCATTCCTCAAGCGCGGCGGCATCGGGACGGCACACATCGGTCTTCCAGACCTTGATCATGTCCTCGAGGATATGGGCCACATCACCGACAATGGGAATATCCACCGGCACGTTCTTGTTGATAGAACTGGGGTCGATATCCACATGGATTTTCTTGGAGTTGGGCGAGAACGCATCCAGCCGCCCGGTAATCCGGTCGTCAAAGCGGGCGCCAATACAGATCATGACGTCACAATCATGCATGGCGTGGTTGGCTTCATAGGTGCCGTGCATCCCCAACATGCCAAGGAACTGCCTGTCGGACGCCGGATAGGACCCCAGACCCATCAGGGTATTGGTGATCGGATAACCGGTCATGCGAACGAACTTGGTCAACAGGTCGGACGCCTTGGGGCCAGAGTTGATAACGCCGCCGCCCGTATAGAAGATGGGCTTCTTGGCATTGGCAATCAGGGAAACCGCTTCCTTGATGGCTTTCAGGTCACCCTTGACCTGCGGCTTGTAGCTTTTGTGCTGGACCAGCGCCGGGGGCAGATATTCTGCTTCTTCGAACTGGGTATCCTTCGGCAGGTCAATCACGACCGGGCCGGGGCGGCCACTTGTTGCCACATGGAAGGCCTCATGCACGGTGCGGGCCATGTCCTTGGCGGATTTTACCAGATAGTTGTGTTTGGTCACCGGACGGGTGATCCCGACGGTGTCCGCTTCCTGAAACGCGTCATTGCCGATCAGGTGTGTCGCCACCTGCCCTGTCAGGCAGATGATCGGAATACTGTCCAGCAACGCATCGGCCAGACCGGTAACCGCGTTGGTCGCGCCCGGCCCTGATGTCACCAGAACCACACCCGGCTTTCCGGTGGAACGGGCATACCCCTCGGCTGCGTGAACCGCGCCGCCTTCCTGGCGCACCAGAATGTGCCGGATGCTGTTCTGCTTGAACAGGGCATCATAGAGCGGTAGCACGGCACCACCAGGATATCCAAAAATCACTTCCACGCCCTGATCAACGAGCGCCTGGATTACGATTTCTGCACCGGTCATTTCCTGGTTTGCCATTGGCTGTACCTAATCTCTCTATTGTTCGGCAATAGTCTATTTGCATTGAAAAAGTGCCCGAAGGTCCCTCCGGGCAGTGTGTCGTTGGCAGGAATCAACGCCTTACCGGAATCAAAGACCCCGCCAACGCGCCGAAACTAGACGGTCAGGTTTCAAGGGTCAACAAAAAATGGCGAATAAATGGAAAGAATTCAGACTTCAAACTTTCCAAATCTTGCGCAGATGATGTCTGAGCTTCACTCATCTTGTTTCGAACCCATGTCATCTGACGCTTTGCATAGCGCCTTGTCAGCATCTTGATCCGGTCCACCGCGTCGTCCCGGTCCAGCTCTCCCGCCAGATAGGCCGCCAGTTCCGGCACCCCCAGTGCCTTCATGACTGGCAGCGACGGATCAAGATTGCGGGCCATCAGGTCCCGAACCTCCTCGATCGCCCCGCCTTCATCCACCATCCAGTCAAGCCGGCGATTGCACCGATCATAGAGCCACTGACGCTCCGGCAGCAAAGCCAACCACAGACGCGGGCAATCCAGAACCGGCCCCTCCTCGGCGCGGGCCTGCCAGACACTGAGCGGGGTGCCCGTTTCCTCCACCACCTCCAGCGCCCGCAGCAGGCGCTGCGTATCCCCAAGGTTGAGCCGTGCCGCCATGTCCGGGTCTTTCGCCAGCAGGCGGTCATAGATCACCTGATTCCCGTCCCGAGCCTGCAAATCCCGCAATCCGGTCCGAACCGCATCGGAAATCGCCGGAATTTCGGCAATGCCCTTGGTCAGGATCTCGAAATACAGGCCGGTCCCGCCCACGATGATGGGCAGCTTCCCCTCGGCATGGCAGCGGGCCACTTCCGCCAGCGCCATATCCCGCCAGCGGGCCGCAGAACAGAAGTCATCCGGCTCCAACACCCCGTACAACCGGTGCGGGGCGGCGGCCTCCTCGGTCTCGTCCGGGCGGGCCGTAATGACCCGCAGCCCACTATAGACCTGCATGGAATCCCCGTTGATCACGACACCATCGAATTCATTGGCAATGGCCACCGCCAATGCGGATTTGCCGCTGGCCGTCGGGCCTGCTAAAAGGATGCAGCCTTTTGAGTTCGTAGTGGACTTCTGTTTTGATACCATGCGTGGTGAACCGGTAGTATTATGACAACAACTGTTTTAACACTGGTTGCAAATCCTGCAACCGACATCCCCTTCCTTACCATAGTTGAGAAGGCGCAGGCCAGCTTGCAGGCACATGGCGCTGAAACCGGCGCGCCGGTCTGGCTGCGCGAGGGCGTCGCCGCCGACCTGATCTTTGACGGAACCGTCCAGCCGGAAAACCTTTCAGACATCCTGAACGATGTGGATTACTGCCTGCAGCCGACGCTTCACCGGCGTAAGAAACTGCTTCTGGCCGACATGGACAGCACCATCATCACCGTCGAGTGTATCGACGAACTGGCCGACTATGCCGGGGTCAAGGACAAGGTCTCGGCCATTACCGAACAGGCCATGCGCGGCGAACTGGATTTCAACGAGGCCTTCCGGGCCCGTGTAGCCATGCTGAAAGGACTGGAAGAATCCGTTCTGCAACGCACCTTTGACGAGCGGGTCACCCTGACACCGGGGGCACGGACCCTTATTCAGACCCTGCGCCAGAACGGCGCCTATACGGCACTGGTTTCCGGCGGGTTCACCTTTTTCACCAGCCGGGTGCGCGACAGCGTCGGGTTTCACATGCATGAAAGCAATGAGCTTCTGTTCGAGAATGGCCGCCTGACCGGTGAGGCCGCCGAACCGATCCTGAATTCCGCCGCCAAGCTGGACAACCTGAACCGGTTGATCGCTGAACTGGGGATTGATCGCCAACAAAGCGTGGCCATTGGTGACGGCGCCAATGATATTCCCATGATCGAGGCCGCCGGCCTTGGGGTCGCGTTCCATGCCAAACCAAAAGCCAACGAGGCGGCCGACGCCACCATCCGCTTTGGTGACCTGACCACCCTGCTTTATTATCAAGGCTACACCTATACCGAATTTTTCAGCGACTGACTTTTGACGTCATAAACCTGTCTTGAAACCAGAAGCCTGAAAACAATAACAAACAGGCCCCGGACAACCATCCGGGGCCCTGCTTCCATTTTCTGATCAAGTTGACAACATCATGCGCACCCTGCTGGCACAAGAACCAGACGCAAGACTGGACGACCTGTTCTGGGCTGTTTTCCAAAGCAGCGCCACCCTCATGGCCATTACAAGTTTTGAAGAACGCCGGGTTATGGCGGTCAACCCCGCATGGCTGAAATGCCTTGGCTATCGGGAAGAGGAAGTCATGGGCAAGACCGCAGAGGAACTCAACCTGTGGCATATTCCCGAACAGCACCGGGAACTGACAGAAATGGGATACGAGGCCGTAGGCTTTCAGGACAAGGAAGTCACCCTTCGGGCCCGAGACGGCAGTCCCCGCACCTGTATTCTGACCGCCCATAACCTGCAAGTGGGCGGCCGAAAGCTGATCCTGTCCTCCTCGCAGGACATAACCCAGTACAAGATTGCCAGCCGGGCCCTGAACGCCACCCGCGAAACCCTGATTGATGCACTTGAATCCATCAACGAGGGGTTTGTCCTCTATGGCCCCGATGACCGGGTTGTCATCTGCAATTCAAAATTCCGCAGCTTCTATGGCTATTCCCAAACCGAAGCTGCCATCGGCGTTCACAGAAGCGAACTCGGACGCCTTGATATCGAGCGGGATACTGTCAACCTGGCCACCACAGCCGAGACCAACCTGAACCGGCCGGACAAATTGAAAGACGGCCCCCCGGCCCAGACCGAATTGAAGCTGCGGGATGGCCGTGTTCTCTACTTGAGTGAGCACAAGACCCAGAATGGTGGCACCGTCAGCATCCAGAGCGATATCTCCCCCCTTCGTCACGCCGAAGAAGCCTTGCGCCGTTCCCAGAAGATGGAGGCCATTGGCCAACTGACCGGCGGCATTGCCCATGACTTCAACAACATCCTGAACATCATCATGGGCAACGTGGAACTGATACAGGAAATGACGGCGGGCGATGACACCATTCGCAAACTGAGCGACACCGCCCTGAAAGGGGTGACCCGCGGCGCCGAAATCACCCAGAAGCTGCTGGCCTTCACCCAGTTTCAATCCGACACCCGGCAGGTCACCGATATCAATCACCTGATTGAAGGCATGGAAGACCTGATCGCCAAATCGCTCACGGCCTCCATTTCCGTGGAAACCCGACTGGCCAGCGACCTGTGGCTGACCGAAATCGATCCCGGCGATCTTGAAGATGCCATGCTGAACCTGTCCCTGAATGCGCGGGATGCCATGCCGGAATCCGGCCGGCTGATTATTGAAACAGCCAATCGGTATCTTCCCGCCTCTGGCAAGGACAAGACCGACGCCGCCCCTTACGTGGCCATTTCAGTGCGGGATACGGGCATTGGTATGCCGCCCCACATTCAGGAAAAGATTTTCGAGCCCTTCTTCACCACCAAGAGCATCGGCAAGGGGACCGGATTGGGCCTCAGCATGGTCTATGGCTTTACCCAGCGATCCGGCGGCAAGATCGACATCCAGTCCGCCCCCGGAGAGGGAACCACCATTACCCTGCTGCTGCCCCGCGCCACCCGGCAACAGGATGACAAGACACCGGAAGGTGCCGTCATCGGTAATCCGGCGCGAGGGTCAGAAACAATCCTTGTTGTCGATGATGAAAAGGCCATGACCGAATTGGCATCCCAGACCCTGCCTTCCCTTGGATACACGGTTCTGACCGCCACAAATGGCGAGGATGCCTTGACCCTGCTGAAAGAAAACACGGGCGTTCACCTGTTGTTCAGCGATGTGATCATGCCGGGCTGGATCGATGGCTATTCCCTTGCAAGGCAGGCGCGGGACCTTTGCCCCGGGCTCAAGGTGCTGCTTGCCAGTGGCTATACCCGCCCGAATGACCAGCCGTCTTCCCTTGCGGAACCTCAGACCATCCCGGCGGAACGCCTCCTGCAAAAACCCTACAGCCGCGGCGACCTTGCCGCGGCTGTCCGGGCCACGCTGGACACACCGAAGCGATAAATCCTCAGGGCCAGCGCCGTCTCTCCTTACAGGACACGCTGGCCGTCTGCATCAATGACAAGGGTTCCGTCATCCTTGGCAAAGGGTCCTGCAGGCAACCGGTCCAGAAGATCCAAAACCGCCTCGCTGGGCCGGCACAACCGGACCCCCTGCGACGTGCAAACGATGGGCCGGTTGACCAGTACCGGATGCTCCACCATGGCCTCCAGCAGCGCCTCATCGGTCACGGACGGCTCCAGCAGGCCCAGTTCCTCTGCGGGGGATTTCGAAACCCGCAAGGCTTCCCTTGGTGTCAGGGCGGCGGCGGCGAACAATCCCGCAAGCTGGGCACGCGTCCAACCAGACTGTAGATACTCAATCACCTCCGGCTCATACCCGGCGGCCCGGACAAGGGCGACCACGTTCCGCGATGTGCCGCATTCCGGGTTGTGATAGATAACGACTTTCATGGGCTCTTTTGTCATGGGTTCTGTCTCCTTCATGCGCTGCCCGTTATTCCGGGAACCAGCCCTTGGTCCGATTGGCAAAGGCCACAAGGGACAGCATTACCGGCACCTCGACCAGAACCCCGACCACAGTACTGAGCGCCGCGCCAGACCCCAGCCCAAACAGGCTGATGGCAACGGCAACCGCCAGTTCAAAGAAGTTGGAGGTGCCGATCAGGGCGCAAGGTGCCGCCACATTGAACGGAACCCGCCACAACCGCGCCGCGCCATAGGCCACGAAGAAAATACCATAGGTCTGGATCAACAGCGGCACCGCAATCAGCGCGATCACCAGCGGGTTATCCAAAATCACCTGCCCCTGAAAACCGAACAGCAGGACGACAGTCATCAGCAGACCAATCATCGAGGCCGGACGCACCCGTTCCTTGAACCGGTCAACGGCAGCCTCGCCGCCCCGCGCCGTCAACCGGGACCGAACGAACATCCCTGCCAATAGCGGGATCACCACATAGAGAACCACAGACAGCAGAAGCGTATCCCACGGCACAACGATATCCGTCACCCCCAGCAACAACGCCACGATCGGGGCAAAGGCAAACACCATCACCACATCGTTGACACTGACCTGCACCAGCGTATAGGTCGCATCGCCCCGCGTCAGGTTGGACCAGACAAACACCATCGCCGTACAGGGCGCCGCCCCCAGCAGGATCACACCCGCCAGATAGGACGCTGCATCCTCGGCCGGGATCAGGTCCGCAAAGACATATTCAAAGAACAAAACCCCCATCGCCGCCATGGTGAAGGGCTTGATCAGCCAGTTGACCACCAGCGTGATCACCAGTCCCTTGGGCCGTTCGCCCACATGAGACAGGGCGCCGAAATCCACCCCGACCATCATGGGGAAGACCATGGCCCAGATCAGGACAGCCACCGGCAGGTTGACCTTGGCCACCTCAAGGGCGGCAAGACCGGAAAACAGGTCCGGCACCAGACTGCCCAGCAACAGGCCCGCACCAATGGCCAGCGCCACCCATACGGACAGCCAGCGTTCAAACGTACCCAATCCACCGGGTTCACACAGGGAGGTATCAGTCATGATGATAAATCAACTTTCTTTTTCAGGTTCAGGACCGCCCAAGCAATCCCTCTTGCGGAAGCCAGCCTGCCCTGTCAGCCATCGCAGGCGATCTGGTCAATCACGGGTTTGCACATGTCAGCCTGCCCACCGCAGCAATCCTCCATCAGGAAGGCCAGCAATCCGCGCATGCCTTCCATATCGGCGAAATAGCGAATGGTCCGCCCCTGCCGCTCGTTCCGAACCAGCCCGGCATTCAACAGAACGGACAGGTTGGCCGACATGGTATTTTGCCGGACATTCAGAGCCTCGCCGATATCACCGGCAAGCATCCCCGTCCCCCCGGCCTTGACCAAAAGGCGAAAGACATCCAGCCGCGTTGGCTGACTCAGTGCTGAGAAGGCCGACACGGCCTCTAATGTATCCATACATCATGATATATTGATTCATTTTTCCGCTGTCAATTCCTTGCTGCAACCGGGCACAAAAAAAGCCCGGAACCGTATCGGCTCCGGGCTTGTTCCTGTCGGCCCCAAGGGGGCGACGCTGTCTGTCGGGGTTTTACCCTTCGGTGCTGAGGGCGACAAAGCGTGAGTTGAGACCCCGCTTCACCAGCATCAGAACGGATTTCCGGTCTGTCGCCTTGAAGTCTTTCATCAGGGACTTCACCTCGTTGACAGAACTGACCGGCTTCAACTGAACCTCCAGAATCTGATCACCGGGACGGATGTCCTTTTCGGCGGCTTCGGACCCATCGGCCACATCCACAACGATCACGCCGTTCACATCATCACTCAGCTTATACCGCTCCCGAATGGCCGGGGTCACTGTGGACAGGCTCATGCCCAGCACATCCACGGACGGGTCATTTTCAACTTCGCCGCCGTTCATCTGGGTTTCCGCCTTTTCAAGCTCGCCCAGCGTTACGGTTTTCGTGATCCGCTCGCCATTTCGCCACAGTTCCACATCGATCTTGGCACCAACGGCGGTTTCCGCCACCAGTCTGGACAGTTCGCGTGTCTTGCTGACATCCTGACCGTTGAACTTCAGAACCACGTCACCAGCCTTGATCCCCGCCTTGAAGGCCGGACCGTCTTCGGGCACACCGGCAATCAGCACACCGTCGGTGTTGTCAAGACCCAGCCCATCGGCCAGTTCCTCGGTCACGTTCTGGATCACAACACCCAACCAGCCGCGGCGGGTTTTGCCATACTTGATCAACTGGGCCACAACCGGCTGCGCCAGTTCGGACGGGACAGAGAACCCGATCCCGATGCTGCCCCCGGACTGGGAGAAAATAGCCGTGTTGATCCCGATGACCTCGCCCTTCATGTTGAACAGCGGACCGCCGGAATTCCCCTTGTTGATAGAGGCGTCGGTCTGGATGTAGTCGTCATAAGGACCGGAGCGGATATCCCGGCCGCGGGCAGAGATGATCCCGGCGGTTACCGTCCCGCCAAGGCCAAACGGGTTACCGATGGCCAGAACCCAGTCGCCAACGCGGGCCTTGTCACTGTCACCCCACTTGACGGAGGTGATATCCTTTCCGTCCGGATCGATGCGCAGCACCGCCACATCGGTTTTCGGATCGGTCCCGACAACTTCGGCGGCGATCTTTTCACCATCCTGAAAAATCACGAAAATCTCGTCGGCACCATCAATCACGTGATTGTTGGTGACCACCAGCCCATCCTTGTCGATGACAAAACCGGACCCGAGGGACGTCGCCTTGCGTTTCTTTTCCTTGTCACGGCCGCCGAAATCCTTGAAGAAATCTTCAAACGGATGCCCCGGAGGAAGCTGCGGAAAATCGCCCCCGCGCTCGGCCTTGATGATCTGGGTGGTTGAAATATTGACAACAGCGGGAGACAACTTTTCTGTAAGGTCTGCAAAACTGTCCGGGGCGCTGCGGGCGAAAGCATTCGTGACAAAGGATACCGCCACAGTCAGTGCAATAAGACCGGTCATCACCAGATACCGGGTTTTATCCCGCGTCTCGGCTTTTGCCTGCACCCTGCTTCTGGATGTATTCTGTTGTCCTGACGTTCGATAAGGTGCGTACAACTTCGTCTTCCTTCCATCTGATCTCAAGCAACATCGTGATATCGCCTGTACTCTCACTGTCAAACTGTTCCAAAAACTGGGCGATAACAAGTTGGTTTGCAACCTAAATTAATACGGTTCCCGCGTTTTTCCAGTGTGTTGGGACGGGTCCTGAATATTCCATAACTGGAAATTAAATATGGCATAAATGTGCCCACCCACAATTTTCGGGCCTCCTTTTTTCAATGCCCCCACAATCGGGGCGAAAAAGACCGGTCTCCGACCTCCCCGCCTGCCTGATGCCTGATGCCCGGAAGACCATCACCCTTTCAGGAGCCAGACCCCCACCACCCCGATGATGGCCGCCGCCACGCCTGCCACCCGCAGGGAACTGCTGGGCATCTGCAGGACACTGATCATCATCCGTTTCATGCCATCGGGGAAAAGCGCATACAGGGCACCTTCGAAGAAAATCACCAGCGCCAACGCAAGAAGAACTGTCTCAACCAAAATGAACCTCATGACCCGCAAAAGAAAAAGGCCCGCAAGGGTGAAACTTGCGGGCCTCGAACTGAACCGGATCAGTTTGCCGGTTTTGTTGCCTGACTGTCAAAGTAACGGAAGAACTCCGAATCCGGGGACAGCACCATGCTGGTGTCATCATCGGAAATCGCTTCCCGATAGGCCTGCATGGACCGATAGAACGAGAAGAAGTCAGGGTCCTTACCAAAGGCTTCCGCGAAAATACGGTTCTTTTCCGCATCGCCCTTACCGCGCAGGATTTCAGCATCCCGCTGGGCCTCGGCGATCAGGACAGTCCGCTCACGATCGGCATTGGCCCGGATACGCTGGGCGATTTCAGCACCCGTTGCCCGGATTTCCTTGGCTTCCTGCTCACGCTGGGTGCGCATCCGCTCGAAGACCTTCTCGCTGTTGGATTCTGGCAGGTCGGCACGGACAATCCGCACGTCCACAACCGTGATCCCCCGGGTGGCGGTTTCCGCGTTCACCTGATTCTTGATCTGGTCCATCAGACGGCTCCGTTCACCGGATACGATGGCTGTCAGGACTTCCCGACCCAAAGTCTGGCGAAGCTGGGAGTTCAGGATTGTTTCAACACGGCTGAACGCCACGTTGATATTCCCGAAGGATTGATAATACAGCAGCGGATTGGTGATCTGGAACCGTGCGAAGCTGTCCACCATCAGGCGTTTCTGGTCACGGGTGACCACTTCCTCACGCTGGGTACCCACGGACAGGATCCGCTTGTCCACATACACCACGTCCTGAACGAATGGGGTCTTGAACTTCAGGCCCGGCTCCTGGATGACATCTTGTGGTTTACCAAACTGCATGACGATAGCCTGCTCGGTTTCATTCACCGTGAACAGGGCACTGGCCACAGTAAAACCCGCGACTACAAACAGGATGGCGATCACTGTCGAAATTGTCTTACCCATTATTTCGCCCTCCCTTTTTGCAACTCATTGAGCGGTAAATAGGGGACAACGCCGGAACCGCCATTTGAATTGTCGATGATAATCTTATTCTTGCCCTTGAAGACTTCCTGAAGGGTTTCAAGATAGATCCGCTGACGGGTCACGTACGGGGCCTTCGCATATTCATCGTAAATGGCGACAAAGCGGGCGGCCTCACCTTCGGCTTCCGCAATCACCTGCTGGCGATAACCTTCTGCCTGCTGACGCATGCGTTCGGCTTCACCGCGGGCACGGGGAATGATGTCGTTGGAGTAGGCCAGCGCCTCGTTTCGGGACCGTTCCTTGTCCGCCTCGGCAGCCTGCACGTCGCGGAAGGCGTCAATCACCTGACTGGGCGGTTCGGCGTTCTTCAGCTGAACCTGGGTGATCTCGACCCCCAGTTCATAAACGTCCAGAACTTCCTGCAGACGGCTGGAGACTTCCTGTTCGACAATGCTCCGGCCTTCGGTGATGGAGCTTTGCAGCTCGGTTCGGCCGATCACCTCGCGCATGGCGCTTTCCGCCACGGCCTTGATGGTCGCTTCCTGCTGGTCAACATTGAACAGGAACTTGCCCGCATCCTTGATCTTCCACAGAACCGTAAAGCCGATATCGACGATATTCTCGTCACCGGTCAGCATCAGGCTTTCCGCAGTCACTGGCGCCATGGAGCCGCCCCGTGTCATACGGAAACCGATTTCAATACTGTTCAGTTTGGTCACGCCGGGCGTGAGAACGGTCTCGATCGGATAGGGAAGATGATAGTTCAGGCCCGGCTGGGTGGTTTCAACCCATTTTCCGAAGCGCAGGACAACACCCTGCTCGTTGGTTTCAACCTTATAGAAACCGCTGGCAAGCCAGACAACGATCGCGATCATGATGATGATCAGCAAACCGATTTTTCCGCCCCCGCCGCCTGGCAGGGAATCCTTAAACCGTTCCTGACCTTTTCTGATGATATCTTCAAGGTTGGGTGGCTGCTGACCACTGGGGCCCTGGCCCCAAGGCCCACGGTTTCCACCGCCGCCTTGCCATCCTCCTCCGTTACCACCTTGATTGCTCCAAGGCATAAGTTCGTAACTCCTTTTAAATACGTTGTCCGATTGCGAACTGTTCTTACACGGGTTATATGACACCCTGTTAATTTCTGCAATGTACCTGGGGCCATTTTCAGCAGCGGAAAAGTCTTCCACCGCCCGAATCCCAACCCTACATGACATTGTATACCCATTTTGTAACAAAGGCGGAGTTTTCAAGCATGGCAGGTGTAACCGAAGAGACTATTCTCAAACATCTTTCCAGAATTGTCGAAAAAAAGTCCGGCAAGGATGTGGTTTCGTTGGGCCTGATTTCCGGCCTTGTCGTCCGGGACGGCAATGTGGGCTTCGCCCTTGAAATCAACCCTGCGGACGCGGCAGAGATGGAAATTCTCCGCAAGGAATGCGAGCAGGCGGTCTTCGGCATGGACGGCGTCAAGTCCGTGAGCGCGGTCCTGACCGCTGAAAAATCAGCCGCCGCCCCAACTGCTGCCCCCCGGGCACAGCAACAGGCCGCCCCGCAAAAGCCTGAGGTTCCGGGCGTGGCCTCCATCATTGCCGTGGCCTCTGGCAAGGGCGGCGTGGGCAAGTCCACCTCGGCGGTCAACCTGGCGCTTGGACTGGCGGCACAGGGCCTGAATGTGGGGATGCTGGATGCGGATATCTACGGCCCGTCCCTGCCCCGCATGCTGGGCATCAGCGGTAAGCCGGACACAAAGGACGGGAAAACCCTGATCCCCATGGAAAAATGGGGCCTGAAGGTCATGTCCATCGGCTTCATGGTCGAAGAGGACACCCCCATGATCTGGCGCGGCCCCATGGTCATGAGCGCCCTGCAGCAGATGATCTTCGATGTGGACTGGGGCCAGCTTGATGTGCTGGTTGTGGACATGCCCCCCGGCACCGGCGATGCCCAACTGACCATGGCCCAGCGTGTTCCCGTCACCGGGGCGGTCATTATCTCGACCCCGCAGGACATTGCCCTCCTGGATGCCCGCAAGGGTCTCAACATGTTCAACAAGGTGGATGTGCCTGTTCTCGGCATTATCGAGAATATGAGCTATTTCCTGTGCCCGTCCTGCGGTGATCGCAGCGATATCTTCGGACATGGCGGCGCCCGCGAAACCGCAGAAAAGCTGGGTGTCGATTTCCTTGGCGAAGTGCCCCTTCACATGGATATCCGCGAAACCTCCGATGCCGGCACCCCGATCACCGCGAAAGAGCCGGACAGCGCCCATGCTCGCATCTACAAGGAACTGGCCGCCAAGGTTCAGGACCGGATCGAAGCTCAGCTTACATCCTCCGGCCCGGCTTTCGTCGTCGAATAAGGCACCGAAAAACCACCCCTTAACGGGTTCTGAAAACCGGCCTCCCTGCAGGCCGGTTTTTTTATGCAGGATTTCCTGTCCCCTCCCCCAACCATAAAAAAAAGCCCGGAGGAATTCTCCGGGCTTTTCAAATTCAAGTCAGACCAGTCTGGATCAAGCTTCAGAGACCCGCTCGTGCCCCAGTGCAGCCTGCGCCGCCGCAAGACGGGCAATCGGCACCCGGTACGGGGAACAGGAAACATAGTCGAGACCAACCGTTTCACAGAAATCGATACTGGCCGGATCGCCGCCATGCTCACCGCAGATACCCAGCTTGATATCCGGGCGTGTTGCACGGCCCCGCTCTGCTGCCAGCTTGACCAGTTCGCCAACGCCTTCCTTGTCGAGAGACACAAACGGATCGGTTTCGTAAATCCCCTGATTGACATAGTCATCGAGGAATGAACCGGAGTCATCGCGGCTGATCCCGAAGGTGGTCTGGGTCAGATCGTTGGTTCCGAACGAGAAGAACTCGGCCTCTTCCGCGATCTGGCCAGCCTGCAGGGCGGCCCGCGGCAGTTCGATCATGGTCCCGATCAGGTATTCGACGGCCACGCCGGTTTCCTTCTCGATGGCTTCACCCACTGCGGAGATTTTGCCTTTCAGGATTTCCAGTTCGCGCTTGGTTGCAACCAGCGGCACCATGATTTCCGGAATGACGGTTTCGCCGAGTTCCTTGCTGACCAGTGCGGCCGCTTCCAGAATGGCGCGTGCCTGCATCTCATAGATTTCCGGGTAGGAAATACCAAGACGACAACCACGATGACCCAGCATGGGGTTAAATTCGTGGAGCTGCATGGCCCGGTGACGCAGCTTCTTGGCATCGGCGCCAAGGGCCGCGGCCAGTTCGTCGATTTCCTCGTCCGTTTTCGGCAGGAATTCGTGCAGCGGCGGATCAAGAAGACGAACCGTGACCGGCAGACCGGACATGATGCGGAACAGGTCCACAAAGTCAGCCCGCTGAACCGGCAGCAGCTTGGCAAGGGCGGCTTCCCGCTCTTCCAGGGTTTCCGCCAAAATCATCTGGCGAACGGCAACAATCCGTTCCGCATCAAAGAACATATGCTCAGTCCGGCACAGGCCAACGCCTTCGGCACCGAATTTACGGGCGGTTTCCGCATCCAGCGGGGTTTCCGCGTTGGTGCGCACCTTCATGCGGCGAATGTCATCGGCCCACGCCATCAGGGTGCCGAACGTACCGGACAGTTCCGGCAGGATCATATCAACAGACCCCACCATCACTTCGCCGGTACCGCCGTCGATGGTGATGATGTCGCCCTTCTTGAAGGTATCGCCAAGAACGGTCAGGGTTTCGTCCTTGTAATCGATGTTCAGGGAACCGGCACCGGACACACAGGCCCGGCCCATACCACGGGCCACCACAGCCGCGTGAGAGGTCATGCCGCCGCGGCTGGTCAGGATGCCCTTTGCCGCGTGCATGCCGTGAATGTCTTCCGGGCTGGTTTCCACCCGCACCAGAATAACGGACTTGCCTTCATTGGCGAGCTTTTCAGCCTCGTCACTGTTGAAGACGATTTCACCGGAGGCCGCGCCCGGGCTGGCCGGAAGGCCCCGTGCGATGACGTTCTTTTCCGCTTTCGGGTCCAGGGTCGGGTGCAGCAACTGGTCCAGTGAGGACGGCTCGATCCGCAGGATGGCTTCCTCCTTGGAGATCAGATCCTCTTCCACCATGTCCACGGCGATTTGCAGGGCGGCCTTTGCCGTCCGCTTGCCGGAGCGGGTCTGCAGCATCCACAGCTTGCCCTGCTGGACGGTGAATTCAATGTCCTGCATGTCCCGGTAATGGGCTTCCAGACGCTTGTAGACTTCCACAAGCTGGGCATAGACTTCCGGGAAGACCTCTTCCATGGACAGGTCTTCAGAACCCGCATCAAGCCGGGCCTGTTTGGTCAGGTTCTGCGGGGTCCGGATCCCGGCTACAACGTCTTCGCCCTGGGCGTTGACCAGAAACTCACCGTAAAAACGCTTGTCACCGGTGGACGGGTCACGGGTAAAGGCAACACCGGTCGCACTGTCATCGCCCATGTTACCAAAGACCATGGCCTGAACATTGACGGCGGTGCCCCATTCGGCGGGAATGTCATGCAGACGGCGATAGGTGATCGCCCGCTGGTTCATCCAGGAGCCGAACACGGCGCTGATCGCGCCCCAAAGCTGGTCACGAACATCCTGCGGGAACGGACGGCCCAGTTCTTCTTCAACCTTGGCCTTGTACTGCGCGACAAGGGCTTCCCAGTCAGCGGCCTCAAGGTCCGTATCCAGAAAATAGCCTTTTTCCTCTTTCAGGATTTCCAGCAATTCTTCAAAGTGGTGATGACCGACTTCCAGAACAACGTCGGAATACATCTGGATAAAGCGGCGATAGCTGTCAAAAGCAAAACGGCGGTCGCCCGACTTCTCTGCCAGACCTTCCACCGTTTCATCATTCAGACCAAGGTTGAGAACCGTATCCATCATCCCCGGCATGGAGGCACGGGCACCGGATCGCACGGAAACCAGAAGCGGGTTCTCCTTCTGGCCAAACTTGCCGCCGACGGAATTCTCGATTTTCTCGATGGCGGCATCAACCTGTTCGGCCAGATCGGCAGGATAGGCCCGATCATTTTCGTAATAGGCCGTGCAGACCTCGGTGGAGATGGTAAAGCCGGATGGGACAGGCAGGCCAAGATTACTCATTTCCGCAAGGTTGGCGCCTTTTCCTCCTAACAGGTTACGCATGTCGGCGGTTCCGTCCGCCGTTCCGTCCCCAAAGGAATAAACCCATTTTGTCATCTATCTATCCACTCTATAAATTAGACATTTCAATTGATTAGCCCTCAATTTTCGAGAAATCCGCCAACTGATCGAGAGAGTTGCGAATTCCTGACAAGAGCCGGAGCCGATTGCCGCGTGTGGCCGGATCCTCGGCGTTTACGGTGACCCTGTCGAAAAAGGCATCGACAGGTTTGCGAAGAGTTGCGGCTGCCGTCGCGGCAACCTCGAACTCGTCTTTTCCAAGCGCCGCGGAAACGAGGCCGGAGACCTCCTCAATGCGAGCGAACAGGGACTTTTCATCCTCTTCTTGCAGCAGGGCCTCATCAGCCTGCTGATCGTAGGACACGCCGTCCTTCTTTTCCTCGATGCGCAGGATATTGGCTGCACGGCGATAGGCCACCAGAAGGTTGGCACCATCATCGGTTTCAAGGAATTCGGACAGGGCGCGTACCTGCGCCATCAGGCGCACAAGGTCACTTTGCGAGCCAAGCGCGAAAACCGCGCTGACATAATCGTGACGGACATTCTGTTCCCGAAGGTGGACCTTCAAACGGTCCGCGAAAAACGCCAACAGGTCATTCGCATCCAGCTTTTCATCAATGATCTGAAGATCATCGGCCGCTGCGAAAATCCTGTTGAGGGGCAGGCGCAATCCATTTTCCAGCACCAGCCGGATAACCCCCAGTGCCGCCCGGCGAAGGGCATACGGGTCTTTCGATCCTGTCGGTTTTTCGTCCATGGCGAAGAACCCGACAAGGGTGTCGATCTTGTCGGCAAGGGCAACCACCACACTGACCGGATCGGTCGGGCAGGCGTCGCTTGGTCCCAGCGGGGAATAATGTTCCTGAATGGCCTTGGCCACCGCCGGTTTCTCGCCGTCATTTTCCGCGTAATAGCGGCCCATCAGCCCCTGCAGGTCGGCAAATTCCCCAACCATCTCGGTGACCAGATCGGCTTTTGACAGCAGGGCAGCGCGTTCGCACTCAGCCGCATCCGCACCGGGTACAAAGGGGGCGATTTCACCGCAAAGGCGGACAATCCGATCAACCTTCTGACGGACCGTTCCAAGACGGGCATGGAACACCACTTTTTCAAGGGCGGGGACCCGCTCTTCGAGGGGGGTTTTCTTGTCCTGCTCCCAGAAGAATTTCGCATCGGACAGGCGGGCGCTCAAAACCCGCTCATTACCGGCGGTGATTTTCTTGCCGCCATCTTCGGCCCTAAGGTTCGCCACCGTAATGAAGCGCGGCACCATCTTGCCATTTTCATCCGCCAGAGAGAAATACTTCTGGTGGCTGCGCATGGCGGAAATCAGGGCTTCCTGCGGCACATCCATGAACTGTTCATCGATCTTGCCGATCAGGCTTTCCGGCCATTCCACAAGACCGGCAACCTCGGCCAGCAGGGCCGCATCCTCGATCAGGTGATAACCTTCTTCCCGCGCCAGACGGCTTGCATCGCGGTGGATGATTTCCTGCCGTTCCGCATCGTCCAGCACCACATAGGCGCTCCGCAGGCGGTCCCGATAGGAGGCGTAATCCTGCACCTCAATGGCCTCGGGCGCCATGAAACGATGCCCGAATGTGTGGTTGTTTGCCCGCAGATGTTCCCAGCCCATATCCACAACCGCGCCATCGAACAGGCACAGGATATTGTGGATCGGCCGCACCCAACGGGTCTTGTAGGCACCCCAGCGCATGGGCTTCGGCCATGGCAGGTTTGACATGACACGGGGCAGGATCGTTGCCAGCACTTCGCTGGTCTGGCCACCACGGGTTTCAATCACCGCGTAATAGAAGGCCCCCTTCGGGGTTTCCCGCTGTTCCAGTTGCTCGACCGTCAGGCCGGTGGACCGCAAAAATCCTTCCAGCGCCTTTTCAGGGGCACCAACCCGCGGGCCGCGGCGTTCTTCGGACTTGTCCGGTTGGGAGACCGGCAATCCATCGACCATCAGCGCCAGGCGGCGCGGGGTGGACCCGGTCTTGACCGCACCAAATTCCAGTCCGGCCTCTTTCAGTTCGGCGGTGACAAGGCGGGCCAGATCGTCGGCGGCCTTGGTTTGCATCCGGGCCGGGATTTCCTCGGAGAAAAGTTCAAGAAGAAGTTCAGCCATTATTTTGCCTCCCCTTCCAGATGTCCCCGGTTCCGCAGATATTGTTCCGCGCATCCCTTGGCAAGGGCCCGGACCCGGCCAATATAGGCGGCCCGTTCGGTTACACTGATTACGCCCCGCGCATCCAGAAGGTTGAACACATGACTGGCCTTCATGCACTGGTCATAGGCCGGAAGGGCAAGACCGGCCGCCAGAATCTGGTGGCACTGCTTTTCCGCATCCTCAAAATGACGGAACAGGATTTCCGGATCGGAATGTTCGTAGTTATAGGCGGAAAATTCCTGCTCGTTCTGCAGGAACACATCGCCGTATGTCACACCGTCATTGTTCCATTTCAGGTCCATCAGGTGATCAACGCCCTGCACATACATGGCCAGACGTTCCAGACCATAGGTCAACTCACCGGAAACCGGATCACAGTCAAACCCGCCGACCTGCTGGAAATAGGTGAACTGGCTGACTTCCATGCCGTCGCACCAGACTTCCCAGCCCAGTCCCCAGGCACCAAGGGTGGGGCTTTCCCAGTCATCTTCCACAAACCGGATATCATGGTTTTTCGGATCGATGCCAAGGGCATACAGGCTGTCCAGATAAAGCTGCTGGATATTGTCCGGCGACGGTTTCAGCAGGACCTGAAACTGGTAATAGTGCTGCACGCGGTTCGGGTTTTCCCCGTACCGGCCATCGGTCGGGCGGCGAGACGGCTGGACATAGGCGGCCTTCCACGGTTCCGGTCCAAGGGATCGCAACGTGGTTGCCGGGTGGAATGTCCCCGCCCCGACTTCCATGTCATAAGGTTGCAGGAGCATACATCCCTGCTCAGCCCAAAAATGCTGAAGGGTCAGGATCAGATCCTGGAAAGATGGCGCGGAAGCCAATTTATCCGCCATTATTACTGACCACACTATTGTTGACGCTAGGTGCGCCGCAACATAATGATCACATTCCCGCTGGTCAACCGGGCACTGTCATTCTGCGGGAATTCATTTTTCGCAATGATGACTTTCCAATGACGCAACGAAGGTGCCGCAATCCGGGCATTTCACCAGATCCGTATGGCCCTCTTTTCCCGTATCCCCTTTTTTCGCTGGTTTTCCATTGTCTTCACCCCCGTTTGACGGGGAGGACCGAAACAGGCGGGCAACAAGGAAAACAGCGCCTACAACGGCAAGAAGCAGAATTATTTTCACTGGTGACAGCATGGCTTTTTTCCCGAAATCATATCCCTGACCGAATCACAGGCCGTAACGGCTCCATTCAGATTCGCTCCGTGCCGCGCCGATAACGGCCCCGACACTTTCCGCCGCAATGGAATGACTGCCAAGCCCCAGCGTCCTCTGGATCCAGCTCCGCCGTCCTTCCAGCAGCTTGAACTTGACCTTGTCCCCATACTTTTCCCGCATGAAGGATCGCAAGTCCGCAATGCCATCGATCAGCCCCAGATCCTCGGCCCGCGGCCCCGTCCAGACATCCCCGGAAAACAGTTCCTTGTCTTTGCGCTTCTTCAGGCGCTCTCCCCGGCGTTCCTTGACGAAGGCCTTGAAATTGTCGTGGATTTCCGCCTGAAGTTTTTTCAGCCAGTCCACGTCTTCCTCTTTCTCCGGGCTGAACGGGTCCAGCTTGGCCTTGTTGTCGCCGGCCGCATGCATCCGCCGCTCAACGCCCAGCTTTTCCATCAGGCCCGTGAAACCGAACCCGGCGGAGATAACCCCGATAGACCCGATCACTGAATTCTGGTCGGCGTAAATCTCGTCCGCACACAGGCCCAGCCAGTATCCCCCGGATGCCATGACATCCTCGGCAAAGGCATAGACGGGAATTTTCTTTTCGTCTGCCAGTTGGCGGATCCGCTTGGCGATCAGCGAGGATTGCACCGGCGACCCACCGGGCGAGTTGATGGAAAGCGCAACCGCCTTCAATCCCTTGGTCTCGAAGGCGTCATTGATCAGCATGGCCATGTTGGCAAGATTGATCTGCTCACCGCGCAGCTTTCCCTGCCCCGGTGCAATCACCCCATGCAATTGCAGGACAGCCACAACCGGATCCTTGCGCCGGAACCGCTTCAAGGGTGTTTTTTCAATCAGGGAAGAAAGTTTCATTCTTTTCATGCCTCTCAAGCTACTTTACCGAACTTTACCGGCCTGCCTTACAACTGCGTTCATGATCTGCTTAATGGGCCGCCGGGTCAATCCCTGCCCCGTGCCGCAAAATTTTCTCTGCCTCATCCGTCGGGCGGCCATCGGGATGGTGCAGGACCAGCCCCGGCAACAATGTCAGCGGCCCCCGGTCTCCCTTGATCCCCCGGACGATCACCCGCTTGGCGGCGGCCCCAACCCCCGGCCACAGGGGCAGCACCTGCAGGCTGCCGCAGGTTTTCTCCATCTCCCGCAGGATCGTGGCAAGGCGGCTTGCCCGGTGAATGATGGTCACCCGGCCCCGTGGCCGTGCGCGGGCCGCGCAAAAGGCAATCCACGCGGACAGGTCTACATCCCCCTCCACATGGGCAAGGGACTTGATGGCATTGGGGGATTTCTGGGCGCGGCCTTCTTCATAAAACGGCGGGTTCGACAGCACATGGTCAAACCCGTCATTCAGGAAGGCGCGCCCGGACGGCCCCTCGATCCCCTTGAACGCCTTGCGGTCGGCAATATCAACGGACAGGATCGTCACATCCCGCTCCAGCCCGTTGGCGCGGGCATTCTCTCGTGCCTGCACGGCAAGGCTTTCCTGTAACTCCAGACCCCAAAGGCGGATGCCCGGCTCCCGATAGCGGGCGCACAGACCGGCGGTACCCACGCCGCACCCCACATCCAGCACTGACTGCCCCGGCGCAAGGTCCAGCGATGCGGCCAGCAGAACCGCGTCCGATCCGGCCCGAAACCCTTTTTCCGGCTGGGTGATCTGAAGTCGCCCGCCCAGGAAACCGTCCGTGGTCCACCCGGTCATGTCTGCTCCCGTGCCTCTCCGGGGACGATATCCTCCAGAATGCTGCGGGCGGCGGCTTCATGGGGGGCGCGAACCATGATCCGGCGCTGAACGGCACCGATGCTCCCCTCCAGAATTGAGGTATGCTCATCCAGCACAACAGCCCGGATATCCTCCGCTTCAAGCACGGAAACGATATAGGAAATTAGCACTGGATCGTTTGCCCGGATGAGTTCTATCACGCCGCTCTGGGTCCCCTTCTTGTTATCCGGCCGATACCATACCGGGAAAACTATTGAAAACCAAGGCCTTGTGCTGTTACTTGACCGTAAGTTACTTTAAGCTATGCTCACCGCAGATTCAGGCCCTTTGCGGCCCCAGTGAAAGAGGCAACTTTGTCAGTTTCAGTACAATTGGAAAACAAAACGTCCGAACCGGTAAAAGCATCGCTTCAGCCCCTTATGGACATTGTCAGACAAGACCTTGACTCCACCAACCAGATCATTCTGGACCGGATGCACAGCGAGGTTGAACTGATCCCCACACTTGCGCGCCACCTGATTGCCGCGGGCGGGAAAAGATTGCGACCGGTTCTGACACTGGGTTCTGCAAAACTCTGTGGGTATGACGGGGACCGGGCCCAGAAGCTGGCCGCCTGCGTTGAATTTATCCATACCGCGACGCTTCTGCATGATGATGTGGTTGATGAAAGCGACCTGCGCCGTGGCAACGAAACCGCCAACGTCCTGTGGGGCAATCAGGCCAGTGTGCTGGTCGGCGATTTCCTGTTCAGCCGCTCCTTCCAGTTGATGGTCGAGGATGGCTCCCTTGAAGTGCTGCGCATTCTGTCCACGGCGTCCGCGGTGATTGCCGAGGGCGAGGTTCAGCAGCTCATGAATGTGGGTGATGTGAACGTCACCGAAGAAAACTATCTGCAGGTGATTGCCTCCAAGACCGCAGCCCTGTTCGCAGCGGCCTGCGAGGTTGGCGCCGTTGTCGCCGATCGCAGCCCCGAGGAAGCAGCCGCCCTTCGCAATTATGGCAACGATCTTGGCATTGCCTTCCAGTTGATTGACGATGCCCTTGATTATTCCGCTGAACAGGCCGCGCTTGGCAAGACCATCGGCGATGATTTCCGCGAAGGCAAGGTGACCCTGCCGATTCTTCTGGCCTACCAGCGGGGCGATGCGGACGAGCGCGCCTTCTGGACACGGGTGATCGAAGCCGAACAGCAGGACGGCGATCTGGATCATGCCATGACGCTCCTTGCCCGGCACAACGCCCTTGGCGACACCTTTGCACGGGCGCGGGACTACGGGAACTCTGCCAAGAAGTCGCTGGATATCTTCCCGGACAGCCCGGTAAAGGCGGCCCTGATTGGCGCGATTGATTTCGCAATTGAACGCGCATACTAAAATCCTGCAATTTCTCGCTTGCACTTTATTGCGGATGGGGCTAAAAGCGCCTTCGCAGCGACGCTGAAACTTCAGCATCGCCTTTCTGGTCGGGGCGTGGCGCAGTCTGGTAGCGCACATCGTTCGGGACGATGGGGTCGGAGGTTCGAATCCTCTCGCCCCGACCATCTAAACTTTTCCCGTAAAATTCTCTCCCTCATATATTCACATTTCGGCAATCGCCAGCTTCTGCCTTTTCTGATACCGTCAGGCAAACAGGGCAGATCAGGAATGTGGTATGATTGGCGCAGTAACCAGCCTGTTCAGGCAGCGGATCGCGGAAAGAAAACACAAAAATTTCCCACGGCGTACGGAACGCATTGGCGACCTTCTGGAAAGCCTGATCCACGAACAGGGCCTTGCCCCGCAAAATGTGCTGGAAATCGGTGGCCGCCGTAATCCGTACAAGGCCCGCTTTGGGGACAGCGTCCAATACCGGAATATGGACTTCGTCAAAACCGGCGAGGATGTGATTCTGGGAGACATCACACACTGCCCTGAAATTCCGGACAACAGCTTTGATCTGGTCTTCAGCGTCGATGTATTCGAGCATATCCAGTATCCGTGGAAAGCCGCCAGCGAAATTTCCCGAATCCTGAGGCCCGGCGGCCTCACTTTTCATTCCACCCTGTTCGCATGGCGTTACCACCCCTGCCCGGCGGATTATTTCCGGTATACGCCGGAAGGCCTGAAGTCCCTGTTTTCCGACCTCACATGCGTCAGGGCCGAATTTGATGACACCGAAAGGCGGCGCAACATCAAGGGCAACGGGGATCAGGCGCTTGAACTGGATGCCTTTGGCGGCTGGCGGGAAAACTGGCGCGTCCATTATGCTGGACGGAAACGCTAACCCGCTCCCCGCCGCGCCGATCACTCTCCTTGCGGGTTACACCTCGCCGCCGACCTGCATCAGGCCGATCGCCACAATAAGGACGGCCAAGCCTGCGCAACTGGTGGCATTCAGTCGGTGACCAAACACAAGGCGGGTTGCCAGTGCCGTCCCGGTGATGGAAAACGCCCCCCACACCGCATAGGCCAGAAACAGGGGCAATCCCTTGACCGCCAGCGCCAGCAGGGCAAAGGCCATCATGATCAGGGCAACAGCCAGCACACCCCATTTCCGTCGGCGGAAGCCTTCCGAATGCTGCAGGGACAGGTTTGCCAGAATGTCCAGAAGAACAGACCCCGCCAGAAAACCGTAATAGATACTCATTCGCCTGCCTCCTGCTGGTAATGACCATAATTGACGATCACGATCCCCACGACGGCCAACACGATGGCGGCGGCCTGCAGGGGCGCGATATATTCATCCAGCACCCAGAACGAGATCAGCGCGATCAGGATCATGCCGAACCCTTCCCAGAACGCATTGGCCAGCGCCACCGGGATACGAAGCGTTGCCCGGCTCATCAGGGCATAGGCAAGACCGACCGTCCCGAGAGCGATCAGGGTGCCTATCACCTGATGGCCGTCCACCATCAGTGCTTTCATTGCCGTTGTTCCGATGACTTCACCAACAACGGCGAGCATCAAATAAACCCAATGCACAATTATCTCCATTGCAATTATTTTCACGATACAGCGCGATATTACAGGATGTTTTTGCTTGACCCTAATCGCTGAGCGTCAATAAAATTGTCACCACCTTCTTGCAACGGGTTCAAGACGACGGACACACCCCATGAGAATTGAACATCTGGAATATTTTGTCACCGTGGCCCGCCACGGGTCCATTTCCGGCGCGGCCATAGAACTGGAGCGTAATCGTAGCACCGTCAGCATGGCAATTTCCGCCCTTGAGGACGAACTGGACGCGACCCTGTTCCTGCGCTCCGGCAACAGCCTTGAACTGACCCCGGCGGGCGAAAACATTCTGGATGACTGCCACCGGTTGCTGTCGCTGGTCGATACGATCCGGCTACGATCCCGGATCAGTTCCGACCCGGAACAGAGCAGCCTCAGCATCGGGCGCGACGACGCCCTGCCCGAGGAATTCTGGCGCACTGTCATCCGCACCGTACGGCAGGCCCGTCCGGACCTGAAACTCAGCCTGCATTATGCCGGGCCGGAGGCCTTGTCCGATCTGATCAGCGAGGGCAAGCTGGACATCGCCTATTTCATGCCCCCCGAGCATAGCCGCATCAAGCCGGGGCTTTATGCCAAGGTGGTCACGAAGATCCGCATGCAAATGATGATTGCCCGCAATCACACCATGGCCCGCATGTCCTATGTTTCCGATGACGATCTGGTCAGCCTTCCGCAGATCACCTATATGGACGATACCTTAAGCGAACGCTTCTATCTTCAGGATATCAGCAACGAACGCATCGCCCTCAGCAGCTTTGAACTGGTCCGCGACGCCATTATTGACGGCCTTGGATGGGGATATGTGCCCGCCCCGCTGGCACTGGAGGCCGAGACCGGGGATATTGCCATGCTGTCCCATGGCCTCAATGTCACCTGGTATCCCTATGTCAGCTACAGCCGAGAGCCTTTAAGCGAAAAAGGGTTGCTGGGCTGGATCAACCGGCTGGTTTACACACAAATGAGCCAGTCCGGCATCCTGCAACAGCCGGACCAGACGCCAACCTGACCCGGCGGGCACGGGATCGCGCCCCCCTCCCCCATTAACATCTTGTTATCCTCTTGCCGGTACACTTCAAAGCTGTATGTAAAACCGGAGAGGTGAGTGACGGATCACACCCACAACGACAGATGGCGCCTGCTGCTGCTGTTCAGCGGCCTGATCCTGCTGGCGATTGTCTCTGCAATCCTGTGGGGGTGGGGACTTTATATCGCGGCCATCGCCCAGGACCGGAACAACCTTCACAATATGGCACAGGCACAAGCCCGCCTGATCACCCTGATTGCCCAGCATGAACTGGACTATCACGACATTTCCGCAGCCCATACCCCCATGGCCAGAGCCCTCATGGAAATTCTGGAACATGACACCGATTACGGCCTTTTTGGTGAAACCGGTGAAATTGTCCTGGTCAAGCTGGAGGATGGCCATATCATCTATCTGTCCGGCCGCTTTGCCCCGGCGGATGGCAGCCTTTTCAAGGTCCCCCTGACCGACAGCACAGACCAGCCTGCCATTCTGGCCCTGACCGGCCAATCCGGCACCATGATTACCCGGGACCAGCGCAACACCGATGTCCTGACCGCCTATGAACCGATCCCGCAGCTTGGCATGGGGGTCGTCACCAAGATCGACCTTGCCGAAATCCGCCGCCCCTATATTCAGGCCGCGCTGATTGAATCGGCCTTGACCCTGTCCCTGATTTTCATCGCCGGCCTGTTGACCTACCTGACCACAGCCCCGTTCCTGAAGCGGCTGTCCCTGCAAAAGAAAAATCTGCAAACCGCCAATGCGAACCTGACCCGGCAAAAGAAAATTCTGGCCGACAAAGAGGGGCGTTTTCGCGACTTCGCCATGATCGCGTCAGACTGGTTCTGGGAAATGGATGAAACCTTGCGCTTTTCCTATTTCTCGGAACAACTGGAGCCGGTGACCGGCATCGCCCCGACCGATCTTCTTGGCAAGGAACGCGGCGAAACCGAGCGCAATCACGCCTCCTCCGGTGAGTGGGGCCAGCATTTCGAGCTTCTGAAAGCCCGCAAACCCTTCAACAACTTCATCTACTCCACCCGGTCCGGCAAGGGCGGGATCATCTGGCTGCAAATCAGCGGCAAACCGGTCTTCAACGATAAAGGAGAGTTCCGTGGCTATCGCGGGGTCGGCTCCAACATCACGGACCGGGTTCTTGCCGAACGGGATACCATTGCCGCCAAGGAACAGGCACAAACCGCACAGGCCCGCCTGATGGCCGCCATCAACAGTCTGGATGACGCCTTTGTCCTGTATGACGAGAACGACCGGTTGGTCCTTTGCAACAATCACTACAAGGCGTTCTATGCCGCCTCCAGCGCCGTCATCGAACCCGGCAACAGCTTTGAAAGCATCATCCGCTATGGCGCCGAGCGCGGCCAGTATGAAGACGCCATCGGCCGTGTCGAGGACTGGGTGGCGGAACGCATGGCCTTTCATCGCCTGCCCCATGCCGAACTGGAACAGAAACTCAATGACGGTCGCTGGCTGAAAATTTCCGAGCATTCGACGCCGGACGGGGGCCGTGTGGGGTTCCGGGTGGATATCACCAAACTCAAGAATGCGCAGGAACAGGCGGAAATCGCCAACCGGGCAAAATCCGAGTTTCTGGCCGCCATGAGCCACGAAATCCGCACCCCCATGGCGGGCATTCTTGGCCTGACCGACTTGATCCTGAACAGCGACCTTAGCAGTGAACAGCGGGACTGGACCGAAAGCGTCAGAAAGTCCGGGGAAAACATGCTGGCCATTCTCAACGACATTCTGGACCAGTCGAAACTGGAAGCCGGCAAGGTCACGCTGGACCCCAAACCCTTTCATCTGGAAACCCTTGTCACCGAAACCGTTGACCTGTTTTCGGCCAAGTTCAAGCAGAAGGGCCTGCAGGTCAGCTGGTCACTGGACAGCGCCCTTCCCGACACCATCAGCGCCGACCGCCTGCGGGTCGGGCAAATTCTGTCCAACCTTGTTGGCAATGCCCTGAAATTCACCCAGCAGGGCAAGATCACCATCACCGTCCAACCGGAACAAGGCCCGTTCGGCACCCCGCCACTTGTCCGGTTCGAGGTCATGGACACCGGCATCGGGATCAGCAGCGAAAACCTGAGCAGGCTTTTCCATCCCTTCTCGCAAGCCGACAGTTCCATCTCGCGGGAATTTGGTGGCACCGGCCTTGGCCTGTCCATTTCCAGAAAACTGGCCAGATTGATGGGCGGGGAGATTGGCGCTGAAAGCAGTCCGGGCAAGGGCAGCACCTTCCACTTTACCATTGCGGCAAACGCTGCGGAGGCGCCTCCTACCGATGCCGACGCCACTAACGGTGCTCAGACGCGAAAGGACCGCCCCCGCCCCAACAGTTGGCATGCAAGCCGCCCCCTTCACATTCTGGTGGTCGAGGACAATTTCATTAACCAACAGATCGTCAACAGCCTGCTCGGTCGGCTGAACCACCGCCTGACCATCGCCGAAAACGGGCTGGAAGCCACCCGGCTTGTAGAGGAAACCACGTTCGACCTGATCCTGATGGACGCCCGCATGCCTGTCATGGACGGGGAACAGGCAACCCGCGTTATCCGCGCCATGCCCCCGCCCATGGCAGACATTCCCATCATTGGCCTGACCGCCGACATCATCGAGGACAATATCATCGCGTATAAACAGGCCGGAATGAACGACGTCTGTGAAAAGCCTATCAACCTGCCGGCCCTTCTGGAAACCATCAACCGGGTGCTGGGCGAGGATATTCATGCAAACCGCAACCACGAAGTATCCGCGGAGGGGGCCTCATAAATACCTCGCTTCCCACTCACGGCTTCCCTCATGCCCCATGCCACATGCCGCCTGCTGCCTGCCGCTTCCTGCTTTCCCTTGATACCCCCTGTTGATACACTATCCTGACAGGTCTGTTGTCTTGAAAGGAGCGTCGCCGACATGATCCGGGTTGTTTCTGGCATCTTCTTTCTGCTTCTTGCAGGGCTGGGACCGATGATCACACTCCCTGCAGCCCATGCTGAAAACCTGCCCGGCGAACCGGTCACCATTCGCTTTCTGACCTATCACAATTCACCGCCCTTCATCATCAACGAAGCCTCGCGATTGGGCATGACCTTCACCCTTGCCGACACGCTGTCGGCCCGATCCAATGGGCAGTATTATTTCAAGGTTGAAATCCTGCCGCGAAAAAGGCTGGACCTTGTCCTGAAAGACGGGTGCCTGTGCGTGGTTCCGTGGGTCAACCCGGAATGGTTCAACGAGCCGAATGCGCCCCCTTATCCGTTCACGGACGGATACCAGCGGGACAGCAACGCCGTGATTTCCCGCATTTCGCAAAAGGTGGAGTATAAATCCCCCTTCTCCCTGTACGGGTTATCGGTTGCCGGATTGCAGGGGACCCAGTGGGGTCTGGTGGATACTCTGGTTGCGCGCGGTCTGATCATCAAGGAAGAGGTCCCCCGGTTCTTTCTCGCCTTGAAAATGGTCGTCGCCGGGCGGGCGGATGCCGCCATCCTTCCCACCAGTATCGCCGCCTACCTGATTGAACGGCACAAACTGGCGTCCGAACTTTATATTTCTTCGCGCCCCCATTCGGTTTTTGCGCGCCATTTTCTGGTCTCCCAGCCACCGGGACAGCCGAACCTGCCCCTCTATCAGTTCCTTCAGGCACAGGTTCCGTCCCTGCTTGCAAATCCCCCGTGGGATGTCCCCCTCTAACAGCCCCTTCCCCTGCCCCGCGAAAAAAACTTTCCCCTGTTCTAATTTATATTTTTATTTATAACGAATACCGCGACAAATTGGGCCGAAGGGGGAGAACGGCTTGGGAAAAATTCTTTTTGCGGATATGCACAACAACAGCAGTCTGGCCTTGATGCCCTCGCTTTTTCGCGAAGCGGGCTCCGCCTGCTTTGGGCTGAGTTTTCCGCACAGTCTGCTGGCACACTCAACCCTTCTTGACCGCCATTTCACCTTTCCGCCGGGTGCGCGAACCGGCACAATGCGCGGAATGGTCCGGGGTCTTCTGGACGCCTTGAAAGGGGGGGAGCCGGACTTTCTTCTTACCAATGACGAACTTTTCATCCGCAACCTTCTGGCCGCCCGTCGCCACTTGCGCCTGCAGAAAGATCGCCTGCCTCCCGACGGGGCGCGTCTTCTCGCCCTGCTGGAAACCAGCCTTGTTACCAATGACGACTTTTTCACCCGTCCGGGCAGTCAGGATGCCGCCCGGACCGCCGGTTTTCCCGTCCTGGACAGTTTCACCGCCGACAGTTGGCAGGCCATCAAGGCACAGGCCCCGCATTTCGGCTATCCCTTTTACCTGAAACTCAGCTTTGAAAGCGGCGGACAGGGCGTTTTTTGGCTCACCGGCCCGGAAGACCTTTCCGCCGTCATGGGAAAATGCGATCAGGCCAACATTCACCCGGCCCCCGACGCGCCAGCCCTTGCCCAGAAAGCCGCACCGGGGCAGGAGGTCTCCATCAGTTTTTCCGCATGGCGCGGCACCCTGCTGGGATATGAGGTTTATATCCCGCTCAAAAAAGCGTGGAAAAACGGCCCCACTTCGGTCCTGAAAACAACCTTTCGGCCCCATTGGGCGGAACCGCTTCGCGCTCTTGTCTCCAGGCTTGATTATACCGGCTTTGGTGGTCTCGATGTCATGGAAACCTCATCATCCCCCAGCAGCCTCCCCACGGTGATTGAGGTAAACCTCCGGCCCACCCACTCCCTGCAAATGGGCCGCCAGACCGGATCGCCCCTGATCCCGCGTTTCGCCGCCTCCCTTCGGCAAGGCTCCCCGGCTGTTGATGAAGGTCCCCTTCACACTCAAAACCATGCGACGCTCACGGTTTTTCCCTCGGAACTCCAACGGGACAGGCACAGCCAGTATCTCTATACCTGCCCCGGAAATGTGCCCTGGGATGATCCCGGTCTGCTACGGGCGGTCATGAACCAATTCATCGCCCCCAAACGCCAGCGGCGGACAGCGCCGCCCCGCAGCCCCTCTGCCAACACGGAACCGGCCCGGCAGGAAAGCATCGAATAGACAGCCCGAACTGGAAAGGCGGGACAGGAAAGGCAGGACAGGGCAAATCCTGAAACGAAAAAGGGCCGCTCCCTGTCGGCAGCGGCCCCGTTTGAGCGATAAAACCGTCTCGGTTATCCGCGAATGGTCATCAGGAAACGCTGGACCTCCTGATCCAGACTTCCCACTTCCCGCGAAAGATCGGTGGCCACATTCTGTACCTCCGATGCGGATTGGCCGGTTGTCGCTGCCGCCTCGCTTACCGTGGCGATATTCTCGGAAACCGACTGGGTTCCCTGCGCGGCCATCTGGACACTGCGACTGATTTCACTGGTCGCCGCTCCCTGCTCTTCCACCGCCGAGGCAATCCCCGTGGCAATCTCGTTGATCCGTCCGATGGTGCTGCTGATACTGCCAATGGCGCCCACGGCACTGGTTGTCTCTTCCTGCACCGACCGGATCTGGTTGGAAATTTCCTCGGTGGCACGGGCCGTCTGGGTGGCAAGGTTCTTCACCTCACTGGCGACCACCGCAAAGCCTTTCCCGGCCTCACCGGCGCGGGCGGCCTCGATGGTGGCGTTCAGTGCCAACAAGTTGGTTTGCCCCGCAATATCATTGATCAGGCTGACCACATCACCGATTTTCGCGGCGGCTTCGTTCAGGCTGACCACCATGCCATTTGTCCGCTCCGCTTCCGAAACGGCCTGACCGGCAATTTCGGCGGCGGTGCCGACCTGACGGCTGATTTCCTGAATGGAAGACGACAGTTCCTCTGCGGCTGATGATACAGAATTCACGCTGGCACTGGCCTCCTGCGAGGCATTGGCCACCGTTTCCGACCGGCTTGAGGTTTCGCGGGCGGTTTCCGCCATGCTTTGCGAGGTGGCGGTCATCTGTTCCGTTGCAGCGGCGAAACTTTCCACCAGATTTTTCACACTGCCCTCGAAATCATCGGCCAGACGGTTCATTTCATCCCGTTTCTGTACCTCTGCTTCCGCAGCAAGGCGTTCCTTCTCTTCCTGCGCACGTCGTTCGTTTTCCTGTGCCTCTGCTTCGGCGCGGGCCTTGTCTTCCTCTCTGCGCTTGCGTTCCATCTCCGCTTCGGCGCGGGCAACCTCTGCCTCCTTGGCATTGTCACGGAACCCGATCAGGGCCGTTGCCATTTCCGTGATTTCATCGGACCCCTTGACCAAGACATCGGTTTCCAGATTTCCGCCCGCGATGGACCGCATATCCTCGACGAACCGGTTAAGGCGTCTCATCAGGTTGCGTCCCACATACAGCCACGCAATCAACAGCGCCATCAGGACACTGGAACTGGCAATGACGATCTGCACCATGGTTGCCTGTTCAATATCCCCATTGGTCTTGGCGACCACGGTACGGGACTGTTCTTCAGTGGCATCAATAAACCGGGCCACCACATTTTCCAGTGCGACCGCAATGATGGTCGCCTCGTTGGCGGCTGTATCAATGCCGGTTTCCGCCGCCAAAATCTTTTTCCGCAGGGTAAAGATATTGTTCTGCTTGTCGCCGACCGCATACAGGCGGTTGGCCGCCTCCTCGATCTTGGGCTTTTCATTGAAATCCCGCAGCAGGGCAACAAGCTGGATTTTAGTACCGATCAGTTCAAATTCGGAATAGCGGGCATCCACATCCTTGAAACTTTCCTGTGTCGGCGTCCGGTACAGCGACCCGACCAGTGCGTTCACATCCCCCTTGAATTCCATCAGTTCCTGCATGAAGCGGAACTCCTCGGACACCAGCTTCTGCACGCCCTTGCGCAGTTTGGAAATATCGCTTTCCACATTCATGAGCTGGGAGGTAACGTTGAATTTCGAGTTCTGGTTCTTGATGGCCGGGTCAATCAGGTCCTGCAGTTCCCGGTCCAGACTTGCGACCTCCTCCATCTCGGCGGCCATCAGGGCGCTGACGTCATTCCGGGTTTTGACATTTTCCGCCAGCTTGTCCAGCGTGGCGCCCAGCATCTGCACATTGGCCAGCGCCAGTTGCAGGGATTCGGCATTTTCACTTTCCGCTTGTGCGCCTTCCACCATGGCCTTCAGGCTGTCCAGATCGGTTTTTGCACTGTTAAGGCGGCGGTCCAGATCAGCCTGATCACGGGCGGCTGCAATATGCGGGCCGGACTGGGCCACTTCCCGGGCCTTGGCCGACAATTCCTGCGCCAGCGTAAAGGCCGAGAAACTGTCCTCGGTCACACTGTTCATGGATCTTCCAAGCTTCACAAATTCCAGCACACCGATGGACCCGCTGATCAGCGTCAACAGGGCCACAACCCCAAACGCCGTATACAGACGGGACCGGATGCCCATCTTTGCGATCATTCCGGAAATCAGGGGAATTCGAAGCGTCCTGCCGCTCTTTCCCGCGGCGCCCTTACCGGAAGAAACCTTATCTTTCTTTTTGAACATTACCCTACCCTGCACTACTTATAGATGTTTTATTTCCTACCCAATCAAACAAAGTGCCGGGAAATTCTTACCAAAGGGTTCACAAATTTAAAAAAGATTCATAAAGAAAGCCCAGCCGTGACAGCCGGGCTTTCCGTGTTCACACCCCTTGAAGTATTGTTTGACCTAAAACTGTTTCAAAGGAGTGGGGCTGGATCGATCAATAACTGATATTGGAAATCTTGATCCATTTATCGCCCTGCACCTTGAACAGGCTGGCGCTGTTGCGGGCATCGGGCCCCAGATGGTCATCCTTCGAGAAACTGACCTCTGTGCCGCCAAACATGGACCCGCGATCCTTGATCTGCTCCAGTGCGGCGCCGACCTTGAAAGGGTCCAGATCCTTGCCTGCATTTCTCAGGGCAATGGCAAAGGTATGGATCAGTTCATATCCGGCAACGGATTGAAGAACCGCATCCCGATCAAACCGGGCCTTGTACTTGTCCATCCATGCCTTCACTTCCGGGGTGGCGTCCTCATAATAGGGAATCGGGGTCTGCCCGGCGCCGTAAAGACCCTCGGTCAGGCCTTTGGCCAGTGTGATATTCTCCGGCACGTAACCTGCGGAACTGACAAGGAACTTGGCGTCATAACCAATCTTGCGGGCCGTCGCCACGCTGCCGATGGTTTCCCCGATGATGGTCCCAAGGCAGACAAGATCGACCCCGGCTGCACTCAGTTGGGCAATCTGACTGGAAAAGTCCTTGGCGCCCCGCTTGAAGTTGGTGGTCACCACTTCGGGCAGGCCCATTTCCGCCGCCTGCTCCACGCAGCCGTCCAGCACGTTCTTGCCGAAATCGTCATCCTGATACAAAACACCGACCTTCTTCACGCCTTCATTTTCCACCAGATATTTCACGGCGGCCCGCATCTGGTCCGTATAGGGGGTGAAATAGGCGAATTTCAGGGGATGCAGGGGTTCATACATTTCCCGCGCCGCGGTCAGCGGAAAGATGTTCATCACATCCATTTTCAGCGCCCGCGGCATCACCACCATGTTGGGCGGGGTGCCAAGGGGACCGACCATGGCGAACACCTTGTCTTTTTTCAGCAGCTTGTCGGCGGCCTGTGCAGCCTTGTTCTGCTGATAGGCCGTATCCTCGACAATCAACGTAATCTGGCGGCCGTTGATGCCGCCGGCCTCGTTGATTTCCTCGATCGCCATGCGCATCCCGTTGGTCACCGGCACGCCCCAAAGGGCCACCGGACCAGACAGGGGCTGGTGGGTGCCGAGAATGATTTCGGTATCTGTAATGCCCTGACCTGCGGCCTTTGCCCCTGTCGTCGCCCCCGACGCCAGCAGCAATGCAGAAATCGCGGCAACTCCCAACTTACCAAATTTCCTGCGTATCATATTCTACCTCCCATTATATTAGATATAATCTAAAACGGTACTCCCTTAACTAAACACTCTATCATATTTGAAAAATATTAAATAAAAAACAGGCCTTTATAAGGCGGGAAAAACAACTTTTTTATTCCCCTTCCCCCTGCGCGCACCAAAAGCGGACCGGGCCGCACGCAAAAAAATACCCGGCCTGCGAGGCCGGGTATCTCTTTTCCATCAGTGGGAAGGGGGATCAGTATTTCAGATCCTTTACATAAACCCACTTGTCACCCTGAACCTGGAACAGTTTTGCACTGCTCCGGGCATCCGGACCCAGATGGTCATCTTCACTGAAGCTGACCGGGGCACCGCCAAAGTTGGACGGGTGATCCTTGATGCTTTCCAGCGCAATGGCCACCTTCTCGGCGGTCACATCCTTACCGGCCAGTTCAACCGCTTTCAGGAACACTTCCATTGCCTCATATCCGGCGATGGACTGCAGAACCGCATCCTTTTCAAAGCGGGCCTTGTATTTGTCCATCCATGCCTTCACTTCCGGGGTGGCATCATCATAGTAGGGGATCGGTGTCTGGCTGGCGCCATACATGCCTTCGGTCAGGCCTTTTGCCAGCGTTACGTTTTCCGGTACATACCCGGCAGAGCTGACCAGGAATTTCGGGTTGTAGCCGATCTTGCGGGCTGTTGCGACCGCACCGATGGTCTCGCCGATGATGCTGCCAAGACAGACCAGTTCCGCCCCTTCGGAGCGCAATTTCGCCACCTGGGACGAGAAGTCCTTGGCACCACGCTTGAAGTTCACGGTCACCACATCCGTGATGCCATGTTCCTTGGCCTGATCAACACAGCCCTCCAGAACGTTCTTGCCGAAGTCGTCATCCTGATAGAGAACGCCGATTTTCTTGATCCCCTCGTTGTCCACGAAGTGGCTGATGGCCGCCCGCATCTGGTCGTAATATGGGGTGAAAAGGGAGAATTTCAGTCGGTGATACGGCTCGTACATTTCCTTGGCCGCAGTCACCGGGAAGATGTTCATGACGTTCATCTTCAGGGCCCGCGACATGGTCACCATGTTCATGGGGGTGCCCAGCGCGCCGATCAGGGCGAACACCTTGTCCCGGCGCAACAGTTTGTCACCGGCCTGCGCCGCCTTGTTCTGCTGATAGGCGTTATCCTCGACGATCAGTTCGATCTTGCGGCCATTGATGCCGCCTGCCTCGTTCACTTCCTCGATCTTCATGCGCATGCCGTTGGAGGACGGAATCCCCCACAGCGCGACCGAGCCGGACAGCGGAGTATGTGTCCCGAGAACGATCTTGTCATCATGGACCCCCTGATCGGCCCGTGCGGCGGTCGTTCCAAGCGTGGCAGCCGCCAGTGCTGCGCCCGCTACCAGACCCATGGTAAACTGTCTTCTTTTTATCATTGCATCACTCCTGTTTAAGCAAATTACCGGTACCGGTACTCTTTTTCCCTGAACCTTCTTTTTGGTCGTGTTCATTCCTCTCGATACCCGCCCCTTACTCAGTACATGGTATCGATCAATTCCTTGTATTTCTTGTTCACAAAGGACCGCTTCAGCTTCATGGTTGGCGTCAGTTCGTCGTCTTCCGCCGTCAGGATTTCGTCGATCAGGCGGAACTGCTTGATGGTTTCCACCTGTGCGAAATTCTTGTTCACCTTCTCCACTTCCTCCCAGATCAGGTCCTGCACCTCCTGCGCCCGGCACAGGCTCTGGAAGTTGGTGAAGGGGACATCCCGGTCCTGGGCGAATTTCTCCACATTCTCATGATCGATCATGATCAGGCAGGTCAGGTATTTCCGCTTGTCCCCGATTACCACCGCATCGGACACATAGGGGCTGAACTTGAGCTGGTTCTCGATCTCGGACGGGGTGATATTCTTACCGCCCGCCGTGATGATGATATCCTTCATCCGGTCGGTGATCTTCACATAGCCTTCATTGTCCACATAGCCCACATCGCCCGTGTGCAGCCAGCCATCCACAACGGTTTCCGCCGTCTTTTCAGGCTGGTTCAGATAGCCGAGAAACACATGCGGACCGCGCAGCAGGATTTCACCCGCATCGGAAATGCTGACCTCCGTATTGGGGGCCACGGTCCCGACCGTTCCCAGCTTGAACTTGCCGGGCAGGTTGGTGGTCGCCAGTCCCACATTCTCGGTCTGGCCGTAAACCTCATACATGTTGAGGCCAAGCGCCAGATACCACTTGATCAGGTCCGGCGAGATCGGTGCCGCGCCGGAACCCAGATAATGGGCCCGGTCCAACCCCAGTAGCCGCTTGATATTCCGCAGCACCAGCGCATCGGCCAGCCAGAACCGCGCCTTGAGAAGGGCGGACGGCTCTTTTTCAGCCAACCGGCATTCCGCCACCTCATAGCCGGTCTTGATCGCCAGCTTGTAGGCCAGCTTCTGAAGGCCCGTCGCATCGCTCAGTTGCAGCATGATCGAGGAATAGAATTTCTCCCAGATCCGCGGCACGGCGAAGAAAATGGTCGGCGAGACTTCGCGGATATTCTCGGGAACCGTATCCAGCCCCTCCACATAGTTGACGACGGAGCCCGCAAACAGCGGCAGGAACACGGTGAAGGAGCGTTCCGCGATATGACAGAGCGGCAGGAAGGACAATTGTTCATCGTCCGGGCCGAACCCCACAATCGGTGTCAGGTTGGAAATCTGGAACATCAGGTTGCGATGAGAAATCATCGCCCCCTTGGGCGGTCCGGTGGTGCCCGATGTATAGATCAGGATGGCCAGATCATCCGGCCGGGACTGGGCAATCGCATCTTCCCAGAAAGACGGATTTTCCCGGTGGAATGCCTCCCCTGCACCATAGAGGTCGTCGATACTGATGACCATGTCATCTTCCAGATCGCGCAGCCCCTCCATATCCAGGACAATGATCTTCTTGAGGGTCGGCACCCGGTCCCGCACCTCAAGGATCTTGTCCAGTTGTTCCTCGTTCTCGGCCACGAAAAGAACGGTTTTCGAGTCGTTGCAGAGATATTCGACCTGTTTGGCACTGTCGGTGGTATAGACGCCATTGCTGACCCCGCCCACCCCCAGGATGCCCATGTCGCAGAACAGCCATTCCGGGTTATTGTCACTGAGAATGGAGACGGTTTCGCCCCGTTTCAGCCCCAGCGACACCATCCCGAGCCCGGCAGCCCGCGCCCGGTCGCCATATTCCCGCCAGGTGATCGAGGACCAGATGCCCAGTTCCTTTTCGCGCATGGCGATCTTGTCGCCCAGTTCCTGAACCCGTTGCCAGAACAGTTTCGCCGTGGTGTCCGACCCGTCAATGATCGTCGGCGGATACATGATTGCATTCATTTGTTTGCTCCCGATATTCAAGCGATCAGCGCCAGGTCTTCCGCTTTTTCCAGCGACGTTTTCCCCGGACCCCATGATCCTGCATACCCAGATAGAATTCCTTGATATCGTCCTTTTCCAGCAGGTTCGCCGTGGTATCCTCCATGACGATCCGGCCCACCTCCAGCACATAGCCGAAATCGGCTGTATGCAGGGCGATATTGGCGTTCTGCTCGACCAGCAGCATGGTCATCCCCTGCTCCACATTCAGGCGCTTGATGATGGCAAAGATTTCCTTCACCAACCGGGGGCTGAGGCCAAGGCTCGGCTCGTCCAGCAGCATCACCTTGGGCCGCGCCATGAGCGCCCGGCTGATGGCCAGCATCTGCTGCTCGCCGCCGGAAAGCTGGCCGGCAGGCTGGTCGGACCGCTCTTTCAGGATGGGGAAATAGGAATTCACCAACTCCACATCGCGGGCGATCTCGTCCCGGTCCTTGCGGGTATAGGCCCCCATCATCAGGTTGTCGTAAACACTGAGGAAGGGAAAAACCTCGCGGCCTTCCGGCACATGGCTGAGACCCTGACGCATGACCCAGTCCGGGTCCTGCTTCTGGATTTCCTGACCATCGAAAATCACGCTGCCCTTCTGGGGGTCCATGACGCCGCTGATGGTTTTCAGGATCGTGGTCTTGCCCGCGCCATTGGCCCCCAGCACCGTCACGATACTGCCTTCCTGCACATCCAGCGACACCCCCCGGATTGCCACGATGGGCCCGTAATAGGTTTCGATATTTCGAACTTTCAAGATTGCATCGCTCATGTCAGCCCCCCAGATACGCCTTGATCACTTCCGGATCGTTCTGCACTTCCTGCGGGGTGCCATAGGACAGCATCCGCCCGTAATTGAGCACCAGTACCCGGTCGGACACCTCGGACACCAGTCCCATATCGTGCTCCACCATCAGCACCGTAATGCC
This sequence comes from Sneathiella chinensis, assembly GCF_012720115.1. GTDB lineage: Bacteria > Pseudomonadota > Alphaproteobacteria > Sneathiellales > Sneathiellaceae > Sneathiella > Sneathiella chinensis. The sequence continues at coordinate 362,662 of NZ_VNWN01000004.1, read as the reverse complement.
CAGATCCTTCTTGATATCCTCAATCCAGAAGGACATGTCCTGCGTTTCCTCCACATTGAGGCCGGAAGACGGCTCATCCAGCAGGATCAGCTTGGGTTCCGTACACAGGGCCCGGCCCAGTTCGACCACCTTCCGCACCCCGTAGGGCAGGTTCATGATCATGCTGTCCCGGTAATGCTGCAGGTCGAGGAAGTCGATCACCTCCTCCACCTTCTCGCGGTGCGCCAGTTCCGCCTTGCGAACGGACGGCAGGAACAAGGCCTCGGACCACAGGCTGGTGGTCTTGTGACAATGCCGCCCCACCAGCAGGTTCTGGAGCACACTGGCATGTTCGAAAAGCTCGATATTCTGGAAGGTTCGTGCAATCCCGCGACCCGCAATCTCGTGCGGCGGGACGGTGGTGATATCCTCCCCGCAGAACATCATCCGCCCTTCAGTGGAATCATAAATCCGGCTGATCAGGTTGAAGATGGTGGTCTTGCCGGCCCCGTTGGGGCCGATAATGGTAAAGCATTCGCCTTCCTGAATATCGAAGGTCACGCCATCAACGGCCTTCACACCGCCAAAGTTGATGGCCAGGTTTTCAGCAGCAAACAGGGTCATCTCAATCTCTCCGACTTCATGTAGGATTTCTGGCGTTTAAAGGTGGCTTTCTTGTAAAGCGGGAACATCTGGAAATAGAGTTTCACTTTCAGCCAGCGGCCATAAATACCGAGCGGTTCAAAGATGATGAAGAAGACAAGGATCATGCCGAAAATCAGCGGCTCCAACCCCGGTTGCTCGGCGATATAGAGCGGCAGATAATCCTTCATGATCGCCAGTGCCTGCGGCAAGGCCAGAACAAACATGGCCCCGAAGATGGCCCCGTGCAGAGAGCCAAGCCCACCGACAATCACCAGGACCAGCAGTTCAAGCGACTGCAGAACGGTGAAACTTTCCGGCGACAGGAAGCCCAGCTTGTGGGCAAACAGGGCACCGGCCAGACCGGTGATCCCGGCGCTGATGCCAAAGGCGGTGGTTTTGACCTTGGCCAGATTGACCCCCATGCTCTGGGCGGAAATTTCCGAATCCCGGACCGCCATCATGGCCCGCCCCGTCGGCGAACGCAGCAGGTTGAGCGAGAACAGGATCACCATGATCAACATACCGAGGCTGAGGAAGTAGAACGGCCTCCCGTCAGTCAGTTCCATGTCCCCGATATAGAGGGATTCCACCAACAGGCCCGTATAGCCGTTGGTCACGCTTTCCCAGCGCGAGAAGATTTCCTCAACCACAATGGCGAAGGCAAAGGTCGCCATGGCCAGATAGATCCCCATCAGGCGCAGCGCCGGAACCCCGATAATCACCCCGGCAATGGCCGCGAAAATAGCCGCAAGCGGGAAGGACAGCACAAAGGGGAACACCACAGGCTCGCTCATGAACGGCAGGGTCACCCCTGCGGTCAGCACAGCCTCTGTGTAGGCGCCGATCCCGAAAAAGGCCGCATGGCCAAGGCTGACAAGCCCCGTATAGCCGGACAGCAGCATCAACCCCACCCCGGCAATGGCCATGATATAGAGTTGGGTCAACTGCCCCACATAATAGGAGTCGAGAACAAAGGGAACCGCCGTGATCAACACAAGAAGGGCCCCATAAGACCAGTAATAGCCGGAATGCTTGGCGAGCCGGATGTCCTGGTCATAATCCGTCTTAAACAGAAACCGCATGATTACACCCTCTTACCCGTCTTCTCACCAAACAGACCCTGCGGCCGGACAACCAGCACAAGCAACAGCACCAGATAGGCAGCCACATTCTTGAAGCCCGGCGGCAGATAGAAGCCCGCCAGTGTCTCGATGATGCCAATGATGACACCGCCGACAACCGCCCCCGGAATGGACCCGAATCCCCCCAGAACCGCGGCCGGGAAGGCCTTCAGTCCGATGAAGCCCATATTGGTGTCAATCAGGGTGGTCGGGGCCAGCAGAATGCCCGCCGCGGCGGCCACCGCCGCACTGATCCCCCAGATCATGGAGAACACGGCCTTGACCGGAATACCCATATAATAGGATGCCAGCTGGTTCTGCGAGGACGCCTGCATGGCAACCCCGAGCCGGGTATATTTGAAGAACGCAAACAGCCCGGCGCAGAACAGCAGGGTCGCCACAATCACCGACAGGTCCGTCTGCGACACGACCAGTTGCCCCATGCTTTCCGGGATCAGGCGCATGCCCTGACTGGAAAACGGTGTGGAAATCGCATAGGTCTCATTGCCCCATCCCGGCATCATGCCCGCCGCGCTGCGGGCGATGTAGCCAACACCAATGGTGATCATGATGATGGAGAATTGTGGCTGTCCCAGAACCGGCCGCAGGATCGCCCGGTCCATAAGATTGCCGATGACAAACATACAGACGATGGCCGCCAGCGCGCCCAACCAGTAATTCCATCCAAGAATGGTAATGAATGTAAATGCAAGAAAAGCCCCGAGCATCATCAGATCACCCTGGGCAAAGTTCACGACTTCCGTCGCTTTGTAGATCAATACGAAGCCAAGCGCGACCAGAGCGTAAATGCATCCGATCGAAACGCCGCCTATGACCAACTGCAAAAACTCAAACAGAACGGCCTCCCAATAATTGTCCGATGGTTCTTGTTTATTCTTCTTGCCACATTGGATTTCGGACATATGTGGCAATGCGAAAGTATAGGCAGCCTTTACTTGCACAGTCAACAAAATCGAATGTGTATTTTCGAACAGAATAATTTCGCAGTCGCGGAATAAAAGTACTAATATAGACTATATTCAAAACGTAAATGTATAAATCAATTCATTCATCTGTTTTTAAATATTATTTTAAATATTTATTTTATTTATTCAGGCAAAAAATTTTCGTAAAAAATTTATACTTCATACAATTGGCGTTTTAAATCAATTGACTTATTTTATTTACTGGCCGATTTCTTTAACAAAATCTCATTCAACCGGAAATAAAATTACGTTAACATAAATTATTAGCACGAATATTACAAAACTTTCACTCGCGCGCGGACTTTTCGGCCCTTTCCGCCCCTGGGAAGGCCTTGATCGAGTTTCTTGTTGCAGCGCAGCGCTTTTGCGCTAGGATTCAGGAAAAAACAACAGGAAGTGAAACGCCATGTCAGTCTCCATTCCCTTTTCCAAAGAGCTGGAATTCGAATACGGTACGACCAGCACCCTCAGCCCCCTGATCCGGCGGGTTGTGGCGGAAAATCCCAGCGCCTTCACCCTTCACGGGACGGGAACCTATATCCTTGGCCGCGGCAATGTGGCGGTCATCGACCCCGGCCCGATTGATGCAGCCCATACAGAGGCGATCCTGCGGGCGACCGAAGGCGAGACCATCACCCACATCCTGATCACCCACACCCATAACGACCATTCACCGGGGGCCGCCCCACTGAAAGAGCGGACCGGCGCAAAGACCTATGGATATGGCCCCCATGGCAGCGGCAAGCCCGGCATGAAGGCAGAGGAAGGCGGCGACATGGCCTTTGTCCCCGACGTTGAAATCCGCGACCGTGACGTGATTGAGGGCGACGGATGGAGCGTTCGGGCCATTCATACCCCCGGTCACCTGTCAAACCACATCTGCTTTGAACTGATCGAGGAAAACACCCTGTTTTCCGGGGATCATGTCATGGGGTGGTCCACCTCCATCGTGTCGCCTCCTGACGGGGACATGAAGGATTATATTGCCAGCCTTGAAAAGCTGCTGGATTACCCGCACCGGAAATACTGGCCCACCCACGGCCCGGCCATCGAGGACCCCCACGCCTTTGTGCAGGGCCTGATTGCCCATCGTCATGACCGCATGAACCAGATCAGGACATGCCTGCAATCCGGTCCGATGGACATTCCGTCCATGGTTCGCAAGATGTATACGGATGTGCCGGAATACCTGCACCCGGCGGCGGCCCGGTCGGTCTATTCCCATATCATCATGATGGTGGAAAATGGCGAGGTATCCTGCGATGGCCAGATTGAGGTTCACGATACCTATTCTCTCGCCTGAGGATTTACCTGGCAGACGGGGGCTCTCACGTCCCCGCGCCTGAAAACAGGGGCGGCGCATCGGGGTTACAGCCCGGCGCCGCCTTTTTTTATGGGCTGGTCAGGCCCGCACCGTCAGTCCCGGAAGTTGACATACTGAAGCGGCATGTCGGTCTTCAGTTCCTTGCAGAAGGCAATCACCTCCTGAAGGTCATCCCGCTTTTTGCCGGTCACCCGCAACTCGTCGCCCTGAATGGCGACCTGAACCTTGATCTTGGACCCCTTGATGTCCTTGACCAGCTTCTTGGCCAGTTCCTTCTCGATCCCTTCCCGGACAACAACCTGCTGGCGGACACTCTGTCCGGCGGCCCGTTCCGGGTTCTTGTAATCCAGAACGCCTGCATCCACGCCCCGGCGGGTCAGGTGGCCCTGCAGAAGTTCATGCATCTGGCGCAGTTTCAGGTCATCATCGGCGAAAATGGTCAGCACATTGTCCGCCCGCTCGATGGAGCAGTTGCTGCCCTTGAAGTCATAGCGGGTTTCAACTTCCCGCCGCACATTGTTCAGGGCGTTTTCAACTTCGTTCAAGTCGGTTTTGGAAACGATATCAAATGATGGCATTACATCCTCCTCAGGCGAGTTGTTCTTTTGTCTTCAAAAATCGAATCGCAGGCCAATCCTTTTCAGCCCGCTCCAGATGCCACGAGTTTCGGGCAAGGAACACCGGGGAGTCATCATGATCCTCCGCCAGTGACGCCTGATTGGCATCCACGAATTTTTTCAGATCGTTATGATCGTCGGCCTCGACCCAGCGGGCCGTATACAGCTCTGTCTGTTCGAAATTCACCGGAATATCATATTCCGTCCGAATGCGATCGGCCAGCACCTCGAATTGCAGGGCCCCGACGACACCCACGACCCAGTCCGACCCCATGCGGGTCTTGAAGGTCCGGGCGGCGCCCTCCTCGGCGATCTGGATCAGGGCCCGGCCCAGATGCTTGGCCCGCATCGGATCGATGGGCCGCACCTTCTGAAGCAGTTCCGGCGCAAAGCTCGGGATACCGGTAAAGCGGATATCCTCACCTTCCGTCAGAGCATCCCCGATCCGCAGGTTGCCGTGGTTGGGGATACCGATGATATCGCCGGGCCATGCTTCCTCGGCCAGTTCCCGGTCCTGTGCCAGAAACAGCACCGGGTTATGCACATTGATAGTCTTGGCAGAGCGCACATGCTTCAGTTTTGCACCGCGTTTGAAATGGCCGGATACAAGACGCATGAAGGCAATACGGTCCCGGTGTTTGGGGTCCATATTGGCCTGGATCTTGAAAATGAAGCCGGCGACCTTGGTTTCGTTCGGCAGGATTTCCCGCGTTGCAGACGGGGCGGAGCGGGGCGGCGGTGCCATGGTGGTCAGCCCTTCCAGCAGGGTTTCCACGCCGAAATTGTTGACCGCACTACCGAAATAGACCGGCGTCATGGTGCCATCCAGAAACGCCTGAAGGTCAAAGGCCGGGCACAGTTCGCGGATCATCTCCACATCCTCGCGCAGCTTGGCCGCATAGCTTTCCGGCAGTAATTCGTCAATCTTCGGGTCTTCCACGCCCTGACAGACGATGCCTTCATCCAGATGGTTGTTCTTGTCCTTGCTGACCAGCACCAACTGGTCGCGGAACAGGTCATAGCACCCCAGGAAATTCCGCCCCATGCCGATGGGCCAGCTTGCCGGCACCACGTCCAGCGCCAGTGTCTGCTCGATATCGTCCAGCAGCTCGAACGGGTCCAGCGCCTCGCGGTCGAACTTGTTGATAAAGGTGGCGATGGGCATGTCGCGAAGGCGGCAGACCTCGAACAATTTGCGGGTCTGGGTCTCGATACCCTTGGCACCGTCCAGCACCATGACGGCGCTGTCCACGGCGGTCAGGGTGCGGTAGGTATCCTCACTGAAGTCCTCGTGGCCCGGGGTGTCCAGCAGGTTGAAGGTCCGGCCCTTGTAATCGAACGTCATGACCGAGGACGCCACGGAAATGCCCCGCTCCCGCTCCACTTTCATCCAGTCGGATCGGGCGCGCCGCTGTTCACCGCGGGTTTTCACCGCACCGGCAAGCTGGATGGCACCCCCGAACAGCAACAGCTTTTCAGTCAGCGTTGTCTTACCCGCGTCCGGGTGGGCGATAATGGCGAATGTGCGCCGGTTGGCGACACGGTCCTCTAACATACTCATGAAATGTCCTGATCCGGGCCTGAGATGAGGCCTGTACGGCTCTCGATAAAATAAGCCGGTGTGACATAGCACAGGAGGCACACCGGCTTAAAGAGATTTTCAGGTTTTCCTTATCAGACAGGCGGCGGAACCGCAGGCCGCCGCCTTTCCAATTCCGGTCAGTCTTCGGAAACTTTCAGGACCAGCTTGCCAAAATTCCCGCCGCTGAACAGTTTCAGGAAGGTGGCCGGGAAATTCTCGATGCCCGTATCCACATGCTCTTTCAGCTTCAGTTTGCCTTCCGCATACCATGTGGCAAGCTGACGGGTGCCTTCCTCATACTGGCGGACATAATCGAACACCACAAAGCCTTCCATGCGGGCATGCTGGACCAGCAGGTTCAGGTAATTCGCTGGCCCCTGCACCGGTGTGGTGTTGTTATACTGCGAAATGGCGCCGCAAATCACCACGCGGGCATGGCGGTTCAGGCGGGCCAGCGCGATATCAAGGATATCCCCGCCCACATTATCGAAATACACATCCACCCCGGATTTCAACGGCGCTTTCAGGTCCTGCGGGAAACTGTCCGCCTTGTAATCCACGCAGGCATCAAAGCCCAGTTCCTCGGTGACATAGCGGCACTTGTCCGCACCGCCGGCGATCCCCACCGCACGGGCCCCCTTGATCCGGGCGATCTGCCCGACCATGGACCCAACGGCCCCGGCCGCCCCGGAGACCAGAACCGTATCCCCTTCCTTGACCGCGCCCACATCGGTCAGCCCGAAATAGGCGGTCAGGCCCGGCATCCCCAGCCCGCCAAGATAGCTTTCCAGCGGTGCCAGTTTGGGGTCCACCTTGACCAGATCGCGGCCGTCAGACACGCCATATTGCTGCACCCCGTGATACCCGGTGACATGATCCCCCACCGCAAAGGCAGGATTTTTACTGGCGATCACCTCGCCGACGGTACCGGCGCGCATGACCTCGCCCAGCCCCACCGGCGGGATATAGGATTTGGCATCGTTCATCCAGCCTCGCATGGCCGGGTCCAGAGAGACATAGTGAACGCGCACCACCACCTCGCCCTCGGCGGCGGTGGGGATTTCTTCCGTGGTAAAGGACCAGTCGCTGTCTTTCGGGGTCCCGACGGGACGGGCCGCCAGACGATACTGCTTGTTCATGGGTGTCATTTTCCTATCCTTTATTTCCCTGATATGCCATCCAAGCCTGTTTGCGGACCGAGATCAAGAGCGATCGTTCTAAAACTATAAAAAAGCGCGTTTTTACCCCTTTTTTCCACGTTTTATTCCATTTTGTTCCGTTTGGGCCCGTTTGGGTCCGGTCTTTGCCTTTTTGTGAAAATTTGCCCCGGAACAGCCGAAACTTGACTCTTGTCAAGACATGAAAATTCGAACTTCCTAATATCCCAATCCTGAGCGGATATAAAATCCAGAGATGGAGGGAATGAAAATGGTCTCACCCACACCAGCACGTCGTCAGGCCGATTGGTGGACGGATGTATTCCAGCCCTTCCGGACTTTGGGGAGCCGGGTACAGGATTTCTTCTCCCCCGAAGCGGAAGCCGGTGCCACGGATACGGACTACGAAATCAAGATCGAACTTCCCGGCGTGAAAGAAGAGGATATTGACATCAGCCTCGACAACAGGCTGCTGACCATCAAGGGCGAAAAACATTCCGAGCGCGAAGAGAAGGACAAGGACAAGTCCTATTACTTTTCCGAACGGATGTACGGCTCGTTCCAGCGGTCCTTCCAACTTCCGGGGGATGTAAAACCGGCGGATATCAAGGCCAGCTTCAAGGATGGCGTTCTGGAAATCAAACTGCCAAAACTCCAGGAACTGCCGTCCAGCGCCAAGAAGATATCCATCGGCAAGAAATAACAGTTTTCTGAAGCGGGTGCGTTTAACATCGAACCAAGCCGCAACTGTCAGCCCCGCCCGTCAAACGGCGGGGCTTTTTTTTGGGCCCGCCCGCCGGGCACAGCCGGGGATAAAATAGAAAAGGCCGGAGACATGCCCGGCCTTTTCCGCGTTCAGAAACCAACGCCCGATCAGGCGGTTGGCAGCTTGTAATTCTGGTATTCATCACGAAGCTTGGTCTTGAGCAGCTTGCCGGTTGCGGTGTGCGGCAATTCATCGACAAACACCACATCATCGGGCAATTGCCACTTGGCCAGCGTTTTTTCCAGATGATGGATCACATCCTCGCGGGTGACCGAATGGCCCGGCTCCTTGACCGCGATGACCAGCGGGCGTTCGTCCCACTTCGGATGGGGAACGGCAATCACCGCCGCCTCGACAATGCCGGGGCAGCCAACCGCCTCGTTTTCCACATCGATGGAGGAAATCCATTCCCCGCCGGACTTGATCACATCCTTGGAACGATCGGTGATCTGCATATAGCCATCCGGATCAAGGGTCGCCACATCGCCGGTATCAAACCACATATCCTCGTCAATGACCTGACCGCCTTCACCCTTGAAATAGCCACTGGTGATCCACGGACCGCGCACCAGAAGACGGCCGAACGCCTTGCCATCCCGCGGCAGTTCCGTGCCTTCATCATCAACAATCTTGAGATCGACACCATAAACGGCCCGGCCCTGTTTCAGGCGGATATCGATTTTCTCGGCCTCGGACAGGTCCTGATGCTTCTTGAGCAGGTTGCCGGTGGTGCCAAGCGGGCTCATTTCCGTCATGCCCCATGCATGAACCACATTGACCCCGTAGTCATTCACAAAGGCTTCGATCATGGAACGCGGCGCAGCAGACCCCCCGATCACGGTGCGGGTCATGGTGGAGAATTTCAGGCCCTTTTCCTTCACATAGCCCAGCAGCATCAACCAGACGGTCGGCACACCGGCGGACAGGGTAACGCCTTCGGCCTCCATCAGTTCATAGATGGACTGCCCATCCATGGCCGCCCCCGGCATGACCATTTTCGCGCCGGACATGGCCGCCGCATAGGGGATCCCCCACGCGTTGGCATGGAACATGGGAACAACCGGCAGAATGCTGTCCTGATTGCAAACGCCAAGACCATCATTGGTACAAACGCAGAAACTGTGCAGGACGGTAGACCGGTTGGAATAGAGAACGCCCTTCGGGTTCCCTGTGGTGCCCGAGGTGTAGCACAGGCTGGAAGCGGTATTTTCATCAAAGTCCGGCCACGCATAATCGCCGTCTTCGGCCCCGATCAGGGTTTCATAGCAGATCAGGCGGTCCAGCTTGCTGTCCGGCATGTGGGCCTCGTCCGTCATGACGATGAAGCCTTTCACATTGGGCAGATGATCGGCCAGCGCCTCGACCAGCGGGACAAAGGTCAGGTCGACCAAAATATAGCTGTCTTCCGCATGGTTGACGATATAGGCGATCTGTTCCGGGAACAGGCGCGGGTTGATGGTATGACACACACAGCCCATCCCGGACACACCGAAATAGATTTCCACATGCCGATAGCCGTTCCAGGCCAGGGTGCCGATCCGCTCCCCCGGTTGGACACCAAGACGGCCCAGTGCCTGAGCCAGTTTCTTGGCCCGCTGATTCACCTCGCGATAGTTGGTGCGGTGAATAGGCCCCTCGACAGAACGAGACACAATCTCGACATCGCCGTGATAGAGAGACGCATATTCAATAAGTGAAGAGATCAGCAGAGGACGATCCTGAACAAGACCCAACATATTTTCTTCCCTGTTTTACATTAGACGTTTTTATTAAAGAATTCCCATTCCCTCGCAGGATACGAAAACTGCCCATTCCGGTAAAGCAATCTGTGGCAAATCCACCATTTTTTCGCCAACATATTGAAGACGTTACGTAAACTTTTCGCCCCGCGGGCAAATACAATCTTGCCCTTGGCAAAAGCCCTGAACTATACAAGAATATAAGGAATATCTTTCGCACGGGAGGAAAGAACAAGGATGGGACTGGACCCCCTCGCACTGGTCACCGGAGCCACCATCGCCGTTATCCTGATGGTGACTTTCATCCGCCTGATGACCGGGTCCCGGCAGGCCCGGATTGATGAGGCCACCGTCCGGGATTTTCTGGCCCATGAGGAAATCAATGTTCCCGTTCTGGATATCCTGCTGTCCGAGGATCACCGTGCCGCCCTTGTCCGCCTTGATGATCCGGCCCCGATCCGCCTGATCCGCAGTTTTGGCAACACGCTGGTCATGCAGGTCCTGAGCAATGGTGAAATCCAACCCCAGCCGAACCGGATTGTCATTGCCCGTCAGGACATGGGACATCCGGCAACCACCCTGTCCCTGCGCGAAGGCCAACCGTTGCCCGGCTGGCTGAGCCCTATTTTAAAAGGGCAGACCACATGACCCTGCCGGACCCGGTCACCCTTGCCATTCCCGCCTTTGTGCTGCTGATCCTGATCGAGGTTATCATCGGGAAGTTCCGGCCGCGAAAATCCAACTATGAAATGCGAGACAGTGCCGCATCACTGCTGATGGGGCTTGGGAATTTTTCCAAGGACTTCATCAATTTCGGCGTCATTTATGGGGTGTCGAGCTGGGTGTATGAGCACCGCCTGTTTGACATCGGGTATGAATGGTATGCTTTTCTGCTGATTTTTTTCGCCGAGGATTTTTGCTATTACTGGTTTCACCGGTTAAGCCATGAGCATCGCCTGTGGTGGGCGGCCCATGTGAACCATCATTCATCGCAATATTACAACCTGTCCACGGCCCTGCGGCAAACATGGACGGGCGGCCTTGCCGGGTCATGGACCCCGTGGCTTCTGTTGTCGCTGATCGGGTTCCCGACCCCGCTGATTGCCTTTCAGAAAGGGATCAGCCTTGTGTACCAGTTCTGGATTCACACGGAAGTTATCGACCGGATGTGGAAACCGGTCGAGGCCATTTTCAACACCCCGTCCCATCACCGGGTCCATCATGCCACCAACCCCCGGTATCTGGATGCCAATTATGCCGGTATCCTGATCATCTGGGACCGCCTGTTCGGCACCTTCGTGCCCGAGGACAGGAACGAGCCCTGCCGCTATGGCATTGTCCGGCAACTGGCCAGCTTCAACCCGCTGATCATCGCCTTTCACGAATGGGCCGGGATTGTCCGGGACCTGATGGCGGCAAAAAGCCTGAAGGCGGCCTTTCTGTATGTTTTTGGCCCGCCGGGATGGAGTGAGGACGGATCGCGCATGACCTCGAAAATGCTGAAAGCCCGCGACAGGGTGCGGCGGGCTGCCCCGGCCCCGGCGACAGCGGCGACGGCGACAGCGGAAGACATCGCCGTGTCCGACCCGTCAGAATGGCCTCAGGCACAGTCCAGCAATTCCCGGATCAGGGGATTGTGACGCTGATCCTTCAGGACCAGCAACATGTCCGTATTGCTGTCCTCCATCCCGAGGACGGGATACTGAACATGGCGGGGATCGTCGCTGACTTCCCGATCAAACAGGAACCCGACCCCAAGCCCCCGGACCACGGCTTCGCGCACGCCTTCGCGGCTGCCCATGATCAGCGCCGGGGTGACGGACACCCCATTGCGGGCAAGCGCCTTTTCCAGCAACTGCTGGGTATTTGATCCGGCCTCGCGAAAGACAAGTGGCAATTCTGCAAGGGCCTGCAATGTCACCGGCCCGTCGACCTGAAAGGCCATTGCCCGCGGCACCAGTGCAACAAGGCTTTGCCGGCAAATGGGACGCGTCACCACATGGGCCGCCGGTTCCGCATTGGCCATAACCGCCGCATCCACCCGAAGGTCGGTCAGGTTCCGCCATGTCTGGTCCGCGTTGGCGAGGGTGACACGCACCTGCACATCGGGGCACCGTTCCCGAAAACGGGCCAGCACATCCAGCGCCACATGTGGGCCATCCGCCCCAAGATGCAGAACCTGCGGTGCCTTTTCACTGTCCGGCGTCAGGAAATCCCGACACTGGGCCTCGGCGTCGAACAGGGAACGGGTCAGGCGAAACAACTCCTTGCCCTCGTCGGTCAGGGCCACGTCATGACCACTGCGGCGAAACAGGAGGCGGCGCGTTTCCCGCTCCAGATTGCGGACCTGAATGGACACGGCCGGTTGTGTCAGGCCCAGCCGATCCGCCGCCTTTTGAAAGCTCCGCTCCATCGCCACGGCATAAAACGCCCGAAACTGCGCATAGGTCATTCCATAAATCCAATTCTATAAATTTCACAATATTATTAATTTGATTGCAAATGAGATCAAGCGGATAGTCCGTCCAGCAGCGTCAGACAAGGATAGGTATCATGAACACAGCCCCCACCTATATTTTCGAGGCAAAAGACAAGCCCACCCGCCCGGTGCATTCCGTCCCGCTGGTGGTGGCGACGGATGACAGCGTCAAGGGATATGGCTGCCTTGTAGACAACCCGGATGATTTCCAGATCGAGATTGTCCGCTGGCCCGCCCAAGGCTGGCGCCCGGTGGATACGGACAGCGGCGATGAAGGCGGCTGGGTCGAGGGGGTTTTCCACGGCACATGGGACGGCGATATCCTGATGGGCCGGAACGAGGCCGTTGCGGGTCATTATGTCCTTGGCTGGAGCCAGGACCCGCAAATCGCCCGCACGGAAACCCCGTCCGGCCCGCGGGAACAGGTTCTGTTATGGCATATGAATTACCATCCCGATGGCGGCCAGCTTTTCTTCCCACTGGACAAGCAACCCTTCGTGGTGCCGGTCGCCCTGCCCGGCGATGACCTGACGCCGGACAAGGTGATTGCCTTCTGGTGTGATGGCAGTCGGGGCCTGTATATCCACCCGAATATCTGGCACGAGGGAATCTTCCCCGCATCAGACAGCCAGCGGTTTCTGGACCGGCAAGGCCGGGTCCATGCCCGCGTCTCCTGTGATATCGGAGAGGAATTCGGCGTTTATCTGGGTGTGCCGCTGGTTCAGTCGCCCGCCAGCACCCCTTCCAGCCAGTCCAGATAATCGGCCATGACCTGATCCCGGTTGGTCTCGTTCAGGATTTCATGACGGCCACCGGGATAAAATCTGTGGCTGACCCGCGAAAAACCATGCCGGTCATAGGCAGCCAGCAGCCGTTCGATGCCCTTGCTATTCTCGCCAACCGGATCCTGATCCCCGGCAAAGACATAGACCGGCATATGCTTGTTCATACCGGACAGGGCCGCATCCCCGGCAATGCGCACCATGGCATCCAGAAGCCCGATCCAGGTGGCGATGCTGCATTCAAAACCGCACAGGGGATCGGCCACATATTTGTCCACCTCGGCTTCGTCACGGCTGAGCCAGTCAAACTCTGTTCGGTTGGGAGCGAACGCCTTGTTGAAGGCCTTGAAGGACATGTTGGCCAGAAGGGTGCTGTGCCCTTCCTTGCCGTTCCGAAGTTTCTCGACCCGCGAGACAAGCTGCGCCAGCTTCCCCAGCGTTCCCGGCGGCCCGTTGGTTGCGGACAAGGCCGCCGCGGCAATGCTATCCCCATATTGCCCCATGTAATCCTGCGTCATGAAAGACCCCATGGAGTGCCCCGTCAGGATGATCGGCAGCCCCGGATGACGGGAGGCGATTTCCCGGTTCACCAGATAGAGATCCTCAACCGCCTTGTCCCAGCCATTGCTGTCCGCCATGTGGCCCGGCACCTCGCCCGCTGGAATGCTGAGGCCATGCCCCCGGTGATCATTGGCATAGACCGCCACACCCGCCCGGTTCAGGAAATCCGCAAAGCGGGCATAGCGTCCGCCATGCTCGGCCATGCCGTGGGCCATATGCACCACCGCCCGAATATCCCCGTCCGGCAACCATTCATAAACATGTATCGGCAACCCATCGGCCCCGGATACCCAAAAATTTGCCATTCCAGTCCCCCTGTTCAATTTTCCGTAATTAAGACATGAACAATTTATCCGGGCAACAGGAACATAAATTGACGCTCTGTTTGAAGAGGGCTAGCCTGCCTTAAAACAACATGGTTCCAGTAACGTAAAAGGGAGCGTCCGCATGAATAGTCCAACTCTCAGCCAGGGGAATTCACTGGCCAGCCGGGATGTAAAAAGCCTTATTCATTCCTATACCAACCTGTCCGCCCACGAAAAAGAGGGACCGCTGATCATCGAGACAGGCAAGGGCATTTATGTATATGACGACAACGGCAAGGAATATATCGAAGGCCTTGCCGGTCTGTGGTGCACATCGTTCGGGTTCGGGGAACAGGAACTGATTGATGCGGCCATCCGGCAGATGCACAAGCTGCCCTATTACCATTCCTTTGCCAGCAAATCGACGGAACCGGGCATTCTGCTTGCGGAAAAACTGCTGGAAATTGCCCCCGGCAACCTGTCCAAGGTGTTCTTTGCCAATTCCGGGTCCGAAGCCAACGACACCGTGGTCAAGCTGGTCTGGTATTACAACAATTCACGGGGCCTGCCGAAAAAGAAGAAGATCATCAGCCGCCAGAAGGCCTATCACGGGGTCACCGTGGCCGCTGCCAGCATGACCGGCCTGCCGCCGCTGCATAATGATTTCGACCTGCCCATCCAGAATATCCTGCATACCAGTTGCCCGCATTATTACCGCTTTGGCAAGGACGGCGAAAGCGAAGAGGATTTCGCCACCCGCATGGCAACGGAACTGGAAGAACTGATCCTGCGGGAAGGCCCGGACACGGTTGCCGCCTTTATCGCCGAACCGGTCATGGGGGCCGGCGGGGTGATTGTGCCGCCCAAGGGATATTTCCAGAAAATTCAGGCCGTCCTGAAAAAATACGATGTCCTGATGGTCGCCGACGAGGTGATCTGCGGGTTTGGCCGGACCGGTAACATGTGGGGATCGGAAACCCTGGGAATTCAGCCGGATATCCTGAGCTGTGCCAAGGCCCTGTCCAGCGCCTATCTGCCCATTGCCGCCGTTCTGGTATCGGAAGACATTTTCCGGGGCATGGTCAAACAGAGCGAAAAACATGGTGCCTTTGCCCACGGATACACCTATTCCGGTCACCCGGTTCCGGCGGCTGTGGCGCTGCGCACCCTTGAATTGATGGAAGAGCGGAACATGGTTGAACATGTACAGGCCATTGCCCCGCTGTTCGAAAAACGCTTTCAAGCGCTGGCCGATCATCCGCTGGTCGGCGAGGTCCGCGTTTGCGGTCTGGTCGGGGCGGTGGAACTGGTCGCGGACAAGGCCACACGGCAATCCTTTGACCCGTCGCTGGGTCTGGCTGCGAACGCCGTCAAGGCCATGCAGGACGCCGGTCTGATCGCCCGCGCCGTGGCCGGGGACAATGTGGCCCTGTGTCCGCCGCTGATCATCACCGAAGACCAGATCAACGACATGTTCGACAAGTTTGAACAGGGACTGAACGCGGTCCTGCCGCTGGCCCAAAAGGCAGGTTGATCCCGGCTGCCAGAAAAACAAAAAAGGCGCGGTGGGGTTCCCTGCCGCGCCTTTTTATTATTTCAGGGGGTCAGGCCCTAGGCCCCCACTTGGTCAGACATGCTGTCCGCCGTTGATATGCACCTCGGCGCCGGTCACATAGGAGGACGGCGCGTCGCACAGGAAATAGATGGTGGAGGCTACCTCTTCCGGGCGGCCAAGACGGCGGAGGGGGATTTCCGCCACCAGTTCCTCGGTCCCCGGTGACAGGATGGAGGTGTCAATCTCGCCCGGCGCAATGGCGTTGACCCGGACCCCGTGCGGGCCGAAATCAGCCGCCATCTCGCGGGTCAGGGCCGCCAGCGCCGCCTTGGAGGTGCCATAGGCAGAACCCGCAAAAGGATGTACCCGGCTGCCCGCGATGGAGGTCACGTTGACAATGGCCCCCTTTGCCGCGACCAGTTCCGCGAACAGGCCCTTGGCCAGCAGAAGCGGCGCGAACAGGTTGACATTATAGACATGCTGCCAATCCGCGTAAGAGGAGTTCAGGGTATTGAACCGGGCCCCTTCCGGGCCTTTCGGGGAAATCCCCGCATTGTTGACCAGCGCATGCAGGGGTGCCCCGTCCAGTTTCTCACGAATGAGGTCAAGCCCGGCTTCAAGACTGTCGATATCGGCAAGGTCAAGCTGGATATGGTTGTCGATCCCGCCTTCCCAGGGACAGTATTCGGAAAACGCCTGCCGGGAAACCGTCAGGACGCGCCAGCCTGCGGCACTGAACCGCTTGACAGTGGCGTGACCGATGCCCCGGCTGGCACCGGTCAGGAGTAGGATCTTCTGCGAATTGGACATTTGTAAAGCCCATCAAATATTTAACAGATTATTAAGGTCTCGCGACCATACTAGCGAATGGTTTTGTCCTGTACAAACAAGTTTGGAAATCTGGATAAAAGAAACTGATCTGGGGAAATTAGATGACCAATTCTTCCGGTATCGCAGACGATCGGCGCAAGTTCTTTCGCGACCCCAGTTCCCGCGTTGTCCTGATCATTGATGGCATTCCTCATTTGGCGGACGACTGGTCGCCGGATGGCTTCTCCGTGCAAATGGAGGCCCACGGCCATGCCGCCGGCGATATCATCAACGGCGAAATCGATGTGTTCGAGCGGGGCGAAAAGGGAACCTTTTCCGCCAAGGTAATCCGGGCGGAAGGCGACCTGATCGCGGCCCAGTTCACGGAACTCAGCTCCCACATCTATATCTATATCTGCATGATCAACGGTCAGCCCATCGGCACACCGCCCGGTGCCCCGAAAGAACACGAAGACAGTTAATCCTTTTTATAAGGCAGCAGAATGGTGCAGCGGGTTCCCTTGCCGGGGCTGCTGTCAATTTCGAACCGGCCCCCGTGTGCCTCTACCAGGGACGCCACCAGCGGCAGGCCAAGCCCGGTGCCTTTCTGGCCCTGCGCCAGATCGCTTCTGACCTGACCAAAGGGTTTCAGGGCCACCTCGATATCCTCCGGTGACATACCAATGCCGTTATCCTTGACGGTAATGGCCACGTGATCGTCGCCCTGCTGGCGAACCCGCACCAGAACGGCGCCGCCAGCCCCGGTGAATTTCACCGCATTGGACAGCAGGTTCAGCAGGATTTGCCGCAACACATCCTCGTCCCCGGTCAGGGTTTCCGTTTCCAGTTCCGTATGGGTACGAACATCCAGCCCCTGCTTCTGGGCTTGTGAGGACACAAAGGCCACGGAACTTTCAATAAGGCTGGGCAGATGCACCTCGCTCTCGCGGAGGTCCAGCTTGCCCGCCTCCACCTTGGACAGGTCCAGCAGGTTGTTGATCACCCCCAGAAGATGCGATCCGCTGTCATGGATATAATCCACATATTCCGCGTACCGCTTGTTATTCAGGGGGCCAAAGACCTCCTTGTCCATCAGTTCGGCAAAACCGATAATGGCGTTCAGCGGGGTCCGCAGTTCATGGCTGATATTGGCGAGGAAACTGGTCTTGCTGCGGCTGGCGGCCTCGGCCTCCTCCTTGGCGAGCAGCAGGTCACGCTCCACCTTCTTCTGTTCCGTGATGTCCGTACAGGTCAGGACAAGCCCGCCGTCATCGGCCGGATTACCGACCAGCCCCAGAATTTTCCCGTCCGCGCAAGTATGCTGACGAACAAAGCCGTCCGCCGCCACGGACCGGTGATGGGTCTCCGGCATATCCTCCCAGACATCGCCGCGCTCCTGCACCATCTGATAGAGCCCTTCAAGGGTCTGCCCGACCTTGACCGCGTCCCCCGGCAGGCCGAAATGTTCGGCAAAGCGGTGGTTGAAGTGAACCACCTTTCCCGCCGTATCCAGCAGCAGGATGCCCTGCTCCATATTCTCGAAGGTGCGGTTCAGGCTTTCCAGTGTGCGGTTGGATTTTTCATGGGCCATCAGGGCGCGGATGGTCTCGTGGGTGAAAGACACCAGCATCAGGACCAGCCCCCGGTCCTCTTCGGTGAAATCGGCCTGTTCTTTCCCATGCAGGGACAGAAGCCCGATCGGGGCCCCGCCCTTTTCCATCAACGGATATACAAGCAGGTTCTCGGACTGGTAGCCGCCCCAACCGCTCAACTGACAGGACGAGACCTGCTCGTCGCCTTCCAGCATGATCGGCTTGCCCGTTTCAAAGGCGCTGGCGAAGATACTGCCCTCCCGCAAGGGCAGGGACAGGGTCGCCGGGGCATGGCCGGGGTCAAGACAATGGACCCGCTTCAGGCAGTCCCCCTGCTTCAGGTAAAGGCTGCCCCCGGTGGCGCCAGTTGCCTCCCCCAATGTTTCCAGAAGCCCCTCGCACAACTCATCAAGGCTGGTACGGGTGGCCAGATACCGGGCGGTACGCACCAGTTTGTGGATACGCCGCCGCAACGCCGACAGACGCGCCCGCTCCTGCACCGCACCGGTAACGACACGGCGCGGCGCGGCGGCGCGATCGCGAAGGGTTGTCAGAATGTTCAGGCAGGCTTCCTCCACCCGATCCTGAAGGGCCGCCAGCCCCGCCGAACGGCGATGGGGGATATAGTCATCCGCCCCGCCCTTCATCATCAGGACGGCCCGTTCTGCGGTGGCGGCGGGGTCAATAACAACAAGGGCCGGCGACGGCGACTGGCTGTCCCGGCAAAGGGCGGAAAGCAGGGTCAGGGTTGGGGAGAAACTGTCCTCGCTGATCACGAAGACGATGATGTCTGCATCCCGGGGCAAGGATGAAAGGTCGGTTGCGGGGGGGAAACTGTTTACATGAAGGGAGATAACCGGATCGACGACGTTCTGACGCATATATCGTCGGACCGTCTGGTCGTCACACATCAAATGCAGCGAGACACTCGCCGCATTTTCACTGATCAAAGCTCCCATTACCCCTAACTCCACATGCCCTGCATCATTCACCCCCAACGAGGCAGGCCCCTCTTGAAAACACAGCGGCAGGCACGATTGACGACAGGGCCCCGGCAAAAACGCACGAAACCCTGTTCAGAATTCAACCCTGCCTACACAACAACTGACTTACATACTGAAAAAGAGTTGGAAAGGACGGCGATCCGCACACGAACACAGGCCTTGTCCCAACACAAATTGACTATCCGAAAGGGTAAAAGCCAATTCTTAAAATTTTATTAAACTTATAGATAATCCAGCGCAAACAGGCCACCCTGAAAGACGGCTTGAGAGAAGAATTACAAAGGGTTTGGAGAGAGTTTGCAGCGGATTGCCAGCGGCCTTACACCGCTGGCATCCCCGTGTCCGACGTCTATTTGTCGGCGTCCTGATAGCGGCTTTCCAGTTTCTGGAGAGCGTCAGCCAGATAGTTGGATGGCTTGCTGAAACGGGCCAGCAGCAGATAGAAGACCGGCACCACCCCCAACGATAGCAGTGTCGAGAACATGACCCCGCCGATGATGACAATACCGATGGCCTCGCGGCTTTCCGCTCCGGCCCCTGTGGCCAGCGCCAACGGCACCGCCCCCAGCGCCGTGGAGATGGTCGTCATCAGGATGGGCCGCAGCCGGATCACGGACGCCTCGGTCACCGCATCCAGAATCTCCAGCCCCTCCTCGCGAAGCTGGTTGGCAAACTCCACGATCAGGATGGCGTTCTTCGCCGTCAACCCGATCAACATGACAATCCCGATCTGACTGTAAACGTTGAGACTGAGCCCGTAGAACAGGATCGCCCCCAGCGCCCCGGTCACCGCAAGCGGCACGGAGGTCATGATGATCACCGGATGGATGAAACTTTCAAACTGGGCGGCAAGGGCCAGAAACACCACAAGAAAGGCTGTCGCAAAGGTGAACATCAGGGCTGTGTTGGAGTCCATGAAGGTCCGGCTGAGGCCCCCGTAGGAAATCCGGGCTTCCTCGGCGGTTTCCTCCTTGACGATGGTTTCCAGATAGCTCAGCGCCTGTTCCAGCGTATACCCATCCCCAAGCGAGGCGGTGATCCGGATCGCCCGAAGGCGGTCGGTGCGCTTCAATTCACCGGGACCGGCGATTTCCGTGACAGACACAAAGTTGGACAAGGGGATCAGACGCCCGGACTGTTCCGAGCGGACCTGTATGCGGTCCAGATCCTGACGGCTTTGCCGGTCCTCCTCACGCGCCCGCATGATCACGTCATACTGCTTGCCGCCGTCCTCGTAGGTGCTGACCGTCCGGGTCCCCATCAGGGTTTCCAGCGTCCGCCCGATGGTCTGGATGGACACGCCCATATCCGACGCCCGTTCCCGGTCGATCTGGATTTTCAACTGGGGCTGGGTTTCCTGATAGTCCTTGTCCAGATCCAGCAGGTTGGGGTTTTCCTGTGCCCGTTCGATAATGCGGTCCACCCATCCATTGATCACGTCATAGGACGGGCCGCCGACAATCACCTGAACCGGAGCCTGAAAACCGCGCTGTCCCAGACTGGCCGGATTAATGGCAAAGGCCCGCACACCGGGGATCGCCAGCAGGCCGGGAAAGACCGAACTGACAATTTCCTGCTGGGAACGTTCGCGCTGTTCCCACGGGACCAGACGGGTGAACATGAAGGCCGTATTGACCGGCCCCGGACGGGAGGAACTACCCACAAGGGCAAACACACTGGACCCCTCGCCATTCTCGACCAGCGGGTTCAGCAAATCCTCGATCTTGCGCACGTTGCGGGCGGTATAGTCCATACTGGCCCCCTCGGCCGCCCGGACGGGAACGAAGAACACCCCGCGATCCTCGGTCGGGGCGAATTCCTTGGGCAGCTTTTCAAAGAAGAAATAGGCCACCCCGGACACCACAACCGCGACAATGACAATCAGTGCCGGAACCCGCAGCGCAAACCGCAAGCCCCAGCGATACAGATCGGCCAGCTTGACGAACAGGAATTCGGTCGAGCGATAGAACCACCCTTCCTGCTTCTGTTCGACCAACAGCTTGGAACACAACATGGGGGTCAGGGTCAGCGCCACAAAGCTGGAGAACATCACCGCCGCCGCAACCGCAACCCCAAATTCCCGAAACAGTCGCCCGGTTGTTCCTTCAAGGAAGGAAATGGGCAGAAACACCGCGATCAGGACAATGGTTGTCGCCACCACCGCAAAGGCCACCTGACGCGCACCCCGGCTGGCCGCCAGCAATGGGGGTTCGCCAAGCTCAATCCGCCGGTGGATATTTTCCAGCACCACAATGGCATCATCCACCACCAGCCCGATTGCCAGCACCAGCGCCAGCAGGGTCAGCACGTTGACCGAATAATCCAGCATGGCCAGAACGGTCAGGGTCGCGATAATGGAAACGGGAATGGCCACCGCCGGAATGAAGGTGGCGGGCACGGACCGCAGGAAGACATAGATCACCAGCACCACCAGAACCATGGCAATACCAAGCGCCAGAAACACCTCCTTGATGGACTGGCTGATAAAGACGGACTGGTCATAGGACGCCGTCAGGGTCATGCCTTGCGGCAGGGTCGATTCCAGCCGGGCCACCACGGCTTTCACGCCGTCGGCCACCTCCAGAACGTTGGCCCCTGATTGCCGGATTACCCCCAGCCCGACCGAGTCGCGGCCATTAACGCGAAGAGCCGTCCGCTCGTTTTCAGCGCCAACCTCAACGCGGGCCACATCACCAAGCCGGACAATGCCCCGACCGTCATTGCGCAGGATGACCCGCTCAAACCCCTCGGCGGTTCTAAGATCGGATTCCGTACGGATATTAAATTCGCTGTTCACGGACTCGATCCGGCCCGACGGCAAACGGACATTCTGTTTCTGAATTGCCGTTTCCAGATCCTGAACTGTCAGGCTGTGGGCGGCCATGGCCCCGGTATCCAGCCAGATCCGCATGGCATAACGGCGCGCCCCGCCAATCCGCACACTGGCCACACCGTTCACGGTGGACAGCGGATCGACAAGGTTCCGTTCCGCATAATCCGTCAGTTCAAGCGGGTTCATCCGGTCGCTGGACATGGACAGCCAGATGATCGGCCGGGCATCGCTTTCCGATTTGGAAATCCGGGGTGCATCCGCCTGATCCGGCAGGCGCGACACAATCCGCGACACCCGTGCCCGGACATCGTTGGTTGCGGATTCAATATCGCGAGACAGATCGAATTCCACGTTGATGGACGAGGATTCCTCACGCGAGGTGGAGTTGATCCGCACTACGCCGCCAATGCCGGCCACCGCATCCTCGATGATCTGGGTGATCTGGCTTTCGATAATTTCCGCCGACGCCCCCTTGTAGGTGGTGCTGATCGACACGTTGGGTTTATCAATGTCCGGGTATTCCCGCACACTCAAGGACTGATAGGAGAACAGGCCGAACAGGACCAGAACCAGGGAAAAAACAATGGCGAGGACCGGCCTCTTGATTGCCAGATCGGGCAGCTTCATTGCATCAGGCCTTTCCCGTCATCCTCGGGCAGGGCGGTCGGCTGTTCCAGTGTCACCAACACCTTGCCGCCGTCCTTGATCTTCTGCAAGCCCTCGGTCACGACAACCGCTTCTTGCCCAAGACCGGCGACAACCTGCGCCCAGCCCGGCACCCGGCGACCAATGGTCACCTCGCGGCGGATTGTCGTGCCATCCACGATTTCGTAGACAAAATGACCGGCGGCGGAAATGGTCACCGCCTGTTCAGGCACCAGCACGGCATTTTCCGTGGTACCGGTCCTGAGCTGGACGGACAGGAACATACCGGGGCGCAGCTCGCCACTGTCATTGGGAATAATGCCGCGAATGCGCACGGCCCGCGTAACCGGATCGATCCGGGTGGCAATGGTCCTGATCTCGCCAAGGAAAGAGCGCCCCTCAAAAGCAACACTGGTGGCCTGGAAGGTCTGCCCCGGCCGTATACTGGCCAGATTGCGTTCCGGCAGATCAAAATCCAGCTTCAGACTGACAATATCATCCAGCGTGGTGATCAGGTCGCCCGGCCGCACCAGCGACCCAAGGCTGACTTCCCGCAATCCCAGCTTGCCGGAAAACGGCGCCCGGATCACATAATGATCAAGGCGGGCCTGCGTTGCCAGCACCTTGGCCTCGGCCACCTGCAGATCGGACAACAGTTCCTCAACCCGGGAGGCAGGCACGTTGCGGGTCTTGAACAGCTTCTGCGCCCGCGCATACAATTTCCGGGAATTTTCCAGCGACGCCCGTGTTTCGGCCAGTTGCGCCTCCAACTCCGTGGCATCCAGATAGACAAGCGGCTGGCCTTTTTCCGCGTGGCCGCCTTCGGTAATGTTCAGGCGCACAACCTTGGCCGATACCTTGGAGGTGATATCCACGGATTCCCGCGCCAGCAAGGTTCCCACCGCTGAAACGACCTCGGGCAGATCCCGCAGGATCACGGACTGGGCGATAACCGGCACCGCCCTTGCGCCGCGGGGTGCCCCCTCTGTCGCAGTATTCTTGTCTGACAGGAACGGAATTCTATCCTGATATTTCCATCCTGCATAAGCAGCGGCGATAACAGCGACTGCCAGAAGTATGCGACCAATCCGTTTCATGATGTATTATACAACCTTTGAACTGTTTACGATACAACCCTTGAACTGTTTACGATCACTATTCTGTCGAAGTTCATTTGAAATCAATAAAAAAATCTGCCAAAAATCTTGAGCATTTCCTGATTAACGAATGAAAGCACCCCATGACCACGCATTTATTCACGCACAAGGATTGCCTGTTCCATGATACGGGCCCCGGACACCCGGAAATGGCGGACCGTTTGCGGTCTGTCCTGCACCATCTGGACGAGGATGAATTTGCCGCCCTTATTCGCCACGAGGCCAGCCGAGGCACGCGTGAGTTGCTGGAACTGGTGCATGACCCGGACTATCTGGACGAGATTGAGAGAAAGGCCCCGAAGACGGGCATTATCCAGTTGGACCCGGACACCTTCATGTCGCCGGGATCGATTGGCGCGGCCTTGCGCGGGGTCGGCGCGGTTCGCGATGCCATCGACCTTGTGATGAGCGAGCCGGGCAGCAACGCCTTTTGCGCCATTCGCCCGCCGGGACATCATGCGGAGAAAGACCGGGCCATGGGGTTCTGTCTTTATAACAATGTGGCCATCGGTGCCGTTCATGCCCGGCAGGCGCATGGGCTGGACAGGGTGGCCGTCATTGATTTCGACGTGCATCACGGCAACGGGACGCAAGCCCTGTTCGAACAGGATGCCGGATTGTTCTATGGTTCCACCCATCAGGCGGCGCCCTTTTATCCCGGCACCGGCCATGTATCGGAAACCGGGGTTGGCAACGTGGTCAACGCCCCCCTTCCCGCCGGGGCCGGTTCTGCGGAATTCCGGGCCGCCATGGAAAAGGTGGTCCTGCCCGCGCTTGATGCGTTTCAGCCCGAACTGCTGATCATCTCTGCCGGGTTTGATGCCCACCACCGGGACCCGCGCGCCGACATTGACCTTGATGTCAGCGATTTTGAATGGATCACCCGAAAACTGATGGACAGCGCCGAACGCCATTGCCGCGGAAGGATTGTATCCGTGCTGGAAGGGGGATATGACCTTGTCGGCCTTGGCGAAAGCGCGCAAATCCATGTGAAAACATTGCTTGGCGCCTGAAGCCAGAGTATAAGATGGCAAAGGAGTGACCATGTCTGAGTTAAAGAAAATCCCGGCCGATATTGCCGAACTGAGTTTCGAGGCGGCCCTCAAGGAACTGGAGCAAATTGTCGAGAGACTGGATTCCGGGCAGGTGGATCTTGATCAATCCATCGAAATCTATACCCGCGGGTCCTTGCTGAAGCAGCATTGCGAAGACAAGCTGCGCTCCGCACAGGAGAAAATCGACAAGATTGTGAACCAGAACGGCACGCTCGGCACCGAACCCGCAAACGTCGAATAATTTCAGGACCCTACAGGCCCCACGCATCTGCTGCGCCTTCGGATATAGAGTAGTTTTATGGAAGACAATTTCGCCACGGCCCTTCGGCAGACCGCCGAACTGATGGAACGGGAACTGGACCGTTTTCTGCCCACCACCAGCTCGCTGGAACGCGAACTGTGCGAGGCCATGCGCTATGCGACCCTGTCGGGCGGCAAACGCCTGCGCGCCTTTCTGGTGATCCAGTGCGCCGACCTGTTCAGTGTCTCCCGCGATTATTCCGTCCGTGTGGCGGCGGCGCTTGAAATCATGCACACCTATTCGCTGATTCATGACGATCTGCCCTGCATGGATGATGATGACCTGCGCCGGGGCATTCCCACGGTTCACAAGAAATTTGACGAAACCCTCGCGGTTCTGGCCGGTGATGCCCTGCAGGCGCTGGCCTTCGAAATTCTCGCCGACCCGGCCACCCATCCGTCCGGTTCGGTTCGGGCCATGCTGGTGGGACGACTGGCACAGGCGGCCGGCATGCGCGGCATGGTCGGCGGCCAGACCATGGATATCTATGCCAATAACGAGGACATCTCGCTGGCAACGATCACCCGCCTTCAGCAGCTTAAAACCGGTGCCCTGATCACCTTTGCCTGTGAGGCTGGCGCGCTTCTTGGCCATGCCTCCCCTGCGCAAATCAGTGCATTGAAGGCCTTTGCCCACGACCTGGGGTTGGCTTTTCAGATCACGGACGACATATTGGATGCAGAGGGCGAAGTCGAGGAAATGGGCAAGGCCACCCGCAAGGACGAGGATGCCGGCAAGGCCACCTTTGTTTCCCTGCTGGGTCTGGAAAAAGCCAAAATCCACGCCAACATGCTTTCCAAGCAGGCCATCGGCCATCTCAGCATGTTCAAGGGCAATGCCGATCTTCTGATGGATGCGGCCCGCTTTACTGTGACACGCAGACGGTAGAAAACGAGTATTAATGTGACTGACAAGATTAAAACACCGCTTCTCGACCAGGTAAAATATCCGGCGGACATGCGGCACTTCACAATGGACCAGTTGATCCAGCTTGCGGACGAGCTTCGGCAGGAAACCATTGATGCGGTGTCCGTTACCGGGGGCCATCTTGGGGCCGGTCTTGGCGTTGTGGAACTGACCGTCGCCATTCACCATGTTTTCAACACACCGGATGATCGCCTGATCTGGGACGTGGGGCATCAGTGTTACCCGCACAAGATCCTGACCGGGCGTCGCGACCGTATCCGCACCCTGCGGCAGGCCGATGGCCTGTCCGGCTTTACCAAGCGGTCCGAGAGCGAATATGACCCGTTCGGGGCGGCCCATTCCTCCACGTCCATTTCCGCCGGTCTTGGCATGGCGGTGGGCCGGGACCTTCTGGGTCGCCAGAACAATGTGATTTCAGTGATCGGGGATGGCTCCATGAGCGCGGGCATGGCCTATGAGGCCATGAACAATGCCGGGGCCATGGACAGCCGCCAGATCGTCATCCTGAACGACAACGATATGTCCATCGCGCCGCCCGTTGGCGCCATGAGCGCCTATCTGTCCCGCCTGCTGTCTGGCCGGTCCTATCGATCCTTGCGCGACCTGATGAAACAGATTGCGTCGAAACTGCCTGATCCGCTGGAGCGGACAGCAAAGCGTGCCGAGGAATTCGCCCGTGGCATGGTCACCGGCGGTACCCTGTTCGAGGAACTCGGGTTTTTCTATGTGGGCCCCATTGACGGGCACAATCTGGAACACCTGATCCCGGTCCTGAAAAATGCACGGGATACGGAAAACGGCCCGATCCTCATTCACTGTGTCACGCAGAAGGGCAAGGGATACCCACCCGCCGAGGCCGCCGCCGACAAATATCACGGGGTCTCGAAATTCGATGTGGTGACCGGGGCGCAGGCCAAGGCCACCCCCAACGCGCCAAGCTATACCAAGGTTTTCGCCGAAAGCCTGATTGCCGAGGCCCGTGAGGACCGGAACATTGTGGCGGTTACCGCCGCCATGCCGGACGGCACCGGCCTTGACAAGTTCGCCAAGGAATTTCCGGGGCGCTGCTTTGATGTGGGGATTGCGGAACAGCATGCGGTCACCTTTGCCGCCGGTATGGCGACCGAGGGGCTCAAACCCTTTGTGGCCATCTATTCCACCTTCCTGCAGCGGGCCTATGATCAGGTGGTTCACGATGTGGCCATCCAGAACCTGCCGGTTCGCTTTGCCATTGACCGCGCCGGTCTGGTCGGGGCGGACGGGGCGACCCATGCGGGATCGTTCGACACCACCTATCTGGCGACCCTGCCCAACATGGTGGTCATGGCCGCCGCCGACGAAGCCGAACTGAAACATATGGTGGCGACAGCCGCCGCCTATGATGACGGCCCCATTTCCTTCCGCTATCCGCGCGGTGAGGGTGTGGGCGTGGACATGCCCGAAAAGGGGCAGCCGCTTGAAATCGGCAAGGGGCGTATTGTCAAGGAAGGCAAGAAAATCGCCATCCTGTCCTTTGGTACCCGCCTTGCAGAATCCCTGCTGGCAGCGGAAACACTGGACGCTAAGGGCCTGTCCACCACGGTTGCGGATGCCCGCTTCTGCAAGCCGCTGGACGAGGAGTTGATCCGCTCCCTCGCCGAGAGCCACGATCTTTTGATCACGGTTGAGGAAGGCGCGGTTGGCGGCTTTGGCAGCCATGTGATGCAATTCCTTGCCATGAACGGCCTTCTGGATAACGGCCTCAAGGTCCGTCCGCTGTGTATGGCCGACCTGTTCATTGATCAGGACAAGCCGGAAAAAATGTATGATCTGGCGGGCCTCAACCATCAGCAGATCGTTGATACCGCCCTCAATGCACTGGAGGCCAAGAGTACGGCATCCACCCTTTCCGCCACCCCTCTTTGACCGACTGCGATGGCGACAGCATACCAACGACTTGATCTTGCCTTGGTCGCGCGAGGGCTTGCCCCCAGTCGGGCCAAGGCACAGGCAATGATTTCAGACGGGCGGGTGTCCCTGAACGGGGTCACCGCGACAAAGGCAAACCGCAAGGTGAGCGGAAACTGCGATTTATCCGTGGAGACTCTCGACTTCGAGTGGGTTGGCCGGGGGGCCCTGAAACTCATTGCCGCCCTGGATCATTTCGGTTGCGACTGTCAGAACAAGGTCGCTGTCGATATCGGGGCAAGTACCGGCGGCTTCAGTCAGGTTCTGTTGCGCCGGGGTGCCGAACGGGTCTATGCCGTGGATGTCGGTCACGGCCAACTGGCACCGGAACTCCAGAACGAGACCCGCCTCATCAATCTTGAAAACCTGAACGCCCGGCACCTGTCGGCCGATCATATTCCCGAACCCATCGATCTGGTGGTGTCGGATGTCAGCTTCATTTCCCTCACCAAGGCCCTTCCTGCGGCCCTTAACCTGTGCCGACGCGGCGCGGTTCTTGCCGTTCTGGTCAAGCCCCAGTTCGAGGTGGGCAAGGGAAATCTTGGCAAGGGCGGCATTGTCCGCGACCTTGAACTCAAGGAAAAAGTCCGGCGCGACATGGAAGCCTGGATCGACGCCCGTACCGGGTGGCGCTGCCTGGGCTCGGTTGAAAGCCCCATCACCGGCAGCGACGGAAATACAGAATATCTCATGGGAGCCTCCTTCGATGCTTGAACTGGAAATCGATCACCTTGGCGCGGGAGGGGACGGTGTCGCCACCGCCGAAGGGAAAGCATGGTATGTGCCTTTCACGGCCCCCGGTGACCGGGTTCAGGCCGAGCCCGGCGAAAAGCGCGGCCGGGGCCAGACCGCAACCCTGACCGCCATCACCCAGCCCGCCCCCATCCGGCAGCAACCCGCCTGCCGCCATTTCGGCACCTGCGGGGGCTGTTCGCTTCAACATATCGATGGCGACTGGCTCGCAGACTGGAAACGCCAGCGCCTTGAGGAGGCCCTGACACGGGCCGAGGTCGTCTTCCCGCCCATCAACCCGACCGTGAGCAGCCCGCCCCGCTCCCGCCGGCGCGTCGAATTTGTCGCCGCCAAGCGGAAAAAGGGCGTCATGATCGGCTATCACCTGCGGCGCAGTCACCAGATTTTCGATGTGGGGGAATGCCCCCTGATCGATGCGGACCTGCTGGCCCTTGTGAAACCGCTGCGGGCCATGCTGCCCACTGTAATGCCCCGCAACAGTCAGGCCCGCCTGACCCTGACCCGCACCCTGAACGGCACGGACCTGCTGATCACTGCCAATCTTGATCTGGACCTTGGTGTTCGCGAAACCCTGGCGTCCTTTGCCGCGGACCATGATCTCAGCCGTATTTCGCTCTATCACGAAACGGACAAACTGCTGGAAGTGGTCGCGGCGCGAAAACCGGCGGCCATTCCCCTTGGCAGCGGACAGGTCAATATTCCGCCGGGGGCCTTCCTGCAAGCCACGCGGGAGGGGGAGCAGGCCCTCACCGACCTGATGCTGGACCATCTGCCGGAAAAACAGGATGTGGTCGATTTGTTCTCGGGCTGCGGCAGTTTCTCGTTACCGGCCGCGCCTCACTGCAAAAGCCTGCATGCCATTGAAGGGGACGCCGCCCTGACAGAGGCCCTGCAAAGCGGGGCGAATAAAAGCCGGATCAACCTGACCAGTGAAACGCGGGACCTGTTCCGCCGCCCCCTGATGGCGGAAGAACTGAACGCCTATGACGTGGTGATCATCGATCCGCCCCGGGCCGGGGCCGATGCGCAATGCGAGCAAATCGCCGGATCGGGGGTCAAGAAAGTCATCTTCATTTCCTGCAATCCCGCCAGCTTCGCCCGGGATGCCAAAACGTTGCAGGACGGCGGCTACCGGATTGAGACCCTGACACCGGTGGACCAGTTCCTGTGGTCGTCCCATGTGGAACTGTTTGCCACTTTCATCCGGAAATAGGCCCGCGCAACTAAACAGGCTGACGACGGTTAAAGGTTGCGAATGGAGAAGGGCCGCCCCGGCGCGGGCAGCATTCCCGCGATCACGGGGCCGCACACATAATCGACCCCAAGTTTGAGAGCCTGCCGGGCGATATCGTCGCTGGCGACCGAACGCAGGATACATTTGCGTTTTTGAGACCGGGCCGCCTGAAACAGATCCGCCGCGCCGTCCGGTCCCACCTTGGGGTCCACCGTCGCCGCAATGGCCAAAACCGGCAATCCTTCGATCGCCGCGTAATCATTCCACCCCGGTGCGACCTCAAGCGAGAACCCCCGGACCAGCGTCTTGACCGAACTGACGATCTGAACATACCGGCTGTTGGGAATACCGCTGCCGATCCCTTCCAGATTCAGGACCAGGCGCTGGCTGGTATAATCCGGCAGGGTCTTCAGGGTTTCCGCATATTTGCGGCGCATATAGGGATTGGCCATGGTCTCAAAGGCAACCGTCAGCAGCAGCAACGGCTTGTGCCCTGCCTTGCCAAGCCTGCCGACCGCATCTGCCGTCTGTTTCAGCGTGTGGATATCCAGCTCGGCCCGCAAACGCGGGGAGCCGTTTAACATGGGATCGTCACCGGCCAGACGCTCTGTCTGGCTGCCGGTCTGGCGGCAGGGAACAATCTCCATCATCGAGATCATCTTCTTGCGGGGATTGAGGCAGGGGCGGTACTGAACGGTCAGAACCTCCTCGCTTTCCTCGAACTCTTGCTTTTCCCGCTCGTCAACCAGATGAATGGCCCGTTCGAAATGCTGGATCAGGTCTTCGAGGCTGTCGAAGTCATCGACCGCGTCCATCACGCCTTCATCAAGGACCATGACCTCGACCGTGACCAGTTCCGCGCCCTCGATCTCGCCAAACAGCTTGGTGACCAATTCCCGCGCCAACTCGGAGGCCCGCGCCTGCCCCTCTTCCCGGCTCATATCCCGGAAAATGATGGCAAAGCGCCCTTCCCGCAACCGGACAAAGCGGTCTTCCTTCCTCAGCTTGCGCGAGAAAAACGCCTCGGTCGCCTTGTAGACCGTCTTCTCGATCTGCTTCCAGCGGCTGGCATACTGTTTCTTGACTTCCTCCAGCCCAACGATCTGCAGGCTGCTGGCCAGCAGGGTCTTGACGGCTTCTTCCTTGCTATGCCCGAAGGCATTGAGGAAATGCGCCATTTCACCAATTTCATGATGCTGGACCACCCCTTTCGGGGCGGACGATGCGGAACCGCCGCCAGGGGCCTGTGACACAGAATTACTTTTCCAGGGTTCCATTTGCATAGATATCGCTAATCACTCTTGGGAGTATTCAGTCAACGGAATCAAAAACTAAAAATGTCTCTTTAACCCGTAAAAGTCTCCCATAAACCCGTATAAAATTGGTTAATAAAGTCCTCCCGACCCACGGGACTGGCATTTTTTCACAAAGCCCTCCCGCTCTCGTTCTATTTAAACCGAAGATTAACGGATTTTCTGGAAGATCAGTGCTCTTCCCCACTGGTACGACACGGGGAACGCGCCTGAACCGCTTTACAACACACCAACCATCGGGACATGAAACCTATGGCCACGGTCGTCAAGCTGACTTACGGACAGACCGGCAAGGCCGGCCCCTTCCCGGTGCCGATTGCGCCCTTTTCCGACGACCAGATTGAGCAGATCAAACGGGCCTTCACCGAACAGGGCGCGGCAAAGAACTGGTGCGGATATGCGGTCATGAACCAGATACCAGACCTGATGGAAGCCTGTTTTACGGCGCCCCCCGCAACCCCATCCATCGGGGTGATCCTGTTTTTCCACAACACCGCAGAGCCGCAATTCCTGTTTCGCCGCGACAGTGATCCCGCGTCTTTCGGGCGGTTTGACCTCGCAGGCAAGACCCTTCTGGAGGCCCCGACCCTGCCGTTGCTTCTGGACGGTCTGACCAGTCAGGAGACATCCCCATAGACCCGAAAAGGAATACCGGAAACGTCCGGAAATTTGTCTTCTTGCACATGCAGTGCGGGACCGTATAGTGGGCGAAACCTTTCCTGAACAGGATCACAATGTCAGAGAACACCACCGATCACATGCTGGATACCAGCGGCCTGCAATGCCCCCTGCCGGTCCTGAAGGCGAGAAAAGCCATCCAGTCCCTCGACAGCGGCGCCATCCTTGTGGTGATTGCGACCGACCCGGCATCCTATATCGATTTCAACCATTTCTGCCATGAAAGCGGCAATACCCTGCTGGCCCACAGCGAGGATGACGGGGTGTTCACCTATCGCATTCAGAAGGCCTGAAACCACTCCCTGAAACGGGGGTGAGAAGCGGCGGATGACTATTCCCCGACGGCACCCTCGGTCGTAAAGACGGAGGCCTTGGTTTTCATGGTCTTGTGCCCGTCCGGCGGGATATAGGCCTCGGGCTGATCAGCGCCGGTTCCGGGATAGATAGACATGGACGGGAAGGCAAAA
Organism: Sneathiella chinensis; assembly: GCF_012720115.1. Taxonomy (GTDB): domain Bacteria; phylum Pseudomonadota; class Alphaproteobacteria; order Sneathiellales; family Sneathiellaceae; genus Sneathiella; species Sneathiella chinensis. Next base: position 330,348 of record NZ_VNWN01000004.1, on the reverse strand, counting down.
TGCGTCCCGGCACTTTCGACGATATGCTTGATGGCATAGGCGAAATCCTGCTTGATTTCCAGCCATTCGCCCCAGTTTGTCGTCTTGGTAAAGCAGTAGATCATGATGTCGATACTGCTGGCATTGAAGCTGTCTGTAACCACGAACAGCGTGGCTTCGGGCGGCTGGGCAAAATCGCGGTTGCCGGTCAGGTAGTCCTTGATCTGCTCGGTGATCTGCTGCAACTGCGCCACATTGGTGGAATATTCCACACCGATTTTCCAGTAAATCCGGCGGTGGCTCATTTCCGAGAAATTGGTCACGGCACGGTCCGCAAAAACAGTATTCGGCACAATGGTCGGTGCCTTGTCAAAGCGGCGGATCATGGTTGACCGGAAACCGATTTTCTCGACGGTGCCTTCAACAATCCCGGTGACAAGGACCCAGTCCCCCACCTTGAACCGCTTTTCCGCCAGAATAAGAAAGCCGCTGATCAGGTTCTTACACAGGTCCTGCGCGCCCAGCGCCACAGCCACGCCGACAATGCCAAGACCCGCAATGATCGGACCGACCTGAATTCCCCAAAGCTCAAGAATGGTTGCCGCCCCGATCCCGGCGATAATGCCCTTCATCACCTTGACGAGGAAATCCACCATCTCGCCGGAGAAGATTTCCTCCAACCGGCCCATGAAGAAGGTCAGCGGGTTGACCAGACAGTAAAGCCCCCAGAACAGGTTGAACACCACCAGCGAGCGGACCAGATTTTCACCGAACTCGTTGAGCCCGTTATCCGAGGCAAAATTGCCGATTTCAAGGGCGAAATACACCCCGAGGACGATGGGGACAAAACGGATCGGCCCTTCCAGAGATGCGATGATCTGGTCATCGATTTCGTTCTTGGTCCGCCGGGCAAAAGCCACCATGCGATTGACCACAAAGCGGGTAAAGACCCCGCGAAGGGTCAGCGCGACGAACAGGATACCCAAGGCCGGTAGAACAGAGGACAGATCAATACCGAGATAGCCACTTTTCCAGACATCCAGAATAATGGCCCATAATTTGTCCAGACTGTTTTCCACCGTTGTCTCACCTCAATGACTTGAATTCCTGTCGAACATTTCCCGGCCGTTGGCCGAAAAACATCCGGTCGCATACTTGCAGATCATGATATTCGCGACAAGACCTGTCTCACTTTTCCTGTCAGGCGCCGGTCTGCCGCACGATGGACAAAAACGCGTCCACCTCATCCGCTGTGGTATTCCATGACGTCACCAGCCGGACCTGTCCGTTCTGCCGCGCCCCCATAACGTAAAAAAGGAACCCTTCGGTTTCAAGCCTGTCGATTGTCGCCTCTGGCAACCGGGCGAACAGGATATTTGCCTCTACCGGATAAAGAAGCGCCACATCCGGGCAGGAGGACAGCCCGTCTTTCAGCCGTGCTGCCATGGCATTGGCATTCCCCGCAAGCCGGAGCCACAAATCCCCTTCAAGATGGCGGTCCAACTGGGCAGACAGATAGCGCATCTTTGAGAACAGGTGCGCGCCCCGCTTCCTTCTGAATTCAAAATCCTTAATGCGGGCGGCCTGTTCCTCTGGATTGAAAAACACAACTGCCTCGACGGCCATGGCGCCGTTTTTCGTCGCCCCGAACGACAACACATCAACGCCGGATCGCCATGTCAGGTCGGCAGGCGAAACCCCCATTGCCGCTGCAGCATTGGCAAACCGTGCCCCGTCCATATGCACGGAAAGCCCATGAGACCGGGCAATGTCGGTCAGGCTGGCAATTTCATCCGGGGTATAAAGGGTCCCGCATTCCGTAACCTGCGTCAGGCTGAGGGCCGCAGGCTGCACATGGTGCACAACCCCCGCCCCCGATGCCGACAGGGCCGCCACAAGATCCGTCGGGGCAATCTTGCCATCCTCCCCATCCAGCAGAACCAGCTTTGCCCCGTTGGTGTAAAATTCAGGCGCCCCGCATTCATCCATCTCGATATGGGCCTGACGATGGCAGTACACCGATCCATAGGGCGGCGTCAGGACACTAAGGGCCAGAACATTGGCGGCGGTGCCTGTTGCCACCGGAAACGCCCGCAGGTCACACTGGAACAAATCCTTGAAGCGTTCTTCCATCTGGCGGGTATGGTCGTCATTCCCATAGCCAAAGGTCGCCCCACTGTTCACACGGGCAAGCGCCTCCATGAGTTCCGGGCAGACCGGCGCAGAATTGTCACTGGCAAAACTGATGGTGTTCCTGTTTTTCATGCTTTAATCGCCTGTTATTATGGTCAGGGTTGTCGGGTCGAACCCGTATGTTGGCGACGGGCTGAAGGCGTTTGTTTCCACAACCTTCCCGTCTTGCACCGCTGAAATCAGCCAGATGAATTGGCGTTCGATCACCATGCGGGCATCCGCATCGGACGGGGCCGCGGGGCCGCCGGGGTGGCTGTGCCAGACCCCGATGATGCAGTGTTCCTGCCCGCGAAGTTCCCGCTCCAGCCGGATACGAAGACCGGGGTCTATCTCAAAGAAACGGGTCCTGTCTTCGGCTATGTTCCGCGACACCTCCACCCGCAGGACCCGGCGCTCCCCGCCCGGCCCTTCCTGTCCAACAAGAAGGGCGCAGGCCTCCTCCGGCCAGCAGGCCGCCGCATGGTCGGCCAGAGCGGCCAGATCACGATCTTGCAGGACCAGTTTAATCACTGCGGCATATCAATACTGATGGTGCCAAGAACCTTGCCTTCTGCGTAATCCACAACGGCAATCTGCCGAACGATCCCTTCCGCATCGGCAAACTGCAGCAGCAGGCGATTACCGCTTGCCTCAACGGAAACAAGGGTCAGGCCCGCCGGGGCAGAGACCGGGATATTCCCGAAGGCCGCGACCGGGGTTTCCGCAGGCGGGGCCACAGCGGGCGTCGCAGGCACAGGGACAACCGAGACCGCCTTTTCGGCCTGTTCAGCAGTTTCCACGGCGCTGGTCGCCCGTTTGTAAATGGTCACCCCGATCAGCGATGCCACGCCGATAATCAGGATGCCGAGGATAATCACCACCCATTTCAAAAAAGTGGTGTTTGGAACTTCTTCTTCTGTCATAACAGTAACCGTCAGCAGTTAGTTTCGGTAATTAAAGCATATGCCATCACCAGAAGGTACACATCAAGTCGAAGTTTCCCCCGAAGACGTTGGAGAACGCCTCGACCGGTTTCTTGCGGAAAAACTGGGCGGCCTGTCCCGCAACCGGGTCAAGCCCCTTGTCAAGGAAGGGCAGGCGTTTCTGGACGGCGAGGTTATCACCGATCCGTCCCGCCGTGTGCGCGAAGGGGAACTGTACAGCATCACCATCCCCGAAGCGGCTGACCCGATCCCGAAGCCACAGGATATCCCCCTTGATATCGTGTTTGAGGATGAGCACCTGATCGTGGTCAACAAACCGGCCCGCATGGTGGTCCACCCTGCCGCCGGCAACTGGAGCGGAACGCTGGTCAATGCCCTGCTGTATCATTGTGGGGACAGCCTGTCCGGTGTGGGCGGGGTCAAGCGTCCCGGCATTGTCCACCGGATCGACAAGGAAACCAGTGGCCTGATGGTGGTCGCCAAGACCGATCAGGCCCATCAGGGTCTTGCCGCCCTGTTCGAGGCCCATGACATCGAGCGGACCTATCGGGCCATCGTGTGGGGCCGGGTCTATCCGACCAGCGGCCAGATCGAGAAAAATATCGGCCGCGATCCCCATAACCGCAAACGCATGGCCGTCATGGAAAGCAGCGGGAAAACCGCCCTGACCCATTATGAACTGGAAGAGAATTTCGAGGACATCGCCTGTCTGGTACGCTGTAATCTGGAGACGGGCCGCACCCACCAGATTCGGGTCCATATGGCCCATATCGGGCACCCGCTTGTGGGCGATCCCGTCTATACCCGGCCCAAGCTCAGCCGCACGAAATCCCTGCCGGAAGCCCGCCAGAACGTGATCCGCAAGTTCCCCCGTCAGGCTCTGCACGCGCAAACCCTCGGCTTTGTGCATCCTGTCACAGACAAACCCTTGAAATTTGAGGCAGAATTCCCATCTGACTTCAAGAAGTTGCTTGCCGCCTTCCGCGGGAGTAACTCGGCGTCATAATTCAGTCTCAATTTTCCATTTAAATTGAGAGTTGCAAGGGGTCCGGACTTTTACCTGACAGACTTGTGGGTTCTCCCGGACTTGCTAGAAACAAAGAGAGGGTGCTGTAAATGAGCAATACGTCTTTGCCGACAGTAACACCAGAGGGGGGCTTGTCCCGCTATTTGCAGGAAATCCGCAAATTCCCCATGCTGGAGCCGGAAGAGGAATATATGCTGGCGACCGCATGGAAGGACCGTCAGGATTCCGAAGCTGCCCACAAACTGGTCACAAGCCATCTTCGTCTCGTCGCCAAAATCGCCATGGGGTACCGCGGCTATGGTCTTCCCGTCGGGGAACTGATCGCCGAGGGTAACGTTGGTATGATGCAGGCGGTCAAGCGGTTCGAACCTGAAAAAGGGTTCCGCCTGTCCACCTATGCCATGTGGTGGATCCGGGCCTCCATTCAGGAATATATCCTGCGGACCTGGTCACTGGTCAAGATGGGGACAACCGCCGCCCAGAAGAAGCTGTTCTTCAACCTGCGCAAGATCAAGGGCCAGATTCAGGCCATTGACGATGGGGACATGACCCACGAACAGGTGAAGTCCATTTCCGAAAAGCTGGGGGTTTCCGAAACCGAGGTTATCAACATGAACCGCCGCCTGACCGCGCCGGATCACAGCCTGAACTCCCCCATGCGCGCCGACAGCGAAGGCGAATGGATGGACTGGCTGGAAGATGACGCGCCGGATCAGGAAACCGTTTACGCGGAAAATCAGGAACTGAAGAACCGCCGCGCCCTGCTTGCCGGCGCCATGGACAAGCTGAACGACCGGGAACGTCATATCCTGACGGAACGTCGTCTGCGCGATGAACCGCTGACGCTGGAAGAATTGAGCCAGCATTACAACATCAGTCGCGAGCGGGTCCGCCAGATTGAGGTCCGGGCATTCGAGAAACTGCAAAAGGCCGTGAAGGCCAGAGCCATCGAACAGCATATCAACTGATGTCCGGCGCGGCCGTCCCGCGTCCCGGAAACAGAAACGTAAACAGAAACAACAAAAAAGCCCGGTCAGATGCCGGGCTTTTTTTGTGGGTTGGAACAGGCGTCCCGTCTAGATCTCCTCGGCCACCAGATCAGGCTCCTCGCCTGCCTCTTCATCATCCCCGGAAGGGCGTTTCCGACCGGCGCCATATTTGGCATCCTCGATGATCTGGCCGCCCCATTCCTCGATCAGCTTGATACGCCGTTTTTCCAGTCGCTTGATCATGGTCTGGGCCTGCACCTCATAGGCGGCATGCACAAGGATCGGCACCCCCCACAATAGGAAGGCCGCCACCCCGGCCCCGCCAAACATGAGCAACCACATGAACACATCGGTCAGCAGTGAAATGGCATTTTCCAGCGTATGACCCCAGCGCCACAGCATCCCCACCACAGGAATAACCCCCGCCAGATTGAGCGCCAGCATGGCGGCAATGCTGCCCCGCACGCCGCCCGGACGGGCCAGCGCCGCCACCAGGGTCGGCAACATGCCCACCCCAATGATCAACATGGTCGGCGGCGCAAAAACCGAACACAGGCCAGTGAAGACCAGTATGGGAAACAGGCCGTTCCCGGATTTCCTTGTCGCTGTCTTGGACATCACATCACCGTATGAAATACATGTAGGACAGCCCCATGCTGGCAAACAGGACGCTGATGGACAGAACGGAGGCAATCCAGTGACCATATTTCTGGGCCGCCAGTTTTCGGTAATCACTCCCTTTTTCCAGTGCCTCAATCCCGTTATCAACGGCAATGAAGGCCTTGATCGCCTGATCATATTCACTGGCATCCCGAATGATGTGGTTCTTCAGGTCCAGTTCGATCAGGATTTTCTCCAGATTGCCGGAATCCTTGACCCGCTCATATTTCGCCCGGACCAGTTCTCGCCGCATTTCCGAATGGATTTTCTGGATCAGCGGCTCGATCGCCTGCCCGAACCACAGGCTCAACCCGGGGAGCGGCCCCGGCTTCAGAAGGTTCTGCAGGCGGGCAAACAGGTTCAGCAGGGAAATGGTGTAATCAATGCTGCCCTGCGGCAGTGCGGCCAGACGCGAGAAATGCTTCGAGACACTGCGGGTGCGGGCCGCGACAAAGGCCGCAATATGCCTATCAAACGGATTGATTTTTCCATCCATCTGCAGGGCCTTGGTCTCCAGTATCTCCAGCAACTGCCCCACATCCCTGACATAGGCCCCGTCCAGCGACGGACTGAGACAGGATAACGTGGGGTTCAGTTCATACAGGCAGCGTTCCAGGCCAAAGCCCAGATGCTTCCATTTTTCCATATATTCGAAACAATCGGCCGCCGCGCCGATTTTCATCCAGCTGTCTTCCTTCTTCTTTTCCTTGGTCATACGGTTCTGGTCCGTAAACACCACATCGGGAAGAAGGCCGCTTTCCAGCAGTTCGGCAAGGGTGTTTTTCAGCGCTCCGCCCTTGCGAAAGCCATAGGCCAGCAAACTGCCCATCCCCCCGCGGGAAAAGGTAATATCGCGATACCACAGGGCCCCCTGATGATCGAGAATGGCCGCTGCCCGAGAGATCGCCTGAATTTCATTGCGCCGCATTCCCCGCGTCAACCCGGTTGACCTGGTCAGGATTTCGCCAATGCGAACGGCGGCCTCCTTGTCATTGAGGGAGTTGCGAACCCAGCTTTCCAGCTTGCCGTTCTCAAGAATGCTGTAGCCAAGGGACGGACGTTCCGTCAGGGCCTGCGCCAACAGACGGGGCGAGACAAATTCCTGATCATCAAAAGCAATCGGGCCCGGCGCCCGACGGTCGCCGAAACCGGGGCGGGGCCGTTCATAGACCCCATCCCGCCATCGCTTCAGGACCTCAAGATTCCAGCGGCGGGTAATATCGTCGTTCAGCAACCCGGCCAGCAGGAAACCGGCCCGGCTGGAAGCCTGGATTTTCGGGACCAGCACCGCATAGGTGCCCTGCTGCAGCTTGGCCTTGTAAAGGTCCACGGCCTGCCGTCCCTGACCGGGCAACACCCCGCCCAGAAGATGCACAATCAGAACACCCAACGCATACACATCGGCCGCCGGGTTCAATTCCCCGCGTCCATGGGGCATGGCGTTGGCCGATTCCAAAGGCTCATAAACCGCCGGCTGCAAGGACCCTGCCGGGTTTGTAACCGCCTCTCCCAGTACCAGCCCAAGACGGCCCTTTTCGCGTAAGAACAGATTATCAGCGCGGATGCCCCGGTGGGCCAGTCCCCGGCTGTGCAAATCGGTGATGGTATCGATCAGACGCGGGACGATCTTGCCAAGAACCTCCTGCTCGGTCAGCGGGGTGCCTTCCGAAAAGGCCCGCCCATGCAGGGGTTGGTCAAAAACAAACACATACCGATAGTCCGTATCGTCAAACTGAACCACCCCGTGGGCATGCAGTTCAAGGATGCCCGACACACTGCGCGAGGTCATCCGCTGAGCCATTTCATCGCGATACGGTATGGAAGGGTCCACAACAATGGCATACAGACGCGAGACAGGGTCGCGCAGATCCTCCACCTGATAGGCGCGATTCTCGCCGCTATCCATATGCGGGATCGGGCTGGACAGAAAAATCCTGTAGCGGTCCCGCAAGACTTCCCTGGTCCCGCTATCCCGCTTTCGTCCCCAGCTTCCTTTATTTTCAGCAAGTGCCATTATAAGTAGATGACCTAAGAAGAGTAATATCGTCAAAGTGCCAATTCGATGTTAAAATGAGGTTAATTTCCCCCCTCTCATCTCTATAAACCGGACAACTATCCGGCCCGAATGGCCTTCAAAAAATACGATTAATCCTCCCTCTCCCCTCCCAACCGGGGGTTTTTCCCCGATTGGTCCGGCAACGTGCAGAAAAGGTTTCTTGCCCGGATGCTATTCGCCGCGGAAGACGGGGGCTCTTTTCTCCAAGAAAGCGGCAACGCCTTCCCGCGCATCGGGACGATCCCGCATCTCCACCTGCACTTCCAGCTCGCGTCGGAACTGCCTTTCCAGAAGATCCCCCTCTGGCTCATCCACCAGCGCGCGGGTCATCATCAGGGCATGGGTCGGCCCCTTGGCAAGACGGCCCGCCAGTTCCAGCGCCGCGTCCATCAGCCTGTCATCCTCGACGCAATCACTAATCAGGCCGATTTTGAGCGCCTCCTCTGCGGTCAGGGTGTCGTTGGTCATCATCAACTTCAACGCTGCCGACCGCCCGATGGCCTGCGGCAACAGAAGTGTGGACCCCAGATCCGGGACCAGCGCAATGCGGCTGAACACCTGAATGAAGCGGGCGGATTTCGCGGCCATCAGGATATCCCCGGCAAGGGCAAACGAAAAGCCGCCGCCCGCTGCCACACCGTTCACCGCCGTGATCACCGGCACCCGGCAGGTACGGATCGCCTTGAACGCCCCGTAATAGCTGTTCATCACGTCTTCCACCAGATTGGCGGGGTTGGTGCTGCGGCTTCGCAAATCCTGCCCGGAACAGAAACCCCGTCCCGCCCCGGTCAGGACCAGACAGCGCACAGACCGGTCTTCATTGAGGGCGGCAATTGCCTCCTGAACCTCGTCCATCATGTCGAATGTCAGCGCATTCAGCGCCTCTGGCCGGTTCAGCTTCAGGACCGCAACCGCGCCCTCCCGCTCCACGGTGATATTTTCATAGGTTCCCATCTGTCTCTCCCTCTCTGTCTAAACAAAAAATGCCCCGCCAACAGGCGGGGCATCCGTTATTTTTCAAGTCTGGTTGTCTTGGTGGCGCCAACCTCGAACAAGGTCTCGATTTCGGCGTCCGAATATCCGGCTTCCCGCAGGATTTCCGCACTATGTTCCCCAAGATGGGGGGCCAACCTGCGAATGGTTGACGGCGTCTTCGAAAAACGGATCGGCGGGTCTGTCATACGCAAGGTGCCTTCCGTCGGATGGTCCTCCAGACGCCAGAACCCGGAGGCATGAAGCTGTTCATCCTCCAGCAGCATCTCCTTGGTCAGGACCGGCTGCACCGGGATGCCCTTGGTATCAAGATCCCGCTGCCAGTCCGCCGATGTGCGGGTGGCAACGATCTCGCCCAGAAGCTGGTAGATTTCCTCGGAATAGCGGGTCCGGGTGGCCAGATCCACAAAGCGCGGATCATCCTTCATCTCGGGCATTCCGGCCACATCGAAGAAATCCCGCCAGTTGGCATCCGTATAGGGCAGAACGGCAAGATAGCCATCCTTCGTCGCGTAGGGACGCCGCTCCACATTCAGAAGACGCTCATACCCCATCGGGCCCTTGTGCGGCTCGAACGCGGCGCCGTAAAGATGCTCGACCATGACATAGTCCACAAGGGTCTCGAACATGGGAACCTCGATCGACTGGCCGCCGCCGCCCCGCTCCCGGTTCAAAAGCCCGGCAAGAATGGCTGACACCACGTTATAGGCGGTTGTCTTGTCCGCAACGATTGTCGGCACAAAACGCGGTTGGTCCGCGGTGACCGTTTGCAGATCGGCAATACCGCAGGCGGCCTGAATGATATCGTCATAGGCCGGCTTGTCCGCCATGGGTCCGTCTTTACGGAACCCGTAGGTGGCGCAGAAAATAAGGTCGGGATACGCCTCGGCAAACCGTTCGTAGTCCAGCCCCAGCTTCTTGGCGACCTTGGGACGCATGTTATGCAGGAACACATCGGCCGTACCGACAATCTTGAACAGGGCTTCCCGCCCCTCCTCGGTCCGAAGGTCCACAACCACGCTTCGCTTGTTGCGGTTCACCCCCAGATACAGGGACCCCATGCCGTCATTCTGCTTGGGTCCGGAATTGCGGGTGGTATCCCCGCCCGGCGTTTCGACCTTGATGACGTCCGCCCCCATATCCCCCAGCATCTGCGTAGCCCACGGCCCCAGAATCACGGTAGACAAATCCACAATCCGGATTCCGTCCAGACAGCCTGGCATTCCTTTTCTCCTTTGTTTTTGATGTTATTGGCCATGCCCGCATGACGCAAGGCTGCGAAAATGCGGGCATGGCAGTATGGTTTATTGACAGGCCGGGATCAGGACCGGTTGTTGATCTGATCCGCCAGTGCCAGCAGGTTCCGCGCCTGTTTCAGGTGCGGCATGTCCAGCATCATCCCGTCCAGACCGACGGTTCCAAGACCGGGGTTCTGTTCAAAGATATCCACGACCCGCCGGGCATGGCCGATCTCGGCCTCTGTCGGGGTAAAGGCCTCGTTGATCACCTCGGACTGGGCCGGGTGAATGGCAATTTTCCCGAAAAAGCCGGAGCGACGATCCCGCAGGCATTCCTCGCGCAGGCCATCCAGATCGCGGAAGTTGGTATAGACAACCCCAACCGGTTGGATATCCAGCGCCCGCGACGTGGACAGACACAGGGTTCTGGCCAACTGGAACGGATGGTCATATTCGCCGGTGTCGGGATGGCGGTTGTCACTGGCATGCAGGGATGCCGCCAGATCCTCGCCGCCCCATGTCATGGCGACCAAGCGGTCCGTGGTATTTTCGAGGTAGGTATGGAAAGTCAGCAGCGAGGCTGCTGTTTCCGTGGCAACACACAGGATTTTTGTCGACCCCTGAGGCAGGCCTTCGCGTACCTCCAGAATGGACAGGTAATTGTCCAGTTTGTTGACCTCGTCCGAGGAATAAACCTTGGGCAAGACGATCCCGTCCGGCGCCCCCGGCATGACAGCCGCAAGGTCCGGCAGGGACAGCGGACTGTCCAGCGGATTGATCCGAACCCACAACTGCTGACGGCTGCGGTCCGGATTGTCCTGAAGATACTTGCAGGTCAGTTCCCGGGCCACATCCTGACGGTCATCGGATACGGAATCCTCAAGATCCAGAATCAGGGCATCGGCGGCATTCTCGCCGCCTTTTGCCATTTTCTTCTCGCTGTCACCGGGGACGAAAAGCAGGGACCGGATAATCATGCCGGTCTCTTCTTCATCAGGCCGGTGCGGACCACATAGGCAATTTCCTCGTCCCGCTGGTTATAGCCGATATGCTCAAACACAACGATGCCCTCATTGGGGCGGGACTTGCTTTCGCGCATATCCTTGATCCGGGTCACGACGCGAATGGTATCGCCGTGGAATACCGGGTTCTTGAAACGGATATCGGTCATGCCAAGATTGCCAAGGGTGGTCCCGAGTGTGGTATCCGCAACGGTAACGCCAACCAGCAGGCCCAGGGTGAACAGGCTGTTCACAATACGCTGCCCATACATGGTGTCCTTGGAATATTCCTCGTCCAGATGCAGGGGCTGCGGATTGTGGGTCATGGCACAGAACATGATGTTGTCCATTTCCGTGACAGTCCGGGTCAGGGCATGGTGAAACTCCTGCCCGACCTCGAACTCTTCGTAATACAGCCCGGATGGCTTGATCTTGTTTTCTATCATTCTTTCTCTCCCATTTTATTTTTTATTATTAAGTATGATATCTGCGGATCAAGCCGCTGCTACGGGCCGGAAAACAGGAAGCGCCCAGCCCCCCTCGGTTTGCCGGAACTGGACCTCAACCGGTTCCCCAACACGCAGGGCATCGAAATCGCAGTCCACCAGATTGGTCATCATGGTGATCCCTTCTTCCAGTGTCACATAGGCGATGACATAGGGAACTTCGGCGCGCCGCATGACGGAATAGGTGTAAATGGTCCCTTTCCCACTGGCTTCATACCATTCGGTTTCGGTGCTCCAGCAATGGGGGCAGATCGAGCGCGGGTAGAAATGGGTCTTGCCACAGGAGGTACAGCGCTTGAGCACAAGCCTGTTTTCCTTTGCCGCTTCCCAGTAGGCCTGGTTTTCCATATTGACGTCCGGGTCAATGTAGGTTCTTTCCTGCTGGCTCATGCGTCGTTCCTCCCCAAAATTACTGTTGAACTGCCGTGACGGGTTGAAATCTGACCGCCGGTACCATGCGCGAGGGCCAGTGTACAATCCGGCACCTGCACCTTGGGATGAGCCTCGCCGCGAAGCTGGCGAACAGCCTCGATGACCTTGGTCATGCCGCCCCGGTTGTTGGGATGGTTGTTACACAGCCCGCCGCCATCGGTGTTGAACGGCAGCTTGCCAACGCCAGAAATCAGGTTTCCGTCGGCCACGAACTTGCCGCCCTGACCTTTTTCACAGAAGCCCAGATCTTCGAGGGTTTCCAGAACCGTGATGGTAAAGCTGTCATAGATGGACGCATAATCCATATCTGCCGGTGTCAACCCTGCCTCGGCAAAGGCGATGGGACCGGATTTGGCTGCCCCTGTATGGGTCAGGTCAAAATTGCCGGAATTCAGGTGCTTGATGGCCTCGCCGTGCCCCAGAACCTTGACGCAGCGATCGCCAAGGGACTTGGCAATTTCCGGCGCGACAATGACAAGGGCCCCGCCGCCGTCACTGATCACGCAGCAATCCAGACGGTGCAGCGGATCGGCGATCATGGGTGAATTCACCACGTCATCAACCGTCACCACATCGCGCAGAACCGCAAGTTCGTTATGCTGGGCATGATGGGATGCGGCAACCTTGATCCAGGCCAGCTGCTCGCTGGTGGTGCCATATTCGTACATGTGGCGCATGGCGGCCATGGCATAAAGGTTGGTCACTGCCGGACCGTAGGGAATTTCAAACCCGCGTTCCGGCAACTCGCCGCCGTGGTCGCGGGCGCCAAGCGTGGCCAAACCTTCGGCACGCGGACGGCCTGCCAGTGTGACCAGTGCCACCTTGCATTTTCCGGCAGCAATGGCCTGAACGGCATGTCCAACATGGACAACATAGGAAGACCCGCCGGTTTCCGTACAATCCGTATGGGTGAGGTCCAGCCCCATATATTCCGCCATGGACATACCGCCCAGACCGGGAACCACACTGTCACAGAAATATCCGTCGACATCTGCCATGGTCAGTCCGGCATCCTTCAGGGCGCCAAGGGAAACTTCCGCAATAATCTGGGGAACGGTTTTATCCACGGCCTTGCGTGTGGGGTGTTCATACACGCCCGCAATATAGGCCTTACAACTTCGGCTCATGATATATTTCAACCCTCTTTCTTGTTTTTTGTTGGTCTAACTTGGCATGCTCGGGAACATGCCCTTTGGTTGGGGTTGGCCGGATTGTGGCAGAAAAGGCCCCCTGTCCGCAAGACAGTTTGTACCTAAATACACACCTTGCACGAAAATGCGAATTTTCGAATACTAGTCTTCGCAATCGGGTTGCTGTTCAGGACGCGCCAGGTCAAACGCCGGCAGACCAAGGCAGGCCTGCTCAATCCGGCAGATTTCCGGGTATGGCGTCATGTCGATGTGGAACCGGCGGGCATTATAAACCTGCGGAACAAGGCAACAATCGGCGAATGTGGGCTGGTCGCCATGACAGAACTGCCCCGTTTCGGAAGCGCCCAAAGTGATTTCCAGCGCATTGAAGCCTTCGGTGATCCAGTGGGCATACCACCTGTTGCGGGCCGTCTCGTCCGAATCAAGGGCATTTTTCATGTAGCGGAGAACCCGCAGGTTATCGAGCGGATGAATATCGCAGGCGATGGCCGCCGCAATGGCCCGCACCCGTGCCCGCCCGGCAAGGTCTTCCGGCAGCAGGGGCGGATCGGGGTAGGCTTCTTCCAGATATTCCAGAATGGCAAGGGATTGCGTCAAGGGCACGCCATCGGCCACAAGGGTCGGCACCAGCTTTTGGGGGTTGAGGTGGGCATAGTCAGCCTTTAGCTGCTCCCCCCCGTCACGGAGCAAATGCACCCCCTGATGTTTCCATCCCAGTCCCTTCAGGTTCAAGGCGATCCGCACCCGGTAGGATGCACTGGATCGCCAATACCCGAAAAGACGAAGGGACATGACCTATCCCCCTGCCGGATGCGGGACCGGGGGCAGGATGGTCCCCTCCGCCTCGCCGAAGCCGATACGATAGCCATCCCCCTGACACCAACCGGTTAGGGTCAGGCTGTCGCCATCCTCGATAAAGGTGCGTGTCTGGCCCTCCGGCAAGGTCAGTGGATCGCGGCCATTCCAGGTCAGTTCCAGCAAACTGCCCCATGAAGCGGGGGTTGGCCCGCTGATGGTCCCGGACCCCAGAAGGTCGCCGGGCCGCATGGCACAGCCGCTTGACGCGTGATGGGCCAGTTGTTGGGGGCTGGACCAGTACATATAGCGGAAATTGGTCTCGCAAATTGCGGCGGGGCTGGCCGCGCCTGCGGGCTGAAGCGTCACTTTCAGGTTCAGATCATAGTTATTGGCCGCTGTCTGCTGCAAATAAGGCAGCGGGACAGGGTCCTGAGACGGTCCGGAAACCCGGAACGGCTCCAGCGCCTCGGCGGTGACAACCCATGGCGATATGGTGGTGGCGAAGGCCTTGGCCTGAAACGGGCCAAGGGGCTGATATTCCCACACCTGAATATCCCGGGCGCTCCAGTCATTCAGGAGGACATAGCCGAAAATCATCTCGCGGGCCTGCTCTACCGTCACCGGCTGTCCCAGTGGATTGCCGGTGCCGACAAGGGCCCCCATTTCCAGTTCCATATCCAGCTTGCCGCTGGGCCGGAACGACGGGGCCGCCTGATCGGGGGCCTTGACCTGACCACACGGGCGGTGAATGTCGGTGCCGCTGACCACCACCGTACTGGCCCGCCCGTTATAGCCGATTGGAATATGCAGCCAGTTGGGCATCAACGCATTTTCCGGGTCCCGGAACATGGTCCCCACATTGGTGGCATGTTCCCGCGACGCATAGAAATCCGTAAAGTCCCCCACCTGCACCGGCATATGCAGGGTCACATCGGACAGGGGGACCAATGCCCCGGCCCGCAAGGCACTGTCATCGCGAAGGCGGCTGTTCTCCTTTTCAAGAAGGGCGCTGATGGTGGCCCGCGTGTCCGACCAGACCGCCGCCCCCAGCCCCATGAACCCGTTCAGGACCGGCGCCGAAAAACAGCCTTCCGATTGGGGCAACAGGCCCGCCTTTTCAAGAACGGACAAATCCAGCACATGGTCCCCGATCGCCACACCGATGCGGGGGGCGGGATTTGCCGCCGTTGAAAAAGCCCCGTAAGGCAGGTTCTGGATGGGAAACGGGCATTCCGGCCCATTGGCGCTTTTCACCCAGCTTTTCAGGGACGGATCTTGTGTTTTGTAATATGTGGTCATTCCGTTATCCAAGTTCTCCGTTTATTCCCGTATCAGAAGGCATGCCGCCCCCCTCTATTCGGCCTTGACGACGCCGCGCCGGATCTGGTCCCGCTCCATGGATTCAAACAGGGCCTTGAAGTTCCCCTCACCGAAACCGTCGTCCTTTTTCCGCTGGATGAATTCAAAGAATACCGGACCGATCAGGGTTTCCGAGAAAATCTGCAACAACAGGCGCAAATCCCCGCCCTCGGTGGTGCCATCCAGAAGGATGCCGCGTTTCTTCAATTCATCTGCCGGCTCCCCGTGGCCGGGAAGACGTTCTTCCAGCATTTCATAATAGGTATCCGGCGGCGGCGTCATGAAGGCCAACCCCCGTTCCTTCAGCATGTCCCAACTGGCCAGCAGGTCATCACTGGCAAAAGCGATATGCTGGATCCCTTCGCCGTTATAGGCCATCAGGAATTCCTCAATCTGGCCGGTGCCTTCGGATGCCTCCTCGTTCAGGGGAATTCTGATCCGCCCATCGGGCGCCGTCAAGGCGCGGGATTTCAACCCTGTATATTCGCCCTTGATATCGAAATACCGGATTTCCTTGAAATTGAAGAGAGTTTCATAGAATCGTGCCCAGTAATCCATGCGCCCGCGATACACATTATGGGTCATGTGATCGATAACCTTAAAGCCGCATCCAACCGGGTTCCGGTCCACCCCTTCCAGATATTCAAAATCGATATCGTAGATGCTCTGACCTTCCTTATAGCGGTCGATCAGATAGAGGGGCGCCCCGCCAATGCCCTTGATGGCCGGCAAGTGCAGTTCCATCGGCCCGGTGGGAATTTCAATCGGCTGTGCGCCCAGTTCCAGCGCACGGGCATAAGCCTTGTGGGAATCGCGGACCCGGAAAGCCAGACCGCAAGCGCATGGCCCGTGTTCTTCGGCGAAATAGGCGGCATGGCTTTTGGGTTCGTTATTGATGATGAAGTTGATATCGCCCTGCCGGTACAACACCACGTCTTTTGACCGGTGCACGGCGATTTTCGTGAAGCCCAGCAATTCGAAGATCGGCTCCAGAATGCCCGGCTTGGGCGAGGCAAACTCAACAAATTCAAAGCCATCAAGGCCCATGGGATTTTCAAAAAGGTCTGTGGGGTGTGTCGTATCTTGTGTCATGTGAAGGGTTCCATTCTGGAATAACTGTAAAGGGAAGCAAGGGGAAAGCCGGCCTCATCGGCGGCGCACACGACACCCCCCGCACACTGTTTTCCAGCATTCTCCCGATCACAAGATACATGTGCCGTTCCTTTTCAAATCCGCTGTATGCCGATCAACTATGACTGCCGTCATGCATCCAGGCCGCATGTTGCGGGGCCTGCTTGGTGCGGTCCCATTCTTCCAGCATCTGCCATTTCACATCGTCCAGTCGGCGGGCCATGTCCGGTGTGCCGGTATTCACCGCAAGTTCCAGCCGATGACCGCTGGGATCAAAGAAGTAGATAGATTTGAAGATAGTGTGATCTGTCGGGCCGACAACATCAATCCCGTCCGCCTCCAGACGGGCCTTGGTGGCCAGAAGATCGTCCAGACTGTCAATTTCAAAGGCAATATGCTGCACCCAGTCCGGTGTGTTCGGGTCTTTTCCCATTTCGGGGGAGTTGGGCAGTTCAAAAAAGGCCAGAACATTGCCCTGCCCCGCATCCATGAAAATATGCATGTAAGGGTCAGGCGCCTTTGTCGAGGGAACCTCGTTCTCGGCGATGGCGAGAACAAAATCCATACCCAGATACTTCTGATACCATTCCACAGTCTGCTTGGCATTCCGACACCGGTAGGCGACGTGATGAATTTTCCCAATTTTCATAAGGCGCTCCTCCATCGCTGCCACGGCCCGTCCTGTTTCGGGGAGGGCAGCTCTTGTCATATTGGTAACAAATGTTACTATTGTCAATCGGGAAGGGAATTCCCTCCTGCGGTCGCCCGCAGACCGGTCTTTCACAAAGGGCCGGTTCACGCTACAAAGGGCGCAAGAAATTTCGGGCACCGGGACTGACATGACAAAACCTGACCGCACACATATCCGGGACATCTGGTCCCCCGCCGAAGACAGTTGGGACATTTCAGCCAACCCCGCCCCGGACAGTGACCAGCCCCTTGATCTTGCCACCTTCCTTCCCTATCGCCTGTCGATCCTGAATATCGCCGTCAGCAAGGCCCTGTCCGAACTTTATGCGGATCGGTTCCACCTGACCCGGCACGAATGGCGCATCCTTGCCGCGCTTGGCAATCACCAGCCGCTTTCAGGAACGGAGCTTGGCCGGATTACCAGCATGGAAAAAATGACTGTCAGCCGGGCTGTGAACAGGTTGCGGCAGGCCGGACTGGTGTCCGCCCATACAAATAGTGCGGACCGGCGCCAGAAGACCCTGCACCTGACCGATCAGGGAACGGCTGTCTATAACCAGATCATCCCCCTCGCCCGCGAGAGGGAGGCCGCGATCCTGTCGGCTCTGTCGAAAAAGGAATACCAGACCCTGAACCACCTGATGGAGAAAATCTTCCGTCAGGCGACCCGCCTGCAGCAGCAGGACGATCAGGACCCAGCCTGATAAAAACCGACCGAACAGAATATTTCGGCAACCTTCCGCTGTTTCCCCTACTCTTTTCCGCAATATTAAATATATTTAAAATTAGAGTTTGCGAATAAATTTTTAACACTATACCCCTTAAACTGGTGTCGCTCTAAAGCATTAGTAGAATGGAATAACAAAAACCTTTGCGGAAGGTTCTTATGGAAAAACCAGTTCACTATCTGGAGAGTGAAATCAGGGCTCTGGCGCAATCCGACCCGAAAGTTGACAATTTTCTGACCCATACAGCCGGAGACGGATTGTGGTGTCTGGATATGGAAAATCCCGAAATCGAGTGGATGGACACCACCTTTTGGGAGATGCTGGGCTACGATCCCGACGAGAAAGAGCATCTGTCATCGGAATGGATGAAATGTATCCACCCGGATGACATTGAAATTGCCCTCAAGCATTTCGAATTGCATTGCGCGGATGAAACATTCCCGTTTGATCACATCGTCCGGTATTTTCACAAATCCGGAACCATCCTGTGGTTCCAAAGCCGTGGCATCGCAATCCGCGACACGGTGGGAAACCCCCTGCGGATGCTGGGGGCACACAAGGACCTGACAGCCCTTAAAAAGCCGGACAACCTGCAACTTCCCAGCGTCAAACAGTATCTGGAACAGATTTATGAAGCCCGCACCCGATCCCTTCAGGAATCCAATGATCGCCTGAAAGCGGTTTTCGAGAATATCGTCGAGGCGGTTATCGTGATCAACGACCGGGGCCTGATCACCCACTGGAGTATCTCGGCCGAAAAAACCTTTGGCTTCACCCCGGAAGAGGCGGTTGGCAAGAATGTCTCCATGCTGATGCCGAACCCTTACCGGGACCAGCATGACCAGTATCTTCGGAACTACCTCCAATCCGGCAAGGGCAAGATCATCGGCATTGGCCGGGAAGTTCAGGCCATGCGAAAGGACGGTACGATCTTTCCCGCCGAGCTTTCCATCGGCGATACCAAGAACCCCCATTTTCGCCAGTTTATCGGGGTAATCCGGGATATCTCCGACCAGAAGGCCGCCCAGACCAAGCTGGAGGAAGCGGCCCGCGCTGCCCACAAGGCCAACGAGGCGAAATCCAGTTTCCTTGCCAGCATGAGCCACGAATTCCGAACCCCCCTCAACGCGATCATGGGCTATTCGGAACTGCTGTCCGGTCCCCGCTCCGCCAATATTGTTGACGAGAAAAAGCGGGAATATCTTCTGGATATTCATGCGGCGGGCAGCCATCTGCTGTCGCTGGTCAACGACATTCTGGACCTGTCCCGCATTGAATCCGGCAAGGAACAGCCCAGCGTTACCAGCATCGATGTCACGTCCCTGATTGCACAGGTGGTGGACATGGTGAGGGTGCTGGCTGACCGCAACTGGATCACCATCGAGACCCATGTTCATTCCGGGGCAAAAACCCTGAACGCGGATCATCGCCACATGATCCAGATTCTCGTCAACCTGCTGTCCAATGCCATCAAGTTCAATGAAAAGGGCGGGATCGTCAAATTGTCGGCCCGGCCCCTGACCGATCACGGTCTGGCCTTTGAAGTGGCGGACAACGGGTTTGGGATCGATCCTGCAGATCAGGACCGGATATTCGATTCCTTTGAACGTACCGACGATGTCCATGTGCGCAGAACCGGGGGGACGGGTCTTGGCCTCGCCCTTGTCAAACGCCTGACCGAACTGAACGGCGGCAACATCACCCTGACCAGCGCCGTTGGTGAGGGCACCACCGTCGCAATCGCGTTCCCCAAAAACTGATCACTTGCCTCAGAACAACAGAAAACCCCCGCCTCACAGGGAAGCGGGGGTTTTCTTCTTTCTGTCCTGACAAAATCAGGTCGTCACATCAGCCGGAAGCGGTTCAGTCCGCGAACGGGTCCCGAACCAGAATGGTGTCTTCCCGTTCCGGGCTGGTGGAGACAAGCGCGATCGGCGCCTCGATCAGTTCCTCGACCCGGCGGATATACTTGACGGCGGTTGCCGGCAAGGCGTCCCAGCTCCGGGCACCAAAAGTGCTTTCGCTCCACCCTTCAAGGGTTTCGTAGATCGGCTCAACCGCGGCCTGATCGGCCATGTTGGACGGATAGTAATCCAGTGTCTTGTCACCAAGACGGTAGCCAACACAGACTTTCAACTCTTCCATGCCATCCAGAACATCCAGCTTGGTCAGGGCAATCCCGGTAATACCGCCGGTCTTGACCGCCTGACGAACCATGACCGCATCGAACCAGCCACACCGGCGTTCCCGTCCGGTGACGGTGCCAAATTCGCGGCCCCGCTCACCCAGACCACGGCCAATGTCGTTCTTCTGTTCCGTCGGGAACGGACCTTCACCCACACGGGTCGTATAGGCCTTGGTGATCCCCAGAACATAGCTGACAGCCCCCGGACCGACGCCACTGCCCACAGCGGCCTGCCCGGCCAGCGTGTTGGAAGAGGTTACGAACGGATAGGTCCCGTGATCGTTGTCCAGCATGGCCCCCTGGGCGCCTTCGAACAGAACCAGCTTGCGATCCCGCTTGGCTTCATCCAGCGTCCGCCAGACAATGTCGGAAAATTCAAGAATTTTCGGGGCAATTTCCACCAGATCGGCCAGCAGCTTGGCGCCGTCCACAGGTTCAGCACCCAGACCCTTGCGAAGGGCGTTGTGGTGCATCAGCAGGGTTTCGATCTTGCGGGCCATCAGGTCCGGGTCTGAAAGGTCGCTGACACGCAGGGCACGGCGGGCGATCTTGTCCTCATAGGCAGGACCAATACCCCGGCGGGTGGTGCCGATCTTGACCGCGGCGGTGTTATCTTCGCGAAGGGCATCCAACTCGCCGTGAAGCGGCAGGATCAGGGTCGCGTTTTCGGCGATCTTCAGGCATTCAGGCGTGATTTCAACATTCTGCCCGCGCAGGATTTCCATTTCCTTGAGCAGGGCCCACGGATCAATCACAACCCCGTTTCCGATCACGGAAACCTTGCCACCCCGGACAATGCCGGACGGCAGCAGACTCAGTTTGTAAACTGTTCCGTCAATAACAAGCGTATGCCCGGCATTATGACCGCCTTGGAACCGCACCACAACGTCGGCCCGTTCTGACAACCAGTCAACCAGTTTACCTTTGCCTTCATCACCCCACTGGGATCCGACAACAGCCACATTTGCCATAGTCTCAATGTCCTTAATACAGGTTTCCTAAATCAGGCGACTTCTGTTACGTCGCCCGAGTTCACTACATGTGAGCAGCCAAGCCGCTTTGCTTCTTCGGAATCGGATGCGGCCTTGGCCAACCCCCGAACCGTAATCCAGCCTTCGGCGCGATACTGTGCGCCTGTTTCCATGGAGGTGCCAAACGGAAGATACAACCGCTTCGGCCCCTTGCTGCGCGGTGCAGCGCGCATGATGCTGTCCATAAACAGGGTGAAACCGGTCGCCGGTTCCCCGTCAATCAGATGATACCGGCCACCCCGGCCCAGTTCGCCGCGTACATTCCGCGCAAACAGGGTGAAGCTGACACCGGTCTGGTATTCAAAACCGCGGAATTCGCCGGGATCGATGGTAATCACCAGATCGGGCGATGCCTCTGTCAGCAGGGTGACAAGGCGATCCAGTTCGGCAATCTGCTCTGCGGCCCGCCCCGGAAGGTTCAGCGCCCGCAACTGCCGCATGGCATCCGCCGCCGGGCCTGCCGCCTTCAGCAGCGCCATCAGGATGGGAGACAAGGTATCCCCGAAATCATCCAGAACCGCCGCATCCTTCTGATCCAGCGCAAGGCGCGCTTTTGCCGCTGTTTCCTCTTCCACACCCAGTTCCTCGCAAATGGCGGGGACCAGTGTGGGCAGGGTCAGGTCAACGGACAGGTCCGGAATGTTCAGGGCGTTCAGCGCCTCTGACGCCAGCAGGATCAGTTCCGCATCGGCGGCAATTTCGGAGGCCCCGATCAGTTCCACACCGGCCTGCGTGAACTGGCGTTCCGGGCGAAGCTGGCTACCATGCACGCGCAGCACCTGCCCCGCATAGGAAAGGCGCAGCGGCCGGGGATCCTGTTTCATGCGGGTCGTGGCCACACGGGCAACCTGCAGGGTGATGTCCGTCCTGATTCCCATCATGCGATGGGAAACGGGGTCCATGACCCGGAACATCTTGGAGGACAGCGCCGCACCGGCACCTTCCAGCAAATGTTCTTCGAATTCAATGAGAGGAGGCTTGACCCTCAGGTAGCCGTTCGCAGTGAAGACCTTCATCAGGGCTTCTGTATAACTGGCTTCGGCAGACGCGGTCGGTGGCAGCATATCCGCCAGTCCGGCAGGCAGCAGCCCTTTTTCAGAATAGTTGTTCATCACATGCGCCTATAAAGCATATTTCGCGGCATTATGCCAACAAGAACAACAAGAAAAAGCGGCATTTTACAACGCCGCTTTTTCCAGTGCCTTCAAAAGGCGATTATTTGAGGAATAAACCTAGAAAGCCAGCGGTTTGACCTGCTCCACATGAGGCAGTGCACGGACTTTCTCAAGGGTATCTTCCGCCAGAGACGAATCTATCTCGATCAGGGCAATCGCCTCGCCCTGCGCTTCGTGACGACCCAGGTGGAAGGTGGCGATGTTTACACCCGCCTCACCCAGAAGCGATCCGAGCGAACCGATGAAGCCCGGCTTGTCGCGGTTGGTCACATACAGCATGTGCGGACCCAGCTCGGCTTCCATGTTGATCCCCTTGATGCTGACGATGCGCGGACGCTTGTCACCATAAAGAGTTCCGGCAATATCACGGCTGCGCTGTTCGGTGGTTACCGTCAGACGGATCAGTGTCTGGTAATCATCCGCCTTGTCGCTGATGCTTTCCATCACGTCGATACCGCGTTCCTTGGCAACGATCGGGGCGTTGACCATGTTGACGCTGTCCATGAGCGGACCCAGCAGACCCTGAAGAATGATGGCGGTCAACGGCTTGATGTTCAGACCGGCGGCCTGACCTTCATATTCCACATGAACCTTCTTCAGGCCACTTTCCGTTACCTGACCTGCGAAACTGCCAAGCTGCTTGGCCAGTTCCATGTAAGGCTTCAGTTTCGGGGCTTCTTCTGCCGTGACGGACGGCATGTTCAGCGCATTGGTCACAGAACCGACCAACAGATAGTCGGCCATCTGTTCCGCCACCTGAATGGCCACGTTGACCTGAGCTTCGGTAGTGGACGCCCCCAGATGCGGTGTGCAAACCACATTCTCAAGGGAGAACAGGACGTTTTCCTTGGCCGGCTCGACGGAGTACACGTCAACCGCAGCCCCGGCAACCTTGCCGCTTTCAAGGGCGGCTTTCAGGTCTTCCTCAACAACCAGACCACCGCGGGCACAGTTGATGATGCGAACACCGTCCTTCATCTTGGCAATGTTGGTCGCGTTGATGAGGTTCCGGGTCCCGTCCGTGATCGGTGTATGCAGGGTGATATAGTCAGCCCGGGCGAACAGGTCGTCCAGTTCAACTTTTTCAACACCCAGATCAGCCGCCCGCTCCGGTGAGAGGAAAGGATCAAAGGCGACCACTTTCATCTTCAGGCCAATGGCCCGGTCCGCAACGATTGAACCGATATTTCCGCAGCCAATCACGCCAAGGGTCTTGCCATACAGCTCAACACCCATGAAGCGGGATTTTTCCCATTTGCCAGCCTGCGTGGACGCATCGGCAGCCGGGATATGACGGGACAGGGAGAACATCATGGCGATGGCATGTTCCGCCGTGGTGATCGCATTTCCGAACGGTGTGTTCATGACACAGATACCGGCAGCCGTTGCCGCTGGGATATCCACGTTGTCCACACCGATACCGGCACGGCCAATCACTTTCAGGTTGGTCGCGGCCTCGATGATTTCAGCCGTTGCAGTGGTGGAGGACCGAATAGCCAGACCGTCATAATTGCCGATACAGGCTTTCAGTTCTTCCGGTGACATACCGGTGAGTTCGTCAACTTCGATGCCGCGCTGACGGAAAATTTCCGCAGCTTTGGGGCTCATCTTGTCGGAGATAAGTACTTTTACCATGTTTCTGATCCTTGTTGAGGGAAGGATTAATTTGAGAAATTCTTCTTGAGTTCAGCATATCCCCAGTCAAGCCAGGGCATCAGGTCGACCAGGTCGGCTGTTTCCACAGTGGCACCCGCCCAGATCCGAAGACCCGCCGGAGCGTCCCTGTAGGCACCGATATCCAGCGCCACACCTTCTTTCGAAAGAATGGACACCAGTTCCTTTGCCGCCTTTGACTGATCCTCATCAGAAAGACCGGTAAACCAGTCATCCGTAATTTTCAGACACACGGATGTGGGGCTGCGATAGGCCTCGTTCTCGGCGAGGTAATCCAGCCAGTCCGATTTCTCGACAAAATCGGAAATTGCCTTGGCGTTGGCATTGGTCCGGGCAATCAGTCCGTCAAGGCCACCAAGGTTTTTCGCCCAGTTCAGGGCATCCAACGCATCTTCCACGGCCAGCATGGACGGTGTGTTGATGGTTTCACCCTTGAAGATCCCTTCGATCAGCTTGCCGCCTTTGGTCATGCGGAAAACCTTCGGAAGAGGCCATGCCGGGGTGTAGTTTTCAAGGCGTTCAACGGCCCGTGGGCTGAGGACGATCATGCCGTGTGCGGCTTCCCCGCCCAGCACTTTCTGCCAGGACCAGGTCACAACATCCAGCTTGTCCCACTCAAGGTCCATTGCAAACGCAGCAGAGGTCGCATCGCAAATGGCCAGACCTTCCCGGTCGGCAGCAATCCAGTCCGCGTTCGGAACCCGAACACCGGATGTGGTACCGTTCCAGGTAAAGACCACGTCCCGTTTCCAATCAACCGCGTTCAGGTCAGGAAGCTGACCGTAACCGGCGGTTACAACCTCGGCATCGTCCAGCTTCAGTTGCTTGACAACATCGGTTGCCCAGCCAGAGCCGAAACTTTCCCATGCGAGGACAGTCACCGGACGCGCACCCAGCAGGGACCACAGGGCCATTTCAACGGCACCTGTATCGGAACCCGGCACGATACCGATGCGGTAATCAGCAGGAATACCGAGCAGTTCGCGTTGCAGATCGATCACGGATTTCAGGCGAGCCTTCCCTTCCGCAGCGCGGTGGGAACGACCAAGAAAAGCATTATTGAGAGCTTCGAGAGACCATCCGGGGCGTTTCGCACACGGGCCGGATGAAAACAAAGGAGAGTTGGGGCGTCTCTCCGGACGCATAAGTTCTGTCATGTTAGCTAAACCTTCCAGTTTAGAGCATCCCGGTGGGGGGATGTGGCCCGCCGCCGATACTAGATATCCGCCGCCCCCTGTCAACGGATTTTTTATTGCAGTGCAAAATTTACAGCACACCCTCATCGCAAAGCGCAGTTTCCCATGCGTTACCCCTGAAAATAGAATTGAAAACGGAGCAATATACGCAAGCGGACTCTCGCCCTTGGCCCCCCTCCAAAACCACAGGAATGCCGTGCTTTCCGAGAGCTATTCCAGCCTCACCCGCCACCTCCCTTCCTGACGTGATAATCCCCGGAACCAACCGGGCCAAGAATCAGATCATGCCAGACGGGAATTGCGCCCCGTCCCTTTTTTGAACAGAATGAAACCGGACAACCGGACAGGCCTTTGGGAACAGGCGGTCGGACAGAAAACAAACAGGGGGAAAACATGACATCACGCGAACACCTTGATCTGGAAAAAGTCAGGCAGGACACACCGGGAACCCGCACCCGTATTCACCTGAACAATGCGGGTGCCTCCCTGATACCAAGCCCTGTTTATCAGGCCGTGGTCGAGCATCTGGATCTGGAAATGCAGATCGGCGGATACGAAGCCCATAAACGGGCCATGCCCGCCTTCGAGCGTACCTATGATGCCATCGCTGAAATGGTGAACTGTTCACGCGATGAAATTGCCCTGATGGAAAATGCAACGGCGGCATGGATGACAGCCTTTCACGGGCTGAACCTTCAAGCCGGAGATAAAATCCTGACAGCAGAAGCCGAATATGCCAGTAACGCCATTACCTACCTTCAGGCGGCTCAGGACAAGGGTGTTATTCTTGAGGTCATTCCCAGCGATGCCGCCGGGCAAATCGATGTGGCTGCCCTTGAAGCCCGGATTGACGCGCAGACAAAGCTGATTTCCATCAGCCATATCCCGACCAATGGCGGACTGATCAACCCGGCCGAAGAGGTGGGAAAAGTTGCCCGGAAACACGGTATTCCCTATCTTCTGGATGCCTGCCAATCGGTCGGGCAGATCCCGCTCGATGTTCAAAAGATCGGCTGTGACATGCTGTCCGCCACGGGCCGAAAATATCTGCGCGGGCCACGGGGAACCGGGTTCCTGTATGTGCGCGGTGACTTCCTGAACCGGCTTACCCCGCCGTGGCTGGACCTGCACGGGGCCAAGTGGACCAGCGCCAATTCTTTCACAATGCGATCCGATGCCCGGCGTTTTGAAAACTGGGAATTCAATGTGGCCGCCGTGATCGGGCTGGGCGTTGCGGTGGATTACTATCTGGCACAGGGACCATCCGCCTGTTCCGAACGGCTCTGTTCCCTTGCGGCAGCCGCACGGGCAGAACTGGAACGCCTTCCCCATGTTACCGTGACAGATATCGGCGCCCGTAAGGGCGGCATGGTGACCTTTTCCCACGACCGGTATTCGGCAGAAGACATTCGGGAAAAACTGGCCGCCCGCGGGATCAACGTGTCCACCTCCAGCCCGGCATCGACCCGCTTTGACATGGACCGCCGCGGGCTGGAAACGATCGTCCGCGCCTCTTTCCATTATTACAACACCGAAGACGAATTGAAGCAATTCGCGGCGGAAGTGGCCAACCTGCAGGAGAATTAACGAAAATTGAGTCAATTTCTTAACAAGACGTTAACGCTTTTTCTCTACCATCTTATTCTGTATTAGAAGATTTTTTTGACGGCACCCCTATTCCTGAAAGGTCACCTTATGTCTGCCCTCTCCATCGGATTTGCGTCAGCCCCTGTTCAATCTGCTCCTGTCCGTGCCCAAGAACGCCCGCAGGAGGCGACAGAACAGCGTGAGGCCCCGTCCCGCCCGGCAGAAGACCAGCCGCGGGCCAATGTCATTCCGCCCGTTGCCGGATCAGGGGGCGCCATCAGCCTTGAGGCCGTCACCGCCCTGCAAGGGACTGACAGCACAGGAACCGATCCGAACGCTGCGGAACGCCCGACAGACAGACGGGATGCGTCTCCCGCCTCCAACAATGGTGCGAACACAGATGCTGCCCCCGCCAGTGGGCAAGGCGTGATTGACGCGAACGACAGCGATGCTGTTCAGGCGGCATCCAACCCTTATGGCAATGACGGTAACGATCCCGCCGCCGGGGAAGAAACCGATCAGGCCGGACGCCCTGCGGGCAATCCGCTGAACCTTCAGATTTAACGCTCTTTCTGGCTGTCCGGTCCCATGATCCCCGCTGTCACCCCCTATTTCCCGGTCTACGATCCGCCCCGCCCGGCGGCGGACATGGCTGTCCGGGACGGTGACCAGACGGGATCAGGCAGTCATGCCGTGGCAGCGGTCACCAAATCGCCTCAGGCACAAAACCGGGAAGGGACCCCGCCCTCTCCTGCGCGGGTTTCCCCTGACAATGTGATTGCCCTGCAAGGGAATGCCTCGCAAGACGATAAAAGCAGCCTTGTGCCGGAGCAGGCAAGCACCGCCAAGACCGCCGATGCGGCGCAAGCGGAGAGCGAGCCGAAAAAATCAGCCGCCAACCGGATGGAGTTCAGCGAGGCTGAGCAGGAGCAGATTGACGCCTTGCAAGATCGGGACCGGGAAGTACGTGCCCATGAGCAGGCCCATGCCGTTGCCGGCGGCCAGTATGCGGGCGCCCCCCGGTATGAATATCAGATTGGCCCCAACGGCCAGCGATATGCCATAGGCGGTGAGGTGAAGATTGACACCGCGCCTATTCCGAACAATCCGGCCGCCACCATTGCCAAGATGGAAGTGGTGATCAAGGCGGCCCTGGCCCCGGCCGAGCCATCGGCGCAGGACCGTGCGGTTGCCGCAGCGGCGACCCAGAAACTCATGGATGCACAGACGGAAATGCTGGCGGAAAAGAACGGCCCGCCCGAAGGGACCTCCCCCACCGATCCCGGCGGGGAGATGATTGGACAATCCATTATCCCGATCGACCTGTTTGCCTGATCCTGATCCTGCCCCTGCCCCTGACCAGGATATAACGTTCTTTTAACGGCGGGACCTAGAAGTCCCGCACCGTGTGACCGTGATGCAGGGGCCCGTGGCCCCGGCCATATCCCGGCGCTTCCAAAATGGCGATTTCCACATATCGCAGGCCCCGCTCAACAGCCTGATCAAGGGGCAGACCCTGCGCCAGCCCCGTCGCAATCGCAGAAGACAGGGTACAGCCCGTACCGTGGGTATGGCGGGAGCTGACACGGGGATGTTCAAAGCGCAGACTGCCTTCCGGCAGGACCAGAAGATCGGTCACGACCGGCCCTTCCGCATGCCCGCCTTTCATGAGAACCGCGCCCGGCCCCTTGGCCAGCAACTCCCGGCCTGCCTTTTCCCGATCCTCAAAGGTTTCGATTTTCCAGCCGACCAGACATTCCGCCTCGGGGATATTCGGGGTCAGCAGGGTTGTCAGTTTCGGCAGCAGACGGCCCATGATGGCATCCTCTGCGTCCTCGGACAGCAGATTGGCGCCGCCCTTGGCGATCATCACCGGGTCCACCACGATCGGCGGCAGGTTGTCCAGACTTTCCAGATAATCGGCCACGGCATTGATCACGGCCGCGCTATGCAGCATCCCGACCTTGATGGCATCAACCCCCAGATCATCCATCACGACCCGAATCTGTTCCACCACAAAATCGGGGGATACCCCCTCAACAGCGGTGACCCCTTCTGTATTCTGGGCCGTCATTGCGGTCAGGGCGGTCATACCGAACCCGCCAAGCGCCTGAATGGTCTTCAGGTCCGCCTGTATCCCTGCCCCGCCGCCAGAGTCCGACCCGGCAATGGAGAGTACTTTCCCCAACATGTTGAAACCTCTTTGATTAACCCGCAGCCTGCGTCAGTTCATGGACGATATCATCCACCACATGGGTGACAAGATCAATATCCTCACCCTCGCCCATCACCCGGATCAGGGGTTCCGTCCCGGATTTCCGGATCAACAGGCGGCCCGTATCGCCAAGCCTCTGTTCACCGGCCCGGATCACGGTCTGGACAGCCTCCAGCCCCATGGGGTCCCGATCGGCGTAGCGGACATTCTTCAGGATTTGCGGGTATGGGTCAAAATTCCGGCACACCTCGCTGACCGGTTTGCCCTGATCCACGATCACGGACAAAATCTGCAAGGCGGCAATCAGGCCGTCCCCGGTTGTGCTGTAATCACTGAGGACCATATGGCCGGACTGTTCACCGCCCAGATTGTAGCCATGGGCCCGCATATGCTCGACCACATACCGGTCGCCCACATTGGTGCGCACAAGATCAAGGCCCTTGCCGTTGAGGAATTTTTCCAGCCCCATGTTGGACATGACGGTGGCCACAAGACCACCGCCCCGCAACAGGTCCCGCTCATGCCAGCTTGCCGCGATCAGGGCCATCAACTGATCCCCATCGATCAGTTCCCCCTTTTCATCACACATGATCAGGCGGTCTGCGTCCCCGTCCAGCGCAATGCCCAAATGGGCGCCTTCCTCGACCACGCGGCGGCACATGGCCTCGGTCGCGGTGGAGCCACATCCCTTGTTGATATTGAACCCATCCGGCGAGACGCCCATGGAAATGACATCGGCCTCCAGTTCCCACAAGACGGTCGGGGCCACCTTGTAGGCTGCACCATTGGCGCAATCCACAACGATCTTCAGATCATTCAGCAACTGGTTGCGGGGAAAGCTGCTCTTGGCAAACTCGATATACCGCCCGCGCGCATCGTCCAGACGCGTCGCCCGGCCAAGAAGCGACGGATCGGCCAGAACCACATTGCTGTCATCATCCATGTCGGCTTCAATAGCCAGTTCCACCTGATCGGACAGCTTGTACCCATCCGGGCCAAACAGTTTGATGCCGTTATCCTCGAACGGGTTGTGCGAGGCGGAAATCATTACCCCAAGATCAGCCCGGAGCGAGCGGGTCAACATGGCGATGGCAGGCGTTGGCAGGGGACCCACAAGGATCACATCCATACCAACGGACGTAAAACCGGCGGTCAGGGCCGGCTCAATCATATAGCCTGAAAGCCGCGTATCCTTGCCGATCACCACCCGGTGCCGGTATTCGCCGCGTCCTGTAAACTGCTTGCCAGCCGCTTTTCCGACCTTCAGGGCAATTTCCGCTGTCATCGGCTCCTTGTTGGCCGTTCCCCTGATACCGTCGGTACCGAAATACTTTCTTGTCATCTTGCCTCAATAAGCTGCTTGGGATCACCGGACCTGTCAAACCCCGGCAGTCTTGTGTCATCGTTGAACAGCACCCTAAGCTGTCAGAAAGGAATTTTCAATCGCCTGCCACACGGCAAGGGCCTGACGGGTTTCCGCCACGTCATGAACCCGGTAAATCTGAGCGCCTGCCTGCATGCCATACAGCGCCGCTGCAAGCGACCCGCCAAGGCGGTCTTTCGCCTCTCCCGGCCGATCCGCAAGACCAATAAAGGATTTCCGGGAAACCCCCAGCAGAACCGGACAGCCAATCCCGTGAAGGAACGCCAGCCCCTTCATCAGCAGCATGTTATGCTCCAGCGTCTTGCCAAAACCGATACCCGGATCAACCAGTATGCGGTCCCGCTCCACACCGGCGGACACCGCTTTTCGCACCCGATGTTCCAGATAGTCGATCACGTCGAACAGGGCATGATCATATTGCGGATTGTCCTGCATCACGCGGGGGTCAGCGGAACTGTGCATCAGGCAAACGGGCAGCCCACTCTCGACCACCACCTTCAGGCTTTCTTCCGAATATTCAAGGGCGGTGACATCATTGATCAGGCCCGCCCCGGCAGCAATCGCCGCCTGCATGACCTCTGGCTTGCGGGTATCGATGGACAGAAGGCTGCCCAGCCCCGCGCATTTCTCGATAACCGGGACCACGCGCGCGATTTCCTCCGCGATGGGAACCGGCTTTGCACCGGGGCGGGTGCTCTCCCCGCCGATATCCAGAATGGTTGCCCCCTGCTCCACCAGACGGCTGGCCTGGGCAAACGCCCTGTCCGGGTCCAGAAAATCCCCACCATCGGAAAAACTGTCCGGGGTCACATTCACAATGCCCATGATCGCAGGGCCGCCATCCCCCGGCAGGCGGGAGCGTACGGCATCCGCATCGGTACGGGCCAGCAAGGTCTCAATCCGCTCGCGGTGATCCTTTTCAAAGGCGGCCCAGTTCTCGGCCTCTTTTCGCAGGCTTCGATACAGGAACACGGTGCCCGGCGCCCGCCGGACAGCCACCTGAACCCATGCGGCATCCTCGCCAAAGCACGGGGCCATATAGATGCGATCAGAACAGGAAAGGCCCCGCGGTAACGCGGAGCCTTTGGCAGTTAAATTCATAATACGAAGTCCCCTTAAGAACCGGGTTGAGGTTCCGGCTCCATTCCGCCGGTGCCTTCAGAGCCGGGCTTCTTGTGCCCGTCTGATTCAGGAACCGTGGAACTTGGGCCGCTACCGGCGGGTGTTTCATCATCTTCCGGACGGTTGAGGTCTCCCCCATCCATCAGGGTCTTGATTTCATCACCGCTCAGGGTTTCGTATTCCAGAAGCCCCTTGGCGATCCGGTGAAGCTGATCTTCATGGTCGGTCAGGATGCGGCGGGCGGTTTCCTCGCCTTCCTCCACAAAGCGGCGGACTTCCTCGTCGATCAGTTCAGCCGTCTTGTCAGAAACATTTTTCTGCTGGGCCACGGAATGACCAAGGAAAACCTCTTCCTGATTGGCACCGTACATGAGCGGGCCCAACTTGTCGGACAAGCCCCATTCGGTCACCATCCGACGGGCCATGTCGGTGGCCATCTTGATATCGCCGGACGCACCGGTCGTTACCGCGTCATGACCAAAGATCATTTCCTCGGCAATCCGGCCGCCCATGGCAACCGCCAGATGGGCAAGACACTGATCGCGGCGCAGGGAATAGCTGTCCTTTTCAGGCAGGCGCATCACCATACCAAGAGCCCGGCCACGCGGAATGATGGTCGCCTTGTGAACCGGATCGGAGGCTTTCAGGTGCATCCCGACAAGGGCATGGCCCCCTTCGTGATAGGCGGTCAGCTTCTTTTCATCCTCGGACATGACCATGGAACGCCGTTCGGTGCCCATCATGACCTTGTCCTTGGCTTCCTCGAATTCCTGCTGCGTCACCAGACGGCGGGATTTCCGGGCTGCCAGAAGCGCGGCCTCGTTCACCAGGTTGGCAAGGTCCGCACCGGAGAAACCGGGCGTACCGCGGGCGATGGTCCGGGCGTTCACGTCATGGGCCAAAGGCACCTTCCGCATGTGAACCTTCAGAATTTTCTCGCGGCCAATGATATCCGGGTTCGGCACCACGACCTGACGGTCGAAACGACCGGGGCGCAGCAAGGCCGGATCCAGCACATCGGGACGGTTGGTCGCGGCCAGCAGGATCACGCCTTCGTTGGCTTCAAAACCATCCATTTCGACCAGCAACTGGTTCAGGGTCTGTTCGCGTTCGTCATTCCCGCCGCCAAGACCGGCACCACGATGGCGACCGACCGCATCAATTTCGTCGATGAAGATGATGCAGGGGGCGTTTTTCTTGCCCTGCTCGAACATGTCGCGGACACGGCTGGCACCGACACCGACAAACATTTCAACAAAGTCAGAACCGGAAATGGTGAAGAAGGGCACGTTGGCCTCACCGGCCACAGAGCGGGCCAGCAGGGTCTTACCGGTACCCGGAGGGCCAACAAGCAGACAGCCTTTTGGAATCTTGCCGCCAAGACGCTGGTATTTCTGGGGGTTCTTCAGGAAGTCCACAACTTCCTCAAGTTCTTCCTTGGCTTCTTCGATACCGGCCACATCCTCAAAGGTCACGCGGCCGTGCTTTTCGGTCAGCAGCTTTGCCTTGGATTTACCAAAACCCATGGCCTTGCCGCCGCCGCCCTGCATCTGGCGCATGAAGAAGATCCAGACCCCGATCAGAAGCAGCATGGGGAACCAGGACAGAAGGGTCGCCATCAGCAGGCTGCCTTCCTCTTCCGGGGCCGCCGTGATCAGGACATTCCGCTGGTTCAGCTTTTCAACCAGTGTGTTGTCCTGGGGGGCATAGGTGGAAAATGTCCGGCCATCGCGGGTTTCCCCGTTAATGGTCTGGCCCTGAATGGTCACCTGGGTAACATTGCCCCCATCCACTTCTTCCAGGAAGCGGGAATAGGGCATGGATGACGAAGAGCCGCGCTGGGACGAGTCATTGAATATATTGAACAAGGCAACAACGAGCAGTCCAATCACCACCCACAGCACCAGATTTTTTCCAAAGAGATTCACGAAAAATCTTTCCTTGTATCATCGCCCGATCGTCTCGAACGAACCTGTTAAACCAACCCTGATAACGGGAAACATCTTCAATATAAGTCAAAATCGCCGCTATCCAATAGGCAAGGACCACGACGACTTGTCCAATAAGGGTGTTTTATTGATTGAATAGCATTTCAAACCGACCTTGTCCAACGCTTGGCAGGTATGAAACCCCGGAAATCAGCGGCGCACATACCAGCCTGTCCCCGCACCAGATCGCCGGAAGATTTTCAATAATCATGGCAGGGGCCTCCATTTCCGGCCCGCCCATATCCTGATTTTTCAAAAACAGGCGCCCCTCATGACCGATTCGCCGGATTTCAAGCGGCAGTCCGTCCGGTGCGATGTCATCCGGTGCATGATCCCGAACCAGAAAACGATCATCCCAAAGGTAATGTGCCCGACCTGTCAGCGGCACAACGGGCAATCCGCTCCGCCCGGCCTCCCGGCACACCCGCCACCCCCGACTGCGGGGATGGAAGCGGCACCCGGAAAGGGTTCCGGCCACAGGCCCTTGCGCTGTCCGGAACCGCTCATAAAGGCGTTCCACCGCTGTCAGTCGGGGGCGGGCATCCCTGCCCCGAACCGCAGCAAACACCCTTGTCAAAAGCCTGATCGCCACCTCATCCGGCAAGGCACCCAAAAACGCGGCAGACAGATCAAGACTGCCGAAACGTCCTTTTGTCACATAATCGGCAAAGGCCGTATCCACCGCCTGCTCAACCGCCAGATTGGCACGCTGAAGGCGCCGGGCGGCAAGCGCCATGCTGTCCAGATCGGCACCGGGCAGCGCCGCCACCTGCGTCAGCACCTTTCCAAGATGGGTGCGGGTATAATGCTCGCTTTCATTACTGGGATCCTCGATCCAGTCCTGACCCGCTGCTATCAGATAATCCCGAAGCGCTTGCCGCCGGAAATCCAGTAGCGGCCGGACAAGGCGAATTCCCTGCCGCGTGGATACGGGGGCCATACCGGGCAACCCGTCAAGGCCACTTCCCTTCGACAGGCGCATGAGAAGGGTTTCCAGATGATCCTCCAACTGGTGACCAAGGGCCAGAACCCCGGCCCCGATCTCCTGGCATTTGGACAGCATCAGGTGATAGCGTGCGGCGCGGGCCTCTTTCTGAATTCCTGTGGAAGGATGCGGGCCTTTCCAGACAAGGATGTGATGCTCAACCCCGTGGGCACCAAGCCATTCCGCCACCTGCAACGCCTCGGTCGCGGCCTCACCGCGCAATCCATGATCCACCGTCAGGGCGACAAGTCTTATGTTGCGGGAACGGCACCAGCCAGTCAGCAACAGCACCAGCGCCATGCTATCCGACCCTCCCGATACCCCGACGGCAATGCACTTTACCGGGTCAGCCTCTTTCAGGCAGGCCGTCATGTGAAGATCGAAACGGGGTGTCAGGTCGGCATCCTTGCCGTCACGCTCAGTGCTCAAGGTCTCAGGAACAGCCGAATTTCTCTTTTTCGCGATCGGCGATCCGCTGCAAACGCGCTGGCAAGCGGTCAAACTGCTTGTCCAACTGGCGGAAGGAGGCACAGCTTTCCTCAATCTGGTTCATCCGCCCAAGGGCCATGGCCAGCTTGAGCAGGTTATCCGCTGCCTTGCTGCTGTCGGGATAGTTTCGGTACCCGTTCAGGAAAGCCGAGGCTGCGTTGGGGAAGTCTTCGCGAACATAAAAGGTTTCACCCAGCCAATACTGGGAATTGCCAGCAAGACTGTGTTCTGGATTGGCCGCCAGAAAATCGGCGAAGGCTTTTTCAGCCTCAGCATATCGGTCCTGCCGAACCAGTGAAATGGCGTAGTTATATTGTTCCGCAGGGTCTCGCTGAACATTGGACTGATCCGCGGGCAGAGAGGCAACCGTATCGCCCGCGCCCGCACTGGCCGGGGAGGTTCCGCCCTCTGTCGGGATGCGCAAGGTTCCAAGCACCTGAGGGCCTTTGGCCGTGGCAGTCCCTGCCTCTGTATTGGCGGCGCCGGAATTGGCCGAGCCGGCATTTGCGGCCCCTTCACCGCCGCCCTCAGTCGGGTTCGCGTTCATACCGGACGCCCCGCCTGCTGCGGCCTGTCGTTCCAGCTCTGTCAGGCGGAAATCAACATCCATGACCAGCTTGTCAAGACGCCGGGTCACCTGATCCATCTTGAAATTGGATTCTTCCAGCAGGCCTGTCAGGCGGCGTTGCTCCACTTCCAGACTGTCGATCCGGCTGGACAGGATCGCCGCAGCCTCACCGCCCGGAAGAACCGGCGCAGCGCCGGACCGGGACGAAGAGATATTGGCCGGGGGCGGAATATCCTGCCCCTGATAAACTTTTCTCTGCACATTGTTGAGATCGGCTTCCAGTCGGTTGATCCGATCCAGCAGGGCCTGAACGTCGCTGCTCTGTGCCTGCGAGAGGGAGGTGGAGGCCATCAGAATTGAAAATCCGACTACACCCTGCCCGATCAATTTTCCAATTGTCCGTTTTGCCATCTGCCTGCTACCTGACCTGTATCTTCCTACTGTTTCCCAACGGGCTGTTTCCCAACGGGCTGTTTCCCAACATGACCGGCGCTTGTGTCAAAACACTCAAAAAGCGCAAAAACAGCCGTATATCCCTGTTTTCTAGCGTAATTTTATGACCAAAGAAAGGCCGAAGCCCCATTGCTTACGCATAAAAAAACCCGGTGCTTTCGCCATGGCGAAAAAACACCGGGTCAATTTTTGTCATCGCCAAGACTTAGTTGACAGTCATGACACCGCGACGGTTCTGGGACCATGCAGCTTCGGTGTGGCCGAGAGCAACAGGACGTTCCTTACCATAGGAAATGGTGGAAACACGTGCCGCAGCAACACCCAGTGTTACCAGGTAGTTCTTGACAGAAGTGGCACGACGCTCACCCAGAGCGAGGTTGTATTCGCGAGTACCGCGTTCGTCAGCGTGACCTTCAACAGTCACAGTAACAGTCGGGTTGGCTTTCAACCATGCAGCCTGCCGCTGAACGATTGCCTGAGCTTCTGCAGACAGGTCGAAGTTGTCAAAACCGTAGAAAACACGGTCGCCGACGTTCAGGACCAGATCTTCCTGGCTGCCCGGCTGTACCTGATTCGCAGTGCCAGTCGCACCGGAAGAACCGCTTCCGCTTGTCTGGGAAGAAGCACCACTACCGGATGCATCACCGGAATCCTGCGGTGCTGTTTCACAAGCTGCGACCAACGTCAGCGCAGCAAACATACTCAAAAATTTAAGGCCAAGTTTAAGCCGCATTTTACTTAACTCCCATCCACTGGAGATTTATCAATTTGGGGTACCCAAATAAAACCATGATCATTACCCGCAGTGCCGTTGACTGACAATGAACTATTGCCCCCCAATATTACAACACACGGGATACTATACTTATCTAAGGTCACCTAATCAAGGGCGACCACGCAGGATCTGAACCGTCGCGCGGGGTGATCACCTCCCGCTCGTTATAGCCGGTCAGGTCCACAGACCAAAGACGAACCTTGTCACCCTGTCCATTTTTCTGTCCGGGAATTTGCCGGAAGAACACAAGAACACGGCCGTTCGGAGCCCATGAAGGCCCTTCGTTATGGAACCCTTCAGTCAGAATGCGTTCCTGCGTACCGTCAGTACGCATCACACCGACGGAAAATTTACCGCCTGTCAGCTTGGTAAATGCAATCAGATCCCCCCGCGGCGACCACACCGGTGTGGCGTAATTGCCCTTGCCAAAACTGATCCGTTTCGGGTTGGTTCCGTCGGAATTCATGACATAAAGCTGCTGACGACCACTGCGGTCTGATTCAAAGGTAATCTGCGTTCCGTCCGGAGAAAAGGACGGCGCTGTATCAATACCCGGATGCTTGGTCAGGCGCTTGATGGCGCGGGTCCGCAGGTCCATGACATAAATGTCTGCATTGCCATTTTCCGACATGCTCATCACCACCTGATTGCCAGAAGGCGAGAAGCGCGGGGCAAAGGTCATGCCCGGAAATTCACCCAGAACTTCCTGTTGACCGGTGTCGATATTGAACAGATAGACCCGTGGCTTGTTATTGAAGTAGGAAAGATAGGTGATTTCCTGCTGGGTCGGCGAGAAACGCGGCGTCAGAACAAGATTGCTGCCATCCGTCAGGAACTGGTGACGGGCACCATCCTGATCCATGATGGCAAGACGCTTGATGCGACGATCCTGCGGTCCGCTTTCGGATACATAGACAATCCGGGTATCGAAATATCCTTCTTCACCGGTCAGGCGCTTGTAAATCTGGTCCGCGATCAGGTGTGCGGTACGCCGCCAGTTGGTCGGCTGGCTGGTATATTGCAGGCCGGTCAGATACTGTTCGGACACCACATCCCAAAGGCGAAACTGAACATTGATGCGCCCATCCGGCAGGGCCCGCACCAGACCAGATGTCAGGGCCTGCGCATTGATCTTGCGCCAATTGGAGAAAACCGGTGTGACCTGAAGGTCGGCCGGTTTCTGCAGGAAGGCCCGCTGATCGATGGGGGCGAACAGACCGGAGCGTTCCAGATCGGCCTGGATCACTTCGGAAATCTGCTGCCCCACCAGTGAGGCGGCTTCTGTCTCGGCATGGAAGTCGGATATGGCAATCGGCAGCGGCTCGATATTACCGCGGGTAATGTCAATCACCAGTTCCGCCCGTGCGGACAGGGTTGCGCCCAACGAGACCAACAGGCCCAAAGCCACAACCTTACCCAGTCCGGCCAGTCCGTGTTTCAGTCTACTCATTGTCCAAACATCTCCCTCGGGTTGAAGTTGAGCGTCGTATCCCGCCAACGTTCATATTTCTCAAGCGGCAACCGGTACGGCTGGCATTGCAGGACAGCCCGTATGGCACTTTCCGCAGCGGCGCGCTCAAAATTGTTTTTATAGCTTCCAATTCCTACCGTTTTAGGTCGGCCTTGAACAGTCCCATCCTCATTCAGCACGATCCGCAGCGTGATAATCAGTTCCTCAGCGTTCACGCTCCCGGTTGGCGGGCTCCAGCACCGCTCAATCTGGCGTTTGAACGCATCTTTTTCACTGATACTCATCGGCATGGATCTGTCCACAGCCCGATTGGAGCTGCTGGACAATTTTTCAGCAGATTGAGACTTTTTTGTGTCATCCTGATCGGTTTGGGCCGCCGGGGCCTCACGCTTTTTCTTGTCGAGAAGCGCCTGCAACTGGTTCAGGTCGAAATTGTCCTTTTTCTTTTCAGGCTTTTTCTCGGCTTCCTTCACCGGTGTCTTTGGCTTCACCGGCGTAACCTTCGGCTTTATTTTCGGCCGAGGCACGGCTTTCGCTTCCTTGACTTCAGGCTTGGGTTCCGGCTTTGGGGCCGGGACAGGCTCTGGCTCGGGCTCCGGTTCGGGCGCGGGTTCAGGCTCAGGCTCAGGGGCCGGGGCTGGAACAGGTTCCGGCTCGGGTTCCGGCGCTGGCGGCGGCGGTGGCGGCGGCGGTGGTGGCGGCGCGGGTTTCGGCTCCGGTTTTGGCTCGGGCTTCGGTTCCGGCTTTTTCTCAGGCGCCGGCGCAGGGCGATGCTTGGGAAGATTGGTCACCTCGGCAATCTCGACGAAATCCACCTCAATAACCGTGGTTTCATCCAGAATCACCGGATCGGTGAAAATCGGCAACCCCGTATACATCAGCACCAGAATAACCAGATGCAGTGCCGCCGATATAATCGCAGATACCTTCATACCCGAAACGGACCCTTACTTCCCGGCTTCGGTTGTGTCGGGCTTTGGCTGCCCGGCAGAGACCATGGCGACGCGTTTAAACCCGGCGGCATGGATTTCCCCCATAACCTCCAGCACGCGACCGTAATTCACGTTCTTGTCCCCGCGCACGAAAATCCGCTGGTCCTGTTTGGCGGCGGTTACTGCCTGCAACTTGGGCACCAGATTTTCAAGATCAACCTCCAGATCCTCAAGGTACAGCTTGCCGTCCGCACCAACACTGATCACCAGCGGCTCGTCATTCCCCTGAACCGTGCTGGCCTTGGTGTTTGGCAGCTCCAGCGGCACCCCAACCGTCAGCAGCGGCGCCGTCACCATGAAAACGATCAGCAGAACCAGCATCACATCCACAAAGGGCGTGACGTTGATTTCGGACATTGCCCGATGCCGCCGCTTTCGTCCCTTCCCGGAAAACGCCTCGTAATCTGCACCCTGCATGATCAGTTCTCCTGATCCAGTTGCCGGGACAGGATCGCGGAAAACTCACCGGCGAACCCTTCCAACCGGGTGATGATCCGCTGCAAATCGTTGGAAAACTTGTTATAGGCGACAACCGCCGGGATCGCGGCCACAAGGCCAAGGGCGGTTGCGAACAGGGCCTCGGCAATACCGGGGGCAACAACCGCAAGGCTGGTATCCTTTGTGGCGGCAATGGACTGGAAACTGTTCATGATGCCCCAGACCGTACCGAACAGACCCAGAAATGTGGCCGTTGAGCCAACCGTCGCCAGAAACCCGAGATATTTTTCAAGGCGGTCCATTTCCCGGTCTATGGCAACCCGCATCACCTGATGGATCCGGGCCTGAAGGCCAGCGCTAGAATATTTGTCGAGCCCCTTTTCCGTAGAGCGCATCCATTCCCGCATGGCCGACGCAAACAGGACGGCCATGGGGTTATCCGGGTTGGGGCCAACCTTCTTGTAAAGGTCCTCAAGGTTGCCACCTGACCAGAAATCATGCTCGAAATCGTCAGATTCGGCCGTAACCTTCCGGAATTTGATAATTTTGTCGATAATAATGGCCCAGCACCAGAAGGAGGCAAGGATCAGGACAATCATCACCAACTGGACAACGATATCCGCCCTCATAAACAGGCTGATCATGGAAAGGTCATGGGCAGCGGCCCCCAAATTCTGGGCAGCGACTAAGGTTTCGTTTTCCATTCTTCCTTCACAGCTCCTGACGACTAAACAACTGTTGCAAACTTATCTTTGATTTGAGGCAAAAAACGGGCAGGCTTTCCCGATCTGTGAATGCAGGCAACCCGCACCTCGC
Source organism: Sneathiella chinensis (assembly GCF_012720115.1). Taxonomy (GTDB): domain Bacteria; phylum Pseudomonadota; class Alphaproteobacteria; order Sneathiellales; family Sneathiellaceae; genus Sneathiella; species Sneathiella chinensis. The sequence goes on along the minus strand of NZ_VNWN01000004.1, from coordinate 289,950 downwards.
TTTTCACCAAAACTTCATCTTCCCGGTAGACCCCCTGCTCCATCCGCATGGTGGCCCCCTTCATGTCCAGAAGGCGTGTCTGAACCGACAGCACATCATCCATCCGCGCCGGTTTCAGATACTCGATCCGGCAGTCCCGAACGACAAAATTAACCCCTTCATCCATCATCAGGCTTTGCTGGTTGATCCCCAGCCCCCGCAGCAGGTCGGTTCTGGCCCGTTCCGTGAATTTCAGGTAGTTGGCGTAATAGACAATCCCCCCGGCGTCCGTATCCTCCCAATAGACCTTGACGGGAAAGACATGCAGTGCCCTGCCCTGCTCATCCCGGTCTATCCGCCCTTCCATAGCCGGTTCAGACGTCACTGTCATCCTCCGCGATCAGATCAAGCTGGGACGACACGGATTTCGGGAATTTCAGGCCAAGATGATCAAAGGCCGCCTTGGTCAACATCCGGCCCCGCGGCGTCCGCTGCAGGAAACCCTGCTGGATCAGGTAAGGCTCGATGATATCCTCAATGGCATCCCGTGGCTCGGACAGGGCCGCAGACAGGGTCTCCACCCCAACCGGCCCGCCGCCAAAATCAGACGCAATCCGGCCCAGATACCGCCGGTCCATGGCGTCCAGCCCCCGCTTGTCCACCTCAAGGCGGTTCAGGGCGGCATCGGCACGCAAGGCGTCCACCACCTCCACCCCGGCGACCGAGGCGAAATCCCGCACCCGGCGCAGCAGACGTCCCGCCACACGAGGGGTTCCCCGGCTGCGGTTGGCAATTTCCTGCGCCCCATCATCGCTGAGTTGGAAGCCGAGCACGCGAGCCCCGCGGGCGACAATCAGTTTCAATTCGTCCGGCTCATAAAAATTCATCCGAAGCGGAATGCCGAACCGTTCGCGCAAGGGAGTTGTGATCAGGCCGGACCGGGTCGTCGCCCCGACCAGTGTGAAGGGCGGCAAGTCAATGCGCACGGATCGCGCCGCCGGGCCTTCGCCAATAATCAGGTCCAGATGAAAATCCTCCATCGCCGGATAGAGGATTTCCTCAACCGCCGGGTTCAGGCGGTGAATTTCATCAATGAACAGGACATCATTTTCTTCAAGATTGGTCAGCAGCGCGGCCAGATCCCCTGCCTTGCTGATCACCGGGCCAGCGGTTGCCCGGAAATTGACGCCCAGTTCCCGCGCCACAATCTGCGACAAGGTTGTCTTGCCAAGACCGGGCGGCCCGAAAAACATCACATGGTCCAGCGCCTCGCCCCGTTGCCGGGCCGCCTGAATAAAAATGCTGAGATTTTCGCGAACCTGCTTCTGACCAATAAAATCATCCAGCGTCTGCGGACGGAATTGCAGCTCCGTATCATCCTGCTCGCTTCGGGTCGGGGCAACAAGACGGTCCTCGGTCATGCCGCCAACTCCTTCAAGCCAGCCGTGATCAGGGCTTCAACCGTGGCGTCAGGACCCAGACGGCGGGCCGCAGCGGCAACCGCGCCAAAGGCATCGGCACGCCCATATCCAAGATTGACCAGCGCGGACACCGCATCCCCGGCGGCCACAGCGGACCCGCCATCGGTCGCAGCAGCCTTCTTGCCCTTGTCCGTCGCCCCGGCAAAAGCAACTGGTCCAAGGTCCATCTTGGCAACCTTGTCCTTAAGTTCCGCCACGATCCGTCCAGCGACCTTGGGCCCCACCCCGCTTACACGGGTCAGCGCGGTTTTATCGGCCGCTGCCACAATCTGCGTCAGCTCCTCACCAGAGAAAATGGACAGCACACCCAGCGCCACCTTGGCCCCCACCCCCTGCACCGTCTGCAGCAGGGTGAACCAGGCTTTCTCGGCCATGCTTTGGAAACCGAACAGGTGGATATGATCCTCGCGGACATGGGTTTCGATCATCAGGGATACGGACCCGCCCACTTCCGGCAGAACCCGCAAGGTCCGACCGGAACAAAAGACCAGATAGCCAACACCGCCCACGTCGATGATGATCCAGTCCTCCCCGACGCTATCCAGAGACCCAGAAAGTTTTGCAATCATTTAGACAGCCCTGCCATACAGGTTGCACGACGAAGATTGCGGTTGGTCCTTGCGTAATGGGCATGACAAATGGCCACCGCAAGGGCATCCGCCGCATGTTCATTGGCAATTTTACAGCCGGGCAGCAACATGCTCACCATGGCATGTATCTGTTCTTTCCCGGCATGTCCGGCGCCAACAACCGACTTCTTGATCTTGTTGGGGGCGTATTCCTCCACATGCAGGCCATGTCGGGCGGGCACCAGCAAGGCAATGCCCCGCGCCTGCCCCAGCTTCAATGTGGAGACCGGGTTCTTGTTGACGAAGGTTTCCTCGACGGCGGCTTCATCCGGCTGCCAGTCTGCAAGGACTTCCTCGATCCCTTCGTATAACTGGACCAGACGTTCGGAAAGGGTCAGGGCCGCGTCTGACGACACGGCACCATTTGCAAGATGCCGAAGGGAATTCCCCTCGGCCTCAATGATCCCCCAACCGGTATGCCGCAGCCCCGGATCCAGTCCCAACAAGCGCATGACCGGTTAAAACCCCCGAAAATCAGTCGCCAAGTTTCTCCATGATTTCGTCCGGAATGTCGAAATTGGCGAACACCTTCTGAACGTCGTCATTGTCTTCCAGAACATCGACAAGTTTGAAAATCGAATTTGCCTTGTCTTCGGTTTCAACAGGCACCGTGTTTTGCGGTTTCCAGATGATACCGGCTTCCTGAGGCGTCTCGAATTTCTCCTCAAGTGCGCTCTGCACGTCGTTGAAATCTTCCATGGCGCAGGTGATTTCGTGGGAGTTTTCGTCGCTTTCCACATTGTCGGCCCCGGCCTCCAGTGCAGCTTCGAAAATTTCGTCCCCGTCGATCCCTTCGGCGGCGTAAACGATCTGGCCGATGCGATCAAACATGAACGCCACAGACCCGGTTTCCCCCAAGGCCCCACCGGACTTGGAGAACGCGGCCCGAACTTCGGCGGCGGTGCGGTTCCGGTTATCGGTCAGGGTTTCGACGATCACGGCGATACCCCCCGGACCATATCCTTCATACCGGATTTCCTCGTAATTCTCGCCATCGGCTGCGCCGGATGCACGCTTGATGGCGCGATCAATATTGTCCTTCGGCATATTGTCGGCACGGGCAGCGGCAATCGCGGTGCGAAGGCGCGGGTTCATATCCGGGTCTGGCAGGCCGGACTTGGCAGCAACCGTCAATTCACGAATGTGCTTTGCGAAAATCTTGGCGCGCTTCTTGTCCTGTGCGCCTTTGCGATGCATGATGTTCTTAAACTGGGAATGTCCTGCCATACTTTTCTCTAACCCGGGAAACGGTTCCTTCTCAATCCATGTTCATCCCGCCGCTGGCGCCTCTGGCCATCAGTTGCCACCTCAGGCATGCAAGCGGGGGGCTTTCCAGACCCTGTTTTAGCGCAGCAAGCGCCATCCCCCAAGCCCTGAATGCAAAAACGGGTAATAAATTAGGAAATTCCCTGTTCCCGCCTACTGAATACCGGCCACTTTCAGCAGATTATAGAACTGTTTCAGGAAATCGGGCGGGGCCTGCCCCTTATCCGCCATCCCCTGCAGGGTCGGCAGGAATGTGGGCGCCTTGATGGTCATCCGGGCCTTGTCCCGCACCTGTTTTTCGGCCTCGGGCCGGGTCAGGCGATCCCCCACGATCAGTTCCAGAAGACTGAGACCAAGATGCACTTCCGTCGCGGCCCGTTTCTCCAGAACGCTCAAAAGGTCCGCTTCAGCCAGCGCCGTCAGGGCAATCTGGTCCAGCGCCTCCAGAATGCGGGTCTCATGGAATTCCTGAAAGTTGGCTTTCAGGACCTGTTTCTGAAGGCCCCGCAGGCGGTTGACCAGCGCCAGTGGCACCCGCCCTTCGGCCAGTATTTCCCGGATATTATAGTCACTTTGCAGAACCGGCAGGATATAGTTGGCAATGGCCCGCTTGTTCGACGCACCAATCACGCCCTTGTTGATTTTCAGCAGCCTGTCCACCTTGTCCAGCGGCAGATCGGCCCCTTCCAGCATCCGGGCAATGGTCATGCTGCCCATCAGGCGCTCGCAGCGATATTGCAGGGCCTCAATGGCCTCGCGGCCCCCGATATGCTCGTCCTGTCCGATCCTGATCCGGGTCAGGATCAGGCTGTGATAGCGGGCACTTTCCAGCAAGTCACCGGCAACAAACGACTTGTTCCCTTGCAAAATTTCCCGGACCCGCTGGATCAGCGTTTCCCGGGTTTGCGGCAACAACTGATCCCGCATCAGGACACACAACCGGTCCACATGACGGGCATGAACCGTGGCGGTTTCCTTGTTCCCCCGGATCAGGTCCACAAGGCTCAGGACCGCATCGCCCAGATTGTTCTCGTCCCCCAGCAACTGCTTGAGATGACGGGACAGTGTCAGGAAGTCCGCCAGATACATATCCAGTATCTGAACAATCCCCGGTTCGTCATATTGGCCAATATAGTCCAGAATCTGCGCGAATTTTTCGTCCGTGGTTTTCAAGCCCTGAAAATGCCGGGCCAACGCCATCAGGAACATGCGCTGCCAGTTGTCATGTTTCTGCGACGCCCGATACAACCCCAACAGGTCCTGTCCATCGAAATCGGGAACATTCCCCTCGATGCCGTCTTCCTTCAGACCCTGCAACCGCTCGTTCACCAGTGTGTAAAGTTCGAGAACCCGCTCGTTGACCTTTTGCCCGGTCTTCTGAATTTGGGAAATCGCCACTTTCTGGACCGCGCCCTGCAACACCTGCCCGGTATCGCTGAGGCGTCTGAGATGGCCCTGATGATACAGCAACTCGACCGGCATGATCTGCCATCCCTGCAAGGGCTTGGCCAGCAGCACCGCGATAGAGCGCCGGGCCATGAGGGTGCGCATATCCTCGATATTGCGGCAAACAGGACGGATCAGTTCAACGGAGGAATCGCCGCTGGCCTTCGCAGGCCGCTCGCCCTCGAAATAGACTTCTTTATCCTGAAAGCCGACTTCCGTGTCACCGAACGAGACCTCTAGGACCTTCACGGCCTTCAGTGCCAGATCCCGAAACAGGGTCTTCGCCGCATCAATCGCCGCGGACCGGTCATCGTAAACCTTCTGGACTGTCCAGGAACCCGATTTCAGGCCCTGTATTTCGTAATGCTTCTTTAGCCCTGCCAATGGTCTCTCTCCAGCTGAGGACTGGTACTTCTGCAAAATGGTGCTGCTCTGTTAGCATGACTGCGTTAACAAACTGTCAATACTTTCCGCTTTCCCGGACAGGGCCTTCCGGGAAACCACAACAGATCACCTGTTCTGCAAAAAAGAGCGCGCGCCCTATACGTCAGGCCAGCATTCAGCAAGCCGCCCACCAAGACGCACCGGGGCAACACGGGTCGCAAGGCCCGTCGCATCATCGGTTTCAACAAAGATGCCGCACAGGGTCGCATCCCCCAGCGCCGGGGTAAACCGTCCGCCCGGAATTTTGCGGGTAAAGCGGCGAATGGGTTCTTCCTTGTCCATGCCAATCACGGAATTATAGTCACCGCACATTCCGGCATCGGTCTGGTAGGCCGTGCCGCCGGGCAATATCTGGGCATCCGCTGTCGGCACATGGGAATGACTGCCGACCACCGCCGACACCCGCCCGTCACAGAAATGGCCCATGGCCATCTTTTCCGACGTGGCCTCGCCATGAATATCCACAAGGATGAAGTCGTATTTCTGCCCAAGACGACCGGTTGCCAGCAGCCGATCAACGGCCGCGAACGGGTCTTCCAACGGGTCCATGAAGACACGGCCCATGACCTGGATGACCATGATTGTCTTTCCGGCGCGGGTCTTGAAAACCGCTGCCCCCCGTCCCGGGGTCCCTTCCGGGTAGTTGGCCGGCCGGATCAGGCGCTTGTCCGTCTCCATATAGGACACGATGTCTTTTTGATCGAAGCTGTGATTGCCAAGAACAATACAATCCGTACCCGTTTCATAGAAGGCCGCGCAGATTTTCTCGGTGATCCCGAAACCGGAGGCCGAGTTCTCTCCGTTCACTACGGCAAAATCAATCCCGAGACGTTCCCGGATTTCCGGCATTCTTTCCAGCACCACATCGCGCCCGGAGCGCCCAACCACATCACCACAATAGAGAAGTCTCACGCGAATTTCCTTGCTTCTTTTTCCGTCACAATCCAGTCCAGTGGCTGATCATACCCATCTGTTGGGACCGTCGCCACCTCCTGTACCGAGAAGGCATACCCAACAGCGAGACAGCCTTTCCCGGCCCGCAATTTTTCCAATGTTCGATCATAATAGCCCCCGCCATACCCAAGCCGGTATCCGGCCCCATCAAAGGCCAGCAGGGGCACCACCAGAATATCCGGTACCCCTTCCGGTGCCGACGCCTCGGGGGCATAAACATCAAAGGCCCCTTTTTCCAGCGGCTGGCCTGCGATCCATTCCCGAAATACAAGCGGCCTGTCCGGCCCCTCCACAAAGGGTAAAAGGCAGCGGATACCCTGTTCCTGCAATCGGTATATAAGGGGGCGCGTATTCATCTCGTCGGCGATGGGCCAATACAGCGAAACGGACAGGCCGTTACCGGGCCGGATGGCATCCAGAAAATGATCACGGGCAGCGTGGGCAAAGGCAGTGTGGGCATCCTCGTCATCGAACAGGCTTTTTCGCCTGTCGGACGCCAGCTTGCGCAGTTTCCTTTTCGTCACACCCACCGTCATCGACGCGTCACCCTGCCTTTGAGTTTGCGGAACCAACCTCCGCTCATCCCCCGGCAGAACCGGCTGAAGAAAACTCCGATAAGAGAAGGCCCAAATCCGTATGGGCCCCAAAAATGGGAATGCTGCACCACCATAGCCGTGGGCTGTGGAAATCTCTGTGGCCTGACAAGTCAGGTGGGAGCCGATATGTTAGGACCACGGTCCAGTCAGGGAACAGCCCCCTGGATTTCGTTATTGGCCCCAGGAAATCAAAAGCCTCACGCACAAGGCAGTGCAGCGATTTTCTATTTAAGCACTTTCGAGCTTTTCTGCAATAGCTTCCAGCTTCTCAAGCCAAACTTCCGGGACGCTCACCCCGTTTGAGGACCCATCGGCCTTTAGCTGATCGATGGTTTCATAGGCCTGCGCCAGATCATCGGCAATCAGAAGGGACGCCATGAGCATCAATTGCGCTTCCGAGACATTGGCAACGGATTTGCTGAGATCCTGGACTTTTTTGTCAACGAATTCCGCCAGATAGCGAAGATGGTCTTCCTCGCCGTCCCCGCAGATAACCGGATAGGAACGCCCATTGACCTTTACTGTAACCGACGCCATTCCTAACGCTCCAGCATAGAACTGATTTCACCAATGGTTCCGTCAAGACGGTCGGTAACGGTGCCCGCCGCCTTTTTCAGGGCTTCATATTTCCGGCCAAGCTCCATCAGCTCATTCCGAAGAACCCTGTTTTCCGCACGCGCCTTGTCCAGCGCCTCTTTCAGGTCGTCGTCGGCAACCATGTCGAAGGCCCCTTGCATCGGGCGTTCAAGAATGGCCTCTGCCGCAGCATCAAGGCGCATCAACGCGGCTTCCATGCGTGATTCGGTAATTGCCTCACTCCCCATTATAATGGCCGTCAACATCCACAAAAATGCTACGAATAATTCCAAAAAGACAATACGATCATGGCCCGACACACGTCAACCCAATTGCTTGCCCCTTAAATAAGCCTTTTCTGACCTCTCTGCCCAACTAAGCGGTTGACTGCGAGGCCAATGGGCGGCATCTTCCCACCCGATTCCGAATGCTGTTCAGAGATAGGCCAGACGATCTTGAAATTCCGTTATGTGTATTTCGCCTGAGATCGCCCCCTTCGAATGCCTGAACATGATGAATATGTATGACCCCGATACGGGCATCGGCCGATGGTCCGGATTGTAACCCGGTAATCCGGATACGGAGTTACGGTTGTCAGCCGATGGATTAAAACGAGTCGAGCATGAACGATACTGGCGCCCAGAAATCGCCCTCAGATTCCAAATATACTGATATGGCCAATGCAATCCGTGCGTTGTCCATGGATGCAGTGCAACGCGCAAATTCCGGCCACCCTGGCATGCCCATGGGTATGGCCGATGTGGCGACGGTCCTTTTCTCCAAATTCCTGAAGTTCGATCCGGCAAAGCCGGATTGGCCGGATCGGGACCGGTTTGTTCTGTCTGCCGGACACGGTTCCATGCTCCTGTATTCCCTGCTCTATCTGACAGGGTACAAGGACATGACACTGGAGGAGGTCAAGAACTTCCGCCAGCTTGGTGCCAAGACAGCCGGTCACCCGGAATATGGTCATGCCGATGGCGTTGAAACCACAACAGGCCCGCTGGGTCAGGGGCTGGCCACAGCCGTTGGCATGGCGCTGGCCGAAAAGATGCAGGCTTCCCGCTTCAATGGCATCGTTGATCACTTTACCTATGTGATTGCCGGTGACGGCTGCCTGATGGAAGGCATCAGCCACGAAGCCATTTCCTTTGCCGGTCATTTCAATCTGAACAAACTGATTGTTCTGTGGGATGACAACGACATCAGCATCGACGGCAAGACCGAACTGGCTGTTTCCGACAACCAGATCAAGCGCTTCGAGGCCATGGGCTGGGACGCACAGTCCGTTGACGGGCACGACCCGGTGGCCATTGAAAAAGCCATTGCACGGGCCCGCGAAACCAACAAGCCGAGCCTGATCGCCTGCAAGACCACCATCGGTTTTGGCAGCCCGAACAAGGCTGGTACATCCGGTGTCCACGGTGCCCCGCTGGGGGACGACGAGATTGCCCTCGTCCGCAAGGAACTGAACTGGCCGTACGAGCCGTTTGTCATTCCGGAAAAAATTCTGGACCAGTGGCGGACCGTCGGTACAAAAGGTGCACGTCATTCTTCCGAATGGGAACGCAACCTTGACGCCCTTGGCAGCGAAGCCAAGGCCGCCTTTGAGCGCAGCCTGAACTGCAGCCTGCCCGCCGAATTCGAAGAAGCCATCGCGGCCTACAAGAAGCGGCTGAGTGAGGAAGCCCCCGGCTGGGCAACCCGCAAGTCAAGTCAGGAAGCCCTGAAAGTGGTCAACGGCATCGTTGAAAACACCGTCGGCGGCTCTGCCGACCTGACCGGCTCCAACCTGACCATGACAGAGCAGACCGTTCCGGTGACCCCGACCGACTTCTCCGGTCGTTATGTCCATTACGGTGTTCGTGAATTCGGTATGGGCGCCATCATGAACGGACTGGCCCTGCACAAGGGGTTCATTCCCTATGGCGGCACCTTCATGGTGTTCACCGACTATGCCCGTCCGGCCATGCGCCTGTCCGCGCTGATGGAACAGCGTGTTATCTATGTCATGACCCATGATTCCATCGGTCTTGGTGAAGATGGCCCGACCCACCAGCCGGTAGAGCATCTGGCGTCTCTTCGCGCCATGCCGAACATTAATGTGTTCCGTCCGGCGGATGCGGTTGAAACGGCTGAATGCTGGGAACTGTCCCTGAAGGCCCGCAAGACACCGTCTGTCCTGTCGCTCAGCCGTCAGGGAACGCCGCTGCTGCGCCTTGACCACACGGCGGAAAACCTGTCTGCCAAGGGGGCATACGAACTGTCCTCTTCCGCTCATGACGCCAAGGTGACCCTGCTTGCCACAGGTACGGAAGTCGCCATCGCCATGGACGCCCAGAAAGTTCTGGAAGCGGAAGGCATCGGCACCCGCGTGGTCTCCGTTCCGTGCTGGGAACTGTTTGACGCCCAAAGCCCGGATTACCGCGAGGAAACCCTGGGCCCGGGAACCATCAAGATCGCTATTGAAGCTGGCTGCTCCCTCGGCTGGCACAAATATATCGGTACAGATGGCGTCTTCATCGGAATCGACAGCTTCGGCGCCTCCGCGCCTGCCGAAGAACTGTACAAGCATTTCGGTATCACAAGCGAAGCCGTCGTCGCAGCGGCAAAAGAAAAACTTTAAAAAGAAGGCCGGTCAGCCCGCATCGCTGCCCGGAGCAAGAGGAGCTAAAAAGAATGACTGTTCGTGTTGCAATTAACGGTTTTGGACGTATTGGCCGGAACGTACTGAGAGCAATCTATGAATCCGGTCGGACCGATATCGAGGTTGTCGGTATCAACGATCTGGGTTCCGTTTCCGCCAACGCCCACCTGCTGAAATATGACAGTGTCCATGGACGTTTCCCGGGCACGGTTACCGCAACTGAAGACAGCATCGACCTTGGACGTGGCCCCATCCGCGTCACCGCAGAACGCAACCCGGCAGACCTGCCGTGGGGCGAACTGGGTGTCGATATTGCCTTTGAATGCACTGGCATTTTCACCCACGCAGACAAGGCGAAAGCCCATCTGGAAGCGGGTGCTAAAAAGGTTCTGATCTCTGCTCCGGGTACCGAAGTTGACCTGACCGTCGTATACGGCGTCAACCACGACAAGCTGACCGCAGATCACAAGATCGTTTCCAACGCGTCCTGCACCACCAACTGTCTTGCGCCGGTTGCACAGGTTCTGAACGACGCCATTGGCCTGCAGCACGGTTTCATGACCACTGTTCATGCCTATACAGGTGACCAGCCGGTTCTGGACACCCTGCACGGTGACCTGCGTCGTGCCCGCGCTGCGGCCATGTCCATGATCCCGACATCCACCGGTGCGGCCAAGGCTGTTGGTCTTGTTCTGCCGGAACTGGCAGGCAAGCTGGACGGTACCTCCGTTCGCGTACCGACCCCGAACGTATCCATGATCGACCTGACCTTTGTTGCCGGTCGTTCCACCACAGTCGAGGAAATCAACGACGCCATCAAGGAAGCCGCCAATGGCCGCCTCAAGGGTGTTCTGGCTGCCAATGACGAGCCGCTGGTCTCCATCGACTTCAACCACAACCCGGCCAGTTCCTCTTTCGATCTGACACAGACACAGGTTATCGACGGTACCTTTGTCCGCGTTCTGAGCTGGTATGACAACGAGTGGGGCTTCTCCAACCGGATGAGCGACACCGCCCTTGTCATGGCAAATCTGGGTTAATTGATCAAAGACGGAGTATAGTCGAATGCCCGCTTATCGGACACTCGATGCCATTGACGGCAATGGCAAGACAGTTTTGGTCCGGGTCGACCTGAATGTTCCCATGCAGGACGGCAAGGTGACTGACACCACCCGGATCGAACGGGTCGCTCCGACAATTCGTGAACTGTCAGAGAAGGGCGCCAAAGTCGTCCTTCTCAGTCACTTCGGTCGTCCGAAAGGCAAGGTCGTTCCTGAAATGACCCTTGCCCCGGTCGCCGAAGCGGTTTCCGAATGCCTTGGCATCCCCGTCGGTTTCGCCAGCGATTGCGTTGGTCCCGAAGCCCGGCGCGCCATTGAGGAAACGGCCGCCGGCAGCGTCGTCCTTCTTGAAAATGTCCGCTTTCACGCGGGCGAAGAGACAAACGACACAGGCTTTGCCAAAAGTCTTGCCGAGCTTGGCGACCTCTATGTCAATGACGCCTTTTCCTGTTCCCACCGGGCCCATGCCTCAACCGAGGCGCTGGCGCATGTGCTTCCCGCATTTGCCGGACGGAACATGGAAGCCGAACTGACCGCCCTTGCGGCCGCACTGGAATCCCCGGCCCGCCCGGTGATGGCCATTGTTGGCGGCGCCAAGATCTCCACCAAGCTGGACCTGTTGTTCAACCTGATCGAAAAGGTGGATCATCTGGTGATTGGCGGCGGCATGGCGAACACCTTCCTCAACGCCAAGGGCGTGGATGTAGGGGCCTCGTTGTGTGAGCATGATCTGGCAGGCACCGCCTCCGACATTCTGGCCAAGGCGGAAAAGGTCGGCTGTGAAATCATTCTTCCCGAGGATGCGGTTGTGGCCCGGGAATTCAAGGCCCATGCCGAAAACCGTGTGGTTTCCGTTGATGCGGTAGCCAAGGATGAAATGATCCTCGACGCGGGTCCGGCCTCTGTTGCGGCCCTGATCGGAAAACTGGCTGACACCCGTACACTGATCTGGAACGGCCCGCTGGGTGCGTTCGAGATTACTCCTTTTGGCGACGGAACCTTCGCGGTTGCCAAGGAAGCCGAAAAACTGACCCGAAGCGGGTCCCTGACATCCGTCGCAGGCGGCGGGGATACTGTTGCTGCTCTTGCCAGCGCCGGCGTCACGGAAGGCTTCACCTATATTTCCACCGCTGGCGGCGCCTTCCTCGAATGGATGGAAGGCAAGGACCTGCCAGGCGTAAAAGCGTTAACGGCCTGATTTCAGGCGCTATAAACAAGGTTTGAACCCATGACTGAATTTGAAATGGAAGACATTGCAGCCGCACTGGTTGCGCCGAGCAAAGGTATTCTGGCTGCGGACGAAAGCACCGGAACCATCAAGAAGCGCTTTGACAGCATCAATGTTGAAAGCACCGAGGAAAGCCGCCGCGATTACCGCGAAATGCTGTTCACTGCAGAAGGCGTTTCCGACTATATCAGCGGTGTGATCCTGTATGATGAAACCCTGCGTCAGAAAGCAAAAGACGGTCGTCCTCTGGCCGAGGTTCTGAGCTCACAGGGCATCATTCCGGGCATCAAGGTTGACATGGGCGCCAAGCCGCTTGCCGGTGCCGAAGGCGAACTGGTCACCGAAGGCCTCGACGGTCTGCGCGAGCGTCTGGCTGAATATTACGAACTGGGTGCCCGCTTCGCCAAGTGGCGCGCTGTTATCTCCATCAGCGATTCCGCCCCAAGCCAGTACTGCATCGAAGCCAACGCCCACGCACTGGCCCGCTACGCAGCCCTGTGTCAGGAAGCCAACATCGTGCCGATCGTTGAGCCGGAAGTCCTGATGGATGGCGATCACACCATCGACGACTGCTACGCCGTCACTGAAACAGCCCTGAAAGCCGTTTTTGACGAACTGTACAAGCAGCGTGTTGTTCTGGAACAGATGCTCCTGAAGCCGAACATGGTTATTTCCGGCACCACTTGCCCGGAACAGGCTGACGCCGAAGAAGTTGCTCACAAGACCGTTTACTGCTTTGAACAGACCGTTCCGGCAGCGGTTCCGGGCATCGTCTTCCTGTCTGGTGGCCAGTCCGAAGCTCAGGCAACAGAACACCTGAACATCATGAACGAACTGGGCTCTCATCCTTGGGAACTCAGCTACTCCTTCGGTCGTGCCCTGCAGGCCTCTGCCCTGACCACATGGGCAGGCAAGGAAGAAAATGTTGCTGCCGCACAGCAAGCCTTCATCCACCGCTGCAAGCTGACCAGCGCAGCCCGTGACGGCGAATACGGCACTCACATGGAAACCGCCAGCTAAGCGCTTCCATTTCAGTGATGAACCTGTTTCAGGCCTGTGCTACGGTACAGGCCTGATTTTGTTAGGAGCAGAACAATCGAGCCGATCCGCCCCCGCCTTTACCTGATTTCCCCGCCGACAATCGATCTGGATGCGTTTGAAATCGACTTTCGCAACGCCCTGAATGGCGGCGATATTGCCTGTTTCCAGCTTCGCCTGAAGGACCAGCCCGCCGATGTCATCCGGGCGGCCACGCAACGGCTAATGCCCATCGCACAGGAAAAGGGCGTTGCCTTCCTCCTCAATGATGACCCGGAACTGGCGGCCGAACTGAAAACCGACGGTGTCCATGTGGGTCAGAAAGACACCCCCTACAAGCAGGCCCGTGCCCTTGTCGGGGACGACGCCATTGTCGGCGTCACCTGTCACGATTCCCGGCATCTGGCCATGACGGCTGCCGAACAGGGCGCTGACTATGTGGCGTTTGGGGCCTTCTATCCCACCACCACAAAGGACGCCCCGACCCGGGCCGAAACGGACCTCCTTGAATGGTGGACAAGCCTTGCGGTCACCCCGTGCGTGGCAATTGGCGGGATAACGGTTGACAATGTGACACCACTCATTAAAAGCGGTGCTGATTTTATTGCTGTCTCATCAGGCGTGTGGAAGTACAGCAAAGGCCCTGAACAAGCAGTAGCAGAGTTCAACAGGGTAATTGATATGAGCGTGACATCCTGATAGGGTCCGCCCCGAACTTGGTAAATATCTAAAACAATGGTCAGTCATGAAGATTAATGGCAATGCTATTCGACCCGGCAACGTGATCGAACATAAAGGCGGCCTTTGGGTTGCTGTAAAAATCCAACATACCCAGCCTGGCAAGGGCGGCGCCTATCTGCAGGTGGAACTGAAAAACCTCCGCGATGGCACCAAGCTGAACGAACGCTTCCGGTCCTCGGAAACCGTCGAGCGCGCCCGTCTGGAACAGAAACAGCATCAGTTCCTGTATGAAGAAGGCGAACTGCTGACCTTCATGGACAACGCTTCCTATGAACAGGTTTCCATCGCCAAGGATCTGGTTGGCGACAAGGCCCAGTTCCTTCAGGACGGCATGCAGGTAGAGATCGAATTCTACGAAGAAGAAGCCCTTGGCATTATTCTTCCGGAACAGATCACCCTGGAAATCACCGATACGGAACCGACTGTGAAGGGCCAGACCGCCGCGTCTTCCTACAAGCCGGCGATCCTTGAGAACGGTATGCGGATCATGGTTCCGCCGTTCTGCAGCACCGGTGAAAAGATCGTGGTCAACACCGAAACATCCGAATATTCAAAGCGGGCCGATTAATCGGCCCGTTGGCAACTGTCTCTCCCTCAGACAATCAGGTAACTCATAATGGCTCGTAAACCTGCCCTCATAAACGTAATGGAAGGCGCTGCTCGCAAGGCAGCCCGCAAACTCGTCCGTGACTTCAACGAAGTGGAAAACCTTCAGGTTTCCCGCAAGGGCCCAGCCGACTTCGTCTCCAACGCGGACACCGGGGCAGAAAAAATCCTGCGCGAAGAACTGGAAAAAGTGCGCCCCGACTTCGGCTTCAAAATGGAAGAAGGCGGCGACATTCCGTCCAAGAATGGTGCCCCCTACTGGGTCATCGATCCCATCGACGGCACCACAAACTTTCTTCACGGCATTCCCCATTTCGCCATTTCCATTGGCGTTATGGAAGGAAACAATGTCATTGCCGGTGTTATTCTTGACCCGGCAAAGGATGAGCTGTTCTGGGCCGCCAAGGGGGAAGGCGCCTTCATGAACGATCACCGCATGCGCGTCTCCGGTCGCTCCCGCATGGCCGATTGCGTTCTGGCAACCGGCATTCCGTTCCTTGGCAAGCCGGGGCACGAGGAATTCCTTCGCGAAGCCAATGAGGTTATGGCCGTTTCTGCGGGCATTCGCCGCCTTGGCGCTGCGTCCCTCGACCTTGCCTATGTGGCAGCGGGACGGTTTGATGGCTACTGGGAACGGGGCCTGTCCCCTTGGGATCTTGCCGCGGGTATCGTCATTGTGCGCGAGGCCGGTGGTCTGGTCAGCCAGATCGACGGCGGCGAAAGAATGCTGGAAAAAGGTGACATTCTGGCAACAAACGGCGGTATCAATCAGCCCATGAAGGATATCCTGCGCAAGGCCCGCCGCAAGCCCAGCGCCTGATTTTTCACGGTTTTCGTCCCTTGCCGGCCACAGGTCGGCAGGGATATGAAATCGGCAAAATGAACCCATTGAGTACTGCTACACACTAAGTTATTGTTTCCTGAAACAATTCCGACTGCCTTACCCGTGTCACACTGCACGGGCAGGATGGTGTAAATTTCAGGGACCCGATTGGACGAAAGGGTCCTGTGACTAGTATTCGTTGGGGGTGCCATACCATGGCTCACGATTTTACGTCTGATTTCAAGGCCCGGTCTGCAGGACTGCTGGCCTTCATGATAACCCTGTCTGCCGCCGGTGTTGCCATCAGCCCGGCCGCCGCACAGCAAACCGTCGTCATCGGCGGTACAGGGCAAACACCGGTTATCGTCAATATGGGCGCAGCCCTGCCACGAACAGCCCCCACGGCAACCATTGGCGCCCCAACCGGCGGCGGCCTTCACCTGACACCGCCTGCCGCAGCCCAAACCCGCAGCAGGATTGTCTATGGCGATGAGGTCATCACCCTGATACCGCCGGGAAGCCGCCCGAAGAAAGCGCCGAAGCCTGTCATGGCCAAAGCCCCCGCGCCGGCACCGCAAACAACCACTGCGGTGCGCGAGGATGCGCCTGAAGCCGAAGCCCCGGCGACACGGACACAGGCTCCCGCCGAAACCAATACGGCTGAACGCACCGCCCCGGCACAAGAAAAAACACAATCCACCCCAACAGCGGAGAAGGACACCGCCGTTCCTGCCCCGGTAAAGACGACGGTTGCCACCGCCGCCCCTTCCGCTTCGGAAAAGGCACCGGCACCAGCCCCGAAACCACAGGAAGCCACTGCCCCGGAACAGCCGAAAGCCACGCTTGCGGACAAGGCTGAGGAAAAACCGGTCGCACTTGTTGCGGAAGCCACACCGAAAAACGAGCCTGCTCCTGCTCCTGCTCCTGCCCCCGCGGTGAAGGAAGAGGCAGAAGTGAAATCGGCAGCACAACCGGCACCAAAACCGGAAGCAAAGCCAGAGCCGAAGGCCACCGCCGACAAGGAAATGACTGTCGCCGCGCTGTCCCCGAAGGAAACGGCCCCAACGGCACCGGTATCGCAAGCCCCAACGCGGGAGGCCGAGCTTCCTGTGTCCGAAGCCAACAGGATCCTGTTTGCGGCAGAAGAAACCACCCTGCCTACAGATGCAGAAACCAAACTTAAAAGCGTGATTGCAGCCCTTTCCGGTGCTGAGGATCGGGTGCAGCTCATTGCCTATGCCGATGCCAAAAGCAAAAGCGCGGCACGGCGCCTGTCCCTTGGGCGGGCACTGGTCGTCCGCTCCAAGCTGATGGAACTGGGCCTGCCCAACAATAAAATCGAGGTCCGGGCATTGGGCCTTCCGGAAGACGGGGGCCCTGCTGACCGGGTCGACCTGAAACTGATCGTGCGGTGACCATGACAACATACTCGGAATTCAACCCTGCCGAAGCCATCAACTCTCCCCGGATCAACCGGCCCAGACGCCATGTCATTCGAATGGGTGTTTTCCTTGCGGTTGTCATCGCCATTTCCATATTTCTGTTCGGCCCCGCCAAAACAGCGTTTGAGGCCAATGTCTACCTGAACGGCCTGATCCTTGCGGTTCTGCTGTTCGGGGTCGGCTTTATCTTCCGTCAGGTTCTCATGCTCTATGGCGAGGTGACCTGGGCGGAAGGCATTCGCCGCGCCGAAAAGGGCATGGGCCCCCAATCAAGCCCGACCCTTCTGTCTCCGCTGGCGGCCATCATCCGCGAAAGCAATGGCCCGCTCCGCCTGACGGCGACCACCATGAACACCCTTCTCGACAGCATCAGCGTCCGCCTTGATGAAGGGCGGGACATTTCCCGCTACCTGATCAATGTGCTGGTTTTCCTTGGGCTTCTCGGGACGTTCTGGGGGTTGCTGGAAACTGTCGGGTCGGTCGGCGATGCCATTGCCACGCTGAATGTGGGGGACGGCGACTTCTCAAAAGTGTTCGACGAATTGAAGCGGGGCCTTGAAAAACCGCTGGCGGGCATGTCCATCGCCTTTTCATCCTCTCTTTTTGGCCTGTCCGGCTCCCTTGTGTTGGGCTTTCTGGACATGCAGGCGGGTCAGGCCCAGAACCGTTTCTACACGGATCTGGAGGAATGGCTGACCTCCATCACCAAATTCACCGCGTCCGGCCCTGCAGCCCTCAGCGGCGGTGACCAGAGCGTGCCCGCCTATGTCAGTGCCCTGCTGGAACAGACCGCCGAAAGCCTTGATGGCCTGCAACGGACCATTGCCCGCAACGAGGACCGGCGTCATGCCGGGGATAGCGCCATGGTACAGGTCAGCGAGCGGCTGGCCGCCCTGACAGACCAGATGCGAGCGGAACAGGACCTGATGGTGAAGCTGGTGGAAGGTCAGCTTGAACTGAAACCTGTGCTGCAACGCATGGCCCAGATACAGGAACAGGGCGGGCTGGACCAGGCCAGCCGCAACCACCTTCGCAATCTGGATGTTTACATGGCCCGATTGCTGGAAGACATGGCAGAAGGCCGCAACCAGATCACGCAGGAAATCCGCAGCGACATCAAACTTTTGACCCGCACCATCGCCGCCATCGCCGAAGAAGAGCGGCGCGGCTAGAGCGGGGTTGGGCATGGCACGCAGGAACAGCGCCAAACGCGCGAATTATGAAATCTGGCCGGGCTTTGTCGATGCCCTGACAACGCTGCTGCTTGTCATCATCTTCCTGCTGGTGGTGTTTGTTCTGGCCCAGTTTTTCCTGTCGCAGGCCCTGTCCGGGCGCGATGCGGCCCTTGAAAAGCTCAACCAGCAAGTCAACGAACTGGCCGACCTTCTGGCACTGGAGAGACAAAGCAATGCCGAGCTTAGTCAGGAACTGACAGAACTGACCATCACGCTTCGCCAGTCCAACGAGGAGCGGGACAGCGCCATCATCCAGCTTGATACCCTGACCGCCCGTGCCCAGCAGGCGGAACAGGAACGGGATGAACTGGTCCTGCTGCTGCGCGAGCAGGAAGGAAAAACGGCGGAGGCCGAGGCCCGGATAAAGACAAGTCAGGACGAGATAGCCGTCAACCTGAAGGAAATCGAAAGCCTGAAACGGGATATCGAAAGCCTGCAGAAGGTCCGGGAGGAACTTGAGAAGGAAGTCGGTGCCCTTGCCGATGCCCTTGAAAAGAAAGATCAGGAAATCGGTGCCATCCGCGACCGCAGCAAGGAACTGGAGGCCACCCTTGCCGAGGAGCAGGACCGCACCCGGCTGGCGCAGAAAGACGTGGAAGACCGGGATATCAAGCTGGCCGAACTTCAGGCCCTCTATCTGCAAACGCAGGATTCCCTGACTGAGGAAGAGAAAATATCGGCAGAGGCGAACAAGCAGGTTTCCCTGCTGAATGCCCAGATCAATGCCCTGCGCCAGCAACTGGCCCGCATTGAGGAGGCCCTTGAGGTGGCCGAGGCCAAGGACAAGGAACAGAAGGCCCAGATTGCCGATCTGGGGCGCCGTCTCAATCAGGCCCTCGCCCAGAAGGTGCAGGAGCTGCAGCAATACCGTTCCAACTTCTTCGGGGAATTGCGGAAGGTCCTGAAAGACCGCCCCGGAATCAGTGTCGTGGGAGACCGGTTCGTATTCCAGTCAGAGGTGTTGTTCGGCCTTGGTGAAGCAGAACTTGGACAGGAGGGCCGGGAAAACATGGCCGCCTTTGCCAAGACCTTGCTGGAAATCTCCAAATCCATTCCCGATGACATTGACTGGGTGCTGCGGGTGGACGGCCATACGGACAAGCAGCCTATCAAGACCGCCCGCTTCCCGTCTAACTGGGAACTCTCCACTGCGCGGGCCCTGTCCGTTACCAAATACCTGATCAACCGGGGGGTACCGCCGGATCGTCTTGCCCCGACCGGGTTTGGGGAATTCAGGCCCCTTGACCCCCGCGATGACGAAATTGCCTATCTTCGCAACCGACGGATTGAACTGAAACTGACGGAACGCTGATCCGGCCCTTACAGGCTGCAATCCAGAATTTTGCTCTCGAACGCGGTGCCGATCAGGAACCGGCTGCCAAACGCCGCCGCGACCGTCCCGCCCGAGACAAGGTCACCTGCATCCATCATGATCTCTTCCGGGACCAGTTCCCCGGAATAGCTGCGGGTGAAGCGCAGGATTTGGGTCGGTGTGGTCTTGGTCGCATCCCCCGCATGCCCAAGGAAGGTCAGAAGCTGGGGATGGGCCACAATCCACATCCTGTCCTGATCATCCATTTCGATATTGTCGAGACCGGTTTCCAGATCGGTCGCACTTTCCTGCGTCAAATCCCCCGTGGCCTTGTCCCGATGGAAACTGTAGAGGGTCTGCCCCACCGACGTTGACACATAGACCTTGCTGCCATCCGCGCTCATATTGATGCCGTTGGCAAAACGGAAGCCGTCAGCAACCGTCCGAAACCCGGCCCCGTCATAATAGGAGACAATCCCGCTTGGCAACGGGATCAGGTTTTCCAGCATGGTGGCAAGGCCATCGCGATATCCATGATCGTTGGTGACATAGAACCGGTCATGGGAAACCGCCAGAATATCATTGGCCCCCAACAGGGCGCTGGCATCGATGGTCTGCCGGTGGATCAACTCCCTGCCAGCAAGCTCGAAAACCTCAATGGTATCCACGCCTTCCTCTCCCGGGGCATGATCCTTGTGGTTGATCACAAGCAGACTGCCGCGCCCGGTATCGTCCACGTACAGGGACAGACCGTGGGGATGGAACCCGTCCGTAATACCCGCCCGAAGGTCAACCGGTTCCGCATCCGGGTCATCAAGATCATACCGATAGAGGGTTCCGGTTACCGCGTTTCCTGCCTTCGCGGCCCGCCGGTCATAGGAGGAAATAAAGGCAAACTTTCCAGACGGATGAATGGTGATGTCTTCGCCGCCGACAACGCCGTCCACAATGGCGCATTGACCATTGAAATGGGGGGTGATGGTGCCGAACTGACCGGTTTCGTACAATACATAGACCGTCAGGCCGATGCCCAGCACGACCAGTGTCACAACCCCGAAAAACAAGCGCTGAAAGATGCCCAAGCCAACCTCTCGTCAAGAATAGGAAACGCCCGGACGGACCGGGACCGCGCGCATATTACGCAGTTAATGCCTCACGTCCAGTATCGAACTGCAAACGGGCCAGTTTCGCATACAATCCCCCCTCCTTCATCAGTTCCTCATGGGTCCCCTGCGTCACCACCCGTCCCTCATCCATGACCACGATACGATCCGCGTTCAGAACGGTGGCAAGGCGGTGGGCGATGACAAGGGTTGTCCGGTCCTGCATCAGGTTTTCAAGGGCGGACTGAACCAGTTGTTCGCTTTCCGCATCCAGTGCCGATGTTGCCTCATCCAGTAGCAGAAGCTCGGGATCCTTCAAGATGGCCCGTGCGATGGCAATCCGCTGTTTCTGGCCGCCGGACAGCTTCATGCCCCGCTCCCCGAACTGGGTCTGGAAACCCTCCGGCAGGTCCATGATGAAATCATAGGCCGCCGCCGCACGGGCGGCCTCATGCACTTCCTGTTCGGTGGCATTGGGACGGCCATACAGAATATTGTTCATGGCTGTATCGGCAAAGATAATCGGCTCTTGCGGGACCAGTCCGGTCAGGGACCGAACGGCGGACGGATCCACATTCGCAATATTCACGCCATCGATGCGGATATCCCCGGCCTGCGGATCATAAAACCGCAGCAGCATCTGGAACACGGTGGTTTTCCCGGCCCCGCTGGGCCCGACAATGGCCACGGTCTCGCCGGGTTTGATCTCCAGATCAAGGTTCTTCAGCGCCGCAGCATCCTGACGGGACGGGTAATGGAACCGGACCCCATTGAACGATATCCCGTCTTTCAGCGGCGAAGACAGGGTTTCTGGGTGCTCCGGTGCCCTGATCTCGGGTTCCTGATGCAACAGGTCAAGGAGACGCTCAGAGGCGCCTGCCGCCCGTTGCAGTTCGCCCCAGACCTCACTCAACGAGCCAAGGGACCCCGCCACCAGAATGGCATAGAACACGAAAGAGGCCAGCGTCCCCGGCGACATGTCTCCGTTCACCACATCCTTTGCCCCGCTCCACAGCACCAGATCAATGGCACCGAAGATCAGCAGGATCACAAGCGCCGTCAGCCACGCCCGGGCGCGAATCCGCTTGAGGGCAATGGCGAAGCTGGTCTCCACATCGGCGGCGAAAAACCGCCTGTCATAGCCTTCATGGGTGTAGGCCTGTGCGGTCTGGATGGACCGGATTGTCTCGTCAGCCCTGGCGCTCACATTGGCGATGCTGTCCTGATTGGCGCGGCTGAGTTTTCGCACCTGCCGCCCGAAAACGATGATGGGCACAACAATCAACGGGACCACCAGCAAGACCATGCCCGACAGTTTGGGGCTGGTATAGATCAGAAGCCCGATCCCGCCGACAAAGGACAGCATATTCCTGAGCGCCACAGATACGGACGAGCCGATCACCGTCTGGATCAGGGTTGTATCGGTCGTCAGACGCGACAGCACCTCCCCGGTTCGGGTGACCTCAAAAAAAGACGGGCTGAATTTCAGGATATGATTGAAGACCGCTTTTCGAATATCGGCAATCACCCGCTCACCAATCCACGACACCAGATAATACCGCGAGAAAGACGCACCGGCGAGAAGGGCAACCACCCCCATCAGGCCAATAAAGTACTGGTCCAGATTTTCTGAACCGGCAGAAAACCCGTTATCCAGCAGCAGCTTGATGGCCTGACCGATCATCAGCATGCTGCCCGACGCCACCACCAGGGCCACCATGGCCCCGGCAAACCGCCATTTATAGGGGAACACGAATCGCCGCAATTCCCACAGCCGGGAAACCACCTTGCGGGATTTTTTCGATTCTGCCTCGGTTCGCTCTATATCACTGCTTGTATCCGTCACACGGCACATCCAATCCAAAATTTACGGGACAGGGAATGATCCAAAGGGTCAATTCACAAAATTTTTCATCCTTTAGCATATCTTTGCTTGCCAAGGGGAAGAACCTTTTATATAAGCCCGGTTTAGTGAATTCCAGCATCCCCGGAAGGGTAGAAGCGATATGAAAAAAGACATTCATCCAGATTACCACACCATCACTGTCGAAATGACCGATGGTACAACCTTTGAAACCCGTTCCACCTATGGTGCGGAAGGCGATGTTCTGAAACTTGACATCGACACAAAGTCCCACCCTGCATGGACCGGTGGTCAGCAGCGTGTTCGTCAGGACGGCCGTGTTGCCAAGTTCAACAAGCGTTTCTCAGGTTTCGGTCTCAAGTAAGACCGCCTGCACATTGCTGGAAAAAAATTGGCGCTCTCACGGGCGCCTTTTTTGTGCCCGGAATTCAGTGGCGAACGCCCTTCCGGCTGGCGGATTAAAGCTTGCTCGGGGCTTAGTCGGGGTTATCCGGCGTATCCGGCCCCTTGGGCCCCTCCTCGGCCTCCAGAGACGCCCTGAATTGCTGGTCCAACCGGTCTATTCTCCGGTACAGGGCCTCGCTCCTCTCCAGCAGGGATTGCAGGCCTGCAGGCAGCAGCGGGAAATGTTCTGACGGGGTTTCCGGCAAACAGGTTTCCTGTTGCTGAAGATAGCAATTTTCATCCCGCCCCTGTTCAGCGGTAATTTCCCCTTCCAGAATGGCCCGCTGATACATCAACCAGGCCATGCTTTCCGTCAGGCGGGTTGTCAGGCGCAACGATTCGGTTGCATAGCAGAAACTGCCTTCATTGCTCAGGTCCTTGACCGCCAACCGGCCCGGCCCCAGCAGATACTCCCGCGCCTCAAAAACCAGACTGAGCGCCTCGTCATAGGTGCGCGAGAAAAACACGGTTCCTGTCTTGCTTTCCGGTCGTCCAGTTGACCCCATACCCATGTTATTCCTTCCTGTTTCCCCCGTTTCGACTGTAGCGGAAAAATTGTTAAATTTCTCCCTTTGCATATCTTGAAACATGAAAAGAACTGATTATTTCCAGTTTATCAGGCGCCGGTTTCGGGTCTGATTTGACGGTTCCGCCAGATTTGGGGAACAGATTTATTGCTCTATAGGAGGATAGATAATGCGCAGTTACGACTTTTCACCCTTGATGCGTTCATCCATCGGGTTTGATAGAATTGAGGAAATGTTCAGAGGCCTTGAACGTGCCACGAACACCGACAAATTCCCCCCTTACAACATCATCAAGAAAGATGCGGACAACTACCGGATTACCATGGCTGTTGCCGGGTTTTCACAGGATGACATTGAAATCACCGCAACCCAGAACGAGCTGAAAATCACCGGTCAGTCCCAGCAGGACAGTGACGGACAGCCGCAGGAATACCTGCACAAGGGTATTGCGGGACGATCCTTCACCCAGAAATTTGAACTGGCAGACACCATCGAGGTGGTTGGCGCCAGCATGGAAAATGGTCTTCTGCATATTGACCTGCTTCGGGAAATCCCGGAAGCACACAAGCCAAGGACCATCAAGATTGGTTCTCAGGCTCTTCTGGAAAACAAGGCCGCCTGATCTGGCCCCAAACGACAGCAGCCCGCATATGCGGGCTGCTTTTTTTGTGCCCTTACCCGGCCAGCAGGCCACGGGCGATAATGGTGCGCTGGATTTCCGACGATCCCTCGTAAATACGGAAAATCCGAAGATCCCGAAGATACCGTTCCAGCGGGAAGTCCCGGGTGTAACCGTATCCCCCATGAATTTGCAAAGCCCGGTCGGCAATGCGCCACGCGGCTTCACTGGCATAAAGCTTGGCATAGGCGGATTCGGTCGAATACCGCTCTCCCGTGCCGCGCTTGACCGCCGCCTGCATGGCAAGGGCCCGTGCGGCTTCCAGTTCCATGGCGCTGTCCGCCAGCATCCATTGCAGACCCTGGAAATCACCGATCGGATGACCGCCCACCTGCCGCTCTTTCGCATAAGAAACCGCTGCCTTCAGCGCCGCATCGGCAATACCGGTCGCCTGCGCGGCAACCTCGATCCGGCCATTATCCAGAACCTTCATGGCCGTGCGGAACCCTGTCCCTTCGTCGCCAAGGCGGTTTTCAAGGGGGACAAAGCAATCGAAACTGATCCCGAAAACATGGCCCCCGCGCAGTCCCATGGTTTTCTCGTTGGGGGCAATATCAACGCCTTCTGTCTTTTTCGGCTCGACCACAAAGGCACTGACCCCGCGTGCCCCAGCGTTCCGGTCGGTCTTGGCGTAGACAACCATGAAATCCGCCGCCCCGGCATTGGAGATGAAACATTTCGATCCCTTGATCCGGTAACCCTCCCCTTCCCGCACGGCAAAGGTGCTCATATCCGCCGGGTTGGAGCCTGCAGTGGGTTCCGTCAGGGCGAACGCCCCCAGACTTTCCCCGGACGCCGCAGAGGGCAGGAACCGCTTCTGAAGCTCCTCACTTCCGCCCAGAAGAATTGAGTCGGTGGCCAGAAAATGGGCGGTCAGCATGGATGCCGTAGACCCGCACGCCCCCGCCACTGCCTCCACCGCGGCATAAAGCGCCGGGCCGGACAGACCGAGCCCGCCAACGCGCTCCGGCAGGTTCATACCCATCAGGCCCATTTCAGACATAGACGGCAGATGCACGGTTGCAAACTCGCCTTTCTCATCAATTTCAGCGGCCCGTTCGGCCAGAACCTCGCGTGAGTACCGCTCGATCTGATCGATGACGGCACGCTCTTCTGTATTCAGGGGATAGATCATGCTTTTTCTCCTTCGCGGCGGTTCAGGTCCGCCAGTATTTCATCCTTGTGGGCGTTGAGGGCCGGGGCAGCCGGGCGCCCTCCTCGCGGAACGTCACTGAAATGGATCGGCTGTTCCGGGATTTGCAGCATTCCCAGAACAGGATGGGATACAGCCGAGGACAAGCCCCGTGCCTCCGCCTGCGCCGACCCCCATGCCTCTGCTGCCGTCTGGATAGGGGCCACCGGTATCCCCGCTTCCGTCAGCAGGGAAACCACCTCCCCGACAGTGCGGCTGCCAGCCCAAGCCTCGATCTTTTCGGCCAGTGCCGGCTCGTTATCCCGGCGGAGGGAATCAGTAGCGAAACGGGGATCATCGGCCAGTTCCGGACAGTCGATTGACGCGGCAAAGGTTGCGAACAGGCGGTTGTTCAAGACCGCAACGGTAAAGTGCCCATCCCCGGCCTGATAGGTCCCGAAGGGGGCGGAAACCGGGTGTTTGTTGCCTGTTCGGGTTGGTTTTCCATCCCCAAGCAGGGCGCGGCTGGCCACAATCGGCATCATGGAAACCAGCGCATCGAACAGGGCCAGATCAACATGCCGCCCGGTGCCGGTCCGCTCCCGATCGAACAGGGCGACCATGGTTCCAAAGGCGGCGAAAATCCCGCCTGCCACATCCGCAAGCGCCTCTC
This sequence comes from Sneathiella chinensis, assembly GCF_012720115.1. Taxonomy (GTDB): domain Bacteria; phylum Pseudomonadota; class Alphaproteobacteria; order Sneathiellales; family Sneathiellaceae; genus Sneathiella; species Sneathiella chinensis. The sequence goes on along the minus strand of NZ_VNWN01000004.1, from coordinate 264,024 downwards.
CCACCATGGTGGGCGGATTGTCCGGCTCGCCGGTTACATCCATCAGGCCGCTCATGGCCTGAATGATAATGTCATAGGCGGGGCTGGCCGTATTGGGCCCGGTCTGCCCGAACCCGGACACGGACACATAAACCAGCGCCGGATGTTCCTGCCGCAGGGCCTCTGCCCCCAGCCCCAGCTTGTCCATAACGCCGGGGCGGAAATTCTCAATCAGAACATCGGCCGTGGCGACCAGTCGCCGGATGGTCTCAATCCCTTCCGGTGCCTTCAGGTCCAGAACGATCGACTTTTTGCCCCGGTTGACGGTCTGGAACAGAATGCTTTCCCCGTCGATGCGATCGCCGATATGCCGGTAATCGTCCCCGTGGGCCGCTTCCACCTTGATGATCTCAGCGCCAAGGTCGGCCATCATGGCCGTACAATACGGCCCGGCCAGAACCCGGGTCAGGTCCAGAACCCGCACGCCCTCAAGGGGCCGCCGCCCTGTCGCTTCTGTTGTCTGTTGCATCAACCGTCTCCTTTATCTGTTTCAGGAAACGATACGCGCCAGTTTGCTATAGATAGAAATACAGATATTTCATATACTATATAAATGAATTCTATACCCCTCAGTTTCAGGCAGATCGATTATGTGATGGCCGTGGCGGAATATGGCAGCACCTCTGCGGCGGCCCGGCACCTGAATGTGTCGCAGCCGTCCATCTCGCTTGCCATTACCAAACTGGAAACCAGCCTTGGGCAGCCGCTTTTCCTCAGGAATGCGGGGCAGGGTCTGGAACTGACCGCGTTCGGGGCGCGCAAGATAGACGACCTGCGGGCCCTGAAACGGCAGGCAGGTCAGCTATTCGAAACACCTGACCGGATGGAAGGGGTCCTCAATTTCGGTGTTTTCTCCACTCTGGGGCCACGCTACGCCCCTTCCCTGATCCGCCTGTTTCAGGATCGCTATCCGCATACGGATATCCGCCTGCATGAAGGGGATCTTGAAACCCAATTCGCGTGGCTGGAAAGCGGGCGTATTGATATGGCGCTGATCTATGATTTCGGCATCCCCTCCGATCTGGCGATTACCCCGCTTGCCGATGTCCGCCCCTATGGCCTGCTGCCACCGGGGCACCGATATGCGGACAGACCGAACCTCAGTCTTTCTGAACTGCTGGAAGACCCTCTGATCCTTGTCAGCCTGCCTCATAGCCGGGGGTATTTTCTCAGCCTTGCCCAGATGCAGGGCATCAGTCCCCGCATCGCCTTTGAGACTGGTTCGATCGAGATGCTCCGCTCCATGGTGGCCAACGGCCTTGGGGTGGGATTGCTGGCAACAGATATTCCCTATGGCAAGACCTATGACGGGGGGACTTTCATTCACATGCCGCTTCGCGGGGAACTGGTTCCCCACCGCATTGCCCTTGCACAAACACAGCGTCACCCGGAAACCACCCTGCAATCGGCCTTCAAGGCTCATGTCAGGGCGTATTTCACCACTCAATCAGCAAGATAGTCCCGCCAGTCCGGCTGCTGAATGCCAAACACATCCGCGATCCTGCCGCACGCCAGAACAGAATTCGCCGGACGTTTTGCCGGGGTGGGGTAATCGCGGGTCGGGATGGGATGAACGGTCACGCCCGCCCTGTCCTTCAGGATATAGCCGGCGAACTCATACCAACTGACAGGGGGAGTGCCGCAAAAATGATAAATTCCCCAGTCTGAAAACCCGGCCGCCAGGGCTTTTTCCGCCATCACCAGCAAGCAATCAGCAATGGCCGCCGCCGGGGTTGGTCCCCCTTTCTGATCATCCACCACGGAAATATCCTGCCGTGTTCCGGCCAATCGCCGCATGGTTTCCACAAAACTGGTCGCGCCGCCAAACACCCATGCGGTTCGGAGGATCAGGTGCCGATCCAGCGTCCGGGTAACCGCCTGTTCCCCAAGCCATTTTGATTGCCCATACACCCCAAGCGGGGCACAAGGGTCTGTCTCAAGATAGGGGCCGTCTTTCAGCCCATCAAAGACAAAATCCGTTGATATATGGATAAGTGGCAATCCCATCTTCTGACAGGTTTCCGCCAGATTTTGCGGCCCTGTTTGATTAATGGAGAAGGCCTGCTCGGTCTCTTCCTCGGCCCGGTCCACCGCCGTATAGGCCGCCGCATTGATCACCAGATCCGGTCGCTGCCGGGACAGCCCCTCCCCGGCGGAACGGACAGAGGTAATATCCAGCGCCCGGCGGGACATCATCCGCATGTCATGCCCGGCCTCTCGCCCAGCCCTTTCAAGGGCACTGCCAACCTGTCCTTCGCCGCCTGTGACCAGAATTTTCACAAGCTGGTCCCCTGCAACCCGCGACTTTCCAGACCGCGCCGTTCCGCTGCGACGCCCTTACCGACCGCTTCAACCCAATCAAGGTTATCCAGATACCAGCCTACGGTCTGCTTCAGGCCTTCCTCAAGGGTGACAGATTGCCGCCAGCCCAGCTCCTGTTCGATTTTTCTGCAATCCACTGCATATCGGGCATCATGGCCCGGCCGGTCGGTGACAAACCGGATCAGGTTTTCATGGGGTGCTTTTTCCGGGAAATACGGGTCCAGTATCCGGCAAATGCTGCGGACCATGTCAATATTGGTACGCTCTGCCCGCCCGCCAATCATATAGGTCTCGCCCACCCGGCCCTTACCCCGCACCAGACGCAGGGCCGTAGAATGATCATGAACGAACAACCAGTCGCGGATATTCTCGCCGGTTCCATAAACGGGCAACTCCCGCCCGGCCAGCGCATTCAGGATCACCACCGGCAGCAATTTTTCAGGAAACTGATAGGGGCCGTAATTGTTGGAACAGTTGGTCACGATTACCGGCAACCCATATGTCCGTTGCCACGCCCGCGCCAGATGGTCTGATCCCGCCTTGCTGGCCGAATAGGGAGAACTTGGCTCGTAACTGCTGGTTTCCGAAAACAGCCCATCGGCCCCCAACTCGCCATATACCTCGTCCGTCGAGACATGCAGGAACCGAAAGGCGTTCTTCCTGTCCCCGTCCGCAAGATCGCGCCAGTATTCCAGCGCCGATTGCAGCATGGTAAAGGTCCCGACCAGATTGGTCTGGATAAAATCCGCCGGACCGTCGATGGATCGGTCCACATGACTTTCTGCGGCCAGATGAAAGACGGCGGTCGGCTGGTATTGCTGAAACAGGGCCTTGATGGCCGCCCCGTCGCAGATATCCGCCTGATGGAAATGATGCCGGGGATGATCCGCAACATCCCGGAGGTTCTCAAGACTGCCCGCATAGGTCAGCTTGTCGATGGTCACCACGTCGGCCCCGTCCTTCAGAAGCAGATCCCGCACCACCGCAGAGCCAATAAAGCCCGCTCCCCCCGTCACGAATACCGTCATGCCCTCTCCCCTAGTCAAACAGGTCTGGTTGCTCCGCCAAGTACGGCAGGATACGATCCTTGTCTGAAACCGTTATCTGCTCCGGCGGTATCTGCCAGTTGATAGCAATGTCAGGATCGTCCCACCGAATGCCCCGCTCTTGCTCCGGGCTATATCGCTCGGTCACCTTGTACAGAAATTCCACCTCGTCCGTCAGGGTGCAGTAGCCGTGGGCAAAGCCCGCCGGTATCCAAAGCTGTCGCCAGTTATCCACCGATAAGGTAACCGCCGCATACTTACCGAAGGTGGGGGAGCCGCGACGAATGTCAACGGCCACATCCAGAACAGTCCCCCGTGTTACCCGAACCAGCTTGCCCTGTGCCTTCGGGTCCATCTGGTAATGCAGCCCCCGGATGGTTCCCTTTGCGGCGCTATAGGCATGGTTATCCTGTACGAAATCCGCTTCTATTCCGGCCTCGCTCATGGCGTCCCGGTTCCAGACCTCCGAGAAGAACCCTCGCTCATCACCAAATTTACGCGGCGTCACAATCTTCACGTCAGGCAGGGAGGTGGCTTCTATCTGCAGCATGAGAAAATCCCCTCTTCTCTAATATTCAAACAGCTTTGAGCAAAGAAGGCTGTCTGTCAATCCACGGGTTCGCCGCCTCCAGTTCCGACGCGATCCTGAACAGGGTTCCCTCTCCCCCAAGGGGGGCGGCAAACTGAACCCCGATCGGCAGCCCCTCCCCATTCTGCCATAAAGGCAGGGACAGGGCCGGTTGCCCCGTCTGGTTGAAAAGCTGCGTGTTGGGCGTCGCGGACAGGGCTTCCTCTGCCAGAGAATCCAGCGCCTTGTTCAGCAGGCTTTTAAGGGGCAGGTATTTCAGGACATTCAGGGCAACCGCATCGCCCCCCGATGGATATAGCTCCCCCACCTCAACCGGTGGGCGGGCTGTTGTTGAGGTCAGGAACAAATCATACCGCTGATGGAAACGCCCCATGGTTCGCGCCGCCATATCACAAATATGCCGCGCCTTCGCCAGTTCGATCGCCCCGTTCTTGCGCCCGACAAGCCCCATCACCCACGAGGTCAGCTCATAATCCCCACTGCGCACAGGCACACCAGCAATCCCGGCGCTGTGTTCAATTTCCCAGGCGACCCAGCCACAAACGATCATCAGATAGGCCTTTGCAAGGGCGTGCCGGTCCAGTTCCGGCTTTGCCTCCTCAACCGTATGGCCAAGGTCCTGCAGCAGTTTCACGGTCTTTTCAACGGCGGCCACACAATCCGGGTGATTGTCCCGGCCATACAAGGCCTCTTTCGTGAAGGCAATGGTCAGCGGAACAGGGGCGGCCTGCGCCGCCGCCAGAAACGAGGTGCCGGTCATGGCCGGCGCCGCGTAGGGAGCGCCCACATCAGCGCCTGCGATACAGTCCAGCATGGCCGCGCTGTCCCGCACTGTCCGGGTCAGGACATGCTCGCGGGCAAGACCACCCCAAGCCTCGCCAAGGCCGGGGCCCATCGGGTTGCGGCCCCGGCTGGGAAGCAACCCCACAAGGCCACAATGACTGGCTGGAATACGGATGGACCCACCGCCATCACCGCCATGGGCCAAGGGCACCATCCGGGCGGCGACCGCCGCGGCTGATCCGCCGCTTGACCCGCCGCTGCCCCGGCTCACATCCCACGGGTTGCGGGTCGGCCCGTTCAGCACCGGTTCCGTGATACCCATGATCCCGAACTCCGGTGTATTGGTCTTGCCAAGGATCATCAGTCCTGCCCGCCGGAACCGTGCGACCAGTTCTGAATCCGCAGCAAAGCGATGTTCTTTTAATATCCTGCAACTGCCCGTGGTCGGCGTTCCGGCAACCGTGGCGATCAGGTCCTTGACCAGAAAGGGAACCCCTGCAAAGGGGGCATCCCGGTCCACCCCTTCCCGAGCCGCGCTGCGGGCCTCCTCATACAGGGTCTGTGTGATCGCGTTCAAGGCCGGGTCAAGCCGCTCGATCTCGGCGATGGCCGTATCCACAAGCTCGGCCGGGCTAACCTCTCCCTCGCAGACAAGCGCCGCCAGTCCCAACCCGTCATATTGGTGATAATCCGATAACATGTTCCCCTCCCCAGGCAATGCTTCACCTTATCCTGAATAATCTTCAGAGAAAACACACCACATGCCATCAAAAGGGCAAAAAAAATGGCCCGACAAAATCGGGCCATTTTCAAGTGCCTTAGCGGCTGATCGGTTTGTACTTGATCCGGTGCGGTTCTGTCGCACTGGCGCCAAGCCGACGCTTCTTGTCTTCTTCGTAGGCTTCGAAGTTTCCTTCGAACCATTCCACATGGCTATCCCCTTCATAGGCGAGGATATGGGTGGCGATACGATCGAGGAACCAGCGGTCATGGCTGATCACGACGGCGCAACCGGCGAATTCAAGCAAGGCTTCTTCCAGGGCGCGGAGGGTATCCACGTCAAGGTCGTTGGTCGGTTCGTCAAGCATCAGGAAGTTGGCGCCGGATTTCAGCATCTTGGCAAGGTTGACACGGTTCCGTTCACCACCGGAAAGCTGGCCGACCTTTTTCTGCTGGTCCGATCCCTTGAAGTTGAACCCGGATACATAGGCCCGGCTGTTGATTTCCCGCTTGCCAAGATAGATGATCTCGTTGCCTTCGGAAATTTCCTCCCAGACGGTTTTGTTGGGATCCAGCGTATCACGGTCCTGATCCACATAACCGAGCTTGACCGTCGGGCCGACAACGAATTCACCGGCGTCCGGGGTTTCCTGCCCGTTCAGCAGCTTGAACAGGGTGGTTTTACCGGCACCGTTCGGGCCGATCACACCGACAATCGCCCCCGGAGGCAGCTTGAATGTCAGGTCATCAATCAGCAGACGATCGCCAAAGCCCTTGCTGACGCCATTGGCCTCGACCACCAGATCACCAAGGCGCGGTCCGGCCGGAATGGAAATCTGCATGTTGTCGGCGCGCTTTTCCGCGTCCTGACTAAGCAGGTCCTCATAAGCACTGATACGGGCCTTGGACTTTGTCTGACGCCCCTTGGCGCCCTGACGGATCCATTCCAGTTCGTGCTTCAGGGTCCGGCGGCGGGCATCTTCGGCCTTGCCTTCCTGCTCCAGTCGTTTTTCCTTCTGGTCCAGCCAGCTGGAATAGTTGCCTTCCCACGGAATACCATGACCACGGTCCAGTTCCAAAATCCAGCCTGCGACATTATCAAGGAAGTAACGATCGTGGGTAACCGCCACAACTGTGCCTGTATAGTCATGGAGGAAGCGCTCAAGCCATGCGACACTTTCCGCGTCCAGATGGTTGGTCGGTTCGTCCAGCAGCAGCATGTCCGGCTTGGACAGCAGCAAACGGCAAAGCGCCACACGGCGACGTTCACCACCGGACAGCTTGGTCACATCCGCATCGCCCGGAGGACAGCGCAGCGCGTCCATGGCGATTTCCACTTCCCGCTCCAGATCCCACAGGTTCTGGGCATCGATGACTTCCTGCAATTCGCCCTGCTTTGCGATCAGGTCGTTCATTTCATCATCGGTCATTTCCTCGGCGAAGCGGGCGGAAATCTCGTTGAATTCGTCCAGAAGGGCCTTTTTCTCGGCCACGCCATCCATGACGTTCCCGACCACGTCCTTGGCGGGGTCCAGTTCCGGCTCCTGCGCCAGATAACCGACCTTGACGCCCTCTGCGGCCCAGGCTTCACCGGTAAATTCGGTTTCGATCCCTGCCATGATCTTCAGCAAGGTTGACTTACCGGCACCGTTCAGGCCCAGCACACCAATTTTCGCCCCGGGGAAAAAGCTGAGGCGGATGTCTTTCAGAACCTGCTTGCCGCCGGGGTAGGTCTTGGACAGACCGCTCATCACATAAATATACTGATAGGAAGCCATTCGTTATCGTGCTCCGGTTGACAGAATGCTCAAGTTTTGCCTGTTGTAGGCCATCGGCCCCGGATACGCAATCACTGTAACGGGATGCGGGCCGGAAATTCTTGTTTTCTGCGGGTTCAGCGCCCCGGGAACAGGTCCGGTGGCAACAGGCCCTGGGTAATGAGGAAGACAAAGGCGCTGACCGTGAAAACCGACAGGATGGTGGTCAGCAGGATGGTGGCCGATGCCCTTTCAATCCAGACCCCGTATTGCTGGGCCAGCACAAACACATTGGTCGCCGTCGGCAAGGCTGCTAGAAGAACCGCCGTATACATCCAGATCGGGTCAAAATCACCAATCCAGCTCAAGGCCACATACATCAGGATGGGATGCAGGACCAGATTGGCCAGAATGATATAGCTGAGTTCCAGCGGCATTTTCCTCAAGGGCCGCAAGGCCAGACTGACCCCCATGGCAAACAGGGCGCACGGTGCGGCGGCCTGCGCCAGATAGTTGACCAGCCCCTCAACCGGTGTCGGGATGGCAATCCCGCTGACAGCGGCGGCCATGCCCAGAATGGTTGATACGATAAAGGGATGCAGCATCACCTTTTTGGCAATGTCCCGCGCAAGAGCCAGTCCGTTGCGCTTGTCCCCGCCCGCCACGGCCATGAAGGTCGGCGCCACGATGAAATGCATCACATTCTCGAAACAGACGATCAGGGCCACCGGCACCGCCGCCCGCTCCCCAAAGGTCAGGATCGCCACGGCCGGCCCCATATAGCCGATATTGCCATAGGCGGCGGCCAACCCCTGAATGGTCGCTTCCGGAGTGGTGGAGCGGCGAATACACGCGCCCACAAGAAAGATCAGAAGAAACAGGGAAAAGGTCACCGCCAGATTGGACAGGACAAAATCCCAACTGGCCAGTTGTTCAACCGGGGTTTTCGACAACAGCTTGAAAAACAGGGCCGGAAGGGCGGCATAGATGATGAAGGTATTCAGCCATCCCATCGCCTCGGCCGGTTGCCGGGTAATACGGGCAACGATATATCCCAGAAAAATCAGGCCGAACAGCGGCAGAATCAGCCCGGCAATTTCTGACATATTTCCAGCTCCCCCATCACAATCGATTACACCGAATAAGGGGTAAAGTCCTATCCATTTCTGGAGGACCGGTCAAACATTGAATGATGGGGAAGCTGGTTTTTGGAGGGGATCAGCTTTTGCGAAGCAAATCCTGCGCTGTGATGTTGATCAGGGCTGTAAACACAGTCCCCACAAGGCACAGGGCCGGAATGATAATGGCCGGATAGCCGAAATAGTAAATGGCCAGAATCCAGCCCATGATGATGTTCAGCGCAAAGAAGATCGTGCTGGAAACATGACCCTCAACCGCTTCACGAATGAAAAAGCCAAGAACGGGAATATACCCCAGGACCTTGAAGATAAAACTCATAACAATACTCTGCTCAGATTGGTACGCATTGAACTGGATCAACATATACCGTGAAAACGCCCCGGCTCAACAAAAGCCGAGGCGTCATAAGGTCGCACCAAAAGAAGCAGAGAAACCCGGGAAAGACTCAACCCGTGGTCTTGCTGGCTTTCAACCAGCCAAAAGCCCCAAGCAACAACATCCCTGCCAGATATAACGGCAAGGCCGCCGGAAGCGGTATTTGCGTCAGTTGCGGCGAATAATAGAGGGATATATGGGATAACTCCCTGCCCCCATCCCGGTTAGGGAAAACGCTTTCCGTGGTCCACAGGCCGGATGTGAAACTGGTGTCCAGAAGATAGGCTGCAAAGGCATCCCCTGCCTTCATGGATATCATGACCGTGGTATAGCCCATGAAATCACCCACATCCCAAGACCCGGATGTATCGCCATCGACGACACCACTCAAGGTCAGGGCTCCGTCCCCATCGGGACCATCAGACTTGGCCGCCAGGGTCCAGTCCGTAATACCAAATGGATCAATCGTCAGGCCAATCTGGTTGGTATCATTGCCCTCATAATATTCACAGGCGGTGGAGGTGGTCAGATCGGCGCCGCTGGTGCCGTCAAACAGGGTATCCCCAAAGGAACATGTCGCAGAAAACGCGGTACTGGAAATCAACGACAACCCCACTGCGACACCCAACCCGGCCAACAGTTTAGAGAATGTGTTCATTTTCCTTTTCCTTCTCATATGTCTTCAGAAGGGTACAGAAAATTACATATAATTAAAATACTAATATAAAGTTATCGGAAAATAACAATCCGTTTTCTTCGCGCAATTGTGCATTCGAACGGTTCATTCAACAAACTGTGGAAATTAACCATAACCGCAATCAGCCGGGATCGAATCAAACCAGTGAGCGAAACGCGATGACAGCCCGAAGCCACCATCGCGTCCCACCAAAAGCCTTAACGACCTTTGAATTCCGGCACCCGTTTTTCCACGAACGCCTTGGCCGCGCCCTTGTGATCTTCCGTATCAAAGGTGCTGATCATATGAATGGCTTCCCAATCCAGAACACTGTTCAGATCACCATGCAGGGCGTTATTCAGGTTCTTTTTCATGAAACCAACGGCAATGGTCGGCAGGCTGGCAAGTTCTGCGGCCATGGCGGCGGCGGCCTCTGCCAGGTCTTCCTCGGGCACCGCCTTGTTGACGATCCCCATGGCTTCCGCTTCCTTGCCGCTCAGGACCTTACCGGTGAAATACAGCTCCCGGGCCTTGGCCATTCCCACCAGTTTGGTCAGGAAATAGGAGCCGCCAAAGTCACCGGACAACCCGACTTTTGAGAAGGCGGTTGTCATTTTGGCTGTCTCGGTTGCAATCCGCATATCGCAGGCAAGGGCCAGCGAAAAGCCCGCACCGGCTGCCGGACCCGGAATAACGGCCAATGTGGGTTTCGGCATTTCGTGCAGGATACGGCTGACATCCATTTTTGCACGAAGATGTTCAACCTTCTCGTTGAAGTCATAGCCGCCGGCGGCACCATCAGCCTTGCTGGCAAAGCCCTTCACGTCCCCGCCCGCACTGAAGGCGCCGCCAGCGCCGGTCAGGACGACCGCCCGGATGGACTTGTCTGACGCATATGCAGTCAGCTTTTCCAACAGGCCGGTCATGATCTCCTGAGAGAAGGCATTGCGTGCCTGCGGCCGGTTCATGGTCAGGGTGGCAATCCCGTTTTCAATATTTTCGAGAAGATCGTTGGACATGTCTGTTTCCTTCTTGTTTCTTGTTCTTGCGTACATGTGCACCGCCGGGCAACAGGCGGAGGGGTCATATAAATTCCGCCTGCATTATACCCGCAGGTGATCGTTCGTCACCAACAATTCGGCACCGGAAATGCCCCTACTCCGCTGCTATTTGCCCAGTCTCGCCCTTGCGAAACCGGTCCACAAGAGCCGCCCTCTCGTTCCTTGCCGCCTCAAGATGGCGTTCCTTCACATGCCCAAAGCCACGAATATGTTCCGGAACCTCGGCAATCTCGACCGCCAGCGCCAGATTGTCCGCTGTCAATCCTGCCAACAGTTCCCGCAGGGTGGCTTCATATTCCGTGATCAGGGCGACCTCGGTCTTGCGCTCCTCGGTTTTTCCAAAGGGATCAAGGGCCGTTCCGCGCAGGAAGCGGAATTTCGCCAACACGGAAAACGCCTTCATCATCCACGGACCGAATTCCTGCTTTTTCAAATGACCGGTTGCCGGATCGCGTTTTGCGAATAACGGCGGGGCCAGATGGAATTTCAAGCGGAAATCCCCCTCAAACTGCTCGGCGATTTTGGCGGCAAAGGTCCCGTCCGTATATAACCGGGCGACTTCATACTCGTCCTTGTAAGCCATCAGTTTGAACAGGTATCGTGCTGCGGCGCGGGCAAACGCTTCTGATCCGGCAAGCACTGCTGTCTCGGCCTTTCTGACCTCGTCCACCAGTGATGTATACCGCCGGGCATAGCGTCCGCTCTGGTATGATTTCAGGAAATCGGCACGGCGCTGGATCATCTCGTCCAGTGTTTCCGCCTTGGATGTCTCGCTGGCGCCCTCCTCAGGCAGGGCCAACCGGCTAACCATCGCAAGGTCCGATGCCGCCTTGCGCCCCCAAGCGAAACTCAGCTTGTTGGCCTCAACCGCCACACCGTTCAATTCAATGGCCTGTTCAATAGAGGCCGCCGACAACGGGACAGTTCCCTTCTGCCAGGCATATCCCAGCAGGAACAGGTTTGCGGCAATTGAATCCCCCATCAGGGCCGTTGCAATCACCATGCTATCGACAAATTCCGACTGGTCCCGCCCGATGGCACTGGATACCAGCGTGGTCAGGGCCTCCCGCTCCATGGCAAGATCGGGGGCCAGCGTAAAGGCTGCCACCGGCACCACATGATCATTGATCACCGCCCGTGTCCGGCCAAGCCCGTAGGTTGACAGCGCATCCTTGCCCGCCGCGACCACAAGATCGCAGCCCAGCACCAGATCGGCCTGCCGGTTGGGAATACGGGTTCCGCCAAGATCGGCCGCCGTTGGGGTGATCCGCACATGGCTCATGACGGCACCGTTTTTCTGGGCCAAACCGGTCTGGTCCAGAATGGACGCCCCCTTGCCTTCCAGATGGGCCGCCATGCCCAGCAGGGCACCAATGGTCACCACGCCGGTACCGCCGATCCCGGTCACCAGAATATTGTAACTGTCGCCGGTTTCCGGCAAGGCCGGATCGGTCAGGCCTGCGGCCGGATTTTTCACATCGATCGCATCGGATGCGACAGCCTTTTTCCGGCTTTTCCGCAAGCCGCCCCCCTCGACGGTGACAAAGCTGGGACAGAAGCCCTTCACACAGGAAAAGTCCTTGTTGCAGGAAGATTGATCGATGGTCCGCTTGCGCCCGAAGGCCGTTTCCAGCGGCTTGACCGAAACGCAGTTCGACGCCACACCGCAATCGCCGCATCCCTCGCAAACCAGATCATTGATAAAGGCGCGCTTGGCCGGGTCCGGGAAAGTGCCCCGTTTGCGCCGCCGCCGTTTTTCCGCTGCACAGGTCTGATCGTAAATCAGAACCGTCACCCCCGGCACCTCCCGCAGGTCCCGCTGCACACTGTCCAGATCATCCCGATGATGGACGGTTACCCCCGGCGCCCACTGGGCCCGGGCGTCGTATTTTTCCGGCTCGTCGGTGACAACGGCGATTTTCTTCACGCCTTCCGCATGGACCTGCTGGCTGATCTGCCACGGCGACAACGGCCCATCAAAGGGCTGCCCCCCCGTCATGGCAACCGCATCATTAAACAGGATTTTATAGGTAATATTCACATCTGCCGCCGCTGCGGCCCGGATCGCCATCAGACCGGAATGGTAATAGGTGCCGTCCCCCAAATTCTGGAAGATATGCTTCTCGCGGGTGAACGGCGCCTGCCCGATCCAGTTCGCCCCCTCGGCCCCCATATGGGTAAAGGTCTGGGTTCGCCGGTTGGGCATGTAAATAGCCATGGTATGACAGCCAATACCAGCCATTGCGCGGCTTCCTTCCGGAACATTGGTCGAAGAATTATGCGGGCAGCCGGAACAGAACCACGGGGTCCGGGCGACCGGCGCCGCCGGCATGGTATTGCCGCCCTCGTTGGCCTCGGCGACACTGATCCCGTCCAGAATCTCTTGCGGCAGGTCCCGCTCTTTCAGGCGCGACGCAATGGCGGTTGCCACGATACGCGGTGTCAGTTCCCCGTCAGACGGAAGCAGTTCCTGTCGCTTGTCATCATATTTGCCGACCAGTCGCGGTCGCTCCGGCATGTCAAACAGGATGCGGGCAACCTGTTCCTCGATCAGGCTGCGCTTTTCCTCGACCACCAGAATTTCATCCAGCCCTTCGGCAAAGGCCCGGATGCCCTCCGGCTCCAGCGGCCAGACGCAGGCGACCTTGTAGACGGACAGCCCGATCTCGGCCGCGTATTCCTCGCTGATCCCAAGATCGCCCAAGGCCTGCTGCACATCCAGCCACGGCTTGCCCGTGGTAATGATCCCGATCTTGCGGTTGGGACTGTCCTGTGTGATCCGGTCCAGCTTGTTGGCCTGCAAATAGGCCTCGACCATGGGCAGCTTGTGACGGAGCATCCGCTTTTCCTGGAACACCGCATTATCGGGCCAGCGCAAATAGACCCCATCCGCCGGGGGATCAATTGTATCCGGGATTTGAACCTGCACCCGGTCCGGCCCCACATAGGCCGTTGCCGAACTTTCCACCGTATCGGTCAAGCATTTCATGCCAACCCACACCCCGGCATAGCGACTGAGGGCGATGCCATGCAGGCCGTAATCCAGATATTCCTGAACGGTGGCCGGGTTCAAAACGGGGATCATGGCGGCCATCATGGCCTGTTCGCTCTGGTGGGCGACGGTCGAGGATTTCGCCGTATGGTCATCCCCCATCAGGACAAGAACCCCCCCATGCGGGGTTGTCCCCGCCATATTGGCATGTTTCAACACATCGCCGGACCGGTCAACGCCGGGGCCCTTGCCATACCAGATTCCAAACACACCGTCATAATCGGACTGCCCGGAAAGGTGGATCTGCTGCGTTCCCCAAAGGCTTGTGGCGGCAAGGTCCTCGTTCACACCGGGCTGGAAATGGATATCGTTATTTTCCAGAAACGGCTTGGCTTTCCAGAGGCTCTGGTCATACAGGCCGAGGGGCGACCCCCGATAGCCGGAGATAAAGGCCCCGGTTTTCAGTCCCTGGGCGGCATCCCGCTGGCGTTGCATGATGGGCAATCGAACCAGGGCCTGTGTCCCGGTAATGAAAACCTGACCTTCTTCCAGTTCATACTTGTCGTCCAGCGACACATGCGTCTTGCTCATGGGTGAACCTCTTGCTCAGAACTCAGTCTTTTTTATTCCGCCTGACGGCAGTCCCTGTCTTGGCAGGATGATAATGCGTTTCCGGGAACCCGCAAAATGTTTCAACATATAAAAAGGGCGGTGACGACCCGGGCAGTCGGGTCAGTCACCGCCATCTCTCCGTCGTACGGGATCACTCAGACTTCGAGCCATTCCTTACGGATCTGCTCGTTCGCCTTAAGTTCATCAGGTGTTCCCTCATACACCATATGACCATGACCCATCACATACAGACGGTGAGATATCTTGAGAGCAATTGCCAGTTTCTGTTCTACCAGAAGAATAGAAACTCCGCGACGGGCAATTTCAGAAAGTAGATCTCCGACCTGCTCCACGATTTTTGGTGCCAGCCCCTCGGTGGGTTCATCGATCATGATCAGATCGGGATCCCCCATCAGGGTTCGGCACATGGTGAGCATCTGCTGCTCCCCTCCGGACAGGACGCCCGCATCCACATCCGCCCGGTTTCGAAGGTTTGGAAACATGTCGAACATGTCATCCATTTTCCAGCGCCCTTCCACCTTCATGTCCTTGATGCCCAGAAGCAAATTCTGGCGCACCGTCATGCCCGGAAATACATCCCGGTTTTCAGGCACATACCCAAGGCCGCAACGGGCGATCTCGTGGGCCTTCAACCCGGCGATCTGCCGCCCGCGATACAGGATGGAGCCTTGCGGCGCCACCTCGCCCATGATGGACTTGATGGTGGTGGAGCGCCCGACGCCATTTCGCCCGAGAAGAGAAACGATCTCCCCTTCCTTCACATTGAAGGTCACCCCTTGAAGAATATGGCTTTTGCCGTAGTAGGCATGTAGGTCTTTCACTTCAAGCATGCTCGGCCTCCGCCCCCAGATAGGCTTCCTGAACGGCTTTGTTGTTGCGAATGTTTTCCGGTGTATCCGTGGCGATAATCTCGCCATACACCAGAACCGAAATCCGGTCTGCCAGATCAAACACGACGCCCATGTCATGCTCCACCATCACCAGTGTTCGGCCCTCGGTCACCTTACGGATCAGGCTGATGGCCTGATCGGTTTCCGAATGGCTCATCCCGGCGGTTGGCTCGTCCAGCATGATGACATCGGCACCGCCCGCTGCGGCGATCCCGATTTCCAGGGCCCGCTGTTCTGCATAGGTCAGAACCCCCGCCGGAACATGCTGGCGATTTGCCAGACCGATTTCCTCCAGAACTTCCATCACCCTCCGGTTCAGGTCCCTTTCCCGGTCCACCAGATGCCAGAAAGAATAACGGTAGTTCTTGACCCACATCAGGCCGCAGCGAACATTTTCAAAAACACTCATCTGCGGGAACAGGTTGGTCACCTGAAAACTGCGGGACAGTCCTTTCCGATAGATTTCATAGGGGGGAAGATTGCTGATCTCCTCCCCTTTCAGGTGAACCGACCCCCCGGTCAGGGTGTAGCGACCACTGATCAGGTGAAACAGGGTCGATTTACCAGCCCCGTTGGGACCGATAATGGCGTGGCGTTCCCCCTGACGAATATCAAGATCGACACCGCGAATGATCTGGGTCGGCCCGAAACTTTTGACAACCCCCTTCAGGGCAATGGCTGACGTCATGATGTCACTCCCTTGTCAGAGGCAAGAGGGGCATTCGCCTGATCCCACGCCTCCCGCAATTGCGGCATCTGGGTTTTGGTCAAGAAGGCCCCGACGCTGCCCATCAGGACAACGACGACCCACGGCATGACCGCATGGGTATCAAACTCGATCCCGGCAAGGGACATTCCGGTTTCCCCCACAGCAGCCGCGCGAAGGTGATGGATCATTTCCAAAAAGCCGATAATGCCGCACAACATCAATGCCGTTGGCAGACCCGCCCGGATATAGGGCACCACCAGTATCCCAAGGCGCTGCATTCGGAAGGCCGGGCCGTGCATTGCCAGAATCCCGGTCAGACCCTGCGGTACATACATCACCGTCAGGACGAACAGGACGCCCACATAAAGCTGCCAGATTTCCGTATAATTACTGAGCAACGTCTGCAGCAGCGTAAAGACAACAGCCCCGATGATCGGTCCGATAAAGAACCCGACCCCACCGATATAGGCCATCAGAAGCACCACGCCGGAGGTCATGGCATTGAGGTTTTCCTCGGTCACGATTTCGAAGTTGATGGCGAACAGGCCGCCGGCGATACCGGCAAAGAACCCGGATGCACAGAAAGAGATAAACCGGACCTTCCGCTGACTGTAGCCAATGAACTCGGCTCGCTCCTCGTTATCACGTACCGCATTCGCCATCCGCCCCATGGGGGTTCGGGAAAACAGGTACATCAACAGGATCGTCACGAACGCCCATGCGGCGATCAGGTAGTAAACCTCGATATCCTGGGCGAAATCCACCCCCAGAATATTCGGCCCCATGGTCCGGTCCCCGCTAACCCCTTCCTCGCCGCCAAAGAAGGCAACAAAAATCAGGGAGCTTGCGGCCATCAATTCACCGATCCCCAGCGAGATCATGGCAAATACCGTCCCCGCCCGGCGGGTCGAGAAACTGCCGATGATCACACCGAACACCAACCCGATCAGGCCGCCGAAGATGGGCACCAGAAAGATGGGAAGGACAAAGATTTCCTCTTCGATGTAGTTGACCAGATGCATGGACATGAACCCGCCCAGCCCGAAATAGACCGCATGGCCAAAGGACAGCATCCCCCCCTGCCCCAGCAACATGTTGTAGCTGAGGGCAAAGACCACGAAGATGCCCATCAGGTTCATGGTATAGATGGCACTGTTGGTGCTGAAGATCATGGGCAGGACAACCAGAAGGGCTGCCAGACCGATCCACGGCCCAAGCCGCTTGACCAGAGGGGCAGTCGCCTCCCCCCCATTGAGATGTGTTGTATCAGTCATGTTTCACGCTTCCCAAACAGGCCGGTTGGACGGAAGATCAGGATCAGAACCAACAGCAGATATGGCAGGATGGGTGCCACCTGCGGCAGGGACAGGGCCCAAAGGTCACGCAAGGCGCTTTCCGCATCGACGGAAATATTCAGAACCGCCAAAAGGTCGGAAACGGAATAATCCAGCGCAATGGCGAATGTCTGCAACAAGCCGATCAGCAACGATGCGACAAAGGCCCCGGTCAAAGACCCAAGCCCCCCCACAACGACGATCACAAAGACGATACTGCCAAGGACCACCGCCATGCCCGGGAATGTGCCAAGGGCAGGCCCGGCAATCACACCGGCAAGACCCGCAAGGGCACAGCCAACCCCGAACACCCCCATGAAGACAAGGGGGACATTATGCCCCAGCATGGCTGTCATGTTGGGATGGGTGATGGCCGCCTGAATAATCAGCCCGATACGGGAGCGGGTCAGGATCAACAACAGGACAATAAAAATGGCGATGGAGACAAGAAGCATGAAGGCCTTGTAGGCCGGGAAATCCTGTCCAAAAAAGGTAAACAGGGAAAACTGGAGAATCTCAGGCTCGTGATAGGCCTTTGTTTCCTTGCCCCAGATAAACTGCACCACTTCCTCGATCAGGAAGGCGAGGCCAAAGGTGAAAATCAATTCGGCCACATGCCCCCATCGGTGCACATAGCGAAGGCCGTATCGTTCGACCAGCGCCCCCAGCACCCCGACAAGAAGGGGGGCAAGGATCAGGCCGAGCCAGAAGCCCACATAAAGACTAATCGTATAAGCGAAATAGGCGCCCAGCATGTAGAAACTGGCATGGGCAAAATTCAGAACCCCCATCATGGAGAAGATCAGGGTCAGGCCACTTGCCAACATAAACAGCAGCAAGCCGGTCACAATCCCGTTCAACAGGGAGAAAAACAACAATTCAGACATGGCTTGAATCTCTTACAGTACAGACATTGAGGGGAAACGGGCGACAAGCCCGTCCGGCTGGCCGTCCGGTTGTTCACCAGACGGCCCTGTATCCGAAGGATTAAGAGATGGGACCGATTATTCCGGCCGTTCCATCTTGCATGTTGTCGGCAATGCCGTGTCTGCGGCTGCGATGGTGGACTCTGTCCGCATGCCATAGCCTGAATTGTCAGAATCGAAGGTGATATTCTCGTTCGTATGGACCGAGATATGGATCGGCTGGATCAACTGGTGATCATCAGAGCGCATGACCACTTTCTCACCATGCAGGGTGGTGAACTCCATCCCTTCAAGCTGCTTGGCAACCTCGATGGGTTTTTCACTGCCAGCCTGCTCCATTGCCTTGGCCAGCATCTGGATCACATTGACGATCCGGAACTGGGAGACATCCTTATCCGGGTTCTTGGCCTTGAAACCGGTGTGGTAAGCCTTGTAAACGTCATTGCTTGGTGGGTTTACGGGGCCTTCATGGACCAGACGAATGCGGTTTTTACCCCCTTCGCCGATGGTTTTGGTAATCCCGTCATTGGCCGCATAATAGGTGTAGATCGGCACATCCAGACCGGTTTCACCGATCGCCTTGCCAAGGCCAACCATGTCGGCGCCCCAGTTACCTGTGATCACCGCATCCGCACCGGAGGCCCGGATCTTTGTTGCATACGGGGTAAAGTCCTTGACCTTCCCGATCGGGTGCAACTCGTTGCCGACAATTTCGATATCAGGACGCTTTTCGCCCAGGAACTGGATCGCACTGGAGGCCACGGCCTTACCGAACGAATAGTCCTGACCGATGATATAAACCTTCTTGATGTTCGAGTTGTTCTTGATGGCGTCCGTCAGGGCGTTCATCTTGATGTCCGCACCGGCGTCAAAACGGAAGTGCCAGTAGCTGCATTTCTCATTGGTGAGAGCCGGGTCCACCGCAGAATAGTTCAGCAGGATGACGCGGCTGTCAGGGTTGCGCCGGTTGTGCTTGCTGATGGCATCCGTCAGGGCGTTGGCCACCCCGGAGCTGTTCCCCTGCACCACATAATGAATACCGTCGCCGATAGCCCGCTTCAACTGAACTAGGCTTTCCTTCGGGCTGACCTTGTTATCCAGCGGTACAATTTCAAATTCACGGCCGCCCAGAACGCCGCCCTTCTTGTTTACCAGCTCATCCGCTGCATAAATAAACTGCTGCAGGCCGTTGGTGCCCGTTGCGGCGAAGGGGCCGGACAGCGGGTCGATAAAGGCGATCTTGATTTTTTCTGCTGCCTGAGCTGAAAAGGCGGAAAGCGTCGCAAAGGCGGCGCCAACAATGATCGTTGATTTGATACTCAATTTTCCCTCCCTTAGGAAACTGGTGACCTTCCCTGGACCGTTGATCATGAACCTTGTTTTCGCGCATTGGATGCTAACCCACTCCAGCTATTCTTCCTTATTTCAGGCTGGACCGGACCTGACTGTACTCCCTATGTCAGGCACCCTGCTTTTTTGATCGTGGTCACAAATAGTATAATTTTCAATCCTCAAGAATTTCAACATAAAAAACAATCAAAATATACCTATTCAACCCTTCTGCCGGACTAAACAGAAAGTTTTATATCAATCTTTTCCCGCCTACCTTGAGTATTCCTGAGCCCGCCAAAACGGGAACTTCTTGATAAACAACAGCTTCCCGAATATTTCCGATTTTTCTTAACAACAGAACAATCAGGCCCGAAAAATTCGTCAGACCCATCTTCCAAGGAGGGCCTTTTCAACAATGGTTTGAACCGGACCCGGGAAAGGGATAGTCTTTGGACAGAAAAGGCGCCCGCGCCAAAGGCAGTATAAAGGACAGGTCTCCACCCCTATCATGACAAGACAAGGCAAGAAATACCTGTTACTGGGGCTGGGCTTCTTCTTTGTAGCCCTTGGGGGTTTGGGGGTGGTGCTGCCGGTGCTGCCGACAACACCCTTTCTTCTGATCGCCCTGTGGGCCTTCTCCCAATCCTCCAACCGGTTTCATGACTGGCTGTATACCCACCGTATTTTCGGACCGCCGCTTCAGGAATGGTCTGAATATGGCGTGATCCCCCTGCGGGCCAAAATCGTCACCGTCACCACCATGGCCACAAGTGCCATTCTGGTGTTTATGTTCAGTGATGTGCCGTGGTGGGGGCTGGCGTCCATGCTGGCCCTGATGCTGGTGGGGGCCGGATTTGTTTTATCCCGGCCCAGCCACCGCAAAAGCGACGAGCCTATCAACTAGGCCCCGTTTTCCGATTATTTCAGGCGCGCCAGACGGGTTGTCAGAAGATCAAAAAACGCCTCCGCATCCAGACTGTCACAGACATAGGCGTTCGGTTCGCGTTCCTGAATATTCCACCAGTCGGCAACGGTCTGCCCCAAGGTCAGCTCTGACCGGGTTTCAATATCCATGAACACCCGCCGCCCCTGAAAGATATCGGGATCAATCAGATAGGCAATGACGCACGGATCATGTAAAGGCCCCCCGTCAAACCCGTAGCGGGTCATGTCAAAGCGGTTGAAATAATCCAGCATCCCCCCGCAAACATCGCCCACCGGGGAATTGAGGTCCTTGAACCGCTGTAACCGGTCCGGGGTCACCAAGGCCTTGTGGGTCACATCCAGCGGCATCATGGTAAAGGGCACGCCTGCATCCAGCACCACCTTGGCCGCATGGGGGTCCACATAGATATTGAACTCGGCCGCTGGCGTCACGTTGCCCATTTCCCGAACCGCGCCGCCCATACAGACGATTTCGCGAATTTTCGGGATAATCTGCGGCTCTTTCATCATGGCGAGGGCGATATTGGTCATGGGCCCGATCGGGCAAAGGGTGATTTCGCCCTCACCGGCTGCCATGCAGGTTTCCACAATAAAATCGACCCCATGCGCCTCTTGCAGGGGCATGGTCGGATCGGGCAGATTGGCACCATCAATCCCTGTCTTTCCGTGGATCCACTCCGCCGTCACCAGCTTTCGCATCAACGGCCCACTGGCCCCGGCAAAAACCTTCATATCCGGGCGATTGGCAAGTTCACAAATCCGCCGGGCATTGCTTTCGGTCCAGTAAAGCGGGACATTGCCCCCAACCGTGGTGATCCCCAGCAGGTTTATTTCCTCTTCCGAGGCTAGCGCCAGCAGAATGGCTACCGCATCATCCTGACCGGGATCACAATCCAGAATTACATGTCGTTTTTCCATGAGGGAAGAGTTGTCGCCCGGCGCACAACTGTCAAGGCCTGTTTATGGCCCTCTGCCTTCAAACTTTGCCGTTGGCCGCAATCGGGGCCGGGGTCTCTGCCTCTGCCCCTGTCGCTGTTCCCGCCGGGAACGAGGCCACAACCTGCCCCTGTTTGTCGTTGCTGCCCTCCGGGACCAGATCCTGGGTGCGTTCTTTCGGGAATATCAGGGTACAGGTGGTCCCCACCTCAAGCACACTTTCCAGCTTGAATTCCGCCCCGTGCAATTCGGCGATCAACTGTACAAGGGTCAAGCCAAGGCCTGTCCCTTCGTTATTCCGGGCATAGGTTGTCTGTACCTGTCCAAAGCGGGACAGTACCCGGGCAATGTCCTTTTCCGCGATCCCGATCCCCGTATCGATCACCTGCACGGAAATCTGGTCAGTATCCAGCAGTTTGGCCCGTACGGTGATCTTGCCTCCCGGCTCGGTGAATTTGACCGCGTTGGACACCAGATTGACCAGAATCTGCTTGATGCGGGTTTCATCGGCCAGAATGGGCGGCAGGTCCGGGGCAATTTCCGGGATCAGTTGCAGTTCCGCATTGTCCGCCCGCACCGACAGCATCCGCAAGCCGCTCTTGATCACCTGGTTCAGGTCGACCTTGCGCTCGAACAACTGCAACTGGCCAGCCTCAATCTTGGCAACATCCAGAATGTCGTTAATAACCTGCAGAAGATGTTCCCCCGCAGAGTGAATATCGCCTGCATATTCCTTGTAGTTCGGATGCCCGAGCCCCCCGAAGGCCTCCGCCTTGAGGATTTCCGAGAAGCCGATAATCGCATTCAGCGGGGTCCGCAATTCATGGCTCATATTGGCAAGGAATTCGGATTTTGCACGGTTGGCCAACTCGGCGCTTTCCTTCGCCTTGCGTAGGCTCAGTTCCGCCTCAACCCGGGCGTTCATATCGGTAAAGGTGCCCTCGTAATACAGGGCCTGTCCATCGTCCCCGAAAACCGTATGGGCGTTAATGGCCCCCCAGACCAACGCTCCATCCTTGCGTTTCCAGCGGTGGATCTCGTCAATCAGATACTGGCCTTTCGACAACAGCATCAAATGGGTATCCGCAATCTGATCGCTCAGATAGACATCCTTTTTAAGGGACTCAACATTCTCCAGCAGGTCCGCCACATTGCGAAACCCGAGCAACCCCGCAAGGGCGGGATTGGCATCCATCAGGTTCCCGTCAAGGTCCACCTGATAAATCCCCTCGGTCGCATTCTCGAAGATCCGCCGGTGCCGCAATTCACTATTTTCAAGTTCCTTCGTGGTCTTCTGACGGCGGTAGATGGAATAGGCCAGCGTGGCCCCCAGAATGGCCGTGATGAACAGGACCATCAGCATGTCGCCGCGGAATCCGCGAACACGGGAGGCCTGCTCGGCAAGCGCGAATTGTGTCGCCTCCCTCAGATCACTTTGCATTTTCAGAATATAATGCAGGGATTCCTGTAGCTGGCGGGTTGCCTGCGCCCGATTGAACGTTCCGCTTCCCTGTTCCGCCACCAGCAGGATTTCCCGAAGGGCCAACACATCCTCGCTGATCCAGCGCATCAGGTCATCATAGACCAGCCTGTTGTGATCAAGGGCATCGCGGACAATGCCCGCATTCAGGGTCAATTCACTTTGCACCGCCAGCAACAGGAAAAGGCTGGCTTGTACCGCGTCCACCTGCTCCTCGCGAGTGGCATTGTTCATGCGCTCAAGATTGTCGATATTCCCGGTAATGCGCTCGACAATGCCATCGATCCGGGCGCTGGTCTGGAAAGAGTCAATTCGGAAATTGTCTTCCACCTCGGTCAGCGTGTCGTGGATATAGAAGAACAATCCGCCGATGATGAACACAAGCCCGGCAACAAGCGCCAGATAGTTGCCGACCCAATTGTCCGACGGCCTCCCTCGCGTCTTGGTTTTATCCGATTTCTTGCGCCACAAACTCTTCATACCACCCCAAAAATGATTGCCGACCCGCATATGCCAAGGCTGTTTTTCGCCCCTGAATGCGAGAAAAAACCTCGGACCTGCGGATCAATCGGGAAGACGGTAAACCAAAAGGTTTAAAAAACAGTAATCTTAATAAAATCTTCCTTCGCAGTAATGGCAAGAAAACACAGAAAAATCAACGCCTTCACGCATGGATAGTTTTAATGCCGCACTAAAACCCGCAAAAACCCGAAAAAATCCCCGTCCTGCAAGACAAAAGCCGTGACCGCCGTCCCTTCAAGGCTGCATCAGCATCCTTTCCACGACACGATCAACACGCCATTCCTTGCCGCGATCATCGGTCAGGATAACGGAAAAGACACTCGGGCCTCTTTCATCTCCCAACTGCTGGCCAATTCCAAAACGAGCGACAAGAACCGCCGAGGTCACCGCGCCCGGAGGGGTCAGCAACCTGACATTTTGGAAAAGTGTAGTCTGACACATTCTGGCAAGGTTCCGGTTGCGATCGATATCAAATTCAACGGGATCAATTGCCAATGAGATCAAATCGATTGTCACCACAGAGACCCTGTAGTCATAGGCAAGCCAGGCATAGTGCTCCGCTGAACAGACGAACTGAGAGACAATGCCGCTGGCAAAGCTCTTGATATATTTGCGGCCCAGCTTGCCCTCTCCAGGCGGTATTCCTGTTGTTTCCATGCGCGTTCCTCCCCCAGCCTCCCCGCCGGTGTCGCAGTACAGCAGTACAGCGACCCTGCCCGCTGTCATTTTTCTGTTATACCCGTTTTTGATGCAACACCAATACCCCCTTAACGGGTGGTTCATGCACGGAATATGAGGGAGGAAAGCCCGGAAAAAAGAAAACCCGCCACCCGGAGAGAAGTCCGGAACGGCGGGTTTTATTATTGGATGGTGGGCCCGGTAGGACTTGAACCTACGACCAGTCCGTTATGAGCGGACGGCTCTAACCAGCTGAGCTACAGGCCCGATCCCGAAAAGCATCCTTAAGGGGACGCTTTTGAAATATGTTCGTGATTATTTAGCCGGTTCCCGGAAAAGACGCAATTGGCGAAACACAGGTTCCGCCAATTTTTTCGTCCAACCAAAGGTCCTAGGTATCCAGGAAGCTGCGCAGTTTGCGGGAACGGCTGGGGTGTTTCAGCTTCCGCAGGGCCTTGGCTTCGATCTGCCGGATACGTTCGCGGGTCACCGAGAATTGCTGTCCGACTTCCTCAAGGGTGTGATCCGTATTCATGCCAATGCCGAACCGCATGCGAAGAACACGTTCTTCCCGCGGGGTCAGCGAGGCCAGAACCCGGGTTGTGGTTTCACGCAGGTTCGACTGAATGGCTGCATCCAGAGGCTGCACCGCGTTCTCGTCCTGAATGAAGTCACCCAGATGACTGTCTTCCTCGTCACCGATGGGGGTTTCAAGACTGATCGGTTCCTTGGCGATTTTCATCACCTTGCGAACCTTTTCAAGCGGCATGCCCAGCTTCTCGGCCAGTTCTTCCGGTGTCGGCTCGCGGCCGATTTCGTGAAGCATCTGACGGGAGGTCCGGACCAGCTTGTTGATCGTTTCGATCATGTGAACCGGAATACGGATTGTCCGGGCCTGATCGGCAATCGAGCGGGTAATCGCCTGACGAATCCACCATGTCGCATAGGTGGAGAACTTATAGCCTCGGCGATACTCGAACTTGTCCACCGCCTTCATCAGGCCGATATTCCCCTCCTGAATAAGGTCGAGGAACTGCAGGCCACGGTTGGTATATTTCTTGGCAATGGAGATCACCAGACGCAGGTTGGCTTCCACCATTTCCTTCTTGGCGCGGCTGGCTTCACGCTCGCCTGTCTGAACCGTGCTGACGATCCGGCGGAATTCATTCATCGGCATCCCGAATTCAGAAGAAATCTTGATGATTTCACTCCGGATTTCCGTAATACCGTCTTCCTCGTTGGCGACAAATTCCTTCCAGCCTTTTGCCTTCAGGCCGCCAACCTTCTCCAACCAGCCCGGATCAAGCTCGGAACCAAAGTAGTTTTCAAGGAAACTGGCGCGGGCCACCTTGTGCCGTTCGGCAAGGCGCAGCAGCTTCCCTTCCAGACCCATCAACCGGCGGTTAATACCATACAACTGGTCAACAAGGGCCTCGATCCGGTTGTTGGTCAGATGGACATCATCCATCAGCTTGACCAACTCGTTCTTCAGCTTTTCATACTTCTTTTCCTGCGCAGTGGACATGCTGTCATTTTCAAGCGCAGCAGTCAGGCGGGCTTCCTGAAGTTTATGAAGTTTCTTGTAGGTTTTCGCGATCTCGTCGAAACGCTCAAAGACCTGAGGCTTGAGGGTTTCTTCCAGCGCGGCAAGAGACATGGTGTTTTCTTCACCCTCGTCGCCGTCATCATCGTCGTCGCGTTCGGCGCCCTCTTCGGATTCCTCGTCATTGTCATCATCGTCAGAAGAATCATCGTCAGAGACCAGACCTGCCGCTGGCAGGTCGTCATCGCTGTCTTCATCGTACCCTTCCTGAAGGGCCTTTTCCGCTGCGGCACCCGCGCCATAGGTGGCATCAAGGTCAATCACATCGCGCAGCAAAAGTTGTTCCTGCAGCATCAATTCACGCCAGTTCAGGATCGCCCGAATGGTCAGCGGGCTTTCACAAATGGCGCCGATCATCTTGCCGCGACCGGCCTCGATGCGCTTGGCGATGGCGATTTCACCTTCGCGGGACAACAGTTCAACCGTACCCATTTCGCGCAAATACATGCGAACCGGGTCATCGGTCCGATCGCCGGAAGCAGCGGGCTTTTCAGGTGTGTCCTTGGTTGCCCGTTCTTCCTGATCCTCGTCATCGTCGCTGTCCTCTTCGGCAGCGCTGTCCTCGCCGGCTTCTTCGTTTTCAACAACGTTGATGCCCATTTCAGACAGCAAGGACATGGTGTCCTCGATCTGCTCCGATGACATCTGATCCTGCGGCAAAACCGCGTTCAGTTCGTCAAAGGTGACAAAGCCTTTTTCCTTCGCTTTCGCGAGCATCTTCTTGACGGCAGCCTGGGAAGCATCGATCAGCGGGCTATCCGGTGCATCTTCCCTTTGATCATTTACTTCTGCCGCTTCAGCTGATTTCATAGCCATTCAGAACCAACTCCTGGAATAGGCGTTGGACTTGAACTCTCCCCGATCAAGTCTCGCGCCTCTTAAAATCAAAATTTGTTATCTCTACCCGACGCAACACCGAAGCCATCAAGTTCCGCTTCTTTTCCCTCGGCCTGTTCCAAGGCCGCTTTCGCCATCCTCAAGCGCTCGAAATTTTCGGTGGTAAATTCTTTTTCCAACTGTCCCTGTGCCAACTTAATATCCTGCACCAGCGCTTCATGCCTGTGGCGCGCCAGTATATGCAACCAGCCACGCGTCACATCTTCCAATGCGACACCGGCCTCTACGAACCAATCAAGTGAACTTACCTTGGACTTTTCCATACGCGACACGATTTCGCCCAGTCCACGGATGCTTAATTGGTGACTCATACCTTCGTAGTCAAGGGATGATTCGGAAGTGGCAATTTCTATGATTGCGCGGCATAGCCTGTCAAGATCGGCGGAGGAAAGTTGCAGGGCGGCGAAATCCTCAAAGTGATTTTCCAAGATTTCCGGGTGGTTTATAACGGTTAACAGCAATAATTCCTCACGGCGCCCCCGCGAACCCGTCCCGGACAAAACCGGTTTGGAGGAGGCCGGCCGGTGACCAGATCCCTTCTGATTCGCGAATCGGCCGAATCGATTCGCTTTTTCCTGCCCTCCCTTGGGCGAAAAGGAACTGCTCCGGCTTTGCCGTGACCAGGTCCACAATCGATCCTTGAAATGCTTCTGGTAATAGGTCCGGACGGTCTGGTCCTCGATCTGGTCGCAAAGCGCAAACAAGGCCGCCTCAAACGCGGCTTTCTGTTCCGGCGTCCCCAGATCCCGCCCCTCGAATTCCTTCCGCCACAAAAGATCGGACAAGGGCAAGGCCTGCCCCAGCACCTCTTTCATGGCCTCCGCCCCCTGCTGCTTGATCAGGTCATCGGGGTCAACCCCGCCCGGCAACAGGGCAAAGCGCAACGAATGCCCCGGCTTCAGAAGCGGCAAGGCCCGTTCAGCGGCCCGCAAGGCCGCCCGCCACCCGGCACTGTCTCCGTCAAGACACATGATCGGCTCTGCCGCCATCTTCCACAGATACTGCAACTGATCTTCGGTCACCGCCGTACCAAGAGGGGCAACCGCGTTTTCGAACCCGGCCTCCGCCAACGCGATCACATCCATATATCCCTCGGCAACGATGACCGATCCCGCGTCATAGGCTTTCCGGCGGGCCTCTGCCATGTTGTAGAGGACATACCCTTTATGGAATAGCGGTGTATCCGGCGAGTTCAGGTATTTGGCCGGCGCATCCCCAAGCGCCCGTCCACCAAAGGCGATGACGCGCCCCTGGCGGTCCCCGATGGGGAACATCAGGCGATCGCGAAAGCGGTCATAGGTGGGACGCCCGTCATCGGGCTTGATGATCAGGCCTGCCTCAAGCATCAGGCTTTCATCGATACCCCGTGCCAGCAGGGCCTCTTTCAATGCGGTGCGGGATTGCGGGGCATAGCCAAGACGGAACCCGTCACGCGCCTTCTGCCCGACCTGCCGAAGATCCAGATATTCACGAGCACCGGTCCCGACCGCGCCGCCAAGCTGGGCAGTGAACCAGGTGGCCGCCGTCTCCATCACCTCATGAAGGGTTGCTGCTTTTTTCTGTTTACGCTGTTCCTGCGGGCTTTGTGCGGGAACCTGCATGCCTGCCAGTTCCGCCAGACGCTCAATGGCCTCAACAAAGGTCACACCTTCGGTTTGCTTGACGAACTCAACCTGATCCCCGTGCGCCCCGCACCCGAAACAATGATAGAACCCCTTCTCCTCGTTTACGGTGAAGGACGGGCTTTTCTCATTATGAAACGGGCAAAGGCCGGAATATTCCCGGCCTTTCTTAACGAGTTTCGTCCTGCGTCCTATCAAATCCGCGAGACTGACCCGGTTTCGTATTTCCTCAAGAAACTGCGGCGGAAATGCCATTTCTGCTCCGATTATGACCCTGCCGACCGCTCTGGCGATCAGCCGAACACTACCCGACCGGAATTACTCCCGCCCCTCAGGCGCCAAGCGCTGCCTTGACGACCGCACTGGCCTTGGAGAAATCCATCTTTCCGGCGTATTTTTCCTTCAGGACACCCATGGTCTTGCCCATATCCTTCAGGCCCTCGGCGCCAATCAGGCTAATGGTTTCCTCAACCGCCTGCCGGATTTCCTTCTCGTCAAATTGCTTGGGCAGATAGGCAGAGATAATATCAATCTCTTCCTGCTCGGAGGTTGCGAGATCAACGCGACCGCCCTGCTCATAGGCGGCGATAGAATCCCGGCGCTGGCGAACCATCGTCGTCAGCATCTTGAGAATCTCATCATCAGTGATTCCGTCCTCGGAACCCTTTTCGCGGGCAGCAATATCCCGATCCTGCAGGGTGGCAAGAATCAATCTCAAGGTAGCGATCTTTCGCTTATCCTTTGATTTCATTGCCTCTTTTAAAGAGTCTTTCAATTGACTGCGTAACATAATCACTAATATTCGTTGTGAAGAAAGGAGCAATATTACCGCAATGGAATTTTTTTAGCAAACCAAATCTTTTGCGTAAGTCATTGATTTTAAATGACTTTTTTTATCAACAAGAACTTGACTGACACCCATTGTTACCCTATGTTCGCGCGTCAATATCAGTATTGCAGAAGGATTGCGGCCCAGCGAATTACGCAGGGGGTCCCTATAGTCATGTCTAAATCATTGAACACAACAGATCTAAACACGGCAAGGACGCCAACGGCCGTCCTCGTCCTTGAAGATGGAACGGTCTTTCACGGCTTTGGTATTGGATTGGAGGGTGAAACCGTCGGTGAGGTTTGCTTCAACACCTCGATGACCGGGTATCAGGAATCCCTCACAGACCCCTCATTCGCAGGCCAGATGATCACCTTCACGTTTCCGCATATCGGAAACGTGGGCTACAACGACGAAGATATCGAAACAAACGGTATCGGCGCCAGCGGCCTGATCATTCGCGCCGACATTACGGAACCGGCCAACTGGCGGGCCAGCGGCCATCTGGACGAATGGCTGAAAGCCCGCGGCCTGACCGGCATTTCCGGCGTGGACACCCGTCACCTGACCCACCTTGTCCGGGAAAAGGGCGCACCCAACGGTGTGATTGCCTTTGCCCGGGACGGTCAGTTCGACATGGACGCCCTGAAAAAGAAAGCCGCGGAATGGCCCGGCATTGAAGGTATGGACCTTGCCAAGGTGGTTTCCTGCAAGGAAGCCTACAACTGGAATGAAAGCTGCTGGGACATCAAGACCGGTTATGGCACACAGGATGCGCCCAAGCGGCATGTTGTGGCTGTGGATTACGGGGTAAAGCAGAACATCCTGCGCAACCTCGCCTCCTTTGGCTGCTCCATTACGGTTGTTCCGGCAACCGCCAGCTTTGAAGACATCATGTCCCACAATCCCGACGGGATCTTTCTGGCGAACGGCCCCGGCGATCCGGCGGCAACCGGCGAATATGCCGTTCCTGTAATCCGCCAGTGCATCGACAGCGGCATCCCCACCTTCGGCATTTGTCTGGGTCACCAGATGCTGGCCCTCGCGGTTGGCGCAGAAACCATGAAAATGCAGCAGGGACACCGCGGCGCCAACCAGCCCGTCAAGGACCTGACCACAGGCAAGGTGGAAATCACCTCCCAGAACCACGGTTTCGTGGTCAAGCGGGAAAGCCTGCCGGACGGCGTTACGGAAACCCACAAGTCCCTGTTTGATGGCGTCGTTGAAGGCATTGCCCTTGACGGCAAGCCGGTCTTCTCGGTTCAGTATCACCCGGAAGCCAGCCCCGGCCCCCGTGACAGCCATTACCTCTTCCAACGCTTTGTAGATATGATCGACGCCCATGCCTAAACGTACCGATATCCAATCCATCATGATCATCGGCGCCGGGCCAATCATTATTGGCCAGGCCTGTGAGTTTGACTATTCCGGCACCCAGGCCTGTAAGGCCCTGAAAGAGGAAGGGTACCGGGTCATTCTGGTAAACTCCAACCCGGCAACGATCATGACCGACCCCGGCCTTGCGGACGCCACCTATGTGGAACCGATTACCCCGGATGTCGTCGAGAAAATCCTTGAGAAGGAACGCCCCGACGCGATCCTGCCGACCATGGGCGGTCAGACCGCCCTCAACACGGCGCTGGCCCTGTCCGAACGCGGCACCCTTGAGCGTCTTGGCGTCAAGCTGATTGGCGCCAATGAAGAGGCCATTGCCAAGGCGGAAGACCGGGACAAGTTCCGCACCGCCATGCAGAAAATCGGCCTCGACATGCCGAAAAGTGCGGTTGCACACAGCATGGAAGAAGCATGGCAGGCCCTTGAGGAAGTCCACCTTCCCTGCATCATTCGCCCGTCCTTTACGCTGGGCGGCACCGGTGGCGGTCTTGCCTATAACCGGGAAGAGTTTGAGGCCATTGTCACATCCGGTCTGGATGCCTCCCCGACAACAGAAGTGTTGATCGAGGAAAGCATTGTCGGTTGGAAAGAATATGAAATGGAAGTGGTTCGCGACAAGGCGGACAACTGCATCATCATCTGTTCCATCGAAAACGTGGACCCGATGGGTGTGCATACCGGTGACTCCATCACCGTGGCACCGGCCCTGACCCTGACCGACAAGGAATACCAGATCATGCGGGACGCCTCCATTGCGGTCCTGCGTGAAATCGGTGTGGAAACCGGCGGCTCGAACGTTCAGTTCGCGGTCAACCCGGAATCCGGTCGCCTGATTATCATTGAAATGAACCCGCGGGTCTCCCGCTCCAGTGCGCTTGCCTCCAAGGCAACCGGCTTCCCGATCGCCAAGATCGCGGCGAAGCTGGCCGTTGGCTACACACTGGACGAGCTTGACAACGATATCACCGGCGTTACACCGGCATCGTTCGAGCCGACCATCGACTATGTGGTTACGAAAATCCCGCGCTTCACCTTCGAGAAGTTCCAGGGGGCGGAAGCCATCCTTGGCACCGCGATGAAGTCCGTTGGTGAGGCCATGGCGGTCGGCAGAACCTTTGCCGAATCCCTGCAAAAAGCCCTGCGGTCTCTGGAAACCGGCCTGACCGGCATGAACGAACAGAAGATTGGCCCGGAAAAGCAGGACATCCTGAACATCCTTGCCCGGAGCACACCGGACCGCCTGCTGAATATCGCACAGGCCTTCCGTGAAGGCCTGACGCTGGAGGAAATCCAGGGCGCCAGCAAGTACGAACCGTGGTTCCTGTCCCAGATCGAGGCCATTGTGGCCATGGAACAGTCCGTGCGGGACAACGGCTTGCCGACCAACAAGGGGGGCCTGCTGCGCCTCAAGAAGATGGGCTTCTCCGACGACCGTCTGGGCGAATTGTCCGGTCAGTCTGCGGCGGATGTTTTCAAGCTCCGTCAGGAACTGGACATCAACCCCGTCTTCAAGCGGATTGATACCTGTGCTGGCGAATTTACGTCCAAGACACCGTATCTCTACTCCACCTATGAAGGAAACGAGTGGGATGCCCCGGTGTGTGAAGCCGACCCCAGCGACCGGAAAAAAGTGGTTATCCTTGGCGGTGGCCCGAACCGGATCGGTCAGGGGATCGAGTTTGACTATTGCTGCGTCCACGCTGCCTATGCACTTGAAGAGGCAAGCTATGAGACCATCATGGTCAACTGTAACCCGGAAACCGTGTCCACGGACTATGACACCTCGGACCGGCTGTATTTCGAGCCGCTGACCATCGAGGACACGCTGGCCATCATCCGCAAGGAACAGTCCAACGGGACCCTGCACGGGGTTATCGTTCAGTTCGGCGGCCAGACACCGCTGAAACTGGCCGCAGGTCTTGAAGCCGCCGGCGTTCCCATTCTGGGAACATCTCCGGATGCCATCGACCTTGCAGAGGACCGGGAGCGGTTCCAGCAACTGCTGCACAAGCTGGGCCTGATCCAGCCTGAAAACGGCATTGCCCGCTCTGTTGAGGAAGCCTTCGAGGTTGCCGAACGGATCGGTTATCCCGTGGTTGTCCGCCCCTCCTACGTTCTGGGGGGACGCGCCATGGAAATCGTCCGCGACAACGAGGGTCTTGACCGCTACATGCGGGAAGCCGTTCAGGTTTCCGGTGACAACCCGGTTCTGGTGGACAGCTACCTGCAGAACGCCATCGAGGTGGATGTGGACTGCCTCAGCGACGGCAAAGATGTCTTTGTCGCCGGCATCATGGAGCATATCGAGGAAGCGGGCATTCACTCCGGTGACAGCGCCTGTGCCCTGCCGCCCTACACGCTTGGCAAGGATGTGATCGAGGAAATCAAGAACCAGTCCCGGTCTCTTGCCCTCGCGCTGAATGTGGTCGGCCTGATGAACGTCCAGTTTGCCGTCAAGGATGGCAAGGTGTTCATTCTGGAGGTCAACCCGCGGGCCAGCCGGACCGTGCCCTTCGTCGCAAAAAGCATCAACTATCCCATTGCCAAAATTGCCGCACGCGTCATGGCTGGCGAGAAACTGGCGTCTTTCGGTCTGGAAGAACGCGAGCAGAAGCACGTCACCGTGAAAGAAGCGGTCTTCCCCTTCACCCGGTTCCCCGGCGTGGATGTGGTTCTTGGACCGGAAATGCGCTCGACCGGTGAGGTCATGGGAATCGATACGGACTTCCAGTCCGCCTTCCTGAAATCTCAGTTGGCCGCTGGCGTGATCCTGCCGACCTCCGGCAAGGTTTTTGTCTCCGTCAAGGATCTGGACAAGACCCTGATCAAGGATACCGTCGCCAAGCTGATTGAACTCGGTTTCGAGATGGTCTCCACATCAGGCACCGCCCAGTACCTGTCTGAACAGGGGCTGAACGTGGCGTCTGTCAACAAGGTCATGGAAGGTCGCCCGAATATCGTGGACCTGATGAAGAACGGTGAAATCGCCCTCGTCTTCAACACAACAGAAGGTGCGCAAGCCCTTCGCGATAGCTATGACATCAGGCATACTGCGCTGATGATGAAGATTCCGTACTCCACCACTGTGGCGGGTGCACGGGCTTCTGTCATGGCAATCGAGAAAATAAAGACGG
Organism: Sneathiella chinensis; assembly: GCF_012720115.1. GTDB lineage: Bacteria > Pseudomonadota > Alphaproteobacteria > Sneathiellales > Sneathiellaceae > Sneathiella > Sneathiella chinensis. The sequence continues at coordinate 230,659 of NZ_VNWN01000004.1, read as the reverse complement.
GAACCCTTGAAGTTAATCCTCTTCAATCCTATTCTTAAGACTTTGTGCTTTTGAATTGAAGGATACTGCTGCGCTTCACGTAATGTGAAGCGCCAACTAGGGACTTTTGCGTAACATCGTAATCAGAGATTTCCATGGAAAGACTACCTATGACCGCAGCCGGCTTTGCCCGGCTGGAAGGCGAACTCAAAGATCTGAAGTCAAATGCACGCCCCGCCGTTATTCAGGCAATTGCCACGGCACGCGAGCACGGTGATCTTTCTGAGAACGCGGAATATCACGCTGCCAAAGAGCAGCAATCCCATATCGAGGGCCGGATTTCCGAACTGGAAGACAAACTCGGCCGTTCGGAAATTATTGATGTTGCCTCCATCTCAGGCGCCAGCATCAAGTTTGGTGCCACCGTTCAACTTGTTGACGAGGACACCGATGAGGAGCTCGCATATCAAATCGTCGGTGAAGACGAGAGTAATATCGAGGAAGGACGTCTGTCCATTTCCGCCCCGCTTGCCCGCGCCCTGATCGGCAAGGAGCAAGGGGACAGCGTAGAAGTCACGACCCCCGGCGGCTCCAAGGCCTACGAGGTATTGAATGTGCAATATATCGGCTAATCGCCGCTGAGCCATTCGGCAGAAGCCCTCCCGCAACGGAGGGCTTTTTTCTTGTCCCCCTCCCCTGCCTGTTCAGGCCGCTCCCTATCCCCTAAATCGCCTGCCTCGGATCATCCGCCTTTGAATGATCAGTGGGCTGCGGCGTCAAAGTCAGAACCGTTACCCCCTTCGGTGCATTGAACCGATGCCAGTGAGCCCGTGGCACCACCGTCAGCATTCCCTTGCCAAGGGTCAGTTCGGTTCGCGTATCCTCGTGCAGGATGGTCAGGACAGCTTCCCCGTCCAGAACCTGAACCAGTTCATCACCGGCAGAATGCCGTTCCCATTTGCTTTCCCCTGAAAAGCTGCCAATGAACACGGCTCCGTTGCCAAAAGGGGCCACAGAAGAAAAGGCAGCGGCTGCCTCGCTATCCGTTGTCTCCCGGCTTCGCCCGACCAGCGGTGTCAGCTTTGAGAGTTCCGTTGCAAGATCCACTGCCTTTATCATGGGGTGCCTCCTATCAGGCTTCTGCTTCCGGTACCGGTGAGGTGTAGTTGAGACCAAGCCGTCCGCCATCGGCATAGACAACCTGCCCGGTCATGTAGGAACTGTCGTCTGATGCCAGGAAAACGGCAATTTTTGCGATTTCATCCGGTCGGCCGCAGCGCCCCATGGGGGTACGGGACAGGATGGAATGACGGGCCGCATCATCCTCCATCACCTTTTTCAGCATGTCCGTCTCGATCGAGCCGGGGCCAATCGCGTTGACCCGGACGCCGCGCTGTGCAAGGGCAACGCCCATCACGCGGGTCAACTGGTTCAAGCCGCCCTTGGAAACGTTATAGGGCAGGATATTCGGGATCGTCAGCAAGGCATTTACCGACGACATGTTGATGATGCTGCCGCCCTGCGCCTGATCGACCATTTTGCGTCCCGCCGCCTGCGACAACAGAAACGCCCCTTTCAGGTTCACATTGAGGACCGCGTCAAAATCTTCCTCGGAAATCTCAAGAACATCGCCTGTGCGAAGAATACCGGCATTGTTGACCACAATATCAACAGAACCGAATTCCTTCACGACGGCGTCTACCAGTGCCTCACATTGCTGCTTTGACGATACGTCCAGCCCCCGCCCGGTTGCCCGACCCCCAAGACGGCTGGCCGCGTCCCTGACGGCGGCTTCCTCAATATCCGCAAGGATAACGGTTGCCCCTTCCTTCAGATACTCTTCCGCGATGCTGTAACCAATTCCCTGCGCCGCCCCTGTGACGATTGCAATTTTATTTTCCAGTCTCATTTGTCAGTCTCACTCCAATGTTGTGAGGTGGTGGGGGATTACTCCCCCTTTGGATACCCTGCCTGTTTCAGGACCTCGGAAATTTCCGTCAGGATCGCAGGATCGTCAATGGTTGCCGGGGCTTTATACTCTTCCCCATCGGCAATTTTTCGCATGATCGCCCGCAAGATCTTGCCGGAGCGTGTCTTCGGCAGGCGGCCCACGATCATGGCCTCCTTAAAGGCGGCGACCGGACCGATTTTCTGACGGACCAGCGTAACCAGTTCTTTCCTGATCTCGTCAGGGTCCCGATCCACACCGGCATTCAGAACCACGAAGCCCATGGGGATCTGCCCCTTGAGCTGATCCTTGGCCCCGATCACGGCACATTCGGCCACATCCTTGTGTCCGGCCAGCACTTCTTCCATGCCACCGGTGGACAGCCGGTGCCCCGCCACGTTGATGATATCGTCGGTACGGGCCATGATGAACAGGTACCCGTCTTCATCCCGGTACCCTGCATCCCCTGTCTTATAATAACCGGGAATGTCCGCCATATAGGCTTTCAGGAACCCTTCGTCATTGTGCCACAGGGTCGGCAAAGACCCCGGCGGCAACGGCAGTTTTACGGCGATGACCCCGATTTCACCCGGCTTCATTTCCGTCTTTCCGTCTTCCTCATTGATGATGCGGATATCATATCCCGGCACCGGCAAGGTCGGGCTGCCCAGCTTGACTGGCTTGATGCCGTAGCCGGAACAGTTGGCGCCGATGGACCATCCGGTCTCAGTCTGCCACCAGTGATCCAGAACCGGCACCTGCAGTTTTTCCTGCGCCCAGACAATGGTATCCGGGTCGGCCCGCTCTCCGGCGAGGAACAGGATTTCAAAATGGGACAGGTCGTAATCACCGATCAGTTTGCCTTCCGGGTCCTGCTGCTTGATGGCCCGGAACGCGGTTGGGGCCGTAAACAGGGATTTGACCTTGTGGTCCTGTATCACCCGCCAGAAGGTTCCGGCATCGGGTGTCCCGACCGGCTTGCCCTCGAACAGGATGGTTGTGCTACCCTGAAGCAACGGCGCATAGACAATATAGGAATGGCCAACGACCCATCCCACATCGGACGCGGCCCAGAACACATCACCGGGATCAATGTTATAGACATGCTTCATGGACCATTTAAGGGCCACCGCATGTCCGCCATTATCCCGAACCACGCCCTTGGGAACCCCGGTTGTCCCGGAGGTATAAAGAATATAGAGAGGGTCCGTCGCCTTGACAGGAACGCACGCCACCGGTGATGCCGCCTGCATCAGGTCAGCCCAGTCAACATCCCGGCCTGCAATGAGGGAGGCTGTGACTTCCGGGCGTTGCAGAACCACACAGTTGGTTGGTTTGTGGGTCGCAATCTCAATCGCTTCGTCCAGCAGAGGCTTGTATTCGACAATCCGTCCCGGCTCCAACCCGCAAGAGCCGGCGATAATGGCGACGGGTTTGGAATCGTCGATCCGGGTTGCCAGTTCCTTGGCGGCAAACCCGCCGAACACAACGGAATGAATGGCCCCGATCCGGGCACAGGCCAGCATGGCGATCGCCGCTTCCGGGACCATCGGCATATAGATGATGACACGGTCGCCCTTGCCAATCCCGAGATCCGCCAGACCGCCGGCAAAGCGGGCAACCAGATCAGTCAGTTCCGCATAGGAATATTTCTTCACCTGCCCGGTCATGGGGCTGTCATAGATCAGGGCAAGACGGTCACCGTGCCCTTCCTCCACATGACGATCAAGGCAGTTGTAACAGGTGTTCAGTTCGCCGCCGACGAACCAGCGGCTGAACGGCAGGTTATCTGCATCCAGAACCCGGTCCCATTTTTTTGACCAGCTGATTTCCTCCGCAGCGTCACCCCAGAAACCATCCGGATCAGACAAGGATCGCGCGTAATCTTCTTCAAAGGTCGCCATTATGGCCCCCTCCCTTTTTTCTCAGTTCTTATTGCCTTTAGAAGAACAATGCCGCTCCCCTAAAGTCAAGGGTCTGCCCCTGCTGTTTTCCACAAAAAAAGCCGCGATTGGACATCGCGGCTTGATTTGCTGTTCTGTTTTCCAGAAAACCTAGTCTTTAGGTTTGAAAATCTCGTCAAAGCTCTGGGCTGCCTTACGCTTGGCATCCTCATCCGAACTGTCTGAAGAGGACTTGCCAAAGACAGCTTCTGCTTCTGCCATCGGGTCGTATTTTTCCTCTTCCTGAAGCTCACGCTTCTTGCGCTCATACGGCGTCAGGGGAACGGCAGCCGCATCCGCAGCAACAGACGCCGCCACTTCTTCCATCAGCTTTCCGTGATCCTCTTCGGTCCGCAGATGCGCGGATTTCTTCACGAACTCGTCCAGTTCAAGTTGCGTGCAGATGCCAAGGCTGACAGGATCACGCGGCGAAATATTGGAGGAGTTCCAGTGGCTTTTGTCCCGCACCGCATTGATGGTTGTCTTTGTTGTGCCCACAAGTTTGCCGATCTGGGCATCGGACAATTCCGGGTGGAATTTCAACAGCCACGCGATCGCATCAGGACGATCCCCACGACGGGAAACAGGTGTGTAACGCCCACCGCTGCGACGCGGTTGCGGCACGTCACCGACCGGTTTTGACAACACCAGCTGCGCGGCGGGGTCTTTTTCACACCGGGCAATCTCTTCCCGGGTCAACTGACCATTGGCAATCGGATCAGAGCCAACGATACCCACAGCCACTTCACCATCCGCAATGCCCTGAACCTCCAGTTCATGCAGACCACAGAAGGTCGCAACCTGGGCAAAGGTCAGGGCTGTATTGTCGATCAACCAAACGGCAGTCGCCTTCGGCATTAACGGCGTCACCATATTTTCTCCTTGTTGGGTTCCCTGTTTTTCAAGGCAACCACTTGAATCACTTATCCCCTATATGGCTGAAAACAGACGCAAAGTCTAGGGCAACATCCACCCGGAACCTGCTCCGGGTGGGCTGCTACGCTGTTTCCCTATACCCTCAGGACGTGACTTCCAGAACAATCTTGCCGATATGGGCAGAGTCATCAATCCGCCGATGGGCATCCGCTGCCTTGTCCAGCGGGAAGACACTGTCAATGATCGGCCCGACGGTCCCTGCGGAAAGCAGCGGCCAAACCTTGTTTTCAAGGCTGCGACCAATTTCGGATTTGGCCTGCACAGACTGAGGGCGCAATGTTGACCCTGTGATGGTCAGGCGCTTTGCCATGACGGGCGCGAAATTGACATCAGCCTTCGGGCCGCCAAGGAACGCGATATAGACAAGCCGCCCCTCAACCGCCAGCGCCGAGATATTCCGCTGGATGTAATCACCGCCAACCATATCAAGAATAAGGTCTACGCCCCGGCCGTCTGTCAATTCCTTGACCACCTGAACGAAATCCTCGGTTTTATAGTTGATGGCCCGTTCCGCCCCCAGCTTTTCAATCTCGCGGCATTTCTCGTCGGTGGAAGCGGTTGTAAAGACGCGGGCACCAAAGGCCTTGGCCAACTGGATGGCCGTGGTTCCGATACCGCTGGCGCCGCCATGAACCAAAAAGGTCTCGCCGCCCTTGAGCCGTCCACGATCGAATACGTTTGTCCAGACCGTAAAATAGGTTTCCGGAATGGCAGCAGCCCGAACCATGTCATACCCTTCCGGCACATCAAGGCATTGCGCTTCGGGGGCCACACAATATTCGGCATAGCCGCCGCCAGCCACCAGCGCGCATACCTTGTCGCCCACCTGATAGCGGGTCACCCCCTGCCCGATGGCAACGATTTCACCGCTGATCTCCAGCCCTGGAATATCGGAGGCACCCGGCGGCGGGGCATAGCCACCGCGACGCTGCAACACGTCCGGGCGGTTCACCCCTGCGGCCGCAACCTTGATCAACACATCATCATGACCGGGTTCCGGCACCGGACGACTGGCCGGAACCAGATTTTCCGGTCCGCCGAATTCCTTGATTTCGATAGCCGTCATTTCTGCTGGTATCGTGGTCATCTTTTACTCCGTCTGTTCTTGTGCTTATTATAGACTTGCAGGGCCGATCCGTTGCGACAAGGCCCGAACGGCCGAACCTGTTATATGAGTGACTAACATATTGAGGAAATTGATTATGGCAAGGGATGAAGACGACCAGCCGATCCTGACAGACAGAACAGCGGACTTCTCTGGAATGTCGATCAACGAACTTGAGGACTATATCTCTCTTCTGAAAGCCGAAATCGGCAAGGTGGAAACCATATTGCAGCAAAAGAGGCAGGCCGAAGTCGCCGCCAACAGCATCTTCAAAAGCTGAGAAAGGTCAGCCCCGACTATCCGGAACCGAAGACCGCCACAAGGCGGCGCCACAATCTATCTGACTGAAAAAACACATTATTTTAGGAATACATTGTTATTCTTTCGAATTGCAAGGCGATATTCCACATAAAAAACTGATTATTTTTGGTAATTTTTGTGTATTCATTAATTGTAATTTAATGAAATCCCCCTAAATTGATTAGTGTCAGCCCAACTAGGGCTGTGGATTGGATCTCATCCAATCTGTTTGACGCCTCCCTGTTGACTTGAGCCGCCCATTCGGCGGCTCTTTTTTTTATCCGGGAGCCCGCCTCCCCCTGACAAAGAAATATGAATTTTTTTTGACACCGAGGCTTGACACAAATTCAGTTTCAGCGTTTTATTCTTGCCAACAGGTCAAGTCTGACAGGTTGAGGTAACGAATAAAAAAATAAAAGGGGGCGCTTGTATAGGCAGCCCCCTTAATTAATTCCCCCGTCAACAGTCGAATGCCGTTTCTGTTTCCCAACAGATCAACCGTTATTTCCCTTCCTCTTTCTGCATTTAGAGACCGGCTGGACAGTTTCCCGTCTGGACCTGCTTTCGACAACGGTATAGCCTTCCCGCAAGACATTTTGCAGGAGCAACTTTATGGCTGATCCGAATTTTCTGAAGTTTGATACGCTGAGCCTTCATGCCGGCCAGCGCCCCGACCCTGTAACCGGGTCCCGCGCCGTCCCTATCTACCAGACAACCTCCTATGTTTTCCGGGACGCCGATCACGCGGCCTCCCTGTTCAATCTGGAAACTACCGGGCATATCTATTCCCGTCTCTCCAACCCGACCACAGCAGTTCTGGAGGAACGCCTTGCCAGTCTGGAAGGGGGCGCTGGGGCAATCTGCACCGCATCCGGTCACGCCGCCCTGCATCTGGCCATCGTCACCCTGATGAGTGCCGGCTCCCACATTGTCTGCTCCCAATCCGTTTATGGGGGGACCTATAATTTCCTGACCCACACGATGCCCCGCTTCGGGATCGAGACAACCTTTGTCGATCCCCGGGATGTGGATGCCTTCCGGGCCGCCCTTCAGGACAACACCCGGTTGGTCATTTCCGAGACACTTGGCAATCCGGGACTGGAAGTCACCGATATCCGCCGGGTCGCGGACGTGGCGCACGAACACGAAATCCCTTTGCTGATCGACAATACCTTTGCCACCCCCTATCTGTGCCAACCGTTTGAGCATGGCGCGGACCTGATTGTTCACTCCGCCACAAAATTTCTGGGCGGGCACGGTATTGCCATGGGCGGTGCGCTTATTGACAGCGGTCGTTTCGACTGGGAGAAAAGCGGCAAATTCCCCACACTGACCGAACCCTATGCGGGATATCACGGGATCAATTATTCCGAGGAATTCGGCCCCCTTGCCTTCCTGATGCGCGCCCGCACCGAAGGCCTGCGTGACTTCGGCGCCTGCCTCAGCCCGACCAACGCCTTTCAGATTCTGCAGGGAGTGGAAACCCTCTCTGTCAGGATGGAACGGCATGTGGCCAATGCCCGCAAGGTTATCGCCTTTTTGGAAAATCAGGACGTGGTTGAGACCATCAGCTACCCCGAACTGCCATCCCACCCGGATCATGAACTGGCAAAAACCCTGCTGCCAAAAGGGGCAGGCTCCATTTTCAGTTTCACGGTCAAGGGCGGAAGGGAAGCAGGCAAGGCCTTCATCGAGGCCCTACAGATCTTTTCCCATCTGGCCAATGTGGGGGACGCCAAAAGCCTTGTCATTCACCCCGCCTCCACCACCCACCAGCAGATGGACGCCGAGGCCCTGAAAGCAGCGGGCATCTCGGAAGGCATGATCCGCCTGTCTGTAGGGATTGAAGATGCGGACGACCTGATCAAGGACCTGAAAGCCGGCCTCAGGGCCGCTTCCAAGGTCGCCGGAAAATAAGGAGCGAACGGATGAAAATTGATGTCAAGAATATGTCCCTGTTCGCCTCAACCGGCGGTCAGGCTTTCGACCCGGACAAGCCCACCCTTGTGTTTCTGCATGGTGCGGCCATGGATCATACCGCATGGGCCCTGCAAAGCCGGTATTTTGCCCATCACGGGTATAATGTCTTTGCCCTTGACCTGCCCGGACATGGGAAAAGCGATGGCCCCCTTCCCGCCAGCATCGATGAGATGGCCGATTGGGTCATTGCCTTTCTGGATGCGGTCGGTGTGGAAAAAGCCGCCCTTGCCGGTCACAGCATGGGGTCCCTGACGGCCCTGTCTGCCGCCGGGCGGTATCCTGCGCGCGTTTCCCATCTGGTCCTGATCGGCACCGCCTTTCCCATGATGGTCGGCGAAGAATTCCTGAATATGGCCAAGGCCAACGATCCTGCCGCCTATCGCATGATGATCGACTGGTCCCACGCCCGCCCGTCCCATATGGGGGCATCGGAAGTGCCAGGTTTGTGGATGATCGGAAATGCCCTTCGCACCGTCGAGCGGGCCGGGGACGACACTTTATATAAGGGGCTCAGCCTTTGCGCCAACTATGAGGGCGGGTTTGAGGCTGCCGCCCATGTGACCTGCCCGGCCCTGTTTATTCTGGGGGATCGGGACATGATGACCATGCCCCGGGCCGCACAAAAGCTGATTGCCGCCATCCCGGACGCCAAAACCGTCATGCTGACGGAGTGCGGCCATATGCAGATGATTGAAAAGGCGGATGCGGTCAGAAAGGCAATGCGCGACTTTCTGTAACCGCCAACGGCCTTCAAATCGGCGTCGCCCCGCTAGACACCAATGCGGGGCGGGCCGCCTCTTGCCGCCTGACTGGGGCCAAATGCCTTATCCAGAATTCGGGTACTGTCTTCGGCAAGGCCAATCGCCTCGGTCAACAAACCCAACACCTTCATATTATTGGCCAGAACGGCTTGGGCTTCGGGCCGATGATCCTCTGCGATCAACATACAACGCTGGATAACATCATTCCGCACCATGGACAGAACCTGTTCCAGTCTCTTCCCGTCCGGGTTCTCTTCCGTCACCAGAAAATGTGTCATGTCTCAACCTTTCCTAGGGAGCATTCCTGTTCAGAATGCTCCCGTCTGGTTAAGAAAGTCATAATGCACACTGTCCGTCACGCAGCGCGATAGAAAGCGGGTGACACCTAGAGGTTCTTGGCGCGCTCTCTCAGAACGAATTTTTGTACCTTGCCGGTCGACGTTTTGGGCAAGTCCTCAAACACCACGGTCTTCGGGCATTTGAAATGCGCCATGTTATCGCGGCAGAAAGCGATGATGTCCTGCTCTGTGGCGCTACTGCCATCCCGCAGCATCACAAAGGCGCACGGGGTTTCCCCCCATTTGTCATCGGGGCGCGCCACAACAGCCGCCTCCAGAACCGCTGGATGCTTATACAGCAGCCCCTCCACCTCGATGGTGGAGATATTCTCGCCGCCTGAAATAATGATATCCTTGGACCGGTCCCGAAGCTCGATATACCCATCCTCGTGAATGACGGCCAAGTCCCCGGTATGGAACCATCCCCCCTTAAAGGACTTTTCCGTGGTGGACGGATTTTTCAGGTATCCCTTCATGATCAGGTTGCCGCGCATCATCACCTCGCCCATGGTCGCCCCATCCCGAGGGACCGGTTGCAGGCTGTCCGGGTCCAACACATCCAGACCACTCAGCGCATGATACCGCACCCCTTGCCGGGCCTTCAGGGCGGCCCGATCCTGTACGGATTTGTCATTCCAGTCATCGCGCCAGTCGCAATAGACAGCGGGGCCATAGCTTTCGGTCAGGCCATACACATGGGTCACATCAAACCCAAGCTGGTCCATTTCTGCCAGTACCGCCGCCGGCGGCGGGGACGCCGCCACCATGACCTTGGTTCCGGGGCGGGCCTTGGCCTTGTTTTCATCACCGGTATTGATCAGCATGGACAGAATGATCGGTGCCCCGCACAAGTGATCAACACCGTGATCCCCCATGGCAGCATAGATACCATCCGCCTCGACCTTGCGAAGACAGACATGCGTTCCGCCAACCGCCGTAATGGCCCAGGGGAAACACCATCCGTTGCAATGGAACATCGGAAGGGTCCAAAGATAGGTCGGGTGTTTTGGCAGGTTCCAGGACATGCTGCTGCCGGTTGCCGCAAGATAAGCCCCGCGGTGGTGGTAAACCACACCTTTCGGGTCTCCGGTCGTCCCGGATGTATAGTTCAGGGCAATGGCCTGCCATTCATCCGCCGGACCGGTCCATTCAAAATCGGGATCGCCCGTTTCAAGAAAGGCTTCATAGGTCATCTCGCTGATCAGGTCTCCGCCCTCGGCCTCGGGATCGTCAATATCGATCACCACCGGATTGACAGAGGCCTTCTTCAGCGCGGCCCGCATCACATCGGAATATTCCCGATCCGTGATCAGCAGCTTGCATTCCGCGTGATCCAGAATGAACGCAAGGGCGTCCGCATCCAGCCGCGTATTCAGGGCGTTGAGGACCCCGCCCATCATGGGAACCCCAAAATGACTTTCCAGAATGGCTGGAATATTGGGCGCCATGATACTGACCGTATCGCCCTGCCCCAGTCCCTGCTTCGCGATGGCACTCGCCAACCGCCGACACCGGTCGTAAAATTCGGCGTAGGTATAGGACCAGTCCCCATGCACCATGGCCTTGTGATCCGGATAGACGGCCGCTGACCGTTCAAGGAAGGTCAGCGGTGTCAACGGATCATAATTCGCCCTGGAGGCATCGAGGTTCATTTCAAACGGATTCATGGCGTATTCCTTGCACATTCCCTGCAGTTTATTGTTTTTGTTTTGCGCGTGAAAATCCACCGACAGGATGCCTGATTACAAGGCATCCTCGGTATTTGTCTTTCCTTCCATTTCGACCGGGACACCCGGCAGAAACTTGGAAACGCGAATGCCAAGCGATGTCTTGACATGTTCCACGTTGGGGGCGGCGGTCAGTTCGTGGGTCAGGAACTGCTGATAGGCATCCCAATCCTTGGCGACCACTTTCAGGATAAAGTCGTTTTCCCCGGCCAGCATGTAGCATTCCCGGACAAGCGGCCATCTCTGGACCTGATCCTCAAAGGCGTTCAAATCCGCCTCGGCCTGACTGTGCAGACCGACAAGGGCAAAAACCGTAACCCCGAAACCAAGGCTTTCGGAATTAAGTTGCGCATGATACCCCGAAATGTAACCGGATTCCTCCAGCGCACGAACACGGCGCAGACAAGGTGGCGCCGATATCCCTGCATTCTTGGCGAGTTCCACATTGGTAATCCGCCCGTTTTCCTGAAGATCGTGCAGAATCCGCCGATCGATTTCATCGAGTTTCACTCGTTGCATATATTGCCTCCGAAGATCATTTGCGCGCAATATTATTACAATGCAGAAGGGACGCCAAGTCTTTGTATCAGCCCAAAACCCAATTAAAACACTTGACCTGCAAGATTCCGCCTGAATAGTGCCAAGCAGATAGCGGTGCTCAGCCCACCGGCACGACAACGAGAAAAAGGACCCGTATGCCCATTTCCAGTTCAGACCCCGCCCGCACCTGCTGGGTTGTCACGGACGGCAGCGCCGGAATGGAAAACCAGTGCATCGGACTGGCCGAGGCAATGGGACTGGATTTCAAGGTCAAACGCATCCACACAAAAAAGCCGTGGCGCTGGCTGCCGCCGCAGTTTTGGCTCTCTCCGCTTCGGCAACTGAAAGACAGCGGCGATCGTCTTGATCCGCCGTGGCCTGACATCCTGATCACCTGCGGACGGCAGGCAATCCCCATGAGCATGGCCATCCGCAAGGCCAGCAAGGGGGCGACCTTCACCATCCATATCCAGACCCCGAACGCCCCGGCAAACCGGTTCGATCTGGTGGTGGTGCCGGAACACGATGCCTTGCGCGGCCCCAATGTGCTGGTCAGCGAAGGCTCCCTCACCCGGATCACCCCGCAGCGCCTGTCCGAGGAAGCGGCCCGTTTTTCAGACGAACTGGCCGGCCTTTCCGCCCCTGTGGTGACGGTTCTGGTGGGCGGCAGCAACCGCTGCTATGAGGTGACACCAGAAACCATGCACGCCCTGACCACCCGGTTGGAACAGTTGCAGGAAGAAACGGATTGCAGCTTTCTGGTGACCACATCCCGCCGGACCGGGCCCGAGAATGAGAAGATCCTCGAAGACTGTCTGGCGAACCTGCCCCACAGAATCTGGCGCGGCACAGGGGACAATCCCTATTTCGCCTATCTGGAAAAAGCCGACCTGGTCATTGTCACCGCCGATTCCGTCAATATGGTCTGCGAAGCCTGTACAGCGGGCAAACCGGTTCTGGTTTTCGACCTTCCCGGCGGCAACCGGAAATTCACCCGGTTTCACGCCACCATGAGAGAGCGGGACCGGACACGCCCCTTCACCGGTCGCTGGGACAGCTGGACCCCGCCGGAACTGGCGGAAACACGGCGAATTGCGGATTGTATCCAAACCATCCTGACGAACCGGAAAAGCGCCTGAACAACCAGAAGCAGGCTGCCTTCGGGAATTGCTCCATACTGCCCCTTGCATGTCCATACCACGCGTAATAAATAGAGACACTCGCGCAAACGCGATCAGTGCGAAGACAGGATTTTCAGGAGCAAGAAATGGCCGAGACCTTCAACACCAGTGTTCTAATCATCGGATCCGGTCCGGCCGGATGCACCGCCGCCGTTTACGCGGCCCGGGCTTCCCTTAACCCCATCATGGTTCATGGCATTCAGCCCGGCGGGCAATTGACCATTACCACCGAGGTGGAGAACTATCCCGGTTTCGCAGACCCCATTCAGGGGCCGTGGCTGATGGAACAGATGGAAGCGCAGGCCCGCAACGTCGGAACCGTCATTCACCATGACATCATTGTCGACGTGGATTTCTCCTCCCGTCCCTATGTGGCGACTTCTGATTCCGGCAATGTCTACAAGGCAGACAGCATCGTCATCGCAACAGGTGCACAAGCCAAATGGCTGGGCCTGCCCTCGGAACAGACCTTCATGGGATTTGGCGTTTCCGCCTGCGCAACCTGTGACGGTTTCTTCTATCGCGGCAAGGAAGTCCTTGTTGTTGGTGGCGGCAACACCGCCGTTGAAGAGGCCATGTACCTGACCAACCATGCGGACAAGGTCACCGTCATCCATCGCCGTGATTCTTTCCGGGCGGAAAAAATCCTTGTGGACCGCCTGCACAAGAACCCGAAGATCGAGGTTATCTGGGACACGGTTCTTGAGGAAATTCTGGGGGATGACAACCCGCTGGGCGTCACTGGTGCCCGGATCAAGAACGTCAATACCGGGGAAACCCGCGACCTGTCTGTTCACGGCGTTTTTGTCGCCATCGGCCACAAACCGAATACGGATGTTTTTGCTGGCAAGATCACCATGGATGACGAGGGATATATCCTCACCGCCCCGGATTCCACCGCGACCAACATCCCCGGCGTCTTTGCCTGCGGCGATGTACAGGACAAGATCTACCGTCAGGCGGTTACAGCAGCCGGTACCGGCTGTATGGCGGCGCTGGAGGCAGAAAAATATCTGGCAGAAAATGAGGATCACGCCGCACAGGAAGCCGCGGAATAAGGATGTCCCGGCGTCCTGATATTTTCTAATTACATGATTTTATTTGCTTTCTCGGGACAATCTGCTTGAATAGCCCAATTCCAATCATACCTTGGGCTTGAACAGTCGGTATTGTGAATTGGGGAATACAGGATGGATTGGGACAAACTTAGAATATTTCATGCGGTGGCAGAGGCAGGCAGCTTCACTCGTGCGGGTGAAGCCCTGCATCTCAGTCAATCCGCTGTCAGCCGCCAGATCAGTGCCCTTGAAGAAAGCCTGACTGTTTCCCTGTTCCATCGTCACGCCCGCGGCCTGCTGCTGACCGAGCAGGGCGAGTTGCTGTTCCGCACGGCCCATGAGGTGTTTGCCAAACTGGCCATGACAGAAGCACGCCTTCTGGATTCCCGCGAAAAGCCGTCCGGCGAAATCAAGGTGACGGCCACCGTGGGATTGGGAGCCAACTGGCTGACCCCCCGTATCCGTGATTTTCTGGATGTCTACCCGGATGTTTCCGTCAACCTGGTTCTGGCCGACAAGGAACTGGACCTTGGCATGCGCGAAGCCGACGTTGCCATTCGCCTGCGTGAACCGGTCCAACCGGACCTGATCAAGCGCAAGCTGATGACCGTCAGCCATCACCTGTATGCGTCGCCGGAATATCTGCAAAAGCATGGTGCCCCGACCTGCGTCGAGGATTTGATCTCCCACAATATCATTGTGTATGGAGATGAAGCGCCATCCAACATCTCGAATGTAAACTGGATCATGCAGACCTTGTCCCAGATCGACAAGGGGGTGGAGCCCATCTTCAAGGTGAACAACGTCTATGGACTGCTTCTCGCCATCGAAAGCGGTGTCGGTATTGGCAGCCTCCCCCATTACATTGTGCAGGGTCACAGCAATATTGTCCGCATCCTGCCGGAAGTGGAAGGCCCCAGCTTTGACGCCTATTATGTGTATCCGGAGGAGCTTCGGAAATCAAAACGGGTGACAATTTTCCGGGACTTCCTGATTCAGAAGATCGCGGAATCCCATTTCTGATCCCTCCCAAACATCCCGGAAGCCGATAATTTTTGTTATTTTTCAATGACTTGAAAGGTATGCAATAAACGCATGCCCGCATTGTATATATTCTTCTTCTATTTGCTTCAGGAATTTCATAAATACAGGTCATCAGATGCTGCATCGCAGCACTACCGAATTTCGCGACAGTCTCCCAACTTTTCGCGAAACGCTGTTTGATTTCCTCCCAATCTCAAACAGCCTGCCATGTCCCCCTGACATGGCAACCTCCCTGTTAGACTTGCCAGCCTCTCCCGAGGCTGGCAATTTTTTTGCCCAAAGTATGACAGTTTTATTGCAGCGCACTTGCCCCAATTGTTATATTTTTACAAATTAATTCAATGATTTAACGGGAATGCAGTTTTTGCATAGGTGCACTGCAAAATTATGTGTAGCACGGCCCGACGGTTACCCCTATATTCCCTTCATCAACGTTGCACCGCAATATTGATCGAATATCGATCCCTTATCGATATTCCCGGTTGTTCGCTTTCCTCCCATTTGCGAACAACCTTCACCATCCTTAGATGGTGTACCTCCCTGTTAGACTTGCCAGCCTCTTATGAGGCTGGCTTTTTTTTCATCCGCCCTACATGCGTTTTCTGCATGGCTGCCATGCCTTTTCAGGGATTCAATTCCTCCCCCTGCATACCTACATGTGGATGAAGCGAAACAGTTCCCCTAACTTTTCGCTTTTCGGGTGAAAGCCTGAATTGCGGTAACCTCACCCTCCCAAATTGAGGTTACTGCCTGTCTTTCTCATAAGACAGATCTCCCTGTTAGACTGGCCGGCCTTTCTCCCAAAGGCCGGCTTTTCCTTTTGTACAGTCTGAGAAAACAACTATACGAACAGGCGGCTTTTATCCTCAACATTCCGATAAAGCCCCTGAACCGCTTCGGCGTAGCCATTGAAAAGCAGTGTCGGGAAGCGCTCCCCTGTTCCGATGTCCCGCTCGCTTGCCTGTGACCAGCGCGGATGCGGCACATCCGGGTTCACATTTGCCCAGAAACCATATTCATCGCTGTTCAGGGTTTCCCAGAAGGTTTTCGGCCGCTCCTTGACGAAACTGAAACGGGCAATGGACTTCACATGCTTGAACCCGTATTTCCACGGAACCGCCAGCCGCAGCGGGGCCCCGTTTTGCTTGGGAACGGGTTTTCCATAAAGACCGGTCACCATGAAGGCGAGATCATGGGTCGCCTCTTCAAGTGTCAGGACCTCTGTATAGGGCCACGGATACCAGAATTGCTTCTGCCCGGATGCAACGGAACTGTCCTCGAATGTCTGCATGACCAGATACCGGGCATCTGCCGTCGGGTCGGCCAGACGAACCAGTTCCTTCAAGGGGAAACCACTCCATGGCACCACCATGGACCACGCCTCGACGCAGCGATGGCGATAGATCCGCTCCTCCAGTGGCATTCGGGCAAGAAGATCATCAATGGCAATCTCACGCGGTGTTGACACCATGCCATCAATGGTGACCGTCCACGGTCGGATATTCAGGCGCTGCGCCGCCCGGGCAATATTCTTGTGCGACCCGAATTCATAGAAATTGTTGTAGGTTGACGCGATCTTGTAGGGGGTCAGGTCCCGATCCACCTGATAGGCCGGATTTCGGGAAACCGGATACAGGCTCTGGCTGGGGTCTGCATTATCCGCATACACCTTTCCCGGCAAACCAAGAGAAGCCGATCCGATCGCCAGTCCGCCAAGCCCCATTCCCCGCAGAATATCCCGGCGGTTCACGTACGTTGCCTCAGGCGTGACGCGGCTTTCCTGTATCTCCCAGCTTTTCCTGATCCTGATGAGCATGCCCTTCTCCTCCTTCAATAGCGAAAATCAACCACTTCAGAAGGAATAATTGGATTGGCGCCGGTAAAATACAATTCAACAGTCTGTGAGAGGAAGCCCCTCACCCCCCATGCGCCTGAACAACCTTGTCCGCGATATGCCCGGTCAGTTCCTGCAGATGATCGTAACTGCACCGGAATGTGCCCACCCCAAGGGTCGCGGATCGCAGATCAATGATCAGATCATGCAGTTCTTCTTCCGGCATCATGGCCGTCAGGACATCCCATCCGGGCCATCCTTCCCGCGCATCAAAGCCCAAAATCTGCCCACGCCGGGAACTTACGATCCCTGTCACCTTGGACGTATAGAGGCTTGGCATGGCCAGTTCGACCTTGTGGATCGGCTCCAGCAGGACCGGCGAGCATTTGGGCATGCCCTCACTCATGGCGATCCGGGCGGCCGAACGGAACGAATTTTCCGAACTGTCCACGGAATGATGTTGCCCATCGAACAGGGTGACCGCCACATCCACCACCGGAAAACCAAGCGGCCCTTCCACCAGATAGTCCTTCACGCCGCTTTCAACCGCCGGAATAAACTGGCGCGGCACGGAACCACCCACCACCCGCTCGTGAAACTCGAACCCGCCGCCGCGCGGCAGGGGTTCGATCTCGATCTGGACATCCCCGAATTGACCATGCCCGCCGCTTTGCTTGCGAAATCTTGCATGCTGTTTGGTGCCTTTGCGAATGGCCTCCTTATAGGCCACCTTGGGGCGCTTCGACTGGACCGCCAGCCCGTATTTGCTCTGAATTCGTTCAAGGGCGACCTTCAGGTGAATTTCCCCCTGCCCCTTCAGCAGCAACTCCTGTGTTTCCTGCTTGTGCTCCGGCACAAGCGAGGGGTCTTCCTCTGCCATCTTGTTCAGGACCGCGGACAGCTTGACATCCTCGTCCCGATTTTCAGAGTAAAGCGCATAATGATAGACCGGCTCCAACGGTGCCACCCTTGACGCTTCGACCTCGGTACCATTATGCAGCAGGTCGCCGGTATGCAAATCCTCCAGCCGGCCGAACGCGACAATGTCACCGGGCACGGCCTCTGCCAGTTTTTCCTGCTTTACCCCTTGCAGGCGGTATATGCCCGCGATCCGCCCCGCCGAATAGGTTTCCCCGTCCCGGAACACCCCCGACCAGACACGGGCAAGGGACATTTTGCCTCCTTGCGGGGAAATATAGGTTTTCAAGACCTGTGCGACGGGGGCCTCGCCCGCCTTGTCCATGCCTGTTCGCTGCGCTGTTTCTGCAGCGGCGGGCACCTCATGCCGAAGCGCCTTCAGAAGACGGAATATGCCGTGATCCGCAAGGGCCGACCCCATGAAGACCGGCACCAGAAACCCCTGCTGCAAATCCTGCTGCAACAAGCCATAAACCTCATCCTTGTCCGGCTCGATATCCTCCAGTAATTCTTCCATCAGGTGATCATCGAAATCGGCCAGTGTCTCCAGCATGGCAAACCGGGAGGTTCCTTCCTCCTCGGCTATCTCCGGCGGCATTTCAATGATGCGGGACTTCGCCCCTTCCTTGTAGACATAGGAACGCTCCGACGCCAGGTCCACATATCCGGTGACCGTCCCATCCTGAACGATGGGCACCTGCCGCAAGACAAGGTCGCGGTTTGAAACCTCCTCCAACGCCCGGAAAAGGTCCTGAACGCTGCCCCGCGCCTTGTCCACCTTGTTGACGAATACAAAGGTGGGAATGTGGCGGTCTTCCAGAAATTTCAGAACCGGCGCCACCGTGATCACCTTGTCAGGTTCCGGGTCGCACACCAGAACGGCGGCATCCACCCCGATCAGCGCATTTTCACATTCCTGCAGAAATTCAACCGATCCCGGACAGTCCAGAACGGAAAACCGGTCCCCCATAAATGAAAAATGAGCCGTGTTGACCTCCACGCTCATTTTCCGATCCCGCGCCTCCCGGGCGTAATCCCCAACCGAGGTACCGTTTTCCACACTGCCCTTGCGATCCGTTTCCCCGCACATGCTCAGCAGGCTTTCCAGAAGTGTGGTTTTACCGCTTGAATAGGGGCCCACCAGCGCAATGCTGCGAGGCCCCGTTGGTTTTTCTACGCTCATCCCTCCGTGCCTCCCCTTTTTTATGACAACCACCTAATGTTTTAAGTTAGGTCAGCAAGGCACAAGTAAAAAGCCCCTCCCCCGTCATCACAGGTATTCCCCAGCTTTTCTTGCCGCGGCTTGCCCCACCCTGAAATGGCCACCCCACCCCGCCGCCATAAAAAAAGGCGACCGAGAGCCCGGTCGCCTTTTCATATTTTCAAGGCCCCCGGCGAAAAGACCGGGGCCATCCTGCATCAGCTCAGGCTGGCGCAGAATTTCTGAATACGGGTACAGGCCTCGGTCAGGGCCTCGGTAGAGGTGGCATAGGACACCCGGAAATGCGGGGACAGGCCAAACGCCTCGCCATGGACAACGGCTACGCCCTCGGATTCCAGAAGTTCAGAGACAAAATCCAGATCATTTTCAATGACCTTGCCGGACGGTGCCTTCTTGCCGATTGCACCGGCGCAGGACGGATAAACGTAAAACGCCCCTTCCGGTGTCGGGCAGGACAGGCCTTCCGCGTCGTTCAGCATGCGAACCACAAGGTCACGGCGTTCCTGGAAGACCCGTGCCCGTTCCTTCAGGAATTCCTGCGGGCCGTTCAGCGCCTCAACGGAGGCATACTGGCTGACGGAGCAGGGGTTGGATGTACTCTGGGACTGGACCTTGGCCATGGCCTTGATCAGTTCCTGCGGGCCTGCCGCATATCCAATACGCCAACCGGTCATGGAATAGGCCTTGGACACACCGTTCATGGTCAGGGTCCGGTCATAGAGGGACGGTTCCACCTGAGCCGGGGTCACGAATTCGAAATCGTCGTAAACCAGATGCTCATACATATCGTCTGTCATGATCCAGACATGCGGGTGCTTAACCAGAACATCGGTCAGGGCCTTCAGCTCTTCACGGTTATAGCCCGCACCGGACGGGTTGGACGGAGAGTTGAAGATCAACCATTTTGTTTTCGGGGTAATCGCCGCTTCCAGATCTTCCGGGCGCATCTTGAAGTTGTTTTCTGCAGTCGTTTCAACAAACTTCGGCTCACCGCCGCCCAGCAGAACCATATCCGGATAGGAAACCCAGTAAGGTGTCGGGATCAGGACTTCATCACCCGGGTTCAGCGTCGCGATCAGGGCGTTATAGATTACCTGCTTGCCGCCGGAACCAACAGAAACCTGAGAAGGTTCATAATCGAGACCGTTTTCCCGCTTGAACTTGGCGCAAATGGCCTTTTTCAGTTCCGGGATACCATCTACTGCGGTGTATTTGGTTTTGCCTTCGTCAATTGCGGTCTTGGCGGCTGCCTTGATGTTTTCCGGGGTGTCAAAGTCCGGCTCACCGGCGCCGAGACCAATAACGTCCCGACCCGCGGCCTTCAGTTCTGCCGCTTTCGTTGTTACAGCAATCGTCGGTGAGGGTTTAATGCGACCCAAACTTTCCGCAATGATAGACATAACTTCTTTTCTCTCAATTAAAGTTTATTTGCCATAGGCGTTTTTGCCCGGGTCAAGCTACGCCTCTCCGCCCTGCCTTTCAACAGACAATGGCAAGTTTTTGCCGAAAAAACCCACTTTTGGGTAGTACATTCCCCCATTTCCAGCATCGGCGGCATCACAAGGCCCCGTCCCCGGCATTACCCCGCGCTGTCCGTGCCCTCATCCCCTTGCGCACTGGACATGAACCGGCCCGGATCCAGCGCGGCCTCTTTCAGCAGCCAGTTTCGGAAGGTCACGATTCGGGGGCGGTCGGCCCAAGCCTCAGGGCAAACGATGTAATAGGCATTGTCGGCCCGGATCTCCACATCGAACGGCTTGACCAGACGGCCCGCGGCCAGATCGTCCGCGGCCAATGTACTCCGCCCCAGCGCCACCCCCTGCCCGGCCATGGCCGCCGTCAGCACCATGGAAGAGTCGTTGAAGCTGGGTCCCTTTTTTGGATCAATCCCCCTGACCCCCGCCGCCGCCAGCCAGGTTTCCCAATCCACACGCAGGTCATCATGCAACAGGGTATGGTGAATCAGGTCCTCCGGCTGTCGTAACGGATGAACCCCTTGCAGCAGGGCCGGACTGCAAACGGGAAACAGGGTATCTTCTGTCAGCATCTTCTCGGTCCGGAACCCCGGATAGTTCCCGTTACCATAGCGAATCACCAGATCCACCTCTTCCCGGTCGAAATCCGTCAATCGGTCAGACGCATCCAGACGGATATCAATATCCGGGTGATCCTCCCGAAACTTGCTGAGACGGGGAAGCAGCCAGCGCACCGCAAATGAAGGAAGCGTACTGACCGTCAGGGCCCCGGCTTCTTCCTGCATCAACAGTTTTTCCGTGGCCATTTCGATGGCTTCCAGCCCTTCCCGTATGCCAAGAACATACTTTTGCCCTTCCTCGGTCAGGATAACCGCCCGGTTCAGGCGCTTGAAAAGGGTTACGCCCAGCCATTCCTCAAGGGCCTTGATCTGGTGACTGACAGCCGCCGGGGTTACATTAAGTTCTTCCGCCGCTTTCGAAAAACTCAGGCAACGTGCAGCCGCTTCAAAAACCCTCAAGGCATTCAACGGGGGTAATCGCATCTTTCCCTCCCTCAATCGAATTAGTTTTTCTAATTCATCTTATTAAAAACTATCGTTTGTCCTCAAGCATTTTCTCCGTCATAAGGGCATCGTGATTTCTCAGGGCCCCCCGCCCCCTCATTTCGGGGAAGAACAAGGAGAGTGAGCATGTCCATCGGAACACTGAACATCAAACCGACCAAGGGCTATGGCTTTGATCTGAAAACCGGCAAATCCGGTTTCACGGCAAAAGTCCTTGCCAGCCTTCTCCTGTGGCAGGAACGCGCAAGCATGCGTGCCCAACTGGCCCAACTGGATGAAGAAAATTTGATCGATATGGGCATTTCCAGACAGGATGCCCGCACAGAAGCCCGCAAACCTTTCTGGCGCGCCTGACCTTTTCCGGGGCGGGATATAAATCCGTGCCCTGAACAGGCGATCCGGGGTGGCCTCCCCCTGCCTTCCCCCGGATCGGCCTGACAGTCATTCACGCCGCCCAAATTGCTGTGGCATCTTGGCCCGGAATTGCGTATAAACGGGCCATGTCAGACCAGAACAAAACTGAAACATTCCCGATCTTTCAACCTCACCGACCGGTTCGGCCCGAAAAAACGCAGGGCGGAATTCCGTTTCAGGTGGTTTCCGAATATGAACCCGCCGGGGATCAGCCAACCGCCATCAAGGAACTGTCCGGCGGCCTGAAGGCATTGGACAAGGATCAGGTGCTTCTGGGGGTGACGGGATCGGGCAAGACCTTTACCATGGCGAAGGTGATCGAGCAGGTCCAGCGCCCGACCCTTATTCTGGCTCACAACAAAACCCTCGCCGCCCAGCTCTATGGCGAGATGAAGGCCTTCTTCCCCAACAACGCCGTTGAATATTTCGTCTCTTACTACGATTACTATCAGCCGGAGGCCTATGTCCCCCGAACCGATACCTATATCGAGAAGGACGCGTCCATCAACGAGCAGATTGACCGCCTGCGCCACTCTGCCACCCGAGCGCTGCTGGAACGGGATGACGTGATCATCGTTGCCTCCGTCTCCTGTATTTATGGTATCGGGTCGGTCGAGACTTATACGGAAATGACCCTGACCATCCGGCAGGGCGAACGGCTGAACCGGCAGGATCTTCTGAAAAATCTGGTTGAAATCCAGTATCGTCGGAATGACGCCAGCTTCACCCGCGGCACCTTCCGGGTGCGTGGGGACACCGTCGAAATCTTCCCGGCCCACCTTGAGGACCGGGCGTGGCGCCTGTCCCTGTTCGGGGACGAGCTTGAAACCATTACGGAATTTGACCCGCTGACCGGCGAGAAGACCGGCAAGATGGACGAAATCCGGGTCTATGCCAACAGCCACTACGTGACCCCGAAACCAACCTTGCGGCAGGCACAGGAGAAAATCCGCGCTGAACTGAGGGAGCGTCTGGCCCAGTTTGAGGCCGAGAACAAGCTGCTGGAAGCACAGCGCCTTGAACAGCGGACAACCTTCGATCTTGAAATGATGGAAGCGACCGGAAGCTGCGCCGGCATTGAAAACTATTCCCGCTACCTGTCCGGGCGCAATCCGGGCGACCCGCCACCGACCCTGTTCGAATATCTGCCGGACAACGCCGTCCTGATGGTGGATGAAAGCCATGTGACCGTCAGCCAGATTGGCGCCATGTATAAAGGGGACGCCCGGCGCAAAAGTACCCTGTCCGACTACGGCTTTCGCCTGCCATCCTGTAAGGACAACCGCCCCCTCAAGTTCGAGGAATGGGACCTGATGCGTCCGCAGACCATTTATGTATCGGCAACGCCCGGCAATTGGGAAATGGAACGAACCGGTGGCACCTTCTCTGAACAGGTGATCCGCCCTACCGGTTTGACAGACCCGGACTGCCTGATCCGGCCGGTTGACTCGCAGGTCGACGACCTGATGGCGGAATGCAAGGAATGCGCGGCCAAGGGCGAACGCGTTCTTGTCACCACCCTGACCAAGAAAATGGCCGAGGACCTGACCGAATATTTCCATGAGAACGGTATCAAGGTCCGGTATCTGCATTCAGACATTGATACGCTGGAGCGAATTGAAATCATTCGCGATCTGCGCCTTGGAACCTTTGATGTTCTGGTCGGGATCAACCTTTTGCGGGAAGGGCTGGATATCCCGGAATGCGCCCTTGTGGCCATTCTGGATGCAGACAAGGAAGGGTTCCTGCGCTCGGAAACCTCCCTGATCCAGACCATCGGGCGCGCCGCCCGGAACGTGGACGGCCGGGTTATCCTCTATGCGGACAAGATTACGGGCAGCATGCAACGGGCGCTGGACGAAACCAAACGCCGTAAGGACAAGCAGGAAGCCTATAACCGGGAGCATGGCATTACCCCCATGTCGGTCCGCAAGAATATTGATGACATCATGCAAAGCGTCTACGAGCAGGACCATCATGACATCAGTCTGGGGCTTGAGGATGCCTCCAATATGGTCGGTCACAACCTGACGGCCCATATCGAGGATCTGGAAAAGAAAATGAAGACAGCCGCAGCAGACCTCGAGTTCGAGGAAGCGGCCCGCCTTCGCGACGAGATTAAGAAACTGCAGGATCGGGAACTGGGTATCGGCGGCCCCAGAAGCGGCAAGCCACAAGGCCGATCAAAGGCAGGCCGGGCGGGTCATGGCGGCGGTTTCGGCGGACGCCGCTAACCGCCAATCATCACAACGGCCAACCTGCAAGGTCAGCGGGCAGGCGGCGCAAGAAACCCATAGGCACCGAAAATACGCATCCCTTCCGCCGAGGTCAGAAACGCGGCCAGTTCCGCCGCCTTCTGTTGCCCGCCACGCGTGGATTGCGCCAGACCGTACAGAACAGGCGCATGACTTCCCTCCGGGAAGCGGGCCACAATTTTCAGGTCCTTATCCAGCCGGGCATCCGTGTTGTAAACAATACCGACCGGCACTTCCTGACGGGCAACCATCATCAGGGCCGCATGCACATTGGCCGCCCTGACCAGACGCCCCTTCACGGCCTCCCACAGGCCAAGGGCCTGCAACCCCTGCCGGGCATATATACCGGCGGGCACATGATCCGGGTCCCCGACCGCGATCCGGCCGCCCCCCGGAAGTTCTGTCAGATCATCAAGGGGGATACGATCCGCCAGCGGCCCCGCCTTGTGGGCAACAACGACCAGTGTGTTTGACGCAATCACCGACCGGCTACCGGGCACAAGAAGTTTCCGTTCCTCCAGATAGTCCAGCCACCCCTGATTGGCCGAGATAAAAAGGTCCGCTGGCGCACCGTTCTCGATCTGGCGGGCCAGAACGGAACTGCCGGCGAAGGAAACAACGACCCGTTGGCCCGTTTTGCGTTCAAAGACGGCCACAGCCTCGGTGACCGGTGCCGTCATGCTGGACGCCGCGAAGACAAGAATATCCTTGTTCCCGGCCTCCGCTGCGGCAAGGGGCGAAAGCAGGCTCAAAAACAGGGCCAGCCCCACAGCCAGCCTGCCAGACAAACACCGGACCTCACCAAACCGTTTTAATAAAGCTGCCAACACCCTCTCCATATCCCTTCCTCTGGCTCCTGATCAGGTGCCCTTTTTTGCCTGCTCAATGATACCCTGCAAATCCTCAGGGATCGGCAAGGGCTTGAAGGGGCTGATATTGGCGCCGCCCGTATTCCCGGTTGGCACCCAGCCAAGGGCCGTTTTGGTAGCCGCGCCAATGATCCGCAGAACCTGCCCCCGCACCTCTTTCCAGCAGCGATATCGGATTCCCCAGAACAGCATCACCACATGAACACGCACATGCTCTCGCGTGGACGCCTGTCCCAGAACATGGGCTCGCTCCAGATGCCGGAAGGCGTCACTGGCCCGCCCGGCCTCGGCAAGATGAGCGGCCTCTGCAAGTTCCTCTGTGACATGGGGCCGGACCTGTTTGCCAAATTGCCCGTATCTCATTGTTTTCTCCAATACCTGACTTTATACGCCAGAGAGTGTGCATCCTCCAGTTACTAGAGGGTCAAGACAGAAGTCACGCTTTTTTCTTCTGATCCCCCGGTTTCGGCAACGCTATAAATAGGCTACGCTATGCCTCTGGCTTGCAGCAACGAAGAAGGAAATTTCATGAGGCGCATCAGAAATACAGGAATTGCACTTCTTTTTGCGCTTTTTCTGACCCCGCTGGCAGGATTGGCCCATGCAAGGGCCTTCCAACCGGACAATTGCGAAAGCCGCGCCTATGACAATGGCCGCCTGTGGCAGGTGGAAAAACCCGGCGGCCCCTCAAGTTTCGTTTTTGGCACCATGCATTCGAAGGATCCCCGCATTCTCTACCTGCCGGGTATCGTCATGCAGGCCTTTACCAGTTCCCCTGTCGCCATTTTCGAAACCTCCCTGAAGGATGAGAATATTGATACCGCCCGCGCCATGATGTTTGGCCCGGCTTCGTTCAGCCTGAAATCGGAAATCGGGGCGGACCGGTTTCAACAGTTGTCCGACCTGATCCAGCCCTATGGCCTGACACCGCAGGTTCTGGACCGCCTGAAAATATGGGCGGCGGCGTCCATTCTCAGCCAACCGGCCCCCACGTCCTCAACGGGTAAGGGTAACCTGACCCTGCTCGACAAGGAGTTGGAGAAATCCGCCTATCAGATGAAAAAGCAGGTTGTTGCGCTGGAAACCAGCCAGGACCAGTTGGGCCTGTTTGACAACCTGCCTGCAAAGGTACAACTGGAATATCTTGAACAGGTGATGAAGGAATATCCTGATCTGGAACAGGATATCAGCCAGATGTCAGACAATTATCTGGCCGGACGGACCGGCTGGATTTTCTGTAATCTGGAAGACAGCCTTGAAGAAGTCAGTGAACCGCTTCGCAAGATGATGACCGAGGACCTGATCGACAACCGCAACAGGACCATGGTCAACCGCATGCGGGAGCATCTTGAGACGGGCGGCGCCTTCGTTGCAATTGGCGCCCTGCATTTACCGGGGGAAACCGGTGTCCTCAAACTGCTGGAGGCGGAAGGGTACATCATTCGCAAGCGATACTGACCAGCGCCTTCGACAGGGGTCCGATACAGCAAGATTATGGCGATTTTTAAGCCTTGCGGGCCATTGCCCCTTTTACACAGCGACCGGCATGTTTATATAACACCAAATCGATTTGTGTTTGACCCTTAACATGTTGCCCCTGCAGGCAGCGAGGACAGTTTTTCTTCATGATGTACCTACAGGTAGCCGCGGGTTTGGTCATTCTGCTTGTATGCGGTGAGTTACTCGTTCGGGGGGCCGTGGCCCTTGCAGAACAATTTGGCGTTCCAAAACTGGTGATCGGCTTTACGATTATCGCTTTCGGAACGTCCGCCCCGGAACTGGTCGTCTGTATTGAAGCCGCCATCAAGGGGGTTCCTGAAATCGCCATCGGGAACGTGGTTGGCAGTAACATTGCCAATATTCTTCTGGTGATGGGCGTCCCCGCCCTGATTTACCCGCTGACCTGCGACAACAAATCCGCGCTTCGGGATTGTGTGATCATGATCTTCGGGTCTTTCGTTTTCTGTATCCTCGCCTGGATCGGGACCATTTCCTATCTGCAGGGGGCCATTCTGGTCATCCTGCTGGGTCTGGTTATCTTCATGGCCTATCGCCGGGCCAAGAAATCCGGCGACCAGAGCGCGGACGAAGCCCTTGAAGAATACGAACAAAACATGCCGAAAAGCGCATGGGTCAGCGGCCTGTTTGTTCTGATGGGCATCATTGGTCTGGCCATTGGCTCGCGCTTCCTGATTGACGGATCTGTTGCCATTGCGACGGCGGCAGGCGTCTCACCGGAAATCATCGGCCTGACACTGGTCGCCCTTGGCACCTCCCTACCGGAACTGGCAACGTCCGTTATCGCCGCTTTCCGCCGCCATGGTGATGTGGCGATCGGCAACGTGCTCGGGTCAAACCTGTTCAACATTACCGGGATCATCGGTGTAACCGCCCTGATCAAGCCGCTGAACGCCCCGGAGCAAATCCTTCATTTCGACCTGATTATCATGTTGGCGGCCTCGGTCATTCTGGTGCCCATCTTCCTGACCCAGAAACCGGTTGGGCGCATTCTTGGCGCTGTTTTCTGTGCGGCCTATCTGGCCTATGTCTATGCCCAGTTCAATGGCATGTCCGGCGTATACTCCGTGGCCATGATGCAATAGTATAAGCGTCAAACACCATATCAGGGGGCAGGACCTTATCCATCGGCCTGCCTGAATAGAAGGGTTATGACGAAAAACGCACTTGTGACCGGCGCGGGGAAACGAATTGGCCGCGCCATCGCGCTGAAGCTGGCGCAAGAAGGGTGGAATATCGCCCTGCATTACAATCAGTCCAGACAGGAAGCCCAGGATCTGGCCCGGCAGATTGAGGCGCTGGGGGTCCGAACCACCTGCCTGCAAGCGGACCTTGCCTCGCCTGAACAGGTCGCCGCCCTGATCCCGCAGGCAGCGGACCATCTGGGGCCACTTACCTGTCTGGTGAATAACGCGTCCCTGTTTGAGCCGGACGACATTGGTAGCATCGGCCCCGACAGCTTCCGCCTGCACATGGCCATCAATCTTGAGGCGCCGGTCTTGTTGTCCCGGGATTTTGCCAGCCAGATCGAACAGGCAGCCCCCCTGCAGGGGAATATTATCAATATTGTGGACCAGCGGGTTATGAACCTGCGCCCGGACTTCATGTCCTATACTTTAAGTAAAAGCGCCCTGTGGACCCTGACACGGACAACCGCCATGGCGCTGGCGCCGCGTATCCGGGTCAACGCCATCGGCCCCGGCCCGACACTGGCCAATTCACGGCAATCGGAAGAAAGTTTCCGGCTGCAGTGCCAGTCGGTTCCGCTGGGATATGGTGCGAACCCCGACGACATCGCAGAAGGCGTCGCATTCATTTTAAAAGCAACGTCCATGACGGGCGAATTCATTGCCCTGGATGGTGGCCAGCATCTGCCCTCATCCCGTGCGACGGAGGATTGATTGACTTATGAACAATAGTGAACTTGGCAAGGTACAGCCCCTTCAACTGCCGGAGACGGCCGCAGGGACGCACACCATCTTTATCAGCGACTTGCTGCTCGACATGATGATCGGGGTCTATGAGCACGAGAAAGACGCGTCCCAGCCGGTCCGCATCAACATTACCATGACCGTGAAGGATCATCTGGGTCCCATCAACGACGATTACCACAATGTTGTCTGTTATGAGAGCATCGCCAATGCGGTGAAGGAGATGGTCGAACGG
This sequence comes from Sneathiella chinensis, assembly GCF_012720115.1. GTDB lineage: Bacteria > Pseudomonadota > Alphaproteobacteria > Sneathiellales > Sneathiellaceae > Sneathiella > Sneathiella chinensis. Next base: position 202,084 of record NZ_VNWN01000004.1, on the reverse strand, counting down.
CAGCATATCAACCTTGTGGAAACCCTTGCAGAGAATATCGCCGACATCTGTCTGGCCCATACCCGGATTGTTGAGGCGAAAGTAAAAGTAGAAAAACTGACCGCGGTGACAAACGCGGGCAGCGTCGGTGTCGAGATCGTCAGGAAGAAAAAGGAGTAGCCACGCCGCAGTGTCCTTTTTTCATCATTTTAGCCAAATATTCCGTTTAGTTGTGCACAGCGGGAACCAATCGCTAATGAGGGTGAAAAAAAACTGGCCAAAAAGTCAATTTTCCGGACCAAGGCCTGTTGACATTTAAATTTACACTATTTTTCAACAACTTAAGTAATTGCCTAAAAATTAGGCAGATAGTTGACACACTAGGTTTTCAGTTAGGTACAGGTATATGTCACCATCTTACGCACAAAGTTATCCACAGGATTGGTGGATATTGTCAAAAAACTGTAAAACTGATTTTTGTCATGAAAAACTGGATGTCTAATGTTGCTTTCCTGTAAGGGGTTTAGCCAGATTCTTTAACGCCCGGGTTGTATGAACAACCCAGATTAGTGTCTCGCGATCAGGTCCAGAATGAAAGAATCACACGAACAACTCTCCGAATCGCCGTTCCAGACCGGTGCCGCCGTCATCAGCAGGTTCCTGAAGACCCTGCCGTCGTCCCCCGGCGTGTATCGCATGATCGATGCACAGGAGAATATTCTCTATGTGGGCAAGGCCAAGAACCTGAAAAAGCGGGTCAGCAGCTATACCAAGTCCGTGGGGCAATCCACGCGGATCATGCGGATGGTGTCCCTGACCCGGTCCATGGAGTTTGTCTCCACCCATACCGAGGTGGAGGCCCTGCTTCTCGAAGCCAACCTGATCAAGAAGCTGAAGCCCCGCTACAACATCATCCTGCGGGACGACAAATCCTTCCCCTATATCCTGATCACGGGAGATCACGACTGGCCCCAGATCACCAAGCACCGGGGCAGCCGCTCCCGCAAGGGGGAGTATTTCGGACCCTTTGCTTCCGCCGGTGCCGTCAATGAAACACTGGCCGCCTTCCAGCGCCTGTTTCCGCTCCGCTCCTGCTCGGACTCCGATTTCCAGAACCGGACCCGCCCCTGCCTGCAATACCAGATCAAACGCTGTTCCGCCCCCTGCGTCGGGCGTATCTCGCCCGAGGACTACGCCACCATCGTCGAGGAGGCCCGCGCCTTCCTGTCAGGCAAAAGCCACGCCATTCAGGAACGGCTGGCCGAGCGGATGCAACAGGCCAGCGACGATCTTGATTTCGAACAGGCCGCCGTTTTTCGCGACCGCCTGAAGGCCATGGCCCATATCCAGTCCCGTCAGTCCATCAACCTTGATAATGTGGACGAGGCAGACATTATCGCCGCCCATCAGGAAGGCGGCCAGACCTGCGTCCAGACCTTCTTTATCCGGTCCGGGCAGAACCTTGGAAACCGCGCCCATTATCCTGCCCACACCAAGGAAGATGAACCGGCGGACATTCTGGCGGCCTTTATCGGGCAGTTTTACGATTCCCGTCCCATCCCCCGGCAAATCTGGGTCAGTCACGAACTGAAAGAGGCAGAGCTCCTCAAGGAGGCGCTCTCGGTTGCATCCGGCCACAAGGTCGAGATCACCAGCCCCCGCCGGGGCGGCCGGCGGGAGATGCTGGATCACGCCATCCTGAACGCCAAGGGGGCACTGGCCCGGCGCATGGCCGAGAATGCCTCCCAGAAACGCAGTCTGGAAGCCGTTGGCGCCCTGTTCCAGATGGAAAGCCCACCCAAACGGATCGAGGTATATGACAACAGCCATATCTCAGGCACCAATCAGGTGGGCGCCATGATCGTCGCCGGGCCCGACGGTTTTGAAAAAAAGGCGTACCGGAAATTCAACATCAAGGACAAATCCCTCGCCCCCGGCGATGACTACGGCATGATGCGCGAGGTCCTGACCCGGCGCTTCTCCCGCCTGCTTCGGGAAGACCCGGACAGGATCGGTGAAGGCTCCGGCTCGCGGGAGCAATGGCCGGACATTGTCCTGATCGATGGCGGCCTTGGCCAGTTGGGCGCAGCGGAGGACGTCTTCAGGGAACTGGGCGTTCGGGATGTGATCCTTGCGGGCATCGCCAAGGGGCCGGATCGCAACGCCGGGCGGGAACGTTTTTTTGTACCCGGCAAGGCACCCTTCTCCCTTCCGGAAAAAGACCCCACCCTCTATTTCCTGCAGCGCTTGCGGGATGAGGTGCATAACTACGCCATCACCACCCACCGCGCCAAACGGTCCAGCGCCATTCGCCGGTCCCCGCTAGATGAAATTCCGGGAATTGGGGGCAAGCGGAAAAAGGCCCTGTTGAACCGTTTCGGTTCCGCCAAGGGGGTCGAGCAGGCCGCCCTTGCGGACCTTGAAAAGGTAGAGGGAATCTCGAAAACCCTCGCCCGGACGATCTTCGATTTTTTCCACGAAGAAAATTGATTTCAGTCCTTTCAATCGGCCAAGTCACCTCTATACTGAGGGGAATTGTAGCCCCTGAAACAAGGTATCGGGTATGCTTCTGAGTGTTCCAAATCTGCTGACCCTTTCGCGCATTGTGGTCATCCCGCTTCTGCTTGCCTCCTTCTACCTTCCGGGGGATCTGGCTAGCTGGGTACCGCTTGGGCTGTTCATGGCCGCAGGGATCACCGATTTCTTTGACGGATATCTTGCACGCCGGAACAAGCAGACATCCAATCTGGGACGGTTTCTGGACCCTGTTGCGGACAAACTGCTTGTTGCCGCTGTCCTGCTGTTTCTGGCCGGCATTGACCGGATCAATGGCTGGGCGATGATCCCGGCGGTCATTATCCTGTGCCGTGAAATCATGGTCTCGGGCCTGCGGGAATTTCTGGCGGAACTTCGGGTTGGGATGCCGGTCAGCAAACTGGCCAAATGGAAAACCGCTGTCCAGATTCTGTCCTTGTGTTTCCTGTTGGGGGGACCGGCCGTGAACCAGCATTTCGATGCCCTTATGGTCGGGGAAATCCTGCTCTGGGTCGCGGGGTTGCTGACGGTCTGGACCGGGTATGACTACCTGACCCTTGGCCTGCGTCACATGATGGAGGAGGACCGCTAGGGCATGAAGGTCATCGGCATTTCGGGATGGAGTGGCAATGGCAAGACATCCCTTGTGGTTCGATTGATACCGGCCTTGAATGCGAGGGGGTTTTCCGTCTCGACAATTAAGCATGCCCATCACCGGTTTGACATGGACAAACCGGGCAAGGATTCCCACCGGCACCGCGAGGCGGGCGCCCATGAAGTCCTGATTTCCTCGGCCAATCGCTGGGCCCTTCTGCACGAAAACCAGAACGAGGAAGAATGGTCACTGGATGAGCTTATTGGCAGGATATCCCCTGTGGACATTCTGCTTGTCGAAGGCTTCAAGACAGAAAAATTCCCGAAAATCGAGGTCTGGCGCAGGGAGAATGACTCGCCCTTGCTGCATGTCGATGATGATACCGTTGTCGCCGTGGCCACGGACTGTACGGAACTGTCCCCGCCGATCCCCCGCCTTGATCTGAACAATGCGGACCAGATTGCCGATTTCATTGTCACCCACCTGATGAACGAGGGGGCCTGACATGCCGCGACTGCCCAATGACTGTTTCGCCGACCCGTCGGAAATGATCCCTTTTGCAGAGGCGCGAGAGAAGCTGGAACGCGCCGTGACCCGGATCACCCACCCGGAAACCTGCCCCCTTCACAACGCGGACGGCCGCCTTCTGGCGCAAGATATTACCGCTGACCGGAATGTTCCTGCCGGAAACAATTCGGCCGTGGATGGATATGCTTTCCATTTTGAAACCTGTCAGGCCGCGCCGGACCGTTCTTTCGCCTGTTCCGGTCGCAGCGCTGCAGGAACCCCGTTTGAAGGCACACCGGACCGCACCAAAGTCATCAAGATTTTTACCGGCGCGCTGATGCCGGAAGGGTTCGACACCGTAGCCATGCTGGAGGATGTGACCGTATCAGACGGACGCGTCCAGTTGCCTGCCGGCTTGAAAAAGGGCGTGAATTGCCGCCTTGCCGGTGAGGATGTTCAGAAGGGCCAGACAATCCTGAAAGCCGGAACCCGGATCACCCCCCAGATCATTGCGCAGCTTGCTTCTATCGGCAGGGATACCGTTCCCGTCTGGTCCCGCCTGAGGGTGGCCGTCTTTTCCACCGGCGATGAACTGAGGGAGCCGGGCCAACAGGCCCCAACCGGCACCACATTTGATTCCAACCGGTATATGCTTCTCTCCCTCCTGCAACGCTATGGATGCAAGGTGGAAGATCGCGGCATTCTGCCCGACAATCTGGAAACCATCACCGAAGCCCTGCAACAGGCTGCTGAAACGTCGGACCTGATCATCACGTCCGGCGGGGTCTCTATGGGGGATGAGGATCATGTGAAGCAGGCCGTGAACCGTCTTGGCAGCCTGCATTTCTGGCGGATCGCCATAAAACCGGGACGCCCGCTTGCCCTTGGGCAAATTTCCGGGACGGCCTTTGTCGGCCTACCCGGAAACCCGGTGGCCAGCCTTGTCTGCGCCACCCAGTTTGTTCGCCCGCTCCTTGCTGGCCTGTCGGGAGAGGAAGACAGCCCGCCTTTTCCCGGTCTTTACGGAACGGCGGCCTTCTCGCGCCGCAAAAAGGCCGGACGGACCGAGTGGTTGCGGGGGCGGTATCGCAAGGACCCTGATGGGAATTGCATCATCGAGCCCTACCCTGACGAGGGATCCGGGATCATTTCGTCCCTTGTCTGGGCGAACGGCCTGATTGAACTTGGCCCGGATATAACCGATATTAAACAGGGTGACCGTTTACGCTTCCTCCCCTTTTCGGAGCTGTACCAATGAAAATTCTTTATTTCGCCTGGCTTAGATCCAAACTGGGAATTTCCGAAGAGGATGTGACACTGCCGGGTCACGTGACCACGCTCTATCAGTTGATTGACTGGCTCAAATCCCGCAACCCTGCCTTCGAGGAAATTTTTCAGGACCTCAGCGTCATTCGGGTCGCCATCGATCAGGAATATGTGACGGAAGACATTCCCCTCGGCAATGCCCGCGAGGTCGCGTTCTTTCCGCCGGTCACCGGGGGCTGATATGGTCATCGTCCAGCGGGAGAAATTTGACACCGGTGCGGAATTCAATCGCCTGACAGAAGGGCGCACCGATATTGGCGCGGTCGTCACCTTTACGGGACTGGTTCGGGACTTCAATGACGGCAGCAACGTCACGTCCCTGACGCTGGAACATTATCCCGGCATGACAGAAAAAGAGCTGGAGAAGATCGAGGCCGCCGCCCGCGAACGATGGGCGCTGACAGAATGCCTGATCATTCACCGCTTTGGGAAAATGGACCTTGGGGAGCCTATCGTCCTTGTCATCACGGCGTCGGCCCATCGCGGTGATGCCTTCGCCGCCGCCGAATTCCTGATGGATTGGCTGAAGACCAAGGCCCCCTTCTGGAAGCTGGAAGCCAACTCAGAAGGTGAAAACGACTGGGTCAAGGAACGGGAAAGCGATCATGACGCCGCCAAAAGGTGGCAGTGACCCTGCACGCGATCCCGATCTCACGTCTTATCCCAATCCCGCGCTCAATAGCTTATTGACGCTTCAGGCGTTGATTGATCCATTCGGCGGCCTGACGGTTCGCCTCGGCCACCTGTGCCGGGGTCATGGTTTGCGCAAGGGTCTCGTTCATCTTCCGCGCATTCATCCGCCCACGGGACGCTGAAATCAGGGACCATTTCAGAGACTGGATATCGGTCCGCCCCTTCTGGATTTCCTCTTTCGCGGCGGGTGTATCCAGCGGCACGGATTGGGCCGCAGCAAAAATCTCTTTCACCACGGTCTCATCCAGCCCGCTGGAAACGGGCACCATTGTCGTTGTCACCGGTTTTTGTGCTGGCTTTTCCTGCGGTTTTTCTTGCGGCTTTTCGGCCGTGTTGGAACCGGAAACTGCAGCATTCCGATCCTCGACCGCAGGCTTCTGTGAGGGGCTGGTAAGCGCGGTTGATGCAGCAGGGGCCGCAGGGGCGGCCTGAACAGTTGCGGCTGCCGCCGGGGCTGCGGATGGCGCGGCTGGCGCTGCCTTGAGCGGCTCTGCGGTTACTTTCGGAGACGGGGCCGGGCGCGGTGCAGGCTGGGTCTGCGGCGCGGCTGGGACTGCAGCGGCCCGTCCGGCGCCTGTCTTCGGCATATTGGAGACCGGTGGTTCAGACTGGATCAGGGTCGTCTGCGGGACGGCTCCTGTACCAGACTGTTTTGCCTGCAATTCCAGAAGGCGCGCACGGGCGGCATTCATCTGGGCCTGTTTTTGCTGTTCCGCCTGCAACAGGGCAAGCCGTTCCTCTTCCTCTTTGCGGCGCTGGGTGATCAGGGCCTGACGCTTGGCTTCCTCGGCCTGCTCCTGTGCGGCACGGATCGCCGCTTCACGGCTTTCCTTTTCAAGCTGGTCCGCCATTTTTGCATCCGCCTGACGCTGGGCAACGATCTGGCGCTGGCGTTCCGCCCGTTCGGCAGCCAGTCTCCGCTCTGCTGCCAGCTTGGCCTTGCGATCATCTTCCCGCTTTGCCTTGGCGGCCTGATAAGCCTGTTCATCCTGTCCGATATTCTGTCGGTACCACTGACCAAACATCTCAACCGCCAGACGGTTACCGTCCTCGATCTGCCCGGCGGTCAAAAGAGGCTCCAGCCGGGACAGGGCTTCCTCTGCGGGTTTCACCCCTTGAGATGCGGCAATCCGATACCATCCATAGGCTGCGGCAAGGTCTTTCGGATATCCCTCAACCCCTTTTTCGAACAACAGACCCAGATTGTATTGCGAGTTCAGGTCCCCTTTCGAGGCCTCTTTCTGCCATTCAGTAACAGCAGTCGCGAAGTCTTTGCTGTTATAGGCATCCAGCCCTGCCTGAAAGTCCGCCAGAACGGGACTGGTACCCAACAGGATCGCACCCAAAACCAAACCAACTCGCTTCATGATAATTCCCGCACCCCAACAATAAACCTTACGATCAAAGTCTTAATGACCGGCGGGTCATACACCCCCGGTTGATCAACCATAATCAATAGCGCCATTATGAGGCTTTATAAAGGAAAAAGGCCAAAAATGAAAATGCCGCCCTGCTTTTGGCAGGACGGCATATCATCACTGTTTCAGGCTTTTGAGCGCGTTGGTTTACGCAGCAGCCCGCCGACGAACACAGTTCTCGTAATCCGTGATCAACTGTTCACAGATCGGACCCGGCGTGAAGGTGTATTTGTCGATGGACCCCACCGGCGTTACCTCTGCGGCGGTACCGGTCAGGAAGCATTCCTCGAAATCGGCCATTTCCTCCGGCATGATGGCCTTCTCGACCACCTCGATACCACGGGCGCGGGCAAGGTCGATAACGGTCCGGCGGGTAATCCCGTCAAGGAAGCAATCCGGAGTCGGAGTATAAAGGACACCGCCCTTGGTGAAGAAGATATTGGCGCCGGTTGCCTCAGCCACCCGTCCGCGATAGTCCAGCATGACCGCATCGTCATACCCTTCTGACTCGGCCTTGTGCTTGCTGAGCGTACAGATCATGTACAGCCCTGCCGCCTTGGACTGGGTCGGGATGGTTTCCGGGGACGGACGCTTCCAGTCGGACAGTTTCAGGCGAATGCCCTTCATTTTTGTTTCCGCGTCGAAATAGCTCGGCCAGACCCAAGCGGCAACGGCGAAGTTGATCTTGCTCTGCTGGGCGGAAACACCCATCATCTCGGACCCGCGCCAGGCGATCGGACGGATATATCCATCAACGATTTTGTTGGCAGCCACAGTCTCAAGACAGGCCTTGTTGATCTCCTCAACGGTCAGACCAATATCAAACCCAAGGATTTCTGCGGACTTGATCAAACGCTCACTATGCTCGGTGAGTTTGAAAATTTCTCCGTCATAGACCCGTTCCCCTTCGAACACACTACTGGCATAATGCAATCCGTGGGTGAGAACATGCACGTTGGCGTCACGCCACGGAACAAGTTCACCATTAAACCAAATATAGCCATCACGATCGGCAAAGGAGGCGGTATCCATTTTTCAACACCTTGAGTTATAATGTGTTCATATTTTCACGCATAGGGTACGTTTCTTTCGAATCGAACTTGATATTGGTAACATTATGAGAAATTTAAGTCAACATGGCTGACGTAAAATCTGGTGCCAGTCCCCTCTTCCTGCGAGAGGAGGAACTGCGACAATGTATAGAACTGCTGTTTTTTGCTTATCGGGATTTCACCGCAGGGCCGGACAAAATTCTGAAAGAATATAATTTCGGGCGCGCCCATCACCGGGTCATTCACTTTGTCTGGCGCAATCAGGGCATATCCGTTTCCGAACTTCTGGATATCCTGCGCATTACCAAGCAAAGCCTGAGCCGGGTTTTGAACGCCCTTGTTGAACGCGGCTTCATCGAGCAGCGGCCGGGTGTGACAGATCGCCGCCAGCGCCTTCTTTACCTGACCGAGAAGGGGCAGGCGCTTGAGCACAAGCTGAGCGAGGAGCAGCGCAATCTGGTTGCCAAAGCCTTTCGCGAAGCAGGCGGCGAGGCCGTCGCGGGGTACCGGCAGGTGCTGTCCGGGCTGATCAATGAAGAAGACCGGGAAACCGTCCTGAAACGCATTCTTGGAAACTAGTATCCGGCAGCGAGAACCCCATGCAAGACAATGCTCCCCATATTCTGGTGGTTGACGACGATGCCAGACTGGCCTCGCTTCTGAAGAAGTATCTGTCAGACAACGGATATCGTGTGTCCGCCGCATCCAACGCAGAGGACGCGTGGCGGAAGCTGTCCGGCCTGACCTTCGACCTGATCGTGCTGGACCGTATGATGCCGGGGAAGGACGGGTTGTCGCTGGCCCGTGATATCCGCACAACGGCGCGGGCCAACAATGGCGTGGCCATCCTGATGCTGACCGCAATGGCGGAAGCCGGGGACCGCATTGACGGGTTGGAAGCCGGGGTGGACGATTATCTGACCAAACCGTTCGAGCCGAGGGAATTGCTGTTGCGGATCGAGGCCATCCTGAGACGCGCCCGTCAGGAAACCGTTTCGGAAATCGGTTTTGGCCCCTTCACCTTTGATCTGACACGGGGGGAGCTACTCAGGGATGGTACCATCATCAACCTGACCTCCAGCGAACAGGGCTTGTTAAAGACCCTTGCCGCCAACCCGGGCGTTACCATCAGCCGGGACCAGTTATCCGTCTCCAGCGACACACAGGGGCGGGCCGTTGATGTCCAGATTACACGGCTGCGGCGCAAGATCGAGGAAGACCCCAAAAACCCACGATATTTACAAACCGTTCGCGGTGAGGGATACGTGTTATGGGCGGACTGACCCGCAACAGGACAGAGCGTAAGAGACAGACCCCATGAAGGTACGAGTTCTGAAATTCAATTTCCTGAAGAAGCTGATGCCGCGAACCCTGTTCGCCCGGTCCCTGCTGATTGTGGTGCTGCCCATCATCTTCCTGCAAATTCTGGTTACCTATATCTTTTACGAACGGCACTGGGATGATGTGGCACGGCGCCTTGCCCAAGGGGTGGCCGGTGAGGTTGCGGCGGTTATCTCGCTGACCGACCGCTTCCCCGGTGAAGAGGCCGAGGCCAGTATCCTCGGGATGGCCCGCACCCAGATGCGCCTTGCCATCAGCTTCGAGAAAGGGGAACGCCTGTCGATCCCCGCCGGCACACAGGAACATTACGGCTTTCTGGAACGGCATCTGGCCCGCGCCCTGCACGAAAGCCTGCCCGGCCGCGATTTCACCATCCGCAACAATGACCGTCTGGAAAGCATGGTGATCCGCGTTCAACTGCCAAACGACGTGCTGCAGGTCATTGTCCGGGACAAGCGGCTCTTCTCGACCACGACCTATATTTTTGTCATGTGGATGGTCGGGATCTCGCTGGCGCTTCTCGGGATTGCCCTCATTTTCCTCCGCAACCAGATGCGCCCGATCCGGCAACTGGCCTATGCGGCCGAGAAGTTCGGCAAGGGACAGGATGTGGAAGACTTCAAGCCAAGCGGCGCTCAGGAAATTCGCCTGGCGTCCAAGGCGTTCCACGACATGAAACACCGCATTCTGCGCCAGATTACGCAGCGCACGGAAATGCTGGCAGGCGTCAGCCACGATCTCCGCACCCCGTTGACCCGCATGAAGCTGCAGCTTGAAATGATGGGTCAGGACGAAGCGACCAAAAGCCTGCAAGGCGATGTGGAAGACATGCGCAATATGGTCGAGGGATATCTGTCCTTTGCCCGTGGTCAGGAGGCGGAAGCCGTCCAAACCGTAAACCTGTCAGACCTTATTCAGGAAGTGGTCGAGAATGGACGGCGACAGGGCATGGATATCACCCTGACCTGTGCATCCAACATTACTGCCAATGTGCGTCCCAACAGCTTCAAGCGGTGCCTGACGAACCTGACCGAAAATGCCCGCCGCTACGCCAATCATGTGTGGATCGATGCCAAGGACACCCGGAACCTTGCCTATATCACCGTGGATGATGACGGTCCCGGCATTCCGGCCTCCCAGCGGGGGAAGGTCTTCAAGCCGTTCTATCGCATGGATACGTCCCGCAACTCGGAAACCGGGGGCAGCGGCCTTGGCATGACCATCGCCCGGGATGTGGTGCACGGACATGGCGGGCAAATCCGGCTGGGGGATTCCCCGCAAGGCGGCCTCAGGGTCGAACTGTTATTCCCCCACTGACCCCGGTCAGCCCTTGAAAGGGGCGAAAGCCGCCTCGATCGTGGTCTTCAATTTCAGGTCAGCAACAGGGGCAAGGGCGAACGCCTGATTGGCCGCCGCCAGAACAACCGGGATCGAGGCGATGGCCATGGGCGGATTTTGCACTGCCTTGGCAATGGTCAGCACCTTGATCATTTCTTCCTGATATTTGGCGGTCAGGGCGCCAATCTCCGCATCCCGCTGGCTGAACACCTGAAACGCCTGCTGCGAGGCGGCATAGGCCTCGCTCAGCTTTTTCTGCTGCTCCTCAAAAACCGCAGACAAATCCGGCGGGGGCGGCATCTCAGGCGTCTCTGTCACAGGACTACTCCTTGTCCGTTTTCAGCACTCAGTGAAGTCGGGCGCCAAGCGGGACCTCATGGTCTGGTTTGACCAGTGAAATCCGACCTTCCGCATCGGAAAATCCCAGTACCAGCACTTCCGACATAAAGGGCCCGATCTGGCGCGGCGGGAAATTGACAACGGCGGCTACACGGCGCCCGACAAGGTCTTCCAGCGTATAAAGATCGGTGATCTGTGCGGAACTCTTGCGGATGCCGATCTCCGGCCCGAAATCCATATACAGTTTGAAAGCAGGTTTTCTGGCCTCTGGAAAGGCTTCTGCCGATACCACCTGCCCCACACGAATATCCACTTTCAGAAAGTCCTCAAATCCGATTTCGTCTTCCTGCTTCATACCTCTATCCCTCTGCTTTTGAGACTATATTCCAATGGGGATAGTGACCGTTCCCGGACGCCAGATCAACCACCTGAAAATTTTATCGCCACCTCTTCAATCTTTGCGAGCGAGGCGGTGATGGATTGTCCGAGGGTTTCAAAATTCCTGGTTGTTGCCGCATTGAAGCCTGTTGCCGTCGCTCCGAAATTATCCATGGCGGCGGCAAATGCCGTCAATTGCGGGTCCAGTCCTGGCAGGGTGCCAGCGGGTTGCCCCGCCGCGGAACGACTGGATTGCAGGTCTGTTTCAAATCCTTTCAGGATGCTTTGCAAGGCTTCCCTCTGGGCGGCGACAATTTCCTGCAGCCCGGCAGACATGAACTGGTTCGCTTCCACCATCTTCTGCAGGTTGGCCGTCTGATCGATGGTGAAAGGGGTCATGTCGGGAACAAGCATTTTCCCGGCCATGGTGGGGCCACCAACGGCCGGGGCGGCACCGGTTGCCCCGGCTGCCGGCCCTGCTTCAGTTTCTTCTGTCATCCGGCTCCTCCTTAAAAGCATGAATATAGGAGGAGGAAAACAACTTTAAAGTGTAATTTTTATCCCAATTCCCGTGACCGCTCTGTTGCGGCGGCAACGGTTCGGGTCATCAGGTCGGTCAGGGCATTGCCGCCCATCAAGACCGCCAACCCGGCTGCGGTGGTTCCGTTGGGGCTTGTCACATTCTTTCTGAGGACATCCACCGGCTCGGCAGAGGAAATGGCCAGTTCCGCCGCTCCGGACACGGTCGTCTTCGCAAGGGTTCTGGCAAGATCTTCCGGCAGCCCCGCACTGACACCCGCTGCGATCATGGCCTCGATCATGTGGAACACATAAGCCGGGCCCGACCCGGACAGGCCGGTCACCGCATCCATCAACCCTTCTTCCTCAACCCAGGCAGTGGTTCCGATGGCATTCATCAGGATATCGCAGATTTTCCTGTGATGGTCCGTGACCTTGCTGTTGCCAACCGACACCAGCATCCCGCGGCGAATGGCGGCGGGGGTGTTGGGCATGGTTCGGATAATGGCCGCATCCTCGCCAAAGCTTTCCTCGAATACGGAAATCCGGGTTCCCGCCGCGATGGAAATAACAAGGGCGCCCTTATCAATCAGCGCCTGATAGGCGGGGATCACGTCTGTCATCACCTGTGGCTTGACGGCAAAGACAATCACATCGGATTGATACCCCTCTTCGATCAACAGCGGAGAGGTCAGTGTCCTGCACCCGGACTTCCCGGCAATTTCCAGATTATCGACGGACGGATCCACAACCAGAATGTCGTTTGGTTTGACATTCTGTTCAATCCAGCCCCCCAGCATGGCACGGCCCATATTGCCGCACCCGACCAATGTAATAGATACTGTCATCTTCAGGCTTCACCCATTGTTTCAAGCATTGCGGCCTCAATGGCCTGCTCGGGAGTGTGCCCTCCCCAGAGACAAAACTGCAAGGCCGGATAGAATTTTTCCAGTTCGCTCATGCCGATTTCCACAAGATTGGCAATCTGCCCGTCGGTGACCTCGCAGTTCTCGTTCAACAGAAGCGCATGCCGGAACAGGATCAACCCCTCTTCCCGCCATGTATCGAAATGGCCCACGAACAGCCGCTCGTTCACCCGCGCCAGCAATTCATAGACCTGGCCGTATTTCCGGTCAGGCACCTTCACGTCATAGGCACAGGAAAAATGTATGGCCCGAATATCGGCCCGCCACGAAAACCAAAGATGATACTGGCACCAGCTTCCTTCCACACCAACCGTCAACTCGTTGCTGCCCTGGCGCTCAAACGACCAGTCATTGGCCGAAATAATGGTTTCGACCAGATCAAGTGGATTGCTGTCCTCGAATTCTTCATGAGAGAGATACAGAGAGGTCATGGCGTAACTCCTTTCAGAAAAGCCCTTCCGGTAGTCGCCATGCATATTGGCTCATACCGCAACCGGTCAGGAATGCTACAAAGGCCATATGTTGTGGATTGTCGCAAGACAAACCATAGATTTAGCGTAATCCGCCTTAAAGCCGGACGCAACCATGATCTCAATCTGTCATAAAATTTTCTGTGGATAACCGGACCCGCCCTCGCGGGCGGGTCAGCGGGACATCAGCAGGAAATCAGTCGTCTGCCTTGTCGGCCTTCCCGGTGCTTTTCGGGGCAGGGCGTGCCGCTGTTTTCCCGGAGGCTTTCTTCGCCGGAGCCGGGGACGCGGATGCCGCCGCCAGACGGGCTTCCAGTTCCGCAATCTGTTCTGCCTGAGCGTCCACCTTGTCGACCAGCTTTACGACCATTTCCTTGACGGCATCGAACTCTTCGCGGGGGACAAGGTTCATCTCCCCAACCATGCGCTCCATCCGCTGGTGAAGGATATTTTCCCATTCGGCCTTGATGCCGTGTGCTGTACCAACCGCCCCTGACGCCAGTCTGGCCAGGTCATCGAACATCCGTGAAGTTGTTTGCATGGTGTCTCCTTTCGATCCGTGGCGGCAATATGACCTCTCACATGACAGAAGGCAAACCCAAAGAATAGCCCTTGCCGGGCAAAGACAGGGTTGCACTCCCTTTCCAACCCTTTATATATCTCAGACATGACATTTTCTACACAGTTTCTCGCCCTGGCCTTCCCCGAAATCGACCCGGTTCTGCTTCAGATCGGGCCGTTTGCCATTCGGTGGTACGCCCTGGCCTATATTGCCGGCCTCGTCATCGGGTGGCGGCTGATGATGCGCTTTGCGGCGGCCCCCGGATCCGCCGTTTCGGTCAAAGATGTGGATGACTTCCTTGTATGGGCCACCCTTGGCGTTGTTCTGGGCGGACGACTGGGATATGTGCTGTTTTACAAACCCGCCTTCTATTTCGCAAACCCGTCGGAAATCCTGATGGTCTGGCAGGGCGGCATGTCCTTCCACGGCGGATTTCTGGGGGTTGTGGTCGCGGCCTTCCTGTTCTGCAGAAAACGGGATATCCCGACGCTGGCCCTTGCGGACATGCTGTCACTGGTAGCGCCCGTCGGCCTATTTTTCGGGCGGATCGCCAACTTTATCAACGGGGAACTGTTCGGCCGGACAAGTGATGTGCCGTGGGCCATGGTATTCCCCAACGGCGGCCCCCTGCCCCGCCATCCCAGCCAGCTTTACGAAGCCTTGCTGGAAGGGGCCCTGTTGTTCGCCATCCTGCTTTGGGTGCGCCGAACCTCGCTCGCGGATAAGCCGGGCGTGCTGACCGGTCTGTTTCTGGTGGGATATGCGGCGGCGCGCGGCTTTGTCGAACTGTTCCGCCAACCGGACGCCCATCTTGGTTTCCTTGCCGGCGGCACGACCATGGGGCAGCTTCTGTCCCTGCCCATGATCGTCATCGGCCTGTATCTGATCCTCCGGCCGAAGAATGTAAAAGCATGAGCGCCCTTGCCGACATCCTGAAAGCACGCATTCAGTCTGACGGCCCCCTGTCCCTGTACACATTCATGCAGGAAAGCCTGTCCCATCCGGCGCATGGATATTATCAATCTGCAACCCCGTTCGGGCAGCAGGGCGATTTTATCACCGCCCCGGAAATCAGCCAGATGTTTGGGGAGTTGATCGGCCTCTGGTGTGTGGATTGCTGGGCCAAGCTGGGGGCTCCGTCCCGCTTTCACCTTGTGGAACTTGGCCCCGGCAACGGCACCCTGATGGCGGATGCCCTCAGAAGTGCGCGGATTGTCCCCGACTTTCTGAAGGCTGCCTCCGTCCATATGGTCGAGACCAGTGCCCGCCTGACCCGCATTCAGAAAGACCGGGTAAAGCACCCGACCCTGAACTGGCACACCGAACTGCCCGACCTTGGGGATGCACCGGTTCTCTATATTGCCAATGAATTCTTCGATGCCCTGCCGATCCGCCAATATGAAATCCTTGGCGGCGAATGGCATGAACGTCTGGTCACAACGGACGGCGACGGGTTTGCCTATTGTCTTGGGGCGGCCATCCCATCCCCGGATGAACACGGTCTTCCCGACCCCGCGACCCTGACGGATGGGACTGTTTTTGAAATCAACCCGGAAGCAGCGCAAATTGTCACCCGAATGGGACAGACCATCACCGCGAACCGGGGGGCTGCTCTGGTCCTTGACTATGGCCCGTTGCAGGATCGTTTTGGCGACAGTTTCCAAGCCCTGAAAGACCACCGTTTCACGGACCCGCTTGCCGCCCCCGGCACGGCGGACCTGACAGCCCATGTTCATTTTCAGGATCTGGCCCAAGCAGCGCAGAAAGCAGGCTGCATTGCGGCGCCGATTACCACACAGGGACGGTTTCTGGAACGTCTGGGCATCGAGGCCCGCGTCCTCACCCTGCTCCGGAATGCCACCACGGAGCAAGCCGACAAATTGCGGTCAGATCACCGCCGGCTGGTCAGCGCCGAGGAAATGGGAACCCTGTTCAAGGCTCTGACATTCCATGCCGGAATGACCGCCCCACCCGCCGGTTTCGAGGAATAAGATGATCACACATGCCGCACTTGAGCAAGACGGACTGACCCATGGTTTCTTCACCCGCGAAGGCGGCGTGTCCGAGGGTATCTATCGCGGCCTGAACTGCGGCCTTGGTTCTGACGACCTTCCTGACCGGGTTCTTGAAAACCGCAATATTGCCATGCAGCGCCTTGGCCTTTCGGGAAAAAATCTGGTCGGAGTCCATCAGGTGCATAGTGCCGATGTGGTCACCCTGTCCCGCGGCAAGGAACAGACAGGCCCGGAAAAGGCCGACGCCCTTGTGACCGATCGGCCCGGCATCGCCCTTGGCATCCTGACAGCCGATTGTGTTCCGGTGCTGTTTGCCGATCCCACCGCCCGCGTGATTGGCGCGGCCCATTCCGGCTGGAAAGGGGCGTGCGGCAACATTTCCGCCAATGTGGTCGAGGCCATGGTCAGCCTCGGGGCCAAACGGGAAAATATTCGCGCCATTGTCGGCCCCGCCATCCAGCAGCCATCCTATGAGGTTGGCCCCGAATTCCCGGATCACTTCAAGGCCCTCGACTTCCCTGTCGGCCCCTTTTTCACCCGATCGGCAGCACCGGGTCATTACCTGTTCGACCTGACCGGTCTGGTTCTGGCCCAACTGCAACGTCTGGAAATTGGGTATGCGGACCGGATTTGCCGCGATACCTTTACCGATGAAGAGGATTTTTTCAGCTATCGGAGGACCACCAAGCGGTGTGAGCCAGATTACGGTCGTCAACTTTCCGCAATCGCCTTGGTGGAATAGGCACATATTCACATTGATTTTAATCCCCGATTTCGCTTAGGGTCTACCCGGCTCCCCTGACGTTGACCATAGAGGACCAACCATGCCGCATTTGGTGATTTTTCTTTTCTTGTGCCTGTTGGGATTACTAGCGACCTGTGCCCTGTAGATTGAAACATTACGGACTTCTTGCGTCGGCAATGGCGATGGCTTTTCTGGCCGCCTGCCAGCCCCTTGAACGCCCCTTCCAGCCCGAGGCCAAGGCCACATGGAGCGCGGCACCCGGCCCCCGCGCCTCTCTCTATATCGCCCCGACAGAAAATGGCCCCGAAGACCTGCCCACCGATCTTGCGGATCAGCTTCAGGAACTTGGTATTGCCGCCTTTACCGGCGAGGCTGTAGAGAACCGCTATTCTGTTATCAGCCGCGTTTTTCTTGAAAAGAATGCGGCCTTTGTCGAATGGGAAATCCTGGACCCGCAAGGACGCCCGTCCGGCCTGATCACCAGCCAGAAGATCGGGGACATCCTTCCCGGCCCCCTATTCGAGGAACCGGATCATCGGGATGTGATCCTGAAATCCGCCAGTGAAATCGATATCATGCTAGGGGGATCCGGCATCAATTTCGACCAGATGCAAACCCCGGCCCTGTTCATTCCGGTTCTGCCCGCCGCCCCCGGCGATGCGTCAGAATCCCTGTCTGCTGCCATGCAGGATGAAATTGCGGCCTACGGCATTGATGTAAAACCGGACATCTGGACGGCCAATTATGTCGTCAAGGGTCAGGTTGACCTGACAAAACCCATGGGCGGCACGCAGGTGGTGACAATCCGCTGGCAACTGGAACGCCGAAATGGCGAATTCATTGGCAAGGTTGAACAAAGGAACAGAATCAGGGCCGGAACCCTGAACGGTCCGTGGGGTGAAGTGGCCATTGCCGTTGCCAAAGGTGGCGCGCGGGGGGTCCTGAAACTACTCAGGGAAGCTGAACCGGAGTTTTTTCGAAAAAAAAGCTGAAATAAACATAAATCAGGGCAAAAACAGGCGTATAAAAAGTTTACAGAACTGTTACCCCTTGGTAAGTTCCGCCCGCTGCCGAGCCCGCATTTTGCAATGCCCGGTACGCTTTGTTGTTTGATTGAACAGAGCCCTTTATTGGCCTAAGGACCGTTCATATGAAAGTGCTTGCGGGAAACAGTAATCGCCCCTTGGCTGAAGCTGTTGCAAAATATCTCGATCTTCCCTTAACGGACGCAGCCGTCCGTCGTTTCTCGGACATGGAAATTTTCGTGGAAATTCACGAAAATGTTCGCGGTGAGGACCTCTTCCTTATCCAGCCGACATCGTATCCGGCAAACGACCACCTGATGGAACTGCTGGTCTGCATTGACGCACTGAAACGTGCCTCTGCAAAACGAATCACTGCTGTCCTGCCCTATTTCGGCTATGCCCGGCAGGATCGGAAACCGGGACCCAGAACCCCGATCTCCGCCAAACTGGTCGCCAACCTGATCACCACAGCCGGCGCCGACCGTGTTCTGACCATGGACCTGCATGCAGGCCAGATCCAGGGCTTCTTCGATATTCCGACCGACAATCTGTTTTCCGCGCCCGTCATCGTTCCCGATGTTGAGGAACATTATGGCCGTGGCGGCGATATCACGATTGTTTCCCCTGATGTGGGCGGTGTGGTTCGGGCCCGTGCCTTCGCCAAAAGGCTTGACGCAAATCTCGCGATCGTTGATAAGCGCCGTGAAAAGGCCGGTGTTTCCGAAGTGATGAATATCATCGGGGACGTGCAAGGCCAGACCTGTATTCTGGTAGACGACATTGTCGACAGCGCCGGAACCCTTTGCAATGCTGCCAATGCCCTGATGGAAAAAGGGGCCAAGCGCGTTGTGGGTTACGTGACGCACGGTGTGCTGTCCGGCGGTGCCATCGCCCGTATTGACGGCTCTGCCCTTGATGAAATGGTCACAACAGACAGTATTCTGGCAACGGAAGCCTTCAAGGTCTCCGACAAGATGCGCCAGATTTCAGTTGCCCCCCTGCTGGGTGAGGCAATGAAACGTATTTCAATGGAAACATCTGTTTCCAGCCTGTTCGACTAAAAGCGAACAGGATTTCCCGGCGTGGGCACCCCTGGAGGCACACGTCAACCAGACACCGGGAGTTCTCCCGGTGTTGCTCGTTAATAGGAGAAAAGTAATGAGCGAAAATGTAACTTTGATCGCTGAAAAGCGCGACCGGGTTGGAAAGGGGACCTCCCGTGCACTTCGTCGTGAAGGCCGGACCCCTGCTGTTATTTATGGTGACAAGAAAGACCCTGTTTCCATCTCTCTGGAAACCAAGGAACTTGTCAAAGTCCTGAATACCGGCTCTTTCCTGTCCACCATCTACACTGTTCAGGTTGGCAAGGACAAACACAACGTTCTTCCGCGTGACCTGCAGCTGCACCCGGTTAAGGACACTCCGGTTCACGTCGACTTCCTGCGTGTTTCCGCGAAATCCCAGATTGCCGTCATGGTTCCGGTTACCTTCCTGAACGAAGACGCCTGTAAGGGTCTGGTTCGCGGCGGCGTCCTGAACGTTGTTCGTCACGAAGTTGAACTGATGGTTCCGGCTGGAAACATCCCGGAAACAATCGAAATCGACCTGTCTGCCTTCGATATCGGCGATTCCGTACACATCTCCAACTTCACCCTGCCGAAGGGCACCGAGCCGACAATCACCGATCGTGACTTCACCGTTGCTACGATTGCTGCACCAAGCGGTGGTGCGGGCGACGCAGCCGACGAAGGTGAAGGCGAAGAAGAAGCCGGCGAAGAATAAGATTGGAATGATCAATGATTCTGCTGGTTGGCCTCGGCAACCCCGGCAAGGGATATGCTGATAATCGGCATAATTATGGATTTCTGGCGGTGGATGAGATCATCCGCCGCCATTCCTTTGGGCCCGAGAAGATCCGCTTTCAAGGTCTTGTCGCAGAAGGGCGCATTGGAAATGAAAAGGTTCTGGCCCTGAAGCCAACAACCTATATGAACGAGTCCGGCCGCTCCGTTGGTGAGGCCGCCCGTTTCTACAAAATACCCCCCGAAGATATTATTGTCCTGCATGACGAACTTGACCTGCCCATGGGGAAAGTCCGGGTTAAAACCGGCGGTGGTCACGGGGGCAATAACGGCATCCGTTCCATTGATGCCCATATGGGGAAAAACTTCCAGCGTGTTCGTCTTGGCATTGGCCATCCGGGGGACAAGGCCCTTGTATCCGGCTATGTGCTCAAGGATTTCTCGAAAGAGGAACGCAAGATCGCCGATACCATTATCGACAGTGTCGCCCGGAATATCGAGCTTATGATCCGCGGGGATGACGCTGGTTTTATGAACAAGATTGCATTGGACACGGCACCGCCGAAAAAGAAAAGCGGGGCCCAACCAAAAGGTAAGGAGACTGGCAATGGGCTTTAAATGTGGGATCGTTGGGTTGCCCAATGTCGGCAAATCCACCCTCTTCAATGCTCTGACCGAAACGGCGCAGGCCGCTGCGGAAAACTACCCGTTCTGTACTATCGAGCCAAACACCGGTCAGGTTCCGGTCCCGGACGAGCGTATGGAAAAACTGGCGGCCATCGCCGGTTCCAAGGAAATTATCCCGACCCAGCTTGAATTTGTCGACATCGCCGGACTGGTTCGCGGTGCCGCCAGCGGGGAAGGTCTTGGCAACAAGTTCCTGTCCCATATCCGCGAAGTGGACGCCATTATCCAGGTCATTCGCTGCTTTGAAAATGACGACATCACCCATGTGGATGGCAAGGTCGATCCCCTTTCAGATGCCGAAACCATTGAAACGGAACTGATGCTGGCCGATCTGGAAAGTCTGGAACGGCGCGCGGAAAACCTAGCCAAGAAAATCAAGGGCGGCGACAAGGAAGCCATCCAGACACAGGCCCTGATCGACAAGGCACTGGTGGTTCTGCGCGACGGCAAACCGGCCCGCATGGTTGAACTGCAGGACGATGAAAAGCGGGCCTTCCGCAACCTTCAACTGCTGACCTCCAAGCCGATCCTTTATGTCTGCAACGTGGACGAGGACAGCGCTGCCAGCGGCAACGAACTGTCTGCCCGCGTGGAAGAAAAAGCCAAGGCCGAAAGCGCGGAATCCGTTGTTATTTCCGCCGCCATCGAGGCAGAGGTCGCCCAGCTTGATAACGAGGAACGCGCCGAGTTCCTGTCCGATCTGGGATTGAATGAAACCGGTCTTGGCCGGATCATCAAGGCCGGATACAAACTTCTGGACCTGATTACCTATTTCACGGTGGGCCCCAAGGAATGCCGGGCATGGACCATTACCGCCGGGACGAAGGCCCCGCAGGCCGCCGGTGTGATCCATACCGACTTTGAAAAAGGCTTTATCCGCGCTGAATCCATCGCCTATGACGCCTATGTCACCCATAACGGTGAAGCGGGTGCCAAGGACGCCGGCCAGATGCGTCTGGAAGGCAAGGAATATGTGGTTCAGGACGGGGATGTCCTGCATTTCCGTTTCGCGAACTAAACCAGCTTTTCTGTATTGGAGGTTCCGGCCTCCAATACAGTGCATCTCCCTTTTTCAAGAATTTTCCGGACGGTCTGACGCATCGCTCCCCTCCGGACAAATGGCCCGATTGGCCCACCCTCACTTTCCCCTGATAGAAGTCTGACAAAAACCTGTAACGGTTTCAGAGCCTTATCTTCTCGACCGCCCTCTCATTTGTGGTATCATAAGGCATATTTTCACGTTACCTTTATTTGGGGGAGAGAAGGATGGATTTCCTGTCCGGTTTCGCAATTGTTGTTATTCTTCTGGTTATATTCGCACTCGTCGTCGTCTTTATGGGTGTTACCGTGGTGCCGCAAGGCTCCCAATTCACCGTTGAAAGGTTCGGCCGCTACACCAGAAGCCTGGCGCCGGGTCTGGGCCTGATCCTGCCTTTCGTGGACCGTATTGGGGCCCGCCTGAACATGATGGAACAGGTCCTCGACATCCCCACACAGGAAGTCATTACCCGTGACAACGCCATGGTCGAGGTAGACGGTGTCCTGTTCTATCAGGTGCTGGATGCCGCGAAGGCCGCCTATGAGGTTCGTGATCTGGAACGTGCTGTCCAGAACCTTGCCCAGACCAACCTGAGAACCGTCCTTGGCTCCATGGATCTGGACAACGCCCTCAGCAACCGTGACGACATCAATGTCCGGCTTCTCCATGTCATCGATCAGGCCTCTACCCCGTGGGGGATCAAGGTCACCCGTGTCGAGATTAAAGACATCACCCCGCCTGTTGACCTTGTCGAGGCCATGGCCCGCCAGATGAAGGCGGAACGGGAAAAACGGGCCGTGGTTCTTGAGGCAGAAGGCTTCCGTCAGGCTGAAATCCTGAAAGCGGAAGGTGAGAAGAAATCCGCGATCCTTGAAGCGGAAGGACGCCGTGAGGCCGCCTACCGTGACGCCGAGGCCCGCGAGCGTCTGGCGCAGGCGGAAGCCAAGGCAACCCTGGATGTGTCCGAAGCCATCGCCAAGGGCGACATGCAGTCCATCAACTACTTCGTTGCCCAGAAATATGTGGAAGCCATGAAGGAAATCGGGTCTGCCCGCAACTCCAAGGTTGTCCTCATGCCCATGGAAGCCAGCGCCCTTATCGGCAGCCTTGGCGGCATTGGCAGCATTGCCAAGGAAGTTTTTGGCAATAATAACACGGGCGGCTCGTCTGGTACGCGATCCACCGGCAGCGTCCCCAGCAGCGAGTAACCGTCATGCTTGAAAGCGCCATTCAATGGGTTGCCGACCTCAGCTATTGGGGGTGGTGGGCCCTTGCGATCCTGTTTGTGATCCTGGAAATCTTTGCCCCGACCTTTGTCCTGCTTTGGCTGGGGATTTCCGCCGGGCTGGTCGGCATTATCGTGCTGGCCTTCCCGTCCCTGCCCTGGGAATATCAATGGACCCTGTTCGCCCTTTTCTCGGTTGTCAGTATCGTGGTGGTCAAGGGCCTGCTTCGCAAGAAACCCGGTGTTGAGGATAACCTCAAGCTGAACCAACGGGGGGCCCAGTATGTGGGGCGGAACTTCAACCTGACCGAGGCCATTGTCAATGGTCGGGGTAAAATCCATGTAGATGATACCCAGTGGTCCGTATCCGGCCCGGACATGCCTGCGGGCGGCACCGTCACCGTTACCGGCGTGGACGGCATTCTGCTGATCGTGGAACCAAAAAAGTAAAAGGAGACCTGCAATGGGAAAGATGATTGAAATCAGCGCAGCCGATGGGCACAGGTTACAAGCCTATCTTTCCCCTGCAGCCGGTACCCCGAAAGGCGGTGTGGTCATCCTGCAGGAAATCTTTGGCGTCAACGGCCATATTCAGGATGTGTGCAACCGCTTCGCCTCCCACGGCTACACCGCCATCGCCCCGGCCCTGTTTGACCGGGAACAACGCAATGTTGACCTTGGTTACGACGAGGCGGGGATGAAAGAGGGCATTCGCCTGAAGAACAGCATCCGCGATGAGGATGCCCTGCTGGATATCGAGGCCGCCCGCCAGACCATTGCGGACGTGGGCTCGGTCTCCTGTATCGGCTATTGCTGGGGTGGTCGGCTGGCTTATCTCGCGGCCTGCAACCTCCCGGCCTTTGCCAAGGCCATTGGCTATTACGGGGGCGGGATAATCGGCCTTATCGACCAGAAACCCCAAATTCCGACCATGCTGCATTTCGGGGATCAGGATCATGCCATCCCCATGACCGATGTGGATACCATCATGAACGCCCATCCCGAGGTCAGGACCTATATCTATCAGGCCCAGCACGGGTTCAACTGCGACAAGCGGAGCAGTTACAACGCTGCGGCGGCCAAGCTGGCCCTTGACCGCAGCATGCAATTTCTTTCAGAAAGTTGAGTGCCGCCTGCAGGCGGCACAGATCAAGTAGGGGTCAGATCAGGCCCGACTGAATTCAAGAAGAACACCGCAGGCATCTTTTGGGTGAATTCTAAGGCTGCCATTGGCAATCTTCTGGGCCTGTACGCCTGCCTTTTCAAGATAGGCGCCCGTTTCCTCCAGATCCTTCACCGCCACTGTCATGGCCAGCAGATAAGGGAATTCGGGCCAGTCTTCATCAATGGTCAGGCCCGGATACAGCAGGTCCAGATCCTTGTCATTTACAAAGATCAGCTTCAGACGGCCAATTTGCACGGTCAGGGTACTGTCCGTCTGGGTCACGTTAATAACACCGCATAGACGGGTATAATATTCCCGGAGTTCGGTCGGGTTATCCACCAAAACCACCAGCGACGCAATATGGTCCGCGCCATTGTCATGAACCATCCAGTCCGCCTGACGGATCAGGTCTGGGGTCAGGTGATGACAGAAGAACAAACTGTGCTGGGGCATCCCTTCCGTCCGCAAGCGGACCAGCTTGAATTCCGGGGTTACCGCACCGCTTTCCAGTTCCAATTGGCGCTTCAGGTCGGCAACGGGTGCAGGGGCCAAGCCTTCCTGCGTCAGGGACTGGTGGGTGGCCTCTGCATTGTCTGTGGCAAGGGCCAACCCCAGCAACCCCTCGCCCCGCTCTTCCAGAAGCCTGTCCAGCCCATTGCTGTCCAGATCCGCGTTCACGATGCCCAGCAACTCGATATAGTCATCCGGGAACATGATGCAGTAATTGGCCGTGCCCCAGCCAATATGGGACCCGCGCGGCGAGACGGTAAAGCCCAGACGCTGATAGGTCTCCCGTGCGTCCTCAAGGTTTGAAACACCAATCAGAGTATGGTCCAGACCAACAATATTGTGGGGCATGACAGGTATCCTTTTTTCTAGTTAGTCGCCTTCAAATTCGCACAGCGTCCGAACATTCACTCCCATATTCTCGACACGTGCACGCCCGCCAAGGTCGGGCAAATCAATGACAAATGCGGCACCGACCACCGTTCCGCCAGCCCGGCGGATCAGCTTGATCGCCGCTTCGGCCGTACCGCCGGTTGCGATCAGGTCATCGACGAGAAGAATATTCTCGCCTTCTTTTATGGCATCCTCATGAATCTCGACAATATCCGTGCCATATTCAAGATCATATTCCTCGCCGATGGTGGCGGCAGGCAGCTTCCCCTGCTTGCGGACGGGCACGAACCCGACACTGAGCTGGTGGGCAATCGCCCCCCCCAGTACAAACCCCCGCGCCTCGATCCCGGCGACCTTGTCGATACGAACCCCCGCATAAGGCCAGACAAGCTGGTCAATGGCCGTGCGCAGTCCTGCAGCATCCTGCCAAAGTGTTGTAATATCCCGGAACATCACCCCGTCTTTCGGGTAGTTGGGAATGGTTCGTATAACTGTTTTGATATCCACGTTACTTATCCTGCGTTTCTATAATACTCGTCCGGCAACGGCGTCCAGTCTGGCAAGGACCTCGGGGTCCCGGACCTCAGGCGCGGTGATCAGGGCATTGTCCAGAGCATGGTGGCACCCGGCAGCGCAGGCCTCGCGGCGCTGCCCCAAAACAGGCGCAACGTGCCTGACAAGGGAGCGGGCATTTTCCGCATTCCCAGTCAAAACACGTATCACGGCAGATACGTCCACATTCTCATGATCCGGATGCCAACAATCGTAATCAGTTACCATCGCTACAGTAGCATAACACAATTCTGCTTCCCGTGCGAGTTTGGCTTCCGGCATATTGGTCATGCCAATGACCTGACAATTCCAGCTCCGGTACAGCTCGGATTCCGCCCGGCTGGAGAATTGCGGTCCCTCCATCGCCAGATAGGTTCCCCCGCGTACCACCGGTATGCCTTTCGCAGCCGCGGCCCCCTCCAATGCGTCCCCAAGACGGGAACAGACAGGGTCGGCCATGCTCACATGGGCAACCAGACCCGTTCCAAAGAAGCTTTTTTCGCGGGCAAATGTCCGGTCAATGAATTGGTCCACAATCACAAAGGTCCCGGGGGCAAGGCGCTCCTCGAAGGAGCCGCATGCACTGACCGACACGATCTCGGTCACACCGGCCCGCTTCAGGGCATCGATATTGGCCCGGTAATTGATCTCTGACGGAGCCAGCCTGTGCCCCCTGCCATGACGCGGCAGGAAGACCATCTCCACCTCGCCCAGCCGGCCGCGCAGGATCTGGTCAGACGGCGCTCCGAACGGAGAGGTCACCGTTTCCCAGCGTGTGTCCTCAAGACCTTCCAGATCATACACACCGCTGCCGCCGATAATACCGATGACCGGTTTTTCCTCTGGCAATTTAACGTCCTCCATACTGACTGTCTTCTAGGGTTTTATCGCCAATGGATCAGGCTGCAAACTTAAAAGCGGCTGTGCAGGCAACAAAAAAGGGCGCCCATCGAGGCGCCCTTGATTGTTGGTTGTCCGGTCATCCAGATCAGTGAAGATCGGACCAGACCTTACGCTTGGCAGCGTAGAAGATACCGCCCAGAAGCAGCAGGAACAGGATCACTTTCAGACCCATATTCTTGCGTTCTTCCAGTTTGGGTTCTGCAGCCCAGGCAAGGAAGACTGTGACGTCTTTTGCCATCTGGTCGACAGAAGCCTTGGTACCGTCCGCGTACTCAACACCGTCTTCAGCCAGCGGGGCCGGCATGGCAATGTTGTGGCCAGCGAAGTAGGCGTTATAGGCCATACCTGCAGGAAGTTTGTGATCCTCAGGTGCGTCCTCATAGCCGGTCAGCAGTGAGTAGAGATAGTTTTCGAAACCTGGACGCGCCTTGACAATCAGGGACAGGTCCGGCGGGAAAGCACCACCATTTGACGCCCGTGCCGCTTTTTCATTGGCAAAGGGGCTCGGGAATTTGTCAAAAGGCTTGCCCGCACGTTCGAACATGTCGCCTTCGTCGTTCGGTCCATCCATGTAGGTGCCTTCGGCGGCAATGGCTTTGATCTCGTCTTCAGTGAAGCCAAGATCGGCCAGTGTCCGGAAGGAGACCTGCTCCAGGCTGTGACAGCCTGCGCAGACTTCGCGGTAGACCTGCAGACCACGCTGCGCAGCAGCGCGGTCATAGGTGCCAAACGGACCTTCATGGGACCAGTCGACAGACTTGTACTCGATTGCCGCACCGGCAGCATGCGCACCGGAGATGGCCACTACTGAGAGAAGAGCAGCAGCACTCAAAGACTTGATAAGTTTAAGCATTGCTTGCCTCCCCTGCGGAACCTTTCTTGGCGAGAACATCTTCTGAAATACTGGCCGGTAGCGGTTTCGGTTTCTCGAACAGCCCCACCAGCGGAAGCAGGATCAGGATATGAACGAAGTAGTAAATCGTTGCGATACGACCCCAGAGGATGTAGGCGCCTTCTGCCGGCTTGCCACCGATATAGGTGAGCAGGATGCAGTCTGCGACAAAGATCCAGAAGAGTTGCTTGTAGATCGGACGGAAGCGCGCAGAGCGAATCCGGCTCCGGTCCAGCCAAGGCAGCAGGAACAGGATAGCGATCGCACCAAACATCAGCAGAACACCGCCCAGCTTGTCGGGAACCGCCCGCAGGATCGCGTAGAACGGCAGGAAGTACCATTCAGGAACGATATGCGCAGGTGTTACCAGCGGGTTGGCCGGAATGTAGTTGTCCGGGTGACCGAGATAGTTCGGAGCATAGAACAGGAAGGCTGAGAAGAAGATCAGGAATACAGCCAGACCGAACAGATCCTTGATTGTGTAATAAGGATGGAACGGAATGCTGTCTGATTTTTCTTTCAGGTCCAGACCTGTCGG
The DNA here is from genome assembly GCF_012720115.1 of Sneathiella chinensis. Taxonomy (GTDB): domain Bacteria; phylum Pseudomonadota; class Alphaproteobacteria; order Sneathiellales; family Sneathiellaceae; genus Sneathiella; species Sneathiella chinensis. The sequence goes on along the minus strand of NZ_VNWN01000004.1, from coordinate 174,618 downwards.
GTTGTTGGACCCGTTGGTGTGCAGTGACCAGATGTGCAGGATAACCACACCAACGATCACGAACGGCAGCAGGTAGTGCAAGCTGAAGAAACGGTTCAGTGTCGGGTTATCGACAGAGAAACCACCCCAGAGCCAGGTCACAATGGTGTCACCGACAACCGGAATTGCACCAAACAGGTTGGTAATAACGGTCGCACCCCAGAAGCTCATCTGTCCCCACGGAAGCACGTAACCCATGAAGGCCGTTGCCATCATCAGCAGGAAGATGACCAGACCCAGCCACCACAGCAGTTCGCGCGGTGCCTTGTAGGACCCGTAATACAGACCACGGAAAATGTGGAGATACACAACGATGAAGAACATGGATGCGCCGTTGGCATGCATGTAGCGCAGCAGCCAGCCATAGTTCACGTCACGCATGATATGCTCAACGCTGTTGAACGCGAGATCCACATGCGGTGTGTAATGCATGGACAGGACGATACCGGTAATGATCTGCACGACCAGCATGAAACCGGCCAGTGAACCAAATGTCCACCAGTAGCTCAGGTTTTTCGGAGTCGGATAATCATACAGGGCATGATGCACCATGCCGACGATCGGCAGGCGATGCTCAACCCATTTGACCATCGGGTTTTTTGGTTGAAATGACATTATTTTTCCCCCTAGCCGATTTTCACAGTGGTGTCGTCAAGGAACTCGTATGGCGGAACCGGCAAGTTCAATGGCGCGGGGCCTTTACGGATACGTCCGGAAGTATCGTAGTGGGAACCGTGGCACGGACAGAACCATCCGTTAAAGTCCCCTGATTCCTTCAACGGAACACAACCAAGGTGGGTACAAACACCCAGCATGATCAGCCATTCCGGCTTGATAACACGGTCGGCATCTGCCTGCGGATCGGGCAGGTTTGCGGTGTCGTCCCGCTCTGCGGCTGCGATCTCGTCAGCAGTCCGATGCCGGACAAAGACCGGCTTACCCTGCCAAACAGCGGTGATTTCAGAGCCTACCTCGATGGCACCAAGATCAACCTCGGTTGTCGAGAGCGCCAAAACGTCAGCAGACGGATTCATCTGGTCGACAAAAGGCCAGATTGCCATAGCAGTCCCCACGGCGCCAACGCCACCTGCGGCAATATATAGAAAGTCGCGGCGCTTAACGCCGTCTTCTTCTACAGGGGTGGTAGTAGTCATTTAACTTCCCCAGGTTTCCAAAAAACAAATCTCTAGCGAAGGCTTTTTGTCACCTAAAACGGCGATTGTCCAGCCCGAAAGCGGTGATTGTGGCAATAAGTAGCAGTTTTGCTTTGAATTTGTTGCCATAATGTTATTAAGTCGCCCCCATGAAACTGGCCCTCTATCAACCCGATATTGCCCCCAATGTGGGAACCCTTCTCAGGCTTGGGGCCTGCATGGGTGTTCCTGTGCATATTATCGAACCCTGTGGTTTTCCATTTGGGGCCCGCGACCTGAAAAGATCGGTCATGGACTATTCCGAAATGGCGGATGTCACCCGGCACAGCTCTTGGGATGCCTTCCTGAAAAGCGAGACCAACGCCCGGCTGGTCCTGCTGACCACCAAAACCGATCTTCCCTATACGGATTTCAACTTTGGCCCCGATGACATCCTTCTGCTGGGCCGGGAAAGTGTTGGCGTTCCCGAAGAGGTCCACCAGCGGGCAGATGCACGGGTTACGATTCCCATGCAAGCGGGGATGCGGTCCGTCAACGTGGCCATCGCGGCCTCCATGGTTCTGGGAGAAGGCTTGCGCCAGACCGGCGCCTTTCCCCGGCAAGAACAGAAAGACAGATAAACCCATGACAACTGAACTGACCGAACAGCGCAAGGAACAGGCTGCCCTCTGGTTCCGCACCCTTCGAGACCAGATCCGCACCAGCTTCGAGACACTGGAGCAGGAACTGACCGGCATGCACAGCGACCTTCCCCCGGGTCAGTTCGAAGTGACCACATGGGACAGGCCGGGCGGCGGTGGCGGCGAGATGTCCGTCATGAAAGGCCGGGTTTTCGAGAAGGTAGGCGTCAATATCTCCACCGTTCACGGGGAGTTCTCAGAGGAATTTCGCAAAAGCATTCCCGGCACCGAAGCCTCGGGACAGTTCTGGGCCAGCGGCATTTCACTGGTCGCCCATATGCGGTCTCCGCTTGTGCCGGCCGTTCACATGAACACCCGCCATATCGTCACCGGACAATCGTGGTTTGGCGGCGGGGCCGACCTGACCCCCATGTCTCCAAACGATCAGGACACCGCTGACTTTCACGGCGCCCTGAAAAAGGCATGTGATGCCCATGACCCGAATTATTACCCGGACTTCAAGAAATGGTGCGATGACTATTTCTTCCTGCCCCACCGCAATGAACCGCGGGGTGTTGGCGGCATTTTCTACGACAAGCTAAACACGGACTGGGAAGCGGATTTCGCCTTCACACAGGATGTAGGCCGCGCCTTCCGGGACATTTACCCCCAGATTGTCCGGCGACACATGAACCGGGAATGGACCCCGGAGCAGCGGGAACATCAGCTTGTCCGCCGGGGCCGGTATGTGGAGTTCAACCTTCTGTATGACCGGGGCACAACCTTCGGCCTGAAAACCGGGGGCAACACCGAAGCCATTCTCATGTCCCTGCCACCAGAGGTGAAGTGGCCCTGAACCCGGAAAAGGGGCCTCTCACCTTACGTAAACCCTGATTGAATTTGTATTCGCCCCGTTCTGTGATGCAGCGCACAATGGTTTTTGTTGGCTTCGGCGCTGCAGCATCATACTGTTGTCGAACAGGAATTAATCGCAGTTCGGAGGGATCATGATCCGGATAAGATACAGTTTGCTGACTTTGTTGCCGGGCTTTTACGACGCAGTCCGGAAACGGCGGCAGGCGCGAATGTCTGAACCACGGTCCTGCTTTCCCTGTAACTGCACCGGATGCTAGGCAGAAAACATTCGGTTTGATTAAGTCTCCCTCCTGAAAGACCCCGGATTAGCCACCGGGGTCTTTTTGGTTTCAGGAGGTTCTTTTTCGTCAGAGCGTGCCGTAAAGGCGGTCCCCGGCATCACCGAGACCCGGAACGATATAGGCTTTCTCGTTCAGCTTTTCGTCCAGACCGGCCACATAGACCTTGATCTCGGGATGTTTGTCGAGCATCACCTGCACCCCTTCCGGGGCGGCGACCAGCGCCATGAAGCTGATTCTGTCCACTTCCACGCCGTGATCCAGCAGTACATCCACCCCAGCGGCGGCCGAGTAACCGGTTGCCAGCATCGGGTCCACCAGAATGAAGGAACGCTCGCCCGCAGACGGCAGCTTGCGCAGATATTCCACGGGACGCTTGGTTTCCGGGTCGCGGTACATGCCGATATGTCCGACACGGGCCGCCGGCATCAGTTCCAGCAAACCATCCGCCATCCCCAGCCCAGCCCGAAGAATCGGGACAATGGCGGCTTTCTTGCCTTCCAGAACCGGCGCGGACATGGGGCAGATCGGGGTTTCGATCTGTTCGGTGGTCATGGGCATGTTGCGGGTGATCTCATATCCCATCAACAGGGCAATCTCTTTCAGCAGTTGCCGAAAGGTCTTTGTTGATGTCACCTTGTTTCGCATGTGACTGAGCTTGTGAACGATCAGCGGGTGATCAAGAATTTGCAGATTTGGGAATCTGGGATCCGTTGCCATTGCATATTACCTGTTGTTGATTTCGAGGCCAGAATATAGCCAGCGAAACGTCCGGGGCAAGTTTGTCTTTGCAACATGTATCAACAAACGCCAAGATCAACCCGAACAAGAGAATAAAAACAACGATAAAACGATAACAGGAGGCCCCATGCCCATTCCCGTTCTTGACCTTTCCGGACCGGCCCTGAGCCGCGGACGCCAGCACGGAGAGCAAATGGCAAAAAGCATCCACAGCAATATCCAGACCTATCGGAACCGGTTTCTGCTGGGCGGTGCCACGCGGGAGAGGATTTCGGCAGAAGCCGAAAAATGGGCGGAGCGGTTCCGCCGTCATGACCCGGAATATTTCGAGGAAATGCAGGGCATTGCGGAAGGCGCAGGGGTGGCCCTTTCGGATATTGCCATGCTGAACGCCCGCTACGAACTCAGCTACAGCCTGTATACCAGCGAAGCTGCGGCGCTGAACACCATCCCAAGTCACGAGCCCGAAGGCTGCACATCCTTCGGGATGCAGCCAGAATACACCACAAGCGGCGAAACGCTGATGGGCCAGAACTGGGACTGGCTGGAAGGGCTGCTCGGGAATATGTGCCTGCTGCGTGTGCGGTCGGACGAACATCCCACCTATATGGTGCTGACACAGGCCGGAATTGTGTGCGGCATGATCGGCCTGAACGAGGAAGGCATTGGCCTGTGTGTCAATGGCCTGTCCGCCCACGGGGACGGCGAGGAGCTACATCACCGCCCCTTCCACATGCGGGTACGGGATATCCTGCGAAGCCGGACACTGGACAGTGCCCTGAAAGTGATTGTGTCCACCGACCGGGTCTGTTCGACCAACTGGGTCGTGGGGCAAAAAGGCGGCGAGGTCCTCAATCTTGAAACCTCCTCCCGCGTGGTTCACACCCTCTATCCCCAAAACGGGCTGGTGACCCACGGCAACCTGTTCATCAGCAAGGACGGCATTGTTTCCGATTTTGAACGGCTTGCCCCCTGCAGCCTGTATCGCTCCCCGCGTCTGGAGCGCCTGATCCGCCAGCAGGGAGATAAATGGGACGCGGAAATGGCCAAAACGGCCCTGAAAGACACCTTCGGTGGCCCCAAGGCCATTTGCCGATCCGCCAGCGAGTTGGAACCGGAAGAAGCCAGAACGGTTACCATTGCCTCGGTTATCCTGAATCTGGACCAGAAAAGCATGGAAATTTCCGACGGCCCGCCTGACCGAAACGGCTATGCCTGTCATCTGTTGATGTAAGCGCCCCCTCGGGCAGGATCATTTCTGACGCGTCAGGCGTTCGGCGAGAACCTGCCCCAAACCATCGGCAAGGGCGGCAGTATTGTCTTCCAGAAAACCGGCAAGGCACCGGATATTGCAAGAGGGCGGCGCCAGCAGGTCATTGGGAACCGGTAAATCAAAGCGGGCAAGCACATCCCCCGTCTTGACCCGCAGCATCCGTCCCTTGATCCGAACCTGGATATGGGTCCCCTCCTCCACCAGGGCCATGTCGGCGATAATGGTCAGGGCGGTCACATAATCGGCATTCAGATACGGGGACTGGCGCACCTGATCCAGCAGCGCCTGATCATCCGCGCCCCCGTCAATGGGCGGCGCCCCCTCCTTTGAAGGACCATTCTGCAGGGCTTCAAATCCTGCCTTTTCAAGATGATCGGCAATTCTTTCGGCAACGGTCCGATACAGGGTCCCGGCAAGGAGGCCTTGTTCTGTATCCGGTCCGGCCAGGATCAGGACCGAATGCCCCTCAGCGAGGGTGGGCCGTGCGGCCCCCGATACGGCACACAGGATCAGCAGGAGAACAAACGGCAGTCTCTGATATTGAAGCCTTCTGGACATTGGAAATCTCCAGCCTTCTGGTTGGGTCCCTGTCCGGGTCAGAACGCCCGGACAGGGACGCCCGTCTTACCCGTTGCGGGATTTTCTCTTCTGTTTTCTGGGGTCGGTCTGCCCGGCGGCCAGTTGCAACGCCAGTTTTTCCTCAAGCCATGCCTTGTATCCGGCGATTCCGCTCTTGCGGAGGCGCTTGGAATTGGCAAATCCCTTACGCCCGGACAACATGTCTTCCACCTGCGCCTTGATATCGACGGAACTCTCGCTCTTGTTAGCCATAATCTTCGCTACCTTCTCAAAATTTGTCTTTTATATATATAATTTACCCAAGAAACACAGCTTTTGCTATGAATGGGGGCTTAATTTTCTAGAAGACCGGAAAATTGGGTCATATACTTGAGATATGCAATAAATTCTTGACCAGTTGGTCAGCTTTATTGCTAGCTGATAAATGAAGATAGTCGGCTTCCGGGGGAGCCGGTACGATCTCGAACAGGGAGACACCAGATGATTAAACGTTTTGCGCTTGCCGCCATTGCGGCAGCGGCAGTCGTCACCACAGGCATGGCCCAGGCTGACGAATTCAAGCCCGCCATCGTCTTTGACATGGGCGGCAAGTTTGACAAATCCTTCAACGAAGCCGCCTATAACGGCGCCGAAGCCTTCAAGAAGGACACCGGCATCGATTACATGGAATTTGAAGTCACGCAGGTATCCCAGCGTGAACAGGCCATGAAACGCATGGCGCGCAAGGGCGCATCCATCATTGTTGCCATGGGGTTTGCGCAGGCCTCAGCCGTCGAGAAGGCCGCCAAGGAATTCCCGGATACAAAATTCACCATCGTGGACATGGTCGTGGACCTGCCCAACGTGCAGTCCATCATCTTCAAGGAGCATGAAGGATCCTTCCTTGTCGGCATGGCCGCAGCCCTGACCAGCAAGACCGGTAAGGTCGGTTTCGTTGGCGGCATGGATATTCCGCTGATCCGGAAATTTGCCCTCGGCTATGTTGAAGGTGCAAAATATGCCAACCCCAACGCCGAAGTTTTCCAGAACATGACCGGCACCACACCGGCCGCATGGAACGACCCGACAAAGGGCGGCGAGCTTGCCAAAAGCCAGTTTGATCGCGGCGCGGATGTTGTTTACGCCGCAGCAGGCGGCACCGGCATCGGGGTCTATCAGGCCGCCAAGGATGCCGGAAAATTTGCCATTGGCGTTGACAGCAACCAGAACTACCTGCATCCGGGCACCATGCTGACCTCCATGACCAAGGGTGTGGATGTTGCCGTCATGGAAGCCTTTGCCAACGCCAAGGCCGGCACATGGCAGCCGGGCATCAAGGTTCTCGGTCTGAAGGAAGGCGGCGTGAACTATGCCCTCGACGAGCATAACAAGGGTGTCCTGTCACAGGAAGTGATCGACAAGCTGGAAGCGGCCCGTGCCGACATCATCGCCGGCAAGATCAAAGTCACTGACTATATGGCCCAGTAAAGAGCGCTCTTTCTGTCATGACTTCACATAACACGGCGCTTGAGCTGCGCCGCGTCAACAAATGGTTTGGTCCGGTCCACGCAAACAGGGATATCTCCCTGTCCGTGGACCGCGGCACCATCCATGGCATCATCGGCGAGAACGGTGCCGGCAAGTCAACACTGATGAGTATCGTGTATGGCTTCTATCAGGCCGATGAAGGCCAGATTTTTGTAAACGGACAGGAATGCCGGATCGACAATCCCCAAGCCTCCATCAAGGCAGGTATTGGCATGGTCCACCAGCATTTCATGCTGGTCGATACGTTTACGGTTCTTGAAAATATCATTCTGGGTGTGGAGGGCGGTGCCCGCCTTGATCAGGGCCTTGCCAAGGCCCGCAAGGAGTTGCAGCGCCTGGAACAGGAATACAGCCTGGAAATCGATGTGGACGCCATTGTCGGCGACCTTCCGGTGGGCCTGCGACAACGGGTTGAAATCCTGAAAGCCCTGTACCGGGGCGCGGAAATCCTGATTCTGGACGAGCCCACAGGGGTCCTGACCCCGCAAGAGGCCGACCATCTGTTCCGTATTCTCAGCACCCTTCGCGAACAGGGAAAGACCGTGATCCTGATTACCCACAAATTGCGGGAAATCATGGCAATCACGGACAATGTCTCGGTCATGCGGCGCGGCGAGATGGTCGCCCATGTGGCCACAAAAGACACAAACCGCGAACATCTGGCCGAACTGATGGTCGGGCGCAGCGTCCTGTTACAGGTCGAAAAGACCGATGCCCATCCCGGCAAGGCCATCCTGCAGACCCGCAACCTGAATTATGTGGATGCCGACGGCGTGCAGCGCCTGAAGGATGTCACCCTTGATATCCGGGCCGGTGAAATTCTTGGCATTGCCGGGGTATCCGGCAACGGTCAGTCCGAGCTTCTGGAAGTTCTGGGCGGAACCCGGAAGCCAACCTCGGGACAGGTGATCTTCAAGGATGAGGACATCACCCACAGCAAAAAATTCAATGCCCGTGACTTGCGGAAAATCGGACTTGGGCATGTGCCCGAAGACAGGCACCGCTCCGGTCTGGTGCTGTCTTTTTCCGCCAATGAAAATACCATCCTCGGCTATCATGACCTGCCGGCTTACAACAAGGGGACAACCCTTGATCATGCGGCCATGATCTCCACCTGCGAGGAATATATCCGAAAGTTTGATGTCCGCCCCCCCAATCCCCATTTGCAGGCGTCCGGTTTTTCCGGCGGCAACCAGCAGAAACTGGTTCTGGCGCGGGAGATGGAACAGAAACCGGATGTCCTGCTGGTCGGTCAGCCGACCCGCGGTGTGGATATCGGCGCCATCGAATTCATTCATAACCAGCTGATCCGGATGCGGGATGCCGGGGCGGCCATTCTGGTCGTGTCTGTTGAGATCGACGAGGTCATGTCCCTGTCCGACAGGATCGCCGTCATGTTTGATGGTGAAATCGTTGGCGAACTGGATGCGCGGGATGCCGATGAAACCCGGCTTGGCCTGATGATGGCCGGCATCCGCGAAAAGAACGGCTCCCCCCATGCACAACAGGACGAAACGGTAGCATAATGTCGGACGCAACAGCAAAATTCGGGGCTCCTGCAAAAGTTCCGGCCTGGGTCAATCTGATCCTGATCCCGCTGGTCAACCTGCTGGCAGCCTTTATCCTGTCCGGCGCCGTGATCCTGATTGTGGGGGATGACCCGCTGCAGGCTCTGGAGGTGCTGATCTATGGCGCCTTCGGCTATCCCGATGCCATTGGCTATACCCTTTATTACACCACCAACTTTGTGTTTACCGGCCTTGCGGTGGCCATTGCCTTCCATTGCGGCCTGTTCAATATCGGCGCTGAGGGACAGGCCCTGATTGGCGGGCTCGGGGTCGGCTTGGCCGCGCTCTACCTGGATTTCATGCCGGGATGGATGGTGATCCCGCTGGCCATTTTCGCGGCGGCCCTGTTCGGCGGTTTCTGGGCCTATGTCCCGGCCTATCTGCAGGCGCGGCGGGGCAGTCATATCGTCATCACGACCATCATGTTCAATTTCATCGCCGCCTCGATCATGACCTACCTTCTGGTGGAAATCCTGATCGCGCCGGGCGGACAGTCACCGGAAAGCCGTGAATTTGCCGAATTTACATGGCTTCCCTACCTCCATGATTTCCTGCCCTTCCCCAACACGCCGCTGAACCTGTCCTTCTTCTTCGCGTTGATCCTGAGCGGGGCCTTCTATTATTTCATGTGGCATACCCGCTGGGGCTATGAAATCCGTGTGACCGGGCAAAATGAAACCGCCGCCCGCTATGCCGGAATTTCCCCGGCCCGGAACATCATTCTTGCCATGGTCATTTCAGGGGCGCTGGCCGGATTTGTCGGTGTCAACGAGGTCCTGGGCGTCCATCATCGGCTCATTCTGGATTTCAGTGGCGGCTTTGGCTTTGTCGGTATCGCCGTGGCGCTGATGGGGCGCAACCATCCGGTTGGCATCTTTCTGGCGGCCCTGCTGTTTGGCGCCCTCTATCAGGGGGGATCGGAACTGGCCTTTGAAATGAAGACCATCAACCGGGAAATGGTGATTGTGATCCAGGGATTGATCATCCTGTTTTCAGGGGCATTGGAGCATATGTTCCGTCCCCGCATTGAAAGCCTGTTCAAGCGCCGCAAGGCCACAGCAACAGCGGAGGCATAAAAGATGGAACTTTTCCAGATCATTATCCTTCTGCTGGATGCCACTTTCCGTGTGGCAACGCCCCTTGTCCTTGCGGCCATGGCGGGCATGTTTTCGGAGCGGTCCGGCGTGGTCGACATCGGGCTGGAAGGGAAAATGCTGGGGGCGGCCTTTGCCGCTGCGGCGGCCTCCTCGGCGGCGGGGTCCGCATGGCTTGGCCTGTGTGCCGGGGTTGTTACCTCCCTTGCGCTCTCCTCCCTCCATGCCTATGCCTGTGTCACTCACAAGGGTAATCAGGTGGTGTCCGGCATGGCCATCAACATCATGGTTTCCGGCCTGACGCCCACACTGGCGATCGCGTGGTTTCATCAGGGCGGCCAAACCCCTTCCTTGAGCGGAGACGCCCGTTTCCAGCCCATCACCCTGCCCTTTGCCGATGCGGTGCGGGAAATTCCCGTCATCGGCTATACCTATGCCGAACTGATCTCGGGCCATAATATTCTGGTTTATTGTGCGGCGGCCTCTGTGCCGCTGGTCGCCTATATCCTGTATAAGACCCGTTTCGGGTTGCGGGTTCGGGCTGTCGGGGAAAACCCCCATGCGGTCGATACCGCCGGTATCTCGGTTGAACTCATGCGCTACAAGGCCCTTGCGGTAACTGGCATTCTGTGTGGCTTTGCCGGATCCTATCTTTCCACGGCGCATGGGGCCGGATTCATTCGGGAAATGACGGCGGGTAAGGGATATCTTGCCCTTGCCGCCTTGATCTTCGGAAAATGGAAGCCTGTTCCGACCCTGTTTGCCTGCCTGCTCTTTGCCTTCACCGATGCCGTTCAGGCGCGCCTGCAAGGGGTTGAATTGCCCATTGTTGGTGTAATTCCGGTACAATTCATTCAGGCACTCCCCTATATTCTTACCGTTCTCCTGCTTGCCGGTTTCGTCGGCAAGGCAAATCCGCCAAAATCGATTGGCGTGCCTTACATCAAGGAAAGATAATGGCTTTGGATCCATATAAGGCTGCGGAGTTCATCAAGAACACCGCACCGGGTTTCACCCCTCGTGTCGGCATCATACTGGGCTCGGGCCTTGGCGGGTTGGCCGAGAAAATCGACGCGGTCGTAACCATCGGTTTCGACGATATTCCCGATTTTCCAAGATCAACCGTTGAAGGCCATGACGGGCAGCTCATTCTGGGCCGCCTTGGGGGTATGCCCGTGGTCTGCATGAAGGGGCGTATTCACCTTTATGAAGGGGGCAACCCGGAAGACCTTGCCGTTCCGGTCCGCACCATGAAGCTGCTGGGCATTGACATTTTGCTGGTCACCAACGCCGCGGGCAGTTTTCATGAAAGCGCCGGTCCGGGCAGCCTGATGCTGATCAGCGACCATATCAACCTGACGGGCCGCAATCCACTGGTTGGCGAGAATGACGACCGGTTCGGGCCCCGCTTTTTCCCCATGACCGACGCCTATGACCCCACCTTGCGGGCCCATTTCAAGGCCATCGCCGAGGAGTTGGACATTCCGCTGTCCGAAGGGGTGTATCTGCATTATCTGGGGCCGAATTTTGAAACCCCGGCGGAAATCCGGGCCTTCCGCGTTCTTGGGGCGGATGCCGTCGGCATGTCCACCACGCCCGAGGTTCTGGTGGCCCGCCACTGCGGCCTTCGGGTCGCCGCCATCTCCAACATCACCAATCTGGTTGCCGGTCTCAGCAAAACGGAGCTCAGCCACCAGCAAACCCTTGATTGCGCCAAGCTGGCCGCAGAGGATCTGGAAAAACTGGTGATCATTTTTCTCGAAACCCTGAAACGCGAATTGCTGAAAGCACATTTGAAGGAGGGGGCCGATGGCAACGGTCAGTAAATTCAAGACGCCGGGGCACGGGGAGGACCGCAACCCCGGTATGCCGTTCAGCCTTGACGCGGTCGAGGATATTCACGTGAACCTGAGCGCCGTGGAGCGCCGGGCGTCCACCCTTGGCGGCAGAAGAACCGTCAAGAAGGAGTATCAGGCGGCGTGGCTTCTAAAAGCCATTTCCTGCATCGACCTGACCACCTTGAGCGGAGATGACACCGCGGGGCGGGTAAAACGTCTTTGCGCCAAGGCCCGCCAGCCCGTGCGTCCCGACATTCTGGAGGCCCTTGGCATGAGCGAGCGGGGCCTGACCACCGGCGCCGTCTGCGTCTATCACACCATGGTGGAAACCGCGGTCGAGGCCCTTGCTGGCAGCGGTATTCCCGTTGCCGCTGTCTCCACCGGTTTTCCAGCCGGCCTGACCCCGCTGGACCTGCGCCTTCGCGAGATTGAAGCCTCCGTTGCCGCCGGAGCCACGGAAATTGATATTGTCATTACCCGCGGGCATGTGCTGACCGGCAACTGGAAAGCCCTCTATGACGAAGTGAAGGCCTTTCGGGAGGCCTGCGGCGATGCCCATATGAAGGCAATTCTGGGCACCGGTGATCTGGTCACCTTGCGGAATGTGGCCAAGGCCAGCATCATCGCCATGATGGCCGGGGCCGATTTCATCAAGACCTCCACCGGCAAGGAAAGCGTGAACGCAACCCTGCCGGTCAGTCTGGTCATGATCCGCGCCATTCGGGACTATCAGGACAGGACCGGTTGCAAGATCGGGTACAAGCCCGCGGGCGGGATCAGTACCGCAAAGGATGTTCTGAACTATCAGATCATGATGAAAGAAGAACTGGGGCTGGACTGGCTGCAACCGGATCTGTTCCGCATTGGCGCTTCCAGCCTGCTCGGTGATATCGAGCGGCAACTTGAACATTATGTAACCGGCCGCTACTCCGCGGATTTCCGTCACCCGATGGCGTAAGGACTGGCAATGAGCATTTCAGAGATTTTTGACAGCATGGACTATGGCCCCGCCCCTGAAAGCAGGGAAATCGCCCTTGACTGGATTGCCAGCCACAAGGGCCGGTTCGGACTGTTTGTGGACGGCGGCTGGACCCCGCCTGCATCCGGCCAATGGTTCACCAGCACCAATCCCGCGACCAGCGAAGCCCTTGCCGAAATCGCGGCAGCCGACGCATCGGATGTGGATGCCGCCGTTGCCGCCGCCCGCAAGGCGCAGGGCGACTGGGCGACCCTTGGCGGACATGGCCGGGCGCGCCACCTTTATTCCCTCGCACGTGCCATCCAGCGCAACGCCCGCCTGCTTGCCGTACTGGAAAGCCTTGATAACGGCAAACCCGTTCGGGAAACACGGGATATCGATATTCCGCTGGTTGCCCGGCATTTCTATCATCATGCCGGCTGGGCACAGTTGCAGGGTAGCGAACTGGCCGGATACAGCCCCATGGGGGTCATCGGACAGATCATCCCGTGGAATTTCCCCCTGTTGATGCTGGCGTGGAAAATTGCCCCGGCCATCGCGGCGGGCAACACGGTCGTTCTGAAGCCAGCCGAATTTACCTCGCTAACGGCCCTCTGCTTTGCGGAAATCTGCAAGGATGCCGGACTGCCGGACGGGGTGGTGAATATCGTTACCGGTGACGGCGCCACGGGTGAATTGATCGTCGGCCACAAGGATGTGGACAAGATCGCCTTTACAGGCTCGACCGAGGTGGGACGCCGAATTCGCGCGGCAACCGCTGGCTCCGGCAAGCACCTGACGCTGGAGCTTGGCGGAAAATCGCCGTTCATCGTGTTTGACGATGCGGATATGGACAGTGCCGTTGAAGGGGTTGTTGACGCCATCTGGTTCAATCAGGGGCAGGTCTGCTGCGCCGGGTCCCGCCTGCTGGTGCAGGAAGGGATTAGCGACCGAATAATCGCCAAGCTGAAGGCCCGTATGGAAACCCTGCGCCTTGGGGATCCGCTGGACAAGTGTATTGATATGGGGGCGATCGTCGCGCCCGTCCAATTGCAAACCATCCAGACCCTTGTTGAAAAAGGTCAGGCCGAAGGGGCCGAATTGTGGCAACCCGGCTGGGCAGTGCCCAAGGAAGGATGTTTTTATCCCCCGACCCTGTTCACCAATGTGGCCCCCGCCGCCACCATCGCACAGGAAGAAATCTTTGGTCCCGTGGTCGTGGTCATGACATTCCGCACCCCGGACGAGGCCATCAAGATCGCCAACAATACCCGGTATGGTCTTGCCGCCTCGATCTGGAGCGAGAATATCAACCTTGCCCTTGATGTGGCGCCGAAGCTGGACTGCGGTGTTGTCTGGATCAACTCCACCAACCAGTTTGATGCGGCCTGCGGATTTGGCGGAAACCGGGAATCCGGCTTTAGCCGCGAGGGTGGCCTTGAAGGCATGATGGAGGTTTTGAAGCCCCGCTTCGAAAACACCCTGCCCGCCTATCAGACCACCGCTACCGCCGAACAGAGCGGGGCGACCACCGCGTCCCCGCTGGCCTCGCTGGACCGCACCGCCAAGCTTTATGTGGGCGGAAAACAGGCCCGCCCGGACAATGGGTACAGCCTGCCCGTCCTGTCCGCCAGCGGCGACAAGATCGCCGAGGTGGGCTGGGGCAGCCGCAAGGATATCCGCAATGCGGTCGAGGCCGCCCGCAAGGCCACCGGCTGGACCGGCACATCGGCCCATAACCGGGCACAGGTGCTGTATTATCTGGCAGAAAATCTGGAAACACGGCGGGATGAATTCGCCCGCCGTCTGACAGAAACAACCGGGGTCTCCCCTGAACAGGCCCGGCAAGAGGTTGACGCCACCCTGTCCCGGCTGTTCAGCTACGGCGCTTGGGCGGATAAATATGAAGGCAGCATCCATACCCCGCCGCTTCGGGGCGTCACGCTTGCCATGAAGGAAGCCATCGGGACCATCGGGATTATCTGCCCCGATGAAAACCCGCTGCTGTCCATGATATCGCTGGCCGCCCCCGCGATTGCCATGGGGAACCGCATTGTTCTTGTGCCTTCGGAACGGCACCCGTTGACGGCAACCGATTTCTATCAGGTTCTGGAAACATCCGACGTCCCCGCCGGGGTTTTCAACATTATCACCGGTAAACGGGATGACCTGTCGAAAACGCTGGCCAGTCATGATGATGTCAAATCCGTCTGGTATTTCGGCCCAGAAAAGGAGGGCGCGGCCACTGCGGAAGCCGCTTCCACCGGCAACATGAAACGTATCTGGACCTGTCACGGCAGGCAAAGAAACTGGTTTGACCCGGAACAGGGCGAAGGACGGGACTATCTTCGCCACGCCACACAGGTCAAGAATATCTGGATACCCTACGGGGAGTGAATTCTGCCATGAAAGACACCTATTTTCCTCAGGAGATCATCCGCAAAAAGCGGGATGGACAGCCACTGACGGAACAGGAAATACAGTTCATGGTCCGCGGCATCACGGATGACAGCATTTCCGAAGGACAGATTGCCGCCTTTGCCATGGCGGTCTTCTTTCGGGACATGTCCATGGACGAACGGATCTGGCTGACCCGCGCCATGGTGCATTCAGGTGATGTGATGGACTGGTCCCACGCGGATCTTGGACGCCCGGTGGTCGATAAACACTCCACCGGCGGTGTGGGTGACAAGGTCAGCCTGATCCTTGCCCCTGTTGTGGCGGCCTGCGGCGGGGCGGTTCCCATGATCTCCGGCCGTGGGCTGGGGCATACGGGCGGCACGCTGGACAAGCTGGACAGCGTGCCCGGATACAACACCGCCCCGGACCCGGACCTTCTGACCCGCGTGGTCAAGCATGTGGGCTGCGCCATTATCGGGCAAACATCCGATCTTGCCCCGGCGGACCGGCGTTTTTATGCCACCCGGGATGTCACGGCCACGGTCGAAAGCATCGCCCTGATCACCGCGTCCATTCTTTCCAAGAAACTGGCCGCCGGGTTGGATGCCCTTGTGATGGATGTGAAATTCGGCTCCGGCGCGTTCAAGCCGGATTATGCCGATGCCGAGGAACTGGCCAGAAGTATCGTCACGGTTGCCAATGGGGCCGGGATGCCAACCACAGCCTTGCTGACCGACATGGACGAGGTTCTCGGCCATACCGCCGGCAACGCCATTGAGGTCCGCGAAAGCATTGACTTCCTGATGGGCCGTAATGTGGACCCTCGCCTGCTGGAAGTCGTGGTCGGGCTGTGTTCGGAAATGCTGGTGCTGTCGGGGATCATGGACCGGACGACAGCGCCCCTTGCCATCAAGGGGGCCCTTGCCAGCGGAACCGCCGCCGAGAAATTTGCCCAGATGGTGGCCGCACTGGGCGGGCCCCGCGACCTGATGACCAATCCGGACGCCCATCTGCCACTGGCCCCGATCCGGCGGGATGTGTTTGCCCCTCGCCGGGGATATATCGGCAAGATCGACACCCGCGAGATGGGCGTTGCCGTCATGGACCTTGGCGGAGGACGCCACAAGGCCAGCGACAGCATTGACTATGGCGTGGGCCTGACCAACCTGAAAGGGATCGGCTTCAAGACGGGTCCCCGGCAACCGGTTGCAACCATCATTGCCCGCACCGAAAATCAGGCCGATGCGGCCGAGCGCCGTATTCTGGCGGCCATCACACTTGTGGACGAGGCGCCAAAACAAACATCTGTCATTCGCGACCGACTGACAAAGGAGGATATATGAGCAGAGCGATCCTTTTGGTTCTGGACAGCTTTGGACTAGGGGCCGCACGGGACGCGGACCAGTTCGGTGATCAGGGCGCGGATACCTTCGGCCATATCATGGAGGCCGCCCGCGCCGGCAAGGCGGACAATGAACACCGCACCGGCCCGCTTGAATTGCCCAATCTGGAACGACTGGGTCTTCATGCCGCCCACCGTGCCAAGACCGGCGGTCCTGTCAGCAACGGGGTAACGCCCACCGGAATTTACGGATACGCACAGGAACTCAGCAAAGGCAAGGACACCCCATCGGGGCATTGGGAAATGGCCGGGGTTCCGGTCCTGTTTGATTGGGGATATTTCCCGAAAACAGTCCCCTGCTTCCCCCGCGCCCTGACCGAGACCCTGAAACAGGTCTGCAACCTTCCCGGCTTCCTTGGGAATTGCCATGCCTCCGGGACCGAGATTATCGAACGGTTCGGACAGGAGCATATGGAGACCGGTCGGCCCATCCTCTACACCTCCGCGGATAGTGTGCTGCAGATCGCGGCCCATGAGGAAACCTTCGGGCTCCAACGTCTTTATGACCTCTGCGCAGAGGCCCGCAAGCTTGTCGATGTGCTGGATATCGGCCGGGTCATCGCCCGCCCCTTCATCGGGGAGCCCGGCACCTTCGAGCGAACCCCCAACCGCAAGGACCTTGCCGTCCCCCCGCCAGAACCAACCCTTCTTGACGTAATGACAGGGGCTGGCCGTCAGGTCATTTCCGTTGGCAAGATTGGTGATATCTTCGCCCATCAGGGCACAGGGGAAGTGGTCAAGGCCGCGGGCAACATGGCCCTGTTCGATGCCACGCTGGCAGCCTTTGACCGGGCGACCCCCGGCTCGCTCGTCTTTACCAACTTTGTTGATTTTGACCAGTCCTACGGCCACCGGCGGAATGTGGCCGGGTATGCCCAGGCACTGGAGGAATTCGACGCCCGCCTGCCCGAACTTCTGGACCGCCTGCAGGAAGACGACCTACTGTTGATGACCGCGGATCATGGCTGCGATCCCACATGGACCGGAACCGACCACACACGGGAAGTCGTTCCCATTGTCGGGTTTTCCCGCACCCACCCGTCCGGTTTCATCGGCGAGCGGGACACCTTTGCCGATATCGGACAATCCATTGCCAGCCATCTGGGCCTGCCTGCTTTGCGGCAAGGCACCTCGTTCGTGGAATAATCATGGTCAAAAAAGCCGAACTTCATGTCCATCTGGAAGGGACGGCAACCCCGGCCCTTGTGAAAAAGCTGGCCGCAGGCAACGGAGCCAACCTGGACCCGTCCACCTTCAAGTCCGACGGGGAATTCGCCTGGACGGATTTCTGGGACTTCCTGTCCTGCTATGACAAGGCCGCCGCCGCTATTCGATCAAAGGATGATTACCGGGCGGTGACCTATGATTATCTTCGCCGCTGCGCCCTTGAGGATGTCCTCTATGTGGAGACTTTTTCATCCCCCGACCATGCGGCAGAGGCCGGGATCAGCTATACGGATCATCTCGACGGGATTGCTGCCGGCATTGATGACGCCCGCCGGGATTTCCAGATTGAAGGCCGGGTTATCGTAACCTGTGTGCGGCATCTTGGGCCGGGCAGGGCCATGAACATTGCCCGCGCCTTTACGGAAAACCCGCACCCCTATGTTGTCGGGTTCGGAATGGGCGGCGACGAAGCCCAGTATCAGCCTACCGATTTCAAACCCGCCTTTGATCTGGTTCATGCCGCCGGATATCAGACAACCAATCATGCGGGGGAATTTGGCGGACCGGAAAGCATTCGCGCCACACTGGATGCCCTGCCTGTCAGCCGGATCGGACATGGCGTCCGGGCGGGGGAGGACCCGCTACTGGTTGAGGAACTGGCGGACCGGAAAATCCCGTTGGAACTTTGCCCCGGCAGCAATATTGCCACCGGTCTGTTTCAGGATTACCAAACCCACCCGTTCCGGGACTTCATGGAAGCGGGCTGCATTGTCACCCTGAATTCTGATGACCCGCCCTTCTTCGCGACAAGCATTGGCAAGGAATATGACCGTGTGGCCAAAGCGGCGAACCTGGACCTGAAAGACCTGCAGACCATTACCCGAAATGCACTGGATGCGGCTTTCTGTGACGAAGAACTGAAAGAAAAACTAAAGGCGAGGATTTGACCCCTCGCCTTGCTGTGCGTTTACTGCTTGTCGACAGTAATCTCGATCTTGGTATCTGACGCATTGAACCGCTTCAGAACCTCGTCGGTGATATCCATCTGGTCCCCGAAATAGATTACATCCGCCCGGTCAAAACCGATATTCATGCCCCGTTCGGTGGAAACCTTCGCCGCGATCTGGACAATGACCCCGCGAAGACGCAACCGGATCTCGTTCAACACATTGTTCAGCTTGTTGTTGGAAATCTGCGCTTCCCGCTGCAAGGACTGCATTTCCTTCGCCAGTTCCCCGCGTCGTGTCTGAAAGACATCCGGTGCCAGAATGGCCTTCTGCCGATCCAGTTCCTCGCTGCGGGCCTTGATATCCTTGCCCCGGGTATTCAGGTCATTCTGGACCTCGTCTGTCCGGGCCTTGATCTCTTCACGGGCTTTTTTCCACGGCTCGGACTCGTTCAGAACCTTGATCACATCAACAACGGCAACCTTGGCGGCCGGCGGGGTCCCTTGCGCGTTTGCATGATTAATATCGGTTGCACCTATTGCCAGCGACACAAGAGACAGGCACGCAAGCAGTTTCATTTTTTTCAGCAAAGAATTACCCCAATCAAATTTGACGACACAGCCGTGTTCAAAACTTCGGTTAAACTAACAAATCACCAGTGATCACTGCAAGCAATTCACCGTCAGGATTGTGTAAAAATTAAGACCTGCCCGCCGTTTCCCAGTATTCAACAAACGCATCCGGGTCGCAGTCCGGCAGGGGCGGCACCGTGCGGGCGGACCCCAGATACAGAAAGCCGACGATCTGATCCTCTCCCGCGACCCCAAGCGCACCCCGGACACTTTCGTCATAACAGGGGGCACCGGTTCGCCAAATTCCGGCGAACCCCATGGCATGGGCCGCCAGCATGATATTCTGTGCGGCGGCGCCAGCGGAAATCACCTGCTCAATGGCTGGAACCTTCGGATGATCGCAAACAGTTGCAATCACGGCGATGACAAGCGGCGCGCGAAACGGTTTCAGCGCGGCCTTTTCAAGGGCCGCCTCCGTCGCGGCGGGATCAGACTTCCGGGCACAGTCTTTCAGGATGGCCCCAAGATCGGCCCGGCTCTCCCCCCTGAACACAATAAATCGCCAGGGACGGATGGCCCCATGGTCCGGTGCCCTGACTGCGGCCCGGAACATTTCCCGAAGTTCCCCCTCGTCCGGGGCCGGTTCCGTCAGCGCCGCAGCGGATTTGCGTGTAAACAGTGCGGTCAATGCGTCCATGACGTGTCTATCCTGAAATACCTGAAACTGAAGTCCGGGCACACCTTAACCGGACGGCGGTGCAAAAACTATCGGATTTTCCGGGGCTGCACCGGTTCCGGGCTCCCTTCCTGTCCCGAATGGCCTAATCCCCTTGCATCATGCTTTTACATCCTTCACAGTTTATAAGGTTTTTTGCAAAAACTTGTTCCAGATCAAACAGATTGGACCTGACAGCGTGTAATTTTTAATAATAACGGTTCAATTCGCACAAAAAGAGGGCTCAAAATGTCTATAAAAACGATCCTGTTGCATCTCGCGAGTGACGAAAATCTTGACAGCAGAGTGGAGGCGGCACTGGGTATCGCCACACAAAACAATGCTGCTTTGGTCGGTGTCTATTCCATCCCACCCATTACACCACCCACGTCTTTCATGGGCTACATCCCTCCGGAATATACGGAACAGACGCTGGAACTGGAAAACAAGAAAGCGCTGGCCTGCAAGGCCAAGCTGGAAGAACTGGCCGCCCGCGTCAATGTCCCTGTCAGCGTCATTATCGAGGAAGGCTATGCCCCCGATGTGGTGAATAAATATGCGCTGACAGCCGACCTTGTGGTGGTTGGACAGGTCGATCCGCAAAAATCCGAATCCGCCCCCTATCTGACCCTGATCAACGATCTGGTCGTCAGTTGTGCGCGGCCGATCCTTGCGATCCCCTATGCCGGGAATTTCAAGAATTTTGGCGACCATATTCTGGTTGGCTGGAACAACACACGGGAATCATCCCGGGCCATTCATGAAGCCATGCCCTTCCTGAAAGCAGGAAAGAAGGTCACCCTGCTCAGCATCAACCCTTCCAAGGACCAAAGCGGTCCGGACGCGGCCATGCTTGCCCATCTGGAACGCCACGGCGTGAAGGCGGAATGCAAGGTGGGACACTGGAAAGATGTCAGTGCCGGCAATGCGATGCTGGATTCCCTTGTGGATTACAGTGCCGACATGCTGGTGATGGGCGCCTATGGCCACAGCCGTATCCGGGAAATGATTCTGGGGGGTGCCACACAGGAAATCCTGGATCACATGACAGCGCCCGTGCTGTTCGCCCACTGATCCTGTCCCCGATTTGGAACGCGCCTGCCGCGAAGGCCCTTCCTCCCTGTCAGGGCAGGATGTCTTCGCGGCGGATGGCGCGCCATGAGCCCGGCTCCAGATCGCCCAGTTTCAGGTTGCCGATGGCCACCCGGATCAAACGCAAGGTCGGAAACCCCACGGCGGCAGTCATACGTCTGACCTGCCGGTTCTTGCCTTCTGTCAGGGTCAGTTCCAGCCAGCTTGTGGGGATTTCCTTTCGTTCACGGATCGGGGGATTTCTCTGCGGTACGTCCGGTTGCGGGGCCAGCAGGGTCGCCTTGCAGGGCTTGCACTTGTATCCCTTGATAACCGGTCCGCTTCGCAACGCCTGAAGCGCCTTTTCATCCGGGATTCCTTCTACCTGTGCCCAATAGGTCCGGGGATGGGCAAATTCCGGATCAAGCAGTTTCTTGATAAAGCGACCATCATTACAAAGGACAAGAAGCCCCTCACTATCCCGATCAAGGCGGCCAGCCGCGTAAACCTCCTTCGGCAAATCAAACCCGGAAAGGGCGGGATGTCCCCCCTCGCTGGTAAATTGACTGAGAACGCCGAAAGGTTTGTTAAAGGAAATGTATGTATAGTGGGTCTGTTTCTTGGGCGGCACAGTATTAAACCTTATGGCAAAATTGACACTTCCCGCCGAATTGACGAAAATTGTTTGTTTCAAATGTAACTATTATGTAAACGTTTAAGGGATCATTGATCAAAAATCATGGTTCATTGTTATTAAATGTTTCACCTTTCCCACGTAGGGTACTGGCTGTTCCAACGCGCCCGACGATAAGCGCTTGGAAGAAAATGTGAAAGTCAAAAGGCAATCGGATTAACGGGCTTTCAGGATAAAAAATCCTGAAGTTATTTGAGTGACAGGAAGATCAAAGAGTCGGCGCACAAGATGAGTACTATCTTAAATGCAAAAGTCCTGTTTGTTGGAGACAAGGAAGGCGATGCCCAACAGATGGGATGGCTTTTTTCCAACATCAAGAAGCCAGACTTCGACCTGCATCATGTCACGGACATAACCGCCCTGATCAACCAACAGGACCCCGGCAACGCCGATATTTTTCTTCTGGATGGCGATTTGCTCAACGGGGACGGCCTTGAAAAACTGCAATCCTTGCGAAAAACGTTTCCGGCAATCCCCGTTGTTCTGCTGACGGAAGATGAGGAAAATGTCGGTCACCCCGCCATTCGGCACGGGGCGCAGGATTTTCTGATCCGCAGCCAACTTACCAGCTCCGGCATGGCGAGAAGCCTGATCAACGCCATTGAACGCCAGCGCGGACAGGGACCGGCAAAACCCTCAGAGGGGCTTCTTGAATCCGCAACCGCAGTCCTGAACCGCCTGCCCATGGGTGTCATTCTGGTCACCTCCGAGGCGCAGGTTCTCTTTTTCAATGACAAGGCGAAGGGGTTTCTGGATGCCGGGGACGGCCTGATCCTGGACCGGGACCGCATTTGCCGCGCCGAGGTGCCGTCAGAAAACAAATTGCTCGGCGAATTGCTGGAAAATGCCCTACTAAAGGAACAGGATGCCTCGGGCGACAGTGACTTTGCCATGTCCATCACCCGCAGCAACCGCGATGCCCCGCTTACCGCCATGGTGGCCCCCATTGGTACCGGGATCGCCGGCAAGGGGGCCGTGCTGTTCGTTTCCGACCCGTCAGAACCGGTGACCCTGTCCGTGGACACCATCTGCCGTCTCTATGGCCTGACGCCAGCGGAAGGGCGCCTGACACTGGGGCTGACCAATGGGCACAAGCTGGATGACCTTGCCGAGGAATGGGGGGTCAGCATGCACACCGTCCGTTCCCAATTGCGGCAGGTCTTCCGTAAAACCGATACAAGCCGTCAAAGCGAGTTGGTCAAGCTGATCCTGACCGGCCCTGCTGCCCTGCAGGCGACGCCCATTCTGTAAGGGCGCGCCCTCCCTATCTCCCGGAACTGCCTGCTATAAAAAAAGCGCCTCAAAGGGCGCTTTTTCCGTTTATTCATCATTTTCCGCAGACAAATCTTCCGGCATCTCCGCGAAGTGGGACCAACGTTCCCGGCCCCCCTTGTTATCGAGATAGTTGATCAGCGCACTGACGGGTTTCCGGTCAAAGCGCTTGTCCGCCCCGTCCATCAGGATCTCGATCGCCTTGCTCATATCCAGTGCCTGACGGTAAGACCGCGGGCTGACCATACCAACAAACGCGTTTGCAACCGCGATGATACGGGCGGGCTCGTTGATGGCCATCCCGGACAGGCCACGGGGTTGGCCGCTGCCATCCCAATGCTCCTGCAACTGCCGCAGGGTTTCGGCAACCGGCAGGTCGAACTTGACCCCTTCCAGAAGGTCCGCACTGGAATAGAGGCTATCCCGAACGGCTTCCATTTCCTGATCGGTCAGTTCCCCTGTCTTGGTCAGGATAGAAACAGGAACAAGAATTTTACCGATATTCATGAGGTTCCCGGCAATATCAACGGTCTGGATAACCTTGTCAGACGCCCCCAGTTCCTCGGCAATGGCAACCCCGACTTCGGCCACCCGCCTTGACTGGTTCGACGAATAGGGGTCGCGCTTGTCCACGAAGGCCACCAGTGTGGACACCAGACTGCGCAGCATACTTTCGCGCCGCTGCCGCTCGGCAACCACATCCGTAATATCCTGCATGACAGCCAGAACACTTTCCGGGTCTTTCTGGTTTATCCGAAGCGGGATGATGTCCGACTTGAACACCCGGGGCCGCCCCTCGTCCTCCAATGTCACCACATCGGAAATCTGGGTGTTTTCCTGACGGGCCGTATCCAACATGGAACGCACCTTGGCAGAGGTCTCTTTCCCCAGAATGGAGGTGATCTTCCGGCCGATCAGTTCATCCTGATCGATATCCGCGTCGGCCGCCGCGATCCGGTTGGCAAATGTATAATGGTTGTCCTTATCGAACACGGCAATGGAGGTGGGTTGCTGGTCGGTCACCACCCGCAGAAATTCGGATTTTTCCCGTAAATGCTCGGCCGTTGCCTTGTATTTACGCGCCAGTTCCGCCGCCCGAAGAGACGTCCCGTGACGCCAGACCGCAACAAGGGTGCCACTGACCCCGATGATCAGCAGCAGGAAGACCCCCAGCATCACATTCAGGCGGTTGTTGGTTTCCGACAGGGCCTCATGGGTGCTGACCTCGCGCACCAGATACCACGGCGCTTCGTTGATCTTGCGCCCGGTCACCAGAACCTCTTCGCCAAGATAGTTGTTCAGGATTGCAAAACCGCCGGGCTTGCCAACCACAAAGGCCGCCGCCAACCGATCATCCCCGCTTAACGTCCGCTTCAGGGCCGATGTGCCGTCGGCCAGCGGTGAAATATATTCAATCAGGCCGTTATCTTCGCGGACCAGAAAGGTTTCCCCGGTCTTCAGGGTATCGCCCGGCTGGATCAGCAACGGAAACAGGGAATTCGATATGGTGCGGATCCCGACAATAAAGCCGATCACATTATCCTTGTCCCCATCCTGCTGGACCGCAAAGACGGGATGAACAAAGCCCATGGTCGGCTCGCCGCTCAATCCTTCATAAACATCGATTGTGGCTGAAACCCCGGCATCCGCCTCCGCCAGTGCGGCCCGGATCGCCGGGTTCATGGGCGGCATACTGCCGCTGGACACCAGCAGGCGCCCGGTCCGGTCTGTCAGGCCAATCCCGGCCCGCCCCGGCCGCGCCACATTGGCACGAACCTCCGGCTCTTCCGGCTCCCAGAAACCACTAATCACCGCCTGGTTGTTCAGAAGATTGATCAGATAGCCTGCTTCCGGCACGGAAGAAATCTCACTACCATTCTCGCTTGTCTCAAGAACCAGTTGGGTCAGGTAAACCTGAAGGGACGCATTCTCCGCCAGTGAGGCAATGGTCTTTTTCTGCTCGGCCAGCCAGTTGTCCACACTTTCCTTGCGGTGATTGGCAACGATCCCCAGCCTGATTTCCCAGTTCTGAAGTTCCCTCTCGCGTTGTTTGTCAACAAACGCAACAGTTCCCCAGACGCCAGCCACCACGACCGCAAGCAGAATAACTGCTGAAAACCAAAGGGTGCGGTTTACCTTGCCCCTTTCTTCTAACTCGTTATCGATATCAGCCATGCGCCTGTTCCAATTCGCTATACCGTAAAGTCCGTGCTATCCATGGGATACAACCACTGTAAACCACTGTTTCCAATTGTCTTACTGACAAAAATGTGAATAGAACACAAGGAATGTTAATATTTCTTAATCGGTTTACAGAATAGTCTTCTGATACAGGCTTGCGGACATTTTTTACGCCCTGATATAGAAAAGACCATACCGGAGATTGTAACAGGGGCCGTTTTGAAAAAGCGCAACCATCCAAAATCGCGATTGCTGCTTTTCTCGTCGGCCCTGGCCTTCGGGCTGAGTGTCCTTGTGGCACCGCCCCACGCCTCGGCAAACGGCATCTTCGGGTTTCGGGAAATCGCCTATACAGACCTGAAGCCCTTTCCCAAATGGCAAAAGGTGCTGGACACCTACAAGGAACGCCCCGGAAACTGTGATTCCGGCCAGCTTAACGCCTGTGCCTACAAGAAGTGGGAAGAACTGATTGAGGAGTTGCAGGACGCCCCCAAGGCCAAACAACTGGAACGCGTCAACACCTACATCAACCTCTTTCGCTATATCCTCGACCCCATCAACTGGGGGGTAAAGGATTACTGGGAAATCCCGCGGGAATTCTTTGCCCGCTTTGGCGATTGCGAGGATTACGCCATCGTAAAATACTTCACCCTCCGGGCGCTTGGCTGGAAGGCGGAAGAGATGAAAATCGTTGTCCTGCAGGATATGAACCTGCGAATTGCCCATGCCATTCTTGCTGTTGAACTGGATGGAAAACAGATGATATTGGACAATCAGATCGGACTGGTTGTGGATGCCAAGCGAATCAAGCATTACCGCCCCATCTACTCGGTCAACGAATTGGGATGGTGGCGCCACAAGCCGGCTGTCAACTAGCCCCGCCTTCCCCGCCCCCGACAACCGGACAGTTTCACCATCCGGTCAATCCGATATTCCGCCCCCCTGTAACCCTGCGTCCCACAGTCATGCAAAGGCACGGCAGCACAGCAGCGCAGCCAACAGCCATACAGCCACAGCCATGCTGAGCGGCCCCTTGTCGCCCCGACACTCACCCTCTCATCCCTACAAAGCAAAAAAGGCCGCCCCTGCAAGGGACGGCCTTTTTCAGTGTTCGTAAAGAACGCCTTAGCTGTTATTCGGCAAGGCTTCCTCTGGCAGGGTTACGCCCAATGTGCTGTTCAGACGACCCATAGTTGCCAGCAGGCGGTATTTCGCGAACAGAACGGAATATTCAACCGTTGCCAGACTTGTCCGGGAGTTGAACAGTTCATTATCCGCATCCAGCATATCCAGCAGGTCCCGCTGTCCGATCTGGAATTCCTGACGGTAAGTGGAAGCCACCTGACCGTTGGCAACAACCTGATCGCTTAGCGCTGCGGCACGGCCTTGCGAGCGGGCCAGAGAGCTCCAGCTCTGGCGGATTTCCTCTTCGACCAGACGTTCAAAGCGGGCAACACGTTGCTGGGTTTCGGACTTACGCTCAACCGCTTCCCGCTGACGGCCCAGATCGATACCACCGCGGTACAGGTTGTAACGCAGACGAACCATCGCGGTGAAATCGTCGTTATGTCCCTTCACACCGTCCGTATCGTTATTGGCGTTTGCATCCAGTTCCAGATTAACGGTCGGGTAGAAGTTGGCTTCGGCAGCCTTGATTTCGGCTTCGGAAGTTTTCAGGTCGGAACGAGCAAAGCGGATATCCGGGTTGCTTTCCAGACCGATTGTGATGATGTCTTCCAGATTGGCGGGCAGAACACCGTCATTGAATTCCGGCAGTTCGAGATTCATCGGGGCTTCCCCGACAATGCGGCGATACGCGATCTCTGCGTTATCAAGCTGACGCATTGTCTCGACAAGGGTGTCCTCGGCGGCGGCAACACGGGCTTCCGTCTGCTGGACATCCCCGACACCACTCTGTCCGGCATCAACGCGGTCGTTGATTTCCTTCAGCGTGCGTTTGTGAATTTCAAGATTTTCCGTCGCAAGGTTCACAATTTCCAGATTGCGGAGAACATCCAGATAGGCCTGAACTGCGTCAAGGCCAATGGCCTCGGCCCGTTCCCGAACCCGGTAGGCGGCGCCATCGACACGGGCGGACTGACGTTCAACCTCGGCTTCGCGGGCGCCAAAATCCAGAAGGGTTTGTGTCAATGAGATGCTGCCCTCGGTTCGGGTCAGCCACTTGTCATCGATAGAAACCGTATCCGTCCATTCCTTACCACCCCCGGCGGCAAGATCAATGGAAGGATAGTAAAGGCCGTGTGCTTGCTCGAGTTCCTGGTCAATGGCACGGCGGTTTGCGGACGCCTCGCCAATTTCCGGATAATTCATCACGGTACTCTGTACAGCTTCGGCCAAGGAACCGGCATGAACCGGCGCAGAAACTGCAATACTTCCAAGCACTGTCGCCATAACACTCGCCGTAACAACCCTGCGCGTGCTACTCGCTGACAATCTGGACATCATGCCCCTCTCCCACATTTAAAGTAATATCGTTTGTAGTTTTCTGGTACCCAATACGCTTGAATGTTGCCCCACCGAGTACTCGCAAAACAAGTTTATGTCAAACAACAATCGTTTATACATTTAACAAATTCGACAAAATTTACCCACACACCGGGCGCGAAAACAACCCATTTTAGTGTCACACAGCACATATTCCCCAGTGTTTCTGCGCTGTGTGGCTCAATCGCAACACAAAAGAAACCCGTCTCCTCACAGTCCCCACCGGGAGACCATACCCCACCCAACGGCCGGAGCTGTTCTCCCAAAACACCCCTACCCTTCTTGCACCTGGCACAAGAAGAGAAGCATTTTCAGCGACTTAAATCGATAGAATCGTTTTTAATAAAATTGTTACATCATTTCAAGGGCATGGTTTTCGCACCCTTGAAACCAAAAACCCTCATACCAAGAAAACAAAACAACATAAATCTCCTTATGGGTATGCCGCCCCACGAAAGACGCCCCCATAGCGGACCCATATATTTATGGTTAATTTTGTTGTATTTAATGAGTGATCCGGCCCAAGATACAGTTGTATTGCGAGGGCGTCCCCCTTCAAAACCGACGGGGGAATACCATTAAAGCGAGAAATTGACGGATTATTTTTTTATAAATTGGCGATATTTCGAGTGAAACAACGGAGACGTTAATACGATTTTCACCAAATCCGCATTCTATTGAGGCAGAAGGCCGGACCTGATCATCCGGCAAGAATTGTACTGCGCAGCTACTTTTGGGGGAACCGGCACCGGGTATGTGCACTCACCTGCACCACTCCGGGCTGAATATTGGAAAAGAAGGATACTGCATACCGCGCCCATGTCAGTGCCGCCAGCAACAGCAGGCGACCGCCCTGACAGGCCGGTACGGTGTCCGGTTTGGATACGCAAATGACGACAAATGGTAAGAAAACAGATTCCATTCTGGAAAAGGAATCACTCTCCTCGGGGACGGAGACTGTGAGGGACAAGGAGCAATCGTCTCCCTCGCCGGAGCGTTCCTTTCGGGAGCAAGCCCTTCAATCCCTGAAGCAGGCCGCTGCGCAAGGTGGCCAGAAGGACGCCCCGGCCAGCGAGGACGCCTCCGGGGATTGGCAGGTTGAACTGTCCAGTGTCGCCAAGTCGGACCATGATCCGTTGCTGGGCTGCCTTGTCGCCCTGACCAAGGTTTTCGAGGACCCCCGCACGCCTGAAGCCCTGATCTATGGCATGCCGCTGGAAGATAATTGCCTGACACCGGACCTGTTTGTCCGGGCCGCCCAGCGCGTTGGCATCAGTGCCCGGATCACCAACCGCAAGTTGGACAAGATTCCGGAAGTGGTCCTGCCAACCGTCCTGCTGATTCGAGGGCGGCGCGCCTGTATCCTGCTGGAGCGGAAGGGCGACAAGGCCGTCGTCATTTTCCCGGAGACCGGCGAAGGGTCCCAAACCCTGCCCCTTGCGGAACTGGAAAAGATTTACGCCGGGTATGCCATATTTGTCCGACCCGGCTTCAAGTTCCGCGTCGATCGGGACGAAAGTTTGCAGGAACGCAAGGGCTCGTGGTTCTGGGGAACCCTGCGCCAGTTCTGGCCAACTTATCTTCAGGTGATTCTGGCCGCCTTCCTGATCAACAGCTTTGCCATTGCCAGCCCCCTGTTCATCATGAATGTCTATGACAGGGTGGTCCCCAACAAGGCCCTTGAAACCCTTTGGGTTCTGGCGTTTGGTATCATTACGGTGATCGGTTTTGACCTGATCCTGAAATCCCTGCGATCCTATTTCGTGGACAATGCGGGCAAACGGGCCGACGTGCTTCTGTCCAGCCGGATTTTCGAACAGGTCCTCAACCTTCAGGTCAAGGCCCGGCCCGCCTCTGCCGGGGCGTTTGCCAACCATCTTCGGGAATTTGAATCCTTACGGGATTTCTTTACCTCTGCCACCATCACCGCACTGGTTGACCTGCCGTTCCTCGGCGTCTTCCTGTTCATCATCTATCTGATTGGTGGCCCCCTTGTGGTTGTTCCCGCCGTCGCCATTCCGGTGGTGATCGGCATCGGGCTGGCCCTGCAATGGCCGCTGCGCCGGGCGGTTTCCCAAAACTCCGACGAGAACTCCCAAAAGCATGGCGTCATTATCGAGACCATCTCGGCCCTTGATACTGTCAAGAGTCTCGGCGTTGAAGGCCATATGCAAAAAGAATGGGAACGCTTCGTCGGGCAGACCGCCAAGACCAGCGTAACCTCCCGCTTCTTTGCCAGCCTCAGCATCAACCTGTCGGCCGCCGTCATGCAACTGGTCACCATCCTTGTGGTTATCTATGGCGTCACGCTGATGACACAGCCGGATACCAACATCACGATCGGTGCCCTGATTGCCTGTACCATCCTGACCGGACGGACAATGGCCCCCCTGGGTCAGATTGCCGGTCTTCTGACCCGGCTCAATCAGGCCATGGTCGCCCTCAAGGGTCTGAACCAGATCATGGCCCTGCCGGTGGAACGGGCTGCGGAAAAACGGCAACTCAGCCGCCCCAACATTCAGGGCGATGTGGAGTTCAAGGACGTAACCTTCAAATATCCGGGAACAGAACTGCCGGCCCTTTCCAATGTATCGTTCAAGATCCGGGCGGGGGAAAAGGTGGGCATTATCGGGCCGGTCGGGTCCGGCAAGACCACCATTTCCCGGCTGCTGATCAACCTGTACGAACCGGATGAAGGCGCGGTCCTGATCGATGGCACCGATATCCGACAAATTGACCCGTCCGACATTCGCCGCTCTATCGGTAGTGTGATGCAGGATATCGTCCTGTTTCAGGGGACCGTGCGCCAGAATATCACTATGGGCCACCCACAGGCCGATGACGACATGGTCCTGCGCGCCTCCAAGCTGGCCGGTGTTCATGACTTTATCAGCCGGCATCCGCACGGATATGACCTTCAGGTCGGCGAAAAGGGCGCCACCCTGTCAGGCGGCCAACGCCAGTGTATGGGCCTCGCCCGTTCCCTGCTGCCCAACCCGCCCATCCTGATGTTTGATGAACCGACCAGTTCCATGGACCTCAATTCCGAACGTCGTTTCATCAGCCGGTTGAAGGATTTCAGCAAGGACAAGACCCTTATTCTGGTCACTCACCGGACATCCCTGTTCTCGCTGGTGGACCGGATTATCGTTCTTGGAAACGGCAAGGTGGTTGCAGACGGACCACGGGATGAAGTGTTGAAGATCGGTCGCAAGGCCGACCGGACAAGTCAGGCGCCTCAAAAAGCGCAGCAGGGGTAACGAAGACGATGGAAAAGCAAATGTCCAACAACGCTGAGTGGAGCGATTCCGATTTTGCCTCGGATGTGATGGCGGCAAAAATGCAGGGACCCAACCCGCGTTCCTTCCTGTTGCTGATCGGGATCGTGGCCTTTTTCATTTCCGCCTATATCTGGGCGGACAATGCCATTCTGGATGAAGTCACCCGCGGCGATGGCAAGGTCATCCCGTCCAGTCAGGTGCAGGTCATCCAGAATCTGGAAGGCGGCATCCTGAAGGAACTTCTGGTGCGGGAAGGGGAAACGGTCGAGAAAGGCCAGATTCTGCTCCGCATCGACGATACCGGCTTTTCTGCCCGCTTTGGCGAGATTGAATCCAATTACCTGAACCTGATGGGCCGGATTGCCCGCCTCAAGGCAGAAGCCGAAGGGACCGGCATTACCTTTCCGCCGGAACTGATTGCCGAAGGCGCCGAGATCAGTGTCCGTGAACAGAACCTGTACAACGCCCGGCAGGCGGAATTGCAGTCACAGATTGCCATCCTCCGCCAGCAGGCCCAGCAACGCCAGCAGGAAATTGCCGAAATCAACGGACGCCTGAACCAGCTGCGGTCCAGCTTTGCTCTGGTTAATGAAGAGCTTTCCATCACCGAACCCCTTGCCGTGAAAGGCATTGTTCCGAAGGTTCAGTTGCTGAAACTGAAACGGGAAGCCAATGACCTGAAAGGCCAGATTTCCGCGTCACAGCTTGCCCTGCCCCGGGCCAAGGGCGCCCTGCAGGAAGCCAACCAGAGGATCGAGGAAAAGATCCTCAACTTCCGCAGTATTGCATCGCAGGAACTGAGCACCGCCCGGGCCGAGTTTGAGGCCATCCGCCAGACCATTCTGGCCGCCCGCGACCGGGTTGTACGGACTGATGTCCGCTCCCCGGTAAAAGGGACGGTCAAGGACCTGAAAATTTCAACCATCGGCGGCGTGGTACAGCCCGGACAGGATATTGTGGAAATTGTCCCGATTGAGGATTCTCTTCTGGTAGAGGCCCGCATCCGTCCGTCCGATATCGCCTTCCTGCGCCCCGGACAGAAGGCAACCGTCAAGATCACGGCCTATGACTATTCCATCTATGGCGGGTTACCTGCCGAGCTGGAACGGATCAGCGCCGACACCACCGTGGATGAGCAGACCGGCGACAGCTTCTACAAGATCATTGTCCGCACCGAGCAGAACTATCTGAAGCGCGGCGATGAAACCTACCCGATCATTCCGGGTATGGTGGCGTCCGTGGATACCCTGACCGGACAGAAATCCGTTCTGGACTACATCCTGAAGCCGATCCTGAAAACCCGCGACAACGCCTTGAAGGAAAGATGATGCCCCTATCAGCGACACTTCTTCCCTTTGCCCTTGCCGCGTCCCTGCTGATGGCAGGGTCCGCGCAGGCCAACACGATGGCGGATATTCCGCCGCCGGACGGCCTGTTCGGTACGGTCGAAATCCCTTCGCGGGATTTGCAGGCCCTGCCGCAATGGACAAGGGTGATTGGCGATTTCAAGAAAAGCGACCGGGCCGCCCGCCTGTGTGATCAGGACATCCAGAAATGCGCCTCGCAACAGATGACCCTGTGGCGGGCCAAAATCCAGGAACTGACCGAGGCCGAGCGTTCCACCCAACTTCGCGAGATCAACAGGTTCATCAACAAGTGGCGCCATGTGTCCGACATGGAGAATTATGGCCACGCGGATTACTGGGCCAGCCCGCTGGAATTCATCACCAACGGCGGCGATTCCGAAGATTTCGCAATCATGAAATATATCAGCCTGAAAGAGCTGGGTGTGCCCGTTGCCAATATGCGCATCGTTGTGACAAGCGACGTGTTGCGCGGCCAGAACCACACCATCCTGTATGTCCGGGAAAATGGCCGCCGTCTGGTTCTGGATTCCCAGAATGACACGGTCCAGCAGGAAAAGAATGTCAAATATTACGTGCCGTTCTATTCGGTGAACGAAACCACCCGATGGGCGCATGTAGCCAATGAGGCAACCGAGATTGCCGGCGCGACGGAGAAACCACGCGATGACTGAACTAACCGCAAACCTTGAACTGAACAATATCATGTCCAGGGAAGCTCCCAAGGAGCGTTCTTCGTCTTTTCGGACACCGCTTCGGATCGGTATTCTGATTGCCGTTCTTCTGTCGCTTGGGGCCTATTTCACAGCCGATTTTGCAATCCAGAACGCGAAAGAGGAACTGCTTGCCGAATTGCAGGCCCGCGAGGAGATCACCGCTGCCGGCAAGAACGAGGTCATGACCACCTGGATTGACAGCACCGGGCGCAAGGCTTCCCAGATTGCCAGCCATCCCCTGTTCCGCCTGTTCGCAGACGAGGTCAACCGGTCTGACAGTGCGGAACTGCCCCGCCCGCTGGCCAACCAGCTTCCCTACATGCAAAATGCCATCTCAAGTTTTGTCGAACAGAACAACGTGGTCGCCGCCTATGTCATTGGCCGCAATGGCCGGGCCTATCTGGCGTCCACCGGATCACCGTCCCTGACGGATGAACAGCGGGACCTTGCCGTCCGGCACTACAGCCAGACAGAGATTGCCGCCGTCAATGCCCGCGAGAGCGGAAAAGACCTGCTGATTGATTTTCTGGTTCCCATCCTTGAGGCGCAGAGTGCGGCCGGGGCCAACCCCGCCGTCGTCGGGATTATGGTCATGACGGTTTCTGCCCGCGAAAAGATCGAGGAACTTCTCCGCCCTTCCGCCCTGTCCATGGAAGGAGAAGAAACCTGGCTGTTCCAGCGGGACGGCGACCGGTTCTTTATGGCGGACAGCAAGTCCGAGACCTATTTCTCCAAACAGCCAGCCAGCGGCATGACAGCGGATTTCACCCGCTTTGCGCTTCGGGATATCTCAACCACAAACGGCCCTCTCTATTCTGTCGGCGTGCAACTTGGCAATACCAACTGGGTCATCACCCAAGGCATTCATGAGAAAGAGGCTCTGGAGCCGCTGGAGCGATATTCTGTTGGCATATGGATCGTTGCGGTCAGCACCGTGCTGGTCATTCTCAGTATCCTTGCGGCCATCTGGCTGACCCTGCGCAGCCAGAACAACAAGGCCATGGCCGAGCAATACAAGGAACTGGCCCATAAGATCAACGCCCAGCGCCGCCTGCTTGGCAGCATCAACAACACCATCGATGACCTGATCGGACTGACCGATACGGCCGGGCGCTATGTCTATGCCAATCCGTCACTTGCCCGGTTTGTCAATTTCCCGGTTCAGTCCATTGCTGGCAAGACCGACCGCGACCTGTTTGGCGAGAAGGCCGCCCGTGCCATGGGGGACCTCAATCAGGTGGTTCTGGATACCGAGCAGACCCAGAATACCATCATGGAAGTGGAGACCGATAATGGCACCCGCATTCTGCGGATCGAAAAATCCCGCCTGATGGATGACGAGGGACTGTTCATGGGGATCGTCACCGTGGCCGGTGACATCACGGACTTTATCGAGCACCAGCGGATGAAGGAACGGCTGGGTCAGAAAACCATTTCGGTTCTGGTTCGCATGCTGGAGGCAAACGACCCCTATCTTGCCAACCATTCCCATCGGATGAGCGTTCTGGCCAACAATGTCGCCCGTGTCATGGATCTTCCCACAGAAACCCGGCAGGCGATTGCAACCGGCGCCAACCTGTCCCAGATCGGTAAAATCTCGATCCCGTCGGAAATCCGTACAAAAGACGGACGCCTGACCGACGAGGAAATGGACATCATGCGGGGGCATGTGGCCAGCGCCGAGTCCATTCTGGCGGAAATGGAAGTGGACGCCCCCATCGTCGAGGCCGTCGCCCAGATGTATGAACGCAAGGATGGGACCGGATACCCGAAACAGCTTGAAGGGGAAGAAATTGCCATGTCCGCCCGGATTTTGGGCATGGCCGATATCCTGATTGCCCGGATTTCCCCCCGCTCTTACCGGCAGGAGGTTTCCGTTGAGGAAGCCATGGAAGTCTTCCGCAGCAATCCACACCGGTATGATCAGGATGTGGTCGCCGCACTGGACGACTTCCTGCAGTCCCCCGAAGGAGAGGATTTCAGAAACTCGCTGGAGCAGGACAAAAATCCCTCCTGATCCCGCCAAGGGTGATGTCACCGGAAACAAAAAAGGGCCTCGCATCTGCGGGCCCTTTTTTGCATCAGACTGTCCTGATTAAAATTCTGCTGTATCGGCTAGGACTCATCCGCCTTGTAAGGATCATCCACAAGATCGGAGATTGGCCCGCCAAGATCGTCCAGACTGGAAGAGACACCGCTCTCCGCCAAGGCGTCATTCCTGACAATAAGGACGCCGCCGTTCCCGGCTGCATCCGCGACATAATCCAGGGCATCCACCCCGTCCCGGACGGCGATGTTCAGCATATCAAACAAAGCATCCAGATCTACCAGGTCATCTTGTGAGTCTGACATGAAATCAATACCCTTGAACTCAGCCGTCCATTTCAGGACATCCACTGCTGAATATGCCTTGCCATCCTGAAACTGCAACGAAGGGGGGTCTGGCAAATCAGCCATTCCCGCGAAGCCTTTCAGCACAACCCTGTTTGCCTCGACCGTGATAATCAAATCCTGCCCCGATGTAATAAAATCGGCGTTATCAGGCGCACTTACATCAAGCGGAACAACATCCCCCTTATTTACAACAATCTGTTTTGTTGTAGCGGATCCGGGCATTCCCGGCATGTCATCCATGCGCTCCCGATCGGACACTGTTCCTGACCTGTTGTTTGCTGAAACGACCTCGGAAACCTCAAACCCTTACCGGATAGAAATCCCGATCCCCGCTTCTGTCTTTTCTGTTGTTACCTCAATCAAGCAGGGTTGAAGCTAATACAAGCCGGGGGACAAAACATCCCCCATATGAGGTACTTGTTAAGATTTTAATTCTTTTTTATGTAAATTTTATACAATAATTCCCACCCTTTTCAGGGATACAGGCCCTCGCCTTCCCCTTGCTGGCGGACAATCAGGAATTATTTGAGATACGGGTAAAATACGGAACTGGGGATGGCAAGCCCACTGACCTCGCCGGTTTTCAGACGCGCCGTGGCAGAATGCAAGCCAATCAGGCGATACCCTGCCCCATCCTTCACAAAAATGGGCGAACCGGAATCCCCGTTTGTGGCATCGCACTGATGAAAATAGATCGGTGCCTGCCCTTTATCCAGTCTTGCTGTGTGGGTTATCCGGCATTTTTCATGAACCGTCAGAATATGGGAATAATCCCGGCTGTATCCTGCCTGCACCAGATCAGCGGTTGCGAGTGCATCCTCTGACAGGCGGCGGCGGGATACCTCGGCAAAACCAAAGGTCTTCCCCAAGGGCTTGTCCAGCGTCAATACCGCCCAGTCCTTGTCCCGTGGCAACGGCTGTACAGACAGATCCGGCAGGGCCGCAAAGGCCGTCCGATATCGAAGCCCCCGGGCATGCCCCGCATACCGCCCCTTGTCATACCCGGCGACAAAATGAAATTCCGTTGCCCCGCTCCACCGTTTTGTGCGCTTGTTCCAGAAACAATGGGCCGCCGTCAGGACCTGATCTTCGGCAACAAGAATGCCTGTACAAAAATTGCCGGACCGGTTGACCCGACCGATGGTTCGCCACGGAAAGGCGGTAATATCCACCGGGGAGCGGTCATCCTTCCCCTTGATACCAAGGGGAGCCTGAAGAATACCGTTCTTCATCGGTTGGGTGGCCTGCGCCGATCCGACCATAGCCAGAAAGGCCCCCACCAAAACCACGGTCACACGCAATAAAGCCATCAAAGACACAATCCCGCCCGAACCGGATCAGCACATCATGCGAAGGGCGATCTGCCCTGTCACCGCGTAACAGACATCCCCCCGATCCGTCGAATACCGCCACAGCGCCATGGCCCCATCCTGTTCAATCTTGTCCGGTTTCCCCACGGCTTCCGAAATGGCGTCCGGGCTGGTCCTGTTTCCGACCTTCGCCAGAAACTCCTCTTGCGAGACCTCCTCACAGGCTGACAAAAGAAGAAGAAGGCCTGACAGGAACAGAAGACCCATCCTGTCCTTTTTCATCGAAATGTTGCGTCTCATGCTTGCTTCCTTTTCCGGTACGTCCTGTGCCGGACAACAGACTGACTTTGACAATACAGGATAGTTGCATATGGTTGCGCTAAGATTAACCGGCAACAGACAGGGGCCGCTTTCCATGTCCAAAATCTCGGAAATACTCGATTTCTGGTTTCTTCCCGAAGACCATCCCGATCATGGGGAAAATCGCCCGGAATGGTTTCAGAAAAATGAGGCCTTCGATCAGGAAATCCGGGATCGCTTCCTGGATGATTTCGAGAAGGCCGTCAATGGCGACTACCTTTCCTGGGCCACCAGCATGAACGGGTGCCTGGCCCTGATCCTGCTGTTTGACCAGTTTTCCAGAAACATGTTTCGGGATAGCCCCAAGGCCTTTTCCGCCGATGCCAAGGCCAGAGAGATCGCCCGTCACATGATCCGGGAGGGATATTCCCAAGGCCTTCCCGCCTTCAAGCGGAATTTCGCAATCCTGCCCTTCGAACATAGTGAGGACTTGTCCGATCAGGAATACTCGGTTGCGCTGTTTCGGGAATTTTCCGATGAATCCAGCATCGATTTTGCCGTCCGGCATTTGGAGATTATCAAACGGTTTGGGCGTTTCCCGCACCGGAACCAAACCCTCGGTCGGAGTTCCACCCCGGAAGAAGCTGATTTCCTGCAACAACCAAATTCTTCTTTCTAGGACCGCCCCTGAAGGGTATAGAAAAACACGAATACAGTAAAAAAGGGCATACGGGTATGACATCACTCAAGGATAAAGTCGTAATCATCACAGGCGCCAGCCGCGGTATCGGGGCAGCAGTCGCCCACGAAATGGCCGCACAAGGTGCCCGTCTCGCACTCAGCGCACGCAATGCCGCGTCCTGCAGCGACATTCTGGAAACCATCGGCAACAACGGCGGCGAAGCCTTTGCTGTTGGCTGTGATGTCTCCTCCTTCGAGGCGGTCGAAAAGCTGGTTGCCGACACGCTGGAACGCTATGGCCGGATTGACGCCATCGTCAACAATGCGGGCATTATCGATCCGATCGCCCTGATCGAGGACACCGATCCTGAAGACTGGGCCCGGAATATTTCCGTCAATCTGGTTGGCGTCTATAACGGCATTCGCGCCGTCCTGCCGCATTTCTACAAGCAGTCTTCCGGCATTATCATCAACGTCTCTTCCGGGGCGGCACACAACCCGCTGGAAGGGTGGAGTGCCTATTGCTCCGGTAAGGCAGGGGTTTACATGCTGACCCGCGCCACCGCACTGGAAGCCGCAGAAAAAGGCGTTCGCGTTTATGGCTTTGGCCCCGGCACCGTTGATACCGACATGCAGGGCCTGATCCGCTCTTCCGGTATCAACCGGGTCAGCCAGATGCCACGGGAAAACCTGTTCCCCGCCAACGAACCGGCCGCCGCCATCACATGGCTGTGCAGCGATGATGCGGCTGACCTCGCCGGACAGGAACTTTCCGTTCGCGACGAAGAACTCCGCCAGCGGGTTGGCCTGCCAGCCTTGTAATCCTGACATGTAATGATCCAGCGGGGGGATTGGGGACAGGAACGGACTTACCCGTTTCCTATTCCCCCTTCTGGAACTCTGTCAGGCGTGTTCTTGAAATACCGAAAATCATGGCCGCCGTCATTTTCAGATAGCGGCACTGATCCCTCAGAAACTCCAGTTCCGTTCGGTAATCATCCTCGCTGATAAACCAGCGGCATATCTCCTCGTCCGTCAACAGTTGCAGGGACCGAACATACAGGGCGACGCGGCGCTGCGATGCCTGCCGGGACTGGTCCCCCGAAACCTGCATCAGACCACAAAACTGTTCCGCCATTTCAAACAACCTCTGCCCGGAATAAAAGAGGACGCTGGCGCGAATGAACTTTCGCTCTTCCCGTTCCATTAAGCGGTGTTTTTCAGGACTTCTGCCATCCAGATACCGCCGCACGGCCATGCGTCGGCACAGGACCATTTTCCGGGGCATGCCCAGCGCCAGCCGGACAAAGGACGGGGCATAATGGATCATGTGTTCCGCGGGCAGCAACCGGGCCATGAAATCGAATTCTGACAGCCAGAAACGAATATTCGCCGACGGGCAGCCCGCGATCCTTTTTTCCAGATGGTCCCGCAGCAAAAGCCGGACCTCTTCTTCCTCATGATATAATTCAGACCAGAACCGGCGGCTGGCCGCATTATCAATGAAAACGGATTTTCCCCACGGCGACATGAAACGCTGGCTATCCGCCCATCGCAAATTCGGGCGCGGTTGAAGCGCCCGATCCACGTCTTCTGGAAGGTCGGTTTTTTCCGTCATGATATTTCCGATGGCTGTCTGGCGGTACAGCCCTCATGACGGCTGGGTCCCCGCGCCTGTGAGGCCGCGGACCCGTCAGAAGGTCAGCGAGGAAACCGGCATTTGGATCGGTCCGTCTTTTCGTTTGTGCCAGAACTGGTCAAGATAGGGATTATCCGATTGCTCCACCGCATCCACATCGCCGCACCAGACTACCCGCCCCTCATGCAGCATGGCAATCCGGTCAGAGATCCGCCGCGCCGTTACAAGGTTGCTGGTCACCGCGATGACGGTGCTGCCAAGATCACGCACATTCTGCAAGATCAGGTCATTGATCACATTGCTCATGATCGGGTCCAGCCCGGCCGTTGGTTCATCGAGAAACAGGATCGACGGGTCCCCGGCAAGGGCCCGGGCGATCCCCACCCGTTTCTGCATGCCACCGCTCAATTCAGCGGGATAGAGATCACAGACATCCGGGGACAAACCGACAGCCCGCAATTTTTCAATTGCGGCCTCGCGCACCTCTTTCCGGCTGGCCCCTGATTTCTGAAGCAGACGAAACCCGATATTCTCCCAGACGGGCATACCATCGAACAGGCCGGACCGCTGGAACAGGATGCCGAACTGTTTCAGATATTCGTCCCGTTCCGCCCCGGACAGGGACAGAACAGCCTCGCCCCCGACCTCAATCTCACCGGCATCGGGTGTGACCAGCCCCAGAATGGTTTTCAACAGAAGCGTCTTGCCCGATCCGGACGGACCAATCAGGGTCAAAATCTCGCCGTCGCGCACCTCAAGATCAACCCCGTCCAGCGCGTTCTTTCCATCGAACCGTTTGATCAGGCCTGTCGTCGCAATTCGGGTCTTCTCTTTCGGCACGCATCCATTCCTTCTGTAAAAAGACAGGGTCAACTTTTGACAGTTTTCTCCGGGCACTTTATGGCCTTAATGCGAAAATGTCATGCTTATCCGTTGCGCTGCAACCGGAATTCAGTATGAAAGGGCCGTGTGCCCCACCTGATGAACGACAAGAAAAACAAACCAAGGATCTTTGCGATGCCAGACCGCCCTGCCCCCAATTCCTATAACCGGGATGTGTATCATGGCGGCGACCTTGCCCATGCCAAGGGCCTTTATGGACAGGGCCCGGATGGCTGGCTGGACCTCAGCACCGGCATCAATCCGGTGCCCTACCCTATCCCCGACTGCCCCGAGAAAGTCTGGCATCGCCTGCCGGAAAGCGATCTGGAAGACGCCCTGCTATCTGCCGCAAGGCGCTATTACTCCCTGCATGACGAGGCAGATCTGGTCGCCCTTCCGGGAACACAAGCCGCCCTGCAACTGCTTCCCCTTCTGCGCCCCATGTCCCGCGTTGATATTCTGGGCCCCACCTATGCGGAACATGGCACCTGCTGGCGGCGCGGGGGCCACCATGTCACCGAACGCGGCACCCTTGATCAAATCGGCAGGGACACGGATGTAGCCGTGATCGTCAATCCCAACAACCCGGATGGCCGCCTTGTTCCGATCCCCGCCTTGCAGGCCGTTGCCAAAACACAGGCCGAAAAGGGCGGTTGGACCATCATTGACGAGGCTTTCATGGACGTCATGCCGGAAAACAGTCTGGCAGGTGTGCCGCCCCTTCCGGGCACTGTCATCCTGAAATCCATCGGAAAATTCTTTGGTTTGGCGGGGCTTCGGCTTGGCTTTGCCATGGGGGACCCGGCCCTGATCCGCACAATACGCGAGCATCTTGGCCCTTGGGCCGTCAGCGGCATCGCTGCCTTCGCCGGAAAAACGGCCCTGTCAGACACGCCATGGATCACCGCAACCCGGCAACAGCTTGCAGAAAGCCGCACGCGCCTTGCCACCCTTCTGGATAATCAGTGGATGACACCGGTTGGCGGCACGGACCTGTTCACACTGGTCGAGACACACCATGCTGCCACAATTTTTGACGCCCTGTGCACGCGTCATATCCTCATCCGCCCGTTCCCGGAACGCCCGCAATTCTTGCGATTTGGCCTGCCGGGAAGCGAACGGGACTGGCGCCGTCTTGAAACAGCGCTTGAGGAAATTCTGCCGCGTCTTTAGCCCCGGTCGAACAGGCTGTCCATATTCTTGAAGGTCTTGAATTCCATCGCATTCCCGGACGGATCATGCAGGAAAAAGATCCCCTGTTCGCCTGCCTGCCCTTCA
Organism: Sneathiella chinensis; assembly: GCF_012720115.1. Lineage (GTDB taxonomy): Bacteria > Pseudomonadota > Alphaproteobacteria > Sneathiellales > Sneathiellaceae > Sneathiella > Sneathiella chinensis. The sequence continues at coordinate 133,302 of NZ_VNWN01000004.1, read as the reverse complement.
AACCGGATACGGGGTTCAATCAGGAAGGCGGTACCGCTGGCAGCGACCTTGTCACGCAGGGCTTCCCAGTCGGACCATTCCAGAACTGCCCCGAAATGGCGTACCGGCACATTGTCCCCATCCACCGCGTTGGTTTCAACGGCTTCGCATTGCTCAGGCTTCACATGGGCGGAAATCTGGTGGCCAAAAAAATCGAAATCAATCCATTTTTCAGCCTCACGACCGACCTTGCATCCCAGAATATCCACGTAGAAACGGCGGGTATCCTCGATATTCATGACCGGAAAAGCCAGATGGAATGGGGGCATGACTGTCCTCCTGAACAGGAAAAATACGGAACTTGGGAAAATAGGCAAAAGACCCCCTGTTGTCACTTATTGAATTGACAGAATCCTCCAACATCCGTAGCGTCCGTCACCGATGGTTCCCGAATTTCGGGATTAAAAAGGGAATGCGGTGCGATCCTTGATCAATTCCGCAGCTGTCCCCGCAACTGTAAGCAACTAGTCTTTGCCACTCGCCACTGAAGATTTTCGGGAAGGCCGGCACAGATGCCATTTGCAAGCCAGGAGACCTGCCATCCCCGACAATAACACCACATGACGGAGGATCATGGATGACTTGCCAACACGCAGTCCACAAGACCGGCAGTGTCTCTGCCACCCTGTTTCCTATCGCCCTGACCCGTCAGGCGCGGTCCCTCCTGCTATTGCCTCATCCCCTCCCCCAACGTCAGGACTGTTTCCAATGACCATGACCCAAAAAATTCCCGCGACCGTCATTACCGGTTTTCTGGGTGCAGGCAAAACCAGCCTGATCCGCAACCTGATTGAAAATGCCAATGGCAAGCGCCTGGCGCTGATTATCAACGAATTTGGTGACCTTGGCGTGGATGGCGAGGTTCTGAAAGGCTGCGGCAATGAGAACTGCAGCGAAGAGGATATCGTGGAACTGGCCAACGGCTGCATCTGCTGTACCGTGGCTGATGACTTCCTGCCCACCATCCAGTCCCTTCTGGACCGGCCTGACCGGCCCGACCACATCATTGTCGAGACATCCGGCCTTGCCCTTCCCAAGCCGCTTGTCCGGGCCTTTGGCTGGCCGGAAGTGCGCACACAGGTGACCGTTGACGGTGTTGTCACGGTGATTGATGGCCCCGCCTATCGGGATGGTCTGTTCGCCAGCAATCCTGATGCGGTTCAGGCCCAGCGCGAGGCGGATGAAAATCTGGATCATGACAGCCCGCTTGAGGAACTGTTCGAGGACCAGATCAACTGCGCCGATCTTGTCATCCTGAACAAGTCGGACCTGCTGGACGAACCGGGCCTTGAGACGGCAACCGCTGAAATCCGGGCCCGCTTGCGCCCCTCCGTCAAGCTGGTGAAGGCCAGCCACGGCCTGATTGACAGTGCTGTCCTGCTTGGCATTGGTGCCGCCGCGGAAGACGATCTTGATATCCGCAAGTCCCACCACGACGGCGAGGACGACCACGAACATGACGATTTCGACAGCTTTGTTCTGGAACTGCCCAACCCCACCTCGATTGAGGAACTGGTCAGCAAACTGAAAACCGCCATCGAGGATCATGGCATTCTGCGCATTAAGGGGTTCATCGCCCTTGAAGGCAAGGATATGCGCCTTGTGGTGCAGGGCGTCGGCAACCGGATCCAGCATTATTTCGACCGGGAATGGAACACGGATGAGCCCCGGAGCAGCCGCCTTGTCGTGATTGGCGAACATGGTCTGGATGCCAACGCCATTACCCGCTTCCTGCAGGGTTAATCATGCACCTGCTGGCCGCAACTCCCGGCACCATTACGGACGGGTCTGAAGCTGTCGATCTGGGACAAAGTCCGGGCGATATTGTCTTCCTGTCCGCCGCCGATACGGAACTTTCCAGCCTGGCGGTCGCCCGCCGGGACCTGGAGGGTTTCGACGTCTCGTTGCGTCTTGCCAACAACATGCAGCTTGCGCACAACCTGTCCGTTGATATCTATGTGGAAGAAATCATCAGTCAGGCCCGACTGGTTGTCATCCGCCTGCTGGGCGGCGTGAATTACTGGCCCTATGGTGTGGAGCAGATCACCGAATGCTGCCGCCGGAACGGGATCAAGCTGGCCTTCCTGCCGGGAGACGATCAACCCGACGAGGAACTGACCGGCCTGAACACCCTGCCCCGTGAAGACAGCCATCGTCTGTGGCAATATCTGGTGGAAGGCGGCGCAGAGAATTACCGGCAGGCCCTGAAATACTGTCACTTCCTGATTAGTGGCCCCGCCAACTGGCAGGAACCCCGACCGCTTCTGAAAGCCGGTCTTTACTGGCCGGGCCTGACCACCCCCGGCCTCGACCTGATACGGGACCGCTGGCAACCGGATGGGGCCGTCTGCGCCATCGTGTTTTACCGCGCCCTCTATCAGGCGAACAACCTTGCGCCCGTTGACGACCTGATCAGCGCGCTGGCGGATCGGGGCCTCAACCCGCTGCCGCTCTATGTGACCAGCCTGAAAGACCCGGTTTCGGCGGGGATCGTCACGGAACTTCTGACTGAAACGACCCCGTCGGTCATTCTGAACGCCACCGGCTTTGCCGTTTCCAGCCCGTCCGGGCAGCGCAAGGAAACCCCGTTTGACGGGGCCGACTGCCCGGTCCTGCAGGTGATTTTCTCTGGCGGCAATGAAGACGGATGGCGCAATGGTATCAGAGGTCTTTCCGCCCGCGATATCGCCATGAATGTGGCCCTGCCGGAAGTGGATGGCCGGGTCCTGAGCCGGGCCGTATCCTTCAAGGCTGATGCCGGTTTTGACGGGGAGACGGAAACCAGCATCGTCGCCTATAAAAGCGTGCCGGACCGCATCCGCTTTGTGGCGGCTCTGGCCGCCAACTGGGCACGCCTGAGAAATACCCCTGCCGAAGACAGGGCCATTGCCCTTGTCCTTGCCAATTACCCCAACAAAAACGGCCGGATCGGCAATGGTGTCGGCCTTGATACGCCCGCGGGCACCATCGAGGTCATGACGGCGCTTGCCAAGGCGGGATATGACATTTCCGGCATTCCCGAAACCGGGAACGACCTGATTGACCGGCTTTTATCCGGCCCCACCAATGACCGAAACGAGGGAAAATCCCGGATCAGTGATATCCGCCTGTCCCTGCCCGACTATCTGAAGGCCTTCGAGGCATTGCCGCCCTCGGTCCGGGAACAGGTTTCCGCCCGCTGGGGCGATCCTGAAAGGGATCCCTTCTTCCATGAGGGGGCGTTCCATCTTTCGCTGATTTCCTTTGGCAAGGTCATTGTCGGGATACAGCCGGCACGCGGATATAACATTGACCCCGTCTCCAGCTATCACGATCCCGACCTTGTCCCGCCGCACGGATATTTTGCCTTCTATATCTGGTTGACCACCCTCCAAAAGGTCGGCGCCATCGTGCATATGGGCAAGCACGGGAATATGGAATGGTTGCCGGGGAAATCGCTGGCCCTGTCGGAAACCTGCTTCCCCGAGGCCGTGTTTGGCCCGACCCCCCATATCTACCCGTTCATTGTCAACGACCCCGGCGAGGGGACGCAGGCGAAGCGCCGCGCCGCCGCCGTGATCATTGACCATCTGACACCGCCCATGACCCGTGCGGAAAGCTATGGCCCGCTGGCCGATCTGGAACGGCTGGTCGACGAATATTACGAGGCAGCCGGTGTGGACCCCCGGCGTATCCGCCTGTTGCGGCAGCAAATTCTGGAACTGACCCAGATATCCGGTGTGGATATCGACTGCGGCATCAGCGCCAATGACGAGGAAGAAGAGCAACTGTCCAAGCTGGACAATTACCTGTGCGAATTGAAGGAGCTGCAAATCCGCGACGGGTTGCATGTCTTTGGTCAGGCCCCGGCAGGTCGGCTGCTGGTGGACCTTCTAGTCGCCCTTGTTCGCATCCCCCGCAATGACGGCAAGGGCAAGGATGCCTCGCTCATCCGGGCCTTGGCCGAAGACCTTGCACTGGGATCAGAGTTTGAGTTTGACCCGCTGGATTGCCGGTTGGGCGACCCTTGGGCCGGGCCACAGCCTGCGGCATTGAACAACGATGCGGGCCGCTGGCGCACCAATGGCGATACGGTTGAACGTCTTGAAGAACTGGCCGCTGACCTTGTTTCAGGGGCACGGCAGGCCCAACCGGAATGGAAACAGACCCAAGCCGTTCTTGACGGCATCGACAACCACCTGCGTCCCGTGGTTGAACAATGCGGGCGGGCAGAAATAAATGGCCTTCTGACAGGTCTTGCCGGGCGGTTTGTCGCCCCCGGCCCGTCCGGTGCCCCGACCCGTGGGCGAAACGATGTCCTGCCAACGGGGCGGAATTTCTTCTCGGTCGACAGCCGGGCCGTTCCCACGCCTACCGCATGGACACTGGGCTGGAAATCCGCCGACATGCTGATCCGCCACTATCGCCAGCAACATGGCGAATGGCCCAAATCCATGATCCTGAGTGCGTGGGGCACCGCCAACATGCGGACGGGCGGCGATGATATTGCGCAGGCCCTTGCCCTGATGGGGGTTCGCCCCAAATGGGACACGGCTTCCAACCGGGTGGTCGGTTTTGAAATCCTGCCTGCCTCCATCATGGACCGGCCACGGGTGGACGTGACCTTGCGGGTGTCCGGCTTTTTCCGCGATGCTTTTCCCCAGCAAATGGCCCTGTTTGACAGCGCGGCCCGCGCCGTCGCCAAGCTGGATGAGGATCCCGCCACCAATCCGCTGGCCGCCCGTGTGGCAGAGGATACCACCCTTCTGCTTCAGGACGGGCTGGATCAGGCCGAGGCGGAACGCCGGGCGTCCTACCGCCTGTTCGGATCAAAGCCCGGCGCCTATGGGGCGGGGCTGCAGGCCCTGATTGACGAAAAAGGATGGTCCGATGAGGGCGATCTTGCCCGCGCCTATATCGCATGGGGTGGGTATGCCTATGGTGCCGGTGCGGATGGCAAGGCCGCCCATGATGTGTTTACACGGCGGCTTGGCCGGATTGATGCGGTGGTTCACAATCAGGACAACCGGGAACACGACCTTTTGGACAGTGACGATTACTACCAGTTCGAGGGCGGCGTGACAGCGGCCATCCGGCATGTGACGGGATCGCAGCCGTCCGTTTACCACAACGACCATTCCCGTCCGGAAAGCCCGAAAATCAGGACACTGGAAGCGGAAATCGGCAGGGTCGTCCGGGCCCGCGCCGCCAACCCCAAATGGATCGAGGGCGTGATGCGCCACGGATACAAGGGGGCCTTTGAAATGTCCGCAACTGTCGATTACCTGTTTGCCTTTGCGGCGACGGCCCATGCGGTTAAAGATCACCATTTCGAGGCCCTGTTCGATGCCTATATCGGTGACGAGACCGTGCGGGACTTCATCCGGGACAACAACCCCGACGCCCTGCAGGACATGATCGACAGGTTTCAGGAGGCCATTGAACGCGGCCTCTGGTCCCCTCGAAGGAACAGTCTATATGGCCAGATAGAGGCCTTGAAAGCGGAGACAGCACATGGATAGGAAACTGAGCCCCGAAGAGCTGGAGCGCGCCAATGAGAAAGCCCGCAAGAAGAAAGCCGCACGGGACAAGATGCTGGCCACGAAAACCATCGAAAAAGGCCTGCTGATTGTTCATACGGGCAAGGGCAAGGGGAAATCCACGGCGGCCTTCGGGCTTGCCGCCCGCGCCATCGGCAATGACATGAAGGTGGGCGTGGTCCAGTTTGTCAAAGGCAAGTGGGAAACCGGCGAGCGCAAGGTTCTTGAGGCCTTCCCCGACAATATCGAAATCCACACCATGGGCGAGGGTTTCACATGGGAAACACAGGACCGGGAGCGCGATATCCGAGCCGCAGAAAAGGCGTGGGAGAAATCCACTGCCATGATCGAGGCCTGCCGCAGCGACACCCCGGAATTTGACATGATCATTCTGGATGAACTGAATATTGTTCTCCGTTATGACAGCCTTGATCTTAACAAGGTCGTTGAATTCCTGAAGAACAAGCCTGAAAAGCTGCATGTGGTTGTCACCGGCCGCAACGCCAAGGACGAACTGATTGATGCCGCCGATCTGGTCACCGAAATGACCCAGATCAAGCATCCCTTCCGCTCCGGCGTGAAGGCTCAGGTCGGAATCGAGTTCTAATCATGGCACCCCACCCGAAAGCCCTGATGATACAGGGCACCGGCTCCGACGTTGGCAAGTCCCTGCTTGTCGCGGGGATGGCCCGTGCCCTCAGCAATCGGGGCCTCAGGGTCATGCCGTTCAAGCCGCAGAACATGTCCAACAATGCGGCGGTCACCAGTGAAGGCGGCGAGATCGGCCGCGCGCAAGCCCTGCAGGCCCGGGCGGCGCGGACCCCGCTTCTCAATGACATGAACCCGGTTCTGCTGAAACCGCAAACCGATGTGGGGGCTCAGGTCATCGTGCAGGGGCAAATGGTCGGCAACGTAAAGGCCCGGCAGTATCAGGACCTGAAACATACCCTTCTGGACCGGGTGCTGGAAAGTTTCCACCGCCTTGCCGGCAGCGCCGATATTGTCCTGATCGAAGGCGCGGGCAGCCCGGCCGAGGTAAACCTTCGCAAGAATGATATTGCCAATATGGGATTTGCCGAAGCGGCGGATATCCCCGTTATCCTGACCGGCGATATCGACCGCGGCGGCGTCATTGCCCAACTGGTCGGCACCTATAGTCTTTTGTCGGGCAGTGAAAAAAACCGCACCAAAGGATATCTGGTCAACAAGTTTCGCGGTGATGTCAGCCTGTTCGACGATGGCCTGACCATTATTACGGAACAAACCGGCATGGAGACTATGGGCGTGGTGCCGTTCTTCAACGATGCCAGCAAGCTCCCGCCAGAGGATGCCGCCTCCCTGCCCGCCAGAAAGCGGGGCGGGGACGCGGTCAGGATCGCCATCCCCGTCCTGTCCCGGATTGCCAATTTCGACGATTTCGACCCGCTGTTTGCGGAACCCTCGGTTCAGGTGGAAATGATCCGCCCCGGCACCCCCATCCCGGCGGGGATGGATGTGATCATCCTGCCCGGCTCAAAGGCCACGCTTGCCGACATGATCTTCCTGCGGGATCAGGGCTGGGACATCGATATTCACGCCCATGTCAGGCAGGGGGGAACCCTTGTCGGCATCTGTGGTGGCTATCAGATGCTGGGCCGCCGCCTCCATGACCCGGACGGGATCGAAGGCTCCCTCCGCGAGGTGGAAGGGTTGGGACTGCTGGATTTCACGACCACGCTGACCGGCTCGAAAAAGCTTCTGATGGAAGGGGGAACGGAAACCCTGTCCGGCACATCCGTTCAGGGATACCACATGCATGTGGGGGAATGCACCGGCCCGGCCCTGAAAGCCCCCTTCCTGCAGCTTGAATCCGGCTCTGACGGAGCCATTTCCAAGGACCGGCGGGTCATGGGGTGCTATTTGCACGGTCTGTTTGCCAATGACGCCTTTCGTCATGCCTTTCTGCACCGTACCGGGTCAGACGCCCCGCTTCTGGACAGTTTCGATGCCGGTGTGGAACAGGCCCTTGATGATCTGGCCGCCCATCTTGAAGCCCACACCCGGATCGACCGGATGCTGGAAATCGCCGAAAGGATCAGGTGAGCAGATGAACCAGCGCAATCCCGGCCAGCAGAATAAACAGCAGAATACCGCACATCCGATATATCTTGAGGGCAAGGCGGATATCGTCGGCACTTGCGGTTTTGCAGCCTTCCGGGTTCATCCAGACATCGTCAACCAGCGTCCCGCCATATTGGCGCGGCCCCGCCAGCGCAACGCCCAGCGCCCCGGCCATGGCCGCTTCCTGCCAACCGGCATTGATGCTTTTGTGATGGGCGGCATCCCGAAACAGGCCCCGCAGCGCCGCGCTGCCATGGGCCCCCGGCGTCACCCACGCGGCGAGTACAATCAGAAAGCCGGTCAGGCGCGCGGGTACAAAATTGACCACATCATCCAGACGGGCCGCGGCCTTGCCGAAATATTCGTACCGGTCCGACCGGTGCCCGATCATGCTGTCCAGCGTATTCACCGCCTTGTAGGCCAGCAGGCCGGGAAGCCCCAGCAACAGGAACCAGAACAGCGGGGCCGTGGTCCCGTCCGAGAAATTCTCGGACAGGCTTTCGATGGCGGCACGGCTGACACCGCTTTCATCCAGACTGGCCGGGTCCCGGCCCACGATATGACTGACCGCCACACGCCCGTCCTGCAAGGAAAGGCGCAAGTCCGCCTCAACCCGGGCAACCCCGTCCTGCAGGCCGCGCCATGCCACAAGACTGCTGGCAAAAAGGACAAGCAGGACAATCGTTTCTGGCAACCAGTGGGTCACCTGAACCGCGCCCATCCCCACCCAGAAGGCAAGGGATACAACACAACAGGTGGTGACCAGACCCGCGGTAAAGCGGGCCGGATTGGACCAGACCGGTCGGTTCAACGCCTGTTCGAACAGGCTGATCAGCTTTCCGATAACAACAACCGGATGCCAGATACGGCGGTACAGCGCTGCCGGGTCGCCGATCAGGCAGTCCAATGCAAAAACCGCCACGGCCAGCGTAGCGGGATCGGAAAGTCTGCCGAGCAAAACCTGAACATCAAACAACATGCCGCCAAAATGCAGCCAGCCCCTTTCAAGGTCAACCGCATTCTGGCGTCCCCTCATCCCCGACAAGAACGGGATTGTCTAATGCCGGAAGAACTCCCGGCCGGAAGTGGAGCAAGAAATGACTGAAAAAGTTGGCGTAATGGTTTGCGGGCACGGAAGCCGGGATGAAGGCGCCGTGACGGAATTCGCCGCCGTGGCCCGCGGGATTGCCGAACGCCTGCCGCAATATGAGGTTGACTCTGGCTTTTTGGAATTTGCCACCCCGATTATCCGTGATGGTCTTGACCGCCTGCGGGAAAGTGGACACCAGCATATTCTGGCGGTGCCGGGCATGCTGTTTGCCGCCGGTCACGCCAAGAACGACATTCCCTCCGTCCTGAATACCTATGCGGCGCAGCATGAGGGTCTGAAGATTTCCTACGGGCGGGAACTTGGTATTGACCTTAAAATGGTCCGCGCCGCCGGGGAGCGTATCCGCGAGGCACTGGACGCTGCGGGCGGGGATGTCCCCCTTCATGAAACCATGCTGGTCGTGGTTGGCCGGGGCGCGTCCGACCCGGATGCCAATTCCAACGTGGCCAAGGTCATGCGCATGTTGTGGGAAGGCCTTGGGTTCGGCTGGGGGGAAACCGTCTATTCCGGCGTCACCTTCCCGCTGGTGGAGCCGGGTCTGGAACATGCGGTCAAACTTGGATACAAGCGGATCGTCGTGTTCCCCTATTTCCTGTTCACCGGCATTCTGGTCAACCGGATTTATGACTATACGGACAAGGTCGCGGCGAAGAACCCGGATATCGAGTTTATCAAAGCCCCCTACCTGAATGATCACCCGCTGGTTCTGGACTGTTTTGCGGACCGGGTGCAGGAAATTCTGGAAGGCAGCAACAACATGAACTGCGGCCTTTGCAAATACCGGGAACAGGCCCTTGGCTTTGAGGATGAGGTCGGGCTGGTTCAGGAAAGCCACCATCATCATGTAGAAGGCATCGGGACAGGCCACAGTCATGGGCATGATCATGAGCACAGTCACAGCCACAGTCATAGCCACGACCATGATCATTCCCACGATCACGGGCATTCCCATGACCATGGGCATCACCACCACCCGTATCCCCATGCTGACCACCCGCTTGGTCCCGTCAGCATGAAACGCGAGGATGACTGAGCGATCATGTACGACTATATCCGGGATCCGGACGCCATCTACAGGAAGTCCTTTGCAACCGTCCAAGCGGAGGTTGACCTTACCCATATGGATGCGGACATCGGCACCCTGATCACCCGCATTGTCCATTCCTGCGGCATGCCGGAAATCGTGCCGGACATGGCGTTTCACCCGGATATTGCACGGGCCTGCCGCGAGGCCCTGAACAAGGGGTGTCCCGTTCTGGTGGATTGCGAGATGGTGTCTCATGGCATCATCCGGCGCTTCCTGCCTGCGGACAATCCTGTCATCTGTACCCTGAACGATCCGGGCACTCCCGCCTTGGCAAAGGAAATCGGCAACACCCGTTCGGCGGCAGCCGTCGAATACTGGCGCCCCCATCTGGCCGGGGCGATTATTGTTATCGGCAATGCCCCGACGGCCCTGTTTCACCTTCTGGAACTGCTGCAGGAAGGGGCACCCAAGCCTGCCGCCATTCTGGGCTTTCCCGTTGGTTTTGTGGGGGCGGCTGAATCCAAGGAGGCACTGGCCACTTTTGACCGGGACCTTCCCTTCATCACCCTGCATGGCCGCAAGGGCGGCAGTGCCATGGCCGCCGCGGCCCTGAACGCAGCCGCCACCCTGACCCGAAAGGACCCTGCATGAAACCGTGGCTCAGCATTATCGGGGTCGGGGATGATGGCCTGTCGAACCTGTCCGCCGACGCATGGGCCGCCATTGAAGGGGCGGACCTGATTATCGGCGGCGACCGGCATCTTGCCATGCTTCCCGCCGAAACAACCACCCCCACCCAAAGCTGGCCCAGCCCGCTGATGAAGCTGGTAGAAAACGTCCTTGCCCGGCGGGGGGACAACATCTGTATCCTTGCCACGGGGGATCCCATGAATTACGGGATCGGCGTCACCTTTGCCAAGCGACTGGCGGCGTCTGAAATGCGGGTCCTGCCCGCCCTGTCTGCCTTCAGTCTGGCGGCGGCGCGAATGGGTTGGGACCTGTCCCGGACGGTCACCCTGACCCTGCACGGACGCCCGCTGGAACTGATCCTGCCCCATCTGGTACCGGGTGCCCGTATTCTGGCCCTGTCCGATAATGGCCAAACGCCCGCAAACGTCGCTGCCCTGCTGACCGAAACGGGTTTTGGCCCGTCCAGCCTGACCGTTCTTGAACATATGGGCGGGACACGCGAAGCCCGGCAGGAAGGAACCGCCAAAGACTGGCCTGCCAGCAACAGCGAGGACCTGAACACCTTGGCCATTCAGGTGGCAGCAGACCCCGGCACGCCGGTTTATCCAACCACACCGGGCCTGCCGGATGATGCCTTTTTCCACGACGGGCAGATTACCAAACAGGAAGTCCGCGCCGTGACGGCGGCCGCCCTCTCTCCCCTTCCCGGTGAACGGCTTTGGGATATCGGGGCGGGGTCCGGCTCTGTCGGGATTGAATGGATGCGATGCTCCCCCCTCAATCAGGCCATTGCCGTGGAAACCCGCGAAGACCGGGTCCGCATGATCGAGAGGAACCGCCTGAAGCTGGGGGTTCCCGGCCTGCAAATCATTCAAGGAATGGCCCCGGATTGCCTTGCGGACCTGCCATCCCCCGATGCCGTCTTCATTGGCGGCGGCATCAATACCCCCAGCCTGTTTGAAGCCTGCTGGCAGGCCCTTCAGCCCGGCGGGCGGCTGATCATCAATACGGTTACCACCGAAGGCGAAGCCCGAATACTGGCCTTGCACCAGTCTTTTGGCGGAAGCCTGACCCGGCTGAACATTGCCCGGTCCCAGAAAATCGGGCGTTTCACAAGCTGGAAGCCCTTTCGCGAAGTCACCCAGTTAAGATTGGTAAAACCATGACCGGCACCCTTTATGGTCTCGGGATCGGTCCGGGAGACCCCGACCTGATCACCCTGAAAGCCCTGAAAATATTGCATGCCGCCCCCGTGCTGGCCTATCCGACTCTGGAGGATGGAAACAGTCTGGCGCGGGCCATTGTGGCCCCGCACCTGTCCGGCCTGCACACGGAAATCCCGATCCGTATCCCCATGACCACAGCCCGAAAGCCCGCACAGGATGCCTATGACCGGGCGGCCATCGACCTGAAATCCCATCTGGATGACGGGCATGATGTTGCGGTCCTGTGTGAAGGGGATCCGTTCTTTTACGGGTCCTTCATGTATCTTTTTGGCCGAATTGCGGAAAGCCACCGGGTGGAAGTGGTGCCCGGCGTGTCGTCGCTGACCGCCTGTGCCACCGCCTTGCAGGCCCCGCTTTCCGCCCGCAATGACGTCCTGACGGTGCTTCCTGCCCCCCTTGCCGATGATGCGCTCAGAAGCCGTATGGAACAGGCCGACAGTCTGGCCATCATGAAGGTTGGCCGCCATTTCGGACGGATCAGGTCGCTGATCCGGGATATGGGGCTGTCGGACAAGGCCCGCTATATCGAACGGGCAACACTGGAAACCCAAAAAATTCTTTCCCTGGAGGAGGTGCCCACCGACGTGGCACCCTATTTTTCAATGATTTTGATCCATAAACGGGGGCAGGCATGGAAATGATGCCCGCCCCGGCCCTGATCCTGCTCAATGAAAGCGGCCGCGAAACAGCCCTGAAACTTCAGCAATTCTTCCCGGAAGCCCTTGTTCACGGGCTGGCCGGCCGCGTTGACGATGCGGATATCCAGTTCCGGCAAACGGCCCGCCACCTGCAGGAACTCTACAAGAACAACACCCCCATTATCGGCATCTGCGCATCGGCCATACTGGTGCGTTGTCTGGCACCGGCACTGGAAAACAAGAATGTGGAACCGCCGGTTCTTGCGGTGTCCGATACAGGCGACATGGTGGTTCCCCTGCTGGGCGGCCATCATGGGGCCAATGACATGGCCCGGTTGCTGGCCGCGCATCTGAACGGACAGGCCGCCATCACCACCGCCAGTGACCTGCATTTCAAAATTGCCCTCGACAATCCGCCTGCCGATCTGCACCTTGCCAACCCGGAAGATATGAAAACCTTTGCCGGGCATTTGCTTTCCGGCAGAAAAGTCCGTCTGGAAGGGGATCATCCGTGGCTGACCCAATCCGGCCTACCCCTTGATGAGGCTGGTGACCTGTCCATCGTCGTCACCCCGAAAAAGGTAAAGGGATCGCCGGAAAAACTCGTTTACCATCCCAAAACACTCGCCCTCGGGATCGGGTGTGAACGCTATGCCTCCCGCAAGGAGGTCACCCGTCTGGTTCTCGACACACTGGAACAGGCCGGGATCAGCCGCCATGCCATCGGCGCGGTCTCGTCCATCGATGTCAAGATGGATGAAGCGGCGGTTCATGCCGTGGCCGCCCTGTTCGGTCATCAGGCCCGCTTCTTCTCCGCCGCTGAACTGGAGGCCCAGACCCCGAAACTACAAAACCCGTCTGACGTTGTGTTCCGCGAAGTCGGCTGTCATGGGGTCAGTGAAGGCGCGGCACTGGCCGCTGCAGGACCGGATAGTCAGCTTCTGGTGCCAAAACACAAATCCCGCCGGGCCACCTGCGCCCTTGCAGAAAGCCCAGAGCCCATTGATCCGACCGTGATCGGGCGGCCGCAGGGCAAACTGTCGGTCATCGGGATCGGCCCGGGGCAGGACGGTTGGCGCACACCGGAAGCCTCCCGCCTGATCGGGGAGGCAACCGATTTGGTGGCCTATGGTCTGTATCTGGACCTGCTGGGCGACAGTATCGCCGGTAAGGTTCGTCATAATTTCGGCCTCGGAGAAGAGGAAAAGCGGGTTCGTGCCGCGCTTGACCTTGCCGCGACCGGAAAGAATGTCGCGCTTGTATCTTCTGGCGATATCGGCATTTACGCCATGGCGACGCTTGTCTTCGAACTGATACAGGTGGAAAAGCGCACCGATTGGGACCGGCTTGAGATTGAGGTCACACCTGGCATTTCCGCACTGCAAGCGGCGGCGGCCCGTGCCGGGGCCCCGCTTGGCCACGATTTCTGCACCATTTCCCTGTCCGACCTTCTTACCCCGTGGGATGCCATTGAAAAGCGGATCAAGGCGGCGGCTGTAGGCGATTTCGTCATTTCCTTCTATAATCCGGTATCCCTGAAAAGACGGACCCAGCTTCATGCAGCCCGGGACATCCTGCTGCAACACCGGCCTGCCAACACACCGGTCATCATTGCCCGCAATCTGGGCAGGCAGGATGAAACCGTCATCCACACCACCCTGCAGGATCTGGACCCGGAAACCGTCGACATGCTGACCCTTGTCATGGTCGGCTCCAGCGAAAGCCGGACAACCACAACCAATACCGGCGCCCGCACATGGGCCTATACCCCGCGGGGATATGCCGGAAAGATGAAAGTTTCCCTTCAGGAAAAGGATAAGAAATGACCGTCCATTTTATCGGTGCCGGCCCCGGCGCTGCCGACCTGATCACCCTTCGCGGGCGGGACCTGATTGCCTCCTGCCCGGTGTGCCTGTATGCGGGATCACTGGTGCCGGAAGAAATTCTGGGCCACGCCCCCGCCGATGCCCATATCGTCGATACGGCGTCCCTGCATCTTGACGAGATCATTGCCGAAATGGTCACGGCCCATGAAAAAGGGCTGGATGTGGCGCGGGTGCATTCCGGCGATCCGTGCCTGTACGGCGCAACCGGCGAACAGATGCGCCGGCTCGACGCGCTTGGGATAGAATACACCATCACGCCGGGGGTGCCCGCTTTTGCCGCTGCGGCCGCAACGCTGAAAGCCGAATTTACCCTGCCCGATGTCAGCCAGACCATCGTCCTGACGCGGACCTCCATGAAGGCGACCGCCATGCCCAACCGGGAAGATCTGGACACGCTTGGATCTTCCGGGGCGACGCTGGCCATTCACCTGTCGGTTCGGAACCTCCGCAAGGTCAGCGCCGACCTGATCCCCCACTATGGGGAGGATTGTCCCGTTGCCGTGGTTTACCGCGCCAGTTGGCCGGACGAGGTGGTAATCCGGGGCACCCTTGCGGATATTCAGGAAAAAGTCCGCGCCGCCAAGATCACGCGCACCGCCCTGATCATTGTGGGGCGGGTTCTGGAAGCGGAAGGCTGGCGGGACAGCGCCCTTTACCATGCCGATCATGTCCATGTATTGCGCCCTAGGAAAAAGACGCAAGGATAGGGGCAAGGTCATCCATGTTGAAAATTTCCCGCGAGGCCGGCAAGGCCGGACGGGAAATCACCATCACCGGAACCCCGGCTCTGCGGGCGGCCTCAATCTTGGCATAGGTTGCCGCCCCGCCGCTGTTTTTGCTGACCACAAGGTCAATCCGGTGGTCCCGAAGCAGGGCCAGTTCATCCTCCCTATGAAACGGTCCCTTCCCCCGGATTTCCCGAACGACAGAATTTCCCGGCCTGAACGCCACGGGTTCCACACTCCGCACCAGAAAATACCGCCCCGGCAAGGCGGCAAAGGCCCCGACCTCCTGACGGCCAACGCTCAGGAATATGCGCTTGTACCCGTCCATCCGGGCGGCCGCATCCGCCATATCCCGGGCCTCAATCCACCGGTCCCCCGGCACAGCGTCCCACGGCGGCCTTGAATACCGGACATAGGCCACGCCCAGACGGTCGCAGGATTGCACTGCCTGCCGTGTCATGGCCGCCGCAAAGGGATGGGTGGCATCCACAACCAGATCGATTGCCTGCTCTTTCAAGAACGCATCAAGCCCGCCGCGGGCGCGGAACCCGCCGCTGATCACCTGTCCCTGCAATGTTGGCGGAAGACGGGTTCGCCCGGCCAGCGATGTCACAAGATCAACCGACGGCCTGTCCCCTAGCCAGCGGTTCAGGGCGACTGCCTCGCCCGTTCCGCCCAAAAGCAAAACCCTAACCCCTGTCACGGCCACTTTCCCCGGCCAAACGGCCTTTCCGGTCAAAGATCAAAACGTCCACGCAAGGACTGCCCGCGATACCTTCCGCCACGCTGCGGGCCTTGGCGGCCACATAATCCGCCAACGGGATATCCTGCTCCCGTGCCAGTTCCAGAACCTGCATGGCGGTATTGGCCGTCTTGCAGGCCTGCTGTACCGATGCCGAAGCCCCAAGATGGGCCAGCGCCTCCGCCAGCCAGACAAAATCCACCGCGCTTCGCCCGGAATGAAGGTCCATATGACCCTGCGCCAGTTTTGTGAATTTGGCAAAGCCCCCCGCAAGGGTCACTTTTTCAACAGGATGCCGCTTCAGGTATTTAAGGACCCCGCCTGCGAAATCCCCCATATCCAGCAGCGCATGATCCGGCAGGTTATAAATCGCCTGCGCGGCTTTTTCCGATGTGGACCCGGTGGAGGCAATCACATGGGTCGCCCCGGCGGCCCGCGCCACGTCAATTCCCCGGTGCAGCGACGCAATCCACGCCGCGCAGGAATAGGGAACGACCACTCCGGTCGTGCCCAAAATCGACAATCCGCCGATAATCCCAAGCCGCCCGTTCATGGTATGGCGGGCCAGTTCCTCCCCATTTTCAACGCCCACCTCGATCTGGAAATCTGGGGCAACCCCCGCTTGCCCGGCCAGTTCCTCAACAACCTGCCGCATCATCTGGCGGGGCACCGGATTGATGGCGGGCTCCCCGACCTCAAGAGGCAGGCCTTCGCGGGTCACGGTACCGACCCCCTCTCCGGCCCGAAAGGTAACACCGGTGCCTTTCCCCCCGTGCCGGACGGTCACGATGATACGGGCCAGATGGGTCACATCAGGATCATCCCCCGCATCCTTGATGATGCTGACGGTTGCCTCTCCCTCATCCAGTCTCTCTGTCGCCAGTGGGAAAGACGGTGTCTGCCCCTTGGGCAGGGTAATGCTGACCGGGTCCGGGAACGTCCCCGACAACAATGCGGATAATGCCGCCTTGGTGCCCGCCGTGGCACATGCCCCGGTGGTCCAGCCAAATCGCAGTTTTTTTGGTACCTCGTCACTCATGATCATATTTATAAGCCTCAGCCGAAGGGATGACTAGGCAGTAACAAATTTGATGTGTAAAAGAGGCATATGGACAAGATACTCGGAAAAATTCCTGACTTTAAACCGGGAAGCGTATGGCTTCTGGGCGCCGGACCCGGCGATCCGGGCCTGCTCACCCTTTATGCGGTCGCAGCCTTGCAGCAGGCAGACATCCTCGTCTATGACGCCCTCGTCAGCAAGGACATTCTGGAACTGACCGGCCCCGGCTGTATTCTGGAATATGCCGGGAAGCGGGGCGGCAAGCCGTCTGCCAAGCAAAAGGATATTTCCGAGCGACTGGTGGCCCTTGCAAAAGAAGGGAAACGGGTTCTCCGCCTGAAGGGGGGCGACCCCTATATCTTCGGGCGCGGCGGCGAAGAGGCCCTGACGCTGAAGGCAAACAATATCCCGTTCCGGGTTATTCCCGGCGTCTCGTCGGGCGTTGGCGGGCTGGCCTTTGCGGGAATCCCGCTGACCCATCGGGACACCAATTCGGCGGCGACCTTCGTCACCGGTCATGACGCCAGCGGCGAGGTCCCCAGTGTTAACTGGGAACATATCGCCAAGGGCTCACCGGTCATTGTGATCTATATGGGCATGAAGCATATCGCCATCATCACGGAAAAGCTGATGGGATATGGGCGGTCCGCCGATGAACCGGTTGCGATCATCGCCGATGCCACCACCGAACGGCAGAAAGTCCTGACAACCACTCTGTCCCGCGCCACCGACGATGTGGCAAAAAGCGGAATTGAGCCCCCCGCGCTGATCGTGGTGGGCCATGTGGTGGATCTTCATCACAAGCTGGACTGGTTCACGCAGGAAGCCAACAAGCAGAATAATCCGTCCGGGGATCGGGATTGACCTCCGCCGCCGCACCTGCTGTTCTGGTTGCGGCCCCGTCTTCCGGTTCCGGCAAGACGGTGATCACCCTGTCCCTGCTCCGCGCCTTTCGGAACAGGGGAATATCGGTTGGCTCCTTCAAGACGGGGCCAGACTATATCGATCCGGCCTTTCATGCCGCGGCGTCTGGCAACCCCTGCATCAACCTTGATCCCTGGGCCATGCGACCCGAAACAATTCACGGCCTTGCCGGGCATCTGTCCGCACATAACGACCTGATTATGGGCGAGGGGGTCATGGGCCTGTTTGACGGGGCACGGGATGGCTCCGGGTCCACCGCCGACTTGGCGGCCCTTCTGGATATTCCCGTGATCCTGATTGTGGATGCCAAAGGCATGTCCCAAAGCGCCGCTGCCCTGATCAAGGGGTTTGCCACCTTTCGGCGCGACGTTCGCATTGCGGGCGTACTGTTCAATCGGGTGGGCAGCGCCGTTCACAAGACCATGCTGGCCGATGCCTGCCGACAGGCTGGTGTTCCGCCGTTGGGATTTGTTCCCCGATCGACAAGCCTGCAACTGGAGCATCGACACCTCGGCCTTGTTCAGGCCCGCGAAAAACTGGGTATGGACGGGTTTCTGGATGCCGCAGCCCAGATTGTCGCAGAAAATGTTGATCTGGACCTGATCCGCGATATGGCCTGCCCCGCCCGGACGGGATCACCCGCCGCGCCGCCGACCACAACGGTTCCCGCCCCCGGCCGCACCATCGCGGTGGCAGAGGATGACGCCTTTTCCTTCACCTATCCCCATATCCTGATGGGATGGCGAAACGCGGGAGCCGAAATCCGCTTTTTCTCGCCGCTCCGGGATGAGGCACCTGCCCAGGATACGGATTTCATCTTTCTTCCCGGCGGTTATCCCGAGCTCCATGCGGAACGGCTTTCCGGCAACGACCAATTCCGGGCCGGAATGCGATCAGCCGCGGAAAAAGGGACCTTCATTTACGGCGAATGCGGGGGGTTTATGACCCTGTCCCGGAGCCTGACGGACAGGACCGGCAAAACCCACCCCATGCTGGACTTGCTGCCGGTTCACACATCCTTTGAAAAGCCGCGCATCCATCTGGGATACCGGCGGGTTCAGCTTTGCGGTGCCTCCCCCTTCGGGCAAGCGGGCGACGCATTCATGGCCCACGAATTTCACTATGCCGATGCGGTGCCCGAACAGGGCGCAACACCGCTGTTCACCGCAACGAACGCAGCCGGGGACGATCTTGGCGCGGTCGGGGTGCGCCGTGGGTCCGTTTCCGGGTCCTTTATTCACCTGATTGACAAGGGGATATCCTCATGACCGATAGGGGCAACACGGTTCTGGTTTTGGGCGGGGCACGGTCCGGGAAAAGTCGTTTCGCGGAAAATCTGGCCCGAAAAGCAGGCCTGCCCCTGACCTATCTGGCAACCGGGCAGGCGTTCGATGCGGAAATGCAGGACAGGATCGACCTGCACCGCCGGGACCGGGGGCCAGACTGGACCACGGTTGAAGAACCGCTTGAACTGACAGCCACCCTGCAAAAAGTCAGCAAACCCGATACGGTCATCCTTGTCGATTGCCTGACCTTGTGGGTGTCCAACATGATGGCCGCAGAACGGGATGTGGAAAAGGAAGGCCGGCTTCTGGCCCAAACCCTTCCCACCCTTCCGGGACAGGTGATTTTTGTCTCCAACGAGGTTGGGCAGGGCATTGTCCCTGACAACCCCATGGCCCGCGCCTTTCGGGATTTCGCAGGGCGCCTCCATCAGGAAATGGCGGTCATGGCGAATACCGTCTATTTTGTCACTGCCGGATTGCCCCAGAAACTGAAATAACCATGCAGAATACCCCTCATCCTGACCGCCCCGGTTATCAGCCCGGCTGGATCAATGATTTTCTGGTCGCGACTGTCTTTCTGACCCGACTGCCGATCCGGCTTCGTTTTCATTTCTCCATGCCCGCGCTAATGACGGCCTGCCGTGCCTTCCCGCTGGTCGGCGTGATCGTGGGGGGCCTGTCCGGTGGGGTTTTCTGGCTTGCCACCCTGATCGGGCTGCCCGCCCTGCCCGCCGCCTTTCTGGCCCTTGCCGCGCAGGCCCTTGTCACCGGCGCCTTGCATGAAGATGCCATCGGGGATGTGGCCGACGGTTTTGGCGGTGGGGGCACACGGGACAAGAAAATGGAAATCATGCGGGACAGCCGGGTCGGGACCTATGCGGTTGTCACGCTGATCCTGCTGATCGGCCTGAAGGCGGCGGCAATCTCCAGCCTTGGGGACCCGTTGCAGGTACTGGTCATTCTCATGATTGCCGCCGCAGTCAGCCGGGGCATGATTGTCTGGGCACTTCGGTTCCTGCCCGCCGCGCGAACCGATGGCCTTGGCGCCAGCGCAGGAAAACCCTCCCTTGTTACCTGCCTCTGGTCTCTCGGGCTGTGTGTCCTGTTGACCCTTTTATGCGTGGGCGTCGTTCAGGGCGCAGTGCTGCTGCTGGCCGGGACCCTGGGTGCGGCACTGATGGCGGAAATTGCCCGGCGGCAAATCGGCGGCCAGACCGGCGATGTGCTTGGCAGCATCCAGCAGATCAGCGAAACAGTTATCCTTCTTGCTGCCCTGTCCCTGATCTCTGCCTGACGCGAATACTGACGCAGGTGCAGACATCCGCACCTACCCCTTCCGGGGCTTGGCTCGGGCTGTCGGCTCTGCCACCATCGGATCATCGGGCCAGTAATGCTTTGGATACTGCCCCTTCAAATCCTTTTTCACTGCCGTGTAAGAGTTTTTCCAGAACCCACCCAGATCGCGGGTGATCTGGGCCGGGCGGCGTGCCGGGCTCAGCAGGTGAATAGACACGGCGATAGAACCATCCGCCACCACCGGACCTTCCGCCTGCCCGAACATTTCCTGAATACGGACGGCCAGAACCGGAATGTCCGGGTCTGAATAATCCAGCCGCAGACGGCTACCCGTGGGGGCCTCGAAAAAGGCTGGCGCAAACCGGTCCAGCGCTTCCTGCTGCTCCCAGCTCAAGCTGCCTTTCAGAATTTCGTACAAGTCAAGACGTTCCAGATCGGACAGGGTTGTCTTTCCGGCCAGATAAGGCATCAGCCAATCTTCCAGACTGTCCAGCAATACGGGGTCCGAAAAGTCCGGCCACCCACCCGGCTTGGCGTCATGCTTGCGGGCAAAGGCGACCCGGTCGATCAGGCCCCGGCTGGCCGGGGACCACGGAAGAATACGCATCTGCTTGCCCCGCACCAGATCGCAAAGCGCCTTGGCCACCAAATCTGCGGGCGGCGACTTGATCCGCGTCTCGTCCAGAACAAGGGCCCCGATTTTCCGCTCTTCCAGCGCGATGATCTTTTCTTTCTGATCGTCCCAAAAGACACGGGTCTCGGTGCGGATATCCTGTTCGAACCGATCCATCAAATCACTGTAGGTAATCGCGGCGGCAAGATAGATTTGCGCATCCCGGCCCCGCCCTTCCAGATCGGCGACGACCAGATAAGGCTCGCCCTGCAAGGCATCATTTTCAGGCAGAACCGCCCCCCGTCCCCCGGACAGACGATAGTTTCGTGCACTTTTCTTGCGCAATTCCCCAATACGGTCGGGATAGCCAAAGGCCAACACAATGCCAACCGCCTCGACAGCCCCCGGCTCACGTCCGGCTTTCATCCGGCGGCGCAGATCATCCGCATTCCGCATGATCTGGCGGATGCGCACATCCTTGTCCCGGCCCTGCCGCGCGGCGTTCATGCGGACAAGGCGATGCCGAATATCGGAATTGGGGAACTCCCGGTTTCGAGGGACGAAATCCCGCTCTGACAGCAGGGCTGCCAGATCACAGGCAAGGCCCTGCTCGCCTATCTCTGCGGCCTTGATCACCATTGCAGCAAGGCGCGGATGCAGGGGCAGACGTACCATCTGCAGCCCCAAGGGCAATATCCGCCCTTCATCATCAATGCCCCCCAGCGCGGTCAGAAGATCCCGCGCCTGCCCCATCAACCCATCCGGCGGCGGCGTCATCCAGTGCAGTTCCTGAAGGTCCGTGACGCCCCATTTGGCAAGTTCCAGCGCCAGGGCCGCCAAGTCGGCGACGGCGATTTCCGGTTCTGCATGGGGCAGCAGCCCCCGGTCTTCCGCTTCCGACCAAAGACGGTAACAAATACCGGGTCCCATACGTCCCGCCCGGCCCCGCCGCTGATCGGCAGAGGCCCGACTGACACGGCGGGTTTCAAGACGGCTCATGCCGCTGTTGGGGTCGAATATGGGAGAACGGGCCAGACCCGCATCCACCACGACACGAACGCCTTCGATGGTCAGACTGGTTTCCGCAATATCGGTCGCCAGAACAATTTTCCGCCGCCCCTCCCTGTCTGGAAACAGGGCCCGGTCCTGCTCCTGCTGTGACAGGTTCCCATAAAGCGGAAGAACGACCGTATCCGCCGGGACAACGGATTTAAGCGCCGTGGCCGTCCGGTTAATCTCGCCCGCGCCCGGCAGGAAAACAAGAATATCGCCCTGTTCCTGCTGCAGGATTGTCTTCAGGCAATCGGCGGTGGGCCCCTCAACCCGTTTTTGGGTGAACCGGCCGAAATAACGTGTTTCCACAGGGAACATCCGGCCATCACTTTGAACAACCGGCGCCCCGCCCAGAAGATCGGCCACCCGTTCCGTATCCAGCGTGGCCGACATAACCACCAGACGCAAATCATCGCGCAGGATTTCCTGGGATTGCAGGGCAAGGGCCAGCCCCAAATCCGTATTCAGGTTCCGCTCGTGAAACTCATCAAAGATCAGGGCCCCCACTTCCGACAGATCCGGGTCTTCCTGAAGCATGCGGGTCAGGATCCCTTCGGTCACCACCTCGATCCGGGTCTTCGCCCCAACACGGGTGTCCAGCCTTATGCGGTATCCGACCGTCTCGCCAACCTCTTCACCCAGAAGGTCGGCCATGCGCCGCGCCGCGGCACGGGCGGCAAGGCGTCTTGGCTCCAGCATGATAATCTTTTTCCCGTCCAGCGCCGTCAGTCGCAACAGCCAAAGGGGGACCGTCGTCGTCTTACCGGCACCCGGCGGTGCCTGCAGCACGGCGCGGTTCCCCACTTCAAGGATTTGGACAAGACGGGGCAGGACTTCCTCGACAGGAAGACCGGTTTCTGGAATTTCAATGGTCATGCTTTTCCGGTGAACTTCTGGGTCATCCTCAACAGATACGGGAACAGGGTCAGGGATGCAACGGCGGCAATCACCGCCCCCATGATGATCCCGAGCCCAAAACGGATGGTCGGCGGAAAGCCGGAGGCTGAAAAAATCAGGAAGCCCAGCGTTATAATCCCGGAGGAGGCAACGATACCCGTCCCTTGTTCACGCAGGGCCGATGCAATCGACCGGGCGGGAGCGCCCCCCTTTTTGGAAGATCGGCGGATGGCAAGGACAAGATGTATCAGCGCATCCACGGCCAGCCCCACCGACACGGTAACCGCCGGCGCGGATATGATATCAATCGGGATGCGAAACGTCCCGTAATAGCCGAGCGTAATGGCCGGGATAATGGCCGCCGTCAGGGTCATGACCCCGGCGACAAGCCCCTTTCGCGTCAGCAGAAAAGAGATCAGGAAGAACAGCCCCAGAAGACTGATAACACCGCCGACAAGGCTTTTGGACACCAGCGCGGACAGCCGCCCCTGCAACATGTAAACCCCACCGCTCAGGTCCAGATGGAACCCGGCGGATGACACGACCCCTTCCAACTCCTGCATCACCTCTGCCCGCGGGCGATCCCGCCCCTGTTCTTTCATGCGCAGCAGATACAGGGCCTGTGTCCGGTCCGGGTCCAGAAAACTGCTGGCTACGTTCTGGTTGGCCTCCAATGACAGCAGCGTCACGATCTCGCGCCAAGGCAACAGAAAGGCAAGCGGATGGTTATTTGCCTCTGCCATCAGGGCGGGCAACGACAGAACGGTTCCCACCTGATCATGGCGCGCAAGATCATGATGCAATGTCCAAAGCTGTTCATAGGATTGAGCCGTATCCAGCCGTTCCCCGTCTTTTCGCGACACCACAAGCTGCAACGGACTGCTGCCGCCATTCTCATCAATCCGGGCCAGCCCGCGCTCGATGTCACCGCCCTTCTTGAAATAGGCAAGAAGCCCCGGATCCGTATTCAGGAACGGCAGACCCACCGCCAGCAGAACCACCAAGCCGACCAGAAGAACGCTCCCGCCCCTGGAAAGTACGCCAACTCGGGATTTCTTCTCCCGCTCCTGCCGCGGCGGGACAGGCGGTCGGCGCACATAGAGCAGAAAAGCCGGATATATCAGGAAGGTCACACCCAGGGCCGACAGCACCCCGACCATCCCCCCGGCCCCCAACTGGCGCAGCGGTTCGGCCGGGACCAGTATCAGGGACATAAAGCCCAGAAACGTGGTCACGCCGCACCAGAAAGCCGGATAGGCCGTCCGGCGAACCGCGTCCCGCATGCGGGCAATCCCGTCACTGACATCTGTCCGAAGCCAGTTATTGGTCAGGTAGATAATCTGCGACTGGGTCAGGACAAACACGATAATGGCAAGATTGGCCGTCAGGATGCCAATGGGTTGCCCCATAAAATGCAGGGCCAGCAGGGTTGCGAAAATGGCCGATATGCCGCTAACCGCCCCGCCCAGCGCCACCACCGGAGAGCGGAACACCACCCACAGCAATCCGGCAAAAATCACCAGCGCAAGGGTACTGAACAGCTTCATGTCCCGCACCAGATTTTTCCTGATCTGCTCGGCGATATAGGGCATCCCCGACATCGAAAGCCGGCCGATGCCGCCTGCGGCTTCCGATTGGCTTGCCATCTGTTCAATTACCGGGACCAGCGACACCGCCTGCCTTTCATCCAGAAAGACAATGATCAAGGTGGCTTGTTCGTCCCGACTGATCAGCAAGGGGCGCCAGAACGGGCTGTCCATGGCGGCGGCCAGACTTTCCGGCCCCGATGCGATACTGAGAACACGGGTAATCCCCGGCAGATTGCCAAGACGGTCTGTCAGTTTCTGGATGGCCCGCCCGTACCCGGGATTGTGGATATCGTCACTGGCCGCACTCAGAATAACGAATTCATCGGCCGGGAAAATTTCGCCAATCCTCTGCGCTCCCACCAGCTCCGGGTCGTTACTGCCAAAAAAGAAGTCGGCCCCGATCCTTGGTCGAAGATCGACGAAAATGATAAACAGGACCGCCAGAAGAAGGGCCGCCATCCCGGCCGCTGCCATCCTTTTCCCCGCTATTCGCGCTGTCGCCTGATCCTTCATTCCCGCCTTGCGTCTTTTGTCGCGTGCCGCCCCATGATGTCGGGACTTCCCACAGGTGACAAGCCTTTGCCAACCGGGTATTAATTGGAAATACCTTACATGTGGAAACGCTCATGATCCTGACGCTGGAACAACATGCCCTGAAAGCCCTGCCCGCCCTTGAGAATGAAGCCTATGACGGCTGGGTCCTGAGGCGGGCCAAGGGGTTCACGCGGCGGACCAATTCGGTCAACGTGCTTCATAAAAGCCACCTTCCGATCGAGGAAAAAATCCGGCATTGCGAAGATTTTTACCGCCGGGAAGGGCAAAGCTGTCATTTTCGCCTGACACCACTGGCAGAAGCGGACACTCTTGATCAGGAACTGGAAAGCCGTGGATATATCAAGGCGGACCCTACAGATATTCGCGTCCGTGCCCTTTCCCCGGGCACGATCAGCGCCCCCTCCGGTCCGGTCCGGCTAGAGACCTCTGTCACGCCTGCATGGCGGGAAGCTGTCGCCCGCCTGACCCGGCAGGATGACGAGGAAATCGAGGTGTTTCAAAAAATCCTGTCCGCCTCGCCCATGCGGCCCCTTTGCGCCTCGGTGGAGAGAGACGGGGACATCCGGGCCTGCGGCCTTGCCATTTGCGACGATAGCATGATGGGATTGTTCGAATTTGCGACGGACCCCGCCTATCAGCGGCAAGGGCTGGGGCGGGATATTGTCACGGGCCTTCTTCAGGCTGCCGCCGCAAGCGGTGTCACCACGGCCTATCTTCAGGTTGTCGCCGCAAACCCGAAAGGAACCGCTTTCTGGTCCTCCATGGGGTTTGATCAAACGCTTTACCGCTATCACTATAGAAGCAAGCCCTGATCAGGGCCGCGGCCCGCCCGTCCCCGGTCAGGGGCCTTCGGGCACGTCCAGCCAGATTTCGGGTTCAGCGAAGAACAGTTCCTCGCAATTATCACCATCCCCGCCCCGGTCCACGACAAGGAAGTCACTGACCGCGCCCAGTGCCAGAACGGGATGATGCCATGTGCCGGCATGATAATTCACACCCTGATCCCCCCGAGCCAGAAAAACACGGAGGTCTGACGGCGCAACCGTCTCGCCAGCCGGTGCCACAAGAACCAGATAAGGCCGCCCGTTCAGGGGAATAAAGGCCTGACTGCCCAGCGGGTGTCGCTCCACCATCCGAATATTCAACGGATAGCTCAGCGGGGTGGCCCTGAAAATATTGATCAGGGCCCGCCCTCCCTCAAGAAGGTCCACCTTTGCCAGATCATGATATCGCTCGGTCGAGCCGTTATTGATCAGAAAATGATCATTCTCATCCGTGCTGATCACATCCCCGTACGGGGCGAACGCTGGCTTGGTTAACGGCTGAACCGACAGTTTCATGATTTTGCCTCCTCCTTACCGGCTGATCTTGCCGAACAGGCGCAGACGGCTGATGCCACCATCCGGGATGATGTTCAGGCGAACATGGGTAATCGGCCCCAAATCCTCTACCTCGTCGGTAAAGCTGTGGATGGCATGCATGGACAGTTTCTGCTCCGGCAGCAGGGTGCGCCAGAACATGCTCTGTGTAACCAGTGACTGTTCCGTACCGCCTGTTACATGGGCTGCCTGAACCGAACATCTGTCAGGATAGTTCCCCTTGAAATGGGCGGTATCCACCTCAACCGTGGACACCACACCCGGATGACCCAGCGCAATAATGGCCCAATCGTTTCCGGGCTCCCGGCGACGTCGCGTTTCCCAGCCGTCCCCCATATTGACGCCCCGGCCGGGGGCCAGTGTCTTGGTTGGCGATCCGTAATGCTGGTCACTGGCCGCAATGCCCCGCCCGCCATTGACCAGCGCGGCAAGATCGACAATCTCATCCGGGTCGCGGGCATCCCAGTTACAGTTGATTTCACCGTAAACCCGAAGCCGGGCCACGCCACCATCCGGGTAGATATTCAGGCGCAAATGGCTCCAGGTGGCGTCGCTGTCAACCGCAACAAGATGATGACGGCTTGCCCCCAGCGAGACAGAGGCGACAATTTCCGTCCATTCCGTCTGCTCGTCCGGATCTCCCTCCACATTGCAGGCGTCGATGGACGCGGCCGGGGGGAAGTTCCCTGTGAAATGGCTGGTATCGATATTGACCCCGTGGACAATGCCCGGAAGCCCCAGACGCAGGATGCAATAATCATATCCCTCGCCCCGTTTGCGGCGGCTTTCCCAGCCATCCATCCATTTCCCGTTATCATCATACCGATCCGGATAGAAGACAGGCTCCGCCGGATCAATCAGGCGGGACTTGTCGGCAAAGAAATCATCGGTCGCATAGATCACCTCCGACCCCAGGCTTGGCTGGGCCAAATCCGTATACCGCCGGACAAAGTCGGCGTTCTCAGGCTTAAGCAATGTCATTTGATAACTCCCTGAACAGGCCAGATGGCCTTGTCTTCACTAAAGGTCCTGCAACCGAAAGGCTGCGATCTTGTCAATTTCCTCAAGCGCCGTTTTGAACTCCTGCTCCGGATCATTCTCGAGGCGCGCCTCAAAGCCCGCAAGGATTTCGAAACGGTTGCTGTTCCGAACGGCCTTGATGAAGGGGAAACCGAATTTCTCCCGATAGGCCTGATTGTATTTCTGGAACCGGGCATATTCATCCGGGCTGCACTCCCCAAGACCGGCGCGGGCCTGCTCCGAGGTGGATTCCGCCGTCAATTCACCGCGCACCGCCGCCTTTCCAGCCAGATCGGGATGGGCACGGATCAGGTCCAGTTTCGCCTGATCGCCGGCTGCGGCCACTCGGCGGGCCATGGCACGGGCAAGCGTGTCGGCGTCGTTATGGGCGTCGGTCAGCCCCTGATCCCATACCTGCTCTGCCACCCACGGGGAATGCTCGTACACGCCGCCGAAAAGGGAAACGAACTCATCGCGCCCAAGGGCGGTCACATCATGCTTCAAGCGGCTCATGTCACGCCCCTTCCGGTGAATGATTTTCATGCCAGTGGCGGGCGATATCGATGCGACGGGCAAACCACACATCCTCGTGAGCGGTCGCATAGTCAATAAACCGCTTCAGTGCCGCGATCCGCCCCGGACGCCCCACCAGACGGCAATGCAGGCCAACGGACATCATCTTCGGTGCCTCCACCCCTTCTTCATACAGGGTGTCGAATGTATCCTTCAGATAGGTGAAATACTGATCCCCGCTGTTGAACCCCTGCAGGGCGGCGAACCGCATATCATTCACATCAAGGGTATAGGGGACGATCAGTTGTTTCTTGCCGTCCAGTTCCGTCCAATAGGGCAAATCGTCGTCATAGGCATCCGCATCATATAAAAACCCGCCTTCCTCAATCACCAGTTTGCGGGTGTTGGGGCTGGTCCGGCCGGTATACCAGCCAAGGGGACGCTCCCCCGTCAGGCGGAGGATGATCTCGATCGCCTTATGCATATGCTCCCGCTCCACATCTTCGGGAACATACTGATAGTTGATCCAGCGGTATCCATGACTGCAAATTTCATGACCGGCCTCCATGAAGGCCTCGGTCACTTCCGGGTTTCTCTCCAGCGCCATGGCCACCCCGAAGATGGTCAGCGGAATATCATATTTCCGAAACAGCCTTAACAGCCGCCAGACACCGGCCCTGCTGCCATATTCATAGATCGATTCCATGCTGATATGGCGCACCCCCGGCAGCATGTCCGCCCCGATAATCTCGGACAGGAAGGCTTCCGACGCATGGTCCCCGTGAAGAATGCAGTTCTCTCCGCCTTCCTCGTAATTCAGGACAAACTGTACCGCAAGGCGGGCGCCGCCCGGCCATTTGGGGTCCGGCGGGTTGGCACCATACCCGATCATGTCCCGCGGGTAATCCGAACTCATTGTCATTTCTCACCCTTCCTTGCGAACGATTCTGCCGCCGGTGACGCCAGAAAAAATCTTGTACAGGTCACTGGCCTCGTCCCCGCCGTCCAGTTGCAACTGCTCTTCACAATTCTGCAGATGGTCCAGCATCAACGTGACCGCCCGGTCTTCATCCCGTGCCCGAATGGCGTCAATAATGCCCGCATGTTCGTCGCAGGCACAGCTATTCACACCGCCCCCCTGATACTGAACCAGAATAAGGGATGTGCGGGACACCAGTTCTTTCAGGAAATCCTCCAGCGCCCGGTTTCCTGCAATGGCGGCCAGTGCCAGATGGAAATCACCGGAAAGCGCCACCCACCGGGTCCGCTCTCCTGCGGCGATACTCTCGGCCTCCTCCTCCAGCATTTTCTCAAGCCGGGCCAGATCGTCCGCTGTACAGTTGCGAACCACCCGGCGCATGATCCCGGCCTCCAAAACCTTGCGGGCATCCAGAACATCGCGGGCTTCCTCCGGCGACGGTTCGGACACATAAGCCCCCCGGTTGGGGAAAATCTGCACCACCTTTTCATGGGACAGCCGTTGCAGCACCTTGCGCACAACCGTGCGGCTCACCCCGAAAATTTCCCCCAGCACATCCTCGGACAGCTTGGTCCCCGGCGACAGGCGCTGTTCCAGAATGGCGGTGAACATTTCCTCATAGATCCGATCATCCTGCGACGCCTTCGCAGCATCCTGATGACTTTCAGAGGCGGAACGGTTTTTTACAGTCTGGTTCATATCTCGAATGCGGAATGGAGATTGATCAACATTAAATTTAAACAATAATATCAAAGATTGTATACAAATCTACAAACAAAATGTTCATAATCTCAAGAAAATACGGCATCAGAACCGACAAAACCGGCCCAATAGCGCCCAAAAGCTGGGGGACAAGCCCCCGCCGGCCCAAACGGGCCACGAAAAGCCTTCGCAGATATAGTACAATAAAAATAAAAAATGTGGACAATATGTCGCATCTCATGCATCATTTTTTCCTTATTAGATGTTTAATCAGGTCGGCAATACCCGTACCTGAAAAGAATGGAACAAGACGGAAAAACCATGGGAAAACTGACAACCCATATTCTGGACACATCGGCTGGCCTGCCGGGAAAAGGAATTCGAATCGAGCTGTATCGGTTGATTGATGACAGTTGGGAACTCATCAAGACCACAACCAGCAACGACGACGGACGCTGCTCCTCTCCCCTGCTGGAAGGCGACGCCTTTCAGGCCGGGCAATATGAACTTGTGTTTTACGCAGGTGACTATTTCGACGGACAGGGCCTTGACCTGCCGGAACCGAAATTTCTGGACGAAGTTGTTCTCCGGTTTGGCATCGCCGACCCGGATCAGCATTACCATGTCCCACTTCTTGTCTCGCCCTACAGCTATTCCACCTATCGGGGAAGCTAGGGGCACCGGGCGGATACTCTGGGAGGTGTATCCGCGCATGCCGCAAAAAAACGGCACGCAACCATAAAAAAAGAGTGTCAGCTAACAGGGGGGAGACACAGACATGAGTGAGATTTCACAATCGGGCAACCGATCCTATTCGGGACCGGAAGACCTGAAAAACCCGGATTACATGCCGCCGCTGGCAAAGGCCGTCCCACTGGGACTTCAACATGTGCTGGCCATGTTTGCCGGAAACGTGACGGTGCCGATCATCATTGCAGGCGCCGCCGGAATTGCTGGCGGGGACAAGATTTTCCTGATCCAGATGGCCATGCTGGTCGCTGGCCTTGCAACCTTGCTTCAGACAATCGGCATGGGCCCGATCGGGGCGCGCCTTCCCATCATGCAGGGCACCAGTTTTGCCTTTCTGCCGGTGATCATTCCCATTGCCGCCTCCATCAAGGGTGTTGCCGCCCTGCCGGTGATCTTCGGGGCAACGCTTGTCGGGGGGATCTTTCATTTCTTCCTTGGAACCGTGATCGGGCGGTTTCGGGGTATTCTGCCGCCCCTGGTCACAGGGTTGGTGGTCGCCACCATTGGCCTGACCCTTCTGCCCACCGGCGTTGAATATGTGGGCGGCGGTAAACTGGCGAAATTCGTCACCAAGGATTTCGGCGCCTGGTACCATGTCTTCCTTGGCAGCCTTGTGATTGTTGTGATCCTTGGCACCAAGTTCCTGGCAAAGGGCATCGCCTCGGCCTCGGCCATCCTGATCGGCCTGATTGTCGGCTATCTGGTGGCCATCCCCATGGATGTTGTCAACTTTGGCACCGTCGCCGATGCCGCATGGTTTGCCTTCCCCCAGCCCCTGAAATACGGCATCAGCTTTGAGGCTGCCGCGGTCGTCGGCATGTGCCTGATGGCAATTGTCTCGGCGATCGAGACCGTGGGCGACATCTCCGGCATCACCAAGGGCGGCGCAGGACGTGAAGCCACAAACCGGGAAATCTCGGGCGGGACAATGGCCGATGGCCTTGGAACGGCCCTTGGCGGATTGATGGGGGCCATGCCCAACACATCCTACAGCCAGAATGTGGGGATCATTTCCCTGACCGGCGTCATGAGCCGCCATGTGGTGACCATCGGGGCCCTGTTCCTGATCCTCTCCGCCTTCGTTCCGAAAATTGGCGCTGTGGTCTCGGCCATGCCCAACGCCGTTCTTGGCGGTGCTGCGGTTGTCATGTTCGGCATGATTGCAGGTGCGGGCCTGAAACTTCTGAACAGTGTCGACATGAACCGCCGGAATATGGTGATTATCGCCGTTTCCCTGAGTGTGGGCCTTGGCCTGAAAGCCGAACCCGGCGTGGTCTCCATCTTTCCGGACTGGGTGGCCATGATGATGACGACGGGGCTGTTTCCTGTCGCCTTTCTATCGATCCTTCTGAACCTGCTTCTTCCAAAAGAGGATCATTAGGGCAAGAATACCTTCACTGGTGCCCCCGGCCCTTTTCCGGGCGGGGGGCATCCTTTTTTGGAACGCACGCTTGATTATGCAGTACACTATATATGTTTACATGATTACCGGAGGAACCCATGAGAAATAAGATACGGTTCATCCACAGGGGACGAATTCGCGAGTTGGACACTGTCGACCCCACCCGGACGGTTCTGAATTTCCTGCGTTATGACGATGCGCTGGCAGGCACCAAGGAAGGCTGCGCCGAGGGCGACTGCGGCGCCTGTACGGTTGTCCTTGGGGAACGGGTTGGTAATCATGTCCGGTATCAGGCGGTTAATGCCTGTATCCAGTTCCTGCCCATGCTGGACGGCAAGGAACTGATCACGGTCGAGGATCTGAAGGGCGAAGACGGCAGCCTGCATCCGGCCCAGCAGGCACTGGTCGAACAAAACGCCACCCAATGCGGGTTCTGTACGCCGGGTTTCGTCATGTCCCTGTTCGCCGAAATGCACAACACCGCCCCCGCCACGCGCCGGGATATTGATACGGTCCTCGCAGGCAACCTGTGCCGCTGTACCGGTTATGGGCCGATTATCGATGCAGCCCGCCAGATCGCGGCCACCCGCCCCACCGACAAATTCACCGAGCGCATGATCGAAACGGCCAGCCTGCTGGAACATCTTGAAGGGGACAAGACCCTTGCCCTTGAGTGGCAGGGACGACGCTACTTCGCGCCCGGAACGCCCGAAGAACTGGCCCAGCTTCTGGCGGACTATCCGGACGCCACAATTCTGGCCGGAGCCACCGATGTGGGGCTTTGGGTCACGAAACAACACCGCGTTCTGGACACCATCATCTATATCGGGCGCATTGCCGCCCTTCGCACCCTCCGGGAGCAGGACGGCACCCTTGAGATTGGCGCCGGCGTCACCTACAGCGATGCGTGGCAGATGCTTGAACAGACATATGGTGATTTCGGGGAACTGGTCCGGCGGATCGCCTCCACCCAGATCCGCAATTCCGGGACCATTGGCGGCAACATTGCCAACGGCTCCCCCATTGGCGACACGCCGCCCTCCCTGATTGCGCTGGGGGCAACCCTGACCCTGCGGTCACAAAAAGGTACCCGGCAAATTGCCCTTGAGGATTTCTTTATCGACTATGGCAAGCAGGATCGCCAGCCCGGCGAGTTTGTCGAGAAAATCACGCTTCCCCTCCCCCGGGAAGGGGATCTGTTCCGCAATTACAAGATCAGCAAGCGGTTCGATCAGGATATTTCCGCCGTTTGCGGCGCCTTCAACCTGCAACTGGACGGAACACGGGTCGCGGATATCCGCATCTGCTTTGGCGGCATGGCGGGCACACCGCTTCGCGCCAAGCTGGCGGAACAGGCCCTGATCGGAAAGGACTGGTCTGCGGACAATCTCGCGAGCGCCCTGCAGGCACTTGCACAGGATTACACCCCCATGACCGACATGCGGGCCAGCGCCGATTACCGGATGACGGTGGCGCAGAACCTGCTTCGCAAATTCTTCATTGAGACAACCCAACCGGAAACCCAAACCCGGCTGGTCGGAGAAGGGAGGCTTGCCCATGCGTAACCCTACCCCCAGCGAGACAATCATTCGCGGCACAGTTCACAAGAACCATCCTCATGACAGTGCCGCCAAACAGGTTATGGGCGAGGCGGTTTATATTGATGACATGCCCGAAGCCCGCGACCTTCTGCATATTTATGTGGCGCAAAGTACCAAGGCCCACGCGAAACTTTTAAAGCTGGATGTCAGCGCGGTTCGTAACGCGCCCGGCGTTGCCTGTGTGTTGACAGCCGGTGATGTGCCGGGGATCAACGATGCCTCGCCGGTGCTTGGCGATGATCCGGTTTTCGCCGAGGATCTGGTGGAATATGTGGGGCAATCCCTGTTCGCGGTTGCCGCCAACAGCATTGAGGATGCCCGCGCCGCAGCCAGCCTTGCCATCATTGAATATGAGGAACTGGACGCCATCCTGACCGTGGATCAGGCCATGGCCGCCGGCTCTTTTGTGCTGCCCAGCCGGACCATGGCCCGCGGAGACGCGGCAGAAGCCCTTGGCCGCGCAAAGCATCGCCTGCAGGGACGGATGGAAATCGGCGGACAGGATCATTTTTATCTGGAAAGCCAGATTTCCCTCGCCGTCCCGCGAGAGGACGGGGATGTCCTCATCCATTGCTCCACCCAGCACCCGACCGAGGTGCAGCATAACGTGGCCAAATTCCTGAACGTCCCGGATCATTCCGTTACCGTCGAGGTGCGGCGGATGGGCGGCGGCTTTGGCGGCAAGGAAACCCAGGGGGCATGGTTCGCGGCAATTGCCGCACTTACAGCCACCCGAACAGGGCGTCCGGCCAAACTGCGGCTGGATCGGGATGACGATATGGTCATGACCGGAAAGCGGCATGATTTTGTGGTCGATTATGATGTGGGCTTTGACGACGCCGGACGGGTCACCGGGATCGAGTTTGTCTTCGCGTCCCGCTGTGGCCGGTCTGCAGACCTGTCCGCCGCCATCAATGACCGCACCATGTTCCATGCAGATAATTGTTATTATTTCAAGGACATCACCATCCAGTCTCACCGGTGCAAGACCCACACGGTGTCAAACACCGCTTTTCGCGGGTTTGGCGGGCCGCAAGGCATGGTCGCGGTGGAGCGGGTCATGGACGCCATTGCGGCCCGCCTTGAAGCCGACCCGCTGGAGGTTCGGAAAATCAATCTTTATGGCAAGACCGATCGCAACGTGACGCCGTATCACATGACGATTGAGGACAATATTGCTGCCGAAATCATCGAGGAACTGGCCGAAAAATCGGACTATTACCAGCGGCGACGGGAAATCCGGGCCTTCAACGAAAAAAGCCCCATCCTGAAAAAAGGCATCTCCCTGACCCCCGTCAAGTTCGGGATTTCCTTTACCACCACCTTCCTCAATCAGGCCGGGGCACTGCTGCATGTCTATACGGATGGCAGTGTGATGCTCAACCACGGCGGAACGGAAATGGGACAGGGGCTGTTCATCAAGGTCGCACAGGTGGTGGCTGAGGAACTGCAGATCGATATTGAACGGGTCAAGATCACGGCAACCACAACGGACAAGGTACCCAATACGTCCGCCACGGCGGCATCGTCGGGGTCGGACATGAACGGCAAGGCCGCCGAGGCCGCCGCCCGCACCATCAAGGAACGACTGATTGCCTTTGCCGCCGGGCACTACAATGTTGCAGAACAGGATATCCAGTTCCTGCCCAACCGGGTTCGCATTGGCGACCAGACAGTCAGCTTTGCCGAACTGGTGCAGCTGGCCTATCTGAACCGGGTGTCCCTGTCAGCGACGGGATATTACAAAACGCCCAAAATCCATTATGACGCCGAAACATTCTCCGGGCGGCCGTTCTATTATTTTGCCTATGGCGCTGCCGTATCCGAAGCGGTGATCGACACCCTGACCGGGGAAAACCGGATCACACGGGTGGACCTGATCCACGATACGGGGAAAAGCCTGAACCCGGCCATTGACCTTGGCCAGATCGAGGGCGGGTTTATTCAGGGCATGGGCTGGCTGACCACAGAAGAGCTGGTTTTTGATGACCACGGCAACCTTCGGACCCACGCCCCTTCCACCTACAAAATCCCCGCCTGCGGCGACCGGCCCGACATTTTCAACATGGAGCTTTATTCCGGCGGCGAAAATGTGGAAGACAGCATCCACAAATCAAAAGCTGTTGGCGAGCCGCCCTTCATGTTGGCCATTTCCGCCTTCAATGCCATCGCCGATGCCGTCTCCAGCGTATCTGACTATGCCATCTATCCGACACTGGACGCACCGGCCACACCGGAACGAGTGCTGAAAGCCGTTGAGGCACTGGAAACAGAGATGACAACACAGGATACAGCGAGGGTGAAGGCGGCCGAATGAGCAACTGGCGTGACATCATTGCAGCCCACCGAGCGGGCGGACATTGCTCCGTTCTGCTGACGGTCGCCGTGGTGAAAGGCTCAACCCCCCGCGAAATC
Organism: Sneathiella chinensis; assembly: GCF_012720115.1. Taxonomy (GTDB): domain Bacteria; phylum Pseudomonadota; class Alphaproteobacteria; order Sneathiellales; family Sneathiellaceae; genus Sneathiella; species Sneathiella chinensis. The sequence continues at coordinate 97,565 of NZ_VNWN01000004.1, read as the reverse complement.
GGGGCACGCATGCTGATCACACGCACCGGCATGACCGGGACCATTGGCGGGGGCAGTCTGGAATATTCGGCCATCGAGGAAGCCAGACGCCTTCTGAACACCCCGGAGGCGGCGGCGACCCTACTCTCCTTCCCCCTTGGCCCGGAGCTTGCGCAATGTTGCGGCGGGTTTGTTGAAATACTGGCAGAACCCCTGGGGCAGGAAAACGCCCCCTGGCTGGACCGACTTGAACAGCATCTGGATGACACGGCCCCCCTTGTTCTTGCCACCCGCCGGGAGCGGAATGGCAATATCAGCCACCAGTTTTATTCTACAGATCAAACCATCCCGTCCCTGACGCCGGATTTTGCCGCCTGTCTGTCGCGGGTTAGCGATACATGTCAGGCCGCCAGACTGGACGGGACGGGCACTGCGGGGGACTTCACCCTGTTGCGCCCGGTTCGGGATCACAGGTTCGATCTGTTCCTGTTTGGCGCGGGTCATGTGGGGCAGGCGCTTGTCAAAACCCTGTCCTCTTTTCCCTGCCTGATTCACTGGGTTGATGAACGCCCCGAATCTTTCCCGCAGGCTCTACCGACAAATGTTCGGAAAATTCTGACCGCAGACCCCGTTGCGGTTGCAGAAGAAGCACCGAATTCAGCATTTTTTCTGGTAATGACGCATAGTCATCAGCTTGATCTGGAAATTTCCGCAGAAATTCTTAAAAAGGGGCCTGTTCGGTATTTCGGACTGATCGGTTCCGAAACCAAACGCACGAAATTTGAAAAGCGCCTTAAACTGAGAGGGATTCCGGGAGACGCTCTTGGAAAAATGAGATGCCCAATCGGTATTGGTGTACTAAAAGGAAAGCATCCTGCGGAAATTGCGATCAGCACAGCCGCAGAAATCCTGTCCGTTCTGGATCAGAGCGGGACAGGGGCCCTGGACAGGCCGGATCAGGCACGGTCCGGAAACGGTAAACCGTGATAGAGACGGCAACCGGCAAGGATCTGTGATAAAGGGATCAAACTGGAAGGGGTGGCGAACGCCATTTTAGTTGAGTGAAAATTGGGGAGTCCAGCTTTATGGGTGACGGCGGTACGCCACATGGCGCCTTGAAACCACGTCTTGAACTTCGGGGAATTACCAAGGCTTTTCCCGGTGTTCTGGCAAATGACAAGATTGACCTGAAAATCCTGCCCGGCGAAATTCACGCCTTGCTGGGCGAAAACGGGGCCGGGAAAAGTACGCTTGTCAAAATCATTTACGGCGTTCTGGAAGCGGATGAAGGGGACCTTCTCTGGAATGGTGTTCCCTTGCGGATTGCAAGCCCCCATGCCGCGCGGAAACTGGGCATCGGCATGATCTTCCAGCATTTCTCCCTGTTCGAAGCCATGACGGTCACCGAGAATATCGCCCTTGGCCTGCCCGGTCGCCAAAACATGGCTGAACTGGCCCGCCGGATCGTCGAGGTTTCCAACAATTACGGCCTCCCCCTTGAGCCGCACCGTCATGTCCACACGCTGTCTGTTGGTGAAAAACAGCGCATCGAGATTGTTCGGTGCCTGCTGCAAAATCCCAAGCTGCTGATCATGGATGAACCCACATCGGTCCTGACCCCACAGGAAGCCGACAAGATGTTTGAAACCCTGCGCCGCCTTGCGGATGAAGGGGTTTCGATCCTGTATATCAGTCACAAACTGGACGAGATCAAAGCCCTCTGTCACAAGGCGACGATCCTGCGGGGCGGTAAATATATCACGGAATGCGACCCCACACAGGAAACATCCAAGTCCCTCGCTGAGATGATGATCGGCACCAACCTTGTGGCACCGGAACATGTGGAAAATGCGACACGGGGCGAGGTTCGCCTGAAAATTCGCGACCTCAGCATGGAAACCAGCGACCAGTTCGGCGTCAATCTCAGCCAGATCAACCTTGACGTTCGCGCCGGTGAAGTCATGGGGATTGCCGGTGTGGCCGGTAACGGCCAGGTCGAGTTTCTGGAAGCCCTGAGCGGGGAAGTCCTCAGTCAGGACCCTGCAAACATTCAGTTGGATGGCAAGCCCATCGGAAAACTGGGCCCTGTTGAGCGCCGTAACCTTCGCCTTGCCTTTGTGCCCGAGGATCGCCTCGGTCATGGGTCCGTACCGGAAATGGATCTGGTCGATAACGCCTTCCTCAGTGCCTATTCCCAGAAGAAACTTCTGAAGGCCGGCTTTATCGACAGGTCCACGACCACCGCCTTCGCAGAAGAAATCGTCCAGAAATTTGATGTTCGTACCGCTGGCGTCTCCCACACGGCAGGCAGCCTGTCCGGTGGCAACCTGCAAAAATTCATCGTCGGGCGCGAAATGCTTCAGGACCCGCGCCTGATCATCATTGCCCATCCCACATGGGGCGTTGATGCGGGGGCCGCTGCCGCCATTCATCAGGCAATAATTGACCTTGCGGAAAATGGTGCAGCCGTTCTGGTGGTCAGTCAGGACCTTGACGAGCTGTTCGCCATCAGTGACCAGATCGCCGTGATTGCCGAAGGGCGCTTGTCCGTCAACCGAAATATTCGCGAGATCACCATTGAGGAAATTGGCTTGCTGATGGGGGGAACCCACGGAGCAGGCGAGCGAAAGGAAGTTTCAAGTGTTGCTTAAAATTGAGAAACGGCCCGAACCCTCGCGCAAGATGGTCTATGTGACGCCTGTTCTGGCGTTGCTTCTGACCGTTGTGACCAGCATGGCCCTGTTCGAATTTCTGGGTGTAAACCCGGTTGAGGCGCTTCGGAACTTCTTTATCGTTCCCATCAATAACAAGTACGGCGCAACGGAACTGCTGGTCAAGGCAACCCCGCTGATCCTCTGCGCCATTGGCCTGTCCGTCGGTTTTCGCGCCAATGTGTGGAATATCGGGGCCGAAGGACAGCTAACGTTCGGTGCCATCGTTGGCGGCGGTGTTTTTGTTTACTTCCATGATGTGGACAGCGTCTTCCTGCTGCCGATCATGATTGCCATGGGGGCCCTTGGCGGCGCGATCTGGGGGGGCATTCCCGCATTCCTGAAAACACGCTTCAATGCCAATGAAATCCTGACCAGCCTGATGCTTGTCTATGTGGCGCTGTTGCTGCTCAGCTTCCTTGTGCATGGCCCGTGGCGCGACCCGGATGGCTTTAACTTCCCGGAATCCCGTGTTTTCAGTGACTCTGCGACCATGCCGGTCCTGTTGGAGGGAACCCGCCTTCATTTCGGGACCATTCTGGCCCTGCTGGCCGTTTTCGGCACCTGGATCATGTTGGCAAAAACCCTTGTCGGGTTTCAGGTCAAGGTGATCGGCGCGGCACCAAAAGCCGGTGCCTATGCGGGGTTCAGCCAGAAAAAAATCATCTGGTTCTCGCTGCTGTTCGGTGGGGCCCTTGCCGGTATTGCCGGGGTATCCGAAGTGGCTGGCCCGGTTGGACAGCTTCTGCCTTCCATTTCTCCCGGCTATGGTTTCACGGCCATTATCGTGGCTTTCCTTGGCCGTCTTCATCCCGCGGGGATCATTTTCGCCGGTCTGCTCATGGCCCTGACTTATCTGGGCGGGGAAACAGCCCAGATCAATCTGGGCCTGCCTGTTGCCGTAACGGGCGTATTTCAGGGAATGGTTCTGTTCTATCTGCTGGCCTGTGATGTGCTGGTCAATTATCGGTTTCGGTTCAATAAAATTGGAAAGGTCACATCATGAGCGGCGTTGAGTGGATTATCCCTATCCTGTTGACCGTGATTACGGCGGCAACGCCGCTGGTATTTGCCGGCATTGGTGAGTTGGTCACCGAGAAATCCGGGGTCCTCAATCTGGGGGTAGAGGGAATGCTGCTGGTCGGGGCGGTCGCCGCCTTTGTCACCGCAACCGTGACCGGGAACTATTTCCTTGCCGTGGCTGCCGGTGCCCTTGCCGGGGCTTTTCTGGCCTTTCTGTTTGGCGTCCTGACCCTGTCCCTGATGGCCAATCAGGTGGCAACCGGCCTTGCCCTGACCCTGTTTGGTGTCGGGGTCAGTGCCCTGATCGGTCAGGATTTTGTTGGTATTCCCGTCGACGCCCTGCCCAAGCTGGCGGTACCCGGCCTGTCGGATATTCCGGTTCTTGGCCCGGTCCTGTTTGGACAGGATGCCCTTGTCTATCTGTCCCTGTTCATGGCGGCACTGGTCAGTTGGTTCCTGTACCGGACCAAGGGCGGCCTGATTCTTCGCGCTGTGGGGGATTCCCATAACGCGGCCCATTCCATCGGATACTCCGTCATCGGAATCCGGTATCTCGCCGTCATGTTTGGCGGCGCCATGTCGGGGGTTGGCGGGGCCTATCTGTCCCTTGCCTATACTCCCATGTGGGCCGAAAACATGACAGCCGGTCGCGGCTGGATTGCGCTGGCCCTGATCGTTTTTGCCACCTGGAAGCCCGGCCTCGTGGTCGTCGGGGCCTACATGTTTGGCGGCATCACGATCCTGCAACTGCATGCCCAGGCCGCTGGTCTGGACGTACCGTCGCAAATCCTGTCCATGTTGCCCTATCTGGCAACGGTTGTAGTGTTGGTTCTCATCTCGAAAGATGAGTCCCGTATCAGAAAACATGCGCCTGCCTGCATCGGAAAAATTTTCCATCCGGCGGCCTGAGGTAGAAGAAGAAAACCGGTTTCGACAGAGGAGATAATCATGAAACTGAAAAACATCGCATCCCTGATGGGTGCGGCAGTTGTCGCAGGCGGAATGCTTGCAGCCGGGTCAGCGTCGGCCCAGGATAAAATCGGGTTTGTCTATGTGGGGCCGATCGGTGACCACGGATGGACCTACCGCCATGACGTTGCCCGTCAGGCTGTTGAAAAGGCCTTTGACGGCAAGGTCAAGACAACCTTCGTTGAAAGCGTCAAGGAAGGCCCCGATTCCGAACGGGTCATCCGCCAGATGGCTGCCGACGGTCACAAGCTGATCTTCACCACATCCTTCGGCTTCATGAACCCCACCATCAAGGTGGCAAAGCAGTTCCCGGATGTAAAATTTGAACACGCCACCGGTTACAAGCGCGCCGACAACGTTTCCACCTACTCCGCCCGTTTCTATGAAGGCCGGTATGTGGTTGGCAAGGTCGCCGCAAAGATGACCAAATCCAACATCATCGGCTATGTCGGTTCCTTCCCCATTCCGGAAGTTGTGCGCGGTATCAACGCCACCGCCCTTGGCGCCCGCAGCGTGAACCCGAACGTGGAAATCAAGGTTGCATGGGTCAACACATGGTATGATCCGGGCAAGGAAGGCGATGCTGCCAAGGCCCTGATCGATCAGGGTGCAGACATCATCATGCAGCACACCGACAGCCCGGCTCCGCTTCAGGTTGCTGAAAGCCGCGGCGTCTACGGCGTTGGTCAGGCTTCCGACATGCAGCACTTCGCTCCGAAAGCCCAGCTGACCGCCATCATCGACGACTGGAACGACTATTACGTTACACGGGCCAAGGCAGCCTTCGACGGCAGCTGGAAATCCCAGGACCTGTGGGGCGGTTTCAAGGACGGCCTTGTTGCACTGGCACCGTATAACGAAGCCATTCCGGCCGACGTTGTGGCCATGGCAGAAGAAACCCGCAAGGCCATCATGGATGGTTCTGTGAAGCCGTTTGCCGGACCGTTCAACAAACAGGATGGAACCGAAGCCGTTGCCGCCGGTGCAGAGCTGGATGATGCCGCCCTGCTTGGCATGGACTGGTATGTTGAAGGCATTCAGGGCAAACTGCCCAAATAAGACTGCCTGAGCACTCTTGGAACCTCCGCCGGTCTTGAACGGAACGGCGGGGGTTTTATTTTATCTGGAATGAACGGGAGAGGGACAATGACATCACACCGGGACTTTATTGACAATATGCCGAAAACCGAACTTCACCTTCATATCGAAGGCAGTCTGGAACCGGAACTGATGTTCACCCTTGCCAAAAGAAACAACATCTCCCTGCCCTATGGGTCGGTGGAGGAGGTTCGCGCCGCCTATCAATTTACCGAGTTGCAGGACTTTCTTGATATCTATTATCAGGGCATGAGCGTCCTGATCACCGAACAGGATTTCCATGACCTGACATGGGCCTATCTTGAACGGATCAAGGCCGACAATGTGATGCACACGGAGATCTTTTTCGATCCCCAAGGCCACACGGAAAGGGGCATTGCCTTTGACACCGTGGTCAGCGGGATCACCCGCGCCCTTGCCGAGGGAGAACAGAAACTGGGCATCACTTCCCGGCTGATCCTGTGTTTCCTGCGCCACCTGAGCGAGGAAGCCGCCTTTGAAACGCTGAAAGATGCGCTCCGTCACAAGGACAAGATCATCGGGGTCGGACTGGATTCTTCTGAACTGGGGCATCCCCCGTCTAAATTCGAGCGGGTCTTCCGGGCCGCACGGGAGGAAGGATTCCTTCTGGTTGCCCATGCAGGCGAAGAAGGCCCGCCCGAATATGTCATTGAAGCCCTCGATCTGCTGCAGGTGGACCGTCTGGACCATGGCAACCGCAGCCTTGAGGATGAGGCCCTGACCCGCCGACTTGCCGACATGCAGATCGCCCTGACGGTCTGCCCCCTGTCGAACCACAAGCTGGCCGGCGTCAAGGACATGCGGAAGCACCCCATCAAAACCATGCTGGAAAAAGGCCTGAAAGCCACGGTCAATTCCGATGACCCGGCCTATTTCGGTGGCTATATGAACGACAACTATCACGCCATTGACGAAGCGCTTGGCCTGACACGGGACCAAATCATCACACTGGCCCGCAACGGGATTGATGCGTCTTTCACCAGCGAGGCAGAAAAGCAATCCATGCATGCCCGGCTTGCGGCCTATCTGGCGGGGTGATCATGACGGCGGGATCAGAACAGACGATCATGTTTGAGGGGGCGGAAATTCACCTGCCGCTCTTTCTGGATCATCAGTCCACAACCCCGCTGGCCCCTGAAGTTCGAGACACCCTGTTTCAAACCTATGAACAACCGGGTAATCAGGACAGTCTCACCCATGCCTTCGGTCATGCCGCCCGCCAGACCGTGCAAAAGGCAAAACGGCATATCGCCGCCCTGATATCCGCCCATGCCGATGAAATCATCTTTACCTCTGGCGCGACCGAGGCCAACAATCTGGCCCTGTTCGGGCTGGTCACCCCGCCCTATGCGGGAAAGCAAGTCATCACAACGCCCATTGAACACAGCTCCATCCTGTCACCGCTGAAAGAGATGGAAAAACAGGGGCTGACAGTGACGTTCGCGGCGGTCGATGGGCAGGGCCGGGTTTCCCTGACCGATCTGGAAAGCAAGATCAGCGGCCAAACCGCCCTTGTCACGATCCAGTCCGCCAATAACGAAATTGGCACAATCCAGCCCCTGTCCCGGATTGCCGCCTTATGTGCGGCCCACGGCGTTCCCTTTCATACTGATGCGGTACAGGCCGCCGCAACGGAAAAAATCGACGCATCCCTGCCCGGCCTCACTGCACTCAGCCTGTCCGCCCACAAATTGTACGGACCGCAGGGGATCGGCGCCCTGTTCATCCGGCGCGGAACAAGCCTGTCACCCACCCTGTTCGGCGGGGACCAGCAAAACAGCCGCCGGCCCGGCACCCTTCCCACCGCCCTGATCGCAGGGTTTGGAACGGCCGCCAAGCTGGCGCATCAGAACCGGGACCATGACCATCATTCCCTTGCCAGTCTGGCCCAACGCCTTCGGGATATCCTGATCCAGAACCCGCATGTGGATGTCCGGTTCAATGGCGACCCTGACAACCGCCTGCCCGGTTGCCTCAGCCTGACCTTCGGCAGGATCGAGGCAGAGGACCTGATTTTGGAAATGCCCGAGCTTGCCATCTCTACCGGCTCGGCCTGCCTGTCTTCTTCCGGGGGACCATCCCATGTTCTGACCGCCATTGGCCTCTCGCCTGAGGAGGCAGGGCGGACGGTTCGGATTGGTCTGGGTCGATATGTCACAGAGACAGAATGTGCCTTTGCCGCTAGCATTATCGTGGCGGCATATGAACGCCTTTTGAAGACCCAATAAACAGGTGCCCGCGTGCGAAAAACCAGACCCGTCAGAATTTCCAACGACATGATCGTTGAAATGGTGAACCGGTTTTACGGCAAGGTTCGCCAGCACCCTTCGCTTGGTCCCATCTTTGACGGTGCCATCGGCGACAAATGGGCAGAACATTTACCCAAGATGTATCGTTTCTGGTCATCCGTCCTGAACAGCAGCGGCCTCTATTCCGGGAACCCCATGCGGGCCCATATGACACTGACCCAAACGGTTGAGCCGGAAGATTTCGGGCATTGGCTGGTGTTGTTCCGTGAAACACTGGATGAGCTTTTTTCTGCTGACGATGCGGATTTCATCTTTGAAAAAGCGGAACGGATTGCGGAAAGCCTGTCCCTTGGCATGTTTTACAATCCAGCCAGTATCCATGCCCGCATCAATGCCTAACCAATCCCCGGCTTGAACGCCTCGACCAGATAATCAATAAACAGCCGGATACGCGGCGGAAGTGTTGCTGCCGGGGAATAGAGCGCATAAACCCCCACAGGCAGCGGCGGTGTCTCTGGCAACAGTTCAACCAACTCACCAGAGGCCAACTCCCGTGCCACCTCCCAGCGGGATTTCATGCAAATCCCGTGACCGGCAAGCGCCCAGTCCCGAATGACATCCCCGTTATTGCTGTCCAGACGCCCCTGCACGGGAAGGGTGATGCGGTTACCGTTCTCCTGAAAGCGCCACTGGAACTGAACGGAACCCGGAAACCGGAGCAACAGGCATTGATGCTGCAACAGATCAGCCGGAACCTGCGGGGTTCCAAACCGGTCAAGATAGGACGGCGCAGCACAAATCACGCGGGGGCTGTCGGCCAGTTTCCTCGCCATCAGTGTGGAATCCCGAAGGCTGGCAATACGGATGGCAACATCCATCCCTTCTTTCAGGATATCGACAAAGCTGTCCGCCAGATGCAGGCGAATATCGATATCCGGGTAGCGTCCCACAAATCCCGGTAGAAGCGGTGCCACATACCGCCGCCCGAAGACCACCGGCACCGCAATTTTCAGGCTGCCCGACGGATTGTTCTGACGCGAGGACAAGGCCGCCTCTGCCTGTTCCACCTGTTGCAGGATATCCTTGCAATCCTGATAATATCCCCGCGCCTCCTCGGTCAGGGAGACCTGCCGCGTAGTGCGGTTCAAAAGCCGCACGCCGATATCCGCCTCCAGCTTTGCGATCCGCGCACTGACCACCGCCGTTGAAACCCGCAACTCCCGCCCCGCCTGAGAGAAACTACCCTGTTCGGCCACTGCGACAAAGGCCGCCATATTTTGAAAAGATGCCATTTTATTATCAAATTATTTTTGAAAGACTGTTACTCTAATTCAAACTTCTCAAATAATCAAAAATTCGGGAAAATTCCGGATTGTGACCGGCGGACCTTGAGGGAGGGGGCCGGGTCGGAATTCCGAGTATGGGAGAGTGAGGGAGAGTTATGGGGTTCGACTTATTCGAATGGGTGCATCTGGCAATCCGGTGGATTCATATCATTACCGGCATCGCGTGGATCGGCGCGTCCTTCTACTTTATCTGGCTGGACATGAACCTGACACCGCCGGCAAAAGACGGCCCCAAGGACAAGGCCGGCGTGGGCGGCGAGCTTTGGGCCATCCATGGCGGCGGCTTCTACGAGGTGCAGAAATATCGCGTGGCCCCGCCCGCCCTGCCGGATCACCTTCACTGGTTCAAGTATGAAGCCTATTTCACATGGCTCAGCGGTTTCGTCCTGTTGGCCATCCTGTATTACTTTGGCGCAGAAATTTACCTCATCGACCAGAATGTCGCCGATATCTCGCCCGATACGGCCATTCTTATCGGCCTCGGGTCCCTTATCGGGGGATGGGTCGTTTATGACTTCCTCTGCAAGACGCCCCTGATCAACAATCAGGGGGTGTTCGGGATTGTCCTGTTCCTGTTGCTGACACTGGCGGCCTATGGTCTCAGTCACGTCTTTAGCGGTCGGGGGGCCTATATCCATGTGGGGGCCATGATCGGAACCATCATGGCGGCCAACGTGATGATGGTCATCATGCCGGGCCAACGCGCCCTTGTCAGTGCCGCCGAAAAAGGCGAGGCCCCGGACCCCGCCCCCGGCCTGAAAGCCAAGCAACGGTCCCTGCATAACAACTATTTCACCCTGCCGGTCCTGTTCATCATGATCAGCAACCACTATCCCATGACCTTCGGGCATGATTTCAGTTGGCTGGTTCTGGCGGCCATTGCCCTTGTTGGCATTCTGGTACGCCATTATTTCAACATGAAAAATCAGGGGCGGGCCAAGCAAGGCCTTTTCCTGCTGCCGGTCGCATTCGTGCTGTTTTTTGTGATTGCCTATGTGGCGACACCGAAAACCGCTGATCTGGCCGAAGGCCCCAAGGTCTCGTTCAGCGAGGTCGAAACCATCATCAACAACCGCTGCACCAGCTGCCATGCGGCGAAACCGACAAACGAGGATTTCGACGTGGCACCCAAGGGGGTCCGACTGGAAACCGCCGCGCAAATCCTGCGGGAAAAAACCCGTATCCGCCAACAGTCCGTGGATACGGATGCCATGCCGCTTGGCAATATCACGGAAATGACCGAGGCGGAACGGCAACTGATTGGCCGCTGGATCGCACAGGGGGCGTCCGCAGACTAGGACCCTTTTTCCATTGAATCGGAAGAGAACAGGGTCGCTATGCAAATAGCGGCCCTTCCTTTATAAGGGCCTCATGACGGAGACAGTTCAATGAAGATCATGCAGGCAATCGGCGGGGCCGGACACGGCGGGGCTGAAACCTTCTTTGTAAATCTTGCCCTTGCCTTTTCCCGCGCCGGGATGGACCAGCTTCTGGCGACGCGGGCCAACCCTGTCCGCGACACGGCATTGCAAGAAGGCGGCCTGCAGCCGGTAAACCTGAAATTCGGCGGCGCACTGGACTGGCGGACACCGCGCACCCTCAAGCAACTGGCCGCCGACTACCAGCCGGATATCTTCCTCAGTTGGATGAGCCGGGCCGCCTCCATGACGCCGGATGGGGATTTCACCAAAGTGGCGCGGATCGGCGGATACTATAAACTGAAATATTTCAACAAATGCGACCATCTGGTCGGCATAACCCGCCATCTATGTGATTATATCATCGACAATGGCTGGCCTGCCGACCGGGTCCACTATATCCCCAACTTCGTTCACTGGACCCCGTCCCCGCCCGTCTCGCGGGCTGATCTGGACACCCCGGAAGACGCTCCGCTGCTGCTGGCCTTGGGCCGTCTGCACCCTTGCAAGGGACTGGATGTGGCCATTCGGGCGCTCGCGGACATAAAGGACGCCTATCTCTGGATTGGGGGGGAAGGGGCAATCCTGCCTGATCTGCAGGCCCTTGCCGCTGATCTTGGGGTGGAAAGCCGGGTGCGTTTCCTTGGCTGGCGCACCGACAAGGAGGCCCTGCTGGCCACCGCCGATATCTGCGTCTTTCCGTCCCGGCAGGAAGGGTTCGGCAATGTCATTCTGGAAGCTTGGGCGTCAAAAACACCGATCGTCGCCGCCCGCGCCACAGGCCCCGAGGCCTATATCGATCATGGCCGGACCGGGATGCTGGCCCCCATTGACGATCACCAGACCCTTGCCGCCCATATCCGCGACCTGATCCACGACAAGGCGCTCTATCAGTCCATCGTCGCGGCGGCAGAGGCGGAATATCTCGGGTCTTTCAATGAAAGCGCCGCTGTCAAGCGCTGGCAGGATTTTTTCGAAACGGTTAAACCCTCGCGCTGATCAAAGCTGACAGGAAAGAAGGCGGTATCCAGAACGATCAGATCCGCCCTTATCCGCCGCCTTTTTGTCCTGTTCGATCAGATACGCCCTTCTTCAACGGCGAAACAGGCGGTCTGGCTGCTGCCATTCTGCTTCAGTGTCGGCACCTCGTGGCAACACCGCTCCATGGCATGCGGACAGCGCGGGTGGAAAACGCACCCTTTTGGCAAATCCATGGCGGTCGGCACCTCGCCGGTCATCTTCACATGATTGACGCCGGTTCCATCCATCTTGGGAATGGCACTCAGCAAGGCCTGCGTATAAGGGTGCCGCGGCATGGAAAACAATTTTCGCGTTTCCGCCTGCTCACAGACCGTTCCCAGATACATCACCGCAACCTGACTGCCGAAATGCTCAACAACAGACAGGTCATGGGTGATGAACAGATAGGTCAGGTCCCGTTCCTTCTGGGCATCCATCATCACATTCAGAACCTGCGCCTGAATGGATACATCAAGGGCCGAAATCGGCTCGTCCGCCACAATGAATTCCGGGTCCAGCATCAAGGCGCGGGCAATACTGATCCGCTGTCTCTGGCCGCCTGAAAATTCATGGGGATACCGCTCCCCCCACGCAGGGTCATTCCCGACCGAGCGCATGACCGCATGGACCTTGTCGCGAATTTCCGCATCGCTCATTTGCGGGCGATGAATACGCAGCGGCTCTTCCAGGGTTTGCAGAACCGTCATGCGCGGATTGAGAGACGCATAGGGGTTCTGGAAAATCATCTGCATTTTCTGGTTATAGGGCCGCCGTTCCCGGGTGCTCAGATTATCGATCCGCTTCCCGCGATACCGGATTTCCCCCGCACTCGGCGGATGCAATCCGATCACCGTTCGGGCCAGCGTGGATTTTCCGCACCCGCTTTCCCCGACGAGGCAAAAAGCCTCGCCCTTCGGGACGGTCAGGGTCACATCATTGAGGGCCTTGACCACCGGTTGCGGCGAAGACAGGAAACCTCCTGCCCCGCCGAAACGTTTCTCCACATTCTCGATTTCAACGAGCGGGACAGCTCCTGTATCACTCATTCCGCTCCTCCTGCTCCGACAAAGGCCGGGATACGATCCACATGCACACAGGCCGCTCGGTGCCCCTGTTCTCCCACCAGATCGGGTACCGCCTTCACACAATCCCCATCCGCAAACTCGCAGCGGGGATTGAACGCGCACCCCGCCGGAATGGCGTCCAGCGCCGGCATGGAACCCGGAATCTGGTTCAGCCGCTGGCCCGGCCGGTTCTCCTGCGGCAAGGCCTTCAACAGGCCACGGGTATAGGGATGACGCGGGTTCTTGATCACTTCCTGCGTATATCCTTCCTCGACCACACGGCCTGCATACATAACCATGATCCGTTCCGTCACCTGACTGACCACCGCCAGATCGTGGGTGATCAGGATCAGCCCCACATTGTTGGTTTTGCAAAGCTCCAGCATCAGGGCCATGATCTCGGCCTGAATGGTCACATCCAGCGCGGTGGTTGGCTCATCGGCAATAATAATCGACGGGTCGGTCAGCAATGCGATGGCAATGACCACCCGCTGGCGCATCCCGCCGGACAATTCATGGGGATAGCTGTCCATGCGATTTTCCGGCGACGGGATCATCACTTCACGCAATTTCGAGATTGCGATTTCCCGCGCCTCGGCACTGGAAATATCCCGGTGGGCCTTCAGGCATTCAACCATCTGTGTGCCAATGGTCAAGACCGGGTTCAACGTCATCATCGGGTCCTGAAAGATCATGCTGATCCGATTGCCCCGAATGGTACGCATTTCCTTATCATTCAGCTTGGACAGGTCCCGCCCTTCAAACAGGATTTCCCCGCCGGAGATCCGGCCCGGCTTGCTGAGCAGGTTGAGGATGGAAAAGGCCGCAACGGATTTCCCCGCACCGCTTTCCCCGACGATCCCAAGCCGCTCCCCCTTGTCCAGCGCAAAATCGATACCATACAGCGCCTGAAGGGTTTTCCGACCCAGCGGGAATTCCACCTGTAAATCTTTTACCTCTAACAACGCCATGCTCAGTCCTTGTACAGCTTTGGATTCAAGACATCGCGCAGCCAGTCGCCCAGCAGGTTAATGCTGAGGATCAGGACCACTAGAACAATGCTTGGAATAACCGTAATCCACCATGAGCCGCTGAAAATAAACTCGAACCCGCTGGAAATAAGCGATCCGAGAGACGGTTTGTTGACCGGCATACCAAGACCGAGAAACGACAAGGCCGCCTCGGAGATAATCGCGTTCGCCACCTGAATGGTCGAGATCACCAGAATGGGCGACAGGGTATTGGGCAGGATATGCCGGACCATGATGCGCCATTGGCTCATCCCGATAACGCGGGCGGCATCCACATATTCCTTGTGCTTTTCCGCCAGAACCGAGGCCCGGACTGTCCGCGCATATTGGGGCCATTCCGCAATACCGATCACCATGACCAGCATGAAAATCGCCAGTTCGCTATAAAGCTCCGCCCCGAAGGCCGCCTGGAACACGGCCAGCGTGATAATCGCCACCATCAGGGTGGAAAGGGATAGCTGGATATCAGCCAGACGCATGAAAAACGCATCGACCCGCCCGCCCAGATACCCGGACAAAAGACCGATGGCCACCCCGATGGTGGCTTGCAACAGCACCGCGAAAAAGCCAATGGTCAGGGAAATACGCATCCCGTAAAGGATCGTGCTCAGCATATCGCGCCCTTGCGGGTCGGTCCCCAACAGGAACCGGGCGTCCCCCTCGCTTTTATCCCATACGGGCGGGATTTCGCTGTCCATGATATCGATCGTGGTCAGGTCGTAAGGGTTATAGGGTGCAATAAGCGGTGCCAGAACGGCACAGAGGACCAGCGCCATGACAACGATAAAGCTGCCAACGGCCACCTTGTCCCGGCGGAACCGGAACACAAAATCGGATTTCAGGAAAGTGGCGACCTTGCTCATGACTTCTGCCCCACCAGTTTCACGGTTGGGTTCACCCATGTATAGACCAGATCGACAATTGTATTGGTCACCACAAAAATCAGTCCAACAACAATGATATAGGCAATGATCAGGGGGGTATCGACGCGGTTGACCGCCTCAAGGAACAGGAACCCCATACCCGGCCACTGGAACACGCTTTCCGTCAGGATGGTATAGGCCAGCATGGTCCCCACCTGAACACCGCCCACCGTGATCACCGGCAACAGGGTATTCTTCAGCGCATGGACAAACCAGACCCGCGCCGGATAAAGCCCCTTGGCCCAGGCAAAACGGACATAATCCATCTGCAGGATTTCCATCATTTCAGACCGGATCAGGCGAATGAAAAGCGGCATCATGATGGACGCCAAAGAGAAACTTGGCAGGATCAGGTGAACAAAACCGTCCCAGGTGAAAAACCCGGATTGCCAGCCCAGCAGGTCCGAGGTTTCCCCCCGCCCGTAGGAGGGCATCCAGCCCAGTTCCACGGCAAAGATATAAATTGAGAAAATCGCGGTCAGGAATACCGGCACGGAAATGCCGACAATACTGAACCCCATAATAAACTTGGAAAACCAGCTTTTCGGATTGATGGCGCAAAACACGCCCAGCGGCACCGAGAAAACGACAATGATGAAGGTGGCCCCGATCACCAGTTCAAGAGTTGCCGGAAACTTGGCGGCAATCACCTCAAGCGCGGGTTTCTTGAAAAAATAGGAATTGCCAAGATCCCCCTGAACGGCCTTGGACAGAAAACGGCCATACTGGACAAGAAACGGATCATTCAGCCCCATGCGCTCCCGCATGGCATCCCGTTCCGCCTCCGAGACGGATTGCCCCACCAGCTCGCGCAGCGGGTCTCCCAGATTGTCCTGAATGGAAAAACCGATCAGGCTGATGACAAACATCACCAATATGGCCTGCAGGATACGCCTGATCGCAAAATATAGATAATCCAACGTCTATATCCTTGAAAGGGGGTCGGCACTCCAAGCGGATGCCGACCCTCACATCTACCGGCTTATTCGATGACCAGATCACCGAGATACGGGAAGTTCATCACATTGACGATAGGCTCGATATTCACCCCTTTACGGGATGCCCATGCCAGGTTCTGCCAATGCAGCGGCACAAAGGCAGCATCGTCATACAGGGTTTTTTCCACTTCCTGCAGGACCTTGGCGCGCTCTGCCATATCCGTCATGCTCTGGCTTTTGAGGACCAGTTCATCCACTTTCGGGTTTGAATAATTACCGCTGTTATACTGGCCATACCCGGTTTCAGCATTCGGGGTCATGGTCAGGAATTCAGAGAAGTTGGCGGAATCCTCGGTATCGGAATGCCAACCAATCATCATCATATCCGCAGAGCGTTTATCGAATTCCGGCCAGTACTGAGCCTTCGGCATGGTCTTCAGGTCAACCTTGATGTTGATCTTTGACAGCATGCTGGCAACCGCTTCGGCGATCTTCGCATCGTTCACATACCGGTTGTTCGGCGCCATCATGGTGATGGAGAAACCGTCTTCAAGACCGGCCTCTTTCATCAGCTGCTTGGCTTTTTCAACGTCATAGCGAGGCGTCAGTTCCTCCATATAACCCACATAGCCTTTCGGCCCCTGCTGGGCGGCAACGGTGGCGAAGCCTTTCATGACTTTCTTGACGATACCGTCGTTATTGATGGCATGTACAATCGCCTGACGAACGCGAACATCCTTGAAATGATCAACCCGGTTCTGGTTCATCTGGAAAGTGATGATGCGAGTACCGCTCATGGTGACAAGTTTGGTGTTCGGGTTTTCCTCGATACGCTCCAGATCGGTGGGCGGTACAGGTGCAATGAAATCCACATCGCCGGACAAGAGGGCCGCAACACGGGTCGGGCCTTCCTTGATCGGCGTCATGATGATTTCAGAAACGTTCCCCGGTGACTTGGCATCCCAATAATCGTCAAACCGCTTGAAGGCGACTTTCACGCCCTGCTCGCGGGAGGTGACGACAAACGGGCCGGTACCGGACGCGTTGGTAGAGGCATAGGCATCGCCGTGCTTGACAATGGCCGCCTTGGATTTTCCCTTGTCATCAAAGCCCGTATAGAACTTGCTGTCCATCGGGAAAATATAGGTCGCCTGGTTCAGGACCAGCGGATACGGCGCTGTGGTCACCAGTTCAACGGTGTGCGGATCAACGACCCGCATGCCTTCAAACGGGGCGAACAGGCCCTTGAAATCCGGGCTTTTCTTCAGGCGGTCGAACGTCCAGACCACGTCGAGGGCGGTCATTTCATTGCCTGAATGGAATTTCACGCCCTTGCGCAGGTTGAACCGCATTGTTTTCTCATCAATGCGTTCCCAGCTTTCGGCAAGCCGCCCTTCAAATCCCAGATCGCGGGTCCAGCGGACGAGCGGATCAAACACCATGTGGGAAAATTGCAGGGTTCCCCCGGACAGTTGTTCATGGGGATCCATGGAAACCGGGTCTGCATCATAGGCCAGTTTCAGCGTCTTTGCCTGAACGGCTGTCGAGACCCCCAGACACATCGCAGCAGCGGCAGCCACTGTAAAAATCTTCCTCATTCTTGCCTCCCTTTGCAAGTTGAAGGTTAAAATTCTACGACCCCTTATGTCAGGTAACAAGGACCGAACGACAGCCTGCTACCCATGCGGGTTCTTACAAAACGGAACCTGTCCCTTACAGGACAACTCAGGATATAAAACTAACGAACAAACCATTCCGTCAATAGTAATATGTTAATTAAGACATTTTGGTAGAAAAAGCTAAAAAATATTTTTATTAAAAGTTGTTATACGTGCCGCAAAATGGCAGAAATCTATCGAAAAGGTATTTTCAACGCCCTTCTCGCACCCTGAATTCTTCACTAACAAAGGATAAAATAATCGCAATCCTCGAAGTTGTAATTTAACATTGCCTCAAAAGCCGGAAAACCCCAACGGAAATGCCGGGCAAACAGATCATCAGAGTTGTGTGATTGTACAGCAGACTATGTATTTATTAGCGAATTTAAGCATTCTGTTTCCCGAATCAGCAGAGCGAATAATCAAATACAGGCGGGCCTCCCCATGCTAAAACCGGAGACCCTGCTCGCCCTGACAGATGAGCCTGCCTTCCTGCTGGACAGGGACGGGACACTTCTTGACGGCTCCCCGGCCTTTCAGAAACATGTTGGTGGCCAGCCCTGCGACGGCATGCCGCTTGACCGCCTGCTCTCGCCTGCCGATATGGGACGGCTCCGCAAAGCCATCGCCGCGCATACCGAGGAAGGGCAAAAATTTCGCGTTCCCGGTCTTGTCCTTCCTGGTCCGAACTCCGGCGGAGAGAGGATTGTCGACCTGCTCTGCGCAACCGAAAACAACACGGTCCTCGTCTTTGTCAAACCTGCAGGCCCCGCCCCGGACATGCCCCTTCCCCTGCACGGCCTGACAGACCTTGGGCAGACCCTTCTGGAAAGCATTCCTGCGCCGGTCTTCATCAAGAACACGGACCACATCTATACGGGATGCAACGAGGAATTCCTGAACAGCATCGGCCTTGCCCGGCAGGACCTCATCGGCAAGAGCGTCCATGACATTTCCGCCCCCAATCTGGCTGATACATACAGAAAAGCGGATGATGAATTGTTCGCAGCAGGCGGGCGGCAAGTCTATGAAAGCAAAGTATGCTTTGCCGATGGTACGGTGCGGGATGTGTTATTTCACAAGTCGGTCCTGACTGACAACGCCGGGGCCACCACCGGCCTGATCGGTGTCCTGCTGGATATTTCAGACCTCCGGCAGGCAGAACGGAAATGGCGACAATCGGAAAACATGCTTCGGGCTGTCATTGACAACAGTCCCGCCTATGTCTTCATGAAGGATATGGAAGGGCGCTACTTGCTGGCGGGCAATCATGCCGGCAAAAAATATGGCATGGATGGCGACAAGATCCTTGGTAAGGACGATTTCGAGATTTTCCCGGATGACATCGCCCGCCAGCTCCGGGGCCACGACCAACAGGTTGCCGCCGCGAACCGCCCCCTCACCTTCCGCGAAGATTTCCGGTATCAGGCAGACGAACAGCCCACCCTGACCGTCAAGTTTCCCGTCAATGGGACGGATGGCGAGGTGATTGGAGTGGCCGGGATCGCAACGGACATTAAGGAGCTTGTCGAAACACAAGAACGGCTGGAGCAGATTTCAGAGGGGCTGGAACAGCAGGTTCTGGAGCGAACCCGTGAGTTGACGCAGGAAATTCAGGAACGCAAGAATACCGAGCGAGCTTTCCAGCATATTCTGGACAGCTCCCCGGTGGGGGTCGGGATTGCCAACAAACAATGTGGCACCATCACCTTTGCCAACCGCCGCCTCAAGGACCTGATTGCCCCGCAGGCGAAGACCCTGCTTGGGGAAAAGGCGCACACATTCTGGGCCTCGGATGAGGACCGGCGCACCTTCTTCACCGAGATCAGCGAAACGGGCCATCTGGAAATTATGAACACCCGGATTATTCGCCGGGGCAGCGATCCTTTTCCTGCTGATATTTTCGGACGCCAGTTCAATCTGGGCGATACGGACCAAGTGGTTTTCTGGCTCTATGACCTGACCCAGATCAAGGAGGCACAAAAGGAACTGGAAGCCTCGGAAACCCAATTGAGAAACATTCTGGCCGCCAGTCCCGTTTCCGTTGGTATATCCGAGGTCAACACAGGCCGCTTCACATTCGTCAATGAAAGCCTCGCCACCCTGTTGGGGTGCTCAATGGAACAGTTGATGACCACGTCAACGTTGGGCTTCTGGGTCGATCTGGCGGACCGGGACGCCATGATTGAGGAAGTGTCTGAAACCGGACAGGTCATGGCCCGCGAAGTCCACTTGACCCGGTTCGATGGCAGCCCTTTTTGGGCTCTCAATTCATGGGTAAAGATCATGATTGACGGGCGCGAGAAGATTGTTTCCTGGCTGACGGATATCAGCCCGATCAAGGAGGCAGAGCTTCTGCTGAAGGAAACAAACGACCGCCTTGAAATCCGGGTTGCAGAGCGTACACGGGAATTGGAAAAAGAGATTGCCGACCGCCGCAAGATCGAGGCCGCCCTTCGCGAGAGTGAAGCCAACTTCAAGGCCTCGGCCCTGTCCACATCGGACTGGTTTTGGGCCATGGATGAAAATCTGCGTTTTACCTCCGTATCGGATCGCTTCCAGAAACTGGCGGGTATCCAACCAGAAACCTTCCTTGGCAAGGAACGCTGGGACAATTCCGGCGTCGACCAGTCCTCTGCCGACTGGGAACAGCACAAGCGGGATTTGACGAACCGCAAACCCTTTCGCGATTTCCGCTTCCAGCTTCACAAAACGGACGGCAGCCTGCTGCATATTTCCATCAGCGGCGTACCGATCTTTGACGATCAGGGACAGTTCAGGGGCTACCGGGGGGCTGGCCGTGACATTTCCGGCCTGATCGAGGCAAAGGAACGGTCCCGCAAGATGGAGCAACAACTGCGTCAGGCCCAGAAGATGGAGGCCGTCGGCCAGTTGACCGGCGGCGTTGCCCATGACTTCAACAACATCCTTGCGGTGATCCTTGGCAATGTGGACCTGCTGCAGGAAGCCCTGCCGGAAGACACCCCCGTTTCCCCTTTCATCCGGGCGATTGAGCGATCCAGCACACGGGCAGCCCAGCTAACGCAGCGGCTTCTGGCCTATTCCCGCAAACAGTCCCTGCATCCCCAGATGCTGCAACTGGATCACCTGACCCTTGAAATGCTGGACATGATCGACCGCCTTCTGGGGGAAACCATCCTTGTCCGGTTCGAGCATACCCCCGGCATCTGGCCGATTTTCGCCGACCCCAGCCAGATCGAGAACTCCCTCCTGAATTTCTGTATCAATGCCCGGGATGCCATGCCCGAAGGCGGCAACCTGACCATTCGAACCTTCAACCGAACCGTTTCAAAAGAAGAGGCACTGGAACTGAACGACGTTACGGCAGGGGAATATGTGGGCCTGTCCGTTGAGGATACCGGCAAGGGAATGGATGCGGCAACACTGGAACATGTGTTCGAACCTTTCTTCACCACGAAAGAGGTCGGGAAAGGCACCGGCCTCGGGCTCAGCATGATCTATGGATTTGCCAAGCAGTCCAACGGCTTTGTTACACTGGAAAGCGAACCCGGTCAGGGCACCACGGCCAGCATCTTTCTGCCGCGCGCCACCCCCTCATGAGGAAAACAGGGTCACGGCTCCCGTCTCGGCGGAGCTGACCCGCTCCCGCATGCCGGCGAACAATTCCCGCCCGGACCCGAAGGCCGACCTGTTCGGGGATGGGTTCTCTGTGCCGCGGCGTTCAAGCGTCTCTCTATCCACCTGCACCTGCAAGACCCCTTTTTCCCCATCCAGCGTGATCACATCCCCATCGCGAATGCGGGCAATATTCCCGTCGCTCAGGGCTTCGGGGCTGACATGGATGGCCGCTGGCACCTTGCCAGACGCCCCGGACATCCGCCCATCCGTCACCAGTGCGACCCGGTATCCCAAATCCTGCAACAGGCCAAGGGCCGGGGTCAGCTTGTGCAGTTCCGGCATGCCATTGGCCTTGGGCCCCTGATTTCGAAGAACCGCCACAAAATCCCGGTGCAGCTTTCCCGCCTCAAAGGCTGACAGAAATTCATCCTGATCCCGGAAGACGGCGGCCGGGGCCTCCACAAAACGATGCGGTTCCTTGACCGCGGAAAGCTTGATGATGGACCGGCCCAGATTGCCGGTCAGCATCTTCAGGCCGCCTGTCGGCTGAAAAGGGCCTGATGCCGGGCGAAGAATATCGGGATCAAGCGATGTATCGGCCCCGTCCCGCCACTCAAGACACTCCCCAACAAGGAAGGGTTCCTGCTGATACCGGCGCAAGCCTGCCCCGGCAATGGTGGAGACATCCTCGTGCAGGTACCCTTCATCCAACAAGGTGCGGACCAGAAAGGCGAACCCGCCTGCTGCATGGAAATGGTTTACATCCGCCTTGCCGTTGGGATAAATCCGCGTCACCAGCGGAACGCATTCCGACAAATCGGCAAAATCCTGCCATGTCAGATGAATACCGGCGGCTTTTGCCATGGCCAGAAGATGCAGGGTCAGGTTCGTTGATCCCCCGGTGGCCAGCAACCCGACCACGGCGTTGACAAAGGCCCGCTCGTCCAGTTGCTGCCCAAGGGGCGGATGGGAAGCATCCCGCGCAAGGGCGACGGCCCGCCGGGCGGCCTCGCGGGTCAAGGCCTCGCGAAGGGGCGTTCCCGGATTGATAAAAGCCGTCCCCGGCAGATGGAGGCCCATCAGTTCCATCAACATCTGGTTGGTATTGGCGGTCCCGTAAAATGTACAGGTCCCCGGACTGTGATAGGAGGCACTTTCGGCCGCAAACAGCTCGTCCCGCCCGATGGCCCCGCGAGCAAATTCCTGCCGGATGCGGGCCTTTTCGTCATTGGGCAACCCGGAGGGCATGGGGCCCGCCGGGACAAAGATCACCGGCAAATGCCCAAAGGCCAGCGCTCCGATCAGCAGGCCCGGCACGATCTTGTCGCACACCCCAAGGCAAAGCACCGCATCGAACACGTTATGGCTGAGGGCAACCCCGGTTGCCATGGCAATGACATCCCGGCTGAACAGGGACAAATCCATCCCGTCCTGCCCCTGCGTGACCCCGTCGCACATGGCGGGAACCCCGCCTGCGAACTGGGCGAAGGCCCCTTCTTCGCGGGCTGCCGCCTTGATCAGGTCCGGGTAATCCTTCAACGGTTGATGGGCGGACAGCATATCGTTATAGGCCGAGACAATCCCGATATTGACCGCCCCCTTATCCGGGTAGAATGCCTTGACCGCGTCCGGTGACGCCGCGCAGGCATGAGCAAGGTTTCCGCAGGATAACGACGCCCGGTTCGGCCCCGCCTCTCTGGCCGCCTTGATCTGTTCCAGATAGGCCAAGCGGGTTTCCCGACTTCGTTCTGCAATGCGCCGGGTCACGTCCTGAATTGATTTGCGTACCATCCGTCTATGCCTCTCTTGCTCAGGCGGCCCAGAACAGCGCCTTTTCCCCCGATGCCTGTTGAAGGACCGTGCCGACCGGGGCCGTTTTCATCCCCGCCAGAATTTTCTGAAGGATCTCCAGCTTCAAACTGCCGGTGATAAACAACACCATATGCCGGGCACTTGTCAGCGCTGGTGCTGTCAGGGTCATTCTCTCATCCGGTGCGGTTTTCGGCATTACCCGCGCCACCAATCCCGCCCGGTCCGGGTCCAGCAAGGCCTCAATTCCATCGGCGCAGGGGAACAGCGATGCCGTATGCCCGTCTTCCCCCATCCCCAGAATGACAACGTCCGGGCGCTCTCTCAGGAACTCAAGCCGCTTTTCTATTGTGCCGGTGGCTGATTGCGCGTCCATCCCCGGCTCATACAGGCTGACAAGGCGAGCCTCTGCCGCTGCGTTCTGTAACAGGCAGGTCTGTACCATCGCTTCGTTGCTGCGCTCGCTGCCCCGCTCCACCCAGCGTTCATCGGACAGCAACACCACAACATGCTTCCAGTCCACCTCATGACGGCTGAGCAATTCCAGCATGGGCCCCGGCGTTGAACCGCCAGACACCACCAGCACGGCCCGGCCCCGTTTTCGCACAGCGTCCTGCAGGCGGTCCGCCGCAAAATCCGCAAGGGCAGAATTCACCTGCTCCCGCGCCGAGTAAAGATATTCAGTGAGGACAGTCATGATGATCCCTAGGTTTCCTCTCCGTCATGCCAGGTGCGGTTATCCCGTGCCATCAGTGCCGTTGAGGCATTCGGCCCCATTGTCCCGCCCTGATACGGGGAAAGCTCAACCTGATCCTCCTGCCAGGCGTCCAGAATGGGTTCGATCCACGCCCAAGACGCCTCCAGTTCATCCCGCCGCATGAACAGGGTCGAATTCCCCCGCACCGCATCCAGAATAAGACGCTCATACGCCTCGGGGGAGCGACTGCGGAACACATCCGAGAAACTGAGGTTCAGCGGCGTTTGCTGAAGGCGAATTCCGCCGGGCCCCGGCACCTTGCTCGTCATGATCAGCTTGATCCCTTCATCCGGCTGCAACCGGATGATCAGGCGGTTTGCCTTTATCCCTCTGGCGGCCTGATTGAAAATGGGATGGGGTACCGGCTTGAACTGGATGACAATTTCCGAAAATTTCCGGCGCAGTCGCTTACCCGTCCGCAAATAGAAAGGCACCCCCGTCCAGCGCCAGTTCTCCACCTCGGCCTTCAGGGCGGCAAAGGTTTCCGTCTGGCTTTCCCCGATGGCAAGGTCATCTAGATAACCCGGCGTTGCCAACCCGCCGATGGCGCCGGGTTCATACTGGCCGCGCACCGTCTTGTCCGCCACATCCGCATCGGACAGGGGACGCAGGCTTTTCAGAACTTTCAGTTTTTCATCGCGCACATCATCCTGATCGAAATGGGCGGGCGGTTCCATCGCCACAAGACACAATAGCTGCATCAGGTGGTTCTGCATCATATCCCGAAGGGCACCGCTTTTATCGTAATAGTCGCCCCGGCCTTCAACCCCGATGGTTTCGGCAACCGTGATCTGCACACTGTCGATCATGCCATGATGCCAAACCGGTTCAAACAGGGAGTTGCCGAACCGCAGAACCATCAGGTTCTGAACCGTTTCCTTGCCCAGATAGTGATCAATCCTGAAAATCTGGTCTTCCCGAAAATTCCTGCCGATCTGTTCATTGACCTGTTTCGCGGTGGCAAGGTCCATACCGAGCGGCTTTTCCAGAACGATCCGGGTCTCGTCCGTAATCACCCCAGCCGCATGCAACTGATCCCCGATTTTCCCAAACAGGTCGGAATGGGTCGCCAGATAAAAGACCCGCACCCGGTCCCGCCGCCGGTCCAGAATTTCTTTCAGCTTGAGAAAATCATGCCCGTTATCCGCATCCAGTTGCAGATAACTGAGGCGCCGGGAGAAAGCGTCCCAATCGGCGTCGGAAAAGGGATAGTCGGCCATATGCTTGACGCATCCGGCCCGGACCATGGCGATATAGTCGTCACGGGACAGGTCTGACCGGCCAAGGGCAATGATATCACTTTCCTCGGGAAGTCGTTTGTCGCATTCACTGAACAGCAGGGCCGGCATCAGCTTGCGGATGGCAAGATCGCCGGTACCGCCAAAGACGACAAACTCAAAGGGTTTTACACCAAGTGCGATACTCATTCTTCATCCCCTTTTCCTGTAATCCGGCCGCGACAAGACCAGATTACAGGATTATTCCCTAAGGGGAAGATGATCATTCCTGCCACAAGTTCAACTCCCCGTGCGGGCAGGCCCGGCGGGGAGTGCGGGCAGGCCCCGCGATCAGTCGATCATCGCCTGATAGACCAGTGCGCGGATTTCCTTGCGGAGCGGATGGTAGCTGGACGGCAGAAGCTGCGTCGAGAACACAACCGTCAGGTCCTCCAGCGGGTCCACCCAGAACACCGTGCTGGCCAAACCGCCCCAGCCGAAATCACCGGGGGTGCCCAGCATCTGCGCCTTGGCCGGGTTCAGCATGACCCAACCGCCAAGACCGAAACCGACCCCTTCGAAGGACACTTCGGAAAAGACCGGCTGCCCCATGGAGGCCAAATCGCCCGGCATATGATTTTCCATCATGAACTCGACGGTCCGGCTTCCCAGAATACGGGGGCCGTCTTCTCCCAGCGCCCCGCGCTGACGGATCATCTCGGCAAATTTTGAATAATCTTCCACGGTCGAGACCAGACCGCCCCCACCGGAAAAGCCCTGCACACGCCCTTCGGCAAACAGGGAATCCTCGGCCCGGTCAACAAGACGCAGGCTGCCATCGCGCTTCGGCGTATAGGAGGAGGCAAACCGGCCCACCATTTCCGGCGTCACATCAAAGCGGGTATCCTTCATGCCCAACGGCTCAAGGATGACTTCCCGAAGATAGACATCCAGCGACTTGCCGGAGATAACCTCCACAAGTCGGCCCACCACATCCGTGGACACACCATAGTTCCACCGGGTACCCGGCTCGAATTTCAGAGGCAGACGGGCCAGCCGCTCCACCTGATCCTCAAGCGTGCCGCGGTTGGGCATGAAGTCCATCTTTTCCTCGGCGTAGGCGTCTTCCAGAACCCCCTTGTTGAAGTCGTAGGTCAGCCCGGAACAGTGGGTCAGAAGATGATGGATTGTCGGCTTGGTCCGGCAAGGCTCGGTATCATCCAGCGACACCGCATTTTTCCGCATGACCCGCATATCGGCAAAGGCCGGGATGAACCGCTCGATCGGGTCATCCAGATGGAACAGACCCTTTTCATACAGGGTCATCAGAGCCACGGAGGTGATCGGCTTGGTCATGGAATAGAACCGTGCGATCGTATCCCCTGTCCAGTCCTGCGCCCGTTCCACATCCCGGTAACCTGTCCAGTTTGAATAGACAACCTCGCCTTCCCGCATGACCAGCGTCTGTGCGCCCGGCAGCTTTCCGGCCTCCACATATCGCTTCATCCAGTCTGTGATATTTTCAAGACGCTGTTTACAAAAGCCCAGATCTTCCGGCCGTGCGGTTACTTCCATAATCCACCTTTTCCTGTTTTTCTGTTTATTGTGTTACTGATTGACTTACCGGCTTGCCGGGACTGTTGTCTGGCACTGTTCTCCCAGTCCCACAACACCAAGCCGCACCGTCTGTCCGGCCTTCAGGAAGACAGGCTCCGGCTTTTGTCCCATGCCGACACCCGGCGGGGTGCCGGTTGTGATCACATCACCGGGTTCCAGTGTCATGAACTCGCTCAAATGGGCAATAAGGGTCGCCACATCGAAAATCATGGTACCCGTATTCCCCTGCTGGTAACGATGTCCATCCACCTCCAGCCACAATTCAAGGTCCTGCGGGTCCGCGATCTCGTCGCGGGTTACCAGCCACGGGCCGATGGGGCCGAAGGTATCGTGACATTTTCCCTTCATCCACTGGCCGCCGCGGTCGTTCTGGAAGGCCCGCTCGGACACATCATTGACCACGCAATAGCCGGCCACATGGTCCAGCGCCGCCTCGCGGGAGACATATTTGGCCCGTTTTCCGATCACAACGCCAAGTTCCACTTCCCAGTCGGTTTTCTCAGACCCTTGCGGAATCTGAAGATCATCATTGGGACCACAAATGGCCGAGGTGGCCTTCATGAAGGCAATCGGCTGTTCCGGCACCGGCATGCCTGCCTCGGCTGCGTGATCCGAATAATTCAGACCAATACCGATCATCTTGCCAATTTTGCCAACACAGGCACCAATCCGCACGCCCTCGGGGGCAAGCGGCAGGCTGTCCGTGTCAATGGCGGCAATCCGGGCAAGCCCGTCATCGCCAAGACAGTCCCCGGTAATATCCGGGACGACCCCGGACAAATCGCGAAGACGGCCTTCCGTATCCAGAATACCGGGTTTTTCCTGACCAACAGGTCCAAATCGGAGAAGTTTCATACTAATCCCTGCCTTTTAAGTTCGTATATTGTCCGGGAGGTTTGCCGTGTCTTCATTCTTCTTTGGTTATTCGGCACGACACCCCATTGCCTCGGACAGGATGTTTCTGATAACAATTTATAGCATTATTATTCACTTCCGAAAGCCCAATCCGGTTTGGTTCACCGGCCAAAACCTTTCGAAGCAATGAGGGAACCCATGTCAGCAGCGTCCAAACCCCGCATTGGCGGTCATATTCTTGCAGAACAGCTTGCCATCCAGAATGTGGATACAGTGTTTTGTGTTCCCGGTGAAAGCCATCTTGCCCTGCTGGATGGACTTTACACACACGAAAAGGATATCAAGGTCATCAACACCCGCCATGAAGGCGGTGCCTCGAACATGGCTGAGGCTTATGGCAAGCTGACCGGCAAACCCGGCATCTGTCTTGTGACCCGCGGGCCGGGCGCCACCAACGCGTCCTGCGGGCTGCATACGGGTTTTCAGGACAGCACCCCCATGATCCTGCTGATCGGTCAGGTCGGGCGGGACATGATGGACCGCGAGGCCTTTCAGGAAATCGACTATAGCCACATGTTCGGCCAGATGGCCAAATGGGTGGCCCAGATCGACAGCACCGAACGCATCCCCGAATATATCAATCAGGCCTTTCATGTTGCCCTGTCCGGTCGCCCCGGCCCGGTTGTCCTTGCCCTGCCGGAAGACATGCTGAGCGGAACCGCCGTCACCCCGGACCTGAAAGCCGCCGCCAAGGCCCCCCGCCCGGTCCCAAGCCAGCCCGACCTTGACGAATTGCACGGCTTGCTGGCCAAGGCGGAACGCCCCTTCATGATTGTTGGCGGCCCCACATGGTCACAGGAAGCCGTGGATGACATTGTTGCCTTTGCGGAAAATCACGGCATTGCCGTCGGTGCGTCCCTGCGGTCTCAGGATTGCTTCGACAACCGGCATGATCATTATGCCGGGGATGTGGCCATTGCCGTCAATCCGAAACTGGCCGAGCGCGTACGGAACAGCGACCTGTTGCTGGCGATTGGGCCGCGCCTTGGGGAAATGACAACACAAGGCTACACCCTGCTGGGGGTGCCGGAGACAGAACAGAAACTGGTCCATGTCCTGACTGGCGCCGAGGAAATCGGCCGCGTCTATCGTCCTGATCTTGGCATCAACTGCGCCATGCCGGAATTTGCCCGCGCCGCCCGCGCCCTTGCCCCGACAGCCAATGACGCCAAGCGGGAATGGGTTGCCAGCGCACGGGCCGATTATCTGCAAAGGATCCAGCCGACAGAGGTACCGGGTTCCGTCAACATGTCTGAAATCGTGTCATGGCTGAACCAGACTCTTGACGAGGATGCCATTGTCACCGCCGGTGCCGGGAACTATGCCGTGTGGGTGCACCGGTTTTTCCAGCACAAGAAATTCCGCACCCAGATTGCCCCGACCAATGGCGCCATGGGATACAGTGTCCCGGCGGCCATTTCCGCGAAGCTGACCGCCCCGAACCGTCAGGTGGTCAGTTTCAGCGGTGATGGTTGCTTCATGATGCTGGGTCAGGAACTGGCCACAGCCGCGCAATTCGGCGCCAATGTGATTTTCGTGATCGTCAATAACGGCATGCTGGGCACCATCCGTATGCATCAGGAACGTCATTACCCGGAACGCGTGATCGGCACAGGATTGCAGAACCCCGATTTCGTCAAACTGGCCGAGGCCTATGGCGCCCACGGGGAACGGGTAACAAAAACCGCTGATTTCATGGATGCTTTTGCCCGCGCCAGCGCAAGCGGCAAGCCCGCCGTGATTGAGGTCGTTGTCGACCCCGAGGCCCTGACACCGGTTCAAAGCCTGTCGGAAATCCGGGCGGAAGGTAAATCAAGACAATGATTGACCTGTACACATGGGGGACACCAAACGGCCGGAAGGTGTCCATCATGCTGGAAGAGGTCAACCTTCCCTATACCGTACATCCTGTGGATATCGGCAAGAATGAACAGTTTGCGCCTGATTTCCTCGCCATCAGTCCCAACAATAAAATCCCGGCCATTCACGACCGGGAAACCGGCATTTCCCTGATGGAAAGCGGGGCCATATTGCTGTATCTGGCGGAAAAGACCGGGCGGCTTCTGCCACCGGGAGAGAAGAAATGGCCCGTGATCGAATGGCTGATGTGGCAAATGAGCGGCGCGGGTCCCATGCTGGGGCAGGCCCATCATTTCCTGAAATTCCACAAAGGCATTGCCCCCTATGCGGAGGAGCGATACCACAACGAGGCACAGCGCCTTTATTCCGTCCTTGATGCCCGGCTGAAAGGCCGGGACTATGTGGCCGATGACTATTCCATCGCCGATATCGCCATCTGGCCGTGGATTTCACGATTTGAATGGCAGAATATCAACCTGACGGACTTTCCCAATGTCAGGCAATGGTATTGCCGGATCGCCGACCGACCGGCAGTGCAAAAAGGCTATCACATCCCGACCCATCTTAACGACATCCCCCTACCGGCCTGACCTGTCAGCCCCTTCTGTAAAGTAGCACCCGTATGCTGGATCAACTCCTGAATGACATCAATCTCTATCACCTGACCATCATTTGCGCGGCCTTGTTGTGCGGTGCCATCGTCAAGGGGGTGTCCTCATTCGGCCTGCCAACCATTGCCATGCCCATCATGATACTGGTTCTGCCGCTGCCATCCGCCGTATCGGTTCTGGTGGTTCCCCTGATCCTCAGCAATCTGGTCCAAATGTCTATTGCCGGAGATATCAAGCGATCCATCAAGCGGCACTGGAACCTGTATCTGCCGACCCTTCTGTCCCTGCCCGTAGGTGTGTATTTCCTGACCAGCGCGGATACCCATCTTCTGACACTCGTTGTGGGCGGTGTGCTGACTTTTGTATCGCTGCTGGAATTGGCTGGCATCCAGTTGAAGGTCCTGTCCCGGCATGAAACGGTTTTTGCCCCGGCCATCGGTATTGTTTCCGGCATCATCGGGGGCATGACAACCCTGTTTGCCATCATGCCGATCTTTTTCCTGATTACGCTGGGCCTGACCAAGGAACGGTTTGTCTCGGCCGTCAGCGTGCTGCTTTTCTCCGGCAGTGTGGTTCTGGCCATCAGCCTCCAGCGGACGGCCGCCCTCGGCTCTCTGGAACTGGTCTATGGCCTGATCGGCATGATCCCCATCTATCTCGGGATCAAGCTTGGAACCCATCTCAGGAACTATGTCAATCCGGACCACTTTAAGAAAGGTGTCCTCAGCCTGTTGTTCCTGATCGGGTGCAGCATGATAATCCGGGCCCTTGTCTGACCGGCGACGCCCCCTCTAACCGAAGCGAAGGAAGGTTACCCCATGAACAAAATCTGGAACATCTATCTGTCCGGTGAAATCCACTCCGACTGGCGGGAACGGATCGCCGCTGGCATCAAAGAGGCAGAACTGCCCGTTTCACTGTCCGCACCGGTGACCGTCCATGCCGACAGTGACGATTGCGGTGTTGCCATCTTTGGTGCCGAAGACAACAAATACTGGCATGACCACAAAGGTGCCATGCTGAATGCGGTCCGCACCGGAACCCTGCTGCGCGAGGCGGATATCGCCATTATCCGTTTCGGGGAAAAGTACAAACAATGGAACGCGGCCTTTGATGCGGGCTATTGCGCAGCCCTTGGTACGCCGTATATCACCCTGCACCCGGAAGAACATGACCATGCCCTGAAAGAGGTGGACGCCGCAGCCTCCGCCATGGCACGCACCCCGGAACAGGTGGTTCAGGCGCTTGGCTATATCATCAACGGGACGCTGCCGCGCTAATTTGGCGGCGGCCCCACTTTCAGTCGGCAGAAAATCGACTATTCCCTGCCGACTGGCTTTCCGGCTCCCGGATATAGGGGATTGTGCGTCCCGTATCGTCAACCAGGGTCATTGCGTTTTTATCGGCGCGAAGGGACTGCACCCGATAGCGCATGGAAAAATCGAAGGAGACCCCGTTTCCGATACTGCGCCCTTCAAGGACAAGATGATCCCCATCCATCGACCAGGTGGAATAGGGAAGCGTTGCCATATTGATGGAAAACGCTTTGCCATCTGCCCGCAGTTCCATCCCCTGATAAAGAGCTGTTCCTTCCAGCGCCGGTTTTTCCTCCAACCAGCTACCCACCATATGATCCGGTGTCGGCGTCAGGAAAATATCGCTTTCCATCACATTGAACCTGTAAATGCCCAACGCGGTCACAACGACCACACCCCCAACAACAATCAGCGCAACACCGCCCAACATTTTCCTGAAAATATTCATTCCCCTCGTTCGCCTTGCGATCCGGTCTAAAACAACATTCTTATCTCGGTTAGCATCTAGGGGAAGAAAATGTCACCTCGATGGCAAGGGTCTATTCCAGATCGCTGGAAGTCGGCGGCGTCCCGGAAATCAGGCGCGGCCGGATTTCCCGAATAAGTTTTCGCTGCACGGCATCGTCAAAATCATCATAGCTGGAGGCCACCTCAACAAAGGCCCCCGGTCCGCCGATCACATGGTCCCTGAAATAATGATCCAGGGTTGGCACCTCATTCAGGATGGTCAGGCCATTGATGGTCACCCCGGCCGCCACGGCCAGATCCCGGGCCTCGTCCGGGCTGAGACCACTGTTATCGCGGCCGTCACTGGAGATATCAATGACCTTTCGGAAAGATTGAAAACCGCTTGATCGGAACGCCGCGAGGGAAAATCGGATGGCCCCGGCCAGCGAAGTGCCCCCGTCCGATGCAAGACGGGGCATGACCTCAATACGGTCCGCCAAAGCCCGAACCTCCCCGGCTGTAGACAACCGCTCCCACGGGATCGCCATGATCTGGACATCCTGCTTTGACCATTGAATAACGCTGACAGCAATGGCGCCAACAGCCCCCTCCCCGATCAGGCGGGCCACATCGGGCTGGCGCAGCGCGTGAGCCAACCCCTCCCGCTGCAACCGAAACTCCGTGGCGTCAACACTGTAGGAACAGTCCACCGCCAGAACCAGTTCCATATCCACATCCTGTCTGGCGTGGGCCGGGGCCCCCTCTCCGGCAAGGGCCAGACCCACAGCCCCAAACAGAAGCACCCACAGTGCCCTGATCAGGCTTTGAACGGTTCTGCATTTCATCCACGTCCCCTGTCACGACTTGGCCATTGGAATGGTAAAGAAAAACCCGACCCCTCCCCGATCCAGATTTTCCGCCCATATCTCCCCACCGAGAAAGGTAACAATCTGCTTGCAAATGGCAAGGCCAAGCCCCGATCCTTGTGGCTTCCCCCCGGCCGGGGACAGGGTTTGCCGGAACCGTTCAAAGATAACCTCTGTCATCGGGGCCGGAATGCCGAAACCGTTATCCTCCACACCAACCAGAAGCGCTTCCGCCTGACGGGTTACACGAATGCGGATAACCCCCCGCTCACTGTCACAAAATTTGATGGCATTCGAGATCAGGTTGACGATCACCTGTATCAGTTGATCCCGGTCCGCCCGGACAAAGGGCAGATCATCCGGCATGTCCATTTCCAGCCGAATATCCTTCTCGTGGATCAACGCGTTGAGGGCGGCCACGGCCTCCTCAATGGTGGTGGCCACATCCACATCCCGAAGCGACCAGTCCATGCGTCCAGCCTCCAGCTTGGCAAGGTCCAGAAGCTGGTCAATAAGGCGGGTCAAACGCTCGCTTTCCTTGATAATGATGGACAGGAACTGGTCCCGCTGGGGACCGGATACGGTGGGATTGTCCTGAAGGATTTCCGCAAAAGCCCGAAGGCTGGTCAGCGGGGTTCGAAGTTCATGACTGACCATGGACAGGAAGTCATCCTTCAGGCTGTCCAGTTCCTTCAACCGCTCATTCGCAGTGCGAAGCTGGGCGGTGGCTTCCTCCAGTTCGGCCGATTTCTGTTCCAGCTTGTGGCTATATTCGATCACCTGACTGGTCTCGTCCAGAATGCGGTAGACCTCGTCCAGACTGACAATCTCGCCTTTCACGATCGACCCGATCATGACCCGCGCCGTGGCCGAACCGATGGAGCCTGCCAGCAGTCTTTCGGCAAAATCAAGCAGTGACGCATCCACCTGCTGGTTCTTTTTCAGGCTGATGTTCCGCGCCGCAGCGAACGCATCAAACGCCTCGGCGACCCGCTGGACCCCGACAAAGCGGCCAACCAGTTGTTGCAGATCCCCAATGGTCGCCGTCCCCCGCCAGTAGCTGCTGTCGGCGGCGTCATCCGCCCCCCGAAACACATCCACGAACTGGACCGCCTGAATGCGTTCAATGGCGGTCTGTTGGGTCAGGATCGACATCAACCAAAAGGCCCCGATATTGACCAGCATGCTCCAGAACAGGGCGTGTGTCAGACGGTCGAACCCCTCCAGCCCGAACAGGGCGTAGGGCTTCAGCCACCAGATGCCAAAGGCGCCATGCTCAATAAAGCTGACAGGCAACCAGCCGGACTGCGCGAAAGAAGGCAGCAACAGGGTATAGAGCCACATCAGGAAACCCAGCATAAGCCCCGTCAACGCCCCCGAATAGGTGGCGTTTTTCCAGAAAATACCGCCAATGATGGACGGGGCAAACTGGGCGGCGGCGGCAAAGGACACCAGTCCGATGGTCACCAGAGAGTAGCTCTCGCTGGCAAATCGGTAATAGCCGTATCCCAGAATGAGGATCACCACGATACTGATCCGGCGGATAGCCAGCAGCAGCCCTGTCAGGTCTGCCGTCTTGTTGATATTGGCCCACCGCCACCGCAGCAAAAGCGGCATCACCAAATCATTACAGACCATTGTCGCCAGCGCGATGGAGGCAACGATCACCATGGAGGTGGCCGCCGACAATCCCCCTACAAAGGCGAACAGCGCCAGAACCGGATAGTCGTAATACAACGGCACCGTCAGAACGAACATGTCCGCATCCACCGGCGTCCCCGCAAACGCAAGCCGCCCGCCGATGGCAATGGGCAGGACAAACAGGTTGATCACCAGCAGATAGAGCGGAAACAGCCAGGTCGCCTTACGGATATATTCCTCATCCGGGTTTTCAACAGCGGTAATATAGAACTGCCGCGGCAGGCAGATAATCGCCGCCATGGATAGCAGGGTCATGGTCATCCACTGGCTGTACCCGCTTCCCTGACTGACGGTAAAAAGGCGCGACAAGGCCGGATCGACCGAGGCCCGCTGGAAAATATCGGTAAAGCCATGGAAAATGCCATAGGTCACAAACAGCCCCACCGCCAGAAACGCAATCAGTTTGACAACGGATTCAAACGCAATCGCCACCACCAGCCCTTCATGATGCTCGCTGGCATCCAGATGGCGGGTCCCGAACAGGATGGCAAACAGGGACAGGGCAATGGCCACCACCAGCGTCGTATCCACAAAAAAGAGAGGATCGACCGGTTGCGCGGGCATACTGCCAGCGGAGGATGTCACCAGAATACGAAAACTGTTGCCGATGGATTTCAGTTGCAGCGAGATATAGGGCATGGTGCCGACAACCGCGATGATGGTGACCAACCCTCCCAGCGTTGATCTTTTGCCGTAGCGGGAGGCAATAAAGTCGGCAATCGAGGTAATGCGCTGCTGCTTGCAAATCCGGATGATCTTGATCCAGAGCGTGGACCACAACACAAACACCAGTGTCGGCCCCAGATAGATGGGCAGAAAGCTCAACCCCGTGGTAGCCGCTCGCCCGACACTGCCATAAAAGGTCCAGGATGTGCAGAAAACAGCCATGGACAGGGTAAAAACATAGGGGTTTCGGTGAAATATCCGCTTGGCCCGCTCGTGGGTGTCCACATACTGGGCAATGGCAAATAGAAGCCCCAGATAGAGGGCGGATACCGCAAGGACCAGACCGCTAGACATCGGTGGCATCCTCGGGCCTGCCGGCAGGCCTCTCCCCCCGCCCGAAAAGGGGCAGGTTGGCCCTGTCCGGTTGATCCGGGCCGGGCAGGCGCTTGCGGGCACCGATCGCCATGAACAGGATCACCACAGCCCACAGGCCATACAGGAACAGAAAACTGAGGGGGAAGCCGAGAAACAGGGATTGTTTGTCAAAAACGATGATGACCGGCGGCACAATGCCCAGCAGAAAGAAACTGAACAACAGGATCGACCATTCCTTCTTTCTGCCGCTTCGCTTCATCCGCCTGTCCGTCCCTGTTCCGGCTGCATTCAGGTTCTAGGGGGCGGGGAGGCCGGGGCCCCTGTTAGAAACATCCTGTTCACCAACTCACCAAGGTTCCGGGTTGAAAACGGTTTTGTCACAAATTCGTCGGCGCCCAGTTCCAAAGCCTTGTTCCGGTCCGCATCCCGGCTTTTCGCCGAAAGCATGATGATCTTGACCTTGTGACAGGCCGGGTTGGCACGAATGGCCTCACACACGGCGAACCCGTCCCGTTTGGGCAACATGATATCCAACAGGACAAGGTCGGGGACGTAATCCTCGATTGCCCGCAGGGCCTGATCACCGTCAGAAACCACCCGGACAGTGAACCCCGCCTGCCGCATGATAAACTGCAAGGACAGCACAATATTCGGCTCGTCCTCTACAACAAGCACAGTATGAGACATACTGTCGATAACCCCTCCCATGGCACGGTACAGCCGTCAGTTCAGCCAAGGGGATGAATGACCATCCCATTAATTCGATTTTTCTTTATTATTTATCACTATACCGCGTCCCGGAACAGTGTCAAAGCCGTGCATGGAGAATAAAAAACGGGCTTCCGAAATCATCGGAAGCCCGCATATTCACACCGCTTTTTCCGGCAGAGCCAGAACCTAACGGTTCATCCGGTTTTCGATCAGATCGTCAACCACAGCCGGGTCTGCCAATGTGGAGGTATCCCCAAGGCTTCCGAAATCATCCTCTGCCACCTTGCGCAGGATACGGCGCATGATCTTACCAGAGCGCGTCTTGGGCAATCCCGGCGCCCACTGGATCAGATCCGGTGCGGCAATCGGTCCGATTTCCTTGCGCACCCAGTTCACAAGATCCTTCCGCAATTCCTCGGACGGCTCATTCCCGGCCATCAGTGTGACATAGGCATAAATACCCTGCCCCTTGATGTCGTGGGGATATCCGACTACGGCGGCCTCGGTCACTTTGGGATGGGCGACCAGTGCGCTTTCCACCTCGGCGGTTCCCATGCGGTGACCAGAAACATTGATCACGTCATCCACCCGACCGGTAATCCAGTAATACCCGTCCTTGTCCCGGTGGGCACCGTCGCCGGTGAAATATTTACCGGGATAGTTGGCGAAATAGGTATCCACAAACCGCTTGTGATCGCCATAAACGGTTCGCATCTGGCCCGGCCAGCTATCGCGGATACACAAGACACCTTCTGCCTCGCCGTCCAGTTCATTGCCCTCGTTATCGACAATAACCGGATCAATCCCGAAGAAAGGCCGCGTTGCCGATCCGGGTTTCAGGTCGGTTGCCCCCGGCAGCGGGGTAATCAGAATACCGCCGGTTTCGGTTTGCCACCAGGTATCCACAATGGGACAGCGGCTGTCCCCAACCGTTTCATAGTACCAACGCCAGGCTTCCGGGTTGATCGGTTCCCCAACAGATCCCAAAAGACGGATGGACGAACGAGAGGTTTTCTTGACCGGTTCGTCCCCGGCCTGCATGAGGGCGCGGATCGCCGTCGGCGCCGTATAGAAGATATTGACCTGATGCTTGTCGCACACTTCCCAGAAACGGGACATGGTGGGGTAATTTGGAACCCCTTCAAACATCAGGGTGGTCGCGCCGTTGGCAAGCGGCCCATAGAGGATATAGCTGTGGCCGGTCACCCAGCCCACATCGGCGGTGCACCAGTAGATATCGCCGTCATGGTAATCGAACACATACCGGTGCGTCATGGCCGCATAGACCAGATAGCCGCCGGTGGTGTGCAGAACCCCTTTCGGTGTCCCGGTGGAGCCGGAGGTGTACAGAATAAACAAAGGGTCCTCTGCACTCATCTCTTCCGGTGGGCAATCCTCAGAGGCGGTTTCCATTTCCTCGTGATACCAGACATCCCGGCCTTCAACCCAGTTAATGTCATTGCCGGTCCGCTTCACAACCACACAGAGGGTACATTTCGGGCAGTTTTCCAGCGCCTTGTCCGTGTTCACCTTCAAGGGAACGATCTTGCCGCCGCGCACCCCTTCATCAGCCGTGATCACACAATTGGAATCGCAATCCTGAATCCGGCCTGCCAGCGCATCCGGGGAAAAGCCACCAAACACAACCGAATGAACGGCCCCGATCCGGGTACAGGCCAGCATGGCAATGGCCGCCTCGACGATCATCGGCATATAAATGGTGACGCGGTCGCCCTTCTTGATCCCGCGAGCTTTCAGCACGTTGGACAGCTTGCACACTTCCCGGTGCAACTCGCGGTAAGTCAGGGTCTTGTCATCGGTGGGTTCATCCCCTTCCCAGATAATCGCGGTCCGGTCGCCCTTTGTTTCCAGATGCCGGTCAATGCAGTTGGCGCTGACATTCAGCGTCCCGTCATAGAACCAGCGAATATGCAGGTCTTCCTTGTCGTATGAGACATCCTTGACCAGCGTGTACGGCTTGATCCAGTCAATCCGCTTGCCATGTTCCCCCCAAAAAGCTTCGGGGTTCTCGATAGAGGCCTTGTACATGGCCTCATAACTTGCTTTATCCGCCCAGGCTGAAGACGCCAATTCGCTGGAAACCGGATACAATTCGTGTATGGACATTTCCTTTAATCCCTAAACTTGTCTGCAGCACACATGCAGACAAAAAATTTGTTTTGTATTTTTCGGTATTTCAAACAATTCAAAAGTGTTTGTCAAACGCTTGCTGAGAAACATGCCGCCCCCTTGGGGGGCGCCAAACACTCTTTATAAAATTCCAGATTTCCGGCTAAATTGCCAGATATTCGTGCCGCAGTTCCACATCATCCAGAACCTGTTGGGCTGTCCCGCGAAACGCGATCTGCCCCATATCCAGAATAAGCGCCTTGTCGGCAAGCTGAAGGGCCGCAACCGCGTTCTGTTCAACAATGATGGTGGTAATGCCCATCTTCTTGACTTCTTTCAGGATGTTTTCGATTTCGTGCACGATAACCGGCGCCAACCCTTCATAAGGTTCATCCAGAAACAGGATTTTCACATCCCGCGCCAAAGCCCGTGCCACGGCCAGCATCTGTTGTTCCCCGCCGGACATGGTGACCGCATCCTGATGGCGCCGCTCCCCCAGCCGCGGAAAATGATCGTAAATCCGCTCGATCGCCCAGCCCCGTGGCTCGGCCACCTGTGACAGGATCAGGTTCTCCTCGACGGTTAGTCCTCCGATGATCCGGCGATCCTCGGGCACCAGTTGAATGCCCGCCTGCGCCGCCTGAAAGGATTTCATGCTGTGGACGGCCTGACCATCCAGATAAATCTCGCCGCTGGCAAGATGCGGGTTATCGACACGGGCAAGGGTTCGGAGCGTCGAGGTCTTACCCGCCCCGTTCCGGCCGAGAAGCGCAATGATCTCCCCTTCCTCCACATCGAAGGAAACCCCTTGCACGATATAGGATTCCCCATAATAGGCATGGATATCCCGAACGCTGAAAAATGGTGTTCCACCTGACATCAGTGAGCCCCTCCCAGATACGCCTCTTTTACCTTCGGATCTTCGCGGACCTCTTCCGGTGTTCCCCCGGCGATGATCTGCCCGCGTGCCAGAACACTGACCCGGTCCGCCAGACTGAACACCACATGCATGTCATGCTCGATGATGATTTTCGTCATGCCGCGGCTCTTGATTTGCTTCAGCAAGTCGATCGTCCGGTTGGTATCGTGACGGGACATTCCGGCCGTTGGCTCGTCCAGCAACAACAGGCGTGGCCGCAGGATCAGGCACATGGCCAGTTCAAGCCGCCGTTTGTCGCCGCGGGACAGACTGCCCGCAATATGGTGCATCAACTCCTGCAGGCCCACATCCTCCAGGATATGCTCTGCCTCGGCCCGCAGTTCTCCCTGCGCGGAAAGCTGTTGGTATCCGTTAAGGCGGAACGCCCCATCCCGTTTCGAGAAGGCCGGGATCATGACATTTTCCAGCAGGCTCAGTTCCGGGAAAATCTCCGGGGTCTGGAAAACCCGCGCCACGCCAATCTGGGCAATCTCGTGAGGTTTGCGGCCTGTCAGTTCATGCCCATCGAAAGTCACCTTGCCCATGTCCGGCTTCAACCGCCCGACACACACATTCAGAAGGGTGGACTTTCCGGCCCCGTTCGGGCCGATAATGGCGTGGGTTGTCCCCTCCTCCACTTGCAGGTTCACATCCTTGAGGGCACTGAGGCCACCGAAATTCTTCTGGATATTGTCCAGGTGAAGAACCAGTTTTTCCATGATCTACTCCCTATTCACCCGGCTGGTTTTGTGAAGAAACCGTTTTGTTATCCGCCACCGGTTGACGGGATGACCTGAATTTTGAAATCACCCTGTCGATCCCTTCCATGATCCCTCCGGGAAGGAAAATCACGACAACCATGAACAACAGACCCAGCGTCAGATGCCAGCCGCTACCCACGAACAGACCAAGGACAGACACGACAACCTCGCTGACGCTGTCTGGCAGGAATGAAAAGATGT
This sequence comes from Sneathiella chinensis, assembly GCF_012720115.1. Lineage (GTDB taxonomy): Bacteria > Pseudomonadota > Alphaproteobacteria > Sneathiellales > Sneathiellaceae > Sneathiella > Sneathiella chinensis. The sequence goes on along the minus strand of NZ_VNWN01000004.1, from coordinate 57,638 downwards.
CGGCCAGCACATTGTTGTTGAACGCCGAGAAGATATTCTCGAAATACTTGATCAGTCCGGCCCCGATCATGGGTCCGACAAGGGTGCCTACACCGCCAAGAATGGTCATCAGCACCACTTCACCCGATGCGGTCCACTGCATCCGTTCTGCCCCGGCCAGTGGGTCTGTTACCGCCAGCAGCGATCCGGCGAGCCCCGCATACATCCCCGAAATCACAAAGGCCGTCAGGGCATAGGGACGGGTATTCAGCCCCGTATAGTTCATGCGGTTCTGGTTGGACTTGATCCCCTTCAGCATCAAGCCAAACGGCGAGCGGAAAATGCGCATGGAAATGAAGAAGCAGATAATCAGCATGACGGCGCAAAAGTAGAAGCCCGGATATCCGCTCATTTTCATGCCGAACAGGTTGGTGGACGGCAGGCCCGCCCCGGCCTCGACAAACAGGCTGTCGATAATGCGGGGGTCCTGCTGCGACAGTTGCAGGCCCGTTTCCCCGTTGGTGATCGGCGTCAAAACTGAATAGGCCAGATTATAGGACATCTGCGCGAAGGCCAGCGTCAGGATGGAAAAGTAAATCCCCGTCCGCCGGAGGCTGAGGAACCCGATAACATAGGCCAGCAGCCCCGCGAACAGCACCCCGAAAATAACCGCCGGGATCGCGTTCATGGTGAACAGCTTGAAAGACCAGACCGCCGCATAGGAGCCGATCCCCAGAAAGGCCGCATGCCCGAAGGACAGATAACCGGTCAGACCAAACAGGATGTTGAAGCCGATGGCAAAGATGCCGTAAATGGCGAATTTCTGAAGCAGGTCGGGATAGTTGGCGCCCAGCGGCTCAAGCCACAGGGGCATGGCCAGAACCACGCCTGCGAAAATTGCAAACCGGGTGAGATCGTTCATCGTACCGTTTTTCATCTTAATCATCCATCACGCCAGCGCGCCCCATAAGTCCGCGGGGCAGAACCAGCAGAATAACAACCGCAACCAGATAAATGACGATCTGGTCGATACCCGGCAGAACCGCCTTTACCTCGGTCATTGAGGCAAAGGATTGAATGATACCGAGCAGGAACCCGGCAAGAACAGCGCCCCCGAGGGAGCCCATGCCGCCCACAACCACGACCACAAAGGACAACACCAGAAAATCCATCCCCATGTGATAGTCCGGCGGCAGGACAGGCGTGTACATGACACCGGCCAGCCCTGCGACAATGGTTGCCAGCGCAAAGACCAGCGTAAAGCGCCGCTCGATATTGATGCCGAGAAGGCCAACGGTTTCCCGGTCCCGCATGCCGGCCCGCACCACCATCCCGTAGGTGGTGAATTGCAGGAAGGCGAACACGCCAAAGATAACCACCCCGGAAAACAGCAGATAGACAATGCGCCACCACGGATAGACAACGTTCTGCCCCAGCCCGAGCCAGCTTCCGATATCCGCACTGCCGGACAGAATTTCCGGGGCGGTCTGCGGGATCGGGTTGGCCCCGAAATAGGCCTTGATCACTTCCTGAATAACAATGGCAAGGCCGAACGTAACCAGAATCTGGTCTGCATGGGCGCGCTTGTAGAAATGCTTGATCAGCCCCCGTTCCATGGCGATCCCCACAAGGATCATCACCGGTATGGCCAATAGAATGGACAGGGGAACAGAATACTCGATCAGGGTGTGCCCCATGTCGGGAAACCAGATTTCAAGATAGGGCTGTTCCTTGTAGGCCTTGAACAGGGTAACGCTGGTATCCTCAACCTTGGTGGAGAGGGTCATCAGCTTGTTCAGGGAAACGGCGCAAAACGCCCCCAGCATGAACAGGGCCCCGTGAGCAAAGTTCACAATGCCAAGCGTTCCAAAAACAAGAGTCAGGCCCAGCGCAATCAGCGCATAGGCGGCTCCCTTGTCGAGACCGTTCAGTATTTGTAGAAAAATGGCGTCCATCAACACTTACCTTTATGGGGGCCCTTGGTGGGTCAACGCCCTGTCAGGGCAGGAATTGTCCTGAAAAAGGGCGGGCCGGAATCCCCTACAATTCGACGGCCCGCCTTCAAGTCACTGTCAGACCTTGTACGGGCCGAGTTCGCCCCCGAAGATCTTCCAGTCATACTCCACCTGGGAGCGAGGGGTTTGCTCGACCACCTGCAGAAGGTCAAACTGGCTGGTGGGATTCTGGTTCCCGCGCACGACCAGTACATCCTTGAAGCACTGGTGATCCTCGGCGCGATATTCGGTCGGGCCATTGCCCATGCCGTCGAACTTGAACCCTTCCAGCGCCTTGATCACTTCCGGCGGATAGAAGGTGCCCGCCATTTCACAGGCATTGGCATAGAGCAAGGTCTGGACATAACAGGTGTGGGCAGCCATGGACGGCGGCGCACCATATTCGGCACCGAACGATTTCACGAAGGCTTGCGATCCTTCATCCTGCAGGGACCAGTTCCAGTTGGTCGATCCCAGAATTCCCTTGATCGCATCGCCTGCACCCTGCGCCATGAGACGCGAGAAGAGCGGCACGACAATCTCGAAATTCTTGCCATTTGCCTGTCGGTCACGAAGGCCGAACTGAACCGCCTGTGTCAGCGAATTGATCATGTCCTTGCCGTAGTGGTTCAGGATCAGCACATCGGCGCCGGAGTTGAGAACCGGGGTGATATATTGCGAAAAGTCGCCGGCACCGACCGGTGTTTTGACCGTTGCAACGGTCTGCCAACCCAACTGTTCGGTGGTATCCTTCATGGACTCTTCCTGTGTCCAGCCCCACGTATAGTCGGCTGTCAGGTGATAGGCCCGGCGTTCCTTGCCATATTCCTTTTCCAGCACGGGGCCAAGGGCACGGCCGGACATATAGGCATTGAAGAAATGCCGGAACCCGTAACGGCGCTTGTCCTTACCGGTTGTATCGTTGGAATGGGTCAGGCCGGCCATGAAGATGACCCCTTCTTCCTGACAGAGGGACTGAACCGCGATCGCAACACCGGAGGAGGACCCGCCGGAGATCATCAGAACCTGTTCCTTTTCGATCATCCGCTTGGCAGAGGCCCGGGCCGCGTCAGACTTGGTCTGGGTATCACCGGTGGCGTAACTCACCTTTTTCCCCAGAATACCATTGCCCTTGAGGGAGGACGGCGTAAAGGTATTCAGCATCCCCCCGTCGCCTTCACCGTTCAGATGCTTGACCGCCAGCTTGAAGGCGCGCAATTCGTCCTTGCCTTCTTCCGAATAGGGGCCTGTCTGCGGCACGTTAAAGCCCAGCTTTACCTCGGACGCATTGCCTGGATTGTTCCGGAACTCGGCCCCAAAGGCATTGCGCATGAAAAAGGTTGGTGTTGCCGCAACCAGCCCCGTGGCCGCGCCGGCCCGCAAGAGGCTGCGCCGTGAAAAATCAAACTTACCGTCTTTCGTCATGTGTTTTCCTCCCATCATTCCCCGGAGCCCATGCCTGCCTGCCCGATGGCGACGGCACCATGCACAACCTTTTCGGGAGGTGTAAAAATTTCACACATCCATGACAAAACCAACATATACGCAGTTTTCAGGCGTATTTTTATGATAATTTTGAAAATTAAGTTTTGTAAATTTGTAAATTGATGTAAAAACAAGACATGTCTAAAACATCACTTGCGGGTGGCAAGATCCGGCTTCTTCGCAAGGAAAAAGGGATCAGCCAGACCGAGCTTGCCGATCAACTGGGCATTTCCTCCAGCTACCTGAACCTGATCGAGCACGGGCGGCGCTCACTGACGGTGCCGCTGCTGCTCCGGCTCAGCAATATCCTGAAGGTCGACCCTCACCTGTTCGCCCCGCAAAAAGACAACCAGTTAATCGCAGAAATCCGCGAAGCGCTACAAGACCCTCTCTTCACCCACAATCCGATAGAAGAAGACGCCATCACCACCCTTGCCAGCGACTTTCCCGACGCCGGGCGCCATCTGGTCACACTTTACAAAGCCTACAAGGGGGCCGTGAAGGACCTGCAATTCATGACCGAGCGGCTGACGCAGGACAGTCTGCTGGCGGATTCCTCGTTTCGGCTGCGCACCCTTGTCACCTCCATCCTCTCGCTGACCGAGATCATGCACGACAATGAAGACCTGAAGCCTGAACAACGACAGGAATTTCTGGATATCGTCCTTGCAGACAGTCGTTCCCTGACCGATACGGTCAATGAGATGCTGGGTGTGTTTGGCGGTGATCTTGTTCAGGAACAGGGTTTCACCCCCTCCCCCGCGGAGGCAGCCACCGACTTCATTCAGTCCAGCAACAACTATTTCGGGGAACTGGAGGACGCGGCAACAGACCTGCTGCGCACCCTTCAACCCAACGCCCCGCCGGAAATTCCAGACCTGACCCGGCATCTGGAAACCGTGTTCAATGTCACCATCGACTATGCCACCCGCGACCGACACGCCACGGAAATTTCCCTGTTCGATGATCGCAGCCGTCACCTGATCCTGCCCCGGGCCCTGCCCCCTTCCAGCGTCAGATTTCATCTTGCCCTGCTGATCGGGCAGTTGGCCCATGGCGACCTGTTCAATACGATCCTTGATAATTCCGACCTTGCCAGCGGCCCGGCCCGGGAAAAAGGCGCGGCGGCGCTGGCCAACTATTTCGCGGGTGCCTGCCTGCTCCCCTATGACCTGTTCCTGAAAGCCGCAGAGGAACTCCGCTACGATATCGAGGTTCTGCAGCAACAGTTCGGCGCCAGCTACGAACAGATCTGTCACCGGCTGACCACCCTTCAAAAGCCGGGCAACAGCGCCATTCCCTTTCACCTGATCCGCACGGATGTGGCCGGCAACATCTCGAAACGGTTCAGCGCATCGGGTCTGCGCATTCCCCGATACGGCAATGCCTGCCCCCGCTGGGTGGTGCATGCGGCGCTGCTGACACCGGGCCAGATCCAGACGCAAATTTCAGAAATGCCCGATGGGCACCGCTTCTTTGCCATTGCCCGGACGGTGACCAAACCCAGCCTCGGCTTTGCCCATCCAAAACGCCACTATGCGCTCAGTCTGGGATGTGACATTGCCCATGCCCACCGAATGGTATACGCCGACGGGATCACCCTCACCGCCCCGCGAACGGTCATGCCGGTCGGGATTTCCTGTGGCCTGTGTGACCGGGAAAACTGCACCCACCGGGCAGCACCGCCGCCGTCCCGCCTGGTATCCGGCAAGCCGGGCAGCCGCAACCTCTCCCCCGGCATCGGCGATTTGTAGGGCCGCAGAAAGGCTCTTGCAAATTCCTGACCAAATGGTCAATGTTTATCGAATATACATCCGCACAGACCGGGCGTATCAAAATTCAATAAATGGGGGAGACATTTACATGAAAATCAGAAAGCTGATAGCAGGGGCAGGATTTTTGGCCGCCTCGCTGGCCGTTGCGGTGACACCAACCACGCAATCCGTCGCGGCAACGCCAGACGACATGCTGGTGATTGCCAATCGTATTGATGACATGGTCCAGTTGGACCCGGCTGAAATTTTCGAGTTTGCCGGAATGGACCTGTCCCAGAATGTCTATGACCGGTTGGTCTCCTTCGATCCGCACGACCTGTCAAAAGGGGTTGTTCCCGGTCTGGCGGAAAGCTGGACACTGGGGGACGATGGCATGACCTATACCTTCACCATGAAGTCCGGCATTTCCTTTCATTCAGGCAACCCGGTCACAGCATATGACGCGGAATTTTCCCTCCGCCGTGCTGTCCTCCTTGCCAAGACCCCGTCGTTTATCCTGACCCAGTTCGGTTTTACGGCGGACAATATCAATGAAACCATCAAGGCCGTTGATGACAAGACACTGGTGATCAAGACAGACAAGAAATACGCGCCGTCCTTTGTGCTGAACTGCCTGACAGCGGGTATTGCCGCCATTGTCGACAAGAAGCTGGTGATGGAGAATGAAAAGGATGGTGATCTTGGCCATGAATGGCTGCGGACCAATTCCGCCGGCTCCGGCGCCTACAAGCTGGTCAAGTGGAAGCCCGGCGATTCCTATATTCTGGAAGCGGTGCCCGGCTACTGGCGCGGGGACGCCAAGATGAAACGGGTTGTGGTGCGGCATGTGGCGGAATCCGCCACCCAACGCCTGATGCTGGAAAAAGGGGACATTGATGTCGCCCGAAACCTGAGCGCCGAAGATGTGAAATCTGTTGAAAGTGCCAGCGGAGTTGCCATCGACAACGACCTGCGCGGCCGGATCATGTATTTCTCGCTCAACCAGAAAAACCCCGTTCTTGCCAAGCCAAAAGTCCGTCAGGCCTTCAAGTATCTGGCCGATTACAAGGGCATGGCCGACAGTTTCCTCAAAGGGCAGTATACCGTCCATCAGGCGTTTCTTCCCCTCACCTATCTGGGTGAGTTGAAAGACCAACCCTTCAGCCTGAATGTGGAAAAAGCCAAGGCGTTGCTGGCGGAAGCCGGACATGCCGACGGGTTCGAAGTTGAAATGATCGTGCGCAACGCGCAGGAACGTCTGGACATTGCCCAGTCGCTGCAGAACACCTTTGCACAGGCTGGCATCAAGCTGACCCTGTCCGTTGGGACGGGAAAACAGATCCTCGGCCGGTATCGTGACCGGGACTTCGATATTTATCTCGGCGCCTGGGGCCCCGACTATCCCGATCCTCAAACCAATGCCGATACGTTCTCTCACAATCCGGACAACCGGGATGAGGCAAAACTGACCGGGAAACTGACCTGGAGAAACGGCTGGGACATTCCGGAAATGACAAAGATGACCGACGCCGCCGTGGTTGAACTGGATACGGCAAAGCGGGCGGGCATGTATGTCCAGATTCAGAAGGACCATCAGGCTACGTCCCCGTTCGTGATCATGTTCCAAAAGATCGAACAGACCGGGCGGCGCACCAACGTCAACGACTTCATTACCGGTTCTGCCGTCAGCGACGTTCATTACTGGACCGTCACAAAGTAATCTGATGACAGAAAGTACCGATGTCACATCAGGGCAGCCGGCCGTATCCACCGGTCGGCTGTCCCTGTATCTGAAGAAAATCGCCAGCCTGTTCTTTACCGTTTCCCTGACCCTGTTGGGTCTGCTTCTGGTCACGTTCCTGATCGGGCGGGTCATGCCCATTGACCCGGTACTGGCGGTGGTAGGCAAGCGTGCCTCCAACGAAGTCTATGAGGCGGCCCGGCTCAGCATGGGTCTCGACAAGCCCCTCTATCACCAGTTCTTTGTCTATATCACACAGGTTTTTCAGGGGGATTTCGGCAAATCCCTTCTGACGTCAAACCCCGTCATCGACGATATCGCCCGCGTCTTCCCCGCCACACTGGAACTGGCGACGGTTGCCACGCTGATCGGCGTGCTGGTCGGCGTTCCCATGGGGGTTTATGCCGCCGCCTCACAGGGAAGCTGGTTCGATCAGTTTGTCAGGGTCTTTGGCCTGTTCGGCTATTCAATGCCGGTTTTCTGGATCGGCCTGATCGGGCTGCTGATTTTCTATGGGATGCTGGGATGGGTTGGCGGCCCCGGACGTCTGGACATCTTTTATGAGGACATGATCCCCACCATCACGGGCATGATCCTGATTGATAGCCTGATCGCCGGGGACATGACCATTTTTTGGAATGCGGTCAGTCACATCATCCTGCCCTCCCTTATTCTGGGATATTATTCGCTGGCCTATATCAGCCGCATGACCCGCAGCTTCATGCTGGAAGAACTGGCGTCGGAATATGTCATCACGGCCCGGGTCAAGGGCATGTCGGAGCAGGCGGTTCTATGGCGCCATGCCTTTCGCAACGTGCTCATTCCGCTGATCACCGTCATTGCGCTGTCCTATGCCACCCTTCTGGAAGGATCTGTCCTGACAGAAACCATCTTCGCGTGGCCCGGACTTGGCCAATATATCACCACATCGCTGCTGTCGGCGGACATGAACGCGGTGCTGGGGGGAACGGTTGTGGTGGGCATATTGTTTGTCGGGCTCAATCTTCTGTCCGATTTTCTATACAAGATCGTCGATCCGAGAGCGAGGCAATCGTGACACAGTCTTCGACCCGTTCCCTGACCCGCTGGCTGCGTACAGACGAGCCTGCCTCGCGGCTGCAGGCGCGGTGCATTCAGGTCTATAACGGCTGGCAGGATCTTCGGTCCAACAAGCTGGCCATGATCGGCCTGATCATTATTCTGGGGCTGGTGGTCACCGCCCTGTTCGCCCCCTTCCTTGCGCCGCAGGACCCCTACGCCCAGGATTTGTCCCGGCGTCTTCTTGCCCCGGGGCAGGACGGCTTTCTTCTTGGCTCGGACGAGTTGGGGCGGGATATCCTCAGCCGGATCATTCACGGGGCCGGAACAACCCTCTATATTGTTCTGCTGGTCACCCTGACGGCCCCGGTGGCGGGACTGATTGTGGGGACTGTCTCCGGTTATCTTGGCGGCTGGACCGATGCGGCCCTGATGCGCATCACTGACATCTTTCTTGCCTTTCCAAAGCTGATCCTTGCGCTGGCCTTTGTGGCCGCCCTTGGCGCCGGGATCGAGAATGCGGTCCTTGCCATTGCCCTGACATCGTGGCCGCCCTACGCCCGATTGGCGCGGGCCGAAACGCTGACCGTCCGTAACATGGACTATATTGCTGCCATACGCCTGCAAGGGGCCGGACCGATCCGCATTATTGTCGGGCATATCTGGCCGCTTTGTGTGTCCTCGCTGATTGTGCGGGTGACACTGGATATGGCGGGGATCATCCTGACCGCTGCGGGGCTTGGGTTTCTGGGGCTGGGGGCGCAGCCGCCCATGGCGGAATGGGGGGCCATGATTTCCAGTGGCCGGAAATATATTCTGGATTACTGGTGGGTTGCCACCATGCCGGGGCTGGCCATTTTTATCGTCAGTCTCGGTTTTAACCTGCTCGGGGATGGCCTGCGGGATGTCCTTGACCCCAAAAAGGCGCAATCATGAAACGGTTTCTGACGGTTGAGGATCTGTGGGTCCGTTTCAAAACCCGCTATGACATGGTCGAGGCGGTGCGCGGTGTCAGCTTTTCACTGGGGCGGGAGCGGCTGGGCATTGTCGGGGAATCCGGATCGGGGAAATCCATGACCGGCCGCGCCCTGCTGGGCCTAGTCCGTCCCCCCGGCGACGTCAGTGCAACCCGCATTGACTTTCTGGGGCAGGACCTTCACCGCTTGCCGGAGAAGAAAATGCGCCATATCCGGGGCAAGGAAATTTCCATGGTCATGCAAGACCCGAAATATTCCCTAAACCCGGTCCTGACCGTTGGCGAACAGATTACCGAAGCCTATCGCCTGCACAATCGCGTCTCCCAGAAAATCGCACGGGCCAAAGCACTGGAGATGCTGGAAGAGGTGCAAATCCGCGACCCGGAGCGGGTGTATAAAGCCTATCCCAGTGAACTGTCCGGCGGGATGGGGCAACGGGTCATGATTGCCATGATGCTCATTCCCGACCCCAAGGTCCTGATTGCAGACGAGCCAACATCCGCCCTTGATGTGACGGTTCAACTTAAAATTCTGCAACTGCTGGACCAGTTGGTGGAAAAGCGCGGCATGGGGCTGATTTTTATCAGTCACGACCTGCCCCTTGTTTCCTCCTTCTGCGACCGCATTCTGATCATGTATGGGGGCCGGATTGTGGAAACCTGCCGCGCCGATCAACTGGATCAGGCAACCCACCCCTATACCCGCGGCCTTCTTCAGTCGCTGCCGGACATCCGGCATCCCCGTGAACGGCTTTCCGTTCTGACACGGGATGAAAGCTGGAAACAGGAGGAAAGTGTCAATGCCATTATCTGATACCCCCGCCCCGATGCTTTCCGTGCAGGACCTGTCCGTCTGGTTCGGGGATACCCACAACCGGTTTCAGGCCGTCGATACGGTCAGTTTCACCCTTGCTGCCGGGGAAAGCCTTGGGTTGGTCGGGGAATCCGGTTCCGGGAAATCCACCATCCTGAAGGCTATCACCCATCTGGCGACAGATATATCCGGGCATATCCATCTGGACGGAACTCCCCTGACAGGACCCCGCGACAAATCCTTTTATTCCACCGTTCAGATGGTCTTTCAGGACCCCTATGCGTCGCTGCACCCCCGGCACACGGTTGACCGTTGCCTGAGCGAGCCGCTCCGCCTTCAGGGGGCCACGGATATCGACAATCGGGTCAGACAGGTTCTGGAAGAGGTAGGACTGGGGGCGAAATTCCGGTTTCGCTATCCCCATCAGTTGTCGGGGGGCCAGCGACAACGGGTCGCGATTGCCCGCGCCCTTGTCCAGAACGCCCGCCTTTTGTTGCTGGATGAACCCACATCGGCACTGGATGTGTCGGTGCAGGCGGAAATCCTCAACCTGCTATCCGATCTTCGAAAAGACCGGGGACTGACCTTCCTGTTTGTCTCTCATGATCTGGCTGTCATTTCCCATATGTGCGACCGGATACTGGTCATGCATCAGGGTAAGATCACCGAAGTCCTGCAGGACAAACAGTTGCAATCAGGAACGGCGGAAACGCCCTATACACAGGGGCTGATCGAAGCCAGTCGGGGCTTTACCCGCAAGGAAATGGCAGGGGCGTGATCCCCGGCACCTGCCTTCCCCCCGTGCTATCCGCTCAGGCGGACAGACGGTTTGCCTCGGTGACGTGCTGATCCAGAAAATGTTTCTGGTACCGATCCGTGATGTTGCTTGTCTCGACCAGCAGGCACACATCGGTGGTGTTGAATTCGTAGTCGATGACTGCGCCTTCCCCGATGACACCGCCAACCCGCAAATACCCCTTGATCAGGGCCGGCATCTCGCGCATGGCAGAGCGCATGTCAATCTGGGTATCCGCCAGCACATTCATGGACACAAAGCGGTCCGGCTGGGCCTGCGGACGCCAGCGGCCCGGTGCCTCATGGTTCTGGTGAAGATATGTCAGGGCGGCGGCCATCTGTGTCAGATCCGTTCCCGGAAAACTGGCACAGCCAAACATCAGGGAGATATCGTAATCCGCGATATAATCGGCAATCCCCCGCCACAAAAGCTGCATGATAGCCTTGCCGCGATATTCCGGGTCCACACAGGACCGTCCCAGTTCCACATGCTCCCCTGCATATCCGGCCAATCTCGACAGATCAAATTCACTGGCTGAATAATAGCCGCTATTCTGTTCCGCGACTGATCGGCGAAGCAACCGATAGGTTCCGACCACACAGGGATTGCCGACAGTCGATCGCCCCGTATCAATCACAACCAGATGATCACAATAATCGTCGAATGCGTCAAAATCCCGTTCCTCGGCCCGGATTTCAGCGGATGGCGTCGCCCCCATTCCGTCATAAAACACCTTGTATCTCAGCTTCTGGGCTTTGATAATTTCCTGCCTGTTTTCCGCCAGGCGGATAATAAGACCCGAGGTCGACGCGTTGCTCATTAAAGTCTCTCCTGAACATCCAAATCCGTTCATGTGCGCTTCGGGAAAGCTAGGTGGCGCCAGCGTCAGTTTCTTGGCAACTTCATTAAGATTGGATGACAGGACCGTCCCCTGTTCGTCATCCTCCTGCAACACTCGGATCCTAGCCTCGCGGCCATCAAGTCTCGATACTTGGACGATCAAACCGAGGGGAACCCTTTCATGTCTGAGCAAAAGAATTTCTCGACCACCCGTGCCTACCGCATGGAAATTTCCGAAGACCAATCCAGCAACCCGAACACCAACGACACCATGGGCGATATCATCAATGCCCGTCTGGGTCGCCGGGACGCCCTCAGAGGGATGCTGGCCGTTACCGCCATTGGCGGCGCCACTCACCTGTTTGGCTCTGCCCTGCTTGCGGGAACGGCGGACGCCTCCGGCGCCAAGGCCGCGTTCAAGTTCAAGGAAATCAGCCACGGCGTGGACGAAAACCACCATGTTGCAGAAGGCTATGATGCCGATATCCTGCTGCGTTGGGGCGACCCGCTGTTCACGGATTCGCCAGCCTTTGATCCGGCCCGGCAAAGCCGCTCCTCGCAGGAACGCCAGTTCGGATACAACAACGACTATGTCGGTTTTATCCCTCTGGCCGGTGCCGCCGATCGCGGCCTGCTGTGCGTAAACCACGAATATACCAACGAGGAACTGATGTTCCCGGGCCTTGGGCGTCAGGACAATTCCGCCTATGCCGGCATGACCCGTGCGATTGCCGATGTGGAAATTGCCGCCCACGGCGGAACGGTTGTGGAAATCGCCAGAGAGAACGGAAAATGGAAGGCCATCGTCGGCTCGAAATACAACCGCCGCCTGACCGGCACGACCCCGATGGAAATGACCGGCCCGGCCGCAGGCGATGCCCTCGTGCAAACAAACGCCGATCCGTCCGGCCGCAAGGTTCTTGGCACCCTTAACAACTGTGCGGGCGGAATCACCCCGTGGGGCACCTACCTGATGGCCGAGGAAAACTTCAACGGCTATTTCTGGAACAAGGATGCCGCAGCGGCTCATCCCCATGCCGACATGCTGAAGCGATATGGCGCACCGGGTGAATGGTACAGCTGGGGAGCCTATTACGACCGGTTCGATATTGCCAAGGATCCCAACGAACTGCACCGGTTCGGCTGGATCGTCGAGGTGGACCCGATGGACCCGACCTCAACTCCGAAAAAACGGACCGCGCTTGGCCGCTTCAAGCATGAAGGGGCGGAAACCATCGTCAACAAGGATGGCCGGGTTGTGGTCTATTCCGGCGATGATGAACGGGGCGACTATCTGTACAAGTTTGTCACCAAAGGCAAGTTTGACAAGAACAACCGGGCCGCAAACATGGACCTGCTCGATGAAGGCACATTGTATGTTGCCCGCTTCAATGCAGACGGCACACTGGACTGGTTGCCGCTCATTGCCGGTGAAGGCCCGCTGACCCCGGAAAACGGCTTCAACAACCAGGCCGAGGTTCTGGTCTTCTCCCGCAAGGCAGGGGACGCGCTTGGCGCGACCAAGATGGACCGCCCGGAAGATGTTCAGCCGAACCCGGAAACCAACAAGGTTTATGTCTGCCTGACCAACAACAAGCACCGGGGCAGCAAGCATCCTGTTGATGCCGCCAACCCGCGTGAAAAGAACCCGTTTGGCCATATCATTGAAATCACCCCAGCCGCAGACGACCATGCCGACCTGAAAGGGACATGGGAAATTCTGGTACAGGGCGGCAACCCGGCCAACCCGGAACACAAGGCCGTCTTTAACCCGGCCACCAGCGAAAACGGCTGGTTCGGCTCTCCCGACAATGCGGCGGTTGACGGCAAGGGTCGTCTCTGGATTTCCACCGATCAGGGCAGCGCATGGCCAAAAACCGGCACCGCCGACGGCATCTGGGCCCTTGAAACCGAAGGCGCCCTGCGCGGCACTGGCAAGATGTTCTATCGCGTGCCGGTCGGCGCGGAAATGTGCGGCCCGTGCTTCACCCCGGATGACACCGCTCTGTTCCTCGCGGTTCAGCATCCGGCTTCTGACGGGGCAAAGGCCTTCCCGGGCTTCGAGCGGAACTCCACCTTTGAGGATCCGGCAACCCGCTGGCCCGACTTCGACCCGAAACTGCCGCCCCGGCCGTCTGTGGTTGTTGTGACAAAGAAAGGCGGCGGGATCATCGGAAGCTGATAATCTCCCGTTTTAGGACCTTGAAGGGCGGTGGGTTTCTCACCGCCCTTTTTCGTCCCGCATCCCGCTTTTTGCCGCGCACAACGGTTGACAAGGAGCGACGCCCGGCCGACCCTAGGGAAAACAGCAACCGGGATAAAGATAATGAGAAAAATCCGCCTTTCCGTTCTGGACCAGTCCCCTGTGCGCGCGGGCGCAACAGCCGGAGACGCCCTTTTTGAAACCATCGAACTGGCAAAGCTCGCGGATCGACTGGGCTTTTACCGCTATTGGGTGGCAGAGCATCACAACTCCACCGGATTGACCGGCTCGGCCCCGGAAATCATGATCGCCCGCCTTGCCGCCGCCACACAGCGGATCAGGCTGGGATCGGCGGGGGTGATGCTGTCCCATTATTCCCCGTTCAAGGTTGCGGAAACCTTCAACCTGCTGGAAGCCCTGTATCCGGGGCGGATTGATCTGGGGATTGGCCGCGCCCCCGGCAGTGACCAGATCACAGCCCATGCACTGGCCTATGGCACCCCGCCCCGTGGCCCCCGCGAATACCCCACACAGGTGCGCGACCTGATCGGCTTTCTGCATGACCAGATGCCCGCCGACCACCCGCTTGCTGCGGTTCATGCGACACCGGTACCGGACAATCCAGCACCTGTCTGGATGTTGGGAAGTTCGGACCAGTCCGCCCAGATGGCCGCTCATTTCGGAACGCCCTTTTCCTTCGCCCATTTCATCACAGATGAACAGGGGCCGGAAATCATGAACATGTATCGCAAAACCTTTCAGCCCTCCGGCCTGATCCCGGAGCCGGAAGGGAATATCGGCATTTTCGTCATTTGCGCCGATACGGACGAGGAAGCGGACAGACTGGCGGCCAGCCGGGATTTATGGCGGGTTCGCCTTGACCGGGGGCAGATCGGCCCGGTCCCGTCGGTGGAGGAGGCGCTTGCCTATGACTACTCCCCCGAAGAGGAAATGCGCCGTCAGTATCACCGCCGCCGCAATATTGTCGGCAACCCGGAAACGGTGAAAGCGGGATTGCTGGAAACCCTGAACCGGTATGGAGTGGACGAGGCCGTGGTCGTGACAATCACCCACGATCATGCGGCCCGGCTCCACTCCTACAAACTTCTGGCGGATGCCTTCCAGCTAACCTAGGACGGAAACTCTTCCGTCCCGACGGACTTCTGGGCCTTGGCATCATACCGGGCCCCGATGACCGTATTCTGGTTGATCAGGCTTTCAAGGCAGGTCATCACGTCAAAGCTGACCGACACATCCGCTGCGGCGGCATTTTCCAGCATATGCTCGATGGAAGTGGTGCCCGGAATGGGAATGATGGTATCGCCCTTGGCCAGCAACCAAGCCAGCGCAAGCTGCGCCATTGAACAACCGGTTTCCTCGGCAAGATTGGCGTATTCTTCCAGCAGCTCCAGGTTTTTTTCGTAATTTTCCGGGTCAAACCGCGGGATGGTCTTGCGGATATCATCGTCATGCAGGCCGCTGACATCCTGCAATGTGCCGGTCAGGAATTTTCGCGCAACCGGGCTGAAGGCGACAAAGGCCGCGCCAATGTCCTCGCAGGCGTCCAGAACAGCAATTTCCGGGTTTCGCGTCCACAGGGAATATTCACTTTGAACCGCCGCAATGGGATGTACCTTGTGGGCCCGGCGAATGGTATCTGCAGATACTTCCGACAAGCCGACCTCGCGGATTTTTCCTTCCCGCACCAGATCGCTGAGCGCCCCGACGCTGTCTTCAATGGGCACATTCGGGTCCATCCGGTGCAGATAGTACAGATCGATCACATCCACCCCGAGACGGGACAGGGATTGTTCGCAGGTCTCGCGGATCACGTCAGGGCGGCCGTTGATTTCCCGAACTCCTTCATTGTTGCGGCGCAGGCCACATTTGCTGGCCAGAACATAGTCATCCCGCCGGTGCCCGATGGCCTTGCCAACCAGCTTCTCGTTGGCCCCGAACCCGTACAGGGCGGCCGTATCCATGAAGGTATATCCGGCATCCAGCGCCTCGTTCAGCAGGCGCACACCATATGCCTCATCCGGCCCCGGGCCATACCCATAGGACAGGTTCATACAACCCAAACCGATAACAGAAACATCAAATCCGGCAATTTTTCTGGTACGCATAGGACACTCTTTCCTCGTGAAGCAACAATGGTTTAGAGGAACATTGTTGAAGGAAAGGCTGGAAAATTCAATCAGGTTTTCAAAAGGCAGGCCGCCTTTTGTACAACCGCCGCCCGCATGCCCGTCATCCCCTTCCGGCGGCAGCGGCGGAAAACCGGCCCGCAGTTATTGAACCCGTCGGTTGTTTCGCGTAAAAGAAAGAAACTCAGGGATCGATCCGCAAGACAAAAATGGATACGCAAGAATGGAACTGATCAGCCCCCGGCAAGCCGACATCATGAACATGCTTCGTCAGGACGGGCGGGTTGGTGTCGATGAACTGGCCGCTTTTTTCAATGTCTCCCCGCAGACCATCCGAAAGGATCTGAACGAACTGGGGGATCAGCACCTGTTGCACCGGGTGCATGGCGGGGCGGTCCTGTCTTCCGGCGTCAAGAATTTCGAATATGAAGCCCGCCGTCTGCTGGCCGTCGAAGAAAAGCGCCGCATCGGTGTTCTGGCGGCGTCCCTTGTGCCGGACAACTGCACCTTGCTGATCAATATCGGGACCACCACCGAACAGGTGGCCATTGCCCTTCGAGGCCGGGAAGGCATGCTGGCCATTACCAACAATATCAATGTGGTGAATATCCTGTCCGGGACCCCCAATTTCGAGGTGATCGTGGCAGGCGGTGTGGTGCGCCCCACAGATGGCGGCGTCGTCGGCGAGGCAACGGTGGACTTCATCAAGCAGTTCAAGGTGGACTATGCCATCATTGGGGTGTCCGCCATTGACGAGGACGGCTCGCTGCTGGATTACGACTACCGCGAGGTGAAGGTGGCGCAGGCCATTATTGAAAATGCCCGCCACACCATTCTGGTTGCCGACAGCATGAAACTGGAACGCTCCGCCCCGGTTCGGATCGGTCACATGACACAGATGGATTATGTGGTCACGGACAAGCCCCTGCCCAAGCGATTGCAGGAAATGTGCACGGAGCATGAGGTGGATGTTCGGGTCACGGACGACAAGTTGCACAGCGACGCGTGACAGTTTCCCGCAGCGGCGCCTTCATTTACTTTCATATTGGCGTCCTTTACTGATAAAGTGAAGGAAACAGAAAGCTCATCTGGCGGGAGGAAACACGCTGCATGTCTCGGTATATTCTGGCGATTGATCAAGGAACAACATCGTCACGCGCAATCCTTTTTGACAAGGATTTCAGGATCGTCTCGGTGGGACAGCAGGAATTCCCGCAACATTTCCCGCAATCCGGCTGGGTGGAGCATGACCCGGCGGACATCTGGAACAGCACCCTTGCCACCTGCCGCGAGGCACTGGCAAAAGCAGACGCCACAATCGATCAGGTGGTCTCGATCGGCATCACCAACCAGCGCGAAACAACAGTCATCTGGGACCGGGAGACGGGCAAGCCCATCCACAATGCCCTTGTCTGGCAGGACCGCCGCACGGCACCGCTTTGCGCCAAACTGAAAGAAGACGGGCTGGAGCCCCTTTTCACCGAGAAAACCGGACTGCTGCTTGACCCCTATTTCTCCGGCACCAAGATCGCGTGGCTGCTGGACAATGTCGACGGGGCTCGCACAGCCGCCAATCAGGGAAAGCTCGCCTTCGGTACCATTGACACGTTCCTTCTGTGGCATCTGACCGGTGGCCGGGTTCATGCAACCGATGCCACCAATGCCAGCCGCACCCTGATCTATGACATCCATACCGGTGGCTGGTCCGATGACCTTCTGGAAATCCTTCGCATCCCGGCATCCCTGTTGCCGGACGTTAAAGACAGTTCCGCCGATTATGGGATGATTGACCCGGCCGTGTTTGGCGGCACAACCCGCATTGGCGGCGTTGCCGGGGATCAGCAGGCCGCAACCGTCGGGCAGGCCTGTTTCCAGCCGGGAATGATGAAATCCACATACGGGACCGGTTGCTTTGCCCTTCTCAACACGGGCGACACACCGGTTCGTTCCAGCAACAAGTTGCTGACCACCCTTGCCTATCAACTGAACGGCAAACCGACCTACGCCCTTGAAGGTTCCATCTTTGTGGCGGGATCAGCGGTGCAGTGGCTCCGCGACGGGCTTGGCCTGATTGAGCATGCCGCCCATTCCGGCGAACTTGCCAATGACGCGGACCCCGGACAGAATGTCATTCTTGTCCCGGCCTTTGTCGGCCTTGGCGCCCCCTATTGGGATTCTGAATGCCGGGGAGCCATTTTTGGCCTGACCCGCGCCTCCGGCCCCCGCGAATTTGCCCGCGCCGCCCTTGAAAGCGTCTGTTACCAGACCCGTGACCTGCTGACGGCCATGACCGCCGACATGGGATCGGAACTGGACACCGTCCTGCGCGTTGATGGCGGCATGGTGGCATCAGACTGGACCATGCAGCGATTGGCGGATCTTCTGGGTGTACCGGTGGATCGCCCAACCATTCTGGAAACAACGGCCCTTGGGGCGGCCTATCTGGCCGGGCTGGAAATGGACTTCTATCCCGATCCCGAGGCGTTCGCAAAACTCTGGATGCGGGAAAACCGCTTCACCCCGACCCTGTCCGCCGCAGCACGGGATAGCGCCTATGCCCGCTGGCAGGATGCGGTCAGGCGCACTTTAAGCCAAAGCTGACAGGATAGACCCCATGCAGATTGAGTATTTTTACGCGTCCTATTCCGCCTTTGCCTATCTGGGATCGGTCGAGCTTGCCCGCATTGCAGACAGGACCGGGGCGACAATCCTTCATCGCCCCATGGACCTGCGGGCGGTCGTGTCCGCCTCCGGCTCCCAGCCCTTTGGAGAGCGCAGCAAGAACCATATCGAGTATTTCTTCCGGCGCGAGATTGCCCGCTGGGCGGAGCACCGGGACCTGCCCATCATGGACGGGATGCCCACCCATCACGGCAATGAAATCCGCACATCGAACTGTTTGTTGATTGCGGCGGCAAAATCCGGCCTGAATGTTGGAAAATTATCCGAGGACATGTTCCGTGCCCATTGGGCGGAAGATGCCGATCTTGCCAGCCGGGCTGACCTTGAAGCCATCTGCACAAATGCGGGGGTGGACGCCGCCGCCCTGTTCGACCTTGCAGGGGCCAGCGCAATACAGGCGGAATATGACGAGAATACCCGCGAAGCCATCCGTCGGGGTGTTTTCGGCTCCCCCACCTATTTCGTGGGTGATGACATGTTCTATGGTCAGGACAGGCTTGAACTGGTCGAACGCGCCCTGTCCCGCCCCTATAAGGGGAGGTGGCTCCCGCGGTAGCCATCTCCCCTCATCCGGGTCAGGCGGGCCTAGAGGGCCAGCCTTTTTTCGGTATTCGGATTGAACAGATGCATGTGATCTGCGGTTATACGGATTGGCAGGACATCTCCCGCGGCAACCAGATGTGTTCCGGACAGACGCACCGTAAGGTCCGCACGATCATCACCAAAATGCCCATGAATAAGCGTATCTGCCCCCAGATGCTCCACCAGTGTGGCCGTCAGAGGCAAGGATGCCTCGTCCCCACTTGCAAGCTCCAGATGCTCCGGACGAACTCCGAAGACCACCTCTTCGCCGGCCTGATCGGCCAAGCCACCATTGGCGAGAGACAATTCGATGCCGTCCGCAATCCGGATGGTTTTGCCGTCGGCGCCCAGTTTGGTTGGAATAAGGTTCATGGACGGCGAGCCAATGAACTCAGCCACGAAAAGGGATGCCGGCCGCTCGTACAGCTCAATCGGTGTGCCCAGTTGCTCAACCACCCCGCCGTTCAGGACCATCAGCCGGTGCCCAAGGGTCATGGCTTCGACCTGATCGTGGGTCACATAGATGCTGGTGATCCCCAGCCGTTCCTGCAGGCGCTTGATTTCAAGGCGCATCTGAACCCGCAGCTTGGCATCCAGATTGGACAGCGGCTCGTCGAACAGGAACACGCTGGGTTCGCGAACGATCGCCCGGCCCATGGCCACACGCTGACGCTGTCCGCCGCTCAGTTGTCGGGGCTTGCGGGTCAGCTGTTCCTCGGTCAGTTCCAGAATTTCGGCAGCCGCGTTGACACGCTGGTCAATTTCATCCTTGGGAAGCCCCTGGATTTTCAGGCCATACGCCATGTTGGCATACACACTCATATGCGGATACAGGGCATAATTCTGGAACACCATTGCAATGTCCCGTTGGGACGGTTCCAGCTTGTTGACCTCGCGCTCACCAATCCGGATTGTGCCTTCGGTGACACCTTCCAGCCCGGCAATCATGCGCAGCAGGGTTGATTTTCCGCAGCCGGACGGTCCGACCAGAACCAGAAACTCGCCTTCCCGGATATCCACATCCACACCGTGGATCGCCTGATAGCCGTTAGGATAGGTCTTGCGGATATTATCAAGAGTTACACTTGCCATCTTTTACCTTCAATTCCTATTTCTCAGTTTCCGTCAGACCCTTGACGAAGAGTTTCTGCATAAACACAACCACCACTACGGGCGGCAACATCGCCAGAAGCGTTGTCATCATCACAATATGCCATTGCGGCGCTTCCTCGCCCGCCTCAAGCATGCGCTTGATCTGGATCACGATGGTATACATGTCCTGATCCGTCGTGATCAGAAGCGGCCACAGATACTGGTTCCAGCCATAGATAAACAGGATCACAAACAGCGCCGCGATGTTGGTCTGCGACATGGGGATCAGGATATCCTTGAAAAAGCGGAGCGGACCCGCCCCATCAATACGCGAGGCTTCCAGCAACTCATCCGGGATGGTCAGGAACACCTGCCGGAACATGAAGGTTGCCGTGGCCGACGCAATCAGCGGCACGGTCAGCCCCCAGTAACTGTTCAGCATCCCCAGATTAGCCACCACCTCGAATGTGGGCAGGATACGCACCTCGACCGGCAGCATCAGGGTGACAAAAATCATCCAGAAAAAGAACATCCGGAACGGGAAGCGGAAATACACGATGGCAAAGGCCGACAACAGGGAAATGACGATCTTGCCGAACGCAATGACCAGCGCCATGATCATGCTGTTGAACAGCATGAAGGCAACCCCCTGACCGTCGCCGCCCCAGACACCCTGGTTCAACGCCACGTCCAGATTTTCAAGGAAATGCCCCCCCGGCCACATGGGCAGCGGCAGGATATTCATCCGGCCCGCATCATGGGTGGCCGCAACAAAAGCGACCCAGATCGGGAAGGCCACCAACAACACCCCGAAGATCAGGATCACATGGGACAGGACTTTGAGAAAAGGTCTGTTTTCAATCATCAGTATTCAACCTTCTTCTCTACGAACCGGAACTGTACAAAGGTCAGACCAATCACGATGGCCATCAGGATCACGGACTGGGCCGCTGATCCACCAAGGTCCAGCCCGACAAAACCGTCGCTGTAAACCTTATACACCAGAATCTGGGTTGAGTTGGCCGGACCGCCCTGTGTCAGGGCATCGATGACGCCAAAGGTTTCGAAGAACGCATACACGACATTGATCACCAACAGGAAGAAAGTGGTCGGTGACAACAGCGGGAAAATAATTGTCCAGAAGCGCCGCCCCGGACCGGCCCCGTCAATGGCCGCCGCCTCAATCAGGGATTTCGGAATGGACTGCAGGCCGGCAAGGAAGAACAGGAAATTATAGGCAATCTGTTTCCAGGCGGCGGCAAAGATCACCAGCGCCATGGCCTCGTTTCCGTTCAGCTTGTGGTTCCAGTTATATCCGAGAAACTTCAGCAGATAGGGCAGGATGCCCAAGGTTGGATTGAAAATGAAGAAGAACAGGGCGCCCGCGACTACAGGAGCAACGGCATAAGGCCATATGAGCAGGGTTCTGTAGACGCCGGAGCCCTTGACAACCCGATCCGCCATCACTGCCAGACACAGGGCGATCGCCATGGACAGGAAGGCAACGGAAAAGGAGAAGAAAATGGTTTTACTGAATGTCCCCCAGTAGAGCGGGTCTTCAAACAGTTCAATGAAATTGTCGAACCAGACAAACTGGGTACTCAGCCCGAAAGCATCTTCCAGCAGAAAGGACTGGTACAAAGCCTGACTTGCCGGCCAGATGAAAAACACCAGCGTCACGATGATCTGCGGCGCGACCAGCAGATACGGCAAGACGGACGGCTTGAAATGCACACGTTTCAGCATTTTAGGACAAACCTGAAGAAAACGCTTTCGCCGCGCGGCACCAGCACACGCGGCGAAAACTACCAGAAGGGAAAATTACTTGTTGGCTTTTTCGAACTTGCGAAGAAGGTCGTTGCCCCGCTTCACTGCATCGTCAAGGCCCTGTTCCGCTGTTTTGTCACCGGACCAGATGGCTTCCATTTCTTCGTTGATCACGTCGCGGATCTGAACAAAGTTACCGAAACGAACACCGCGGGAATTTGATGTCGGCTCGTTCAGGCTGAGCTGCTGAATGGCAATGTCTGTGCCCGGGTTCTTCTCATAAAAGCCCTGCTTCTTGGAAAGCTCATATGCCGCATTGGTAATCGGAACATAACCGGTTTCCTGATGCCACCATGCCTGTACATCCGGGGATGACAGATACTTCATGAACTCGGCAACGCCCTTGTATTCTTCCTTGTCATGACCCTGCAGAACCCAAAGGGTCGCACCGCCAATGATTGAGTTCTGCGGTTTTTCAACCACATCATCATAGTAAGGCAGCATGGCCTGACCGAAGTCGAACTTGGCCTGTGTTTTCAGGGCACCATAATAGGCAGAAGTATTCATCCAGATGCCACATTCCTGGTTCACGAACATGGGCAGGCTGTCACCGCGGCGACCACCATAGGCAAAGGTGCCGTCCTTGCTCCATGATGCCAGATTGTTGAAATGCTTCTTCATCAGGTCATTGTTGAAGGTGAATTCAACATCCAGACCGGCAAAGCCGTTCTCGCGGGTGCTCATCGGGGAGTTGTGCCACGCGCCGAAAGTCTCGATCATGACCCAGGACTGCCAACCGAAGGAGAAACCACATTTGTAACCGGCAGCGCGCAGCTTGTCGGAGGCATCTTTAACTTCGTTCCAAGTTTCCGGAACCTTGGCAACACCGGCTTTCTTGAAGGCGTCCTTGTTGTACCACATAACCGGTGTGGAGCTGTTGAACGGCATGGACAACAGTTCCCCTTCAGGGGTCTGATAGTAACTGACCACAGCCGGGAGATAGTCTGATTTGTCGAACGGAACACCCGCATCGTTCATCATTTTCTCAACCGGATAGATCGCGCCCTTGGCGGCCATCATGGTTGCGGTGCCGACTTCGAAAACCTGTACGATATGCGGCTGCTGCTTTGCCCGGAAGGCGGCAATGGCGCCTGTCATTACTTCGGAGTAGTTCCCCTTGTATGTGGGAACGACCTTGTAGTCTGACTGGGAGGCGTTGAAATCCTCGGCCATCTTGTTGATGCGGTCGCCATTGGTGCCGCCCATACCGTGCCACCAGTTGATTTCTGTTGCGGCAGAAGCAAAGCTGGTGCTCCCGACCAAAGCGGCCAGCGCGGCCGGCATGACAAGTTTCTTTGTAATTGACATTGCTCTTCCCTATAGGTTGTTGCTATCAGGGCCCGTGATCAGGCCATAATGATTAGTTATTGCACGGAGACAACCTTTCTCCCTCCGTAACAGTATCGGGATTTTTTCCAGTATCAATGACTGTTTGATGACAAACAGCAGAAGTTGGCCGGAAACCTTCCTTTTTCTTCGCCAGCAATAAAATCGTATAATAACTCCATAACTTTATGTTATGGATGTCTCTGTAGGAACGGGAGAACTCACATGATTCGACTCAGGCAACTGGAGGCATTCCGTGCCGTTATGCTGACCGGCGGCGTCACCCAGGCGGCCCATATGCTGCATATCTCGCAACCGGCAGTCAGCAAACTGATTTCCAGCCTTGAGCAGACCATGGGCATCCCCCTTTTCGAGCGGCGGCAAGGCCGCCTGCACCCCACCCATGAAGCGGAATTCCTGATCGGCGAGATTGACCGGGCCATTGCCAGCCTTGAACATATCGCCCAGCTAACCGAAGATATTCGAAACCAGAAAGCTGGCCATCTGCGCATTGCCTGCCTGCCCGGCTTCGCCACCTCCCTGATGCCCGAGGTTGTTGCCGGCTTTCTGGCTGACCGGGAAAAGGTCACCATGTCGATCCAGACCCGCTCCTCCGCCCGGGTTCGGGAATGGATCGCGGCACAGCAATATGACATCGGCGTTGCCGATGAATTTGAGGGGCACCGGGCGGTGATCCACGAGTCCGTGAATATCCGCACCGTCTGCGCCCTGTCGCCCCAGCACCCGCTGGCCGCGCAAAAAGTGATCCGCCCGGAAGACCTGAGCGGGATGCCCATGATTATACAGGATCGCGGCAACCGGTTTTATCATCTGGTCAAACAGGCCTTTGACGATGCCGGGGCCATTCTGGTGCCCCGCGTTGAGGTCCGCCAGTTTGCAACCGCCTGTATTCTGGCCAAAAAAGGGGTCGGGGCCGCCATTGTCAGTTCCATTGATGCGGCGGAATATGCCGGGCGCGGACTGATCACGCGCCCCTTTGAACCGTCCCTGCCTTTTCGGCTGGATCTTCTCTACCCGAAATACCACCCCCGATCCCTGCTTCTTCAGGAGTTTATCAAGTATTTCCGGGAGAGCCTTCAGCCCTTCACCCTGAGTTGATCCTGCCCCTTACCAGCTATCGACAAAGGTCCGTTTCTTGCCGCGAATGCGCGCGCCATTGCCGGCCGCCTTCAACGCCATGACCAGCCGTGTGCGGGTTTCCAGCGGATCAATGACATCATCAATTTCCATGAAGGCCGCCGCATTGACGGCCTTCCCCCGCACATAGGCCGCAGCCACCATCTGATCAAAAGCCGCCTGCCGCTCGCCTTCATCCGCGATGGCCTCCAGCTCTTTTCGGAAGCCAAGCCGCACGGCCCCCTCCAGCCCCATCGGACCCATTTCACCGGTGGGCCATGAAATTGTCAGGAACGGCGCATGGGTGGAGCCCCCCGCCATGGCCTGCGCCCCAAGACCATAGGCTTTTCGCAAGATAACCGTCATAAAAGGAACGGTCACACTGCCCGCCGCCGCAAAAAGCCGGGCGGTCTTTCGGACCAGCGCCGTTTTCTCGGCTTCCGGCCCCACCATGAAACCGGGGGTATCACAAAGCGACAGGATCGGAATATCAAAGGCATCGCAAAGCTGGATATGCCGGGCCGCCTTTTCAGACCCATCCGCATCAATCGCCCCGCCAAGATGTTGCGGGTTATTGGCAATCAGCCCAAGGGGGCGCCCCTCAATCCGGATAAAGCAGGTCAACATTCCGGGCGCAAAGTCAGGGCGAAGTTCCGTCACCGATCCGGTGTCTGCAATCAGGTCGATAACCGCACGAATGTCATAGACACGCAGACGGTTCTCAGGAATGGCAAAACGCAGTTTCCGCTGATCCTCCTGCGTCCAATCCTTTACCTCCCCCTGGAAATACGAGAGAACGGTGCGGGCAGCATCGGTCGCCGCCTCCTCGTCCGGCACCACCAGATCGACAACCCCGTTTGGCCCCTGAACGGAAACAGGCCCCACCTCGTCCGGGGTAAACACACCAAGGCCGCCCCCCTCGATCATGGCCGGACCGCCCATGCCAATGGTCGTATCCTCCGTTGCAATCAGGATATCGCTCACCCCCATCAGGGCCGCATTACCCGCAAAGCACCGCCCGCTGGCGATGGCGATACGCGGCACCAGACCGGAAAGCCGGGCATAGGTCTGGAAGGTTGGCACGTCCAGCGTGGAAGCCGCGTTCAAGTCCACATCACCGGGCCGCCCGCCGCCGCCTTCCCCATAAAAAATCACGGGAAGCTGGCGCGCCTCTGCCAGATGCAGCATGCGGTCGGTCTTCTTGTGGTTCATCACCCCTTGCGTGCCGGCAAATACGGTATAGTCATAGCCGAGCACAACACAAGCCGCCCGGCTTTCATCGAAATGCTGGCCGTTCAGGCTGGCGGTTCCGGCCACCATGCCATCGGCGGGGCTTATCTTCTCAAGGGTTTCCACCGAATGGCGGGACCGCTGGGCCGCGATATTCAGGCTGCCATATTCTGAAAAACTGCCGTCATCCACAAGCCGGGCAATATTCTCCCGGATCGTCCGCTTGCCCTTGGCATGACGCTTTGCCACGGCCTCGGGGCGGGCGGCATCCAGAACGGCGCCCTGCTTTTCAAGAAGGGCCGCAAGATCGGGGCGCACCGCATCAAGGTCCACGGTTTCCTCTATGGTGTCATGCGCCCTGTCGATATCCGCTGGCTCCACAAAGAACAGGGGCTGGCCTTCGGCGACCGTCTCTCCCACAGAGACTGCCACCCCGGCAACCTGCCCGGAGAAAGACGCGATAATCTGATGCTCCATTTTCATGGCTTCCAGAATGGCAACCACCTGACCTGATCCGACCGTATCCGTCTGCTGCAAGGACAGCTCAACCACCGTCCCCATCAGATGGCTTTCAATGGGCCGGGTTCCGGGCGGTGCCTGCAGATGCGACTGCGTCTGGCCTTGCTGCCCGGTTGGCGCCAACCCCTCCTGCGTCTTTCGCACCTGTTGTGATGCTGCAAACAGGGCCGCCACATGGTCATCCACAAAGCGGGTATAAAGCTTTCCCTGCAAGACATCCTCATGTTGCAGAACAGCGCGGACGAACGGGATACTGGTTTCGGTCCCGGCGATGACATATTCACCCAGCGCCCTGTCCAGCAGATGCAGTGCCGCCTGTTGCCCGCCATAGGCCGTATGGACGATCACCTTGGAGACCAGCGAGTCATATCGGGGGTTCGGTTGCCAGCCACCATGGGCACAGCCATCGACACGGATGCCCTTGCCCGTTGGCACCTCGTGCCCGGTCAAGGCCCCGCCTGCCGGGCGCACCTCCCCGGTTTCCGAGATCACCTCCGCATTGATCCGGGCCTGAATGGCCACGCCGTCAGGCTGCAGTGCGGATTGGACCACCCCAAGGTCCACAAGGCTTTTGCCGCCTGCGATCTCCAGTTGCAGGCTGACAAGATCCAACCCCAATATTTCCTCGGTCACTGTATGCTCAACCTGCAAACGGGGATTTGCCTCCATGAAGGCGAATGTCCCATCCACATTCGAAACCAGAAACTCGAA
Organism: Sneathiella chinensis; assembly: GCF_012720115.1. Lineage (GTDB taxonomy): Bacteria > Pseudomonadota > Alphaproteobacteria > Sneathiellales > Sneathiellaceae > Sneathiella > Sneathiella chinensis. Next base: position 30,765 of record NZ_VNWN01000004.1, on the reverse strand, counting down.
CGTTCCCACACCGCGATAGGACAAGGCTGCCGCCATTCGAAGGGCAGCATCGAATAATTGCTCGCGCACTTCTGGCGCAACATCCCCTGCAGGTGCAATTTCAACGATTTTCTGGTGCCGCCTTTGCAGGCTGCAATCCCGATCGAACAAATGGCAGACCTGCTGTCCATCGCCGATCACCTGCACCTCCACATGCCGGGCGGACGGCATGAACCGCTCCACATACAAGCGCCCATCCCCGAAAGCGGCCATGGCCTCCGCTTCGGCACTTTTAAAGGCCGCGGCCAGATCATCCCCTTTATGGACCAGTCGCATTCCGCGCCCGCCCCCGCCCGAAACCGCCTTGATGAACAGGGCCTCGCCAGCGGGCAGGTCCGCCATGAAGGCCTCTACCCGCTCTAGACTGGTGGGGTCATTGGTCCCCCCAAGACAGGGAACGCCCATATCCATTGCCAACCGCCGGGCCGCACTTTTATCAGCCAACTGTTGCAGGGTTTCGGGTGTCGGGCCAACGAAAGTAATGCCCGCTTCCCGGCACGCCTCTGCAAACTGTGGGTTCTCACTCAGAAAGCCATAACCGGGATGGACCGCATCGGCGCCAGCCTGTTTTATCGCCTCAACAACGGCGGGAATATCCAGATAGGCGGCGGGACCGGTGCCCGGCAAGACCACCGCCCGATCGGCACGGCGCACGAACAGGGCCCCGGCATCATCTTCGGAATGCAAGGCAACGGCCTCGATCCCCAACAGGCGGGCTGACCGGATAATTCGCAGGGAAATCTCGCCGCGATTGGCGATGGCAAGGCACCGAATAGACATACTCCTCCTACTGCGGTTGGACCGCTCCTTGTTGTTTTGGAGATATGCTATACCGGCGTTTATATGATTGAAAGACGGAGTTTTGTTTTACACGTCAGGATGCGCGGCTGGCCGCGGCATTAATGTGCTTCACAAAGGAATAAAGGCCGTTGCTGCGAGAGGGGGAGAGATGCTGGTTTAGCCCCAGTTCCTGCAGGAAGGCCGGATCGGTATCCAGAATTTCCGCTGGCGTTCGATTGTCATACACCGCCAGCAACAGGCCGATCAGGCCGCTGACGATCAGGGCGTCACTGGCCGCCTGAAAACGCAGGCGATCGCCTTCCATATGAGACAGCAACCAGACCTGTGACTGACAGCCTTCCATCAGGTTCTCATCCACCTTGGCGGCTTCCGGAAAGTCAGGCAGCTTGCGTCCCAGATCAATCAGGTACCCGTAGCGGTCGGTCCATTCCTCCAGAAACAGGAAGGCATCCTTGAAATCCTGAATGGTTTCTTCAATTGATTTTTCGGGAGCTGACATATTCCAAGGCCCTGACGTTCAAAATACCGGAAAGACCGCTCTCTAGCAGCATTTTCCCCGGAAGACAACATGGCCGGGCAATCAGGCTGCGGCGCGCTGCCCCTGCATCCAGTCCTCAAGGGCCGCAATCTGGTCTTCGCTCATGCGGATCCCCAGCTTGCTGCGCCGCCAGACCACGTCTGCTGCGGATACGGCCCATTCCTGATCCATCTGGTAGCGGACCTCGCGCTCATAGAGGCCCACACCGAAATTCTGCCCCAAATCGGCAAGAGACCGGGCGTCCCCCAGAATGTCGCGGGCCAGTGTCCCGTAGGAGCGGATCAGCCGCCATGCCAGCCCTTCCGGCAGGAAAGCATAATCCTTCTGCAAGGCTGACACGACCGCATCAAATTCCTGCGTTCCGAAATCCCCCCCGGGAAGAACAGATTTTTCTGTCCACGGAGCCTGCTTTTTCCCCAAGGCCGCCTCAACTTTTTCCAGCATGGATTCTGCAAGACGGCGATAGGTCGTGATCTTGCCGCCGAACACATTGATCAGGGGCGGCTCGCCGGGTTCACCATCCTGCCGGAGCACATAATCCCGGGTCGCTTCCTGCGCCTTGGTGGCGCCGTCATCATACAGCGGGCGCACCCCGGAATAGGTCCAGACAACGTCTTCCTCGCGCAGCGGCGTGTTGAAATACTCGCTGGCCGCCTTCACAAGATAGGTGGTTTCCTCGCCGGAAATACGGATGTCATTCACATCGCCCTTGTAATCCCGATCCGTGGTGCCGATCAGGGTGTAATCCTGCTCGTAAGGGATAGCGAAAATAATGCGGTCGTCCGCATTCTGGAAAATGTAGCAGCGGTCATGATCGAAAATTTTCGGCACCACAATATGGCTGCCCTGAACAAGCCGGACGTTATGAGGATCGGTTTCCCCAACCGTATCGCCAAGGACCGCATCCACCCAAGGGCCAGAGGCATTGATCAGCATCCGGGCCGTTGTTTCCGCTTCAGCCCCGGTCAACTGGTTCCGGGTTGTGATATGCCACAGACCGTCTTTTCGAACGGCGCGCACACATTTTGTCCGGGTTTCAATCCGGGCCCCGCGTGCGGCGGCATCCATGGCGTTCAGGGCCACAAGACGGGCGTCATTCACCCAGCAGTCGGAATATTCAAACCCGCGCTTGAAATCGTCCTTGAGGGGAGTTCCCACCTCGTCTGATCGCAAGTCAACGGACCTGGTGCCGGGAAGTTCCTTTCGTCCCCCAATATGATCGTAAAGGAACAACCCGAGTCGCAGCAACCACGCCGGGCGCAGCCCGGAATGGTGCGGCAGCACAAAGCGCAACGGCCATATGATATGGGGCGCCATGTGCCACAGCACTTCTCGCTCGCCCAGCGCTTCCCTCACCAGACGAAATTCGTAGTGCTCGAGATAGCGGAGACCGCCATGCACCAGCTTCGTTGATCCGGAAGAAGTCCCGCTGGCGAGATCATTCATTTCACACAAGGCGACGGAATAGCCCCGCCCGACCGCATCCCGGGCGATACCACAGCCATTGATACCACCGCCGATAATGAAAAGATCGTAATCTGCCGACATTGAGTCTTCCTCTTGTCGCTTTCACCGGATCAAAAATTGAAATATCACGAAAGCATTTGCAGGTAATACGAACCACTAACGAATGTCAAATGAAAATCCACTCGCGGCTTGCAGAAACGGACATTTTTAAGGGCCTGCAAACGCCCGTCGCCCGGTTTTCACACGGACATCCGCACCATAGTCAGATCAAATGAAAGATAAATGAAAGCGGCTGCCGCCCCGTTTTCAGGCAGACGGGGTGGCAACCGGCAGGTAAAGCCGCACCACAGTCCCGCGCCCGGGCACGGAATCTATGGCCACATGCCCCCCGGATTGACGGGCGAACCCATACACCATGCTGAGACCAAGGCCGGTTCCCTTGCCGATTTCCTTGGTGGTATAGAACGGCTCGAACACATGCTCCAACTGCTCCGGTGTCATGCCAACGCCGGTATCCCGGACTGTCAGAACGACATAGTCCCCCGGTTTCAGGTCCCTGAGCCGGGCCGCATCGCCGTTGTCCAGAACCGCATTCCGGGCCTCAAGGGTCAGTACACCCCCCTCCGGCATGGCATCCCGGGCATTGATCGACAGGTTCAGGAGGGCATTTTCCACCTTCCCCTGATCGGCGAGGCAATCCCACAGACCGTCATCAAAGGCCGTTTTCACCTCCACCGCTTCGCCCAGAACCCGCCGCAGGATAACAGCCATCCCTTCGATGCAGGGCCTGACATCAAACGCACGCGGCCTCAGATTTTGCTTGCGGGAAAAGGCCAGCATGCTTTGCGTCAATTCCGCACCGCGCATGACGGCCCGAATGATGGTATCCACCTGCGCAAGCGAGACCTCTCCCCCCTGCTCCAAATTTTCCCGGACGATCTCCGCATTGCCCTGGATCACCGCCAACAGATTGTTGAAATCATGGGCAATCCCCCCGGTCAGTTGCCCCACGGCTTCCATCTTCTGGGCCTGAATGAGTTTTTCTTCCAACTCCACCTGCTCGGTCACATCGGTTGCAGACCCCCGAAACCCGAGATAGCCGCCCTGACTGTCATAGAACGGTTTTCCGCTGGTTCGGATCCACTGCTTCTGCCCTGTTTGCGGATCAATCCGAAAATGGGACAGGTCCCGAAAGGCCTCCCGGTTCGCGACCTTCTCTGAATAAAGCTGCAAGCTTTCCTGATCATCGGACTGCCTTTGCAATATCTCAAAAACATCCTGCCCGGCATATTGCTCCGGTTGGGTTTCCCCCCCTTCGCTATCCTGAATGGAAAGATAGGCAAGCCGTCCTTCGTGATCGATTTCCCAGTACCAGTCGGCGCTGACACTGGTGAAATCACGCAGCCGGTCCTGCACGGCTTCAAGCGCCACAGCGGTTTTCTTCTTTTCGGTAATATCCGTCACCATGACCAGATGGTGCGTGAACATGCCATCCTTGCCCGGCTCGATCCCGACAACCGATACATTGACCCAGACAACGGCCCCGTCCGGGTGAACAAAACGCTTTTCCGTCTCGTATCCCGGAATTTCCGCGCGGATCAGGCGGTCATAATATGTTCCATCCCGAACCAGATCGTCCGGGTGGGTAATCCCGCGCCAACCCAAATGCTCCAATTCCGCCGGACTGCGCCCCAGCACCCGATAATATTCGTCATTCGCCACAACCACGCGGGAAAGCGCCTGATTGTAAAGCGCCATCCCGATCGGCGCGTTGTCGAAAATGGCGCGGACCCGGTTTTCCGTAATCTCAAACGCCCGCCGCATTTCAAGGCTGTCCGTTACGTCGATCGCTGACAGGAACAGGCACCGAACCCCGCCCACCGAAATGACCTCTGTATTCAGGACGATATTCCGAAGCTCCCCCTGCCGCGTCCGCATCACCATGGGAAAATGGTCAAGTTTGCTGGTTGCTTGCAGCGCAGCCACCAGCCTTTCCCGTTCCGCCGGGGACGCCCAGATATTCAGTTCCAGCGCCGTTTTGCCAATCGCCTCTTCACGGCGATAGCCGGATTTCTGGCACCAGCCATCATTCACATCAATAAATTTACCGGTTTCCAGAACCGTGATCGAGCCAAGATGGTTGTTGGCATCAAACGCGGCCCGGTACAAGGCATGAAGCCGGTTCCGCTCGCGATCCTCAAGGACCTGCGCGGTTATGTCCTTCTGAAAGCAGATCAGCAATTCTTCTTCCGTCCAACTGCCCGCACAGCGCACCCAGCGCCCGTCTGCCAACGGGATCTCGAATTCCCAGTCCTTTCGGTCGGAAAAATCCGGATACGGCATTTGGGACGTCCCGCCCCCCTCAGCGGCGCCGGTTGCCTGCGGCGCTTCCTGCGCCTCGACCAGTTCCAACAGGTCCGCAAACAACATGCCCAGACGGACCTGATCCCCGGTAAAGCCATATAGCTTCAGTAAACTGTTATTGAAATAAATCAGGGCGCCATTCCGATTAAAAACCGTCATGGCATCCGACATCGTATCCAGCGCCCTGAATACCGGATCCTGTTGCACGACTTCTACGTCCATATACCTTGTCTGCCTTTTCCGGGAAATACCGTCTCCCGGCTCCAACCTGAAACCATGTATATCAGGTAATCATCATTCCGTAAGACCTGATCCCGACAAAACTTGAAAATTAATAAATTTATAATACACTAATATATTAACCCATCATCCTATCGACAGTCAGACAAACTGGGACTGTCGCTGACGAAAGGGTTTCGGCCATGGCCAGAAAAATCATAAATGATGACACGCAGATCCGCGAGGCGGTTGGCATCTTCACGGATGTAAAGTCCTTGTATAACTGCATTGATGAATTGCAGATGAACGGTTTTGACCGGTCTGACATCACCATGCTGGATCATCCTCACCTGAAAAAGGTTGCCGTTTTGCGGCAAGGGATCAACACACAGGCAGCCGAGGACAACCCCTCCGCCAAAAGAGGGGCCTTTGTGGACCCGGAATCCATCGGCGACGCCGAAGGGGCACTGGTCGCCATCCCGCTCTATGTCTTCACGCTTGCAGGGACGGGCATATCGGCTGCCCTTGGGGCCTCCACATCCATCATAGTGTCGGTTGCGGCACTCTGCGGTCTTCTCGGGGCTGTTCTTGGGGGCGGTGCGGCCTACTGGCTGAAGAGACGGAAAGACGCCTATTATGATGAACAGGTCCGCCATGGCGGCATTCCCGTCTGGATACACCTGAAAGACGCCGCCCATGAAAAGCAGGCCCTGAAGACCCTGCGCGCCAACAATGCCGAAGATATTCACGTGCATGACCTGACCAGCACACCCTACGAAGTCAGGGAGGGACGGTCGACCGTTTACCACATCATCCACTAGGTCCCGCCCCTGACCAAACCGCTCATCTGCAGCCCCCGGCGTTCAGCGCCCCTGCGGAAGGCCCATAGGAAAGCGATCCATGGCTATCGCAATTGTCCTGATACTGGTGGCAGTCGGTTCTGTCGCCTTTCACATCTACAGCCCGTGGTGGTGGACAGAAATTGCGTCCAACTGGAACCAGATTGACCTGACCGTGGTGATCACCTTCTGGATCACGGGCATTGTGTTTGTCGCCCTGACATTGTTCGTTGCCTATTGCGTTGTGAAATTCAGATATTCCAAGAACCGCCGGGCCGAATACAAACCGGAAAACAAGAAGCTGGAACTCTGGCTGACCATTCTCACCTCCCTTGGGGTTATTGGCATGCTGGCCCCCGGCCTGTGGGTCTGGCAGCAATATGTCTCGCCCCCGCCAAACGCGGATGAGGTCGAGATCGTGGGCCAGCAATGGCAGTGGAGCTTTCGCTACCCCGGACAGGATGGCATCCTTGGCACCACCGATGCCAACCTTGTCAGTTTCGACAATCCCTTTGGCATCAACCCCACGGACCCGGCCGGGCAGGATGACATCCTGATCGAGGGGGACGCCCTGCACCTTCCCCTTGGCCGGCCTGTCAAGTTCCTGCTGCGCTCCCACGATGTGCTGCACAATTTCTTCATTCCCCAATTCCGGGCAAAAATGGACCTTGTTCCGGGCATGGTCACCTATTTCTGGATCACCCCCACCCGAACCGGCGAATTTGAAATCCTGTGTGCGGAACTCTGCGGGTTGGGGCACCACCAGATGCGGGGCGGCATCCTGATCGAGGAGGAAGACACCTTCCAAACATGGCTTGCCGAGCAGCAGACATTCCGGCAGATCCAGCAAGACGCCCGCCTGCACCAGAACAGACCCGTCAAAATTGCCACCGACGCCCCGGCGGGGAAGGAATGACATATGGCCAAAGCAACCCCCACCGATATTGACGATCTGGAAACCGCTGACCTGCCGGAGATGGACCTGTATCACCCGAAAAGTTTCCTGACCAAATGGGTTTTCAGCCAGGACGCCAAGGTCATCGCCCTGCAATATGCCACAACAGCAACCCTGATCGGACTGGTCGCCCTGGTTCTATCTTGGCTGATGCGACTGCAATTGGGATTTCCCGACAGTTTCGATTTCATCGCCCCCACAGACTATTACCAGTATATCACCATGCACGGCATGATCATGGTGATATACCTGCTGACCGCACTGTTCCTTGGCGGGTTCGGCAACTACCTGATCCCGCTGATGATCGGGGCAAGGGACATGGTTTTCCCCTACATGAACATGCTGAGCTACTGGATTTATCTGGCGGCGGTCCTGCTGCTGGCGGCCACCTTCTTTGTGCCGGGAGGCCCAACCGGCGCTGGCTGGACCCTGTACCCGCCGCAGGCCATCCTGTCTGGCACGCCGGGGCGGGAATGGGGCATCGTGCTGATGCTGGCCTCTCTCGCCCTGTTCATCGTCGGTTTCACCATGGGCGGGCTGAATTATGTCATCACCGTTCTTCAGGCCCGCGCCCGCGGCATGACCCTGATGCGGATGCCCCTGACCATCTGGGGGATTTTCGTGGCCACCATCCTTGCCCTGCTCGCCTTCCCTTCGCTGTTTGTCAGCGTCATCATGCTGCTGTTCGACCGCCTGCTGAATACCAGCTTTTTCATGCCCCATATCATCGAATTTGGTGAAAAGCTGCAATATGGCGGGGGCAGCCCGATCCTGTTCCAGCACCTGTTCTGGTTCTTTGGTCACCCGGAGGTTTATATCGTCGCGGTTCCGGCCTTTGGCATTGTCTCTGACCTGATTGCCACCCATGCCCGCAAGAATATCTTCGGATACCGGATGATGGTCTGGGCCATCCTGATCATCGGTCTGCTCAGTTTCGTGGTCTGGGCCCACCATATGTATGTCAGCGGCATGAACCCCTATTTCGGGTTCTTCTTTGCGACCTCCACCCTGATCATTGCGGTGCCGACCGCCATCAAGGTGTATAACTGGGTTCTGACCTTATGGCGGGGCAACATCCATCTCAGCCTGCCCATGCTGTTCGCCATTGGCTTTATCATCACCTTTATCAATGGCGGCATTACCGGCCTGTTCCTTGGCAATGTCATTGTCGATGTCCCGCTATCCGATACCATGTTCGTTGTGGCGCATTTTCACATGGTCATGGGTGTGGCCCCCATCCTTGTGGTGTTCGGGGCGATTTATCACTGGTTCCCCCTGATCACCGGTCGCTGGCTCAACCAGACATTGGGGCATCTGCATTTCTGGATCACCTTTGTCGGGGCCTATGCCATCTATTTCCCCATGCATTATCTTGGCTTTATGGGCGTCCCCCGCCGCTATTACAGTCTGGGCGAAACCGCCTTCATTCCAGACAGCGTCGCCGACCTGAACAAATTCATCACCCTTGCGGCACTGGTTGTCGGCGCGGCGCAGATTGTGTTTATCTTCAACCTGATCTACAGCATCTTTTGGGGCCGAAAAGCAGAACGCAATCCGTGGAAGGCCACCACGCTGGAATGGCAAACCGAGACCATGCCGCCCCGGCACGGTAATTTCGGGCCTCAACTGCCGCGCGTCTATCGCTGGGCCTATGATTACAGCGTTCCCGGCGCCAAAGACGATTTCATTCCCCAAAACCAGCCCCCGGCCCCTGATGAGGAAGCCGCACCGACAGGAGCACCCCCATCATGACCCCCTTCCGCACCCTTGGCGCCCGCCCGTGGATGGCCGATCAGGTCCGGCGGGATGATATGGCCTCGGGGCGGCGGTTCGGGGTTCCAGCGCAGGCGATTGCCCTTCGGATATTTCTTGTTGTCGCAACCGTTCTTTTCAGCTTGCTGTATGTGGCCTACGCCACCCGCATGAACGCATCCACCCTGTCCCCGTCCGCCTTTTTCTGTTCGATCAACGCCTTTTCCCGCGCCAGCAGCGACTGGCGCCCCCTGCAGGAACCGGGGCTGCTGTGGTTCAATACAGCCTTTCTGGTCTTTTGCAGTCTGGTCTATCTTGGGGCGGATCACGCGGCCGCGAAAAAGAACACCCGCCAGCTCAAGAACGCCATGATCCTTGTTGGCATCCTGAGCATCAGCTTCCTGATCGGGCAGTTGCTTGTATGGCAGCAACTGAACGCAGCCGGTTTCTTTGCCCGCGCCAATCCGTCCTACGGCTTCTTTTACATGCTGACGGGCATTCACGGCCTGCACCTGATCGGCGGGCTGGTTTTCTGGGCCATCCTGACAGTGCGCCTGTTTCAGGGCGCATCCCCCCATTCCCTTGCCGTCAACATCCGACTTTGCGGCCAATACTGGCATTATCTTCTGGTTGTCTGGGTCGCCATTTTCCTGCTGCTTCTGTTGACCTGACCTACGGAAAGGAAAGCCATCATGGCCCAAACGCCCTATTCCCAAACCGGCGAATCATCGCCCCAACCTTCCCCCGGCGGAATGACAGGCATTCTTCGGGACTGGGCGTCAGACCGGCAAACCTTCCGGCAGGTGCCGTGGGGCAAGGTGATGATGTGGGTCTTTCTGCTAAGCGATACCTTTATCTTTGGCATCTTCCTGCTGGCCTATATGACGGTGCGATCCTCGACCCCCGTTCCCTGGCCCAACCCCAGCGAGGTGTTCGCCCTTGAGGTGGCGGGTCAGACCCTGCCCCTGTTCCTGATCGCCATCATGACCTTCGTTCTGATCAGCAGCAGCGGCACCATGGCCCTCGCTGTCCGCTTCGCCTATGCCCGGGATCGCCGGAACACGGCCCTGCTACTTTTGGCAACCGCCCTGTTGGGGGCCACCTTTGTCGGAATGCAGGCCTTTGAATGGTCAAAACTGATTGCTGAAGGGGTCCGCCCATGGGCCAACCCGTTCGGCGCCCCCCAGTTCGGGTCCAGTTTTTTCATGATCACCGGATTTCACGGCTTTCATGTCTCGGTCGGGGTGCTGTTTCTGCTGATCATCACCCGCAAGGTTCTGCGGGGCGACTTCGACCTTGAAAGGCGGGGCTTTTTCACCAGCCGAAAAGGCTCCTATGAACAGATCGAGACCATGGGCCTGTACTGGCATTTCGTTGATCTGGTCTGGGTCTTCATATTCGCCTTCTTCTATCTTTGGTAAGGACGCATCATGACATCACACGCACAGGCGCAACTTCACCCCATTCGTATTTACCTGATGATATGGGCCTTGCTGTTTGTCTTGAGCCTGTTTTCCTATCTGGTGGACTATTTCCATGTGGAAGGCGCCCTCCGGTGGAGCTTGATTATCCTGCTCATGCTGGGCAAGGCCAGCTTGATTGTGGCGGTCTTCATGCATATGGCATGGGAACGGCTGGCCCTTGTTCTGGTCATTCTTCTACCGCCCGCCCTGCTTTTGATGTTTGTGGGGATGATGGTTCTGCAATCAGACTATACGCTGGCGATCCGCAGCGCCTTTTTCGGCACGGGCCTCTAGGACGCGCCTGTCCCGTCGTCCGGGAACAGCCTTACTCCGGCCCCCACTTCCGGCGGCGAATTTCTGTTGGCGGCACGCCGAACTTTTCCCGGATATGACGGGAAAAATGATTGGCATTCTCGTACCCGCAGGAATAAGCGATTTCGGCAACGGACAGGCCACTGTTCCGCAGCATCCTGACCGCTTTTTGCGACCGGACGGTCCACAGATAGGCAACCGGTGTCTGCCCCATGTCCCGCTTGAATATCCGCGTCAGATATTGCGGCGTGGCATTGGCAAAAGCGGCAATATCACTCAAGCTACATGGCCGATCCACACTTTGCTCGATAAAATGCTTGGCCCGCAGGACCAGCTTGTGCACCGGTTTTTCCCGCTGCACCACCTGGGCCTGATAGATATATTCATGAAACAGGGTCCGCCCAAGGGAATAGGCAAGGGCCATTTCCTCTGGCCCGCCTCCCAGTTCAAGTCCCGCCCCCATGCGGTGCAGATCCAGCATCCGGTGCGATACGGGCAATGTAAACGGCACCGTGGCTAGAAACTGGAAAATCTCCTCTCGCGCCTCGGGCAGGATCGCCTCACACCATGAAACCCGCGTATCCATCCCGTCCCGATAGTCATAGACAAGATGCGACCGAACCGGCACCAGCGCCGCATACCCTTCGGTCAGGACATGGTCCTCTCCGTCCACGGCAAAGACCACCCCGCCGGAATGCACGACCAGAAGCTCCAGATGCGGATTGGTAATCGGCCCGAACCGGCCGCCGCCGCGGTACAGGGTCTCGCCAAAAACAAAGGATGGGATGGAGGACAGAACATTCATTTCAACAAGACAACTCCACAAAAGCCTAAAAAACAAATCCCTAACCATGCTTGAAATTTATAGGCTTTAACCGTCAACTTTCCTGACCATACCACAAGAGGTTCATTTCAGTAAGAAATAGTCCAAGCTCGGATATTGCTGTTTCGGCCCCGTTCACAGATAAAAAACAGGCGGGCCCAAGGTCCGCTTTCATGCTTCTAACGTCAGTAACCAGTGAGGACAGGATGGAACTGAGAGACCGCATTCGTGCCGGCGCGGGCGAGATTAAAGCCGACTACGTGATCACCAACGGCAACCTGATCAACGTTGCATCTTCCGAAATCTATCCGGCGGAAGTCGCCATCAAGGACCAGTATATTGTGGCCATCGGCGACGTGGACCACTGCAAGGGTCCCGACACCCGGATTATCGACGCCGAGGGCGGCTATCTCAGCCCCGGCATGATCGACGGCCACCTGCATGTTGAATGCAGCAAGCTGTCCGTCACCAGCTTTGCCAAACTGGTTGTTCCCCTTGGCACCACCAGCATTGTCTCCGGGCTGGACCAGATTCTGGTCGTTGCCGGACTGGAAGGGGTGCGTCACTTCCTTGATGAAGCCAATGGAAGCCCCATGGGCATTTTCTGGGGCGCACCGTGCAAGACCCCTTACACCATGCCCACCTCCACCGTCGGCCATTATTTCGGCCCGGATGATCACCGGGAAACCCACGAATGGCCCGAATGTATCGGCATCTGGGAAACAGTTCGCGAATTCATTCAGGAAGAGGATGAGCAGGTTCTGGAAGCCCTCGAAATCGCCGAGAAGAACAACCTGCCGGTCTTTGGCTGCGCCCCCATGTGCCGCGGCCACAAGCTGGCCAGCTATGCCAACGCCGGGGTCCGCCTCGACCATGAAAGCTACACGGTTGAAGAATCCCTTGAAAAGCTGCGCAACGGCATGTTCGTGGTTGTCCGGGAATCCTCTATCTCCCACTTCCTTGAGGAAAACATCCAACTGGCGACCAAGCTGGCACCGAAAGCCCAGCACCGCGTCAGCTTCTGCACCGATGATGTTGTGGCTTCGGATGTGCTGAAGCGCGGCCATCTGGACAACATGGTCCGCATGGCCATCCGCGAGGGTGTTGACCCGATCAGCGCCATCCAGATGGCAACAATCAACAGCGCGGTTGCCTATCGCATTGACCACAAGGTGGGCATCATCGCGCCGGGCCGTCTGGCCGATATTGTCATTGTGGACGATCCTGCCACGTTCAATGTCCAGCAGGTGGTTGCCAAGGGCAAGCTGGTCGCCAAAGGCGGCAAGATGATCACGGAACTGAAGGCCCCGGCCCGGCCGGCGTCCCTGACGGATACCTTCAAGGTCAAACCGACATCCCCGGATGATTTCAAGGTTCGCACCTCACTGGATGCGGAAAAGGTCAAGGTACTGGCCATCGAAGCCACCAACCAGATCTTTGTCCGTAAGGGCAAAGAGGTTGTCATGAATGTTCGGAACGGCGAGGTCCTGCCCGATATTGACAACGACCTGATCTATATCTCCGTGGTGGAGCGTTACGGCAAGACCAACAACCGGCCCACCGGCATTGCCTCCGGGTTCAACCTGAAACGGGGGGCGCTGGCCACCTCGACCTCGCCCGATGACAACAATATCGTCTGTATCGGCACCAACAGCGAGGACATGAGCATCGCCGTCAACCATATCATCGCCGCTGGCGGTGGTCAGGTTGTGGTGGATAACGGTGAAGTGGTCGAGTTTCTGACCCTGCCGATCGGCGGCATTGTGTCCGACATCGAACCGTTTGAAATGGCCGTGCTTGAAGAAAAGCTGGACGATGCTGCCCGCACCCTTGGTTGCGATGTCCCGTGGCCGTTCATGTACATGTTCGTCCTGTCCATTACGGCCATCCCGGATTACGCCATGACAGACCTTGGCGTTGTTGACTGTGTGGCCCTTGAAATCGTCGATCCGGTGCAGGGACCGGCGGAATAACACGTGAAAGGAAACAAGATGGAAAGCATTGAAACATTTATCGAAGGCATGCCCAAGGCGGAACTTCACGTTCATATCGAGGGAACGCTTGAGCCGGAACTGAAATTCGAACTTGCCAAGCGCAACAGCATCAGCCTGCCCTACGCAACCGTAGAGGAAATGCGCGGCGCCTACGATTTTGACGACCTGCCGTCCTTCCTGAAAATCTACTACGAAGGCATGTCCGTCCTGATCACCGAACAGGACTTTTACGACCTGACCTACGCCTATCTGGAAAAGGCCCATGCGCAGAATGTTCTCTATGCCGAGATTTTCTTCGATCCACAGGCCCACACCGTCCGCGGCGTTTCCTATGACACGGTCATCAAGGGCATTCGCCGGGCGCAGCTGGATGCCCGCAAGAACCTGAATGTGGATACCCGCCTGATCATGTGCTTCCTGCGGGACATGTCCGCTGAATCCGCCATGAAGACGCTTGAACTGTCCCTGCCCTACAAGGACTGGATCATCGGCGTTGGTCTGGATTCGGACGAAGCCGGCAACCCACCCCTCAAGTTTGCCGAGGTCTTCAAGAAGGCCCGCGAGGAAGGCTATCTGCTGACCATGCACTGTGATGTGGACCAGAACAACTCTGTCCAGCATATCTGGCAGACTCTGAACGACATCGGTGTTGATCGCATTGACCACGGTGTCAACTCGCTGGAAGATGAAGCGCTTTGCGCGGAAATCATCAAGCGGAAACTGGCCCTGACCGTCTGCCCGATCTCCAACGGGTATGTAACCGACAGCATGAAGACGCCGGAAATCAAGAAGATGCTGGATAAAGGGATGCGGGTCACTGTGAATTCGGACGACCCCGCCTATTTTGTCGGCTATATGACCGAGAACATCGTGAAGACCCAACAGGAAGCCAACCTCTCAAAAAACGAGGTTATCCAACTCACCCGCAACGCGTTTGACGGCTCCTGGCTCCCTCAGGCAGAAAAAGACAAACTGCACGAAAAGCTGACCGCTTACGCGGGTTGATTACCTGCAGGAAGAGGGAGCCCCCGCCCCTCTTCCACTACTGACCACAGCTCCCAATAGGAAAGGGAAACCAATGAAACGCAGATTTTTCCTCAAATCCCTGCTCGGTACGCTCTCTGCGGCGGCCCTCGCCCTCACTGCCGCCCAGGCAAGCGCGGAAGACAAGCTGAAAGTCGGCTTTGTCTATGTCGGTCCGATCAGCGACTATGGCTGGTCCTACCAGCACGATCAGGGCCGTCTTGGCCTTGAAAAAGCCCTCGGCGACAAGATCGAAACCACCTATGTTGAAAACGTCAAGGAAGGCGCGGATGCAGAACGGGTGATCCGTCAGTTGGCCTCCTCCGGTCACAACCTGATCTTCTCCACCTCTTTCGGTTTCATGAACGCCACCCTCAAGGTTGCCAAGAAATTCCCCAACGTGAAATTCGAACATGCAACCGGGTACAAAACCGCTGACAATCTCAGCATCTATGCCGGTCGCTACTACGAAGGCCGTTACATCATGGGCCAGATTGCCGGCAAGCTGACCAAGACCAACAAGATCGGCTATGTTGCGTCCTTCCCCATTCCCGAGGTTGTTCGCGGGATCAATGCCTTTATCATCGGCGCCCGTTCCGTCAATCCCGAAGCCACCATCACACCGGTCTGGGTAAACACCTGGTATGATCCGGGCAAGGAAGGCGACGCAGCCAAGGCCCTCATCGATCAGGGCGTTGACATCCTGACCCAGCACACCGATTCCCCGGCCCCCCTGCAGGTCGCCGAGGAAAGAGGCATCTTCGCCTTCGGTCAGGCATCCAACATGATCGCCTTTGCCCCCAATGCCCAACTGACCGGCATCGAGGACAACTGGGTTCCCTACTATGTGAAGCGCACCCAGGAAGTTCTGGACGGCACATGGAAAACCGGCGAAGTCTGGGATGGCCTCAGCACAGGCATGGTCAAGATGTCCGACTATACCAACATGCCTGAAGAAATTGCCGAAATGGCTCGCAAAACAGAAGCCGCCATTGCCAAGGGTGAAATCAATCCTTTCACCGGCCCGCTGCGCAAGCAGGACGGCTCCATTGCTGTTGAAGAAGGCAAGACCATTCCGGATGCGGAACTGGCTGGCATGAACTACTATGTTGAAGGCGTGATCGGCAGCCTGCCGAAATAACCCCTTCCCCCCTTCTGGTTCGCCCCGCGTCCATGGGGCGAACCGTTCTCTCTCTTTCCCCCGGGGCTGGTCCCCAACCGCTCCCCCACCCGTTTCTGCCGCCCTCTATCTGCGCCCCATATCGCCAGCGCGGCAGGCCCCCTTCCCGGCAAGCCCGGCTACAGCGCCGCCTGGGCAGCCACCTGCATGATTTTCCGTATCATATTGTGAAGGCTTGTAAATCCGGCTTTCATGTTTTATCATTTTTTAGAAATATACTGAAATTGGGCATAATGAAATAACCAGAGACCCCAAATTTCACGGCCCGGATCCCAGTATGTTTTCTAACAAGGGACTAATTGCTGCGGTAACCAACAATGAATAATACGGCTGATTGGGACAGACGTAGCACCGCAACTCGGGAGAAACTGCATGACAAAAACAACACAGGGAATAAACCGTCGCCACGCACTTGCCGGGGGGGCCGCTGCCGTCGCCGCGCCTTTCATGATCGGCAAGGCCGCCGCCGCGACAAAAGTCACCTGGAAAGTTCAATCACACTGGCCCAAGGCATCCTCATCCTTTGGCGACAGCCTGATGATCATCGCCGAGGAACTCAAGAAAAACACCGACGGTCAGTTTGAACTTCAGCTTTTCGGCGCGGGTGAATTTGCCAAGGGCCGCGAGATTTTCAATATCGTGCGTCGCGGTGTCGTGGAAATGGGCACGATTTCACCGGGCTATATTCTCGGCGAAGCCCCCACAGCCGGTATCGCGCTTGGCGTGCCGGGCACCTTCCGCGAAGCATGGGAATTCTCCCATTTCCTCAAGAATATGGGATTTGAAGACCTGTTCAACGAAGACCTTGCCGCACATGGAGTGGTCAGCCGGGCCGAGAAAATCTATCCAACGGAACTGGTTGTCTCCAAGCCTATCAATTCACTGGCGGACTTTTCCTCGTTGAAACTCCGCTCTTCCGGCAGTTACCTGAAATTCCTCGAAGCCGCCGGGGCCTCAACCCAGAATATCGCCGGGCCTGAACTCTACTCCAGTCTGGCCAGTGGTGTCGTGGACGGTGCCCATTGGGGTGCCGCTCAAGGCGCCCTGTCCATGAGCCTTTGGGAAGTTGCCAAATACCACATGAAACCGACCATGGGACTGGCCGTGGACACACTGATTATGAACCAGAAAGCCATTGATGACTTGCCCGCAGACCTGCGGTCCGAATTCTTCAACCTTCTGGACATGCGTTTCTGGAAACGGACAGCAGAATACCAGTACAAGGAAAAGCTGGCTCTCACCAAGGGCCTGAAAGAACAGAACATCACCATTGCCCAGTTCCCGCCCGATGTGCTGGAGAAATTCTCGGAAGCCTCCAGTGCCATTCTGGCCGAAGAAAGCGCGAAAGGCGGAAATGCAACCAAGGCAGCCGACCTGCTCGTCAGCTTCCTCAAAGGCATGGGATACGTATAGGCACGGCCCCGCCTTTCGGACATCAGCCAAATAACCGCCAGCCTCGTCGCCTCTCGTCAGGATTTTCTTCCTGAACGGGAGGCGGGATGGCTGGCGGTGCAGACTACCGCAAAGAAATCTCTACTGTTGCAACCACAAACACAATAATAATGGGGAGGCTAATATGAGGGGACTGGTCGCATTCGCCCGTGCTGTTACGGCGACGAACGCCTGGATCGGGCGCCTGGCAAGTTATGCCGTTCTTTTACTTTTCATCCTGTTGCTGGGCGATGTGATCATGCGCTATGTCACACAAAGCCCTGTATCCTGGTCATCGCTGGCCTCAAAAATGATCTTTGGCGTCTATGCCATCATCGGCGGCGGATATCTTCTGGCCCGGCGCGATCATGTGAATGTTGACCTTTTTTACGGCAGCTTCTCACCCAAGAAAAAGGCCCTGACCGATATCGCCACATCCTTTCTGTTCTTCCTGTTCCTCGGGGTTTTGCTGACCGAAAGTTTCTCCATGGCGACCGACAGTATTTCCCGTATGGAAGTGAGCTATGAGACCACATGGCGCCCCTATATCTGGCCCTCGAAAACCCTGATCTTTGTGGCTGCAGCCCTGTTGCTGCTGCAGGGGATCGTCAAGCTGATTGCGGATATCATGATCCTGCTGGATATGGAGGTGGATGAAACCGCCTTCGGCCCGTTAAACGATGACGATATCCACGAGAAGGAGACCGTTTGATGTATGATCTCCTGAGTATCGAGGTTCTCACCCTCCTGTTCTTTGGCCTCCTCTTTGTCTTCATCATGCTGGGCGTACCGCTGGCATTTGTTCTGGGCGGCCTGTCGATTGTCTTTCTCTATTTCGAGCAAGGTCCCATCGCCTTCTACCTGATCGCTTCCAAGATGTGGGACCTGATGGAGACCTCCTCCCTCATCGCCATTCCCCTTTATGTCTTCATGGCCCTCCTGCTGGAGAGAAGCGGGGTGGCCCATGACCTCTACCGGATGATGCATCTCTGGTGGGGCGGGCTGCGCGGTGGGTTGGCCATCGGCACCGTTGGTATCTGCACCATCTTTGCCGCCATGTCAGGGGTCTCCGGGGCGGCTGTGGTCACCATGGGCACCATCGCCCTCCCCCAGATGCTTAAAAGGGGCTATGACAAGCGGCTGGCGCTTGGGGCCATCAATGCGGGCGGAGGATGGGGCATCCTGATCCCGCCGTCCATCCTGATGGTTCTCTATGCACTGATTACCGAGGTTTCGGTTGGCAAGCTGTTTGCCGCCGGGGTGTTCCCCGGTCTGCTGCTCTTTGTCCTTGTCTCGCTCTATATCGGCATTCGGTGCTGGTTCCAGCCCCATCTCGGTCCGTCCCTTCCCGAAGAAGAACGGGCCGACTGGGCGGAAAAGATCAATGCGCTCAAGGCGATCTTTCTGCCGGTCTTCATTATCTTCATCGTGCTCGGCGCTATCTTTGGCGGTTTTGCCACGGTTACCGAGGCGGCAGCGGTTGGCGTCTTCGGGGCTCTGGTTGCCAGTGCCGTGAACCGGAAACTGAGCTGGAAAGTGATCTCCGAAGCCTCCTTGCGTACCTTCCGTCTGACCACTGTCATCACATGGATTGTGTTTGCCGCCCATGCCTATTCCATGGCCTACACCGCCATGGGGGCCGAGGAATTCATCACCCATCTGACCGCCCAAATCCCCGGCGGAAAATGGGGGGCGCTCGCCTTCATGATGCTGGTTCTACTGATGCTTGGCATGGTTCTGGACCCGGTGGGCATCATGCTGATCACCCTGCCTGTGTTCCTGCCACTGGTGGCTGCACACGGCTTTGACCCCGTCTGGTTCGGCATTCTCTTTGTCATCATGATGGAGATCGGCTACATGACCCCGCCCTTTGGTTTCAACCTCTTCTATTTGCGGTCTGTTGCCCCGCCCGAGGTCACCATGAAGGATATCTACTGGTCCGTTGGCCCCTATACACTGGTCGAACTGTCCGGCTTGCTGATCATCGTGATTTTCCCAACCATTGCGCTCTGGTTGCCCAATTACCTGTTCAGCTAACCCGGCGAAAGGCTCCGGCCCTTGGCCTTTAACACTCACACGCCGTCGGACCCCGGTCTTGCGGCGTGTGAAACCTTTCTCTTTCAGCAAACCTCCAGCATCACACCCCGTGCCCCACAATGCGATGCCCTACCCTGATCTGCTCGGCCCTGCCCTTCTCCGCTAAGCCCTGCCCCTGAAAAGTCCGGTATACGGTGTCGCAAGAAAGGGTTTCCGTGCCCTCTAGCGTCAATGATGCTACCCTCACCAATCAATACAGACTTATAATGCCCGATACTGGCAGCCTATAGACAGCCCCCATTCCCTCGGGATAGGGGGAACCAGTGACAGCGCGGCAGACAGATACAGGGACCAGATGACACGTATTTTTATTGATGCAGATGCCTGTCCGGTAAAGGATGAGATTTACCGGGTCGCAGGACGACATAAGCTATTAAGCTATGTGGTAAGCAATAACTGGCTCCGCCTGCCCCAAAGCCCGCTGATTGAACAGGTTGTGGTCGATGCCGGGTTTGATGCTGCGGATGACTGGATTGCGGACAACTGCGGCCCGAAGGATGTGGTGGTCACCGCGGACATTCCCCTGGCGGACCGATGCCTGAAGGCCGGGAGCGTTGTCTTGGGCCCAACCGGTTCTCTCTTCACCCACAACTCCATTGGCATGAAACTCGCTATGCGAGACCTCAACGCCCATTTGCGGGATATGGGAGAGATTTTCGGCTTCAACGCATCCTTCTCCAAAAAAGATCGCAGCAATTTCCTCAACGTGCTCGAGAACACCCTGCAAAAACTGAAACGAGCCTGAGCACTCCCGCGACAGATCACGCCCGGCACCGCCTGCCTCAAATCGTAAAAACCCGTAATTTTTAACGTTATTCGTTATTCTTGTGGCAATCGGCAGTTCTTTTCTGACTGTCAGCGTAAATCTTTACGTTTTCTGTAAGGTTTGAGGATGTGCTTTGGGCATAAAAAAAGCCCCGCTTTGTAGCGAGGCTTTTTGTTTTGGTTGCGGGGGCACGCAAGCAACGACAGTCTATAAAAATACCTGCCAAAACAGCTAGGTAAACTGCTGTCACATCTGCGCTGTGCCCGTAATGTCTAACAATACTTGATTCACCATTGGTCACGAACGGCCCATTCCTGCCGTTAAATACATCCTAAGACGCCCAATGTAGCATCACCAAAGCGGTCGTTCACAATGCAGTACTGCCCAAGTTTAGACTAACCACTTACCTCGAAAATGTCCGTTGGTGCATCGGGTTGACTTGACGAATTGCTCTCGCAAGCTCATATTTTAACAGTCATTCAGTTGGAGACCGTTGTGTCTCTGGGGATGGTGGGGGGTTCGACTCCCCTGGTGTTATCAGGACTCGCTCTGATTTTTCTGGCTCTAATAATCGCCTCGAAACATTGGCTACGTAAGGGCACCAGCAATGAAAGGAGATCCTCTATGGAAAAAAAGTCTAACGTTAATGCCTACATCAACCTGTCTAAGTCCGTCCACGAAGCTATTCATGAAATCGCAGTGTCGTTCGGAGCGGGTTTCCTTGGTGGCATCATCCCATCCATTGTTCCGCTACGCTACCAAGCGTAGCGGAACTTAACGTTAAAATATTTTGCCGTCCAGCGGGCCCATAGCCGACCTTCATCTACTAGTAGCGATCTAGCATGTATATTCCCGGAAGCGAACGTTCGATCAAAGACTATTAATTTGAAAAATTAATAGGTAGCTATATTGACTTTTGAGGCATTCGATCAGTGCCAACTCTGCGACGTAGAGAGGTATACGTTGCGGGTAACGTGATATGGTGTTACCCAGTGATATAAAAAATAACATGCGGTTTAGTCCTTTGAACTCACCAACGACCTTTGTCAACGAAACAGCCCGACAACTTGGACTTCTCTTTAAATTTGCTCGCCAAATGAACGAGTTAGATTTCGCAGGATCGTTGAGTGGAGAATTCAGGGGCATGCAAGATGCAGGTTGGTCCACCACAATCACTGCGCAACAAGTGTTCGAAGAGCTAAACGAGCGGATGGCAGCAAGTCCTGTGGAAACTCTCGCCGAAATGCGAATAATCTTGCTTCTATACTGCCAGCTTTCAGAGGCTGGAGGCGTGTATGAGAGCCTAAAGAACATGATGGGTATCGTTGAGAATGCTCCCTACAATCTTTGGCCGTTCCGAGATTTGGTACGGGTCAAGCAAAATCCCAATCGTGTTATTGGGCCAAACGCGAATGCAACATTCCGAGACTTGGCGATCCAAGCCCAAAAGATCGGAATGACAGGGCTGTCGTCAGCATTCGAGAATGTGTTCCGTGACGATGTACGCAACGGGATGTATCACTCCGATTACATCCTCTGGAACGATGGACTACGACTGCGCCGTCGAAATGGTGGGAATGTGACTCGCATTGAGTATGCAGAAGTGTCTGATTTAGTTGGCATCGGTTTGGCGTTCTTCCAAACGCTTCAGGCACTGCGCACATTTGCGGTTCAGTCTTTCGATCCACCGCGAGAGATCATCGGGCGCTTTAGCGCAAACCTTCCGATGCCCTGGACAGTTAGCTATGACTCCGAAACAGGAGCGTTTTCAATCAGTGGCTCTTCGCCCGGCTCTGTAACATCACCAGAGTATTTGGCGCAGGAGGCGATCAACGAATATCTTGGTGGTTACGTCATGGCTGTGTTCAGAGCTGAGGGATGCGACGATATTCCGAATGTAGACTTTTTTGAACACGGCTTTGAGCCATCCGAAATTGATCTTTCTAAAAACAAGTTTGCCGAGCTGCTAAATGACGTCGAAGCGCGAGGCTTGTGGGACCAAAGAGAAGCCGACACGAAAAATGAAGGCTTATTGACTCTGAGCCCATGGGGTTTCAGCTATATCAAAGATGAGGATGATCTTGTAAGCCTAATTGGTGATCCCGAGTTCGCTCTGACCTTCGAGCCATCCGAGAAGGCCTAGGCATGACAGCCGAATGCACGTGCAAAAGCTTGATTTCTGCACGCGCTCCGGTTTTGCCGCTGACGCGGAGTCGTTCACCGCTTCTTTCGAAAGCATATGGGCCTTTCCCCCGGTCAATTCAGAACCAAAAAGCAGGAGCAACTCCCCCCCAAAACATTTGCGGCGTGGCCCTGACATGACCAGAGAAAGAACACCCTGCAAAAACTGAAACGAGCCTGAGCATTCCCTCGACAGATCATGCTCGCACCGCCGGCCTCAAATCGTAAAAACCCGTAAATTTTAACTATATTCGTTATTATTATGGCAAGCAGCAGTGCTTTTCTAACTGTCAGCGTAAATCTTTACGTTTTCTGTAATGTTTTGGGATGTTCTTTGGGCATAAAAAAAGCCCCGCTTTGTAGCGAGGCTTTTTGTTTTGGTTGCGGGGGCAGGATTTGAACCTGCGACCTTCAGGTTATGAGCCAAACAGGGGAGTGTTTAACCGGGGTTACTGAATAGATATAACCTGTTATTTTCTATACATATTTCCGCCACATTCGTTTAATAGAGATAAACTCAATGCGGTCAATTTTACGGAAATAGGTAGCCCTATGGTAGCCCCCAACGAGAAAATCAATTTTACCAAGGCGGCGCTCACCGCCCTTCCCCTGCCACCGGAAGGCAAGCGGTATTCCTTCAAGGATAGCCGGGTGCCCGGCCTGATTATCCGGGTCATGCCGAGCGGCCTGAAAAGCTTCCAGCTCTATCAGAAGCTTCAGGGGCGGCCGATCCGGGTAACCTTGGGCAAGTTCCCCGACATGACCATTGAGAAGGCCCGTAACGCCGCCACACAGGCCAAGGGCGAGCTTGCCAGCGGCACTAACCCCAACGTCGAGAAAAACCGCCTTCGCAAGGAAATCACCCTCAAGGAGTTGTTTGATCTCTATATGGACCGCTACAGCAAGGTTGAGAAGAAAAGCTGGCGCTATGATGAGCGGGAAATCAACAAGTTCCTGTCCCACTGGTTCAACCGTAAAATCTCCAGCATCAGCAAGTATGACATCAAGACCCTGCATCTCAAGACCAAGGAGAGGAACGGGCTTTATCAGGCCAACCGGATATTGGAGCGCATTCGCTCCATGTATAACAAGGCCATCGAATGGGGATGGAACGGCGACAACCCGACCAACGGGATCAAGAAGTTCCGGGAAGAAGCGCGGGACCGCTATGCCCAGCCCAATGAACTGCCCCTGCTCTTTGCCGCCTTGGATGAGGAACTGAACGAGGTGGCGCGGGACTATCTTTATGTGTCCCTCTATACCGGGGCCAGAAAAACCAATGTGCTGCAAATGCGGTGGGAGCAGATAGACTGGCATAACAGGACATGGCGCATCCCGGAAACCAAGAACGGGGACCCTGTCATCGTTCCGCTCTCCATTCCAGCCGAGCAGCTCTTGGAAAGCCGCCTGAAGGCTTCTCAGGGCTCCCCATGGGTGTTTCCCAGCGACAAGAGCAAGGCGGGGCATCTGAATGATCCCAAGAAGGCTTGGACACGCATTCGCCAACGAGCCACCCTTGCCCTCTGGAAACAGGATGACATCCTGCTTCCCCTGATTAGCAAGGTGCAGGAAGGGCGCGATCCCGATGAGGATATCGGACAGGTATTCAAGGCCATTGAACAGGCCGCCAAGGACAAGGATATTCGGTTACCGACCGGACTGATGGATATCCGTATCCATGATATCCGCCGCACCTTTGGCAGCTATCAGGCGATTACCGGGGCCAGCGAGGCGATTATCGGCAAGTCCCTAGGCCACAAGTCCAGTCAGGCCACCCGTGTCTATGCAAGGCTCCACAATGACCCGGTTCGGGCCTCTATCGACAAGGCCACCGAAGCCATGCTGCAATTCAAAAAATAAGAAAGACACAAGATGTATATGCGAGATCAAAGGAAGCCACTGGAGCTTTCTGAAAATAAGTTGCAGGAACTCGTTGCTAAATTTGAAACGATCACAGGGGTGGAGTTTGATGAAAAATCTGCAGATACAATCAACAACCTTATCGGAATACTCCGAAAAAAATATTTCGTTGAGCAAAGCATACCCGACAACAAAAAAATCCGGAGCGATATTGAAAGGGTCCAAAAATATGCTGAGAAACTGCACAAGCTAATTGTTGAAACATCTGGCTATACAATGATTGATGCTTTTCAAACCGCCTTTCCCCAAGACGGCCCGCAGCTTGTGGATATTTTGGAACATATCAATCTCCTGATTGAGGGCGGCGAATTTGCAAAAGAAAAGCTGAGCGCAAGAAAGAAATCCAACAGACAGACTTTCACTGATACGCGGCAGGAGATTGCCACGGAATTAGCTAGAGAACTGGCAAGAAAGCAAATCCGGATCACCAAATACAGGGATGGCCATTTTGGACAATGCTTAAGGGAATTCCTGAATGCCTGTAACGGGAAAACTAACTATGGCCGCATCACTATTTACATACCGGAAGACCTGCTAACCCTCATAAAAACTGCGGCAGACACGTATCAAACAGCTCCCCCGCATATCCTCCTTCAATTTAGGTGAATTTTTAAGGGTGATTTTTTCACCACTTTTTTCAACCTAAAAACCGTTAAAGAAAATTGCTTTTTAATAATCCAGAAGCACCGGGCGTTGTGTTCGGTGTGTTTGATTATTCTGGAACCAATAAATGAGCATAAATCTTCTGACTGCGGGCGAAGTCTCCAACATCCTTGGCGTCACCACGGGTACGCTGGCCGTCTGGCGGGCGACGAAACGCTATGACCTGCCTTATGTCAAATCCGGGCGGCTGGTGCGCTACAGGGAGCAGGACGTCCATGCCTTCATCCTCTCCCGCCTGAACGGGGAGGCTTCCTGATGACGGTCACAGCGACAGAAATAAAAAACCGGATATCACCGGACCATTATTACAGCCGGCACCTGAAAGGCCATTTTGGCCGCCATACGGGCCACAACTGGTATCACTGGAACGGGCTTTGCCCGTTCCACCCCGACCGGAAACCCGGCTCGTTTGTCGTGAACCGGGAAAGCGGGGCGTTTAAGTGCTTCGCTTGCGGGGCACAAGGCGGCGATATCCTGTCCTTTCATATGCAGGCCAGCCAGCTTTCTTTCAGGCAAGCCCTGCGGCATTTGCAGGAGGTCTATCCATGACGGAAGTGAAGCGGTGGATATATCGCAAACCAGATGGAACCAGTATCGGCCATGTTATTCGACTGGACGAAACCGGAAGCAAACAGATTGATCCGGTTAAAAAGCAGATTATCCCTTACTTTAGACCGGACGGAAAACCGGGCATTCCCAGCGATCTTCCCGGATGCAACCGGTTATTCGGGGTTGAAACCCTGTCAGACCAGTTTGCACCGGTCTTTATCCCTGAGGGGGAGAAATGTAGTGCGGCCTTGCACGGGCTGGGCTATCAGGCCGTGACCAGCTTGGGGGGCAGCAATCAGGTCCAGCTTGCTGACTGGTCGATCCTCAACGGCATGAGTGAGATATACATTCTCCCCGATACCGATGAGGCCGGGGATCAGTATGCCCGGAAGGTCTATGAAGCCCTCCGGCCTTTGGTGGACTCCGTAGCACTATATGTGCTTCGCTTCCCGCTTCGGGACAAAGCGGATATTTGCGATTACCTCAATTCCCTGCCTGAGCTTGCCGACTGGAACGAACTGGATGATCTAGCCGATCATCCAGATCGATACCAAGTCCGGAGCCATCTCAAC
Organism: Sneathiella chinensis; assembly: GCF_012720115.1. Lineage (GTDB taxonomy): Bacteria > Pseudomonadota > Alphaproteobacteria > Sneathiellales > Sneathiellaceae > Sneathiella > Sneathiella chinensis. The sequence goes on along the minus strand of NZ_VNWN01000004.1, from coordinate 4,817 downwards.
AGCTATATTGAGCAGAACAGGGAGCCCGTTCCGGCTCACTGGAAATTCATTGTCACGCCGAACAAACACCGGCTGATTGCCGCCAATGACTTCAGGCAGCTCAAGCTCCCCGAGAGGAAACTGCTGCTTGGGCCATGGCTGGCCGAGGGATCGATCAATATGGTGTTTGCCGACCGTGGGATTGGCAAAACCTTCTTCTGCCTGTCAGCGGCCCTTGCCGTGGCCAATGGAGGCACCTTCCTAAGCTTTGAGGCCCCTGCCCCGGCCCCTGTCCTCTATCTGGATGGGGAGATGCAGGCCACGGCCATGCAGGAGCGGTTCAGGGCACTTTCGAATGGAGATGACACGAAGGCTCCCCTCCATATCTATACCCCGGACATTCAGGATCAGGATAGCGGCACGCCGGATATCGGTCTCGATACGGGACGGCAGGCAATCGACCAACTGATTGCCCTGGTCAATCCCCGGGTGGTGTTTATCGACAACATCTCGACCTTCGTACGGACTGGTAACGAGAATGAGGGGGATAGCTGGGCCCCGGTGCAGGAATGGGCTGTCCAGCTTCGAAAACGTGGCATTGCCATTGTGTTTGTTCATCATGCCAACAAGGAAGGCAAGCAGCGGGGCAGTCACAAGAAAGAGGATGTCATGGACATTGTGATCCAGCTAAAACGGCCCGATGACTATCTGGCCGGGGAGGACGCCACCCGGATGCTCGTCAGGTATACGAAGGCACGGCATCTGGAAGCCAAGGACACAAGAGATATGGAAGCTACGTTACGTAACGAAGAGGGCTCCCTCGTTTGGACGTACGCGGCGGGTGATCCCACCTACGTAAGGTGCATTGAGCTTTTGAAAGAGAACCTACCGTACGGGGAAATAGCCGAGGAGCTAAACGTATCGAAACCCACCATCACTCGTATGAAGCAAAAGGCGCAAGCCGAGGGGCTGCTATAACAAGCCCCCTACATACGTACGAGAAACCGGATGTTCGTATGTACGTACGACATGGAAAGGTAAGGTTCAAAGGCAGGTTTCAGCAGGGCCGGGCCTTCCATACGCACCGTTTCACCGTTTCGGGGGCTAGGCCCCGAAACGGTGAAACGGCCCCTCACAACTCAATTCCCTTACGAACTACCATCTTTTCCAAACGCCGCCCTCTGTTCAGCTCCTACTCACCCGCGTCCATCTATTGACGCCTCTCATCCAGCGTTTCTCCGTCAAATTGCCAAAAGGCCCTCCCCGGCATGGCTTTCCAGTCATAGCCCATATCATGGAAAACCTTAAGCACAGAGGCGGACAGACTACTCCGTTCTCCCTCAAACTCAACAGAGTAAATATCAATCCCCGTTCAGATTACTTCAAGGGTATCCTGCAAAAAATAATTCACCCCCCACTGGAATAACCGCCATGGAAAAATTGAAATATCTTTCACGGATGCAGGCTCTATCAAGCACTCTCTGATCATCAGTAGGCCCTTTTTATCCATTACGATTATTCATCAGCTATCTAACTCGACAACAAAATCTGGGTAGGTCACTTCACTAGAGGATCTCTTTTTCATCTCTACCTCTTCTCCTTCCCCACCAATGGACAAACCAGCCCAACAGGAATATTCCTGTACCAAACAACGGGACAGCAGCAGGTAAAGGGATAACAGATAAGCGCACATTATCCAAATTCGCCTGCACACAAGGAACCGGACAAGAAATAGGCACCCTATTCAAACCTATTATTAGAAAATCCAAGTTCATAAAACCTACACCGGGGTGAAAACTTACATAGTCACCAAAACCCGTAATCTCACTTGAGGCAACAATAGAGCCATCACGATAGCCAGTAATACTAACAGTCTCATATATCAGCGCATCGCACACCCCGAGGCAGCTTGCCCGTACAAACGGATCAATATCAAACCCAAGAACATTAAACCTTTTTGCCATTGAGAAACTTACATCACCTGCATAGGCTGTCGTTCCGTTCGCATAAATACCGAGATCACCGTTATCAAAGCCAAAAAAAGGCAACCCACTAACTGATGTTACTGTTATTCCATCCTCTGAATAGATTTCCCCTCCTGCACTTAAAGAGCCTCCCGTGAATGTCATGGTCGCAGCCGAAGCTGTGACACAGATTAAGCTACAAAGGCACGCTATGATGACCGCTTTCATCCTGTCCTCCGGATTCTTAAAAATTGCGGAAACTCTTTTCCACTAATTATTCAAAATAGCGCGTAAAACTGGAATATGCATTCCGTCACCCTAAATTACCGTAAACGGGTAAGATCAGTTTTTTAGCTGCTGCGAGGGTTGATAAATGCCAACCGCAATAAAAATGGGGGGATTACCGTGTAATTGCACTTATTGTTTCGGGATTTGTTGGGATTCCGTTGTCGCAAGTAGTGTTCCACAGAACTTATATTGCCAAATCACTAATTTTGGCACTGTTTGTTCCTTCTCAAATAGCTATATGGTATCGAACACAAACTTCCAGACGTATCGTTGCCGTTTTTCTAGGGCCAGTTTTTGGAGGTTCTGTATGGGCGCTTGAGTGGGTAATGATTTTTACTGGACAAATTACGAACCCATTAGTTGGTAGCATAATAACAACTACTTCTATTGCCGCTTCCGGTACGATAGCTTTTTTGATTTGTCACAAGAGTAAGCGCTTACCAAAAAATTCGTCAAACCCTGATTGATTGCTACCACCCTGAATCTAGGTCCGGTTTGAAGTTGGTGTTTTCGTTCTTTTTTACGGAGGCACTCATGAAACGCAGCAAATATACTGAGCTATTCCCCAATGGTTGGACAGGATTGCCAGCGATTTACGGGGCCAGTTCATCATATGATTCAGGCTCGGACGTGGAGGACGCCTAATGCCATGCTATAAAGTAAAGTGCTATGAAGGTGGCCTCTGGGATAAAGCCGCTCCTCGCAACATTGAAGCGCTGAATGAACAGAAAGCCGCAGAAAGTATTTGTGGTGGGGGCGAGCCCCTTGTAGAGGGCGGAAAAATTGGGCAATTGCGCGCTGAAGTATGGCTACCTGCTTCGCCTAACAAAAAGAAGTATTTCTATGTTCGAGGATAGACAAGGTTAATGAGCCGTCGATGGTTGGCAGCGGAAATCGTCGTTGATAATATGATAAAAACAAAATGTCGGCGATTGATGACAGGTTAGCAGAGGTGCTCCGTGTCTTTCACAAAGAGGTGGTCCTGCTAACAAGTCAAAAAAGCAGAACCACTTCTAAGCAGTAAACATAGACTGCTTATTCGAGGGAGTGTCAAAATGTTTTCATTCTTCAAAAAATCAAAACCAAAGGCGGATAGTGAAGTGATCCGTGGCTTGTTGGAGATTTTATATTTTTCACCTTCTGCAGGAACTTTTTTTCAGCCAATTCCAATTATATCGTTAAATAAAGAGCTCCGTATTAAGGTTCTTCTTTTTACGTACGGGTTTATTGATTGCTATTGCCAATCATCAGGCAAATCTAATACGGAGTTTTCTCAGATTGTAAATGAAGTTGATGATTTTATTTTGTCAACAACTGGCATTAGCTTAGTTGAATTTGTTTGTTCTGAGGAATACCGAAAAGCATTCAAAGACCCTTATCTTTTGAAAATAATAAAAATAGGAGGAAAGACGTATAATGACTTTGCATCAAAAGATGAAGAGCTAGGAGGACAATCAATCATAAGACTTAGGGGGCTCATAGACCTTTGGCAGGCGAATTATGATGGTCGAATTACAAAACTTGGAGATGTCCCCTTAGATGGGAAAGAACCTGATTTTGAGAAAATTAGGAATGAACTTCAAGCTAGCATAAAGAGAATTTCCGATAAAATGCATGTGGATGATACGGCGTATTCTGAATCAGAGGATTTGAAAAAAATATACTCTGAAAGAAAAAATTATAATTACGTACTAAAATCAATTTCAAATCAAGTAATAACCAGCTTAAATGATTCAAAATCATTTGACGAAATAAACAATATATATAATAAATACAAAAATATAGATAATTTATATGAATCAATTCCATATTTATACTTTAAAAGTAGACTCAGAAACACCTTATTATCTGGATTCTATCACGAATCAGCAGACAAACTAAGTGAAACTGGTGCTACGTTGTTAAATATTTATGATAAAATAAACGACCAATTAGGGCATTTGAAAACTTTAGATTACAATGCATTAGAAGAAGACTTCACAAACATTAGAAAAGATATCGCCAATATCGATACATCAATGAAAGGCGAATTGCTAGTCAATCAGATAAAAACATTATTCGACCTAGCTATGCCTAGCGAGAAATTGGCAATTGCCAAGTGGACAGCAAAACAACTTGGCTCCGAATTTAAGAGCAAGTAGATAAAGAACACTCCGAAAGACTGGTCTCCAATTATACAGGAGGTTGAAATACCTGAAAAAGGATGTTGGTATATTGAGGGATATTTGCAAACAAAGTTTTATCTTTTCTGACAGAAAAAGAAATTGCAGTTCTTCTGCAACGACTTTGTTCTAAAAGCCTAAGTTTTGATGATATTATTTTCGCCCCACTGCGCAATGAATGCTTCAGATTATAGACCGTTACTAACGCTTAGAAGTAATGCATCAAGCAAAAAAGTATAATTACCATTAGTGACAATCCTCATTTTGTAGCTCTCTCAAAGCCCAAGATGACGACATCCATCACTATTCCGGCCTACGTTCCCCCGTTCCCCTGTAGCCCTCAAGGTAGCCCTTTGGTAGCCCTGAACGCAAAAACGGCTTAGCGGTTGCACGCTAAGCCGTTGATATTCTTGGTTGCGGGGGT
>NZ_VNWN01000003.1 GCF_012720115.1 Sneathiella chinensis | reverse complement strand
GGTTTATAGGCCCTCCCCCCCAAACCGTCAAACCCTTTTTTGGAAATTCTTACAATTTTTTGAAAAAGCCTCTCAAAGGGGCTGAATACTGCTCTTTTGCATCGGAATAAAACCCCGCCCTGAATGATCCAAAAGAGAAAATACCCAGAAATCCCATTCAACTTTCCAGCTAGGGCACTGAATCATACCCGGGAAACAGGGGAAAAAGGACCATGCTCCCTCTCCCCTCCCCCAAATCGAGTGAATCGAGGGCAATTGAGGCGCTAAAAAAGGGGGGCGAAAAACCGGCACCTTCACAGCCCCTTTATAATAAAGTGGGGCAGCCCCATCCGGGGAGCCGGAAAACCTTGATCGTGACACAGGCCACCATATTTATGGCACATTAACAGAATATAGAGGAAAACTTGACAAAAGTGGCCTCTAAGCTCATTGTTCGGGCCAGTATTTATATAGTTAACAGGCCATTTTTCCGGCCAGGTGTTCGGTGGTTTAATCCGTGAATAAAAAACCAAAGATTCCAGGACTTAACAAAAAGAGGGGAAAATCCATATTTATCCCGTCTATTGCAATCGTAAGCGGAGCCCTCCTCGGCGGACTTGCAGTCAATCTGCTTATGGATGATGGTTCGGCTCATTCCAGCCCGGCCAATACCGACTATGTCAATACAGCCGATACAAACGGCACAGTGGCGAACGGATCAACGGATATGGTTCTCGCCATGGCCGATCCGAAGGCAACCCTTGACCAGAACAACACACCCTTTACCAACACGACACCGGCTGAGCCGATCGAGTTGGAAAAGACTGTGTCTGTCGACAAAGGGGACACCCTGATCAAGGTCCTGACCAAGGCGGGCGCCTCGCAGCAGGAAAGCCATGAAGCCATTACCGCCCTGTCCGAGGTTTTTGACCCCCGGCGTCTGAAGGTCGGGCAGGACATCACCCTGTCCTTCAAGAACGAAAACGGGATTGATACTGCGAGCGAAGGCACCATTGGCCAACTGGTCAGTGTTTCACTCAGTCAGGATGTGGATCTTCAGGTCGGCGCCTACCGCACACCGGATGACAGCTTCGAGGCCAAGGAAACCAAGATTGATCTTGAGAAGATCATGACGCGCGCCGGCGGCAGCATCGAAAACTCGCTGTTCCTGTCCGCCCGCAATGCCGGCGTTCCCACCAAGACCATTCTGGACCTGATCCGTATCTTCAGTTACGACGTGGACTTCCAGCGTGAAATTCAGGCGGGCGACAGCTTCGAGGTTTATTTCGAACGCTTTGTCGATGATGCTGGCCGTCCGCTGAAGGAAGGCGAGATCCAGTGGGCGTCCATGACCCTGAGCGGCGAGAAGATCGCCCTTTACCAGTTCAAGACATCCGATGACGGATTTACCGACTATTACAACGAAAAGGGTCACAGCGTTCGCAAGACCCTGATGCGGACCCCCATTGACGGGGCGCGACTGACATCCCGGTTTGGCAAACGCAAACACCCCATCCTTGGTTACACCAAGATGCACAAGGGTGCCGATTTCGGAGCCCCTCCCGGAACGCCGATCATGGCTGCCGGTAATGGCGTGATTGAAATGGCTGGACGGAATGGCGGCTATGGCAACTATGTTCGCATTCGCCACACATCCGAATACAAGACGGCCTATGCCCATATGAAGGGCTTTGCCAAGGGCATTCGCAACGGCTCCCGCGTGAAGCAGGGACAAATCATTGGCTATGTGGGTTCTACCGGTCGGTCAACCGGCCCCCATCTGCATTATGAAGTGCACAAGAACGGCCGCCAGATCAACCCGCTGTCTGTCAAACTGCCGGCAGGTCGCAAGCTGGGCGGAAAAATGCTGGCCGCCTTCCGCGACCATATTGGCACCGTCGATCAGGCCGTGGCCAGCCTGCCGCTGGAAACACGGATTGCCGGACTGGACTGATCCGTCAGGCACAGACCCGATACAAGCAAAAAGAAAGGCGGCCAGTGGCCGCCTTTCCTGTTTATAGCATGACGTCCCGGAGGATCAGGCGGCTTCGGCCTGCTGACCATTGATCAGCAAACCATCTTCCCCGCCTGTAATGGTGACGGTATCCCCGTCCCCCACCCGGCCTTCCAAGACCAGATTGGCAAGGGGGTTTTGCAGATACTTCTGGATCACCCGCTTCAGGGGCCGTGCCCCGTAAACCGGATCAAAGCCCCGCTCTGCCAGCCAGTCACTGGCAGACTTGTCCAGCTCAAGGGTAATCTGTCGGTCTTCCAGCAGCTTGACCAGATTGCCAAGCTGGATCTGGACGATCCCATCCATATCTTCGCGCTTCAGGCGATGGAAAATAATCTGCTCATCCAACCGGTTCAGGAATTCAGGTCGGAAGGCAGACCGAACCACCTCCATCACCTTGGCCTGAACCAGCGGGTCATCCGCATCATTGTCGCCGCCCAGGAATTCACTACCAAGGTTGGAAGTCAGAATGATCACCGTATTCTTGAAATCTACGGTCCGGCCCTGACCATCGGTCAGGCGCCCATCATCCAGCACCTGCAGCAACACGTTAAAGACATCCGGGTGGGCCTTTTCCACCTCATCGAACAGGATGACCTGATAGGGCCGCCGCCGGACCGCCTCGGTGACAACGCCGCCCTGATCATACCCCACATAACCCGGAGGGGCACCGATCAGGCGGGCGACACTGTGTTTCTCCATATACTCGGACATGTCAATCCGCAGCAGGGCATGCTCGTCATCGAACAGGAATTCCGCCAGCGCCTTGGTCAGTTCCGTCTTACCAACACCGGTCGGCCCCAGAAACAGGAACGAACCAATGGGCCGGTTCTGGTCCTGCAGCCCCGCACGGGCACGGCGCACCGCATTGGAAACGGCTTTCAAGGCCTCTTCCTGACCAATAACCCGTCCTCTCAACTGGCTTTCCATGTTGAGCAGCTTTTCACGCTCCCCGGACAGCATCTTGTCGACCGGAATACCGGTCCAACGAGAGACAACGCCGGCAATGTCGTCTTCCTTGACGCTTTCCTTCACCAGAGAGGAATTCTCGGTTTCCTCGGCTTCGGACAATTGCTTTTCAAGACCCGGGATCAGGCCATAGGCCAATTCCCCGGCTCTTTGAAGATCCCCTTTGCGCTGGCAGTTCGCCAGTTCATTCCGGGCCTGCTCCAGCTTCTCCTTGATCTGCTGGGCGGAATGGAGTTTTTCCTTCTCCTGCCGCCAAAGCTCGGTCAGGTCGGCAGATTTCTTCTCAAGACTGATCAGCTCGGCTTTCAGTTTTTCAAGCCGATCCTGCGATGCCTTGTCCTTTTCCTTTTCAAGGGCGGAGGCCTCGATCTTCATCTGAAGGATTTTCCGGTCCAGCTCATCCACTTCCTCGGGCTTGCTGTCGACCTCCATACGCCTACGGCTGGCGGCCTCGTCCACAAGGTCAATGGCCTTGTCCGGCAGGAACCGATCCGTGATATAGCGGTTGGAGAGGGTCGCCGCAGCCACAAGGGCACCGTCGGAAATCTGCACACCATGGTGAAGCTCGTATTTCTCTTTCAGGCCGCGAAGAATGGAGATGGTATCCTCAACCGTTGGCTCGGATACAAAGACAGACTGGAAGCGCCGGGCAAGCGCCGCATCCTTCTCGATATATTTGCGATACTCATCCAGCGTTGTGGCGCCGACGCAATGCAGTTCGCCCCGCGCCAAGGCAGGTTTCAACAGGTTGGAGGCATCCATGGAACCTTCTGCGGCCCCGGCCCCAACCAGCGTATGCAATTCGTCAATGAACAGGATAACCTGCCCTTCAAGGGCGGTAACCTCGGACAGGACCGATTTCAGCCGTTCCTCAAATTCACCCCGGAATTTTGCACCGGCAATCAACTGCCCCAGATCCAGAGACATCAGTTTCTTGTCTTTCAGGCTTTCCGGCACATCCCCGTTGACGATCCGCAGAGCCAGCCCTTCCACGATGGCGGTTTTACCCACCCCGGGCTCCCCGATCAGGACCGGGTTGTTCTTGGTGCGGCGTGACAAGACCTGTACCGTCCGGCGAATTTCCTCGTCGCGGCCGATCACCGGGTCAAGTTTCCCCTTCTGGGCTTCCTCGGTCAGGTCCCGCGCATATTTCTTGAGAGCATCATAGCCCCCTTCCGCGCCGGGACTGTCGGCGGTCCGCCCCTTGCGAAGGTCGTTGATCGCCGCATTCAGGTTGTTGGCCGTGATGCCACCATTGGCCAAGGCCGTATGGGCATCGGTTCCGGTTTCCAGAACAAGCGCAAGAAGAAGGCGTTCCGCCGTGACATAGCTGTCCCCGGCTTTCTCCGAGACTTTTTCGGCGGCCTGAAAAAGACGCGCCAGCGCAGGTGTAATGCTGAGCTGTCCCGCCCCGCTTCCCGTGACCTTGGGCAATTTACCCAGCGCCACATCCACAGCCTGCAGGATACCGTCCGGGTCCCCGCCCGCCTTGGCAATCAAACCCGCGGCCAGACCTTCCTTGTCATCCAGCAGGGCTTTCAGCACATGTTCCGGTGTCAGTTGTTGGTGATTTTCCCGAAGGGCAATTGTCTGTGCAGCCTGAATAAAGCCACGTGACCGATCTGTATATTTTTCAAAATCCATGCTCGTCCTCGACACATAGACCGCTGTTTCCATTGCGCAATCCGCATCCCGATCCCAAAAGAGGCAATCGGCACCCAGGACCCGACCAGCGGCTTCCTTGTTCTAGATTTGGGGTCCTCTTTTCATTTTGCAAGATCAAACCGCCCCTCGTCCAGTGTTCCTTTCCCGCCGCCCCCGGAGCATGGTTTCCTGCAGACACAAAAAAAGCCTGACACGCAGAAAACGGTCAGGCTTTTTTTGTTTTGGTAAGGATCACAATCCGCGTTCAGAAAACTTACTCGGCGGGTGTGTCCGCATCTTCGGCACCGGCGTTTCGCTTGCTGGTGCGGCGGCGCAGGGTGCGCGTCCGGCTGACACGACGCTTGGTTTTCGGCGGTGTATCATCGTCTGCCGCATCCAGATCGCTGTTTTCGGAACCGTCTTCATCGCCGTCGTCATGGGTCGGGTCGGGCTGTTCGCTGGACAAATCCAGAACCGGCTGAACCTGAACCTCATCCTCGGTGGATGTATCTGTGTCCTGATCGTCATCAGCGTCATCGTTCCGATCGCTGGTATCCTCGTCGGAATGATCCTGCGTCTGATCACTTGCAGAGGAGGAATGATCTTCCTGTGCGGGGCTGTCATCTGTCTGAGAGGCGCCCGATGGTTCAGAGGGTTGCCGCTCCGGCTTTACCAGATTGTTGGCCAGCATGATCCGGAAATAATGCTCGGCATGCTGATAGTAGTTTTCCGCAGCGACACGATCACCGGACGTTTGCGCGTCCCGGCCAAGGGCGACATATTTGTCGTAGACCTGCGTGGCAGTTCCCCGGATTTTCCCATCGGGACCATTACTGTCGTAACTGCGGTTCCCGTTATTCGTACGCCGGTTTCCGCCTGATCCGCTCCGACCACCGGAAGACCCGGATCGGCCATTCCCGGAACTGGATCGACCCCCACGGGTCCGCCTGTTGCCGCTAACTCGCATTATTCCATCGAATCCATCTGTATTGTTTTTAATAGGTCGACCGGACCGCTTCTTTTATGTTGATTGAGAAGTACCCAATATGACACACAGATGTTGATCCATCTGAGGAAGTGAGGTCTGGTTTTCAGTTAAAAAAGATCTCTGACCGCTCTAGGGTCGGTGCGCTTAACGCTCAATCTGTTAACGACCCTAACCCCGCTTTACGGAATTTCCAACTGTTTTTTTCAAAAAATCACTTTTTGCAAACGGCGCTCACACACCGCCCGATACCGGAAAGATCATCGTGAACCCGGATTGTGGTAAAACCGGCAGAAGACAACAGTTCCCCGACGTCATCGGCCTGTCCGGCGCCAACCTCGAAAATCACCATCCCCCGATCGGCCAGATATGATTTCAACTGCCCGATGATCTTGCGGTAGCAATCCAGACCATCCGGCCCGCCATCCAGCGCTCCCAAAGGCTCAAACCGGCGCACCTCTTCCTGCAACCGGGCGATGTCGTCCGTTTCAATATAGGGCGGATTGCTGATGACCAGATCAAACTGCCCTGTCACGGGCTCGAACCAGCGGCCCTGCAACAAGGTGGTGCGCGCTTCAAGCCCGAGAAGAGCCACATTCTTGCGGGTGACCTCCAACGCCTCGGCGCTGATATCAACACCGGTGCCAGTGGTGCCCGGCAGTTCCGCCAGCAGCGTCAAAAGCAGGCAGCCACTGCCGGTACCAAGATCCAGAATTTTCTCAACCGGCCCCTGTCCCGCCGCGAATTCCAGCGCGGCAGCAATCAGTGTTTCACTATCCGGCCGAGGGTCCAGAACCCGGCTGTCCACATGAAATTCCCGGCTCCAGAATTCCCGGCGTCCGATCAGATGGGAAACCGGCTCGCGATCCACCCGGCGGTCAATCAATTGACGGAACCGGTCAAGCTCTTCACTCGAAAGCTCTTGTTCCGGCGCCCTGTACAGGATTTCGCGGTCCTGCCCCAGCACATGCACCAACAGGATACCGGCATCCAACCGGGCCGTTTCAATGCCCGCCTCGCGCAGACGGCTCGTTCCCTCCATCAGGGCTTGCTGCAGGGTCAGGCTCATGCGATCAAACGCTGCCTTCCACCTCGGCCAGCATGGCGGCCTGTTCCTCGGCAATCAGGGCATCAATAACCTCGCCCAGCGCCTCGCCCGCCATAACCTTGTCCAGCTTGTACAGTGTCAGGTTGATGCGATGATCCGTGACGCGCCCTTGCGGGAAGTTGTAGGTTCTGATCCGCTCTGACCGATCGCCGGAGCCAACCTGACCTTTACGATCCGCCGAGCGGGCCGCCGCCTTGGCCGCCCGTTCCGCTTCATAGATACGGGAGCGCAGGACCGACATGGCCTTGGCCTTGTTCTTGTGCTGGGATTTTTCGTCCTGCTGCTGAACCACGATACCGGTCGGAATATGGGTCAGGCGCACCGCAGAGTCTGTCGTGTTCACGGACTGCCCGCCGGGACCGGAGGCCCGGAAGATGTCCACGCGAACGTCCTTGTCATCGATCTTGACGTCCACTTCTTCGGCTTCCGGCAGAACCGCAACGGTCGCGGCTGATGTATGAATACGGCCACCGGTTTCCGTTTCCGGTACCCGCTGCACCCGGTGTACCCCGGCCTCGAATTTCAGTTTGGCGAACACATTCCGACCCGTAACCTTGACCACCGCTTCCTTGCAGCCGCCCATATCGGATTCGGAATAGGACATGGTTTCGCACCGCCAGCCCATGGTTTCCGCATAGCGTTGATACATGCGCATCAGGTCACCGGCGAACAGGGCCGCTTCCTCGCCGCCTGTACCGGCCCGCAATTCCAGAATGGCGTTCTTTTCGTCCGCATCATCCTTGGGCAGAAGCTGGATCTTGATTTCATGTTCCAGCGTCGGCAGGGACGCCTGCAACTCCTCAAGTTCCAGTTCCGCCATTTCGCGCATTTCCGCGTCTGTATCGTCGGCCTCCAGCATCTCCTGCAGGTCGGTGATTTCGGATTCGGCCGCCCGGAATTTCTGAATGGTTTCCACAACCGGTTTCAGATCGGAATATTCCCGGCTCATCTTGACGAAATCGTCAGCGGCGACATCGCCCATTTCCCCCGCCATGGCAGCTTCAAGCTCCTCATAGCGGGACTGGATCATCTTGAGTTTATCTTGTGGCAGCATCCTCTATCCTTACCCCAGGTTTGAGAGTGCTGCACGCAGGCTGGAAAGGGGAACTTCCTCCTGCGTACCCTGATCAAGATCCCGGAACGTACAGGCATTCCGAACCAGTTCGTCTTCACCAATCAGGATGGCCGCACGGGCGTTCAGCTTGTTGGCCCGCTTCATCCGCTTGCCCACATTGCCCTTGAACGCCATCTCAACACTGATCCCTTCAAGGCGCAGTTCGTGGGCCAGCTTCAAGGCCACCGCCTCGGCTTCCGCCCCCACAGGAACAATGGCGACGGGGCGGGGCCCTTCGGGAATATCCCGGGCCAGCAAAGCCAGTCGCTCGATACCACCGGCCCAGCCAATACCCGGCGTCGGCTTCCCGCCCAGCGCCTCGATCAGGCCATCATACCGCCCACCAGCAATCACCGCCCCTTGCGACCCCAGTTCGGTGGTCACAAATTCGAACGCGGTGTGGGTGTAGTAGTCCAGTCCGCGCACAAGGCGGCGGTTCAGTTCATACCCGATGCCCAGCATATCAAGGCCTTCCAGAACCTCGGCGAAGAATTCCGTGGAATAGTCGTTCAGGTAATCGGTAAAGATCGGGGCGTTTGCAACAAGCGCCTGATCGCCCTTGTCCTTGCTGTCCAGAATCCGCAACGGATTGCGGTGCAAGCGGGCCAGACTGTCTTCGGACAGCTTGTCCTTGAAATCGCTGAAATACTCGACCAACGCATCCCGGTAAGCCTGACGGCTTTCACGGTCACCAAGGGTGTTCAGTTGCAGGCTGCAACTGTCCAGCACGCCCAGTTCCTTCAGGATGGCTGCGCCAAGGGCAATGACCTCCACATCGGCCTTCGCCTCGGCGGCGCCAATGCATTCGATATCGATCTGGTGGAACTGGCGCTGACGTCCCTTCTGCGGGCGTTCATAGCGGAACATGGGGCCGTTGGCGAACACCTTGAACGGCACATTCTGCTGCAGGCCATTGCTGATGAACGAGCGACAAATCCCGGCCGTATATTCCGGACGGAGGGTCATGCTCTCGCCGCTGCGGCCTTCAAAGGAATACATTTCCTTGGAAACCACGTCCGAGGTTTCGCCCATGGTCCGGGCAAAGACTTCGGTAAATTCAAAGATCGGTGTCGCCATTTCCGCATAGCCGAAACGCGCTGCGATATCCCGCGCCGTGTTCCGCACATGGGCATGGCGCCTGAAATCTTCAGGTAACAGGTCATGGGTACCGCGTACGGGTTGTGGCAGTGACACGTTCTTTACTCCGCTCTTTTCGTTCTGTTCTTCAGTTTCAGGAGGATGCTTCAAGAAGCTCGCTTTTCTCAGCGGCTTCCAGTTCCTCGGCCTTCTTTTCCACCAGCTCGACGATATGGTCAACCATGCCGTCCGTATCAATCTTGTGGTCTGTGACGCCGCTCAGATACACCATGTGATTACCCTTGCCGCCGCCTGTCAGGCCAATATCGGTCTCCCGGGCCTCGCCGGGGCCATTGACCACACAGCCAATAATCGACAGGGTCATGGGGGTGGAGATATGCTCCAGTCGTTCTTCCAGTTTTTCCACGGTACGGATCACCGGGAAGGCCTGACGCGCACAGGACGGGCAGGAAATGATTGTCACACCGCGCCGCCGCAGCCCCAGACCTTTCAGGATTTCATACCCGACCTTCACTTCCTCGACCGGGTCTGCGGACAGGGACACACGCAGTGTATCGCCAATACCGGACCACAGCAGCATGCCAAGACCGATGGAGGATTTAACCGTCCCCGAGGTCAGTCCGCCCGCCTCAGTGATCCCAAGGTGAAGAGGATAATCGCAAGCCTCGGCCAGCCCCTGATAGGCGGCAACGGACAGAAACACATCGGACGCTTTCACGCTGATCTTGAAATTGGTGAAATCGTTATCTTCCAGAATTCGGGCGTGGTTCAGGCCGGATTCCACCATGGCTTCCGGGCAGGGTTCGCCGTATTTGTCCAGAAGTTCCTTTTCAAGGCTTCCCGCATTCACGCCAATCCGCATGGAGCAGTTATTGTCCACTGCGGCCCGCACCACTTCGCGCACCCGATCGGCAGACCCGATATTCCCGGGATTGATTCTGAGACAGGATGCCCCGGCCTCTGCGGCCTCGATCCCCCGGCGATAATGGAAATGGATATCGGCGATGATCGGGATCGTGGTCTCGCGAACGATTTCCTTCAGGGCCTTTGTGCTGGCCTCATCGGGACAGGAAACACGGACCATATCGGCCCCGGCCTCCTCGATCGCGTGGATCTGTTTGATGGTGGCAACCGGATCAGAGGTCAGGGTGTTTGTCATGGTCTGAACAGTGATCGGGGCATCGCCCCCCACCAAGACGTTTCCAACGCTGATCTGGCGTGATTTCCGGCGAATGATATCGCGATAGGGTCTGACACTCATGGGATTGAAGCTTCAGTATAAGGGCGGCATGCGGCCGCATTCAAAAAACCCGCATAAAATGGCGGTATCGAAGAAAAATTTCAAGTAATAGAATCCCGCTTTCTGTCGGCATTCCAAAGAAACGCTATTCTCTGGCGCCGAATTCCCGGCTCAAGGCGTCCGGTTCCAGCGCTAGTCTTCTGACAATGGTCCCGCTTCCCCCAAGAGAGGACAGCATCTTGCCATCAACGGTCAGGTCAATGCCGCCTGCGTTGGCCGTGCTGAGAACAAGCCCGGCCCGGTTCGGCACCATATACCGCTCGCCGGCTTCCAGAATATCATCCAGCACAACCGCATTGTCCGCAGAACGGATTTCAATCCATGTTTCCTGACGGGTCACCACAACAATCCGGGCATCCGTGTTTTCAACCCCAAGGGTGTTCACCCGCCCTCTTGCGGTCGTCTCCGCCGGCAGTTTATCGGCCTCGGCTTGATTCAGCATCGCTTGCGGGTATCCTTCACGGCTATCCGCTGCGCCATCGACCTTGGTTTCCGCTGGCGCCTCTGTCGGTACATCCGCCGGTGCGACCACTGGTGCCTCACCCTGCGCTGTGGCAGAGACGGCAGCCGTGGTTGTTTCCGCTGCGGATGTCTCTGTGGCCGTATCTGTAGCTGTTTCTGTAGCTGTTTCTGTAGCTGTTTCTGTTGCTGTTTCTTCTACGGCAGGCTCAACCTTTTCCGGGGCTTCCGAAACAGCAGGGGCCGCAGCCTCTTGGCCACTGGACTGCGCTGCTGTTGGTTCCACGGCGGACGGGGAGGAGACTTCCGCCTGTGTCCCGGTCTGTTCCGCCGGATCGGTCTGTGATGCACCCTCGGAGACACCCTCGGAGGCGGCGGTCAGCGTTGCGCTCTCAGGCGCAGGTTCTGGCGACGCTTCACGCCCGGTTTCAGGGGCCTCCCCTTCAGAGGATACCTCAGCAACCGTGCCGGAAGCCGTGTCCGTGGCAACAGCGGCAGGGACATTCCCCGCAGCGGTGTCGGTGTCGGTGGTCTGTTCTGGTGCGGCGGTGCCTGTGGCTGGCGCGTCAGCGACCGGATCAGAGGCTACCTCGGCGGAAGATGCGGCAAGGTCGCCGCCTTCCGGGCCTCCGCTTTCCTTGGTAGCAACGGCCCCCGCCGTGCCCGATGTCAATGCTTCTGGCAGATTGGCGGCCAGTCGTTCCGGCAGTTCCGGCACCATATCCTGCTGGAATTTAAACTCGCTCTGGTACAGGTACCATCCGCCGAATGCCACCCCGGCCAGCAGAATGGCAACGGTGATCATGCCCACACCGGGGATCCGCCCTTCCGAGGCGGGTTCCGGGAATGTCAAATCCGGGGCATCGGAGAGCCCATCTGTTTCCTGCTTGTACAAGGCAACGATGGAGACCGCATCCAACCCCAGAAGATTGGCATAGGAGCGCAGAAAACCGGTAACGAAAGTCCGGCCCGGCAGGGCATCGTAATCCCCATCCTCAAGAGCCTGAACCTGCCGCGCCCGAAGACGCAGCATATCGGCAACCTCATGCAGGCTGAGCCCCTTCTGTTCCCGCTGGTGACGAAGATGCTCCCCAACCGTGCGGGTTTCGGTCTCTGCAGTCTCGGCGTTTTCTCCAGCTCCGGGCTCATGCCGGGTCCGGTTGTCCGGTGTCATCGGGGAGCGCATTTCCTGTTTCCCGTCTTCGCCTTCAAATGGCAGGTCACTTCTATTTGCCATACAACATACCACCAAATCTGATTATGCCATTGCCCCCATGCCTTGCCGGCATGGTCCATGCAATCGGGCAGCAGGGTATCAGGAAAACCATTGGAGTTTCAACGATTTAAATTATGATAGAGTGATCTCTCGCAAAGGCCCGCATTTGCTGGCGGACAGAATGTTCGCGCGCCTCGCAAAGTGCCTCTATAAAGCTTTCAATGCGGCTGGTATCCACACTGCGGACCATTTCCTTGACCGGGCCGATCGCCTCAAAAGACATGGAAAGATTTCGGTACCCCAAGCCCAGCAGGGCCATCGCTTCCAAGGGTTTACCCGCCACATCCCCGCAAATGGAAACAGGGACATCCGCCCGGGTACTTTCCCTGACGATAAAGCGCAACATGGACAGGAAACCGGAACTCAACATGTCATACCGGTCCGCAACCATGGAATTTCCGCGGTCCACCGCATAGAAATACTGCTGCAAATCGTTGGTCCCAACCGAGATAAAATCCACATATTTCAGCAAATGGGGTAATTGCCAGACAATGGACGGCACCTCGATCATGGCACCGACCCGCACATTTTTCGGCGCGCCGCCTTCATACCCTTCGGATCGGACCAGTTCTTTTTTCAGAATAGCCTTTGCCTCGATAAACTCCGAAACCTCGGCGACCATCGGGAACATCAGGGAAAGGTTGCGCCCCGCCGCGGCCCGCACCATGGCCCGCAACTGCGCCTTCAACAAGGCCGGGCGATCCAGTCCGATACGGATCGCCCGCCAGCCAAGTGCCGGATTTTCCTCTTCCTTCATGCGCAGATAGGGCAGCATTTTATCCCCGCCCACATCCAGTGTCCGGAAGATAACCGGGCGATCCCCCGCATGGTCCAGAACCTTGCTGTAAAGGGCGGTCTGCTCCTCCACCTTTGGCAGGCGGGATCGCACCATGAACTGCAATTCCGTGCGGAACAGGCCTATGCCTTCCGTTCCGGCCAGATCGAAATGCTCCAGATCAATCAGAAGGCCCGCATTCATGTTCAGGCTGACACGCTGGCCGTCCCGTGTAATCGCCGGCTCCTCGCGCAAGGCGGCGTATTTCGCCTGCCGTTCCGCCCGGTGGCGAACGCTTTTGGCGAAGATATGTTTGACATCATCACCGGGCCGCAGGAACGCCTGACCATGCTCTCCGTCGGCCAGGATATAATCACCCTGCTCAACAAGATCGACAATTTCCGCGCACTGACCAATGACCGGCACGCCCAGCGCCCGCGCAACAATGGCCACATGGCTGCTGCGGGTTCCCTCCTGCAGGATCACTGCCTTCAGGTGAACCCGGTCATAGTCCAGCAGTTCCGCCGCGCCCATGTTCCGGGCGACAACAACCGTTTCCCGAGGCAGGTGCCGCCGGTCGATGCCGGTGCTGCCTTCCAGATGCAGGAACAACCGATTGGCCAAATCATCCAGATCAGATAGCCGCTCCCGGATATACGGATCGGTTACCGCCTTCATGCGGTTGCGCGTATCGTCCTGCACCCGCTTGATCGAGGCTTCCGCCGTCAAACCGCTGCCCACCGCATCCCGCAATTTGTTCAGCCAGCTCTTGTCGTGGGCAAACATCTTGTAGGCTTCAAAGATTTCGCGGGATTCCTCGGTAAACGCAGCATGGTTGGAGGTCAGCATGGCCTCCACCGCTTCCTGCAGGGCGGTGATGGCGCGCTCCAGACGGCCCAGTTCCTCAGCCGGATTTTCTGCGATGGTCTTGATAACCTCGATCCGAGGTTCATGAAGAACCGCATACCCGGCCCCCAGCCCCTCTGCCAGAACCCGTCCGGCCAGACGATGGGGCAAGGTAGCGTTCCCTGCCGTGTCCATCAGTTCCTCTGAACTGATCATCTCTTCCGAACTGATCAGTTCGGCAACCACCATGGCGACCGTCTGAAGGGCTTCCACCTCTTCTTCGGAATAGTGTCGGCGGGTCCGGTTCTGGACCACAAGGACCCCGATAACCCGGCCGCCCCGCATGATGGGGGTGCCAAGCAGGGAATGATAGATTTCCTCGCCCGTTTCGGGGCGATAGGCAAACTGGGGATGCGCCTGTGCGTCCGACAGGTTCAGCGGCCGTGCATGGGCCGCGATGTCACCGACAAGGCCTTCCCCAAGCCGCAAACGGGTCTTGTGAATGGCGTCCCGGCGCAAGCCTTCCGTCGCAAAAAGCTCCAGCATGTCGCCTGCCCGCATCAGGTAACAGGAACACACCTCGGCAATCATGTTGGCCGCGATCAGTTCAACAATTTTCTGAAGCCTGTGTTCAGCTTCCCCGGCCCCCGCCATCACCTGACGCAAGTGACGGAGTAGAATCCTGGGACTGCTGATCGCGGCGCTGTTCATTTAGGTAACGGCCTTCCCGCCCCTGCCTGTCAAAGCCTCACTGGCCTGCTCGACCAGTTCCTGTATGATCTCTTCCGTGGACTGTTCTTTCTTGACCATACCGACGCTTTGTCCAGCCATGACAGAGCCGAATTCCACATCACCATCCATAACGGCACGGCGCAGGGCCCCGGCCCAGTAATGCTCGATTTCAAGCTGGGCAGCTTCCAGTTCAAGCTCGCCCGACTTGTAACGGGCAATCACTTCATGCTGGGTTTCGATAAACTTCCGGCCCCCCGCATTGTCGAGGGCCCGCACTGGAATAACCGGGAATGCCGGGTCCACCTGAACGGTGGTGACCGCATCACGGGCACTGGCCCGGATGAAGGCTTTCTTGAAGTTCGGGTGGGCGATACATTCCGTCGCACAGACGAAACGGGTTCCAAGCTGAACCCCGGCGGCGCCCATATTCAGATAATTGACGATCGCCTCGCCGCGGCCAATACCCCCGGCGACAAAGACAGGAACGTCGGTGATATGCGGCAGGATTTCCTGCGCCAGCACACTGGTTGCAACCGGCCCGATATGACCGCCTGCTTCCATCCCCTCGATCACCAGCGCATCGACGCCGATCCGCACCAGCTTTTTCGCCAGTGCCAGAATGGGGGCAAAACACACGGTTTTCGCCCCACCTTCCTTGATCTTGAGAATGGTTTCCTTGGAGGGCAGACCCCCGGCCAGCACCACATGGCCAACCTTGTTGTCCAGGCAGACATCAACCAGCTTGTCCAGATCCGGATGCATGGTGATCAGGTTCACACCAAAGGGTTTGGATGTCAGTTCCCGTGTCGCCTTGATTTCAGTATCCAACAGGTCCGGTGTCATCGCCCCGCAGGCAATGACGCCGAACCCGCCGGCGTTTGAAATCGCCGCAACGAGGTTCCGCTCGGAAACCCAGGACATGGCCCCGCCAAGAATGGCGTATTCGGTTCCCAAGAATTCACATCCACGCGCCCAAGCCTCATGAAGGGCGCGGGCACCCTCTTGCATACGATCGTCACTCATAATCAGGCAGCGTCCAGGTTAAAGGCGGTGTGCAATGTCCGGACGGCCAGTTCGGTATACTCTTCGGCAATCAGGACACTGACCTTGATTTCAGAAGTGGAGATGACCTGAATGTTGATCCCCTTTTCCGCCAGAGCGGAGAACATTGTCTGCGCGACACCAGCGTGACTGCGCATACCCATGCCCACGATCGAGACCTTGACCACGTTGGGATCAGGAACGATCGCCTTGCAGTTCACATCGTTTTTCAGGCTGTCCAGAACCTTCAGCGCCGGATCAAGATCCTTGCGGCCCACCGTAAAGGTCAGGTCCGTGGCCTTGCCATCTTCAGAAACGTTCTGGACGATCATGTCCACATTGACATGGGCATCAGCCAACGCACCGAATACCAGTGCGGCAACACCCGGTTTGTCACTGACCTGCTGCAACGTGACCTTTGCTTCATCACGTGTATAGGTCACACCACTAACTACTTGCTGTTCCACGATGTCTTCCTCATCAACAACCAACGTTCCCGGCAAATCCTCAAAACTGGAGAGCACCTGCAGCTTGACGCGGTGCTTCATCGCCATTTCAACGGAGCGTGTCTGCAAGACCTTGGCCCCGAGGGACGCAAGTTCCAACATTTCCTCATATGTAATTCTATCAAGTTTTGCAGCTTTTGTCGCGATCCGGGGATCAGCGGTATAAATACCGTCCACATCCGTATAGATATCACACCGGTCTGCGTTCATGGCCGCGGCCAGCGCCACGGCTGACGTGTCGGACCCGCCGCGCCCCAATGTGGTGATACGGTTATCGCTTCCCACACCCTGGAACCCGGCACAGACAGCAACCTGACCTTCGCCGAAACGACGAATGATATCGCTGCAATCGATTTCCTCGATCCGGGCAGAGCTGTGGGTGTCATTGGTCTTGATCGGCACCTGCCAACCCAGCCAGGAGCGGGCATTGACCCCCAGTTCCTGCAAGGCCAGCGCCAACAGACCAACCGTCACCTGCTCACCGCTGGAAACGACCACGTCATATTCACGGGCATCATGCAGGGCAGCAACATTCGTTGTCAGGTCGACAAGGCGGTTGGTTTCCCCGGACATGGCGGAAACAACAACGGCCACTTCATGACCTGCATCAACTTCTTTTTTCACTTTTCTGGCAACGTTCTGGATCCGTTCAACGGATCCGACAGACGTGCCACCGAATTTCATAACCAGCCGCGCCATGGCCGAACCAACCTCTCACATAACGTCTTTAACAAAGGTCCACAATTTTAGACGGAACGGGTACCCTTTGGACTAGAAGGAGCGTATACATATACTTAAGAGGGCTTGTTCGGCAAGCATTCCAAACGAAAATATTAGTGATAGACGACGCAATTCTGAATAGGCATCCCATGACTGATGTTGCAAGTTCGAGCTCGGTGGACCCGAAGGAGATTTCCAATTTTGCCGCAATGGCGGACGAATGGTGGGATGAAACCGGAAAATTCAAGCCGCTGCACCGTTTCAATCCCATCCGAATCGGATATGTCCGGGATCAGGTGATCCAGCATTTCCAGATTGATACAAACAGCCCGGAAAGCCAGTTGAAACCCTTCAAGGGCCTGCGGTTTCTGGATATTGGCTGTGGCGGTGGCCTGTTGTCGGAGCCCATGGCCCGGCTTGGCGCCGAGATTGTTTCTGCAGACGCATCGGAAACCAACATCAATATTGCGTCCCTGCATGCGGAAAAATCCGGCCTGTCCATCGACTATCGACACACCACGGCAGAGGACCTTGCTGCCGCTGGCGAAAAGTTCGACGTGATCCTGAACATGGAGGTCATCGAGCATGTGGCCGATGTGGAAGGGTTTGCAGCCGCCTGCGCCAGCATGCTGAAACCGGGCGGGCTGATGTTCATCGCCACCCTGAATCGCACCTTTAAAAGCTACGCCTTTGCCATTGTCGGGGCGGAATATGTCCTGCGCTGGCTGCCGCGCGGCACCCATAACTGGAAAAAGTTCCTGCGCCCCTCCGAGGTTGCAAGGCTTGTCCGCGGCAATGGTCTGGTTGTCACCGACATGACCGGGGCCGTCTATAATCCGCTGGACGATAGCTGGCGCCTCGGCAAGGATATGACCATCAATTATATTGTCACATCAACCCGCCCCGCCTGATTTCAGGAAAAACGCATCAATCATTCAGTCCCCCCGGACATTCCGATTTGACCAGAAAGCTGGAAATGAACTATCTGGGTATCGGATCAACCTTTATAGCGAGACGTCATCATGTCACTCCCTGTATCCCCGCTTGCCCCCGCACAGTTCCCAACGCTGCCCGCCATTTCAGGCGTTCGCTTTGCAACGGCGAACTCGGGAATGCGATATAAGGGGCGGGACGACCTGCTGCTGGCCGTGTTCCCCGAAGGAACCAGTGTGGCAGGTGTCTTCACCAAGAACTCAATGCCGGGCGAACCGGTTGTGTGGGGCCGGAAAATCCTTTCCAAAGGCACGGCGCGCGCACTGGTGGTCAATTCCGGCATTGCCAACGTCTTTACCGGCGCTGCGGGAACCGAAACCGTCCTGCAGACGGCCCGGACCGCTGCCGAACTGGTCGGCGGCCTGCCCGAGGAGGTCTATGTGGCCTCAACCGGTGTGATCGGGAACAAGGTCCCGACCGAGTATATCACCAACACCCTGCCGGGCATGATGGACGGTCTTGATGAAGGCAACGCGGAAGCCGCCGCCAAGGCGATCCTGACAACCGATACCTTTGCCAAGGGGGCGACAGCCACCTGCAAGATCGGGGATCAGACCGTCACCCTCAGCGGTTTTGCCAAAGGCTCCGGCATGATTGCGCCCGACATGGCCACCATGCTTGCCTTCCTGTTTACGGATGCCAACATCCCGTCCGCCATCCTGCAACAGCTTCTGGCAGAGACAAACGAGAAGAGCTTTAACTGTGTGACCGTGGACAGCGACACCTCGACCAGTGACACGGCCCTGCTGTTCGCCACCAACACTGCGGGCAACACAGCCCCTTCCAGTGCCACCGATCCGGCCCTTGACGGGTTCCGGGCCGCCCTGCTGGAGATCATGCAGGATCTGGCGATCCAGATTGCCAAGGATGGTGAAGGCGCCAGCAAGTTCATCACGGTCAATGTGACCGGTGCGGAAAGCGACACCTCTGCCAAGGTGATTGCCCTTGCCATTGCCAACTCCCCCCTTGTGAAGACCGCCATCGCCGGCGAAGACGCCAACTGGGGACGGGTGGTCATGGCCGTGGGCAAGTCCGGAGAGAAAGCAGACCGCGACAACCTGCGGCTGGAAATCTGCGGCGTTCTGATCGCCGAAAAAGGCGCCCCGTTTGCGGGCTACAAGGAAGAACAGATTACCGACCACATGAAGGGACAGGACATCACCATTGATGTGGACGTGGCCGTCGGCACCGGCACCTCAACGGCGTGGACCTGCGACCTGACCCACGGATATATCGAAATCAACGCCGACTACCGGAGCTGAGGCCCCATGTCCCACAAACCGACAGTGCTGGTCGTGGCGGTGGCGCTGGTGGACACTGACAACCGTGTCCTCATCGCCCAGCGACCGGAAGGCAAGAGCATGGCCGGCCTTTGGGAATTTCCGGGCGGCAAGGTCGAGGACGGGGAAACCCCGGAACTGGCCCTGATCCGGGAATTGAAAGAAGAACTGGCCATTGATGTGACGGAGGCCTGCCTGGCCCCCTTCACCTTCGCCAGCCACACCTATGAGAAGTTCCATCTGTTGATGCCGCTCTATGTCTGCCGCCGCTGGTCCGGCTTTCCCCGGCCAACAGAAGGCCAGACCCTGAAATGGGTCCGCGCCAACAGCCTGAAAGACTACGACATGCCCCCGGCGGATATCCCGCTGGTGGCCATGCTACGCGACCTCCTCTAGAACTCTTCGCCAGAGAAGCGCTTCAGTCCTTGGACAGGATATCGGTCAGGCTTGCCTGACCACTTCCCCGGCGGGCGGGTTCCTGCTGGCTTGCGTGGGGCGACCAGCCCGTCATGTAAATGATCTGGAAGGTAGCCGGGATCAGCCCGTCCTCATCGGCAAAATTCTCCATATACAACTCTGCCGCCCGGAACAGGACCCGGCGCCCCGTCAGGGTTTTCTGACGCTGGACAAGGGCATTCCCCTCGCCCATGCCGCGCAGCTCCCGCATCAGGGCAAAGGGATCGGAATATTTCAGCGTAACCGTATCCACATCGGTCACCGGCAGGGCCAGCCCGGCACGCTGTAACAGGCCGCCTGCATCCCGAACCTCGGTAAAGGGGGAGATGCGGGGATGAACGCCGCCGGAAACCTCTGACTCGGCCTGTGTCAGGCACCATTTCAGCTCTTGCAGGCTTTCAATCCCGAACAGGGAGCCCAGAAACAGCCCATCCGGTTTCAAGCTACGGGCAATCTGAACCAGCGCACCGGGAAGATCGTTTGTCCAATGCAGGTTCAGGACACTGCCCACCAGATCGAAACTGGCCGGGGCAAATGGCAGGAATTCCTCGTCCGCCACAACGGACCGGTCACCGCCGGTTTCGGCGACATGACCGAAGGCCAGATCGGCCTGTATTACGGTACTGGCCAGCGAACGGGCCCGCAGGGCATCCGCAAACGCGCCGCCGCGACAACCAAGGTCCAGCGCCAGATCATAGGTCCGCGTGATATCCAGCAATCGATCCGCCATCCGGTCGGCAACTTCGGCAAACAGAAAACCGTGACGGGACCAGTCGATCCCGACCGCACGCTCCCGGTGTTTGCGGACAACTTTCCGGTCAAACAGATAGCTATCCTGCGCCGGGCTGAAGGGTGTCTTTGTCATGCCCCGTATATGGCACGGTCCCCCCGGCAACTCAATCACGCTTTCGCACAGAATGATTGGATAGGGAGCGATTTTCCCGTAAATTAAGAAATCATGGGAAACATTTTCTCGAAAACCGCACTTCTTGCCATGGGGCGATCCTGCCTTGATGCCCTGTTCCCGCCGGGTTGTCCCCGATGCGGCGAGGAAGTGGACAGGGTCGGCGCCCTGTGTCCCGATTGCTGGCCCAGCCTTGATTTCATCAGCGACCCGCTTTGCCACATCTGCGGCATTCCGTTTGAGTATTCACAAGGCGAAGCGGCCCTCTGCGGGGCCTGCATTGCTGCGCCCCCTCCCTATGCCGGCCTCCGCTCCGCGCTCCATTATAACGAGGCCAGTCGGGCGATGGTGCTGTCCTTCAAGCATGGGGACCGGTCCGACCGGGCGCCCACCTTTGCCGCATGGATGAAACGGGCCGGCCGCGACCTTCTGGAACAGTCCGAGATGGTGGCCCCCGTCCCCCTGCACCCATCAAGGCTGATCAAGCGGCGATACAATCAATCCGCCCTGCTGGCATCCGGCATTGCAAAGGGCACCGGGTTGGACCTTGCCCAAGACCTGCTTGTAAGAACCCGCGCCACCGCCAGTCAGGGGAATTACAGCGCGAAGGGCCGTGTTCGGAATGTCAGGGGGGCCTTTGCGGTCAACACCCGCTGGCAGCCCCATATTGAAGGCAAAACCGTGCTTCTGGTGGACGATGTGCTGACCACCGGCGCCACGGTGGAGGCCTGTACCCGCTCCCTCCTCTCGCAGGGTGTGACTGCGGTCAATGTTTTGACCTTATGCCGGGTTGTACAGCCCGCCTCCCTCAATATATAAGGGAGCGTAAATTTATCAGTCAGGAAGTTTCCAAATGAAAAGTATCGAGATTTACACCAGTATGCTGTGCCCGTTCTGCGCCCGCGCAAAGGCGTTGCTGAAATCAAAAGGCGTCCAGTTCAAGGAAATCGACGTCACCGCCGACGCCGCCCTGCGTCAGGTGATGATGAAACGGGCTGAAGGCGCCCATACCGTTCCGCAGATTTTCGTGGACGATATGCATATTGGCGATTGTGATTACATCCACAAACTTGACGCCGCTGGGAAACTCAATCAGATTCTGGGCATTGCCTGAAACAACTGACAGAGTGCCATGACAACCTTTTCTGCCGCCTGCATCCAGATGACCTCCGGGACCGAACCGGAAGAAAACCTGAAGGTCAGTACGGACCTGATCCGCGCCGCCATTGATGCGGGCGCGGATTTCGTCTCGACCCCTGAAGTCACCAACATGATGGAACCCTACAAGGTTGCGGCCCAGGAAAAAGCCCAACTGGAAGAGGATGACATCACCTTGCGGGCGTACCGGGAACTGGCGGATGAAACAGGCACATGGATTTTGGCCGGCTCTCTCGTGATCCGGAAACCGGATGACGAACGGCTGGCCAACCGCTCCTTCCTGATCGCACCGGACGGACGGATTGCCGCCCGCTACGACAAGATCCACATGTTCGATGTGTCGCTGGACAATGGCGAGTCCCACAAGGAATCAAACGCCTACGCACCGGGAGAAAAAGCCGTTGCCGTCCCGACCCCTTGGGGAACCTTGGGCATGGCCGTCTGTTATGACGTGCGGTTCTCACATCTGTTTCAGGATCTGGCCATCAAGGGCGGCGCCAGCCTGTTCACCGTTCCCGCCGCTTTCACCTATACCACCGGGAAAGCCCACTGGCACACGCTGCTGAAGGCGCGGGCCATCGAAAACGGAGCCTTTGTCATTGCCTCGGCCCAATGTGGGCACCATTCAGAAAAGCGCCGCACCTATGGTCATTCCCTGATCATTGATCCGTGGGGCGACGTCCTTGCCGATGGCGGCGAGGAGCCGGGCTTTATCATTGCCCCGATCGACATGGATCAGGTGGCAAAGCGCCGCCGTCAGGTACCAAACCTGCAAAACCTGCGTGCCTACAGTCTGGAAACCCCGAAAAGCGAACCGGCACCGGCCGTCTAGCCCCTATCGCTTTCGCGCCGCAATGCCCTGCGTTACGGCCGGTTTGGGTTGCCCGACCGGACCGTGACGATAATCCAGGATTTCAAACCCGCTGAACATGTCTTTCAACTCCCCCTCCCGGAGCAGGAAATCCGGGTTTCGGGGGCGTCCAAAGGCCTCGTTCCCCACGGCGAACGTCTCGTAGATCACAACCCCGCCCTGCTTCAGGCTGCCCCGGATATCCTCAAACAGGGGGCGCCACAGATAGTTCGTCACCACAATACCGTCAAACCGCTCCGGCCCGAACGGCCAACCGCCGGCCTCAAGATCCGCCTCGACGATTGTCAGGGCCTTGTGCGACAACGCCCCTACCGCATGGACATCGATATCCACCGCGGTCACCCCGTATCCGCCTGACAACAGAAGGGCCGTATGCCGCCCGCCTCCGCAGGCCAGATCCAGCACCTGTCCCCCTGCCGGGATCAATGGCATGTGTTTGCGAACCCACTCCGATACATCGCTCATTGACGTTCCTCAAATCCTCTCCATGGCTGTTTGCAACCATTGCAATGCTGTCACAGTTCTGTCAAATACTTGCGCAGCAGAATTAAATGCCTATTTTTTCAATAAAGGCATATTTGTTTTTGTGAGATATCCGGTTACATGATCAAGTACAGTCTAAAATGCGAACATGACCACGTTTTCGAGGCCTGGTTCAGCAATAGCGCCAGCTATGACGAACAGGAAGCCAAGGGAATTGTTCAGTGTTCACTTTGCGGGTCTTCAAAGGTGACCAAGGCGCTGATGGCCCCGGCGGTTCCAAGAAAAGGTCGGGACGCAGCCCCCAGACAGGCCCCGGCCGATGCGCCGTCCGAGGAGGCCCAGCAGGCCTATGCCCAGCAAATGTCTGTTGCCATGAGCGCCCTTCGGGAACTTCGCAAAACCGTTGAAGCCAACTGCGACTATGTGGGCAACAACTTTGCCGAGGAAGCCCGTAAAATCCATTACGGAGAAACGGAAGAGCGCGGCATCTATGGTGAGGCCACGCAAGAAGAACGGCAGGAACTTCAGGAAGAAGGGGTTGAGGTCGCGGCCATCCCGTGGCTGCCCAATACCGACGCCTGACATTCCGCTCGCAATGTCAAACCAAACAAAAAAGCCCGGCCAATTGGACCGGGCTTTTTTTCATTCAGTTGAAAGGCGGGCTTAGCCGTCTTTCTTGTCTTCTGTCTTCGGGGTTTCGGCACCCTCGTCCGCAGGCTTTTCGTCAGCAGGAGCTGCCTCGGCTGGCTTTTCTTCCGCCTTGTCGTCCGCTTCAAGGGCAGGCTCGGCAACCTCAGCTTCCACAACCTCAATTGTTGCGGCGGCTTTCAGGCTTTCCAGAAGGTTGGTGACCGTTTCATTGGTCAGCGTATCCGAAATTTCATCCTTCAGTTCCTCGAACGGGGAAATCTCGGTGGGCTTGCGCCCCTCAACCTTGATCACGTGCCAGCCGAACTGGGTCTTGACCGGCTCCTCGCTGTAGGTGCCAACTTCCATGGCAAAGGCGGCATCCGCAAATTCCGGCACCATGGCTTCCTTGATGAAGAAGCCAAGATCGCCGCCATCCTTGCCGGACGGACCTGTTGAATGTTCCTTGGCAAGCTCAACAAAATCACCGCCAGCCTTCAACTCTTCGATCAGCTTCTTCGCGTCTTCTTCCTTTTCCACAAGAATGTGGCGCGCGTGAACCTGCTCGACCGGCTCAAAGGCAGCCTTCAACTTTTCATATTCAGCGTTCAGGGCTTCGTCGGTCAGGGCCTCGTCAATTTTCTTCTGCAGGTAATATTCCTGCAAAAGCTGCAACCGGACATCATTGGCCCGATCGGTGAATTCAGCCTGACTGTCATATTTTTCGGTCTGGGCAGCCTCCTGAACCAGACGCATGTTGATCATCTGGTCAACCAGTTGCGCCTTGATAAAGGCAAAGGGAACCTGACGATACTGGGCCGGAAGGCTTTCATACATCTTGAGAATATCGGATTCCCGAATCTCGTCACCATTGACCGTCGCCACAATGGTGTCATCCGGATCCACTTGCGTTGCCGTGTCCTGTGTACCGGTCGCTACGGACTGGATATCTGCCGTGGTCCCCAGAAGGGCATCCTTGTTCCCCCCGATATAATAACCGGCACCGAGTGAAATCCCCGCAACAACAACCAGCGCAAGGGTGCTTTGAATCTTCATAATCTTCCTATTCCCAAAAAGGATCACGACCTGGCGATAACCGCCTGTTTATTTATCGGGGAACACCGTTCCCAAATTGCCCAAAGAATATATGTTAAACAGCATCAGATACAAGCACAGTAAATTTGGCCAAATCAAGGCATGACCATACCTGTTAACCCATATATGGCATGGGTTTGACGCTGGATAGATTGACAGAAGGCTTCATCCCCCTTATCTGTCACATAGGATTTTTGGGAGGTCTGTCACCATTCTTTCCCGTTCTTTGAAAGACGGTGCAAGTTCGGCATCTGAATTCATCACGATGATGACTGGAGTTTAGTTGGAAATGTTCGGTAGTTTAGCCAAAAAGTTATTCGGCACATCGAATGACAGGGCATTGAAAGCCATTCGCGCAACCGTCGCCGAAATCAATGCCTTGGAAGACAGCATAAAACCGCTTTCCGACGACGCGTTGAAAGGCAAGACCGAAGAATTTCGCCAGCGGCTCGCCGACGGCAAAACTCTTGACGATATCCTGCCGGAAGCCTTCGCCTGTGTGCGTGAGGCAGCCCGCCGGGCCCTCGGGGAACGTCACTATGATGTTCAGTTGATGGGCGGCATTGTCCTGCATCAGGGCAAGATCACCGAAATGAAGACCGGTGAAGGCAAGACCCTTGTCTCCACCCTGCCATCCTACCTCAACGCCATCGAGGGCAAGGGCGTTCATGTGGTTACCGTGAACGACTATCTTGCCAGCCGGGACAGTGGCTGGATGGCGAAAGTCTATGCCCAGCTGGGCCTGACCGTTGGCTGTATCGTTGGCGGCATGTCCGACGAGGAGCGCCGGGCCGCCTATGCCGCAGACATCACCTACGGCACCAACAACGAATTTGGCTTCGATTACCTTCGCGACAACATGAAGTTCGAGCGCGCCGCCATGGTTCAGCGCCCCTTCAACTATGCCGTTGTTGACGAGGTGGACAGCATCCTGATCGACGAGGCCCGGACCCCGCTGATCATTTCCGGCCCCGCCGAGGATTCTTCCGAACTGTACCGGGCCATTGATGCCCTGATCCCGCGCCTGTCCGAGGACGACTTCGAGGTTGACGAGAAATCCAAGGCCGTCAGCTTCACCGAGGATGGCACCGAAACCATCGAACGCATTCTGGACGAGGCAGGTCTGCTCAAGGGCGACAACCTCTATGACGTGGAAAATGTCACGGTGGTGCACCACGCCAATCAGGCCCTCCGCGCACACAAGCTGTTCGAGAAGGACAAGGACTACATCGTCAAGAACAACAAGGTTGTCATCAT
Organism: Sneathiella chinensis; assembly: GCF_012720115.1. Lineage (GTDB taxonomy): Bacteria > Pseudomonadota > Alphaproteobacteria > Sneathiellales > Sneathiellaceae > Sneathiella > Sneathiella chinensis. The sequence goes on along the minus strand of NZ_VNWN01000003.1, from coordinate 17,296 downwards.
TGACGAGTTTACCGGACGCATGATGGAAGGCCGCCGTTATTCCGATGGTCTGCATCAGGCCCTGGAAGCAAAGGAACAGGTGGATATCCAGCCGGAAAACCAGACCCTGGCCTCCATCACCTTCCAGAACTATTTCCGGCTCTATGACAAGCTGTCCGGTATGACCGGTACCGCCTCCACCGAGGCCGAGGAATTTGCCGAAATCTATGGCCTGGCCGTGGTCGAGATTCCGACCAACGTTCCCGTTGCCCGCAAAGACGAGGATGACGAGGTCTACCGGTCGGCAGAAGAAAAATACGATGCCATCGTCAAGACCATCGAGGAATGCCGCGAAAGAGGCCAACCGGTTCTGGTCGGCACCGTCTCCATCGAGAAGTCCGAGGTCTTGTCCGACGTCCTGAAACAGAAGAAAATCCCGCACAGCGTCCTGAACGCCCGCTACCACGAACAGGAAGCGGAAATCATTGGGCAGGCGGGCCGCATCGGGGCGGTTACCATTGCCACCAACATGGCCGGGCGCGGAACCGACATCAAGCTGGGCGGCAACGTGGAAATGCTGGTTGCGGAACGGTCCGAAGGCGTTGAAGACCCGGCTCAACTGGCGAAGATCGAAGCCGATATCCGCGCTGAAATCGCCGTTGAAAAAGACAAGGTTCTGGCTGCTGGCGGTCTGTTTGTGATTGGCACGGAACGGCATGAATCCCGCCGGATCGACAATCAGCTTCGCGGTCGTTCCGGTCGTCAGGGTGATCCGGGAACCTCCCGTTTCTATCTGTCCCTGCAAGACGACCTGATGCGGATTTTCGGGTCCGAGCGAATGGAAGGCATGCTCCGCAAGCTGGGCCTTGAAGAAGGCGAGGCCATCATTCATCCGTGGATCAACAAGGCCCTTGAAAAGGCTCAGCAAAAGGTTGAGGCCCGGAACTACGACATCCGCAAGAACCTGCTGAAATTCGACGATGTCATGAATGACCAGCGAAAGGTCATCTATGAACAGCGGATCGACCTGATGGAACAGGACGATGTGTCCGAAACCGTCAACGAGATGCGCGAGGATACCATCGACAATCTGGTGGATACCCATATCCCCGAGAAGGCCTACCCCGAGCAGTGGGACGTTCAGGGCCTCCGCGAAGAGGTTCGGAAGGTTCTGGCCCTTGACCTGCCCGTTGATGAATGGGCACAGGAAGAAGGCATCGCCGATGAGGAAATCCGCGAACGCCTGAAGGACCACGCCAATCGCCGCATGGCGGAAAAAGCCGCCAACTATGGCCCTGAAGTCATGCGGATGGTGGAAAAGAGCCTGCTGCTGCAGATTCTGGACCAGTCCTGGAAAGATCATCTTCTGCAACTGGATCAGTTGCGTCAGGGGGTTTCCCTCCGGGCCTATGCCCAGAAGGACCCACTGAACGAATACAAGACCGAAGCCTTCAACATGTTCCAGGTCATGCTGGACCAGCTTCGCGTCACCGTCACCACCTATCTGTCCCATGTGGAACTGCAGAACCCGACCGAGGTGGTGCAGCGGGAAGAGCCTGACGAAAGCCAGATGCAGGCCACCCATATCGACCCGGTTACCGGTGAGAATGAGATGGCGGACGGCGACGGAAGCGATCCTGAAAATTGGGGCAAGACACGCCGCAATGATCCCTGCCCTTGCGGGTCGGGCAAGAAATTCAAACATTGCCACGGAGCGGGCTGATGCTGGCCAGACTGAAGGAACTGTTTGTTGGGAAGGGCGCCGATGAAGCGTCCCTTGGCAACGCGGAAGACATGCAGGTTGCAACCGCGGCCCTGCTGATTGAGGCGGCCCTCTCTGATGAGGATTTTTCCGAAACCGAGCGGGACACCCTTGGCGCCATCCTGCAGCGGCATTTCTCCCTGAGTGAGGCCGAGGCGGCGGATGTGATCGAGGCGGCTGAAAAATCCCATGCGGACACCAGTCACCTGCTGACCTTCACCCGGGTGATTAAGGAAAATTGCCCCATCGAGGAGCGCTCTGATATCATCGCCCTGATGTGGGAAATCGCCTATGCGGACGGGACCCTCAGCAAGTTTGAAGCCAATTTGATTCGCCGGACCTGCGGACTGATCTATGTCAGCGATCTGGAAAGCGGGCAGGCCCGCAAGCGGGTCATGCAAAAACTTGGGGTAACCGAGTAATATACATTTTTGTTCTGTACTAAAAACAAAAGGGTTGTCTTCCGAGTGTATTGGAGATAATCGGTACAGGATATATTTGCTTTAATATTCCAATGAGCTGGAGAAGACTATGACCTACGTTGTGACCGAAAATTGCATCAAATGCAAATTCATGGACTGCGTTGAGGTCTGCCCCGTAGACTGTTTCTACGAGGGTGAGAATATGCTGGTAATTCATCCGGACGAATGCATCGATTGCGGCGTCTGTGAACCCGAATGCCCGGCTGAGGCCATTCTGCCAGACACCGAAGATGGTGTCGAAAAGATGCTGGAAGTAAACCGGGAATACGCCGAAAAATGGCCGAACATCACCCAGAAGGGGGAAGAGCCCGCCGACGCCGAGGAATTCAACGGCAAGGAAGGCAAGTTCGAGGAATTCTTCAGCCCCAATCCCGCGGCGCGCTAAAACTGGGCGGATATTGCGGTATGCGGACTTGAATTACCCTGTCCGCATACAATATCTTCATCAGGATTAGCAATTTTAGAAAAAATGTGTTATGGTCCTGAAGATGGTTAACATATCGGGGGGTTCTTTCTGTTGCGACAGATGGAAATTCACGGTTTTTAACCTGCACAGTTGAAGTGTAGGCGGCTGTGCTGCCTCTTGATGAGACAGGCAAATTTTGCAGCGTTTTAATCGCTGCTCTTTTTTTTGCGCCACTTTGCCTGCCTCATGTCAGATGAGAAGGAATTGAATGACTAAAGAGTTGGAATTCGCTCCACTTGACCATGTTGTATATCCAACACATGGTGTGGGTCAGGTTGTCAGCATTGAGGAACAGGAAATTTCAGGCATGTCCCTGAAACTGTATGTTGTCGATTTTTCACATGAAAAAATGACGCTTCGTGTCCCGATCGGAAAAGCAAAGAACGTAGGTATGCGCGCTTTGTCCTCGCCTAAGAAGATGAAGACCGCTCTTGACACCCTGAAGGGACGCGCCCGGGTAAAACGCACCATGTGGAGCCGCCGCGCCCAGGAGTATGAAGCCAAGATCAACTCAGGGGATCCGGTTCAGATCGCCGAGGTTGTTCGGGACCTGCACCGGAATGAAGATCAGCCGGATCAGTCCTATAGCGAACGTCAGATTTACGAAGCAGCCCTTGAGCGGTTGAGCCGTGAACTGGCTGTCGTCGAGAAGATTGAAGCCGATGTGGCGACCGAAAAGGTTCAGAAGGTTCTGAAAGCCGCCTGATCCTGATCGCCCTGTCCAAAAAAGAAGCCCGGCCAATGCCGGGCTTTTTTTTAAACTTTTCTTAACTTTTGGCAGTCTTCGCTTGCCTTCCCGAATCACTTGATTCATGCTGCGAATCGATGAAAGCGAATCAGCACAGCGAAAAATTCGGATGCCTGACCAGTGCGGGTCGTGTATGGGCCGTATCCTGTATTCATGGGGATGCCGATCGATTGACGGACCTCCATTCGTTGCTTCGCAAACGCTGGCAACAAGGGGACCGGCTTGTCTATCTTGGCAACTATCTGGGGCATGGCACCAACATCAAGGGGGTCCTCGATGAATTGCTCCAGTTCCGGATTGATCGCCTGACCCTTCCCGGCATGCAGCCTGAAGACATCGTTTTCCTGCGCGGCGCACAGGAAGAAATGTGGCGCAAACTTCTCCAGATACAGCTCGCAACCGAGCCTTCCGTGGTGTTCGACTGGATGATCGAGCATGGCATCGGCAGCACACTGGAAGCCTACGGCGAAAGTGAACAGGGGGTTCGGGGATATTTCCGCGAAGGCATCCTTGCCACCACCCGTTGGACCTCCCGCCTCCGGGAGACAATCCAGAGCCATCCCGGCCATAACGATATCCTGATTTCCCTCCGCCGCGCTGCCTACACAGAGCAAGGGGAACTGCTGTTCGTTCACGCCGGTATTGATCCCAGCAGGCCGGTCACGGAACAATCCGACACCTTCTGGTGGGGCAACGGCTTTTTCGACAAGATCGACGCGCCCTATTCCGGTTTCCGGAAAGTCATTCGCGGCTACGACCGGGACCATAGCGGCGTCACGGAAACCGACTTCACGGTTTCCCTCGACAGTGGCTGCGGCTTTGGCGGGCCGCTTTCGGCCGCCTGCTTCACCCTTGACGGTGAGATCGACGACCTGATCAGCACCCGCTGATTGCCCTAGCGCCCGTAAACGGGCAGCTTATAGGGATCACCCGGCTCCGGGTCCTTCCCGTCAAATTCAGGATTGAGCAGGATAAACAGCGCCTTGCGGTTTTGCAGGTCCGCCATGGATTTGACCAGTTGCTCAACGGACCGTTCATTCTCGACAAACCGCAAATCCAGATGCACCGGCTTGATGGCCATGGCCTCGTCATAGGTCATGGGCTGGAAGCTGTTATAGCTGCCCCGGTAGAGTTTCCGAAGCTCCGCGTTCAGGTCCGGCCCGGTGTAAACGAAGCGCGCCACCTTGTCATAGCCGAAATTGATGGCAACAGCCGTCACAAAGATCCGCTTTCCATTTTGCTGCAGGACCAACTCCGTCCGTGCCGCCTGGGCGCCACCAACCTGAATGTCATCCACATAGCGCAGGTTCTGCTCCCGCATCCAGACGCGGCGCAGATAGTCACTCACACTCAGACCCTTGAGGCCGCCCGGGTCCAGATCAAACACCATTTGGTAGCCCTTGCCGTTCACCGCATAGACCGCCCGCTGGGAATTGATCAATTGGAACCCTTTCGGGGCCCGGAATTTCAGGCGAAGATCAGGATGCAGGAACCAGCGGGACCGAATGACCCCTTCCTTGATGTCATCCCCATAGAGAATGCCATCCAGCTTGGTCATGAACTCGGCCTGCCCATAGTGACGTTCAAGCGCATCCGCCTCCCGCGCGGCCAGTTGTTCCGCCCGGGCAATACGATCATCCGTCTGGGGGTGCGTTGCAAAGAAATCAAACTGGCTTTGCCCGCCATTGCCTGCGAGGCGGCTCTGGAATTCGGCATGGGCCTGCATCCGTTTCAAAAAACCGGCCATGGCTTCACGGGGATATCCCGCCAGCCCCAGATACTTGACCCCCAGTTGATCAGCCTCAAACTCCTGATCCCGTGAATATCCGGCCAGATACAGACCGCCTACCGTCTGCCCCATCCGAAACACATCGGCGTTCTGGGTCAGGATACCGGCCAGCGCCCCCAGCAATCCCAGCCCCGTGGCCCGGGATTGCCGCTGCGCCCCGTGGCGGGCAATCACATGGCCGATTTCATGGGCCAGCACTCCGGCAATCTCTGCTTCGTTGTTGGCCAGTGCCAGCAAGCCCCGCGAAATATAGACATAACCACCCGGCAGGGCGAAGGCGTTGACGACGGGACTGTTGAGGATTGTGAACTGCCACGAGATATCGGTCCGCCCCGTGGCGAAGGCCAACCGCAGACCCACGTCCAGAATATATTCGTTCAGCCCTTCCTGAACATATTCCCCGCCATACTGGGCCAGAATGCGAGGGTGCTGTTGTTTGCCAATGCTGGCCTCGTCTGACGGCTCGAAGATAGAGAACAGACCATCCAGACCCTCTGCCGATGCCACGGGCGCAAGAGCCGCACCCTGCCCCAATACAAGGCAGCCCATAAGAACCATACGGCTTGCAAACCGGCGACCGGCCCCTGATATGCGCTTCAAAAACATCCTTGTCTCCGTTCCTCTTACCTACTGATCCGCCAAAACCTGCACCTGCTCCGGATGAACCAGTTCCATGAAGGGCCCATTATAGGGTCTGACCTTTCCCCTCAGACGTACCCTTTTACCGTGCATACCCTCAGGATCAAGTCCTGCCTCTTTAAATCTGGTCAGATATCGTGTCGATATTGCGGCAGTAAAGTCCGTCCGCCAGTCCTCCCCGAAATTCAGGTAATACCAGCTCCGGTTCTTTTTTACGGCAGTCACCTGCCCCTCGACAACCTGATATGCCCCCTCCTGAAGCAGGATCCTGTGGTCCTGTCTCTGCTCCGGCTGGTGCGCAGCCCAGATGCCGACCTGATCCTGCCGGGCCTGATCCTCGGCCTTTTGCAAGGCTGTTCGCAGGGCGGGCGGATACGGCCCCGCGCCCGAAACCACCCCAAGGCCTTTCCTTACAAGATAGTGCTGAACCCAGCCAATGCCAGAATGGAGAAGGCGGCCATGTAGTTCCCCATACCGGTTCGCGGAAAAATCAATTTTTTCAAAGAGATGACCTTCCACTTCCCACCCCTCCCGGGGTACAAGCTGCTGCAGTTGCCGGGCCCCGGCCTCCCCGATGCGAACCCCATACAAGGACACATTCTTGTCACCAACAGCTTTTACCTTATGCCCCGCAAGCCCGGAGCCCGATGAAAGCGGCTCTGCCATCGGGCTGGCCCCGATCCCCATCGGAACCAAAAGCCCCCCTGCACACCACAACCAAAGGAATAGCTGACCGACCCGGCCACACAAGGTCATCCACTTCTCCCCGAACAGGATATCGACCTGTTCAACATATTGGCGAAAAGCCCAAACCACAAAATACATTTTTATACTGTGAATAATATTTTCTACATTTTTTGATTGATATTTATTCATTACCCCTTAAATTGACCGCATAATTTCGAAGGGATATGGCGATCATGACTGAACAAGAAACACTTGAAAACTTCGAAGCCGAAGCTGCCCGCCTGCGTGGAACCTATGGCCATCTGGAAGGCACGACCCTTCTGGAACAGCTTGTCGACCGGGAATTGAAGGGCCAGATCATGCTGACCTCTTCTTTCGGGGCGGAATCTGCTGTGCTTTTGGATCTTGTTGCCACTGTTGATCCGACCATTCCCGTTATTTTTCTGGATACCCGGCGCCTGTTCGGGGAAACCCTCCGATACCAGCGCAAGCTGGCTGAATTTCTGGGCCTTGAAGATGTTCGCGTCATCCAGCCTGACACCGGACTTCTGAAAAAAACCGACCCGGATGACATGCTGTTCACCACGGACCCGGACCAGTGCTGCCATATCCGGAAAGTCGCCCCGCTGGACAATGCCTTGAAAACACTTTCCGATTCCGGCTTCAAGGCGTGGATTACCGGACGAAAGCAGTTCCAGGCTTCCACCCGGCAAAATCTTGAAGTGGTCGAGGCATCCGAAGGCTTTATCAAAATCAATCCGCTGGCCCATTGGACCGACGAGGATGTAAAAAGCGCTTTTCTGGCCCGCAACCTGCCCCGGCACCCGCTGGTCGCAGACGGCTTCAAGTCCATCGGCTGCATGCCCTGCACACAGCGGGTTGCCGACGGCGAAGACGCCCGTGCCGGACGCTGGGCCGGACAAGACAAGACCGAGTGCGGCATCCATATGATCCGGCGCGTCGCCAGCTAATTAACACAATTATTTTGTGTAATTAAAATTAACTACAATTATATTGCGTTAATTAATTTAATTCCCTATATAGGGAATTATAGAAACCCCTTTTCCGAATATCAGGAGGACAGAATGGCATTGCAGGTTTATACGGCATCCTTGTTGAAAGAAGGTCTTGTGGCCTATCTCTGCCTTGACGGGGACACACCGTTCTGGACGACAGACCTGAACAAGGCGACAGCGGCCCCGGCCGATGCCCTTCACACACTGAAAAGCGAAGCGGAAAAAGCGGCGCGGGAAAACATCATCGTCGAACCTTATGCCGTGGACGTCACCGTGACCGAAGGCGGCATTGTTCCTGCCACCAAGCGTGAACAGATCCGGGCATCCGGCCCGACCATCCGCCTGCCCCAAGCCCGGTCCGCAACGGCCGACGCCCAACACGCCGCCTGAACATCGAGCAAAAGACATGTATCAATATTCACAAGCCGACCACCAGCTTCTGCTGGAGCGGGTGTCGCAATTCCGGGATCAGGTTCAGCGTCGCCTTGATGGTGAACTGTCCGAAGACGAATTCAAGCAGCAGCGCCTGAGAAACGGCCTGTATCTGCAGCTTCATGCTTATATGCTGCGGGTGGCCATTCCCTATGGCCTGATCTCTTCCGAGCAGATGCGGACACTGGCCCAGATTGCGCGGGTGCATGACAAGGGCTACGGCCATTTCAGCACGCGCCAGAATATCCAGTATAACTGGCCAAAGCTGGAGGAAGTCCCCGACATCCTCGACAAGCTGGCCGCTGTGGAAATGCACGCCATCCAGACAAGTGGCAACTGTATCCGCAACACCACTTCCGATCCGCTGGCCGGGGTTGCCCGTGACGAAACGGAAGATCCGCGTCCCTATTGCGAATTGATTCGCCAGTGGTCCACCTTCCACCCGGAATTCAATTTCCTGCCGCGTAAATTCAAGATCGCGGTCAGTGGTGCCAAGCATGACCGTGCGGCCGTGGCCGTCCACGACATCGGCCTTCGCCTTGTGAAGAACGACGCCGGGGAAATCGGTCTGGAAGTATATGTCGGCGGCGGCCTTGGCCGAACCCCGATGATCGGGAAACTGATCCGGCCGTTCCTGCCTGCCAAGGATATGCTGACCTATCTGGAAGCGATCCTGCGGGTGTACAACCAGTATGGTCGCCGGGACAACATGTACAAGGCCCGCATCAAGATTCTGGTCCATGAAACCGGCGAAGAGGTGTTCCGCGAGCAGGTGGAAGCGGAATGGAACCGCATCAAGGACAGCGCCCTTGAGCTTCGGGACGAGGACATCAAGGCCATCAAGGCCCATTTCCGGGACCCGGCCTACGAAACCCTGCCCGACACGGACGAGGCGTTTGAAAACGAACTGATCACCAACCCGGCCTTCGCCCGGTGGGTGGACAGCAATCTGGAACTTCACAAGAAGGCCGGATACCGCATCGTTTACCTGTCCCTGAAGACCAAGGACCAGCCTCCGGGAGACGTGACTGCGGACCAGATGGATGCCATTGCCGACCTTGCCGACCGCTACAGCCTTGGACAGATCCGCTCCACCCATCGCCAGAACCTTGTTCTGTCCGATGTGAAGCTGACTGACCTCTTCAGTCTGTGGAAGGAGCTGGTGGAACTGGACTTGGCAACCCCCAACTACAACCACCTGACGGACATCATTTCGTGCCCCGGACTGGATTATTGCGCCCTGGCCACGGCCCGGTCGATCCCGATTTCCCAGGCCATCACGGACCGGTTCGAAAGCTACGACTTCATCAATGACCTTGGGGATATTTCCCTCAATATCTCCGGCTGTATCAATGCCTGTGGTCACCACCACGTGGCCAATATCGGCATACTCGGGGTCAACAAGAAAGGGGTCGAGGTCTACCAGCTTACCCTTGGCGGCAGCGCCCGCGAGGACGCCTCCATCGGCAAGATCATCGGCCCTGCCTTCACGGCAGACGAAATTGTCGATGCCGTTGGCAAGGTACTGGAAGTCTATCTTGAGAACCGCGAGGACCCGGAGGAAACCTTCCTGGCCACCTATCGCCGGCTGGGGCAGAACCCCTTCAAGGAAAAACTGTATGACTAACTATATCAAGGACAGGAAACCCGCAGACGACACATGGACCCCGTTCACCGGACTAGAGGATGTGGATACCCTGCCATCCGGCAATATCTATGTTCCGTTCGAGGAATGGAACGCCATGCGAGACCAGTTGCTGACCCGCAACAGCGGTCTTGGGGTTTCCCTTGCCAACACGGATGATGTGGCACAGTTGGCCGATGATCTGGATCGGCTGGACCTGATCGTCCTCAACTTTCCCAAGATGGGGGATGGCCGCGCCTTCACGCAGGCCCGCCTGCTGCGCGAGCGGTATGGCTATACCGGGGAAATCCGGGCCGTGGGCGATGTGCTCCGCGACCAGATTTTCTATATGCACCGGTGCGGTTTCAATGCGTTCGAAATTCGCGAGGATCAGGACATGCAGTCCGTTCTGAAAGCCTTCGACGAGATGACTGTCACCTACCAGCCGGCGGTGGATGAACCCCTGCCGATCTGGCGCCGCAAGTAACACAGTGCGGCAATGATTTTGTGAGATATTCTCTCCCACACCTGGATATCTCACAGAACAGCACCTGGAATGCCCCCTAGCTTTCCAGGTGCTTTTTCTTTTTCCGGCCTTCTGATCCAGCAGCAGGCCTTACCATAAACTACGGGCGGCGGGCCAACCGCGACAGGAACCAGATCGCAAACAGCAAGCCTGTCACATAGCCCCCCACATGCGCAGCCCACGAGATGGTCGCCCCCTCGCCCGCCAGCAACGCCCCAAGCGGCGTCAACCCGATCACAAGATTGACCCCCATCAGAACCGCCGCAAAAGAGACAACACCGCGAAGGCCAAATTTCGGCAACATCAACAGCGTGGTCACCCCCATGGTGCCAAAAACACCCCCCGATGCCCCGTAAAGCAGGGACGGCTCTGTCACCGGCATGGATACCAGCGCCTCAAGAATGGCCCCGACCCAGCCTGCGACAAGGAACACGATCACAAACCGGACCGGGCCAAAGGTCCGCTCCACCATCGACCCGAAGGCCAGCAGCATGAACGCGTTTACCAACATGTGCATGAAATCGTGATGCAGGATCATGTGGGTGTTCAGGGTCACCAGAAACTGTATCAGGCTCGCCCCGGCAGCCCCGTTGAGCAGGCGTTCCACCTGTCCCACATCGAAGGCCAGCGCCCCATAAATCCAGTTGATGGTTTCCTGATCCGCGACGGTCAGCAGGATGTGACTGACAATGATGGAGGCCACAAGGAAAAGCGTGACAGGCGGGGCGTTGAACGCCGGTTCTTCAGAATGACTCACAGGGGCCTCTAACGGTTAACTACAAGATCCAACGGGTGACGGGACAAGACTTCATTGCCGGTCTCTGTCACCAATACTGTTTGCCCCGGACACATGGCAAGGCCCGCATCACTGTCCATCAGGATCATGTGCAGGAAGAAAACCATGCCGGGGGCGGCCTCCACCGGATTGCCGTGATAGAACATGGGCCAGTCCATCCAGTTGGGCGAAAACGTGGTTCCAAGGCTGTATCCCGTGGCGTTCAGGCGATGGGGCTGCATCCCACCCTTGTCGGCCACATGGGCATAGGCATCAAAGACCCGGCCAATGGGCTCTCCCGGCCTTAACGCCTCCAGACAGGCCTGCATGGCCGCCGTTGCAACATCATGCATCTTTCTTTGGGTGTCATTCGCCTGACCGATCACAAGGGTCCGCATCATGGCGGCGTGGTAATGGCGATACACCCCTGCCCATTCAAGGGTGATCTGGTCTTGCGGGTCCAAATGGCGGCGTCCTGAAAAATAGCGGCACAGCAGGGCATCCGGCCCCGATCCAATGATAAATTCGTTTCCTGGATAATCGCCGCCACCGCGAAACACCGCGCCCTGCATGGCTGCCAGAATATCACCCTCGAAGGCCCCCGGCACACACAGCCGGTTCGCCTCGTCCAAGGCATCATCCGCAAGTTCCGCCGCCCGCCGGACATAGGCAATTTCCTGTGGGCTCTTGATCACCCGGCGGCGGCTGACCAAATCCGACGCATCCGTCAGGTGGGCGAACCCGTCCAGCGCCGCCTCCAGCCGTTTTCCGTTCCGGGCTGTCAGACCATAGGCCTCATATTCCACGCCCAGCGTCTTTCCCTGCAGCTTCTTGCCCGCCAGAATGGCCTTCAGGTCCGCTGCCGGATTGGCGTCCGGGGCATCCATCCAGATCCGAATGTCGGTAACAAGCGAGGTATGCCGGGCCTGCCGAAGATCCGCCGACCGGGTCAGCAGGGTAAAATCCCCATCCGGCGTCAGGACCAGACACTGAAAAAACACGTATCCGAACGTGTCATACCCGGTGAGATAATACATGCTTTCCTGCCGGAACATCAGCAGTGCATCCAGCCCTGCCGCCTCCATGTCCCGAAGAATGACGGATTTGCGATCCTGAAATTCCGCCTCGGTAAAATGCAACGCCATATACCTGCCCTCCCGCTACAAGTTCATGAACTGCCGGAAGACTATAGAATGGCTTGCCGGGAACGGAAAGCCCCGCCGCGATCTAGTGCCGCCCGAAGTCATCCTCCAGCCGGACAATATCCTCCTCATCCAGCGTATCGCCCTTTTGCACCTCCAGCACAATCAGGGGTCGCCTGCTGATACAAACCAGCCGGTGCAGGACCCCCTTGGGAATGGATACACTGACCCCGGCGCCAAGCTCAAACTCCTGATCCCCGATCGTTGCCATACCCCGGCCACTGATCACATACCAGAATTCTTCGCGGTGATGATGATATTGCAGGGACAACCGCTTGCCCGGCTTCACCTGTATGGTTTTGGAGATAAATTCCGGCCCGATATCCGTAACCTTCCAGCTACCCCACGGCCGGTCGTCGTGATCACCGACGGAATATTGAATAGAAATGGCTCTGCCCTCCTCTATATCCCCCAAACATGCCCCCGTTTTTGGAAACGGCTGCAAGGAGAGATATAGAGCGGACAGGGCCGAAGGAAAAACCGCTGGCTTCTATTTGGTGGCGGTGGTCAGTTCCCGAAGAACCGCTTCTGTATCCTGTCCCAGTTCCGGCGCGGGCGGCAGCGTAATGTCACGAAGCGGCATGACCGGCACCATGAAGGTCCCAACCCCTGGATGCTCCACCGGATGCAGAGCGCCGCCCTCGGCGAACTGCTTGTCTTCCACCACATCCTGCAGGCTGTTGATGGCATTGACGATAATCCCGGCCTTGCCGAGGGTTTCTTCCCAATACTGGTTTGTCTGACGCGCCAGAATTTCCCCGATCCGGGATCGCAGCTCGTCCGCATGATCGGCCCGGTCGGCAAAGGTGGCAAATTTGGGCGCCTCGATCAGCTCCGGCGCATCCAGTGCCTTGACCAGACGGGCGTAATGCTCCTCGGTTGCAAGGGCGATGGCCACATTCCCGGAATCACATTCGTAAATACCGGACGGCACGTTCAGCTTGGCGACGCTTTCCCCTTCCACGCACACCTCGAACAGCTTGGCACGCTGTACCTCCAGCGCACTGGTCACCAGATTCACATCCAGATACTGGGCTTCGCCGGTTTTCATGCGCTGGAACAGGGCCATGCTGATGGACTGGAACGCATACAGGCCGGTGGTGATATCCACAATCGGCAGGTCCAGTTTATGCGGCTGTCCGTCCAGCCCCACATTGCCGTTCACCAAACCGGAATAGGCCTGTGCCACCCCATCGGTGCAGGGGCGTTCCGCATAAGGGCCGGTTTGCCCGAACCCGCTGACCGACAAATAGACAAGCGACGGGTTATGTCCCTTCAGGGTTTCAAAATCGATCCCGATCTTTTCGGCAACGCCGGGCCGGGAACTTTCCATGAAGATATCCGCTTCGGCCACCAACCGGTACAGGCAGTCCAGATCCTCCGGCTTTTTCAGGTCCAGAACAATACTTTCCTTCCCCTGATTATAGGCAATGGCGTAGGTGGATAGAGACCCATAGCGGTACCCTACATTCCGGCCCCAGTCGCCCTGCGGCGGATCAATCTTGATCACCCGCGCCCCATAGGACGCCAGGGTGGCACCACAATAGGGCCCCGCAATACCCTGACTGGCATCGATGACCAACAGACCGGCAAGCGGGCCTGACGAATTATTCTTGTTTTTATTGATTGGCATGGAAACCCCCAAGATTTTTGTGACATGCCCCTGTTGGCAGGATTGCGCTTCTGAACAGTCTCAAGCAGACACGGGAACCGGGTTTTCTTGTTTCTTTCAAAGGTTCCGTGGTGCTTCGGAACAGCAGCATCCGGCCCCGGAAAGGCAGGGCCGGAAAACTATAGCACTATTCGTTCGCCAACTTAAATACCGATAATCCAAGGGGGAAAACGGCGGCAGGACTATTTCATCTTGCCGCGAAAATCAGGCTTCCGCTTTTCATTGAAGGCGCGGACACCCTCGCGGGATTCCTCGGTCTCGTAATAGAGCTTCACAGCCTGCATCCCCATCTGGGAAATGGCCCGGATACTTTCCGTATCCAGATTGAACGACCGCTTGGCAAGGGCAATGGCGGTCGGGCTCCGCTCCATGATCTCGGCGCACCAGGCCTCCACCTCGGCGTCCAGCTGGTCATGGGGAACGACCTTGTTGACCAGTCCCATTCTCTCTGCTTCCTCGGCGGAATAGCGGCGGCACATATACCAGATTTCGCGGGCTTTTTTCTCGCCAACAATCCGCGCCAGATAGGCCGTACCAAATCCGGGATCGACGGACCCGACCTTTGGCCCTACCTGCCCGAACTGGGCTTTCTCTGACGCGATGGTGAAATCACACAGGGTGGCCAACACATTCCCCCCGCCAATGGCAAAGCCCTGAACACGGGCAATAACCGGCTTTGGAATATCCCGGATGATGGTTTGCAAATCCTCGACCGGCAAACCGATGGTTCCGCGCCCGTCATACTGGCCATCATGAGCGGACTGGTCCCCGCCAGTGCAAAAGGCCTTGTCCCCCGCACCCGTCAGGACCACCACACCAATATCATCGTTCCACCCGGCCCGGCCGAAGGCATGGATCATTTCCTCGACGGTCTGACCGCGAAAGGCATTGTATTTTTCCTCGCGGTTGATGGTGATCCGCGCTGTACCGTTTTTCTCTTCATACAGAATGTCATTATAATTCATTGTTTTTGTTCCTGTTATCCTGCCATGGTTAAGCCGCCGGACACGCTGATAACCTGCCCGGTGATATATCCTGCCTCTTCGCTGGCCAGAAAGGCGACGATGCCGCCGTAGTCTTCCGGCTGGCCAATGCGCCGGAACGGGATCGCCCGTTTCAGCCCTTCATAGATTTTCTGCCCCACCTCGCCCTCGCCAACGAAATCATTCAGGATCGGTGTATCGGACGGGCCGGGACAGACCACATTCACATTGATCCGCTGGCGCGCCAACTCCCGCGCCAGCGTTTTCGAGAACGCCACCATGCCCCCCTTGCAGGCGGAATAGACCCCTTCGCCGGAGGATCCCACCCGCGCCGCATCCGAGGCAATGGTGATGATTTTCCCGTGGCCGCGTTCCGCCATGCCGGACGCCACCGCATGGGTCATGTGAAGCGGCCCCCAAAGATTGATGCCGACGATTTTCTCCCACAAGGGCTTGTCCGTATCGATAAAGGTGCCAACCTTGTCCCAGCCTGCGTTATTGACCAGAATATCCGTTGGCCCGACGGCCGCCTCGAACGCCCGGACAGCGACTCGGACCGCATCAAAATCGGCGATATCCACCTGCCACGCCGTCGCCTGCCCGCCGATCTGGGCGGCCACCTTCTCGGCGGCTTCAAGGTTCAGGTCAAACACCCCGACCTTCACCCCTTCCTCCGCCAGCCGGGAGCAAATGGCCCGACCCAGCCCCCCGCCGCCGCCGGTGATAATGGCGTTCTTTCCTGCCAATCCCTTCACTGATTTTCTCCCATCTTTTGCCGCGCGATGATCATTTTCATGATCTGGGCGGTTCCATCCCCGATCTGTAGGCCCAGCACATCCCGAAGTCTTTGCTCGAACGGATAGTCCCGGCCATATCCCCCATGCCCATGCGTCAGTAGGCATTGATGCACCACCTCAAAGGCCAGCTTGGGCGGCCACCACTTGCACATGGCCGCCTCGGTGGTGTGGGGCAATCCCTGATCTTTCAGCCAGAGTGTCTTCTGGCAGAGCAGCCGCGCCGCCTCGACCATTGTTTCCGCCTCGGCCAAGGGAAAGGTCACGCCCTGATTAACGCCGATCGGCTGTCCGAAGGCTTCCCGCTGTTGACTGTATTTCCAGCTTTCCCGCAATGACGCCTGCGCCACCGCAAGGCATTGCAACCCGATCAGGGCCCGGCTGAAATCGAACCCTTCCATGACCTGTGAAAAGGCGCGGTTCTCTTCACCAAGGCGGTGATCGTCGGGAACGAAAACGTCATCGAAGAAAATCGAGCCCCGGCCGATACACCGCTGCCCCAGATCATCGAACCGCTGACAGGAAATCCCTTCCTGCTGCATGGGAACAAGAAAGGCACTCACCCCCTTGGCACGGCTGTCCCTCTCTCCGGTGCGGGCAAAAACAATCATCAGGTCCGCCTGATCCGCCATGGAGATGGAGGTTTTCTCCCCGCTCAGGCGATAGCCACCGGCAACCTTTTGGGCCTTCAACTGCAAATTGGCCGCATCGGACCCGCCGCCGGGTTCGGTCAGGGCGACCCCCAGAATAATCTCACCGGCGCAAATGCGCGGAACCCAGTGCTGCGCCAGTTCCGGCCGGGCGTAGCGTGTCAGGATTTGCGTATTCAGGGAGGCCAGCAACTGCACATAGGCCATATTGAAATCAGCTTCGGCAAGGGTCTCCATGATCAGGCCGCTGGTGACATGGCTGGCCCCTGATCCCCCCAGTTCAACGGGTTGTTCCGGCGCAATCAGGCCCAACGCCCCCATCTTTTGGGTCAGGGACCGGGAAAACGTCCCGCTGCGGTCCCGTTCCTGATAACCGGGGGCAACCTGATCCGCCGCAAAATTCCGGGCTGTCTGAACAATCGCCAACTGCTCTTCGCTTAGACCGAACTGCACAACAATTTCCTTTATTAAATTTTTGTTGATTGTTGCGGCGCTACATGATTATGTCAATATGTTGATTAATTATTTTTCATATAAAAGCGATTTTCAAAGACAATGATTGATGATTTAAGCAATAGATTGTTCTTCCGCCTGTATCAGACCGCCAACCTACTCAACAAGGTCGGGACCCGCGCCCTGGATGCCGAACAGGTCACCACGCAGCAATGGTCCATTCTGGGCGCCCTGTCACGGGACAGCGCCAAGGACGGCATGACGGTGTCGCAGCTTTGCGCCTATTTGCAGGTCAGTCGGCAAAATATGGCTGGGTTGCTGGGCCGGCTGGAAGAACGGGGCGTCATCACCCGCAGTGTTGATCCGGACGACCTTCGGTCACGCCGAATACGCCTGACAGAAAAGGGGGCGGCCCTGTGGCAGACCATCACCCCCCTGATTGAAGCCTTTTACGATACCGCCCTGTCCCGCCTGTCCTATGACGATCGGGTGTCGCTCGTTCATTTTCTCAATATCCTACTGAAAACCATGCAGGAAATGGACAGGCCCCCCGCCGGTCAGCCCAATACCCCCTAGAACGCCCAGCGAATGGTCGCGGCCACCGCGTGGGAAGTCTC
>NZ_VNWN01000002.1 GCF_012720115.1 Sneathiella chinensis | reverse complement strand
TGCGTGCGGCTTACTGCGCTCAAATTTTTCTTTGGCCATTTTCCTGTCGTCCCGAAGCGTTAATTCATACAGCCTAAAGATACCGAAAGATGACCTTCAGTACCCGAAATCTCATATTCCTGATATAGCGCAGGAGTTCGCTTTGGAGCGGGTGAAGGGAATCGAACCCTCGTCGTAAGCTTGGAAGGCTTCTGCTCTACCATTGAGCTACACCCGCATATTCCATGCTCAGTTCTGCACTCAACAGCACTGTCGCAGCGAATGGTGGAGGGAGTTGGATTTGAACCAACGTAGGCATAGCCAGCGGATTTACAGTCCGCCCCTTTTAACCGCTCAGGCATCCCTCCGGTATCGCTTTTCACCTTTCGACGTTGCCGTCGAGGTGAGCGGCACTATCGAAATTTCACGGATAAAGTCAACCCAAAAAAAATCAAAAACTTTCAATATCTTCAATTTTTTTCCATCGTCCTGAAAAAGGCGACTTGTTGCGTGAAGCGATGCGCAATATAAGCGAGGCCATGTCAACACGCAAGCCACCAAAACGCCAAAAATCAAAAAGTTTTTCCGGGGCCGGGAAAACCGCAGTTTCCAAGGGCTCTCGCCCACGGAAAGATGCCTCTCGCCCGTCCGGAGACAACTGGCTCTATGGCGATCATGCCGTATTTGCCGTCCTGAAAAACCCGTCGCGCAAGATCCGGCGACTGGTTATCGGCCATAACAAACTGGCCAATCTCTCCCCCGAGGAACTTGGCCTTGTCCAGAAATCAGGACTGGCTGAATCGGTGGACGGAGAAATCTTCGAACAACTGCTGCCCGAAGGGGCCGTGCACCAGAGCATCGCCGTACAGGCCGCTCCCCTGCCCGACCTCGCGGTGGAGGACATCGTCCGCAAGCTTGAGGAAGGCGAGCGATGTGCCCTCGCGGTTCTCGATCAGGTAACGGACCCTCATAACGTAGGGGCCATCCTGCGGTCTGCGGCCGCCTTCGATATTGACGCGGTCATCGTTCCCGACCGGCACAGCCCGCCCCTGACCGGGGTTCTGGCCCGCGCCGCATCCGGTGCGGTCGAATCAGTTCCCGTGGTTCGGGTCAACAATCTTTCCCGGACCCTGGACTATCTGGCTGAAAACGGGTTCTGGCGAATCGGAATGGACGGCCGTGCCGATAAATCCATGGAGGAAGCGGTTACCGGCCTTGGACGCATTGTCGTTGTCTTGGGCTCAGAAGGAAAAGGCCTGCGCCGCCTGACAGCCGAGAAATGCGACCTGCTGGCCAAGCTGCCGATGAATCCGCGTATTGAAAGCCTGAATGTCTCCAATGCCGCGGCCATCGCTTTTTACGAAGTGGCCAAACGGACATAGCTTTCGAAAGCCCCGGAATTCCGGGGTTTTCGCCCCCCCTGATTTTTTTTAATAATTTTGCTTGCCCTCTGTGCGCAAGGTGACTATGTTCCGCCTCCAACGCCGCTATAGCTCAGTTGGTAGAGCAGTTGATTTGTAATCATCAGGTCCCGGGTTCGACTCCTGGTGGCGGCACCAGAATTCTAAAAGGGCTCCCGCAGAAATGCGGGGGCCCTTTTGCATTTGGGGCGCTGCCCGGCGCGCCCTCTCCCTCCCGTATAACAGGCGCCACGCCGCGAAATGGAGACCGATTCACGGCCCCTTTCAAAAGGCCTTGACCTTCCCCTAACTGGAAGCCTTATCTAGTTTGTGACTGTATAGGTATAAGGACAGGCATATGAATCAGAATTCTTCCTGCTGTGGCGGCGCGGCCCGCCCGGACGAAAACGCAGAAACCGCCCTTGATCCCGTCTGCGGGATGACCGTAACACTGGGCAAGGGCAAGCCTCACCTCACCCACGAGGGGGAGGAATTTCATTTCTGCTCTCAGGGATGTCACGACAAGTTCGAGGTTGATCCCGAATTCTACCTGACCGGCGCCCACAAGAAAAAGTCGGCGGCCGCCCCCGAGGGCACAAAATATACCTGTCCCATGCACCCGGAAATCATTTCCGACCATATGATGGATTGCCCCTTGTGCGGCATGGCCCTTGAACCGATGGGGGCCCCATCGGACGAACCCAACCCGGAACTGATCGATTTCACCCGCCGATTCTGGGTCAGTGTTGTTTTCGCCATTCCCGTCGTGATTCTTGCCATGGGTCCCATGCTGGGCCTTCCCATTCGGGACTGGATGGGTCATACGGCCGCCGGTTGGGCCGAGGCGATTCTGGCGACCCCCGTGGTTCTGTGGGCGGCATGGCCGTTCTTCAAACGCGGTTGGGGCTCCATCGTCAATAAAAGCCCCAACATGTGGACCCTGATCGCCATCGGTGTCGGCACCGCCTATGTCTATAGTCTGGGGGCGACCCTGTTCCCGGATGCCTTCCCGGCCGGGTTCCGCGAGGCCTCCGGCTCCGTTCCCATCTATTTTGAGGCCGCAGTGGTCATCATCGCCCTTGTGTTCCTTGGGCAATTGATGGAATTGAAAGCCCGGGAGAGGACCGGTGATGCCATCCGCGCCCTGCTGGACCTTAGCCCCAAGACCGCCCGCCGAATCAATGCCAACGGTTCAGAGCGCGATGTGCCTGTTGAAAATATTCTGGCCGGTGACAAGATTCGCCTGCGCCCCGGTGAAAGCATCCCCGTGGATGGTGTTCTGATCGAGGGGCATTCCACCGTCGATGAAAGCATGATTACCGGCGAACCGATTCCCGTTGCCAAGGCAGAGGGAGACAAGGTCTCGGCCGGAACCCTGAACAAAGCTGGCAGTTTTGTCATGGAAGCCGAAAAGGTGGGCAGCGAAACCCTGCTGGCCAGCATCGTCAACATGGTGGCCGATGCCCAGCGTTCCCGCGCCCCCATCCAGTCACTGGCGGATAAGGTTGCGGGATACTTTGTTCCCATGGTGGTGGCCGTGGCCATCATCGCCTTTGGTGTCTGGTCGGCTGTCGGCCCGGAACCCCGGCTGGTCTATGCCCTGCTGTCGGCCGTATCCGTCCTGATCATTGCCTGCCCCTGTGCCCTTGGGCTTGCAACCCCCATGTCCATCATGACCGCAACCGGCCTTGGCGCCCAGCGGGGGGTTCTTGTCCGGGATGCAGAAGGTCTTGAGACCCTGTCCAAGATCGACACCGTGATTGTCGATAAAACCGGCACCCTGACCGAAGGGAAACCACAGGTAACCGAACTTGTTCCCGCAAACGGAACCAGCGAACAGGCCCTGCTGCGTGCCGCCGCGTCCATGGAAGTGGGATCGGAGCATCCCCTTGCCGAAGCCATCCTGAAAGCGGCAGAGGAACAGAAACTTGAATTGAAGCCGGTTAGCAACTTCCAGTCTGAAACCGGTATGGGTGTCACGGCCCACATGGACGGAACCCGTCTTGCCATTGGCAGTCAGGTGTTCATGGACAGCCTCGGGATTGATGCCGCCTCCCTTGTGGATCAGGCGGACACGCTGGCAGAACAGGGCAAGACCACGGTCTTTGTCGGCCAGAATGAGACCCTGCTGGGCTTGATCGCCATTTCGGACCCGATCAAGAAAACCGCGTTCGAGGCCATTGCCGCCCTGCATGAACTGGGCGTCCACATTATCATGGCAACGGGTGATACAGAGAAAACAGCGCTGGCTGTCGCCCGGCAACTGAAAATCGACCAGACCCATGCCAGCATGCGCCCCGCAGACAAGAAAGCACTGGTCGATCGCCTGCGCTCTGAAGGGAATATTGTCGCCATGGCTGGCGACGGGATCAACGATGCCCCGGCCCTTGCCTCTGCCAATGTGGGGATTGCCATGGGATCCGGCACCGATGTGGCCATCGGCAGTTCCTCCATCACCCTGTTGAAAGGGGACCTGACCGGTGTCACCCGGGCCTACAAGCTGTCACGCAAGACCTTGCAGAATATCAAGCAGAACCTGTTTTTTGCTTTTGCCTATAACTTCCTCGGGGTGCCCATCGCTGCGGGCATTCTGTACCCGGTGACCGGCACGCTGCTATCGCCCATGATCGCCGCTGCGGCCATGAGCCTGTCTTCCGTATCCGTCATTACCAACGCCCTGCGCCTGCGCAAGGCCAATCTGGACTAGGAGGCTGCCATCCCATGAATATTGGAACCGCTGCAGAACGCTCCGGGCTGCCTGCCAAGACCCTCCGATATTACGAGACGATTGATCTGGTGCAGCCCCTCCGGGCGGATAATGGATACCGGGATTATTCGGAAGACGACCTGCACTGCCTGAAATTTGTCGGGCGGGCCAGAAGTCTTGGCTTCTCAATCGAGGAATGCCGGGTCCTGTTGTCTCTGTATCGGGACCAGAACCGGTCCAGCGGCGAGGTGAAATCCCTCGCCCTTCACAAGGTAACAGAAATAGAAAAGAAAATCGGCCAGCTTCAGGACATGAAAAAGATGCTCAGCAAGCTGGCCGGCGAATGCCATGGGGACAATCGCCCGGATTGCCCCATTCTGGATGAAATTGCAGGAGAACAAGCATGAAACTGCCCAAATGGGCCATGGGCGCGGCGCTCGGCGCGGCTCTTGTCGGCGGCTATTTTTACTTCACCGCCAGCCCCGCCCCACAAAACACGGCGGGCGGCCCCATGATCAACGTCACCGAGCCTACCCTTGACCGAACCGCCGAGGCCGGCAAAATGGTCTTCAATAAAAACTGTGCCAGTTGCCACGGCCAATCCGCATCCGGCAAGAACGGTCTCGCCCCGCCGCTTATTCACAAAATATACGAACCCGGCCATCACGGGGATGGGGCCTTCTTCCGCGCCGTCCGGGCCGGGGTTCGGCAGCATCACTGGACGTTCGGCAACATGCCCGCCATCGAAGGCCTCTCTGATCAGGAGATTGCCCTGATCATCCGCTATGTCCGCACCGTGCAGTCGGCAAACGGTATTTTCTAATCTTCCGGTGGGGGCGATCTCAAGATCGCCCTCGCCCGCCTCCCCCCGCAATTGGCGACTTCCTGCTTGTCCGCGCCCGGTTTTTCCTTTAAGTGCCGGATTAAGCCCAAATCCTAGAATGAGTCGCTTTTCCATGTCCAAACTTTCCCCCCATCTCTATGGCACCCTTGTCACAGCCTTTGGCGTTCTTGTGCTGACACCGGATGCCCTGCTTGTCCGCCTGATCGACGCCGATACATGGACCCTGCTGTTCTGGCGCGGGCTTTTGTTCGCAACGGGCATTCTGGGATTCTATGGTCTTCGGTACCGACTGGCCGTATTCGGGATCCTCAGGGCCATGGGATGGCGCGGGCTTCAGGCGTCCCTGTTCTTTGCCTGCAGCACCATTTGCTTTGTAACCGCCCTGACCAACACCACGGTTGCCAACACCCTCGTCATCATTGCCACCGCACCGCTTTTCTCTGCCATTATTTCATGGCTGTTCCTGAAAGAGCGGATTTCCCGCAATACATGGATTGCCATTCTTGTCAGTTGCGGGGGCATTGCCATCATCTTCATGGACAGCATTGGCGGCGGAAACCTGCTGGGTGATGTGGCCGCGCTTGGTGCCGCCCTTTCCATCGCCAGCCAGATTTCAACCGTTCGCCTTGCCCGGAATGTGGATATGGTTCCCTCCCTCGGTCTTAGCGGCCTCATGGTTGCGTTGGTCATGATCCCGTTTGCCACGCCCGCCACCGTACCGGCCTCCTCCATGGGGACCCTGCTGTTTCTGGGACTGGTGATCCTGCCGGTGGCCTTTGGCCTGATTACCTACGGCACCCGCTTCATTCCTGCGCCCGAAGTCAGCCTGCTGATGCTGCTGGAAACCTTCCTTGGGCCGGTCTGGGTGTGGTATTTTCTGGCGGAAACACCGGACCGGGCAACCCTGATCGGGGGCGGCCTGGTCTTCGCCACCTTGATTACCCACGGCATATTGGGGTTCCGCAAGGCAAAACCCGTTCAGGCCCCGGCCTGACCTGAAACGACAAAGGGCCCCGAAACGGGGCCCTTTTCATATAAGCATCCAGGATGCCCTGCTAAATTGAGGTATCCTGATAAAAAATGTGCCGGCCGATTTCACCGACCTTGTTGAAATGCTCGCGCCAGAACGGGCTCACATAGGACGCATGATAATGGGTGGCGTTCTTGGCCACGCCGCTTCTTTCACCGTCCAGCACCAGTGCCACCACCTTCAGGGATTTTTCCCACGCATAAAGGTCCTTGGGCCGGTCCGACTTGCCATCACAGGCGAACGAGAACTGACAGCGGTTCTTCAGATGCTTGTTCTGGAACACCACTTCACAGGCCTTGTTCGGATACCGCGGATTGGCCATGCGGTTCAGCACAACCTCGACAATGGCCACCTGACCGATCAGCGGTTCACCGCGGGCCTCAAAATAGACGGCCTGCGCCAGACACAATTCCTGTTGCGAGAAAACCCGGTCAAACAGATCAACGGATTGATAGGTTTGCTGTACCTTGTGGTAGTCCGGCATGTCCAGATCCTTCAACTGGGAGAGGGCCGGACCCGCCAGTTCCCCCATGGATGTGAACTTTGTTTCCAGTTCACGGCTTTTCAAAGCCTTGTAGTTTCGCGCAAGATACTGTTCCCGGACGTCCGTATCCACCTGACCCACCTGGACCAGCAGCATGATACTGACAACCGAAAGCAAGAAAATCACGACACCCGCAAACACCACCCCCAGATTGCGGCGCTTCGTCATTGTTGGTGTTGATATTTCTTTGTTCATTTGCATATCCCGATACATTGTCGTCTTCTGTCCGGCAAACAACAGGACTGACTTTCAATGCCGTTAGTATAACAAAGGGTCTTTTCCCTTAGCATCCCCCAAACATAGGGAGAAACCGGTTAATTTAAACAAATTATTAACCTTGCCTATTAACCAATTAACCTTGTTACAGTGGTCGTGACCCCGATCACGCTTTGTTCACGGAAAACAAAAACCCGATTAAAATCAATTTACTAAGAAGAATAAAGATAGGAATGGCACCCGGTCGGACTGGTTTTTCTGCTTCTCATACATTTAAGGTATCGACGAATTTTTCCATCCTTTAAGCGAAAATGTTAACGAATCTGGAGGCCAATCGCTATCTGTTTTTCCGCCCGCCGCCGCCCGTTTTCACCTGATAAACCATCGATTGAGAGCCCCCTCGCACCGCAGTCCCTGAAAAACAGGCGCTTTCCCCCCTCCTGCTTCCCGCCATGACAAGCGTTCACAGAAGCAATATTTTCCACCCATCAGTGTATGGTCCGGCGATGACGGAAACAGTCACCCGACCCCCTTGAGAGAATCACCCGAAAAGATAAGAAGAAAACAACTTTACTAATTTTTTCAATAATACTTTTTGCATATGCCGGAGTGACTAATATTAGAAACCAGTACGTTATTTGATCATGAATTTTGTTCAGTTGCTGCAAAAGGCACACTTTTTTTGAATATTTTGAATTGTTTTGCTTGCATCAATGATCCGTTTCGTTATATCAGCGGATAGGAATTTTCGATTGTCCTTCTTAGTAAATGGTTGAGTATTATGGATATCACATCTCTCCAGGGTAAAGCCCTTGAAGCAAGCCGCTTTCTGAAAGCAATGTCCAACAAGCACCGGTTGTTGATCCTGTGTAATCTTGTTGATACTGAACGCTCAGTCGGTGAACTCGAGAAGATCGTCGGCCTGAGCCAGTCTGCTCTGTCACAGCATCTTGCACGTCTTCGCAAGGAAGAAATCGTCAAGACACGCCGTGAAGCACAGACTATCTACTACTCCCTCGACGACGAAAGCGTTATCGACGTTCTCGAAGTCCTGTACGATATCTTCCTTGGCGAAGATGAGTCACTGGCAGAGGTTGCTTAAACCTGTCTTTATTTTCCAACGATTGGCAGCGGTAAATTAAACAGGCGTAACAACTGACATCTAACAGTCGATACGAACCACCTGTTTTCCAAGAACTTTTCCAAGTTCCATCGCTTTCAATGCCTGGGTTACCTGAACAAGGTCCCAGATTTTTCCGACGTAAGGGCGCAAAACCTTCCGATCCGCAAGTTCAAACAGTTCCCTCTGTGCCGTTTTGCCGGCATCAGGGTTTCTGCGCCCATACTCACCTGCCCGAACCCCTAGCAGGCTAATTTCCCTCGCCTGCAAATCGGCCAAGGGCAGGTTTCCAAACGATCCGCTGGCAAACCCGACGGTCAAAAGCCGCCCTCCCGGCCGCAGGCAATACAGACTATCCTCCAGCAACCGGCCCCCTACAGGATCAAGCACCATATCCACACCTTCCCCATCCGTTAGTGCCGCCACGGATTGCCGAAGGTCATCCTGCCTGTAATTGATGCAATCACCGGCTCCCGACTGCCGGGCAATATCCAGCTTTTCTGTTGTACTGGCCGCAGCAATCACATGCCCCCCAAGGGCCGCGCCCACAGCCACCGACGCCTGCCCGACGCCGCCGCCCGCCCCCAGCACGAGAACCCGTTCGCCGGGCGCAAGCTGCCCCCGCCTTGCCAGCGCGATATAGGCCGTGCTGAACGTCACCCCGAAAGCCGCGCCCTCTTCAAAGGACAGCCGCTCTGGCAGGGCAGAAACATGATCAACCGGCACATCGGCAAGACTTGCAAGAGCTCCGGTCTTACCGCGAAACAAGACCCGATCACCGACCCGGAAACCCTGCACGCCTGCCCCCAGGTCCTGAATGACCCCGGCCCCTTCCATCCCCGGCACGAAGGGAAGCGGCGGACGATACTGATATTTCCCATAGGTCATCAGCAGGTCCGGGAAATTGAGGGCTGCGGCCCTCACCGCGATGCGCACCGCCCCTGCGGCCAATAGTCCCGGCGACTGTTCTTCAATACGGATCCGGTCCGGTCCCTCAAGGCTGCTGCAAACGGCGCTTCTGTTCATTGGCGGGTATGCCCCTGTTCTTGTTATCACACGGATATTTTTTCCCGTATCCACTTTGACCTGTCCCGGCACCGGTTTCAAGGCGTTCCCGAAATCCGTCTCCTGATCTGTCCTGAAGGCCATCCCATAAGGCACCCTACGATCTTGTGACTGGAATATTTCCTGTGAAAGGATTAAGTGAAGACAGTCTTATGTGTTTCAAGGGGACAGGTTGATTATGGCTGTATCGGAAATTTCTTATCTCGCGGCGGCGGGCGGCGGGATCGTCAGCTTCCTGAGCCCGTGTGTCCTGCCCCTTGTTCCGGCCTATCTTTGCCTTGTTGCCGGCACCTCCCTTGATCAACTTGAACAACGACTGGACGAAAAGAAAAAGAAAGTCGATCTGCAGGTCGTGACCATGGCCCTCGTCTTTGTGCTCGGCTTTTCAACGGTTTTCATCCTGTTGGGGGCGGGCGCATCCTTTATCAACCGCCTGCTGCTGCAGCATCTGGATATCCTGTCCAAGATCGCAGGCGCCGTGATCATTCTGTTCGGGGTCCATATGACGGGCCTGATCCGTATTCCGATCCTGTACCGGGAGGCACGGTTCAACAATATCGACAAACCGCAAAACTGGATTGGCGCCTATATTATCGGTTTGGCATTTGGTTTTGGGTGGACCCCCTGTATCGGCCCCATCCTTGGCACCATTCTGGCGATTGCAGCCAGTGAAAGCTCCCTTGGATATGGGGTTAGCCTGCTGGGGGTCTATGCACTCGGACTTGGGATACCGTTTTTGGCGGCAGCACTGGCCATCAAGCCATTTCTTGGATTTATGCGGAAATTCCGCCGACACATGCACAAGGTTGAGATTGCAACCGGTGCTGTTCTGATTGGAACGGGCGTTCTGATTTTCTCAGGCCAGTTTCAGGTTCTTGCCTACTGGTTCCTGGAACTCTTCCCCGGCCTTGCCACACTCGGTTAATTTCTAATTTAGAATAAAAGACACTTATCTCGATGGTTATGTTTTGCTGTCCCGCGGGACAGCACCAGAGAGGCTATCCCCCTCCAGGGTCAGGGTATCATGATACTGATTTCCTGTGGCCGTTCCTTCCGAGGGAGGAAAAAGAACGGAGAACATGACCATCAGGGCGATCACCATCCCCGCCAACAGCCAGCTTCCTGCAAGTTTTTCTTTCATTGTAATACCTGCTTTCGATGTAGAAACGATCCCACCATTCCTGTCGGAAGGAAACCGTTCCGTCTTGACGAGATATGGCGCAAAAGGGCGGGCATTCAATAACAAGCCGCCCTTTCTGGCCCCCTCTCATGCAGGCTTTGTAACCATAATCACATAAAAATATGATATAAAGAGGATGTCAGGGGGTCTCGCACTGCAAGGCCCGATGCAGCGCCGCCGGATCAATCCGGCTGCCCTTGAAATTGGCGCGCCAGCAATCGGCAAAGGACAGGTCTGCCCCGCTCAAATCGGCGCCCCTGAGATCGGCATCGCTCAAATCCGCATTGACCAGCACCGCCCCCCGCAGGTTCGCGTTGGCAAGGCTGGCACCGGACAGGTTTGCATTGGTCAGGTTCGCCCCCGACAGGTCCGCCCCTTCCAGATTGGCCCCGGACAGCGGGGCATCCTGAAAATTCGCCCCCCTCAACGGCAGGCCGGACAGGTTTTCATGGCTGAAATCAACCCGCTCTCCGCCCTCGTCACCGGCAAGCCAGTGATGATGGACAGCCAGCCTCTCCCGGATACGGACTTCCCGCTGGCGCAGACCATCCGCAAGGGGTGCAAATGTCGTCTGCCCCGGCCGGGTTTCCGCCGTTTTCCCGGAATTCGCATGAATGTCTTCTGTCATGATCACTGCCTTTTCCTGCTACGCTTTCCCTTCGGGTATAGTCGAAACACCCCTGGACCCAACTTCCCCGATCGTCCCTCCATTCCCCGGCATCGTCAAGGGAAGAAGCAGCCTTATCCCAATTCCCCTTTCGAGAGGCCCCTCCCCTCCCTATACTGAAAGGGTATCCGACGGGGCCGCAATCATCGCCTTTTATCCGCGCCCGGCCCGTTACAAACGCCTTTTGCCCCGATGTTCAACAAGGGAAAATGATCATGTGTGGCCGTTTCAGCCTGACAACCCCGATTGAGGCCCTGCGGAAATTATTCGGGTTCAGTGAAAGCCCCAATCTGTTCCCACGGTACAATATCGCCCCCTCGACCCCCATCGCGGCGGTTCGCAAGCATCCCCACCCGACCGAAACCGGTAATCAGCTTTTCTTTCCCCGTTGGGGGCTGATCCCGTCCTGGGCAAAAGACAGCAGCCTTTCCGCCCGCATGATCAATGCCCGCATGGAAACCGTGTCAGAAAAACCGGCCTTTCGCGGTGCCTTCAAGGCCCATCGATGCCTGATCCCCGTGACCGGCTTTTATGAATGGAAGACAGAGGATAACGGCCAGAAGCAGCCCTATTTCATTCATCAACAGGGGCAGGAGA
This sequence comes from Sneathiella chinensis, assembly GCF_012720115.1. Taxonomy (GTDB): domain Bacteria; phylum Pseudomonadota; class Alphaproteobacteria; order Sneathiellales; family Sneathiellaceae; genus Sneathiella; species Sneathiella chinensis. The sequence continues at coordinate 1,362,582 of NZ_VNWN01000002.1, read as the reverse complement.
CCTTTGCCCTTGCCGGGCTTTGGGAACGGTGGCAATCCCCGGATAACGATCTTGTGGAAAGTTGCACGATCCTGACCATGCCCGCAGCGGGCCCCATCCGGGCCCTTCATCACCGAATGCCGGTAACGGTCCAACCGGACCTGTTCGGCACCTGGCTTTCCGGCAACGATCGGGACAGCCTGCCCGGACCAGCCCGGCAAATCCCCCTTGCCTGTTATCCTGTCAGTAATAAGGTCGGGAATGTGCAAAATGACAGTCCCGACCTTATGAACCCGGTTTCCCTGACGGACAAGCCGCAGGCACCGAAACAGCAAGCCCTGTTCTGATGCCCGCCGGTTCTTTCTGTCAGTGACGGGATTGCTGCTGGATGGTAATGGCTTCCCGACTGATCCGGACAACCGATACCTTCAGCTTTTCAAACGCCTTGTGTTCAATCTGGCGAACCCGTTCCTTGGTGATCCCCAGTTGTTCGCCCAGCGCCTCCAGCGTCATCTTGTCATCTGTCAGACGGCGTTCCCGGATAATCATCTGTTCCCGGTCTGATAATTCCTCAAGCGCTGTCCGCAGCCATTTCCCCCGGATTTCCCCATCACAGATCCGTATGGCCATTTCCTCGGGCGACGGTTTGGTGTCCTGAAGAAAGTCCTCAAGACTGTCATCCCCTTCCTCCCCGATCGGGGCGCTCAGGGACTGGTCCCGACTGGCCAGACGGTTGGACATATTCTCCACTTCCTTGAGGCCGATACTCAGCTTTTGGGAAATGGTCTTCAGGGTATCCGATGACAGGTTTCCTTCCTCGGAATTCTGAATCTTGGCGCGAAGCCAGCGAAGATTGAAAAACAGGGATTTCTGAGAGGCACTGGTCCCGGAACGCACGATGGACCAGTTGCGAAGAATGTAATCCTGCATGGCGGACTTGATCCACCAGCTTGCATAGGTCGAGAATCTGATCTCACGTTCCGGCTCGAACCGGAACGCCGCCTGCATCAATCCGATATTACCCTCCTGTACCAGATCCCCAAGAGGCAGGCCATAATTGTTGAATTTCGAAGCCATAGAGACAACCAGACGGACATAAGCCGATACAAGCTCATGCAACGCCTTTTCGTCTTCTTCATCCCGCCAGCGCCTGGCCAATTCAAACTCCCTCTCGCGGGTCAGCATTGGCACAGACATCGCTGATGAAATGAACGCTCTGTTTCTTTTTACGGTGTTTGTAGCGTCTTTTGTGGGCATTTGCGGTTCCACCTTCCTTTTCGACGAAGTGTTGGATTCCCTGGACACTGCACTAATTTATATTTTTCTAAACTATGAGCCTTTTTCTAGCAGAATACAAGCTCATTATCGATTCGCTAATATTAATGTGATGACGGCGTCATGAGCACAGCTTATTCGTTGTCGCTGACACTGGACCAATTGGTGCGTGCGGCCCGCGAGATTCAGTTTCATGAAGATCTGGTCCCCGCCCAATGGGAAGCCTTGCGCTACCTTTCGTGGGCGAACCGCTATTCGACGACACCCGGTAATGTGGCCCGGTTTCTTGGCACGACCAAGGGAACCGCATCGCAAACCTTGCGGGCGCTTGAAAGCAAGGGATATCTGCGGCGCATCCCCAACCCCAAGGACCGCCGCGGCATCAACCTGACGCTGACGGTCGCCGGGCGGGACAAGCTGTCATCGGACCCGCTGTTCCGGGTTCTTGAGCATATGGAGCAGCAAGCCGGCGAAGAAAAAGAGGCCTTGCTGGCCAGCCTTGAAAAACTTCTGTGGCTGGTCAAGGGGAACGATACGGACCGCCAGTTTGGCTATTGCCTGCATTGCAAGCATTTCAGGCGAAACAGAAAGGGCGGCACGGCGGCAGGCACCTGCCGGATGGCGCGGGAGCCCCTGAACCATTCCGACCTTCTGAAAATCTGTGCCCTCTATGTTCAGGCCTTGCCATCAAGAGCCGTTTCCTCCTCTTCGGCCAATGTTTCCGCCGACCAGAGATAAAGAAACGACGCCAGGCCAAGAAAAACCGCGAAACAGAGAAACGATATGGCGTATCCCCGGTCCGGAAACAGGGCAAGCCCCCACCCGAACATGGATTGAAAGAACCCCACGCCCAGAATACTGGTCAGGTTCAGGGTCGAATTGGCACGCCCGACCAGATGATCCGGGAAGGCCGCCCGGCAATGGGCTGCCAGCACCACGTAATGTTGCTGCAGGAAGGCAATTGCGATCAGCAGGATAACCGCCCCCCAAAGCGGCAGGTTTTCGGTCAGCCCCAGAATCAGGAAAGCGACAATCTCGGCCGCCACCGCTGTCAGGACAATGACCTTGCGGCTGGGGATAAAGCGATCCATGGGACCGAATACCAGCGCCCCCACCGGAATGGCGACCACCATGGCAAACAGGATTTGCCCGGCCTCGACCCCGTCAAGCTGATACTGACTGGCCAGATACGGCCCGCCCCACATGCCCAGCAACGCCGTTGCCGGGGCAAAGGCAACAAAACCCATGGCCAGCAGAAAGAAAAACCGCGGGAATTTCAAAACCGCACTATAGCCGGTCAGGCTTTCCCGCAAGGTTGTGGGCTGCTTGTTGCTTTTGCGATAGCCGGGAGGTGCATCCCGAATAACAAGCACCGCAACGATCATGGCCACAACGGTCACCCCGGCCACGATCAGATAGGCCGGGCGCCACCCGAACTGGTCAATAAAGTAAGCCAAGGGCCACGAGGACAGGATGCTGCCCAGACTGGACGCCGCCATCATCCAGGAGGCAACAGTGGCAAATTTTTCCACCGGATACCATTTCGCGAACAGCACATAGGCCGACATCATGGTAACGGAAAACCCGCCGCCAAGCAGCATGCGCGAGATCAGCACCTCTTCATAGGTGGTGGCCCAGGCCAGCATCAGGCACCCGATGACCGCGAACCCGACAAAGGCCGGCATGACCCGCCGGGCCCCGTATCGGTCCAGCAGCAGGCCATTTGGAATTTGCAGGAACGCCGAGGTAAAGAACAGGGCCGCCGCAACAAACCCGAGACTTTCGATCCCCAGCCCCAGATCGGCCGCGATCGGCGGCAATGTCACGGCCCCCGACAGGCGGTGAAACTGGCCCAAACCAAACAGGGTCGCGCTGACAATGAAAATATAGAAGGCCCGGCGCCGGACGTCTGATGGCCTTGCATCCATGGACATTGGTTGTTTTCTTTCTTTTCTTTTAAAATTCCGCCCAAAATCCGGTTTTGTCAAATGGCAATTGCAAAACCACTGCTTGCACGGTTGCTTGTCCGGCAGCGTCCCCGCCAGAGAAATGAACCGCCGCCCAAGGCCCGGTTTATCCCCCCTTCCTAAAATGACTTTTTGTCAATTTACCTTGATCATTACCGTTTCTGCGCATACCTTTCTTGGCAAAGGCGTGACGCCATATAAGAAACAAGAAACGACAAGTTTGAGAGTACAGCATGAAATTTGAAGGTACTGACTCCTACGTTGCAACCGAAGACCTGATGATCGCCGTGAACGCGGCCATGACGTTGCAGCGTCCCCTGCTTATCAAGGGTGAACCCGGCACGGGTAAAACTGTTCTGGCCCAGGAAGTGGCCCGCGCCCTTGGCAAGCAGTTTATCGAATGGAACGTCAAATCCACCACCAAGGCGCAACAGGGTCTTTATGAGTATGATGCCGTCTCTCGCCTTCGGGATTCCCAGCTCGGCGATGACAAGGTGCATGACATCAAGAACTACATCCGCCCCGGCAAACTGTGGGAAGCCTTTACGGCGGACGAAAGCCCGGTTCTGCTGATCGACGAGATTGACAAGGCTGATATCGAGTTCCCCAACGACCTGTTGCAGGAACTGGACCGGATGGAATTCTTTGTCTATGAGACACAGGAAACCATCAAGGCCGTGAACCGTCCGCTGGTGATCATCACGTCAAACAACGAAAAGGAACTGCCTGACGCGTTCCTGCGTCGCTGTTTCTTCCATTATATCAGCTTCCCCGACCCGGAAACCATGCAACAGATTGTCGAGGTGCATCACCCGAACGCAACGCAGGAACTGGTCCGCGATGCGCTCAAGGTCTTCTTCGATGTGCGGGAGACACCGGGCCTCAAGAAGAAGCCGTCCACCAGTGAACTTCTCGACTGGCTGAAACTTCTGATGAACGAGGAACTGCCGGAAGACGTCCTGAGATCAAAGGATCCGTCCAAACTGATCCCGCCGCTGCATGGTGCCTTGCTGAAGAACGAGCAGGATGTGCATTTGTTCGAACGACTGGCCTTCCTGTCCCGCCGGGAGCAGCGCTAGGAGGTAGGCCGACATGTTTGTGAAATTCTTTTTCACCCTGAAGGAAGCCAAACTTCCTGTCACCTTGCGTGAGTACCTGACCCTGATCGAAGCGTTGAAAGCCGGTTGCGCCGGATATGACGTGAACGATTTCTATTATCTGGCGCGCACCACGCTGGTAAAGGATGAAAAGAATCTGGACAAGTTCGATCAGGTCTTCGGTCATTGCTTTAACGGCATCGAGTTTATCGGCGACGATAAAACGGTGGAACTGCCGGACGAGTGGCTGAAAAAGCTGGCCGAACTGTCCCTCACGGACGAGGAAAAGGCGCAGGTTGAGGCCTTGGGTGGCTGGGAAAAGCTGATGGAAACCCTTCAGGAGCGCCTGAAGGAACAGCAAAAGCGTCATCAGGGTGGCAACAAGTGGATCGGCACTGCCGGCCGCTCTCCTTTCGGGGCTTATGGCTATAACCCGGAAGGGGTGCGTATCGGCCAGAAGGAAAGCCGCCATCGCCGCGCTGTCAAGGTCTGGGACAAGCGGGAATACAAGAACCTGGACGATGATGTGGAACTGGGGACCCGGAACATCAAGGTGGCGCTGAAACGGCTTCGCCAGTTTGCCCGTGAAGGGGCGGCCGATGAACTGGACCTTGAAGACACCATCCGGTCCACCGCCCGAAACGCCGGTTTTCTGGACCTGAAAATGCGTCCTGAACGGCACAATGCGGTCAAGGTCCTGATCCTGTTCGACATTGGCGGTTCCATGGACGACCATATCAAGTCGTGCGAGGAACTGTTTTCAGCAGCCCGGAATGAATTCAAGCATCTGGAATTCTATTATTTCCATAACTGCGTTTATGAAAAGCTGTGGAAAGACAATCGCCGCCGCCATGCGGATTTCAAACCCACATGGGATGTGCTGCATACCTACCCGGCGGATTACAAGCTGATCATCGTCGGCGATGCGACCATGTCCCCGTACGAAATCGCCTATGCCGGCGGCAGTGTGGAACACTGGAACGAGGAAGCCGGTTCCGCGTGGATGGAACGGATTCTCAACATCTACAGCAAGGCGGTCTGGCTGAACCCGGTTCCCGAAAAATACTGGGAATATACCCCGTCCCTGCAGATGATGAAGCAACTGATGGGGGATCGGATGTATCCCCTGACCATTCACGGTCTTGAAGATGCCATGAAAGAGTTGAGCCGGTAAGCCGGCTCTTCTTCCCTCTCTCGCCCTAGCGCCTCTCTCCCCAGCGCCTCTCTGGGCGCTCTAATCGACGAACTTGACCGTTGCCAGCAGGCGGGTGATCCGGCCGTGATTGAGCTTCTGTAAAATAACGCTGAGAAGCAGGTAATAGACCGAGGCATGAAGGACGCCCCCCGCCCCGGAGGTCCTGACATAAAAGACCAGCGCAATGGTCGCCAGCATGACAAAGAACCAAAGGCGCCCGCACAAGGCCAGCCGCCGCTGGTATTTCTCGAACTTGTCGCTGGTCAGTTCAATCTTGTACCAAAGGTCAAAATTGGTGGCGACAATCAGCACCGGCACAACCATAAAGACCACCGCCACGCCAACAGCATAAACGCCCTGTCCCGCTTTCATCAGTTCCAGAATGGCCTGAAACAGGGAAAACTGACCGGTCAGCCCAAAGAACCCGTCTACCGTTGCAAACGGGGCGGCAATCCCCACCCCTAGCAGCGCCGCCGAAGCAATGATCAGAACCCCGTGAAAGCGATCCGGTCCCGCCGCGTATTTCGCGATTGTCTGCTTTCCTGTCCGTCCGACAAGCGTCCGTTCTACCAACCAATGCATGATCCAGCCTATTCCCCGATTAAATCCACGGGTCATGATTACCCGAAAAGCCGCTGGCTTGTCACAAAAATCAGACACCCCGGCGGATGAACCCGAAGGCTTTCCGCCGGGGATGAGCATTTACTGGCTTTCAATATCCGCGGGCGAGGAACCGCCGGAACCCTGCCCGCTGCGACTGCGACTGCTACTGCTCCGGCTCCGACTTTCTTCTTCCAGGCTTCCCCCTTCCTGTGCCGCATCCCGTGCCCGGTGGGCCAGCAGGCTGTTGTACCAATCCTCCTCTGCCATATAGGACGCGTCATTGAAGCCGGCGATCCGCAATCCATCCACCGGACCAAGGATCTTGAACAACAATCCACTGGTTCTTGGGTTGGTGGCGCTGCGCCTGCGGATCAGGGTCATGGATTTGCGAGCCCAATAATTCAGATAGGCCAGCGGGCTTGCAGGCGTTGCCAACACGATCAGGGTCAGGTTCTGTCGCCATGCGGTGAAGAAATCCCGGGTCGAGAAAATTGGCAATGCGGGCAGGATCGCGGCGAACCCGCTATAATAGCCAAGCGAGGCAATGAGGAACCAAAGATAGATTTCCACAATATAGATGGGGTACCAAAGCGATTGCAGAAACGCATCCCGCGACCAGGGGGCCGCATCCCGTGCCCAGAACCCACGTTGGGCATGAAACCCACGAAGGGAAAGCGACCCCTTGATGGCCCATCGGCGCCACCACGGCATGGCATCCAGTTCCTCTGTCGTGATATCGCTATCATAGGTGGCAGACGGTGCCTTGGAGGCAGAGAATAAGGGGATCAATGCCAAAGACCCGGTAATACTGTACACCCCGTTCTTCAACATCAGATAGCCCACTTCCGCCAACCCTTCCTGCAAGGTGGAATTCTCATCCTCGAAGACGGGAAACCCTCTCATCCATCTGGAAAGCAAGGTAAATCCGGACAAGGCGATAACCTGTACCGCCGCTTTCCAGAATATCCGGCGCAATCCCATTTCCAGATAGTCCCGCGAATTCGCGCCCTTGTTGGCCTTACCCTGCCAGTAAAGCGCTTCATTCCCGGAATAGCCGTAGCCAAAACCGATGAAGGCGGCCAGACTGGCGGAATACACACCCAGATCGGTCCAGAAACCGGGGGTAGATGTATTCCCATTATGATAGGTGAACGAGGTTGGGAACCACCAGGCCAGCAAGCCAGAGCCAAGAAGGCTTTGTAGGAACCCACCAAAACGTGTCAATCCTGACATATAACCAGACCGGACGGTCCGGTTATATTCCGCCCTGTCTTCAGCGGTTGGGCGAACCTGACGATCCACAGCGGCCGCGGGCGGGCGGCTTCCTTCCTTCACACCAAATGTCCAGCGCCAGAATGTGGGATAGCGAACCCAGTCGAGTGATCCTTCCGCCTGCTCTTCCGCCCCCTCATCAGGTTCGCTTTCCTGTTGCCGCTGGTTCCTACCAAGAAGCTCCAGTGTCGAGGCGTGGGACGGACTGAAGGTAGAAGCCAATCGTGCCTCCCTGTTACCCGCCCCTATGGCGCGCTGGAAGATGGGCAGCGACCTCGGAGAGAAAGGATGGACAAAAGGCGCCGGTTGCCGCATACGGCCATCCGTATCCACATAATTCACCGGATCATTCCCGGCATATTCATAAGGTTCCCGACCGTCACGGGCTGGATCTACGCTTAAAAATTGACCCAGTTCGGGATCATAGTACCGCTGCCCGACATAATAGAGGCCGGTTTCCTCGTCCAGTTCCAGCCCGGCAAACTTGTGACGGAAATTATTGTTCCCCGCAGTAAAGCCGCCCTGCTCCACCCGTCCGAACGGACTATAGGACACGGCGGCGGTCTGGTTCCCCGCTTCATCGGAAACGGCATAGGAACTCCCCCTCCCATCCTGATGGAAATAGGTAATCTGGTCCGCTTTCGGTGTGCCATCCCCGTTTTCCAGAGCCGCCTGCGCTGTCGGGGCCAAACCTGCCCCCAGAAACGCAACCATCACACTGATCGTAACAGCCTGCCGAAAACGGGATATCTTTCCCCCTCCCCCGTCAACCGATGCCCGGAGCGCGAGAGAGCGTGAGGCAGAACCAGCACCAGTGCGGCGTTCCTCTCTGCCTGTAACCTTTTCGAAAAGGACAAGGATGGCAAAGCACCCCATCATCACCGCCAGCAATCCCAGCAGGTTTTGATGCGAAAAGGACAGGCCACCCAGAACAGAAAGCATCCCCCCTGTCATATCATTCCGGCCCGCAGCAAAGCCCGGCAACATCCCGGCCAGTTCGTCTTCGGTGATCGCGGATGTGAAAGCGGCGACACGCCCCATATGGTCCCAGACATAACGCGTGGCCTGCATACGCCCATCCGCATGGCGGGTGAATTCAAAGAACGGACTTATGTAGAAGGTCTGGCTGCCGCCCGATACGGCTTTCTCAATCCGTTCGCCAAAGGGACCATAATCAAAGCGAAGTTCCGTTTCCCGGCCCCGGTCCGTCTGTACCGCCTGCACCAGTCGGTCCTCCACATCGAACTGATACCGGGCATGCCGGTTCCCCTGAACCTTGCGGGATACATTCCCATGCCGGTCATAGGCGAGATCAATAGCAGCCCCCTGCCGAACAACCTTATCCTTATTTTTAACTATTAACCGGTTTAAAAATGAATACTCACTCCCTGCGGCGGCAAGGCGTCCTTCGCTGTCATAATCATAGGCCCGTTCATACTGTTGAGGCCCATCCCGAAGCAGGGCGCGGCGGCTTTCCCGGCTGATCTTCCCATTCTGGTTTGAAAATTCATAGGCAAGACTGTCCAGCCCATCGTCCGCCGCCCTATCCAGCGCACCATTGCGCCCGAGGCGAATGGATTGCAGCGCCCCGTCATCTGACCACTGGAAGGCTTCCGTCAGTCCATTGCCCAGTATCCTTTGCAAGGCTGGGCCTTGAGGGTGGTCTGCATCCGCGTCGTAGCGGATAATCGCCTTGTCCGGGTCGCCAAAATTATCCGGCGCCCCCTTTAGCCAGCGAATGGCGGCAAGGCGGTCCCCCTCATACTCATACCCGACCACGGACCCATCCGGGTAGAGAACGCGGGAAAGCTGGTCATTCCGGTATTCAAAATCGATCCCAAACTCAAAGAAGTCTTCCGGCCCGTCCGGGATCAGAACCCTCTTGCCCTTCAATTGCCCATTTTCCGTATATTCATAGGAAACAACTTTTCCCGAAGGCAGATTGACTTCTGCAAGTCTGTCGGTCCGGGTATCAAAATACCGATAACGATAGGATTTTCCGCCCGGCAGATGCTTCTCGGACAGTCGCCCTTCTCCATCATGGGCAAGGCCGACCCGCTCCCCGTTTCGAATGATTTCGGAGACCTGACCCCGATCATTATAGGAAAATTCGGAAACGCCATATCCCGCGAGCGCCTCTCGCACCACACGGCCAAAGGCATCGAAGCGGATATTCTGCTCCCGGCCTGCCGTGTCTGTAATCTGGATATCCTCTCCGTCCTCGCGGAACCTTCGTGTCAGGGATGTCTCCAGCGTCTTGCTGCCGTCAGGCTGAATTTCCCAGCGCGCCATGCCCCCAATGCGGCCAAGCGCATCATAGGTGACCACCGCCTCTTTTTGGTATTTGTCATTTGATCCAACCGCACTGACGGTTGTCAGAACGCGCCGTTGGATACGACCATCCGGCAAGCGATGATGGCGGCTTTCCTCCCGAACAACCAAAAGGGTTCCATCCTTGGCCAAACCGGACAGATTATCAGGATCGGCAATCCGCTCGGTCCGGCTGATTTCCTGTCCGAAGGCATCCAGTTCGCGGACGGTTTCCGCCCCGTTCTCAAGATACTCCCGAACCATTTCCCCGGTCCCCGGATCATGGATAAGACGCACAATCTGTTCGCCTTCCTCCTGCCCCAGTGTCAGACGGGTGGGAAAGGTTCTCAATTCAGGGTCGTAGGAAAAGCGGCTTTCCTGATTGTCTTTTCGGATGCGAATGATGTTGCCTTGGCGGTCCAGCCATTGCACGGAATAGCGGCTTTCCTGCTCTTCATCATTTTCAAAGCCGCGAATGACAGACGACGTCAGGCGACCTTCTGTAAACTGATAGGTCCATTGCTTGGTTTGACGTGCACCTGTCCCGCGATCGGTGTGGCTACGCGCTGTCACCAGATTTCCGATTGCCGTTCCTCTCCAGTCAGGCTCGGTCTCATCCAGATACTCAAGATGATCCGTCCCCTTGTCGGAAGATACCCATTTCACGCGCCCCGCAGGATCATACTTGCGGGTTTCAATGCTGGCTTTCTGTTCTTCGCCGTCCCCATCAAACAGGACAGAGCGGATTTCCGTCAGAACCACAGGGGCCCCGTTCCTGCCTCCCAACGGACTGTAGGTAAACTGCTCCTCGGTTACCTTTATCAGGTCCCGGTTTAATGTGCGGCGCCCCTTTGGCTTGATGAACATCCCGCGGGCGACAACCAGACCCTTCTGCGGCCCAACCCCCAAGCGGGTAAATTCCCCGCTGCCCCGCAAGGGGGACCATTCGCGAAATTCGTTAAATCCGGTCAGCTTTCCATTTTCAAGGACCGGCGAAAGATGCTCGTATTCGCGGGTCTGCATCCGCTGCTCGCCTGCAAACAATGAAAAGCGCGTAACCACCGGCTCTCCGCCCAGCAGGCGATACTCAATATCAGTTCGACCGCCGGTGCCGTTTTCAACAGACGACAACCAATACCCATCCGCAGCGCCCTGTTTTTCCCAAATATAGGATTTTGAAGGACGGCAGATAAGACTGCCTGCCCCCGACTGCCCACAGTCCCGAAGATGGCGCGGCAAGCCCCTGTTGTCATACTCAATAAAATAATGGCGGACCGCCCGGCCGCTTACACGGGTGGAAACCTGCACCAGCGCGGCTGTTTCCCGGTCATGATAAAAATGAACCTGCCGCAAGGGGGCTGCCCCTTCCCCCGCATACCCGTAACCGATCCGGTCAATCTTGCCGGTTTCTGCTGAATAATCGTATTGGATAAAGTTGCCGAACCGGTCCTCTGCCCGGACAAGATGCCAGCGGCCTGCACCCGCGGCTTCGAATATCTGCAGAAGGCCATTGCCATCCCCAACGTGATAATCAGCCCCGTTCTGACGAACCCATGTCCGGGGGTCCACTTTCAGGCGGAATTCACCCGCGCTGCCTTCCGGGGCGGCAACAAGGGGGATGCCATCCAGACACAGCGCCGCATCGCGGCAAGGTTCCAGAACAGATATACCGGCCACATCCAGATATCGCTGCACACCCCGCCGGTTTCCGATCACCAGATGCAGGGACGGCTCGAACCCGGCAACCCCTGGCGGCACCTCAATCGGAACCCGGACAGCGGCGGTCCCCATTGCCCCGTTCACATGCAGGGCGTTTTCGTCCGGTTTTCCGAGATGAAGGGTGGCCTTTCCCACCACGGCCAGCGCAAGACGAGGGGGCTTGTCCCCCTTGCCTTTCCATTTTGGGAGTTTCGCAGGCATTGCGATGGGCTTTTCAAGTCTCTCTTGCCCCTTTGCGCCATCCTGCTGTTCCTGTTCCTTGGCAGCAACGTCCATGCCCCCGGGCAGTCCCCCCAAAACCAGCGCCCCCAGAACAGCTGATCCCAGTACCTTGCCTATCCCCGACAAAATCTTCATCGTGACTTCCTTCCACCTTCGCTATTTCTGAGATAAACGAACCGGGAGTGGAAGCCGTGACATACAAACCCTGTCAGGCGAGGCCGGGGTTGCCGGATTTTCAGTCTATGGGTGGGCCCGTGACGGGAAACAGAGGTCTGTCAGTTCAGCCAATTTCAGAATTTACGGATTGCACCGGACAAGGCCCCCATCAGCGCCTGCCCCACCGCACCACCATCCCCTGAAAGGTTGCGGGTTACAACGGCGCGCATGGCATCCACATGGGCGCTGACAACACGCAGATGCCGATCACTCTGTCCGGCCGTGGCGTCGCAGTACTGCGCAAGGCTGTCCGCAATGGCCGACAGCAAGGGATATCCAAACTGGACACCCTGCCGGCTCAAACCATTGGCGATATCCCGGATCTGCCCGGCGGTCATGGCCCGCCTGCTTTCAAAATTCTCGCACACCGCCAGCAAGGCGGTCAGCTTGTTAAAGGTCCGGTCAACATGGTCCGGGTATTCTTCCCGTTGCTGCCTGAAAACCCGCCCGGCTTCCTGCAGACGGGGATCGGAAAAACCGACCTGCTGCGGATCGGCGCCAACCCCGGCGGCCTTTTCCAACAGACGGTTCCGTGTCCGGTAATATCGAACCTTTATAGGGGGATGATGCGTCATGGGGCTTACCCGTAAATCACTTTTACACCGGTACTTTTATCCGTCAGCCGGCGCCTGTCCGGCTCTGACAAGGCTTTCGCTTCCAGACGGCGGTCGGGTCCAAAATAAGTCGGTGTTTGCACATACTGACGGGGAAAGGCAATCAGCCGGACCAGCGCCGCTGCCAGACTGTCCACGGTAAAGGGGCTTTCCAGTATTTCATCAGCCCCTGCCTGCCGCGGGTCTTTGTCTGTCTGCAAATCCCCGGACTGACAAACCGCAATAAATCCAATAAACCGGTTAATTGGGTCGGAATGGTTTCTGGTCCATGTCAGGACATCCGGCCCGTCTTCCGTGCCGGCCTGCCAGTTTGCCATGACAAAATCCACCTGCATGACACCGGCCTGATCCGGGTTGTCCCGGACCTGCTGCAAAAACCGGATGGCATCCGCCCCGGTGCCAAAGGTCCTGACACTGCCAACACCAAGGGCTTCCAGTGCCTGCTTAAGAAGAGAGGCAATTTCAGTATTGTTATCCACCACCATCACGGTGAACCCGGAAAGATCCAGCGGCCGCATTGATCCCCTCACCCCAGTTTGGACAACAGGTCGAGAAGCTGCCGCTCTTCCTCTTCGGAGAGAGGGGCCAGCGTCATGCTGCTGACAGAGACCGCTTTCGGCACCAGTTCCCTGACCAGTTCCTGTCCCTGTTCTGTCAGGCGCAGCAACATCCGGCGGCGATCACTTTCATCTGCACGGGTCGCGACCAGTCCCCGGTCAATCAGGCGCCGCGTCACGCCCTGAATGGTGGCCGGGTCCATGGCGGTCAACCGCCCTAGGTGATTTTGGGACAACTCACCCTCGTCCTGCAATTTGGCAAGGGCAGCGAACTGTGTCGGGGTGATCTGGAAGTCGGAAAAGTGACTTTGGAATATGGAACTGGCACGCTGATGGGCCTTGCGAAGAAGATGACCGATCTGTGTCTCTACGCGATATGCCTCGGAAGGGGTGTTGGGTGCCGTACCTTGCTGCATATGATCTGTCGTTCCCGTGATGGACGGGCCGCTGACATTCAGCAGCGCGTCCTGTTTACGTCAGGCTATCCTATCAGTGTAATAGCTTCCCCACCCTGCTCAATCAACTTCAACTGACCATTTTCTGATAAAATCGTGGTAATTGAGCAATTGTCCGGTCGGAAACTGATAATTCTGTCATCCTGCTGAATGGCGCCAACCACCGTATTGATGACCACAAAATGGGTGAACACTACCGCATCTTCTTCAAGGCCGGACAAGAACCCCAGAATACCATCCCGCCAGCGTACCAGCGCGTCCTCCTGCCCGGTCCATCCCTGCTTCATGATCCGGTCCAGCCACGATCGTCGCTGATCGAAGGGAACACCATGAGAGGGGATTTCGCTAACCTCGGGGTGAATGCTGCGCTGGCGGCCCCAGTCCTGTTCCAACGGATGGGCTGTTTCCTGCGCCCGCAACAAGGGGCTTGAAAGAATTGCCACAGGGTGCGTCATCCCTTGCAGGCGCTCACTGGCCTGCCGGGCCTGCTGCTGCCCAAGAGGGCTTAACCCCGGATCGGTTGCCTTGTCCCATGACCCTGACGCCTCACCATGGCGCACCAGAAAAATTCTTGGCATGTCTGCCCCCATATTCAAGGGCTCAACCGGCCCGTTTTTCGGCCAGCATAGCGGCAAGGCTTCCCAATCCACAAGGGGAAAGGGGACGGGATAAAATCCGGGAAAGCGTTGTTTACGGGAAAAGGCAGGTTAAGAAAAAGGGACCGGCCAGCCGGCGCCCTTAGCAGCCAACCGTTTCAAGGGCCCGTGTCTCGGTCCGGGTGACATCCACAACCATCCCTTCCCGCGCCACAAAAGCCCCGTGCCATGCGTCGGCGGCGTCTTTGGCCACCTGATCCATGAAATCATCATCATGGGACGGGTCATGGTGGAAAATGGCCAGATTGCGCACGCCTGCCATCTGACACAGCCGAACCCCTTCCTGCCACGTGGAATGCCCCCAACCGACAAACTGCGGATATTCCGCTTCGGTGTAGGTGCTGTCATAGATCACCAGATCCGCCCCCTCGATCAGGCCAAGGACATTCTCGTCGGTCTCACCGATCACATGTTCCGTATCGGTCACATAGCAAACGGACACCCCGTCATGCTCGATCCGATATCCTGTCCCACCATCCGGGTGGTTGAGGGGGGCTGTTTTCACATTGATCCCGTCCCCAAGGGAGAAACTCTCACCTGACTGGAAATCCTCAAAACTGAGATTGGCAGCAAGTTCGGAGAACGGGACCGGGAAGGTCGGTTGGCACATCTGGGAGGAGAGAACATGCTGGATGCCACAGGTATGGGCCAGATGGCCGGCATAAATCTGGATATTCACATCATCCCGATAAATAGGCGCGAAGAAAGGGAAACCGTTGATATGATCCCAATGGGTATGGGATTGCAGGAACAGGTAATCCTTCATGTTGCGGCTCAGCAGGCAATTCCCGAGCATTCGAACGCCAGTGCCTGCGTCCAGAATGATGATCCTGTCATTGATCAACAATTCCACGCACGACGTGTTGCCACCATATTTCATGTGGTCGACAGACGGCGTTGCGATGGAACCGCGAACCCCCCAGAACTTTACCTTGATACTCATATTTACCTACCAACTCCCGAACATTAGTTTTTAGGTATAATGAATTTGGGGGAGAATACAGAAAAGCGCAAAACACTAATTCACGTTTTTGTGCTCTTCGTCACTCCCCCTGATCACATTTTCCCCATTTTACAGGAGTATCACGCCGCATCCTTGGCAAGAATGCGTTCAGTCAACCGTGCCCAGTAACTGGCACCCAGCGGCAGAATCTGATCATTGAAGTCATAATTCGGATTGTGGATATGGCAACTTCCCTCGCCAGCACCATTGGCAATCATCAGATAACAGCCGGGGCGTTCCTGCAGCATCCATGAGAAATCCTCGGCGCCCATCACCGGGGCCACATCCGGGTCAACCTTGTCCTCGCCCACCAGTTCGATAGCCGTTGCGATGGCTTCGTCTGTTTCGTCCGGGGTATTGATTGTCGGCGCATAGCGACGATCATAGGTAAATTCGCAGGTTGCGCCATACGCATCGCAAATTCCCTTCAGAATCTGTTCCATCCGGGTCTCGATCAGGCCCTGAACCCGCGGATCAAAGGCACGGGTTGTCCCGCTCATCACCACATCTTCCGGGATTACATTGGTGGTATGACCGCCGTGAATCTGGGCCACGGTAATCACCGCTGCCTGCAGCGGGTCCACATTGCGGCTGACAATCTGCTGCCAGGCGCCGATCACCTCGGCGGCGACCAGAACAGGGTCCACAGCCCGGTGCGGGAAAGCACCATGACCGCCAACACCGATGACCCGGGCCTCGAAGAAATCGGCAGAAGCCATCAGCGGTCCCTTGCGAACCGCAAACTCGCCAACCTCAAACCCCGGCATGTTGTGCATGCCATAAACGCTGTCGACCGGGAACAGATCGAACAGCCCATCCTGAATCATCACACGGCCACCGGCCACGTTTTCCTCGGCGGGTTGGAAGATAAAGCGGACGGTGCCATCAAAATTCCGGCTTTCCGCCAGATATTTGGCCGCGCCCAGCAGCATGACCGTATGACCGTCATGACCGCACCCATGCATTTTTCCGTCGATCCGGGACCGGTGCTCAAACTCGTTCAACTCTTGCAGGTCCAACGCATCCATATCGGCCCGCAGACCGATTGCCCGGTTCCCGTTGCCGCATTTCAGGGTCCCGACAACGCCGGTTTTGGCCAGTCCGCGATGAACCTCAATCCCGAAACTCTCCAGCTTTTCCGCAACGAAATCGGCTGTCTTGAATTCCTCGAACGCCGTTTCCGGATACATGTGAATGCGATGCCGCCATTCAGTCATTTCGCGGTGCATCTGTTCGATTGCAGGAATAATGTTCATCTGGTGTCCCTTGTTACCTGTTGCCGCGGTTACGGGCCAACCGGCCCAACCGCTATTCATCGACTTATTGGAACAGCAGGCTAACCAAGGCGGCGACACCAAACAAGCCAATTATTGCCGCCGATGTCGCATTTACCAGAATGGAGAAACGATCCCCGAGGCGTTTCTGCAAGGCTGTCGCCGCGAAGGCCAGAAACAACCACCACAGGGTGGACCCCAGAAACACACCCGACACCAGCAGGATCGCCCCGGCGCCGCCCCCGCCGGTTCCGACAAAACCGATTCCGGCAAAAATCGCGGCAAAGGACAGGACCGTGGCCGGGTTGGTCATGGTCAGGGCGAAGGTCGTCATGAAAGCACTCCAGTTTGACCGGATGCCGGACCCAAGGCGCGTTCCGCCCCCTTCCCCGCCGGACCGAAGGATCCGCCACGCCAACCACAGCAGGAAAACACCCCCGACGGCCGAGGCCACTTTCTGGTACTCAACCAGAAAGGCGGAGACCGCTGTCAGCCCGAACGCTGCAACCCCACCATAAAAAGCATCGGCAAGCGCCGCGCCAAGCCCCGAGGAAATGGCCGCCAGACGGCCATCGCTGACCGCGCGCCGAATACAGAGCACACCAACAGGCCCAACCGGGGCCGCCACCGCAAGCCCGATCCCAAGCCCTTTCAGAAACAGATAGATCAGCTCCATGGCGGCCTACTCCAGCGCCAGGGTACAATCCAGCATCCCGCGGCTTTTCACGCTTGAGAAAACAATGGTGGTTTCTGTCCGGCTGACCACATCCGGCATCTTGATCCGTGTGGACAACAGATGTTCAAGGGAAGACAGGTTTCGGGTCACCACCTTCAGCAGGTAATTGAACGCCCCGGCCACATGGTGGCACTCCTGTATTTCCGGCACGGCCAGCACCTGCTTTTCAAACAGGGCGCAATCAGCAGGCCGATCGATGCCCACCAGAATGAAGGCAACCACATCAAACCCGGCCTTGCCCACCGAGACGGAAACCGAGAAATTTTCCAGCACCCCCCTGTCCCGCAACTTGTCGATCCGGTCTTTCACCGCAGTTGTGGACAGGCCAACCTGCCGCCCGATATCGCCATATGCCCGGCGGCTGTCTTCCTGCAGCAGGTTCAATATCCGCGCATCCAGATCATCAAGGGTCGCCTTCATTATTTCCTCCCCAAACCAAAGGACTGTTAAATTTACCGATAAAATCAAACAATACCGAAAAATATTCTAAGAAATTTACATTTAAAAGAAAAACATAATGAATTATTAAAAAAAGAAATCAGATATTGCGTTTCCGAGGCTTTCTTTCTAAGACTCGGCTGCAACTGAAATATGACAGTTCTGCGACACTTCACGCCGCGGAACAATCGCAGGTAGTTTTTGTGGTAAAACAAACCCTAGATAAAGACCTCGATCGGCTGGTTCAGATTGAAAGCCAGACTTTTCAGGCAGCTCAGACCTACAAGGCTCTGGCTATCGCCCTTCTTTTCCTTTTGATTGTCTGGGTCTTCTCGGCCAGTGTCGTCGGGTCCGGCGAACACTCCACCCTGATCATCGCAGCAGCCATCATCGGTGGCTACATGGCCCTGAATATCGGCGCCAACGATGTGGCCAACAATGTGGGCCCCGCCGTCGGCTCCCGCGCCCTGACCATGTTCGGCGCCCTGATTATCGCCGCCGTCTTCGAGGCAGCAGGCGCGATCCTTGCGGGCGGGGATGTTGTCAATACGATCAAGAACGGCATCATTGATCCCGCCGCCATGGCCGACAGTGACGTTTTCATCTGGGCCATGATGTCCGCCCTGTTTGCAGCGGCCCTGTGGGTGAATATCGCCACCTGGATCGGCGCCCCGGTCAGCACCACCCACGCCGTTGTTGGCGGTGTCATGGGGGCCGGCATTGCGGCGGCCGGCTTCGGTGTCGTTGACTGGGTCACCATGTCGAAAATTGCCGCAAGCTGGGTAATCTCGCCCGTCATGGGCGGCGTTATTGCAGCGATCTTCCTTGCCTTCATCAAGGCGAACATCATCTATACCGAGGACAAGGTTGCCGCGGCCAAACGCTGGGTCCCCCTGCTTGTCGCCATCATGTCCGGTGTCTTTTCCGCCTATCTGATCATGAAGGGGCTGAAGAAAATCTGGCGCCCGGACTGGCAGACCATTGCCCTGCTATCCATTGCGATTTTTGTCGGCACCTATCTGGCGGTCAAGCCCATCGTTGCCCGCGCCGCCATTGGCATGGAAAACCGGAACCGGTCAATCCGAAGCCTGTTCACCATCCCGCTGATTTTCTCGGCGGCCCTGCTGTCATTTGCCCACGGCGCCAATGACGTTGCCAACGCGGTAGGCCCACTGGCCGCCATTGTCAGCACCACCTCAAGCGGCTCTGTGTCAGGCTCTGTCGGTATTCCGCTCTGGGTTATGGTGATCGGTGCCACGGGTATCAGCGCGGGCCTGTTCCTGTTCGGCCCGAAACTGATCAGAACCGTGGGTGAGCAAATCACCAAGATGAACCCCATGCGGGCCTATTGCGTGGCCCTGTCAGCGGGGATCACGGTTCTTCTGGCGTCTGCCCTTGGCCTGCCTGTCAGTTCCACCCATATTGCGGTTGGCGCGGTTTTCGGCGTCGGCTTCTTCCGGGAATGGTATACGGAAAAGCGCGCCCGTGCGTTCCGTGCCGAACAGCAGGCAACGAAGCTGCACCCGGAAAGTAACCTGCCCGCCACCCCGGAGGAAAATAGCCAGAACAACAAGCGCAAGAAACTGGTGCGCCGGTCCCACATGCTGACCATTGCGGCGGCGTGGGTCATCACGGTTCCCTGCGCGGCCCTGCTGGCAGGGGGCATTTTCCTGGTTATCCAGTATTTCCTGCAATAAGACCCTGCTGGAACACGCCTAATCACCATCTTTGCGAAACGGGATCACAGGCCCGGACCAACAGGTCCCCGCCCCCCGTTTCGCAAATTCTCCCCCTCCGCCCGAATGGTCACCACAAGATAATCCATAACCGACCGGATACGGGCCACATCCACAAGGTCCCGATGGGTCAGAACCCACAGGTCGACCGCCTCATCCACTTCATCCGGCAGAAGACGCACCAGCCCTTCCGTGGCCGCCGCCATATAATGCGGGGCAAACAACATGCCGATCCCCTGCTGCACGGCGGCAATCTGGGCGGCCACCGTGTTGGTGCGAAACGGGACCGCATTCCCCCTTGTGAATTGCCCGACAAAAGACGCCATCAGGTTCGGCGCGTTCACGGACTGCCAGTCCACAAAGCGGTGACGGGGGATATCCTCCAGGGTCTGCAGACGACCAAAACGCTTGAAATAGGCTTCTGATCCGTACAGCCCGAAGCCAACCGTTCCCGCCACGCGCCCGACCAGATTGTCAGATTTGGGGTCGGCAAGCCGGATCAGGATATCGGCCTGCCGGTGCCGCGCATCCATCACCGCCACATCCAGTATCAGGTCGAAACGAATCCGGGGATGGTCCTGCTGGTAGCGGGCCAGTCGCGGGGTCAGCCAATAGGCCCCGAACCCCTCGGTCGCGGAAATTCGTACATTCCCCGACAATTCCTGATCGATACCCTTCAGTTGCTGATCCAGCCCCAGCAGCGTATCCCCCACGGCCCGGACCTTGCCCAGAATACGCTCCCCCGCCGGGGTCAGCCGATACCCATGGGACAGGCGATCAAACAGACGAGTTCCAAGCCGCCCCTCAAGCTCACTGATCTGGCGGCCGACAGTCGGCTGACTGACAGACAGGGCCCGCGCCGCCGCTGACAGGCTGCCCAGCTCGGCCACCGCAAGAAAATATCGATATTGATCCCAGTTCATATTTATTCATTTTTGTATGAAGGCTATAAATTTTTAGCATATTTTTGTTTGATCGAATATTCGATAGTTTAGGTCCAGCGCCTTTTGGGCCCCCTATCTTTCTGGCAACGGAACAAGAACCATGACAAAAACAGTTTCCAAACCGAATATCAATCAGCTCTATGCCAACCTGAACGGGTTGGAGCAGATGCAGATGGCCTTCCAGCACAAGGGAAACCGCCCCTCAATCGGGGAAACGCTGGATTTCGATCTGGTCTCCGTGGAAAAGGGCGTGGCTGTTTTTGAAGGCAATCCGTCAGAAAAGCACATGAACCCGATTGGCAGCATCCATGGCGGATATGCCGCCACCCTTCTGGACAGTGCCCTTGGCTGCAGCATCCACACCATGCTGGAAGCCGGGGAAAGTTACACCACCGTCGATCTTAACGTGAAATATATCCGTGCCATGAAGCCGGGTATGGGCAAGGTTACCTGCCGCGGCGAGGTCGTCCACAAGGGGCGCAAAATCGCCACCGCCGAGGCCCGTCTGGTGGGCGAAGATGGCAAGATCTACGCCCACGGTAACACCACCTGTGTCATCCTGTAACGATTACAGCGGGAACGGCGACACCCCGATCACAAGGGTATGCAAGTGGAAAAAGGCCATGAAGACCACAAGGCCCAACAACACCTGCCACCAGACCCGCCGAACGGAGATACTGGCCCGCCCTGTGAGCAAGGCGGCAAACGGAATGTTGGAGGTATGGGCTGCGTAATCCTGCCAATCCGCCCCAAGGTCCCGCGCCCGCCGGACATCAATCAGAAAAGTTCCGGCCAGCGCCAGCCCACCAAGGGTAACAAAGAAAATGACGGATTTCACATCCCCGTTATTCAGCAAATGCGCCACTGCCCACAACACCAGGGACCACATCAGGGGATGGCGTGTCACCGCGTGCATCCCGTGCCGGGCGGCATCGGCCTGCAGGGCCTTTTCCCCGCCAATGGCCGTGGGGCTGCGGGTCGCATAGGCAGATACCAGCAGGATGGATGCCACAACCATGATCCCGATCGCACCATAGCGCCCCCAGTTGCCAACCTGCCACAGCAGATCGCCATAAGGGGCGGCGACAAAGGCCATGATCATCCACACAAACGCGGCGCCGGACAAAAGACTGTACCCGATCAGATACGCCCTCAGCCCCATACCGGAGACAAGTTTTTCCCGCAGAAAACTGGATGGAATGATGTGAAGCGCCAAAAAGGCAATGCTGGCAAGCCAAAGCGAAGACATTGTCCCGGTCATGATTTTCCCCCTGTTCTATCAGACGGCGAAAATGTGGCACGAACCGCCAATCATGGCCAGATCGATTTTCTACAACCTTTCCTGAATGTTACCGCGATCACGTCTTTTGGATCGGGAAGGCCCCCTCCCCCAACAGGGCATATCCCTCGTCGGTCAGGCGGCACACCAGCCAGTCCGGCTTGATCGGGTTGTCGAACCACGGCGCAGCCCAGCCGTTCCGAATACAGCTTTCGATGGTTGCCTTTCGGATTTGCTGTCCCTCCCGATCGAACAGGGGCAACTTCCCGCCCGGTTGTCCGACCCCCAAGGACAGGTATTCCAATTGAGACTGCGTTGGACTTTTACGACCCATGGTACGCAGAATACCGCATTTTTCATTTTTTTGACAGCCGGGGACTTTTCAAAGCCGCACGAGCGGTCTAAAGAAACAGAAATCTGACATTAACGAAGGACATACCCAGATGGCGGAAGACGCAGGCTATCAGAAATACTTTCCAGTTTCCTGGGAAGAACTCCACCGCAACGGACGCGCCCTGGCATGGCGCCTGATGGAACTGGGCCCGTTCGAGGGCATTGTCGCTGTCACCCGCGGCGGTCTTGTTCCGGCGGCGATCGTTGCCCGCGAGTTGGACATCCGCAACATTGAAACCGTCTGTATCGCCGCCTATCGCAGCGATAAATCTGTTGGCGAAGTCAACATCATCAAGGGGCTGGACATTCCCAACAACGGCAAAGGCTGGCTGATCGTTGACGATCTGGTGGACAGTGGCATCACCGCCAAATATGTCCGCGACATGATTCCGGAAGCCCATTTCGCGACCATTTACGCGAAACCGAAAGGCCGCCCGAGAGTGGACACCTTCATTACCGAGGTCAGTCAGGATACATGGATCCTGTTCCCGTGGGATCAGGCCCCGTCCTTCGCCAAGCCGATCGTTGAGGAACATCGCTAAGCCATGATCCGCCTTGCCGCAAACCTGTCTTTCCTGTTTCAGGATCTGGCATTGCCGGACAGGTTCGCGGCGGCCTCAAAGGCAGGGTTCAAGGGGGTGGAATACCTGTTCCCCTATGACTGGGCGCCGGAAGACCTGCGCGCCCGTCTTGCCGATACCAATCTACAGCAGGTCCTGTTCAACCTGTCACCGGGAGACTGGGACACCGGAGAGCGGGGCCTTGCCTCCCTACCCTCCCGGCAGGATGCGTTTCGGGCCTCTGTTGATCAGGCCCTCGAATATGCCGCCCGGCTCGGGTGCCGCCGATTGCATGTCATGGCTGGCCTCCGGGATGGGAACCTTTCCCATGACGCCCAGAAAGAACAGTTTATTGCCTCTCTCTCCCACGCGGCGGCGCTGGCCGCACCGGAAGGCATCACCCTTCTGATAGAACCGATCAACACCGGCGACATGCCGGGATATTTCCTTGATGATTTCGATCTGGCCGCCGATATCCTGACCACCCTTGCCCATCCGAACGTCCGCTTGCAGTTCGATCTTTATCATTGCCAGCGAATCCATGGAAACCTGTCGAACCGGTTGGAACGCCATCTTGGGCAAACCGGCCATATGCAGATTGCCAACCCACCCCTTCGCGCCGAACCGGATACAGGGGAGTTGGACTATCGCTTTCTTCTGAACCAGATCGATCAGGCGGGATATGACGGCTGGATCGGCTGCGAATACAAACCAACACGCCCGATGACGGCCAGTCTTGGCTGGGCGACGGAATTTCTTGCCAATCAAACGCCGCTCGGTTGAACTAACCTGATAAAAGGTATACACCGGATAGGACGCCGTAAAAAACAACTGAAAACAGGCAGTTAGGCAGGATGCTTGAATAATGGTTTTTTCATCCGACAATCTTCCCAAAAAAGGGGTTCTGTCTTCCATCCGGCTTGCGGGCGGCAATGTCTCGCTGAAGCTGATGATCTGTGCCGTGATCGCTGGCCTTCTTGGCGGATATGGTGCGCTGGCCTTCCGTTTTGCCATCGGGGAAATCCAGAACCTGTTTTACGGTTTCGACAGTGAACTGGTCGTATCCGGCGTTGCCGAACTGCCGTGGTGGCAGATTGTCGCCGCCCCGGTCATCGGGGGACTGATTGTCGGGCTGTTCCTGCAATATTGTATGCCCGGCAAGCGCGGTCAGGGCGTGGCCGACGTGATCGAGGCGGTCATGATCAAGCGGGGCAAGATGAAACTCTGGCCCGGGATCGCCGCCTTCTTTGTCAGCGCCCTGTCGCTTGGGGCCGGGACATCCGGCGGACGGGAAGGCCCTGTCGTGCACTTGAGCGCCACAATGGCCAGCCAGCTTGGGCAACGCCTGCGTTTGCCCTCCAGCTATTACCTGACCCTGATCGGATGCGGTGTGGCCTCCGGCGTTGCGGCCTCGTTCAACGCGCCGATCGCCGGAATGTTCTTCGCCCTTGAGGTGGTGATCGGCTCGCTCGCCACACAGGCCGTGGCCCCCATTGTTCTGGCCTCGGTTATTGGAACGGTGGTCAGCCGTATTCATGTGGGCGACTTCCCGGCGTTTATCATTCCGAACTACAACATCGTTTCGTGGTGGGAATTACCGGCGATTGCCATTCTTGGCATCGTTTCCGCGATTGTTGCCCTGCTGTTCATCTGGAGCATGGGATTTGCCGAACGCACCATTGACCGGTTCAAGATTCCGGAAATCCTGCGTCCGGCCTCGGGCGGTCTGGTTCTTGGCGGCATTGCCGTTTTCTTTCCGCAGATCATCGGTGTCGGTTATGAGGCCACAGACAACGCCCTCAATGAAAATTACGACCTGTTGCTGCTGCTGTCCCTGATCATCATCAAGACAATCGCTGTCGGCATCACCATGGGCAGCCGGTTTGGCGGCGGGTTCTTTTCCCCGTCCCTGTTCATTGGTGCCATGACCGGCGGCGCGTTTGGCATTATCGCCACCTCGGTCTTTCCGGAACTGTCGGCCAGTCATGGTCTCTATGCCATTATCGGGATGACGGCGGTGGCCTCTTCCGTTCTTGGGGCGCCGATCTCGACCATCCTGATCGTCTTTGAGCTGACCGGGGATTATAAAATCGGGATTGCCGTCATGGTTGCCGTTTCCGTTGCAACCCTGATCACAAAGCAGATCTACGGGCGCAGCATCTTTCAGACCCAATTGGCGCGGCGCAACGTGGATGTATGGGAAAGCCGCGCCCTTCGGTATCTCAAGTTCCGTCAGGTGCGCGGTATCATGGACAAGGAATTTTCAGAAATCCCGACCAGCAGCCCGCTATCCGAGGTCCGAAAGATCATTGGCCAACTGCCGCACCAGAAACTGGTTGCCGTGGACCCGACCAACAAGGCGTTTGTCGGCATGATCAATTTTTCCAACCTGAAGGCCCATATCCTTGCCGATGAAATCGACCGCGACCTGACGGTGGCCGATATCACCTCCCGGGATATTCCGGTCATCTTTCCGGAATCCAGTTTGAAATCCGCCCTGATGATCATGGAAAAGTCGGGTCTGGAATGCCTGCCGGTGATTGACAGTGCCGCCGATGCCCGGATTGTCGGCCTTCTTCACTACCGAAAACTGCTGTCGGAATATAATCAGGCGTTGCTGAATTCACAGGATGAAACCAGCGGAAAAATGTTTCCCTGATTTCGTTTAAGAAGACTGGTTTCCCCGAGACCGTTGCTTTATATCTTGGCCCATGGTTGATCCTTTTGACTTTGCAAATTTCGACACCGACCCTGCCCCTCAGCAGACGGTGGATACCTCCTATCTTGACGGGCTGAACGAAGGGCAGCGCGCCGCGGTTGAGGCCGTGGACGGCCCTGTGCTTGTGCTTGCTGGCGCCGGGACGGGAAAAACCCGCGTCCTGACCACCCGCCTTGCGCATATCCTGAATACCCGCCCCGTCAAGCCGTGGGAAATTCTTGCCGTAACCTTTACCAACAAGGCAGCGGCGGAAATGCGCGAAAGAACCGCGGGCCTTGTCGGCCCCACTGCAGCCGATATCCGCCTTGGCACCTTCCACTCCATCGGGGTGTGGATGCTGCGCCGTCACCCGGAACTTGTCGGCCTTGGCCCCAGCTACACCATTCTGGATACGGATGATCAACTCCGACTTCTCAAGCAAATCCTGACCGAACAGCAAATCGACACCAAGAAATGGCCGCCGCGGGGCCTTGCCGCCGTGATCGACCGCTGGAAAGACAAGGGCCTGCGCCCGGATCAGGTGGTCAATCTGGAAACAAACGGATTTGCCCATGGCCGGGCGGCGGAACTTTATAAAATCTATCAGGAACGCCTTCTGGATCAAAACGCCTGCGACTTTGGCGACCTGCTGCTTCACCCGCTGACCCTGCTTCAGGCCAATCCCGATATTCTGGCCTATTACCAGAATCGCTTCCGCTACATCATGGTGGACGAATATCAGGATACCAACGTGGCGCAATATCTGCTGCTGCGCCTGCTGGCCCAGAAGCACAAGAATATCTGTTGTGTGGGCGATGACGACCAATCCATCTATGGCTGGCGCGGCGCCGAGGTTGGCAACATCCTGCGGTTTGAGGACGACTTCCCCGGTGCCGACATCATCCGTCTGGAACGGAACTATCGATCCACGCCCCATATTCTGGGTGCGGCGGCAGGCCTGATCGCCCATAACGAGGGACGGCTTGGAAAATCCCTCTGGACCGAGGATGACAGCGGTGAAAAAGTCACCGTCAAGGGCGTCTGGGACGGCCAGAACGAAGCCCGCTGGATCGCTGACGAGATCGAAAATCTGCAGCGCAAGGGGGCCAGCCTTCAGGACATTGCCATTCTGGTCCGGGCCAGCTTCCAGACCCGTGACTTCGAAGAATGCTTCCTCAACATGGGGATCAAGTACCGGGTTATCGGCGGCCTTCGGTTCTATGAACGCCGCGAAATCCGCGATGTTCTGGCCTATCTTCGGGTGATCAACCAGCCCAACGACGATCTGGCTTTTGAACGGATCTACAACCTGCCAAAGCGGGGCCTTGGGGCCAAGGCCCTTGATACGCTCCGAACCATTGCCCGCGACCTGCATCTGCCGCTGTCCAAGGCGGCGGAATTTGTCGTCGAGAACGAGGTCATGAAAGGCAAGGCCCACAAGGGTCTGTCCGATCTGGTGGACTGCTTCACCTCGTGGCGCGAACAGAAGGACATCATTCCCCCCGATGAACTGGTGGAAACGGTGCTGGATGACAGCGGCTATCTTGAAATGTGGAAACAGGACAAGACCTCCGAAGCGGAAGGCAAGCGGGAAAACCTGAAAGAACTGGTCAAGGCCCTTGCGGAATATGACACGCTGGACCAGTTTCTGGAGCATGTGGCCCTGGTCATGGAAATCACCGCGGACGAAAGTGCCGATATGGTCAGCATCATGACCCTGCATTCGGCGAAGGGCCTGGAATATGACAGCGTCTTTCTTCCCGGATGGGAAGAAGGCCTGTTCCCCCATCAGCGTGCCCTTGACGAGAACGGCCAGCAGGCCCTTGAGGAAGAACGCCGTCTTGCCTATGTGGGGATCACCCGCGCCAAGAAACGGTGTTTTATTTCCTATGCCAGCAACCGGCGCATTCATGGTCAGTGGCAATCCGCCCTGCCCAGCCGGTTTGTGGACGAGTTGCCCGCCGAGCATATCATCGAGCACAGCGAACGGGGCGTCTATTCCAGCCAGCGGCAGGACAGCGACACCGCCACCCCGGCATGGCGAAGCTCAAGCGAGACATCGCATCTTGCCAGCATTCTGGAAAAGCGGTCCCGCCAGAACCGGCAGATGGTGGATAACAGCAGCAAACCGGTTAAGGGAGACAGCGGCGGCATTCAGCTTGCCGATCGGGTCTTTCACCAGAAATTCGGCTATGGCCGCGTCGTCGCCAAGGATGGAAACAAACTGGAAATTGCCTTTGATAAGGCCGGTATCAAGAAAGTGATGGAAAATTTTGTCAAAGCCGTCTGATGTCACCCTTTGGCAGCTTGCTGTCACCCTGCCCCTGCCCGAGTCGGATATTTTCGAAACCCTGTTCGAGGACATCACCCTCTCCTCCTCTCTGGCGGAGGCGGTCCCGGATGGAAGTCTTTGGGAACTGATCCTGTTCTTCGAGGCCGAACCCCCGAAAGCCTATCTGGACCGGATTCCGGAAGGATATGATATCGCTGTCTCAACGGTGGAACAGAAAGACTGGGTTTCCGAAAGCCAGAAACGCCTGCCGCCTGTCTGTGCCGGTCGGTTTTATGTACACGGGTCCCACGATGCCCCCCACAAGGTCAGTTCCATGCACGACCTGACCATTGATGCGGGCCGGGCGTTTGGAACGGGCCTACACGAAACCACGTTTGGCTGTCTGCAGGCCATCGATGAAATTCACAAATCGCGGGAAATCTTCAACGCCCTCGACCTTGGCTGCGGGTCCGGCGTTCTGGCGCTGGCCACCGCAAAGGCGTGGGGCCGTCCGGTACTGGCCAGTGACATTGACCCGGATGCCGTCACGGTCACCCGTGAGAACGCCATCAAAAACCAGCTTGCCCCGTTGATCCGGGCCTGTGAGGCAACGGGCCTCAACAGCCAGCAACTGCGAAAAGCCGCGCCATTCGACCTGATCACAGCCAATATTCTGGCCCGCCCGCTGGTACAACTGGCCCCGGATATTGCCCGCAGTCTGGCAACAGACGGGGTTCTGGTCCTGTCTGGCCTGCTGGGAAAACAGGAAAACATGGTCCGTAATGCCTACCGGCAGCAAGGACTACATCTGGTAAAGCGCATCCCCATCGGGGAATGGCACACCCTGATACTGCAGCGATAACAAAAAAACGCCTGTGCGATCGGATCGCACAGGCGCTTTCGGAGGATTACCCTGAACCGGAGGCCGCTTCAGGGGTATTGATACAAGATCAGGAAGCGATCCGACCTTTACCGCTGACAGCCGCACCGCGGTTGTCGTTGGCGAAGCGGCCTTCACCCTTTGACGCAGCGAAGATATCGCCCCGTGTCAGGCCAATGTCGCTCAGCTGACGGGCATCCATGGCCATCAGCTGGGCCAGACCGGCGCGGCTGCTCTGCCATGCCTTGAACTTGGCAACCAGCGGAGCAACAATCTTGCCTTTGAAACCGGCAGAGACTGAAGTCTTCGCAGCGGCTTCGCCAAGAACGGCATGCTTGATTTCGCTGCGGGAAACGCCCAGATCAGACAGTTCGCGGTCGCTCATGCTGTACAGGGCGTTCAGGGCCCGGCGGTTTTCAGAACGGGTCCGAATGGTGTTGGTCATCCCTGCGAACACACCCTTGATCATGCCCACGATATATTCGCTGCGGGCCCGGCGAGCCTGTGCCATGACTTCTTCAACATCATAGTTGAGAACATCGTCATTGGTGACGATTGTCGGGTACAGCATGGCAATGGATTCAATGTCTTTTTTCGTAAAACTCATCATTTTCCAATCCTCCTAAGATCAGATTGAGCCTTGCGGGCTCCTTTTAAACAGTCAGGCAGTTCTGCCCTTGATACCTTGCAGCCGGTTTTCGTTGGCGGCTGATTCAGTGTTTCTAAGTTCGGTGAGAATGGCCTGTTCGATCACGTTGCGATCCAGATCCACTTCAACCACCGGGGTAAGGTCGGCAACATGGTTCACATTCATACCGGCTGTGAAAAATGACCGGATTTTTGCGAACAGGCCGTCCGTGCCCTTAACGCTTTTTGAAGCCGGGATGTCGAAGCCATACGGCAAATGCAGGGCTTGACCATATTTTTCATTGCGACTGAACATGCTACTCTCCTCACCAAGTGTTCTTGATGTTCCTTATATTGCACCGCACATGTGAAAAAACAATGACTTAAAGGGCATATTAGCCCGCTATGTAGGAAATGGTGCATTGCAGAAAACGCATAGCTTGGATTGCAAGCCGGAACCAAATACGCCATATTCAACAGCAGAAAAGCTCGAAAAGTGAGGAATTCCCTTGTCTTCAATGAATATCCCCGCCCTGGACGATCTGAAGGGCTATTTGGCAGTCATGCACAACGCGCCGACCTATGATGCGCTTCTTGCATCCCTTAAATCGGCCGCTGCGGCCCCCGAACGGGAAGATAACGATCTTGTCCTGTCAAAAATCGCTCCGGACGCACCCGGCGAGCTTCTGGGGCTGATGAAGGCCGCACGAGATTCGCTTCGGAAGGTCATTCAGTCCTCTGTCCTTGACCGGGAAAAGTCCCAAGAGCGGCTGACAGCCCTTCGCGGCGCCCTGAAAAAGCAGAATGCCGATGGTTTTATCATTCCGCTGAATGACGAGTTTCATGGCGAAGCCGCCCCTGCGGCATCGGAACGCCTGAAATGGCTGACAGGCTTTACCGGTTCTGCCGGGATGGCCGCCGTTCTGCAGGACACAGCGGCCATCTTTGTGGACGGTCGATATACCTTGCAGGTCCGGCAGGAAGTAAAAGCAGACCTGTTCACGCCCCGCCATGTGTCGGACGAACCCCTCTCCGATTGGCTGAAAGAAAACATGACGGCTGGACAGGTTCTGCTGATTGATCCGTGGCTGCATACGGAAAGCAACGTCAACACCCTCCGCAAGCTGTGTGAGGCCATGAATGTCACGCTGGCCTTTGCGGACCCCAACCCGGTGGATACGGTGTGGGCGGATCACCCGCCGGAACCGCTGGCCCTTGTGGTGCCGCATCCGCTTCAATATGCGGGGCAAAGCTCCACCGAAAAAAGACAGGCGATTTGCGAGGCCCTGAAACCGTCCGGCGTGGATGCGGTCATCCACACCCTGCCGGACGTCACCGCCTGGCTGCTTAACCTGCGCGGCGCGGACCTGCCCAGCACACCGTTCGCCCTTGGCTTTACCATCCTTAATCAAGACAGTACCGTCGACCTTTATATGGACGAGGAAAAACTGTCCCCGGACCTTCGCCCCCATCTTGGCAATGCGGTGCGGATTCACAACCGGGCCGCCTTCGGGTCCGGTCTGGATGCGCTGGCAGGTAAAACGGTACAGGTGGACCCTTCCGTCACCAGTCAGTGGATTATTAACCGGCTGGATGCGGCGGCGGCCCGCGTTGTCCGGGCGGATGACCCCTGTATGCTGCCAAAGGCGACCAAGAACGCCGTCGAACTGGATGGCACCCGCCGTGCCCACCTTCGGGACGGGGCCGCCATCGTCAAGTTTCTACACTGGCTGGCAACGGAAACCCCGTCCGGCACTATTGACGAGTTGCAGGCGGAACGCCAGTTGCGCGCCTTTCGGCAGACCGGTGACAAATTCCGGGATGTAAGCTTTTCCACCATTTCAGGGGCTGGCCCCAATGGGGCGGTTGTTCATTACCGCGCCACCGAGGCCACCAATCGCAAACTGGAGCCGGGGTCCCTGTATCTGGTCGATAGCGGCGGACAGTATCTGGATGGCACCACAGACATCACCCGCACCATCGCCATTGGCACCCCCAGTGATGAAATGCGGGAACGCTTTACGCTGGTCCTGAAAGGGCATATTGCGCTGGCACGGGCCATCTTCCCCGAGGGAACATCCGGCAGCCAACTGGACGCCCTTGCCCGCCTGCCCCTGTGGCAGCGGGGTCTGGACTATGATCACGGGACAGGGCACGGTGTGGGCAGCTATCTTTCCGTTCATGAAGGACCGCAGCGCATTTCCAAGGCGCCGAACACCGTTGCCTTGCGGCCCGGCATGATCCTGTCGAACGAGCCCGGATACTACAAGACCAACGCCTATGGCATTCGGATTGAAAATCTGGTGGCGGTTACGGAACTTGCCCCTGCCCCCGGCGGGGAGCGGAGCCGGCTCGGATTTGAAACCCTGACCTTCGCACCGATCGATCGTGCCCTGATTGATCCGTCCCTGATGGATGAATTGGAGATCCAGTGGATGAATGATTATCACGCTGCGGTGTGGGATAAAATCTCGCCGCAGGTGGAAGGCACGGTCAAGGACTGGCTGAAACAGGCAACCGCGCCCTTGTAAGCCCCCCTATATATAAAGTGACAACGGACCTTATCGGCTACCCGCCGATAAGGTCCAGCCACGCCTGCTCTGTCATCACCGTGACGCCCAGTTCTTCCGCCTTTTTAAGCTTTGAGCCAGCCTTGGCCCCGGCGACCAGATAATCTGTCTTTGCAGAGACAGACCCGCTGACCTTCGCGCCCAGACTTTCCGCCTTGGCCTTGGCCTCGGCCCGGGTCATCAGTTCCAGCGATCCGGTAAAGACGACAGTCTTGCCCGCAACGGCGCTGTCTTCAGCCGGGGGCTCAAAATCAATGATCTGGATTTCCGCAAGCAGGGCCGCCAGCATTTCCTTGTTGTGGGGTTCGGTAAAGAAGGCCTTCACCGCGTCCGCCACGGCCGCCCCGATCCCGTCAATGCCCAGCAATTCCACATAGGCCTTGCCCGGATCATTCTTGTCAGGGTCAAACGCATCCATCAACGCAGTCAGGGACAAATAGTTCCGGGCCAGAAGGCGGGCATTCCCCTGCCCGATATGACGAATACCAAGGGCAAAGATAAACCGATCCAGATCGATCCGCCGCCGATCATTGATCGCCTCAAACAGGTTGCGAACGGCCTTGTCCCCGAACCCTTCCAGATTTTTGATCTTCTGAAGCCGGTTTCTGTCTTCGGCTTCAAGACGGAAAATATCGGCCGGGCTTTTGACCCAGCCCCGTTTATGAAACAGTTCGATCTGTTTGGCGCCCAGCCCGTCAATGTCAAAGGCGTTGCGGGAAACAAAATGCTTCAACCGCTCCACAACCTGCGCATCACAGACCAGACCACCGGTGCACCGGCGAACAACATCTTCCTTACCGCTGACAGGGTTGATTTCCCGCACGGCATGGCTGCCGCATACCGGGCAGGTTTTCGGGAACTCATACGGCTCGCTGTCATCCGGCCGTTTATCAAGAACAACGGAAACCACCTGCGGGATCACGTCGCCCGCCCGCTGCACAACCACCGTATCGCCAACGCGAACGTCCTTGCGCTCGATCTCTTCCTCGTTATGCAGGGTGGCGTTCGATACCACCACACCCCCAACATTAACCGGTTTAAGTCTTGCAACCGGCGTAATAGCCCCGGTACGG
The DNA here is from genome assembly GCF_012720115.1 of Sneathiella chinensis. Lineage (GTDB taxonomy): Bacteria > Pseudomonadota > Alphaproteobacteria > Sneathiellales > Sneathiellaceae > Sneathiella > Sneathiella chinensis. The sequence continues at coordinate 1,329,962 of NZ_VNWN01000002.1, read as the reverse complement.
CCCACCTGAACATCGATGCCTTCGACGACCGTGGTGGCCTGCTCTGCCGGGAATTTATGGGCGATGGCCCAACGGGGGCTGCGGCTGACAAACCCGAGCCGCCCCTGCCAGTCCAGCCGGTTCACCTTGAACACCACCCCGTCGATGTCATAATCCAGCGATGCCCGCAGTTCCTCAATCTTGCGGTAAGCATCAATGGCCTCCTGCATGTTGGAGCATACCCGCGACAGGGGGTTTACAGAAAAGCCCCATTTCTCGAACTGGGCCAGAACCTCTGATTGGGTCTTACCCGGCACTTCCGACACATCCCCCCACGCATAGGCAAAGAACCGCAAGTTCCGGGTCGCGGTAATCCGCGCATCCAGTTGCCGGATGGACCCCGCCGCCGCGTTCCGGGGGTTGGCAAAAATCTTCGCCCCTTTTTCGGCCTGCGCGGCGTTCAGGTTCTGGAAATCCTGCCCGGTCATATAAACTTCGCCGCGCACCTCAAACCTGTCGGGGATATCTGCCGCAGGTCCTTGCAACTGTAACGGCAGGTCCTTGACGGTGCGCAGGTTGGTGGTGATATCCTCCCCCTCCTGCCCGTCGCCCCGGGTGGCACCCAAGACAAACTCGCCCCGCTCATAGCGAAGCGCAGCAGACAGACCATCAATCTTGGGTTCGGCAAAAAAGGCCACTTCCTCTGTTCTGTCCAGCCCCAGAAAGCGCCGGACGCGGCCTTCAAATTCAAGCAGGTCCTCGTTGTTGAACGCATTGTCCAGCGACAGCATGGGCACGGAATGGCGGACTTTCGCAAAGCCCTTTGAGGGTTCCGCACCGACGGTCTGGCTGGGGCTGTCCTTTGTGATCAGGGATGGAAAGGCTGCCTCAAGCGCCCGGAGGCGCTGCATCTTCTCGTCATACTCGGCATCGGTGACATTCGGGGCATCTTCCTGATAATAGGCCTTGTTCTGCTGGGCGAGAAATTCAGACAGCTCGCGGTGCTCGTCGCGGGCTTGTTCCAGCGACAATGCGGCAGGGTCCTGCATCATGATTATCCTTCTATCAGGCTTTGTGCGGCGGCGCGCGCCTCGTTGGTAATATTGGCACCGGACAACATGCGCGCAATTTCCTCCTTGCGCTCATCCTGTGTCAACCGGTCAACCACGGTGGTGGTCACCTCGTCGCTGGCACTCTTGCGAATATTGAAATGGGCGACACCGGCAGCAGCCACCTGCGGGGAATGGGTGATCACCAGAACCTGCAACCCTTCGGAAAGCCGCGACAGTCTTTCGCCAACCGCATCGGCGGTGGCCCCGCCGACCCCCCGGTCAACTTCGTCAAAGACCAGTGTCGGGGCGGACCCGGATTGGGCCAGCACCACTTTCAGGGCCAGCATAAAGCGGGACAATTCACCGCCAGAGGCAATCTTGATCAACGGGCCGGGGGCACTTCCCGGGTTGGTTGCCACCTGAAACTCCACCTTGTCCATCCCGGCAGGCGACCAGCTTTCTTCCGGCAATTCATGAACAAGGGTCTCGAACCGGGCGCTGCCCAGTTTCAGGGGTTCCAGTTCTGCCATCACCGCCTGATCCAGCCCCTGCCCCGAGGCGACCCGCTTTTCCCGAAGCGCCGAAGCCGCCACGATATAATCCTGACGGGCCTTTGTGGCCGCTTCCTGCAGGCGAATAACCTCGGCCTCGCCATGCTCAACCGCATTCAGCTTGGCGCGAAACGCCGCCATGACCGCCGGCAGGCCCGACACCTCACATTTATGTTTCCGGGCGGCGGCACGCAGGGCGAACAGGCGTTCTTCGACAGCCTCAAGACCGGACGGATCAATATCCAGATCCTGCCCGACCGAAGTAATGGTCATGGCTGCCTCTGCCATTTCGATGGAGGCCCGCTCCAGCCCGTCCAGAACCGGATCCAGCTTTCCGCCCGCCTTCTCGACCACTCGCTCAATGGCTCGCACGGCCGTGCGGATCTTGCCCTCGATCCCACCATTGTCATTGAGGGCCTTTTCCGCATCGCGCAAAGCCTCGGCAATTTTTTCGGCATGCATCAGTTCAGACCGCTTTTCGGACAACTCCTCTTCTTCATTGTCCTGCGGGGCCAGTTCTTCCAACTCGCCAACCACATGCCGCAGATATTCCTCATCCTCACGGGCCTGCTCGATCTGGCGAATGGCCTCCTCCAGCTCGGCAGCGGTGTGTCGCATGGTCTCATACAGGGTACCAACCTGCCGGGCTTCCTGTATCAGCCGACCATAAAGATCCAAAATCCGCCGGTGACCGTTGGCATCCAGCAGCCCCCGCTCAGCATTCTGGCCATGAATTTCCACCAGCATGTCGCCGACCGACCGCAGCAGGGCCGCACTGACAGACTGATCATTGATGCTGGCGCGGCTGCGCCCATCGGCGTTCAGGTTCCGCCGCAGGATCAGCGGCTCCCCTTTCGTGACCTCCACATCCTCAAGCAGATCAAAGACAGGATGGTCGTCCGGCAGGATAAATTCGGCAATCACCGAAGCCTTGTCTTCGCCGGCGCGTACAAGCCCCGCATCCGCCCGTGCCCCAAGGGCCAGTGCCAGACTGTCCAGAAGGATGGATTTACCAGCCCCGGTTTCCCCCGTCAGGACGCACAGACAATCCTCAAACGACAGGGTCAACCGGTCGATCAGGACAATATTGCGAATGGACAGAGTGGCGAGCATGAATGCCGATCCTAAAAGACTGATTTCCAGGCTTTGACGATCCAGGAATCCTGCTTCACTTCGGGACGGAGGTAATTGGCATCCAGCAGGGCGTAACTGTCCTGATACCATTCACTGCCCGGGAAGTTGTGCCCCAGCACGGCAGCAGCGGTCTGCGCCTCGTCCTCGATACCAAGGGAAAGATACGCCTCGGTCAGGCGATGCAGGGCCTCCGGCACATGACTGGTGGTCTGGTAGCGCTCAATCACCATGCGAAACCGGTTAATGGCCGCGATATAGTGATCACCCTTCAGGTAGTAACGGCCAATTTCCATTTCCTTGCCCGCAAGATGGTCCCGCGTCAGGTCGATTTTCAGCTTGGCATCCCGGGCATATTCCGTATTCGGGAAACGCCGCACCAGTGTCTGAAGCGCATCGAGAGCCTGACTGGTCACCTTCTGGTCCCGGCCCACGCCGGTGATCTGCTCGTAGTAGGAAATGGCGATCAGGTAATAGGCGTAGGGCACATCCTTGTTGCCCGGATGCAATTCAATAAACCGCTCCGCCGCCAGAATGGCCTGATCATATTTGTTGTGCTGATAATAGGCAAACGAGGACATGAGTTGCGCCTTGGTCGACCAGACAGAGTATGGATGCTGACGCTCCACCTCGTCGAAAGCGCGGGCCGCGGCGGCGTAATTCTCGCTATTCAATTCCGCCAGCGCCCGGTTATACAGGTCCTGAACCGGTTGTTCCTGATACTCGTCTACAGTGTCTGAACTACATGCCCCGACAAAGGCTGTAATCAACAGGGCAGAAGCCACATTTCTGGCACGCACGACAGACAAAAATTTCACCATAATCCCTACAGTCCAATCCTCAGTCGGAAATCAGCGGACATTCTATATAAACCGGGGTCGCTTGGGAAGCAGGTTGTAAACACTTCAGATGTGAAACGAATTCACAACATTCTCGCAAAAATCGGATTTTAACAATTTTCTCCAACCGGCAAATTCAATATAATCGCACGTGTACAAACACTCGTGATATTAGATAATTTTCTTTTTCGAGTCTGTGTGCTACATTACTTATAAGGGTAATTAGGATTTTCTGATCTTCTTCGACGTGAAGAGATCCGACCGATCAGGAATGCGCCTTTCACCCTTACCGCTAAGTTGAAGTATTATTTAATGAAGGACATACCAGAGGTCCTTACTACAGAAAGGTACCAGCAAATGAGTAAACTCGCAAAACGGGTTGATGACCACGTGGGTGAGCGTATCAGGGAGAGGCGGACCATGATGGGTCTTACTCAGGAACACCTGGCGCAAGCGCTGGAAATTTCCTACCAACAGGTACAGAAGTATGAAACTGGCGCCAACCGGGTGAGTGCGGGCCGTCTCTACGAGATCGCACAGCGTCTGGAAGTTGACGTCGCGTATTTTTTTGAAAACCTTGAGCCTCTTTCCTCCAGTGCTCCGCTTGAGCATGGCGGGAAAAACCGCTCCACTATTGAACTGGTTCGCAATTACGGCGAAATCGAAGAACCGGCCATCCGGTCAGCCGTTAGCGGCCTTATTAAAAGTCTTGCTGGAAAAGAGCGGAAACGCCAGTCAGCCTGACTTTCAGTTAATGTATAGTAAAAACAGGCACGGTGTCATACCGTGCCTTTTTATTTCAAAGAATTTGTTTCAGAAAAAATTCTATCTGTAGATTTTCTTCCGGCTCCCTGCTCCCTCACACGGCCATCAGGCCGTGGCAGGTGCCGCCGCTTTCTGGGCCGGCCAATGGGCGCCGCCCACATTGGAAGACCGTACCGGCGCTTCCAGCGTGTAGCACCACGCATCCCAATCCGCCAGGAATGTCTTCAGCAGGCTGTTATTCAGGGCGTGCCCTGAACGATACCCCTGGAACTGACCAATGATCGGCGCACCGGCCATATAAAGGTCACCTACAGCGTCCAGCGCCTTGTGCCGGACAAATTCATCATCGAAACGCAGACCTTCTTCGTTCAGGATGTCCTGACCGCTGAGGACAATGGCGTTTTCAAGAGAGCCACCTTTCGCCAGCCCCATTTCCTTCAGTTTTTCCAACTCGCTCAGGAAACCGAAGGTCCGGGCCCGGCACAGTTCCTTCTTGAAGGTCCCCGGCCGAAGGGTGAAGCCGCATTGCTGTTTGCCGATCCGCTGATTGTCAAAATCAATTTCGAAGGCAAAAGACATGTTGTCGCCCGGTGACAGGGTCGCAACCGCATTCCCGTCGCGAACCTCAACTTCTTTGAGGACCTTGATATAGCGACGCGGGGATTTCTGCTCCACCGTGTCGGCACATTCGATCAGGAAGACAAACGGCGCGGAAGAGCCATCCATTACCGGGACTTCCGGTCCGTCCAGTTCGACAAGGGCGTTATCGATGCCGCAACCGGAAAAGGCCGCCATCAGATGCTCAACCGTTGCAACCTTGATGCCCGCTTCATTCTGTACCGTGGTGCACATGATCAGGTCAGAAACCGTGTCATAGCGTGCCGAAATATCAGCAACCTCTGGCGCGACGTCTGTCCGCCTGAAAACAATACCAGTGTCCGCCGGAGCCGGGTTCAGGGTCATTTTGACCAACTGACCACCATGCACGCCCACGCCTGTACAACTGATGCTGTTTCGCAAGGTCTTCTGATAGGTAATCATCAATTCAGCACTTTCGGTAACTACATTTTCCATGCTGTATCTAAACAGACTGCCCCCACAACTCAAATCACTCTTTGTTACCGATTATTTCCTGACTGAAACAAATACCCGCCCCTAATATTCCATATTTGTAATATTTATATACAAAAAAGACCGGGATAACTAAAAGGTCATCCCGGTCTTTACTTTGGATATCAGGGTCAGCGGCCCCGAAACTCTGTTCTCTAGTTTGCCTGACGCCGCAGGAAGGCCGGAATGTCCAGCAGGTCCTCATCTTCCTGTTTCTGCTCGATCCGTACAGAAGAAGACAGGGCCTCTTCCGGGCGAGCCTCAGGCTGTGCGGCAGGCTGACTGACAGGGGCTGCCGGCTCCTGCCGGACAGGGGCCTGCGCCTGCGGCGCGGTGCGCGGCTCGCTCTTTTCTTCTTCGGTCTTGCGGGACAGGCGACCAACGCCGGTCATCCGTTCAAACAGGCTTGGCCCCTTGCGGCGCTTGCGCGGCTGCGCAGCTTCTTCCGCACTCCGGCTTGCGGCCGGATTGACAAGGTCCTCAGCCCGCTTTTCCACCTTGATAACCGGCGGTGCGCGGAACGGCTCGTCCCGCCCTTCCGGCTCGGACAGGGCTTGTTCGCTGGGCTCCATTTCGCCTTCAATACCGGTCAGCAGGTCACGGTCTGTATCCAGCGCCAGATTTGACTGGCTGACGGAGGCTTCCGCTGTGCCATAGGTAACTTCGCCGCTATCGACGCTTTCTGTTTCACCGCTCATCATGGGCTGCCCCATGGAAACTTCGGGAACAGACGCACCGAAACCGGATGTCATGGCAGATGTGGTGCCAACCTCGGGGATAGAGGGGGCTTCACGAGCACCGGTCCACCCTGCAGACGCCGTCGGTCGGCTGTCACCGCCGCCAACCTGACGCAGGGATGTTACATTCGGCGCGAGCTGCTGGACTTCATGCCCATCAATGCCGGTCGCCACAACAGACACCCGCATGGTTCCGTCCAGATCCGGATTGAAGGTGGAACCCACGATGATGTTGGCTTCCGGATCGACTTCACTGCGAATGCGGTTCGCGGCTTCGTCCAGTTCGTACAGGGTCAGGTCCATACCGCCGGTGATGTTGATCAGGACGCCCCGCGCCCCCTTCATGGACACGTCATCCAGAAGCGGGTTGGAGATAGCGGCCTCGGCTGCCTCGATGGCGCGATTTTCGCCAGAAGCCTCACCGGTGCCCATCATGGCCTTGCCCATTTCATTCATGACGGTGTTGACGTCGGCAAAGTCCAGGTTGATCAGGCCCGGCATCACCATCAGGTCGGTAACACCACGCACACCGGAATGCAGCACGTCATCGGCCATGTTGAAGGCATCAGCGAAAGTTGTTTTCTCGTTGGCGATACGGAACAGGTTCTGGTTGGGGATAATAATCAGCGTATCGACATATTTCTGCAGTTCCTCGATGCCGGCTTCCGCAATGCGCATGCGGTGGTTGCCCTCGAACTGGAACGGCTTGGTGACCACACCCACGGTCAGGATACCCAACTCCCGTGCGGCCCGTGCGACAACAGGCGCAGCACCGGTCCCGGTTCCGCCGCCCATGCCAGCAGTGATGAAGCACATATGCACACCGTTGAAATGAGACACGACCTCGTCCAGCGCCTCTTCCGCAGCAGATGCACCGATCTGCGGCTTGGACCCGGCACCCAGACCTTCGGTCAGTTCAGCCCCAAGTTGAATACGGTCGGCTGCCAGACTCTGCTTCAGGGCCTGTGCATCGGTGTTTGCAACGACGAACTCAACGCCCTGCAACTCTGATCTGATCATGTTGTTAACCGCGTTTCCGCCGGCGCCACCAACACCCAAAACCAGGATCTTAGGCTTCAGTTCTGTTTGATCTGGTACTGATAAATTGATCCCCACAGTACTACCCTCCTTCAAAACGCTTGTTAACAGTTAATTAATACCAAATATTGTGTACATTGAAACCCCGCATCTCACATATTGATGAGATTTTCACCATTTTTTTTCATCAGAAGTTCTCCTTGAACCAATTTCCGATTCGCAAAAGGCGGTTTTTCGGGGTTTTTGCTTCTGCCGACAGACCGTGGTCGTCGTCAAAATTTTCTCGCACTGCAAAAGAAAGCAATCCGGCTGCGGTTGCAAAGGCCGGACCACCGGTTGCATCTGCCAGAGACTTTACACGTATGGGTTTTCCGAGCCTTACCTGCTTGTCGAGAATACGCCCGGCCAGTTCCTGAACGCCCGCAAGCTGCGAAGCACCGCCGCACAGAACGGCCCGGCGGCCTGCAACCTTCTCGAAGCCTGACGCCGACAGACGGTCCCGGACCATTTCCAGAATTTCCTCGATCCGGGGCTTGATGATGCCGACCAGCATGGACCGGGGCACATGGTTGGCGACCTCGTGATCCGTTTCACCGATCAGCGGCACATCGATGATTTCCTTTTCATCGGCCTGACTGGCAAGGGCGTTGCCATACAGGGTCTTCATGCGCTCCGCATTGGCAAGGGACGTGGACAGGCCACGGGCGATATCATTGCTGACATGGGCGCCGCCTACCGGGATCACCTCGTTATAGACCATCTCGCCATCATAGAAGACCGCGAAGGAGGTCGATCCCCCGCCAAAGTCGATCACGGTGACACCAAGGTCCATTTCATCCTGCACCAGCGTGGCCAGCCCCGACGCATAGGGCGCGGACACCACCTTGGCAACGCCCAGATGGCACCGTTCAACCAGATTGGTCATGTTGCGGATATGGTTGTTCTGGACGGACACCATATGCATGCTGACCCCCAGATTTTCGCCGTACATGCCCCGGGGATCGCGGATGCCCCGATTGCCATCCACATTGTAGCCCACGGGAAGGGCGTGAATGACCGTCCTGTTTTCCGGCTTGTAACTGGCCTTGGCCTCTTTCAGGGTGCGTTGCAGGTCCTTTTCACCGATTTCCTGCCCGCCAAGGGACATGTCCACCTCGACGGTCTGGGACACCGGTTGCCCGGCAGAGACCCCGAGAAACACTTCACGGATGGTTTCGCCGGCCATACGTTCGGCGGCGTCCACGGCAGAACGAACGGATTCCTCAGCCATTTCCATATTGGTGATCGTTCCGGCCCGCATTCCCCGTGCGACCTGATGCCCGATCCCCTTTATTCTGAGGCCACCAGCTTCCTCCACAGCAACAAAACAGCACACTTTCGTTGTGCCGATATCCAGTGCCGCCAATGGTCCATTCCGCCCCGCTGCCATGTTCCTAACTGTCCTTACCCGTTACGATCACGTTTCACTCTTCGGCTTGCGCCGCTCTGCCGCCTCACCCGGCTTCAGACGGACAAAAACCCTGTCTGCCGCTCTCAGGTCAATGGCCATCACATCCCGCGACAGGATCTCGTCCCGCGTCTGCATGGCATAAAGCTCCGCCCATGCCGCCTTGGCCCGCTCCTCCGGCAACAGGACCGTCACGCCATTGTCGAACTCAAGGTTCCAGCGACGGTCCCGCACCCGAACCGCGTTCTTCAACCGCGTAAACAGGGCCGGTGTCTCTGCCAGCATGTCAAACAGGTCATCCGCGCCTGTATTCGCCCCCTTGCCAACAACTTTCGGCAAATACCGGAATTCAGGGTCGTCCGCTTGGGTCACAACCTCGCCATGCCGGTCGATGATGGAGGTCTGCCCCTCGATCTGCCAGCGGGCAAACGGGCGGCGTTCCTTGATGCGGATAAAAATCTCATCGGGATAGCGCCGCATGACCGCTGCACTTTCGACCCAGCCAAGCGCCTCAACGCGGGCGCGGGCCTCTTCCGGATCAAAGGCAAGGATGCTCTGGCCCCGCTCAACATCCAGCACCTTCATGATATCCGCCGCCGGGGTCCGATCCCGCCCCAGCACGCTGATTTCCTGAACCGTCAATCCCAGTCCGACAACCACAGTCTCGCCGGTATCACCAAACCATCCGGCCACCCGATCCGGCCAGTTATTCTGTGTGGCGTAATAACCGGTGCCGCCCAGCAAAGCCGCCGCCAGCGCCAGACCACCGCCAAGCGCAACAGGCCCCCGCCATACAGACAGCGGCCCACGACGTTTCCGTGTCCCCCGGCCCGGCAAGGACGGCAATGCAAAAGACGGCATGGATGGAAAACCAATCCGCAGCCCGGCAAGGCGGCGCGCTGCCGATGACAGCGACGCACGGACAGAAGGCATTTCACTGCGCTTTGCCCGCCCCCGGCTGGTCCGGCTCCGACCGGTTTTTATTGCCTTGGGCCGCTCCCTTGACGTTAAAGGGCGGTCACGATCTGATATTTCTATCGGTCGCATGAGGCATCCTCCACCATCCAGCGGACCAGTTCCTCAAAAGTGATCCCCATATGACCGGCAATTTCCGGCACCAGACTAAGCTCGGTCATACCCGGCTGGGTATTGGTCTCAAGAATATAGAATTCGCCATCCCCGCCTTCCACATCATTGAGACGGAAGTCGGAACGGCTAACCCCCCGGCAGCCAAGTGCCTTGTGCGCCCGGAGGCCCAGTTCCAGAACCTCCTCGTAGCGGTCTTTGGGAAGCGGCGCCGGCATCAGGTGATCGGCCTTGCCCTCTGTATACTTGGCTTCGTAATCGTAGAACCGGCCCAGCGGCTTGATTTCTACCGCGCCAAGCGCTTGATCCCCCATCACCGCGACCTGGATTTCCCGGCCGGGGACAAAGCTTTCCACCAGCACCTCGTTTCCGAAGGTCCACTGGACATCCTGCAGGCTGATATTTTCATCCTCAAGGACGATGGTCACACCAACGCTGGACCCTTCGTTCAGGGGCTTGATGACAAACGGTTTCGGATAGGTGGCCCCGTCCAGCACTTCCTGCCGGGTCATGATCCGCCCATCCGCACATTTCAGGCCTTCGGCTTCAAAAATCCGCTTTGCCACCGGCTTGTCCATGGCCAGCGCCGAGGCCAGCACACCGGAATGGGTATAGGGAATGCCCATGATTTCAAGGATACCCTGAATAAGGCCATCTTCCCCATAGCGGCCATGCAGGGCGTTGAAGCACACATCCGGCTTCACCTGTTCCAGAACCGAGGCCACGTTGCGCCCCACGTCAATGGCGGACACCTCATAGCCGCAGCGTTTCAGGGCTTCCGAACAGGCCAGCCCGCTGGACATGGACACTTCACGCTCTGCGGACCATCCCCCCATCAAAACGGCAACATGTGTCATACGTCCTCTCCCTCATTGACGGTGGCATCCCCGATCCGCACAATTTCCCAGCGCAGAAGTGTGTCATGATCCCGGAACACCCGGCGCCGGACCTCTTCACCCACAGCCTCGATATCGGCAGCGGTGGCGTCCCCGGTATTGATCAGGAAGTTACAATGCTTTTCAGACACCTGCGCCCCGCCAATTTTCAGCCCCCGGCCCCCAACCGCGTCGATCAGTTCCCACGCTTTCTTGCCGTCCGGGTTGGCGAAGGTGGACCCGCCGGTCCGGCTCTTGATCGGCTGGCTGTCGCCGCGGGCCTTAGCAATGGCGTCCATCTCGGCCGCGATCTGTTGCCGATCGCCCGGTGCCAGTTGCAAAACGGCTTCCGTGAAAATCCAGTCGCCTGGTATGTCTGAATGACGATAGGAAAAGCCCATATCCTCCGGCGTCAATTCATGGCGCTGCCCCTGCCGGTCATAGGCCACCGCCGAAACAAGAATATCCTTGATCTCGCTGCCATAGGCCCCTGCGTTCATGCGCAAGGCCCCGCCAATGCTTCCCGGAATACCGGACAGGAATTCCGCCCCGGTCAATCCGGCCTCTGCCGCAAAGCGGGCCGTATTCAGGTCCAACGCGCCGGCACCAACGGTCAAGCGGTGGGTTTCCGCATCCACCTCCATCAGGCAGAATTTCCGACCAAGGCGAATGACAACACCGCGGTATCCCGCATCCCGAACCAGCAGGTTCGATCCCACACCCAGCGTAAAGACAGGCATATCCGGTGCCAGCCCTTGCAGAAAGGCAGCAAGGTCGGCCTCATCCTCCGGCTTGAACAGAATGTCCGCCGGACCGCCCACCTGAAACCAGGTGATCTTGTCCAGCGCCACATCCTGCCGGATCCGCCCTTTCACCTTGGGCAGCCGGTCGGCCAGGGTCTTTACCTGCTGGGGATGCACAGTCATTCCGCCTCTGCCTCCTCGATGTCCTGAAGGGCTGCCAGTTGGGACGGCAGGTGATTGGCCCAAAGCGAAATGGACCCAGCACCAAGGCAAACAACCACATCCCCCGGCTCCGTTTCAGCCCGGATCATCTCGGCCAGTTGCTCCGGCCCGGACAGGGCCAGCACCCGCCGGTGCCCGCGCATCTTCAAGCCTTCCACATAGCTTTCCTGCGAAATCCCCTCAATCGGGTCCTCGCCCGCCGCATAGACATCGGTGACAATGACCGTATCCGCATCATTGAAGCAGGTGCAGAAACCGTCAAACAGGTCCCGCAGGCGGGAATAGCGGTGCGGCTGCACCACGGCCACGACCTTCTTGTCATAGGCCTGACGCGCCGCTGACAGAACGGAGGAAATCTCGACCGGATGGTGGCCATAGTCATCGATGATCGTGACCCCATCCACAATGCCGGTCTTGGTAAAGCGCCGCTTCACGCCGCCAAATTCCCGAAGCGCCCGCTTCAGGACAACCTCTTCCAGCCCCATTTCCTTGCCAACAGCCACCGCGGCCATGGCATTCTGGACATTATGCGCCCCCGGCATGGGAAGCTCGAACCCCTTCATGACACGGGTTTCACCGCCAACGCGTTCACTGATGGTCACGTTGAAGCGGGCGCCGCCTTCCTCGTAGCGGACATCCGTGGCCCGGTAATCAGCTTGCGGTGTCAGGCCATAGGATACAAGACGGCGATCGGTGATCTTGCCGATCAGGGTCTGAACCTCGGGATGGTCAATGCAAAGCGCGGCAAAGCCATAGAAGGGGATGTTTTCGACGAAAGTGCGGAAGGCTTCGCGAACACCGTCAAAATCGCCATAGAAATCCAGATGTTCCGGGTCGATATTGGTGACGATGGCCACCGTGGCCGGCAACTTGACGAAGCTGCCATCGGACTCGTCGGCCTCCACCACCATCCATTCACCATTGCCAAGGCGGGCATTGGTGCCATAGGCATTGATGATGCCACCATTGATCACTGTCGGTTCCAGCTCTGCGGCATCCAGAAGGCCCGCCAGCAAGGAGGTCGTGGTGGTCTTGCCGTGGGTCCCCCCAACGGCGATGGCCCATTTCAGGCGCATCAGTTCGGCCAGCATCTCGGCCCGCCGCACAACGGGGATCAGGTTGCTCCGTGCTTCCTTCACTTCCGGATTGTCGTCCTTGACCGCAGAGGAGACAACCACAACCCGGCAATCGCCCAGATTTTCGGCGCGGTGCCCCACATGAACCGTGATCCCCAGATTGCGGAGCCGTTCCACATTGGCGTTTTCAGACAGGTCGGACCCTTGAACTTCGTACCCAAGGTTATGCATAACCTCGGCAATCCCGCTCATCCCGATCCCGCCGATCCCGACAAAATGTACAATTCCTATATCCAGTGGGAGCGCTCTCATGCGGCAACCTTTCCTGTAACGCACGGTTTGGTATTCCGGTTCTTCAATGATGTTTCAACGAGGTCGGCAAGTTTCGCTGCTGCGTTCCCCTGTCCGCTACCGGCGGCGGCCTCCGCCATGGCGGCAAGCCTTTCCGGTTGGGCCAGAAGACGGGTCAGATCCTCTGCAACTCTCTCAACGGTGAATTCGTCCTGCAGGATAAGTTCTGCGGCGCCCTTGTCCACCTGATTTTCAGCATTTTTCTGCTGATGGTTATCCATGGCATATTTGAACGGCACCAGGATCGCGGGGCGCCCTGCCACGGAAAGCTCCGCCAGGGTGGAGGCGCCGGATCGAGTCACCGCCAGATGACAGCCTGCCAGGAGGCCGGGAACATCGTCAAAAAAGGTTGCAAGCACTGTCCGGGCGCGGGTTTCGGCATAAACATCCCGGACCCGATCCAAGTCTTCCGCCCGGCATTGCTGGGTAATCACCAGCCGTTCCTGCATCGCTTCGGGAAGTGCGGCTATGGCCGCCGGGAAAATATCCGACAGGATGGTCGCGCCCTGACTACCGCCGAGAACCAGCAGCGACAGGTCTTCGCCCTCTTTCGGGGCCTGATATCCCTGACCGGACAGGGCCATGATTTCCGCCCGCACCGGGTTCCCGGTCAAGACCATGCGCCCTGTCACTTCTGTGGAACCGCCGATGGTCTTTTCAAACGACACGGCAACGGTGTTCGCCCAGCGGGCCAGCAATCGGTTGACCCGGCCCAGCACGGCGTTTTGTTCATGCAGCAGAACAGGAACACCAGCCAAACGGCCCGCTGCCACTGGCGGCAGTGACGGATACCCCCCAAAGCCGACCACAGCCGCAGGACGCAGGCGGCTCATCCGGGCCCATGCCTTCACAATGCCTGTGCTGATCACAAACCCGGCGCGAAGTTTCCCGAAAATCCCCCCAACAGAAGGAGACGCCGACGGAACCTGTTCAATCCGCACCCCCGGAAACAGGGTTTCATAACGGTCGCCCCGCTCATCGGTCATCAGAACCACATCATACCCACGCGCGATCAGCTCCCCCGCAAGGGCCCGCGCCGGAAAGACGTGGCCACCGGTGCCGCCGCTGGCCAGAATAATGGTCTGCTTTTTGGCTGCGTCTTTCATCAGATATCTCCTGCCCCGGCACGGCGACGACTCAGCGCCAGCAGCATTCCCATCAAAACCGCAAGGGCCAGCATGGAAGACCCGCCATAGGAAATGAACGGCAATGTCATTCCCTTGGTCGGCATCAAGCGCAGATTTACCCCGATATTGATAATGGCCTGCAAGCCAAACTGGGTCAGCAACCCGGCGGCGGCCAAGACCACAAAGAAATTCTTTTCTTCCAGCAAACGGCTGAACCCGCGCAGGACAATAAAGGCAAAGACCGCCACCACCATCAGGCAGACGATCACACCAAACTCTTCACCCACCACGGCAAAGATGAAATCCGTATGGGCATCGGGCAACACCGTCTTGACCGATCCGTCACCGGGACCGACACCCAGGAACCCACCGGTCTGGAAAGCCTCCATCGCCCGTTCAATCTGGTAGTTTCCACCGCCGGACGGGTCCAGAAACCGGTCAACACGGCTGGCCACATGGGGGAACAGGGCATAGGCACCCGCCGCCCCCACAATCCCGACTGCAATAAACAGGACCACCCAGAAAATCGGCAGGCCCGCCAGAAAGAATTGCGCAAACCACACCGCAGATACAACAAGGGTCATCCCCACATCCGGCTGCATCAGCAACAACCCGACCACCAGCGCAAACAGGGCCATGGAAATCAGGTTGCCGGGCAATTCGTCACTTTTCCGTTGCTCGGCGAACATCCACGCGGCCACCACCGCGAAGGACGGCTTCAGGAATTCCGTGGGCTGCAGGGTAAAGCTGCCAAATTGCAGCCAGCGCCTGGCCCCCTTCACTTCCGGCCCGATCAGCAGCGTGGCAATGGTCAGGACAACGCACCCGCCAAACAGGATCACGGCAAACCGCCGCACCCAAAGCGGCGACAACAGCGAGATGCCCAGAATGATGGTGATCGCCATGGGCAGATACAGGAACTGCCGCTTTACGAAATGGAAATTTTCAAGGCCGATGCGGTTCGCCACCGAGGGGCTTGCCGCCAGAACCATGATCCCGCCCATGAACACCAGAATGCCCACGGCCAGCAAGGTCCAGCGGTCAACCGTCCACCACCATTTGCCAACAACCGATCTGTCGAGACGGGTGAAGGTTGTCATGCGCCCTCCCCATCCAGTTGGTTCACGATCTCGCGGAAGGCATCGCCCCGCGCTTCAAAGCTGGCGAACTGATCGAAACTGGCCGCTGCCGGGGACAGCAGGACCACGGCCTCGCCCCCTTCATTGATGGCCTTGAAAGCGTCTTTTGCAGCAGCCTGAACCGCCGTTTCCAGATCCCCGCAGGGAACAAAATCGACACGGGACTGCAATGCGGCGGCAAAGGCATCAGAGGATTGCCCGATCAGGTAGGCTTTTGTCACCCGCGGGAAACAATCCGCCAGCCCGTCAATGCCCCCCTGCTTGGGAAGACCGCCAACAATCCAGTGAATGTTATCGTAGGAAACAAGGGCCTTTTCTGCGGCCTCCGCATTTGTGGCCTTGGAATCATTGACGAACCGGACACCGTTCAGGGTTCGGATCAATTCCATCCGGTGGGCCAGTCCGCCAAAACTGGCAAGACCCGCCGCGATTTCCTCATCCGTCAGGCCAAGGGCCCGCACCACCGCCACCGCAGCGGCGGCGTTCTGCCAGTTGTGCCGCCCGCGCAAGGTCTCGATCCCGGAAATATCCAGAGTCCATTCCTGCCCGTCGCGGCTGTGATCCACAAGAACCCCATCCACAACGGCAACACCATCTTCCAAAACGCGGGTGGTGGACAGGGGAACAACCCGGGCCTCGCCTTGTGTTTTAAGGCGCAGGGCCATCTCCGCACACAGCGGATCATCCACATTGATCACCGCCAGATCGGATGCGGTCTGGCGCGCAAAAATCTTTTCCTTCACCGCGCGGTAGCCGTCCATATCCCCATGCCGGTCCAGATGATCCGGGGTGATATTCAGCAGAACAGCAATATCCCCGTGCCAGGACGGGGTCAGGTCCAACTGATAGGAGGAAAGCTCCAGCACATAGGTGCCATCCCCTGCCAGTTGGGGCAAGTCCATGACCGGTGTTCCGATATTGCCGCCAAGGGCCGTCTCCCGCCCGCTGGCGGCAAGAAGATGATGGATCAGGGAACTGGTGGTGGATTTTCCGTTTGTACCGGTAATCCCGACAATCTTTCCGGCGGTCTTCTCGTTCAGGAAAACCTCGATATCGCCAATGATCCCGGTGCCGTTTTCCTCGGCTTTCAGGACCACCGGATGGGGCGCCGGATGGGTCAGCGGCACGCCCGGGCTCAGGACCAGATAATCGGCATCCTGCCAATCGCCCCCGACAAGATCGCCAACGTCCAGACCTGCGGCGCTGGCCGACGCACGGCGGCCCTCATTGTCATCCCAGACGGTTACCCGCGCCGCGCCATCCCGAAGCCGAACAGCCGTCGAGAAACCACTTTTCCCAAGGCCGAAAACAGCAACATTCTTATCCTTGTAGGCGCGACTTTCCATCATGTTTTATCTCAACTTCAGGGACGCAAGTCCCACAAGGGCCAGAATGACTGCAATGATCCAGAACCGGATCACGATTGTCGGTTCTGCCCATCCTTTTTGCTCGTAATGGTGATGCAGGGGGGCCATGCGGAAGACCCGCTTGCCGGTCAGCTTGAATGACGCCACCTGAACGATCACGGACACGGTTTCCAGCACGAACAGACCGCCGATAACAGCCAGAACGATTTCATGCCGGGTGACCACACTGATGGAGCCAAGCGCGCCGCCCATGGCCAGCGATCCCGTATCCCCCATGAACACCATGGCAGGCGGTGCATTGAACCAGAGAAAACCAAGGCTGGCACCGATCAGGGCACCGCAGAAAACCATCAGTTCACCGGAACCCGGAACCGCCTGGATTTGCAGATATTCAGAAAAAACCGTGTTCCCGACCAGATAGGCAATCAGGCCAAAAGATGCCCCTGCGATCATCACCGGAACAATGGCGAGCCCGTCCAGACCGTCTGTCAGGTTCACCGCGTTGCCGGCGCCAATCATCACCAGCATGCCAAACGGGATATAGAACCAGCCAAGATCAATCAGTACATTTTTCAGGAAGGGAATGGTCAGGCCGGTGGCAATTTCAGGGCTGGTCACGGAAACAATCCAGAGGGTTGCGCTCAAGGCCACAACAACCTCCATCAACAATTTCAGCTTGCCGGGAACGCCCCGCGTGTTGTGGCGACTGACTTTCAGATAGTCATCGGCGAACCCGATACCGCCAAAGCCCAGCGTCACCAGAAGAACCGCCCAGACGAACTGGTTCGTCAGGTCGGCCCACAGAAGGGTCGCAATCCCCAGTGCCAGCAGGATCAGGAAGCCGCCCATGGTGGGGGTTCCCTGTTTGCTGACGATATGACTTTGCGGGCCGTCATCGCGGATCGGTTGTCCCCGATGCTGCTTGCTTTTCAGCCAGCGGATCACATGCGGGCCGAACACAAAACTGATCAGCAGCGCCGTCATGATGGCACCGCCTGTCCGGAAGGTCAGATACCGAAAAAGATTGAAAATCGTGTAATCATCCGCCAATGGGAACAGAAGATTATATAACATTACTGACCTCCGCCCTGCCTCTCACTCTCCACCTGTGCGGACTGAGCGACAAGAGCTTCCAAAACTACTTTCATTTTACTACCGAGCGATCCCTTGATCAGGACCAGATCCCCGGCGTGAAGTGCGCCGATCAACGGCTGGACCAGTCCTTCGGACTGCTCCGCCCAAACAGTTGTCCCGCCTTGCGGCAGCGCATTTGCGAGATACCGCATATTAGGGCCGCAGGCATATACCATATCGATCCCGCATTCGGAAATATCATTTGCAAGGGCGGCATGGATTTCCGGGGACTGTTCCCCCATTTCCCGCATATCGCCCAGAACCGCAATTTTTCGCCCGCCGCCCTGCGGTGTCATGGCCCCCAACACCTGAAAGGCCGCCCGCATGGCAACCGG
Source organism: Sneathiella chinensis (assembly GCF_012720115.1). Classification (GTDB taxonomy): domain Bacteria; phylum Pseudomonadota; class Alphaproteobacteria; order Sneathiellales; family Sneathiellaceae; genus Sneathiella; species Sneathiella chinensis. Next base: position 1,311,858 of record NZ_VNWN01000002.1, on the reverse strand, counting down.
GCTGGCGTTATAGCTTTCATCAATCACCTGATACCGGCCAGCCTTACAGTTCAGGTCCAACCGTACCCCCCGCCCTGATGGCGCGACCATGCGGGACAGACTGTCCGCCGCTTTTTCCAGATCGGTGCCAACCGCCTGAACAGCGCCTAGGACAGCCAGAATATTCTGGACCCAGTGACGCCCGGCAACGGCAAGGGTAAAATCAAGTCTATGCCCGCCAATGACGGCAACAATATCGCTGGAATCAGGATTTAATGCAGCCTTTTCAAGGCGAAAATCGGCATCACCGGCCTCGCCGAAAGTGCAGATATTTGCAATTTTATGAGCCTCGGCCTGACGTTTCAAAACCGGGGCATGGTCATTATCCCCGTTGATGATGGCCATGCCGTCTGGCACCAATCCCTCGAAAATTTCGGCCTTGGCCTCGGCGATTTCCTCAACACTGGTGAAAAATTCCAGATGCGCGGCGGCGACGGTTGTCACAATGGCCACATGGGGCCGGACCATGCGGGACAACGGCCCCAGTTCGCCGGGATGGTTCATCCCCAGTTCGAAAATGCCAAATTCCGTATCCCGCGGCATCCGCGACAGGGACAGCGGCACACCCCAGTGATTGTTGAAGCTGCCAATGCTGTAATGGGTCTTGCCCTGCTCTTTCAGGATATGGGCCAGCGCCTCTTTGGTGCCGGTTTTGCCAACACTGCCGGTTACCGCAATGATCCGCCCCCGGCAGCGATCCCGGGCCGCACGGCCAAGACGCTCCAGCGCTTTCAGCGGATCATCCACCAGTACCACATTTGCCCCGGCCGGCATTCCTTCCGGCACATGACTGACAAGAACCGCAGCGGCCCCTGCCTCAAGTGCCCGTCCGGCAAAGGCATGACCGTCAAAATTCGGCCCTGCAATGGCAACAAACAACTCACCGGCCTGAACGGTGCGACTGTCAATGGACACACCTGTCGCAAACCAGTCGGATTGGGCACAAGTCCCGCCGGTGGCCTCAATAATTTCGCGGGCATGCCACAAAGGATGATCAGTCATGGCTGCCCTCCCCGGTCATTACGGCAACTCTGTCAGCAACCACCTGACGGTCATCGAACGGAATGGTACGGCCCCCGACGACTTGCCCGGTCTCGTGCCCTTTGCCTGCGACCAAAACAATATCGCCGGGGCCTGCCATTGACAGGGCCGCGTGAATGGCTTCCTTGCGATCGCCGATTTCCGTTGCATCCGGGCAGGCGGCCATGATGGCCTGACGGATCAGGGCCGGGTCTTCGTTCCGGGGGTTGTCGTCGGTAACAATCACATGGTCCGCATGATCGGCGGCGATTTGCCCCATTTGCGGGCGCTTGCCCGTATCCCGGTTCCCGCCGCAACCAATTACGGCAATGATCCGGCCTGCCGTGTGGGGGCGCAAAGCCACCAGCACCGTTTCAAGGGCATCCGGTGTATGGGCATAATCCACATAGGCCGCCGCCCCATTGGCGAGAGAGGCAATATGCTCCATCCGGCCGGGAACATTTTCCACAGCTTCCAGTGCCTTGACCGCCGCCTCCAGATCGCCGCCCGCCGTGACCACCAATCCAAGCGCACAAAGGGCGTTATAGGCCTGAAACTCCCCAACCAGCGGAAGGGCAATGGCATGTGGCTTGCCAAAAAGGGAAACATCGATGATCTGCCCTGACGGACGGGTTTCCAGCCCCAGAATGCGGAAATCGCACTCCCCCCGGCCATAGGTCAGAACTTTCAGGTCCCGCTTTCGGGCAGCTTCCGCAAAGGCGCCAAAGGCATCGGAATCAGCATTCAAAACCGCTGTACCGCCGGGTTTCACCACCCGCTTGACCAAGCCCAGCTTGGCCTCAAGATAGACATCGCCGGTGGCGTGATAATCCAGATGATCCCGCGTCAGGTTGGTAAAACCGCCCGCACAAACCTCGACCGCATCAAGGCGCCGCTGGTCCAGACCATGGCTGGACGCCTCAATCGCCACATGGGTAATGCCAGACGTCGCCATATCCGCAAGACAGCGATGCAGCAGAACCGGCTCGGGCGTTGTATATCCCAGATCCTCGGTTCCCTGACGTGTGACAATCCCGAGGGTCCCAAGGCTGGCCGCCTCAAGCCCCATATTCTGCCACAGGGACCGGGTAAAATGCGCGACGGAGGTTTTACCGTTGGTACCTGTCACCGCCACGATGACCTCGGGCTGGCGTCCGAAAAACCGGGCCGACAGGGTTGCCAGTTCGAGACGGGGATCCTCTACCTGCAGGCAGGGTACCGCCAATGCGGCAGGCAGGGGTGTGTTGTCTGCAATCACGGCCACCGCCCCTTTTTCAAGGGCGGCGTCAATGAACTTGCGCCCATCGGTCAGTGTTCCCGGCAAAGCCGCAAAAATGAAGCCCGGTTTTACGTCCCGGCTATCGGCGGTCAGACCTGTGACTTCCGGGTTATCTCCGGCGAATTCCCGTCCTGTCAAATCAGAAAGACGCAACATTCTTCTCCCTCGAATACACGGGAATATGCAAGGCCTTCTGTACAGACTCGCTCTGCTCATCCTTCGGGGCAATGCCCAGAATGGGACCGATACGGGACACCAGACGGCTGACAATAGGGGCTGTGGTCCAACCGGCGCTCCGGAACCCGTGGGTCGAGGCGTTGCCTTTCGGCTCGTCCAGCATGGCAAAAACCACATAGCGCGGGTTATCCATGGGGAAGGCACTGACGAAGGAGGTAATCAGGGCATTGCGCTTGTAGCGTCCGTTTACGGCCTTTTCCGCCGTACCGGTCTTACCGCCCACCAGATATCCCTCGGCGGCAGCCTTGCGCCCGGTTCCCTTGTCCACCACAAGACGCATCAGACGGCGCACAACGCCGGATGTTTTGGTACTGATAACGCGCTTGCCTTCAACTTCGGTCTCGCCGGTCTTCTTCAAAATCGTCGGGTTCACATATACTCCGCCATTGACCATCGACCCGACTGCGGTGCTCAGCTGCAAGGGACTGACCGACAGACCGTGACCGAAGGAAATCGTCATGGTTTCCAGCGTATTCCACCGCGGTGGCAAAATTGGGGCGCCGACCTCAGGCAATTCAATGGCCGGACGCTCCAACAGGCCCAGCTTTGCCAGAAAGGCCTTGTGCTTTTTCGGGCCAATGGCATCGGCCATCTTGGCGGTTCCGATATTGGACGAATACATAAAGATTTCCGGCACGGACAGCCACCGTTTTTTCGGGTGGTCATCGCGGATACGGAACCCGGCAATGCGGATCGGCTCCGTCGCGTCATACCCGTCGCTGAGGGCAACAGATCGCATGTCCAGCGCCATGGCCGTGGTAAAGACCTTGAAGGTTGACCCCATTTCATACACACCAAGGGTCGCCTTATTGAACTTGCTGTCACTGGAAAAATCAGACGGCCGGTTGGGATCGAAATCCGGCAGGGAAACCATCCCCAGAATTTCACCGGTTTTCACATCCATCACCATGCCGGATGCGCCAATCGCCTGAAAAATTGACATATAGCGGGACAATTCATCGCGCAGGGCATGCTGGACCCGCACATCAAGCGACAGGGCCACAGGCTCCGCCTGCCCGCGGTCCCGCCCGGAAAGCTGGTCATCGAAGTATTTCTCGACGCCGGCGATCCCGTTATTGTCCACATCCGTATAGCCGGTGATATGGGAAATCAGCGGCCCGAACGGATAGAAGCGCCGCTCCTCGTCGCGGAAAAACAAGCCGGGAATACCCAGCGCATTCACGTCATACTGTTGCTTCGGCGTCAGGTGCCGCTTCAACCAGACGAAACTGCGGTCACCGGACAGAAGCGAACGCACTGTTGCCTCGCTCAGGTCCGGCAGAACCCGGACTATTTTCTTCGCCGCAGCGTCCGCATCCGGCACCTTGCGCGGGTCCGCAAACAGGGAAACCGTATCCAGCGTCACGGCCAGCAGCTGCCCGTTGCGATCATAAATTCCGCCGCGGCTACCCACGTCTTTTTCCAAAGCCGGACGGGAGGCCTGAAGATGCTCGCCCGATGTTTCCACGGACCCGTCACCGCTCAGCGCCAAGCCAACAAGACGGCCCGCCAGAACCACGAAACAGAAAGCAAACAGGACACCCGCGACCACCAACCGGTTGCGGCCCTGCTCCAGGGTTTCCTTGCCCACCCCTTCAAGCTTGATGGCAGAGCCTTTCACCCGAAACTGCGAAACAGCGACCCTGCCATTTGCAAGCCCGCTGTCCACCTGACCACTTTTCTGTCCGCTCCACCCTGTCACTGCACGCCCTCATCTCTTTCAGTGCCATGCGAGAATGAAGCCAGATGGAGACTACCGGGCGGCGCCTGCCGATCCCGAAGACCCCGGCCCGGTCGAGACCTTGGGACAGGAACACGCATTTCAGGGGCCCCGCCGCCAGCGCCGCGAACCGGAATGTCATCAAGGGCTGCCACCTGATAGGGCGCAATCAGCAGAAGCGGCAAGTGCCGGGCTGCCAGCGCCTGCAGCACATCCGGACGGTTCTGGTAGGCCCACTCGGCCTCCAATACCTTCACCGCCTCGTGATTATTCTCAATACCGCGCCGCAAACCGGCCAGATCATCCTCAAGCTGCTGAACCTCGTAGGACAACTGGTAAAGACCATAGGAAACACAGGCGAACAGGGCCAGAAAGAAGACCGTCAGGTTCCACCTCATTCCGCTTCCTCCCATGCCGGGGCATCGGTTCGGATACCGCCGCGCAGACGCGCCGAACGGGACCGCGGATTGATCGCAATCTCATCCTCACGTGCCTTGATCGCCCCCCGCTTGAGCAGCGAGAAGGAAGCCGGTTTCTGATCTTCAACCAGAGGAACATGACGGGATGGATTGGCGCGCGCCGCCGACCTTTTGGACAGGAAATTCTTTACGCGCCGGTCTTCAAGACTGTGAAATGATACAACTGCCAAACGGCCACCGGGAGAAAGCAACCGTTCGGACGCGGCCAACCCCGCCGTCAACTGTCCCAACTCATCATTTACAAAGATACGCAACGCCTGAAATGTACGCGTCGCCGGATGGATACCCTTACCATTTGTCCGAACAACCGACGCCACCACTTCCGCCAACTCAAGGGTACGCGTGAAAGGCTTTACCGACCGCCTTTCGACAATGGCGCGCGCAACGGCACGGGACCGGCGCTCCTCGCCATATTCAAAGATAATCCGGGCAAGCTCAACCTCACCCTCTTCATTGACCACATCCGCCGCCGTTGGCCCGCTGCCGGACATGCGCATATCAAGCGGCCCGTCCTGCATGAACGAAAACCCCCTGTCCGCCTCGTCAATCTGCATGGAGGAAACACCGATATCCAGCGTCACCCCATCCACATGGGAAACACCCTCAGCCGCCAGCAGACCCTCCATGTCCGCATAGCACCCTTCAAGCACCTTCAGGCGACCGGGGAATTCCTTTTCCATCTCACGCCCGAACGCAATGGCCCGCGGATCGCGATCAATGCCATACACCCGGCAATCCGCAGCTTCCAGCAAGGCCCGACTATACCCACCGGCCCCGAAGGTCCCATCCACAAAAATTTCACCTGCCTGCGGGGCAAGAACATCCAGAACTTCCGCCAGCAGGACCGAGACATGAGGCTTGTCAACTGCCATCACTCTGCCCCCACCTTGACAGACCGGGCCCGCTTCGCCCGCGCCCGTTCCTTGGCCTGCTTCATCCGCTCCTCGAAAGCCTCGGGGCGCCAGATCTGAAAACTGTCGCCACGCCCGGCAAAAAGACAGGCCCCGTCAATACCGGCCTGATCCAGCAATTCCTGGGGGATCATGATCCGACCATCCCCATCAATGGGAAGCTCGACCGCCTCGGCCATCAGAACATCCGCATCGGAATCCCGTTCTTCGGAAAAAGGATCAAAGCCGCCGATACGCTCCAGCAGCCCTTCCATCACATCCATACCACACGCATTGATGGCATCACCTTCAACAGTCGGAAACAGAACGACGGACCCATACCCCTTTTCTGCCAGGACAGACCGAAAGCGCGCCGGTACCGAGACCCGTCCCTTCTTGTCCACCTTGTTTTCAAATTTTGACAGAAACAGAGCCATAAAAGCCCGAACCCCCTAGAAATGGTCATCCCCACCCCCTCCAACCGGAGCCGATTTTGGCTATCTCCGGAGAAAAATGGGATATTCTGGGATATCATGGAATTCTATGGGAGTCAATGGAAAAACAGCTGATTTCCTTGGTTTTGAAGTAGTCCCTAATAGAAAAACAACCCTCTATTCTTCATGATTTCTTAACCATTATTTTCGGCTATTTCCCGTCGAAAAGACCGCCCCTGAACCCCTTCTCCTTTACTTTGTTCTTGATTTGTTCTTTTTAAAAAAACGAAGATGAAAACCCCCGTCGCCACAAGGATAAGAGCCGGGACCACTTTTTTGATGCCGCCCCTTTAAAAGACAAACGGGAAAGAGTAGATATTTTAATGCTTCCAATTTCGAGCAGGGCATGCGCGGAACAACCAACTCAAAGGAGAAAAGATCATGAGCAGCATCGATATCGGCATCGGATCAGATGACATGAAAACCATTGCGGAAGGCCTCAAGAACCTGCTTGCGGATTCCTACACCCTTTATCTTCAGACCCATAACTTTCACTGGAACGTGACCGGGCCGCAGTTCCGTGAATTGCACCTGATGTTTGAAGAGCATTACACCGAGCTTGCCACCGCCGTGGACGAAATTGCCGAACGCATTCGCACACTGGGCGTTGCTGCCCCCGGCACCTACAAGGCATTCAACGAGCTTAGCTCCATCAAGGAAGCGGAAGGCGTTCCGGCTGCAACCGACATGATCAAAATCCTGACACAGGGCCACGAACAGGTTGTCAAGACATGCCGCAAGGTCCTGTCCGTCGCGCAAGGCGCGGATGACGAGTCAACGGCTGCGCTTGTCTCTGACCGGATGCGCATTCATGAAAAAACAGCCTGGATGCTGCGCTCTCTCGTATAAACAGACCCGGCAGCCGATATGCTTCGGCTGCCGCCTTTCCCGGCCCCACCTGCAAGACCGCGCTCGCACGATCCCGGGCCTAAGGTTTAGCTCAGGATTTCCTTTCGGTCATGGTGATGACCATGCACTTCTTCCTGTTCCTTGCGGAAGTCCTGCAGAGCCCCCTCAAGGGCCTGCCCCACCAGTTCATCCAGCGCCCGCGCCGTACTGACCCGCCCCATATAGACATAATCCGCCCCGGAACTGTAAATCTCGCGCGCTGTCGCGGGGTTTTCCGCATTGGCGATCACGATTGCCTCCGTGTTCAGCCTTTTCACCGTCTGCACCAGTTTCAGGTTTGAGGTTCCCCGCAGGATGTCATCGGGAATGGTGGCGATAATGATCTTGGCGTTGGAAATACCGGCATGCAGCAGCGTTTCCTCATTGGACAAATCCCCATACCGCACCGTAACACCGGTCTTGCGAATGGCCGGATGCAGTTGGACATTGAAATCAATCACCAGAACCCGCGGCAGGATTTCCGGCCGGTTGATGGCAATCTCATGCAGCAGCGACGACGCCACCCGATGGAAGCCCAGCAACACGATATCATAGGTCCCTTCGCGCTCATCTCCTTGCGCGGACGGCTCCCGAAAGCCCAGCCGTTGCAACCACGGCGCCATGCGGGCATGAATTTTATAGGCATGTCGATACAGGGGCTGCGTCAACAGGGCGGTAATCACAAAGGCGAAAATGATGGCGCTTGAAAATTCGACCGACAAATGCCCCTTCTGCGCCCCCAGATAGGCGATCACCAGACCAAATTCGGAAATCTGGGCAAGACGGATGGACGCCACCTGTGAATGGCGCTGATCCCCCCCGGTGAAGTAAAACAGCGGGAAAAAGATCAACTGCCGGGTCAGCAGGGCAATAAAGGCCAGAACAACCGCGATCTTGATGACGCTGAAATCGGTTACGGGCGGAATACTCATGCCAAGCCCGACAAAGAACAGGATGATGAAGAAGTCCCGCACCACGCCGACCTTGCCCACGATTTCGCGGCTATATGGCAGGGTCGCAATGGTCATCCCGGCAATCAGGGCACTCATCCCCGACCCTACGGACAGGGGCGTCGGAAAATCGAAAACCATGCTGCCCAGATAATCGAGACTACTGCCGATAAAGACGATGCTGAAACACCAGCCAATGGCCCCCACAAAGACCAGTTGCGGCTCTTTCGACAGCCAGCGGAACGCATGGACTACCAGATGCTTTGCCAGTCCGTAGGAAATCGCGGACAGCACGATAATTCCGGCGATTGAGATAAAGATCGGCAGCACTTCGGGCGACTGGAAGTTCGGCTGGATCACGATCACAATGATCGCCCAGATATCCTGAAACACCAAAATGCCCAGCGCGATCCGGCCCGGCTCCGTATCCAGTTCATAATTCTGCTGGAAAAGATTGATCACCAACAGGGTCGAGGAGCCGGCAATGAAAATCCCGAAATACAGGGCATCAAACGGGCCGGTCAGGGTGACGGTCAATCCCCCCCAGACCAACAGCTTTACAAAGGCAAACCCGAACAGAACGCTGAGCGGATATTGCAGGATCCCGGAAATCACGATCATCCGCCCGCTCTTGAAGGTCTTGCGGATATCGATTTCCAGCCCGATCATGAACAAAAGCAGCAAAAAGCCCAACTCGGCGATGGTATCAATATTATCCGGCTCCGTAATCAGGCCAAAACCAACGGGGCCGACCAGAATACCGGCAAGCAGAAAGGCTGCGATACTGGGAATTTTGATCTTCACAAAAAGGATGGCGAGAATACTGGCCGCGAACAGGCTGACACCGATATCATACACCAGCGGTGGCAATTCCCCCCCGGCAGCAGCGGCGTTTCCTGTCAGGCCCACCCACAGGATCATTTGAAGAACAATATTTTTTCCAATGACATACACGCCGGTTCATCCTTTCTGATGCATTAGGAAAGTGATACGCGCCCCAATCCCATTTGTCCACAACCCCGGATCGGATGGCGGATGAATTTAACCTTTTCGCCATATTCAGCCTTGAAACGCCTGAAATTTCGGGCAGACTTGGCAACAAAAAGGAGAAAAACAATGTCATTTAACCCGTTTTCCGATCAGGTGGGCCTTGAATTCATCCCCGCCAATCCGGGAGAAAGCCTTTGCAAACTGCGCCTGACAGAGGCTCATTTCAACCCACATAAGGTTGTTCACGGTGGGGTTCTGTTTACAATGGCGGATACCGGCATGGGAAGCGCCCTCTACCCGACCCTACCGGACGGACAAATCTGCGCAACGATTGAAATCAAAATCAATTATTTCCGCCCCGTTCTGGAAGGGGAAGTGACCTGCCACTCCCGCATTGTCAATCGGGGACGATCCATTGCCAATATTGAATCGGAAATACAGGCAGGCGGCAAACTGGTGGCCAAGGCTAATGGCAGCTTCGCCATATACACACCCCCCACCGCATAACGCAACAGGCACCTGACCTCGGTACGAAGAAGAGCTTTCTGCGGAGAAAGTGCCAGATGGCCTGTAAGCCGGGTTCTGTCCTCGATTACTCGATGGATGACCATTCGTCTAGGACGCCTGTTACCAGACGCCTCAAGCAACCAACCCGGACGGCGGCTCGGAAAACCAGCCTGTACAGCACCCAAGGGCCTGCACCGGCCATCCCTATTTGGTTTTGCTCCCGGTGGGGTTTACCATGCCGCTTCTGTTGCCAGACGCGCGGTGCGCTCTTACCGCACCCTTTCACCCTTACCCGGCTCGAAGGCCGGGCGGTTTGCTCTCTGTGGCACTTTCCCTGGGGTCGCCCCCGCCGGCCATTAACCGGCACCGTATTTCCGTGGAGCCCGGACTTTCCTCTCCCCGGCCCCTAAAGGCCACGCAGCGGTCATCCAGCCATCTGACAGCCCTTCCTTTACGCCTCGCGGCCTGTCAGGTCAAGTGGTCGCGGAGCGCATAAACCAGTCTTTGGGTTTCGTTGTCCGCGATCCCAGAAAGATCACCCGGCCGCCAGTGCCGCTGAAACGCAATCACAACGGACCGCACGCTTTCATCATACTGATCGGTTTTCGGAAGATCATATCCAATGGTGGCAAGGGCCGCAGACAAGGTCGCAACATGACTGCCCTGATCTCCCGGGGACAAAACCGGATAGAGACCGCCCGTCTTTCGGTCCGGCCACAGCCCGACCCCCTTGGCGGCCAGACGCTTCCAGTCAAAAAGCTCGCCCGGATCCTGTTTCCTGTCCGGGGCCAGATCGGAATGACCGATCACATTTTCCGGCCTGATGTCGTGGCGGTCCACCACATCCGCCGCCAGTCTTTCGACGGCGGCCATCTGTTGTTCAGGAAAAGGGGTATAGCCAAATTCATGCCCCGGATTGACAATTTCAATCCCGATGGAGGCGGAATTCACATCCCGCTCGCCCCGCCAGAAGCCAACCCCCGCATGCCATGCCCGAAAGGTTTCCGGGACAAGCTGATAAATATGACCGGCTTCATCCACCAGATAATGGGAACTGACCTCTGATGCGGGATCACACAAGCGTTTCAGGGCCTGATCCATCGTTTTCATGCCCGTGTAATGCAACACCAGCATGGAAGCGATCTTTCCGTCCCGCCTTTCGTTGAAGTTTGGCGACCTGAAACGGCTGTCCCATTCAATCATGATCTGCTCCGTATCCGATCTCAAATTTCCCTTTGACGGGCGATCTGGTCATAGGCGGCATTGATTTTGGCCAGCTTTTCATTTGCCACATCTACAAATTCCTGCGGCAGTCCTTCGGCAATAACCTTGTCGGGGTGGTTTTCACGGATCAGGGTCCGATAGGCTTTCTTCAGGTCCTGATCGGAAATGCCTCTCTCAACCCCCAAAATCCGGTACGGGTCCCGCGCATCCTCGCCGCTGTGATAACTGCGGATCCGATCAAAGTCGCTTTCATTGAACCCGAAGATACTGGCGATATTCTGCAGATAGATATCCTCATCCGGGTGCAGGACACCATCCGCCATGGCAATGGTGAACAGGCCATGCAGCAGGTCTTCCATAACCTCGGGGCTGCCGCGAAACATCCGCTCTACCTGACGGGCATATTCCTCGTAACCGGCGGTGTTCTGGCGCGCCATGTTAAACACGCGCCCCACATTCTTTTCCTCGTTGGGGGGAATACGGAAAACCCGCTTGAAGGCGGTGATCTCGTCCCGCGTCACAACGCCGTCCGCCTTTGCCAGCTTGGCCCCAAGCGCAATGACGGCAATGGTAAAGGCGACCTGTTTCAGGCCGGTTGTATCCTCGGGATTGACCGTGGTGTCTTCGTTATCCTGACGGTACTTGTCCACCACATGACCGGCCAGTCCCCCAACCAAAGCACCCAGTGGTCCGCCCAGTATCAACCCGGCCGCACCCCCAAAAATTTTACCCCAAATCGCCATACAGCTTCTCTTTTTCACAGATATTCCGGTCATACTAACAGGGCCTTTCAGAAACGACCAGACTTCATCGCTGTGACAAATCACCCCATTTCCCGGATTGGCGGGACAAGGCTTTTGTCACTTTTCCGATATATTTTGACATTTCTGCGAGAGATTGCCGAGAATAGCCCTCGTATCATATCCAACCAACCAGTCCCTCTTCTTTATTTGGTCAGAGGTATTTCCGATGAATGTCCGCAAATGGCAGCAACCTGAATTCCTGTTAATGCTTACCGCTGCCGGATGGGGCGCCGGTTTCGCCACCTGGCTTGCCCTTCTGAACAACTTTGCGGTCGATGCCGTGCAGTTCACCGGCCGCGAGATCGGCATCCTGCAATCCTTACGTGAAGTGCCGGGGCTGCTTGCCTTCACCGTAGTTTTCGTTCTGTTGCTGATTTCGGAACAGCGCCTTCTGATGATTTCCCTGCTGGTGTTCGGGATCGGCGTTGCCATTACCGGCCTGTTCCCGTCAGAAATCGGTTTTTACTTGACCACCATCCTGATGTCCGTCGGCTTTCACTATCACGAGACCTTGCGCCAGTCCCTGACCCTGCAACTGGTTTCCAAAGACCGCACCCCCCATGTGATGGGCCAGCAACTGTCGGCACAGGCCTTCGCCTCGCTGGTGGTATATGGCCTGATTTACGGGGCGACAAAATTCGCCGGGATGGAATATGCCACAATCTATGCGGCGGGCGGGGCGGTTTCCATCTTTACCGCACTGGTCTGCTGGGCGGCCTACCCCCGGTTCAAGACCGAGGTGGCGCAAACCAAATCCATTGTGCTGCGGAAACGCTATTGGCTGTATTACGCCCTGACTTTCCTGTCCGGGGCGCGGCGCCAGATTTTCATGGTCTTTGCCGGTTTCATGATGGTGGAAAAATTCGGGTATGCGGTGTCCACCATTACGGCGCTGTATCTTGTGAACCATGCCATCAATATCTTCCTTGCCCCGCGCATTGGCCGCCTGATTTCCCATTGGGGGGAGCGCAAGGCCCTTGTCTTTGAATATGTGGGGCTGATTTTCGTCTTTACGGGCTACGCTTTCGTCCAGAACGCTGAGATGGCCGCGGCCCTGTATGTGATCGACCATCTGTTCTTTGCCTTTGCCATCGGCATCAAAAGCTATTTCCAGAAAATCGCCAATCCGAAGGACATGGCCTCCACCGCCAGCGTCAGTTTCACCATCAACCACATTGCCGCGGTAGTGATCCCCGTAACCTTCGGCCTGCTCTGGCTGGTCTCTCCCGCCAGTGTGTTTCTGGCCGGGGCGGCCATGGCCGCCTGTTCGCTGATCTGTTCCTTCAACATCCCCCGCCATCCCGAGCCCGGCAATGAAACCGTCAAGGGACCGACCTTCCCGGAAGATGACACGCTGGCCAAACCGGCGGCATAAACCGGGCCGCATAACAAAAAAAGGGGGCCTTGCCCCCTTTTTTATTTCTTATCGTCAGTCCCGCTCAATCATCATCATCAATCAGGATACGGTTTGCCGCCCCGTCCAGATCATCATACTGACCCGACCGCAGGCTCCACAAAAAGGCGGCAAGGCCAAGCGCACCCAGAAAAAGGGCGATGGGGATCAGAAAAACAAGGACACTCATTGGGTCTCTCCCTTGCGACGCTCGATCAGGCGCATGGAGTTGAAACACACCACCAGAGACGACGCCGACATGGCAATTGCTGCGAACAGCGGGGTGACAAAGCCTGCGATGGCCAGTGGCACTGCAATGGCGTTGTACAAAAAGGCCAATCCAAAATTCTGGATCACCAGCCGATGTGAGAAACGGGCCACCCGGACCGCCTCCAGAACGGCGCCAAGGCCCCGCCCCTGAAAGACGAAATCCGCTGCTGTCTGGCTGACATCCGCTGCCGTTGACGGCGACATGGACACATGTGCCATGGCCAGCGCCGGGGCATCGTTCAGGCCATCACCGACCATCAATACGGTTCGTCCGGCGGCTTTCAGTTCCTCAAGCCGGGCGGTTTTCTGTTCCGGTTTCACCCCGGCCTGCCAATCGTCAATGCCGATGGTGGCAGCCACTTTTTCCGCCACGGGTGCCCGGTCACCGGACAACAGTTCCACCTGAAGACCCGCTTTTTTCAGGGCCGCAATGGTTTCCACCGCATCATGGCGAAGGCAATCCTCGAACAGGAAGCGGATCGGTTGCCGCCCCGGTTGGGCGAACCACAGCTCCGGCCCCTCTTGGGGGTCATTGGCATCCTTGAAGTCGGCGGGAACCCCGCACCATTCGCGGCTGCCAAGGCGGACCTCGCCGTCTTTCAGGACCACAGACAGGCCCCGCCCCGGATGTTCCGTCACATCCGCCATGGCATGGACGGCACGGCCCCGCCGCGCCACCGCCAAGGCCAAAGGATGCTTGCTGTTTCTGGCAATGCTGGCGGCAAAATCAAGATCGGCCCGGTCAATGCTTTCCTCGTTGATCAGGTCCAAACGTCCCTCGGTCAGGGTTCCGGTCTTGTCAAAGACCACCGTGTCAACCTTGGCAAGACGCTCAAGACCATCGGCGGCCTTCACCAGCACGCCCCGCTGCAGTAGCCGGCCACTGGCCACCACCTGCACGACCGGCACGGCCAGCCCCAGCGCACAAGGACAAGTGATGATCAGAACGGCCACAGCCTGGATCAGCGCGACCTGCCAGTCAAATCCCAAAATCCACCAGCCAACGAAGGTCACCGCCGCCAGAAGATGAACGGCCGGGGCATAATATTCCGCGACCCGGTCGGCAATGCGCACATATTTTGCCCGGCCCTGCTCGGCATTTTCCATCAGGCGGACAATGTCGCTCAGCAAGGTATTGTCACCGGTCTTGATTGCCCGCAAGCGCACCGCACCGTTCAGGTTCAGTGTCCCCGCAAAGACCGCGTCGCCCTTGGCAGCCTCGACCGGCAGGCTTTCACCCGTGACCAGACTGTTATCCACCGCTGTCCGGCCCTCGATGATCTCGCCGTCCACGGGGATACGCTCCCCGGCCGGGACATGCACGATGGTGCCAGGTGTGACCGCTTCCACCGGGATGGACTTGTGCGACCCATCGGGCAGGACAACGGTGGCGGCAACGGCCTTCAGCAGCAGAAGGCGTTCCGCCGCCGAGCGGGCCTTGCCCCGTGCCCGCATGTCCAGATACCGCCCGATCAACAGGAAGAACAGCAGCGTTACCGACGCATCAAAATAGGCATATTCACCGCTTTGGATGGTTTCGGACAGGCTCATGCCCGATGCCAGAACCACCGCCAGCGAAATGGGGACATCCATGTTCAGACGCCCGTTTTTCAAGGCCGCCAGCGCAGACCGGAAGAACGGTTGCCCCGCATAGGCCACCGCCGGCAGCGCAATCAGGGCAGAGAACCAGTGCATCAAATCCCGTGTTGCCGGCCCCATATCCTCCGAGAACAGTCCGGCCCAAACGGCAACGGACAGCAGCATGACGTTGGTGGCGGCAAAACCGGCGACCCCCAGCGCACGCAGGAGTTTTTTCTCCTCTTCTGCGGCAGCAGAGCGCATCATTTCCGGATTATACGGGGTCAGGAAATATCCAAGATCAATCACCGGGCGCACAAGATCAGCCGCGGCCCCGCTTCCGGCCTGCCAGCGAACCAGCAGGCGCCGGGTCGAGAAGTTGACCCGTGCATCCAGAACTCCGTCCAGACTTTTAAGGGCCTTTTCGATAGAGCGGATACAATTGGCGCAATGCATGTTTTCCACAAGCATATGCAGCAGGTTGTTTCCTTCCTCGTCCTGAAACACAAAGGCTTCGGGATCGGCGGCCACAAATGTCTGAAAGTCGGCTTCCGGTCCTTGCGACCGGGCCAGCGCAACAGCCCCACCAGCACAACAGTTGCTCATCATGTCACGGGACCATGCCCCGGTATCCATCTGGTTCGCAATCTGCTGGTCCCGGCCAGCTATTTCACCCATATCCGTTTCTCCAGCCGATAAGGCGTATCATATCCGCCGCCCTCAGCAATCAGGGTCACATCCCACTGCCCTGCAGCCGGGAAGGTATACTCAACAATATAGGTCCCGTTCACGCGTTCGACAGGCAAGGACACATCCAGATCCTCCCGTGCGGGACGGCTGATGGCAAGATCAACCCGGGTAAAGGTCACGGGCCTGCCGGAACTGTTCAGAACATTGAAGGTGAATGTTCCAACAGCCCCCTCCTTGCTTTCAAAGACAAACCCGGCGTGCCAGTCGCGCCGCCGCTGGTCCTCCAGACGGGCGATTTCCTCGTTGTAGTGCAGTCCCCGGTTATAGGAGTCGGAGACCGACAGACCGGAAAAGCTGTTGAGGGCGAAATACACAAACACGCCGTTTACAACAAACATCAGACCAAAAAAGGCGATCAGGATATACAACACATGACGGCCGGTCAGTTCCCTGACCTTAAAACTTCCAAACATTACTTCGGTCCCTTGAAGGAGGTTTCCTGCCGCTCCGTTTCTCCGTTGAAGAGATCCTTGACGACAATGACGATATCCGTGCTGCCATCTTCCACCGCCTCTGCAGGGGCAGAGACGAACAGCTTGACACTGGACAGGCTATCCCCCGGTACAGGCACAATCATCTGACGATGCCGGGGACCTTCGATCTGAAGCCATGCCTCGGACCCTTCCAGTCCCTCAACCGTCACAACGAAACGCCGTGTTTCATGAATTTTGTTGAGAATTTTCACCGTATACCCATTGCGGATATGACCATCGGACAGGGTCACGAACAGCGGGTTCCGGTCGCGGATCACGTTCACATCCAGAACAGAACGGGTCAGCAGCGCATAGAGCATGATACCGCCCACCAGCGCCAGAAGCCCCACATAGGCCAGCGTCCGAGGACGGATGAACTTGACCTTCAGCTTCTTGTTGGCCGCTTTTTCCAGAGATCCCTCATGGGTGTCATAGCTGATCAGGCCCCGCGGCAGGTCGATTTTATCCATCACACTGTCACAGGCATCGATACACAGGGCGCAGGTGATACATTCCAGCTGCAGGCCATCGCGAATATCAATCCCCATGGGGCAGACAGCAACGCACTGCTTACAGTCGATACAATGACCGCGCCCTTCCCAGCTTTCGTTTTTCTTGTGCGGGCCGCGCGGCTCACCCCGATTTCCGTGATAGGTCACGGTCAGGGTTTCCTCGTCCACCATGGCGCCCTGAATACGGGGCCACGGACACATATAGGTGCAGACCTGCTCGCGCATGAACCCACCGAAGGTATAGGTGGTCGCGGTCAGAACAGCGATGGTGCTGTAGGCGATGGGCCGGGCATCTGCGGTCAGAAGATCCTGCAACAGGGTCGGCGCATCGGCGAAATAGAAGACCCAGGCACCACCGGTCAGCAGTCCGATGACAATCCAGATCACGTGTTTTACAAGGCGTTTGGAGAACTTGCCCACGCTCATGGGGGCCTTGTCCAGCTTCAAACGCGCATTCCGGTCCCCTTCCACGGCCCGTTCCACAAAGATGAACAGGTCGGTCCAGACGGTCTGCGGGCAGGAATATCCGCACCAGGCACGACCGAACAGGGCGGTAACAAGGAACAGGGAAATGGCGGCCACGATCAGGATGCCCGTCACATAATAGACTTCCTGGGGCCAGATTTCGATGAAGAAGAAATAAAAGCGTCTGTGTTCAATATCCAGCAGAACCGCCTGATCGGGGGCGCCGGCGCCGCGATCCCAGCGTATCCATGGCGTCACGTAATAAATGGCAAGGGTGATCCCCATGATGATCCATTTGAGTCGCCGAAAGGTTCCCGTTGCCCGCTTGGGCTGAATCTTTTCTCTTTTCTCGAAAAGGTTCCGGTTTTCTTTCTTGTTGACGGCTTTTACATCAACTGTTTCCACGGAAGACTGGTTCACGACTTTTCTCCGCAGGCGGTGGGCCCAAAGCGGCACACCGCCTGTTAAACTCAGACAAGGGTTTTGGCCTCAAAGGGCGGTGTTATTCACCGCCGCCCAGAGAGTGGACATAGAGGCTGATCTGGCGGATTACCGCATCGTCAAGCCTGTCGGTCCAGGCCGGCATAACATTGGCCCGGCCTTTTGAGATTGTCCGAACGATGGTGTCCTTGTCCCCGCCGTAGAACCAGATGGCATCGGTCAGGTTCGGGGCACCAAGCTCGGTGTTTCCTTTGGCATCATCGCCATGACAGGATGAACATTCCGCCGCAAAGACTTCCTTGCCGCGGCCTGCAGCATCCATGTCGCGTCCTTCCTGAGACAGGGACAGGACATATTCAGCCACATCAAGGATCTGGCCACGTTCCAGAATTTCATCTGTCTGGAAGGCAGGCATGTTGCCGATCCGGGTGTCTTCATGGTCAGAACGGATACCAAACTGGACAGTCTGGTAAATCTGTTCAATGGACCCACCCCACAGCCAGTCGTCATCGTTCAGGTTCGGGAAACCGGGGCCGCCCTGTGCACCGGAACCATGACACTGGGAGCAGTTGACCGCAAAGTTGGAACGGCCACCGGCCAGTGCGAACTGATACAGGTCCGCATTGTCCTTGACCTCGGTGATTTCAGTTGCCAGCAGGGCGGCAACCTTGTCAGCCTGCGCCGCTTCCGCGGCACTCAGTTCCTGCTCCAGATTCCCGCGAGAGGAATATCCCAGCATGCCTTTTGTGTGCTCGCTGACCAGCGGCCACGCCGGCATCAGAACCCAGTAGCCGATCGCCCAGACGATCGTGGCATAGAAGGTCCACAGCCACCAGCGGGGCATGGGTGTATCCAGTTCCTTGATACCATCCCATTCGTGGCCGGTCGTATCGACACCCGATACTTCATCTTTCTCAATGTTGGCCATTGTTTGTCTCCTTTTCAAACGGGATATTGGCTGCGTCGTTGAACTTGTCCTTGTTTCTTGGCCACAAGGCATAGGCTACAACGATCACAAACAACCCAAACAGATAGAGCAGACCGTAAGTTTGTGCGAAGGCGGAAACTTCTTGATAACTCATGAATTCCTCCTACCGTTTACTGGTTTCCGGGTCATAAGACGTGAAGTCCACCAAGGTTCCCAGCATCTGCAGATACGCGATCAGCGCATCCAGCTCGGACACCTTGTCTGGGTTCAGGTCGAAATCCCGGACCATGGCCTTTGGATAGCGTTCCATGAACTCATCAACACCATCCGCATCGGGATTGAGCTGGGTCAGCATGTCTTCCGCTGCCTTCTCAATCATCTCGTCCGTATAGGGAACACCGACGGCCCGGTTGGCCTTCAGGTCAGCGGCAATATCGGCCACCCGAAGTTCGGTTTCCGCAAGGAACGGATAACCGGGCATAACGGATTCCGGCACCACTTCCCGAGGATTGCGCATGTGGGTCACATGCCATTCATCGGAATAACGGCCACCGACGCGGGCCAGGTCCGGCCCGGTCCGCTTGGAGCCCCACTGGAACGGATGGTCATACATGCTTTCCGCAGCAAGGCTGTAATGACCATAGCGTTCTGCCTCGTCCCGAAGCGGACGGATCATCTGGCTATGGCAGTTGTAACAGCCCTCGCGGATGTAGATATTCCGCCCCGCAAGCTCCAGCGGCGTATAGGGGCGCATGCCCTTGACCTTTTCGATCGTGCTTTCAAGGTAGAAAAGCGGCGCGATTTCCACGATTCCACCAATAGACACGGTCAGCAAGGTCAGGACCAGCATGAGGATGGAGTTCTTTTCAATGACTTTATGACTGAACATGGCTTATTTCCCCATCGCATATTCGGCGTTGACAACAAGACTGTCGGCCTCTGACTGACGAACATCACCGCGGATGGTCCGCCAGATGTTGTAAGCCATGATGAGGGAGCCGATCACGAACAGCACACCACCCAACGCACGGATGACATAGAACGGGTGCATGGCTTCCACAGTTTCACTGAAGGAATATTCAAGGAAACCGAGAGAGTCATAGGCGCGCCACATCAGACCCTGCAGGATACCGGACACCCACATGGAGGTGATGTACAGCAGGATACCCAGTGTTGAGATCCAGAAGTGCAGGTTCACCAGCTTGTCGGAATAGAGTGATTTACGGTTCCACAGGACCGGTACCAGGAAGTACAGGGCACCGAAGCTGACATAAGCCACCCAGCCAAGCGCACCGGAATGCACGTGACCAACAGTCCAGTCCGTATAGTGGCTGAGAGAGTTCACAGCCTTGATGGACATCAGCGGACCTTCAAAGGTGCTCATGCCATAGAACGCAACGGAGGTTACCAGGAAGCGGATGACCGGATCGGTCCGCAGCTTGTCCCAGGCACCGGACAGGGTCATCAGGCCGTTGATCATGCCACCCCAGGACGGCATCCACAGCATGATGGAGAAGGTCATGCCCAGTGTCTGCGACCAGTCCGGCAGCGCCGTATAGTGCAGATGGTGCGGACCTGCCCAGATATACAGGAAGATCAGGGCCCAGAAGTGAATGATGGACAGACGGTATGAGTAAACCGGACGGTTGGCACGCTTCGGAATGAAGTAATACATGATGCCAAGGAAACCGGCTGTCAGGAAGAAGCCAACAGCATTATGACCGTACCACCACTGTGTCAGGGCATCCTGAACACCGGAGAAGAGAGAATAGCTCTTCGCCCCGGTCAGGCTGACCGGCATGGACAGGTTGTTGACGATATGCAGCATGGCAATCGTTACGATAAAGGCCAGATAGAACCAGTTGGCAACATAGATGTGCTTTTCCTGACGCTTCCACAAGGTGGCCAGGAAGACCAGCAGATACGTGACCCAGACAATCGCCAGCCACAGATCCACATACCATTCCGGCTCTGCATATTCCTTGGACTGGGTGATCCCCAGAACATAACCGGTTGCGGCCAGAACGATAAAGAGCTGATAACCCCAGAACACGAACCACGGTGCATAGTGACCGGCAAGGCGTGTCCGGCAAGTCCGCTGCACCACATGGAAAGACGTGGCCAGAAGGACGTTACCACCAAAGGCAAAGATCACCGCAGACGTGTGAAGCGGACGCAGACGTCCGAAACTTGTCCAGGGAAGATCAAAGTTCAATACAGGAAAAGCAAGTTGCAAGGCGATAAAAAGACCAGCAACAAAACCGATAACCCCCCATAAGGTCGATGCAATAACACCGGCTTTGACGATATCGACGTTGTAGTTGACCCCACCCGGCTCCACGACCACGGCAGGCCGTGAGCTATAGTGCCGGGAAATGAGCGCGAACGCAGCAAGGACAGATGCCCCCAAGAATATCATGCCGTGGATCATCATTCCCTGGTCCTGCGCCTTGGCGGACACCAGAACGCCAACTACGGAACCGATGATCGCGAAGGCTATCCATAACAGATACATACCCATCATCCGTTTAATTATAAGTTTCAATTATACGGGAACGTCGCCAGCCAGCTAAACTGTTGGTCAGCAAGCCGGATTACCCCGAGGGTGACTATTTCCCGTGACCTGAGCAGCTTCATTGATTTCAGTCAAAAAAAACCGTTCAGTATCAGTCTCTATGGTAATTCACTTTGACCGGTCACACAAACATCAAGAGAATAAGTTTGCTATACGGCGCGTGAATGTCGTCCTTTTCCATTTCCAAGATAGGCATCAAAGACAGCGCACACTGTTCGCACCAGATGGCGGCCTGTCTCGGTCACCGTTACCTTCTTCCCCTCAAGCGTGACCAGCCCTTCGTCCCGGAACTCTTGCAGCGCCTCAAGTTCGGGATCGAATATCTCGGTCTTCTGGCCGAAGGTGCCTGCAATCTCGGCCAGATCGACAACCAGATCACACATCAACCGCTCAATCACCATGCGGCGCATCCGGTCATCGGTTGTCACGGCAACGCCCTTTGCCGTCGCGAAGCCGTTATTCAGGACCGACCGCTCATAGTCATGAATGCCAACGGCGTTCTGCACATACCCTTGCGGCAACCGGCCAATGGAAGACGCGCCAATCCCCAGCAGGGTTTCCGCATCATCCGTTGTGTAGCCCTGAAAGTTCCGCTGCAGCGTTCCTTCCTTCAGGGCCATCGCCATGTCATCATCGGGTTTCGCAAAGTGATCAAGGCCGATCTGGACATATCCAAGGCGGGACAGTTCGGCTGCGGCGGCCTCTGCCTGTGCCACCCGCTCTGCGGTGCCCGGCAGGTCCTCGTCCCGGATCATCTTCATATGGGTCTTCATCCACGGCACATGGGCATAGCCGAACAGGGCCACCCGATCCGGCGACAGGGAATGGGACAGCCGCACGGTTTCCTTCACATGATCAACGGTTTGGTGCGGCAGGCCATACATCAGGTCGAAATTGATGCCCTCAATCCCGTTTGCGCGCAGCGCCTCCACCGCATCGCGGGTCACCTCGAAACTCTGGACCCGATTGATGGCTTCCTGAACACACGGGTTGAAATCCTGAACCCCCAGACTGGCCCGGTTGATACCGGCGGTGGCCAGCGCGGCTATTTTCGGGGCATCTGCCGTCCGCGGGTCAATCTCGATCGCCCGCTCGGCCCCTTCTGTGTAATCGAAATGAGAACCGATCAGCTCCATGACGGAGGCAAAATCATCAGAAGACAGGATGGAAGGCGTTCCCCCGCCCCAATGCACATGTGATACCTTGAACCGGGCGGGCAGCGCCTTCACCAGAAGCCGAATTTCAGCGCGAAGCGCGCTCGCATACCCGGCAATCGGCTCATATTTCTGGCTGATCTTGGTATGGCAACCGCAATACCAGCACATGGACCGGCAAAACGGCACATGCAGGTACAGGGACACCGGCACGGACGGGTCCAGTTCCTGCAGCCATGCCCCATAGATTTCCTTGTCAAGAAACGCAGAGAAATGCGGCGCAGTTGGATAGCTTGTATATCTTGGAACCGCAGCTTCCAGTCTGTTTGCAAGACTGACAGTCATGTCTCACCCCTTTCCAATCCCCATGTGAGAAGGATCAGTTCTCGCCGTTGGCCAGCGCCTCAAGCTGATAATAGTCCAGAACCCTTACATTCTGCGCCGTTTCCAGCGCAATCACGTCCTGCTTGCGAAGCTTGGTGAAGGTCCGGCTGACGGTCTCGATGGTCAGGCCCAGATAATCGGCGATATCCGTCCGGCTCATGGGCAGGGAAAGATCAACCGGCTTTGTGTAATCCACCTCGCCTTCCCCTTCGGCCTTCGCGATGCGGCCGATCAGGAAGTTGGAGATTTTTTCAAGCGGTGTCTTGCGACCCAACAGCAGCATGTGGTTCTGAAGGGCGATAACCTCGGTTTCCATCATCTGCAGCAGGCGGGACTTGATGGCGTGGCTTTCTTCCAGTGTTGCTTCCAAATTGGCCACACTGAACTGACAGATCAGGGTATCGCTGATGGCTTCGGCATCGCAGGTATAATGTCCGCTGGCGCTCAAGCCGATAAAATCACCGGTGCTCTTGAAACCCAAAATCTGGCGACGTCCATCATCCATGAAGCGGGACAGGCGGACATCCCCGGACACAACCGTGTAAAAATACTTCGCATCATCGAATTCCGCGAACAGGCTCTGCCCGGCGCTGAATTTCTTGTGGGTGACGAACTTGCCGAATTCCAGAAGCTCATCCCCTTCCAGTTCGGAACAAATCGCCTTTTCGTGTGCATCACAGGATGAACAGAAGTCTGTTGCCTGCCGGTTACCGCGGCCGCAAAAAAACTTCCGCCTCGCAGATTGACTTCCATCAATGATATCGTCGCCCGGTTGGACAAGATTTTGACTGGTAACCAAAGCGTCCAGACTCATGGTTTTTCCCCGCTCCTATGAATTTCTGGCGGGATCATTGATCGGGAAGGTTACAATCGCAATGCGGTCGGATGTCGCAGGGCTGCGCACCCCTTTTCGCTGCGCTGCAGCAATTACAAATATTCTATATATTTCAATATTTTATAGATAGTTTTATCGAGCAACCAATTCGATCGCGACAATTTGCCACACGCCCCGTTTCAGCCCTTGCGGGAACAAAAACGGAGCGTGTGCAATCAGGTATCCGATCAGAGAGCGAGAACGTCCCGCGCCTGATTCAGGGAGACCGGCTTATCAGACAACAGAAGATTGCCAGCCTCGACCTCGAACGCCGTATCCGAGACCTTCAACGGATCGGAGGGGCGCAGGCGTGTATCCACAACCATCCGGGACAGCAGCAGACGGCGGGCATCCTTGCCCTCGGCGCCAAGGGTCGCCCCTTCTGTGGCCATCAATGTGGCTGTGGTTGCATGATAGAGCGCGTTGGACGCCTGACGGGCCAAAGTTTCATTGCCAGAGGTCGCAACCTCTTCAGCAAAGGCGGTCGCACGGTCCACAAGACCGGTCAACTCACCTGCATACTGCCCCGGCAGGTCAGAAGTATTTTTCAGCCGCGCCTTCAGATCCTCGGCAAGGTCCTTGTGCGCACCTGCCTTGGCGATGGCCCGGTTGGTGATATCCAGCGCGTTGATGTTGGATGTCCCCTCCCACAGCAGGCCGGTATAGGCATCCCGGACCAGTTTCGGGTTCACCCAATCCTCGATAAAGCCGTTACCACCGCGAATTTCAAGGGAGCCACCGGCAACCTCGATATTGTCACGGCAAGCGCGGTATTTCAGAAGCGGTGTCAGGATACGGTTCTGACGTTCCGCGGCCGCATCCCCATTGTCAGCCGCGTAAAGCTGGCTCGCCACATGCATGAACATGGACAGGGATTGCTCTGTCGGGACCATCAGTTTCATAAGCTGACGACGCAACAGGGGTTTCTGCATAATGGTTTCGCCGAACACTTCACGGTTCTGGGCGGCCACAAGGGCCTCGTTCAGACAGCGACGCATCATGCCCGCCGCGCGAACACCGTGGGACAGCCGGGACATGATCACCTGATCCATCATCTGGCGAAGGCCCGGGTTCGGTTTCGCCCCTACATCGCCAAACGCATAGCCAACGGCCCCTTCAAAAATGATTTCGCCGGACGGCATGGACTTGGTGCCCAGCTTGTCCTTCAGGCGAACGATGCGATAGCCGTTGCGGCTGCCATCTTCCAGATGACGGGGAACAGCAAAAATCGCCAGCCCCTTGTTTCCGGCTGGAGCGCCTTCCGGACGGGCCAGAACCAGCGCCACCTCGGCACCGGCGCAGGAACAGAACCACTTATCCCCGTACAGTTTCCAGACGCCGTCTTCCTGACGGGCTGTTACTTCCAGATTGGCAACCTCGGACCCACCAACCTTTTCCGTCATGAACTGGGCGCCCATATGGATTTCGTCCATGTCCTGGCTCAGCATTTGCCAGCCGAACTTGTCCATCGCCTCTTTCGGGCCATGTTTTGCCAGCAGTCCGTAAGAAGTATCGGTCAGCGAGATGGGGCACATCATGCCGAATTCTGACTGACAGAACAGATAGGTGAAAACATATTTCGCCATGGGTGGCATTTTTTCAGGCCATCCGTGAACCCCTGCCTTGTGGGACATGCAATGAATGCCAAAGTCCCCATAGGCGATTTTCTCCATCTCGTGATAGGCCGGGTGATATTCCACCCATTCCCGGTTCCGGCCCCGCGCATCCCGCGGATGCAACACCGGAATATGCCGGTCGCAGGTGCGGGACAGATCATCAAGACGGTTCCCGGCAACCTCGCCCAACTCACGATAAACCGGTGTCATGTGGTTTTTCAGGGCATCTGGAAGATAAACATCCAGCAAAGACTGAAGGTTGATATCAATATCGAAAAAGTTCAGCCCGTGGCAGTCCGGAGCAATCCAGTCTTCCAGTTGGCGATCTTCCCGGTTTTTCAACTGATTGGAGATAAACATAGCGGTTTCGTTTTCCTTTACCTGATTACCTGTGCGTCGTTTCTGGGTCGGCTTCAACGCCGATCGGGGCTGGCGCCCATACACGCCTCCCAAATTATGAGACGAGTGTGCCGCTGACAGGCCCGCTGGACAAACGAATAATAGATCATTTATGATTGAGAAAAACTCAATCAAGTGAGCTTCCAAGATGCTTAAAATTCCTTCAATGTCTGGCTTAAAGGCCTTTGAGGCGGCCTGCCGATATTTGAGCTTCAATCAAGCAGCGGAGGAACTGAACGTTACGCCGGGCGCGGTCAGCCGCCAAATTCAAAGCCTTGAGCATTATCTGGGAAAGCCTTTGTTCCACCGGCATCACAAGCGCATCGAACTGACGGCCGTCGGGCGGCAATATTACGCGGAGATTTCCACCTCACTTGAAAAAATCGCCGCCGCCTCCAACCGCATTCGCAGTGAGCCGAGGCGCGACAAGATTTCCATCTGCGCCTATCCGACCTTTGCTATCCGCTGGCTGATCCCGCACTGGCCTGCCCTGTACAAGGCCTTCCCCGGCCTTGATATCCAGCTTACCACCTCGCTCAACCCGGCGGATTTTGAACAGGCCGGGTTTGACATTTCCATTCAGGTTCTGCCGGACGGCGAAACCAAGAAAGGGTTTGTGATCGACAAGCTGCTGGATGTGATCACCTATCCCGTATGCAGCCCGGAACTGGCGGACAGGGTTAGCGGACCACAGGACCTTGAGGCCGTGACCCTGCTGCATGAAAGCCCGCGCCCGACAGACTGGCCCCGGTGGCTGAAAACAGCCGGCATCACCACCCTGAACCCCAATCAGGGCCTCAATTTCGAAAGCAATGACATGGCCCTGCATGCCGCCCGCGAGGGGCTTGGGGTCGCCATTGCCATTGATGCCCTTGTCCAAAGCGAGGTTCGGTCCGGCCATCTTGTGCGCCTGTTCGATGTGTCGCGCCGGTCCCGTTTTCCGTTCCAGCTGGTCTCCCCGGCCCGGTCGGCCAACGACCCGACTGTGCGGGCCTTGCGGGCGTGGCTGGTGGCAGAAGGGGAAAAGTCCAACCGGGCATCACAGTAGCGCCCACGACAAATTTCTGATATGTAGCCCGGCAGAAAAGCAAACAAAGCAACAAACAAACAGTTTGAGGACAGAAGAACCAATTCTTCTGAAGATGCATGAAAGCCATCATTATTCCGGTCACCCCGTTCGCCCAGAATTGCTCTCTCATCTGGTGCGAGGAAACCATGAAAGGCGCGGTCGTCGATCCCGGCGGAGACCTGCCGCATATTCTTGATGTCGCCGAAAAGCAGGGCGTCACCATCGAGAAAATCCTGATCACCCACGGGCATCTGGATCATGCGGGCGGCACGGTCCAGCTTCAGGAAAAGCTGGATGTCCCCATCGAAGGCCCGCACGAAGCGGATAAATTCTGGATCGACCAGTTACCGGAACAATGCGCCCGCTACGGCTTTCCGCCCTCTTTCGCCTTTACGCCCGACCGCTGGCTGAAGGACGGGGATGTGGTGACCGTCGGGAACGAGACGCTGGACGTTGTCCATTGCCCCGGCCACACACCGGGACATGTGGTTTTTGTCAGCAAGAAACACAAACTTGCCATCGTCGGCGATGTGCTGTTCCAGGGCTCCATCGGTCGGACGGACTTCCCCATGGGGAACCATGACGACCTGATCAATTCCATCCGGGAAAAGCTCTGGCCGCTGGGGGATGACATTCATTTCATTCCGGGACACGGCAACATGTCCACCTTTGGGCATGAACGCCAGACCAACCCCTTTGTCGCGGACCTCAATTTCGGCTAACGGGTCCCTGTCCCGCCCGTCACGGGCGGGGCCGCATCCAGACGGAGACCGGCTCTTCCCGCCCTCTGAGGGGCATCGCCCCCTGATTTTGCAAACCGGAGGTCTTCAGCATATCCGGCTGCGAGACCTTTTGGATCACGTCGTCACTGACCACCACCGAGGCCCCCAGTTGGCGTGTCAGGCTTTCCAGACGGCTGGCCACATTGACCACATCCCCCAGCACCGCATATTCCAGCCGCCGTTCCGATCCGATATCCCCAAGGATTGCCACCCCGGCATGCAGCCCGATGGACAGGATAACAGGTTGTTCGCCCCGGGCGGCCCGTTCCGCATTCCACTCATCCATTAACGTCTGCATCCGCACGGCGCAGGCAATGGCATTGTCTGCATCCTCCGGTGATGGGTCGGGGGTGCCGAAGGTCGCCATAAGCCCATCCCCAAGGAATTTGTCCAGCGTACCGTGAAATTCAAAGACCGCGGTTTCCATGCGGGCATGAAACTGACGCAGCAGGGTTACCACACGCTCCGGGTCCTGATTTTCCGCCATTTTGGTAAAGCCGACAATATCCACGAACATGACCACCACATCCTGCTCCCGCACCTCGCCAAGGGGCTGGTCGCGCTCGGCCAGATGGTCCACAATTGTCGGGGCGAAGTGACGGGCAAGGTTGGCCCGCTCACGGGCGGCGGAGGCCTGCCGGACCAGAAGGCGCTTGGACCGCCAACTGTTCAACGCCAGAATGCCCGCCACCAGAACGAATACCAGCGCTTCCTGATAGCGGATTTCCGGCACGATATAATTCAGGTCCACAAAGGGCAGGATTTCAGGATATCCATCAAGCACCTGACGAACTTTTGCGGTCAATTCGGGGATAGGGTCCTCCACGGACGCCGCCCAGAAGAAGGCTCCCAGCCACAATATTGTCGTGTATCCCGCAACGGCGAACAGGGTTTTCCACGAATAGGCCAGCGTCGCCGCCGCCAGAAAGATGAAAAAATAGGGAAAATTGCCATATTTATACATCAGGGCCACAGACCAGACTTCGTCCTTGAAGGGGTTGGGCACCACAATGATCAGGGTCAGCAACGCCAGATCCAGAAACATCAGGGCCAGTTCAAGTTTTGACCGCCCGACGCGCCCCACCTTCAACTGTGCGAACCCGTTTACAATGAAGCCCCCCAGCAAAACCTCGTAATAAAGAACCGACCAGTCCGGCATCAGATAGACAAGGAAAAACCCGACGACAACCATCGTCACGGTCCGGGCCTTGATGGCCAGAAACAATCCCTCGCGCTTGTTCTCCTCAAGGGCGGCATCCAGAAAGCGGTTTCCCTGAATATCCTCTTCATCGAAGATACGGACTTTCTCCCGGGCTCCCGATAGCGAAGCTTCTGTCATTGTCCCTCCCGGTTTCTGTTCTCTGTGCCGCAGACGGCAAATTCCCCTCGGTTGCCAGAAGATATATTATCTATGGCTGTCTATACCAAGAATAATTCAGGGGCATTGCAGCCGGATGTTATTCCCCGCGCCCCTCCGGTGGGTTGAGAAAGGCAGCCAATTCAGCCTTCATCCGCGCTTTTGCCGCCTGAACATTCTTTTCCTTCACCGGGCCAAACCCCCGGATGGACAGGGGAATGTTGGCAATGCTGCACGCCTGATCCACCGTCTCCCGCGTCACGGTATCCAGTACGGTTTCCATTGCCTGCCGGTACCAGTCAATCAGCCCCCGTTCCATGCGGCGTTCCGCCGTATAGCCGAACGGATCAAAAGGCGTCCCACGAAGTCCTTTCAACGCGGCAAGACCGGGGAACAGCCCCCGAATCCACGGCCCGAACCGGCGTTTTCCGGGATGTCCGCGTTCATCCGGGCGCTTTGGCAGAAATGGCGGGGCCAGATGATGAACGATCCGGTAATCCCCCTCGAAATGTGCCCTGATCTCTTCCTGAAAGGCCGCCCCCATATGCAGCCGCGCCACCTCATACTCATCCTTGTAACTCATCAGGCGGAACAGGCTTTTCGCGGTGCGAAGGGTCAGTTCCTCCCCCGCACCGCCCAGTGCCTTTTCCCGGTCCCGAACCTGCTGCACGAAGGCACGATAGCGGTTGGCCCAGCCCTTATCCTGATAATCGGTCAGGAAGGCAGCGTAATAATCAACCCATTCATCAAGACCTTGCGGCCCCGCCGGATGCTCCCCGGCTTCCAGCCGGTTTTCCATATCCGGGTCATGGGCAAGGATACGGCCCCAGTTAAAAGCCCGCTTGTTGGCGTCCACCGCCACACCATTCAGTTCGATGGCCCGCATCAGGGCCTCGACGGTGACCGGCACCAATCCCCGTTGCCACGCAAACCCCAGCAACAACACATTGGCATAGACGCTGTCCCCCAACAGCTTTTCCGACAGGAAATTGGCATCCACCATGCCAACCTCGGCCGCGCCCAGCAGGTCTTTCAGGATACCCTGCCGCTGCCCGGCCTTCAGGTCCGCATCGGGGTTGAGCGTAAAATCCCCCGTCGGCATGATCGCCGTATTAAGGGCGGCCCGTGTTCGCCCCCGCCCATAGGTGACCGATGCCTTTGGCGAGGTACTGACCACAAGATCACACCCGATCAACGCGTCAGCCTCTGTCTGGTCAATACGGACCTGATTGATCTGCTGCGGTGTGGCACCAAGGCGCACATAACTGATCACCGGCCCGAATTTCTGGGCAAAGCCCATAAAATCCAGAACCGACGCGCCCTTGCCTTCCAGATGGGCGGCCATGGTGACAAGCTGCCCCACGGTGATCACGCCGGTCCCCCCGACCCCGGTGATGATCAGGTTGAACGGTTGTTGCAACGACAGGGGCTGCGGCGATGGCAACCGGGACAGGAAGCGATGATAATCATCCTCCCCCTCGCCCGCCCCCTCTTTGCCCTCAGGCTTTCTGCGGCGGCCCCCTTCAATCGTTACGAAACTGGGGCAAAATCCATCCAGACAGGAAAAGTCCTTGTTACAGCTATTCAGGTTGATTTGCCGCTTGCGCCCAAGGGGCGTTTCCCGCGGTTCCACCGACAGGCAGTTCGAGGCAACCGAACAATCACCGCACCCCTCGCACACCGCCGCGTTGATATAGGCGAACCGCGCCGGGTCCTCCATCTTGCCGCGCTTGCGACGACGGCGCTTCTCGGTGGCGCAGGTCTGCTCATACACAAGGGCGGTGACGCCGGGAATGTCCCTGAGTTCCCGCTGGACGGCATCCAGCCGCCCCCGATCATCGAAGGTAACCCCTTCCGGAAAATCGGATTTGCGGAATTTCTCGATATGATCCGAGACCACGGCAATCCGGCTTATCCCTTCCGCCCGCAGAGACTGGGTAATGGACGGCACACTCAGCGGTCCGTCAAACGGCTGCCCCCCGGTCATGGCCGTCGCATCATTGTACAGGATCTTGTAGGTGATATTCGCCTTGGCTGCGACCGCCTGACGAATGGCCAGAAGGCCCGAATGGTAATAGGTTCCATCCCCAAGGTTCTGGAAAATATGCCGGTTGCCATTGAACCGGGACTTGGCGATCCAGTTCACACCCTCGCCGCCCATCTGGATCAGGAACCCGGTTTCCCGGTTCATCCAACTGGCCATGAAGTGACAGCCAATCCCGGCCAGTGCCTGCGATCCCGTTGGCACACGGGTTGACCGGTTATGGGGGCAGCCGGAACAGAAATAAGGCGTTCGGGTCGCCCCTGCCACGGTGATCGGAACAGGAACCTCCCGCTCCAACTGTTTGGCCCGGGCCGTCATGTTCAGGTCCGGGAAGACCCCATCCAGCCGCCGGGCGACGATCCCGGCCAACTGGCGCGGTGACAACTCGCCCGTCCACGGGATCAGGCGGTTACCGGCCTCGTCATGCTTGCCCACCATGCAGGCGGGTTTGGACCCCGGCGTATCATAGAAATATTCCTTGAATTGGCTTTCGATGATGGCGCGTTTTTCCTCGATCACCAGCACTTCTCGCTTGCCGCGCACGAAATCTAGGGCCGCCCCCTTGGCCAGCGGCCAGACCAGACCGATCTTGTAAATATCAATCCCGATCCTGCGGGCTTCCTCCTCCCCGATCCCCAGAAGGCGCAACGCCTCCATCAGGTCCAGATGCGCCTTGCCTGTGGTGACAATGCCATAGGTGGCGTGGGGAATATCATAGATATGACGGTCAATCGGGTTGGCCTCGGCAAAGGCAAAGACGGCGTGTTTCTTGGCCTCCAGCCGTTCTTCGATCTGTGGCCCCGGAAAGTCCGGCCAGCGATAATGCAGCCCGGTTTCGGGCATGGTGAAAACCGGCTCCTTGAACTGGCGCGGGGCGGGCAGGTCCACGCTCATGCCGCTTTCAACCGTTTCTGTCGTCGCCTTGAAGCCGACCCACATGCCGCTATAGCGGGACAGGGCATATCCGTATTCCCCGAAGGACAGATATTCCGCCACGTTGGACGGGTTCAAAATGGGCATGAAAAAGGTGATAAAAGCCACATCCGACTGATACGGCATGGAGGAGGAAACGCTGCCATGATCATCCCCCGCCACCACAAGTACCCCCCCATGGGGAGACGAACCATAGGCATTCCCATGTTTGAGGGCATCCCCGGCGCGGTCCACACCCGGTCCCTTCCCGTACCAAAGACCGAACACCCCATCCACGGTCCGGTGCGGATCCGTTTCCACCTGCTGTGATCCCAGCACGGCGGTCGCGGCCAGTTCCTCGTTCACGGCGGGAACGAACTCGATTTTCCTGTCCGCAAGAAGGTCCTTGATCCGCCACAGTTCCTGATCGACCGCCCCAAGCGGTGATCCGCGATAGCCGCTGATAAAACCGGCGGTTTCCAGCCCGGCGGCCTGATCTCGCAGGCTCTGCTGCAGGGCAACCCGAACCAATGCCTGTGTCCCGGTCAGGAATACCCGTCCGGTGCTTTTGAGGTATCGGTCCGCCAACTTATAGGACGCCAGCTCCGGTCCGATCGTTATTGCATCCCTACCCATATGCCTCACCCCACATTAGAAACACATTATTAAAGATAGTGTAGCAACTTCCACCCGGACGATCTTTTCAATGCAGCCCGGAAAACGCTTGTTTTTTGGATAAAATTACCGATAAATTATAAAAATATGAAACAACATTTCGCTGCAGGGAGTATGGAGAAATGATTGATGAAACAGATACTGTCATCCTGTCGCTTCTGCAGCGGGACAGCCGCTTGACCAACAGCCAGATCGCGGCGGAAGCCGGTATCTCCCCCTCGTCCTGCTGGCGTCGTGTCAAAAGTCTTGAGACTATCGGCCTGATCAAGGGCTATGGCGCCATACTGGATCGGGGCAAGGCAGGCTTTTCCTTTTCCGCCATTCTGCATGTCAGCCTGTCCCGACAGGTTGAGAATACGGTTCAGGCCTTTGTCCACGCGGTCGAGCAACGGCCTGAAATTCTGGATTGCTTCGCCACCACGGGGGATGCGGATTATCATCTTCGGGTCGTTGTCGGGGATATTGGCGAATATAACGATTTTCTGGACAATTTCCTGTTCAGATTGCCGGGCATCGCCCATGTCCGATCCAACATTATCCTGAAGGACATCAAGTCCACCCAGTTGTTGCCGCTAAAGGGGATCGCCGCCTCGCCCCCGGAAACGCACTAACGGTTTCGGTCGATCACCAGTTCCGTGGGCCCTTCCCGGTATCTATCCAGATGCATTTCCATGCCCCCCAGCGGCGTATCAACCTGCAGGCGCACGGGCACCATTCTTGCCCCTTGGGCCGGGGCGCTGACCCAGACGATCAGGTCCCCCTGTTCCGTCAGGTTATAATCTGCGTTTTTCCGAAAGCCGCCGCGCTTGTCGATCTCCAGCTTGCAGCCCCGGGCCTGCCCCTGAAACACGGAATAGCTTGAAGGCGGGAAACTGCGCGGCTTTACTTCTGACAGGGAAACATCATACCGGCGGCGGCCATCGAAAACGGGATAGCTACCCCGGCATTCCTCCCCCCGGTCCAGCCGTCTTGAAACCTCCAGAACCATCGACAGGGGGTCGATACTGTGATGAATATCTTCAGGGTTCAGGGCCGTATACTTTGTCTTGTCGGCGGGCTGCTTTCCAAGCGGTGTTACCGAAACCTGTCCATCTGCCTGATAGGAGATCAGGTTCCCCCGCTTCTTGCCCCGCCATGCGCTTTCATGGAAATGCCCGACCGGCTTCAATCGCCCCCCCTTCTCAACCACACCCTCGGTGCGCCCCTCGGCCACCCAGTCCAGCATCCATTCCAGTTTGCGGTTGGTGATGGCATGGCTTTCAATCCGGTATTCATCCTGTGTGCTTTGGATTTCCGTATCCACACTGCCAAGATAAATGCCGCCAAGATACACCGAATGGGACAGGGAAACGGGCACATCCGCCCGCACCGGCATGGCTGCCAAAAGAAGACCGCCAGCGATCATGACGATGGCACCAGTGGCTTTGCGCATTGTCTTTCCCCCTCCCGCGTTTTTGAAAACGACTGACATAGTCTCTAATATGAGCGCGAAAGAAGGCTTTTCAATGTCAGGCGAAATAGACCGCCAGCAGATACGCGCCCAACAACAACCGATAGATCACAAACGGCATGAACCCCACCGTCTGGATCCAGCGCATCAACAGGCTGATCACGCAAAAAGCGACAGCAAAGGATATGCCGCCAACAATAAGGGCATCTGTCTCCATCTGCAGGTTTTGCTGGCTATACAGCTTGATCCCCGCCACCAGCCCCGCCCCGACAATGACCGGAATGGACAGCAGCATGGAAAACCGGGCGGCTTCCTTGCGCTCAAAACCGCTCAGCAGGGCCGCCGTCATGGTCACACCGGACCGGCTGGACCCCGGAATAAGGGCAAAAACCTGAAAAAAACCGATAAACAGGGCATCAAACCGGGTCATCTGGTCCAGCGTTCTGGTCCCCTTGAAGCGCCAGTCCGCAAATCCCAGCAGGACCCCGAAAAGAATGGTCGTGGCCGCGATCACCAGAAGCGATCTGAAATCAATCATGAACAGATAGAACAGAAGCCCGCCTGCAATGACTGCGGGGATGGACCCCAAAATCAGATGGCCAATCAATCGCCGCCCGAGTTCAGGACTGTCCCCCCGATTGAACAGGGCTTGCGTCATCCCCCAAAGGTCCGACCGGAAAAACAGAAGAACCGCCAGCAAGGTGCCCACATGGGTTGCGATATCCAGCTCCAGCCCCTGATCGGGCCAGTCTGTCAGAAGGGGAACCAGCAGCAGATGCCCACTGGAGGAAATCGGGAGGAATTCTGTCACGCCCTGGACAACCGCCAACACGATAATCTGCAATAAAAGCACTGAAGGCCCTTCTTCTTGGTTCGCCGCGTAAAACAGGGCTAGCCCCTGCCGATCAGGCATCTTGTTGGAGCGGGCCGAATGCCCCTTTCACAGGCATAGGCGCCTTACAGAAAAGAGACAGTCAAACACGCAGGTTGTTCACTCATTCCCTGCTTCTACCATGGCTTTGTTTATCCAATCCAGCGTGGTTTGAAACATCAGGGCAAATGTTTACAAGTCATGAGGAAACTAGAGCGGCGCACACCGCCTGCCAAGGCCCTTGTGCGGCAAAAAGAACCTTAAAGATCGGCCAGCGAAAGACTTGCAGGCGCCGGCCCCTCGCGAACCAGTTCAACCACAAGACGCTGATCCGTATCCGGATCAAGGCTGTCAAAGGGGTAACAGGTAATCAGGAATAAAGACCCATCCGTTTGTCCGACGGGCAAGTAAAGGTTGTCCGCATCGGCGATAAAACGCTTCGATACCGTCCAGCTTTCCGCCTCTTCCCCCAGCTTCTGGAAGGAAAACACATCGCCCGCCTCAACGGATTTCAAAAAACGGAAATGGGTGTCCCGGTGACCGTACAGGATGGTCCGCCCCTTGTCCTCACTCAGGACCGGTCCGAACGCGAGGTTCCGCATGTTACCGCCATCCATCACGAAACGGGTCACTCCCTGCCCCGGCTCCTCCAGCCGGGCAATGGGGGCGCTATCGCCCCACCGCCAGGGTTTTACTGCCTGTCCGCTCAACTGTCCCTGTGTCCAGGCCTGCTCGATCAGGATCGGGGCGGCCCAAGCCTTTGCGGCCAGCAATCCGGCCTGTCCAAGCTGCCATGCCGCAAGGGCCAGCATCACAACAATCGAGAAACAGAACAGTACTCTTTTTACCATGTCGTCTTCCTACTCCGCCGATACATAAACATACCAATTCCGGCCATGCCGAGGGCAAGCAACCCTGCCAGCAAATTCAGTTCCATTGTCGTCGCCGTTTGCAGACCATGAATTTTGTCCCAGCTGGTTCCTGCTGGCATATTCATGGATTGCCGGACCTTCTTCAGAAAGTCCTGCTGCACCCGTGCCGGTGTCTTGTCAACGGCGACAAAACTGGTGAATTCACTCATGATCTCATGCTTCAATGCCACATCAAGAACGGCCTCCCGGACGATTGCCGGGTCCATTCCCCGCGCCCGGGCATCCATCAGGCCCTCAATCTTCTTGCGGGCCCAGTATTTGGCGATCCCGGCCTGCGGGGTTGCCTCGGCATCCTTCATTGGAAAACTGACGGCGCGCCCATCTGCATCCTCTGCCACCAGTGTCGGCGCCAAAGGCCCTTGCTCGCTGGCAGCCACAAAAATCAACGGCCGTTCCCCAAACATGTCGGACAAGGCCTGCGGATAGACGGCGGCCTCACCCGCTCCGTCCAGCCCCACATTCCGGTAACCGGGCCGGGTCATGTCCTCGAACAGTTTTTCAAGCGTGATACCAGCCGCTTCGATATTGTCGATATGCACATGGATGCCCCGGCCAAACTCCGCGGCCTTTCGCATGAACCAGCTATTGGGTGCACTGCCAAGGCCAACCGTAAACAGGCGGGCATCACCGAGTTTCCTTTCGACCAAGGAAAACATCTCTTCCTCGTTGCCAACGGCGCCATCGGTCAGGAACATGATCTGGCGATTGAATGCCGGATCGGCACCATATCCAAGCGCGGCCTCAAGGGCGGGATACATTTCCGTTCCGCTGTCGGCTTCAAGACCACTGACGAAATCCCGCCCCGCCTGCAATGCCTCAGGCGTGGCCGATTGCACCTTGCCGAACAAGGGGTAAAAATTACTGTCAAACGCGATAATCTCGAAGCGATCCTGCGGCGTCAGAAGGTCCAGCGCTTTCAGAAGCGCGGTTTTCCCCTGTTCAATGGCAGGCCCGTGCATGGAACCGGACACATCCATAACAAATGTCACATCCCGGGGAGAGACTGTCTGGCTGGCATCAAGTTGCGGCGGCGCGACCAATCCCAGCGTATAGAACACACCATCCTGCTCTTCCTGAAACAGGAAAGAGGACAGATCATTCCCCACCGGCAACCGCCATTTAAGGACAAAATCCCGATCGGCAGGCAGGGCCCCTTCCTTCAGGGTGACCTGTTTCCGGGCCCCGTCCACATCCTTCACCACAATCTGGTGGGTTGGGCTGCCCAGACTGGCGAGGCGGTTGCCGCCATTGACAATGATCGAAAAGGCCGTGGGGTTTGTGCCGCCTTCCCGGCTGTAATTCTCCTCGCGGCTGATGGCCCCGGCCTCATCCACACGGCTGCCCTCGGCAGAAGTTGAAACGGTCGTTGCCTCGAAGCTGCGCGCGGTTGCCGGCTGATAACGCGGGGTAATGGCCTGTGGCATCCGCCATGAAAGCGTGGCGCCGTCCTGTTCGGCCAATGTCTGAAAGGCGATTTCCACATTGATCGTCGCGCCCGGCTCGATATTCGCCACCCGCGTTGAAAACATGTTGGGGCGATACTGGGTCAGCAGGCTGGCGACACGCCCTTCGGCGGCCGCCTTCTCATAGGTTCTTTTGGCTTCGGCCCGTTCCTGAATTTCCGACTGTATGATCCGCTCCCCGATCCGCAGGACCATCCGATCAACCGCCGCCCCATCCGGCAGCGGGAAATAGTATATTCCCTCCATCCAGTCCTGACCTGAATTGGAAAAGGATTGCGACACAACGGTCCGAACAATCGGCCCGGTCACAACAGACTGGATGCGGGTGGAGAGAATATCAGCCTGAACGGGAACGGCAGGGGTCTGCCCTTGCTCCACATACAGGCGGTCCATGGGAACCATCACCAGTTCGGAAAAATCATCAGCGGCGCGGGCGGAACCGATCCCGACACCGATCAGAAGCAAGCCAACCAGATTAAAGACAATCAGCACCTTCAGAAGACTGGAAAAGCCATTCCGCAAAGAGAAGTAATGCGCAATCCCTTCCAACCAATCGGCGGAGTTTTTATATTTTTTTTGTGTTTTCATTGCCATCATCATCGTGCTGATCCTGATTTTTACCAGGCTGCAGAATGACAATGAATTCGGGCAGATCTTTCACCTCAAAAAGGCAATATAAAGGTCAATTTGTGGCACCGGTCACAGGGCGCCCTGCCCAGCGGGGCTTTTTCATCCCCTTTATTTCCTGCCTCTGACACTGTCTTCAGGCAAAAAAACCCCTTCCACAGTGGCCTCTGCGAAAGGGGTTTTCAATTGAAGAATGCCTTGTTAAGCCTTGCTGGCCAACGAGAAATTCAGGATTTTATAGGCCAGTTTGGCGGCCAAGAAATTCGGGGCGTGATATCCTTCAATCGGGGCCAGTTCGTTGATATCGGCCCCCACAATGGTGCCGATTTCAGACGCCGCCCGAATGATGGCCATGGCATCGCTCCAGAAAACGCCGCCCGGCTCAGGTGTGCCGGTTGCCGGCATCAGGGAACTGTCAAATCCATCCAGATCAAAGGTCAGATAGATATTCCGTCCCTTCAGGGATTTGACAATCTCAGCCACATCCCACTGGTCACGATCCTTGCCCCAGTGAATAGTGATCCGGTCCCGGTTCTCGTCAAGGAAGGGAATTTCCTCGGCAGAGATGTTGCGGATCCCGATGGAGACAATTGGCACCGTCGGATGATCCAGAACCCGGCGAATGGCCGCAGCATGAGAGTAATGCTCCCCTTCGTAGCCGTCCCGAAGATCGGCATGGGCATCAAAATGCAGGATGATCAGATCATCATAATTTTTCAGGAAAGGCCGGATCGCCCCAGGTGTGATGGAATGTTCCCCCCCAAAAACGAGGGGGAATTTTCCATCTTGCAGGACCGCCGTGGTGTGCGCTTCCAGTTCATCAAGCGCCGCCGGAATATTGGTTCCATCCACGGTTTTCTCGGCCAGGGTGACAACGCCGTAATCACGGAAAGCCTCTTTCCAGAACTCCTCATCGAACAGTTCCACCTGATGGCTTGCCTCGATCATGGCCGCCGGGCCGAGGGCGGTTCCGCCCCCATAGCTGACGGAAGCCTCAAGGCCGTAGGGGATCACAACCGCACGAGCCTGCTCATACGAAACGGCATCCTCATCCGCAAGGCCAAGAAAGCCTTCCTCGGGAGGCAGGATATCAAAACGGTTCGACATGGATCCGTTATTCCTTACTTGAACAGGTTCGCAAAGTTACGGCGAGGACGGTTCTTCCACGCACCGCGGTGATAGGCGTCAGACGCCAACAGCGGAATAACGGAAGAAGCCTCGGCATAGACCATCTGTTCCCAGACGGTATCAACCTTGCCCCAGCTTGATGCCTCTTTCAGGGTGGAAGAGGAACAGGCGCCATCGCGCACGTCCGCAACCGTGATCTGAACGGCATATTTGTGCATCTCGACATCCTTGCCGAGGATTTCAGCACAGACAACGGTATCCTGAACGAAGTTCTTGGGCACACCGCCGCCCACCATCAGCAGCCCGGAAGAGCCGGAAGCAATCTTGATGTCGGTCAGTTCGCGGAAGTCCGCAACGCTGTCGATGCTGAGATAGTTGCCCGGATTCTCGACCTGATGCTTGACCAGACCAAAGCCTGCGGAACAGTCAGAGAAGGCCGGCACAAAGATCGGCACATTATGGTCGTAGCAGGTCTCGATCAGGGAGCCTTTCTTGACGGAATTTTCTTTCAGCCAGCGGCCCATTTCCCAGATGAACTCACGGGAGGAATAGGGGCGGCGCTCCAGACCATCGGCGATGATCTTGATGCTTTCGTCACAGGCCTGCAGTTCTTCCTCGTCGATATAGGTATCGTAAATCCGGTCGATATACAGATCGCGCAGCTTGCCGTCATCCATGAACGGATCGCCCTGATAGTGGCTGTATCCAAGGGCTTCGAAGAAGTCCATGTCAACAATGGAGGCACCGGTGGAAACAATCGCATCCACCATGCCTGCCTCGACCAGATCGCGATACACATGCATACAGCCACCAGCAGACGTGGAGCCAGCCAGCGTCAGGAAGATGGCGCAGTCGGGTTCCTCGACCGCCATGTTGAAAATCTTTGTGGCCCGCGCAAGATCGCGTGAGGTGAAAGCCATCTTGTCCATAGCCTCGACGATCGGGCGGGCATCAAAGGACTTGATGTCGATATGCTCAACTTTCTTGGAAAGCAGGTCTGCTTTCTCGTTGCTGCGTTTGGAGTCTGTCATAGTCTTCTCGATTTCAAAAATTTGTTGTTTCAGCCAATGGCGACCATGGTTTCGGAATAAAATCCGTTGAACCGGGTCTGCATGGCATATCCGTATGCCCCCAGGTGACGGAAGATAACCCAGTCCCCTTCGGCAATGTTATCTGGCAATTCGAACGGGCCTTCCATCTTGTCGCAACTGTCGCAGGTGGGCCCATAGAGGCGGAACGGCAATGCGCCGTCGCTCACCTCGGCCCCGTCCATCTTGCGCAGTTCAAGCGGATAGGTCCATCCCGGAACACCGGCATCAAACAGGGCGCCATAAGTTCCGTCATTCATATACAGGGCCTGCCCCTTGCGCATTTCAACGCGGACGGCCACCGCCCCGGCTTCGGCAACCAGTGCCCGGCCCGGCTCACAGTACAATTCAAGTGTGTCCAGACCATGTTCGTCAAGGGCACGATGAATGGTATCAAAATAACCTTCCAGCAAGCCCGGTTCCATCCCCGGATAGTAAACCGGGAAACCACCGCCGATATCCAGCTTGTCGATGGACACCCCGGAAGAGGACAACATGTTCGCAATCTGGCTGAGCGCCTCGCTGTAGGCGGCAGGGTCCATGCATTGCGATCCCACATGGAAGGTCAGGCCAACCTTTTGAGCATTCTGCTGCGCCCGCTGGATCAGCAGCGGGGCTTCCTGTACCGGAACGCCGAACTTGTCGCTAAGCGGATAGGCCGCATTCACCTGATCCACGCGCACCCGCAGAAACAGGGACAGATCGGATGCGTGATCGGTTTCTTCTTCGATCTTGCGCAATTCGTCCAGACAATCGAACGCAAAGGTCCGCACCCCCAGCGCATAGGCGCCGCGAATGGCCTGCCGGCTTTTGACCGGATGCATGAAATAAAGCTCTGCCTCGGGGAACATGTTGACCACATATTCGATTTCCCTGAGGGACGCCATTTCGAACTTGCGCACGCCATAATGCCACAGCAGGTTCATGATGGCCGGATGCGGGTTCGCCTTGATGGCATACAGGCTGCTGCCCCGAAAATTATTCAGGAACAGGCTCGCTTTTTCCCGGATCTTGTCAGCATACAGGAAGTGAACGCTGTCGTTGCAATTCTCAGCGATCAGGGCTTCACATTCGTTGACGTAGTGTGGGACATCCTCAAGAGCGCGCTGAACGGCAACATCCTGAGCTTTTACAGAGTTAACAAGCTGCATTTCGGTAATCCTGATTCGAAAAACAGAACAGAAAATCGGTTTTAAACCGTAAATGGGGAAATCAGGTGCCGGTCAATACCTGGCAATGCGCGCATAATTCAATTATGCGCGGGCATATGGATTAATTCCATCAATACCGAAAAATAGTCCCGCATATCGGGCGGAAGACTGTTCTGAGACCCCTCTTCAGCGAGAGTTATGTCTCTTTTGTGCAGATTTTTCTGCCAAGAGCATCGGACCATGCCAGCAAACCCCTCAATCAATCATGCTGACATAAATCAGCACACCAACAAAGGACGATTTGCGTCGTTGCCCGTACTACCCTGGAAAAAGGATACAAGCGTCGTGGCACGTGCGCTTTAACGTCTTGAAACGACAAATGCGGTTTTTCTGGATTAAAATCAAGAAGTTTTTTTCAACATTTTTTCCGGCGCCTCCGTCAGCCGCCTCGGCAGACGGATTTCAACGGTTGTTCCTTTGCCCACTTCGCTCTCGATCCGCATCTCTCCGTCATGCATTTCCACGATTGATTTGGACAGCGGCAGGCCCAATCCCGTGCCTTCGATGGATTTTGAAACCGAACTGGAGGTACGCCCGAACGGCCGCATGACCTGACGGATTTCGGCCTCGGAAATACCGCACCCATTGTCTCGCACCAGAATGCTGAAATAATTATCTGAATCCGTATTCGTCCGGATCGAGATTCGTCCGCCCTCCGCCGTAAATTTCAGAGCGTTATTCACCAGATTGATCATCACCTGCCGAAGTTTTCGCAAATCCCCCTGAATCACCAGCCGTTTGTCCACGGCCACATCAAGGGAAATCTTCTTCTCCTCCGCCTTCGAGGCCAGCATCATGCTGGTCCAGGAAATGATTTCCTCTATCTTGATCGGCTCTTTGCGAATCTCCTCCTGCCCGGCTTCCAGACGGGAGAAATCCAGCACATCATTGATCAGGGACAGAAGATGCTGACCGGATGAATGAATATTCTCCGCATATTGTTTGTATCGCGGGCTGCCCACAGGCCCGAACATTTCCTGCTGGATCACCTCGGCAAACCCGATGACAGCATTCAGCGGGGTACGCAACTCATGGCTCATATTGGCGAGGAACAAGGATTTTGCCTTGGTCCCCTCTTCCGCCCTTACCTTTGCATCCAGCAGTTCAGCTTCCACCTGATGCTGTGCTGTCACATCCTGAATGGTTCCGTTCACAAAGGCGGGCTTGCCGTTCTCATCCAGATGGATCTGGCCGATTTCCAGAACATGGACGACGTCCCCCGACGGCTTGATCATGCGGTATTCCACCTGATAGTTCTCGCCCTTCTCGGCGGCCCATGAAACGACTGATTTCATACGTTCCATATCGTCCGGGTGAACCCGCGACAGATAGACTTCATAGGTCGTCTCAAGATTGTCCCCATCATACCCCATGATCCGGTTTGTCTCTTGCGACCATTCATAGGTCCCGGTCCGATAATCATGAATCCAGTTGCCGATATGGGCGACACTTTGGGCTTCTTCCAGCCGCTGGTTGATCTGGCGGATGGACTGCTCCCGCTCTCGCAGTTCCGTGATATCCGTCCGGAGCGCCACCACACCGCCGGACACGGTTTTGAATTCGGAAAGACGGTAAATCCGCCCATTGGGGAAAACCTGCTCCCTCGGCTCGCCCGGCTGGCGATGCTCCTCAAGGCGCTTCTGAATCCACTCTTCCGACGCCTCCTCATCCTGAAAATATCCAGACATGGTCGCCTGATGGCGGATCAGTTCCTCGAAGGTCACCCCAGGCCGAAGGATATCGTCAACATGCTCGAACAGACCGGCATATTGACGATTGAACGCAACAACCCGGTCTTCATTGTCAAAGATGATAAACGCATCGGAAATGGATTCGATAGCCTCCATCAGCAGGCGTTCGGCTTTTTCCGCATGCTGTTTGGCAATCCGCAAGTCGGCGGTCTGCCGCTTGATCATTTCCTCGCTGGATTTACGACCCTCGATTTCCCGGTTCAGTTGCGCAACAGCCG
Organism: Sneathiella chinensis; assembly: GCF_012720115.1. Classification (GTDB taxonomy): domain Bacteria; phylum Pseudomonadota; class Alphaproteobacteria; order Sneathiellales; family Sneathiellaceae; genus Sneathiella; species Sneathiella chinensis. The sequence continues at coordinate 1,268,948 of NZ_VNWN01000002.1, read as the reverse complement.
GCAGGAAACGGGCCACACCAAGGAATACCAGCGCCAAACCGGGCAGATAGCCAAAGATATCCCAGTACCGCTCGCCCTCAGCCCCATACAGGGAAAAAGTGGCAAGACGGTTGGGACCAATTAACAGAATATCATTCAGGGCGTTGAGGCTGGTCAGGGCAAGCCCCGCACACAGAAGCCGATAGGCTGACCTGATACGAGAGAGTTCCCGCTTTTGACGCAGAATATGAACCAAGCATCCCGCCAGGCAAAGGAACAAGGCAAACTCGCCAAAAATCATGAGAACAGCACCCGGTAATTAAAATCGAAACCGTTTTATACAGCTCGAATGACGAATTGGATTGGTCCGGGCCGAAATAAAATTCGACCCGCTCATGGATGCATCATACCCAACTTCCACCGCCAACACCTGAAAAATTGGAGGTAAAAAGCAGGCCTTATGCGCCCTCCAGCCCTCTCTGTGAAGAAATGCTAGAAATAAAAGGTTGCGGATATGTTAACTTTTCACATTTGACGCGGCCCTTCTGACCCCGCCTTCCTGCTGTTCAGATCAGGCTCGCTTTTCCTTCTCGCGCTCGCAGGTAATGCAAAAAGACGTATAAGGCAGGATTTCCAGCCGGGCCTGCGGGATTTCCTCACCGCAACTCACGCAGGACCCGTATTCGCCCTTCTCAAAACGGACAAGGGCACGATCAATCTGGGCGATTTCCTGTAGATAGGCATTCTCAAGATTTTCCGTCACTTCTTCCTTTTCCCGCTCCACGGCCTGTTCCGAAAAATTCTGGCTGTGGCTGGCCCGAAGCTCCTCCTCGCATTCCGCGACACGGCCTTTCAGAAATTCCTGCCGTTGCTCCAGTTCTTTCTTAATTTTTTCAAGTGACTGCATGATCGTGACTTTCTTTCTGCGGACCCGTTCCGGCCATCCCGTGGGAAATCAGTTCAAAGGTAAAACACGCATAAACTCAATCATTGATATAAATCAAAGTGGTGTATTCCCGGCCTCACTTCAATCCCCCCGTCTGTTGATCTGGAAAAATCCTTTGCCAACAGACGATTTCGTGTAATCTGAAGGGGTATAAAAACAAGAAAAAGAAAAGGAGCATCCGATGCTGAACATCGTTGCAATCATCACCGCAAAACCCGGCATGCGTTCTCAGGTTCTGGAAGCCTTCAACGCCAATGTGCCTGCAGTTCTGGCCGAAGACGGGTGCATTGAATATGGCGCAGTTATCGACGCCCCGGATATGGGCCCGTTCCAGACAAAACTGGGAGAGGACGCCTTTGCGGTTATCGAGAAATGGGAAAGCAAGGATGCCCTCATGGCCCATGCGGTGGCCCCCCACATGAAGGAATACGGCAAGAAAACCAAGGATTGGGTTGCCGACAAAAAAATCTATATGCTGAACGGCGCCTGATAAAACACCGGTTCAGGTTCTTTGGCCCTCTGTTGCGAAAGAACCTGATGACCCCTTTCCTGTTGATGGCGGACCGCTCCCGGCATACTCTTTTCAAAAAAGGAGAATGCCCCCAATGAGCACCGATAAAATCCTGACCGAGACAAAAGGTCCGGTCACGACCATCATCCTGAACAGGCCCCACGCCAGAAATGCCCTTGATCAGGAAACGACCGCCCTGCTGACAGACGCCATTCGCACCTTCGAGCAGGACGACCGGCAAAAGGTCGCGGTTCTGACCGGTGCTGGCGGGGCTTTCTGCGCAGGCGCGGACCTGAAGGAAACCTCCAAACGCACCGATTACAAGGCGTGGGCGGGCCATGTGGATGGCCCCCTTCACGCTCCCTGCAAGAAACCGGTGATCGCCGCGGTCGCCGGACATGCGGTTGCTGGCGGGCTTGGTGTTGCCTTGTGGTGCGATATTCGAATTGCCGAACAGGATGCCGTGTTTGGCGTCTTCTGTCGCCGCTGGGGCGTCCCCATGAGTGACGGCACCCCGACCCGCCTGCCCCGCCTTATCGGTATGGGCAATGCCCTCGACATGATGATCACAGGCAAGCCCGTTTCCGCAGAAGAGGCCCTTGCCATGGGATTGGCAACCCGCGTGGTTCCCACAGGGACCGCCCGTCAGGTCGCCGAGGAACTGGCCCTGCAAATCGCCGGATATCCGCCGCTGGCCATGCTGTCGGACAGGCATGCCCTCTACTATCAGGAAGGACGGGACGAAAAAGAAGCCCTTGCCGAAGAATGGCGGGGCGCACAACAGGCCATCCAGCACGAGGCCCAGCAAGGCGCCGCCCGTTTTTCAGACGGTCAGGGACGGCACGGCTCGTTCAACGATCTGGAATAGATAAAACCCAACCCCGGCTCGCCCCACCAATGGGCTTTTGCGCTAATAGGGGCGGCCGGCCCGGTTCTTGTAGCGGGGCAACACCCAGCCAAAGGCGATGGCCCCGCCCCGAAGGGCAAAGCCTGCGGCAATACTGATCAGGGCGATATAGACTTTGGGATACCCGAGCGCCGCCAACGACACATAAAGGCCGCCGCCCAGCAGGGCCGCCGTCACGTAGATTTCCTGACGGAGAGGCAGCGGCACCTCGCCTGCGACCAGATCGCGGGCAAGACCGCCAAATGTTGCGGTGATAATACCAAGGGTCACCGCCTGCAACGGCCCGGCCCCGCTTTTCAGGGCGATTTCGGCCCCCATCACGCTGAAGGCCACCAGACCGATCGCATCCCCCCACAAAAGCCAGATAAACCGTTTCTGGATCCGGTGGGCGAAAACGAAGACCAGAACAGCAACCGTCAGACACACAACCAAATATAGCGGGTCGGTCATCCAAAAAACGGGCCGATCCAGAATGACATCCCGAAGGGTCCCGCCGCCAATACCGGTAAAGGTGGCCATCAGGCCAAAACCGATGATATCCATTTCCTTCCGGCTGGCGACCAGACTGCCCGTCGCCGCAAAAACCGCCACCCCCAGCAAATCAAGAAATCCTATCAGACTATCCAGCATCTTTTCCCTCAATCAGGACAAACACCCAAAGATTCCGGCCCCTATCGACCCGCCGTTCAGATAAAGATGTATCATTTTCAGCCTGTTTTCAGGAAGTAAAAGAAGGCGCGGTTATTTTTATTGTGAAACAACTTACTTCCATAGCTGGTATCCGCTATAGTGATTTTCGTTAAAAGGTTTTTCGGTTTTCAGTCTGCTCAAGGATTGAAATGAAAAGGGAACACTGGTGCGGCGTAACAATTCTACGCCAATGCCAGGGCCGCCTCGCGACTGTAAACGGATAGCGACTGTTCATTAGCCACTGGTTTCATACTGGGAAGGGGAACAGAAGCCGTAACCCGTAAGCCAGGAGACCTGCCGGAAAGCTCCATGTCCAACAAGCTGCCGAAGGAGCAGCGTAGGAGTATGAAATGAACACAATCGCAAGCAGCAGCAGTCAGGTATCGACAAGCGTCAATCCGCGCGTTCTGGCCCTGACAATGTTTATCCTGGGTGCCGGTATTGTCTTCCTGACAGGCTTTGCCCATTCAACGACGCTGCATAACGCCGCCCACGACTCCCGCCATTCCATGTCCTTTCCCTGCCACTAACAGGGGGTTCACATGATTGTACGTTTTTTATGGGTCGGAATTATGGCCGGGATCCTTGCTGGCCTGCCGGCAGCAGCGATCCAGCATTTTACAACCACACCACTGATCATCGCCGCCGAGAATTACGAAGGCGATGCCCCCGCTGAAAGCCATGCGGGCCTGCATTTGAACGGCATGTCCGTCCAGACAGAGCTTGGCAAGGGTATCCTTCTTGCCCATGCGGGCGGGGACCACAGCCACGATAGCGTCTGGGCACCGGAAAACGGGTGGGAGCGAACCTTCTTCACCTCGGTCTCGACGGTCGTGACCACCATTGGATATGCCCTGATGCTGTTGGCGGTCATGTTCCTTGCAAAAAGCAGGATCACACCACGCACCGGATTGATCTGGGGTATTGCCGGTTTCACTGTCGCTGGCCTCGCGCCCGCCCTTGGCCTCAGCCCGGAACTGCCCGGCTCTGCTGCGGCGGACCTGATGGCCCGCCAGCTCTGGTGGGGAATGACGGCGGTTGCGACCGGTGCCGGGCTCTGGTTGATTTTCCAGACTTCAAAGGGCTGGTCCATTGTGGCCGGGATTGTCCTGCTGGCACTGCCCCACCTGATTGGCGCCCCTCACCCGGATGAGCTTAGCAGCGGCGTTCCCTCTGAGATCGCAGCGCATTTTGCGGCCAGTGCACTGGTTGTTCATGCCATCACCTGGGCCCTCGTCGGAGCGTCCGTTGGTCTTCTCTGGCAGCGAAACACGCCGTCGGACGCATGACGTCTGCGTCTGACACGCCAGAGACAACCGTCACCGACACTCTCCCTTCGGTGACGGTTTTCGTCTGTACAAGCTGCGGGAAAACAAGCAACGATCCGAACGGCCCGGCTTCTCGCGGGGAAATCCTGCTGGATCGCCTGACCAAAGCGGCAAAGCCCCATGCCCATATCAAGACGCAGGCCGTCGACTGTTTCGCGGTCTGCACCCGCGAGGTCACCATTGCCTTTTCCGCCCCCGGGAAATGGAGTTATGTCATCGGGGATACGGACCCGGCGCGGGATATTGACGATATCCTGACAGCGGCTACCGCCGTGGCGAACGCCCCGCACGGGGTTCCAAAACTGAAGGAACGCCCGGCCTTCTTCAGAACCGGTGTGATCTCTCGTATCCCACCACGGGATTGACGGACCAACCCATTATTGCAGGGCCTGACCGCCCTGCAATTTTTCAACGGCCCCCACATCGATGCCCGCCCCCTGCGGACGCCTGTTCCCATAAAAATCCGTCTTGGCCGCAATTCCGCCAAGCCCCGCATCAATAGCCTCGCTGCCCTCGGGCAACCGGAAATCAAGCCTGCCCGGATCAATGAAAACCTGCCGCGGGCTTCTGAAGATCAGGTTATTCTTCTGCACAACGCCCCATTTGCTGCTGTTCAGGGCCGACGCAATATTGTTGGCCACCACATTCCCGGACAGGGCCTGCCTTTGATGCTGTTCCGCAATCCTGATCCAGGCCGGGCCGGGCTTCTGGTTATTGGGGTCCAGCACCGTGTTATTCACGATCCGCACATTCCGCGCCCCCATAACCGTGATGCCGTGCCAGTTGTCTGCAAGAACGATATTATTTTCAATCACCCAGTTCTGGTACACCCCGCCAAACAGGCCAATGCCCTGCATCTTGCAGCGAAAGGGTTGATTGGGGTCCTCGTAATTCAGGAACAGGTTTCCCCGTAAAATCACGTTCTTGATAACGCCGGTGCCGATTTTTCCCGTTGGCCCCACCGACCAGGACTGGAACCCGTCTGCATGATTGCCGTTCACCTGATAGCAGTTCTTGACCGTATTCCCCTCGAACAGGGAATCGTCGCCCAGTCCCCGCAATCCATCCCCTGAAAAATTGACCACGGAATTGCCGATCACCTGCGTGCGGCTGGAATGCATGGAAATCCCGAAACTGACATTACGGATCGAATTGTTCAGGATGACAAAATCGTGGCCGCGTCCGAAAATCCCGTATCCGGCCTTCGCGTTCCAGTCCTGTCCGGTCCAGCCTGTGCTGTCCGGCACCGAAAAAATCTCGAACCCTTCGATGGTGATATTGTGGGCATTCTGGTCTATCTCGACGATTTTTCTGTTGGAATGGGGTGTGGCAAAGGACGGGCTGACCGTCAGCCCTTTCAGATGCAGATTCGAACTGCGATGAACCCGAACGTTCGAGAAACGGGCCGTTGCCCCCGCTTCCGGCTGGATTAAAACCGGCTGCGGCAAATTCAGGCCCCGGATATAGAGGGCCCCGTAAAAGCCGCTACCCAGAAGGACCGTATCGCCCCCCTGCAACGCATCGCCTGACACCAGCGCCGAAAGGTCCGGCCACGGCTTGGCGCTGCTGCCATCAGGCTTTGCGCTTGTGGCCCCGGCAGGATTGACATGGTGAATTTTTGCAAGCGCGGGTTCCGCCCCGATCCCTGATAAAAGGATTGCGCCCAACAGGGCAATGAATTGGCAAAAGACCTGTCGCATACCGCCCCCCTCTCCTTGTGGTGTCCGGCTGTTAGTCTTCCTGCCTTAAAGAGATAGGGGAACAGATTGCAATTTCCCCCCAAAATTGAGGTTTTTCCCGATCAGGCGTGCCGATCCCGGTTGGCGCGGACCACGTCAACAATCTCGCACGGCTCCTTCAACCGGCGGATTTCCTGAAACAGCTCCGTCGCCTGTTCATAGGTGCGCCCCAACAGCTTGATCCATTGCTTCAAGCGGCCAGCCTGACGGTTGGGGTTGTCCATGCTCACCAGAAGGCGGTCATAGGTTTCCAGAAGGTCGAGGATTTCCCCCCACGACAGCAGTGCCAGCGGATCGTCTGCCCGCAGCATCGCAGCAATTTCAAGGGCCAATCCGGGCCGGGCAATAATCCCCCGCCCCACCATGAAATGGTCGCACCCGCTGATGTCTCGGCAGGCGCGATAATCGTCAACGGTCCAGATTTCCCCATTTGCCACAACCGGGATTTTCAGGGCCTCCCGGATGGGAGCCAGAAATTCCCAATGGGCAGGCGCCCGGTACCCTTCCAGCTTGGTCCGGGCATGAACGGTTAGCTTTTCCGCGCCCCCCGCCTCAATGGCAAGGGCATTATCCAGATACAGGCTCTTGTCGGAAAAGCCGAGCCGCATCTTGGCACTTACCGGAATATGGGATGGGACAGCCCGCCGTACCTCGGCCACGATGGCGTGCAGGCGATCCGGCCACTGCAACAGGGTCGCGCCTGCATCGCGCCGGTTCACCGTCTTGGCCGGGCAGCCGAAATTGATATCAATTCCCGGCGCCCCAAGGGTTGCCACAAAGGCCGCATTATCCGCAATGACCAAGGGGTCACCGCCCATCAGTTGCACATGAACCGGGATGCCCGCCGGGGTGCAGGCGTTCTGCTCCAGCTCGGGGCAATAGCCCAGGAACTTGGACGCGGGATAAACATGATTGCTGACCCGGACAAATTCGGAAACACACAGGTCAATCCCCCCTATTCGGGTCAGGATATCCCGCATATAGGCGTCCACAACGCCTTCCATGGGTGCAAGGGTCAAAGTCATGCCTGTCTATACTGCCAAGGCGGCCCTTCTTCAACTGACATCTGGCCTCACACTCCCCTGTTTCGGATCTTAAACCTGCGGATGAACAACTTTACACTGATTTTAAACAAATTCTTAACCCGCCCTGTTCTAGCCTGTCCGCAAATTGGGTATTAGCCTTGGGAGCCGTGGGAGCGGTGTGGTGAAATGATTAGCAAGATAAAAAAGAAAATCAGGCCTGCAGGCAAGGGCGTCAAGAAAGAACAGCAATATACCAGATTCGGCATCGGATACCGGATCATTGGTGCCTTCTCCATCGCCACCGCCCTGACCATCTTCATCAGCACCGTTGGCTGGGTCAGCCTTGATACCTTGAGCGAAACCCAGACCGAACTGACCGAGGAACAGGTTCCCGTCATTTCCCTCGCGCTGAAGCTGGCCAATGATACCGCCAAGATTGCCGCCGTTGGCCCGCAGCTTGGCTCTGCCCGCACCGACGAGGAACGCATTGCCAGTGTGGAAACCCTGAACAAGGATATGGCAACCGCAGAAGCCCGGTTGAAAGACCTCTATGGCTATATGGAAAGCAATGCCGATCTTCAGAATATCGAGGTGGAATTGCAGGCCATTACCCCGCTGATCCAGGAACTCGACAAACTGGTGGCGGAACGTCATGAACTGGCCAAGCTGCGCAAGGAAAAGATGAGCCGCCTTGAAGTGCTTCGGATGGATTTGAAAGACAAGACAGGCCCGCTTCTGATCCCGCTCCGGATCAAGATGTTCGACAATGCGGATGCCTATGACGAACTGATCGACACCGCCATCGAGACGGCCATGACGGGGATCAAACCGGAATACGACACCAGCCCCCTGTCACAGTCTGCGCGGGACGTATTGCGGTTTCAGGAAAATATCTTCGCCTTCCAGAGCAACGGCTACCAGATGCTGAGCCTGCTGGCGGAAGGGGCGCTCGCCGACAGCATTCAGGACGTAAACGACCTAGAATCAGAATTCCTGTCCTCCCTGACCAGCATGGCAACTCCCCTGTCCGAGATCGAGGGGTCCGTCAACGCCAAGGTCAAGGAGAACCTGCAAGGCATGTTCGATGAGCTGCTTCAGATCGGCGCCCGCGGCAACAAGGAAGAATTGATCTTCTCTCTTCGCAAGGCCGAACTTGAAACCAGTGCCATGATTGAAAACATTCTTCTGCAAGGGCTGGCCCTGTCAGAAGAACTGGCCACAAGCACAAACGCCTTTGTTGCCGACATTGAACAGACCGTCCAAAGCACGGCACAGGCAAACCATGACAAGGCCGAACAGACCAAACTTGGCCTTCTGATTGCGGCCATTGCCGCCGTGGTCATCGCGGTTGCCATTGGCTGGCTCTATATCGCCCGCAACGTAATCCGGCGTTTGATGATGATGGTGGGGTCTGCCCAGAAACTGTCTGAAGGCGATCTTCAATCCAGCATCTACCGCGAAGGCAATGACGAAATCAGCCGTCTTGGCCATGCGCTTGTCCGCTTCCGGGATACCGCCCGCGAGGCCGAAAACGCCCGGACCGAGGCCGAGCGTCAACGCCAGCAGCGCGAGGAGGAAAAAGAGCGCCAGACCAGGGAACGGCTGGAAGCAGAACAGGCCGCACAGGAAGAAAAGGAACGCCTTGCCGCCGAAGCGGAAGAAACCCGCCGCGCCGAAATGCGCAAGCTGGCCGATGAATTTGAAGGAAGCGTCAAGCATCTGGTGGACAGCTTCGCTGCTGCAACCGCAGAAATGACGCAAATTTCCGGCTCCATGTCCGAAACCGCGCAGGAAACCACCGCCCTCACCGGTACGGTTGCCTCCGCCTCTGACCTGTCCAGCAACAGCATCAATTCTGTTGCGGCGGCGGCGGAACAACTGGCTGCCTCCATCAACGAGATCAGCCGTCAGGCCGGACAGGCCGCCAGCATTGCGGGCGACGCCGTCCGCGAGGCAGAGCGGTCAAACCAGATGATCACAAGCCTTGATGCCGCGGCCTCGAAGATCGGGGACGTTGTAGACCTGATCAATGACATCGCCGGTCAGACCAACCTGTTGGCCCTGAACGCCACCATCGAGGCCGCCCGCGCTGGCGAGGCCGGGAAAGGCTTTGCCGTGGTGGCCAGCGAGGTGAAGAACCTGGCGACACAGACCGCCCGGGCAACCGAGGAAATTTCGGAGCAGATCAAGTCCGTTCAGGAGGAGACCGGCCACGCCGTGACCGCCATCGGCGGTATTGGCAGCACGATCACGAAAATCAACGAGATCGCCACCACCATTTCCGCAGCGGTGGAGGAACAGGGCGCCGCCACCGGCGAGATCAACCGGAACGTCCAACAGGCCGCAAACGGTGCCAACGAGGTTTCACAGAACATCAATGTGGTGAACGACAAGGCCAACGCCACCGGCCAGTCTGCCGCTGGTGTTCAGGATGTCGCCTCCAAACTGGCCCGCGAAGTCTCGGAACTGGATACCGAAGTGGAACGCTTCCTCACACAGGTCCGAAACGGCTAACCCGTCTCGCATCCCCATCCCAAAGGAAGGCTTCGGCCTTCCTTTTTTTTTATTGTCTTCTATTGGCTGCTTTTCTGATGCCGGGCGGGATCGAAGGGGAACAGGTTTTCGCGGAACTGGGCCGCGCTGATTTCCCATGAAAACCGCAACGCATGGTCCCGGCACAGGTTTCGGTCCACTTTCAGTGCGGCCAGCGCGGCTTCCTGCAGGTTCTCGCGAAGCACCCCCGCCGGACTGTCGCCGATCACATCCAGCGGCCCGGTAACGGGATAGGCCGCGACAGGTACGCCGCTCGCCAGCGCCTCCAGAAGGACAAGGCCAAAGGTGTCCGTCTTGCTGGGAAAGACAAAAACATCTGCATCCGCATAAAGGGTCGCCAATTCCTCGCCGCCCTTCACGCCTGCGAACACCACATCGGGATATTTCGTGGTTAAGGCCTGACGCGCCGGACCGTCGCCAACCACGATCTTACGACCGGGCAGGTCCAGTGACAAAAAGGCCTCGATATTCTTTTCCACCGACACCCGCCCCACATACAGGAACACCGGCCCCTCCCCCCGCGTTGAGGGTACGCTTCGCCGGTCGGGACGGAACAGGTCCGTATCGATCCCCCGTGTCCAGCGAACCATGTTGCCAAAGCCGCGCCGGGACAGCTCCTGCTCCAGACTTTGTGTTGCCACCATCAGGGCGGAAGATGGCCTGTGAAACCATTTCAAGGCCGCGTATCCCCACCGCAACGGAACCCTGATCCGGGCATTCACATATTCCGCGAAGCGGGTGTGAAAGGCGGTTGTGAAGGGAATGTTCTTCTGCAGGCAATAACGGCGGGCCGCCAACCCCAGCGGGCCTTCGGTCGCGATATGAAGGGCCGCTGGCCGTGCCTCCTCAATCAGGCGTTTCATCTTGCGCCCCGCAAACAGGGCCAGCCGAATTTCCGGATAGGTGGGACAGGGGATGGATGAAAAACAGTCCGGGGTGATCATGATCACCTCGTCCCCTGCAGCAATCAGCTTTTCCCGGAGGGTCGAAAGCGTTCGAACAACGCCGTTGACTTGCGGGTGCCAGGCGTCCGAGACGACGATGACGCGCATGATGTCACTTCCTTTCCGGTATTTTTCAGGGCTCTTTTTTCCATCCAGTAGAGGATTTCAAGGCGCCCGTCCTGATGCTCCACAAGGGCGGAGCAACTTTCGACCCAATCCCCGTCATTGCAATAGGTCACGCCGTCGATATCGCGGATTTCCGCGTGATGGATATGCCCGCATATGACGCCATCCACCCCCCGCTGCCGTGCCACATCGGCAAGGGCGGCCTCGAAATCGGCGATAAACTGGACCGCGTTCTTGACCTTCAGCTTCAGATAGGCGGACAGCGACCAGTAAGGGTATCCCAGCCGCTCGCGAATGCCGTTCAGGACATCGTTCAGTTTCAGGCACAACCCGTAGGCCCAGTCCCCAAGATAGGCCAGCCACTTGGCGTACCGGACCACCACATCAAACTCGTCCCCATGCAGGACAAGAAACTGCCGCCCGTCCGCCGTTTCATGGATGGTTTCGTGCACGACCTTGATGGCTCCGAACTCATGATCCACATAGGGGCGGGCAAATTCATCGTGGTTGCCGGGAATGAAAACAACATTGGTGCCCTGCCGCGCCTTGCGCAGCAGTTTCTGGACAACATCGTTATGTTCCTGCGGCCAGTACCAGCCCTGTTTCAGGCTCCACCCGTCGATGATATCCCCGACCAGATACAGGTTGTCGCTTTTGGTATGACGAAGAAATTCCAGAAGATAGGATGCCTTGCATCCCGGCGTTCCCAGATGGATATCCGATATCCAGATGGACCGGTAGTGTTCCTTGACCACCGGCGCATTCATAATAAATCACTCTGGCACTGCAAAACCGACACCTCCCAAGAACCTGAAACACAGGAAAGGATCTCATGCCCTTTCAGGGTTTCTAGGGTTCGTGACCGTCAGTTTCATGACCGGAATGTTATGGTTTTGTTGCTGCTCCGCCTGTCAGGGAAGACGCCATCGCCGCCGGTTGCGGTTCTGCGCCGAACGCCACCTCCTCCACCGCACTGAGAGCGCGGCGCTTGCGAAGCCAGACCACCCCCAGAAGATCATAAATCCCCACAAGAGCCCGTTGCAGATTGCCATATTTGGAGGTCCCGGCCTGCCGCTCCCGATGGGATACGTCCAGCACCGCGACCCTGTATCCCTCGCGGATCATCATTACCGGCATGAACCGGTGCAAATGATCAAAATATGCCAGCTCCAGATAGGCCGAGCGATAAAACGCCTTGAGGCCGCAGCCACTATCCTTCACACCGTCTTGCAGCAGGCCCTGCCGGATTTTGTTGGCAAGACGGGAACCGACCTTCTTCCACAGGGTATCCTGCCGCTTGGCCCGCTGCCCCTGCACAAGACCAACCCCCGCGTCCGCCTCGATCAGGTGACGGGCCAAGCGGGGAATTTCAGAAGGCGGGTTCTGACCATCCCCATCCAGCGTTACAATCACGCCGCCGCTGGCATGTTTCACCCCGGTGCGGATTGCCGCCGATTGTCCGCACCGCTTCAGGTGATGCAGGCACCGCAAGGTGGGAAACTCTTTTGCCAAATCCCGCAGCACCTCAACCGTGCGGTCCGTGGACCCGTCATCCACGAAGATCATCTCGAAATCCCATCCATCCATTGCCGCACCGATTTCACGAACCAGAGTTCCCACATTTTCCGCTTCGTTCAAAACCGGAACGACCACAGACACCCTGTTTTCGTTCCCCACATCAACTCCCATCAACTTTTCTCCCGCGGGACCCGCCAGATGGCATAGGGCCGCTTCCTGTAGACAAATTTCCTGTCATAGGGGAAATTCGGCGTGGGCTTGTCGAGGCGTCCAACGATGACCCCTCCCGGATTATTTTTTATCCACACCGCCACATCATCGCCGATCAGCACATCGACCGGTCTGGTCAGCCGTCCGGCAAATGTGAATTCCCCATGATACTTCCCGGCAATATACAAAATGGCTGGCGGGTCCCCCTTGGCCAGTTCCCCGGCAATCTCGTTCGCGTCATACATCCGGCTGAGCGGCGAGGCCGCCACCAGATAGACGATCCCAAGCAAGGCAGGCGCCATTGATGCCAGCACAATCAACTGGCTGCGCCGACACAACCAGACCACGACAATATAGAGGGTCGTTCCCGCAATCGCCGCCAGCATGGCGGGGCGGGACAGAGCCCCCTCCAGCCCATCCAGTGGTATCACACCAACCATGGCAAGGATCAACGCTGCCCACACCAGAATAAACGGTGCGATACCGGCAACCGTCTGCATTCGGCCATCGGCCTTGCTGTCAAACAGGCGCGCCAACAGAAACGCCAGCGCGGGCATTTCCGGCATCAGGTAATGGATCTGCTTGCCACTGATCAGGCTGAAAATCAGGAAACTGCCGCCAATCCAAAGAAGACTGACCTGCGCCCCCGGCTCGCGCAAAACCGGCCCCAAAGTCCCCTTTCGCCAACTGGACAGGCGCCACCCCCACGGCCACAGAAAAACCGGCACCAGCGCCAGATAGAACCAGAACGGACGACCATGGGAAAACGAGTTGGTAATCCGGCCCGCCGACTGTTTCCAGAGGACCGCTTCCTGATATACCGGCCCCCCGGCGATCAAGGCAGGCACCAGCCACAATGACACAATGGCAATGCCGCCAACCACACCGCCAAGAACCGCCGCATACCACAGCGCTTTTCCGCGCCCCCAACGGGAGGTCGGCAGGAACGGCAGGAACAGGGCAACCGGCAAGACATGGACAAGAACCACCGGCCCTTTCGACATACCGCCAAAGGCCAGACCAAAGGCAAACACCAACAGCCACTTCAACGATCCGGTTTGATCCAGTCGCACAATCCCCAGAATGGCGATCAGAACCCCCACCGTCAGAAGGGCATCAAACATTGTCAGGGACGCCAGCAGCAAAAAGCCCATGCTGGTGGCAAAAATCAGGGCGGATGTTCCGGCCTGCTGTTCCGCATCCGGCCACAGAACGCGGCAAAGCCGACGGGTCAGGAAAAGGGCGACCACCCCTGCGGCAGGCCCGACAAGGCGGGCGGCAAACTCACTGACGCCGGTCACCCACCAGACCAGATTGATCAGCCAGAACAGCAACGGTGGCTTATGGGTGTAAATTTCGCCGTTTTTGGTGGGGATCAGGTAATCACCACTGACCCACATTTCCCACGCAACCGACAGGTATCGGGTTTCGTCCACCGGCAAAAGAGGCCGTATCCACAGCCCGACCAGCGACAGGATAATGAAAAGCCCCGCGCTGAAGATCGTCAGATCAAGGCTCTTCCTCCCAGGAAAGCTCCCCTCTGACGATACACTCCCGCTCATGCGTCCACCTGTTCGCCGCCGTTCAGGCGACGCCGGTTGCGGATCAGGATCAGGTTTCGGGTATAGACAAACAGCCCCGCCCCCTGCCCGACGATGAAAACAGGGTCTTCGCGCCAGATGGCATAGGCAAGAAGCGACGCCCCACCCGCAAGACTGAACCACCAGAAAAGGACCGGCACATAGCTTTCCTTGCGCCGCTCACTGGCAATCCATTGCAGAATGAACCGGCTGGAAAACAGGGCCTGCCCCAAAAAGCCGACACCAAGCCATAGTTGAGAAACAGTCATATATCTTGCTCTGCCTTGATAGAGAAAAGCTCTCTGCCCTTTGCAACAAAGGAAGCATCGCAGGTACATCGGGACAGAGGCGCGTTTGCTTATATCGCCACAAAGTTTCTACACAGAACACTTTTAGCAAGCAAGATTTTTAAAGTATCCCCTTATTTTCTTTGATCTTCTAAACATTGACCTCATGTGCCTTGACCTGTTCATAGGCGGTCAGCGCCCGCTGGCGCGACGCCTTGAGATCAACTATCGGATGGGGGTAATTTTTGCCAAGCGAAACCCCCGCCTGCCGCAAGACCGCTTCCGGCGCCTCCCATGGTTTGGACAGCCATTTGTCCGGCAAGCTGGAAAGCTCAGGGACATATTGGCGGATATAGTCCCCATCGGGATCAAAGCGTTCGCCCTGCGTGGCCGGATTGAAAATCCGGAAATAGGGCGCCGCATCCGCCCCCGATCCGGCCACCCACTGCCACGCTGCCGCGTTATTGGCCAGATCCGCATCCACAAGGGTATCCCAGAACCACGCCTGTCCTTGCCGCCAGTCAATCAACAGGTTCTTAACGAGGAAAGAGGCCACGACCATGCGAACCCGGTTGTGCATATGGCCGGTCTGCCATAACTGGCGCATCCCCGCATCCACCAGCGGGATACCGGTTTCACCCTTCTGCCATTGCCGAAGCAGGGATGTATCCTCCTGCCACGGGAACACGTCATATTTCCGGTTCAGGTTTACGGTGGGCAAATCCGGATGAAAATAAAGCTGGGAATAGGAAAATTCCCGCCACGCCAGTTCCCGGCGAAAATGTTCCGCATCTTTTTCGCAGCCCATGAAATCCCCGGCCCGGCCCGAAAAACACCACGCCTGATTGGGGGACATTTCCCCGAAATGCAAATAGGGCGACAAGCCGGACGTGGCGGGGCGGGCCGGAAAGTCACGTCCTTCCGAATAGTCGGACAGACCCACTTCAAAAAACCGGTCCAGCGCCTGATCCGCCCCTTTTTCACCCGGCGTCCAATGCTGCATCATCTCTTCCCCCCACGGAAGGGTTGGCAGCAATTCAAGGGCACCCACCTCAAGGGACGAAGACGGCATGGGCGCAAAGTCGCTGATATCGGGCGCGGGCTGCGGCTCTCTTGGGGGCGGGGCCGCCAGACAGCCCTTCTTGTAGAAGGGCGTAAACACCCGATACGGCCCACCATCGCCCTTGCGGATGGTCCACGGCTCCCACAACAGAGAGCCGTTTCCGCTCAGGACATCCAACCCCATGTCCTGAAAACGGGATTTGATACGCTCGTCCCTCTCTCGCCGCCATGGCTCATAACAGCGGGTCCAGGTCAGGGTTTCCGCCCCGGTTTCCGCCACAAGATCGGTCAGTATATGCTCGGCACTGCCCTTGAAAACAGCTAGATGACCGCCAAGGCTTTCCTTCAGCGCCGCAAGGGAATGATGCAACCAGACCCGGCTGGCACCGCCCATTTTCCAGTCCCCGGCGGCCTCATCATCCAGAATATAGACAGGCAGCACCGCCCCCTGCTTCACCGCATGGGACAAAGCCGGATTGTCAGAAAGACGCAGATCCTGCCGAAACCAATGAATTGAAACCTTACCCAAGACCCTGAACCCTTTTGAATATGTGATACCGCACCCGTTATACCCTTCAGCCACAGGGATGGATCAGCGGCTCAAACAAAAAGGGGCGGAATTTCCTCTATCCGCCCCTTCTATCCTGTTTTTGCCTACACTCAGCGGGGCTGGGCGTTGGGGGTAAACAGCGTTTCACCGGCAATTTCAGACCCGCCAATCAACTGTTGGGCCCGTTCTCCGGCCAGCCATTCTTCCAGTTTGGCAGCCTGTTCTTTTTTCACATGCGGGTGCCGGGTAGGGCTGACCTGAATATAGGCATACTGGTTAAACAGAACCGGATCGCCTGCGAACAGCAGGGCCAGTTCCCCCTTGTTCCCGAAGTTCAGCCAGCTTGCCCGATCCGCAAACACGTAGGCATTCAGGGCACTTGCCATATTCAGGGTCGCCCCCATGCCAGAACCGCTGGCCCGGTACCAGCCGGTATCCAACCCGGCATCATCCAGACCGGCCGCATTCCACAAGCTGCGTTCCTTGCGGTGGGTGCCGCTGTCATCACCGCGACTGGCAAAGGCCGTCTTGGCGGCGGCAATTTTCTGGAAGGCGGCAGCAGCGCTTTTTGCACCGCCAACCCCGGCCGGATCAGCGGACGGGCCAATCACGACGAAATCATTATACATGATCTCCCGCCGGTGGGTCCCGAAGCCTTTCTCGACGAACTCTTCCTCGGCCTTGCGGGAATGGACCAGAATGGCATCCACATCCCCGGCCCGGCCCAGACGCAAGGCCTGACCGGTTCCAACCACAAGAAGATGAACATCCAGCCCCAGGTCTTTCTTGATTTCCGGCAGCAACACATCCGCAAGGCCGGAATTGTGGAACGACGTGGTTACGGCCATGCGCATGTCGTCTGCCGCGGCGACCACCGGCAGAAACAGGCTGATAACAACCGCAAAAATCGCTGAAAACTTGGTCATAACAGAATATCCCCTCTTAAAAAGGATCGGGCTTCCGGGGTTGCCGGATGATCAAAAAAGGCGTCGCATTCCGCATGTTCCAGAATGGCGCCATGATGGATGAACAGGATGTTATCCGCCAATCGTCGGGCCTGCCCCAAATCATGGGTTGCAAGAAAAACACGGGTCCCGTCACGCACAACCGCCTGGATCAAGGCCTCGATATCTCGCGTCGAGGCCCCATCCAGATTGGTGGACGGTTCATCCAGAAACAGGACATCCGGTGCCGTTATCAAGGCCCGGGCAAGCGCCAGTTTCTGCCGCTCGCCGCCTGAAATGACCCCGGCATCCTTGTGCGCCACATGGGCAAGCCCGACCCGGTCAATCCATTCATCCGCCTGTTGCCGGCCCTGCCGTTTCCCGGCCCCCCGAACGATCAGGGGATAAGCGATATTGTCCTGTACGGTCCGCCGCATCACAATCGGTGTCTGGAAGACAAAAGACTGACGGGCGTAGGTTTGCTCCGGCGGGAGCGCCCAGACAACCTTACCCTCCCGAGGGCGAACCAACCCATGCAGCAACCGGAGAAAAGTCGTCTTTCCGGCACCATTCGGCCCCATCAGGACCGTACAGCCGGTCTGTTCAAATCGGATATTCAGCGGCCCCAGAACCCGTGTCTGCTTGCGATAGACACTGACATCATCAAGGACAACCGGAAACAGGGCCTCAGCCTCTACCATGTCCCCTCCTTCTCGGTGCGGGACAGACTGTGAATGGCGAGATTGATCAGGACCGCAAGAGCAATCAGAACCAGACCAAGCCCAAGGGCCAGCGCGAAATCGCCCTTGCCAACCTCAAGGGCGATGGCGGTGGTCAGCACACGAGTGACATGGTCGATATTGCCGCCCACGATCATGATCGCACCAACCTCGCCGATGGCCCGCCCGAAACCGGTCAGCACAGCCGTCAACAAGGCCCGGCGCCCATCCCACAGAAGGGTCCGGATGCGTTGCCATTTGGTGGTATTCATGGAAATCAGAAGGTCATGGTACAGAAACCATAACTCGCGGGTCGCCTGATGACAGAGCGAGGCCACAATCGGGGTCACGATCACGATCTGGGCGATCACCATGGCGGTCGGGGTAAACAGTAAATCCAGCACCCCGAACGGCCCGGCGCGGGATAACAAGACATACAGGACCAGCCCCACCACCACCGGCGGCAATCCCATCAGCGCGTTTAGAACCGCCACCGTTACCCGCCGCAAGCGAAACCG
Organism: Sneathiella chinensis; assembly: GCF_012720115.1. Classification (GTDB taxonomy): domain Bacteria; phylum Pseudomonadota; class Alphaproteobacteria; order Sneathiellales; family Sneathiellaceae; genus Sneathiella; species Sneathiella chinensis. The sequence continues at coordinate 1,250,812 of NZ_VNWN01000002.1, read as the reverse complement.
CGTCAATGTGAGCCACGCCCCAAGCGGCAAACCGATAAAGGCCGCGATCACAACCGCAGTCACAGTCACCTGCAAGGACCGGAGTGTTATCTCCACCAGATCAGGGTCCAGCGTCACAACCAGCTCGATTGCCGCCCACAGACCGGCCAGCAAACTATCCATTTTTCAACGCCATCACATAACGGGACATGATCCCGGCCCCCTTTCAGAACAAGAGCGAGTGATAGGCGATGTTTTTCCCCCGGTCAACGAAATGCCTCTTTTCCCGAACCGTTCACTTGCCAACAACTTTCCTTTACTTGCCATTTAAAAGTTTTGTCTTCCTATCAATTAACAAAATAACTCAGCGATAACTTTTGATATCGATAAATATGACAAGATAAAACACGATGAAATAGACAAAATTTTCCTAAAACAAACCTCATCAATAATCTTTATCATTACTTGGATTAAAAAAAATATTTAATTTACCCATTACACTCTCATGCGCCCTATGTTATGCACTGTCCCCGTAGGTCGCCTAAAGGCAAATTCTGTCGTAAAAAGAACAGCCCGGATCTACCGAACTCGATCAGGGCCGACACTGGCCATTTTGATTGAAAAACCAACATTTGCGATGCGCCAAAGCGCGCACGCCAAGACACTTGCCCAGTTTTGGGAGGAGTACCATGAGTGAAACCACCAGCGGTCAGGATACCCCTGTCCCGCATGAGATCGACACAGACTATGAGATAGGGCAGGACAACATCACGCCTTTCGGTCTGGACATCCACAACCCCGTTTTCCTGATATCGGGAATATCCATCGTTGCCTTTGTAATGATCACCCTGATGTTTCAGGCGGAAGCAACCGAGTTTTTCGGCTGGCTGCGCCCTTATGTAACATCCAAATTTGACTGGTTCTTCCTGAGTGCCGCCAATATCTTTGTTGTTTTCTGCCTTCTTTTGATGATTTCCCCGCTTGGAAAGATCAGACTGGGCGGACCGGACGCACGACCTGACTATGGTTATTTCGGATGGTTCGCCATGCTGTTTGCCGCTGGTATGGGCATCGGCCTGATGTTTTTTGGCGTTTCGGAACCCATGTCGCATTTTGCATCATCAATGGGCGGAATTTCTGTTGAAAATGGCGTACGGACGGACTGGGCCCCGCTGACCGGGGCGGCCGGCGATGTACAGGAAGCGGTCAATCTTGGCATGGCGGCAACCCTGTTCCACTGGGCTCTGCACCCGTGGGCCATCTATGCCGTTGTTGCCCTGTCACTGGCCTTCTTCACCTACAATAACGGATTGCCCCTCACCTTGCGGTCGGCTTTTTATCCGCTGCTGGGCGAAAGGGTCTGGGGTTGGCCCGGCCACACCATTGATATCCTTGCTGTTTTCGCCACCCTGTTCGGCCTCGCCACATCCCTTGGCTTTGGCACGGAACAGGCTCTCGCCGGCCTGAACTTCCTGTTCGGCTGGGGAACTGGAAATGGTGCCAAGGTTATCCTGATCGGCTTCATTACGCTGCTGGCCCTGTTCTCCGTTATTCGCGGACTGGACGGGGGCGTCAAGCTACTGTCTGAAATCAACATCGGCCTGGCGGTTGCGCTGCTGCTGTTCATCCTTGTGATGGGACCGACATCCACCATTTTCGAAACCGCACTTGGCGGCGGCCTGACCTATCTTCAGGAAATTATCCCCCTGTCCAACCCGTTCGGACGTGAAGACACCAACTTCACGCAGGGATGGACCGCGTTCTACTGGGCGTGGTGGATTTCCTGGTCACCGTTTGTCGGCATGTTCATCGCCCGCGTTTCCCGGGGCCGTACGGTTCGCGAATTTATTTTCTGCGTTCTGTTTATCCCGACCTTTGTCACCATCATCTGGATGGGTGCCTTCGGCGGAACCGCCATCACCGAGGTTCTGGCCGATGCCGCCGCACCGGTAAAGGACGCCGCCCTTGAACTGAAACTGTTTGTCATGCTGGAACATCTTCCGCTGACAACCATTACTTCCGTTCTCGGGATTTTCCTTGTGCTTGTGTTCTTCGTGACATCGTCCGATTCCGGTTCTCTTGTCATTGACACGATTACCGCTGGCGGCAAGGTCGATGCTCCTGTATCCCAGCGGGTTTTCTGGTGTACCTTTGAAGGTGTTGTTGCCGCCACATTGCTGCTTGTCGGCGGGGCCGGTGCCCTTACCGCCCTGCAGGCCATGGCCGTCTCAACCGGCTTCCCGTTCACATTCGTCCTGCTGTTGATGTGTGTCAGCCTGTTCATGGGTCTGAGACAGGTTTCCAAACTGACGAAGTAAACCGACAACGAAACTCTCCTGCCGGGATGCCCGTTCTTTCGGGCATCCCCTCCTTCTCGTTGCAATAATCCTGTTCTTTTCGCCCCTCCCCGGTCTATGCTGCCATAAAACAAGCGGCGACAAACAATGACCACCCGAACAGGCACCATGACATTTTTCCGGCGGGAATGGCGTTTCCTGACCTTTGGGCTGCTTCTTACCTTCTGGGGAAGCCCGGGCCAGACATTCGTGATTTCCCTGTTTGGTGGCCATATCCGGACAGATTTCAACCTGTCCCACGGCGAGTTTGGAAGCCTTTACACCCTCGCCACGCTGGCCAGTGCCGTTTTCCTGTGGGGCACGGGTCCCCTTGTCGATCGCCTTCCCCTTCGCCACATGAGCCTTGCAGCCGTCCTCGCGATGGTGACAGCCACAGCAGCGGTCAGTCTTGTCACGGGCCCGATTTCCCTCCTTATCGCCATATTCGCGGTGCGTTTCATGGGACAGGGGTTGATGAGCCATATCAGCATGACCGCCATGGCTCGCCGCTATGAGGCGGAACGGGGCCGTGCCCTTGCCGTGGCCAGCATCGGATTTTCCCTTGGTGAGACCCTGTTCCCGCCGCTTGTTGTGCTTGGCCTTTCCCTGACAGACTGGCGGAACCTCTGGCCTGTCATGGCAGTGCTGGCGGCGCTGTCCCTTCTGCCCTTTCTGTCCCGTCTCGTTCGGCAGACGGAAAATCTGGACGGTCCGGGAGCCTCGCTATCGATCAATACGGCCCGCGAAATCCGGCACTGGACCCGCACCGAAATGCTGCGCGATCCTCGCTTTTACCTGATTGCGCTTGTTCCCGTTGCTCAAGCCGGACTGATCACCGGGCTGTTCTTTCATCAGGTGCATATTGTCAGCCTGAAAGGATGGGCGCTTGACTGGTGGAGCCTGAGCTTCTCGGCATTTGCCGGCTTTGCATTTATGGGGGCCTTAACATCCGGTTTTCTGGTGGACAGGTTCCGGGCCCGGCGGGTGGTTCCCTTTATCCTGCTGCCCATGACCGTTGCCTTCATCCTGCTGGCATTTTTTGACAATGCCCTGTTCGCCCCCCTGATCATGGCGATCCTTGGCTTTGGGGCAGGCCTGATGGGGCCCGGACTATCGGCCTTGTGGCCGGAACTTTATGGCACCCGGCATCTGGGGGCCATCCGCTCGGTCGCCACTGTTGTCATGGTGTTCGGCTCTGCCCTTGGGCCCGTTTTCATGGGCGTTGCCCTTGATGCTGGAACGGCCCTGCAGGCCATTGCCCTGACAGCATCCTGTCTCGCCCTGCTCTCGGCGGGGCTCGCCACCCTCGCCCTGTTTCGCCCATAAAAAAAGGGGAAGACACCGCTTCCCCTTTCTTCATAACAATTGGCCCCAAGCCATCTAGCTTTTCAGGATATGCTCGAACGCGGCCAAGGACGCCTTCGCGCCTTCGCTCATGGCGATTACAATCTGCTTGTACGGCACGGTTGTCACGTCACCGCAGGCATAAACTCCCGGCTCGCTTGTCTCGCATTTCTCATTGATGACAATCTCGCCATACGGGGTCTTCTCAACCAGATCGCCGAGGAAATCACTGTTGGGGATCAGGCCGATCTGGACGAACACACCGGACAGGTCCTGAATATGGGTCTGCTCGGTCGCCCGGTCCTTGTACTCGATGGCCTTGACCTTGCCATTCTCGGCAACGATCTGCTGTGTGGCCACGTTCTTGAGGATGCGGATATTGTCGCGGGACGAGGCCTGATCAACCAGCACCTTGTCCGCCTTCAATTCCGGCAGGAATTCATAAACCGTCACGGACTTCACGATACCGGCAAGGTCAAGGGCCGCCTCGACACCGGAGTTTCCGCCGCCGATCACGGCAACATCCTTGCCCTTGAAGAACGGACCGTCACAGTGCGGGCAATAGGCAACGCCGTTACCGACATTTTCCTTTTCACCCGGCACGCCCAGTTCACGCCATTTGGCACCGGTCGCGATAATGACCGTTCTTGTCTCGATCACCTCACCGGAAGACAGGGTCACCGTTTTGACATCGCCCTTCTCAATCCGGTCCACCCGCAGGTGTTCCTTGATCGTGATGTCATAGTCCTTCATGTGCTCCTGCATCTTGCCGACCAGTTCAGGGCCGGTTGTCTTTGGGATCGAGATCATGTTCTCAATACCCATGGTGTCCTTGACCTGACCGCCGATCCGGTCGGCCACCATGGTCACCTTCAACCCCTTACGGGCGGAATAGATTGCCGCTGCAACACCGGCAGGACCGCCGCCGATGATGGTCACATCCTGAAGGGGCAGCGTCTTGCCGCCGCCATTGCCAGCTTCCTTGATGGCCGGATACTGGGCAACCAGCTTGTCAAGCAACTGGGCCGTATCGATCTTGCCGTTGGCGAATACCTCGCCGTTCAGGAAGACCGTCGGGACACCCTGGATGTTCCTCTCCTCGATCAGGTCCTTATACAGGCCCCCATCGATGGTTTCCGTTGTAATGTTCGGGTTCAGGGTCGCGAACTGGTTCAGCGCCTGTACCACATCCGGGCAGTTGTGACAGCTCAGGCTGACAAATACCTCGAATTTCAACTCTTCCTGAACATTGGTGATCAGGGACCGGATACCTTCGTCCAGCTTCAGCGGCGTTCCGGAAGAATGCAGGATCGCCAGCACCAGCGAGTTGAACTCGTGTCCGCCGGGAAGGCCGGAAAACTGGATGCCGTTTGGCTGTCCGTCCACTTCCAGCATAAAGCTGATCGGGCTGCGCAGCTGGCCGTTTGTGTCGCGCTCTTCCACGGACAGCTTGTCCGAAACCGACGCAATATCGGTCAGGAATTTCAGCAGTTCAGGACGTTTTTCGTGATCACCGGTTTGCAGAACCAATGTCACGGTATTTGTCATATTGGCGGTGTAACCCTTGAGGGCATTCAGAATATCATTCGTTAACATGTTTCTGCCTTGATCTTTACTGTTCAGGAGGGAGGCCGCGGGCGGGGTTCCGCCCGCGGCCAGTCTCAAGCGTTACCTTAGATCTTGCCGACCAGGTCCAGGCTTGGTGTCAGGGTTGCCTGACCTTCTTCCCATGCTGCCGGGCAGACTTCGCCGTCGTTGGCGGCAACATACTGTGCTGCCTTGACCTTACGGACCATGTCCTTGGCAGAGCGGCCGATACCCAGATCGTGGATTTCAGCAACCTTGATGATGCCTTCCGGGTTGGCAAGGAATGTACCGCGAAGCGCCTGACCGGCTTCTTCGATCATCACGTCGAAACCGCGTGTGATCTTGCCAGTGGTGTCGCCCAGCATCGGGTAGGTGATCTTGCCGATGGCGTCACTTGCGTCGTGCCATGCCTTGTGAACGAAGTGGCTGTCTGTGGAAACGGCGTAAACTTCAACACCGAGGCCCTGCAGTTCTTCGTAGTGGTTGGCCATATCTTCCAGTTCAGTCGGGCAAACGAATGTGAAATCTGCCGGGTAAAACAGGAAGATTGACCATTTGCCTTTTACATCTTCAGAAGAGATGGTTTTGAACTCGCCATTGTGGAAAGCTTCAGTAGTAAACTCTGGAATGGACTGGTTGATTTTAGCCATTGTACATGTTCTCCAAGTAACGATTAATCTAAACGTTTAACGTGTATTTCAACGTCGATCTGGAATGTATGCACTTGCACCGATAATGTAAATTGAATAAAATAAATAATGTTGATCTATTTTTTAGAACATAGTTTATGATTTCACTCAAACAATTGACCTATGCGCTGGCCGTCGAGAAAACCCGCCATTTCAAGCGGGCGGCGGAGCTGTGCAATGTGTCCCAATCCGCCCTGAGCACCGCCATTGCCGAGCTGGAAAACCAGCTTGACCTTCAGATTTTCGAGCGGGACAACAAGAAGGTCCTTGTCACCCCCCTTGGAGAACAGGTGCTGGAAAAGGCCCGCGCCATCAAACTGGAAGTGGATGACCTCTATCTGCTGTCCCGCACCCGGAACACCCCCCTTGGATATCCCATGACCATCGGGGTCATCCCGACCATTGGCCCCTACCTTCTGCCCAAGGTGCTGCCTGAAGTCCGGCGGCAATACCCGAATTTCAAACTGTCGATCCTTGAGGATCAATCGCATATTCTGGTGGAAAAGGTGCGCACGGGCGAGATTGACACGGCCATCCTTGCCCTGCCCTATGCCCATGACGGGCTATTGGCCTTTGAATTCTGGCAGGAGGATTTCTACGTCATCACCCATGCGGATGACGTCAAGGACGGACAGACCGAAATTACCAGCAAGGAAATGAATGCGGGCCGTCTTCTTTTGCTGAAGGATGGACATTGCCTGAAGGATCATGCGCTTGCGGCCTGCAAACTGCCGCCGACGGAAATGGACCACTCGCTAGCCGGGACCAGCCTGAACACCCTTGTCCAGATGGTTGCGGGCCGCATGGGCACCACCCTTGTTCCGCAGATGGCGCTTGATCAGGTCCTGCACGAAAGTTCTGATCTGAAGGCCCTGCACCTGAACGAACCCGGTCCGCACCGCAATCTGGCCTTTATCATCCGCCCCAATTATGCGGGCACTGCCAATATCGAACTTCTGATGTCGCTCTTCACTGAACAGCTTGAAAAACACTGCCTCCCGCATCCCTGAAGCTGTGCGCGTCAAATTCCGATAATCGGCTGAAGAAGGCGGCTGAAAATGCCTGAGAATTTCAAGGGCCCATCCGTCGCGATCAAACAAATACAATCCTGATCCGTGTCCGCAACCGGCTGATGGTGGATTTCATTATCCAGATCGGCGATATCCCCTTTCTGGAACCGGCCGATTTCATCGATATAGGACCCTTCCAGAATCAGGGTCAGTTCCTGACCACTGTGGGAATGTTCCGGTATGCGGGTCCCCGGTGCGATCTTGAGAAGCCTGAGGGCACTGCCCTTCCGCTTTCCACCGGGTTGCGGCAGGGGATAATGACTGATCCCCGGGACCAGCCTTTTCCACGGCACCTGATCAAGGGGCACCGGCATATAATCGGCCAGCGGGCGCGGCACACTGCCAATCGCTGGCCCCGCGAGGGAAGACACCGCCCCCTGTTCCGCCGTTTCGGTCCGCGGAGTGGCCATGATCTGGTCCAGCAGCGCGGCATCCTTGTCCTTCTCGCTGTGGCTCAGGGGTTCTGTTTCCTCAAGGTAAAGGGAGGCAACCTCCTCCATCATGGCGACGCTATCCCGGCAGCGCGGGCAGATCGCCAGATGCGTGGCCACCGCCACCGACAGGGACGGGGCAAGCGTTCCGCCCACATAGGCCATCAGGGTATCGTCAGCAATGTGATGCCGTATCGTCATTGCATCTTCTCCACTTCTGCACGAATTTTTCCAAATGCCAGCCGGATGCGGGATTTCACCGTCCCGAGAGGGACCCCCAGTTCCTCAGCGATTTCCCCATGACTTTTCTCCTCATAGAAGGACATGGTGATAATACGCAACTGCTCTGGCGGCAGGACGGACATCGCCTTTCGGATCAGGGCGCTATCCTGCTTGCGGGCCATATTCTCTTCCCCCGTTTCAGGGGCGGCCGGGATAAATGAGGGGTCTTCCGGGTCCGGTTCCGGGCGGGCCTCCTTTCTGAGGCGGTCAATCTTGACGTTGCGCGCAATGGTATGGATCCAGGTGGACGCCGACGATTTTTCCGGATCAAAAAGATGCGCCTTTCTCCACACCCGCAGCAAGGTTTCCTGCAGGACTTCCTCGGCGGCACTAGCCCCCAAACCGTTTTTCAGCATAAAGGCCCTGAGGCGCGGCGCCATCTCCGCAAAGATACGGGCAAAGGCGTCCCGACTGCCCGTGGCACCCAGTTCACAGAGATCGGCGGACAGTCCTCCCTGTTTTTCCTGCGGCGTTTCGGTCTTTCCCGAAATTCCCTCTGGAGGCGTCATATAGTGGAATTCCCTCAGCACAAGTTCCTCATCTGTCGGGCATTATACCGTGATACGGGGGCCTGTCGAAACCGGATCACAAAAATAAAAAAGAAGTGATCTGCCCCTCCGATGTCAACGTAAATTAAGACAGTGATGAAAGGATAAAGGTTCTGTTCATGAAAGACGTTGCAGTCATAGGGAGTGGTATTTCCGGTTTGTCGGCGGCATGGTTACTGTCGCTCAACCACCGGGTAACCCTGTTTGAAAAAGATGACCGCCTTGGCGGCCACAGCAATACCACCACCGTTGACGGCAACAACGTGGATACCGGATTTATCGTCTATAACGACACAAATTATCCGAACCTTGTTGCCCTGTTTGACCATCTCGGCATCCTGACCCAGCCTTCAGACATGTCGTTCAGCGTTTCGCGCGATGAAGGCGCCCTTGAATATGCCGGACATTCCCTTGGCGGCATGTTTGTCCAGAAACGGAACCTGTTCCGCCCGTCCTATCTTGGCATGATGAAGGATATCCTCCGGTTCTATCGGGAGGCCCCAATGCTGGCGGCGGACCCTGAAAAAAGCGCCATGACACTGGGGGACTATCTTCATGCCGGTGGCTATGGCCGGACCTTCATACAGGATCATATCCTGCCCATGGGGGCCGCCATCTGGTCCACCCCAGCACAGGAAATGCTGGAATTTCCTGCGGTCAGCTTCATCCGATTTTGCGAAAATCACGGTCTGCTGCGCCTGAAAGATCGCCCTCGCTGGAGAACCGTAACCGGCGGCAGCCAACAATATGTGTCCCGGATTTCTGACTTTCTGGGGGATGGCGTTCGCCTGAACAGTGCGGTCAGCAAGGTCAGACCGGACCGCAAGGGAGTTCTTATTGAATGCCGGAACGGATACAGCGCCCGCTTTGACGAAGTTGTAATCGCCACCCATGCCAATCAGGCCCTGTCCCTTCTTGAAACACCGGATACTCTGCACCGAAAGCTGCTGGGGGCGTTCCGATACGCGAAAAATCTGGCAATCCTTCATACCGACCCCTCCCTGATGCCACGGCGCCGGGCCGCCTGGTCCAGTTGGAACTATCTGGCCCGAACCGATGCCGCCGCCCCCGACACGAACCTGTGTGTCACCTACTGGATGAACCGGTTGCATGACCTGACCGGCCCCAAAGACTATTTTGTCACCCTGAACCCGATCCATGCCCCGGCCGAGGGCACGGTGCTTCGCAGCTTTCCTTATGAACATCCCGTGTTTGACCCGCAGGCGATGGAAGCACAACGTCTGCTCTGGAGCCTGCAGGGGCAAAACAAACTCTGGTTTTGTGGCAGTTATTTCGGGTATGGTTTCCATGAAGACGGCCTGCAATCCGGTCTGGCTGTCGCGGAAGCTCTGGGCGGCGCCTTGAGACCCTGGCAGACCCGGCCCCATCAATCGCGGATTTGCCTGCCTGACAACTATGTCGAAACAAAACTGTCCAAGGTGGGATAGGAATGAACAGCGCACTCTATTTCGGAACGGTCATCCACCGGCGCCTGTTTCCGGCCTCGCACCTGCTGAAATACAATCTCTTTTACATGCTGATCGATCTGGACGAGTTGGCGGACCTGTCCCGGAAAGTCCGTTTCTTTTCCGTCGGGCGGCCCAATCTGGTTTCCTTTCGCCCCACCGATTTCGGGGATGGCAGCCCTACCGACCTGAAACAACAGCTTCTTGACCTGTTTGAAAGCCGGGCTCCGGCTGCCCCCATCGAACGCATCTCCCTGCTCTGTCTGCCCCGGATTCTTGGATATGTCTTCAACCCGATCAGTGTTTACTTCGGCCATGACAAGACGGGGCGGGTTCGGGCTGTCACCTACGAGGTCAGCAATACCTTTCGCGAACGCCACTGGTATGTGTTTGACCTAGGGGTTTCCCCTGCCGAACCGAATGGAAAAACGCCCTTTCGCCATGGCTGCGACAAGGCGTTTTACGTATCGCCCTTTCTGGAAATGGACTGTCGGTATGATTTCTCTCTGCTGCCACCGGCGGAACGTCTCGCGCTTGGTATTCGCCAGTCGAGACAGGGAAAACCCGTCCTCAATGCCTCTTTCACCGGAAAGCGGGTTCCCCTCACCTCGCGCAGCCTTGCCGGTGCCCTGATCCGCATTCCGTTTGCCAGCCTGAAAATCATGGCTGGCATCCACTGGGAAGCCTTTAAAATCTGGCGGAAAGGTATTCCCGTCATTCCCCGCACAACCCCCGAGGTATCCCCCCCTCAAGAAACCGCCCTCGCGGGCAAACCGCTGGAGAAATAAATGTCGGATACCACGTCCCAATCCGGGCTGAACAAACACCCGTCGGCACGCCCCCTATCCGGCCCAAAGGCCGGTTTCAGAGATCCGTGGCTGCGCAGCCTGTTCGCCGTTTTGAAAGCCCGCACCCAGACCGGTCAGCTTTCCGTCTTTCTGCCCGATGGGACCTGTCATCAGTTTGAAGGGAAGACAATTTCCGCCACCACCCCCAAGGCGGTGATCCGGTTCCACACTCTGTCCGCCCTCAAGCATATCCTGAAGCACGGCGATATCGGTCTTGGCGAAACCTATATGGATGGCCTGTGGTCCAGTCCCGACATCAGTCAGTTGATCGCCTTTGCCCTTGTGAATATTGGCACGCCGCCCCATTCGGGCGCGGGACGGGTCTTTACACGTCTTCTCAACGGCCTGCATTTTTTCCGGCACCGCAACTCCCGGACCGGCAGCCGCCGGAACATTGCCTATCACTATGACCTTGGGAATGACTTCTACACATTGTGGCTTGATGACAGCATGACCTATTCATCGGCCCTATTCCCAAGTCTGGACACCCCCCTGCTTGAGGCCCAACAGAATAAATACAGAAAAATCGCAGAGATAGCCGGTATCGACGGTCCGTCAAAGGTTCTTGAAATCGGATGTGGCTGGGGCGGGTTCGCTGACTATGCCCTGCAGGCTCACAACGTCCATATCGACGGGATCACCCTGTCCCGCGAACAACGGGATTATGCCCTTGCCCGCCCCTCCCTCGCGGAACGGCCTGAACAGGCAAACATCCTGCTGAAAGATTACCGCGATGTGACCGGCAGCTATGACGCCATCGTTTCCATCGAGATGTTCGAGGCCGTGGGGGCCGAAAACTGGGACACATGGTTCCAGACCGTCCGCCACTGCCTGAAACCCGGCGGGAAGGCCGCCGTTCAGGTCATTACAATCGATGAGCGCCGGTATGAGCGGTACCGGAAGGTTCCCGATTTCATCCAGAAATATATCTTCCCCGGCGGTCACCTGCCGACCAAATCCGCCTTTATTGAGAAGGCCGGGCAATACGGGCTAACCGCCCGGACCGCCGCCGAGTTTGGTCAGGATTACGCAGAAACCCTGCGCCAGTGGAACCAGCGTTTCCAAAATTCATGGGAGACAATCCGAAGCTTGGGGTTTGACGATCGGTTCAAGAGAATGTGGGAATTCTATCTGCAATATTGCGAGGCGGGCTTTCGCCACCGATCCATCGACGTGGTGATATTCGAACTGTCCTGACCGGGACGACTGACGCCCCGGTCAGCCCCCTTTACTTTACAGGGCCATGCGGCGTTTCACGAACCGGATCATTCCCCCAATCAGGGGGATTTTGGCGTAAAAGTGGGTTGAGGCATCCCAGTAATCCACATGGGATACAATCTTTCCTTCCGCGTCGAACGTCACCTCGGACAGGCCCACAAAATCAATGGGGCCAAGATGGCGGTTCTGCCCGGTAAAGCGCCATTTCAACAGGACCTGCCCTTTGCCGCTTTCCCAATAGGGCGGATAAACATGAAAAGCCGGGTCCGACACATGGTCGAACATCTGGCGGAAAAGCTGTTTGACCTTGTCCCGCCCCCGAACCTGATTGAAAGGGTCTTCAAAATAGAGGGCGTCACCGGCCAGCCCATCCAGATCGTCAACCGTTTCCGGGGACAGGGTTTCAAAATACCGGGCATAGGCTGCACAGGCCTTTTCAATCATATCCGGAGAGGTCATTTTCTCGTCGCTCGCCTTACAAGATAAAGGGAAAGGGCATATGGCAATAATTTCATCAGTTTCAGCAGAAAGACAAACCGTGTTGGAAAGGCAATCTCGAACCGGTTGGATGCCATACCGCGCACAATCCGTCTTGCGGCCTCTTCCGGTTCCATCAGGAAGGGCATGGGAAAGCGGTTCCCTGATGTAAGCGGCGTCCGCACAAATCCCGGATTGACAACCTGCACCCGGATATCGGTTCCCGCCAGTTCCACCCGCAAGGCCTCGCAATGATTGATCAAGGCTGCCTTGCTCGGCCCATAGGCAAGGGACAGCGGCAATCCCTGATACCCGGCAACTGATGCCACGATAACAAGATGCCCCCGGCCCTCTGCCTGAAAATGGGGCAGCACCGCCTCGATCACCCGCACGAGGCCAAGATAATTGATATCCATGACCTTCCTCGCCCGCGCGGCACTGTAATTTTGCACGGACATGGGCTCATAAATCCCGGCATTGAGGATAACACAATCCGGGCCGCGCCCCTCCTTGAACAGGGCGTCCGCGACAGATCGGACCTGCTCCTCATCGGCGATGTCCAACGGAACAGCCCGCAGATGATCCGGCTTTTGGGACGCCAGTTCCTCAAGCGCCGATTGCCGCCGGGCACTCACCACAACGGACTGATCACGCCCCGCCAGTTCCAGCGCCAGATGGCGCCCGATACCGGAGCTTCCCCCAATGATCCAGACTGATGGTTTCTCGCTCAACACGGTTTCCTCACCTGATTTGATGGCTTTTACGCCGGACAGTTGCGATCGGATCAAAAATTTTTGGCGATCCGTGATCCAGACACATAACCTGATCGTAATATGACTATCAGACAAGGGGTTTGTCCGGTTTCCTTCCCTCTTTCACCGGGCACCCCCGTCTCCCCCGAGTGAGCACCGTCAGGCGCTTACTCTGAAGCCCTTGCGTTACCTGGACCGCAAGGGCTTCTTTTTACCCGTCCATTTATCCCCCAACCCTTTGCCGTTCATTGTCCTGGGGTGTAATGTTGAAAGGGACTTACCGATTTTCCATCCAACGGGCGCACTAAAATGGACGTACATATTACCCTTCTCACCCTTGGCGGACTGTTCGCAATTGGCCTTGCCACGGACGCCATTGCCCGGCGTTTTCACCTGCCCCGGGTGACCCTGCTGATCCTGTTTGGCGTATTGGCAGGCCCCGGCATTTTCAACATCATTCCCGGGCAAGTCGATGGATGGTACGACCTGCTGGCCACAACCGCCCTCACCATGGTGGCGTTTCTGCTGGGCGGTTCCCTCACCAAGGATCAAATGCTGGCCCATGGCCGCCAGATCATGGCCATTTCAATTTCCGTGGTCATTGTGACCATTCTTCTGGTCTCCGCCGGGTTTATCCTTGCCGGGTTTGATCCGGCCCTCGCCCTTGTGCTGGCCGGGATCGCAGCGGCCACAGACCCCGCAGCCATCCGGGACGTCATCCGGCAATATGGCTACAAGGGGTCCTTTTCCGACACCCTCAAGGGGATTGTCGCCATTGACGATCTGTGGGGATTGCTGGCCTTTTCCTTCCTGCTGGTCGGGGTCAATGCCCTTGGCGGCAACGGGACAACGGATGTTCTTCTGGAAGGGCTGTGGGAACTGGGCGGGGCCATCGCGGTTGGGGCTGGCATCGGGCTTCCCGCTGCCTATCTGACGGGTCGCCTGAAGGAAGGGGAACCCATGCAGATTGAAGCCCTTGCCGTGGTTTTCCTGTGTGCGGGCCTGTCTGTCTGGCTGGGTGTTTCCTTTCTGTTGGCCGGTGTGGTCGCAGGCATGATTGTTGTCAACTTCGCCAGCCATCACACCTATCCCTTCCATGAAATCGAGAATATCGAAGGCCCGTTCATGATGCTCTTTTTCGTGTTGGCGGGGGCGTCTTTGGAAATGGAGCATTGGCAGGAGTTTGGCTTCCTGATCATGGCCTTTGTTTTCCTCCGCACCTTGTCGCGGATTATCGGCGGATGGATTGGCGCCCGGATTGGCAAGGCCCCCGCCAGCTATGGCCACTGGATGGGGACCGCCATGCTGCCGCAGGCCGGGGTTGCCGTTGGCATGGCACTGGTCGCCGGGAACAAGCTGCCCGACTATCGGGAGGTCATTCTGTCCGTCACCATCATGACAACGATCCTGTTTGAGGTTTTTGGCCCGCTGGTCACGCAAATTGCCCTGTCAAAGGCAGACAGCCCGTCGGAGACCTCGCAAACGGACGAAGGAACCGGTTAAACCATGCTGTCCGTTCGCAATCTTCGAAAAACTTTTCCCACACCGCAAGGCCCCCTGATCGTTCTGGATGGCGTCAATCTGGATTTGCAGCGCGGGGACAGCATGGCCCTGATGGGAGAGTCGGGAAGCGGGAAAAGCACCCTTCTTCATCTGATTGCCGGCCTTGATAGCGCCGATAGCGGCACCATCCTCATCGACGATCAGGACATTAGCCGGTTCAATGATGGGGAACGCTCCCGCCTTCGCAAGAAAAAGCTGGGGCTCGTCTTTCAGCAATTCAACCTGATCCCCAGCATGACCGTTGCCGACAATCTGGCGTTTCAGGCCCGCCTGTCAAATCGCCATGACCCCGACTGGTCGGCCTTTCTGGCGGAGAGCCTTGGCCTGTCCGGCCTTCTGGACCGCTACCCCGAACAGCTTTCCGGCGGACAGCAGCAACGGGTTGCCATTGGCCGGACATTGGGGGCCAGACCGGACCTTGTGCTTGCGGATGAGCCAACCGGCAATCTGGACGAGACCACCGCCCATGAGGTTCTGGAGTTGACCTTGCACCTGATTGCGAAAACCGGCTGCGGCCTGCTGATGGTCACTCACAGCAGCAACCTGGCCCGCAACCTGAACCATCAGGTCACCCTGCACCGGGGGCGCGTCACATGACGGACGCCTTCTGGTGCCTCCGTGCGCTGCTGGGCTATTGGCGGCGGAGGCCCCTTCAGTTCCTGACCCTGTTCGCAGGATTGATTACCGCCACCGCCCTCTGGAGCGGGGTCCAGGCCATTAACAGTCAGGCCCGGCAAAGCTATGACAAGGCCGCGGCCCTGATGGGCGGCGATGCCCTGCCGTTCCTTGCGGCCATCAAGGGTACGGATTTTCCCGATAGCCGCTTTGGTGAATTCCGGCGGGCAGGTGTTTCCGTGTCCCCCGTTCTGGAAGGAAAAATTGAGGTTGCAGGCAGAACCCTTCGCATCATCGGGATTGATCCTGTCAGCTATCCCCGCGATCAGGGTGGACTGACCGTAGGCGAGACCACGGAAGACCTGATCCGCTTCCTTGATCCGGGGCGAACCTTGCTCAGCCCCGCAACGAGCACCCTTCTGACCAGCGGGCCTGCCCCCATGCGAATGCTGGCAGAACACGGAATTCCCCCCCTGACAATACAGCCATCCATGCCGGATGATGTTCTGGTCATGGATATGTTTCCTGCACAAGCCGTGCTGGAAAGGATGGGCTTTGTTTCGAAACTTGTTGCCACCAACCCCACCGCACTGGCCCATGTTTCACCGACCATGCTGAGGGAGGCAGGCTTGAAGATTGTCCAGCCCGAGGAAACGATCAGCATGGATGGCCTGACAGACAGTTTTCACCTGAACCTGACGGCTTTCGGGATGCTGTCATTCATTGTCGGGCTTTTCATGGTGCATTCGGCCACGGGCCTTGCCTTCGAACAAAGGCGCCCCCTGATCCGAACCTTGCGCGCCTGCGGCATTTCGGCCCGAAAACTGACACTGGTTCTGATTGCCGAACTGATGGGCATGGCGCTTTTGGGCGGGGCCATCGGAATGGTCATGGGCTACCTGATCGCCGCCGCCCTGCTACCGGATGTTGCCGCCAGCCTTCGGGGCCTTTACGGCGCGTCAATCGGCACCGACCTGTCCCTTGGGCCCGGCTGGTGGCTTCTTGGCCTTGGCATGAGCCTTGCCGGTGCCCTTCTGGCAACTGCAAACAGTCTGCACAAGGCATGGCGGCTTCCGGTTCTGGCCTCTGCCGCCCCCATGACATGGTACCGGCAACAGAAATACTGGCTGCGGGGACAGGCGATGGCGTCTGTTTTCCTGTTCGGAATTGCCGCCCTTGTCCCGCTTCTGTTTAACGGTCTTGTCAGCGGCTTTGTGATGATCGGGGCGCTCCTGCTGGGGGCGGCCCTGTTGCTGCCCTTTGTTCTGTCGATCCTTGTGGGCATTGCCGGGAAACTCGCCCGGCATCCCCTGCCGGAATGGTTCTGGGCGGACAGCCGGCAACAGATTTCGGGCCTGTCCATGGCCTTGATGGCCCTGATGCTGGCGCTTTCGGTCAATATCGGTGTCGGCACCATGGTTGAAAGTTTCCGGCTGACCTTTACCGACTGGCTGGAAAGCAGGCTGGTTTCCGATCTGTACATCAACGGCCTGAACCCTGACCAAGCCAATGAACTGTCACGGAACCTTGGTCAGACCTCTGCGGGGAATGCCCTGCTGCCCATTCGAAAGGTGGATCAGGTTATGGCCGGATGGCCGGTGGAAATCTATGGGTTTCAGGATCACAAGGCCTACCATGATCACTGGGCCTTCCTGCAAGCCACCCCCGACCATTGGAAACAGGTGGCCGCAGGCACCGGCGTTCTGGTCAGCGAGCAACTGGCCCGCCGGATGAACCTGTCCCTGAACGACCCGCTTCCCGGTCTTCCCGGTGCAAGCTCCCGCACCGTCACAATCAGCGGGATCTTTCCCGACTATGGCAATCCGAAGGGCATGATCATGATGGCCATTGATCGTTTTGATGCGCTCTGGCCCGATGCTCCGGCGGACCGGTTTGGCCTGTATCTGGACCCGAAACCGGACAGGCAGGGCTATACCCGGCTGATATCCGACATCACCGACCGATACGCCCTGACCCCGGACCAGATAACCGATCAGGCCGCCCTCAAGGCTTATTCCTTGCGCATTTTTGACAAGACCTTTGCCGTGACCGTCGCCCTGAACAGCCTGACCCTGATGGTCGCCGGGACGGCGTTGCTGACAGGTCTTCTGTCATTAAGTGCGGCACGGTTGCCCTTTCTTGCCCCGCTTTGGGCCATGGGGGTAACGCGAAAACATCTTGCCTTTCTGGAACTGGCAAAGTCTTTGTCCCTTGCCGCCTTCACCGCGCTTTTTGCCGCTCCGTTCGGTCTGCTGCTGGCGTGGTGTCTGGTTGCCATCGTCAATGTGGAGGCCTTTGGTTGGCGTCTTCCCTTGCACTGGTTTCCCGGTCAATGGCTGACCCTATTTCTGTTGGCCCTTTTAACCGCCTTAATCGCCAGCCTCTATCCTGCCCTCAGGCTGTATCGCATCCGACCTGAAAAACTGCTGAAGGTTTTTGCCGATGAACGCTAGACCCCTTCTTGTCCTGTTGGCCCTTGTCACCCTTGTCGCCCTTGTACCGGCGTCCCTGCCCGCGCAAGGCTATGGGGGCCTCGGCACCACACCCGATGCGGGATATGAAACCGTTCTGCCGGACAAGCCCCTGACCTTTCCCCAAGATCACAGCGCCCATCCCGGTTTTCGCATTGAATGGTGGTATGTCACCGCAAATCTTGAAGACCAGAACGGTGTGCCCATGGGCCTGCAATGGACCCTGTTTCGCAATGCCCTGACACCGCAATCCGAACCGTTAGAGGGATGGGGAAACCGGCAATTCTGGCTGGGACACAGTGCCGTGACCACGAAAAGCACCCATTATTCCGATGAGCGGTACGCCCGCGGCGGTGTGGGGCAAGCTGGTGTTTCGCTTTCGCCCTTTGCCGCGTGGATCGACCAATGGCAAATGACCGGGCTGTCCGTGCCGCCCAAGGATTTCTTGCACAAAATCCGGCTACAGGCCACGTCCGACACGTATCAATATGATGTCACCCTCACCGCAAAAGGCCCTCTCATCCGTCACGGGCGCAGCGGATACAGCATCAAGTCCGACGAAGGTCAGGCTTCCTATTATTACAGCCAGCCCTTTTATGAGGTCAGCGGACTGATCATCCTTGACGGCGAAAGACACACGGTTCGGGGCAAGGCATGGCTGGACCGGGAATGGAGCTCCCAGCCCCTTGCCGAGAACCAGTCCGGGTGGGACTGGTTTTCCCTGCATCTGGAGGATGGGCGGAAACTGATGGCGTTTCAACTTCGCCATACGGACGGAAAAACCTATTCTTCCGGCACCCTGATCAGCACGGAGGGAAGCGCCGCCCCGCTTGCCCCGGAAGCCCTGTCCTTCACGCCCCTTGAAAAAAGCACCGTCGCGGGGCGGGAGATCCCGACAAAATGGCGTGTCTCCGTCCCCGGTGAGGGCCTGTCCCTGACGGTCACGGCCCTGAACCCGCAAAGCTGGATGGAGAACAGTTTCGGATATTGGGAAGGCCCCGTGCGCATTGACGGGGCCGCTGGTGGGGTTGGCTATCTGGAAATGACAGGCTACTGACCCGTCAGAACCATTTCAGCTTTCTGAACAGCCACACCTGCAACCCGACCAGCGCAATCAGGATGGCGCAGAATATCCAGAAGGAAAGCTGGTTTTCCGCCCCCGGAATGCCGCCAACGTTAATCCCCAATAAACCGGTTAAAAAACCCAAAGGCAGGAAAATCGCGGCAATAACCGACAGCACATACATGTTCTTGTTCAGACGATCCGCCAGCACGTTGGCGATTTCGTCCTTGATAATCTGGGACCGCTCCCGAATGGCGTCCAGATCTTCCACATACCGGGTGACATGGTTATGGCTTTCCGTCAGGTGGCGAAGATGCTTTTCGGTCATCCAGCCCGGCTCGCTCATGCGAAGCTGCCCGATGGCATCCCGTTGCGGGGCCATATAGCGACGGAACCGGATTGCCTGCATCCGCACATTGACAATGGCCTCGCGAAGGGACGGGTCAGCACCATCCAACAGGCGTTCCTCGACAAAGTCCGTCTCGTCATCCAGTTGGGTGACGAAGGGCTGCATTCTTTCAAACAGCCGGTAAATCAGGTCGCATATGAAATCGCCTGTATTCTTCGGCCCCTTCCCGGCTTTCAGGCTGTTATCGATATCCGTGACCGCCTTCAACCGCCTCCGCCGGGCGCTGATGATCCGTTTGCCATCAACCCACAGTCGGATCGACACCATGTCTTCCGGGTCGGCATTCTCGTTCAGGTTGACACCGCGCAGGAACAGCAGGGTGCCGCCTCCCGCCTCGGCCATGCGGGGGCGTGTTTCATCGGCCACCAGTGCTGCCACGATATGCGGGTCCAAAAAGGGGATTTCCCGGTTCATCCAGTCTTCGGTATCCGGATGTCCCGCATCCAGATGCACCCAGACAGGTTTATCCCCGTCCAGTGCCGCCCTGATCCCGGACGGCGCCACGGCTTCAGCCCCGCCTTGTCCGTCAAGGCAGTAGGCTCTCAAAATATGTTCACTCATGTATCGACCTTGCGTCTTTGCACATGCAGATCCAACTGCGGATAGGGGATAACAATGCCGTGATGCTTGAATTTCTTCCAGACGGACCGCATCACGTCGCTTTGCGGCTCCAGCCGGCGATAGGACACATCATCCACCCAGAAGGACAGCATGAAATTAACCGAACTGTCGGCAAAGGCCCTAAGGACACAAACCGGCTCTGGCGTGGTCAGGCAGCGGGGATGCTCCCGCGCTGTCTCCAGCAACAGGTCGCGCACCAGCTCGATATCGGACTCGTAGGACACCCCGATATGCACATCAATCCGGCCCCGTTTGCTGCTATAGGTCCAGTTGGTAACCCGGCTGGTGATGAAATCCTCGTTCGGGACCATGATTTCCTTGCCATCGAAGGTTTCAATCAGGGTATATCGCGCGCCCATATGCCGGACAAAGCCAAGGATGCCGTCTCCCAACTCCACCAGATCGTCAATTTCGATGGATTTTTCGAACAACAGGATCAGGCCGCTGATGAAGTTCGAGGTGATTTTCTGCAAGCCAAAGCCGACACCGATACCCACGGCACCACTGAAAATGGCCAGCGCGGTCAGGTCGATCCCCAGAATATCAAGCCCGATAATGAAGGCCAGGAAATAGACAATGATCTGGGACAGCTTGGTCAACAGGGCCTTGCTGGTTCCCTTGACCCCGTGAATGGCCTTGATCCGCTGCTCGCCAAATTCGGAAACGATCCCGGCCAGCCAGAACAGGACAACGACCGTGAAGGATGCCTTCAGGATCGAATAGGCGGAAAGGCGTGTTGCCCCCAAAAAGAAGGTCAGGGGTTCAGAATCCAGAAACGTAATGACAGGTTGAAGATATCCCAGATACCCCGATATGACCATTCCGGCGATCAGCACCACCAGAAGAAGTTTGGCAACCCACGCACGGGGTTTGAGCAACGAGGGCCAGAAACGTTTCATTGCCGTTCAAAATCCACTTTCTTGATCAAGGTCATCTTTGCATCGTAAATGTAGTATAAGGTGATTTTTATTCGGTTGTCCTATGGAAATTGTCGGGATCATGGACAATTCGCCTGATCCCCAACAATGGAAAGGCAGATATGACCCCACTGGAAACGGTTACCGCCCTGCTGGGCTGGAGTGCCCTGATCAATATCGGCCTCTTGCTGGTGGCCACCCTGTGCCTGATGTTCATGCGCGGCTGGATTGTGCCACTTCATTCCCGGATGTTTGGCGCGAACGAGGAACAGCTTGCCCTTGTTTATGTCCAGTATCTCGGCACCTACAAGATTGCCATTCTGATGCTGAACCTCGTTCCCTATATCGCCCTGAAAATCATCTCAGGGTAAGCCCGCTCCGGTCTATCGCCGTGAAGGCGCCCGCTGCAGGCTTCGTTCGATATGCTCGATGACCTGACCGGCGATATTCTTGCCGGTGACGGTTTCAACCCCTTCCAACCCCGGAGAGGAGTTGACCTCCAATACCTTTGGCCCGTCATTGGAGCGCAGCAAGTCCACACCGGCAAATCGCAGCCCAAGGGACTTGGCCGCCTTGACGGCTGCGGTCCGCTCTTCCGCTGTGATCCGCACCTTTGACGCAGACCCGCCCTGATGCAGGTTGGAACGGAATTCGCCTTCTTCGGCCTGACGCTTCATGGCGGCAACGACCTTGTTGCCGATCACGATGCAGCGAATATCCGCACCCTTGGATTCGGCAATAAACTCCTGCACCAGAATGTTGGCCTTCAGGCCCCGGAAGGCCTGAATAACGGATTCCGCTGCCTTTTGCGTTTCCGCCAGAACCACGCCGCGCCCCTGTGTGCCTTCCAGCAATTTCAGGACCAGCGGGGCCTTGCCCACGGATTGCAGCATATCGCGGATATCCGACGGGGAATGGGCAAAACCGGTGACCGGCATGCCAATCCCGGCGCGGGCCAGCAACTGGTGTGCAAACAGCTTGTCCCGCGAACAGCCGATCGCCTCGGCGGTATTCAGGGTGTAGACGCCCATCATTTCAAACTGGCGAACGATTGCCATTCCGTAGAAGGTGATGGAGGCACCGATACGCGGGATAATGGCGTCATATTCCGGCAGGGACATGCCCTGATAATGGATATCCGGCTTCTTGGACGTAATGTTCATATAACAGCGGGTGGTGTTGATCACATCCACGGAATGCCCGCGGTTGACCGCCGCATCCACCAGCCGCGCCGTGGAGTAATTCTCCGGCTCCCGGCTCAGGATAGCAATCCGAAGCTTCTTCTCCCCTTCGGAACGGACATTGACCTGATCATAGATATTCGGTGACAACTCCCCGCACAGCATGGAGCGATCCGGGTCGATGATCATACGCCCGGACATGGTGGAGCGCCCGATCAACATGCGGTACTGCATGTCCTCCCGATTGGCCAGCGACATCTCGACGGGCCATTCCTGACCGGCGATGCTGAAATGGGTGCGAATGATGAAACGCTCTTCGCTTTCGCCGTTGGAACTGGTGATGTCCCGGACATCGACAACCTGTGCGTCGCACTTGATCTCCACCTCCGGACGGTCCGGCAGGGGATGCACAACAAAGCGAACACGTGTCACCCCGTCCTTGTCGTAGGGTTCGATATTGACCGCATGCAGCGCAGAGGTTCGCGCCCCTGTGTCCACCTTGGCCTTGATCGCAAACAATCCCATTTCCGGAAGGGAGACCCACTCGTCCCATCCTACGACAATTGACTGGTTTTTCTGTGCCATGCCATGCTCCAAACAAGAATTCTTTTTACCGACCCACTTTATCGGTCGCTCCAGTTACAGAGCAATTATACTTTTGTAAATTGTTATTGTCCCCATACGGGGATATTTAAGCCGCCCGGAGGCGTTCCCGTCAAGTTACGGCCTGACTTTTCCCGGCCTCGCATTGTGTTCCCCCTAAACAACTGATAGATATATTCCGAAAGTCCAGAACAAGAGAAACAGACTAGTGACACAGGACCAGACCCTCCTTTTTGCAATACTTGCCATCCTTTTTGCCTTATTGATCTGGGGGCGCTGGCGATACGATCTTGTTGCTTTTCTGGCTCTTCTGGCCTCTGTTTTGGTCGGTGTCGTTTCCTTTGACAACGCCTTTTCCGGCTTTGGCCACCCGGCCACCATCATCATTGCCTTTGTGATCGTCATCAGCCGCGGCCTGACCAACAGCGGCGTGATTGAACTGGTGGCCAGCAAGGTGATCGACACCTCCCGCACCCTGTCCCTTCATATCAGTGTCATGGCCGGTTTTTCCGCTGCCCTGTCCGCCGTGATGAACAATATCGCGGCGCTGGCCCTGCTGATGCCCATTGACCTGAAAGCCGCCCAGAAAGCAAAACGCAGCCCCGGCCTCAGCCTCATGCCGCTGGCCTTTGCCTCCATTCTCGGGGGGATGCTGACACTGATCGGGACCCCGCCCAATATCATCATTGCCGCCTATCGCGAGAAAACCGCCGGCGAACCGTTCGGCATGTTCGATTTTTCACCCGTTGGCGGACTGGCTGCCCTGACCGGTGTTCTGTTTGTCGCCCTGATCGGCTGGCGCCTGATCCCCAAGGCCCGCGGCGAGGCCGATGCCAGTGCGGAACTTCACGGACTGGAAGATTACATTTCAGAATTGCGGGTCAGCGAGAAATCAGAAGCCATCGGAAAAACCGCCGGGGATTTCGACGACCTGACAGACGAGCATGACATCCAGATTCTCGGCATCATCCGCAATGGCCAGCGGCTGCCCGGCATTGCCCGGCGCGCACCGATCCGCGAAGACGACCTGCTGGTTGTTGAAGGCGGCCCGGAAGGCATTGAGGCTTTTCTTGGCGCCCTCGCCCTTGAATATGTCACCTATGACGACACCGAGGACAAGAAGCGCCCTGCCCGGGACCTTGAACTGCGGGAAGTGGTGGTGCCGCCCGGATCCTTCGTTGATGGCCGCATGGTCAAAAGCCTGGATGTCCTCCGCCGTCAGGGGGTCAGTATTCTTGGCATTTCCCGGCAGGGACAACGGTTCCGCCAACGGATTGCCCATGTCCAGATCAATGCCGGTGATATTCTTTTGCTGCTGGGGTCGGACAACAGCCTGACCGAGACAACCGCCAACCTTGGCACCCTGCCGCTGGCGGAGCGGGGCCTGCAAATTGTTCAGCGGAAAATGGCCGGGCTGTCCGTCGGTATCTTCGGCGCGGCCATTTTTGCGGCGACCTTTGGCCTGATCCAACTTCCCATCGCGCTTGGCCTTGTGGTGGCGGCCTATGTGCTGTTCGGCATCGTTCCCATCCGCGAGGTCTACCGGTCCATCGA
Source organism: Sneathiella chinensis (assembly GCF_012720115.1). Taxonomy (GTDB): domain Bacteria; phylum Pseudomonadota; class Alphaproteobacteria; order Sneathiellales; family Sneathiellaceae; genus Sneathiella; species Sneathiella chinensis. The sequence continues at coordinate 1,226,788 of NZ_VNWN01000002.1, read as the reverse complement.
ATGGAGCATCATTGTCCTGCTGGGATCGCTGATCCCCATCGGGGCCGCCCTTGAAACCAGCGGCGGCAGCGCGCTTCTTGCGGGGGCCCTTCTGACCCTGACCGAAGGATATGCACCATGGATCGCCCTGACCTTGCTGATGATCATGACCATGACCATCTCCGATATCATGAACAATACGGCAACCGCCGTGATGGCCGCCCCTGTCGCGGTTGAGGTGGCGGACAGGCTTGGCGTTAATTCCGATCCCTTCCTGATGGCCGTCGCCGTCGCCGCATCCTGCGCCTTCCTGACCCCGATCGGGCACAACAACAACACCCTGATCATGGGACCGGGCGGATATTCCTTTGGTGATTACTGGCGCATGGGCCTGCCACTGGAAATCCTGATTGTTGCCGTCTCCGTACCGGCTCTGCTGTGGTTCTGGCCTTTATGATAGCGGGGTGCGGTCAATCTTGCCCGCATCCAGAACAGGGGCAGCGTCAATATCCGACGCCTCCATCATACCGGTAACACGCTGCAGGACAGCCACCATCATGCTCTGCTCCCAGGTTTCCAGTTTCAGGAACCTGTCAGAAAAGCGGTCATGCAGCGCCTCAGGCGCACTGGACAGCAAAGCCCGACCGGTCTCGGTCAGGGCCACATAAACCTTGCGGCGATCTGCCGCCCCCCGCACCCGGTGCACCAGCTCCCGCTGCTCCAGACGATCCAGAAGACTGCTGATGGTTGCCTGTGTGAGATTGACTTCCTTTGCAATCTCCCCGGCGGTCAGGTCCGTGGATTGCTCAATAGCCTGCAGCACCAGAAGCTGCGAGATGGACAACCCTGTTTCCTTCGCAAGTTTCCGGGCGTTCAGGTCTGCAGCCCGCATAATTTGGCGCAACGACACAAGCGCATCATTCAATTGATCCATTTCAACCCTCAATCAAACGGTTCCGTGGGAAATCAGGAGCAGTCTCTCTGATCTGCACGTTTTAACAAAAAACCTTTGTAAACCAAACATTTTCGGCCCTCCCCCTCCCTGCAGAAATAAAACAAGCGCTGGAGCGGTCCGCCTAAAGAACAGTTCCGCCCCCAAACTACTTTCTGTGAAAGAATTATTAAATTTTCAAACTATTTTTCCAAAAGCATCCTGACGCACCGCACCCCAAACCCCTAACAAAACTGCAAATAATGGCCTTATTCCGCAAATTTTAACAAAACAAGACCGAAACATCCTGTTGACAAAATACTTCGAATGTCTATGTATTTTACGAAACTTATGGAGGAGGAAACGGGAAGAAAGTTCTTCTTAGTTAGATTTTCAAAAAAATGACTATTCAAAATATCCAACCACAAGTTCGCCCTGCACCCCATTCCCGAAAAGCTGTCAGCATCGGCTACCCAAGCGCAGAGGACGGCGCAGTCGTCAATGACATGATCGCCCGGTGCAAGCCACTCGATGAAAATTCGCTCTATTGCAATCTGCTGCAATGCAGCCACTTTGCGGAAACCTGTGCCCTTGCCCGAATTGACGGTGTGCCTGTGGGATTTGTGTCTGGCTATATCCGGCCAGACGCCCCGGACACCCTGTTCATCTGGCAAGTCGCCGTAGCGCCCGAGGCCCGCGGCATGTCCCTTGGCAAACGTATGATGCTGGACATTCTGTCGCGGGACGCCTGCGACGGAGTGACCACCCTTCACACCACCATCACCAGCAGCAACAAGGCATCACAGGCAATTTTCCAGTCTCTGGCAAATGCGCTCGACACATCCGCCGCGCAGCAATCCGGCTTTGACCGGGATCGCCACCTTGCCGGCTCCCACCCCAGTGAAACCCTGTGGGTCATCGGCCCCTTTGACCGGTTCGCCCTGCGCGACCGGAGGAAAGCGGCCTAAATCGCAACCGGCCTGCCAAACCTTCACCCTTCCCAGAATCACGACACAAGAGAATGATACCATGAGTATTTTCGAGAAACTTGAATCTGGCGTACAAAGCTACGCCCGCTCCTTCCCGGTTGAGTTTGACAAGGCCGAAGGTGCCCGCCTCATCACCCGGAACGGCGACAGCTATATTGATTTTCTGGCCGGTGCCGGCAGCCTGAATTACGGGCACAACCACCCGGCCCTAAAAGATGCCCTGATCGACTATATCCAAAGCGGCGGCATCACCCACGGACTGGACATGCACACCCGCGCCAAGGCCGAATTCCTGCGCGCCCTTGATGAAACCATCCTGTCCCCACGGGACATGACCTATAAGGTGCAATTCACCGGCCCCACAGGCACCAACGCGGTTGAAGCCGCCCTCAAGCTGGCCCGAAAGGTAACCGGCCGCCAGAACGTGATCTGCTTCACCAACGGTTTTCACGGGGTTACGCAGGGCGCCCTGGCCGCCACCGGCAACACCCACCACCGGGGCGCCGCCGGTGTCACCCTGTCCGGGGTCACCCGCATGCCTTATGACGGCTATCTCGGTGACGGCTTGAACACCACAGAATATCTGGACCGCGTCCTTGGTGACAACAGCAGCGGTGTCGATCACCCTGCCGCTGTACTGGTCGAGGTTATTCAGGGCGAAGGCGGCCTGAATGCCGCCAGCATGGACTGGCTGCAATCGCTGGAACAGGTCTGCCGCAAGCACGATATCCTGCTTATTGTGGACGACATTCAGGCGGGTTGCGGACGCAGCGGCACCTTCTTCAGTTTCGAGCCAGCCGGCATCTCGCCCGACATCATTTGCCTGTCCAAGTCCCTGTCCGGCATGGGTCTTCCCTTCGCCATCCTGCTTGCGAAACCGGAATATGACGGCTGGAAACCGGGCGAGCATAACGGCACCTTCCGGGGCAACAACCATGCCTTTATCACCGCCGCCGCCGCCCTTCGGGAATTCTGGTCGGACGACACCTTCATCAAGGAGGTCCGCGCAAAAATTGCACTGGTCACCCAGCGCCTTGGCGACATCGCCGTTGACTATGGCAATGGCCGGATCTCAACCCGTGGTCGCGGCATGATGCAGGGACTGGTTTTCGAAAACGGGGACATGGCCGCCAAGGTCTGCCGCCTCGCTTTTGAGAACGGCCTTGTCATTGAGACAAGCGGCCCTGATGACGAAGTGGTCAAGTGCCTGTGCCCCCTGACCATCTCCCGCGAAGACCTGACGGCCGGGCTGGACACACTGGAGGCAGCGGTGGCCACCATTTTTCCGAAAACAACCATCCTTGCGGCGGAATAAACACCGCCGCCCTGACACCGTCAGGACAAAGCAATACAAAGAAAAGAGAAAGAGAAGAAAATGATTGTCAGAACATTGGCTGAAGCAGAAAAAACAGATCGCCGCGTCACCTCCGAAACATGGGAGAGCACGCGCCTTCTCCTGAAGGATGACCAGATGGGTTTCTCCTTTCACATCACCACCATTTATGCCGGCACCACCACCGAAATGTGGTACCGCAACCATCTGGAAGCCGTTTACTGCATTTCCGGTGAAGGGGAAATCGAATCCATCGCGGATGGCAAGGTGTACCCCATCGCACCGGGCACCATTTACGGCCTCGACAAACATGACAAACACATCCTGAGGGCCAAAACGGAACTGAAACTGGCCTGCGCCTTCAACCCCCCGGTCACCGGGCAGGAAGTTCACGACGAAACCGGCGCCTATCCGGCAGACCCGGACGCGAATGCGGCCTGATCCGGCGGACCGGGGCGGACCGCCCGCCCCTTCCGGCTCCCCTCAAAGGGGCAACCACCGGACGCTCATAGTGGATTAACAGAACAAGGAACAGAACCATCACCTGCTCTGAAGTAACACTCACACAGGACGCCAGCCCCCGGCACACTGTCAACAAGATCGGCGGCACATCCATGTCGGAAACGGACGCCGTTCTGAACAATATCCTGATCGGCAACCGGACCGGGGACGAATATTATAACCGTATCTTTGTGGTGTCAGCCTATGGCGGCATGACCGACCTGCTGCTGGAAAACAAGAAGACCAATGAGCCGGGCGTATATGCGCTGTATGCCGGATCGGAAAACGACTGGACGTGGAACGAGGCCCTGTCCGCCGTCAATGAAACCATGCGGGGCCTCAACCGCCGGATTCTGGAAGACACGGCCGACATCGAGATTGCCGACCGGTTCGTTGAGGACCGCATTGAGGGCATCAGAAGCTGTCTTCTGGACCTGCAGCGGCTTTGCTCGTTCGGGCATTTCCAACTGGAAGAGCATTTGCTGTCCGTCCGCGAAATGCTGAGCGGTGTCGGCGAGGCCCACAGCGCCCACAACACCATGCTGCTGCTGCGCCGCAAGGGGGTCAATGCGGTTTTCGTGGACCTGTCCGGCTGGCGGGAAACCAACACAAAGCCGCTTGATGACAGGATCACGGACGCCTTCAGCAGCATCGACCTGACACGGGAACTGCCCATTGTGACCGGGTATGCCCAATGCCGGGAAGGACTGGTTGGCCTGTACGGACGCGGCTACAGCGAGGTGACCTTTTCCCGCATTGCCTGCCTGACCAATGCAGAGGAGGCCATCATTCACAAGGAATTCCACCTCAGCAGTGCCGATCCCAAAATTGTCGGCACGGATCAGGTCCGCACCATCGGCCAGACCAACTATGATGTCGCAGACCAACTGTCCAATATGGGGATGGAAGCCATTCACCCCCGCGCCGCAAAAGGCATGCGACAAATGGGAATTCCGCTCAGGATCATGAACACGTTCGAACCGGACCACAAGGGAACGATCATTTCCGAAGACTGGCAGAGCGACGAAGCAAAAGCCGAAATCGTCACCGGAATACCCACCGCCTATGAAATTGAGGTTTTCGATCAGGATATGGTGGGGATTCCTGAGACAGCGGAAAAGGTCACCCGCGCCTTTTCCCGCTTCAAGGTCTGGACAGTGGCCAGAAATACAAACGCGAACACCCTGACCCATTATGTGACGGCCCCGCTGAAACAGGTCAGGCGGATCGTCGCCGCCCTTCAGGAGGACCTGCCATCGGCCGGAATTCGCACCCGAAAGGTCTGCCTTGTTTCTGTGATTGGCTCCAATCTCGGAACACCGCATATGTTTGCAAAGGCCGTGTCCGCCCTGTCTGACGCAGGCCTCGACCTGCTGGCGGCACAACAACCCAGCCGCAAGGTGGATATGCAGTTCATCCTGCCAGAAGCGGCCTTCAACGGGGCCATATCCACCCTTCATGAAGCGTTGGTTGAAAGTCCGCCCCAAAAGGCGACCTCTCGAAAGAAAGCCGCCTGAGGCCGGACCTTCACCCTGCCATCAAAGCCTTGCCCTCCCCGCGGGCGAGGCTTTGTTGCCTTCGGGATCAGACGATCATCGCGATCGAGCCGGCGCATTCATGAAGAAGGCGCACCTTCTCCAGCTTGTTCTTCTCGTTGGAAAAACGGGGATTCGGCCCGACAATCCCGAGCGACCCGATCAACGCGCCATCCGGCCTTTTCACAGGCACCGCCAACGATGCCACACCCTGCTCAAACTCATCCTGCACATAAACAAAACCGTTTCGCACCGACAGGTCCAGATCATCCCGCAGGTCATCGAGATCGATTTTTGTCGAACAGGTATATTTGACCCGCGGCGCAACCTCCAGCAGGCGTTCCCGGGTTTCCCAACCGGAAAAGGCAACCAGTGCCCGGCCGATGGCCGTTGCGTGCAGCGGCAAGCGCGACCCCACCGTGAAGCCAAGGGTAATCATTCTGGGATCCCCGGGAGAGTGGGCCACATATACGGCCTCGTTGCCATCCAGCATGGCGAAGGAGACACTGCCCTTCAGCTTTTCCGAATAGGTCGCCAGAATGGGTGAAACATGCTTGCCGATATCCCGCCCCTGCAGGAAGCCCCCCGCCAGACGAAGGATTCGCGGGGTCAACCGATAGACCCTGTTATTGCACTCAAGATAGTTCAAATGCTCAAGCGTCAGCACCAGCCGGCGCGCCACCGTTCTGTTCAGGTTGGTTTTCCGGGCCACCTCGGGGATGGTCAATTCCCGGTCCTCGGCGTCAAAAGCCGCCAAGACTTCCAAGCCCTTGGCGAAGGTCAACGAAATGTCTTTATCTGTTAGTTTTTCTGGCATTTCCCTACCGTGATTCGGATTTTTGGGCCGGGATTTTATTAGCTCCAGCCCATTTCCTTCCTTGACTTAGATCAAATATGAAGCGATAAGATTACAAAAATCGTCCGATAATAAAACATATGTTCGATTATCGATCAATAAGGTTCTTTAAACAACTGAGCAGAGAGGTTCGTAATGAGTAAAACCTTAAAAACGATTGCATCCATCGCCTTGGCGGGTGGTCTGGTTGCCGGTGCGGTTTCCGCGCAGGCCGCAGACGTCAAACTTCGCCTGGCGCACTTCATGCCACAGAACAGCTGGCAGAACGACAAGATGTTCATGGCATGGAAAAAAGCTGTTGAAGAACAGTCCGAAGGCCGCATCAAGGTCACCGTTTTCCCGGCCCAGACACTGGGTAAGGCCCCCGCAGGCTACGACAACGCCAAGAACGGCATTGCCGACATCGCCTGGACAGTGCAGGGCTATACCGCTGGCCGCTTCCCTCTCAGCCAGATCATGGAACTTCCGAACCTGTTTGACACCGGTGCTGTTGGCTCCTGTGCTTTCCAGAAGCTGTATGAAAGCGGCGCCCTGGATGAAGAGTACAAGGAAACAAAAGTTCTCTACGTTCACACACACAGCCCGGGACACCTGCACACCAAGGACACCGCAGTCACCACTCTGGATGACCTGAAGGGCCTGAAAATCCGCCGTCCGACCGAAGTGATCGGTGGTCTGCTGACAGAACTGGGCGCCGAGCCGGTTGGTATGCCTGCACCGGAAATCTATGCCAACGTTCAGCGCGGCGTAATCGATGGCTACATGCTGCCATGGTCCGCTGTAAACAGCTTCCGCGCCTATGAAGTGTCCAAGCAGCACACAGACTTCGGTTTCTACTCTCTTGCCTTTGTCACCACCATGAACAAAGCCAAGTACGACTCTCTGCCGGATGACCTGAAAAAGGTTATCGACGACAACTCCGGTATGGAATGGTCCGTCATCGCCGGCGGCGGGTATGACGCTGCGGACGAAGTTGGCCTTGCCAAGATCAAGGAAGAAGGCGGCCAGATCAACATCATCGCCCCGGAAGAGCGGAAACGCTGGGAAGCTGTGGCCGACGAAGTCACAAAAGGCTATCTGGCTGAACTGGACGGTAAGAACCTGCCTGGCACCGAAACCTATAACAAGGTTAAGGGCTATATCGCAGAATGCCGTACCGAGCTTAACTAAACGGAGAGGATGACGTGGAGCGTCTTATCAACATCTTTGACAAGATCGCCTATACGGCGTTGATCGGCATGCTGTTCATCGTTGTATCAAGCGTCATCGGACGTGTCATATTCGATGTCACCGGGGGTGTGGTCAATCTGCTCATCCCCGGGGCTATCGAGCTGGCAAGTTACGCGCTTGTCATCATGGTCTTTGCATCGCTGCCCCGCGCAGCGATCAGCGGCCTGGTGAGTGTCGATCTTGTAATCGGCTCCTTGCCCGCCACCGTACGGCGGACACTGGAACGCATCTGGGATCTTCTGCTTGCCGCCTTTGCCTGTGTCGTCGGATGGCTGTTTTCCCATCAGACACTGACCATGTTTGCGCGAGGCGACAAATCACAAGATCTCGGCATTCCCCTGTATACCATTTATGCCGTCCTCACCGTATGCAGCATCTGCATCGCCCTGACCGGCATCTGGCTGGCCCTTCGCCCAAGAAGGCCTGAAGTCTCAGACAGTTAAGGAACTTTTCCCATGGATCCATTAATGATTGGCCTCATTGGTATGGGGGTCATATTGGTTCTGCTCGCCCTGGGCTGCCCTGTCGGGCTGGCAATGATCATTGTCGGTGCCGGTGGTTTTGCCGCCATCGTGGGTGCAGAACCGGCTCTCAATGTTCTTGAAACAGCCGCGTTTGAAACTGCCTCCAACTACTCCTTCACGCTGATTCCAATGTTCCTTCTGATGGGAAGTCTGGCGGCCCGCGCCGGGTTTTCAAAGGACCTGTTCGACTCTGCCCGCTACTTCACCAAGGGCTGGAACGGCAGTCTGGCTCTGGCAGCGGTAACCAGTAGTGCGGCCTTCTCTGCCATTTCCGGCTCCTCTCTGGCCACCGCGTCCACCATGACCCGCGTTGCCTACCCGGAAATGATCCGTCAAGGTTATAACCCGCGTCTTGCCGCCGGTTCTCTTGCGGCTGGCGGAACACTCGGCATCATGATCCCGCCGTCTGTGGCCCTACTGCTTTACGCTCTCATTACGGAACAATCCGTGGGCGATATGTTCCTTGCCGGCTTCCTGCCCGGTTTGCTCGCCTATCTGCTCTATCTGATCACTGTGTCCATCATGGCCCGCCGCTGGCGCCCGACAGGTGACCAGTTGCCGGAACCCGGCACCACCCTTGCCACCGCCCTGAAGCAGTTTGCCCCGGTGGCCCTGCTGTTCGGTCTGGTGATGGGCGGCCTGTATGCCGGTCTGTTCTCCCCGACCGAAGCGGGCGGTGTGGGCGCCGGTCTTGCCCTCGTCTTTGCCATCTGGCGCGGCCTCACATGGGCCGACTTCCGTGCGGCCGTTATTGAAACCGTGGCTGTTACCGCCACCATCTTCATCATCCTGATCGGCGCCGAGGTCTTTGGCTTCCTGCTGTCCGTCAGCCAGATTTCCTTCGAGATGGTGAACCTGATCGAAGTTTACGAGTTGAAACCCTGGCAGGTGATGGCCGCCATTATCGTGTTCTATGTGATCATGGGCTGTTTTCTGGAAAGCCTTGCCATGATCCTGCTGACCGTGCCGATCTTTTATCCCCTGATCATGGCCAGCGGCTACGACCCGATCTGGTTCGGCATTATCGCCGTGGTCACCGTGGAAACCGGCTTGATTTCACCGCCGGTCGGCATGAACCTGTTTGTGGTGAAAAGTGCTGCAAAAGGATTGAAGCTCAACGATGCCATGGTCGGTGTCATTCCCTTTGTCCTGGCGGACATCGTTCGCCTGATCATCCTCGTGTCCTTCCCGGCAATCTCGCTATTCCTGCCGAGCCTGCTCTGACGCGACCCGCCCTGATCACAAAAACATTCTATCGGATTGAATATTATGACCAAAAACACTGTAAAAATCTCCTTCAAGCAGCCCTCTGGTGCCATCAAGGAAATCGAAGCCCCTGTCGGACAGAGTGTCATGCAGGCAGCCATCTTCAACAATGTGGACGGCATCGAAGCCGAATGCGGCGGAAGCTGCATGTGCGCCACCTGCCACATCTATGTTCCCGCCGAAAGCGCGAACCTGACCGGCACCGCGTCCGAGGAAGAACAGGAAATGCTGGGTGAAACCGCCGCCGAGCGTCGCCCGGAAAGCCGCCTGAGCTGCCAGATTGTTGTCACCGCAGACATGGACGGCCACACATTCGACGTCCCGGAATGCCAGTCATGACACACGGCGTTTGCATCATCGGGGCGTCCCATGCGGGCGTTCAGGTTGCCGCCTCCCTTCGGGATCTGGGGTATGACGCCCCGATCCACCTGATCCACGGCGAGGCAACCCTGCCCTATCAGCGGCCGCCCCTGTCCAAAGCCTATCTGGCGGACAGCGTCAACGCCGATGGTCTGGCCCTGCGCAGCCCGGATTACTATGCGTCTCGCGGGATCGAACTGCTGAGCGCCACTCATGTACACTGCATCGACGCGGACACCCGTCGGCTGGACCTGCGGGCCGCTCCTGGCGCACAGGCTGGCACGTCCCTGCCGGACAGCCTGACCTATGATCATCTTGTGATTGCCACGGGTGCCCGCGCCCGGCAGCTGCCGGTTCCCGGCGGCGACCTTGACGGTGTTCTGACCCTCAGAACCATCGAGGATGCCGAGCAAATGAAAGCGCGCCTTGAAACCGCCCGCGACGTGGTGATTGCCGGCGCTGGCTTTATCGGCCTTGAAGTGGCCGCAACCGCTGGCAAACTTGGCAAGTCCGTCACCGTAGTTGAAGCACAGGACCGGGTCCTTGCCCGCCTGTTCCCAACCATGATGTCCGATTTCCTGACCAACCGTCACAAGGAAAACGGCACCGCGTTCCTGTTCGGCACACAAATTTCCGGCATCCGCCAACAGACCGATGGCCGCAAGATCGTGGACTTCAGCAATGGCGACAGCCGCGAAGCCGACCTTGTTGTTGTTGGCATCGGCGCCGAGGTCAACGACGGCCTTGCCCGCCTGATCGGGCTGGACTGCGACAACGGCATTCTGGTCAACCGCGAGGCCCTTACCTCCTGTCCGGAAATTTCCGCCGCCGGGGACTGCGCCGCATGGCAGCTTCCCCATGAGCAGAACACATCCCGCACGGAATCTGTCCAGAACGCCGTGGATCAGGCCAAGATCATCGCCGCCCGACTGACCGGAAACGACATCCCGGAACAGGTGGCGCCGTGGTTCTGGTCCGACCAACTGGACGTCAAATTGCAAATGGTCGGCACCGCCCTTGATGCAGATGACATTGTCTGCCGCGGGGAAATGGAAAGCGGCCGTTTCTCACTTCTCTACTATCAAGGCGAAGAACTGGTACGGGTCGATTCCGTCAATCGGGCCATCGATCACATCGCCGCCCGTCGCCTTGTCACCCAACGCATAAAGTTACCCAAAGACGCAGCACGGGACGTGAATATCAAGTTGAAAGACTTCGGCTGATTTTCAACGCACAACTGCTGCACCCATAAGAATCTGGAGGATATCTATCATGATGAGTCAGGAAAAGAATGACGAACTCACCCGCGTAGGCGCTGGTACTCCCGGCGGTGACATGCTGCGCCAGTACTGGATGCCTGCTGCCCTCACCGAAGAACTGGAGCAGGATCGCCCGGTGGTTCCCGTCAACCTTCTTGGCGAGAAACTGGCCCTGTTCCGCAACGAGAATGACGAACTGGTCCTGATGGACCGTCATTGCCCTCACCGCGGCGCAGACATGTGCTTTGGCCGGGTCGAGGAAGGGGGCATCCGCTGCCCGTTCCACGGCTGGAAATTCGACGAATCCGGGCAGTGCACCGAGCAGCCGGGTGAGCCGAACGGTTCCACAATGCACAAGAACATCAAGATCAATTCCTACCCGGTCAAGGAAGCCAACGGCATCATCTTTGCCTATCTTGGCAGCGGCGAGCCGCCCGCCTTCCCGGCCTTCGACTGCTTCAACGCACCGGAAAGCCACGTCTTCTCCTTCAAGGGACTGTGGGAATGCAACTGGCTGCAGGCTCTGGAAGTCGGGATTGACCCTGCACACGCATCCTTCCTGCACCGCTTCCTTCAGGACGAAGACCCGAAGGACAGCTATGGCAAGCAGTTCCGCGATACCGCCGCTGATTCCGAAATGCCGATGACCAAGGTCCTGCGCGAATTCCCGCAGCCGGAAATCAAGGTCGAGGATACGGACTACGGCATGCGCATCATTGCCCTGCGTGACCTGAACAACGGCAGCAGCCACGTTCGCCTCACCAACCAGGTGTTCCCGTGCGCCATCACCATTCCCATGTCCAACGAGATGACCATCACCCAGTGGCATGTCCCGATTGATGATGAAAACTGCTACTGGTTCTCCATGTTCACCAGCTTTGGTCAGCCGGTTGACAAGGAAACCATGCGCGCCCAGCGTATTAAAGAGCATACCCTTCCCGAATATGCCCCGATCCGCAACAAGCGGAACGACTACGGCTACAACCGCGAAGAGCAGGAAACGCTCACCTATACCGGTATGGGACTGGACATCAACGTGCATGACCAGTGGGCCTGCGAATCCATGGGTCCCATTCAGGATCGTACCAACGAGCATCTGGGCACAACGGACAAGGCGATCATCCAGCACCGTCGCAAGCTGCGCAAGGCAATGGCCATTGTCGCTGAAGGCGGCGATCGCAGCCAGCTTCCGCTGCATGTGGACGCCGAGAAAGCCAAGGAAATCAAGGGTCCGATTGCCGTCGACGCCATTGCACCTTCCGAACAGTGGGAAGAGGCGTGGAAGGAACGCGACGCCCAGCGCCGCGCTGCCTGCGAGTGGGACGCAAAACTCTGATCCTCATGTCCGGGGGCGCCGCCGCGCCCCCGGTTTTTCACTCCACGGAGAAGCATTATGACAAGCATTTCCAAAAACGACCGCCAGCGGGGCTTTGCGGCGCGCCACAACCTGTGGACCGACGCCCAGTTTGAAGCTGCGGAAAACGCCCTGAAAATGGCGAAGGATAACGATCTCGAAGTGATCCGTGTCTCCTTCGTAGACCAGCACGGTATCCTGCGTGGCAAGACCGTGGTTGTTGACGCCCTGAAATCCGCCCTTGAAAGCGGTATCACCATGACGTCGACCATGCTTCTGAAAGATACCTCCCACCGGACAGTTTTCCCGGTCTGGCAGGAAGATGCCGGCTTTGGTGCCGGAGAGATGACCGGCGCCAGCGATGTTCTGATGCTTCCGGATCCGTCCTCCTTCCGCATTCTGCCGTGGTCACCGCATACCGGCTGGTTGCTGGCGGACCTGCACCACGCCGATGGACGCCCGGTCAATATTTCAACCCGTTCCATCCTGCAGAAAGCCCAGTCCCGTCTGAACGACATGGGCCTGGAATTCATTGCCGGTCTGGAAGTGGAATTCCATGTCTTCACCATGGAAGACAACCCGCTTGCCCTCAGCGATGCGGGACAGCCGGGCACCCCGCCCAAGACAGGCCTCATCTCGCAGGGTTATCAGTACCTGACCGAAGACCGGTACGACCAGATGGAAGACATCTTCGACCTGATCCGGCGGAACGGACAGGCACTTGGCCTGCCAGTGCGCTCACTTGAAGTCGAGTTTGGCCCCAGCCAGTGCGAAGTCACCTTTGATCCCGCCCCTGCCCTGCAGCAGGCCGACAATATGGTGGCCTTCCGGTCCATGGTGAAACAGGTCTGCAGCCGCAGCGGTCTGCATGCGACCTTCATGTGCCGCCCCCGCTTTGCCGAATCCATGGCCAGCGGTTGGCATCTGCACCAGTCTCTGGTCAGTCTGGAAAACGGCAAGAACGTCTTTACGCCTGAACCGGGCGCACCCATTTCCGAACTGGGACGGCAGTGGATTGCCGGCCTTCTGGCCCATGCCAAGGAAAGCTGCATCCTGTCCACACCGACCATCAACGGATACAAGCGCTATCGTCCGTTCACACTGGCACCGGACCGGATCCAGTGGGGCCGCGATAACCGGGGCGCCATGATCCGCTGTCTTGCCAACCCGGGCGATCCGGCCAGCCGGATTGAAAACCGGATCGGTGAACCGGCGGCAAACCCCTATCTGTATCTGGCCTCCCAGATTCTCAGTGGCATGGACGGCCTGAACCGGAAACTGGAAGCCCCGGCCCCGGTTGCCAACCCCTATGACAGCGAAGCGGAAACCCTGCCTGCCAGCCTGATCGAGGCGCTGAACGCGTTCCGCAACGGCGGCTTTTATGCCCGTGAGCTTGGACAGGATTTCGTCAACTATCTCTGCACCCTGAAGGAAGCAGAATGGAACCGCTATCTGACCACCGTATCCGAGTGGGAAGAGCGCGAATACTTCTCCCTGTTCTAGGAAACCCACATGCCGCATTTTGTTCTGGAATATTCCCGCGAGATTGAGGCATCGGCCGATGTCACCGCGATCATGGAGACGGTCTTCACGGCCGCCTGTGAAAGCGGTGTCATGAACCCGGACGACATCAAGGTTCGGGCCATCCCCTATGATCATTTCCGGTTGCGGAAAGCGGGGGAAACCTTCCTGCACATCACCGCCTCCCTGCTGGAGGGGCGGACCGATGAACAGAAGGAAAAGGTCTCCGTACTGGTGCGCAGCCATCTGGACAGCTTGCTTCCCGATGTCACCAGTATCAGCATCGATGTACGTGACATGAATGCCGTCGCCTACAAGAAACGTCTTCTGCCGGAATAAGCCGACAGAGGAACAGGCAGCTTGAGCGGCACAAGTCTTCTCTCCCGTTTCGCTCAAGCCTGCCGCCCTTGCTCTTGCCCCCTCTGGGGGCAGGGCTTGCGGCCATCATGCCAGCCTTCCCATCAAATGGCCATATCCAAAAAAACTGAATAAATCCGCCCTCTCTCCCCTAAATGGCGAAAAGGCCCTCTTGACTTGTGCCATCGGTTGGGTCAGGAAGGCTAAGTACCATCATCGTTAAGACAAGGGAGAACAAGCGATGACGACAGGGACGGATATTCTGATTATTGGCGGCGGAATTGCCGGCATCAGCGCAGCGGCCCGCCTCTCGGGAGAGGCCTCCGTTACCGTGCTCGAGGCCGAGCCGACCATCAGCTATCATTCCACCGGTCGCACGGCCGCAATTTACCTGAAAAATTATGGCAACCAGACCTTGCGCGCGCTGAACCGTGCGTCGGAGCCCTTCTTTCTGGAGCCGGAAGGCGTTTCCGATCACAGCATCCTGTCCCCGCGGGGCGAGCTGCACTTTGCCCATGAGGACGAAGTGGAAAGCCTTGATGCCTATTTGGAAGGGTCAGACGGGATGGAGCGGATCACCCCCCGCGAAGCGGTGGAGATGGTCCCGATCCTCCGGGAAGACCTGATCGTTGCGGCAGCCTATGAAAGTGCCGCGCAGGATATTGACGTGGACCGCCTGCTGCAGGGCTTTGCCCGCATGGTTCGCTCCAACAAGGGGCAAATCGTCACCAATGCCCGGGTCCAGACCCTCACCCGTGAAAACGGGGAATGGGTGGCCGAGACCCCCGCAGGAACCTTCAAGGCCCCGATCGTCATCAATGCGGCGGGCGCCTGGGCGGATGCCATTGCCACCCTTGCCGGGGTCAAGACCGTTGGGCTTGTTCCAAAGCGCCGCAGCGGCATCCTGCTGCCCGCGCCGGAAGGCTATGACATCACACACTGGCCACTGTTTATCACCGGCGCTGAACGCTGGTACGGAAAGCCAGAGGCCGGGAAACTGATGATCTCCCCCGCCGACGAGGACCCGGTTGAGCCCCATGACGCATGGCCTGACGACATGGTCGTTGCCGAAGGCCTGCACCGCTTTGAAACCGCCACAACCGTTGAGGTAACACGAGTGGAGCATAGCTGGGCCGGGCTTCGCAATTTTGTGAAGGACAGATCGCCGGTTGTTGGCTTTGCGCCGGATGCGGATGGTTTCTTCTGGCTGGCCGGTCAGGGCGGATACGGTATCCAGACCTCCCCCGCCCTGTCGCAACTGACAGCGGACCTGTGTCTTGGGAAAAGCTCTCCACTGCCGCAAAACATTATTTCTGCGCTCAATCCCGAGCGTCTCTTCTCCTGAACTGAGGAAAAAACATGACCGATATCAAGCGCATCAATCCCGGCCCCCGCATGAGTCAGGCCGTCGCCCATAACGGCACCATCTATCTGGCTGGCCAGATCGGCAAGCCGGGGCAGAATGTCACCGAACAGACAGAAACCATTCTGGCGTCCATCGACAGTCTTCTTGCCGAGCTCGGCTCTGACAAATCGAAACTGCTGCAGGCCACCATCTGGCTGTCCTCCATGGATTATTTCGGGGAAATGAACGCCGTTTGGGATGCGTGGGTCGATCAGGCCAACCCGCCGGCACGGGCGTGCGGCGAGTCCAATCTGGCCACACCGGAATATGATGTGGAAATCATCATTATTGCTGCGGCCTGATCCAGTTCCGTCATGGTCGGCATGGGGATTTTCGGGTTTTCCCGCCCCCATGCCGCACGGCGCCGCACAAAACCGGTCCCTTTTTTAAGAAAGTTTGATTAAAACATTCAAACCGTATATTTTGATAGCATATCTAGTATTGCTGATCCGGTTTTTTGCCTTTTTTCGTTCACTCTAACGACACTGCCATATACCTGCATCAGTATCCGGTACTGTTTACGTTGTTTATATAAGGGCACCCATTATTATTACCGACATGTACAATGATGCTGATGCAACCATGCTCAGCACGCCAGTTTCCGATGCAGAAATTTCGCGGGAGCAGGCAAAACAGTGGTCCCAAACAGCAAAACAGTTTGCCAAGCCCCAGACCACAAAGAGTATTCTTCAACTGGTCTATACCCTTGTTCCCCTGATCGGCCTTTGGGTCGCCATGCTGCTGCTTGTCGATAAGGCGCTGTGGCTGACCCTGCTTCTGGCCATACCGGCAGCGGCCTTCACGGTTCGCCTGTTCATCATCCAGCATGACTGCGGCCATCATTCCTATTTCCATTCCCGGAAAATGAATGACATTCTGGGCACCCTGATCGGCATGATCACCCTGACGCCGCACAATTACTGGCGCCGTTCCCACAATATTCACCACGCCACCTGCGGGGACCTTGGGAAACGGGGCATTGGCGACATCCAGCTTCTGACCGTCGAGGAATATAAAAACCTGTCCTTCTGGAAGCGCGTCGGCTATCGCCTCTATCGGAACCCACTGGTATTCCTCGGGATCGGACCGATTTACCTGTTCGTCATCAAATATCGTTTTCCCTTTGACATGATCCGCCGCGAGCCCCAGCTTCTGGCCGGGATCATGCTGACCAATGTGGGAATTGTGGGCACCATTGTCGCCCTCGGTCTTGGTTTTGGTTTCAAGGAAGTTTTTCTGGTACAGGGACCGATTGTCCTGCTTTCCAGCGCCATCGGTGTTTGGCTTTTCTTTGTCCAGCACCAGTTCGAACGCACCTATTGGCGGGCTGGCAAGGAATGGGAATTCCGGGAAGCCTCGCTGCTGGCCAGCAGTTTTTACGACCTGCCGCAGCCGCTCCGCTGGCTGTCCGGCAATATCGGCATTCACCATATCCACCATTTGTCCTGCCGCATTCCCAGCTATCGTCTGGGGCAGTGCCTCTCCGCCCTGCCAAGACTGAAATCCCTGAACCGGATCGGCTTTTGGGAAAGCCTTGCCTGTTTCCGGCTGGCGCTCTGGGATGATGCCGCCGGACGGCTTGTCTCGTTCCGCAGCCTTCGCCGCGGAGCCTGACGCCCGCTGCGGCAATATCAGGCACTGTATCCTTCGGTCAGACCGGTTAAACCATGTTTTCCGGTCTGACCCATGTCTCAAACTCTTCCACCGTTACCAGTCCAAGACCAACGGCCGCCTGTTTCAGGGTTGTCCCCTCCTGATGGGCCTTTTTCGCAATCTCTGCCGCCTTGTCGTACCCGATATGAGGGGCCAGCGCCGTCACCAGCATCAGGGATCGTTCCATCAGGTCCTGAATACGCGCTTCATTTACCGTAATGCCCGCCACGCAATGATCCGTAAAACTGCGGCACCCATCAGATAGCAAGCGGATAGACTGAAGCAGGTTATAAAGAATAACCGGCTTGAACGCGTTCAATTCGAAATGCCCGTTTGATCCGGCAATGGTGATCGTCACATGATTGCCCATCACTTGCGCGGCCACCTGCGTCAGGGCCTCGCATTGGGTCGGGTTCACCTTTCCCGGCATGATTGATGAACCGGGCTCATTGGCGGGCAGCACCAATTCCCCAAGGCCACTTCTTGGGCCGCTGGCCAGAAAGCGGATATCATTGGCGATCTTCATCAGGCTGGTGGCGATGACATTCAGGACACCGGACATTTCCACCTCGGCGTCATGGGCGGCGATGGCTTCAAACTTGTTTTTTGCACTGGTGAAGGGCAGGCCGGTCAGGTCCCTGATCCGCTCGGTAAACCGCTCAACAAATCGGGGGCTGGTATTCAGGCCCGTCCCCACCGCTGTTCCCCCTTGCGCCAGTTCCATCAGACGGGGAAGCGCATCCCTGATCCGCTCGATGCCCAGTTCCACCTGACGGGCATATCCTGAAAATTCCTGCCCCACCGTTATCGGCGTCGCATCCTGCGTATGGGTTCGCCCCAGCTTCACCACATGGGAAAATGCCTTCTCCTTCTCAATCAGGGCCTCAGCAAGATGGCGCAAGGCGGGAAGAAGCTGCGCTTCGATCTCCAGTGTGGCCGCCAGCGACATGGCGGTGGGGATACAATCGTTTGAACTTTGCCCCAAATTAACATGATCCTGCGGATGAACCGGTGTCTTGCTGCCCATGACACCGCCCAGCCGTTTGATGGCCGCATTGGCGATCACTTCGTTGGCGTTCATGTTGGTCTGGGTCCCCGAACCGGTTTGCCAGACCACCAGCGGGAAATGATCGTCCAATGCGCCCTTTCGGACCTCCCCGGCCGCGGCGATGATCGCTGTGGCAATCTTTTTATCCAGCAAGCCAAGATCCCGGTTGGCCTCTGCCGCGGCCTGTTTCAACAGGCCCAACGCATGGATGAGGGGGAGCGGCATTTTCTCGGCCCCGATACGAAACTTTTCAAGGGACCGCTGGGTCTGCGCCCCCCAATACCGATCCGCCGGGACCGAAATTTCACCAAGGCTATCTGTTTCAAGACGCGTCCGGGACATGGGCGGCTCCCTCCGTTTGTGGCAGGTCTCGCCTATCCTACGCCCGAACGCGTGAAAAACTCAACCGATCTCGCCGACGACGCGCACCCGCGCCCGGATCGCATGGCCGGGAAGATAGGCAATGGGAATGTCTTCCATCTCCACCACCTTCAAGCTGCCCTGTATGGCCCCGGCGGCCAAGGCTTTCTCTTTGGCAAGGCGGTGGGCCGTCGCCAGTGCATCCTCTCGCGACAATCCCTGAAACACCTGATCGGTCTCACCGCTCACCTGTGCAATCGCCGCCCCTACTGCATTGGCAACCGACGCATTCTCCACAAGATGAACTCTGGAAATGCCGTCCAGCACCTCCGGGATCAAGGGTGCCCCGCCGCCAACGGCAATCAGCGGGACTTCCTCGGCGCTTGTCTTCATCCGGTCCACATGCGTGGCAATGTCCGTTCGCACCCTGTGCAGAACACGATCTACAAGGTCTTCTGACACGTGGGAAAGGGCGTTTCTGTCTCCTGCCTGCATCAATCCGGCGGCAACGGCAATATCGGTCAGGGTCAATTCGTCGCCGCCAAAAACAAGGGCTTTCTCAAGCAGGCGAAACCCTACGCTATCGGGCCCAACCCGAAGCGGGGCATCCTGCACCCGGGTACCGCCCCCGATCCCGATGGAAACAATATCCGGCATCCTGAACAGGGTTCGAACCCCGCCGATGGTCACAACGCTGTTGGCCTCCCTTGGGAAACCGTTCACAAGACAACCGATATCGGTCGTCGTGCCCCCCACATCACACACGATGGCATTCTCAAGCCGGGTCAGAAATGTTGCCCCCCGCATGCTGTTGGTCGCCCCGGAAGCAAAACAATAGACAGGATACTGCCGCGCTGTCGCAGCTTCGGCCACGGTTCCGTCATTCAGACTGATATACAGCTTTCCCCGGATTCCCGTATCCGTCAGGGCATTCTCGAAGGCTTCGGTGGTCTCCGCTGCCAAATCCAGCAGGGCGGCATTCAAAAGGGTGGCATTCTCGCGCTCCAGAAGCCCAATCCGTCCCAGACTGTGGGAACAGGTCACCCGCACATCCGGATATTCATTCTGCAGGATTTCCCGCGCCCGTTCCTCATAACCAGGGTTCAGGGGCGAGAAAACCGAGCTTACCCCCACCGAGGACACCCCGTCCTGCCTCAGCTTTCGCGCAATACCGGCAATGCCTGCCTCATCCAGCCGGGTGATCGGGCGTCCGTCATATTCACTTCCCCCCTCCACCATATAACTGCCCGCATTGACCGGGCCTGAGATATCCTCGGGCCAATCCACGAAGGGCGGCAAACTGGCCGAGGCTGGCAGGCAGATCCGCAGGGCCGCGACCCGGTTCAAGCGGCGCCGTTCCACAACCGCATTCAGGAAATGCGTGGTCCCGATGGTGACCGAGGCGGCCTCGCGGGCCTGATCCCCACACTGGGAAATCAGATCCTTCAGGGCAGTTTTAATGCCGGTTGTTACATCCCGCGTTGTCGGTGTCTTGACAGCCCCGCACACCGCCTCCCTGTCGACCAGAACCGCATCTGTATTTGTTCCGCCAACATCAATTCCAATTCGCAGCATACCGCCCTAGCCCTCAAACACTGACTGATAGTCAAAATCAAATCCAAACGCCCGTGGTCCCACCAGTTCCTGACCCCGCGGGGTTCGGAAAATTTCGGGGGCAGGCAAGGCCAGCACACTGACCCGCTGCCCATAGCGGATACTTTCTGTTGCGACACCGTCCCCGGTGACACTATCCACCACACAAATCAGGTCCGGGGACATCACCACCGGCTGTCCGTCCCGTGAACCCACGGTATATTCATTCTGGAAATCCAGCGCGAATTCATGGCCCCTGTCCCCATCAAGCCCTGCCAGTCGGGCCCGCCCCCGCAAGAACCCTTCCGTTGTTCGCCGTTCGATATCCGTGATTTTTCCGGCGAACATCTGCTTGCCGCCGCATTCTTCCGCAATGGCGGCAACCGGATCGCTGTGGCTGGCCCGGGCGGCCAGAATGGCCTTCCCAAGGTCAATCGCCTTTGACGCTGTATAAAGGACCCCGTGGGCCTTGACCTCGGCCCCTGTTCGGGGGGCCTTGCAGGTTGTCGCCGTAGACCCGAGTTCCGTACAGATTTTCCGGCTGATCCGCTCCATCCATGTCCAGTCCTCGGCGCGCTTGATCAGGATTTCGTTACCCCGAATATCCGCCATCGCCAACGGAAAGCATTGCAGGTTTGCGACGGAAAAGCTGGTCATCTGCGCTTCGGGATAGGCGCGCCCCATGGCATCTGCATCCACCGCCGGAAGGCCCGATAGCGCGGCAATCATCAGTGGCAGCAACCCGTTCCCGCCGCCAACTTCAATGGGCATGACCGCATCGAATTTGCGCCCCAGAAATTCTTCCATCAAACGCAGGGGCCGGGCCGAAATCTCCGGGTTCGCAAGCCGTTCCTGCCCGACGATCGGGGCACCTTGCGTTGACACCACAGCCACCAGCGCCTCATCGGCCAGCATTCCCGGATCCATAAGCCGCACACGGCGCCCGGCCTTGTAAAGCTGCCGGGTATTCAGAAGATTGACATAGGGCGATCCTCCCCCGCCAGTGCCCAGAATCCAGGCCCCAAGGGACATGGCCTCAATGTCCTCCAATGTCAGGGTTCGCTCACCATATCGGGGTTTGACCATTTAATACTCCGCACCAATTGGGTTCAGTCTCGGCAGATTTCTGCCACGAGGTTGAGGGCACTATAGGAGACGGTGAAAAGGCTCAAAATACGTACAGGTACGTAATTTACCGCGACACAAATCACCATTTAAGGGTATTGTCATGAAACAAACCCAACTTAAACACTATGGAAAACGCGACATGGGCCATCGCCTTGTGGTCATTTCGGCCGGACAGACCCCTCGCGGGGACATGGTTGCGGAACTGAAATCCCAACTGGGCGATCTTTGCGAAATCGTCGAGTATGGCGCCTTGGATGGCATGGCACCGGCGGACATCACGGAACTGGAACCCCGTGCCAATGAAATCGGGATTGCCACACAATTGAATGACGGCCGCAAAATCGCCCTGTCCGAAAACTGGCTGCGGCACCGCATCCTTGAAATGTGCGAAGGGCGCGGCAAATCCATCGCGGACCTGACTGTCATTGCATCAACCGGCGTCTTCGACGTGGGCACCACCGGCGAGTATGTGATCCATGCCCAGAACGTGCTGGACCAGTTCATCGAAACGCTTGGCCTGTCCGGTTTGCGGATCGGGTTAATCTTTCCCCTGTCTGCCCAGCCCCGGGCCCGGGGACTGACCGCCATGGAGTTGATCGGAGCATATGCGCCCCCCGGGGACGACAAGGCACTTCGCAACGCCGCCAACCAGTTGGCTGATTGCGACATGATCATTCTGAACTCCCTTGGATACAGCGAAAATGACCGTCAGGTTGTCGCGGATCACTCGGGCCAACCCGCCATCCCTGTACGGCGCATTGTCGCCCGAAAAATTGCCCGCCTGTATCGCCAAAGTATCGACCCGACACCGGAGCATCGACTACTGGAAGGCAGTGCACTCAGCCAACGACGGGAACGGCTGACAAACCGAGAAAAGCAGGTTTTCGATCTTGTGGTCGAAGGACTCAGTAACAAGGAAATCGCCCGCGTTCTGGAAATCAGTCACAGAACCGTGGAAATTCACCGGGTCAGGATGTTGACCAAGATGGGTGTCTCCACCGCAAACGAACTGATGCGCCTGATTGTCCAGAACATGTCCCGCGCCCGGATATAACCTTACCCGGTTACCTGATGCCCCCTCAGGCCAGTTCGCGTATTTTTTCGCCTGTTGTCCCTTGCCCTTCAACCCCAAGGAAGCAGGACGCCACGTGACCGTGACCAAAATCCACTTCAGGCGGCGGCACCCTGTCGCATTTCCCGGCGATGGCCTTGTCACACCGGGTATGGAACGCACAGCCCGTCGGTGGGTTGAGCGGACTTGGGATATCCCCGCCAAGGGGGGCTGTGCGGCGGCTTTGCCCTGCCTCGGGCAAGGGAACAGCCTCCAGCAGTGCTTTGGTATAGGGATGACGGGGAGCCTTGAAAACCTCCTCGGTCGGGCCTTGCTCGACAATCTTTCCCAGATACATCACCGCAACCCGGTTGCACATATACCGGACAACCGCAAGATTGTGGGAAATGAACAAATAGGTCAGGCTTTTTTGTTGCTGGATGGATTTCAGGAATTCCAGAATCTGAGCCTGAACGGAGACATCCAACGCCGATGTAGGCTCATCCAGAACCAGAAGTTCCGGGTTCAGGGCCATGGCCCGGGCAATACAGACCCGCTGTTTCTGACCGCCCGACAACTCGTGGGGGTAGCGATACAGGAACTGCTTTTGCAGCCCAACCGTTTCCAGCAACTCTCCCACCTTCTCCCGAAGGGCACTCCCCCGCAAGCGGGTATGCAGAACCAACGGCTCTGCCACCGAGCGCAGGATGGTCATGCGGGGGTTCAAGGCAGAATGAGGATCCTGAAAGATCATCTGCGCCCGCTTTCGCAAGGCCCGCTCCCCCGCCGCGGAAAGCCGGGTGATCTCTTCGCCGTCCAGCGCAATATGCCCCGATGTGGAAGGATTTAGATGCAGGATCGTCCGGCCAATGGTCGATTTCCCCGACCCGGATTCCCCGACAAGACCCAGGGCATCCCCCTTGTTCAAGGTCAGGGATACATCATTGACCGCCATCAGCATGGCTTTCTCTCCCCGGTTTCGCACCGGGAAGCCAACGGTCAGGTTCTTTACATCAAGCATCGCCCCTCTCCTCTGAATATAAATGGCAAAGAGCTTCCGCCCCTTTTTCCGGGCGGCTGATCCGGGGCGGGGTTTCCCGGCACTTTTCCAGCGCCTTGGGACAGCGTTCAAAGAACCGGCATCCCTTGGGCGGCGACAACAGGTTGGGAAGAAATCCGGGAATGCCCGATAGGCTTTCCGGCGGTCGCCCCGGATGGGGGATCGAACGCAACAACCCTTCCGTATACGGGTGCCGCGGACGGGTGAACACATCATCGACCGATCCATATTCGACAACCTGTCCCGCGTACATCACTGCCACCCGGTCACAAATCTTGGCAACGACCCCAAGATCATGGGTAATCAGGATCACGGACAACCCCATGTCTTCCACCAGTTCGGCAATCAGATCCAAAATCTGGGCCTGTATCGTGACATCCAGTGCGGTTGTCGGCTCATCGGCGATCAACAGCTTCGGCGCCCCGGACAGGGCCATGGCAATCAGAACCCGCTGCCGCATCCCGCCAGACAGTTCATGGGGGTATCGGTCAATCTGCTTTTCCGGGTTTGGCAGATGAACCTTTTCCAGCATGGCAATGGCATGCTGCCGGGCTTCACGTTTGTTTTTCCGCTGTTCCCGTGGCAGGGATTTCTGTTGCGCCATAATGGCGTCCACCATCTGGGTGCCGATGGAAAACACCGGGTTGAGATAAGTCATCGGGTCCTGAAAGATCATGGCGATTTCGCTGCCGCGGATGCGCTGCATCTCTTTCTGGTCAACCCGCAGAAGGTCTTTTCCCCGGTACAGGATTTCCCCGGAAATGACGTCGGCTGGCGGGCTGGGTAAAAGACCCAGCACATTCCGGACCGTCACCGATTTTCCGCAGCCGGTTTCCCCGACAATCCCGAGGCTCTGCCCCGCCACAACGGACAAATTAACCCCATCCAGCGCATGATAAACGCCATCGAACGTATTAAAATTCAGCCGATAGTCCCGAATTTCCAGAAGTGGTTTTTCCATCATTCCCTCCCCTTCGGATCAAGAATATCGCGCAGGCCATCCCCCAGCAGATTGAAGCCAAGGACCGTCAGGAAAATGGCCATTCCCGGAAAGAACGAATACCACCACCAATCGGGAAGGTAATTCCGCCCGACACTGATCATGGCACCCCATTCAGGATAGGGAGGCTGGGCGCCCAGCCCCAAAAAGCCAAGGCTGGCGGCGCCCAGTATGGCCATCCCCATATCCATACTGCCCTTGACAATAATGGGAGACAGGCAGTTTGGAAGGATATGAACAAACACGATACGCAACCGCCCTGCCCCGATGGAACGGGCGGCATCCACATAAATTGCGCTTTTCAATGACAGGGTCTTCGCCTGGATCAGCCGCACATATCCCGGCCACCACACCAGCGACAGGGCCAGCATGGCATTAAAAATACCCGGCCCCAGAACCCCGGCAATCGCAATCGCCAGAATAAGGCCCGGAACAGACAGGAACACATCGGTGACACGCATGATCGCTTCCTCGACCCAGCCACCCACAAATCCGGCGATGATGCCAAGGGGAACACCGATGAACATGGCAATCCCCGTGACGATCAAACCGATCTGCAAGGACACCCGTGCGCCGATCACGACCCGTGTAAAGACATCGCTGCCCACCTCATCCGTCCCGAACCAGTGGCTGGCACTGGGCGGTTGCAGCTTGTTGGCAAGGTTAATGGCCCCGGTCGCATCCTCAGGATAGGGCACGATCCACGGCCCCAGCAGGACCGCCAGCAGGAAAACGGTTATGATCCCAAGCCCCAGCATGGCAGAGCCGTTATTCCGGAAGGTCCGCGCATACAGCCGCGCCATCCGGATCGTACTGGCATGACGCTCCCGCCAGCCGGGCTCGTTTGTCTGTTCCGTTGCCGTCATGGTACGCGCACTACCCTTTCTTCAGGACCCGCGGGTCCATCCAGCCATAAAGAAGATCAATGAGGAAATTGGCGAACATGAACCACGCCCCCAGGACAAGGGTCGCCGCCATGACAGGCTCAAAATCCGATGCGGTCGCCGCCTGCACCGTGTATAGGCCAATACCGGGCCAGTCGAAAACCGACTCAACCAGCACCGTTCCACCCAACATCCAGCCAAATCGCAGGCCAATCAGCGCCAGCGTGGGCAGGATGGAATTCTTGAGGGCGTAAAGACCGATAATGCGCAGGACCGAAATTCCCTGCGCCCGGGCATTGACGATATAATCCTGTGTCAGGGTCTCCAGCATCTCGGCCCGGTTCACCCGAATGATTGAGGCCAGCGCCGGGAAACACAGCGCCACCGCGGGCAGAATGATGTGATGCAGCGCCTCAAGAAAAACCGGGAAATTCAAGGTCAGAAGCGCATCAATCAGATACAGGCCAGTGATGGTCATTGGCGGATCGGTCATCAGGTCCAACCGCCCGCCAAGCGGAAACCAGCCCAGTTGCAGGCCGAAATACAATTGCAACATCAGGCCCAGCCAGAACATGGGCAATCCCACCCCCGATGAGCAAACAATGCGGATCACGTTATCAATCCAGCTGTTCTGGGTAACCGCCGAGATCACCCCAAGCGGAATACCGAGAAGAATGGCAATCAGGATTGAAAAGACCACCAGCTCGAACGTAGCGGGGAAGAAGGCGACAATATCGTCAAAGACTTCATGGGTTGTATGAATGGAGGTCCCGAAATCCCCCTGCAGAATGCCAAAGGCATACAGGAAGAACTGCTGGATGACCGGTTTGTCAAATCCCCGTTCGGTCCGGATTTGCTCGATCATCTCCGTTGTTGCATCCGGCCCCGCAGCGAGCGCCGCCGGATCCCCCGGTGTCACATGGGAAATCAGGAAGGTGATGACCAACAACCCGAGCAGCATTCCCAGCATCAGGACACTGCGCTTCAAAAACATACTCAGCATGACAACCCTTTCAAAAGGTTGGCAACCGCCAAAGCCCGGAAGGCTTGGCGGTTGCCCCGCCCCTTACTCGCCAATCCCGAGACCGTAGAAGTCGATCTCGGTCGTCATTCGGACCGGGCTGTACTGGAAGCCCGTGACATAATCCCGATAGGCGACCATGCGGTTGCGCATCATGCCAAAGATTTCGGGTTGGTCCTCCACGATCATCTTCTGGATATCCGCATAGATCGGCGCCCGCTGTTGCCAGTCCGTCATGTAACGGGCTTTTTCAATCAGGCCCTTTACCTTTGGATTGTCATAGAAATGAGTACCGTAATACTGCCCCCATGACTTGGGGTGATACTGATAGGCCACCGCATCCGGGTCCACGGACACCGGCGTTGTGAAGATGGCCGTAATATCGGCGGCTGTCTCCGGCTTGGAACCACGGGCCACAATATTCGGCCAAGTCAGGGGCACCAGCTTGACCTTGATATTCAGGCCTTTCAGGGTATCCATCAGGACAAGCCCTATCTGCCGGGTGGCCTCAAAGCCCTGAACGAAGACATATTCAAGTTCGATCCCGCCGTCCGGCCAGTTGGACTTTGCCAGATATTGCTTGGCTTTCTCCAGATCCTGACGCGGGATATCGGCAACACTGATCTTGCCTTTCACCGCATCGGTAAAGGGACTTGTCTGCAGCACCGCATTGTTGTTGAACAGGGCAATCAGCGAGTCATAGTCAAACGCATAGGCCACCGCCTTTCGCAGGTTCTTGTCGGACATATACTTTCCCTGCGTATTGAACTTCAAACCGAACGAGGTCAGC
This sequence comes from Sneathiella chinensis, assembly GCF_012720115.1. Taxonomy (GTDB): domain Bacteria; phylum Pseudomonadota; class Alphaproteobacteria; order Sneathiellales; family Sneathiellaceae; genus Sneathiella; species Sneathiella chinensis. Next base: position 1,199,800 of record NZ_VNWN01000002.1, on the reverse strand, counting down.
GCCGGGTCGGTGGATGTCTTGACCCCCTTGGCTTTCTTGACCTGCTCGAACTCGTCGGGCGACAGGTTCAGGACAATATCGGCCTCACCGCGCAGCAGGGCGGCCCGCTGGGCCGATGTTTCCCGAACCAGCTTATAAACGATACCACCAATGCTTTCGCTGCCGCTGGCCCCTTTCCAGTAGTCCTTGACCCGTTCGACCTCGTAAAGGCGGCCCTGTTCAAACCGTTTCAACTTGTACGGCCCGCTTCCGGCGGCATTCGTGGTCAGCCACTTCTGGCCCTGATCCCCATCCACTTCATTGGCCGCGATCTGGGCCGGGTTCATCACATACCACCAGGGCAGGAACGATAGAAATGCCGCATAGGGTTTTTCCAAAGTAAACCGAAGGGTGTGATCGTCCACAACCTCGATCCCTTCCGGCTTCAGGAAATCCGCCAGCATCCATGAAGGCCCCTTCTTCAGACCCAATGTACGCTCAAAGGAAAATTTCACGGCAGCGGCGGTGACAGGGTCTCCATTATGGAAGGTTGCATTCTTCACCAGCGAGAATGTCCAGACCTTGCCATCCTCACTTTTGTCCCAGCTTTCGGCCAGCCACGGAACGATCTCTGCCGGGCTTCCCTGATATTTCACAAGGCCGTCATACAGGGCCTGCTGCATCATTCGGATGGACGCATTATACTTGATACTGGGGTCAAGGGTATCCACCGGCTGACGTCCTGCAACAACCAGTATTTTCTCCCCGTTCACCCGTTCAAAGGCCGCCGCTTCCTGCATGCCAGCGGTCCCGCCAGACAGCAGAAGGCCCGCCGCCAGACACATCGTCAACACTGTTCCCGATGTTCGTTTCCTGAGTTCCATCCTGTCCCTTCCCTTCGTGCCAAACAATAGGGTTACGCCTTGGTAACCTTCCAACGCTGTCGGCCGGACGGGGTGAAACTCTGACTATGAAAATGCTCCCTGCCCGGCAAAACCGGCCCCTTTCTCCAACGGGGACATCGGCTTCCTGTGGCATTGAAGCGGTATTTGGCGGGCAGGAAAATACGTATCATCCCTTACCGCGAATATAATAAAATTAAATATTACAACAACAAAACCAAAGGGGAGAAAGAGGGAGGATTCATGAGGCCAGAACGGCATTCCGAACAAAAAATAATATCTATTCAAAAAACAAAAGTTGCCTCTGCCCGAAGGGAAACAGGGTAAAAAGAATCATTGCCCCCTCCACAGTTGATCCTGTTCCTTTGGCACCGGGTGTTCCGCTGTTCCTTAAGGTTGCGGCTGGACAGAAGCCAAGGCCGCCTGGGCGCGGGCGGCGCCCCATGGGACAACCGGGCTGGGCGGTACGTCCTCTGCAATCAGGTTTACACCGGTTCCCTCCCCGGTCAGGCGGCGGCGGCCGGCCGTGTTGAACACCTCAATTTCGCCTTTCAGCAGCAAAACCCCATACTGGCCAAGGGCCGGTCCGGCAAAAAAGTCTGTTCCCCGCACCCCGATATGCGCGAAGGGGGTCCGCACTACCACATCCGCCCGGTCGGCCTTCCCGATCCGGCCTGTCACAAGGCGAAAAGCCCCGTTGAGGATATCAAAGAACAGTTTTCCGGACCGCGATGCCGGGGCAATGTCAAAATCGTCGAGATCAACGCGGGTCCGTTCCCCAAGATAGAGACGGGTTTCATCAATAAAGCCGATTTCAAGGCGGGCGGCGGTGCCGGTTTCAATCCGGTCCCCCCGGAAAACCTGATCCCCCTGCCGCAAGGGCAGGGATCGCCCCCGCCGTGCCACAGATACGGTCTTGTGCAGGGTCAGCACCGTTCCGATCATCGTGCCCGCCGCATTGGACGGCCGGACGATGAAACACTGCAACAGGACCGATATGGCAATTACACCTGCAAACAAAAGCAGGCGTTTTTCCCGCCCTTGATGGAACAAGAAAATCTGTCGCATAAAGTCGCCCCCCGCCTTGCAGAAAGCGGCATTTTACCACAATCGGCGTTCAGGCCCTATTGGTTTACCGGGCTCGCCAGAACGGCACAGGGTTACTGCCACATGAATTCCGGCAGGAAGATGGACAGGGACGGGAACATGACCAGCAACAGCAAGGCAACAACATCCATGACAATGAACCATGCAACCCCCTTGAATATGGTCTGTATGGGAATGGAGGTCCCGAGCGCCCCCTTGATCACATAGACGTTCAATCCGATCGGCGGCGTGACCAAGCCGATTTCCAGCAGCTTGATGACAATAATTCCGAACCAGATCAGGTTCATGTCCGCCCCTGTCACCAGCGGCAGCACAATGGGCAGGGTCAGCAGCATCAGACCGATGGATTCCACGAACATCCCGAGAACCACATAGATAACCGCCACCCCAGCGATGATCAGGTACGGGTTCCCGCCGGTAACCGACAGAACCAGATCGGCCAGATCGGATGGCAACCCGCTTAACGCCAAAAAACGGGTAAAAAACAGGGTCCCGATCAGAATGGCAAAGATACTGGAGGTTCCAAGAATGGAGAAAACCACGGCCTCCCGAAAAGCGGACAGGGACATCTGCCCCCGCAGGATCGCAATCACCACCGCAATAATGGCCCCCACGGCCCCCGCCTCTGTTGGGGAAAACAGCCCGGTAAAAATTCCGCCGAGAACACAAAAAATCAGCACAGGCAGCGGCCATACTTCTTTCAAGGCGTCCAGTTTTTCCTTCAGGGAATAATGCACATTTTCCAAGGCCCCGCCAGCGGCACCAGCACCACCGGCACCCGCCGCCCCTCCGGCCAAGGCCGGGTTCAAGCGGCAGCGAAGGGCAATCATCCCCATATACAAGGCCGCTGATAACAGGCCCGGCAGAAACCCGGCAATGAACAGCTTGCCAATGGAAACCTCGGCATAAATGCCATACAGCACCATCAGGATGCTGGGCGGGATCAGCGATCCCAACGTTCCCGACGCGGCGATCACACCGCTGGCCAAGGCGGGATCATACCGGTATTTCAACATCTCCGGCACGGCGATACGGGCCATGGCGGACGAGGTTGCCACGCTGGAGCCAGAGGCTGCCGCGAACAACGCGCTGGCGGCAACGCCGGTAATTGCCAGTCCCCCCGGCAAGCGGGACAGAAGAATACGCATGGCCCGAAACAGGCCATTGGTCATACCGGTGGTTGTACAGATATAGCCCATCAGCAAAAACATCGGCACCGCCGTCAATGCCCAGTTGCCGATAAAGTTGAACGGAACCCCGGATACAATCCCCATCCCGGCCCTTGTATCGATCAACAGCATGATCCCACCAATGGAAACCGCCCCCAGCGCGACCGCTATGGGAACACGCGCTGCCATCAGAAACAGGGTCAGGAAAATACCGGATGCCCCGATCATTGTGGCGCTCATGTCATCCCCTCCACCACATCGCCGGCGTCATCGACCTTGTGCCGGACGATCGCCGCCACCGCTTTCAGCAGAAGCATCAGCGACAAAATCCCGCTCCCGACAGACAGCGCCCATCGGCTTGGCCAGACATAGAACAGGAAATTGGCCATGACCGTTTCCCGCTGCGCTGTTGCCTTCAGGGCATCAAGCGTGGTCTGGAAACAAAAGAGACCGTAATATCCCGCCGCCAGCACCATTCCTGCCGCATATACGACAACCTGCGCCCCTTGTGGCAGCTTGACGAAAAACAGGTCAACCGCCACATGCTCCCTTCGCAGTTCCACAAAGGGCAGGGCCAGAAAAACAATGCCCACCATGTAGTAATAGGAAACCGTCTCCAGCGTGCCAACCAACGGCGCATTGAACAGCAGTTTCAGCGCGATATCCGCCCCCACATGCACCATCATCAGCACGAGGAAAAAACCGCAGACGACCGCCAGAAGCCGCGTCACCCTGTTCAAACCATGCTCCAACCGCTGAAGTGGCGGTATTCTCTCTCCCATAATCCCCCCGATTTGCCCCCTGCCCCCGCTCAGGCACTATCCAGTTGGCTGTGCAAAATCAGTTTCCAGTTGTTGCGGATGGCATCGAAATAGGCGGCATCTTCACGGATCACCGTTTGCGCCCCCATGCCCCGCATCAGGCACAGGGTGGTATTCAGCAATATCTGAACCTGTTCCTCGGATTTCTCTTCATATCGGAAGAACTGCTTCCAGATATCGTTCAGGGATTTATGGAAATTGAGGCTGACCGGGATCAGTGCCTCGCGCATCTTCTCATCCGTCCGTGCGTAGCTCAGGAAGTCCAGCGTAATCATGAACAGACGACCGGAGAACCGCTTCCACATATCATCCACAAAATCGTCAATGGTCGTTTCATGCTCGGCGAAGGCCGCCGCGACCCGGCGCAAATCCTCAATCTCATCTTCCAGAAGTTTTTCAATCGCCGAAGCAATCAGCAGTTCCTTTGTTGGAAAATGATGCAGCATGGCCCCCCGAGAGACACCGGCCCGCTTGACGATGGCCGGCGTTGACGCCGCAACAAACCCGCATTCAAAGATATGATCAAGGGTGGCACACAAGATACGCTCGCGCATGCGGGCAGACCGTTCTGCGTTTTTCCCTGCCTTGAGAGTTTCAGTCAAGACGTCCTCCCCCCGGCAATTTCCCTGACAATTTTACAAACATCACTTCCCTTACACCAGATACAGGGGAAGAGGGCCGCGCCCTCTTCCGATTGAAACAGAATTACCTTACACCATAAGTGGACGTATCAATTCCGTCATACAGATTTGTCTGAATAATCGCCGCAATGGCATCCGCATCCTTGCGGTCCACCGCAGCAAACAGGCTTTCCCATTTCTTCACTTTCTGATCAAACCGGCCCAGAACTTCCTCGGGATTTTCCACACCGTATTTTTCTTTCGCTGTTGCGTAGACCTGCCCAAGGTTCGCCTCGGCGAATTTCTCAATGGAGGAAAGCATATCCCCCGAAGGCTGGTAAATGGTCACCCCATGACTTTCCGCTTCGTCCAGCGCCTGCTGGATAGAGGCCTGATACCCCACATACAGCATGGCCATGGATTTGGCGTTGGTCCTGAGAACGGCAGCCCGCTGTTCGGCGCTCAACCCGTCCCAGCGTTCCTGATTAAAGCCCCACATGGGCCCGGACCAGAACAACCCCAAAGGCGCCATGGTGGTGTGTTTTGCCACATCCCAAAGGCTTCGGGACTTGAGGTCATTGGCCACGTTGACCGCACAATCCAGTGTCCCCTTCTCAACCCCCTGATACATTTCACTGGACGGAATATTGACCGGGACGGCCCCGACCTCCTCCACCCATCTGGACATGGCGGCCCCGGCGGTCCTGAGGCGTTTTCCCTTTAGATCACTGAGGCTGCGCACCGGCATCCGGCACATCAGGTTATAGGGCGGCGTGCTGTATCCACCGGTAAAAACCATCCCGGCCTTCTGCCACTGGGACAGGGCGTCCGGGTTGGTCATGTTGAAATCGGTTGCCGCCGCGATCATGACAAGCGGGTCGCTGTAATTCAGCCCCATTTCCTGAACCGCGTTGGTAATCGGCAGTTCTGCCGGGGTATAGGTTGCGGCATGATAGCCCACATCCACAATACCATCCCGAACACCGGACATGCCGGAACGGGGCGGCAACAGGACCGTGCCCGTATAGACCTTGGCCGTCAGTTCGCCCTTGCTTTCCTGTTCAAGGATTTTGGCCCATTCCAGATATCCAAATTGCGCCAGCGGATGGGTATCCGGGAAAAAGATATTCCCCTTGATGGTTTCGGCACTGGCAAGGCCGGCCCCCATGACGGTTGACACCGCAAGCGTTCCTGCGATCAGGTTTTTAACAAGATTTCCCATACCCTCTCCTGTCTCTGTTTGATTAAATCCCATCAGAAAATTCATTTCCTACAATGCATTCTTGAAAATCTGCCCGCCCTTCATCACCATTTTCAGATACCTGTCCGGATCCTGAAGGACCCCGATATCCGCAAGCGGATCCCCGGACAGGGCAATCATGTCCGCCCGGGCACCGGGGGCCAACTCACCGATTTCCCCTTCCATCTGAAACAGTTCTGCCGCGGTCAAGGTTGCCGACCGGATCAGTTCCGCCGGGGTCTGGAACCGGCTGCGAATTTTGAACTCGGTCAGTTGATGCCGGTGCATGGGGCCCAGAAGGTCGGTTCCGAACACCATGCGAACGCCCCGACTGTGGGCATGGGCATGGGTGCGGTATCCGGCCTCCACCACCTGATCCACTTTCTCATACATGTCATCGGTCAGGCCACCTTCCCGGCCTTCCACCTTCAAGGCCTCGTGGGTGGACATGGTCGGCACCAGAAACGCGTTTTTCTCCAGCATCAGGTCAATGGTTTCATCGTCGATCAGGTTGCCATGCTCGATGGAACGAACCCCGCAGCGAAGCGCCCGATTGGCCGCCCGGGCCGTGTAGACATGCGCAGCCACGTAAGTCTGGGCGGCTTCCGCCTCTTCCACGGCGGCGGTAATCTCGTCGATGGAAAACTGGGTATTGCCAATGCGATCGGTTGGGGAGGAAACACCGCCCGACGCCATGATCTTGATGAAGTTGGCCCCCTTACGAAGTTCCTCCCGGCAGGCGCGGCGAACCTCGGGAACACCGTCGGCGATCCGGCCAAGCCCGGCACAACAGGTACAGCTTTCCCAATGCTCGCCCTTCTCCCGCATGTCGCCATGGCCGCCGGTTTGGGAAATGGCATGCCCTGCAAACAGCACGCGGGGACCGATCAGGTACCCTTCCTCGATCGACTGGACAAGGCCATAATCCGCGCCCCCGCAATCGCGAACCGTGGTAAAGCCGCGGGACAGCATTCCCGACAGGATCTGCCCCGACCGTGCCGCAACATAACTGGGGGACCAGCGCATCAGGGAATTAAAGTTGGCCGTGGCCGCCACCACATGAACATGGGCATCGCACAGCCCCGGCATCAGGACCATGCCATCCAGATCAAGCCTTTCATCGCCGACCGCGACCGGGCTGGCCGATATTTCCCGGATAACCCCGTCTTCAATGAACAGGTTCCGGGCCCCGCGCAGGTTCCCGGTCCGCACGTCCAGCAGGTTTGCGTTATTAATGGTAATTGTCGTTGTCGGCATGCTCTTTCCCAGATTGTTGATTGGCGTTCGCTGCAGAAGCCAGATGAAGACCGAGAGGCACCAGCGGGATCGCAAGGCATCTGGCCACCCCGATCTGCTCCTGCCGGTAAAACCCGGCCTCATGCAGCAGGTTAATGGTTCCATAAGTCCGCCCAAGACAGCGGAGCGGAAGGTTGATCACAGACCCAAGGCCCAATCCCTCAATCACCGCATGATCGGGAAAGGCCCAGCGAATATGCTGAACATCCCGGCCCAGAAAAACCTGTCCCTCCTGCAGAACCAGTTTGCCCCAGGGCGTGCTCCCCATGGCTTTTCGCCCGGACACCGGATAGGCCTCGGGATGGCTTGTATAGACACGTTCCACGTCCCCTTGCTCCGCGTCATGCAACAGCACCGTGAACAAGCGATGGCCGATCAGGTCGGAAAAGGTCGCATCGGCCTGCCTCCATATGTCCTTCAGGGACCGGGTGCTGGCGACCGCCTCCTCCAGATCGTTGGCGGCGCGGATCAGTCTGGCCGTCTCAACCGTCATCTCAGCCGCCCCCTCCCCGGATGGTTTCCGGCAGCCACAGGGCAATTTCCGGGAACAGGGTCAACAGAACCACCCCGACGCACAGCAACAGGAAAAACGGCATGGACGCGCGGGCGATCTGGCTGATCGACATGTTTGTCAGCCCCTGCAGCACAAACAGGTTAAAACCAACCGGCGGGGTAATGGTGGCCAGTTCCACCATCAGGATCAGAAACACCCCGAACCAGAGAGGGTCAAACCCGGCCTGAACGATCAGGGGTAAGGTAATGGGCAGGCTCATCACGGTGATGGAAATGCCTTCAAGAAATAGCCCCAGCAACACATAGAAGGCAGCCAACAGCGCAATCAGCGCATAGGGCGACAGTTCCATCCCGGAAATCATGGTCGCCACATTCTGGGGTAAGTGCAGATATCCCATGGTTGTGGACAAAAGGGCCGCCGCGACGACAAGGGACACCACCATGGCCGACATCTTGACCGAACTCATGACGGACTGTGTCAGCAGGTCCAGACTGAGTTGTCCAGTTACAAAGGCAATGACCAGCGCCGCTAACACCCCGATGGCCGCCGCCTCGGACGGGGTGGCAAGGCCGGAATAAATGGACCCCAGCACCACGACAATCAACAGGGCGACAGGCAGCAGATTGACCAGATCGGCCAGCCGGACACGGGGGATATTCCCGCCCCCGCCTTCAGCGACTTGCGGGACAATCCCGTCCCCGGTCTTGGCCCGCAGGGAAATATACCCGGAATAGAGGGCTGCAATCATCAACCCCGGCAGAACCCCCGCTGCGAACAGGGAAATGATGGAAACCTCGGCCAGAATGCCATAGACAATCATCACAATGGAAGGCGGTATCAACAGCCCCAGACTGCCCGCCCCGGCCAGTGACCCCACAGCAAGGGACCGGTCGTATCCTCTGGCGGATAATTCTTCCAAGGAGATCTTGCCAACGGTCACGGCCGTTGCCGTACTGGAACCACTGACCGCCGCGAAAACGGTACAGCCGACAATATTGGCATGCAGCAGGCGCCCGGGAATAATATTCACAATCGGGGCCAGTCCATCAAATAACCGCCGTGAAATATCCGTTCTGAAAATAATATCCCCCATCCAGATAAACATGGGGATCGCGGCCAGTTCCCACGAACTGGCACTGCGGACCATGATCTTGGTGGCGATGGCACCAATGGTATCCGGGGACATGTCCAGAATGAAGAACTGGACCGTCAGGGACACGCTGATCAGGCCAATAAAGACCCACACCCCCAGCCCCAGATAAAAAAAGATCAGAAACAGAACGATCAATCCCGTTGCCAGCTCCGTCATGTCACGCTCCTATAACTCTTCGCTGCTATCACTGATGGGGGCGCCCTGCACATACTGAACCGTCAGGGCAGCGAACTGCGCGACCAGAAGCATGACCCCCACCAGCATCAGGGACTGGGGAACCCAAAGCGGGATTTCTGCGACAGAGTTGCTGACAACCCCACGCTCGAAATTGCGAACAACAATTTTCAACAAATAGGCCGCAAGGAACGAGAAAATGGCCGTTCCAAGGGCGCAGGACAGCACTTCGATCATTCGGCGAAGTCCCGGCGGCACATTGGCAATAACCAGGTTGACCCGGATAAACGTGCCTTCCCGCAATGCCATGGAAAAAGACAGGAATGTCATGATTGCCACGCCATATCCCACAAACTCGTCCAGCACATAGGTGGAGGACGCGAAGAAGGACCGGAGAACAATCTCGTACAGAACGAAGCCGACCATCGCCACGAGGATCACCCCCGCAAGGACCGCCGCCAGCCGTCCGGCCCCTTCAATCAGATTAATCAGCATTCCCGCCTCCCTTCAGGTGTCCGGTGAAAGCCTTGCCTTCACCGGTATCCTGCCTGTGTTAAACCGATATCCGACAGGCTCAGTTAGAAGACGTTTTTGAACGGAACTCGGTGAGGATCGCGTCCCCGCGGGGTCCAACCTTCTCAGCCCAGGCCTTCAGAACATCCTCTGCGGCCCCGGACAGGTCGGACAGCAGGGTGTCAGTTCCCGTATTGATCACCGTTCCGCCATCAGCCTTCACCTTCTCGTAATTTCGCTGGGTTCGGCCGGTCACTTCCTGCCAGTTACGGTCTGACGCTGTCTTTGCCGCTTCCAGAACCGCTTTTTGCTGTTCCGGTGACAACCCACCAAAAACATCCGCGTTCATATGCACAAAGTTGAGGGGAAGCGCGTAGTTGATTTCCGTAAAATACGCCGTATGCTCCACGAATTTCTGGGTTACCCCACCTTCCGCCGAGGTCAGAACGGCTGAAATACCGCCGGTTGCCAGTTGTGGGACAACATCGCCCCATGCCAACTGGATCGGTGCCGCACCAAGGTTTTTAAACGCCGTGGTCCCGCCCGGATCAAATGTCCGGATTTTCACGCCTTTCAGCTTCTCAACATCCGTCACCGGAACCTTTGCCCAGATGCCGGATGCCGGCCACGGAGAGGCATAGAGAAGTTTCTGGTTGTTGTCCGCAAACACCTTCTCATATTCCGGGCGTGCGATTTCCAGCAAAACCCGTGCTTCATCGACGGACTTCACCAGAAAAGGAATGGACGACAGGTTCATCAGCGGGTCAATTCCGCCCAAAAAACCGCCCGGTGTATCGGCGATCTGGACAGCCCCGTCCCCGACCGCATCAAAGTGATCCACAGACTTGAAGCCGAGGGATCCCCCGGAATGGACCGTTACCTCAATTTCCTTGCCAGTTGCCTTGGCAAGCGCCTCGGCAAAAACGACGTTTCCTTCAACATGCAGGGTATTGGCCCCGTAGGCGTTGGCCAGATTCCATTTTTCCGCCGCCGCACTGTCGCTTCCGACAGCCGCAATGGACATGACAGCCAGCGCCCCCAAAACACCGTATTTCCACCCCCTTACACAGCCTTCACGCATCTTCATCTCACTCTCCCGATTTAAAGCTCAATCAGATATTTATGATATTATTCAAAAAAAGTCAGTCAAGACTGTTTTTATTTATAACATTTATTCACACCCTTCCCCAAAAGGGCAGCGAACATGAGAAAATAAAAAATTAAATAAAAATTGAAAAAAGCAAAATCAATTAAATATAGAAAATTCTAATTTAAATAAAAATTGGTATTTGCTTAATGATTAAATCGATTAAAAACCCTTTTTTCGGATCTGATATTGAAAGATTTCTTCCAGAGTCATTCTCACCTAAAACAGATTATGAAAAGGAACTCCACAAACTCTCCCTTTCCATGACCAAGGAAAGTCATTTTGATAAAGAGTTCATTCCCGCCATCAATAAAATACATCCTTTTCTTGAGGTCGGCGGCGCCCTGCGCACACAGGTCCCCCTTCCCCGGACGACGGAAGACCTTTACAGCCTGACCCAGATCGTTCTTGGAAATCAGACCCGGAATGTCGCCGAGAACACGGATCAATATTTCTTTACGCCGCAAGGTTTTCTGGACCCGAACTTTCCCGGCCTGTCCTTTGAAGTAGAAAAGGCAACGATCAAGTCAGACAAAGGCGGCACCTCAACCCGGCGCCGTGGCATGATGGTCTGGGATGACCCGGCAGGGGTAACCGGCGGCAACAACATTGCGCCTTGCCAGAACCTCTACGTCCTGATGTGCAGCATCATTTTTCAGCAAACCGATCTGGATGTTTACAACAAGCGGGGCCGATATGGCGCCAAGGTCGTCAAACGTCTTGTGGATGGGCACGCGAATAAACCTGCCGCCGATGAGATCCCGAGCCGCATTGTTTCGGTCTTCACCTTCAATCATGAAACCGGACACCCCTACGGCTTTTTTACTGGCACCGTCTATAATTCCATCAAGGCCCCACACGGACAGATGCGTCAAATACCGACCGTTCTGCTTCAATACATGTTTGTGAAGGGGCAGGATCTTCATACCCTGAAGGACGCAACCGGAGCCTATATTTCGGGGGAAAACGGGACGAGGGTCAAGACCACCACCCTGATTGAGGCCCTGCTCCTTGCCTATTCCGAGAAGATGGTTACCCACACGCCTGCGTCCGATCACCTGATCACGATCCACACCGACAAGTTTCTGGTGATCAAATCCATCAACAAGCAGATCGAAGCCCCGGAAGAACGCCTCAAGGAATACCAGCTTGTCGCCAGCAAGGTGTTTGCGGATACGGCCGCGGATCCGGACGGTCTGCATGAGGATTTCACAGTGGAACCCTTCCCGATCGTATACCAGATTGATCAGTCGACGGTCCCGAAAGGCGACGCGGGAGAGGAGGTCCCCAACCCGTCGGTCGATTTCTACAAAGGTGCTTACCAGACATACCGGGCATTGGTCCGGCAAAAAACCGGGATTACCATCCCGGAAAAACTGGAGAACGGCCGGATTTCCATGGCGGCCTTTGATGACACGATCTCTCGCTACGGCCTGAACAAAGTCGCCTTTTCAGCCTGGCTTCATGATAGCTGCGCCATCGAAAACAAGGTTGGCGCGGAAAAAACCGGCCCTATCCTGCATGCGGATGGACGGGTGTACGACATCTATCCCCTGAATAACCAAAAGGCGTGGAAATCACTGTCTCCTCTGGTAGCCAGCAAACATCTCGGCATCACGGACAAGGCAACACTGAAGGCGTTTCGCCAAGAGGTTTCTGCCATTCTGACCGACCATGCCAAAGCCGGGAACACCGGCAATCAGGACTATTCCAACGGCATGACAACGGTTCCCCGGCTCACCGAGTTTGGCTTCATCGTGGTCGGCAGCGTAAAGAAATCCTCAAATCTGGCCAAATGCCTTCCCATGGCCAAATACTATCTGGAGAGCGCCATTAGAAAAAAGCACTCCCGCCTGAGGTCTCGCCTCTAGGGCGATAACACCCCCTCTCGCTGAAGGGGATAACAGCTAACAAAGAGCCTCGCCTGCCGGGGCTCTTTTCTTGCGGGCCCGCACCATTCCCGGTTGGACAATCCCCATGAACAGTTATAGTGCTGGTTAAGAAGCATCATAACCCTGACCCAAGGTCACCCAAAAAAGAGCCTGTCATGCCCCTTCACATTATCAACGCGTCCGGCGCCCCCTATGACATGGGCCGCGCCATTGGTGAAGCCATTGCCGACACCGTCCACCGGGTTACAATCCATAACGAGGAATTTGTTGAAACCGAAAACCGCTGGACCGGCTCGGACTATGTTCGCCAGATGATGGACATGACCGCCAGAATTTTTCCCGATTTAACCCGCGAACTTGAAGGGATGGCCGACGGGATGGGTATTGCCTATGAGCGGGCATTTCTCTGGAATTGCCGGGGGGATTTGCGGTGGCCGGAAGACATCTCGCCTGCCGTTGCCTTTGGCCTGACCGAAGGCTGCACCTCCCTCATTCTGCCGGCAACGCCCGATCAACCTGCCACCATTGCCCACAATGAGGATGGCTCCGCGGATTATGACGGGAATTGCTTCTGGCTGGTTGCCAAGCCCGATACCGGGCCAGCCTTTGAAAGTTTCCTCTATCCCGGCATGATCCCCGGACATTCCATGGGGGCCAACGCCGCCGGGCTGGTGCAAACCATCAATAACGTTCGTGTCCATGACCTGAAACCGGGACTGCCGCGCCATTTCATCTGCCGCGCTATCCTGTCCGCCCGAACACTGGATGAGGCCCTGAACCTTCTGAAGCGCCCGGACCGGGCCTCCGGTTTTCATCATAATCTGGGATCGGCTGCGGAAAACCGGCTTGCTTCGGTCGAGGCCCCGGCAAGCACCTGCCATATCGAGACCATAACGGGTTCCCCGTCCGCCCATGCCAACCACCTGATCCGACCAAACCTTCGGGATATTCCCCAAACCATTACCCATTCGTCCAATGTGCGGCAGGATCGGGCGGATCAGTTGCTCCGGGAGGCGGACCTGTCTGCGACGACAGCTTCGGACATCCTGTTTGACAACCTGCCCGGCCATGAAATCCTGCGGCGCCCGAAAGACGGCGGCGATGATTATGGCCAGACGCTGGGCACCGGTATTTTTGAATTGTCACCAGAGGAAGTGCGAATTTCCGTTCATCTTGGCCCCGATCATCAAAACGCCTATACCAGTCGCCTTATTCTGGAGCCTGCGCCCGTATCCTAGGACGGGGCTGGCCGTCACAAAGCGGACATTTTCCTGTCGCAGGGTGCAGCTTGCGAAACCGTACCCCTTTTACCCTCTGCCCAACTGGATGCGCCTCATGAACAAGAAACTGCTGCTTCTCATCCTTGCCCTGTCCTCGCTCCCGGTGGCCAACGCCTTGAGCGACGCCAGCGGGCCGGACCATTTTCAAATCCGGGCGGGCCATACCGCCCCTGTCCATGAAACGGCGGATTTGAACGCGCCTCTTCTGTTCACCCTGACCGAAGGTCGGACCGGTCTTAAAAATCGCGGGTGCATCGGCATCACCCCCTTTGGGGAATGGAGCCAGATGACCGACGCCGAGAAAGAAGAGGCAAAAACAAAAATCTGGTGCCAGATCGATTATTTCGGGCGATCCGGCTGGGTTCAGAATATCCATCTGGCGGAATATGGCCTGCCGGCAACCCCGACCTATAACTGTGCCCGGGCCAAAGGGGCCGTTGAAAACCTGATCTGCAAGGATGGGGAATTGATGTCCCTTGACCAAACCCTGACCCATACCTATCAGGGGGCGCTGGCCAGAGCGAAAGGCCTTGACGCCTTCCCTGGCAAGGCCGTCAACACCCTGAGAGCCACACAGCGAGGCTGGATCAAGGGCCGCAATGACTGCTGGAAAGCAGGAGAGAACATCAAGACTTGCACCCGCGACCAGTATCTTCAGCGCATTTCAAGCCTTGAGGCAGAATGGGCCTTGCAACCGTCCGAAGCCGTGACCTTTTATCAGTGCGGTCAGCCTGCCAATGAAATCGCCGTCTCTCTTTTCAATACAACCCCGTGGCCTGCGATGGCACTGGAACAGGGAGATCGGCGCGACATTCTTGTCCGTTGGATCAGCCCTTCCACCGAACAGGAACAGACCGACGAAACAGCTTTCGATGGCCCTTTCACCGGTCCCTTCGGCCTCAGTGTTACCTTGAATGAAGAAGGCCTTTCGCTCTCTCGCGGCAATGACGGGACAGATATCACCTGTACGCCCGCCGCCTCCTGATAAAGATACGACCAACCCACTCTTGCCGGGAATTTTCCTTCGGCAAGGGTGGGATAAAATCCCCCCGGACCAGAAAATATTCATTTTCTTAAATAAAACCGCAAAACAGAATACTATTTCAATAGATAGACATTGCATCATGACTTGCTATCTGGGGGTTTACGATCATGACCAATACATTATCACCGGAAATTTACTGGCTGGTCCTCACAACATTTCTCACCGTTCTGATGTGGGTTCCCTATATCCTGAACCGGGTTATGGAACTGGGCCTTCTGAAGGCCATGCAAACGCCAGAGCCCGGCCGAACACCCGAAGCGGACTGGGCCTATCGAAATGAACGCGCCCACAAGAACGCCATTGAAAATCTGGTTATTTTCGCGCCCCTGATCCTGGCCATTGCCATAACCGGCAACGCCTCCCCCCTCACCGCCATGGCCGCACAGGTCTATTTCTGGGCCAGACTGGCGCATTTTGCCATCTATGTGGCGGGCATTCCCGTGCTGCGGACATTGGCATTTGCAGTCGGGTTCGGCGCAGAAGTTGTCCTCGCCCTCGTCCTGCTGGGCGTGATCTGATCCGATGGGCCGGAGAAAAGACCGGCCCCTCCTTACAGCCGATCGAAAACCGATCCCATGCGCGGGCTGAAAAGTCGCTCGTAGGTTTTCAGAAGGAACCCGTCTGTCATCCCCGCCACATAGTCGCAAATAACACGGGACGGGTTGTCCCCTGCTTTTTGGAACTGCCGGAAGACGCTATCCGGTAGCAACGCCTCGGGGTCACTTTCAAATGCCTCAAACACGGACACCACCATTGTCTGGCCCTTGAATTCCAGATGCTGGACGTTAGCGCTCTTTATCACTTTTTTGAACACAAGGCCTTTCAGCGCATTCAGGAACGCCTTCTGTTCGGCGGGCATGGTGACGCGGTACCTCAGCAGGCTTTCCTCAAACCCCTCGGCCTCAACAATCTGTACCGCCGTGATGAAGTGATGCACCATCCGGCCGATATAGCGTTTGCGCTGTCCTTCCTTGTTAAACAGTTCCGAGACAAATTTTTCGTAGGCATCGTGACTGGCCTCGTTCGGATATTTGTCCGTCAGGCTCTCCAGAAAGGGGCCAAGCGCTTTTTCCGGGACACCTTCGCGGAACTGTTCCTGACTGATCAATCCAAGGGAGATAGCATCCTCCAGATCATGAACGCCGTAGGCAATATCATCCGCAAGATCCATGATCGTGCAATCAAATGACTTGTGAAGGGATTTTCCATGTCCCGCCCTGTCCCGCGCCACGGCCTGAAACCGCTCTCGCTCCGCCGATGTAATATCTTTCAGGACCCAGTCCACCACATCGCTTTCATCATCGTGGTAACATTTCGGGGGGACAGAGTTCTGCCGGTCAATGACCCGAATGGTGTTGATGCTTTTCGCCAAAGAAGGCGGTGTTTCAATGTCCCGCGCCATGGAATAGGACACCGGGTATTTCAGGACCGCCAGCAACGCCCGGCGAGTCAGGTCAGATCCGCTGTCCTGTGACATTCTCTCAAGCCGGCTCAGGATACGAAGGGTCTGGGCATTGCCCTCAAACCCGCCATGATCCCGCATGCAGTAATTCAGGGCCACTTCCCCGCCATGCCCAAACGGGGGATGACCAAGATCATGGGTAAAACTGACCGCCTGTATCAGGGGAGTTTCGGGCAACCAGCGAAACGCGGGATGGTCGGGATGGTCATGCCGCAACTGTTGCACCAGCCCGGAGGCAATCTGCCCGACCTCAAGAGAGTGTGTCAGGCGCGTCCGGTAAAAGTCACTATCCCCCAGATTGAGGATTTGCGTCTTGCCCTGCAACCGCCGGAACGAGAAGGAATGCACCACCCGCGAATAATCCACATCCCATGAGGAACGGACGTCGTCGTCCTGCTTGACCCATCCACTACGACGCTCTTCCCAATACTGACCCATACCCGACCTCAAGACCTGTAACTTCACCGGGGCACCCGCCTGCATTTCTGAAAATCAGGAAAACCGGACTGCCTTCATAAACAAGCGGCAAACAATAAAGATGGTGGGCGAAAATACAATCAGGATCGCCCGCTATTGTCCGGCCCAACAAAAAAGGGAGGCCGAAGCCCCCCTTTTTCTTTTCGGTTCGGGATTGATCAGTTCCCGACAAGTTCACGCACATCAATGATGTAGCGCTGACGCATATGTTCATGAACGGAATCCATGCAGACCTCCTTGCAATCCGGGCTCCAGCGCGGATGCAGGTCACAGCGGTTTTCCTTGCCAAGATTGGGGTCCGTATAGAAGCTACCGATATTGTAGCGCTTGCCCTCAACCGTATCGTAGAGGATCAGGAACCGCTCGTTGGTCTGATCGTCTGGATAGGTATCTGACAGCAGCCAGCGCCCGTCCGTGGAATAGGTCATGTGACCATTTTCAGTCAGACAATCGGCACCAACCACTTCGGCCTCGCCGGTAGCGTCATCATACAGGTGATAATGGATGCTGCCTTTATGCGGCCCCCAGACGATGACAGCGCTATCGTCCTTCCAGACCGGATGGGAAATCTGATATTCGGATTTTTCGTAATCGAACGTGCCAAGGGCATCCGGGTCAAAATCTTCCATCAACTGCGGGATCGGGTGATCCGTGCATTCCAGAAGGCGCAGATCGCTGCCATCCGGGTTCATGGTGAACAGGCGGTGCAGGAAGCAGAACTCGTCCTCGACCCGTTCTGTCCAGCGATGGATGAACAGGAAGCGGCTGGAACTCGGGTTGATTTCCAGATGGGTGACCCAATGGATTGCCTTGTCCATGGACGGGACCGGCTGGAAGTTCCGAAGATCTTCAAGGCTGATGATCAGTTCGCTTTCGCCTGTCTTGATGTCCATCCGGTGAATGCCGTCATCGGCCGGGGCCAGCGGCAGCGCCGGTTCCTGATGGGTGGCACTGTATCCGATGGTGCGGTGGGTCACCTGAAAACGGGAATAGTTGACACAAAGAGCATAAGTGCTGTTCGGCGCGACAACATACACCGGCAGGGGCAGTTTCCGCTCTTCGCCGGTTTCCACATTAAAGACGGTGGAGCAGAAATCGGGGTAAACCGTTCCCTCACCATTTTCAGCGCGGCTGTTATAGATGATCTGCCGGTCTTCTTCCCCTTCCAGCCACTGCAACTGGCAGCCCATCTGCCAGTTCCATGTGGTTGTCGTTCCGATCGGGTGATAGGTATCCCCGTCCTGCAGGTCGAAATACCCAACCTCGGCAACTTCCTTGCCGGTCAGGTCCTGTGTCATCACCGGCACCCGGTTGGACAGGAAGTAACGCCCGGACCGATCCCAGACATTCTTGTTGTAATAGCCAAAGAAGTGGTGCAGTTCGCCTGAACCGACACGACGGATCGGACAATAATGCTTGATTGCGTTGACTGAAGACATCGCATTTCTTTCCAATACTGAATTTAACAGGAACAGGCCCCGGCGCTTTGCCCGGACGGCCTTTTCTAAAAGGTGCGGACACCGACCGGGGACCAGACAGAAGTCCGGCCCCCGAAAGGAATTATTCGTCCAGCATTTTTGAGTTTTTCCGGTGCTGCACGATGCCCTGATACAGCGCATAGCAGCACAGCAGCAGGATCACGGCAGAGATCGGACGGGTCACAAGCTGCGCGGCAAACGCGCCAAGATCGCCATGGACCAGCGCCAGTGAACGGGCCAGTTCCCCTTCGGCCAGTGTGCCCAGAACAAGACCAAGAACCAGCGGTGCCCGCGGCACGGAGAAGAACTGCAGCAGGAAACCAATAGCCCCGACGAACAGCATGATCACCACGTCGTCCAGTGATCCCCGGATCGAGTAGGAACCAATTGCCGCCAGTGCCAGAATGGACGGTGCCAGAATGGACCGCGGGATCTGGATAACCCGGACACAGTATTTCGCAACGAACAACCCGACAGGAACAAACAGAAGGTTGGCAACGAACAGACTGAGGATAAAGCCATAGGTAA
This sequence comes from Sneathiella chinensis, assembly GCF_012720115.1. Taxonomy (GTDB): domain Bacteria; phylum Pseudomonadota; class Alphaproteobacteria; order Sneathiellales; family Sneathiellaceae; genus Sneathiella; species Sneathiella chinensis. The sequence continues at coordinate 1,181,003 of NZ_VNWN01000002.1, read as the reverse complement.
TGTCTGCATTCAGGGTGAACAGGTCCGGTCCGGGACGCAGCCCGTGGATCATGATGCCGCCAAGCAGAACCGCCGTCACCGGATTTCCGGGAACGCCAAGGGTCAGCAGCGGAATAAGGGTTCCGCCCGTAACCGCATTGTTGGAGGTTTCACTGGCAACCACCCCTTCAGGAGAGCCGTTTCCGAACTCTTCGGGTTTCTTGGAAGAGCGTTTCGCCGCGTCATAGGCAAGGAAGCCGCCCACACTGCATCCCACACCGGGAATGATACCGACAATAATCCCGATCAGGCTGGAGCGCAGAACATTGACCTTCTGCTTGAACATTTCCGGCATGAACGCCATCGGGTTGGTTTTATCCGCATTGAAGACAGGCTTGTTGGACTGCTTGCGCTTTGAAATCATGGAAATGACTTCCGGCACGGAATACAGGCCGATCAGGGACACCACCAGCGGAATACCGTCATAGAGGGATGGCAGGTCCATGGTGAAGCGCATCTCGCCGGTCAGCGGATGGTTGCCGATGGTGCTCAGCAGCAGGCCAAGAGCGCCCGCAATGATCCCTTTTTCCATGGCCCCGGCAGAAAGCGAGGCAATAACGGTAATCCCGAAAACCGCCAGCAGGAAATATTCCGGCGATCCGAAACGCAGGGAGAATTCCGCCAGTGGCGGTGCAATGAACAGCAAGGCAACGACGCTTAGCAAACCACCGATGCTGGAGCCGAATGTGGCAAGAGCAAGGGCCCGTGTGGACTGTCCGCGGCGGGACATGGGATGCCCGTCCAGCAGGGTTGCGACAGCCGCCGGTGTCCCGGGAATATTCAGCAATACGGCACTGATCGCCCCGCTATAGGTAGAGGCAAGATAGATACCGCCCAACATGGCGAGCCCCACCTGCGGCGGCATTGAAAAAGTAACGGGAATAAGCAGGGCAACGCCCATGGTGCTGGTCAGGCCCGGCAGAATGCCAATCAGCACCCCGCCAAAAACACCGGCCGCAATCGCCGCCAGCATGATGGGATCACTGAGGGACGACAGGCCTATTAAAATATTTTCAAACATACATTATCCTCTGGCGGTTTCGCCGGCCTTAGCTGAAGAACAGGCTTTCAGGCCGGGCAACCGCAAGAAACTCGAAGAACACCCCGTACAGCAGGGCCGTGAGGGCAACGGCGGCAATCCCCGTAACAAGCAGATTGCGATATCCCAGGTACCGAATAAAAATCGATACAAACAGGACAGTGGCAATCTCGTAATTGACGATATGAATTGCGCCGATATAGGCCGCGATCGCCCCGAACACGAGCAGGGCAGAACGGATTTGCTCTTTCTGCTCCTCTCGCTCCAGCGCCCGTGCCTCGTCATCCTCGGTCCCGGCATCTGCTTTTGTCCGGGCAAGCCGGAACAGCAGCATCCCGGCAACCACCACCAAAAAGGCAGAGAGGAGACGCGGGAAGTACGAAGATTCCACCGAGTACCCGAATGCTGCCAGGCCACTGGCCAGAGCTACAACGACCACAAGAAGGGCGAATGCCCGGTCCAACGAAATTTGTCGCATTGGAATAATTCCTCTCTGCTATCTGGTTAGGGTGGCGTTACTTGAGCAACGGAATATAGGCTTCGACAGCCTCAGCCGCAGACTGGATGTAGGCGTCGAAATCCGCGCCGTTCATGTAATCCAGCGGCAGGCCCATTTTCTCGGCATGTGCCAGGAATTCCGGGTCTTCCATTACTTTTGCGAACGCAGCTTCCAGAACCTTCTTCTGTTCCGGGGAGACACCCTTCGGAACCGCGATACCGCGCATGGAAGCACCAATGCCCGGAACATCAACGCCAGAGGCTTCCTTGATCGTCGGAACATCCGGGAGATACTTGTACCGTTTTTCAGAGAAAACGGCCAAGGCCCGCAGGCGACCGTTCAGGATATGTGTTGTTGCGGAACTTGCGGAGGGAACCGCAGCCACAACCTGATCACCAAGGGTAGCGGTAATGGCCGGACCGGAACCGTCAAATGAAACGAAGTTCACGTCAACGCCCAGTTTGTCTTCGGCAACGACGACCTGAAGCTGGTTGTTGGACTGCGGACCGTCACCGCCCACATTGACTTCACCCGGCGCTTTCTTGGCCGCGTCGAGGAAATCCTGGAATGTCTTCAGCGGGCTGTCCGCCTTGACCACCAGCATAACCGGATCAAGCTGGATGTTGGCAATGGCCTCAAAGTCGGACATTTCGTAAGGAACGTTTTCCCGCAGCATTTTCACCATGAAAATGGACGGAATATTGATGAAACCGATCTTGTAACCGTCCGGCTGGGACCGGGCCAGTTCGGTAAAGCCAATCTGGCCACCGGCACCCGGCTTGTTCTGAATGATCAGACGCTGGCCCAGATGCGGCTGTACGTATTTCGCAATAACCCGTGCGGCAGTATCCGTCCCGCCCCCCGGGGAATACGCGACAATCATGGAAACGGGTTTTTCCGGGTACTCACCGGCAGTGGCCGTAGCGGCCTGAAGGAAGGGAAGTGTCAGTGCTGCCGTCATGGCAAGCGCCGCAAACCTGATTTTTCCGATCATGAAGTTGAACCTCCTGTTTTGGGTGATCGTTGTTGCATTGAACAGAATGGAAACCCTTGGGTCGCCGTTCACCTGTTGACTTGGATGTCAATGTACTTAAATGTATACAAAACAGAACAATCCAGTCAAGTAGTTGCATTTCTCCCGCTTCTAACGTAATTTTATTCCAACAACACAAATACTTAGTAGGGATCGAACACGGTATGGCCGAAAGAAAAAGCAAACCTGAAAGCAGTCGGAACGCCACAGTTTCCCTGAGCGAGTTTGTCTATCAGGAGGTTCTTCAGGCAATTCGGGAGGGGAAATACCACCCCGGCGAACGGATTCGCGAAACAGAGATCACCAAGAGCCTCGACGTCAGCCGCACCCCGGTTCGCGAGGCATTCCGCCGCCTGCAATCCGAAGGCCGGTTGATCTTTGAAGCCCAGCGCGGCGCCGTTGTTGCCGAACTGGACCCGCAGGAAGTGGCCGAACTCTATGCCTTACGCCAACAACTTGAAGGAATCGCCGCCCGCTTTGCCGCTCAACACGCGTCTGAGGCCGAAGTTCAGGCCATGGAATTCATTCTGGAAAAAAGTTACGAGGCCACAAACGATCTGCGGGAACTCAACCAGATCAATTGGGAACTGCACCACGCAATATACCACGGAGCGCATAACAGATTCCTTATAAAAGCATTTGGCGCCCTGTCCGATTCCATGGCCCTGCTGCGGGGGGTCAAATACATCCCCGAAGGACGGGCGGAAAAACTGCATGAAGAACACCGGCGCATTGTGGAAGCCATCCGCAATCGCGATCCCGATGCCGCCGACGAGGCCGCGCAGGATCATATCCGTCATTCCTTCCAGACCCATTTGCAGACCTCTTTCCAGCAAAGGGCGAAAAGCCAGCAGTTGAAGGCCGCCCTGTAACCGGAGGCGTTCCAGCTTCATCAGGCCTGACCGGGATCATTGCATTTGATAAAATAATTATCATATGATATAAAATATTACACCATATGTAATCATCTCACGGATAGATCAGCATGAATGCGGCACTCCATAATGAACTGACCGGCGCGATCCAGCCGATTTCCAACCGCGACCAAATCGCCGTAATCGTCAAGGCCCTGGTCAGAACAGCGGACCACTGGAACCTGACCAATGACGAGGCAGCGGCCCTGTTGGACGTTCCGGTTGCCACCTGGAACCGCATGAAAAAGGGCACCTTTCAGGGCAATCTGGACCGGGACAAGGCGACCCGTGCCAGCCTGATTATCGGCATTTTCAAGGGGCTCCGCCTGCTGTTCAACGGCCCCCTCACCCATGGCTGGGTTAAACAACCCAATACCGGTCCCCTGTTCAATGGCCTGACTCCGCTTGACTATATGACACGGGGCATTCCGGCGCTTGTTTTTGTGCGGCAGCATATTGATGCCCTGCGGGGCGGCCTGTGAACCTTGACGCGCCCCTGCCAACGGAAGCCTTTACAGCCCCGGACACCATCCGGCTTATCCCGCAAGCCTATATTCAGGAGCCGGCCATGGCCCCGCTTGTCGATACAGGCGACGACCTCGCATTTCTGGAGGAATTCGAGCGCCTGACATCCGGCCGCCAGAACGAGGTTATCCCCCTGCCCTCCGGCGTTCACAAGACCGAACTCCTGACCGAGGCGCACGGATACGGCTACAGCTATGTGAATGCGGCATTCTGCTATACGCGCACAACGGGGAACCGCTTTAATGGGCCGGAGCGCGGCGCATGGTACGCTGCCCATGGCAAGGATGCCCTTGAAACGGCCAAGGCCGAGGTGGCCTTTCATCTGGGGCGGGAGCTGCATAATACCGGAATTTATGAGAATATAACCGCTTACCGCGAACTGATCGCGGGCTTCACCGGGCAATTTCATACCCTGCAAAAGGCGGGCGCCCATCCAGCGCTTACCCCTGATCCGGCGGTTGGTTACCCCGCCGGGCAGCATCTGGCCGCCAGCCTTCGGGCTGAGGGGGCTTCCGGCCTTCTTTATCCCTCCATCCGGCGCAAGGGCGGACGGTGCCTTGTCGCCTTTCGAACCAATCTTGTCCAGAATATCAGGCAGGGAGATGGCTGGCGCTTTGAATGGGATGGCTCCCCCACTCCGGTCATTGAAACATTCTGATCCATCCGGTCTGATCCGACCTTTGACAGAAAACCGCCTCCCGACAATTCGGTGTTGAACGCCGGGAAGCGTAAACTACGCCCCCTTTCGGGGAATATGAGCAAGCCCGAAAGGCTTACCCCATACGGTGCATGGCACAGATTTTATTGCCGGACGGGTCCCGCAGATAGGCAAGGTACAGGTTCAGCTTGGCGCCTTCCCGAACACCCGGAGGATCTTCACAGGTGGTTCCGCCATGGGCGAGACCGGCCGCATGCCACCGGTCGGCCGCATCCGCGTTTTCCGCTGCAAAACCGATTGTGCTGCCATTCCCGTGGCAGGCAGGCTCCCCGTTGATCGGCTTTGTGATCGAGAAAATACCTTCCTTGGTGAAATAGAAACACCGGCCCTTTTCGTCCATCACACCGGGCTTGTGACCCAACTCGCCAAGGATTGCGTCGTAAAAGGCCTTTGCCTTTTCCACATCATCCGCCCCGACCATAATATGACTAAACATGTGTATTCCCTATTATTTGTTATCGACTGAGGTCTTCGGAAAACATGATAATCCGGGAATTCACAGAATACGAACTTTTTGAGAAGAAAGATAAAAGGCGTCAATATTTTTCAACCAACGGCTGAAGCCCCCCGGTTTCGGCCCAAACAAAAAATCCCGGCAAAGCCGGGATTTCGTCGCGGGAATACCCGCTCTATCGTGCGCCCGGAACGACAGTCATACCGCCATCCCGGGGCCTTTTGGATCAGATAACGCCCATGGCACGCATGGCTTCTGCCACGCGGACAAAACCAGCCACGTTCGCACCCAGAACATAGTCGCCCGGGGCGCCATATTCCTCTGCGGTCTCGGCGCAGGTGTCATGGATGTTGTGCATGATCACGGCCAGACGCTGCTCTGTCTTTTCGAAGGACCAGCTATCCCGGCTCGCATTCTGCTGCATTTCCAGCGCAGATGTGGCAACACCCCCTGCATTGGCAGCCTTACCCGGTGCAAACAGGACGCCTGCATCCCGGAAAATGCGAACCGCTTCCGGCGTACAAGGCATGTTGGCACCCTCACCCACGGCGATGACACCGTTCTTGACCAGTGTGGTCGCGTCAGAACCCGTCAGTTCGTTCTGGGTTGCAGAAGGCATGGCAACGTCACAAGCGACATCCCAGATCGACCCGCCCTTGATATAGTGGGTTCCAGCCCCCTTCAGGCGGGCATATTCGGAAATACGTTCGCGGCGTACTTCCTTGATTTCCTTGACCAGATCAAGGTCAATGCCATTCTCGTCAACGATATACCCGTCGGAATCAGAGCAGGCCACCACGATACCGCCAAAGGACAGAATTTTTTCCATCGCGTAGATCGCCACGTTACCGGAACCGGAAACGACGCAACGCTTGCCTTCGAAGCTGTTTCCGCGTGTTTCCAGCATGCGCTGAACGAAATAGGAGCTACCGAAACCGGTTGCCTCTTTCCGGGCCCGTGAACCACCGAAAGAAAGCCCCTTGCCGGTCAGGACACCCGCCTCGTAGCGGTTGGTCAGGCGCTTGTACATGCCGAACATGTAACCGATTTCACGCCCGCCAACACCGATATCACCGGCCGGAACGTCGATATACTCACCGATATGACGGTGCAGTTCGGTCATAAAGGACTGGCAGAAACGCATGATTTCGCGATCGGAACGGCCCCGCGGGTTAAAGTCGGACCCGCCCTTGCCGCCGCCGATCGGCAGACCGGTCAGGGCGTTCTTGAAGGTCTGTTCAAAACCGAGGAACTTGATGATCCCCACATTGACGGACGGGTGGAAGCGGATGCCGCCCTTGTATGGGCCAAGCGCCGAGTTGAACTGTACCCGGAAACCGCGGTTGATCTGAACATCCCCCCGGTCATCGATCCACGGCACCCGGAAGATAATCTGGCGCTCCGGCTCACAAATCCGCTCAATCAGCGCTTCATCGGCATATTCAGGGTGCTTCGAGACGACCCGACCCAGGCTTTCCAATACTTCGTGGACGGCCTGATGGAATTCTTTCTCCCCGGCATTTCGATGCAGGACAGTACTCAGGATCGGTTGTAATTTTTCATCAATAGAATTCATCGTTCATCTTTCAGGGAAATAGGTGCCTGTCCGTCGTCATTCGAAATGGACATAAAGTTAAAGTGAGCAGAGGAAGATCCCGGCTCATAAAAAGTGCAAGTTTGGCTCATCGTTTGTTTATTCTTGTTGAATTTCGTTATTCTTATGAGATGGCGTTGCTGAGTTGCAAATGACGTCACTTGGCAGCGTTTTTAGTGAAATTTTCACATTGAATCAATGGAAAATCTACTGCTGCCAATTCAGCCCATCGCCTATTCCTTCTGATACTGCCACGACTTACCGCATTGCACAATATTTTCTACAGGCGAAAATCAACTTTTCAGAGATTAAAAACCACACCCGGAATTGGAGAGGGACATCCCGCCTGCACGATTTATGGATGTCCATAAAACCCAACATCTTGAGGGTGCCGAAAATCAAGGAAAAAGCCGCCTCTTTGCCCCTGATACGAGCATGCTTGACGCGCCCCACCGCCTGCCATAGCCTGAGCCGATCCTTCTGGCCTCAAAAACAATCATCAACATCGCCAGAAGACCGGAGGCTTGCCATGACCAACACCAACCAATCCCCCAACCATTTTGAACGAAGCCACGACATCCTGATCACGGCAACACCGGATACGGTTCTGGATTATGTCTGCAACCCCAATTCATGGCCGGAATGGATTTTCGCCTCGCACCAGATCGAAAGCGAGGATCGCCCGCTTCGAAAGGGCGATACCTTCAGGGAATTCTGGCATACCAAGACCGGCGAAGCGGTCCTCGACTGGAAAGTAACAGACTGCACCCCCGGCGCACTCTGGATCGGCGAGACCCACACCCCCTTTATCGGCACCATCATCGTCCGCTATGACGTCGAGGCGATCGGCGAGCAAACAAAATTCACCCGCACCCTGATCAACCCGTCACGGCCCAAGCCCATCACCGACAACATGATCGCCGCCATCGACGAGGAAGCCGCCGCCTCCCTGCTCAACATCAAGAACAACATCGAAGGCCGCCCCGCCTAACCCCGATCAAAGAAACACATCCAACACGGTATGGCGCAAACCCCCTTCGCGCCATACCTGTCAACAACTTACAGGGAAGATGCCTTACCCCGCATATGTCTTTTAAAACTTATTATGTTTTTGGAAAATGTGGTAGCGTAGGAGGGACTTGAACCCCCGACACGCGGATTATGATTCCGAATTTAATTCAATAAAATCAATATCTTAATTTTAATGTGCGGCATATATGCGGCAATCAGGCAAAAATCTCGGCATCCATAGCAGCCGCCCGGGCAGTTCTTTCAGCATCATTTTCAGGGAATAAATGCCCGTAAACATCAAAGGTCACCTGTATTGAGCTATGCCCCATTTCCACCTGAACCTCTTTGGGCGTTGCGCCGGAAGCGATCAACATGGACGCATGGAAGTGACGCAATGCATGGAAGTTGTATTTTGCGACCATTCTCTGCCCTTGCTTTCCTTCCACCGGTTTTAACAAGCCACAACGCTTACTCAATGAGTACCAGCACCGGTTACGCATATTTGCGTGATTTTCCACTTTCCCCTGAAAGTTCGGAAACACAAGATCGCCAGGAGGACAATTCAGTTTCCATTCTCGTAGAACCTTAACCAGGGCGGGTGAAATTCGAATGGCTCTGCGCCCTGCTCCACTTTTAACCGGACCAATTATACCGTCTTCATCAGCACGCTGACATATTGTGACTACACCCTTGCCCATATCAATATGCGACCAATAAAGTCCACGAAGCTCAGAGGCTCTCATACCCGTTGACACAGCCATTTGGAGAAACGGGTAATATCGACGCCAAGCTTTAGATATGTGGGATTGATGATCATCCCTTAACTCTTGGGCCATATGAAGTGCTTCCCGAACTTCCGCCTTACTGGGGATTTCGACACGCTTCTTATGACGAGATGCTGTTGAAACGCTGACTGTCTGAGCAACATTCTGAGAAACCAGCCCCCGCTTCTGGGCTTCCGTCAGGATTGCCTTTAAAGAGGATACTACCTTCTTCGCCATTGATCGCGAGACCGCGTCCAAAAGCCGATCCCGAAAGGCTGAAACTTCAGGCGCCGTCAAACTGCTTAAGAGCCTTTCGCCCAGCAAGGGGTTGATATGCAACCTTACATGGCTCTCATATGACCGGAGTGTATGGCGTTCCACAGCATCCCTACCATCACGCCCCCTCGCACATGCCTGAAGCCAGATTTGAGCTGCTTCCTTGACCGAGATACTTTGACTTTCTGGCGTATGCAATCCTGCAGCAAGCTCCGACTGCACTTTAATCATCCAGCTCTCTGCTTCTTTCTTTCGATCAAACTGTTTTCTACGCCGCTTCCCGGTTTTGTCTGTATAAGAAGCTTCCCAAGCCGACCTCTTTTCTCCCTTTTTTGTGGTCCATGTTCTTTTGCTGATCGCCATTACACTTCTCCCTTCTTTTGCTTTCTATGCCATGCAACCTTGCAGGCTTTTCTGCAATAAACAGCGCGTTTGGTTTGGGGGAGAAACCATGTTTGGCAATTTTGACAACGCTTCCAGTTCCGCTGACCGGAGATTTCCTGTTCCACCTGCATCCATACTGCAGAAATCAAATCTACAGGGATAAATTGTTTTTCAAACTTTCCACTTAGTCTATGATACTGCAACCAAGCTTGCTGCGTTACTGCTTGATGGTTAAAGACACTTGCCGCACCAAATTTATCTCCCTCATCCAAACATTTGACAGCAACCCTAACTGGCTCTTGCAAATACCAGAACTTGTCTAGTCTCATTGCTTGCCGGTTGGGTTGAACACCCAACTTTGGATCAATCTTTAATCCAAATGGAAACATTTCACCCGGATGTTTACTGTCTGGCCAGTCATGACTCAACAAACCAAATTCATTACAAAAGCTTAGTACGTCATTCTCTCCACTATCATTTTCATTCAGCTCTGCCAGCTTCCGGTGAACTGCAATTCCATTGCCCAACGGTTGATACTCCTTTTCAGGTCCTCCAACTTGCATCAACCAGCGAACTTCGCCGCTATAAGGCTCCTGTCCTGAAAAAAGGCCAAGCTCACCTTTCCGGACCACGACCTGATACCCCCCTTGGTCAAGTCGCCATCTAAACTCAATCAAATCTCACCCTCCTAAATCGCCGTTACCCAAATGTAACCGTAATAATTGTTAAGTTGGGTTGTTATGGTTTCATTTATACCGTTTAATATTCATGTGTCCACATTATAGTTTCAAAGGAAAGGTACAATATGTCTACAGAACGGATAACTGTAACAGTCCAGGAAGCCGGTAATATACTCGGCATTGGCAAAAGTGCTGCCTATCATGCAGTCAAATCAGGAAAGATCCCGTCTATACGGATCGGGCGCAGAATCCTTATTCCCAAAGAGCCCCTCATGGAATTGCTCAACAATCCCCCAGCACAGATTTCCACATCAACACTCAATAAAATTGAGTGAGGGGCGAAACAAATTGCCGAAATCGCAATGGGGGGGGGACCCCTGCTATTTAGCCCCCGTCCCCCCTTTGAATTACCTCTCCCTCTCAAAAATTTTTGAAGGAAAAAATGACTGAAGATTTTTTTATCCCACTTGCCAACGGCTGGGCTTTAAAGGCTGACGAACTTCAATGGATGATCTGCAGGCTGCGAAAAAGGCATGCACAGTGGGTTTGGCACCCGGTGTCATACATTGGCAGCACAAAAACCAATTTGCTTCTGTGCATGCGCCGCAAGGCTTTTACGCCAACATCTGAAGCCAAGGTGCAGTTGGACGAGATGCCGGAACGATTTAAAGACTGGCTCTCAGAGTTTCATCAGCAAAATACCCGCCAGAAAGTAGAACAGCCCTCTGCTGCAACAGAAGGCTGTCCCGATCAATTTACGTTTCCCTCTACGAAGGAATTCGCCAATGACTGTATCATAGTTTCAATGCGATGTCTCACGCTTAAGGCAAATTCAATCCGGCACCCAATCAATTACCGCTTTAGCTTAGGAGGATTGAAATGAAATCTGATCAAAACAATCCTTCGAAAATGTTTAAGGAACCTTTCCATGCACATCTGTATGCATATATTGATAAACGTGCTGGAAAGAAGACTGCCGCAAAAACTTATCAGCCGCCAATCGAATTTCGCTTCATTGAGGAAATGCACTCCTATGGCTTCACAGAAACTCCAAGCGTGATTGTCAGAGATAAAATTCAAAGATTACAGGCTCCAGGAGATAAGAAGTGTCAGAAGTCTGGCTGGTATATCTATTTTGAATATCCTGATAGCGACGACCCAACTCAAACATTCGCTCTGGGTGTATTCGGATCTTGGAGAGGAAATCCCGAGAAGGTGATATGGACAAGTAAATCCAGAACAGAAATGACCTCAGCGCAGATCGATCATATTGAAGCGAAAATTTCTGAAGCTCGGGAAGCACAAGAGAAGGAGAGACTTGCCAGCAACGAGTTGGTGGCAGTTGAAGCTGAAGGGATCATTGCATCTGGGCGTCCAGCCGATGTGGATCACCCATATCTAGTCCGGAAACAAATCAAACCCTTCGGTATCGTGCAAGTTGAAGACAGCCTTGTTGTTCCAGTCATCTGTTCTGAAGATGGGGAAATCATCTCAGTGCAGTATATTGATCAGGATGGCTCAAAAAGATTCCTGAAAGGTGGACGAACTAAGGGAGGCTGCTTCCAAATATGCGGAGACACAGAAAAGGGGATTTATATCTGTGAGGGATACGCTACTGGTGCCTCAATAGCAGAAGCTACTGGTGGTGAGGTCTATGCTGCATTTAATGCCAACAACCTGAAGCCCGTGCATGAGAATGTTCAGAAAAAGCATCCTGGGCAGGTGATACATATTGCTGGTGACGATGATTGCTGGACAGACGGGAATCCTGGCAGAATGAAAGCGCAGAAAATTACCGGAGCGCAGGTCATTTTCCCTATATTTCAAAACTATGAGAATGGGAAACCAACAGACTTTAATGACCTGCATGTCCGGGAAGGATTGTTAGAGGTGCAGAAGCAACTTTCGGTACTTCCACTTGAGCAAGCCTCAGAGGAAACAGGTGTTAATAATCGTTGGAGCAAACCTTTTCCAGAACATTGTCTGAAAGTAGATGGGCTGATGGGAGAAGTATGTAACTGGATCAACCGAACAGCTTTGGTTCCTCAACCGGTACTAACACTGGGTGCAACTCTTGTGATGTTTGCGGGGTTATTTGGGCGTCGATATAACTTCCCAAATACAAACACACATACAAACCTGTTTGTTATTGGAGTCGCTGCCTCAGGAGGAGGTAAAGATCATGCGCGTAAATGCATCAAAAGCATACTAAGTGAGGCAGAACTTGGGCACTTGATCGCAGGCGGTGAATTTACTTCCGGCGCAGCCTTGAAATCGGCGCTATGGAGAAACCCTGTTTTGATAGCCTTCCTGGATGAATTTGGAAAATATCTTGCAGCTACAACAGGAAGGAATGCATCCAGCTACCAATCTACCTTTGTAAAGAATCTCATGGAATTTTATTCAGACTCAGGATCAGTTCACAACGGCACTGAATATTCAATCCATGGCATCAATGAAAAGGATCGACCAAAGAGGCAAGACATCTACAACCCCTCAATAAATGTATACGGTACTACGACACCCAGTACTTTGTTTGATGTATTGAGAGGGGGAGATGTTTTATCTGGATTTCTCAATAGAATGTTGGTTTTTGAAGGCAATGAAAGAGCTTCCATACTTGGCAATTCATTGAGAAATACAATCGATAGGAATCCACCTGAAAATTTGGTCAATAGGATTAGACAAGCTTATCTCAGCACCCCTGAGCCGCAAGTACCTAAAGGAAGTCAGCTAGCTGAAATAAAACCAATCCTGCGTAAAGTGCGCCTGGAAGCATCTGCCATCACCTCTTTGGAAGATATTGTGCACGGACAGGAAGAAAAAAGACTGGATGGAAAAGAACGTTTTCCAGATCTCTGGGTGCGAGCTTTTGAAAACACCGTCAAGTTAGCAATGATACGTGCGATTTGCGACGACCCTAAAAATCCAGTTATTTTGGTTCATCATGTTGAATGGGCTCGCGATATCGTTTGGTGGTGCATTGAAAACATGTCCCTCAAGCTCGAAGCCAATCTTTCTGACAGCCAAAGGGAAAAGAACTCAAAGGAAATTCTTCAATTCATATCCCAAGCAGGCAAAGCCGGCCGTACCCGCGCCGAGATAACTCGCAAATTCCAACGGATGAACAAGCGCGATCGAGATGAGATATTGGAAGAATTGATTGAAATTGGATCAATTTTATCCCAGCAGGTTTCCATGGCGAAATCAAAAAAACCAACGCAGGTATTTGTTGTAACTTAAGAACAGGCACCGGGATCAATTTCGATAAAGTTCATACTTCACGGAGGGTATGGAATAGAAGGCACGGAAAGCATTTCTAGCCCACGATATACCTACCCCTGTGAAGTATGAACTTTTATGAAGGGAAAAGATCGAAAATTAAAATAATTAAATAAAATCAATACTTAAAAACATATCCCAACAAGGAATAAACTTCAAAACCGTATGTGAATTATTGCGAATTAATCTGGCTTTTATAAGATCAGAAGATTATAATATAAAATTGGAGACCGTGAATTTCCAGTTGGAAGGTGAAGTTTATCCCGCTCTACAAGATCTTGAAAACTCTGTCGAAAAAATTTGAAGGATAAACAATGAGCTTATTTGCAAAGAAAATTCTCTTCAACATTAGTCAGTTTGACTTGGACCGTATGACGGAGATGAGAGTCAAGCGTGGGCTGGATCAATCAGAGTATATACGGCGCGCGATCCGGATGTATGTGGCAGAGCAGAAAATAGAGGAACTGAGATCCGACACCAAAAGCGGATCATGACACGTACGCGCGCGCGGGGAGCTACACAGTCAGACTACGCACCCATCTACTTCATAGAACTCAATCCATTAATAAAAGCTGGTAACTTCCGGGAGTGCCTGTTTATTGGCGCTTCATGATCAGTTAACTCCTCAACAAGCATAGCCATAAGTCTTAGTTTATCCATCAATAGTTGATTGCGTACCACACAACAATCTATTACCCTTTAGTTCCAGAGGGTAAATAATTAAGAATAAGTTGGATTAGTGCTTATGGGGGCAACATTTTTTGAAAAACCAATTTTGAATTCACCTTATAGTGAACCAAAATTGCATCATAGTCTGGATGAAGAAGGGCAACCTAACGATCTCGCCCCAATCATTGGGCGACGCCCTTCAGCCCTACTCTCACCTGTACCCAAACCTAAAAAACGTAGATCAAAGAACAAGGATACTGATCAACCGAATTTGAATTTACACGCTAATGATGAGATTTCATCAGATGAACAAGTCTATAACCCCACGCCTATTATCAATGATATTCGCACCCAGCTGCAAGCATGGCGCGCAATATCCAATCCTGCTGATTGGGAAGTAACTCCAGCAACAGCTCGCCTCCTTCAACACTGGCGCAGCCATCAGTTTGAAAACATCCGCCCCTTCTTTTGTCAAGTCGAAGCCGTAGAAACCATAATTTGGCTCACTGAAGTTGCCCGAAAGAAGAAAGCTTATGAACGCTTCTGGACGCATCTAAAAAATGCCAATGATGGAGCAAATCCTGATTTGATGCGGCTAGCTATGAAAATGGCGACAGGGGCAGGCAAGACCACCGTCATGGCTATGCTTATGGCTTGGCAAACCATTAATGCCGTGAGATCGCCGACCAGTAAGCTATTTACTCGAGGCTTTTTAATTGTGGCTCCGGGCATCACCATTAAGGATCGACTACGCGTTCTGCAACCAAGTGATCCCGACAGCTACTACCAAAGTCGAGAACTGGTCCCGGAAGATATGATGCCTGATTTGCAAAAAGCAAAGATCGTCATTACCAATTACCACGCATTCCAGCTTCGTGAACTGCTGGATGCTAACAAAACGACAAGATCACTGCTTCAAGGGCGCCATTCACCTATCAAAAGTCAGGAAACTGAAGGCCAGATGGTTCGAAGGGTGGCGAAGGAACTCATGGGTATCAAAAACATTGTTGTCATCAACGATGAAGCCCACCACTGCTATCGCGAAAAACCTGAGAGCGATGAAGAAAAACTAACTGGAGATGCAAAAAAAGAAGCGGATGAAAATAGCAAGGCCGCACGTTTGTGGATTAACGGCATTGAAGCGTTCAAAAGGAAGCTAGGCGTCAAGGCCGTATACGATCTCTCTGCCACACCTTTCTTCTTAGCGGGCTCTGGTTGGGCTGAAGGGACATTGTTCCCATGGACAGTGAGTGACTTCTCATTAATGGATGCAATTGAGTGTGGAATCGTTAAGCTGCCTCGTATTCCCGTGGACGACAATATCCCAAGTGCGGAGATGCCTATCTTCAGAAATCTCTGGGATCACATTGGAAAAGAAATGCCCAAAAAAGGCGGCATCACTGCTGATCCAACAGCAATCCCCGACAAACTTCAAACGGCCCTTCAATCACTATATGGACATTACGAAAAGGTCTCAGATCAATGGGATCGAGAGGGAATTGACGTTCCCCCCGTCTTTATCGTTGTCTGCAACAACACAACCACATCAAAGATGGTGTATGAGTGGATATCTGGTTGGCAGCGCCCTAACGAAGATGGAGATCCAGTTACGAAAAGTCCTGGACACCTGCCTCTATTCAGCAATTTTGACCAGTATCTTGAACCACTCGCAAAGCCAAAAACACTTCTCATCGATAGCAAGCAAATCGAAAGCGGTGAGCTCGACAAAAACTTCAAGGAGATGGCTAAGCCAGAAATAGAAAAATTTAAGCGAGAGCGGAAACAGAGGGGTGAACATAGCGAAATCTCAGACTCAGAACTTCTAAGAGAGGTCATGAATACTGTCGGGAAAAAAGGTCGATTAGGAGAACAGATCCGCTGCGTTGTCTCAGTGTCCATGCTGACCGAAGGCTGGGATACAAATACTGTAACTCATATTTTAGGAGTGCGTGCATTCGGCACACAATTGCTTTGTGAGCAAGTCGTTGGTCGCGGTCTTCGTAGATTGAGTTACGACCTGAATGATGAAGGGCTGTTTGACAGCGAGTATGCCGACATTCTTGGCATCCCATTCAATTTCACGGCTAAGCCTGTTGTTGCCCCACCTAAAGCCCCGAAGAAAACCACGCATGTGAAAGCTGTAAAAGAGAGGGAAACCCTGGAGATCCGATTCCCCCGCGTCATCGGCTATAGGGTAGATTTACCTGAGGAACGACTGCGAGCAACATTTACAGAAGACAGCTCCTACGTCATTGAGCATGACCTTGTGGGCGCCAGCCAGACGGACATGTCAGGTATTGTTGGAGAAGGGCACACATTAACTCTGGAGCAAGTGCAAAAGCTCCGCCCCAGTACAATTGCCATGAACCTCGCAAAAGAGGTTATGAATAGGCACTTCGTCGATGCTGATGGAGAGCCCAAAATCCACTTATTTGGTCAAATCAAAAGTATCTGCCGAAAATGGATTGATGAAGGGTATCTGAGATGCCCAGGAAGCACCGCGCCCTGGATGCTGACCTGTTACCCTGTTATTGCGGCACAGGCGGCAGAACGGGTCTTCACAGCGATTGTGCGAGCGACGGACACAGAGGGTAAAGTGAAAGCCGTGATTGACCGATACAACCCTGTTGGATCAACTCGCCATGTAAGTTTTATCACAACAAAAGATGTTCTAGAGACCGATCCGCGCCGCTGTCACATCAATTACGTGGTTTGCGACAGTGACTGGGAAGCTGAATTCGCCCGAGCCGCCGAAAATCATGACAAGGTGATCTCCTATGTCAAAAATCAGGGACTGGGTTTCACAGTTCCCTATAAAGATGGAAACATAGCACGAGACTACATCCCTGACTTTATTGTTCAAGTGGATGACGGACGCGGATTTGATGATCTACTCAACGTTATCGTAGAAATCAAAGGTTTCAAAAACGAGCAAGTGAAGCTCAAAAAAGAAACCATGACAGAAAAATGGGTGACTGGCGTAAATGCTCTAGGAGCTTATGGCAGATGGACATTCTCTCAGTTCGATAGTGTTTATGAAATTGACAGTGAGTTTCGGAAACTAATTGAACAGGCACTCAAAACTTCCAGAACTACCGAGATTGTTTAATGCAGATTACTGACTTAACAAGATTCAATGATGAATTTGTGTTTCATTTTGGCGGGGAATTCCACCGGATAAATGCAGAAACATTTGCAAATTCATTACTAGAACTTTCCAGTGCACTAAAAGAAATCAACCGCGTTGTTAATCCAGAGTTCGAAATTGAAGTCTATATTGATGCTCTAGGCGAAGGCTCATTCCGAACAAAAATCAAAACAATTACAAAGAATGTTGCTCCTCTATTAGATGGAGTTCCCAAAGCATTGACTGTCAGTCTTTTAGCTACGTTTATCTATGAAAAGATTTTTGCTGAAGAAGTAGAGATAAATATTATTGTCAACGACACCTCTTACATCGTTGAAGCAGGCAATCGAAGAATAGTTCTTCCTAAAACGGCAGAAGAACAAAGAAAAAAAATCCAAAAAAATGCTGAAATTGAAAAACGAGTTTCCAAAGCCTTTAAAGTTCTAAAAGCTGACAAAGAAATTAATGATTTTGGAATAACAGAAAATATACAAGATGCTGAACCCCTTGTTCAATTTCCACGCTCAGATTTTCCACGACTATCGGAAGTTCGAGAAACCATTGTAGCTGAAGAAGAACGCCGTAGGCAGAGAGAGGAACAAGCCGATTTATTAATCATTAGGGCGATATTCGAAAGGGGTATGAGGAAGTGGCAATTCGTCTGGCGTGATGGAATCAAAATTTCAGCTCCCATTCTCGACGAAGACTTTTACGACAAACTTGTTAGTCATGAATATGTAATAGGCACTGGCGACTCTCTGAAAGCCATACTTCGTATATACCAATACAAGGATGAGATGAGTGGAGCATGGGTTAACGAGCACTATGAGGTTATAAAAGTTCTAAGTCATTCACCTGGACCACTTCAACACAACTTAACCGGTAGAGGGGAGGCTTAATTTTGCCTAGACTCAGTCCTTTAGACTCTCTGCCAGTCTGTGAAAAAAGGAAATTACTATATTGGGCTTTGGTTGAGCATTATCGTCAGTGGATCTGCTACGACGGTATCGTCTTCGAACAAATTCGTGAGGAAAACAAACTTAGCAGAAAAAACCTCCGTCAAATCGCTCGGCGTTATGAAGTTGGGCGCGGGATAACTGGCGCCACGGATAAACAAAAAAAGAATGGCCAAGACCCGCATGCAGATTGGCTTGCAAGTGAGTTAAATAGCATAAGTCAAGGCTGGCCTGACACCCTAAAGGCCAGAGCGGAAAAATGTGCTGAAATTGCTGAATGCGCTAAAACAAATGGGCATTCCAAATATTTGCCAGCATCGGCCATTACAAAACTCATTTGGTTTATTCAGCCTGACGGCTGGACAATGTTTGATAATCTCGCAGCGTTAGGGCTCAGAAGTCGAAATACAGGGAATTCTGTCATCAGGATGAAAGCTTTTTACAAAGAGCTTGCAGAAAGAAAGTTTTCCAATCACGCATGCAGTCTCAACCGAACAATCCAAAACACCGATTTCTCTGACCTCTACGGAGAGAGAATAATCGACAAATTCCTTATGATCTTAGGTGCTTCAGTGGAATGGCGAGAGAACCTTATTCAAGAAAACGAAATTTTTCTTAGTTTGATCCCTGAATCTCTGAAAAACAACATTCATAAATTGGCAAAGGACATCAGTGATTGCCATGCTGATTCACTGCTCAAAAAAGAACCTGAAAGTAGTTAAAGATGGCGCGTAATTCAAAAGCTCCAAAACAAGTTGAAACCCTGACCCATGATGCTGCGAGCCGGAAGAATATTCCAACAGCGGAGTTGCAGTCTATCGCTGAGCGGATGGAAGAGGCTGAGCCGTTTGAGCCGGTTACCTATAAACGGGCTAACCCACTTGCGGAAGGGGAAACGCGCGAGAGGGATGAGGATTTAGACCCGCAGATCATCTGGAAGGGAACGGAGTTTCGGCTAACGAATGAGCAAATCGAAACCCTGAAAACTGGTGGCAAAGTTGAGCTTGGCGAAGCTCAGCTGATTTGGCGAGGAAAAGATCAGCAGGATTGGTCTGATCTTGTGGTTCAGGCGCCTCCAATCTTTGTTCAGGAAAAAATTCATCCTAAAGCGATCATTGAGGACCTTAAAAAACAGACAAAGGCCCGTAAGGAGGCAACCTCCGACGCGCCAGACCTGTTCGACCTGTTCGGCGACTTCAATGGTATCGATCCGGAGGCCAAAACCGAATTCTACCAGCACAACCAGCATTGGCAAAACCGGATGATTTTGGGTGATGGTCTGCAAGTAATGGCGAGCTTAGCCGAACGGGAAAACCTACGTGGTAAAGTTCGATGTATCTATTTCGATCCACCCTATGGCATCAAGTTCAATTCCAATTGGCAAGTATCAACTCGCAACCTAGATGTTGACGAAAGAAAGATGGACCACGTTACACGTGAACCAGAGCAGGTTAAGGCGTTCCGCGATACATGGAAAGACGGTGTGCATAGCTATCTCACCTATTTGAGAGATCGTTTGACCGCTATGCGCGATTTACTTATGGATAATGGTTCAATATTCGTGCAAATCGGAGATGAAAACGTCCATAGGGTTCGCGCCTTAATGGATGAAGTTTTTGGTGAAAAGAACTTTTTAAGTCTTATTTCAATTCAAACAACTTCCGGATTCCAGGCTGAGTTTCTTGGTAATATGTCTGATTTTGTTCTTTGGTATGCGCGAGATAAGGATCATTGCCGTACCCACACTCCGTTCTATAGAAAATCTTTTGAATTAGGACAGGGGAATGCGCGATGGCTGATGTTCGATGATTTTTCTTACAGAGGCGTGACTGCAGCTGAGAAGCGTAAAGAAATCCCTGTTCCAAGTGACGTCAAGCCTTACAAGCCAGACAATATCATATCTCAAGGGAGAGCGAAGGATCGTCAACCTTTCACATTTAGAGGTAAAACCTATGATGCTTGGGATAAAAACTCTCATTGGAAAGCCAATTATCCGCAGGGAATGGAGCGATTGGCCAAAGCGGCACGAATACACGTAGCTGAGAACTCCATTCAGTACGTGAGATACCACACTGATTTTGACGTTGCTGTTCATGGAAATATCTGGACTGACACTGGGACGGGAAACTTCACAGATGATAAAATCTATGTCGTTCAGACAAACACGAAGGTAATTGAACGCTGTATCCTAATGGCGACTGACCCTGGTGATCTTGTGCTTGATCCCACTTGTGGTTCCGGAACCACAGCCACGGTTGCTGAACAGTGGGGACGCCGCTGGATCACGGTTGATACTTCACGTGTTGCTCTCGCCCTTGCCCGCTCTAGGATCATGGGTGCTCGGTATCCCTATTATTTCTTGGCTGACAGTGTTGATGGTCGAGAGAAAGAAGCAGACATATCAGGTGTTGTTCAATCTGAAATAGCTACTCACAACGATATCCGCCAGGGATTTGTCTATGAGCGCGCCCCGCATATCATGCTCAAGACAATCGCCAACGATACCAGCATCGATGTCATCTGGGATAAGTGGCAGGAGGTACTTGAACCGCTTCGCACCGAATTGAATGCAACTTTAGATACATCATGGGAAGAATGGGAAATACCCCGAGAGCAAGGCGAAGGGTGGTCCGAAGGAGCTAAGAAGCTCCATTCTAAATGGTGGGAAGTGCGGATCAAACGGCAGAAAGAAATCGATACGTCAATCGCCCAGAAAGCTGACGTTGAATATCTCTACGATCGCCCATATGAAGATAGCTCCAAAGTCCGTGTGGCTGGCCCCTTCACCGTTGAAAGCTTATCCCCTCATCGAGTTATCCCGGCAGATGAAAGTGAGCTTATCGATGATATTGAAGCTGCTGAGGGAAATCGGCCCCGGACAGATGCGCCCGCGCAAGACTTTGCGACGATGGTTCTTGAAAACCTAAAATCAGCGGGCGTTCACCAAGCCGATAAGCAAGACCGGATTGCCTTCACGGCGATGGAGGGTTGGCCGGGAGATTACATCGCTGCTACTGGAACCTATGAGCAGGATGGAAACCCCAAAAAGGCGGCAATTTTCATTGGGCCTGAATTTGGCTCCATCTCCCGATCCAACATTATGGCGGCCGCGCGGGAAGCCAATGATGCTCGCTTTGATGTCTTGATTGCTTGCGGCTTTAACTTCGACGCCCACTCATCGGAAATTAACAAGCTAGGCCCCCTCCCCATCCTGAAAGCCAAGATGAACCCGGACCTACATATGGCAGATGATCTCAAGAACACCGGCGCAGGTAATCTCTTCGTTGTCTTTGGGGAGCCGGATATCGAATGGAATTTTGATGATGATGGGAAAATAGTCGTTGAGGTCCTCGGCATTGATGTGTTTGACCCCAAGACAGGTGACGTACGAGCCTCTGGCAAAGATGATATCGCCGCGTGGTTCATTGATACGGACTACAACGAAGAAAGCTTCTTTGTACGCCACGCCTACTTCATGGGAGCCAACGACCCCTACAAGGCTCTTAAAACCAGTTTGAAGGCGGAAATCGACCCGGAGGCATGGGCGACCCTCTACCGCGACACCTCCCGCCCCTTCGACCGCCCAGCAACCGGCCGCTTCGCGGTCAAAGTCATCAACCACTTCGGCGACGAAGTCATGAAAGTGTTCGGGGTGTAAAGTGGAATTAAAAAAAATACGCGTCCAAAAATTCAAAAAAATAAATGATGTTAAACTAGAGCTTTCTCCCGTAAATCTTATAATCGGTGGAAACAATGCAGGTAAAAGCAGTGTCTTACAAGCAATTCACACCTCTGTATCAGCAGTGCAAACTCAGGCAGAACAAGGTAATTTAAAAGCATTTGCTGAAGAGACTTTACGCTATTCTCCAGCAAGTGATTTTTCTTCACTTGGCTACAAGTCACCTTTTGGAAATCGATCAGACCAAAATAGAGCTACTATCTCTTTTAGTGCTGATGAATTGGTTCAGACCGAAGCTGGAGAAGAATTAAAACAGCGAGACTATAGTATAGAATTGTACAAAGGGAGAAATCCTAAAGTTGTGGGCGTTGAGCGGCGTGGTAATCCGCGCTTTGGCTCTACAATCTCTAGTCTGGATAAGCCATTTTCTATTTATGTGCCAGGACTAGCAGGTGTGCAACATCACGAAGAACTAAAAGCTATACCAGTGGTTCTTAGGAAAATAGCTGGCGGGGAAGCAAATCTGGTTCTTCGAAACGTGATTTGGCAGATCAAGGAACAAGGCAAGCTCGATACATTAATTAGCAAATTGAAAATCATTTTCCCGTCAATTCATATCCGGACAAATTTTGATCCTCTACGGGATACTAATATCATTATCGAAGTTCGACCACCAAAAGAGGTAATCTACTGTTCACTAGAGCTATGTGGTACAGGCATACTTCAAGCAATACAAATCCTAGCTTACGTGGAATTGTTTCAACCAAAACTACTACTTCTTGATGAGCCAGACTCCCATCTACATCCAAGCAATCAGGTCAAGCTCATAGAATTGCTCAAGTATATATCTGAGGAATACGATACAATATCAATTATTGCGACACATAGCCGGCATTTGATGACAGCGGCTCAATCAATTGCTCGCTTCTTTTGGCTAGACAATGGAAACATCAAACCACATGGAGAATTTGAACTTGCCCAAGTGTTGATGGACATTGGCGGGCTTGATGAAGCCGACTTAATATTAAACTCTGAAAAAGAATTTTTGATTTTCACCGAAGACGAAAACAAGAATAAATTAAAAACGTTGTTGCAAAGTTGCGGCATTATACCTGCTAGATTTGATGTAATTTCTTACAACGGAACTTCAAACTCTTCAGCTACTGCCAAAATTATTGGTTCTTTGAAACCTTTCCTCAAGGGCGATAGAAAACTAATCGTACACAGGGATAGAGACTTCCATCAAGACAATGAACTCCTACCTTTCAGAGAAGCGTTTGAGAATTTAGATTTTTCAGTTTTTATTACTGAAGGCTCTGACATTGAATCCTATTTTTTGAATACTGAACATCTTTCGTCGAAGTTTGGAAAAGAAATAGACGAAATAAACGAACTACTTAGCGAGTGCATTCAAACTAATGAAGCGAAGATCAGGAAAAGATTTAAGGATAAAAGGCAACAAATCAATAAATCTTCTTTTTATAATGATGGAGGCGCTCCTCTAACATCAGACTTGATGCCTGAAGATCAGGCACCTGAATTGCGTCATGTTGTCGGGAAAGATTTTTGTCCGATGCTAATTAATTGCGCAAGAGAAAAGTGGGGCATCCATATAAATCCAGTCTCGCGCTCAGATACTATCCTTGCACCAGACTTAGTCGCAATATTTGAAGATTAAGAATGAACTTCCTTCTTGCAGATACCTTTCAATCCGCTTTGGCAAAACTGTCTAACGAAGAACAAAAGGCTGTTAAGCTAACTGTTTTTGATCTGCAGCAAGATCCTTCCAATCCAGGTTTGAAATTTCATCGGATTGAAAATTCTAAGGATGCTCATTTTTGGTCGGTACGCGTAAGTCGAGACATTCGCCTTATAGTTCATAAAACCCAATTCAGCTTTTTAATCGCGTATGTTGATCATCATGACGCTGCTTATAAATGGGCTGAGCGTCGTCGTATTGATACTCATCCACGAACGGGAGCAGCGCAAATTGTCGAAGTGAGAGAACGGATCGAGAAAATTACAATTCCTCACTACGTTCAAAAACAAACGCCACAAACGTCTGATGCGCCTGACGATACCCCTAAGCTAAGCCCCCAACCTTTTACTGACCTAAGTACAGATGATCTTTTAAGTGTGGGTGTCCCTGAAGATTGGCTGGAGGATATCTTTAATTCCACAGAAGATCGGTTCTTGGATCTCACAGACCATATTCCTCCGGAAGCA
Organism: Sneathiella chinensis; assembly: GCF_012720115.1. Taxonomy (GTDB): domain Bacteria; phylum Pseudomonadota; class Alphaproteobacteria; order Sneathiellales; family Sneathiellaceae; genus Sneathiella; species Sneathiella chinensis. Next base: position 1,157,134 of record NZ_VNWN01000002.1, on the reverse strand, counting down.
TCAGAAGCACTATTGGAATATGTTGCAACAGGTAGATTAACACCCCCCTCACCCGTTCAGTTTGAAGATCCCTTTACCCACCCTGATGCTCAGCGACGCTTCCGTATCATGGACAATATTGAAGAGCTCGAACAAGCCCTGGATTACCCATGGGACAAATGGGCTATCTATCTTCATCCAGAGCAAAAAAAATTGGCGGAAGCTCAATTTTCAGGCCCTACGAGAGTGACTGGATCAGCGGGGACCGGGAAGACCGTTGTCGCCCTTCATCGGTCCGCGCACCTTCTTCAACAAGACAAAAATGCAAAAATACTGGTAACGACTTTCTCAAGTCCGCTTTCGAATGCACTTGAACACAAACTTAAGCTGTTAACAGGTAATGATCCAAGTTTGGATCACCGAGCTACGGTTAGGCCGTTTGAAGGAATAGCTCGAGAGTTATTTGCCCTCATACATGGGCACGACCCTAAAATTGCCCATCCTCAACATGTTGCCCAAGCAATAACTGCTGCTGCCAAGGAATGCGAGCTCACAGGATTTACAGAGCGTTTTCTATTCTCTGAGTGGCGAAACGTTATAGATGCTTGGCAAATAAATGATCTGGAAGCATATGCACGCGTTCCGCGGTTAGGGCGAAAAAACCGATTAGGCACTAAGCAAAGGGAACGCCTCTGGCCTGTTTTTGAGCGAACTCGGGAAATGCTTCGCAGCCAGCTACGCTTCACTCCCGCAGCAATCTTTGGTGAAGTGACAACCTACTACCAAGAACGTGACATAAAACCCTTCACGCATATAGTCATTGATGAAGCGCAGGATCTTGGCGTGCCGGAATTGAAAATGATTTCCGCACTCGCTCCAAAAGATCCTCAAGCACTGTTCTTTGCTGGTGATCTTGGACAACGTATTTTCCAGGAACCCTTTTCCTGGCTTGGCTTAGGTATTGATATCCGCGGCCGGTCGTTCACGCTAAAAGTTAATTACAGAACTTCACATCAAATTCGTCAAGCCGCTGATAAGCTATTGCCCGATACTATAAGAGATGTTGATGGAGTTGAAGAGAACCGCAAAGGAACGGTTTCTGTGTTCAATGGTCCAGACCCAATTGTCTGCCTTTATGATACCTCAGAAGTGGAGCTGATGGCGGTAATCCAGATGATCGGTGAGGCAGTCCAAAACGGTATTCCTCCCGAAGAAATTGGTGTTTTCGTCCGATCTACAGATGAACTTTCCAGAGCTCGGCAAGCTGTCACGGCGGCAGATCAGAAGGTTTTAGAACTTTCTGATCGAGTTGAGGATCGTACAGGTAGGATTGCAATAGGGACTATGCATTTAGCAAAAGGTCTTGAGTTCCGCCACGTTATTGTCATGGCGTGTGATGATGAGATCTTACCGGATCAGGACCGGATTGACACCGTCGCTGACGAAACAGAATTGGATGAAGTCTATGAAACTGAACGTCATCTGTTTTATGTAGCTTGCACTCGAGCTCGCGAGAAACTGATTGTATCCGGTGTTGCACCCGCATCCGAATTTTTAGCAGATCTAGAAATAAGTCCAAAGGAATAACTGCTACTGACCTTGCCCCCTGAAATGTTCTCATAAATAGGTTAGTCTGTTTTCTTGAGAAGGAGACAGATATGAAGCGGAGCCGTTTCAGCGAAGAGCAGATCATTGGCATTTTGAAAGAGCATCAGGCTGGATCTACAGCAGTTGAACTATGCAGGAAGCACGGTATCAGCGACGCGACTTTTTACAAGTGGCGTTCCAAATACGGCGGCCTGGAAGTGTCTGAAGCAAAGCGTCTTAAATCCCTTGAGGCCGAAAATGTCAAACTGAAGAAACTGCTGGCAGACCAAATGTTGGACAATGCCACTCTGAAGGAAATGCTTTCAAAAAACTTCTGAAGCCCGGTTCAAGGAGAAAAGCTGTGAATTGGGCTATGCAATCAAGAGGTTTGTCGCAGCGCCGTGCCTGTGATCTGGCGGGCATTGCGCCACGGGTATTCCGTTATCAATCGGTGCGTCCCGAAGAGGAGACTTTGCGTCAACGCCTGCGTGAGCTGGCCAATGAACGCAGAAGGTTTGGCTATCGCCGCCTGCATATCCTGCTCAAACGGGAAGGCTGGGAGGTCAACCATAAGAAGCTCTACCGCCTCTATGCAGAGGAGCGACTGACCGTACGCAAGCGTGGCGGTCGCAAGCGGGCACTGGGGACACGCTCACCTATGCTTCTGCCGGAAAGTGACAACCAGCGATGGTCACTGGATTTTGTCTCAGACACGTTGATGGATGGCAGGCGGTTCCGTGTGCTGTGTATCATAGATGACTATTCCAGAGAAAGTCTGGCAACGGTCGTGGACAATTCCCTGTCAGGCAGACGTGTTGCACGGGAGTTAGATCAACTTATAGAGTGTCGCGGAAGACCGGAAATGGTCGTCAGTGATAACGGAACCGAACTCACATCCAATGCCATTCTGTCATGGCAGCAGGAAACAGGCGTATCCTGGCATTATATAGCGCCGGGAAAACCCATGCAGAATGGCCTGGTCGAAAGCTTTAATGGTCGACTGAGGGATGAATGCCTGAATGAACATCTTTTCTGCAGCTACGATCATGCCAGAGAAATTATTAACAGATGGAGAAATGACTATAATCAGAACAGACCACATACGAGCCTGAACGGGCTTTCACCCCTTGAATTTATCAAACGATCCAGACAGGATCAGAACAATAACAGACCTAACTTATAAATAGGGACAGTTAGGGGGCAAGGTCACTACCCACTTAATCTGGACGCAAAGGGGGGGAAAGATGTCAGTAAAAAAGAAAGAAGGTTCTCTTACTGCTGAAGAAAAAAGAATTACAAAAGCTCTGTTGTCTCAGGGATGGAGAAACCAAGATATCCAAGACCTTATCAATAGAGGCAGAATTGCAACCATAAACAGTGCTCGTATCACAGAAGTCAAAAAAAACAACCAGATAAAATTAGCTAAACAAGATGAGGTCGAATTCTTTATCGCCAGGAAGAATGCTTTCGACCCCAATACCGGCCTAAATCTTTATGATCACGAACGGTTGATAAGATCTCGCGAAGCGATGATCCTTGCGGTGCATAGTTTCAATAGCCCGACTTTGAAATTCAAGACGGAGCAGTTTGCTGTACAGGCAAATATCGCGTGGACTTACTTGCTTCATGAGTACTTTTCTCGCAAAGGTGTGTCTATTACTGAAAAAGATGGACGCTCACTTCTTCTTTCCAAAATGATCCGCCGAAGAGACTCCCCTCTCTCAAAGGGAGTTACTAACAACATCCGAGATTTGATTGAAATAAGAGACACTGTTGAGCACAAACTACTTCGTCGATCTGATCAAAAATTCTTCGCCTTGTTTCAAGCTAACTGCCTAAACTTTGACAAGGTGCTATGTGAGCTATTTGGTCAGAAAGTATCTCTGCAAAACGAGCTGTCACTTGCATTGCAATTTGCAAAGCTAGACTTTCAGCAAGTTACTGATCTCCAAAAATTTGATATTCCAGAACATATTCAAACCTTAGATGCTCGCTTAAATCAAAGGCTGACAAATGAAGAGAAAATCGATCTAGAATATCAATTTAAGGTTATCTACACACTAGACAACGCTTCAAAAAGTAAAGCTCATTTTGAATTCATTCAACCAGGGTCTGAAGAAGGTAAACAAATCCAGAATGTATTGGAGAAGCGGGTAATCGGAGATGACTTATATCCTCATAAACCTGGGCAAGCGTGCAAATTTATAACTGAGAAATCTGGGCAAAAATTCACCTCACACAACCATACACAAGCATGGCACTTCTATAAGGTGAGGCCGACAAGCAAATCAAAGCAACCAGGAAACACAAACAAGGAATACTGTATCTATCACAGTTCACATGGTGATTATACCTACAACGATAAATGGATAGCTTTTGTTGCTGATGAGATTAAGTCGGAAGAAAAATTCAATGAGATAAAATCATTCAAGCTCAAATAACGGCTAAAGCTAAATTTATCCCAAGGACTATCACAGAAGATTAGGTGCCTAGATAGGCTACTCCAAGATTTCCATCCATGCAGTATACATTGGCCTCAACATTTCCATGCGGCAGCGTGCGGCATCCATGCGGCACATGCGCGCCAACACTCAAAAATATCAGGAAATATTTAATAGCATTAACAAAGACTTAGAGACATGAGCATTAAAACGACCAGAAACTAGGTCACATGCCGCACACATCGTTAAAATATTGATTTTATTAAGAAAATTGTGGTAGCGGAGGAGGGACTTGAACCCCCGACACGCGGATTATGATTCCGCTGCTCTAACCAACTGAGCTACTCCGCCCCAAGATATGAGGTGCGCCGCACTGGGCGTCTGGATGCCGGTTTTTAGGGTCTTTTCCCGGTCCTGTCAAGCAGGGAAATGAATAAAATTTACCGGGACGGGAAAGAGGCTAAATTCCCTTTTTCTTACAAAGACCCCATGGGCTTTGGGGCATTCCCCGCGCCTCTGGCCACGGGAATGTTTTGCGCTCGCTCACCCCTTCGATCGGTTTGTTCTGGTTGCTCGGAAAATCCGGTAGCACACGCCGTTCGTATAAATTTCACCATGGCCAGAACAAGGACATTCCCATGCATGACAGTACCGGCTTTTATTCAGCCCTGCCCGCCGTCAGCACATTCGCCTCTGTCACCGAGGAGGATCGATACACGCCCCTGCCCGACGACTGGCTGATAGTCCTGTCCGATATCAAAGGGTCCACCGCCGCCATTCGCAAGGGGGCCTACAAGACCGTCAACATGGTCGGTGCGGCCAGCATCATGAGCATCCTGAACATTTCAAGGGGCATTGATATCCCCTATGTTTTTGGCGGCGATGGCGGCACCCTCGCCATCCCGGCCGTCTTGCGGGCCGAGGCCGAGAAAGCCCTGATACAGGTCCGGGCGCTGGCGAGAAAGAGTTTCAGTCTGGACCTTCGTATCGGCATGATCCCGGTAACGGAAATTCGAAAAGCCGGTGTATCGGTCAAAGTCCTGAAATACGAGATAGGAGAGGGTCTTTTCCTTGGCATGTTTTCCGGCGGCGGCCTGATGGAGGCGGACCGCCTTCTCAAGCAGGACCATATAACGAACCCATACCGCATTCCGGACAACCGATCACCGGAAAGCCCGCCTGACCTTGAAGGGCTTTCCTGCAGGTGGGAACCCTTGCAGGCCCGAAATGGCCGCATGGTGAGCCTGCTGGTCAGCGCCCCCACCCATTCGCCCAAGGAAAAGGCGCGTATCTATGAGGATATCCTGACCATGCTTCGCGCGGCACTGGGGACAGAACCTGAAAAATACCGACCAACCAGCAATGACAACCTGCGCTTTCGCTGGCCGCCCCGCAGTTTATGGACAGAAGCCAAACTGACCGCCGGAAAGCACCCTGTGTTCCGGCGATGGTGCCGGTTGGCATTTCAGAGTTTCGTTCAGGTGTTTCTGGAAAAGACGGGGCGAAAAGCCGGCAATTACGACGCGCCCCTCTACCGGAAGGAATTACTGGCCAACACTGATTTCCGGCGCTTTGACGACATGATCCGGCTGGTCCTTGACTGCACACCGGAACAGATCACCAGCATCCGCCGATCCCTACAAAGCCGGCATGACCGGGGTGATATTGTCTTCGGCCTGCATGAAGCAGACTCAGCCCTGATGACGTGTCTGGTCTTCAATCTGGCCGAAGGGGCCCATCTGCATTTTGTGGATGGCAGCAACGGCGGTTTTGCCCTGGCCGCCGCCGAATTAAAACAGCAGTTGGCAGCCCGATTACAGGGTAATCGGGGCCTCGGTCCCGGCGATCCAGCCCCCGCCCAACAAGCGGTCTCCATCATACATGACGCAGGCCTGCCCCGGTGAGACACCGGCTTCCGGCTCGTCCAGATGCACCTCTGCCCAGTTGTCAGCGGCACCAAAAACGGTGGCCTTCATGGGCTCCTGCGTGGAGCGGACCTTGACCATGACCTCTGTGCCGTCCATGCCGAGGGGTTCATCCCCGATCCAGTTCATTTCACGCAAGGAAACACGCGAGACCAGCAGGGCTTCAGCGGGCCCGACGACAACCCGGTTCCGTTCCGGGTCAAGCCGCACCACATAGAGCGGGCTTCCCGTTGCAATCCCGAGGCCACGGCGCTGCCCAATGGTATAGTTGATGATGCCGGAATGACGCCCGAGAACAGTGCCATGAAGATCCACAATATCCCCTTCAACCCCGGCGCCAGGACGAATGCGTTCAATCACGCTGGCATAGTTGCCGTTCGGCACAAAGCAGATATCCTGACTTTCCGGCTTGGCCGCCACAGCCAGATTGTATTTGTCGGCCAGCGCGCGGGTTTCATCCTTGCTGAGCCCCCCCAGCGGGAAGCGAAGATAGTTTGCCTGTTCCTGCGTCGTTGCGAACAGGAAATAGCTCTGGTCCTTGATGCTGTTCTTACCGCGATAGAGACGGGCATTATCCAGCCCCCCTTCCCGGCGAATATAGTGCCCCGTCGCCAGCGCAACCGCGCCCAGATCCTCGGCTGTTTCAAGAAGATCGCGGAATTTCACGGTCTGGTTACAGCGCACGCAGGGAACCGGTGTCTCGCCGCGCAGGTAACTATCGGCGAACTCTTCCATGACGCTGTCCTTGAACCGGCTTTCATAGTCCAGAACATAATGGGGAATGCCAATGGCCTCGGCCACACGGCGGGCATCATGGATGTCCTGACCCGCGCAGCAGGCGCCCTTGCGCTGAACCGCAGCGCCATGATCGTAAAGTTGCAGGGTAATCCCTACAACGTCATATCCCTGATCCTTGAGGAGTGCGGCGGTTACCGAGCTGTCCACACCGCCAGACATGGCGACAACAACCCGGGTATCTTCCGGCGCAGCATCGAAGCCTAATGTATTCATGGCGCGCAATATAGTCACCAATTGTGCGGATGCAAGCCTTCTGAGCCTTTTTGCCCCCATCCGGTGACAAATAACCGCATCCGCCGCCTCATCAGCGCAGGAAGTTCAGCAGACTGGTCCGGTTTATCTGGCTAAGCACGTTATAGGACGCCTCAAGCGCGAAATTCATCTGGTTGAGATTCGTAATCGCCGTGGCGGAATCCACATCCTCGATACTGCTGATAAAGGTCTTGGTCTGATCAATCCGGGCGCCCAGCGCCGCCTGCGTCCCTTCAATGGTTTTCAGGTTGAGGCCGTTTTCACCGCGCACGGTCGCCACATCCCTGACCAGCTTTTCAAGATTGGCGATTTCACCGGTCAGGAATGCCTGATCGGACTGTGTCAGGGGCGTTGACATAGGACCGGCAGGCCCCACGGGAACCGGGGCCGTTGTCGGCAGAACGCCGTTTTGCCATTTCACGATCCGCTGCAAGGCTGTCATGATTTCCAGCCCCACCTCGTCGGCAAGGATCCCCACCTCGATCGAGCGGTCCTCGTCAATGCGCACAGAGGCTTTCAGGGAATTGTTGTCAAAGATATCCGTTGGCGGTTCTGCTGCTGTCAGCAAGTCATTGATATTGTCAATATTGACCGGCAGGGTGTCTTTCTTGGACCCGGCAAAAAGATACCCTTCGTTGGTCTGGCTGTTCAGAAAGCCGAGCGCGGCCTCGAACGCCCCCTCGATTGCCGCATCAAACCCGAGGGAAGTGGAGGAGTTGATCGCCCCCATCACCGCTTCCTTGATATCGGTGCCAGCGGCCTCAAGACCCGACAAGGCCTGATCATAACTGAACAGGCGGCTTTGAATGCGTCCGTTGTTGTCGCCATGCTGTTCCAGACGGGCCAGCAGACTCTTGGCGCCGGTAAGGCTGGTCGTATCCTGATGGATATCCTTGTAGAATTCCGCCACATGACCGGTGGTCACCTGCCGCTGGGCATCCGCTACTTTCCGCTGACTGTTCAGCATCTCCTGCAGCAGGGTCTGACTTTGGTGGAATGTTGAAATTCGGGTCATCTCATCTCTCCTCTACGGCACGCGTCAGGCAATATTCAGCAGGATATCGTACATATCCCGTGCGGTCGTAATGACCCGCGCTGCGGCGTTATAGGCATTCTGGTACACAATCAGGTTGGCCAGTTCCTCATCCATGTTCACACCGACCTTTTCCATCATCCGGGAGCTGAGCACACCGGTAAGGGCGGCCCGGTCCGACTGAAGGCTTTCCGCCCGTGCGGCGCCAAGGCCGGCATTGGCCAGAACCTGCGCTGCATATTCGGCAACCGTCACGGTGGAGCCGGTCAAGTTTCCGGCGGACTTGAAGGTATAAACGGCGGAACTGAGTGCCTGGAAATCAAGGGCACCCCGGTTATCGGCCAGCGTCAACGCAGGGCTTCCCGCAGGGTCCACATGCGCCAACGCCAATTTCATCGGATCGCCGACAATGTCATCCCGCACTGAAAAATTGACACCCATTTCGCTCGGGTATTTCAGGCCAATCCCGAACATGTCCGGGAAATTCATGCCCGTGGCGCCCCGGTCTGACGTGTCGTTCTTGACCAGAACCTTGTGGTTCTCGTACCCCAGCGCGTTCTTGATCTGCAATTCACCCTTGGCGTTCAGGGACGCAGTGGCATAGGGGCTGAGGTTGGTATTCAGTTCATTGAGAACATCCCCGACCGTGCCGCCAATGGCCCCGAAATCCACAGTGAAGTTTGAAACAACCTGTCCATCGGGTCCCCGGAACTCCAGTTCGGTGGTGCCGGTAAAGTTATGGGCATCCCCCACCCCGAGGCCGGTGGAAAAGGCGGTTTCAACCTCGGTTTCGATCAGGTCGTTCATCCCGAAGAAATGCGAAAACCCGCGTCCTCCCCGATCGGCCGGGGAAACGGCATCCTGCTCGATCCCGACGCCTGTGGCACCGCCCTGTGCACTCATCCCGAGAACCCCGTTGGTCAGGGTCAGGGTGCCAGCGCCAAGGGCTGCGTTCACCTCGTTCATGACATCGGTCATGGTCAGCGTCCCCGGATTGTCAAAATCAACGGTATAGGACGCGACAATTTCATTGTTGGCATCAAAGCTGTAGAAGGTCGCCTGCCCGGTGAAGCCGTGCGGCTCCCCGGCGACAACACCTGTATTCCGCCCTGTCATGGAGGCGGGCGGCGGAACCGATATATTGGCGTTGTGAATGGCGTTGAACTGCTCTGCGACGCCGCCTGCAAGCGCCCCGATCTGATCTGCAAGGGCGGGCAGTTCGATGTTGCGCATATCCAGCCAGCCCCGCAAGGAACCACTGGACAGTTCCGGATCAAGCGGCAGGCCGGTCGGCGCAACGGTTCCATGCACCTTGTCATAAAGGTTCAGGGTCACCTGCGAGAAGACAGTCTCGGATGTGACGGTCGCCGCTTCGTTGTAAACCAGTTGACGCGGTGTAAAATCCAGCAACTGCTGCCCCGCCTTGGTCACAATGGCCAGGGCCCCGTTACCTTGCGGATAGGTTTTCACATCCATGATCTTGGCGATTTCCATGATCGCCTGATCCCGCTGGTCCTCCAACTCTCCTGTCGGTTGCTCGCTGATATTGGCGGCAATAATTTCATCGTTCAGTTTCGACACCCGCAGGATCGCCTGATTGACCGTCTCAATATCGCCCTTGATCTTGCTGTCCGCCTCTTTCCGCAGATCCTGGATATGGGACTGCAGGCGGTTGGTTTCGATCCCGAAATTCTGTAGTTCGTTCAACGCGGCGGTACGGGATACGGTCAGGGTCGGATCGGCGGTCAGCGATGCGAACGAGGCATGAATACTGTCCAGCTTGCCGGTCAGCGATGTGTTCGCCGCCGGATCCCCCAGCAGGGATTGCAGCTTGATATGGATTTCGGACATGGCCTTATACTGTTCCGTATTGGCCGTGGACAGGCGCAGTTCCTTGAGGATGAACTGATCCGTAACCCGTCTGATATCCTCAATCTCGACACCGGCACCGACACCATGCAGCGCAACTGAGCCATAGTCGACAACCTTGCGGGCATATCCGTCCGTATGGACATTGGCGATATTGCTTGATGTAACATTCAGGGCCTTCTGGTGACTGAGCATCCCGGTCACACCGGCATTCATGATCGCATTCAAACTCATTTTGATGTCTCCTCAGCCAGACCCGCACGCTGTCCTTTCAAGGCAAAAATGTTCAGCCCACCCCCTGCACTTCCTGCTGCGAGGCAAAAAATACCTTGCGCCGACTGGGCCGAAAAAAAGGAATTAACAAATTGATTTACAACAACTTTCATCAAAACAATCCGTTTCTGGACTTGAACATGACAGCCGGCATTCACCGCGCCTTGCCCCTAACGTTGCAAGTATGATGCCAATCCTGAAAACGGGCTGTGAACACCCCCTCCTTATATAAGAGGAAAACCAAAACACCCCCGAGGCGGGGGCGGACAATATCTTCCCGGCAACATCCGTCCCGTTCAGGAAAAAAATGCCGCCATCCCGGAAGCCGGAAGACCGAAAAAACCAGACAGAAACAATTAAACGACTGATTTTAAACAGAATTTATTTTGACGGAAAACTGGCCCGGCCTTTGCATATATGAAGGCAACACGCTGTCCCGGACAGCAGCAATACAGAGTTTAGGGTCAAGCCAATGGATGTATCACAGGTAAATAGCAATAACGGGTTTCCCTTCTCCCGAGGTCATGGCTATGCCGACACGGGGGCAGAGGATTTTGCCCGCTACCTTGATCGACAGGACGCCGCAGCGGAGGCCGCCCGGTCCGCGCGCGAGAAAGATCACAGTCAGTCTATTGACGACCGAAACGCGGAACGGGACGAGGACAGGAACCGGGATGAAACGGTTTCGCACACCGCCCATACCGCCGCAACACCGGTACCGGATGAAACACCCGCTGCCGCAATGACAGCGGACACAGCGACGGCCCCGGCTTCCGCTCAAGGAGAAGGGGAAGCAACGTCCCCGACCACAACGCCCCCTGCCGACGGTACGGAACAAGCCACCGCCCCGCAAAAAGGCAAGACCGGCCCGGTTGGCCCTGCCGGACAGGGCCTGCCGGAAACGGCCAGCCCCATTGCGCAGGCAGCAACAGCCGCAGCCCATGGCAAAACCCAGACAGAAGCCTCAACCGCGGCACCATCCGCCAATGCCTCCGAAGTGGCCAAGGCTGTGCATGCGGCAAAGGCCACACCGGGACAGACCAGCCCGCAAGCGGATCCGGCCGCCACCCAGACCGCATCCGCGGCGGTTGATGCAGCGACCAAAAAGGACCCCCAAACCCGACCGGCAGAATTGACAGCGAAACCGGCCCCCAACGGCGGCGCACTGGAAGCCCTGCGCTCTGCGGAAGCGAGCAGCATGAGCGAGAAGGATATTCTGTCCAGCAAGATCGCGGAAATGCTCCAGCACGGAAAAGGGAAAATCTCTCTGGCTGCTGCCGGGACTAAAACCGGCGCCAACGGCGCAGCCCCGTCCCTGATTAGCGGCAACACCGCCATTCAGGCCGGAACGCTGGGCCAGACCACCGGGCAAGGCACCCCTGCCACCCCCCAGAATATGAACAGCACCGCCCTTGGCACCGTGACCGATACGGTGAAACAGGCGGAACCGCCCTTTGCGATCCAGCAGTCTGGCCAGGCAGCCCCCATTGTTGGCACCGGCACGGCTGAACTGCCCCAGACCACCAATGTGAATGTTCCCTCTGCGGCGGTACAGGGTGTTGAGGCAAGCACCGCCAACTCTGCCAGCCAGTCCGGCAATGCTGCCCGCCTGGCCGCCCAGTTCGGCACCCCTGCCGATCAGGTCTCCCAGCAGGTGTCGCAGGCCGTAAAGGAAGGAAATGACCGGATCAAGATCCAGCTTAACCCGTCCGAGCTTGGCCGCGTGGATGTGAAGCTGGAACTGGGGCATGACGGACGGGTAATGGCGACCATCGCTGCCGACAACCAGCAAAGCCTGGACCTGTTACAACAGGATTCCAAAACACTGGAACGGGCCCTTCAGGCCGCCGGGTTCGATACGGACTCAAACAGCCTGAATTTCAGCCTGAACAGCCAGAATGAAGGCATGGCAGAGCGTCAGCAGGGCCCGGCGAATACGGCCTCAGGCCCGGATACAGCCGAGCCTGAGGAAGAGCCCCTTCAGGCACAAAGCCAGCACATGATTGACGGCGACGGCAATCTGGACATTCAGGTTTAACAGACAGGCGCCAGCGCGAGGATTACAGCATGAATATCGATCAGGCGAATGCCCAATATTACAATCCGAATTCCGAAGCGAACCAGTCAGCAGTCAATCTGGCCGACAACTTCGACGACTTCCTGACCCTGCTGACGACGCAGCTGGCAAATCAGGACCCGCTCAGCCCGACGGATACCACCGAGTTCACGAACCAGCTGGTTTCCTTCACGCAAGTAGAGCAATCCATTGCCACGAACCAGAACCTTGAGGCCCTGATCCAGTTGCAGTCCATCACCCAGCAGAATAACGAGGCAACCATCCTCATTTCCTATCTTGGGCGCGAAATCGGATCGAACCTGAATATCAGCAGCCTGAAAGACGGGGAAGCCTCATGGAACCTGGACTTCGGCGCAGCCGCCGATGAAGTGACCTATGAAATCTATGATGATCGCGGCAACAAGGTCTATTCCCTGACCGACAGCGATACCACATCGGCCGGTGAGCAGGTGTTCTCATGGGATGGCACCCTGAACAGCGGCGGTCAGGCCCCCGAAGGGACCTATTATCTGGTTGCGACCGCCACCACGGATGGTGGCAGTGAAGTCGATGTCAGCTTCAACTTCCGGGGACTTGCCACCAGCGTTGAAACTGTCAACGGCCAGCCGGTCCTGATGGTCGACGGCCTGCCAATCGGACTGGGCAATATTACGTCAGTCCATACAACTGACACAGGGAATGACGCGGCCTAACAGCCGATAAACGACTTTCACGTCGCCACAGGACGGGCGACTGATTTACTGAGGAGTGTTAAGAATGAGTCTTACAGCAGCAATGTTCTCAGGCGTATCCGGATTGGCCGCCCAATCCATGTCCATGGGTATGATCTCTGACAATATTTCCAATGCCAATACCATTGGATACAAGGACACCCGTGCGGTTTTCTCCACACTTGTGACGGAAGCCGCCACCGATACAACCTATTCCCCCGGCGGTGTGATTGTTCATCCGTCCATGCGGGTCGACCGGCAGGGCCTGATCACGGCGTCCTCCACCGGCACGCATATGGCCATTGCCGGAAACGGTTTCTTTGTCGCACACACTCTGTCCGACCCGGCCGGGACCGGCGGCAACTACGTCTTCACACGGGCCGGCACCTTCGAGCCGGACGCACAGGGACGCCTTCGCAACGCCCAAGGATATTTCCTGCAAGGCTGGAAAGTGGATGTGAACGGTAACATCCCGACCAATCAGTCCGACCTTGCTGCCCTGCAACCGGTCAATATTTCCGGCCTGACCGGTAACGCCGAGGCAACCTCGACCATCGAGCTGAAAGCCAATCTGGAGAAATCACAAACGTCCTTTGGTGCCGGTTATGTTCCCGGCGACATGGCCAACGGAACAACCACGCCCCACTTCGTCCGATCTTTCCAGATTTATGACAGTGTCGGTGACGCCCATGCCCTGACCTTCAACTACCTGAAGACCGGGACCGGCGCGAACCCGAACGAATGGACACTGGAAATCACCGCCGATGTGGACGGGGATGGGAACGAGGATGTTCTGTCCACGGAAGTGGTCGCCTTCAATGCCGACGGAACACTGGACCTGTCTTCTGGTGCCACTACCCAGACCAACAACATCACCATTCCGTGGGCAGCAAGCCTTGGCATTGAAAGCCCGCAGAACATCACCCTGAATTTCGGTTCTGACGATCAGTCCGACGGCTTCACCCACTTTGCCGGGATCTCCGAAATGGTGTCTTCCGACATCAACGGTGCCCTGTTCGGGGCCTTCGACAGTGTTCATATTGACGAAGAAGGCAACGTGATCGCCAAATTCGACAACGGTACGTCGAAACATATCTACAAGATTCCGATCGCCACCTTCCCCAACCCCAATGAATTGAACAATCTGTCTGGCAACGCCTTCGACGAAACGCCGGAGTCCGGACCTTTCTCTCTCAGGGAAGCAACCCTTGGGGGATCCGGTAGGATCATTTCATCGGCGACGGAAGCCTCCACCGTGGATATCGCCGAGGAATTCACCAAGATGATTGTCACCCAACGATCCTATTCTGCTGCCAGTAAAATCATCACCACCGCAGATGAAATGTTGGAGGAACTTATTCGGATCAAACGATAATTCTTCCTCTTTCGAATAACACTCTTCAGTCCCGGGGCCGAAATCACCGATTTCGGCCCCATTGCATAAAATTAACCATTCTCTTTAGGGGTTTGTTAAATCGCACCCGCTAGCATCTCTCTCAACCAAACAGAGTGAAGCGCGGAACGAGGTAGCGACGAAATGCAGTCCCACACTGACAGCAGTGTCAATCAGATCATCGGATTGGATGGGAAACCCATGACAATCAATGACCTGCCGCCCAAGGACACGAAACGCTGGGTCATTCGCCGCAAGGCCGAAGTGGTCGCCGCGGTGCGGGGTGGACTGATTACACTGGATGACGCCTGCAGACGATACAAGCTGTCCGTCGAGGAATACCTGTCCTGGCAGAAAGCCATCGACAAGCATGGTCTGCCCGGCCTCAGGGCCACCCGCCTCCAGCAATACCGTCCGCCCGGACTTCAGGTCGGCAGGGATTAACACTTTTCCGCTAGCCAACGGCCACCAGCGCCTGTTTTATCTCCAAAATCAAACATACCCCTTAAAACACATCAACTTTCTGACAATAAAAACAACCACTTAAAGTCAGTCGGAATTTTTTTCCCACCGACCCGGCAAATATTGCCGGGCATTAACCTTCTGTTTATCTCAACGGGCTAGATTCGGGATCGTACGAAAGTATGTTGGAACCGAATTATGTTTATAGGTGCCCGTAGTGAACAGTCTTAGTCAGCTACTTCAAAGTCTCGGAACAGTAAGGCTCGCCATACTGGGAGGCGTCGCAGTAGGCCTGCTCGCCTTGATCATGTTCATGGCGACACGGATCAGCAGCCCCGACTACGCCCTGCTTTACGGCAATATGGAACCAGAAGATTCCGGCGCGGTTGTGAAGCGGTTGGAGGGTATGAACGTTCCCTTCGAACTTCGCAACAATGGACGCGACGTTCTTGTTCCCGGAAGTCAGGTTGCCCGCCTGCGTCTGGACATGGCACAGGAAGGCCTGCCCAATGGCGGTTCTGTCGGGTATGAGATTTTTGACAGTTCCGACACCTTCGGCACCACCAATTTCGTCCAGAATGTCAATCTGGTTCGCGCCCTTGAAGGCGAACTGGCCCGGACTATCCGGGCCCTGAACAATGTTGCTGCCGCCCGTGTTCATCTGGTCCTGCCCAAGCGCGAGGTTTTCAGCCGCGACAAGCGCGAGGCCAGTGCCTCCATCGTACTGAAACTGAAAGGCCGCAGCCACCTGATGGAAGATCAGGTCGCCGCGATCCAGCATCTTGCAGCGGCGGCGGTTCCCTCGCTGGACCCGAACCGGATCTCCATCGTGGATGAAAAAGGCAACCTGCTGGCCCGCGGGGATGGCAAGGAAGACCTTGGTAAAGGGGTCAGCAGTGTTTCCGATCACATGCGCCTGACCTATGAAAGCCGCCTGAAGGAACGGATCGAGGAATTGCTGGAACGGTCCCTCGGTCAGGGGAATGTTCGGGCGGAAGTCAGTGCCCTGATGGATTTTGACCAGAAAACAATCCAGTCAGAGGTCTATGACCCGGACAGTCAGGTTGTCCGCTCCACCCAGACCGTCGAAGAACAAAGCGCATCCAGTGACGGCACCAATGACGGCACCGTCACCGTTGGCAACAACCTGCCCGAGGCAGAAGCCGCAGGTGCCAACACCTCACTCAGCGAAAGCACGGCAAACCGCATCGAGGAAACCGTCAACTTTGAAATTTCCAAGACCGTGACGACACAGGTCCGCGAAAGCGGCCTGATCCAGCGGTTGACCGTTGCCGTTCTGGTCAACGGACGCGCCGCACTGGATGCGGACGGCAACCGGGTTTATGAGCCGCTGGACCAGCAGGCCCTGGAACAGATGAGCCGTCTGGTCAAATCCGCCATCGGCTTTGATGAGGATCGCGGGGATTTTGTTGAAGTCATCAACATGCCCTTTGTCGATATCGCCCCTGAGCCCATCGCGGTGGACCCTGCCACACAGGAGATCTTCCTTGGGCTGAACAAAAACGACCTGTTCAAGGTCGGTGAAATGGCTGTCCTTGCCATCGTGGCGATCCTTGCCCTGCTGCTGGTGGTACGCCCGCTTCTCACCCGTGCCCTCAATGTTGATACGGCGGCCGATGCACTGGCCGGTCCGGCGGCTGCCGGGGCACTGGCCGGGGCGGTTCCCGGCGGCGGCATGACGGCCCTGCCGCCCGGCGAGATGGGCGCAGGCGGCACCGGTGACGGTGGCAACAGCCTGGAATCCCGCGGCGGCATACATTCCGAAACCCTGACGGAACTGGATGAAATGATCGATATTGCCAAGGTGGAAGGCCAGGTTAAGTCCTCCGCCCTTGCCAAGGTCGGGGAAATTGTCGAGAAACACCCGGATGAAGCGGTCGCCATTCTGCGCAACTGGCTCTACCACGAAAACTGATTGGGGGACGTTAGAATGGCGATTACCGATATCAAGCAACTGAGCGGTCCCGACAAGGCAGCCATCATGATGCTGGCCCTTGGGGAAGAGCACGGCGCCCAGATCTGGAGCCGTCTGGATGAGGAAGAGGTCAAGGAAATCTCTCAGGCCATGTCCAACCTTGGCACCGTATCATCCGAGGTGATGGAAAACCTGTTTGTGGAATTTGCCGGCAGCATTTCCTCCACCGGCAACCTCATCGGCAGCTATGAAGCCACCGAACGCCTTCTGATGAAAGCCCTGCCCGCCGACAAGGTGGAAGGCATCATGGAGGAAATCCGGGGCCCGGCCGGTCGGACCATGTGGGACAAGTTGGCCAATGTGAACGAGTCGGTTCTGGCCAACTATCTGAAAAACGAATATCCGCAGACCGTTGCTGTGGTCATGAGCAAGATCAAGCCGGACCATGCCGCGAAAGTCTTGGGCACCCTGCCGGAAGACTTCTCGCTTGAGGTGGTGAACCGGATGCTGCAAATGGAATCCGTGCAGAAAGAGGTTCTCGACAAGATCGAGGATACGCTCCGCAGTGAGTTCATGAGCAACCTTGCCAAGACCAACAAGCGCGACAGCCACGAAATGATGGCCGAGATTTTCAACAATTTCGACCGCAACACCGAAGGCCGCTTCATCGCTGCCCTTGAAGAACGCAACCGCGACAGCGCCGAGCGGATCAAGGCCCTCATGTTCACCTTCGAGGACCTGATGAAACTGGACCCGGCCGGTGTCCAGACCCTGCTTCGCAATGTGGACAAGGACCGTCTGGGGATTTGCCTGAAGGGTGCGTCCGACGGGGTCCGCGACCTGTTCTTTTCCAACATGTCCGAACGGGCCGCCAAAATCCTGCGCGAAGATATGGAAGCCATGGGCCCTGTCCGCCTGAAGGATGTGGATGAAGCCCAGATGGAAATCGTCAATATCGCCAAAGACCTTGCCGACAAGGGCGAGATCATGCTTGCCGACAGCGGCGGCGATGACGAGTTGGTTTACTAGGGGTCGGGATCAGTATGAGTAGCAATTCCAGATTCCTGTTCGACACAGAATTCGGCACCCCCCAGCCCCCCAAGAAGGAAGAGGTCACGGAGGTTGTCCCGGAAGGACCACCGCTGGAATATACCGCCGGAGACCTTGATCAGGCACGGGCTGAAGGCCGGGAGGCCGGCATGGCCGAAGGCCGGGCCGAAGCCCTTCAGGGGATCGAGGCGACCATGGCCCAGACCCTTGAAATGATGAACGCACAACTTCAGGCCACATCCGGGGACCATGCCAGTCGGCTTGAGAATATCCGCTGCGAGGCGGCCAGTCTGGCCGTTGCCATCGCAAACCGGCTTGCCCCGGCCATGATGGAACGGGCACCGGGAACCGAGGTTCTGGGCATGATCGAGGAATGCCTTGCCGACCTGCATGACGAGCCCCGCTTTGTGGTTCGTGCCAGTGAAATGGTGTGCGACGCCCTGAAGGACAGGATCGACAAACTGGCGCAGGCAGCCGGCTTTATGGGGAAGATCATTCTTCTTCCTGATGAAACAAAAACCGGCAGTGACTGCCGGATCGAATGGGCAGATGGCGGCGTCGAGAGAAACCTTGCCGAAACGCAGCAGAAAATTGCCGAAATTGTAGACCGCTTTGTCCGCTCCGGCGGCCAAGAAACCAGTTCTCACCCGTGACGCTGGCATTGAAGGAGAGTAAACGTGGCTGAAAATGATGATCTCGAACTGAACGAGCTTCAGGACTCCGCCGATGAGGCACAGATGCAGGACGCTGGCGCGTTCGAAGACGAGGACAACGGCTCCGAAACCGGGGACGATAATTCAGACATTTCCCGGACTGCCGCCGATCTGGAGGCCGTCTTCGATATCCCCGTACACGTCTCGGCGGTTCTGGGCAAATCCCGCATGCAGGTCAGCCAGTTGCTGAAACTGGGACGCGGCGCGGTTGTCGAACTGGACCGTAAAGTGGGGGAAGCCATTGACATCTATGTCAACAACCGGCTTGTCGCACGCGGCGAAGTCGTGGTTGTGGAAGATCGCCTTGGTGTGACCATGACGGAAATCATCAAGTCAGACCGTCGGTAACAGAAAAGAACAATACGAATGAATATCGATTTTGCTACAGTTTTCGGCTTGTTCGGCAGTTTCGCCGTTGTCACCGCTGCGGTTCTCGTTGGCGGCTCCATGACAGCCTTCTACAACCTGCCTGCCGTGCTGATCGTTCTTGGGGGAACCTTTCTGGTCACCACCATGAGCTTTTCGTGGCGCGAGATGCTACACGCTCAGAAGCTGGTTCTCGGGACCCTCGTAAAGCCGGAAGAGCAGGCGAAATCTGCCGCGTTCGACATGCTGGAACTGGCCGAACGGTGCCGCGGAAAAGGCATCCTGCAACTGCAGGAACATCTGGGACGCATTGAGGCGCACAGCTTTCAGCA
This sequence comes from Sneathiella chinensis, assembly GCF_012720115.1. GTDB lineage: Bacteria > Pseudomonadota > Alphaproteobacteria > Sneathiellales > Sneathiellaceae > Sneathiella > Sneathiella chinensis. The sequence goes on along the minus strand of NZ_VNWN01000002.1, from coordinate 1,137,938 downwards.
CAAGGCCCTGCAACTGGTGGTGGACGGTCTGCCCGCCGAAGAGGTCAACCGGATCCTGCATAACGATCTTGGTGGCATGATCACACGGCACAATTCCTCTGCCGGTATCCTGCACCGTGCCGCCGAGGTAGCCCCTGCCATGGGATTGATCGGCACCCTTGTCGGCCTGATCCAGATGCTGAGCAACCTGAGTGATCCGTCCGCGATCGGCCCGGCAATGGCCGTGGCCCTGCTGACAACCTTTTACGGTGCGGTTCTGGCAAACATGTTCTTCAGCCCGCTTGCGTCCAAGCTGGAACGCAACTCGACCCGCGAAGTGCTGATGAACCGTGTGTTCATTGCCGGTGCCACATCCATCGGTCGTCAGGAAAATCCGCGCCGCCTGGAAATGATTTTAAACACCCTGTTGCCGCCCGCAGAGCGCGTGCAATTCTATAAATAGACGTGTGAGGAGAGTGAACAGATGCGATTGCTAATTGTTGGATCTTTGGACGGCCAGATTGGTGCCGCCAGCCAGATCGCAATGTCGCGAGGCGCAAAGGTCAGCCAGGTCAATGACATTGAAATGGCCCTATCCTCGCTGCGGTCCGGGAAAGGGGCTGACATGGCCATGATCGACGTCAACCTGCCCATCAGCAGTTTTGTGGAAAGTCTGGCTAATGAACGGATCAACCTGCCGATCATTGCCTGTGGTGTGAACACGGATGCAACCGCTGCTGCCAACGCCATCCGGGCTGGCGCCAAGGAATTCCTGCCCCTGCCGCCGGACCCTGAACTGATTGCTGCGGTTCTGGAAGCGGTCGCTCAGGAAAATACAAATCTTGTCTTCAAGGACCCGGCCATGCAGGCTGCTGTCAGCCTTGCGGAACAGATCGCCCCGTCAACGGCCTCTGTGCTGATCAACGGGGAAACCGGTACCGGTAAGGAGGTCATGGCCTCCTTCCTGCACGCGAAAAGTTCCCGTTCAGACAAACCGTTTGTGTGCGTGAACTGCGCTGCAATCCCGGAAAACCTGCTGGAATCAGAACTGTTCGGCCATGAAAAGGGCGCCTTTACCGGGGCCGTTGCGCGCCGGATCGGAAAGTTCGAGGAAGCCAATGGCGGTACATTGCTGCTGGACGAAATCAGTGAAATGGACATCCAGTTGCAGGCAAAACTGCTGCGCGCCATTCAGGAGCGGGTCATTGACCGGGTTGGCGGCACCAAGCCGGTGCCTGTGGACATTCGCATTCTGGCCACGTCCAACCGGGATCTTGCCGAAGCGGTTCGCGAAAAGACCTTCCGGGAAGACCTTCTGTTCCGCCTGAACGTTGTCACCCTGAAAATCCCGCCGCTGCGGGAACGTCCGGCGGATATTGAGGCGCTGGCCGACTATTTCAACAAGAAATATTCGGATATGAACGGGATCGCCCTGAAACCGATCAGCGAAGCTGCCCTGAACAAGCTGAAAATCAACCCGTGGCAAGGCAACGTGCGGGAACTGGAAAACACCATGCACCGGGCGGTATTGCTGGCGCAGGGCACGGAAATCGGGCCTGAGGCAATCCTGATGCCGGATGGGACCTCCATTCCCGAGGCAAGCCCGGCACAAGCGGCCCCCGCTGCTGCGGCAATGCCCGGCACCGGCCTGCCTGCAGGCACCCCTGCCGATACCGTTGACGCGTCCATCCCGCTGGTTGGGCGGACCGTCGCCGATGTGGAAAAGGACCTGATCCTCAACACGCTGGAACATTGCCTTGGTAACCGGACCCATGCCGCCAATATTCTGGGCATTTCCATCCGGACCCTGCGCAACAAGCTGAAACTGTATTCCGATGATGGGGTTGCCATTCCAACCCCCGGAAGCAACCAGCGCGCTTCCATTTGATGACCCCGTAACGGTTTCGGAAAGCACGTACTCATATGAGCGATAGCCAGCAAGACCAGAGCCCCGGCGGCGGCCTGTCCTTCAAGAAACTTTCATCCATTCTGGCGCAAGGCGATATCGGCCTTGCGCTCGGGGTTGTCTGTATCCTTGTTGTCCTGATCCTGCCCATGCCAAGCTGGCTTCTGGATTTCAGTCTGGCCATCTCGATCACCTTCTCGGTCATTATCCTGATGACCTGCCTGTTCATCTCCAAACCGCTGGATTTCAGCTCTTTCCCGACGGTTCTTCTGATTGCAACCATGTTGCGATTGTCCCTGAACCTGGCGTCAACCCGCTTGATCCTGTCGGAAGGACATACGGGCCCCAGCGCCGCGGGCAACGTGATTGAGGCCTTTGGCAGTTTCGTCATGGGCGGCAACTTCGTGATCGGGATCATCGTCTTTGCCATTCTGGTGATCGTGAACTTTGTGGTCATCACCAAGGGTTCCGGCCGGATCGCCGAAGTGGCGGCCCGCTTCTCGCTGGATGCCATGCCGGGCAAGCAAATGGCCATTGATGCGGACCTGTCCGCCGGTATGATTGATGAGGCCACCGCCCGCCAGCGCCGCAAGGAACTGGAGGATGAAAGCAGCTTTTTCGGGGCCATGGACGGTGCGTCCAAATTTGTGCGCGGCGATGCCATCGCCGGCCTTCTGATCACCTTCATCAACATCATTGGCGGCATCATTGTCGGTGTGGCGCAAAAAGGCATTACCTTCAGTCAGGCCGCAGAAAGCTATACCCTTCTGACCGTGGGCGATGGCCTTGTCAGCCAGATTCCGGCCCTGATCGTTTCCGTTGCCGCCGGTATGCTGGTTTCTCGCGGGGGTGTGATTGGCACCGCCGACAAGGCCCTGATCGGCCAGCTTGGCGGCTATCCCCGGGCATTGGGCGTCAGTTCCTTCCTGCTGGGTGCGTTGTCCCTGCTGCCGGGTATTCCCATGCTGCCCTTCCTTCTGCTGGCAGGGGGAACCGGATATGCGGCCTATGTGATGTCCAAGCAGAAGGTCGAAAAGGCGCAAATAGAACGGGAAAAACAGGTCGAGGAACAGAAGGAAGCCATTCCGGCGGAAGAGCCGATCTCCACCGCCCTTGCCATCGACGACCTGCGGTTGGAACTGGGATATGGGTTGCTGACCCTGATCAACGACACACAGGGCTATCGCCTGACCGACCAGATCAAGGCACTGCGCCGCCAGATTGCCGGGGATATGGGCTTTGTAATGCCCAGTGTTCGTATTCTGGACAACATGCAGCTTCCGGCTAACAACTATCTGGTCCGGGTCAAGGAACTGGAAGCCGGGGAAGGCAATGTCCGCCCCAACCATTTGCTGATCATGGACCCGCAAGGCCTGCCCATCGACCTGCCCGGTGAGCAGACAACCGAACCCACATTCGGCCTGCCAGCGGTCTGGGTGGATGAAGGCCAGCGGGAAGAAGCGTCGTTCCGCGGATATACCGTGGTCGATCCGGCCACCGTGATCACCACCCACCTGACCGAGGTTCTGAAAGACCATATGGCGGACCTTCTGTCCTATGCCGAGACACAGAAACTGCTGGATGAATTGCCGCAGGCTCACCAGAAACTGGTTGCCGACATGATCCCGACCATGATCTCGGTCAGTGGGGTCCAACGTATCCTTCAGAACCTGCTGACAGAGCGGGTCTCCATCCGGGATCTGGCCACCATTCTGGAAGGCATTTCCGAAGCCACCGGATATACCCAGAATATCAACATGATCACGGAACATGTCCGGGCCCGACTGGCCCGCCAGATTTCCGCGGTCAACACGGCGCCGGATGGCTTCATCCCCCTTGTCACCCTGTCCCCGCAATGGGAACAGAACTTTGCCGATGCCATCATCGGACAGGGCGAGGAACGCCAGCTTTCCATGGCACCGAGCCTGCTTCAGGAATTCATCGCCAACATCCGGGATCGCTTTGACACGCTGGCGCAGCAGGGACATAATCCGGTCCTGCTGACCAGCCCCGCGATCCGCCCCTATGTCCGTTCAATCATTGAAAGGTTCAGGCCCACAACGGTTGTCATGTCCCAAAATGAAATCCACCCCAAAGCCCGTCTCAAGACACTGGCCCAGGTGTAAGGTGAATAGATGCGTATAAAATCCTTCACCGCCCGATCCGTCTCGGAAGCCATGAACATGGTCCGCCTTGAACTTGGCGACGATGCCATTATCCTGTCCACGCAGAACCTGCCCTCCGGCGAAGCCCAAATCACGGCGGCCCTCGAACAGAAAGAGGAAGCCCCCCGCGTCACCCTGACCGAGGATGACTGGGCCCGGGATTGGGCCAATGAATGGGACAGCGACTGGAAAGAGCCATCGGCCCGCGTCGCCCCCAAACCGACGGCACAGGTGTCACAGGCGGCAGCGCCCCGCATCCTCCGCAAGGAAAGCCGCCCCAATTTCGGCAACGCTGCCGGGACGGCGTCCCCCGTCACCGGGAAAATGAACGGACAGGCCAACGGGTCCCAACCCAAACCCGCAAAGCCCGCACCGACCAAGACCGCCCCGCAAGAGGAAATCCGCGTTACGCCGAAAATGGACCTGCTGGTTCAGGCCATGGCCTATCACGGCATTCCCACCTTGCTGGCAGAGCGTATCTGCCGGACGGCCCTGTCCGTGGATACGGATGATCCCACCATGGCGCTGGCCGCGTCCCTTGATAAGCATTTCAATTATTCCCCCAGCTTTTCACGGCGCAACACGCCGCTGATGCTGGTCGGCCCGCCCGGTGTCGGCAAAACCATGACCATCGCCAAGATGGCAGCCTCGGCCAGAATGTCGGACCGCAAGGTTCATGTGATCTCGACCGACACCAGCAAGGCCGGCGCCATCGCCCAGTTGAAATCCTTTACGGATATTCTGGGCCTGAAATTGTGGATTGCGGAAAACCCGGACAATCTGGCCGATATCATTTCCCGGTCCGAAATGAAGGATGGGTCCCATATCCTGATAGATACAGGCGGGATCAATTCCTACGACCAGAATGAAATCAAGGATCTGGCCCGCTATATCCTTGCGGCCCGTGCAGAAATTATCGCCGTGCTTGCCGCCGGAACAGACAGCGCGGAAATGAGCGACACCGCGGAAAAATTTGCCACCATCGGGGCCCGCAGGCTGCTGGTCACCCGGTTGGACACAACCCGGCGCTATGGCGGCATTTTCACGGCGGCCGACAATGCGAACCTCAGCTTTTCCTATGCCAGCGTATCCTCCTCTGTGGCAACGGGACTGCATACCATCAACCCGGTGAACCTTGCCCGGCTCATCCTGCGCGACCCCACGCTTTCCGACATCGGCAATGAATTTGACAAGGCAAAAAGATGACAGAGACAGAAAGCCCCTTACGGAATCGGCCCGCTAGCCACCCTGCATCAGCGCCTGCCGGTAAAAATGTAATCACCATTGCCTCAGGAAAAGGAGGCGTCGGGAAAACCGTTCTCGCCACCAGCCTCAGTCACGCGCTGGCAAATGCCGGCAAGAAGGTCTTGCTGTTCGATGGTGACGTCGGCCTTGCCAATGTGGATATTCAACTGGGCCTGATGCCGGACATGGATCTTGCCTCGGTTATTTCCGGGGAAAAGAAACTGGCGGATGTGGCCTTCCGCTACGAGGCGGGTGGTTTCGACATCATTGCCGGACGCTCCGGCTCCGGGTCCCTCGGCAATCTCGGCGGGGAGCAACTCCGCCAGATCCATCAGGACCTTGTCAAGCTGGGTCGCGTTTATGACTATGTCATCCTCGACCTTGGGGCGGGCATTGACGGCGTGGTGCAAACCCTGTCTGCCGCGGCCGGTCCCAAACTTGTGGTCACCAATGGGGAGCCGACCTCGCTGACGGACGCCTACGCCTTTATCAAGGTCACCAGCCAGCGGCAGCCGAATGCGGATACACGAATTCTCGTGAATATGGTAAAGTCCCGCAAGGATGGCCAGAAAGTGTATGAAACGCTGCTGACGGCATGCCGGAATTTCCTCAAACTGGAACCGGCTCTGGCGGGCATTGTTCATCTGGACGAGCGTGTCGGTGGGGCGATCCGGTCCCAGACCGGCCTTCTCAACCGGTACCCTGCCAGCACCGCCGCCGCAGATATCGAAGATGTGGCCGCCCAGTTAATTCGGGGACCCGCATGACAGCGGTAAGACAGAATGAGTGGGATACGTTCAACATCGGGAGGACCTCCGTCAACTCCGGTTGATACTGTAAAGACGGCCCAGTCCGGCCAGCAGCAACAGGTTTCGCCCGTCAGCCCGGCCTCACCTACGGGGGGGCAGACGGGTTCGGCTGTCCCGCAAGCCAGTACCGTATCTTCCCTGTCCCAAGGCGGCTCTCTTGCTGCCATTGTCACCGCCAAGGCAACCGGCGGCGATACCATCCTGCATACGGAAATCGGAAATTTCCGAATGTCATCCCACAGCAGCATTCCCGTGGGAAGCCATGTGGTTCTTGAAGTGGATGCCACCGAAGATATCATTCTGGCCCGTATTGTCGCCCTGAACGGTGAAAAGCTGGCCTCACCGCCAACCGTCCGGCTTCTGCCCACACTTCCGTCCCATCCGCAGCAGGGGGACCCTTATGGCCTGCACGGGAAACCCGCCCTGTCCCAACCCTTGCCAGACATGCAATCTCTGGCAACCGCCCTCACCAAGCGGGAGGGGGCAACACCCCCCGCCCCGTCCAGCCCGTTGCCGCCTTTTCCCTCGGCCCCCTCACCGGGAAATACGGCTTCCGCGGCCCCATTCCCGCTGACCGGTCCCAAGATCACCACACCGCCCCAAATCGGAGACATGAACGGATTGGTGGGCCGCGCCCCGTCGCAATCGCAAGGGGCGGCCGCCTATGCCCATACGACACCGCCTTCGAGCCGCCCGCCCCTGCCCACCGGCGGCATTCCCCCCGGTATGACCGGTGCCGCCAGCCTGACCACGCCTGACGGGGCGCCCCTGAATCCGCCCCTGCTGGTGCGGGCAACCATTCGCCAACCTGCCCTGAACAGCCCCTTGCAAACGGCCAGCGGCCCGTTCAACCTGTCTCAGGGGGCGGCACTGTCCGTTATTGTCTCGGCCCAAAATTCGGCACCCTCCACCCACCCGAATGCCCCGGTCTTTTCCGGCACCGTGATCGGCACGTCGGGGGCCTCCGGTGCGGTTGCAGGGGCGACCGGCAAAGTTCAGATTTTTGTCCAGACCAACGGGCTTGGCACCCTCAGCTTTACCGCCCCGTCTTCAGTCCCTGTCGGCAGTACGGTATTCCTTGCAGTGCCAGAGGCAGACTTCCCGTTCCCCTTGTCGCGGAACCCGGATATTTCCAGCATCTTCAAAACCCCGCACCTGCCCATCCTGACCGAGTGGGAAAACCTGCGAAACAGCCTGAACGAGTTAGCTTCTCACAACCCCGCGCTGGCAAAAGATATTCTCAACACCCGGATTCCCTCGGCCAATACCAACCTGAGCAGCAGCCTGCTGTTCTTCATTTCCGCCCTGAACGGCGGGAATATGGAAAAATGGCTGGGGCAGGATGCGCGGCAAGCCCTTGAGACCGCAGGCCGGCGCGATCTCCTTCAGGCCCTGAGTGACGACTTTACCTCTCTTTCAAGGCTGGCGGCCGATCCCGGAGGACAGGACTGGAAGCTGCTTCCCTTCCCCTTCTATGATGGTGAAGCCCTGCAACAACTGCGGATGTTCTATCGCCATCGCAGCGGAAGCGGCAAAGACAAGGAAGAAGCCGCCACCCGGTTCGTTATCGAACTGGACCTGTCCCGAACCGGCCCCATCCAGTTGGACGGCCTGTTCAAGAAGGCCCGTTTCGACCTCGCCGTCCGATCGCAAGCCCCCGTGGACGATGCCGTTCAAAAGAAAATACAGGGCATTTTCACGGAAAATCTGGAAATCACCGGTATTGCGGGCACCCTGACCTTCCGACAAACGGTTCCCTTCCCCGTTCACCCGCTGGAAGAATGGGAAGACACCCAGCATAAAAAGATCGATGTCTAGAGGGTCAACCCGCCACTAACGGTTTTTGCGCCGGTGCAGTTCGATGGACAGCTCATCCATTTCTTCCTGCATCATCTTGTCCCGGCTCTGTTTTAACTGGGTCAGGCGTGTTTCCTCGGTGATTTCATACCGCTTCAATTCCTGGAAAAGTTCTGCCAGTTCCTCGCGGGCCGTGACCAGTTGCCGTTCACTTTCCGCAATACTGGAGAGCAGATTTTCCCGCCGTGTCCGGGCCGCCGTCGCATAGGCGCCAAAGGATGCCCCCAATATGGGGTCTTGCACGGCGATTTCCTGCTCCCGAAGTCGTTCCTCATCCAGACGGGTGATCTCGGCACGAAACCCCTCCAGAAGACCCTCCATGTCGCTCACGACCCGGCGCTTTTCATCCAGCTTCCACTGCTGCACCCGGATAAGGTTTTTCAAGGATTTCATCGGCCTGTCTCCGCGCCCCTAGCCATCAACCGGCTTCGGGTCCCGTTTCCATCTGCGGTTCCGTGTTCAGAATACGGGCCAGTTCCGCATAACATTCCTCAAGGGAGGTACTTTCATTCTTTCGCTGGGTCATGAACTGCTCCAGCATGGGCGAATAGAAAATCGCGGCATCCACCTGCGGGTCCGTTCCAACCCGATAGGCCCCTAGCCGGATCATTTCCGCCATATCCTCATAGGTGGACAGAAGCTGTTTGGCGACCGAGATGATCTGGTTCTCTTCCTCGGTATTGCAGCCGGGCATGGTTCGGGAAACCGATTTCAGCACATTGATCGCCGGATAGCGGCCCCGTTCGGCAATGCGCCGTTCCATGACGATATGACCATCCAGAATACCGCGCACCGCATCCGCCACAGGCTCGTTATGGTCATCCCCTTCCACCAGCACCGTAAACAGTCCGGTGATGCTGCCCCGCCCGGTTCCCGGCCCGGCCCGCTCCAGCAATTTTGGTAATTCACTGAACACGGTCGGGGTATATCCCTTGCTGGCGGGAGGCTCCCCGCCGGACAGCCCCACATCCCGCTGGGCCATGGCGAAGCGGGTAACGCTGTCCATCAGGCAAAGGACATCCTTTTCTTCATCCCGGAAATATTCCGATAGCGCAAGGGTCAGATAGGCGGCCTGGCGCCGCATCAGGGCCGGCTCGTCCGAGGTGGCCACCACCACGATACTGCGGGCCAGCCCTTCAGGCCCCAGATCGTCTTCCAGAAATTCCTGAACCTCGCGGCCCCGTTCCCCGATCAGGCCGATGACGTTGACATCAGCCTCGGTATTGCGGGCCAGCATGGATAAAAGAACCGACTTGCCGACACCGGAGCCGGCAAAAATCCCCATCCGCTGGCCCCGGCAACAGGTCACGAAACTGTTCAGGGTCCGCACGCCAAGGTCGATTTTCTGACCAACCCGCTGCCGCGAGTGGGCGGGCGGTGCCATATTCTTGAGCGGTACAGGTGTGCTTCCCTTACGAAGCGGCGGTCCGCCGTCGATGGGCTCTCCCATGGCGTTGACCACACGGCCCAGCCAGCTTGGATCGGGATAGATAACCGGGTCCTGTTCAGCGACCAGCGCCTTGCAGCCCATTCCCACCCCCTCAAGAGAGCCGAACGGCATCAGCAGGGCCCGGTCATTGCTGAACCCGACCACCTCGCAGGTAACATTCTTCCCGCCTCTTGCCAGAAGTTCGACCCGACTGCCAATACTGAGATGACGCTGAATGCCGCCGACCTCGACCAACAGGCCCTGAATGGTGACAACACGCCCGTAATATTGATGCGGAGTGACCCTGTTTATCTCGGAAATGACACTTAGCACCCGATGCTCCGTTCAACCAAAATACCGTAGTTCCTGCATTTTAACCAATCTGCCACACATCCTTTAAAGTTTGGTAAAGGCTGTGAAAAGGACTTGTTTTTAAATTAGTTAATTTTTTAGGTTGGGCATTTACGATATGTTAAGCTAAAATATTAAGAATACGTGCTCACAGGAGGTCAACCGCTATGCGAGTGTTATTGATCGAAGACGATAGCTCGATGGCTCGGGGCATCGAATTGATGCTGAATGCCGAGGGGCTTAATGTTTATTCCACCGACCTCGGCGAAGAGGGCGTGGATCTTGGCAAGCTATATGATTACGACATCATCATTCTTGACCTCGGGCTTCCCGACATGTCCGGATATGATGTTCTCAAGAAACTGAGAAATGCCAAAGTGTCAACGCCGATCCTGATCCTGTCGGGCATGTCCGAACCGGATGACAAGGTCAAGGGGCTGGGATTCGGGGCCGACGACTATCTGACAAAGCCGTTCAACAAGGACGAACTTGTGGCCCGCATCCATGCGATTGTCCGGCGTTCCAAGGGGCACGCCCAATCCACAATCACCACGGGAAAGCTGACGGTCAACCTGGATTCAAAATCAGTCGAGGTAAATGGCCAGCGCCTGCACCTGACCGGCAAGGAATACGGCATGCTGGAACTGCTGTCCTTGCGCAAGGGAACCACCCTGACCAAGGAAATGTTCCTGAACCACCTGTATGGTGGCATGGACGAGCCGGAACTGAAAATCATCGACGTGTTTGTCTGTAAGCTGCGCAAGAAGCTGGCCTCTGCGACAAAGGGCGACAACTATATCGAAACTGTCTGGGGACGCGGCTATGTCCTGCGCGACCCGGAAGAAGCGAAACGCGCCCGGGCCAGCTAATCCGCACAACGGGGCGCCAGATACAGAATAAAAAAACGGAAGGGCCTTTCAGCGTCCTTCCGTTTTTTTGTGTCTGTTGCGTTCTGGAACGGGGTCAGCTGGCAGCCGCGATCATCCCGCCTGCGGCCGAGGTATAAACCCCCTTCAGGCCCTGCACCGGTTTCAAGGCATCACAAATACCAAGAACGGTTTCCGCACCGCCAAGGAACAGGGCGCCATCATCGGCCATCACCTTGTTGATCTGGTTCAGCACCCGCGCTTTCATCTCATGATCGAAATAGATCAGCACATTCCGGCAGAAAACAATATCGAACGTGCCAAGATGGGTCAGGTCTTCCAGAAGGTTCTTTTTCTGGAATTTGACCATCGCCCGGATTGAGCTGTCGATCTGCCACATTTCACCGACCTGCTGGAAATACTTCATCAGCAACTGGATCGGCAAGCCGCGCTGAACCTCGAACTGGGAATAGAGGCCCGCCTTGGCCTTCTCCAGCACCTCGTTTGAAATATCTGTCGCCAGTATCTCGACGCGCCATCCGGCCATTCTGGCCGCTTCCTCTTTCAGGAGCATGGCGACCGAGTATGGCTCCTGCCCGGTCGAACAGGCGGCATTCCAGATCCGCAGCGTCTTGCGGGTGCTCCGGGCTTCCAGAAGGCGCGGCAAGACATGTTCGCGGAAGATATCAAACGGCTTTGTATCCCTGAAGAAGAACGTCTCATTGGTCGTCATGGCTTCGGTGATTTCTTCTTTCAGACGCTCATCATTGCTGCGGCGCAGCTCGTTGGCGAGATCCTCAAGATTGTTCATTCCCCGCTGCCGGGCCAACGGCGTGAGACGGCTTTCCAGCAAATAGACCTTTTCCTCGGTCAGGACCAAACCTGACCGATCACGGACGATACTGCTAAGAAGTTGGAAGTCCTGACTGTTCATAAAGGCCTCCCTTTAAGGGCGTTCTCAATTGCCGCCGGAATATCCTGAAGCGGCAGGACCGAGTTACAAAGACCGGCGGTCGCAACCGCACCGGGCATCCCCCATACAACACTACTGGCTTCATCCTGACCAATCAGGTAACCGCCTGATTCTGCAATCAACTCACACCCCTTCAGACCATCATGTCCCATTCCGGTCAGGATCACGGTCAAAACACGGCTGCCATACACGGCATGCAAACTCCGCAACATCGGGTCCACAGCCGGACGGCAAAAATTCTCTGGCGGGTTCTGGTCCAGACGCAAAACAACATCCCCACCCTTCTTTTCCACGGTCATGTGGAAATCTCCGGGGGCCAGATAAACCCGATCATTCACAACCTTTTCACCGTCCACTGCCTCGGCACAGGTCTTTCCGTAAATCTTGGTCAGATGTTCACTCAGGATCGTGGTGAAGGTGGCGGGCATATGCTGGGTAATAAAAACCGGCACACTGATATGTCCGCGCAACTTTTCAAAAACCGAGAACAGGGCTTGCGGGCCGCCGGTGGACGAACCGATTGCCAGCGCCTGCGGCATCAGGGTCGGTCGGGATTTCCGAAGGACAATCTCCGCTTTCTGGTACAGGCCGGTTTTGCGCACCTGCGGGGCGGCAACCTGCGGACTGGGGGCCACTTTCGGCGCCGGCGCGACCGTGCTGAACCCTCCGCCCTGACGGCGACGGGCCAGACCAAGCGCCTTGATCTTGGCAACCAGATCCTTCTGGAAGGTCTCCCGCGTGGAGGCTTCCCGCGTGCTTTCCGGCTTGGGGATATAGTCGGCGGCACCATTTGCCAGCGCCTTCATGCTGATATCCGCATTCCGGCGGGTCAGGGTCGAGGCCATGATCACCTTGACGTTGCGATCCATCTCAATCAGCTTCGGCAAGGCTGTCATGCCGTCCATTTCCGGCATCTCAATATCCAGAACCACAATTTCAGGCCGGGTCCGGTCAAATTCACGAAGGGCGAACACGCCATTGCTGGCCGAGGCGACAACCTCGATATCCGGCTCACTTTGTAGCCAGCGCGTCAAGAACCCCCGAATTACAGCGGAATCATCAACGACCATCACCCGATAAGGACTATTCATAACCTGATTGTTTTCTTTGACATTGGAAGTGCCAGACATCAACACTAAAGCACCTCAACCTGAGAGAATTTTGCTTCAATAATCGCACGGTCAAAAGGCTTCATAATATACTCGTTCGCGCCGGCGGTCATGGCCTCGCGAATATGCGCCATATCGTTTTCCGTGGTACAGAAAACGACTTTCGGGATATCCCCGCCCTCGGTGCTGCGCAATGTCCGAAGGAAATCGATCCCGCTCATTACGGGCATGTTCCAATCCAGAAGGATCACATCGGGCATGCCTTTCAAACACACGTCCATTGCTTCCTTCCCGTCTGCAGCTTCCAGAATTTCAAATTTCAAATCTTCCAGAATGCGCCGTGCGACCATCCGCACAACTTTGGAATCATCTACGATCAGACAAGAGGTCATGGTTCTTTCTCAACCTGTGTTGTGATTACGCGGCGGCTGTCGAACTAACAGCAAAATCAAGCAGTCGCTCAATCTGCAGAATGACAAGAAGCTCATTCTCGGTCCGATAGATGCCGGAAGATACTTCGCGCCACCTCTGGTCCATGGTTCCCGGGTTCTGCTCCAACTTGTCTGCGGTCAGGCTCAGGACCTCCCCGACAGAGTCGATCAGCAGGCTGTACGGCTCGCCGTGATGCTCCACCACAACGCTCATGCCACTGTCATTGTCATCAGCCGGGGGCAGTCCCAGACGCTTGCGCACATCGATACAGGTGACAATCCGCCCGCGCAGGTTCAGCGCCCCTGCCACTTCCGGCGGGGCCAGCGGAATATTTGTCAGCTTCAGGCTGCCCAGAACATCATGGACCTGAAGAACCGGAATCCCGAACATCTGGCCGGCAATCGTTACTGTTACATATTCCTGAACGTCATTGTCGCTCATTTCACACCTCCACCAGACCGCAGTGTTTGAGACAGGGTATTCATCAGGGCATCCCGATCGAACTTGGCAACATAGTCAGAGAAACCGACCTTGCGTCCCCGATCGAAATCCTGGGGGGTTGTATGGGAAGACAGGGCCACAATCGGTGTGTCGCTCCATCGCTCGTCCTTCAGGACTTCCTCGGCGAACTGGAACCCGTCCATGCCCGGCATCTCGATGTCGCTGATAATCACGTCAAAGCTTTCCCCTCTTTCGCGCAGTTCCAGCGCCTTCAGGGGGTTCTCGGCCGTGGATACCTCATATCCGGCAACGGACAGAAGCGGGACCAGCATGTTCTGGAAGAACGGGCTGTCATCGACCAGCAGGACGCGCTGCTGGGAACGGCCACTGCCATACCCGCCCGCTTCACCGCTGCCGAACCAGTCACCGAAGCATTTCTGCAGGTAATACCCCACATCGATGATGTCGGTGGCCTTACCCCGGATAACCGCACTCCCGATCATTCCCTCGATATTGGAGGCCATTTCCACATTCAGACGATCATCGACGATATCGACGATTTCATCCACTACAAGACCCATGGTCCGGTCATTTTCACTGAAGACCAGGATGGGCTGACGTCCCTTCTCGATGATCTTGCAGCGGTCATTGACCGTGGCCAGCGGCATGATCTTGCCGCGATACTGAACCACCATCTGACCGTTTGTGGTTTCGATGGTATCCACATCCACCTCTTCAAGGCGGGCGACCAGAGACAGCGGAACGGCCTTGGGCTCGACACCACCGGCACGGCAAATCAGCAGGGCGACACTGTCGCTATCACCGGATTCACGCTGGGTTTCTTCCTCGACGGTATGATCCCCCACAACGGCTTCCCCTGATTTGGCGGCAATGCCATTCGGATCCAGGATCATGATGACGCTGCCGTCACCCAGAATGGTATTCCCTGAGAAGATGGACAGGTCCCGCAGGATCGGCGCAACCGGTTTCACAACGATTTCTTCCGTATCGAACACCCGATCCACGACAATACCAAAGGTATAGGCGCCAACCTGTGTCACAATGATAAAGTCCTCGGACCCCTTGACGTCGCTTTGCTCGGCCACTTCATCAGCAGAGGTTTCCAGCTTCAGAATCTCGTTCAGGTGAACCAGCGGCAACAGGCGGTCGCGAAGACGCAGGACCGGCGAGTCATTGATCATCTCGATCTTGTTGTCCGCACGCCCGTCGGTGGAGGCCCGGACCAGTTCAACAACACTGATCTGCGGAATGGCGAAACGCTCTTCGCAGCATTCAACAATCAGGGCGGAAACAATGGCGAGGGTCAGCGGAATCTTGATGGTAAAGGTGGAGCCTTTGCCTTCTTCCGATTTCAGTTCGATCGTGCCGCCGATTTTCTCGATGTTGGAGCGCACCACATCCATGCCGACCCCACGGCCGGACACGTTGGTGACTTTCTCTGCTGTTGAGAAACCGGGGCGCATGATGAAGTTCTGAATCTGTTGCGGATTCATGTTTTCAAGTTCGGCTTCGTTGGCGAGGCCGTTCTCGATAACCTTCTTCTTGATCCGGTCAACATTCAGGCCACGTCCGTCATCGGTAATGGTGATGATGATGTGACCGCCCTCGTGATAGGCGTCCAGAATGATCCGGCCGGTTTCCCGCTTGCCCGCAGCCAGCCGGTCTTCCGGCATTTCAAGACCGTGGTCGGCAGAGTTCCGAACCATATGGGTCAGCGGATCCTTGATCAGTTCCAGAACCTGACGGTCCAGTTCCGTTTCCGCGCCATGCATCACAAGATCGATTTTCTTGTGCAGTTCATGGCTGAGATCGCGAACGATCCGCGGCAGTTTGGACCACGCGTTTCCAATCGGCTGCATCCGGGTTTTCATCAACCCTTCCTGCAATTCCGTTGTCACATGACTGAGACGCTGTAGCGGAACCGTAAATTCATTGTCGTCCATACCGCGAACCATCTGCAAAAGCTGGTTGCGGGTCAGGACAAGCTCACTGACCATGGTCATGAGGTTTTCCAGAAGCTCCACATTTACGCGAATGCTCTGGTTGGCAAGGCTGCTTTCCTTGTGCCCGGCCTCACCCTGTGCGGCTTTGCCACCACTCGCGGCAGGCTCTGCCGGTTTTGCGGCGACGACCTCAGGCACGGCCGGGGCGGGCGCGGCGGCTTCTTCGGCAATATCGTCCGGGCCGGGCGCAGCCTGAAACGCGGCTTCCAGTTCCTCAAGGGACACTTCACCGGGGCGCAGCCCGCTTTCTTCCTGTTCCGGGGCGGCTTCTGTTACGGCGGGCGTTGCCACCATGTCATCCGGCCCTTCAGCGGCCTGGAAGGCAGCTTCCAGTTCCTCAAGAGAGACCGGGCCGTCAGAACCGCCGCTGGAAATTTCTGGCATCTGGGGTTCCGGGGTCGCGGGCGCCGCAGGGGCCGCCGACTGCGTTCCATACGCCACATCGTTCAGGCGGTCGATCAGGTCGGAATCATCCCCTTCCGGTTCCTGTTCCGTCTGCTCCAGCGCGTCCAGAACATCCTTGATGATGTCCATGGCTTCCAGAATGATTGTCACAACATCCGGCGTGACCTTCAGTTCCCGGTCCCGGATTTTGCCAAGAACGTTTTCTCCCGCATGAGCAACAGCCTCAAGCCTTGGCAGACCAAGAAAACCGCAGGTTCCCTTAATCGTATGAACAAGTCTGAAGATATTGTCGATTTGGCTGTAATCGTCCGGGTTTTGCTCAAGCGCCACAAGGGCGGCATCCACAATCCCGATATTCTCGTTAGTTTCCGTCAGAAACTCGCTTAACAAATCATCCATGTCGTTGCTCTCTTCTTCGCGACGCCAGGTTCACAAACCATGAACTCACTTTCCCAGTTGTGAACAGGATGCGCCAAAGAGGTTAACAAGCGGTTACACCCTTGAACGAGAGATCGGAAAAATAAAGTTTAGTAAATTTTTATATCCCGGGACAAAAAGCAGGACAGGGGCGCCCTTCAGCCCCCTCACAAAGGGGCTGGACGCCTACCCGTCTGAAATGATTTTCTTTCGCGTTCAGGAGGATGAAACCGACAACACAGTCAATTCTTCTTCCAGCGCATTGATGGAAACCTTGAAGCCGTTATTCTCGCAAAGCGCCATCAGATATTGCGCACCGACATTCTGGGGGGTCAGGTCGTCGTCATTATATCCTTCCAGCAATGTCCGGGTTACTTCCTCGCGCAGTCCCGCACGTGGACCACTGGCCCGAAACTCGAATGCCCAGCCGATATCATCTGCGGTTCCCGAAACGGACAATTTGCCCCCGCGTGGCAGCGCGCCGGCCCCGATGGCAACAAGATTGCACACAACCTTGATCGCATCCTTGGACAGGGCTGTTACCCCGCCAGCCTCTTCCGGCCAGTCAAATTCAGCCTTTCCATATTTCATGAATTCCCGGCTAAGAGTGCGGGCATCCCGCAGTGAAATCTCTGATCCCAGCCCCCCGGCAAGACCAAATGCCAGACGAAAAAACTGTAACCGGGCAGCCGCCTCTCCCGCACTCTGGCTGACCAGGTCGATGGCCTGATCCCGCATATCCGCACTGCCTTCATCCTGCAGCAACTCGACACCATTATTGACGGCTCCGACCGGACCGATCACATCATGGCAGAGTTTGGAACTCATCAATGCTGCAAGTTTCAAATTAATCATTTTTTTCCCCAGATTTCTGACCCAACTGTTAAATTGAGATTGGAACAGGTATAGCCGTCATGGCAACAGTTTGTTTTTTACCAAGTATGCAGCAATCAAACGAGCGATCAAATCATGTTAGCGTTTTTTTCTCCCGGCCAGTTTGTCCGCCACCCCGATGAACCGGATTGGGGGCTTGGTCAGGTGCAATCCTCTGTCGCTGACCGGGTCACCGTAAATTTTCAGCATGCCGGGAAACAACTGATTATCGCCAGCAAGGTTGATCTGATCGTTGTCACAGAGGAAGAGCTCCGGAAAAGCCGGTAGTCTGGCCCGTTCGTCAGGTGGAGAGCAACATGACCCAGAAAACGTCATTCGACAAGGCCATCAGGGCACCGGGACGCGGAAACCGGAAAGCCAGATACCAGAAGAAAGGGCGGCAGGTCGATCCCCGATCCCTGACGGAAATCCAGACCCTTCTGCAGGATCGTCCAAGGCGGGCCGACCTGCTTCTTGAACATCTTCATCTTGTACAGGACCATTTCGGTTCCCTGTCCCATCGGCATCTGGTCGCCCTCGCAAGCGAAATGAACATGGCCATGGCCGAGGTCTTCGAGGTCGCCACCTTCTATCACAACTTTTCCGTCATTCCCGATGACAGCCCCTCTCCGCCGGCTTTTACAATCAAGGTCTGTGACAGCCTGAGCTGCGAGATGGCCGGATCAGCGACCCTGAAGGCAGAACTTCTGGCCAAGGCCGGGGCCGATGTCACCGTGACCCATGGTGCCTGCATGGGACGCTGCCAGAAGGCGCCAGTTGTTCGCATCGGTGATCATTACGTCCCCTCCGCCACCGCCCCCTCCACATTGGCCGCACTGGACCAGATCCGGGACAACCCGGCCCTGCCGCCTGCGGACCATCCCTCCTGCGCCGATTACAAGGCAAAGGGCGGTTTCAAAATCCTGAAAGACCTGCAAAACGGAACCCTGACGGCAGAAGGCATCATCGACAGCTTGAAGGAAAGCGGCCACCGGGGTCTTGGCGGGGCGGGCTTCCCCCATGCCATGAAAATCACCTCTGTCCTGTCTGTTCCCGGTCCGCGCTATATGGCTGTCAACGCCGATGAAAGCGAACCCGGAACCTTCAAGGACCGATATTTCATGAACCGGAACCCCTACCAGTTTCTGGAAGGCATGCTGATCGGCGCCGAACTGGTGGACGCCCGGGAAATCTTTATTTTTCTCCGCGATGAATATCCCGATACGGCGGCCCTGCTGCATCAGGCGATCGGCGAAATCCAAATTCTGGGACTGAACCGGGGACGCCCCATTCACCTGCGACGGGGGGCTGGGGCCTATATCTGCGGCGAGGAAAGCGCCATGCTGGAAAGCCTTGAGGGCAAACGCGCCCTGCCCCGCCACAAACCACCCTTCCCGGCCCATGTGGGACTGTTTGGCCAGCCCACCCTGATCAACAATGTGGAAACCCTGTACTGGTTACCGGAAATCCTGACCAAGGGGGCCGATTGGTACAAGTCCGATGGACGCCATGGCAGCAAGGGCTTTCGCACCTTCTCGCTTTCCGGTCATGTGAACAAGCCCGGCGTGTACACAACCCCGGCCGGGATTACCGCCCGGGAATTGATTGACGAATATGGCGGCGGCATGAAAGAGGGCCATGCCTTCAAGGCCTATCTTCCCGGCGGGGCATCAGGCGGCCTTCTTCCGGCCAGCATGGCGGATATCCCGCTTGATTTCGGCACACTGGAAAAGCATGGCTGTTTTATCGGGTCGGCCGCTGTTATCGTGCTGTCCGATCAGGACAACCTGAAAGACGTGGCCCGTAACCTGATGCGCTTCTTCGAGGATGAAAGCTGCGGTCAATGTACCCCATGCCGCGCCGGAACGGAAAAAGCCGTGAAGCTGATGCAGGACGATCAATGGGATCGCCCCTTGCTGGAAGAACTCAGCCATGTAATGCAAAGCGCCTCCATCTGCGGGTTGGGACAGGCCGCGCCAAACGGCCTGCTGTCCCTGTTCAAATATTTTCCGGAGGAAATGAAATGACCAGAACAATTTCCTTCACCCTTGATGGCAAAACCGTCAGCGCCCGCGAAGGGCAATCCATCTGGGATGTGGCGAAGGAACAGGGAACCCTGATCCCCCATCTCTGTCATGCGGACCGCCCCGGATACAAGGCCGATGGCAATTGCCGCGCCTGCATGGTGGATATTGAAGGCGAACGGGTGCTGGCCGCCAGTTGCATTCGCACGCCAACCGACGGCATGATCGTCCATACGGCAACAGAACGGGCCGAAAAAGCCCGAAAGATGGTGGTGGAACTGCTGGCCGCCGATCAGCCGGAGCGCAACGACAGTTACGACCCGGATAGTCATTTCTGGAAAATGGCGGACCTGAACGGCATCGATGGAAGCCGCTTCCCCGCCCGTCCCCTGCCCACAGAAGACCTGAGCCACCCGGCCATGGCGGTCAATCTGGATGCCTGTATCAATTGCAACCTGTGTGTGCGGGCCTGCCGGGACGTTCAGGTCAATGACGTTATCGGCATGGCGGGCCGGGGCGCAGCATCCAAGGTTGTGTTCGATCTGGACGATCCCATGGGCGACAGTACCTGCGTTGCCTGCGGCGAATGTGTGCAGGCCTGCCCCACCGGCGCCCTGCTTGAAAAGTCGGTGGTCGGTGCCCCGGCGATCGACCGGGATGTGGACAGTGTCTGCCCGTTCTGCGGCGTTGGCTGCCAACTGACCTTCAAGGTTCGGGATGACAAAATCCTGTTTGCCGATGGGCGCGACGGCCCTGCCAATCAGGGGCGCCTTTGCGTCAAGGGGCGGTTCGGTTTCGATTACATCCACAATCCCGAACGGCTGACAAAACCGCTGATCCGAAAGGCCGGTGTGGCCAAGGCCGATATTGAGGGTCTTGACCCTGCCAACCCCTTGACCCATTTCCGCGAGGCAAGCTGGGAAGAGGCCTTGGACGTGGCGGCACAAGGTCTTTTGAAGGTCAAGGCGGACAAGGGGCCCGCCGGGCTTGCCGGTTTCGGCTCCGCCAAGGGCTCGAACGAGGAAGCCTATCTGTTTCAAAAACTGGTTCGAACCGGCTTTGGTACAAACAACGTGGATCATTGCACCCGGCTTTGCCACGCTTCCTCTGTGGCGGCCCTGCTGGAAACTGTTGGCTCCGGCGCAGTCTCCGCCCCCTTCAACGAGGTGGAGAATTCTGACGTTATTGTCGTGATCGGCTCCAACCCCGGGGTCAACCATCCGGTGGCGGCCACCTATTTCAAGAATGCCGTCAAACGCGGGGCAAAACTGATCATTATCGATCCCCGCGGGCAGGCCCTGTCCCGATACGCCACTCACATGCTGCAGGAAAAGCCCGGATCGGACGTGGCGCTTCTCAACTCCATGATGCATGTGATTGTGAAGGACGGACTGACCGACGAGGCCTATATCCGGGACCACACCGAAAACTTCGAGGCCTTGAAAACCCATCTTGAGGATTTCAGCCCCGAAGCCATGCAGGAACGCACCGGCATTGCGCCGGAACAGATCCGCGAGGTGGCCCACCTGTTCGCCACAGCAAAGGCCGCCATCATTTTCTGGGGAATGGGGATCAGCCAACATGTCCATGGCACGGACAACTCCCGCTGCCTGATTTCACTGTCCCTGATGACCGGTCAGGTCGGGCGCCCCGGAACAGGACTGCATCCGCTTCGCGGGCAGAACAACGTGCAGGGTGCATCCGATGTGGCCTTGATCCCCATGTTCCTGCCCGATTACCAGTCTGTCGAGGACCCCGTCATTCGGGGCCGGTTTGAAGACTTCTGGGGCGCGAAAATTGATCCCAATCAGGGCCTGACTGTTGTGGAAATCACCGAGGCCATTCACCACGGCACCATTCGCGGCATGTATATCATGGGTGAAAACCCGGCCATGTCGGACCCCAATGTCACCCATGCCCGCGAGGCCCTGTCCATGCTGGACATGCTGGTGGTGCAGGACTTGTTCCTGACCGAGACGGCGGCCTATGCGGATGTGATCTTCCCGGCCTCCGCATGGCCGGAAAAGGACGGAACGGTCACCAATACAAACCGTCAGGTCCAGATGGGCCGGGCGGCGGTTCCCCTGCCCGGTGAGGCCCGGCAGGATTTGTGGATTATCCAGCAAATGGCAAAGCGGTTCGGCCTGGACTGGCAATATGATCATCCCCGGGATGTGTTCGATGAACTGACGCAGGTCATGGACAGCATCAAGGGCCTGTCATGGGACCGGCTTGACCGGGAAGGGTCCGTTACCTATCCATGTGAAAGCCCGGATGATCCGGGCCAGCCGCTCATTTTCACCGATGCCTTTCCGACCCCGTCCGGTCGCGGGCAGTTTGTCCCGGCCAGCCTTGTATCCCCGGACGAGACCCCCGACCGGGAATATCCCGTCATCCTGACAACCGGCCGTCTTCTGGAACATTGGCATACCGGTTCCATGACACGGCGGTCCGCCGTTCTGGATGCGGTGGAGCCGGAACCTGTTGTGCATATGCCACCCGCCATGATTGAGGAATTGGGTATTCAACCGGGCGACTATGTAAAGGTGTCATCGCGGCGGGGGCACCTGAAAATCCGCGCCCGTGCCGATGGCGGCGTTCAGGCAGGTCTGATCTTCATTCCCTTCTGCTACGCCGAGGCCGCGGCCAATGTGCTCACCAATGATGCGCTGGACCCCTTCGGCAAGATCGCCGAAGTGAAATTCTGTGCCGTCAGGGTCGAGGCCGCGCCGGATCAGGCCCCCACTCCCCAAGACAGCTTGCAGCCCCCCGCAGACCCGCTATAGTAGCGCCGGAATGCGGGGGCGGCCCCTTTCTGGACCATCTGCCCCGCGCCTTGTACAGCAGTGCTTATTTTCATGGAAACCTTACAATGATTACAGTTGGCATTCTTCAAACCGGAATTGTCGGCGGGCAGCTTGCCGCAGACTATGGGGAATACCCCGACATGTTCAAGGAAATGTTTGCGGACGAGCCTTTTGTCTATGAAGATTTTTCCGTTGTGAACGGTGAATTCCCGACCAGTACGGATCAATGCGATGCGTGGATCATCACCGGCTCCAAACATGGCGCCTACGAGGATCACGACTGGATTCCGCCGCTTGAGGAATTTGTCCGCCAGCTTGTCGCGGAAAAGCGGCCGACCATCGGCATCTGTTTCGGCCACCAGATCATGGCACAGGCCCTTGGCGGCAAGGTCGAGAAACATTCAAACGGATGGGGCATCGGGGTTCATGCCTACCGGCATCCGACAACCGGCGAGGAAACCCGTCTTCTGGCCTTCCATCAGGATCAGGTTACCGAATGCCCGGCCGGGGCCGACGTGATCATGACCTCCGATTTCTGCCGCTATGCTGGCCTGCAATATTCCGACGCCTGCATCACGCTGCAGCCTCACCCGGAGCATTCCGCTGCGTTTGCCCATGACCTGCTGCAGGACCGTCGCGGCCGCAAGATCGCGGAAGAACTGGTGGATGATGCCCTGACCACGCTGGAACAGCCGGTGGACAGAAACCGCCTGAAAGACCGTCTTGCTGCCGTCCTGAAGAAAGGCGCCAGGGAAACGGCCTCCTCCTAACGTTTGGAGGCCACCTGCTCCCGATAGAAGGTATACAGGCCCGTCCCCACGACGATTGTGCTTCCAACAATGGTCCATGTGTCGGGAATATCGCCAAAAATGAACATGCCAAGGCATATGGACCAGATCAGGATCGTATACCGGAACGGCGAAATGAAGGCGATATCCCCGGCCCGCATGGCCATCACACTGGAAATATAACCGAACAGCACAAAGCAGGCCGCGGCCAGCAAAATGGCAAAGCCTTCACCGGTTACTTCCTGCCACGTAATCGTGGGCAGGATGATCCCCGTCGCCAGCAGGATCGCCAGTGACGTCATCAGCGATACAAAGATGGAGGGGACGCCCGCCGACAGTTTTCGCGTCGACAAATCCCGGATCACCAGAAAGAAAACGGACGTTAGCGCAAAGAAGGAAAACTCGTTAAACCCGGCGGAACCGGGCCGGACAATGATCATAACCCCGGCAAAACCGATAAAAACCGCAATATAGCGCCGCCACCCCACACGTTCTCCAAGGAACAGGGCCGCAGCAAGGGTCACCGCCAGCGGCATGGATTGCAGGATCGCCGTGGCATTGGCAATCGGCATGTTGAAGATGGCCGTCAGGAAACAGAAACTGCCGGCAAGTTCCGCCATGATCCGAAGGAACAGGGGCAGCCGGTCCCCCTTTGGCACCGTCACAATCAGCGCCTTCTGGTACCACGCAATTCCCCCCAGCAGAATGGTGGTGAAAATGGCACGAATAAACATGGCCTGAAACAGGCTGAAATGGGACGATGCCAGCTTCATCAGGGCGTCATTGATCCCAAAGGCCGCCATGCAGGCGGCCATCAGGAACGCGCCGCGCAGATTGTCATTCGGTTGTGTTGTCATTCCCCTATAAGAGGCAAATTTTGTAGGAAGGCAAACAAATTGTGGTGCCCGCCTCCGGGCGGCAGGAAATAGCGCTGCCGAAGCGCCCCGATTATGGTATACAAGCGACAATGAGAAAGACGAATAACACCCTGTCCACGATCGCCTTTGATGCCGATGACACCCTGTGGGAGAACGAGCAGTTCTTCCGGCTGACCCAGCAACGTTTTTTCGATCTGCTGGCCGATCATTCCAGTCCTGACAAGATTTACGGCAACCTGCTGGAAACAGAGCGCAAGAACCTGAGCTATTACGGCTATGGGATCAAGGGGTTCACCCTGTCCATGCTGGAAACCGCGCTTGAGGTCACGGGCGGGGATGTCTCCAGCCATGTGATGAGCGAAATCCTGAAAGCCGGGCGCGAGATGCACGACCATCCCGTGAATACCCTGCCCGGTGTTGGTGACACGCTCGACAAGCTGGCGGGACACTATCGCATTGTCCTGATCACAAAAGGCGACCTTTTTGATCAGGAACGCAAGCTGGCCCAATCAGGGCTTGGCGACTATTTCGATGCCATCGAGATTGTCAGCGAAAAGGAAACCAGCGTCTATCAACGGATTTTCGACCAATATGGCGACGGCCCGAAGAAAAGCATGATGGTGGGAAATTCCCTAAAATCTGATGTCATTCCGGCTCTTGAGGCCGGTGGCTGGGGCGTCCATGTCCCCCATACCAGCACGTGGGAGCTGGATTACGCCGACAGGCCGGAAGGGTTTACCCGCTTTTTGGAACTGACCAGCATCACCGATCTTCCGGCCCTGCTTGAAACCCTGAGCGAGGATGACGCCTAGCGGCGGGCCGTCACCTCGATCTCGATCTTCATGGCCGGGTCCATCAGCCCCGCCTCAATCATGGTGGCGGCGGGGCGGGCCTTGGCAAAGGCCTTTCCAAGATAGGGCCAGCAGGCCTTGAAATCATTCCGGTCCGGCAGGATATAACGCACCCGCACCACCTGATCGAGGGACGATCCTGCCTGTTCCAGGGCTTCAGAAATATTCTGCAGGCAAAGCTGAACCTGCGCCTCCACCCCGTCCGGGATTGTCATGGTGCGGTAATCGGTTCCGGTTGTCCCGGCCACAAATACATACTGGTCATCCACAACCGCGCGCGAGTATCCGATCTCTGCCTCATAGGCCGACCCGGAAGAAATATGCCGTACCATTCAAACCTCCTGCCCCAAAAAGCCAAACGCCCAAAAGCCCCAAACAAAAAAGGCGGATACAGCCTGAACCATACCCGCCCGTTTTTCATTCTCTTCTGTCCCGGATCAGGACTTCCTGATCATGTTGATGATACCGGAAAAGTCTGCGGCCTCACCCTCCCCGGAGACATATTTCTCGTACAGGTCCATCGCCGCATGCCCAAGGGCGGTTGACGCATGAAACCCGTCGGCTGCTTCCTGCGACAAATTCAGGTCCTTCAGCATATTCTGCGCGGAAAAGCCCGGTTTGTAGTCATTGTTCGCCGGGGATGTGGGAACCGGACCCGGTACCGGGCAGTAACTTGTCAGGGACCAGCACTGACCGGACGCCGTCGAGGCAATGTCAAACAGGGTCTGATGATCCAGTCCCAGTTTTTCCCCAAGAACAAAGGCCTCGGACACGGCGATCATGGAAATGCCCAGGATCATGTTGTTACAAATCTTGGCGGCCTGCCCGTTGCCGGATGCCCCCGTATGGACGATATTCTTGCCCATGATTTCCAGCAGGGGCTTGGCCGCTTCAAACGCGCCTGCCGGGCCGCCGACCATGAAGGTCAAGGTCCCTGCCTCTGCCCCGCCAACGCCGCCGCTGACCGGTGCATCCACCATCATCTTGCCGGCAACCGTTGCCGCCTGTGATACCTCGCGGGCCGTCGCCACATCGATTGTGGAACAGTCAATGAACAGGGTTCCTTCCCCTGCGGCGGCGATGATGCCGCTCTCCCCAAGATAGACCTGCCGCACATGCTCGCCCTTGGGCAGCATGCTGATCACGACGCCGACGCCGCTCGCGGCCTCTGTTGCGGAAGACGCAGCCTCACCGCCTGCCTCCACACAGGCCTTGACCGCATCGGCGGCCAGGTCGAACACCTTTACTGAGTGGCCGGCATTCAGCAGGTTGATGGCCATTGGCCCTCCCATATTGCCAACGCCGATAAAACCGATTTTCGCCATTTGATCCCTCCCGGATTTGACGTGTGCCCGGCGGAACCGGGCACACTCTGTTCTTATGGTTTTAAAGACCCCTTACTTATGGGTCGGCATGACAAATTCCGCACCGGACTTGATGGAATCCGGCCAACGGGATGTCACTGTTTTCACCTTGGTATAGAAACGAACGCCTTCCGGACCGTGCTGGTTATGGTCACCAAAGGCGGAGGCTTTCCAACCACCAAAGCTGTGGAACGCCAACGGCACCGGAATCGGCACGTTCACGCCAACCATGCCAACCTCGACATTGTTGGAGAAGGCCCGGGCCACATCGCCGTTCCGGGTAAAGATGGAGGTACCGTTCCCGAACTCGTGCTTGTCGACCATTTCCATGGCTTCGTTGAAGGTCGGAGCCCGGACCACGGACAGGACCGGACCAAAGATTTCTTCCTTGTAAATCCGCATGTCTGTGGTGACATTGTCGAACAGGCAACCGCCCATGTAATAACCGTTTTCATAGCCCTGCAGGGTCAGGTCACGGCCATCAACCACCAGGTTGGCGCCTTCCTGAACACCGAGGTCCACATATCCCTTCACCTTGGCCAGATGCTCGGCTGTGACCAGCGGTCCCATATCGCCGTCTGCCGCGCTCGGGCCGACTTTCAGGTTGCGAACCCGCGGGGCCAGTGCCTCAACCAGCTGGTCACCGGCATCGCCCACCGCAACAGCAACGGAAATAGCCATGCACCGTTCCCCGGCGGAGCCATAACCGGCACCGATCAGGGCATCAACGGCCTTGTCCATATCCGCATCCGGCATGACCAGCATGTGGTTCTTTGCGCCGCCCATGGCCTGAACCCGCTTTCCGGCGGCAGCAGCACGGCTGTAAACATATTTCGCGATCGGGGTGGAGCCGACAAAGCTGATGGCCTTGACCCGCTCGTCATCCAGAAGGGTATCAACGGCAACCTTGTCACCATTGATCACGTTGAGAACGCCTTTCGGGGCACCGGCTTCCAGCATCAGTTCCGCCAGTTTCATCGGCAGGGACGGATCCTTTTCGGACGGCTTCAGAACGAAGGTGTTACCGCAGGCAATGGCAACCGCGAACATCCACATGGGAACCATGGCCGGGAAGTTGAACGGTGTAATACCGGCAACAACGCCCAAAGGCTTGCGCATGGAATACATGTCAATGCCGGAAGAAACGTTGTCCGAGAACTCACCTTTCAGAAGGTGCGGAATGCCACAGGCAAATTCCACGACCTCAAGGCCGCGAATGATGGAGCCCTTGGCGTCGGAATGAACCTTGCCATGCTCGCTGGACAGCAGAGCGGCCAGTTCCTCGATATTGGCTTCAACCAGTTCCTTGAACTTGAACATGACACGCGCACGGGTGATGGGCGATGTGGCGGCCCATTCCGGGAAGGCGGCAAGACTGTCAGCAATGGCGTCCCCAACCTCGGCCTCGGTCGCAAGCGGAACCTCGGCTTTCTGCTCGCCGGTGCTTGGGTTGTAAACCGGGCTGAACCGGCCGGACTTACCGGCCACATATTGGCCGCCAATGTAGTGCTTCAGTTGTTCTGTCATGTTATTTCGCTCCCAGGAGATTTTATGATCCTTGAACTTTACATGGGTAAAAATGCAAAGTAATTACGTAAGATTGCACACTGCCTGTGTGATTTTGCACATCAGGAGACTGAACCAATGTTCGACTGGAACGATGTCCGTTTTTTCCTCGAACTCAGCCGCAAGGGACGCCTCACCGAAGTGGCCAAGGCCCTGAAGGTGGATCATACCACAGTCAGCCGCCGCGTGCTTGCGCTTGAAAAACAACTGGATGCAAAACTGTTCGAAAGCACCACGCGGGGATATGTCCTGACGCAGGCCGGGGAGCGCCTGTTGCCCCATGCGGAGGCCATGGAAAGCCAGTCCGCCATCATTCAGGACCATGTGGGCGGGGAGAACCGGAACCTGACCGGTGTTGTCCGCCTTGGGGTGCCGGAAGGGTTCGGCAGCCAGTTCCTGTCCCGCGAGGTCAAGCATTTCCAGAAGATCCACCCCGAGATCGAGCTTGAATTCGTCGCCAATGACCGCTTTGTAAGCCTGTCAAAACGGGAGGCGGACCTGTCCATCACGCTGGAGCGCCCCAAGTCGGGACGGCTGATTTCCCGCAAGCTGACAGATTACACCCTGCGCCTGTATGCCAGCCGGGACTATCTGGACAACCACCCACCAATCCAGAGCAAGGAAGACCTGAAAGACCATACCTTCATTTCCTATATTGATGAACTGGTTCCCGATCCGCAAATGCTGTACCTGAGCGAGTTTGTGTCAAACCCCAACGTCACCCTGAAAAGTTCCAGCATCGTGTTCCAGTTTCAGGCCGCCCTTGCCGGTGCCGGTCTCAGCATCATGCATTGCTTCGTTGCCGACGAATATCCGTCACTGGTCTGCCTGCTTCCCGATGAGATCGAAGTGCGGCGGACTTTTTGGCTGAACACCCCCGAAGACATTCGCGATCTTGCAAGAATCAAGGCTGTCACGCAATTCCTGACAACACTTGTCGAGAAAAAGCAAAGAAAATTGCTCGGCCTAATCCCTTGTTGACACTGAGAAAAATCCTCCTAATCTGTTTGACATGAAACAAATATTCGCTGAAATCCAGATAGAACGAATTACAGGCCCGGCTCTTCCCTGCTAGAGCCGGGGCACCAGACATTGCAGGCCTGTTCTCTATCGATCTTTTTCTATCCAAGCGAATACCCATGACCATACAGCCTTTCTCCCTCCCCTCTGATCCGGCGACTTCCCTGTCTCGCGACGCACAGGTCGAGGCCCGTTTTACCATTCAGGCCGTGTCGGAACCCTCTGCCCTGCCCAGAATTCTTGAAAATTTCGCCCTGCGAAACATGGTTCCCACATCATTCAGCAGCGTTCAGCACAACAACGAGCTAACGGTGACAATCGTGGCCGCGCCATTTGCCTATAGCGAGGCGGCCCATCTGCAACTGCGCCTGCAGAACATCCTACCGGTCCTGTCCGTCGCCGTGGAAATTTTCCCCCTGCCAGAAAACTAGAATCATCCGTCTGGTACAGTCTGTCCCTGTCTGATACTATTATTTAGAACTTGATGATATAGTATCTTCCGGATAGGTATCGTGGGGAATGGGTGATGCTGAAAATTGCTGTCGAAAAGGTATGTGACCTGATTATCAACTCGCTGGCCCTCAATGCCTCGCAGGACAATGAGGAGGACGCGGACGGTGCCCGCTTCACGGAGTTGCCGGAAATCGACGACGATCTGGAATTTCGCGAAACCGAGGACCGGTACAAGGACCTGAAACGCATCATCTCAAAACTGAACGAGGAAGAGCAGATCAACCTTGTCGCCCTTGCCTGGGTCGGCCGGGGCACCTTTTCTGCCGATGAGTGGGACGACGCCATAGAGGAAGCCCGCGACCTGAACCCGGACCATATTGCCGACTATCTGGTCAACATGTCCCAGCTTGGTGATTATCTGGAAGAAGGTCTGGCGGAACTTGGATACGATTCAGAAGAATTCGAAACGGGGATCCGCTAACCCTTCCCCCCGGTCAGGACCGACCGCGCAAAGTCCAGATCTTCCGGGTGATTGACGTTGAAGAACGGATCGACGGGTGTGTCCTCCCACCGTGCGCTTGTCAGGCTATACCGTTCGGCAAAAACCAGTATCTTGCGCAGCCCTTCATCAACCAGTGCCTCCCGAAGGGCCTCCTTCAGGGCGAAAGGCCAAAGGGCCACAACCGGGTGAATGCGGCTGCCGGAATAGGCCATG
The DNA here is from genome assembly GCF_012720115.1 of Sneathiella chinensis. GTDB lineage: Bacteria > Pseudomonadota > Alphaproteobacteria > Sneathiellales > Sneathiellaceae > Sneathiella > Sneathiella chinensis. The sequence continues at coordinate 1,108,191 of NZ_VNWN01000002.1, read as the reverse complement.
ACAATGGCAGTCGGGCTGGCGGTCATGGCGTCTTGCAATCGCTTTACAAGATCCGTGGGCAGGAAGGGTGCGTCTGTCGGAACGCTGAGCATATGACTGGCAGTACAGCCCTGATCTGAAAAACACTCAAGCCCGGTCAGGATACCGGCAAGGGGCCCGTTGAACCCCGGCACGGTGTCCGGCCGAACGGGATATTCGGTATTTTCCAGCGGCTGATTGCTGTTGATCAGAAAGTCCCCGACCTGCGGCTTCAGGCGGTCAATGATATGATCCAGCATGGACCGCTCGCCGATGGTCTTGAGGAATTTTGCCCCGCCCCCCATCCGGCGGGATTGCCCCCCGGCCAGAAGCAGGCAGGGAACCGGATCAGCTTTTGTAATGGCTTTGGCGTCGGTTTTACTCATTGACTGGACTTCCTCTGGTGTTTTCTTTCCTCATCCGGCACAGAGGCCGGATCGGCATCAAAGCGGATTCTATCTTCACCAGACAGGCATATGAACCGCTTTCCCTTGGCCCGGCCAATCAGCGTCAACCCGGCCTGCCGGGCCAGATCGACCCCCCAGGCGGTAAATCCACTGCGGGAAATCAGGATGGGCAACTGCATCTGTACGGTCTTGATGACCATTTCCGACGTCAATCGCCCGGTCGTATAGAAAATCTTGTCTTCCGGACCGATCCCGTGACGCCACATATACCCGGCGATTTTATCGATCGCATTGTGGCGGCCCACATCCTCCATATAGATCAGGGGCCTGTCTTCCTGACATAATACACAGCCATGAATGGCCCCGGTTTCCAGATAGAGAGATGGCTGCGTATTGATTTTTCTGGACAGCTCATAAATCCACGAGGTGTTGAGGCGGGCCTCGGGATCAAGCCGGATATCATCGAATTTTTCCATCAGGTCACCAAACACCGTGCCTTGGGCACATCCCGATGTCTGGGTTTTCTTTTTCAGCTTTTCCTCGAAATCGGTTTTGCGGTCGGTCCTGACCACGACCACCCCCAGATCGTCATCGTAATCGACCGCCGTCACCGTATCATCCGGGCGCAGCATATTCTGGTTCAGCAGATAGCCGAGCGCCAGATAGTCCGGGTAATCCCCGATTGTCATCATGGTCACAATTTCCTGCCCGTTCAGGAACAAGGTCAGCGGCTTTTCCACGACAACCGGCTGGCGGATACGGGCACCTGTATGATCGATCCCTTCCAGCGTTTCACTGAGGGCGGGGTTCTTCGGGTTGGGGGAAATACTGAATTCTTTCATACAGGCTATAATGGGACGAATTCTTTTCCTGTAAAGCTGTAAAGAGAGGATGACAGCCCCCGATTTTCCGATATGGTGGCACCCATCCGAAAAAACGCCAAACAGGACGACAAAGACATGGACCTTGACCGCCCGTCTGTTACCGAAAACCTCGTCAGGATTGCCATTGAGGCCGGAGAGAAAATCCTTGCCATCTACAATCAGGATTTTGACGTTCAAACCAAGAACGACGCCTCCCCCGTGACAGAGGCCGACGTGGCCGCAGAAAAAGTCATCCTGTCCGGCCTGAAAGACCTGACACCGGACATCCCCGTTCTGGCAGAGGAAAGCGTGGCCGCGGGGCATTCCCCCGATCTGTCTGGCGGCGTGTTCTGGCTGGTTGATCCGCTGGACGGCACCAAGGAATTCATCCACAAGCGCGGTGAATTTACCGTGAACATCGCCCTTGTCGAGCAAGGCAAACCGACCATGGGCGTGATCCATGTTCCGGCAAAGAACACCACCTATTATGCCTCTGGCCCTGGCGATGCCTGGCGCAAGGATCAGGATGGCACGCTAAGCCGCCTTTCTGTTCGCCCCGCCCCGGCGGAAGGTCTGACCGTTGTTGCCAGCCGGTCCCACAGAACCCCGGAAACAGACGACTATATTGCCAACTTCAAGGTTGCCGACCTGATCAGCGCGGGGTCATCCCTGAAGCTTTGCCTTGTGGCGGAAGGCGCGGCGGACCTCTATCCCCGCCTTGGCCGGACCATGGAATGGGATATTGGCGCCGGTCAGGCCATTCTGGAAGCAGCCGGGGGCACGGTGGAAACGCTGGACGGTGCGCCGCTTGCCTATGGCAAGGAAGGGCATGACAATCCCTTCTTCGTTGCAAAAGGCAACATCTGAACAACAAAAAAGGGCTGGTGAAAACCAGCCCTTTTCTTTTCCCCGGTGACAGGGATATGTCATAAAAAATCAGGCGTTCACGTCGATCACGACACGGCCCTGAATCTGACCTTTCAGGATCTGGGCGCCCAGATCGATCACGTTGCTCATGGGCTCGGTTGTGATCATGTCGGCGAACAGGGATGTATCCAGATCGGTTGCCAGACGGGTCCATGCCTCGACGCGCTTGTCCATGGGCGCCATGACAGAATCCACACCCAGCAGGGAAACACCACGCAGGATAAACGGCAGAACCGTTGTCGGAAGGTCGTTACCACCGGCCAGACCAACAGCGGCAACTGCACCACCATATTTCATCTGTGCCAGTACAGCGGCCAGCGTCTTGCTGCCCACGCTGTCGATGGCACCGGCCCAGCGTTCCTTGTCGAACGGACGGCCACTGCCCAAGCATTCCTCGCGGGAAATAACCTCGGCGGCACCGATTTTCTTCAGGTAGGCGTGGGTTTCCTCGCGTCCGGTGGACGCCACAACCCGGTAGCCAAGCTTGGCCAGCAGGGCCACGGCGAACGAGCCAACGCCGCCAGCAGCACCGGTAACCAGAATGTCGCCATCCTCCGGCTTGACGCCCGCTTTTTCCAGCGCCAGAACACACAGCATGGAGGTATAGCCCGCCGTACCGATTGCCATGGCATCATGCATGGAGAACGCTTCCGGCAGCTTGACCAGCCATTCGGATTTCAGCTTCTGCTTCTGGGAGTATCCTCCCCATTCGGTTTCAGAGAGACCGAAGCCGTTGACAAGAACCTTGTCACCCGCCTTGAAATCGGGGGACGCGCTTTCCAGCACGGTACCGGCAAGATCGACACCGCCAACCATGGGACGACGGCGGGCAATGCCCTTGCCGCAGACTGCCAAACCGTCCTTGTAGTTGAGTGTGGAATAGGAAATCTCGACCAGAACATCATAGTCCGGAAGATCTGCAACGGTCAGGTCCCTGAAGCCCGCAACCTGCTTGCCGTCCACATCATCAATTACCAACGCCTTGAAGCTGTCAGTCATGGTACTCACTCCTTCTTATTATAGTTAGTTGTTACAAGCATTCCTGGAAACGGACAGGCTGCCCCTGTGAAGCTCCCTGCAATTCCCCGTCCCGCATGACAATATTGCCCCGAATGATCGTGGCGACCGGCCAACCTTGTACGGTTTTTCCGGCGAAAGGTGACCATCCACATTTGGAGGCCAACCAGTCTTCCGTGATTTCCTGTTTGCGCTTCATATCCACAAGCGTGAAGTCCCCGTCATAACCAAGCGACAAACGCCCCTTGCCGGCAATCCCGTAGACCCGCGCCGGACCGGCGGAGGTCAGGTCCATCAGGTGCTGCAGGGACAATTCGCCCTTGTTGCAATGATCCAGCATCAGCGGGAACAGGGTCTGGACCCCCGGCATCCCGGACGGGCTTTGTGGATACGGCTTTGCCTTTTCTTCCTTTGTATGCGGCGCATGGTCGGAACCGATCACATCCACCACACCATCCCGCAAGGCTTTCCAAAGACCGGCCCGATGTGCTTCTTCGCGAATGGGCGGGTTCATCTGGGCGTAGCTTCCAAGCTGCTCGTAGCAGTCCGGGCTGCTCAATGTCAGGTGCTGCGGAGTGACTTCCACTGTCGCCACATCCTTGTATTCCGCAAGAAGGGCCATTTCCTCTTTCGTGGTGACATGCAGCACATGAATACGGCGGCCTGTCTCGCGGGCAATTTTCAGGACCCGCTGTGTGGCCCGAAGGGCGCATTCCGCATCGCGCCAGACCGGATGATTAAGCACCGTATCAACGGCAAGATGCTGACGTTCCAGAAGGCGCGGTTCGTCCTCCGCATGGATGGCGACGCGCCGGACACCATTTTCCAGAACCCGGCGGATATCCTCGTCCCGGTCCACCAGCAGACTGCCTGTGGACGATCCCATGAACAGCTTGACGCCCGCGACGCCCTCGGTCCGTTCCAGCTTGGGCAGTTCGGACACATTCTCGGCTGCGGCGCCAATAAAGAAGGCAAAATCGGTCCATGCCTTTTCCCGGCCGCGGCGAACCTTGTCCTGCATGTCAGCTTCGGTCAGGGTCAACGGTTTGGTGTTCGGCATCTCGAAGATCGCGGTCACCCCGCCAAGGGCCGCAGCGGCCGTCCCTGTGGCCAGATCCTCTTTATGTTCCAGTCCCGGCTCCCGGAAATGCACTTGGGAATCGATCACCCCCGGAAAGACATGCAGGCCCGTTGCATCGACAACCTCGGCCGCTTCAGCAGTCTGAAAGTTTCCGAACGCCGATATTTTACCATCCACGACAGCAATATCCGTTGTCTCGATACCGCGTGCAGAAACGACAGTTCCGTTTTTGATGATCAGATCAGCTTTCATGTTCCGAGGGTCCTACCATTGAAATTGATAGGCCTTACTTAAACCTCTCGCGGCGTCTTGCCAAGGGTCAGTCTGTTGCAAAGACGTTTGCGGATGATAAGATGCAGGTCCAATTTGACCCAATTCAATGTCTTCGCAGGGTAGCATGTCCATGCAGTATGTCGCCAGACTGGCAAACCGGTCCCTCCTTCGCCTCTCTGGCAAGGATGTAAAATCGTTTCTCCAGAACCTCGTTACCAATGACCTGTCCCGACAACAGGAAGGGGATGTGGTTTATGCGGCGCTGCTGACACCGCAAGGGAAATTCCTGCACGACTTCCTGATCATCGATCGGGGGGACCACGTCCTGCTGGATACCCATGCAGAGCGGGCGGCCGACCTCGCCCGGCGGCTCACCATGTACAAGCTACGCTCTGACGTGATCCTTGAAGATGCCAATACGGATTTCTGTGTCTTTGCCCTGTTTGGCGATGCGGTTGGTGCCTCGGCAGTCCCTGCCGAAGCCGTCCTGCAGTATCAGGACCCCCGGCTGGCGACGCTGGGCCTTCGGGTTCTGGCCCCAGCCTCCCTGACAGAAGACGCCTTCACAGGGGTCCACCCGGCAAGCCAGCAGGACTATGATGCCCATCGCCTGTCTCTTGGGGTGCCCGAGGGCGGCAGCGACATTCAGCCCGAAAAGAACTTCCTGCTGGAAGCCAATTTCGAGGAACTGCAAGGCGTCAGTTTTTCAAAGGGATGTTATGTGGGGCAGGAACTGACGGCCCGAACAAAACACCGCGCCAAAATCCGCAAACGGTTTCTCGCCTTCCATCTTGACGGAGAGATCGAACCGGGGGACCCCATCACCGCGAATGGCAAGGAAATCGCCGTTGTGCAGGGCTTTTCCCGCCCTTACGGGATTGCCCTGACCCGCCTGAAGGAATGGCACGCGGCCTGCCGGGATGATATTCCCTTGTCCCCGGAAGGCCTTGTGATCAGCAAACCGGAGTATGTGGTTCTTCCCGACGATCTGGACAGCGAGGAGGCATAACCCCTCTTGCCAACAGGATAGTGAGCCCCTAAAATCGCGAACAAACAGGGAACATTTTAAAAAGGCAGCGCCATGGAAAACCTCATCAATCTGGGACAGGATAACAAACCCCGCTGCAAATGGTGCGGGGATGATCCACAATATGTCGCCTATCATGACGAGGAATGGGGCGTGCCCATCCATGACAGCCGGGCCCTGTTCGAAAAACTTATTCTGGACGGTTTTCAGGCGGGCCTTTCCTGGATCACGATTCTTCGCAAACGGGATAATTTTCTGGCCGCCTTCGACAATTTCAACCCGGAACTGATCGCTGGCTATGGCCCAGACAAGGTGGAAAGCCTGATGCAGGACACCGGCATTGTTCGCAACCGGGCCAAGATCGAGGGAACCATAAAGGGCGCGCAGCTTTTCCTCGACATTGAACAAAAAGAAGGCGGGTTTTCCAATCTATTGTGGGGGTATCTGGAGGGGCAGCCTCTCCAGAACAACTGGAAAGCAATGTCCGAGGTTCCCGCCCAAACCGCCCTGAGCCAAGCCATATCAAAAGACCTCAAGTCCCGCGGCTTCAAGTTTGTCGGCCCGACAATCGTCTATGCCTTCATGCAGGCCGTTGGCATGATCAACGATCATCAGGTGGATTGTTTCCGCCATTCACAGGTCAAGTCGCTCTGATTGATTTTACAGGACCATGCCCAACCGCCGCCCCCATACCCCGACAATGGCCCGTTATTATCTGGATAAATATGGCGACGGCGCCGTTCAAAAACTTGAAATGGACGCCGCTTTCTGGGAAAGAGAAAACAATCTTCGCCAGCGGAACCAGCTTTTGCGCCTGCGGGACGAAATTTCCCTGTTGCTCGAATTCGGCGACGCCCTTTAACGTTACACCCTCAGGATACCGTATTTAATGGAACCAAAACTGAAAGCCGAAATCTGGGTCAAGGCCCACATTCGGAAATGCGCGTTCTGGAACATTCCGGTCATGGTGGTCCGGCGCGGCGATAACAGTGCCGGCACGGTCCTGATCAAGATAAACCGTCTGAATGGTCAATGCATGGTCCTGACCCCAACCACCAATTTCGAAGATGGCAGCCGCATGTGGATAAAGGGAACCGGGGCCGACTGGGTGGATGAATTGTCGGCAGACGCCTATATCCAGAAACAGTTGTCCTTTGATCCGGATGTCTGGGTTCTGGAAATTGAGGATCGCGAAGGCCGCCACCTTCTGGACGAGAAAATCGCCACCTGACCGGTTTTCCGGAAAGCGGGCCTTCTCCCCTGAAGTTTCCGGTATTTTTTTAATGCCCCCTCCTGCGGCAGGTCAGGAAACTTTCCTTGCATCGCTCCCCATGCTAGTAGTTCCTGAAACCCTGACATGAGTGGAATGCCGAAGAATGAGACAATATCTGGACCTTCTGAACACCGTAAAAGAAACCGGAACTTTCAAGTCTGACCGGACCGGAACCGGCACTTACAGCATCTTCGGCCACCAGATGCGGTTCGACCTTGGCGACGGCTTCCCGGTCCTGACCACCAAGAAGCTGCACCTGAAATCCATCATCCACGAACTTCTGTGGTTTTTGGCGGGCGATACCAACATCCGCTATCTTCAGGAAAACGGGGTACGCATCTGGGATGAATGGGCCGACGAAAACGGCGACCTTGGCCCCGTCTATGGATATCAATGGCGGTCCTGGCCCACCCCGAACGGTGGCAAGATCGACCAGATCACCAAGTTGCTGGACCAGATCAGGAACAACCCGGATTCGCGGCGCCTGCTGGTGACCGCCTGGAACCCCGCCGATGTGGACGACATGGCCCTGCCCCCGTGTCACTGCCTGTTCCAGTTTTATGTGGCTGACGGCAAACTGTCCTGCCAGCTTTACCAGCGAAGCGCCGATATCTTTCTGGGCGTCCCGTTCAACATCGCATCCTACGCCCTGCTGACCATGATGATCGCGCAGGTGTGCGATCTGGAACCCGGCGAGTTTGTCCACAGTTTCGGGGATGCCCATATCTATTCCAACCATCTGGAACAGGCGGCCCTGCAACTGACCCGTACACCGGGCCCGTTGCCCACCATGGAAATCAACCCGGACGTCAAGGACCTGTTTGCCTTCCGGTTCGAGGACTTTACCCTGAAAGGGTACGAGGCCGCCCCGCATATCCCTGCGCCCGTCGCTGTATAGGAGGGAGCCTGTGAAAATCGCCGCCGTCGTGGCCGTTGCCACAAACAATGTCATCGGTGTTGAAAATGACCTGCCGTGGCGCCTGTCCAACGACCTGAAATGGTTCAAGAAAAATACCATGAACAAGCCCATGATCATGGGCCGGAAAACATTTCAGTCCCTTCCCGGTGTGCTGCCGGGAAGAACCTCGATCATCCTGACCCGCGACCCGGCCTTTGAGGCCCCCGGTGCCCTGATCGCAACAACGATCGAACAGGCGCTGGAGCTTGCCACACAGGACGCCGCCAGCCGCAACACCGATGAAATCTCCGTTGTTGGCGGCGGGGAAATCTACAAACTGTTCATGCCGCTTCTAAGCCGGCTTTACCTGACACGCGTTCATACGACCATTGACGGGGACACCCTGTTCCCTGAACTGGACCCGGCAGACTGGAAAACCACCTTCGAGGAACATCACGAAGCCTCGGAAAAGGATGATTTCCCTTACAGTTTTTACATTCTGGACCGGGAACAGGGCGCCAGCGAATAATCCTTATTTGGCCCCTTTCAATCTTGAACATCTGCAACTATATTAAGAGGCGTCGGGCAACCGACTATGGCGATAAACGTTTCATGGAATAAACGTTGCGGACCCGGGGGCGGTACCCGGCGCCTCCACCATAAGCGCAGTCTCTTTTGACCGACTGTGTTTTTGCTGGGGGCGAAACAGGTTCGACGCGCGCAGTAAAGATGTTGCTTTCGCTCGGGTAGACTTCACCGTTATCGGGGTCAAACTTTACAAATGCTAACGACAACAACGAAGCATTTGCCGTAGCCGCTTAACAGCCGCTACACGGGGTTCGGAGGGGCACCTGGCAACAGAAGCCCCTCCACTGATTTAGGCCCCCTGCGGCCCTGAAAAACAGCAGGAAACCAAAGAAAAAGCTGGAGTATTTTGGGTGTGATGGACAGCGAAATAAACTATAATCAACTCGTAGAGAAAGCCTTGCTCAGCGTTGTCCGGGAATCTCTGCGATATGTCGTACAAAACGGACTCCCCGGCCAGCAGCATTTCTACATCACCTTTTCGACCCGTAATCCGGACGTTGCCATTCCCGACCACTTGCGCGACAAGTACAAGGATGAAATGACAATTGTGCTGCAGCACCAGTTCTGGAACCTGACGGTTGAAGAAGATCATTTCAGTCTTGAACTCAGCTTCAACAACAAACGCGAACCCCTGATCATTCCGTTCGCCGCAGTCACTGCGTTCGCGGACCCGTCCGTTCAGTTTGGCTTGCAATTCAGCCTTGATGAGGATCTGGAAGACGCCGGGGAAGAACAAGCCCCTGCCATGGAAGACAGCCCTTCCGACGCAGAAGAGGCAAGCAAGGGTTCCACAGACGAAAAAGCCGGGGAAGTTATCACCCTGGATGCCTTTCGCAAAAAATAACCGCAGATTTATCCGGGCAGGCCGCTGCGGCGCCCGCCCTCCTTGTACATCGTGACAATCAACAATGACCGTCCATTCTCAACTCGGGACGAGGGGAAAGATGCCAGAATTTCATTACGAAGAACTCTACCAGCTTGGTGAGGACAACACGCCATACAGGAAACTGACCGGGGACCATGTCTCCACCATCGAGGTGGATGGCAAGGAAGTCGTCAAGATCGAGCCTGAGGCGCTGGAACTTTTGACCGCCGAAGCCATGCGGGATGTCTCCCACCTTCTTCGTCCCCAGCATCTGCAACAACTGGCCAACATCCTGAAGGATGACGAGGCCTCCGACAACGACAAGTTCGTTGCGACCGAGCTTCTGAAAAACGCCAACATTGCGGCAGGCATGGTCCTGCCAAGCTGTCAGGATACCGGCACCGCCGTCATTATGGGCAAGAAGGGCCAGTATGTCTGGACCGACGGGACGGACAAGGAGCAGCTTTCCCGCGGGGTTTACAAAACCTATACGGAAACCAACCTGCGCTATTCCCAGTTGGCACCGATCAGCATGTTCGACGAAAAGAACACCGGCTCCAACCTGCCGGCGCAGATCGACCTGTATGCCACCAACAGCAGCGCCTATGAATTCCTGTTCATCGCCAAGGGCGGCGGGTCTGCCAACAAGACCTTCCTGCATCAGGCGGTTCCCAGCGTCCTGACACCGGAACGGCTGATGGACTTCCTGAAAGAAAAGGTGTCCGAACTGGGAACGGCCGCTTGCCCGCCTTATCATCTGGCCATTGTCATTGGCGGCACCTCTGCCGAGGACAACCTGAAATCGGTCAAGATGGCATCCACCAAATATTATGACACCCTTCCAACCAGCGGAAACGAGCATGGCCGCGCGTATCGCGATCTGGAAATGGAAGAAGCCGTTCACAAGATGACACAGGGCATTGGCATCGGCGCCCAGTTCGGCGGCAAGTATTTCTGCCACGACGTGCGGGTCATCCGCCTGCCCCGTCATGGCGCCAGTGTCCCCATCGGGATTGGCGTCTCCTGCTCTGCTGACCGCCAGATCAAGGGCAAGATCACCAAAGACGGTGTCTTCCTTGAGCAACTGGAAACGGATCCGGCCAAATATATGCCGGAAATCACCGATGATCATCTGGACGACAGCGTGGTCAAGGTCAACCTGAACCAGCCGATGAAGGATATTCTGGCGACCCTGTCCCAGTACCCAATCCGCACCCGTCTCAGCCTGACCGGCACCATTATCGTGGCCCGTGACCTTGCCCACCGCAAGCTGCGCGAACGCCTGGAAGCCGGGGAAGACCTGCCGCAATATTTCAAGGATCACATCATTTACTACGCGGGTCCGGCCAAGACACCGGAAGGCTACGCCTCCGGCTCGTTCGGGCCGACCACAGCAGGCCGCATGGACGGCTATGTTGATGAGTTCATGGCACACGGCGGCAGCATGATCATGCTGGCCAAGGGCAACCGCAGCAAGGCTGTTGTCGATGCCTGTAACAAGCATGGCGGCTTCTATCTCGGCTCCATCGGGGGTCCGGCTGCCATTCTCGCCCAGAACAACATCAAGAAGGTGGAAGTTCAGGAATTCGAGGAACTGGGCATGGAAGCCATCTGGCGCATCGAAATCGAGGATTTCCCGGCCTTCATCGTCATGGATGACAAGGGGAACGATTTCTTCGCCCGCAAAAAATAATCATGGATGACCGGTTCATGAATGACGAAATCGTCAAGTATTCCGTCAGCATCGCCGGTCACCGGACCAGCATCTCGCTGGAGAAAGCCTTCTGGACCCTGTTTCAGGATATTGCCTTGAAACAGGGGAAAAGCCTGAATGCGCTGATTACGGAAATTGATGAAAGGCGGAACGGCAACCTGTCCAGTGCCGTCCGCCTTTTCGTTCTTCAGGCCGTGCTGGACGGCACCCTGCCCCTGCCCTCTACCACAGACAATCCGCCTTCCTGATTTTTTCCGGGCCTTGAATTCCGTCCAATATCCTCTAATCTAGATTTTAATCCATTGCGCTTCTTCAAGGATTTCAGTCATGGGTGATGTGGTAAACCTAAACAAGTTCAGGAAACAACAGGAACGGGACCGCTCCGCCAAGCAGGCCGAAGAGAACCGAATTCGGCATGGTCGCACCGGTTCCCAAAAGCGCAAAGACCGTCTGGAACGAAGCAGGCTGGAAAAGAAAATAGAGCAAAGCAAACTGGAAAAAGCCCCCACGGACCCGTCCAAGGACTGATCCGACCGCAGGGGTTTGTGTTTGAAATCAGGCGCTATCCCGCTCCCGCCACATTTCCAGTCCCAGCGTCCCCATATTACCCTCGTAGCTTCACATTTCTGTCTCAAAGCGACGATAAATCAAGGGCATCGATATCCACAAAGCAAAGGAAGCTTTTTCATGGAATCACGGCACGACTATATCCCCGAGCCCAAGCTGGACGATGTTCTCAGCGACCCTGTCATTCTGGCGATCCTCAAATGTGACGGCCTGACCGTTGACGATGTGAAGTCAGTTATCAATGACTATAAAAAGCGCAAGGCGATGCCGCTGAACTGAGAATTCAGGGCCGGACAGGCATCCGGCCCGCCTCCCCCAATCTTCAAGTGACTTGTCCGGATGTTGGTTATATACAGGGAAAAACGATATTTTCTCAAACGCTGGACACACCCATGCCCTCTTCATCCCCCAAAAAGATCAAGCTGAACCCGCTTCAGGCGAAGACACTCGCCCTGCTGCAAGTGCTGGCCAAGGATAGCGACAGCTCCCTTCCCATCCCGGACAGCGAGGATATCCGCATCACTCGCCTTCCCCATGCCCATGGCAACCATGTCCATGTGGGGGCCTTTGTGGTGTCTGCAAAAGATACCAGCGGCCTTGGCAACCCGTCCGTCTGGACAGCCCTTGCTCGCAAGGGTCTGGTGCGCGACAACTGGAACGAAGACATCGTGATCACCAGCGAGGGCCTTGCCCTCAGCACCGGGCTCGAAGACAAATTCATGAGTGTCTCTGACCACTGACGCCGGACAGGGCGGGCAGGCTTTCCCTTCCCGCCCCCGTTCTCTTTCTAAAAACGCCCCGTTTCGGCCAACCGGCCCAGATCCCCGCAAATGCGCCGAAACCCGGATACCGTATCGGAAATGATCTCCTCGACGGATTTCTGTTCATGGATCAGGGCGGCGGATTGCCCGGCCAGACCGGCGCTGGCCTCCATATCTCCGCCAAAATACAGCTCCCCGATCCGGGAAAACATGTCTTTCGGCATCACGCCTTCCTCAAAGACCTGCCTCGTCCGCTCTGTTTTCAGGGCCCGGATACAGGGCGAGGATTTCTTGTTGAGAACCACAGTCCCCGTATCCTCCGCAGCAATAATGGCCTGCTTGTAATTGTCATGCACCGGGCTTTCCTTGGCGGAAACGAACCGGGTGCCCATTTGCACGGCCTCCGCCCCGGCCGCAAAGGCGGCTGCCATGCCACGCCCGTCCACAATACCCCCGGCAGCGACCATGGGCACATCGACCTTTTCGCGAATGGCCTGCAGCAAAACCAGCAGGGAAACCTCTTCCGGGTTCTTGAAGCCGCCGCCCTCGCCCCCTTCCACCACAAGACCGTCCACACCGGCCTCAACCGCCTTGACCGCAGCCTTTACGGTCGGCACGGCGTGATAGACGATGATGTCGTGCTGTTTCAGGATATGGATCAGCTTCTCCGGGTTCCCTGCCGAGGTGGTCACGAATTTCACGCCGGATTCCGCCACAAAACGGATCATGGCCTCATCCCGCAGGAACAGAAGCGGCAGGTTGATCCCGAAGGGCCTGTCCGTCAGTTCCTTCATCTTGTTGATTTCGCGAATACAGTTTTCCGTCTCACCGGATGATGTTTCAATAATGCCGAGACCCCCGGCGTTTGATACCGCCGATGCCAAAGGGCTCCGGGCGATCCACCCCATGGGGGCCTGAATGATGGGATATTGAACGCCCGTATGCTCCAGAAACCTGTTCATACTGTTATCCTTCCGCCCCGGCAAAGGTTTTCCCGACCGCGGCCCCAAGGTCCTTCAGGGCCTGCCCCTCGGACACCACCTTGATAGTTTTCATACCCATGGCAGCCGCCGGCTTCAGGTTGATGCCCAGATCATCCAGATAGACAATCTGCTCTGGCCGGACATTCATTTCCCGGCAGGTATATTCATAAATCTGGGGGTCCGGCTTGCGCAGGCCGATCTTGCTGGACTGGATAACCGTATCGAAGATTTCCATCACCTCGGCGACCGCTTTCTGGGCGCTCGCGGTTCGGCTCATCCCCGGTCCTTTCCCGGCAGACACATTATTGGTCAGGCAAACACACTGATAATCGGCGGAAAGCGCCTTCAGCGCCGCCACCATGTTCGGGCGGATATCCCCGGCCAGCAGGCGGATCACGTCATTGCCCCGAACCGGATGGCCAAGGGCGGTACTTTCCTCAAGGAAAAGGGCATCGAACTGGTCAGCGTTGATGTCGCTCCGCTCGAACCGGGCCCAGGCATTGCTGTCCGGGTTGGTGGAATTGACCCGGCGCAGAAAATTATGGGGCAGGCCCTTTTCCGTCTCGAAACGATTGAAAGATTCAAAGGGACTCGTGGTCAGCACCCCTCCGAAATCCCAGAGGATGGATGTAATCATAATACTACCTGTTCAGTAATGCCGTGTACGGACACGCTTTTTTTGTTACCTTTTATGCGTTATTCGTAAATAGTGGCAGCAGAACTTTCGGAAGTCAAACAGCGGCGCCGGTTGAATCGAGGCCAAAAGCCTCTACCTGCTATACCATGACTTTTCCTCTTTGCGGGAGCACCTGAATGAAACTGCCTCTTCTTGTCCTGCCCTTGCTGTTCGTGGCCGTGTCAGCCGGACATGCCCTGAACCACGGGGATATGCAGCAACTGAAAGATACAAAATCCTGCATCGGGTGCGACCTTAATCAGTCCAACATGCAAGCGGGTGACATGGCCGGGGTCAATCTCACGGACGCAAACCTGCGGGACACCATTCTGAAAACGATCAATTTCGATAATGCGATTTTGAATGATGCCGACCTTCGCCGGGCCGACATGGAGAAATCGAGCCTTACCAAAGCCAGCCTGAAAGGCGCCATCCTGCGGGAAACCGATCTGGAAAAAGCCACCATGCCCGGCGCCAATTTCACCGGGGCGGACCTACGCTCGGCAGACCTTGAGAACGCCCTTGTGGATGGGGGGTCCTTTTTCAAGGCAGACCTTCGGAAAGCCAACCTGAAACGGGCCGAAATGAACAAGGTCAATTTCACCGATTGTGATGCGTCGGACGCCAATTTCAAGCGCGCGGTCCTGAACCACACCATCTTTCGATCCGCCAAGCTGAAAAATGTCCGATTTACCCGTGCCTCTCTCATGGAAGCGGATTTCACAAATGCCAATCTGGCACTTTCGAACTTCTATCGGGCCGATCTTACCGACGCGATCTTCACCAACGCTGATCTGGAAGATGCCATATTCTGGGGGGCGAACCTGTCAGGCGCGGACCTGTCCAGTGCTGACGGACTGACAGAATCCCAACTGACCAAGGCATGCGGGAACAAGCAGACCCGACTACCGGGCGGCCTTACCGTCGAGGCGTGCAGTTAACCCGGCGCCAGAGAAAGCCCCCCCGACCTTTACGGCAAGCCCGGCGGCTGACGCCGGGCCAGCGCCGGTTGTCCCTGATCAGATAATTTTTCCCGGGTTCATGATGTTGTCCGGGTCCAGCGCCTGTTTCACGGCCACCATCACATCAAACGCGCTGCCGACTTCCCGGCGAAGATATTTCTTCTTTCCAAGCCCGATGCCATGTTCCCCTGTGCAGGTTCCATCCATGGCCAAGGCCCGGTCAATCAGGCGGCCGTTAATCTGTTCTGCCTCTTCCAGCTCTGCCGGGTTGTCCTTGTCCAGAACAAAGGCCAGATGGAAATTGCCATCACCCACATGACCGACGATCGGGGCGATCAGGTTGCTCGTTTCAAGGTCTTTCTTGGTTTCCATGATGCAATCCGCCAGCCGGGAAATGGGAACGCAGACATCCGTTGCCCACAAGGATGAGCCCGGCCGCAATGCCAGCGCCGCATAGGCCGCATTGTGACGAGCTTCCCACAACTTGTTCCGCTCCTCTGTGCGGGTGGTCCACTGAAAGTCCTCCGCCCCGAAATCCTTGCAAATCTCCCCGACCTGCCGGGCCTGCTCCTCCACCCCGGTTTCACTGCCATGGAATTCCAGAAACAGGGACGGCTGAACCGGCAGGGTCATGTTGGAATATTTGTTGATGGCATCAATCTGCACTTCATCGGCAAGCTCGATCCGGGCAACCGGGATGCCCGCCTGAATGGTCAGGATCACCGCCTGAACCGCCGACCCGATATCCGGGAAGGACACTGTGGCGGCGGACATGGCTTCCGGAATACCGTAAAGGCGCAAGGTCACCTCGGTAATGATCCCGAGTGTTCCTTCCGATCCCACATACAGCTTGGTCAGGTCATACCCGGCAGCGCTTTTCTTGGCCCGGCCGCCCGTCTTGATAATCTGTCCATCCGGGCGAACAACGGTCAGGTTCAGAACATTCTCCCGGATTGTGCCATAGCGCACCGCATTGGTGCCGGAGGCCCGTGTCGAAGCCATCCCCCCGATAGAGGCATCCGCCCCCGGATCGATGGGAAAGAACAGGCCGGTATCCCGCAGGAATTCATTCAGTTGCTTGCGCCGCACCCCCGGCTGCACCACACAATCCAGATCCTCCGTATTCACGGCCAAAATCTGGTTCATCTCATTCAGGTCAATACAAACCCCGCCTTCAACCGCATGGACATGACCTTCCAGCGACGTTCCCGCCGCGAACGGCACCACCGGCACCTTGTGGGCAGCACAAACCTTGACGATCTCGGACACTTCTTCGGTGCTGCGGGCAAAACAGACAAGGTCCGGAGCAATCGGCTCATGCCAGCTTTCTCCCTTGCTATGCTGGTCGCGCACCGCTTGCGCCGAGGAGCACCGGTCCCCCAAAAGGGCAACAAGTTGATCTTTGACAACAGACAGGGTTTCCGGCTGAACAGGCATGGTTAATCTCCAGACATGGCAAATGACCCCGGAAAGGGGCAAGGGAATACTGTAATCCCAATTCGGTCATACAGAAAGTCCGCTGTACCCGTCAATTGCATTTACAGGCCCGAATATTTGGGTAGTCTTGTGTTCATGATGCATACAACCAACTTAAAAGAAATCCACCGGCTGGCTGTCCGGCCCGAGTGGATCGATTACAACGGGCATATGAACGTAGCCTTCTACGTCATGGCCTTCGACCAGTCACTGGATAGCCTGCTGGACCTTATCGGGTTCACACGCACCCACCGGGCGGAAACGGGCAATACTGTCTATGTACTGGAAACCCATGTCACCTATCTTCGCGAGGTCAAGGAAGGGGATCCGCTGGTCATCAGCCTGCGGGTCGTTGATTGCGATCCCAAACGCATGCACCTGTTCCTTGAAATGCACCACGCAGAGGAAGGCTTTCTGGCCGCCACATCGGAACAGATGGTCCTGCATATCGATGCGTCTGGCCCCCGGGCCCACCCCATGGCGGACCATGTTCTTGCCCGCCTTGAGGAATTGAAAGCGCTTCATGAAAACGATCCCCTGCCACCACAAGTGGGCGGGAAAATCGGCATTCGGAGGAAATAGATGAATTTTCGCAGCCTCGATCTTCCCAACAGGATCATTCTTTCCCTTTCGGTGATTGCGGCTGCGATATATCTGATGGACCCGTTCCAGACGGGCCACCCTGTGCGCATTGCCATCAAGGGCAGCGCCTGCATCTTCCTGGCCATTGCGGCCTATCGCCTGATGCCCACAGGGCACCGCCAGAAATTACTGACACTGGCGTTATTGTTTTCCAGCGGCGGTGACATTTTCCTTGCCCTGCATGTAACGGACTTTTTCGTGCACGGGCTGGGCAGTTTCCTGATTGCCCACCTGATCTATATTTCCATTTTCGCCCATGCCCGCGACTGGTCACCGCAAACCAAGGTTCACAATCTTCTCTCTGTTCTGGTGATACTGGGGGGCTTTGCGATCACAGGCCTGCTCTGGCCGCACCTCGGGCCGCTAAAGGCACCCGTGGTTGTCTATGTCATTGTGATCTGTCTGATGGCGATCTCTGCCATATTCTCGACTTTCGCGGATCGCTGGATCATCGCAGGCGCGCTCAGCTTTGTCATCTCGGACAGCCTGATTGCCATCAACAAGTTCCTGACCCCCTTTGATGCGGCCGGTCCGCTGATCTGGATCACCTATATGGGGGCGCAATACATGCTGGCCTACGCCATCATCAAGGGGCCCCAGCCCCTTCGCAGGAAGGCGGCATAACCGCAGATTTTTGAAGGAGCGGGTCAGGCAGCCTGAGTGCTGGAATCGACGCTTTTCATCTTGGAAATCAGGTAATCCACATTTTCCGCATCGAACTGGTCCTCGAAATGGGTCAGGACCCGTTCGATCACCGTATTGCGAAACCGTTCACGGTCTCCCGGATCGCCGTCATATTCCAGCTCGTTCACCACATCAATGGCAACGCGCATGATCTGGACCAGACCACCCGGTATCTTGCATTTCTTGCAAAGCTGTTTCAGACCGGCGCCGCCTGCATCATTCACCAGCATGTGAACGTTTGAAACCGCGATCCCAGCCCCTTTGGCCAGCGCTGTTTCAAAGAAATCGATATCCCCCACACACAAGGCCCGCAGGATGATGGTCGGGGTCAGGCGGTTATTTTCATGCAACTGGTCGATGAGGCTGACAAGGTCCGTATGGCTGGCGCCGCCCTTGATCAGACCGATCATGGTCTTTTCCCGGCTTTCCAGGATAAGGTCCGTCGCCACGGTCGGCGACATCTCGTGATGGCTGACCAGATATTCCCGAAGGCGATCCGATACCAGCGTCACAAGCCGTTCCGTAACCGTCAGGGGCAGGGACTTGCGCTTTGCGATCGGGGTGCTGATTTTTTCGTTCTCGCCATATTTGTCGAGAACTTTTTCATAGGTTTTCTCGGAGATGCGGGCCCCTTCATTCTCCATCAGGGTGGCAACCACCTGTTCGTTGCCCGTATCGGCAAGACGGTCGGAAACTGCCTCGGAGACAACCACACGACCGGCAATGGCGGCCTGATGCTCTGCGGACTTGGTGCTGATGATCTCCAGCAGGTCTTCGTCATTCAGGGCATCGGAGAAAGACAGGATCGGCGAGGCAACATCCGAAATATCACTGGCCAGAACCTTGGCAATATCGCGCGGCAGGTCCGGCATGGCTTTCAGGGTTTCCGCCAACGTCTTGCGAACAAGAAGCTCGGTATCATTGACCAGAAGCCGGAAAATGCCTTCCGCTTCCTTGCGTTCCGTTTCACTGAACGTACGTTCAACAAGGCTGCCCGCAATTTTCTCGACGGTCTCGGCACGGGCTTCGGGCGAACGGTCGCTCAGCAGGCGCTCGACATCGGCTGGGCTTAATGAACGGTTTTTTGACACTTTGGCTCCGCGAAAGAATTAACCCTTTATCCCATTAAAAGGAACCAGTCTTAAAATAACCTTAACCGGACGATGAAACACCGACCTTTTCTTCGCGCCCTCGCCTTTTCCCTGTTGTCCTGTCACCCTGTGGGGTCCGTTTCAGGCCAAGCGACATATTGACACAGTTTTTGGTTTTTTACCCTTTTTGGTTTTCACGCCTTATATTGGGAGGCAGGATCAGTTTTATGAATTGGATTAGGAAAAGGGAGAAATTCATGAAAACCGGAAATCTGGTTGCAATGGGCGTTGGCCTTGCCTTGACCATGGTCTCTGCCACGGCAATGGCGGAAGGCGACCCTGCAAAAGGAGAAAAGGTCTTCAAGAAATGTCAGGCCTGTCACACCATTGAAGAAGGTGGCAAGAACAAGATCGGCCCCAATCTGTTTGGTGTGGTCGGACGCGAAGCTGCAAAGGTGGAAGGCTTCAAATATTCCAGCGCCATGGCAGACTCCGGCCTGACCTGGGATGAAGCAACCCTTGACCAATACCTGACCAAGCCGCGCAGCTTCCTGAAAGGCACCAAGATGTCTTTCGCTGGCATCAAGAAAGAAGACCAGCGCGCTGACCTGATTGCCTATCTGGCGACCTTCAAGTAAGTCTTCAGAAAAAGAAAAAGCGGCCTATTTGAGCCGCTTTTTCTTTTTTATACCGGGCAGAACCGGGTAAATTCCTAGTCTGCCTCATCCCGCACAACCAGCACCGAACAGTTCGCGTGCCGCACCACCCGGGCCGCATTGGGCCCCAGCAGGTAATCCTGCATCTTCGGCCGGTGTGCCCCCATCACAATCAGATCGCATTTCAGCTTGCCTTGCATATGCAGGATTTCCTCATACGCCGTGCCGTGCGAGACAATATGCTGGACCTTGATTCCGGTGGGTATCTTCTCTTTCACGAATTCATGCAGGCGCCGGTTCGCTTCCTTCATCACCTTTTCCTCGTAATCCTTGGGGAAAAACGATCCGACGATACTCATGCCGAAATCCGGCACTACGGTCATGACATGCAGGGTGGCCCCCGATTGTTCCGCATAACTCACGGCGACGGGCAGGGCCTTTCTCCAGGAATCCTCGGATTCCAGATCCACTGCCAGAAGAATATGTTCAAACATTCCCTTTCCTCCCCTGTCAGACCGAGGCGGCCTTGATGGTAGATACACTGCTTCGGCGTCTCTGGAGCAAGCAAATAAGGCCCAGAACCAGCAACGCCGGGATATACATCCATTCCTTCGCAGGCTGATCCGCGGGCACAAGGACGGTTTTGATCTTTTGATCAAAATCCAGACCCGCCGCCTGCGCCGGACTGTCAAAGGCAGCATTGTCGATCAGGACCTCGTCATCACTGATCAGCAGTTCCAGCCCCAGCGCATCCAGTCTGTCCTGCGCGGACCCCTCGCCGGTGATGGGCAGGATCGCCGTAATGGTCATCGGGTCGCCCACATCATCCTCCCCTTCCACAATCAGGCGGATTTCCGAACCGGCAGGCACCGTACCGATCACCTTGACGATATCGGCAGGCGGAGTTTCGGAATAGGGCGGCGTGATCATGTCCATCCAGAAGCCCGGACGGAACAGGGTGAACGCCACCAGCAGCAGCAAAACGGATTCCCAGATTTTCGACCGGGTCAGGAAATATCCTTGTGTCCCGGCCGTGAACAGAAGCATGGCCACCGTCGCCACCACGAACACAAAGGCCCCCTCCACGGGCGTCACGTCAATCAGCAGAAGGTCTGTATTGAAAATGAACAGGAACGGCAGGATCGCCGTTCGAAGCGAATAGAAAAACGCCACAAAGCCTGTCCGAATAGGATCGCCGCCGGATACCGCCGCTGCTGCGAAAGACGCCAGCCCCACCGGCGGTGTCACATCGGCCATGATCCCGAAATAGAACACAAACAGATGCACGGCAATCAGCGGGACAATCAGGCCGTTTTGCTGACCCAGACTGACAATCACCGGCGCCAACAGCGAGGACACCACGATATAGTTGGCAGTGGTCGGCAAGCCCATTCCCAAAATCAGACTGAGGATTGCCGTAAAGATCAGCATCAGCAGGATGTATCCCTGACTGAGAAACTCGACCAGTTCCGCCAGAACAAGGCCGACCCCGGTCTGGGACACAGTGCCGACAATAATCCCGGCCGTTGCCGTCGCAATGGCAATGCCGATCATGTTGCGGGCGCCTGAAATCAGACCGTCCAGCAATTCATTGAAGCCCTGTTTCACGCGCCCCTCCAACGCCTCCTTGCGGAAAAAGGCAAACAGGGGCCGCTGCGTCAGTAAGATGAAGATCATCAATGTCACAGCCCAGAAAGCGGACAGTTCGGGTGACAACCGTTCAATCATCAGACACCAGATCAGGACCGCCACCGGCAACAGGAAGTGAAGCCCGGCCATGATTGTCGGCCGGGGCGTCGGCAAGGATACAATGGGGGAACTCGGATCATCCAGATGCAAATCCGGCACCTTCGCGCATCGGGAAACCAGATACACATAGAGAAGAAGGATCAGGGCCCCGATCACCCATGGGGCCAGTGCCCCGCCCAACAATGCCGTCACGGACGCCACCAGATAAAAGACACCAAAGGCCGCGATCACCACATTGCACAAGACCATCATGCCAACGGAAATGAATTTGAGGCGGGTCCCCTCTTCGGCCTTTTTCACGATCCCGAAATAAAGGGCCGCTTCCACCGCCATCAGGATCAGGACCGCGCCCAACCGGGCATAGGAAGTTTCAAGCGCCTGAAACAGCACAAACAGATAGTATATCGCCCCCGCCAGCGCGAGGATGGCGGACAGCGTAATCCCGGACGATAGCAGGGCAAGGCGCAACGGCTTTGGTTCTATTGCACGCGGCAACCCCTGCATGTTCTTTTTCAAGGCTTCAAGATGAACGATATAGACCAGCGCGATATAGGAGATCAGCGCCGGAATGAAAGCATGTTTCACCACCTCGAAATAGCTGATATCCACATACTCGACCATCAGGAAGGCCGCAGCCCCCATAACCGGCGGCATGATCTGCCCGTTTACGGATGAGGCCACCTCGACCGCGCCGCTTTTCTCGGACGAGAACCCGACCCGCTTCATCATGGGAATGGTAAAGGTGCCCGTTGTCACCACGTTGGCGATGGAGGAACCGGAGATCAACCCCGTCATGCCGGACGCCACAACAGCGGCCTTGGCAGGACCGCCGCGCATGTGCCCCATCAGGGAAAAGGCCACCTGAATGAAGTAATTGCCAGCCCCGGCCTTGTCCAGCAGGGCGCCGAACAGAACGAACAGGAACACAAGCCCCGTCGAGACCCCCAGCGCAATCCCGAACACCCCTTCGGAAGACAGCCACTGATGATCGGCAACGGCGCCAAAGCTGGCGCCCTTCCATGCCAGGAACCCCGGCGCATACGGCCCAAGGAAAGTGTATCCAAGAAACACAATCCCCACCACCATGAGCGGCGGCCCCAGCGCCCGGCGGGTCGCTTCCAGCAGCATGACAATCCCGACCGAGGCAACGACAATGTCCATGCCATTGGGATTGCCCGGCCGGTCACTGAGACGGGAGCCAAGCAAGCTATCCATCAGGCTACTGTCAAAAATAAACAGGTAGAGCGTGCAGAATGTTCCCACAATCGCAAAAATCCAGTCCGTAAACGGAACCGAATGCCGCGGGGAGGAGCGGAAAGCCGGATAGGCCAGATAGGCGAGAAAAATGGCAAAACCCAAATGAATGGGACGCGCCTCCCGCCCGGAGAACACACCCACCCCCAACATATAGGGAAGGGGCGACGCGATCCAGACCTGCCACAAGGCCCAGACCAGGGCCACCCCGGCCATCAAGGTGGTGATCTTCTTGTTGTCCGGTGTCCGCCCGCCTGTGTCGGTCGATGCGACCAGATCCTCAAGCTCTTCCGTGGTCAACGGACCTTCATTTTTCGGTGCCTCACTCATGAACCCCGCCTCACCTGTCTTTCTTCACAAAACCGTCCTGCCTGCCGAAACAGAAAAAGGCAGGGGTTTCCCCCTGCCTTGTCCATTTCTACATCAAACCTGCTTCCTTGTAGTATCGGGCAGCACCGTCATGTAACGGTGCAGACAGGTTGTTCTTGATCATTTCTTCCTTTTTCAGGTTGGCAAATGCCGGGTGCATCTTGCGGAACCGGTCGAAATTCTCAAAAACCGCCTTCACGATCTGGTACACGGTTTCCTCGTCCGTCGCGGTGGAGGAAACAAAGGTCGCGCCAACACCAAATACCGGGATATCCTCATCGGTTCCCGCATAGGTGCCGCCCTTGATCACGGCTTTCGCATAGTAGGGGTTGTCGGCAACCAGTTGATCGAAGACCGGGCCCGTTACCGGGATCAGTTTCACATCACAGGTTGAGGCGGCCTCCTTGATATTGCCGGCCGGGTGACCAACGGTAAACACAAAGGCGTCGATCTTGTTGTCACACAGGGCGGCGGAATGTTCAGAGGATTTCAGTTCTGCGGCCAGCGCAAAATCATCCATGGTCCAGCCCATCTTATCCATGACGACTTCCATGGTGCCGCGCTGCCCGGACCCTGGATCGCCAACGTTAACCCGTTTGCCTTTCAGATCCTCGAAGGTCTTGATACCGGAGTCGGCCCGTGCAACCACCGTGAACGGTTCCGGGTGTACAGAAAATACGGAGCGCAATTCCTTGAACGCGCCATCGGGGAACTGCTTGGGGGCCGTCCCGTTATAGGCATGATACTGCCAGTCTGACTGGGCCACGCCCATGTTCAGGTCCCCGGCACGAATGCCATTGATGTTCTTTGTAGACCCGCCAGTGGTGTGCGTGCACTTGATGCCGTGGTCCTTGGTGTTCCGGTTGACCAGTTTGCAGATCGCACCACCAACCTGATAATACACACCCGTCTGGCCACCTGTTCCAATCGTAATGAATGTTTCTGCACTCGCGGGCGCTGAGAACAGCAGGGCGCTTCCAACGGCAGCGCATGCCGCAGCGGCAATGGTGAAACATTTTCTCATAGAATTCTCCTCAAACCTTTTATTTTGCCGAAGGCCTTGCCCCGACACTCCCTATATAAAATTCACAGTCGGCCGCTCCCGGTTGGGGACACCACACGAACATGATAAATTTTAATTATATAGAATTATCAGACAACAATAATATCATATAGGGCAAAAATCCAATTTGTATCAATTTCCCCTATATTTTCAGGCACTTCAGATTTTTTCAGGTGAGCCTTTTCCCCAGCAGGAAAGGCTCCTCCGATTTCCCGGAAGAGCACGTCATTTCAGTGTCCTGCGGACCGCCCGGCAGAGCCTAGACGGTCAGAATCTTGCGCGCTTCTGCAGCCGATGCGACCGGTCGGCCCACAGCTTCTGCCACATCCCGAATCTGTTGCACCAGTTCCGCATTATTCCCTGCCGTTTCACCGCTTTTCAGCAGCATGTTATTCTCGAAACCGACCCGGACATGCCCGCCAAGGGCCACCGCCGCACTGGCCGCCGCATGTTCCAGCGGGCCAAACGCACAGACAGACCACGGAATGTCCTGTGTCAGTTCGCCCAGAAACGGGATCAGGTCCCCCGGATGCGACACCTGCCCGGCGGTGTAGCGCCCAAGCACAAACAGCAAAAATTCATTCCTGTCCGGGATAACGCCCTGATCCCTCAGCAGCAGATAGCGTTTCAGATCATCCGCAGAATAGAGGATGTAATGGGGCAGCGTTCCCCCGTCCACGATCTCATGCAGGAAGGCCCGCGCCTGCTCCTCCCCGCCTTCCGGGACAATCTCCCGAATGGCGAGTGAAGCCGATTGCGGCGCCAGTTCCCGGATCACCGCCATCTGCTCCGGCGCTTCATAAAGGCCCACCGCCTCCGTCGTGACCTGAATCAGGATATCATCCCCGCAAGCGTCCCGGATTGCGCTCATTGCCTCCCGATAGCGGGCTGGATCAAGGGTGTGGGTCTTGTCTTCTTTGCGCACATGAAGGTGGATCATGGCCGCCCCGGCCGCGGCACAGGCTTTGGCCTCACGGGCCAGTTCCTCTGGCGAAATGGGCAAGGCGGGATGATCCGCCTGCGTTTTACGGGCCCCGTTCGGGGCCACCGTTATGATGAGCGGGGTCTGTGTCATTTCTGTTTCTGACATTCTTGTTTAAACCTCCTTGAAGGTGGACTGGAAAGCCTGCGCCAATTTGGAGACGATTTCATCCACATGGCTGGCCTCAATGATGAAGGGCGGCGCCAGCAGGACATGATCCCCGCGCTGACCATCAATGGTGCCGCCCATGGGGTAACACATCAACCCGGCGTCCATGGCTGCGGCCTTGACCTTGGCGTTGATCTTTCGGGCCGGATCAAAAGGCGCTTTCGTCTCTTTGTCCTCGACAATTTCAAGACCCAGAAACAGGCCCCGCCCCCGAATATCGCCGATGAAAGGATGCTGGCCAAACGTGGCCTCCAGCGCATTTTTAAGCGCTGCCCCCTGAAGACGGACATTCTCCAGCAGGTTGTTGTCCTCCACATAGGTCTGGACCGCAAGGGACGCCGCACACGCCACCGGATGCCCCATATAGGTATGACCATGCTGGAAAAAGCCGCTGCCATTTCGAATGGTCTGGTAAATCCGGTCGGACACCAGCATGGCGCCGATCGGCTGGTATCCGGCGCCCAGCCCCTTGGCCGTCACCAGAATGTCCGGGGCGACACCTTCCTGCTCACAGGCAAACAGGGTGCCCGTCCGGCCCATGCCGCACATGACCTCATCCAGAATAAGAAGAATGCCATAGGTGTCACAGATTTCCCGGATGCGGCTGAAATATCCCTCCACCGCCGGAACGGCCCCAAGGGTGGCGCCGACCACCGGCTCACAGATAAAGGCACAAATGGTTTCCGGCCCCTGCCGCAGGATTTCCTCCTCCAACTCGTTGGCAACCCGCTGACCGAAGTCAAAGTCGCTCTCCCCATCCCGTTTTTCCCGATAGGCATAACAGGGCGACAACAGCGCCACCGGCATCAGAAGCGGGGAATAGGGCTCCCGCCGCCATTCATTGCCGCCCGCGGACAAGGCTCCCAGCGTGTTGCCGTGATAGCTCTGGCGGCGGGAAATGAAGCGGGACCGGCTCCCCTCGCCTTTTTCAATGAAATACTGGCGCGCCAGCTTCAGCGCGGCCTCAACCGCCTCGGACCCGCCCGAAACAAAATAGACCGCATTCAAATCCCCCGGCGCCCGTTCACACAGGAAATCGGCCAGTTTTTCCATCGGCTCGTTGGTGAAAAATCCCGTATGGGCAAAGGCAATCCGGTCCAGTTGCGCCTTGATCGCGTCGTTGACAGCCGCATTGCTGTGTCCCAGACAGGAAACAGCGGCACCGCCACTGGCGTCCAGATATCGCTTGCCGGTTGTATCCAAAACATAGGGACCGTCCCCGCGGGCGGCCATGGGATACTCATTTCTGGGGGCGCGATGAAATACATGTGTCATGATGTCTGCCTATCCATTCCAATAGGTATTGTTAGAGCGCAAAATACTGTCTGACCGCTCAAGGGCCGTGACCGCCTCCTCACCAAGGCGATTGACAAGGGCCGCGACCAGCGCCTGAACAATGGCAAGGGCACCGACCAGCGAGCGATAGAAAGACGGGCTGCGGTTGCCCACCACGAAGGAGGCTCCGGCCTCTTTCGCCAGCGGCGAGACAACGCTATCCGTGATGGCTACAAGCCCCGCGCCAACCTCTCGGGCGCGATTGGCCGCCTCGACCGTTTCACGGGTATAGGGATCAAAGGCAATCACCAGAACCGCATCCCGCTCACCGATGGCGGACACCTCTTCAGAAAAAAGACCGGCAAATCCCGTCAACAAGCGTGAATTCTGAAAGAAAACCCGGGTCGCATAGTGAAAATAGTGCGCCAGCGGATAGCACTTCCGCAGCCCCACAATAAAAACCCGGTCGGCCTCGAGAAAGATCCGGGCCGCTGTATCCAGATCCGCATCACTGACATTCAGGAAACTGTTCTCAATATTGCCGGTTTCCGCCGCGACCAGATCCGCCACCAGCCCCTGCCCCTCACCGGTTTGGCTTTTCATTTGCATCTGGCGGGCACGGGCTGCATATCCCGCCCCTTCCTGTGTCAGCCGATCCCGGAAGGTCTCGCGAAACTCGTTATATCCTGCGAACCCCATCCGGTTGGACAAGCGCACCATGGTCGCTGGCTTCACTCCGGCCCGAAGGGCAATTTCCCGCATGGAATGGGTCGCCACCTCGTTGGGGCAGTCCAGAACAAACCGGGCAGCCTGCTTCAACTGCGGACTGAGGGCCTCAAAGTCCTGCTCAAGGCGGTCCAGAATATACATTTCCTGCAAGGTTTCGGACATCGTCCCTCTCACCTTGCTCCCAGACGGGAGCCGAATCGACATTGTTCGGCAGATGGTATCCATTTCCCGGACAGCGCACAACAAATGAATCATTTTTTGAAAAAATGATTCAAATGGAGCACCCCTTACCCGAGCGACAAATTAGGAATCTCGCGAAAAAATGCACGTTTTTCAAGAAAAACACCCACCCTGCCTCGCGCCCTCTCGCTTCTGCCACGAGCTCCTGATCCGGGCGGCAATTCTCCTGCCGCAAGATATTAAGACCTTTTTTACTCTCTATCGCTATATCTCGAATTATTCCTTTGGAATCTCATATTTCAAAGTCCCTCTTGTCCTTTAAATTCGAGTGTCACCTTGGTTTCGGCTGGATCAAAATCGTTGGAATTTCCGTTTAGAAGAAGACGGGCCCAAAAAGCCGACACGGTTGGCGACGGCCCGGCAAACCTGCAACTTGGCGGCTTGAAACCCCTGATCCTTGAAAACGGCAACAAGATTTCCAAAATCATGCAGACCATGAACCTGCCGGTCAAACGGTCGGCGGGCACTCTGAATACGCAAATAACACAGGACCTCAATCAGGGGCAGTACAACCTGCTGCTTATCGATCATGACCTTGGCCATGACACGGTCCTGAAAATTCTGGAAACCACCACACAAATCCCGCCTTATGCCACGGCGGTGGTGATTGACGGCCCCATTGAAATGATGAATCTGGGGGCAACGGACTGCGTTCCCGCCCCGGAATTTTCCCTGTCTCGTGTCGGCAGCGCCGTCATCAACGGAAACCGCTGGAAGGACCTGCAACTTCACCTGAACGGCTCGGATAATCATCTGCTTGCCAAGGACCCGCTCACATCCCTGCCCGGTCGGACGCGCTTCAAGAAACTGCTGGAGCAATCCACACGTAAGGCACGGGAAGACGATACCTATATCTCACTGATCACCCTTGATCTTGACAGCTTCAAGGCCCTTAACGAAAGCAAGGGCCACGCTTATGGCGACCTGATCCTGAAAACCGTGGCCGAACGGCTGACCCAGTTCGTACCGGAACATTCCATTGTCGGGCGGCTCGGCGATGACGAGTTTGCTGTCATCATTCAGGGCGCCGGTCTGGCGCGGGTGTCAGATACGACAACCGCCGCCCGCCTGTCCCATGAATTGCGGCAGCCCTATTTCCTGGACGGACAGAGCACCACGCTCAGCGCCACCATGGGGATTGCCAAACTGGAAGAACATGACACCCCGGACAGCCTGCTTCACAAGGCCATGTCCGCGCTCTATTCGGCCAAGCGCGACAAGAACCGGTTCATGGTCTACACCCAGCAGGAAGACACCGAACGGCGGCAGCAACTCCGTCTGGCGCAGGAACTGCCCGACGCCATCGACAACAACCAGCTTCGCCTGCATTTCCAGCCCATGATCCGCATGCATGACAGTACAGTCATCGGCGCAGAGGCACTGGTTCGCTGGCAGCATCCACAGAAGGGCCTGCTGTTCCCGGACAGTTTCATTCCGCTGGCCGAAGGGGCCGGCAGTATCGAGCCGTTGACCCGATGGGTTCTTGACGCCGCCATCCGGCAAGGCAGCAAGTGGCTGAGCAGCGGTCACAAGCTGAATGTTTCCGTCAATATTTCCGCGCTGATCCTGCATAACCCGATTTTCCCGGACATCGTGAACCGCCTGCTGGAGCAATCCCGCTTTCCCGCAGAACGTCTGAAACTGGAAATCACCGAAAGCGCGATCATATCCGATGTGGTCCGGGCAACCGATGTGGTGACCCGCCTGCATGAACTGGGCGTCAAGGTCTCCATTGACGATTTTGGCACCGGCTACACATCCCTCGCCTACATCCGCAAACTGCCGGTGGACGAGATCAAGATCGACAAAAGCTTTGTGCTGAACATGAACACGGTTTCCGACGATGCCGTCATTGTCCGTACCCTGCTGGAACTGGCCCGCAATCTGGACCTGTCCGTTGTTGCGGAAGGTGTGGAAGACCGGGAAACCTGGTATATGCTGGCCGGGCTCGGCTGTCATGTGGCGCAAGGCTATTACATGAGCCGCCCCATCGATGTGGAGGCCTTTGATTCCTGGCTGACCACGTCTCCGTGGGCTGCCGCACGCTGATCCGGCGGCCTTTGCGGCATCCGTTTTTCACCTGAACATCCGTTTGACGTTTCGTTGCCGAGGCTGTTACAGTCCGGTCAACAAACCCGCAACCGGTATCCGGCCACAAGCCGCAAACCACTGAAATGCGGAACTTTAACGTATTCAGGGGAGAGAGTACGGTGGGAAAATTCGGTCCGGAAGTCACCGCCAGCGAGGCAGCGTTCATTCATGAAACGGCCCTCATTTACGGGAAGGTCAGTATCGGCAAGGGATCATCCCTGTGGCCCTATTCCGTCATCCGGGCGGAAAGCAAGGAAGTGATGATCAGCGAATACACCAATATTCAGGATTTCGCCATGATCCATATTGGCGATACCACGGGCACCTATATCGGCAACCACTGTTCGATCACCCATCATTGTACTATTCATGGCTGCACCATTGGCGATAATTGCCTGATCGGCATCAATACCACCATCATGGATGGCTGCGTGATTGGCGACAATTGTATCATTGCCGGCCACAGCTTCCTGAAGGAAGGAACAGTAATCCCGGACAATTCCATTGTCATGGGAACCCCCGGCAAGGTCGTTCGAAGCCAGAACAACTACGTCAAGTGCCGGACCAACGCATTCCTGTATTATCGGAACGCCCTTGCCTATTCCAAGGGGGAACACCGCGAATGGGAAAGCGACAGGTGCCGCGATGCGGTGAGAGACGAAATTTCAAAGCTGGTAAGCGAATAAACACAAGGTTCAACAGGAGCGGCCCGGACCAGCCCCGGCCCGACAGTTTGTTATCGGAGGAAGTATGTCTGAATTGAAAACCCCATATTTGATGTTCCTGGGGGATGTCGGTGACCAACTGGGTGCGAAAACAGCCAAAGGCATTGTAGACTGGCGCCCGGAATGGTGCCTTGGCCAGCTTCGACTGGAAGGATGTGCCGCAGACCTTGGCATTGCCGACATGACCATTTCAGAGGCCGCCCGCGCCGGCGCGAAAACCATGGTGATCGGCATCGTCAATTCCGGTGGGTTCCTGCCGGACCACTGGGTTGCCAATATCGTTGAGGCCATGGACGCCGGGTTCGATATTGCCAGCGGCCTGCATATCCGCCTTGCCTCGGTTCCGGCGATCCGCCAAGCCGCCGAGCGGACCGGGCGGAAACTGTTTGATGTGCGCCACCCCTCCGGCGACCTGCCGACCGGCAAGGGCAACAAGCGCAGCGGCAAGCGAATTCTGGCGGTTGGCACGGACTGTTCCGTGGGCAAGATGTATACCGCGCTTGCCATCGAAAAGGAAATGCACGCCCGCGGCATGAAGGCGGACTTCCGCGCCACAGGCCAGACCGGGATTTTCATTGCCGGCAGCGGCATTTCCGTTGATGCCGTTGTGGCCGACTTCATTTCCGGTGCCGTGGAACAGCTTGCCCCTGAAAATGACCCCGATCACTGGGATGTCATTGAAGGTCAGGGGTCCCTGTTCCACCCGTCCTTTGCCGGGGTCAGCCTTGGATTGCTGCATGGCTCGCAGGCGGACGCCCTTGTCCTTTGCCATGAACCCACACGCACCCATATGCGCGGCATTCCCCATCAGCCCCTGCCCGGCCTGAAGGAATGTATGGACCTGAACCTGACCACCGCCCGCCTGACCAACAAGGATGTGCGGTTTGTGGGGGTCAGCGTCAACACGTCCGGCCTGCCCGCAGACCAGTGGGAAGCCTACCTGAAAAATCTTGAGGATGAACTGGGCCTGCCCTGTGTCGATGCCTTCCGAAACGGTGTCGCCCCCATTGTTGACGCCCTGACATGACAAAACGAACCCTCTCAGCCGCAGCGGAAAGCTGGCCGATCCGGGGCAGCTTCCGCATCAGTCGCGGCGCCAAGACCGCCGCGGAAGTTGTCGTCATCACGATTGAACAGGACGGGGTGCAAGGGCGCGGTGAATGTGTGCCTTACGCCCGTTACAATGAAAGCATTTCTTCCGTACTGGACGAAATCACCACGGTTCGCGATGCCATCCAGCATGGCGCCGGGCGGCAGGACCTGTTGTCCCTGCTGCCGTCGGGGGCGGCCCGAAATGCGGTGGACTGCGCCCTTTGGGATCTGGAAGCAAAACTTTCCGGCAAAACCATCGCCCAGCTTGCCGGCATCCCCGAACCCGGCCCGCTGATCACGGCTTATACCCTGTCACTGGACAGCCCTGAGAAAATGGGTGAAGCCGCCGCCTTGCAGGCCCATCGTCCGCTCATCAAACTGAAGCTGGGCGGCGATCTTGACGTGGAACGGGTAACTGCCGTGCGAGCGGCGGCCCCCAAAACCCGCCTGATTGTCGATGCCAACGAGGCCTGGACCCTGCCCATGATGGAGGACTATTTCCCCCGCATGGCCGATCTGGGTGTGGAACTGATCGAACAGCCCATGCCTGCAGGGCAGGATCTCGCCCTTGGGGACATGGATCGTCCGGTCCCGGTTTGCGCGGATGAAAGCTGTCATGATACCGCCACGCTGGATGAAGTGGCGGCGATCTATGATTACATCAACATCAAGCTGGACAAGACCGGCGGCCTGACGGAAGCCTTGCTGCTGGCCGAGGCGGCCCGTGATTTCGGTCTTGGTGTGATGGTCGGCTGTATGCTCGGGACCAGCCTTGGCATGGCCCCGGCAATGATGCTGGGCGGGTTTGCCCGGTTTGTTGATCTGGATGGCCCCCTTCTTCTGGAAAAGGACCGTCCCGAGGGCATCCGATTTGATGGCAGCGTCATGCACGCACCGGATCACCGCCTCTGGGGGTAATCCCCCAGCACAAGTCCCCGCATACGCCTCCGCGCCCCCAGCGCGGACACCAAGGGGTCAGCGGAAATTATGGCCGTGTATCCAGCCCACGATGGAATGCCGCACCCCTTTGGTAACGCTGGTTACACGATGCAACCAGAAGGCAGGGAACACAATCACTGTTCCCTGCGCCCGCATCAAATCCCGATCTGCAGGAATATTGTGGAACACCACGTCCCCGCCCTCATAGCTTTTCGGGTCGGAAAGCTGAATGATGAAGCCCAGCTTTCGGGACGATGTGAAGGACTCGGCAAGGTCAACCTGCCAGTGTTCCTCATCGGAGCCGCCCTTTGACTGACGCACCAGCCACGGCATGTCATCGGCGGGCACGCCGGTCAGTTCAAAGCGCCAGTTATCTGCATTGGTTTGTCCCAGACCAAACATGACCTGATCCAGTGGAAAGGCATTCTGGCCCAACGGCAAGGGTTGTCTTTCAACGGCCTTGTCCATCTTGGCGTCGGGGAAAATCGGGACATTTCCGGGGCCGATAGGCAGTTTCTTTTCCCATCTTTTCGGGTTGGCCCGGGCAACAATCTGTGCGCATTCCTGCGGCGACAGAAGGGGCCAGTGCGTATTCATGGAAACATTGGTGTTCCGCAGGGGAAGCAAGGGCATCATATTCATTGGCTGTAACTCTCCCGATCCAAAACCTAGCGGAAACTGGGGCCGTGGACCCATCCCACAACCGATTTCCGATGCCCCGCAATCATGGGCGCGACCTTGTGCAGCCAGAAGGCCGGAAACACCACCAGCGTTCCTTTTCGCGTCAATTCACCGCGTTCTTTTCGGATCCGGTGAAAAGCCAGATCGCCGCCTTCGTACTCGGTCCCGTCGGTCAGTTGCAGGGAAAATCCCAGCTTTCTGGAAGCCGTTGCCGCCTGCCCCACATCCACATGCCAGTTGTTATGATCCCCAACCCGGCAATAGTTCATGACCCAGGGCAGGTCATCCTCGGCGAAACCGTCAAGGTCAAACCGCCACAGAGAAGAATTGGCCGTGCTGATTTCCTGACCGATCCGGTTCAACGGGAACCCGTCATTGGCAACCGGCACGGTTTGCTGATAGTTGCTGCGATAATCCTTCTGCACCGAGAAAACCCCCTTGCCGGCGATCCCCCCGACCATGGCTTCCTCCCACTTGTCTTCATCCAGTGACGCCAGGATACGATCACATTCCTCTTCCGAAAAAACCTGGTTCACATACACCGATGCGGTCCGACTGTTCCGCAAGGGTGCCGATGGCATTACAATCATGTTTCTGTCTCCCAACCAGAAATCTGACGTTCAGCAACAAAACGGCCTTTAATATCATACTTTTATAAAGTGTGACGGCCGTCACATTTGAAGGATACTATTCCACCTTTCCCTGTAAAAGCCAACCCTTTTGAACGAGATATTTTCCAACCACCAACGCAACCACAGGGTGAAGCAAAAACCGTCCTGACCGGATAAAGGCTGGATCGATGAAGCAAAAGTGATATGAATATTTCACAAGAACCAGCTGAAAAGGCGTCAATGAAAGGGATACCATGTCAGTCGCGACAATGAACCTCCGGGACCTGTCATTTCAACTCTATGAAATGCTTGATACAGACTCTCTTGTTGGCAGGGATCGCCATGCGGATCAGGACAGGGATATCTATGACGCCATCCTCAAAACGGCCGCTGACATGGCCCGCGACCTGTTTGAGCCCCACAACCGCAAAGCGGATCTGAACGAACCCACATTTGACGGGGAAAAGGTCCATATCATCCCCGAGGTCAAGGAAGCCCTTGATGCCTATATAGAAAATGGCTTCATGGGGATGCAGCATGACTACGATGATGGCGGCATGCAGCTTCCCACCGCCATCGCCATGGCCTGCAACGCCATTTTCACCGCCGCCAATACCGGGACGATGGGATACCCGTTCCTGACCGTGGGCGCGTCCAATGTCCTCCGCGCCTATGGCACGGACGATCAGAAAAACCGCTTCATGAAGCCCATGATCGCCGGGCGTTTCTTTGGCACCATGTGCCTGTCGGAACCACAGGCGGGATCGTCCCTGTCGGATATCAAGACCAAGGCCGTGCCCACCGGGGGCGGGACCTATAAAATTTCCGGCAGCAAGATGTGGATTTCCGCCGGGGAACATGACCTGTCAGAAAATATTGTCCATCTGGTGCTGGCCAAAATTCCGGGTGCCCCGGACGGGGTCAAGGGCATATCGCTGTTTATTGTTCCGAAATATCTGGTCAATGATGACGGCAGCCTTGGCGAACGCAATGATGTCACCCTTGCCGGCCTCAATCACAAGATGGGATACCGGGGCACCACCAACACCCTGCTGAATTTTGGGGAACAGGGCGGCGCCACCGGGTATCTGATCGGGGAAGAACACAAGGGCCTGTTCTATATGTTCCACATGATGAACGAGGCACGGATCGGGGTCGGCCTTGGGGCGGTAAGCCTTGGATATGCAGGGTATCTCTACAGCCTTGATTATGCAAAAAACCGTCCGCAAGGACGCCACCCCGATGGAAAGGACGCACGGAGCGACCAGCTTATGCTGATCGAGCATGCGGATATCCGCCGTCTGCTGCTGGCCCAGAAAGCCGCTGTCGAGGGCGGATTGGCCCTGTGTCTATATGCGGCAAGACTGGTGGATGAGGAAAAAACCGGCCCCGATGAAGCCGCCCGTGCGGAAGCCAAAACCCTTCTTGACCTGTTAACCCCCGTGGTCAAATCCTGGCCCAGCGAATTCTGTCTGGAAGCCAACAAGCACGCCATTCAGGTGCTGGGAGGATACGGCTATACCCGCGATTACCCGGTGGAACAATATTATCGGGATAACCGGTTGAACCCCATTCACGAAGGAACACACGGAATTCAGGGACTGGACCTTCTGGGACGGAAGGCCATCATGGATAATGGTGCGGCGCTCAAGCTGCTGATAAAGCATATGACCGCGACCATGGACACGGCGCGCACCCATCCCCGTCTGGCGGAGTTTGCGGACCGGTTGGACGCCAGCGCACAGGTTATCACCCGCACCACACAAACCATCGCAGCGGCCATGCAGGACGGAAAAATCAGGCTGTCCCTTGCCAACGCAACGCTGTATCTGGACATGTTCGGCCATATGGTTCTGGGCTGGAAATGGCTGGAGCAGGCCCTCACCGCAGAGCGGGCCCTGTCTGAAAACCCCTCTGACATTGACCGCGCCTTCTATGAGGGTAAAATCGCAACCTGCCAGTATTTTCACCGTTATGAGCTTTGCCGGGTCGAACCATGGGGCAACCTGATTGCCAGCCTGGACGACACCACCCTCACCATTGACCCAGACTGCTTCTAGGGCACAGCATTGTAACCATCCAAAACGAGTAAAAATTGATGTCAGAAACACTGTTCCGCGGCCTTGACCGCCAGCAACTGGACAAGGAATACAACAATATCGCCAAGGTACGGGACTATTCCCTGTTCATGAAGGAATGGTCCGCGCTTTGCGAGACAACCCGGACCGAGTACCCCAACATCAAGACCGTTTGCTTCGACGAAGGAACCGGCCAGACAATGGACCTGATTTATCCGAACGGGCCGACCGATACCCCCCGTCCCGTACAGGTCTTTTTCCACGGTGGTTACTGGAAGGCACTGTCAAAGGACGTCTTTACGTTTATCGCCCGTGCCTTTGCCGAACAGGGCATTGTCACCGCCATTGTGGATTATGCCCTGATCCCCACCGTCAGCATGGACGAACTGGTTCGGCAATGCCGTCAATCCATCGCCTGGCTGTTTGACAATGCCGCCGATCATTCCCTTGACCCGGAGCGGATTTTCACGTCCGGCCATTCCGCAGGCGGGCACATTGTCGCCATGGTCGCGGCAACCGATTGGACGGCCTTCGGCACCGGCTATCCGGTCGATCTCGTCAAGGGCGGCGTTGGCATCAGTGGCCTCTACGACCTTGAACCGATCCGTCGCTGTTTTTTGCAGGATGACCTGAAATTAAGCGAAGAGTGTGTCGCGAAAAACAGCCCTGCGGGCCTGCCTGCCCCTAAATCCGGCGCCCTGCAGCTTGTCGTTGGCGGATATGAAGGGCCGGAATATCTGTGGCAAAGCCAAACCATGGCTGCCGCATGGCCGGGCATTGCCTGCCCGGCAGAGGTCTATGCCCCCTATAACCACTTTACGATAGTCTCCTCGCTGGCCGACCCGACCAGCAAACTTGCAACTGCCATCCGCGCCCAGATGGGCGTTTCAGACGAGGCTGCGAAACCATCATGACTGCCAAACCCCGCCTTCTGGTAACCCGCCAGTTTCCCGATGCTGTCATGGACCGGATTTCCGTATCCTACGACGCCATTGTCAATCAGGACGACCACCCCCTGTCCGCAGATGAAATCCTGTCGCTCGCGGGCAAGGCCGACGCCATTATGTGCGCCAGTACGGAACGGTTCGACAAGGCCCTGATAGAGGCGCTGCCGGATACCATAAAAATGATTGCGACCTATTCAGTTGGATATGATCATCTGGATGTGGCCGCAGCCAAAAGCAAGGGGATTACCCTTTCCAACACACCGGATGTCCTGACAGACGCAACAGCGGATATTGCCTTTCTCTGCCTGCTTGGAGCCGCCCGTCAGGCACAATCCAGCGCCGCCACCTTGCGGAGCGGCCAGTGGGACCGCTGGACCCCGACGCAGTTTTTGGGCGTCCATGTCACCGGCAAGAAACTTGGCATTCTTGGCATGGGGCGGATTGGTCAGGCGGTGGCCCGCCGCGCCAAGGGGTTCGATATGGAAATCCACTATCACAACCGGCGACCGGTAGCCGCGCCGGGACTGGAAGACGCCATTTACCATTCGGACAAAACCGAGTTTCTGAAGCAGTGTGAATTCCTGTCCATCAATTGCCCCCTCAGTCCGGAAACCAAATATTTCCTGAACGAGGAAACCCTCCGCCTGCTGCCAGAGGGGGCGGTCGTGGTCAACACCGCCCGCGGCCCCGTCATCAAGGATACAGCCTTGATCGCGGCCCTGAAACAGGGGCATATTGCTGCCGCCGGGCTGGATGTGTTTGAGAACGAGCCTCACCTCAACCCGGACTATCTGGCGTTGGATAACGTCTTTGTCCTGCCCCATATCGGCAGTGCCACCACCGAGACCCGCAACCTGATGGGATTTGTCTGCCTTGATAATCTGGATGCCTTCTTTGCAGGCAAACCGTTGCCCTCGCCTATTGGCTAGCGGCAGTGGCTAGTGGCCCCAGACTGTCGGACGAATATATCCCTGCTCGTCACGGACGGGCATGGTCCCCCCATCGGCAGCAATAGCGGTCCGGGTCTTCGTCGCGGGATTGTCGGCTGTCCTGACAGCCTGCGGCGGTGATTACAATCAGGGTCAACACCAAAACAAGGGATTTCATGGCCTTTCCTCACATTCCTAAAATTCGGTCACGAATAGGTATTTAGAAAGACCTTCAGTAAGGGAAATGCCCCGCGGTCACAGTTTTGACATTCCCCAAAGTTCAGCGCATTTTTTCTGCCCCGTCTCCCGGCAAGTGCCAAAGTCGGGAATAAATCCATTGGCGTGAGGAAACAGGCTGTTGTATTACTGTATCCAAATCATTATTCAGACTTGCAAGGGAATTATTTGTTGTCCTGTCGGCGTCTAAAAGATAACGACCGGCATACACCATATTCGAGAGTAACACGTGATACGGGTTTGTAAATTTGGTTAGGGAAGACCCCAATACCGACAGGCAACACTGCAGGAGATCCTTTCTCTTTCTGCAAACCATTGCCAGTCCCTTTTTCCTGCGTCTTGGACAACGACTTGCAGACAATGGGTGTGCTGTATCCAAAATCAATTTCAACGGTGGCGATCACTTCTTCTGGAACGGCTTCCATGAAATAAATTTCACGGACAAGCCCGCGCAGTTTCAAGGCTTTCTTGAACAAACGCTGGACCAGAAGCAGGTTACGGATATCGTCCTGTTCGGCGACTGTCGCCCATGGCACCAGAAGGCGATCAGCCTTGCCAAATCAAAAGGCATTTCCATCTGGGTGTTTGAGGAAGGCTATATCCGTCCTCACTGGATCACGCTGGAACAGGGCGGCGTCAACGGTCATTCCTCGTTCCCAAAGCAGGCCGACATCATTCACGCGCTGGCGGACAAGGCCGTTTTAGAGGCCCCGGAACCCGTTGGCGGCGGGTTGTGGCAACGCATTTTCTATGATTTTGTCTACAATTTCATGAACCTGCTGATGATCTGGAAATTCCCGCACCACCGGACCCATCGCCCCTATACGGTCTGGGCGGAATATGCGACCTGGACAAAGCGCCTTGTGACCCTGTCCTGGCTGAAGCCAAGGGCCGAAAAAGCCGTTCGCGAGATCGCGGACATGGCAGCGCCCTGCTACCTGTTCCCCTTGCAGCTTGATTCAGATTCTCAGGTGCGGGTCCATTCCCCCTACGGCACCATGCCGGACGCCATTCGCACTGTGTTAAAAACCTTTGCGAGCGAGGCGCCCAAGGATGCGGTTCTGATCATCAAGAACCACCCTCTCGACAACGGCATGATCAACTATGGCAAACTGATACGGGCCTTTGCTGCCGAACAGGCCATCAAGGATCGCGTCCGCTTCATTGATGGCGGGGACCTGAATGCCCTGCTTGCCCATTGCCGGGGGGTCATCACCATCAACAGCACCGTGGGCATGACCGCGTTGGACAAAAAGGTCCCGGTTCTGCTGCTCGGAGATGCAATCTATAACATACCGGGGCTTGTCTACCGGTCCGGCCAGACAGAGTTCTGGACCGACCCGAAAAGCCCCGATCTCTCTTTGCTGGACGCTCTCAGAACGTCTCTCCTTGGCTACTGTCACGCCAATGGCAATTTCTATACGCGAACCGGCATGGAACTGGCCGTAACCCATTCCCTGCCCCGGCTGACGCAACCAACAGGTTTATGATAGTTAAATGACTGATTTCGAAAACAAAAATTCTTTGCCGAAAGATCGCATTGCCATTGTCGGGACCTCTGTCCGGCTGCCGGGTGGTTGCCACAGCGCTGCGGATTTCTGGAACATTCTTCTGGAAGGTCGGGATCTGATCACCGAAGTCAGTGACGAACGCTGGAATACGGACGCCTATCACTACCCCGAGAAAGACATTCCCGGAAAGGCCTATACGAAATCAGCCGGCCAGATTGACAATATCTGGGACTTCGACGCCGGTTTCTTCAACATTTCCCCGCGGGAAGCGGCGCAAATGGACCCGCAGCAACGCCTGCTGCTGGAACTGAGCTGGGAAGCCTTTGAGGATGCGGGCATCAAGCCGTCCTCGATCCGGGGCAGCAATACAAGCGTCTATGTGGGCATTTCCTCGACGGAATTCGGCTCCTCCAAATTTGGCGACACGGCGACCGGCAACTCCTTCTTCATGCTCGGCACAACCATGAGCATTGCCTCGAACCGGTTGTCCTATTTCTATGACATTCATGGCTCCAGCATGTCGGTCGATACGGCCTGCTCGTCCTCGCTCTATGCCCTTGATCTGGCATGCCAGAAAATCCGGTCGGGCCAGTCTGACATGGCCATTTGCGGCGGCGTCAGTATCCTTCTGACACCGCAACCCTTCGTCGGTTTTTCTCAGGCCAACATGCTGTCCCCCGACGGGCGCTGCATGGCCTTTGACAGCCGCGGGAACGGCTATGTGCGCTCGGAAGGTGGCGGCATCCTGATCCTGAAACGGTTGGACAAGGCCCTTGAAGACGGCGACACCATCATGGCGGTGGTGGCCGGTGCCGGCACCAACTCTGACGGTCGGACCAACGGCATTTCCCTGCCAAGCTCCGAACATCAGGAACAGTTGCTGCGCTCTGTCTACAAGTCCGCCCATGTGGAACCCGGCGAGGTCGATTATATCGAAGCCCACGGCACCGGGACCGTGGTCGGTGATGCGGCAGAAGTCGGCGCAATCGGTCGTTTCTTCGGCGAACAGGCCAATCCGGAAAAGCCGCTTCTGATTGGCTCTGCCAAGACGAATGCGGGCCACCTTGAGGCTGGCTCCGGCATGATTGGCCTGATCAAGGCGGCGCTGGTGGTCAAAAACCGGATGGTCCCGCCCACCCTGCATGTCAAGGAACCCCGCAGCGACATCCCCTTTGCCGAATATGGCCTCAAGATTGCGACCGAAGGGGCCACCATCGGCCAGAATGGCAGCCCGGTCACCGTCGGCGTCAACTCCTTCGGTTTCGGCGGGGCAAACGGCCACGCCATCCTGCAAACAGCAGATACCGGCACCGCCGCCACGAAGCCGGCCCCGGTGACGGGGCAGGACGTTTCCGGTCACTTGCCGCCGCTGCTGCTCAGCGCCCGCTCGGATTTCTCCCTGAAGGCCTCTGCTCTTGAGTATGCCGAGCAACTGGCCGCCGCCAACATGGACACAGCGGCCTATCTGGAACTTGCCTCGTCCGCGCTTCACTACCGGGAGCAGTTCGAGGAGCGCATTGGCGTGCTTGGACAGGATGTTCAGGAAATTCACGACGCGCTTGTGAATTATGCCGATGAGGATTCCCCCTATGAAACCGCCATCAGCGGCCAAACCCACGAATTGAACAAGCCCATTGCCTATATTTTCTCAGGCAACGGCACGCAGTTTGTCGGTATGGCCCGCGAGCTTCTGACTGCAGCCCCCGTTTTTGCAGAGGTCATTGGCCGGATTGATGCCCTTGTCCAGCAGAAATCAGGCTGGTCCGTCATCGACAAGATCCAAAACGCCACCGAGGACGAGATTGCCGATACCATGATCGCCCAGCCGCTGATCATGACCGTGCAGATTGCCATCGTTGAATATCTTGCCAGCATGGGGATCAAGCCGGATGCCGTCTTTGGCCACAGTGTTGGTGAAATCGCTGCGGCCTATGCAAGCGGCGCCCTCACCCTTGAGCAGGCCGTCGATGTCATTCTGGCCCGAAGCGCCGCGCAGGCAAAGACCCGCGGCAAGGGCGGCATGGCCGCACTGGAAATGGATCAGGAAAGTGCGGAAGCGCTCATTCAGGAACTCAATCTGGATGTGGTCATCGCCGGGATCAACGGCCCGACCAGCATGACCCTGTCCGGGGATGACGAGGACCTGATTTCCCTCAAATCCTACTGCAAGCAACGCTCGATCCTCTATAAGAAGCTGGATCTGGAATACCCCTTCCACAGTCCGCACATGGACCCGATCGAGGCTGAAATTCGCCAAAGCCTGTCCGGCCTTACCCCGGCGGAAGCCAAAATCCCCTTCCTGTCCACAGTCAGCGGCGAGGAAACCGATGGCCAGACGCTGGATGCGGAATATTGGTGGCACAACATTCGCCAGCCGGTAAAATTCCGTCATGCCATTGAGGCCGCATGGGAAAAGGGCTGCCGTCTGTTCATTGAAATCGGCCCCAAAAGCATCCTGACAGGCTATGTCCGGAATACCTTGAAACAGGAAGCCGGCCAGTTCAGCGTGCTGGGCAGCCTGACCGGAAAGGACGACGCCCGCCGCGTTGCGGAACTGCCAACGCATGTATATGTGAACGGCGGCAAAATGGATTTCACGGCCCTGCTGCCAAAGGGCGCGAAGCCGGACACCCTTCCCCGTTATGTGTGGGACAAGCAAACCTATTTTCTTGAGCCGACCTCCGAAGCCAACTTCACCCTGAAAGGGAGCTGGGGAGGACCGCTTCTGGGTGAACGGTCAATCAGCGGCGCCCCCGAATGGAAACGGGACTTGGGCGCCCGGCAGCCCGGCTACCTGATCGACCATCAGGTGACAAACACCATTGTCTTCCCGGCTGCGGGCTTCCTTGAAATCGCCCTGTCCGCCTCTCGCGGACTTCATGGCGGCGATGCGCAGGTTGTGGAAAATCTTGAAATTCATGTCCCGCTTGTCCTTGAAGAGAAAACCCTTCGTTCCGTCCGCACCCGGGTGAGCGGAGAGGATGGCCGGTTTGACATCACCACCCGCCCCTACCTGAGCGACTCTCAAGGCATGACCAATGTGACGGGCAACCTTGGCGGTGCCCCCCTTGTAGAGGCAACCCCGAAGGCATGGGGCCAGACCACTGCCGGAGAAGCCAAAACCTCGTTCTCCGCAAGTGAACTCTATGCCTTTGTTCGCGGCCTTGGCCTGGATTATGGGCCAGCCTTCCAGGGCATCCGCGATATTTCATGCGATGGAGAGACTGTCGTCTCGCACATTGTCATTCCGGAATTCGTGGAATTCGGACCCGACGACTATCTTCTGCACCCAACCCTGACGGACAGTTGCCTGCAAAGCCTGTTTGTCCTGCTGCAGGACCACAGCGACATTCCGCAGGATGTGGTCTTCCTGCCGTCCGTCTTCGGAAAGGTCGCCGTGTATCAGGGCGGCGTGCGCGAAATTACCTGCCACGCCCGCATTTCCCGGATCAGCGCCCGGTCCATCATTGCCGATTTCCAACTGACCGGACCGGATGGGTCGATTGTCGCCATGCTGGAGGATTGCCGCTTCCGTCGTTTTGACAGCGCCTCCCGGGCGAAAACGCCAACCTTCTATCAGCAGGCCCTAGTCCCGGCCGATCCGTTTGGCGACACCGTCGCCCTGCCCCCGGCCGATGAGGTTGCCGCCCGTGTGCATGCAGCCAACGAAGGCCTTGCAGACGACAAGGCACTGTTCAAGGAAGAAGTCGTCCCGATTGTGGATGCCCTTGTAACCGCCTTCACCAGCGAGGCCCTTGTGACCCTCGGCGCCAATATGGAAGCCGGTTTTAGCGTCGAAGGTCTGGTTGCCAGCGGCGCTGTCAGCGAGGACCAGACCCGGTTCCTGACCTATCTTCTTGGCCTGATGGAAGAGGATGGGTTGCTTGTTCAGGCGGACGGGCTCTGGAAGCAGGCGGAAGACGCCGCGTTTTACGAACCCGCGCAGATCTGGCGCCTGCTGACAGCGGATCATTCGGAACTTCTGCCGGAACTGGTTCTGGCTGGCCGCACGGGCGATGCTCTTGCGGATATCCTGTCTGGCCGCAAGGACAGCGCCAGCCTGCCCTATCTGTCCGGGACAGCCATTCCCAAATATACCGTGGAAGGCTCTGTCCTGACGCAGGAAATGGATGAAACCGTCAATGCCGCCGTTCTGGATCTGGTTCAGCGCCATGAGGGGTCTGGCCGCCTTCGTATTCTGGAACTGGACGGCCCCAATGTTCTGGCAACCCATGCGCTTGTAAACGCCCTGCCGGAAGACCGTTTCACCTACACCTACACGGCCTCTGATGCGGATATCCTGCAACGGGCCAACACGGATCTTGCACCGGTCCATGGTGTTGACTGTGTGCGGATCACCGACACCGTCATTGAAGAGATCGAGGCCCTTGCCACTGCCAATGGATGCTTTGACATTCTGGTCTGCCGCAGCACCCCGTGGTCGCCGCCGGCGTTTGAAATTCTAACCGCCTTGTCAAAACGCATCTTGCGCAAGGGCGGCATGCTGGTTCTGGCCCAGAACAGCCGCGGGCGGATTGCCAACCTGATCGCCGGGGGCAACCCGGCATGGTGGGATCGCAGCCCGTCAGATGACAAGCCGTCACCGCTTCCGCTGTCTGAAAAGGCATGGGCCGGCAATCTGGAACAACAGGGCCATCTGGTGCCTCACTTCCTGTTGTCCGAACAGGAAAGTCGCCTTGAAAACGGCCTTGTGCTGCTGGGAACAAAAACCAGCCTTCCCGCCCTGCTGGACACCGATCCGGAGCAAACCGAGGCATCCCCGGATGCGCCCTCCAACGAATGCCTGCTGATCTTGCAGGATGATCAGGACACCGATCTGGCCATTGCCGAAGCGGTCCAGCGTCATTTCAACGCCCCGCAGGTTATTTTTGTCCAAACCGGTCCTGAACAGGCCTCGGCAGAGGGCAACCACCATGTGGTGGACATTGCCACGCCGGCCGGCTTTGCCGCCCTTGGCAAGACGCTTCTGGAAAAGGGCCTCAAGGTCACCCATATGGTGCATCTTGCGGGTCTGGCTGCCACTTCCGAAGCGGCTGCCCTTGAGGCTCAGGACGATCGCTGCACGGCTCTGGTTTCGCTGCTTCGCGGCTTTGAACAAACCATCCTGCCGCAAAAACCCCGCCTGACCATTGTCACCGCCGGAAGCCAGCCGTCACCGGACCTGCAGGCCCCGGTCACACCGGCA
Organism: Sneathiella chinensis; assembly: GCF_012720115.1. Taxonomy (GTDB): domain Bacteria; phylum Pseudomonadota; class Alphaproteobacteria; order Sneathiellales; family Sneathiellaceae; genus Sneathiella; species Sneathiella chinensis. The sequence continues at coordinate 1,063,866 of NZ_VNWN01000002.1, read as the reverse complement.
CAGGCCCCCCTCTGGGGGCTGGGACGGGTTGTCGCCAACGAATATCCCGACCTTCAGACCCGACTGGTTGACCTGCCTGCCCTTGAGGGCCCGGCCGACACCGATGGGCTGGGTTCCCTGATTGCCCGTGAAATGACCGAGACAGGCACGGACAAGGAAGTGGTCTACCGAAACGGTGTGCGTCTTTCGACCCGTATTCGCCCGCTTGACCTGACAACCGGCGAGACAGAGGGCCATGACAATGTGGGCCTGTCCTTCAAGGCGCCCGGTGCCCTTGAAAATCTGGGCTGGTTCAAACGCCCCCGTCCGACCCCGAAGGCGGATGAGATTTGTATCGACATGCAGGCGACCGGCCTGAACTTCCGCGATGTGATGTGGGCCATGGGGATCCTGAAAGACGAAGCCGTTGAAAATGGCTATGCCGGGCCGACGCTTGGCATGGAAGGGGCCGGTGTTATCACCTCTGTCGGACAGGATGTCACCGACTTCCAGCCCGGCGACCGGGTCATGTGCTTTGCCTCTGACTGTTTCTCCGACACCATCGTCACCAAGACAACGGCCGTCGCGAAAATACCGGATGAGATCAGCTTTGAAGAAGCGGCCACCATCCCCAGTGTGTTTTTCACCATCTATTATGCCCTGGATTATCTGGCACGGCTGCAACCCGGCGAGCGGGTTCTGATCCACGGTGCCGCGGGCGGTGTCGGGCTTGCAGCCCTGCAATATTGCCAGCATATCGGGGCTGAAATCTATGTGACCGCAGGGTCCGATGAAAAACGGAACTTCCTGAAACTGCTGGGCTGTGAAAACATTCTGGATTCCCGGTCCCTTGAATATGCCGACCGGGTCATGGAACTGACAAACGGGGAAGGCGTTGACGTTGTTCTCAACTCCCTGTCCGGTCAGGCCATCACCAAGAACCTGGCCATTCTTCGGCCGTTCGGGCGTTTTCTGGAACTGGGCAAGCGGGACTTCTATGCCGACAGCAAGATCGGCCTGCGTCCGTTCCGCAACAATATCACCTATTACGGCATCGATGCCGACCAGTTGCTGATTGAAAAGCCAGCCCTGTCCGCCCGCCTGTTCAAGGACATGATGGTCCTGTTCGAACAGGGTGTCTTCAAGCCGCTGGTCCATTATGTGTTCCGGCCTTCCCAGATCGAGGAAGCCTTCCGGACCATGCAGCAAAGCCGCCATATCGGCAAGATTGTGGTCTCGATGGCCGACAAGGCAAACCGGCGCATTACCGCCGCGCCCAAGCCTCAGGAACAGCCTCGCCTGTCAGACGGCTGTTGTGTGGTGACCGGCGGCCTTGGCGGGTTTGGCCTTGCCTCTGCCGATTGGCTGTCACGAGATCGGTTCTCCCACTTTGCCCTGATGGGCCGAAGCGGCGTCAAGACCGAACAGGATCAGGCCGTTATTGACGGCATGATCGCCCGCGGCGTCAGGGTGGAAATTATCAAGGCGGACGTGACCGACCGGGCGGCCCTGCAAGCGGCACTGGACGCCCTTCGCGCAGACGGTACCCGGATCACCGGCGTCCTACACTGTGCCATGGTTCTTGACGACGGGTTGATCATGAATGTGGAGGCAGACCGCCTTCAGAACGTGTTGTCCCCGAAGATCACCGGGGCGTGGAACCTGCATGAACTGACGGCAAACGATCCGCTGGAAATGTTCGCCCTCTATTCATCGGCCACCACCTATATCGGCAACCCCGGTCAGGCAAGTTATGTTGCGGGGAACAGCTACCTTGAGGCCCTTGCAGCCTACCGCCAGCGCCTTGGCCTGCCGGCAACCGCCCTCGCATGGGGGGCGATCAATGATGTGGGTGTTCTGGCCGCCAACGAGGACGTAAAGGATATTCTGGTCAAGCGGACAGGCCTGAAAGCCATGAATGCGGACACCGCCCTTTCCGGCCTTGGCCTCGCCCTCGACAACGCACAGACCAACGCGGCTGTCCTGCAACTGAACTGGGGCAGCATCACCAACGGCTTCCCAAGCGGTCAATCCGCCCGCTATGACGATATCCGCCACCTGTCCAGTGAAGACGCTGGCGGCGGCGATGCCGACGACCTGCTGGCGGAACTGATGTCCCTGCCTGCGGATGAGGCCCGCGCCATGATCCAGTCCGTGATCGTCAACCAGATTTCCGCAATTACCGGAACTGCAGCCGAAAAGATCGCGCCGCAGCAGTCCCTGTTCGATCTGGGGATTGACAGCCTGATGACACTGGAACTGACCATGGAACTGGAACGCAAGCTGGGTGTGGAACTGTCCTCCATGAGCGTTCTTGGCGGCGGTAACATTACCGACCTCTCCGAGAATATTGCCAAGCTCATCCTTGGCGAGGAAGAAGAGGCCGCCTTGACTTCTGACCACAACCTTGAAAGTGTAATGGCGCAACACGGCCTGTCCGGGGAAGCTGACGTTTTGAAGGATGTTATGGAAGAAGTATCTGGCGTTGGTCGCTCCGACACACAACCTTCTTCCTGATGGGAAATGACACGTATGAGTGAAAAAAAGACTGCACCCTTTGGCCTGTCGAAAGAAGACAAGAAAAGCCTTCTTGCCAACTTGCGGGCCAGAAAGAAAACAGTCAAATCCGATGACGGTCAGGATGTTGTGAATGCGGTTATTCCCTCGACCTATTACAAGTTCGAGGAATTTCCCGAGTATCAGAAACTTCATCTGCACAAGGTGATTGCGGAAAAGGCGAAGATTGAAAATCCATTCTTTCGCCTGCAGGAAGGCATTGCCAACAGCACGGTTACCATCGGCAATCATTCCCTGATCAATTTCGCCAACTACAACTATCTCGGCCTGAACGGTCACCCGGAAGTCAGTCAGGCGGCCCATGACGCCATTGATGAATATGGTACCTCCGTATCGGCCAGCCGCATCGTCGCCGGTGAGCGTAAAATCCATCTTGAACTGGAACGGAAGCTGGCCGAAGTCTATGACGTGGATGACGCCGTGGTCATGGTCAGTGGCTATGCCACCAACCTGACCGTGATCGGCAACCTGCTTGGGTCCAAGGACCTGATCCTGTACGACAATTTCTCGCACAACAGCATCCTGCAGGGCACGCAGCTTTCCTCGGCCAAGCGGCGCATGTTCCCCCATAACGACATGAACATGCTGGACCAGATCCTGAAAGACATCCGGCACCAGTATGAACGCTGCCTGATCGTGGTTGAAGGGGTTTACAGCATGGACGGGGACGCCGCCCCGCTCGACAAGCTGGTAGAGATCAAGAAACGCCACAAATGCCTTCTGATGGTGGACGAGGCCCACGGGCTCGGCGTCCTTGGTGCCACAGGGCGCGGAAGCGGCGAACATTTCGGGGTCACCGGTCGGGACGTGGATATCTGGATGGGCACCCTCAGCAAGACAAGCGCCGGTTGCGGCGGCTATATTGCCGGGTCAAACGCCCTGATCGAATATCTGAAATTCTCTGCTCCGGGCTTTGTCTACAGCGTAGGGATGCCCCCGCCAGTGGCCGCAGCCGCTCTTGCCAGCCTGAATGTCATGCTGCGCGAGCCCGAGCGGATCAAGCGCTTCCGGGACAATGCAAACCTTTTCATCCGCCTTGCCAAAGAGGCCGGCCTCAATACCGGCGTCAGTCAGGGGCACGCGGTTGTTCCCATCATTATCGGCAATTCAGTCAAGGCCGGACAGCTTTCTTCCCGCCTGTTTGATGCCGGGGTCTATGCCCCGCCGATCATCTATCCGGCTGTCCCGGAGGAAAGCGCCCGTCTTCGCTTCTTCCTGTCCAGCGAACATACGCCGGATCAAATTCGCGAAGCGGTCCAGAAAACCAAGGAATGCTGGGATAAGCTAAAAAGCTAGGTCCTGCACCACAGATAGCGGGACAGGACAGCACAAGCGCATGGGAGGGGCGACACGCCCCCTCAGTACAGTTTCATGGGTTCTGTAATGGCCAGTTCCCGCCCCAGCACAAAGCGCTCCCCGGCCCGCTCTGCGGCCCTGAGATACACCACCAGAACATAGCGGCGACGGCCTGTATGATCCTGCCACCCCTTATGGGCAAGGGACTGACAGGACAGGATCGCCGTACCCTTGTCCCCCAGTACCGAGAACGACTCGCCATCCTTGTACAGATATCGCATATCGTCCGAGGTTGAGTTGCCTGTCACAAGGTTGAGGAACAGGTTGGCCCATTTTCGCCAGATATGCCGGTGGCTGGCCGGGATGACCGTATAGGGCCCATCCGCCATTTCCTTCACATCCGACAGATAAACGAACAGTTTGTAATTGATGCCGTATCCGTCCACATGGAAGGGACGCTTTGTTTCCGTATCCGGCATGTCCAGTTGAACCGTATAACTGGCCACACACAGGTCCAGGCCCAGTTGCTCCCTGAAGGCTTCCAGAATGCGGGCCTCACAGGTTTCCTTCAGGGCCGGGTTGATACCCTGATAGTTCATCAACTGAAACACGTTCTTGTCGAACTGGCTGATCGCAGAATGCTTGCGACTGACGATATAGGCATCGGTTTCGGGGGCGGGCAGCCTTTCCTGAAAGGCCTGATCGAAATCCACAACAATGCGGTCGCATTCCTCGGGCGAGAAAAAGGCCTGCCGAATATCGAACCCCTTGTCATACAGGGGCGTGCCCTTTTGGGTCCGGGACAGGAAAAACGGGAACTGGAACAACTGCTGCATTGCCCGGAAAAACCGGACAATCCGGTATTCTTTATAAAGAGTGTCCAGAGTTTTCTTCATCAATCCCGCCCCACCACAGGTAATCGAAACGCAGCCCCGCCTACGCAGAGCGTGAGGTGGCGGCAACCTGTTCTGTCTCCTGCGATTTTGGCAGATTGTCAGAACGCTCGTTCAGCGCCACATCCAACAGCAGGCGGCTGAGAGTATCGGCACTGGTATCCAATTGCTTGGACCGTTTGCCCCGGGTTGTCCAGATAAAATAATCCGTCCGCGGATCATCATAGCCCACCTGAGAGAACGCATTTTGAAGATTGGGCATATGATCCCCATAGAGACAGAAAACAGCCGGCTCGTCCCGCTCTTTCAGATAGCCGGACACCTCCTTCATCATCTGGTCACTATTGCGCATATGGGCGATGTAATGGTTCAGGGAAAAACACCCAAGGGGCCAGTTTTCCTCCTTCATGCTGTCCCCATCCACAGCTTTCAGGCGGTCCACCGGCCAGGCGCCGTGGTTCTCCATGGTGATGGCGAAAACAAAGACCGGCTTCTCGCTATCCTCTACCACCTGAATGATCCGCTGCCCCAGCGCCACATCGCTGACATAGGGTCCATAGAAGGCATCGGAATCGAACTCGTTCATATCGATGAAATGATCAAAGCCCAGATTGGGGAACACATTCTTCCGGTTGAAGAAGGTCGCCGGGAACGGGTGAACACAGACCGTGGTATATCCAAGCGCCTTCAGGTTATGGGCAAGGGTCCAGAAGGGCTTGCTGCCAAGCTGAAGATAGGGATTGAACTTGTGGTGCCCCAGCGCGTCTTCCGGCAGGCCGCTCAGGAAGGCAAACTCCGTCCGCATGGTATAGGCGCCCCATGCCGGGACCGTCAGTCGGCCATGGAAGGCCGCGGTGCTGACAATGCTGTCATAATTCTCAAGGATATTTTCATCCAGTCCGGATTGAAGATACCGCACGTCAAAGAACGACTCGGCCTGAACCGCGATGATATCGGGAAGGCGCCCGCCTCTGGCCCGTTCCGGGTTCTGGAAAATTGTCTGGAAGTCTTCGGCTTTCGCCCCGTCGGCCTGTTTCGTTTTTGACCGCCCTGCCCGATTTGCCGGAACCTTGTCCATGCCGGACAGGAAGAAATAGAAAATCAGGCACACTACCAACCCAAGCTGGGTTACGTTCTGGGTCACATCCGCCGTTGGCCCGAACCCCAGCAGGATTTTCCGGAAAGGCTTCTGCAAGGGGCCATAGATGATGGCATAGATCGCCCCCAGCAAGATGGTAAAAAACAGTCCTGCGGGCAGATAATCCGCCATGACCGCCCGCTCAATGATCGGCGGTTCATACCGAAAGGACGCATAAACCGCCAGCACGGCCAACGCCACGATCCCCAGCAGTTTCCGCATATCAATATATTTCACATACAGATGCGGATGCCGGATAACCTCTCTAAACAGGTGAAAGTCACTATAGACAAGCGGTTCTTTCACCGCCTTCACCTTGGCATTGTTAAGAACCACAATGACCGCATAGGTGCCAACGGAAAACAGCAAGGAAAAGATGGGCCGGTAGGTCAGCATCAGGATGCTGGAGTAATAGACAAGCGGCGGGGTAACCGAAAAGAAGGTAAAGACGCCGCCCCGGTTTCCACGGGTACGCTTTGGCAAGACAACCAGATCCAGAAGCCAGATCATCGCCAAAAGACTAATCGCGGATCCCAATACCAGCCACATATACCCTCCGGATAAAAATAAAAGTGCCTGCCAAGTAGCATAAGCCTTTGCTCAAGGCAAGTTTACAGATCCCCAAAACCCCTTGCAATCCGCGCATTTTACGTAAATTCTCGCCAAAACTCCACACCATTAACAAGAATATTGAATGCGTCAATCAGGCAATGGTGTCGCTGCGTTCTTGTCAGCATCCTCGGCCACCTGATAGTCAAAGGCGGGAACAAAAATATTCTGCCCCCATAGCGGCAACATGGCGAGGATCCGAACCCCCGTCCATAACAGCCACGGAAAACCGATCTGGGTGCGTCTCTGCTCAACCGCCCGGACAATCAGCGCAGCCGCCTGTTCTGCGGTTTTGGTAAACGGCTTGGCTGTCACAATCCGGTCACTCATCGGGGTTTTCACATATCCCGGATAAACGATGGTCAGGTCAATCCCGAACGGGCGCAGCGCCCGCTGCATGCTTTGGCAATATATCCGAAGGCCCGCCTTGCTGGCACAATAGGCCGGGGACCCCTTGAACCCCACATAAGACGCCAGCGAACTGATCACGGCAATCCGCCCGCCCCCGTTTTTCCGGAAAATATCACTGGCTGCCGAAACGGTATGGATGGCGCCGGTCAGATTGATATCGAGAAGGGTTTGAATATCCTCGATCTTTTCCGTGGCCTCACCTTCGGCAACGCCGTTTGTCACCCCTGCGTTGGCAAAGACAATATCAAGGGGCGTCCGGTCATTGACCGCCCGAAGCCACTGCTCAACCGCCCCGTAGTCCCGCACATCCACGGCAACGGTCTCTACCGTCGCGCCCTTCTTGCGGCAGGCCTCCGCGATGGTCTCCAGTTTGGCAGTATTTCGCGCAACCAGCGCCAGAACAGCGCCCGGCTTGGCATACTGAAGGGCCAACGCCTTTCCAATACCGCTGCTGGCGCCCGTAATTGCAACGACACTCTCAGTCATGGGAAATCAGATCAGCCAAGTTCATGTTTCATCAGGATCATGCCACCGTCATGGGGCAGGCGATCATGACGATCGATGCGGATATCGGTCACCGGCTTGAAACCGTTCTTCTGATACAGATCGAAGGCGCGTTCATTGTCTCGCCACACATGCAGGGAAACAGAGTCAAACCCTTCATCCTGCGCAATCTCATAGGCAAGGTCCAACAGCGCCCGTCCGGCCCCCTGCCCCTGCAGGCTGTCATCCACGGACAGGGCATGGACATAATAGCTGTTCTCAAGGCGGTGGGTGTAAAGCTCCCTCACATGGTCCAGACGTTCCCGGTCCACGAACATCTCCATCTGCTTGGAAATGTTAAACTCATCAAAGGAATAGGCCAGCAAAAGCCCCTTCGGGCCGTTCTCCGTATCCACGACAAGGGCGTTCTTGTAGGACATGGCCTCATCCCCTTCGGTGGCATTGATGGCCAAAAGCTGCTCCGGCACCACATCGGGAATGATATCAGCCAGCAAAAACTCCATCAGCCCCCCGCCTGCACGGCAAAGATGATCAGCAATAAAGGAGGCATCACTTGGCACTGCCAGTCGGATTTCAAAGGTCACGGCATTTTCCTATCTTTTGGCACAGGTCCTTTTCCACAAGGGTACAGGCTGAACTCGTAAAACAAAACAGGAAAAGTTCTCCGCCTGCCGTGGCAACGCGGGGACAAGGCAGATAGCGCCCGTCCCCAGCCGCATGTTCTATCTACAGGTTTAATCCGCCCGCAGGACCACAGCAGCCGACAAGGCCACCCGGTAGGTGATTTCCACCAGATCCTTGAACATGGCGAACAGCTTGGTATCAATCCTTGGCAGCACCAGAATCTGGTCGCCCTTCATGATTTTCTTGCTGCCGTCATGAACCGACCCGTCCAGCCGGACAATCACAAGCCTGTCGTCATCGCCCCGGTTGCTCAGGCCACCTGACGCCTCGATATAGTCAGCCGATGAATACTCTTCCCGCCACAAGATGGTTTGCGGAACCTTCACTTCACCACTGATGAAGACAACATCCGTTTTCTCCGGAATGACAATCTCGTCCCCGTCCTCAACATGGGTGCCGGACCAATCAACCCCGGACAGGACCACACGCCCTTCGGGCTCGACCGCCCGCGCCTGCTGCACAAACCGATCAATCAGTTGCGCTTCCTGCACACGGATCTGGGAGGCACTGGTGCTGGAGGAAGAACCGGTCAGGACCGACCGCTGCAATTCATAAAGTGACTTTTCAATGGCCCGCTTCTGACGCTCTGCGACCGACGGGCGGCGGATATAGATCGCTCCCAACTCATGGGTCAGCGGATCGGTTTTGATCAGGTTGGCAATCTGGCCAAGGGTTGCGGACCTTGAAACGGTCAAGGTTGAGGCCCCTTCCGTATTGCCGCTCACCTTGACGGTAATCTCGTCAGAGGTCTGATCGCTTTCCACAAACAACTGGTCGCCTGCTGCCAAGCGGGACCTTTGTGCCTGATCCATCGTGATGAACTGGCTGATCGCCTTGTCCCCCCGCACACCTTTCAGCAGGACGTGGCTTGCGGTTCCCTTCGGGTTGGCAATCCGCAACACATCCGCCCCGGAATAGGTCCGCGGATCGATTTCAAACTTGTAGCTGTTCTTCACCTCACCGGAGACACTGACCGTTGGAAGCTGCGCGCCCACTACAATGGTGTCCTTGTCTTCAAACTGGACATCCGCCAGGTCACCATTGACGAGGAAGTTATACAGGTCGACCGAGGCAAGGGTTTCCCCTTTTCGCCGCACCAGAATGGACCGATAGCTGCCCTGCTCGGGGTCAACGCCGCCTGCCCGGGACAGATAATAAAGAATACTGTCTGACTTCGCGCCCGGATAACGGCCCGGGTATTTTACCGCGCCCGTGACAAAAACACCGATCGGCTGCGTTCCCAGCAGGTTTGTATAGACCTTCACATTGTCCGTGAAGACGCGGGACACGCTTTTCCCGACGATTGAATTCAGCTGGGAATTTCGGGATCCCTCCACATAGATGGGACCGACCTCGGGAATGAAGATATTGCCCTGTACGTCCACGGACAGGACATTTTCATACACCCGCGCGCCCCACATCTTGACCACGATCCGGTCCCCCGGAGAAATGGCATAGTCGGAATTCACGGACAGGCTTTGATCGACAAAATTTGATTTGGCGAACAACTGGTGACCAAACGGGAAAATTTCAGCCTCTTCCAGAACGGGCGAGACCTGACCGTAAGGCGTGGTGGTTTCCTCCGGGTTGGGCAAGGCAGGATTGCGAACAATATCCGACTGTCCGCCGTTCACCTCTCCGTCCGTCGGGATAACCGGCACCATATGGCTCTGGCTGGCGGGCATGTCCGAAGCAAAAGGATTATCGACCGTGGCAGCGTTCGAGGTTGTCTGGGCCAGCGCGCCGCTCATCAGAAGTGCCGAGCACATCCCTGCTCCAAGGGCCAGCTTCATACCACGCGCCAGTCCTGTCAAATTCTCAGAAATTCCAAACACTGATTATTTCCCCACCTTCAAGACCGTTTTCCAGGATGCATTGGAAAAGCATACCGCATTGGAGGTTGCCAGACCGTTGGCATCCTTCACCACAATACTGCGGCATTTTTCGTTGGCCGCCGAGATGTAATCCCGCCCAACGAACACCTCAACGCCTTGCCCTTCCGGCAAGGTGACATTCCCGGATGTACCGGGCGGCGAATTAATGGCGAAATGGGCAACCGGGTCGGCATAGGGCCGGCCCGCCGTATCAAGAGGCGCCTTGGCCACAGGTGCATTTCCTGGCGCCTGCCCGGCAATCCCCCCACAGGCCGCCGTCTGCAACACGACAAACACCACCACTAGTTTCTTCCACATACAGCCGCCTCAAATATCTTGCTATCTAATCCACACGGTATTGAGCCTTTTTATACCATCGGCACACCACCCAACAACCACTTTCCTGACCACGCTTAACACGAGCACCCTTCTAACCTTTACCCTGAGAACAGGAAAACCATAAAAACCTTAAGTTTAATTAGTCCTCATCCCTCTCCCCCTCTCGCCAAGAAAGCGTCTAGCGTGCAAAACACCATAAGATTTTTTGGTTGTTTTCCAATAAACCTCCCCCTACGCGAAAAAGTACAACCGAACAATTTTTTCTAATTTCAACAATTACTTTGTATAAAATCTATTACTTTATGGAAAAAGTTAATTTTCCCTCCATAAGCAAGGACGACCGCAGGTAAATCAAATGAACAAAACCCCCGCTATTTCTGTCATCGTTCCTTGTTACAACGCTTCTGAAACGATTACCCGGTGCCTACAGAGCCTGTGTCAGCAGACATACCGGAACCTTCAAATCATTGTGGTTGATGATTGCTCGGCGGATAGGTCTCGCGCAGTCGTTCAGCAATTTGCAGAGCAGGACGACCGCATTACCCTGCTGGCCAATTCAACAAACCTTGGGGTCGCGGATACCAAAAACATTGGTCTGCAAAACGCAACCGGTGCTTTCGTCGGTTTTCTGGATTCCGATGACTGGCTTGCCCCTGATTTTCTCGAAAATCTGCTCACCCAGGCTTTGGAACTGGACGTTGATTTTGTTCGCTGCGACCACACACGGGTCACAGGGACAGTGGAAACGGTGTCGAAGGCCCCGCAAGGCGCGCGCAACATCCGCCTGAACCCGCGGGACAGTGTGGGCCCGGCGCGGCGGAAGACCATGATCGACTACCCGTATGCGGGGGCCGGGTTGATCCGGAAGCGGCTTCTGGACAGCCAGGGCATTCTTTTTCAGGAGGGGCTTCGCTCTGCCGAAGACAGGCTGTTTTTCTTGCGTCTGTTCTGCGAAGCGGAAAGTTATTGTGTCTCGTCCGAGGCGGGATATTTCTACAGAAAAGATATTGAAAGCTCGCTGACGACCAACGGAAATGAAAGCCAGCTTGACGTTTTCAAGGCCCTTCACGCCATGTCGGACTATGTATCCGAACGGAAGGAAAGTACGGAAATCCGCGAAAAAGTGTTGGAAATGTCCCTCGCCCTCACAACCTTTCACTATTCATCGCGAAAACGCCTTCAAGAAACCGTCCGAAAGAAACTTTTTACAGAAATCGTAAAATTCTTGCGCGCATCCGATCCGGCCCTTCTGGCAACCGTGACGGGAAGATGGAGCCTCAAGAAAAAGCTGCGGCTGAAAACCCTTTCCCTGCACGCAACAATCCGGGACAGACTAGCGCCCAAACCATGATTTGATAGCCTTGAAAATTCCTTCGCCCCGCGTCCCTCGGGCGGCTTTTCGGGCGGCAAGCTGAAGCTCCGCCTCTTCTTTCCGGCTGAGGAGGGTGACAGCGTATTCTGCGGCTTTCTTTCCGCGCATCTCCCCTTCGAGATCAGGCTTCATAATCGCCTCTGTCAGGGAGCGGGACAGGCCTTTGTCAATTTGGCGCATCTGCCGAAGCGTGACCCCGATCTCGTCCCGCACATTCTCCAACAACCCGTCCTTATTCCGCTCCATGGTGCCCCCATCCCCTTGGGACTTCCTGAATGATTTCAGGGACAATTTTCCGCTCCCGGTTGAGGCTTTCCTGCGTCACCTTCCAGGTATGCTCCTCCGCCGATTTTTTACGGAAAATCGTATAATTGAAATTATCGGACAAGACCATCCTCGCATCCGGCGCTCTCTTTCTCAAGCGTTCAAGAAAGGCGGTATCCGCAGAGGAAAGGCTCGTATCCGGGAAGCCAATTTCTTCAATCAACTGCTTTCTCATGCCAAAGGTTGCGCCGCTGGGATGGCCCCGCTTGTTGGAAAGATCAGCCGCCATATAGAACCGGTGGACCCGCCCCGGATTGGTCATCCGCCGGACATAAACGGTGGGGTCATCCTCGAAATTCACAAAAGAGCCGAATTTCCCGATAATTGCAAAATCTTCGATTTCACAATACCGCATCATGTCTTCCAGATAGGTTTCACCGTAGAAATCATCATCATCAAACCGGAAGATATACTCTCCCCGGCAATGCTTGGCCGCCAGGTTCAGCGCACTAGACGCAAAATAGTCAGACGGCATGAAACAGACGGAAATATCCGGATGATCCAAAAAGCGTGACTGCAGGCGGTCGAAATAGTCCCGCTCCCCATTGACCACGATCACCAGTTCCTTGTTCGGATAGGTCTGGCAATGGAAGTTCGCCAATATCTGCTCTGTGTGTCCGGGGCGCATGGTTGGTGTAATAATCGACACCTTTGGTGCCCCCTCATCGGTCAAACCAAGACCAATCGCATCGCAGATAGAGTGGAACCGATGCCTGTAGGTATTCTCCCGGAAGTTTTCCCGCCATGCCCGCAAGCGTTCCTGCTCCACCGCCAGAGCCCTCTCCTGCCCGGCGGTCAAATGCTCCCGAAAGGTCTCTTCATCCTGAAAGCGAAACACGTGGTCCGCCTCAAATGGCATTTTTCCATCTGGATCATAAAAAACCGTTTCACAGAATGCTGCGGCATTTTCAACGGCCTGCCATCGCAACTCGGTCTCGGTTACCTTGCCCCACGGACTTGAGATAGCCATGCAGGCATATTTGATGACTTCCGCCTGCATGCGATGGCTGACCCGCCCCTGAAACTGAACAGATGGCAAATCCCCATGGTAATTGCTGAAATAGTTGACGGGCGGTGTATGGGTTCTCTCGAAACAGGTGATATTCAGCTCGGAAAGGCCCGATAGAGCCGTTTTCAGACCGGAATTGCCATCCAGATTTTTTCCGCCGGAGATCACAATTGGTGCAATCTCGCCCTTTTTCTCGCCGAGGGGTTTGAGGGGATTATGAATTCTGGGCTGAAAAGCCGGTGCCAGATACCCGCTCTGCCCTCCGAGCCCGGAAACCCGTTCCAGAAGACGAGGGTCGGAAACGAACACAAAGTCGAACAACGCTGCCGCGTTCTGGAATATCTCCCAATACTGGGCATCGCTGGTGAACCAGAAAACCGTCGGGATGGAGGCCGCCTTGGCCCTCGCAATCAGGGTAAGAAACTCGTCCGACGGGGTGTGGGACAAGGCGTGCCGCCAGTCATGCAAATTGGAAAACAGGACCGACTCGACAAGAAGGAAGGCCGGGTCAACCTCCTCCAGAATGCTTTGCCAGTTCCCCTCAATGAGGGGGAACAGACTGGCCTCCCATTTCAAACCGTTATACAGGCGATCCGAAAGGATGGAGAGGACGCTCACCGCGTCATTGGCCGCCAGCGCAGACACAAATGGCTCCACCCCCGGAACCCAGACATCCACTTCCTCTACCGGTTTTGTCATGCGCTGCGGCATCCCCACCCTGTCGCGTTTATGAATTGGCGGCCCGGGTATCCATGAAATACTGAACGGTTTCCCGCAACCCTTCGACAAGGTTCATTTCAGCCTGCCATCCCAGATATTTTTTAGCTTTTGAGGTATCGGAGTAATTGCGGGCGACGTCCCCTTTACGGGCAGACGCATAGATGACCTCCGGCACGCTCAACCCGAAGCCCTGCACAACTTCCAAAAGGGCCTCGGCGATTTCATTCACGGACACCTCACGGCTGGTGGCAATCTGGAAAACCTCGCCGCCGATATTCTCTTTTTCAGAACAGGCAACAATGGCCCGGATCAGATCGGCGATATAAATGAAGTCCCGCGTCTGGCTGCCATCCCCATAAATGGTGATCGGCTCTTTGTTGATGATCTCGTTCAGGAACTTGGCCACCACGCTCTTCTTGTGGAGTGAGCCCGGACCGTAAACATTCCCGAAACGCAGCGCCATGGTCTGCACACCATAGCAATGGTAGTAGACCGAGCAATAGGCTTCCCCGCCCAGTTTGCTGGCCCCATAGGGAGAAACCGGATGAGGCACCACTTCTTCATGGATCGGCGGCTCGACCTCGCCGACCGGTGCCCCGCTGGAGGCAAAGACAAAACGGGCCACATTGTTCTGCCGGGCCGCTTCCAGATAATTGAACGTTCCAAAAATGTTGGTATCGCAATCTGTCCTTGGGTCCTCAACGGACTGGGGCACACCTGTGTTGGCGGCAAGGTGGACGATGATGTCCGCACCCTTGGCGATCTTAAGCGCGGCGTCCGCATCCCGAATATCAGACTGGCAAATCTGGATTGCCGACCGATCCCAATCCAGATCGGAAAATCCGTCTGCGGCAACCAGTTCAACCTCTGTAAAGGCCAGACTATCGGGCGTTCCGACAGAAAGGTTGTCCACAACGCGAATTTTGTTCGCGCCCGCCTTAACCAGTTCCCTAATCAGCGCAGACCCAATAAAACCGCACCCGCCCGTAATCAACCAATTCATCGTAATATCCCAACCGCCAAATACTTCAATATAACCTCAGCCTGGAAAGCCTCTTCCAACAAAGGGCGGTGTCTTTGCTTCCAAACGTTTTCCATGGCATTTTCTTAGTTCGTATTCTCAGAAAGCACAAATACTCAATCTGACCAAGAAACCTGGAACCCCCTCAAAGAATCCAAAAACCCGGTAGATATTTATCCCTTTACCAAGCCCCTCTCGAACACTTTTCCGACATCATCCATTCAGAAGAGATTTCTGGAACTTCCCCCAAGCACAGCTTCTCCACTCTATCCACTTATTCAGCCTACCGAATAGTACGTGTCATGCCCATTTTTTAACTACGGTCTTCGACAGTATGAGACCAATAACACGGAAAGGGAGAAGAAGCGTATTTCTCCCAGGCTTGTATACAGCATCAACAAGCATCTTGCCTAATCGATAGGATATGGAATTCGTCAGCTTCAGATTTCTCTTTTCCTGACTTACAAGCTTGTTCTTCAGACTTTTTACTTCTTTGGAATTATTTTCAACATTGGCACGCTCACTATTCCCCGTGTAAATAACCTGCATCCTCTGCTTTCTCAGGTCCTTTCTCAGGTTCTGAATCTGCGCTTTATAATCCCTGTTATTGCAAACAAGCTGGTTCCTGGCTTCAACCAACTCTGAAATTTTACACTCCAACGCCCTGAAGGCTTCCTTGGAGGGTCCTGAAGACGAAATCGCACCATATTGCTGATTTGCAAAATCTACCCAGCCCATGTGGTTGTTCAAATCTGATCGTATATTTTGAACGGACTCTTGTATCTCCTTCAACTCTTCAACAATAGGCCCCTCAATGTTCCGCAAGACAGAATACAAATTGCTGACATGCGGATTCTGTACCTTGTAGCTTTCGCTCACCGATCTGTTCAATGATGTCTGGATCACTTTTTGCACAGCGGCTTCCGCTTTGTCCGTTTGCAAACCTAGGTAGCCGGCAAGCGAAGACATTATTTGCTCAGCTTTGTCTGTAAACAGATGTTCATAATGCAAAACAAAACAATTTCCGCCGGTATGATACAGGGCATCGCTCACTCGGCTCAGCCACACTAACTCGGCCATCGCCTTCCCGTTCTTATTTTGTCGCCCCATTGATACAGCAACCGAGGCTGGATCTCTCAAGGCAAGAATGTATTTTGGCACGACTTCCTTCTGCGTAAAAACCTGTCTCCACGCAGGTAGCAAAGCATTTGTTCTAGGATCCTTAAACCCCCAAATTCCACCATTCGTCTCGGCAAACCGTCGCTCCACAATCCCCTTGAGCTTGCGTTTGCATTTATCAGCGGCCTCACTCTCAAAAGCAGTCTCTCGCAACGGCAGCATTGGATGAACTGCTACGTCCTCATAGAACTGCTTATGAGTATTGAGAATCTCAATATCCTCAAAAAAACCTCTCGGATTCTGCTCGTTTGCAGCAGCAAAATCACCCGTTTCTGGCAACCCGATTTCTTGCAACAGTTCCATTAAAACGGATGTTCCAGACCTCCCCGGCCCAAGTATAACAACTGTATTTTTCTGGTTCGTCTGCACGGACTAATATTCCTTGAATTCTTGGATCAATGCTTGCTTGCAAGATCACGGTATAGTGGAAGTAGACGCTGCAGTCCAATTGTCTGCCAATCAAAGCCTTCGACCACTTCCAGATTTTTCATTCTCTGCTTTTCCAAGTCTGCATTAGAAATTGAGCGTAAATTTTCCGTCAGACTTCCTAGCTGATTTTTAAACAAATTGAACTGAAAACCAAAGCGATCCATGTAATCCCTGTGTCCTGCAGTGTCAGAAGCGAGAATGGGAAGCCCTGCTGCTGATAACTCCAGAGACTTTAAAGAAGGTGCTCTATCATATCGACCGTTAGGAACATAGGCTATTCCCAGATCATACTGCCCAAGCTTCTCAAACACCTGGTCCTGCGGCAAGGAACCAATCAAATTGATGGAGGACCAGTTCTGCGCACTAACCTTCGCCAGAAGGCCCTCTAAAGCATCGCCGCCTCCGATAATATCGAGAGAGACATCTTCCTTCACCTGAGCGGCAAAGCTGGCGAACTCCTTTACTAGAAACTCTATGTTCCTGACTTTTGATACGGACCCAACATAAACAAAACGCTTTATTCGCTTAGTTCCTGTCGTTTTCCCTGAGAACTTTTTCAAGTCCACCCCCGGTGGGACCTCGAACACCCTCCTGAAGCGCTTGCCGATATTGTCCCTAATCGTCAGGTTACTGTGAGAAAGAATTCGATCCGCATAAAACTGGCACAGAAAATAACGCTTTAACATCCTCTTTTTGGCACGCTCACGATTGGTAATCAACGGAGACCGAAAATCCAAAATCCACTTAGCCTCCCCCAAAGAATTTTTAAGCTGATCCATATACAACAGACAGTCTGGACCTTGAAACATGTGAACAATATCAGGCTTGAACCTGTCCAAAGCCCTGAAAAGCTCCAGACAACGCCCGTTGGCACTTTCACTGGTAAGCTCACAAAGATCCAAACCGGAATTCTCCACGACAATTTCTTCCGCATGCAGCTCCGCTCTCGGCGACAAAACCAATACGTCGCAATGTTCCGCCATAACCTTCGGAAACATATAACTAGCGGCGGCCCCAATCGCGCCAAATGGTGCCCGCGTGATATAAGCAATACGCAAATTTTTCATTAAATTAAAAGTGCCCAGCCATGAATAAATCTAAATCGCACCTATCTTTTAAGAATTTTCTCATATACTGGAACCAAATCCTTAGCAATTATTTCTTTCCAGTCAAAACGAAGAACAGCTTCTTTATTTCGAGCAATGGAGGTGCTCCAGTTTTTTGAATTCCGAGCATGAACCAGTGCATTTACCAAACCGTCTTCGGTATTGGGGAAAAGCTCAAAATCAAAGCCAAACCGCTTTTGATAATCCCTATGCCCTTTGGTTGCTGACGCGAAAACAGATAGTCCCGCCGCTGAATATTCCAGTGATTTCAAAGAAGGCGCCCATTGATACGCTCCTCCCGGAACATAGGCTATACCAGCATCATACTGAGACATTCTTTGGCCGAGTTCAGACTGGCTGAGCGGCCCAATGAAACGAACGCTATTCGTTCCCAGAATGCTCTGTCGGTTGCGTAACTCTTCGAGAGCATCTCCCCCCCCAATCAAGTCTAATGTTGCCTCACTATCTGCGGATACCGCATATTTATTGAAAGCGTCAATCAACACCTCAAGCTTTCTTTGTTTGGCAATGAGCCCCACGAACAGAAACCTTCTTAGCTCGCTTTCGGTCTTTTCTCTTGCCGGAAATGCCTCGACATCAAGGCCGATTGGCAATTCTCTGAACGGCTTTAACCGGAGCGGCAAACTACTCCCAATGGTGTGAATAGACTGCGAAAAAATATGATCTGCCATCAAATGGGCCATGAAAAATCTTTTTCTTAGCGTTCGAACATGCTTTTTATCTTCGCTATTAATTTGAGTTCGAAAATCAAGAACCCATTTTGCCTTGGGAAAGGCCCCCTTTAGATTCTCCAGATAATATAAGCAATTTGGATTTTGAAAGATGTGAACAATATCCGGCTGAAAACTATCCAGATAACGATAAATTTTCAGGAGTATCCCTTCCCTGTTACCCGCATGAACATTACGCACATCCGTTGTATCATCGCTAAAAACGATATGTTCTTTGGATCGTGGGCTATGGGGCGAACAAACTAAAACCGGCGTCTGCTTTGCCATGACATGGGGGATCATATAACTAGCCGCCCCCCCCATCACACCAAAGGGCCCCCTCGTGATATATGCTATCTTCATATTTAATATGCCCGACTAGCTCACTGCCCAGACTTCTGGCACAACGTGAACTCCCGGTAGGCCTGCCGCCCCTTTTCTCTATCAAAATGAGCTAGAGCATATTCACGCGCATTTCGGCCCATAGCACATGCTATCTCCGGATTATCATGCATCCAGATAATTCGCTCAGCCAAATTCACCGGGTTCAAATCACAAAACACCCCAACCTCTTCCTCAGAAAGCCATGAAGAGAACAAATGCTTGCTCATAATGGATGGCAAAGCAGATGACATGGCTTCAAGCAACACCTGCGGCATTCCTTCAGACCGGGAGCACATCACCAAAGCATCGGCTTTTCTGTACAAGTCAGGCAAATCTTCTGTCTTGACAAACCCAATATATTCTTTGTTTTCAACAACTTCCGGTTCAAAATCACCCGCAAAAAGAAACCTGATTTCTTTATTTCTCTGATACACGATACCAGCTGCTTTCTCTAGAAGGTCAAATCCCTTCTCCAAAGATTTTCTGCCAACGAAAAGGAAAGTAGTTCGCTTTCGATCCGCCTTCCCTTCTGGAGTAAAGCTATCAGTATCAACGCCTCTGACAATAACCTTGACCTTGTCTTTTTCAGAAACAATACCGTCCACACGCTCTTTTTCCTGAGCTGACATGACAATGATCCTGGAACTTTTCTGGAAGGCCTCCGCCTCCATCGCCAGATCTTTTTTATGGCGTACGCTACCCTCTGGATACACTCCCATTGCTATTCTAGAACTGATTTCATCTCCCGCCACACGTACGATGGATTGCGCACCGATAGATTCCGCAACAGCGGAAGCGGCTGCGGGGAATTGAACGCTGCCAAAAAAATTGGTGATAATATCTGCCCCAATTTTTTTTCCATACTCCGCTGCATGAAGAGACCAAAACTCCAAAAAGCTACTCTTCTCCCGATCCGGCATTTCCGCGAAACGAACGCTAAATTCATGCTCAAGAGCCCGAATATCTTCTTTAGCGAAATCTGGAACCTTCCCTGTCAAAATATGCACATTCGCATGCCCCTTAAGGGAGGAAAAAATATCTGGAAAAATATACTTCGCCCGATTGCGCCAAACCCCATCTCGAAAGCTTCCTGGCCCCAGAAATAGAACAGTTTTTTTGGTACTTCCGTGCAAGATGGTAGACTTGCCAAGATCTGCGATAAACTTGCCCGCGTCAGTTGCATCCAAACAGACCGAGTTTTTCAACAAAGCCGCTTTGGGAACGCGCCATGTGTGACTTCCAACATCCTCTCGGCGAGTCGCAAGCAAGCTACATAAATCAGTGGAGAGAATTACAGGATTATGCATTGCTGCGTTAAAAAGAAAGGCACTATCCGCACTCGCGAACACATTGTCCGGATACCGGCACTTTCGCAGGAAATCGGTCTTGCCCCCAATACTATTCCCACCTAGGCGAACAACATCTTGATTGATAGAGGCGGGAGGCAAAACACATAATTCACTTTTTACCAATCGTCTGGCATAAAGCTCACCTGTTTCCTCAAAGTAGAGGTGACAAGGAGGCTTACCGACGATATCAGCATCAATCGAATTGAGATGCAAAAGAGTATCGCTGATAAAGTTCACACCATAAATATCGTCATCATCGAACCTAAAACAGTAGGTTCCATTTGACAGGAAGGCGCCATCATTTAAGCAGCTACCCGCAGGGGATTCCTCGGGTTCATAAACAATCCGTACATTCTGATTTCCATAAGATTGAACCTTCCTTTCAAGCTCAGAAAACTCGGAGAAGCCTCCATTGAAAATAATAATGAGCTCTTTATTGGGGTAGGCCTGCAAATCAAAATTATGCATGATATTGGGCAAAAACTCAGGACGGTTCGATGGAGCGATAAGAGTAACGAGGGGATACTCCTCCCGGTTTTCATCGCAAATTACACCAATTGTCTCACAAATACCTTCTATACGAGCCAGATAAGTGTGAAGAGTATGCACGTCCCTCCAACCGCGTTGCGCCTTCAAGGACAACTCGACCCGACTTCCCAGCAATGCCTCCAGCGTATCACCAACATCCTTCTGGTCCACCACATGGATACAGTATTCCCTGACCATCTCGTCAACAGGTTCCTGCCCGACATGCACGACCACACACCGGGAGGCTAGCGCCTCCAACTGCCCCCGCAAAAGGTCCGTCGGGGTTTTCTGCGAAGCAGAGTGTGTCAAATATATACGGGAAATTTTTAGTGCTTTTCGAAGGTTTTCTTTCGTCACGGAGCCAAGGATCAAATCCTTCAAGTCTGGTGTCTCGGCGACCTTATTCTCAAATATCTCATTGACACTATCGACAATATTCACCCCGAACTTCTTTAAACCAGAGATACACTCCCTGATTTCGTGCTTCGCCAGCACATCACTCCAACCATCATACAATACCTCAATTTCTTCGTCTTCTTCGTTCGTGAAAATCCGAAACGGATTGCACAGCATTGGCTCAATCGCTGGCTTCAGCAAAGCCGCTTTAATTCCTTGCTCGGCAAGAGCCGTAATTTCGCCGGCATCACTACAAAAGATATAATCGAATTCAGCCGCAAGGTCGCAATATTGAGGATGGTGACGCAGATCTTTCGTATTCCAGAAGACGGTCGGTATGCTCCTATCCTTTGCCAGCTGGATAACGTTTCGCAATTCGTCCTTAAGAGGTCGGTTAAAAGATTGCGCTAAATACCAGCTTCCCATGAACGACTCGCGGCATGCCTCGATGAGCAGGAAATCGATCCCTTCCATATAGCTGAGGGTGTCCTGCCACTCACCTTCGATCAACGGCACGAGCTTGGCGACATGCTTCAAGCTGTCATACATCTCTTCACTGACGATAGTGGCAATTTTCAACTGTGTCCTAGGATTGGCAGGCGAGACGAATTCCCTTAACGGCACCTGCCACTGCCTAACATTCTTCAGCATCTGGTCAGATACAGCACACACTTCAACATCCTGCTCACTATCATTACCAGACATATAACACGACCTCACTTCTCTCACGATATTTACAGGGACAGGAAACAGGCGGCACACCTGAATTTAAATTGTTAATACCAGAGGCAAAACTACTCGGCCTTCTCTATCAGAAGCCCCCGATTGCCGGACAAAATCAAATGATTGAAAGAAGGCTCCTGATCATAGCCTCTCTGGCATCTGGAAAAATCTCTTAATATATGATTTCGGCGCCACTTCTTCAAAGGCAGTTCAGGAAACTGGTATACCTTGTGCCAGTTCACATAGTCAGAACTGAAAAACGCCATACCTTTGCCAAAAACGGGACGAATTGCAACCCAAAGCACCTTTTCGTGGTCCATCTCCAGAAAAAAGCACCCCCAAGCCTTGGTGCCAAATGTATTTTCAAAAACTGAAGCAGGCTTCAAAGGGCACTCACATCACTGCACCAGCTTTTCAATATCGAGAAACTTTTCATCGCACAACTCATCGTTATTGTTCGCGAGATCATCCTCGACATAGCCATCGGAATGCTCATCAAAGAAGTGCCTCATGACAAAATCGACGCCTGCATCATGTACGTTTCTCAAGTTCTCCTGATAAAACACACCCCGCGCCCCCGGTTGTGTGATAATTTCATAGGAAGGGAAATAATCAACAAAATCATGCCTGTCATAAATCTCTCCTGCAACTGCTCTAAGTACGGACTTAGAGTAAGTTGTAGAGACCAACACGTGCCTATCTTCGCCCGTGGCAGTCAAAGGGACGGGTGATACTGTCAGCAAGATTTTAACGGATTTATTCACTCCCTTGATTTTGGAAAAGACATCCAGCAAATCATCATAAATTTCACGGAAAGTGAAATTTTTAAATTCATATAGACCCTCATCAAACTCGCCTGCGGTCACCCCTGGGCAAATAGGGTACACTGCTCCGGTCTGTTTATTCACCCAAGCCTCGGTTAGCCCCAATGTGAATACCATGACGTCCAATTCTTCGAAAAGGGACCTAACTGCATTCAGGTGTTGTTCTCGTTCTTCCAACAGAGCATCCAGAGAACTATAGCCGCCGGGTTGCAGGTTTGGCCGAAAAGCATCATAGAAACGACCTTCATTTTTCCACACTTCATCGAGATTCTGCCCGCCAAAGGCTCTGTCAAACAACTGCACCAACTGTTTGGGAGTATAAACGTTTCCATACCGCCCGGAATAAATTCCATATCCATGCGCAACAGCATCCGCGGGAGAAAAGCCTGAAGGAGCTGGCTCTTTATCCAGGAAATTAAAACCTGACGCCTGCATCCTGCGCCCAATATGCTGCGCAAAGCAGCTACCGAAAGTGGCAACCTTATCAGTCTTTGAAATTTCAAATTTCTTTTTATAAATATCCGGCAAATAAGTGGGAGATTGAGTAGCGACCCCTGTTCTCCACAATCGCTTTTTTGACAAATCCACATAAGGGTGCTTTTTCCCGCTTGGACTGCTTTGCGACAGGGGTTTCGCGCTCGTTGCCTGCGCAGCGGTATCATTCGCCTGCCCCCCCTCTAAAATCACTTTTGCATAACGACGGTACACCTCCTCGCCGAAATAAAGAGGTCCTTTGGAAGAAAGCTCATAGTCAGCAATATCCCAAAGGGGGAGCACCTCTGCTTCAACGACTGAGAGTTTTTGGGACAACTCATATGCCCTTGAAATTCTTACCTTCGCTGTGCTGGCTACCTTTTCAAAACCGCTCACCGGATATTGCACAAGTACAATTCTACAATCGGGGTTTATCGCCCTGAGTTTGCGTACGACCTCTTCATAAGCGACCACAACTTCTTCTGGTTTTAAAACACCCTTTTGCCGGACATCAGACGTATTCGCATCAACCGCGACATTTGACAGACAGTACTCCTGCCCCTCATCACGAAAAAGGACTGCCTTCGCAGACAAGTCATAATTGGTATCGATTATGAATAGATCACATTCTTTGTAAAAAGAAACAAAGTTCAAAAAACTTTCGCGACACTGCCTTAGAATGCGTCGACCATTCCTCTGTTCAGCGTCATGCGTTTTAGAGAAATTTGCTATAAAATCTTTCGCGGTCTCTCTAAAGGGAAGTACTTCAGCATCACTCAACGCTTGACTCAAAACGTCGGTTCTCATGTGATTAATAAACCCCGCCACTTCTATCTTAGGGCTTATTGCAGTCATCGCCTTTACAATCTCTGCACTCAAACAAGATCCCGAAAATGCAACCTTCATATCTTCACCTTCACTCCGTATGCGCTCGCCGGCCCGCACATAAATTTCAACAACACTATAGTCGCGCCTGCTCCTTGATTGCAGCAACGATCAAATTACCAATACCCAGAACTAACAAGCAGATTACGAAAACAGATGCGATAATTTGCAACCGCTTGGGCTGTGTCGCTTCCTGCGGCAGGTTGGCTTCAATGAAATCGACGACATAACTACTGTCTTGTTGAGCTGAAGCACGGGTGTTTTCAAGAAAGGCCAGCGCTGACGTATAGGTTGCTCGTGCAAACTCTTCTTCAATGATTAAACCCTCGAATTCGGTAACCAAATCGCTTAGGGCGGTAGAATTATCCCCTTTCAACTGACGGGTCGCCTTGGCCTTTTCCTGACTTACCTGCTCCTCCAAGGCCTTGATACGCGCTACAGCGGACTGCACCTGCGGACTTTCGGGCTTTAGCGCAAATCTCAACGACGTCAGCTCGGTCCTGGCCGCGGCCAATTCTTCGTTCAAAGTCGCCAGCAAGCTGCCCTTGGCTTCAGCAGATTTCAGGGGGTCAATCTCGCCATACTTTCGACGAAAGTCCGCTACAGCCAGCCGAGCCTGAAAAAGTCTTTCCTCTGCCAACTTCAATTCTTGGCGAGCGAAAGCAACCCGGTCACTTTGCTTTCTTTCTTTGAGAGAGTTAAGCTTTTCCTCGCTTAGCATAATGATCGTATCGAGTATTAACTTTGCATCATTGGGTGTGAAGGCCTCAACCTCCACATATAGCAGGCTCGTTCCCGGATCCCATTCCACAAGCGTCATTTTGCGGTAATATTCAAGAAAATCTTCTTGGGAAGCCTCATCGCCCAGCCGGGAAAACTGATCCACGCTTTCTGGAGAATAAATTTTTCTCAGATCCAGCAAGTTATCCAGTTCTTGCAATATGCTGTTTGAGTGTATGTAGCTGGCTAGGATATCGCCCTGCGACCCCATACCTCCACCACCTCCCAACGAACTACCCGTAATCAAACTGGCAACACCGCTCACCGCCCCCATGTCTGCGGACTGAATGACAATACGGTTGTTCGATACATACCGATCAGAAGCAATAAAACCGAAATAGACAACAGCAACAATTGTGGGAATAATCAATATAAACAGGAACTGCAAATATAAAGACAGTCGCGACTTATTGGCTTTTTCATACACTACCGGTGCAGAAGCAGCCTCCACAATTTGCGCCAGCCCCCTCTGACCAGCGCGCTGAGGCTCCACTTGCTTTCCAGTTCTGACAACCGGTACTCGTTCTTCGTTGCTCACTATAAACTGCTTTCAATTCAGCGACTTTATCAAGCCTATTTCAGAAGGCCATAATTGTAGAAATCAATTGCTTCGTCCAGATCCGAAAACGGAACCAACCGGCTTTCAACAAGGACTAACCCTTTATCACAGAACCGCTTTACCGTTCCTGGATTATGAGAGACGAACAAGACACCTGATGTCTGTCTTCGCTCATCAAATGCAAGGGCAGCTTTTTCCCTGAACCATTTATCACCAGTAGAAATTGCTTCGTCAATCAGATAACAGTCAAAATCAATACTTAAGCTTAGCCCGAAAGCCAAACGCGACCTCATTCCGGCACTGTAGGTTGAAACCGGCTCATCCAGATATTTACCAAGCTCGGAAAAATCCTCGACGTACTGCGTCGCCTCTTCAATATCAACAGAGTTTATTCTGGCAGTAAATTCAACATTTTGGCGCCCTGTCAGCGCATTGTGCAAAGCCCCACCGAACCCGATCGGCCACGACAAATGCGCCAAGCGCACAATTTTACCTTGGTCTGGCTGCTCCACCCCCGCAATCATCCGCAACAACGTCGACTTCCCAGCCCCATTACGCCCAAGTATGGCAATATGTTCATTGCTAGGGATTTTCAAAGACGTAGGGTTAAGAACAACTCTTTCACCATTCTTTGTGAGGTACCGCTTTGATATGTTATTCAATATTATCAAGCTTCCAGCATCCTTTTCCGTCCAACGATCTCCAGAATAAGGGCAAAAAATAAAAACCCGGCTGTCCACCACATCACATACTCAAGGCTGGCATATTCTGCGGTATAGGTTGCGAAGAAACCATCACGAAGTAGTTCAATCAGATGCAGCAAGGGATTCCACAGCAATATCTCGCGCAACCCCTGTGGCAACTCGTTTGCATAGTAGAAGAGACCTGAGGTGAAAAAAAGAATTCTGTTAATCGCTTGCTCAAAATGCTTGATCGACGGCACAAACGTTGAAATGGTCGCCATCAGAAGTCCGTAACAGGTTCCGAAAAGCCCCAGCATAACAAGAATACCAAGCACTTGAAGAACGCTGGTCATCCTTAGTTCTTCCCCACTAACAACCGAGATCCCGACCAAAGCACCAAAAATGAAAATACCTGTCAAGGTTTCCAAAACGGCCCTCGACATGTAAATAGAAAATGGGGAAACCTGCCGATAATAGAGAAGGCTAATGTTGCTTTTTAACGCATTCCTTACCTGAGATACGGTATTTCTGAAAATAAAAAACGCGTTGATGCCAGTAATAAGAAAGGCCAGCATCGAGACGCCATATGGCAAACTGCGACCACGATATTCGAACAGCAGGGCAAAAACACTAATAAATATGATCTGCTGAATCACGACCCAAAGATACCCCAACCCATTTCTGCCGAAACGCGTCGTCATTTCACGCAGCATGAGGGCTCCAACGACACGAAACAGGATTTTTAAGGTATTTTCTCCTCTCTTACGGGGAGGCTTTACATCGATTAAATCTTCCGTCAGGACAAATTCGTCAGGAACCGAAATTCTGGACCAGTCAATATAGCTGAAATCGGCAGGCGTTGATTTTGGCTTAATCGGACGGCCGAATACGCCCTCGAACTTCTTTTTAATCAGGCCAAAACGATTTGTGTTTTTATTCTTGATATGGACTAGCTTTACAAGCTGCTGCTCCGCCAATATTTCAAGGTCTAGGTCAATATAAACCTCCGCCAGCCACATCAAGGCGCCAGCATGCCTCGGTACAATATTGAGTTGGATTTTAGCATATTCCAGAGCTTTTTCGAGCTCCCCCAATTCATCGTAAATCAAAGCCAAATTGAAATAGGCGTGACGGTCATCGGGTTTCCACTCAATTTGCCGTAAAAAGATAACTTTTGAACTTTCCAGGTCTCCTGCACGGAAACAACAAGCCCCTGCCAATTGATAGTCATAAAAATTCATTTCGGGACTTTGGAACAATTGAGAATAAAGAGTAGCAGCTTGACCCAGCTTCCTGATGGAAAAATTGATGCGGGCAAGGACCAGTCCGAAAACCTCGGATCTCTTGCTCCAGTCCTCATTCAAAACAAGGCTTCCTTCCAAATGCGCCACCAACTCACCAAGCACAGCCTTGGATTCCGGGGCTCCTCCTCTGACACTCCCCTCCCCACAAAAGAAGGACCGCCCCCAAACCCCTGGAGGGCTATTCAAGAGCAATGATGTTAGCAACTCCTCTTCTTGCAGAAGAGCCTTCTGGCGGCATTGTACAATTCCTTGCACAACGACCAATTCTGGCCATTTCATTCTCAATTCCGGCTCAAATTTCGCGCCATTTGCCAAGGTGTCAGCGAACCCTCGAAACGACCTCAAATAAAAAAACTGATCGCAATAATCCGAAATTTCGTCGAACAATTCAAAAGCTTGCTGAAATGCACCACAACGGTAAGCACTGATAGCCCAACAAGCCTGCTGATACTCATCTACACTTCCAGCGTCAGACATTTTTTTGAAACTGAGGCTGGCATCCCCATAGTCACAGGAAGAATAGCTAGCCTTTGCGCGAAATTTCCAGTATCGGAACTGTCTAGAGAATCTGCTTTCCACCTTCCGAAAACAATCCAGTGCTTTGCTATATTCTCCAACGCGAAAATATAGCCGCCCCAGGATAAAAATTGCTCCAGGAGTATTCTGTAAAACCGCTTCTGTCTGCTTCAGCAGTTCACAAGCAAATTTAAAATCACCTTTTCTAATCGCCCTCCTGATGCCTTGCGAAAAAATCATGACTTTTTCCAATCACCTTTCAAGGCAAAGCGTTCCACAAACTGAAAACAGTAAAAAAGCGACATTTCCGCTCTACCATGATGTTTCATTGCATAAAGTTTCATTGTCCCTACAGATCGCAAAAAAAATTATAAAAAAGAATATAAAAAACGCTTCAAGGATTGAGGGAGCAACTTTCCGATATACCCTTCACCTCTAGCAGCTTTCCCGTGATCGAAGCCCAGGATTTTCTCCGTCAAAATTTTCACATGATCCTCTGTCGACATCGTATTCATGTACCACGCTTCATCCGGACGCGAAGGCCTCAAACTCAACAAATCTTCTTTTCCGCCCAACAATCCGCTTTCACCAACAAATTCAATCAATGCCTTGTGGTACCATTCATCGCGAATTCCCATAAAATCACCGAGAAACAAGGTCGGAATCCCACTTCCCAGCGCCTCAACCCCTGCAGTAGATGCTACAGTGACAGCAAAATCACATTCTTCCAGGATCTTTTCCATACTATCAGCACTAAAAACCAGATTTTCAGGAGCGTCCAAGGGAAACTCCTCTCGCAACAAACTCGGATAGGAATATTGCTCCTTGTGGGTATGCACCTTGTTTTCATTTTCAAGATGTCGCAACTTGATTGTTATGAGCACGCCAGGGTTCAACCTAGCTGCCTCCACCAAAAACCCTAAAACGTCTACACGACCTTCTCGAGACTCAGGCATAACGCTCTGAGAAAAAAACACAACATTGCGAACAGGCGCCTCAGCATGAACTTTATTTTTACTAAAAAAGAACGGACTAAATTGGATGGCTTCCGTATTCTTTTGCCACCTTTTTGATGCGAACTTCCTAAAAACCGAGACATCATCTACCGTGTTCAAACAAACAACATCGGAATATTGACGAGCCCTAATCCCCGATTTTGGAGTAAACTCTATCCCCGGAAATGAAGAAACAAAACAAGGCCGCCGAGCTTTAAAATTCCACAACCTCAGCACCCACTTCATTTTGAATATACCAGGATACTTACAGGCATAAACAGTATCAAACTTTTCCAGGAACCTTTCATCTGAAGCCTCCCGAATTTCAAGGGTGTAGTCGACTTTTCGTCCTTCGAGGCTAAGGTTTATTTGACGTTCTGAAAGCTCCCTGCCGCCATGTCTTGAATTATGTGCGTAGCAATACTCAAAGGTGAAATTCTCTCCGCCTAAGATGCGCTCCAACTTCACAGCAGACATCAGCGAGCTGTCGTCCTTGAACAACAGCAGAGCCCTGTTTTTGGTGCTTTTTTCTACTTCAGACATTTCAGTATATTTCACTTGCCTAGCGGGCGGCATCCAGCAGGAGCTCTGCCATTTCGCGAATGGCGCCGGACCCGCCAGCATTCTTCAAGACATGGTCGGCATGGTTGCGGACGGTCAGGTGGGCATCGGCCGGGCAGAAACCGAGGGCCGCACGGCGAATACAGTCCAGATCGTTCAGGTCATTGCCGATATAGGCCACATCCTTCCAGTCCAGATTGTTGTCAGACAGCCACCCGGAAAGAATGGCCTCCTTCTCATCCACACCGTGCATCACTTCAACCTTCAGCTTTTCAGCCCGAAGCCTGACGACAGGATTTCTCTCTTTTGAAAGGATCAGCAGCCGGAAGCCGCTTTTTCGCAGCAATTCCACGCCAAAACCGTCATCCCGGCTACAGACAACGCTTTCAACGCCCGCTTCGGAAACATAGACCCGATTGTCTGTATGAACTCCGTCAAAATCCATGACAACGGTTCGAATAATCTGCGGCACAAGGCCAGAGGGCTGTGCCTGTCGGTCCGGGGAGGACGCACGGATCGCCATCAGCTTTTCCGCATTGTCCCAATCTTCCAGCGTATCCAGTTCCAGCGGACTCCCCTTCACAGGGACAACGACAGTGTTGCCGCAGAACCGCTCTCTCTCGCGCAGGAAGGGGCCGGTTTTCATCACATAAATGGCGCCATTTTCCCGAAACTGGGCAGGCAGGTCCTGCCGCCGTTTTCTGGGTTCATCCGCGTTGTGATTGACCCCTTCGGCCAAGCCATCTGAGCCAACCTGCCACAAAAAGGCGTGATCCGGCACCGCACTAAAGGCGCTATCCACCCCCTCTGCGGTTCCCTTCTGAACAACTTCCTCGATTTCTGCCGAGGTCACGAAGGGGGACGTGCATTGAAGAAACGCAATATAGTCAGGCAGCGGCCCCGCCCCGGATATCTGCTCAAGGCAATCCAGAAGGGCGGTTTCAGAACTGGCCTCATCGGTTGCCAGCGCATCGGGACGCCTTACCGCAACCGCGCCCTCACGGGCGGCGATGGCCAGTATTTCGTCGTCATCACTGCTGACATAGACCCGGCCCACATTTAGCGCCCCCTGAGCCGCCCGGATGGTATGGCTGATAAGCGGCAAGCCCCCGAGCAATTTTTTATTCTTGCCCGGGATTCCTTTCGATCCGCCCCTCGCAGGGATTATTGCGACAACATTCATGATGCCCTGAAACCGCCTCAGGCAGTTGCGCCCTCAAGGGCGACAACTTCACCGTCACGGGGCTGCCATTTCAGCTTGTCCCGCTGCACCTTTTCAACGTCGAGAACATCTTCAGATTTTGCCTGCAGGGTCTGACGGACATTCTTCACATCCCGGCACAAGCGACGCAGCCCATCCGGCTCAAGGCTTGCGGAATGGTCTGTCCCCTTCCAGGTCCGGTCCAGCGTGAAGTGACGCTCGATATATCCGAATGTCCCGCCATAAAGCTGCTCGCCCAGAACACCGGCGGTCATGGCAGCAACGTCAGTCGCAATGCCAAGATGGTGACCGGAAAAACCGATCATCTTCACCCGGTTTCCGTAGCGCTTCTGCAGGGCATTGATTTCCAGCAGGCAGACATCCTTGAATTCAACAGGATAACCGGATGTACAGGCATACAGCACCAGATCCTTGGCGCGTCCATGCTGTTCATAAAATTCGACGATCCGGTCGATTTCCTCTTTCGTGGTCATGCCGGTCGAAACATGAATTTCGCCGTCATAATGCTTGCACAGATATTCCTGCAGTTCGAAATGCAGATTGGTCGCAGAAGGGATCTTGATCAGCTTCGGGTTCAGGGAGGCAATTTCCCGGGCCGATGTCACGTCCCACACGGACGTGGAATAGATGATGCCGTATTTGTCGCATTCAGCCTGCAATTCCCGGTGCTGCTCAACGGACAGTTCTAGAAACTCCCGGTGTTCGCCGTAGGTATCCCCGTAGGCATTGGCCGGGACCGGATGAGCCCGGTCATATTCCTCGGCAGTCAGCAACTCTCGGTTGTGGCGCTTTTGAAACTTGGCAACATGCGCCCCGCAGGTAACCGCAGCAACCCTGATCAATTCCTTGGCGATTTCCATATCCCCTTTATGGTTACAGCCAATCTCCGCGATTACTTGAACTTCAGACATTTTTGCCCCCTAACACCGGCACATCTTGAAACGCTTTATTTAAA
This sequence comes from Sneathiella chinensis, assembly GCF_012720115.1. Classification (GTDB taxonomy): domain Bacteria; phylum Pseudomonadota; class Alphaproteobacteria; order Sneathiellales; family Sneathiellaceae; genus Sneathiella; species Sneathiella chinensis. The sequence goes on along the minus strand of NZ_VNWN01000002.1, from coordinate 1,032,533 downwards.
TTGCCACCCTGATACCATAAACATACACTCGAACAAACGTAAATTTCCCAACCCTCATCCAAAGACGAACAGACGCCAGCCGCCTTCTCCCTCATGAAAGATCATCCCGACATCACAGTCCTGCGCGAGACGCTAAACACAATCTCAGGAGGAAAAGGACACTGGACCCTATCGGATAAACTGTTCGAAAGCCGTCGCGCTCGCATCTATCGGGCCGATAACACCGCCACCGGACAGGCGATCTGCATCAAGAAAAGCAAATCCGAAACATCCCCGGACCGCCAGCTTGTCACCGAGTATGAAAACCTGAAAACACTGTGGCAGGAACAGGAAACGCCAGACGCCCCCCAGCCCCTTGTCCCGCAACCCTATGGATTGCTCCCCGAACCGGGCATTCTGCTAATGGAATGGGTTGAGCTGCCTGCGGCCCGCGACACCCTGAAAGGGACAGGCCCCACGAGTGCCGTCAGGGGGCAGGTCATCAGAACAGCGGCCCACTGGCTTAAACGCTTTCACCAGATCACCGCAACCCGGCGGCAAAACTTCAATGGCACAAAATATATAAAGCGCCTTGATGCCAGCGTTGGACACAAGCCCGCCATCCAGAAGGACATTCAAACCTGCAGGCTTTTCAACAGACACTATCAAACCCTCAGCACCCTTGTTCCCGAGGTTGAGCGCCTGCTGTCCGATTATGCCGGACGGCATGGGGATTTCGCCCCCAGAAACCTCCTCAGCAACGGCGAGAGAACCATCGGGATTGATATTTCTACCGGGTATGTCGATTCTGTTCTTGAGGATATCTGCTGGTTCAGCAACGAACTGCTATTGCGGCACAACCCTTTCCCCGTATTTCGGAAAAACCACCTAACGGCCCCTGCCGCCACATTCTTCAAGCATTATTATCAGGACAAATTCCAGACCGACAGCGCGCCACAAGACGAAGAAATCTGGACCCTGTTCCTGTTTATTGGCCTTTATGAAATGCTTTCAAGATGGCTTTCTGTCCTCAACCGGATTCGAAAATATCAAATGGGTGCCTCAAACGACAAAATACATAACATTTTATGGTGTTATTATTTTCTTTTGAAAGTCAAAGCGTTAGCTAAACTATACAACCATCATATTACACTTCAAAAACCAAAGTAATAATCCCGCCCCTTTTATTCACATCAAATATTTGCGAACACGGTCGTTATCCCATATAAAACCCCAAAATATTGCTCGTGCGATGCGTGTTGGAGAAGTTGATCTTGCATACCTTGTTTGAAAACAAAAAAGTTCTGGTAACCGGTGCGGCTGGAACTGTCGGTAAGGAAATTGTCAAACAGCTTCTGGACTTGAATGTTCAGGAAGTGAAGGCAATCGACAACGGAGAGTCCGTTCTTTTCTACCTGAATGAACAGTATCGGAAAGAGGACCGTTATAACGGCTTTTTCTGTGACATCCGGGACCTTGACCGCCTGAAATACCTGACCATGGATGCGGATATCGTTCTCCATCTGGCCGCCATGAAACATGTCACCATCAGCGAGGCCAGCCCGCTCGATGCTGTCAAGACCAACGCGGACGGCACCTCCAACGTCATTCAGGCCGCCCTTGAATCCTACTCCGTCAACCGGGTGATCTATACCAGCAGTGACAAGGCCGTAAACCCGACCAACGTCATGGGAACAACCAAACTGCTGGGCGAGCGTCTGATGACCTCCGCACTCAATATCAAGTCGAACAGAAATATCGTCTTCAGCAGCACACGGTTCGGCAATGTCATTGGATCCAAGGGGTCCGTTCTGCCCATCTTCTATAACCAGATCAAGAACGGGGACAACCTGACCATCACCGATGAGCGCATGACACGCTTCATCATGACCATCGAAGAGGCGTCTGGTCTTGTGCTTGAGGCCTCCCGGATGGCCCGCGGCGGCGAAGTCTTTGTGACGAAGATGCCGGTTGTCCGCATTATCGACCTTGCCAAGGCCATGATTGAACTGCTGGCCCCCAAATATGGCCGCGACCCGGAGTCCGTGAAAATCGAGACCATTGGCAGCAAGCCGGGTGAAAAACTCTATGAAGAACTGATGACCGACGAGGAAACCTCGCGGGCCTACGAACTTCAGCACATGTTCATGGTCAAGCCGTCCATCCCCCCCATCTACGAGAAAATTGACTATGACGGGTATGAAACCCTGACCAACAAAGTGGTCACGAACCCGTATGTCAGCGCGAATGAGCCTTGTATGACAGTTGATGAAATCAAGTCCTACCTGGTGTCACGAAATGTACTCAACAACATCGAATTCAATTAAAAAGGCGTAGCATCATGTCCTGTGTATTGATCCTTGGCGGTGACGGCTATCTTGGCTGGCCAACCGCCATGCACCTGTCCGAACATGGTCACGACGTTGTCGTTGTCGACAACTATATGCGGCGGAACCTCAGCCGTGAGGAAAACTCCGAACCCCTGTTTGACGTACCCAACCTGCACCGCCGGGCCCAGCTCTGGGAAGAGAAAAGCGGAAAGTCCATTCAGGTCCGTATTGGCGACCTGTGTGATTGGGATTTTCTGGCCAGTGTCTTTGAAGACTTCAAGCCGGATTCAATCATTCATTATGCGGAGCAGCCTTCTGCCCCCTACTCCATGAAGGATCGCAAGACCGCCTCGCTGACCTTCAACAACAATCTGGTTGCCACATTCAACGTCATTCAGGCGATGCATGAATACACACCGGACAGCCACCTGATCAAGCTGGGCACCATGGGCGAATATGGCACCCCCAACATTGATATCGAAGAAGGCTGGCTTGAAGTTGAGCACAAGGGCCGCAAGGACAAGTTCCTGTTCCCCCGTCAGGCCGGCAGCCTCTATCACACCACAAAGGTTCTGGACACAGACCTTCTGTGGTTCTACGTCCGCACATGGGGCCTGCGCGTCACCGACCTGATGCAGGGTCCGGTTTACGGCCTTGAAACATACGAAAATGCCGGTCATGACGATCTGTTCCCGTTCCTCAACTATGACGAACTGTTCGGAACAGTGATCAACCGCTTCATGGTTCAGGCTGTTGCCGGATATCCGCTGACAGTTTATGGCAAGGGCGGCCAGACCCGGGGTTACCTGAATATCAAGGACACCCTGCAGTGCCTGCGCCTGTCTGTTGAATCCCCTGCAGACCCCGGCCAGCTGCGCATTTTCAACCAGGTTGTTGAAACCTTCACCGTGAACGACATCGCGGCCAAGGTAAAAGCCTCCGGTGACCGCCTCGGTCTTGATGTCTCCATCAAGAGCCTTCCGAACCCGCGCAAGGAAATGGAAGAGCATTACTATAACCCCACCCACACCGGTCTTCTGGAACTGGGGCTGGAGCCTCACTACCTGACCGACGAGACCATGGACGAGATGATGCAGCTGATCATCCGTTACAAGGATCGCATCAAGACGGATTGCATCTTCCGCGATGTGAAGTGGAAAAAATAAGTCCAGTCTCTGGAATGACGGGGGGAGGAAGCGAGGCTTTCTCCCCTTTTTTTATGGGTACCTTAACACGCCCCTGTTATTTTCTGAACATCCCGATCATCCGGGACAGAACAGCGCCAAACACAAAGCGCTTCTTGGTTTCCTCCCACACCTCAACGGCACGGGCATCCAGATACTGCGGCTCGAATTGATGACCGTGGAAGGCCTTGCCGTCAAAATACCCGGCAACCTGTCCGGCCTCCACATTGGCGGCCCCGACCCATTCCAGCCAGCCCGCATTGGGCATAAGGCCCACAATTTCGGAAAGGCTGCCCAGATCCTTCAGGCGGACCGCCACACCGCTTCCCGCAAATGCATGCGTCCCCAAGGCATTGGCAATACCAAAATCACTGAAAACAATGGACGGCACCCCTTCGTGCAGGGCGTCAAAGAAAGCGGTTGAGGAGATCGTTCCGAACAGGGTTGCCTCTCTCAAAAGCTCGGGCATCCCCTGATAGGTAATTTCCAGATTGGCGGGCGTTGGTCCGAGGCGAGCCAGCAAATCCTGAAAATGATAGGAGACACGATGAAAGGTTCGTTCTGTTTTCTTGACCCGGCACTTGATCTTCAGGGTCCAATCCGGGTTATCAAGCGCCAGCCGTCGCAATTCAGCAACCAGATACAGGCGCTGCGCACGTGAACGGGGAACAATCACCTGCTCTGCGAAAACAAAAACCTTTTTATCAGGGCGCGACGCCTCCCCCGCCTCTCTCAGGCGGGATGGCTTCAGGCCGGAGATACGGTAAGGCTGTTTACTGCACTCACCAAAGGCCAGAAAATCCTGCAGCGAAGCCACATCCCTTGGGCCGTTCAGCGCAATGAGGTCATACCCGACCCGCCAGGCGAGCCCTTCTTCAAACCGTTCATAGGTAAATCCGTTAAAGGCGGTAAACAGGCCCGGCCGACGGACATTTTCGCCATTGCATTTCTGCTCAACCTGCTGACGGACCCGGTGAATTTTGCTGGCCTTGGAGAACACCCCCACAACATTATAGCCCGCATCCAAGACATGTCCGGCGACTTCCGTATATTCCAATGGAAAGGTTTCAAAGGCACCGCCAAGCCGGTCCAGCGCCGCGGCGGGAATGCTCCCTGCATCCCCCAACCCAAAGACCACCTGCCAGCCCTTGTCCCGGAACGCATGGGCATGGGGCAGAGCCCCAAAAATCTGACTGTCGGAATCGACAAATATCAGAACAGATTTATTTCCGGGATTTTTATTCATTCCGCAGTGGCAGAAGAAGCGGATACGGAAACAGAGCGGCCATAGTCATCTTCAAGACGTACAAGGTCGTCTTCGTCAAGCTCCAACCCTTTTTGCACTTCGATGAAGACAAGAGGGTCCTGCCCCGTATTGGTCATTCGGTGGGATTTCAGAACCGGAACACGCACCGTTTGCCCCACTTCCAGAGAAACAGTTTCATCACCCACGACGGCAACACCGCCGCCACGTACAACTGTCCAGATTTCTTCCCGGTGCTGGTGATACTGCAAGGACAATCGGGCACCCGGATTGATAGTAATCCGCTTTACGACAAAATCATCACCAATATCCGTGACAATCCAGTGCCCCCAAGGCCGGCGATCCTCGTCACCTATTCGATATTTATTAGGGATAGCCGCCCCCTTTTATCCTGCTTCACAAAGACAAACCATATTCTCGCCTTGGTCGAACGGGAACAGTTTCTAACAAGAACCCTAATTTCAACACCAAGGCGGTCTTGTCAACTGATTACAAAAACAATTCTTGCTGTTTCCTTAACATTTTGCCCCTGTCGGCCCCCTGTTTTCACCGCAACCCTGATCACTGCTAAATCGTACAAGACTCTCCTACTTCATGCTTGCCTTATACTGAACGATCGTTATACTGCGCGCGCCTTTTTATCAGTGAATGTAAAGAAATCTATGGAAATTCGGAACGTAGCGATCATCGCCCATGTTGACCATGGGAAGACAACCCTTGTGGATGGCCTCTTGAAACAGAGTGGTACGTTCCGAGAGAACCAACAAGTGGCTGAAAGGGCCATGGACTCCAACGAACTGGAGCGCGAACGCGGGATCACCATTCTTGCGAAATGTACATCGGTCGAGTGGGAAGGATACCGCCTGAATGTGGTCGATACCCCGGGCCACGCCGACTTTGGCGGCGAAGTTGAACGAATCCTGAGCATGGTTGACGGTGTAGTGGTCCTTGTGGACGCCGCCGAAGGTCCCATGCCACAGACAAAATTCGTGACCCAGAAGGCCCTTGGCCTTGGCCTGAAACCGATTGTCCTGATCAACAAGGCCGATCGCCCGGATGGCCGCCCGGAAGAAGTTCTGGACGAATGCTTTGACCTGCTGGTGGCCCTTGATGCCAACGAGGAACAGCTGGACTTCCCGATCCTGTACGCGTCTGCCAAGGAAGGCTGGGCGGTCAAGGATCTGTCCGATCCAAAAGAAAGCCTGAACCCCCTGTTTGACCTGATCGTCAAGCACGTTCCGGCGCCAAGCGTGGATGAAACAGCCCCGTTCCGCATGCTGGTCACCACCATTGAAAGCAACCCGTATCTGGGTCGCCTGCTGACAGGCCGTATTGAGGCCGGTGTCCTGAAAACCAACGACCCGATCAAGGGACTCAGCCGCACCGGCTCAAAAATCGAGGATGCTCGCGCCTCCAAAATTCTGACCTTCCGGGGACTGGATCGGGAAACCGTTGATGAAGCCCGGGCCGGTGACATTGTCTCGGTCGCGGGTCTGGCCAAAACCACGGTTGCGGATACACTGGGTACGCCCGAAGAAACCCAGCCGCTGGATGCCCAGCCGATCGATCCGCCGACCATCTCCATGACCTTCGCCATCAACTCCTCTCCGCTCGCCGGACGGGATGGTGACAAGGTCCAGAGCCGCGTTATCCGCGACCGCCTGATGAAGGAAATCGAAGGCAACGTCTCCATCCGTGTTGAAGACAGCCCCGAAGCCGACAGCTACATCGTCTCCGGCCGCGGCGAATTGCAGCTTGGCGTTCTGATTGAAACCATGCGCCGTGAAGGGTTCGAGCTTTCCATCAGCCGCCCACGCGTTCTGTTCCGCAAAGACGAAGCCACCGACCAGACGCTGGAGCCTCTGGAAGAGGTTGTCGTGGATGTGGATGAAGAGTTTTCCGGCGTGGTCGTGGAAAAAATCGCCCTTCGCAAGGGCACCATGACAGATATGCGTCCGTCCGGTGGCGGCAAGACCCGTATTACCTTCCATTGCCCGACACGGGGCCTGATCGGCTATCACGGCGAATTCCTGACCGATACCCGCGGTACCGGCATCATGAACCGCCTGTTCCATTCCTATGTTCCGCACAAGGGGGACATTCCGGGCCGTCGCAATGGTGTTCTGATCGCCAATTCCACCGGTAAATCGGTTGCCTTTGCCATCTGGAACCTTGAAGCCCGCGGTGCGTTCTTTATCGGAAGCGGCGTTGATGTCTATGAAGGCATGATTCTGGGCGAACATAACCGCCCGAACGATCTTGAGGTCAACCCGCTGAAAGCCAAGCAGCTGACGAACATCCGGGCCGCTGGCACTGATGAAGCGGTTCGCTTGACAACGCCCCGGAAAATGACCCTGGAACAGGCCATTGCCTATATTGATGATGATGAACTGGTTGAGGTTACACCGAACCACATCCGGCTTCGCAAGCGCCACCTTGACCCGCATGAGCGGAAAAAGGCATCCCGCGCCAAGGAAGCCTCCTGATTCTGATACCCTGATCCCTCAGGAAGGCAGCCCTGCCTTCCTGAGGCCTTCCCTGTGATGCTCGGCATCGCTTTCATGCTTGTAATGCAGGCTTTCCATATAGCCTGATATGGTGAAGTCGGGATTGAGGCGCAGCACCTCTTCCGCATGACCCTTTGCCGCAACCCGATCCCCGAGATAAGCATATCCCGCCGCCATGAAGGCATGGTGGGTAAAATCGGGAACGGTCAGCTTCCGAAAGGAATTGACCGCATCCTCATAGTGATGCCCGATAAACTGTGCCCGGCCCAGATGGTTCCAGAAACGTTCGGGGAAATAGGGGTTGATCCGCATGGCCTTCCTGACCCATTTGGCCCCCTCGTCCGGCTGCCCCGTCCAGGACAGCAATTCGCCGTGCTGCACCACGATCAGATCATCATTGGGGTTCAGCGTCAGGGCTTTGTTCTGGTGATAAAGCGAGCGGTCAAAGTCATTCCGCAGCAGATTGGTGGCGGCCAAAATGCGGTGCACATCGCTATCCTCGTCATCCAGTGACCGGGCGACCTCCAACTCTCCCAGAACCTCGTTCCAGGTTTCTTCTTCATTCTCGCACCAGCCATGCACCCACCCCTGCCCCAAAACGCAGGCCCGCCACGCATGGGCATGGGCATAGTTGGGATCAAGGGCAATAGCCCGGTTTAGATAGCTGAGCGCCTGTTCATTGGCCTCCCGGTTGGAACTGTGATGCAGCCTCTTGCCCGTGAGCAGGCATTCATACGCCGCCATACTCTCGGGCCGCTTTCGCTTGGCCCGCTCCTGCGTGACCGCTTCCATCCGGGAGGAAAGCGTCGCCACGATGGATGAGGTCACCTCATCCTGTATGGCAAAGATATCTTCCAGTTCCCGGTCATATTTCTCGGCCCAGATATGCTTGTCTGCCTCGGCATCGATCAACTGGACCGTGATCCGAACCCGGTTCCCAGCCTTCCGAACACTGCCTTCCAGTGCATATTTGGCCCCCAATTCACTGGCGACAGACTGAACGCTGACATTCCTTCCCTTGAAGGCAAAGGACGAGGTTCGGGATATAACCACAAGGTCCCGAAACCGGGACAGCTCTGTCAGGATATCCTCTGTCAGGCCGTCCGCAAAAAACTCCTGTTCCGCATCGCCGCTCATATTCAGCAAGGGCAGCACCACAATCACTGGCTTGTCCAGCTCTGTGTCGGCCTGACTTTCCTCCGGCATACCGGAGCCCGCCGCACTAACATTCAGCAATACACGATAGGCATGGACAGGCCGCATGATATTTTTGAGCTCCAGCGGCCCCAGATCCTCAAACCCCACGTCCAGTTTGTCCCCCAACTGGTCCCGTATCCCCCGCGAAATGCAAATCCCGCCGGGATCGGACTGGGCCTCAAGGCGGGCCGCGATATTGACCCCATCCCCAAAAATATCGCCGTCTTCCAGTATGATATCCCCAAGATTGATACCGACCCGAAATTCAATCCGCCGGTTGGCCGGCACATCCGCATTGCGGCGTCCCATGCGCCGCTGGATTTCCACAGCCGCCTGCACCGCATCCAGCACAGACGCAAATTCCACAAGCATCCCATCCCCTGTGGTTTTGATAATCCGGCCATTATTCTTTTCAATTGAAGGGTCGATCAATTCGATGCGATGGGTTTTCAGCCGTGCCAGTGTGCCCCGCTCATCCTCTCCCATCAGGCGGCTGTACCCCACCATGTCTGCGGCCAGAATGGCGGCCAGCCTGTGACTACTCCCTGTATCCTGCATAAAGAGACATCCTCTTTACCGGGGCTCTTTGCCCCATATTCCATATAGTTGATATGAAAAGACCAACAGGCAAAGTCAAAAATGAATTGTCAGCAAGAACAGGTTAATGATGCTAACTGCAGAAACAAAAAGAGCCGCACAGGTTTCTGTACGGCTCTTCATAATCCAATAAAGGATCAAGTGATTACCACAACCAGCTGGCCGGCTGCGGGTAACCTTCCTTGCGATCCAGAAACTTCATGCCCTTGACGCAACGGATGATCATCCAGACGATTGTTGCAATCCAGAGCAGGAAACCAATGCCAATTGCCATGGTAACACCGGCAATCATGTAGAAAAGGAACCCGATCCAGAAAGTGCGAATCTGAAAGCGATAATGGGTTTTGACCCATTCAGTGGCGTCGCCCCGGTTCACATAGGCCATAATGACGCCGACAATCGCGGCAAGACCAAAGATCGCACCCACCAGATACAGGATGTAAATGATCTTTGACATTTTGGCGGCCCCAGCCTCTCTTGACTGTTCGACAACCTTTTCCGTTATATCTCCTGCCATCGGTCCTCCTGAAGATACAAATATCTCTAAAATTAGAGTAAAAACCCAATAAAAACAAAAACACAGGCCAATTCTGCCTGTGCTGGCACAGATTAGCCGCTGCCAAAAATTTCGCAACTTCTATTTAAGCGGTTCGTGACATCATGCCACCCTTGGTTCAAAGGCTTAAAAAAGCGGATCAAGACCTCGCCAAACCGGTCCAAATTGTTTAGGGTCACGCCCATCTAGACCCGGACAACCCACGTTATTTTCATGCCCGCTGTATTTTTATCTGTATTTATGGACCTTGTCGGTTTCGGCATCATCCTCCCGCTCCTGCCCTTTTATGCTGAACATTACGGGGCCAGTGCGTTCATGGTGACGTGGCTTGCGACGATTTTCTCGATCTTTCAGCTGACCTTCTCGTTCATCTGGGGGCGTGTTTCAGACCGATGGGGACGCCGACCGGTTTTCCTGGGCTGTCTTCTTCTCAGTGCCGGGGCCTATTTCTGGACCGGCCTTGCGGAAAGTTTTCTCGTGCTCATTTTCGCACGGGCGCTAAGCGGTGTCGCGTCGGGCAAGATTTCCGTGGCGCAGGCCATCATGGCGGACATGACCACCCCGGAAACCCGTGCAAAGGCCATGGGCTTCATTGGCGCGGCGTTTGGTCTCGGCTTTACGCTGGGTCCGGCGATCAGTGGTTTTCTGATGGGGGATGACCCCGCCAATCCGGACTTCAAGACCCCGATGTTCGTGGCGGGCGGTTTGTCCCTGCTGGGCTTTGCCCTTGCCTTCTTTACCGTCCGGGAAACCCTGTCCGAAGAAGACCGCAGCGCCGCCCGCAAGATCACCCGCCTTCCGCTCGCCAGCCAGCTTGCCGATATTTTCTCGGCCCGGGCTGTATTCTGGCTGGTCGGGTCGTTCTTTGTGGTCAGTTTTGTGTTCAGTCAGGTGGAAACCCTGTTCCCGCTCTGGACCGAACGACAGTATGACTGGACCCCCAAGCATCTCAGCTATTGCTTTGCCTATATCGGCATTATTCTGGTGATCATACAGGGGCGCATGATTGGCCCGATGACAGCCCGGTTTGGCGAACCCAAACTGTTACTGGCCGGCCTGACCTTGCTGGGGGCAAGCCTGTTTGTGTTTACCTTCGCCGCCGATTTCAGGATCTTCATTGTGGCCATCACCCTGATGAGTATCGGCATCGCAATCCTGAACCCGACCCAATCGGCCATGATCAGTCTGGCCGCCGCCAAGGGGCAGCAGGGAACCACCCTCGGCATCGCAAATACCTTTGCCGGACTGGGGCGTATTCTGGGCCCCCTCTGGGGCGGGGCCTTTTTTGATTTCGTGGATTATGACATACCGTTCCTGATCGGGGGGACCGTGACCCTTGTCTTCCTGACCATGGTCACAAGAACGGCACTGTCCCTTCCCCCCTCCAGCGTCCGGGCAGACAAGTCTTCCTGATCAGGCGGAGGTGTCCAGTGCCTCCGTCAACAGGATATAAACCTTGCCCACATCTGAACTTTCGATCATGTCGGCCAGCAATCCGGCCTGCTCAGAGCGTTCCACTTCCCGCTGCAAGCGATCGAATTCGGATAGATACTGATCCACGTATCTTCTGAATTCGCCGCTATCCCGATACAGGCCGCGAATTTTCTCCGCATCCCGGGATTTCATGATCTTGCGGGTAAAGATGCTTTTCTCGCCGCGGCGATAGCGTTTCCAAAGGTCGTCCGGCAGACCACGATCCAGATTGCGGGCAAGATCGATGGAAATGGAATGCAGGCTGTCCAGAATGAGGGACGCCCCCCGCGTATAGGCCGCATCGTTATGAGCCTTCTGAAGATCGGCGATTTCCTCCGCCTGCTGGCGAGCCCGGCTGGAGGCCTCGGTCAATTCCTCTGCCTGTTTCTGGAAGCGCGCTGTGCTGAGCAGGGCTTCCTCTGCCGCCTTGCTGGCCGCTTCCGCCAGATTGCTGCTTTCCATTTTCAGGATACCCGAGGTCTCACCCAAAGATACCTCAACCTGACGGGCGGCCTTCTCCAGACGGCGGTGTTGTTCGTCAAACTGCTCCGCCAACTCGCGAGAGCCGGCATTGGCCTGCTCGGAAAAGCGGATCAGTTCCATGGCCCGTGTGTGGAAGGCACGGGCCGCCTCCTCGCTTTCTGAATTGATCTGGTTCCCCGCGTGGGTCATCTGGTTGATCACCTGTTCAAGGTCTTTCTGTATGCGCTGGCGGGTGGTGTCGATTTCCTGCGTGTGTCGCTCAAGCGCACTATCCGCATGATGCAACCCGGTCAGCATCAATTCGCTGGCCTTGGCCAGTTCCACGGTCTTGCGGCGGAAGGCATCCCCCGCCACATCCGCATGGCCCCGTGTTTTTTCAAGCAGATCCGTCCGCTCTGTCAGGTGACGCTCGATCACTTCTGCCTTGTCGGCCAGATCGCGGGCCACCTCGGACATGGCAACAGTTTCATGGCGCAGGACCTTTTCCATGGCCTCCGCGTGTTCGCGGGCGGTTTCGGACATGCGGGCCAACTCATCCATATGATCCCGGGCAGACAGGCTGGCCGCTTCAAGGTCTTCCATGTTGCCCCGGGCGGTTTCGGTCAGGCGCTGCCCCTGATCCTCCGCCCGCGTTGCCGCTTGGGCAAGATCGTTCATATAGGTTGTCGCCTGATCCCCGATGGCCCGCATTTCAGCCGAGGCCCGCTCTGCTGTTCTGGCCAGTTCCGCGGTTTGGGAATGGGCGGCCTCTCCCGATTGGCGGGCCTGCAGGGTCGCCCGTTCGGCCGTTGCCATGAAATCCTGATGGTGACGGACGGTTTCCGCAACAGCGGCCTCCAGCTTCACCTTTGACTGGTCCGCCGCATTCCCAAGATCCTTGTGCTTGCGCTCCAATTCTTCCGATGCGGCCCGGATCACCCGTGAAGCCTGCGTGGCATTGACCTCCATATCGCTGGTTTCCCGGCGCAGTTCCTCGCCCGCTTCCTTCAACTGGCTGGACACCCGGTCCGCTGCGTTTCGCAATTCCTCGGCCTGACGCTGGAACCCGCTGCCCACCTGAATGATCCGGTTGCTGGTATCCAGACTGGCCTCCGACAGGATATCCACATTCTCACCCATCCGGGCGGCAATTTCCTGCGATAACTCCTCGATCTGACGTGAGGCGACGGACAGGGCATTCATCTGCTTGCGGATTTGTTCCTGTATATCGTCGGTTCGCTTGGCGGCGATGTCCGTCGCCTGTTGCAATGTCTCGGCATGGCCGGTCAGTTTTCCGCCAAGACGATCCGCCGATGCCAGTGCATTCTCGTTGGCTTCGGCCAGAAGGCCCCTGCCCCGTTCCAACACCTGCTCCACCGTCTGCAGATCGCTTTCTGTCTGACGCCATGTTGTATCCAGCGTCCCGATTTCATCCCGCAAATGACCGGACAGGCCCAACAGCTTTTCGGTTACATCGCTGACATTTCGTTCCAGTCGCTGGACTTCCGCCTCCAACTGATCGCTTCCCTGCCCGATTTCCCGGGTTGTGGTATCCACATCGGCCCGATACCGGGACTGACGATCCTCAAGCGCATCAAGGGCTCGTTCCAGATCCTGAGCGGAGGCTGCCAGACTGTCGCGTACAGTTCCAACCCGGTTGTGGGCGGCCTCTCCCGCGGCCTCAAGGCTGGTCGAATTTTTATGCAGTTCAGCGCTGACACGATCCAGATCGCCCAAAACCGTCCGAGCCAGTTCCCGCATGTCATTGCCGCGCCCGGCCACATGGTCCGCGCCCCGGTCCATATTCGCCCGAACTTCTTCCGACAGGGCATCCAGCGCACGGATTTCACGGCCCAGTTCCTCGCCGTTCTTTTCTGCGCGGGCCAGCGCCTGCGCCGCCACCGCCGCAATTTCCTGACTGGTTTTCTCAAGGGACAGGGCCATTTTACCGGATTGTTCCCCGGCCTTTTCAACGGCCGTATCCAAGGCAGTGATCTGGGTGGAAAGTTCCTCATTGATGGAAACGCTGCGGCTTCCAACGGCCTCTATGGCCTCCTCCAGCTTGTGGACCTGCTCACCGGCCAGTGCGTCCAGACGTTCGGATTGTGCCTCTGCCTGCCGGATCAACTCTTCCAGTTGCTTGACCCGTCGGTCCATCTCACCCTGCAAACGATCCCCGGCCTGCATCAATCCGGTCAGGGACTCCGATGCCAGTTTTGACTGGCTTTCAAGGCGTTCATTGACCTGTTCCAGTTTCCGGGCGGCCTCGTCCGTTTCGCCCTGTACATCGCGGGCATGGCGGCGCAAGGTCTGGGTCAGGCTGGCCACACGGGCCTCGGCCTCGGGGCTGGGATAGCCAAGATCCCGGATCATGGCATCAAGGGCCTGTGCCTTGAGTTTGTTTTCCGTGCTGCGCCGAAAATAGGCAACAACCAACCAGAGAACCACAAGCGGGGTAAAAATGCCGGTGAAGAAAACCCCGATTTCATGGGGCAGCATCTGCCACAGGTTGGGCCAACCGATCACCTGCTCGGTATACCAGGCGGCGGCCCCAAGCCAGCCGAGGGATATAACGGCCGCAAGAGCGGCCCAAAGGTGACGGCTTTTTCCCTTGGCGGGGTCTGCGGCTTGTTGCTCTTGCGCGCCCAGGATCAGCGGCGTTTCATCCCCCTGCCATTCCTTATCTGCGTCCGGATGTTTCAAAAGCATACTCGCCTCCCCTGTCTCATGGGCGCAGAGTCCGGGAAAAGCGGCCGGGCGTCAAGTATTGCCTGTGTTTGCGGCCCCGGTTTCCGACTGAACGGTGCCCCGGAGCCGCACATCCTTTACTTGATGGCCGCTTTCTCGCGAAGGGCATCAATGCGGGACTGATCCACGCCCCATTCCAGAAGCGCCTCTTGCGTATGGGCGCCGGGGGCTGGCGGCGGACATTTGATTTCCGACTTGGTGCGCGAGAATTTTGGTGCCGGAGCGGGCTGAACCACACCGTCAATTTCCACGAATGTCTCCCGCGCCACGTTATGAGGATGGCTTGTCGCCTCTGCCATGGACAGGACCGGCGCAAAGCAGACATCCGTCCCTTCCATGATGTCGCACCATTCATCCCGTGTCTTGGTCTTGAAGACTTCGGCAAAACGTTCGCGCAGTTGCGGCCACGCACTAACATCCATCTGGTTCGGCAAATCTTCGCCTTCCAGCCCGGTCAGCTTCAGCAGTAACGCATAGAATTTTGTCTCAATGGAACCGATGGAAACATATTTTCCGTCACTGGTTTCATAGACATCATAGAAATGTGCACCGGAATCGAGGATGTTGCTTCCCCGTTCGTCGGTCCAGCGACCGGCGGCCCGCAGACCGAAGAAGGTGGTCATCAGGCTGGCGGCACCGTCCACCATGGACACGTCCACAACCTGCCCCTTGCCCGACGTCCGGGCTTCCAGAATGACAGCCAGCATCCCCATTGCCAGATAGAGGGCGCCGCCCCCGAAATCACCAACAAGGTTCAGTGGCGGTGTCGGCGGTGCGCCTTTCCGGCCAATGGCGTGCAAGGCCCCGGACAGAGCGATATAGTTGAGGTCATGCCCCGCAGCATGGGCCATGGGCCCGTCCTGTCCCCAGCCGGTCATCCGGCCAAAGGCGATTTTCGGGTTGCGAGCAAAGACTTCATCCGGGCCCAGCCCCAGACGCTCCATCACACCCGGCCGGAACCCTTCAATCAGGCCATCCGCCTGACTGACCAGATCAAGGATCAGATCCCGTCCTTCCGGGGTTTTGGTATCCACGGCGATGGACTTCCGCCCCCGCATCAGAAGGTTGAATTTCGGATCGGTATGGACACCCAATCCTGTTTCCTGCATCCGGTCGATCCGGATGATATCCGCCCCCATGTCGGCCAGCAGCAAAGCACACATCGGCCCCGGCCCAATTCCTCCCATTTCGACGATTTTTACGCCTGCTAACGGTCCCATTGGTTATCCCTTTCTTTTTTGTAGGTCCCAGACAGTTCAAATAAGTGTACCGTGATTTTCCGGGCCCTGTCATCACCGGATTTACATTCCGCCGCCCTATTCAGGCGTGTTTTTACTTGCGGACTATTTGTTGCGACCCTGCCCGGGAAGCGGTATATCTTTTTTCTCTCTTTCACACGCAATCACGGATAAACGCAATGGGTAAAATCGTCGGAGGCGTCCTCGCCGTAATCGTCCTGATCCTGGGGGCCATTGTTGCCTTCCTGTATTTCAATCTGGACAAAATCA
The DNA here is from genome assembly GCF_012720115.1 of Sneathiella chinensis. Classification (GTDB taxonomy): domain Bacteria; phylum Pseudomonadota; class Alphaproteobacteria; order Sneathiellales; family Sneathiellaceae; genus Sneathiella; species Sneathiella chinensis. Next base: position 1,016,728 of record NZ_VNWN01000002.1, on the reverse strand, counting down.
TTATCAGCGCCGTTGAAGAATACGGATCGGAAGTGACCCGGACGGATGTTACCCTTAACGAGGTTGATCTGGACCTGACCTCCGGAGCGGGAGCGTTGCGCGGCCTTTCTGTTGGCAACCCCGACGGCTTTGAAGAGCCAACAGCCTTCGAACTTGGCGCTATTTCCGTCAGTGTCGATATGGGCGGAACCAGTGACAAACTCATTCATATTCGGGAAATTGTCGTCGATGCCCCGAAGGTCACCTACGAGTTGAACCAGACCACAAACAACCTTGATACCATCAAGAACAATGTGGATAGCTTCATGAAGGCCAATGCCTCTTCCAGCGGAACGGAAAGTTCAGACAGCGCCGATGGCGGGGAAGGACCGAAGCTGATCATCGATTCACTGGTGATCCAGAATGGCCGCGTTGGCGTCAAGGCCCCGATCACCCTGAACAAAAAGATTGAAGGCAACCTGCCCACAATCCGCATGAAGGATATCGGCAAGAAGGAAAATGGTGCGACCCCCGAAGAAGTCGCGGCACAGATCATGGACAAACTGACCAGCAGCTCCATGAATGTGGTTCAGGGCCTTGGTGTTGGTAAAACCCTCGACAGCCTGAAACAGGGCCTTGGCGGCGCAGGCAAGGCCATCACCGAAGGCGCGGGCGGTGCCGGAAAGGCCCTTGAAGGGGCCGCCGGCGGTGCAGGTGATGCCCTTAAAGGGGCAACCGAGGGCGTCAAAGGCCTGTTCAAGTAATCCTGACGCAAGGAAGACAGACAATGGAAAGCGTTGAACAAAATCTTGAGACCGTTTCTCACTGGGTACAGGTCGCCACTGATTTTGCCGTCCAGTACGGTTTTCAGATTTTGGGCGCGCTGGCCTTCTTCCTGTTCGGCTTTATTGCGGCAAACTGGATCGGCAACCGGATAGAGCAGGTCTGCCTGTCCCGGAATATCGACCAGACCCTGTCGCAATTTGTCGGCAGCACAACCAAGCTGATCCTGATCATCCTGCTGGTGATCATCACCCTCGGGAATTTCGGGATCAGTATCGCCCCGCTGATCGCACTGGCCGGTGCTGCCACATTCGGCGCAACGCTGGCCTTGCAGGGACCCCTGTCCAATTTTGGCTCTGGCCTAGCCATCATTGCCACCCGCCCGTTTGTGGTGGGAAATGTGCTGACCGTGCACGGGGTGAGCGGTGTCGTCGACAGGATTACCCTTGGCGCCACATTCCTGACCGGTGAAGACGGCGAAAGCATCACCATTCCCAACAAGGAAATCGTCGGGCAGGTCCTCGTCAATTCGCAGGAAACCCGGATTGTCGAAACCAAGCTGGCCCTGTCAACGGACGAGGATATCCACCGCGCCACCGCGCTTATTCTGGAGGTTATCGCCGCCTGTCCCGATATTATTACCGAGCCTGCCCCGCAGGCCGGGGTACAGGATTTTACCTATGGCGGGGTTGTCATCGGTATTCGCTACTGGGTGCCGGGGCGGCAGTATTTTCAGGTTCGCTATGCCGTCAACGGCCAGATACTGGATGCCCTCAAGAAGGCGGGCATCCCCCTCCTCTGCCCGGAAGGGGCTGCCATGCCGCTTGGCTCCCTTGAAAGCACCGCAAGCAACGGCCCGGCCCGTCCGGTTCCGCCGGGGGCCTGATCCGGGCCGCCCCACCCCCAAGGCCGACCTTGGGGGCCTGTCGGGACATGACCTCAGTGACGGTGGATATTGAACCCTTCGGTCTCCATCGGCGGTTCGAAATAACCGGTCACCATCATAAACTCCTCTGGGGTGGTGAATTTCGACCCTTCCGCCTTTTCCTGGTTGCGTTTCTTCAACTGAACAAGACAGTCCGCATTGGTCCGATCCACATAATGCAGGACGTGATCCACACCATTATCGATATAGAGCGACCGCAGCCACGCCCGCTGGGTCTTGGTGTTCCCCGGAAAATCAAGGATCACGGAAACCCCCTCGGCCAGCAAGGTACGGATATGATCCTTCAGGACCCGCTTCAACCGGGAGGAACAGGTCAGGTAATCCTGAAGCGTGTTGATCCCTTCCGGATACAAAAGAGACAACCACTCATCCTCGCTGATCAGAACGGCGCCGTGACGCGTGGCCAATTCCCGCGCAAGGGTGGACTTGCCTGCGGCCATCTTGCCGCAAAACAGATGAAGGGACGGTGTTTTTGTTGATTGTGTCATGGGTCTACCTCTGTTTTTAAAGCCCGAGAGGTAGAAAACAAAAAAATCCGCCTCACTGGGCGGATGGATCAATTTTCACATGCGAGTTGCTTCCGCCATTTCTATGTAGAAATGACCACCACAATTTGCATATTTGAAAATTCGTAATTCATGAAAAGCAGGCTAGCGTCCCTCTCGCCCCTTGTAAAGAGGAAAGAACAGAATTTTTGTGCATCGCAAGATGCTGCCTGAACTATCTGATGGAATATTCTGGAAGGGAGGGGAATGGTGGGTGTAACAAGATTCGAACTTGTGACCTCTGCCATGTCAAGGCAACGCTCTAACCAACTGAGCTATACACCCGGATAATTCCGAACTTCATCAACGAAGTGACGGTCTTATAATGTGGCCAACGAACCAATGCAAGACCAATTTTCAGGATTTTTAAAAACAGGCAAAAAAGAGGTCATTTGACGGGTCATTTGACGGGTCACCTGACCGGCCATTCAACCGACCCTTTAACCGATCAGGAAGCGGCCTTCGTATCCAGTGCCCGATCCACCGCTTCCACCAGCGTACTCAGGTGAAACGGCTTGGACAGAACCTGATTACCCGCCTGCCCCTGCTCTGACATTTCCACCGCGACGGCGGAAAACCCGGTGATGAAGATAACCGGTAGGTTCGGCAGGCTTGCCTTGGCTTTCACGGCAAGTTCTATACCGCCCACATTCGGCATGACCACATCGGAAATAAGGATATCGAAAGGCCCCGCATCGAGAACCGGAAGGGCATCTTCCCCATCCCCGAAGGCAATCACTTCATGCCCGGCAGCCTCCAGGCTTTTCGCGAGGAAATGCCTCAAGGAGCTGTCATCTTCTGCGAGGAGTATACGCGCCATCCGTCCCGTCTTTTACGCCAAACAATCAATCTTCATTCAAAAAGAAGACTATACCATCTTGTCAGCCTTGGCAAAAAGGGTTGGCCTTTTTCATTCGATCTCCCATAATTTTATCATCTGAACAACCGGGCCTTCCGCCCTTTTCCGTGACCGGCCATGAAAACACTCTTTTCGGAAAAGCCGCTTGAAATCCTCCGTCCAACCGACTGGACGCTACCGGTTGTCCTGTCTTCCCCCCATAGCGGCAGGCAGTATCCCGCGCCGTTTACCCGGCTCAGCCGACTGGATATCAATACCTTGCGCCAGTCCGAGGACTTTCTGGTCGATGAACTGTTTTCATCGGCCCCAAGCCTTGGGGCACCGCTGATCAAGGCCACATTCCCCCGCGTCTATTGTGACGTCAATCGGCAACCCTTTGAACTGGACCCGGACATGTACCGGGACACCCTGCCCGACTATGTGACAACCCGCAGCGTCCGCCTGTCGGCCGGCATTGGCACCATTCCAAAGGTTGTCACCGCGGGCAAAATCATTCATGCCCGCCCCCTTGCCTTCAGCGATGCGGAGGCCCGCCTCGCAAACTGCTATTTCCCCTATCACCACCACCTGAAGGGGCTGTTGGAAGAAGGCCTCAACCGGTTTGGCGCTATCCTTCTGCTGGACTGTCATTCCATGCCCGGCCAGTCAGGCAACCGGACAAACGGCGCGCGCCTGCCCGACATGGTCATCGGGGATCGTTTTGGGGCCTCCTGCGCCCCTCATGTCAGCAGGATGATCGGGCGAACCCTGAAACAGGCTGGATACAGCGTCCGCTTCAATGCCCCTTATGCCGGGGGGTATATCACCCGTCATTATGGCAGCCTGACCCCCGCCATCAGCGCCGTGCAGATCGAAATCAACAGGGACCTTTACATGTGCCCAAGGCGGCTTTCCCCCATTCCGGGGATGGATCGCCTGAAATCTGACCTGTCGGCCCTGATTGCCACAGTTGGCGCACAACTGGATCAGGCTGCGCCCCGCCGTCAGGCTGTTTGAGACGGTCCGGCAAGCCCCTCCCCTTCTCTCTTCTGACCGGTTTCAAAAACGGCACGCTTCTTGCTTTTATTAAGGCAGGAGGTAAATCATGCCCAAATATATCGCCATTCTTGTTTCAGCCCTGCTCGGTCTTTTCAGCGTTCCTGCCGCCGCCGCGACCTTTCCGCCAAACGCCGCAGAATTCCTGACAACCTGCCGCATGGAAACCGCAAAAACGGAACGGGACCTTCGCCTGCCCCGGCGTCTTTTGAACGCCATCTCCCTTGCGGAAACGGGTCGCTGGCACAAGGAACGCCGGGAAACAATTGCCTGGCCGTGGACCGTATATTCCGAAGGCAGGGGGCGATATCTGCCGACCAAGGCCGCCGCCATTCGCGAGGTACAGAAACTTCAGGCCAAGGGCGTGAAAAATATCGATGTGGGCTGCATGCAGGTCAATCTGTACTGGCACCCGGACGCATTCGACAGTCTGGAAGAAGCCTTCGACCCCGTGGCCAACACCCGATATGCCGGGGCATTGCTGAACAAGTTACGGAGCGAGGGGCGGTCCTGGAATATTGCCGTGGCCCATTACCATTCCCGGAACAAACAATATAACGTCCCCTATCAGAAGAAAGTCCTGAAACTGTGGGAGGAAGAACGGCGCCGCGACACGGCGGCCAGAATGGAAGCCGCCCGTGAAAAGTACCGCCGCAGCAAGGAACGGCTTGCCAGAAAACAGGCCGAAGCCAAAGCGGCCCGCCTCACCAGAACCGCCGCCACACAGTCAGAAGGCTAGACCTTACCCCGCCTTTTCTGTTTCAGGGGCCGCCCAGGCTTCCCATTTTCGAAGCTGTTCCTTTCGGGCCAGCCCCCAGCGGTAGCCATGCAGCTTGCCATCGCTTCCCACCACCCGGTGACAGGGCACCAGAAGCGACACCGGATTGGTAGCGCAGGCCCGCCCGACGGCCCGCGAGGATTTCTCCTGCCCCATGTCAGAGGCAACCTCCTTATAGGTTTTCGTCTCTCCCGGCCGGATTTTAAGAAGTTCCCGCCAGACCCGCTTTTGGAACGCTGTACCGTACATATCAAGGGGAATATCCGGGACCATCCTGCATTTACTTTCCAGATAGCGCAGGATCGCATCCGTCCAGTTCGCCAACTGTCCAAGATCAGGCGCAATCTCGGCGGCGGGGAATTCCTGCTTCAGATCGTTTTTCAGGCGGTCATCCTCATCCCCGAAATACACCGCGCAAACTCCGCTTCGTGTTCCGGCGACCAGCATCCTGCCCAAATCGCAATCCACGATACCATAGGCAATTTCCGCCCCCTTCCCGCCCTTGGCGTATGAGGCCGGCGTCATCCCGAGCCGATCATGGGATTTTTCATACAACCGACTGGAAGAGCCAAAACCGGCACCGAAGGCGGCTGAGGCAACGGTCTCTCCCTCTTTCAGGTTTTCTTTCAGCTTGCGGATGCGCAGGCCATCATAATAATCGAAGGGGCTGATCCCCATGACCCGTTTGAAGGTCCGGGCCAGATGATCCGCGCTGTAGCCTGTCTCGGCCTCCAGCGCAGACAGGGACGTGTCCGCATCGCCGCCCCTCAGAACCTGTTCTTCCAGAAAGGAACAGACCTGCCGCGTCAGGGACAGGCCCGGGTCCTTCAGGGATCGCATGTCGGGCCGACAGCGCAGGCAGGCCCGGAACCCAGCACCTTCCGCCTGCCCGGCCGCATCAAAGAACACCATATTTTCAGGGTTTTCCTGCCGACTGGGGCAGGACGGACGACAATAAACACCGGTTGTGGTCACGGCGTAGACAAAGCGTCCGTCAAAGTCCGCATTGCGGTCCCGAACCGCAGTCTGTTTTTCATCATCCGTCATGGGTTTGTATCCATTGCGATCATCATTCCTGATCCTATCGCATGGGCGTGACGGTCTCTATCCGGATATCGGTATGAATATCCGGTGACTCCCGGCCCGTCAGGTTGCGGTCTTCTCCAGATCCGGCTTGTCGCTTTCCGGCTCTTTTTCTTCCATTTCCTTGTTTTTCCGGCGAATGATGATATCGCCGTTTTCAAGGATTTCAGGCGCGGCATATTGCGGGATGGCATCCACGAAAAGTTTCAGGGCATCCATCAGCTTTGTCAGCCCCTCAACCGCCAGTTCATCCGCCCCCTTGTCTTCCGACTGAGCATGTACCGGCGTTGATACGGCCATAAGGGCAACTATACCTGCGACGATGATACCGTGCTTCATACTCTTCTCCTTGTAACTGGAAAAACCGGCATTCCATGGCTGGATGTGGTCGAAAATTTTGTCTTTTTCGTGGCCCCGGCCTTTCCGCTTCCGACTTGAAAGCCTGAATATGATATAGCAGAAAAAACAATCTGTCCCAATCATAGCGGAGAGAGAGCATCTTTGATCTGATCGCTGTAATTGACTGGTCCGCCGCCAGCACCCCCGGCCCGGTAAAACCATCGCCGGACAAATGCTGGATGGCGTGGAAAACCTCCGACGAACAAGGAGAGCCTGAATATTTCAGGACCCGCCACGCCTGTCTGGAACGGATCAACGCCCTGCTGGACGGGACAGAGGGCAATGCGTTACTGGCCTTTGATTTCCCCTTGGGCTATCCCGCTGGCAGCGGCCTTGGCGGCGGCTATGAAGCCGGTCAGAAAATTGCCCGATATCTGGAAACAGACGCCCGCAACGGCAACAACCGCTTTCAGGTGGCAAACCTGCTGAACGGACAGTTTTCCCCGCAGGCGGGCCCCTTCTGGGGCCGTCCCAAAGCTTTGGACCTGCCGGACCTGGACTGGCGCAAGCCCCCCTTCCGGCACGATCATTTCAGGGAATGGCGACAGGTAGAGGCCCACCTTCGCGCCGATGGACACAAGATCATGAATGTCTGGCAGCTTCTGGGGCAAGGCTCTGTTGGCAGCCAGACCCTGACCGGCCTTGACGCCCTCTATCATCTGGCCCGGTCACAAGGCCCCGACATGCCAGTCCGGTTCTGGCCGTTTGATACGGGTTGGGATAAAGACCTGAACGGGGTTATCCTTGCCGAACTTTGGCCCAGCCTGACCCCATCCGATGCCATTGACCATCCTGTAAAAGACGCCCGGCAGGTCACTGCTGCCCGCGACTGGCTGCTAAAGCATCAGGAGGCCGGCACCCTTTCCGCCCAATTCGCCGCGCCCGACTGGCTGAAAGAGGACGAGCGGGCGGCCTCTGAAAAAGAAGAAGGCTGGATTTTGGGGGTCAGATAAGATGGGAGGACACCCGTTCCAGTAACGCCTTGCGATCCATGGAAAACGTCGATGCGATCCAGCATTCCTCCAGCGCGGCCAGAATGTTCCCAACCTTCGGACCGGGCGGAAGACCAAGGTCTAGAAGATCCTTGCCGGTGACTGGAAATATTGGCACATGCCATGTTTCCGCAAGCGTCACATAGGCGGCATAGCGATCTGATCCTGTTTCACTCCATGCCAGCAGGGACTGATCCGTAAAGACGGTGCGCCCCAGCCGGTACAGGCTGGCCTTCTGCTCCCCCTCATCAAGGGTCGCCCCAAGGCCCCCATCCAGCATCGCGCAAAGCCGTGTTTCCATATGCCGGGAAAGCCGCAATCGCCGGGAAAATTCCAGCGGATCCGCGCCGCTGGATTTCAGCACGGCGCCAAGACGAAGAACCGCATCTGTCTGCAGTGGTAGCGCCAGAAGCGCCAACACACCATGCAGGCGGACAGGCCTCTTGAATATGACCTCAAGAACGCCGCAGGCCTGCATTTCCTCAAGAACGGTCGCGGGCCGATCAAGGGCCAAAATCTGCAGAAGCTCCTTCGACACACGCTCCGCCGACAGATGGGCGAGGTCTGCCGCGGCCTGCCGGCAGGCGGCAAGGGCCTCCTGATCCGGTGCGGCAACACCATACCGCCCCAAAAACCGGAAATACCGGAGGATACGCAACCGATCCTCCGCAATCCTTTGGTGGGCATCGCCGATAAACCGCACCCGTCCCGCGGCAAGATCGTCAAGACCGCCCACCGGGTCGAACAGGTCCCCATTGCCCGCAAGATACAGCGCATTCATGGTGAAATCCCGCCGCTGGGCATCTTCGGCCCAGTCACGGGTAAAGGCGACCTCGGCGTGGCGGCCAAAGGTCTGGACATCTACCCGCAAGGTCGTGACCTCATAGCGGAAATGCCCGATCAGCACGGTGACGGTCCCATGTTTCAGGCCGGTTGGAATGACCCTGTGGCCTGCCTCCTGCAGCGCTTCCATCACCTTTTCCGGGCGCAGGTCCGTGCACAGGTCCAGATCATCGGTTGTCCGGCCGATCAGCGCATCGCGGACACACCCGCCCACGAACATTCCTTCACCGCCCGCCTCATGGATAAGGCGCAACAGCTCACAGGTTTCCGGGCAGGACAGCCAATCCGGCGGCTGCTCCGCCAAGTCCAGCAAGACATGCCCGGTCATGACAGATCAATCTTTGCCGGACGGCAAAACGGTGGAATCGATCAGCTTGCCATCTTCAAACCGGGGCGGGACATACACCCCGTCTTTCGGGTCCCCATCCAACACCCCAAGGGTGACCAGACTGACGGCCATCAGGATCAGGCCGATCAGGGTACTGATCGCGACCGAACGGCCTTTCCATGTCTTTTCGCCGCCCAGCTTTTTGTTGAAATACAGGTAAATGCCATAGACGACGAATGGCAGAAGAAGCGGTATCAGGTGAAAAAGAAGCCCTCTGATCATTTGGCTGGCACCCGCTCTGACAAATCTTTCAACATTCCCGCTGTTGCTCCCCAGATATAATAGTCCTTGTACGGCATGGCGTACCAGAAACGCTCCACACCGTTGTGAAAACCGCTGTGCTTCCTGTGGTTTTGCGCGTCCATCAGAAACTCAAGCGGCACTTCAAAGATTTCCGCAACTTCGCCCTCTTCCGCGATCAGGTCGTTCCCCGGATCGACGAAACCGACAACTGGCGTCACGGAATAGTTGGTCACCGTCAGGTAGGTATTCAGCCGTCCCACAACCTCCACATTGCGGGGTTGAAGCCCGATTTCCTCGTGGCTCTCCCGAAGGGCCGTCTCCACAGGGGTGAGATCACTGGCTTCGGCCCGCCCGCCCGGAAAACTGATCTGTCCGGCATGTTTGTTCAGGTGGGTCGCCCGGCGGGTCAGGATAACGGAAACCCCATGATCCCGATACACGATCGGCACCAGCACCGCTGCGGGCTTGTAGATCACCCCCCGCGCCGGAGAACTGGCCGGGTTCAGGTCATGATCGCCCCGAAACACACCCGTTTCATTCGGGCCTGTCCCCTGCTGCACCGGCAACGGATCCAGAACCGACTGAAACGTCTCCTGCAAGACGGATCTTTTATTCGCCCAAAACGTCATTCACTGCCCCAAAATCAAAAAACTCGCCACTGCTCCAGATGCCGAACCGTGTCTGTCCATCGATCTCTTCCTCTGTGGCAAGTTCAATCAGATCATAGAATACAGAACGGCCTATCAAGGCTTCAAGATTATTCCTGACCAATATATAGGGACTGGGCTCCTGCGTGTCCTCATCTATTGTCAGGCGGATCGGGTGGTCCTTGTCCGCCACCACAAACTCATCCACATGGGTCCGGAAACTGAGCACCTGATCGCGTCCTTCCCCTTCCCAGAACATTTCAACCGCGTTGAAGGGAACGTCATCCACCGTGATCCCGATCTTTTCGACCGGTGTCACCAGATAATAGCGTTCATCCTCATCCAGCCGAAGAACACTGGAGAAAAGTTTCACCAGAGGTTTCCGACCGATGGGTGACCCCAGATAATACCAGGTCCCGTCCCGGGCGATACGAATATCCAGATCGCCGCAGAAATCCGGGTTCCACAAATGCACAGGCGGATGCTTCTGGTCCTTGATCTGCCGTAAGATCGCGTTCAGTCCGTCCTGTTGTGGTGCGCTTGTCATTTTTTGGCCTTATACTAGCTTATTTTATTGATATATTTAAACAAGGTCGGCTGATTTTCAAAAGGAACTTGTGTGTGCCATGGAAAATACCACCCATACCAATAACGATATTATGCGGCAGGTGGAGGCACTTTCCGACAAGATTGCGGATCTTAAACAAGGTATCGCACAGCATATCTTCGGGCAAGAACAGGTCATTGACCTGACCCTTGTGACCCTGCTGTCCGGCGGTCATGCCCTGCTGATCGGGGTTCCTGGACTGGCCAAGACAAAGCTGGTGGAAACTCTGGGCAGTGTCCTGGGACTGGATGAAAAACGCATCCAATTCACCCCGGACCTGATGCCCGCCGATATTCTGGGGTCGGAAATTCTGGACACCGCAGCGGACGGACAACGGCATTTCCGGTTTCTGAAAGGCCCCGTTTTCAGCCAGCTTCTGATGGCCGATGAAATCAACCGGGCCAGCCCACGAACCCAATCCGCCCTGTTGCAGGCCATGCAGGAAGGCTTTGTCACCATTGCCGGTGAAAAACACCTTCTGCCGCAACCCTTTCATGTTCTGGCAACCCAAAACCCGATCGAGCAGGAAGGCACCTACCCCCTGCCGGAAGCACAGCTTGACCGGTTCCTGATGCAGATCAACATTGAGTATCCGGACCGGGATACGGAGCGGCGGATCCTGCTTGAAACAACCGGGACAATGGAACAGGCCCCGACCCGGATTCTGACGGCGGCCGATCTTCAGGCTGCACAAAAGCTGGTACGCCAAATTCCCGTCAGCGATCAGGTGATCGAAGCCATCCTGAAACTGGTCCGAAACGCCCGCCCCGGCGAAAGCGACTTCGATCTTGTGAACCGCTATGTTTCATGGGGGCCGGGCCCCCGCGCCAGTCAGGCCCTGATCCTTGCTGCCCGGGCCAAGGCCCTGCTGGACCAGCGCCTCAGCCCGTCGGTGGATGATATTATTGAACTGGCCTTGCCCATACTCCGGCATCGCATGGCGCTTTCTTTTGCGGCACGATCTGAACAGATCACCATTGAAAACGTGATCGCCGCCCTGCTGGAACCCCTGAGATAGCAATGTGGAAACCCCGATGGGCGCGTCCGTCACAGCCGGATAGGAAAACAGTCGCAGAGCGCCTTTCCCGCGCCCTGCCGCCGTTGCTGCTGAAAGCGGAGCAACTGGCGAAAAGTTTCAATCCCGGCACACATGGCAGACGCCGGGCCGGATCAGGAGAGGTTTTCTGGCAATTCCGGCAGTATGAGCAGGATGACCCTGTCGACAAGATCGACTGGCGACAAAGCGCCAAGCGGGATCAGGTTTTCATCCGCCAGAAAGAACACGAAACATCGGAAAGTGTCTGGTTCTGGACCGATACCGGCCCCGATATGACGTATGCCTCTTCTGCGGCGCGTCACAGCAAGGGGGACCTTGCCTGCATCCTGACACTGGCCTCGGCCCTGCTGCTGTCCCGGGCCGGGGAACAATTCGCCCTTCTTGGCCAAGGCCGCAAACCCGCCACCGGCCCCGTCGCGTTCGAACGCTTTTCCAGTGGCCTGCTGGAACAGTCGCAAAATTCCCTACAGTCCTGTGTGAGCCAGACAAACCTGCCACCCCGTGCCCGGATCGTCCTGATCAGTGATTTTCTTGCAACCGCTGACCATCTGGAAGACATCATCACAATCCTGTCCGGGCAAGGAATATCCGGCACGCTCCTCCATCTGGCGGACCCGGCCGAGGTCAGCCTGCCCTTTTCCGGGCGTGTCCGCTTTGAAGGATATGACCATACCGGGCCGGACACCCATTGCACGATCGGACATGTCCAATCCGTACGGGATGAGTATATGGCACTCTTTGAAAGCCACCGAACCCGGATTGCGGCTCTGGCCCGCCAAAGCGGTTGGGATTACCTGTTTCACCAGACGGATGAGCCGGAAGGCCGCATTCTTGCCAACCTGTATCTCTATTTGCAGAAGGGGAGATGATCTTGGCATTTTTCTCCTCTCTTTCCTTCCTGAACCCGTGGATGTTGCTTGCCTTGGCAGCGTTGCCTGCCCTGTGGTGGCTGCTGCGCCTGACACCGCCGACACCGCGCCGGCTTCGCTTTCCGCCTGTTCGCCTGCTGCTGCAGATCAGCCGGGAAGAACAAAGCGCCGCCACCATACCGTGGTGGCTTCTGGTCCTGCGCTTGCTGATTGCAACCCTGATCATTGTGGCGCTCTCCCGGCCGGTCCTGAACCTGCCCCTCACGTCCGGCCAGACCGGACCCGCCGTCCTGCTTGTCGATAATGGCTGGACCAGCGCCCCCACAAGCGAGGCCCGGCAAACAACGCTGAACAACCTGATACAGGATTTTCTGCGGCAGGAAAGACTGATCTATATCCTGCCCACAGCCGCCCGCGCCGAAGGCACGCCCCTGTCCCTTCGCCCCCTCTCCCCGCAGGAGGCACGGGGCTTTTCCCATGCCATGGATATCCGGTCGTGGAACGCGGACCGGGACCAACATGCCCCGCTTCTGGACCAGTTGGCAGCCCTGCCGGAGCCCGAATTTTTCTGGCTGTCCGATGGAATAAGCGTGGATGATGGCGACGAAACCCTGTCCGCGTTTCTGGCCAAACTGACCGCAATCGGCCCGCTGACAACCTATCTTCCGGCAGAAAGAAAAACCCTGTTCGTGATTGATAGTCCGATCACGGACCCCGCCCGGACCGTGTTTCCGATCCGCCGCCTGATCACAGGGCCTGAGGCCTCTGGCACCTTGGTTGCCCGTGGGAACAAGGGACAGATACTGGCCTCCAAACCTTTTGTCTTTGAAGAGGATATGGGCGAACTGACCGTTTCCCTGACCCTGCCCAATGACGTGCGGAATGATATTTCACGCATTGAAATCCAGTCGGAAAGACATGCCGGTGCCACCTATTTGCTGGATAACCAGTGGCAACGGAAATCCATCGGCATTTCGACCGGCGAAAATCAGGGGCAGGGCCAAAACCTCTTGAGCGAGACCCATTATCTCAGCAAGGCCATGACCCCGTTCTTTGATCTCCGAACAGGCGACCCGGAGACCCTGATCCAGCAGAAAGTATCCCTGATCGCTCTTGGGGATACCGCAACCCTGAACGAGGGAACCGAAGCCCGGCTTGAAAACTGGATATCCTCGGGCGGGGTGCTGATCCGATTTGCCGGTCCCAAGCTGGCCAATGCCCGATCAAGCCTGACGCCCGTGGACCTTAGAACCGGCAACCGGACCCTTGATGGCAGCATGTCGTGGAGTGATGTGGCAACCTTGGGACCGTTTCCTGAAAACAGCCCTTTTTCCGGGATCGAAGCCGACCGGAATATCAAGGTTCAACGACAAATTCTGGCAAACCCGTCCCCGGACCTTGGAGAGAAAACATGGGCCCAGCTGGAAGACGGCACCCCGCTTGTCACAGCGGACCGGCGGGGCAAGGGATGGATCGTGCTGTTTCACACAACAGCAACCACCGCCTGGTCCGATCTGGTTCTGTCCGGCACCTTTGTCGAAATGCTGCGGGAAATTGGCCAATTGGGCAGCTTTGAAAACCGGAATGCAGGCGACTTCAAGGACCTGCCTCCCCTGCAAGTCCTTGACGGCCGTGGCACCCTGACGGCGGACGTGGGCCTTGCAAAGCCCCTGACCTCGGCGCGGGATGCCCTCCCCCCCCTGTCTGCGGATCATCCACCGGGATATTACGGAACGGCGGACTATCGCGTTGCCCTGAATGTATCGCCGCGCATCCGGTCAGCTCGCCTTCTTGACCCTGCCACCATACCCGGCGTTAAAAAGCCCTACCAATCAGGTTCGACCCGGCACCTTGGCCCCCTGCTGCTGGTCGGGATCCTGCTGCTGGTCCTTGCGGATTGTCTTGCATCCCTTCACCTTCAGGGACGCTTGCCATCCCTGACCTCCCGGCGGATTGCCCCTGTCCTGCTGGTGTTGGGCCTCGCGGTTCCGGCGTTCATGCCGGGCACGGCAAAAGCGGAAGAAACGCTGGACCGGCTTCTTGAGGCCACACTGGAAACCCGGCTTGCCTATGTCACAACAGGGGACCGAACGGTCGACACCATGAGCCGGGCGGGGCTGGAAGGCCTCAGCGACAAGCTCAGGCGCCGGACAGCGGTCGAGGCCGCCTCCCCCCTCGCCATTGATATCGAGGAAAACGAGCTTCTGTTTTTCCCGCTGGTTTACTGGCCGGTTACGCTTGATTTCCCGGCATTGAGCGACAAGGCCATTGCCCGGATCAACAGTTACCTGAAAGGGGGCGGTACCATCCTGTTCGATACCCGCAACCAGTATTCCGTGGGCATCCCCGACGGATCAGGATTGGGATCGGCAGAGAACCGCAAACTGGCAGAGATGCTTGGCAACCTGAATATTCCAAGACTGGTCCCCATCGCCCCTGATCATGTCCTGACCCGGTCCTTCTATCTGATGCAAACCTTTCCCGGCCGCTACAGTGACGGTCAGCTTTGGGTGGAGGATACCTCCGGCACCGCAGGCAATGACGGGGTCGCGTCGGTCATCATCGGTAGTAACGACTGGGCCGCGGCATGGGCGGAAGGGCCGGACAGACGCCCCCTTGCGGCGGTCATCCCCGGCATGGAACGCCAACGTGAATTCGCCTTCCGCTTTGGCATCAATCTGGTGATGTATACCCTTGCCGGGAACTACAAGGCGGATCAGGTCCATGTCCCCGCCATTCTGGAAAGGCTGGGCCAATGATACAGGATATCCAGTTTTCCGGCCTGATCTTCTCGCCCCCTGTTGCGTGGGGCTGGTTCATTGGCCTTGTCGTGGTCAGCCTTCTGGTATCGGGGCTGGTTATCCTTCAGGGTGGCCGGGGACGCCTGACCCGGTTGGCCCTTGTCGCGGGCCTGTTGCTGTTGATTGCCAACCCGTCGCTTGTCTCGGAACAGAGAAACTATCTGAAGGATGTGGTGCTTCTGGTGCTGGATGACAGTGACAGCCAATCTATCGGCGAACGCCGAAAAAGGCTGACAGAAACACAGCAAGCCCTGCAACAGAAACTGGCGGCCTTTCCCGATATTGAAGTGCAAACCGTTTCCGTGAAACAGGGAGATACGGTCGCCCCCGACGGGGAGGAAGGGACCCGCCTGTTCCGGGCCCGCGAGGAGTTTTTACGGTCCACCCCGTCCAACCATCTGGCGGCCACCCTGTTGATAACGGACGGACAGGTTCATGATGTGCCAGACAGCGCCTCCCTGCCCGCAAGCAGTGAGCCGATCCATGCCTTTCTGACCGGTGAGCGGGAGGAAAAAGACCGTATCCTGACCGTCCAGCAATATCCCGCTTACGGGATTGTCAACAAGCCGGTCAGCTTGCGTATTCTGGTCGAGGATCACCCCCGGCCGGACGGACCGGCCCGCCTTGACAACGCCCTGATCACCGTTCGCCTTGACGGGAATGTCATCAACCGGACGGCTGTGATCCCCGGCAAGCCCGCCGATCTGGAACTGACCCTTCCGCACGGCGGTGAGAATTTTGTGGAGATCAGTACCTCCAGCCTTCCCGGCGAACTGAGCCTTCGGAACAACAGCCATTTTCTGTCCATCAACGGCATCCGCGACCGCCTGAAAGTATTGCTGGTCTCGGGCGAGCCGCATATGGGGGAGAGAGGCTGGCGCAACATCCTAAAAGCCGACCCATCCGTGGATCTGGTCCATTTCACCATTCTGCGCCCCCCGGAAAAGCAGGACGGCACGCCGATCAACGAATTGTCCCTGATCCCCTTCCCGATCAAGGAACTGTTCGAGGACAAACTGGAAGAATTCGACCTGATCATTTTTGACCGGTATCGGCGGCGCGGGGTTCTTGCCCCCCATTATCTGCAGAATATCGTGGAATATGTGGAAAAGGGCGGCGCCCTGCTGGAAGCGGCGGGCCCTTCCTTTGCAACCCCGCTCAGCCTGTACCGAACCCCGCTTGCAACCGTTCTGCCCGGCCAACCGACGGGCACGGTCTATCGCCAAGGGTTTATCCCCACCATCAGCAAGGATGGGAAACGTCATCCGGTCACCGCCCGTCTTGCCCCGACGGCCACCGATACGGACTGGGGCCGCTGGTTCAGGATGATTGATGCCGACAACCAGAATGGCACCGTCCTGATGACCGGCCCGGAAGAACGCCCGCTTCTGATGCTGGCCCGGCAGGATAAAGGCCGCGTTGCCCAGCTTATGTCAGATCATGCGTGGCTGTGGGGCCGTGGGTTCGAGGGCGGCGGCCCCCAATCGGAACTGCTGCGCCGGGTATCCCACTGGCTGATGAAAGAGCCGGAACTGGAAGAGGAGAAACTGACCGCCACCTTGTCCGAGGGTCAGTTACAGATCCGGCGGCACACACTGGGAAATGATCCAGCCCCCGTCACCGTAACCCGGCCCGGCGGCGAGAAAACCACCGTTCCCCTTGAAAAAGGTGCGGCAACAGAGCCTTTTCAGGCGGCGGTTCCGGTTGCGGAAGATGGCCTGTATCGCCTTTCATCGGATGGCTTGTCCGCCCTTGTCGCCGTTGGCGCCATGGACCCGCTGGAAAGCCGGGATGTTCGAACCACAGACGAAAAACTGCTCCCGGTCACTCAGGCCACCGACGGTAAAATCCACTGGAGTGCTGATCCTGCCCTGCCGGATTTCCGGCGCACCGACAGCGGCGCATCCCAATCCTCACAATACTGGATGGGACTTCGGAAAAACCGCAACTTCGAGGTGACCGGCTACAGCAAGACGGCCCTGTTTCCGCCGCTGGTCGCGGCCCTGTTGCTGATCGGCTTGCTGGGATTTTCCTGGTGGCGGGAAAGTCGCTGATTTTCCCGCGCTCAGGATCAGGAAGGCCTTAACCGATTGCCGCCTGATCCCTGTCCTGCTGCGGATCACCGGCGATCATACCGCCAATACCGTCCAGCGCCCCATCGATCAGTTCGGATACCAGAAACCGCCGATCCTCGACCGGACCCGGCAGTTCCAGTTTTCTTTCTGACGCACTGGTAAACCCAAAACGGGTATAATATTCAGGATCGCCTACCAGAACCACAATGCGGTGTCCGTCAGCCCGGGCCTGGGCCAGACTTTGCCGGATCATGGCCACACCGATCCCCTCCCCCTGCCGGTCGGGGTGAATGGCAATGGGTCCAAGCAAGATGGCTTTTGCCCCCGGATTGCCAATGCGGATTGGCCAGTATCGAAGGGTCCCCACAAGGGCGCCCTCATCCAGCGCCACGAAGCTGAGTTCTGGCAGCGGCTGAAGTTCCTGGCGAACCTTATAGGCGGTTTTCAAAAACCGTTCCGGCCCGAAACACAGGTCGAGAAGGGGTTCAATGCTGGCCGCATGGGCCGGTTGCTCGTGCAGAATTTGATACATAACTGAAATCCGGAACTGGAAAGGGGACAAGGTATGCCGACAGGCAGGCACCGCCAGATTTCAGAATGTCAGTTGAAAGCAGGCAGGACTAATCGGCGCAACGGGGTGTTGTACGTAAACGTCGTCGTCGTATGATCAGTTCGTTTGCCATAAAGTCGATCTATCACATGTGTTATTGCAAATAAAGCACTAAAATCGTCATTGCCTCGGCAAAATCCGAGCGGTAGATTCAGCGGGCTATTATTTCTTTACCGTCACCCCCACGGAGTTATCCCGCATGTTTTATGAAACCAAGGATCACCACGGTCTTAAACACAATCCGTTCAAGGCGCTTGTCAGCCCCCGCCCGATCGGATGGGTGAGCAGCATGGATACCGAGGGACGGCTCAATCTGGCCCCCTTCAGCTTTTTCAACGCCATGTCAGACAACCCGCCCACCGTGGTTCTTGGCTTCAGCGGGGTTCACTCAGAAGGCGGCCCGAAGGATACCCTCGCCAATATCGAACAGACCGGGGAATTTGTGTGCAATGTGGTCACCTATGAAATCCGCGATGCCATGAACGCCACCAGCGAAATGGCCGCCCGGGCGGTCAATGAATTTGATCTTGGCGGTGTTACCGCGTTGCCCTCAACCTTGGTGAAACCACCCCGCGTCGGGGAAAGCCCGGTCAATATGGAATGCCGCTACCTGCAAACCATCGATCTGCCTTCCAACGATCCGGAGCGCCCCAACAAGATGGTCATCGGGCAGGTTCTTGGCATTCACATCAATGACGACATCCTGACGGACGGAATGGTGGACATGACCAAATTCCATCCGCTGGCCCGGTTGGGATACAAGGATTACACCGCCGTGAAAGAAGTCTTTTCCCTGTCCCGGCCAGATCAGGAAAAACAGGACCGGAACCACCGCTAGGCGGCCGTTTCACCCGGCGATCACTATACGCCGTACCAGATCCCCTTGATTTCCCGCGCCAGCTTGCTGGCAATGGCGCGGGAGAAATCCTTGAAATCATCGGCCTCCTCGATAAAGGCCCCGACGCCACCGATCACATTGCGGCTGTAATAGCGGCCAAGATCGGCCCGCTCGTTCAGGATCGGCAAACCGTTGATGGTAATCCCGGATGCGACCACATCATCCCGCGCCGACGACACCGCCCCGCCAACGGACACCTCTCCATCCCCGGAAACGTCAATCACCTGCCGGGGGGCCGTATGGGGACTTTCCCCCAGCAGGGCCGCCGCATGGCGCAAGGCCCCGGCAATATCCGTCCCCCCAAAGGGATAACTTCGGGGCAGATAATCAATTCGTTCGGCAAAGGCCTCTGCATCTTGGGGGCCACCGATGACGGTCCAGTCAAGAACCGTCGTCTGTTCACCGCTGCCCGCCCATTGGGTCATGGAAACGGCAATCCGGCCAACGGGGCCGCCCTCAATGGCGGCATGGACTTCCTGATCCCGAAAGGCTTCGGCATACCCCCGCATCTGCAAACCGAATTCCGTCCAGTTGACACTGGAAGACACATCGATGGCCAGAACGATCTGGACATCCACTGGTTCTGCCCGGGGGGCAGACATGACACACAGGGAGCACAGCAAGGCTCCCCCCCATACAGCAATCTTCCTCATACCGATCTTTCCGATATCCCCGCCTTTATCCCTTCCTTCCGAAAACTTAATGTCCATTCTATGACCGGGATTGCCGGCAGGTGCAATACCCGCCCCCAAAAAGCCGGCACCGACAAAATAAAAAGGGCGGCCCCATCAGCCGCCCCCTTTGTTGTCAGAATCCCATGACGGCCGCTATCGACCTCGCAAGCTGTCGATCAGTTCCGGCAGGAACAGGGATATCTGGGGCACATAGGTCACCAGTATCAGGAACATCAGCAGCAGGGAAAGCCACGGCAGACAGGCCTTCACCACCCAGACAATATCGCGGCCCGTGATGCCTGCCGTCACGAACAGGTTCAACCCGACTGGCGGGGTGATCATGCCAATTTCCATATTCACCACCATGATGATCCCAAGATGAATGGGGTCAATCCCAAGCTGCAGGCCAATGGGGAACAGGATCGGCGCCATGATCAGCAGGATCGCGGACGGTTCCATGAAATTCCCGGCAATCAGCAGCAGGATATTCATGACAATCAGGAACCCCCATGCGGGCAGGCCCATTTGGGTGATGGTTTCCGCAATCATGTGGGGGATCCGCTCTGATGTCAGGACATGGGCGAAAAGCATGGCATTGGCAATAATGAACAGCAGCATGAAGCTGACCTTTGCCCCGTCCAACACCACCTTCTGCACATCCCGCGAGAAGAAAGACATGGGAATGGCGACAATCATCTGGCGCGTATTGCGAAACGCCGCACCAAGGCCGTTTTCCCCCTCATATCGCCACGGCACTTCCTTGAGCGGCCCCATGTCCCGGTACCCGATGACGGCAATCAGGAAAGCATAGACCGTCGATACGGCGGCGGCCTCGGTCGGGCTGGCGATACCGCCGTAAATGGCCCCGAGAACGATCACGATCAGGATGATGCCGCCGGACGCACTGAACGCCGCCGAGAAAAACTCGCGTGCCGACGCACGGTCCAGCGACGGCAACCCCTTGATCCGGGCATAGATATAGATCGCCACCATCAGGATCAGGCCCATCAGGATACCGGGAATGAACCCGGCCATGAACATCCGGGCCGCGGACACCTCGGTCGCGGCCGCATAGACCAGCATGACAATGGACGGCGGGATCAGAATACCAAGCGTTCCCGCATTGGAAATGACACCGGCTGCGAAATTTTCAGGATAGCCGGACCGGACCATCCCCACGATAACAATAGAGCCGATGGCCGCCACCGTTGCCGGGGAAGACCCGGACACCGCGGCAAATAACATGCAGGCAAGGACGGATGCCATGGCCAGCCCGCCGCGAATATGCCCGACCCCTGCCGTTGCAAACCGGATCAGGCGCAGGGCCACCCCGCCGGTCGACAGAAAGGCGCTCGACAGGACAAAGAAGGGAATGGCCAGCAGGGTGTAATGCTCGGTCAGGTTCTCGATGAATTTCAACCCCATCGAGGCAATACTGTCGCCGGACATGAAATAGATTGTCACCACACTGGAAAAACCAAGTGCGATGGCGATGGGCATCCCCATGAACATGCACAGGAACAGCAAGGCAAAAAGAACGGCTGCCGTCATTGATCCGCCCCTCCGTTTCGGTCCTGTTTTCTCAGGTCCAACTCCTCAAGGGCTTCCTTGGCCTCATCGGCAAGCGCGAAACCGTCCTGTTCTTTCTTCACGATTTTCCACAGAAGTTCAAGAAAACGCAGGATCAGCAGGCCAAAACCGATCACCAGAATGGAATGGGCAATCCATTTCGGGAACACCATGTCATCCAGTTCAAGGCCGATCTTGTACATCTTGGCCAGATATTCCCACGACCCCACAAACAAAAGGCCGCAATAAAACAGGCACAAAAGAACCGCCACGATCGAAACGACGCGCCGAACCTCCGGCTTCAACAGGCGAACAACCGCATCCACCCCGATATGAGCCCCGACCCGGACGCCGTATGACGCCCCCAACAGCACAAACCAGCCGGACACCAGCAGGGTCAGTTCCTGTATCCACAGGAATCCCGCATTGAATGCGAACCGCATGACGACTTCGGTAAATACAAGCAAAGTCATCGCGACAAGAAGGAGGGAGATAACTCCCTCCTCCAGCCTATCGACAAACTGACGCACGCCTCCCCCTGACTTCAAGAGTGCACATTTACGGACGATTAGTTATTGGAGGCAACCGCCGCATCAATCAGATCCTGACCGATTTCACCGGCGAACTTGTCCCAGACAGGTTTCATGGCCTCGACCCACTGGGCCCGCTCTGCATCGCTCAGGTCCAGAATGGTGCTGCGCCCGGAATCCGCGATCCGCTTGCGGTCATTGACGGCTTTTTCCTCGGCAATCTTGTTGCCATGGGCGATGGCTTCCTTCATGGCACCATCCAACTCCGTGCGCATATCATCCGGCAATCCGCTCCAGAATTCGTTGGAGGTAACCACCAGATAATCAATCAGACCATGGTTGGAGGCCGTGATATGTTCCTGCACCTCAAAGAATTTCTTGGAATAGATGTTGGACCAGGTGTTTTCCTGCCCATCAATGGCCTTGGTCTGCAACAGAAGGAACACTTCCGAGAACGGCTTCTTCAGCGGAATGGCGCCAAGGGCCTCAAACTGCGCGGCCAGCACGTCAGATGACTGGATCCGGAATTTCAGTCCATCGGCATCCTTCGGAGAGCGCAATTCCCGCGTTGCGGAAAGCTGCTTCAGGCCATTATGCAGATATCCCAGCCCCAGCAATCCCTTGCCTGTCATGGAATTCAGCAATTCCTGACCGGCCGGACCCTGCTGGAAACGCTCCACGGCTTCCATGTCCTTGAACAGGAAGGGCAAGTCAAAAACCTGTAGCTGTTTTGTATATTTGTTGAATTTAGACAGGGAAGGTGCCGCGATCTGGACATCTCCCAGAAGCATGGCCTCCAGAACCTTGTTGTCCCCGAAAAGCTGGGAATTGGGGAACACCTCAACCACCACCTTGCCGGGCAGGCGCTGCTCTGCCAATTCCTTGAACTTCAGGGCCATCTGGCCTTTTGGCGTATTCTCAGCGACAACATGGGAAAACTTGATTGTCACCGGTTCCGCATGGGCCAGTGCACTGGCCATGGCCAGCCCGGCCACCATTGCAACGGTTTTGATAAAACGCATTTCCAGTCTCCTCCATTTCATTTTTCTGTTTGCGGCCCCGTTTGACACGGACAGCCGATCCGTCAATTCAACTACCCCGAAAACACAATAAATCTAAATTAAAGTAACACAATACATTGTTTTGCATTCTTTAGCGAGCCAGCCGCAATCCACCGGTCGCCCCTGCCCCTAAAATGCTGGACGGAAACAACGTCTGCCGCCTTGAAAAGGCCTTGGCGCCACAAATTCCTGTGACGATGCCGGTCCGGTCTGCTATGTATGCCCGAACGGATGCCCGTCTCCCCGACCGGCCTTTTTCCTCATTACCCGACCCTCCCGGGGAAAGTTTGTAACAATCATGACGACCGAAGAAAGCAGTCTGACCTCCTCTTCAAAACCGCCTCTTCAGGCCCCTCTTTATGTGCTGATTTTCGGGATCACCTTCGGCACCACCATCTCCCTTGCCAAGCTGGGCGCGCAACATGGCCTGTCCCCCATGGCGCTTGTCTTCTGGCAAATGCTGGGGGCCGGATTGTTGCTGGCGCTGACGGCCTCCCTCAAGGGCCAGCGCCCCCGCCTTGCCCCGCGTCATCTGCGCTACTATGTCATTGCCGGCATTCTCGGGAATGCCTTTCCGACAACCCTGTCCTTCATGGCCGCCTCAAAGATCGGGGCGGGTCTGGCGGGTCTTGCCTATCCGCTGTCACCGGTTGCCACCTTCGCCCTTGCCGTGCTGTTTGGCATGGACCGGGCCGCTCCCAAGAAAATCTTTGGCCTGATGCTGGGCTTTATCGGTGCCCTTATCATCATTGTCACACCGCTTCTGCTTGGGAATACGGACGCCCTTGATGCGGCGCCGCCGCTCTGGGTGGCGCTGGCCTTTACCGTGCCGCTGTTTCTGGCCTGCGGGAATGTCTATCGCTCCCGCGACTGGCCTCCGGGTACCGGTTCCTTGCCGCTGGCGGCTGGGATGCTGCTGGCAACGGCCCTGATGCTGTTGCCGGTCGTCTATTTCACCGACAACCTGTATGTACCCGACCTTAGCGGGTCATCCGCCAACAAAATTCTGCTGGTCAGTATCCTGCTGTCCTTCATCGGCTTTATTGCCTATTTCGAATTGCAGCGGATCGCTGGCCCCGTCTATTTCAGCCAAATTTCCTATTTCATCACCCTGACAACCATGGCCTTCGGCTTCTTCCTGTTCGGGGAAAGCCTGCAATGGTATGTCTGGGGGGCGGTTGCCCTCATCTTCTGCGGATTATACATGGTGAGTAAATCCAAATAGGCAGAGAAGACTGAAGAAGACCCCAGAAGAGTTGATTCCGGCTCTTTCCAACCCCAGTTAATTGTAAACGGGTCTTCTTTCAGTCACAAATTCGTGTAAGAGTAGAAACAGTATACTCAGACGCCGGTCCTGTGCCTTCAGGGGACGTTCCGAAATGTTTCCCCCCAGAACCTTGAGCGGCGTTTTCAATCATTTGATGGGGCTTGTAATGAAAAAGATATTCTATGGACTTTTGGGGCTGATCGTCCTTCTGGTCGCGGCAGTAATTGCCATTCCCTTTCTTGTGCCGGCAGACCGGATCAAGGAAGAACTGATCATCGCAACCAACGATGCCACCGGGCGCACCCTCGCCATTGACGGAGATTTCGGGATCAGTGTTTTCCCGGTTCTGGGCCTGAACTCATCAAAGGTTTCTTTTTCCAATGCCCCCAGCAGCAGCCAGCCCAACATGGCGGAAATCAACACCCTGACGGTGGAATTGAAACTGCTGCCCCTGCTTGGCGGTCAGGTCGAGGTGGACAAGTTTGTCCTCGACGGACTGGTTGTCAATCTTGAGGTCGACAAGACCGGAAAACAGAACTGGGTCTTTGATACGGCCAGCGGAGAAGCACCGGCAAAGGATGCCAAGGCTGATGATGCTGCCTCCGGTGCGGACTCCCTCGGGATCAGCGATCTCAGCCTTGGTGACGTCCAGCTTAAGAACGCCCGTATTTCCTATACCGATCAGGCATCCGGCACCGCCGAAGTTCTGGACAATGTCAATCTGGCCCTCGTCCTGAAGGGGCTGGACCAGCCGTTCAGCGCAGAAGGTCGCGCCGACTGGAACAACGAAACCATCAACATCAAGACCAGTGTTGGCAAGCTCCGGGCCATTCTTGAAAACAAGGCGACGTCTGTCTCTGCCGAACTGTCCGGCAATCCGCTTCGCCTGACATTTGACGGTGAAATTGCCACCCTGACCCCGATTGCAGTGACAGGCCAGACAAACCTTGAGGTTCCGTCCGTCAAGTCGCTGGCCGGTTGGGTCGGCGCGCCCCTCGAAGCCCGGGACGGCACGTTTGAAACCCTGACAATTGAAGGCGCTGTTGGCGTAAAGGATACTCTCTATACCTTTACCAACTCAAAGATTGCCTTCGACAAGATCACTGCGGACGGCGACTTCAAGGTCAGCCTTGCCGGCAAGGTTCCCTCGCTTGAAGGGCGTCTCGATATTCCGGAACTGGATGTCAATCCGTACCTGCCGGAAGATCAAGGCGAAAAAGCCGATACCAAGGCAACCCCGGCAAAAGCAGACGGCCAGAAATGGGATGATACCCCGTTTGATTTTTCCGGCCTGAAAGCCGCCAACGCCAAATTTGACCTTACCGTCGGCAAAATTCTGGTGCAGGAAATCAAGATCGGTAAAAGCGCCCTGTCCACGGTTCTGAAAAACGGTGTACTGAATGCAGAGCTCAAGGAACTGAACCTGTATGAAGGTGTGGGCCGTGGTCAGGTTGTCCTGAACGCGTCCGGAAAAACCCCGTCCATCAAGAAATCCTTCACCATGGAAGGGATCAGCCTGAACCCCTTGCTGACCGATGCGGCGGATTTCGATCGCCTTGAAGGCACCGGCCTGATCCAGTTCGATCTGGCGGCCACCGGGAATTCCCAGAAACAGATGGTTGAAAAGCTGAACGGCAATGGCCGGATCCTGTTTGAAGACGGCGCCATCAAGGGTATCAACCTTGCGGCCATGGCCCGGAATGTAACCAACGCCTTCCAGGGCAGCGGCGACGAACAGAAAACCGACTTCGCTGAACTTTCCGGCACCTTCGACATCAAGAACGGCCTGCTCACCAACTCCGACCTGTTGATGAAGAACCCCTTCATCCGCCTGACAGGGTCCGGAACGGTCAACATGCCGCCGCAAACCCTTGACTATCGTCTGGAGCCGAAACTGGTCGCCAGTTCAGAAGGTCAGGGCGGCGGACAGGCTGGCGGCATCATGGTTCCCATCAAGATCACCGGCGGTTGGGACGATCCCAAATTCGCACCGGACCTTGCGGGCGCCCTCAAAAATGTTGCCGATCCTTCCAAACTGAAAGATACGCTGGAAGGCTCCGGCAAGAAAACGCTGGAGGATCTTGGCAAGGGCGGCGGCGATGCTGTCAAGGACACCCTGAAAAAGGGCCTGGGCGGTTTCCTTGGTGGCTCCAAGAACTGATCCGGCCACAGGCCAAACAAAAAGGGCAGCGGTTGCTGCCCTTTTTTAGTGTCGTTATCTGGAATGTCAGCCCTTGGGTTTTCTTTCTTCGACCGGGCCGCCCGCTTTTTTCCAGGCACCAAACCCGCCATCGATATGGCAGATATTTTCAAGCCCCATATTGCGAACCGCATCCGTTGCAAGGGCACTGCGCCAACCGGCGGCACAGAAAAAGACAAAGCGGTTTCCGCTGGCGAACACGTCCCGGTGATAAGGGCTTTCCGGGTCCACCCAGAATTCCAGCATCCCGCGCGGCGCATGAACGGCACCGGGAACCTGACCGTCCCGCTCCAGCTCCCGAACATCACGAATGTCAACAAAAGTCACACCATCCGTACCATGCAGGCCGATCGCCTGCTCAACGGAAAGGGTTTCAATGCGTGAATTTGCTTCCGCGACCAACTGTTTGACTGTTTTTTTCATTTTTGCTCCAGTGTCGTGATGAGATTATGATAATGTACATCCGAAAATGTCCGGGGTTGATGCTACTATCTCAGGGAGGTGTAGACCAGCCTATAAAAAGCGAAAAAAAAGCGAGGGAGATATGGACCTTTCATTCACAAAAACTGATGCAGAATTCCGTCAGGAAGTGGTTGATTTCATCAGCGAGAATTTTGACGACGACCTGCGCGGGAAGATGGCTACGAACCGCAACAGCTATCTGCCCAAGGAAGACCATGTCAAATGGCAGAACGCATTGGCGAAAAAAGGATGGCTGGCGACCGACTGGCCGGTTGAATATGGTGGGCCGGGCTGGACCCCCACCCAGAAATATATCTTCGAAACCGAAATGGCCAACGCCAATGCACCCGGGATCATGCCCTTCGGCCTGAAAATGTGCGCCCCGGTCATTATGAAGTTTGGCAACGAGGAACAGAAAAAGCGCTTCCTGCCCCGCATCCTCTCGAACGAGGACTGGTGGTGTCAGGGATATTCCGAACCGGGTTCCGGCTCCGACCTTGCCTCGCTCCAGATGAAGGCCGAGGACAAGGGCGATCATTTCCTCTGCAACGGCTCCAAGATCTGGACCACCCTCGCCCAGTATGCTGACTGGATTTTCTGTCTGGTCCGCACCTCGACCGAGGGCAAGCGACAGGAAGGCATTTCCTTCCTGCTGATCGATATGAAGACCCCCGGTATCAAGATCGACCCGATCCAGACCCTGGACCTGCCGGTCTCCGGCATGCAGGAGGTCAATCAGGTGTTCTTCGATGATGTGAAGGTGCCTAAGGAAAACCTGATTGGCGAGGTCAATCAGGGATGGACCTACGCCAAGTACCTGCTCGAATTTGAGCGGGGCAACGCCTATGCGGGCCGGTTGAAACGGGGTGTGGAGAAAATCCGCACCATCGCGTTCAGCGAAACCGACGGCAACAGTCCCGTCATCGAAAACCCGGACTTCCGCCAGAAACTGGCCAAGCTGGAAGTCGAGGTTCAAGCGCTTGAGATGACCGAACTTCGCATTCTCAGCAAACTGGGGTCCGGCCAGAATATGGGCCCGGCCTCGTCCCTGATGAAATGCCGGGGGACGGACCTCTATCAGGCGGTTGTGGAACTGGCCCTTGAGGCCGTAGGCACTACGGCGGTGCCTTTCCTGCCCCTGCGTCCGGGCCAGAATGAAGAACCGGTGGGTGCCGATTACGCCAGCGGCGTGGCGCCCCGCTACTTCAACGCCCGCAAGGTGTCCATCTATGGTGGATCGAACGAGATCCAGCGTAACATCATGGCCAAACTGATCCTTGGCCTTTGATCCGACGAACCGGGGCAGTTCCAAAAGGCTGCCCCGCCCATCAGGGACCTTGCCATGACAGAAACCTTTCCCGAAACGCGCCTGTCCATGTGGTCCGGGCCCCGAAATATCTCCACCGCCATGATGCGGTCCTTCGGCAACCGTTCCGATTGCCTGCCGGTTGATGAACCCTATTACGCCTGGTACCTGAAGAAAACGGGCCTTGATCATCCCATGAAGGAAGCCGTGATCGCCAGCCAGCCAACCCGCTGGCAGACGGTAACCGACACGCTGAACGGTCCCCTTTCGGATGGGAAAACGCTCCTCTACATCAAACATATGTCACAACATATGCTGGATGAAATCGACCTGTCGGCCCTCGCCCATCATACCCATTGTTTCCTGCTTCGGGACCCGCGGCTGGTCATTGCCTCCTTCGCCGCCAAGTGGGATCAGGTTTCCGCCGATGCCACCGGATTTGAGCGGCAGGTCGAACTTTACACCTATTTCGCGGCCCACAGCCCCAACCCCGTTGTTGTGGTGGAGGGGGAGGATATCCTTCGCCAGCCCCGTGAAATGCTGGAATTGCTGTGTCAGGAATGCGGGCTCCCCTTCGATGAGGCCATGCTGGAGTGGCCGTCCGGCCCCCATCCCGCCGACGGCGTCTGGGGCAAGCACTGGTACGGCGCTGTCGAGGCCTCGACCGGGTTCCAGAAATATACCCCGCGAGAGGTTGAGTTACCCCCCGCCCTCGAAAAACTGGCGGACCAGTTGCGGCCCAGCTATGAAGCCATGAAAGCGCGCAAGATCACGCTTTAAGCCTGTTCCGCAGCTCTTCGATCCACAACAGCACCCGATTGCGGTTCACCCCGAAATCGCGAATGCCGTAATGGGCCCGGCTGAACACCGCAAGGGTGGAGCCGCCCTCTCCCGCCGGTAAGAACCGGACGGTAATCGTATCGGGAAAGCCGATCCCTTTCGAATATTGCACATATTCATCCTGAAGCGGCACTTCGCCTGGCGGATTATCCGGCAGACTTTCCGGGAAGTTCTCTGGAAGGTTCTCCGGCAAGGCCTCCACCCGTGGGTGCGACAGCGCCACCACTTTGAAGACCTCCCGCAGGGTCTCTACGGGCACAGGAAAGGCCGGGCTCCCTGCATCGGGTACGGCCTTATGGCATACTCCCTCCGGTGCCATCAGAAAACTGTTCGGTGTGCGCGGTTTTTCCAGGTCACCAAACTCGATCGGCAACCGGCGCACCCCTTTCAACAGGAATTTAAGCATACTCGAAAATAGACCTCTCACGCCTTGACCCTAAATTAAAAGCTACCGTACCATAACCGGGTTCAATAATGAAAAAGCACGCACAAGAACAGGAACACCATGCTGAAACGAGAGGATTTCACCCCTCAACGCATTGATCAAATTATCGCCGAGGCCCGAAAGCACGGCCCTTATCACGCCCTCACCCATGAAGAAAGGGCAGAAAACAGGCTGCAATTTCTTGGGCAGAAAGAAAAGCACCCTCAAGACCGGCAGGGTAAGCAACAGGGCCTTTGGGTGTTCGGCTATGGCTCGCTTCTCTGGAACCCGGCGTTCGAGTTCGAACAGTCCCGCCCTGCCCGCCTTTTTGGCTATCGCCGGCGGTTCTGCCTGTCCCTCACCATGGGACGGGGCAGCCCGGACAAGCCGGGATTGATGCTGGCCCTCGATACCGGGGGCTCCTGCAACGGGCGGGCCTTCTATATCCCGGAAGAACTGGTGGAAAGCGAGACAACGATCCTCTGGATGCGGGAGATGCTGACCGGGGCCTATAAGCCGAAATGGTGCCGCCTCCAGTCGGACGGGCACATGTTCACGGGCATGACCTTTGTGGTCAACCGGGACCATCCCCGCTACGTCCAGCAGATGAGCCGGGAAGAAACGCTCCAGCGCATCGCCCGGGGTGAAGGCTATCTTGGCTCCTGCCGGCAATATCTTGAAAACACCGTGGCCCATCTTGACGAAATCAACGTGGTCGACAGCTATCTTCACGAGTTGCTCAGGGACCTGGAAGAGTCTGGGGTGGAACGGAAGCTGATCAACGAGCTTTCCCAAGCCAATGGAACATAGTGCAAGGGCATGTCCTGCGCTAACTTGCTACTATTGCCGTATTCAATGATAAACAACACAAGAGCAGCCTTCAGTATCATTCCAAAGACTTCGGAGAAATATATTCAAACTATTTATGAGACAAAACCCAGAGAAACCATTTAATACTCAAAAAACATCTGCCTCAGTGTCATTGAAACCGCAAGCTAGTCGACTACGTCTGATGGAATACCTGTTTCTATAAGTCTTATTGGATGATTTATGGTATAAAAATCAATATACTGGTCACATCCCCCTGAGACCTTTATTAGAAGCCTGTGGAATAAAATTCTTAAAATTTTGTTTTCCCGTATTAGAGCTGCATGATTTTTTTCTTCGCCCCCCCTTCCATGGGCCGCAGCATTCCTCCTTTCCCAAACGACTTTTTCCATTTCCGTAAATTCAAGATTAAGAAATTCATAAACCCTTTCGTTTACAAGTTTCTGTGGCGCGCTGTTAAGTGAGCTTATTTTTTTTCGTATTACCTTCTTCCCTTCTTCACATATATCAAGATGCAGAAGCATTTTATCTGCTTCTTTGGCAAACGCTTTCCAATCCATTTCTTCTAATATCTTAGTTTTTACTGCTCTCTTGTTAATACGAAGAATAGAGTTTGTTAATGCTTCAATACAAGATCCGAACTGCACAGGCGCAGAATGCACAGGAGAACATACGGCGTGCCAATACTGCCAAAAAAGGCCCCTAACATTATGCTTATCGTAAATTCCGTACAATCCCTTAACCAATAGATTTAGTTTAATCTCACTAATTTTAGTTTTATCTCTCTCACCTAAACATACGGGCGGACATATAGGTAAGTTGATTGCGGCTCCATTGAAGCTATACGCACTGATTGCAGAGAAAGAAACCAAAGATAATTTTTTATCAAGAATTGTGTTACCTAAATAAATGATAGGTCTTCCCAAACAAAATGATATACAATCCCTTATTTTATTCCTTACCTCATCTGATGGGCACCCCTTATACATAATAAATGCCCTCCCAGACCTTTCACCACTGACTTTCGAAACATACAATTCATTCCCATCAATAGATAATTTGACACCCCTTCTCTCAGAACCACCTTTACCTATTTTTTTCTCACTCAAACAAATTTCCGGCACTTCATCTTCAAAACTAACCGTTATTGTTTCTTCCCTACTAAGCGTTATGATGCGCGGCCAATAAAAATAGGAAGCGTCTATGTTCTCCACCCATTCAAATAGATAGCAACCATTCTCCGGGGACAAAAAACAACCTTCAACAGAGTGAATATAAGCTGTTTCTTCAAAAACACCACCTTGTCGAAAGTCACTTGAAATAGTATAACTTGTTGCTCCAACTCCTCTTAAAACGATCTCTCTTGAACTAAATTTAGATACTATTTTCGTCGTCTCTTGGTTCTCCCTGACTGTGCCCAAAGGGTAATTCACCCTATTACAGCGAACTGCTTCTCGAGACTTTGTTGTTACATAAATTTGAAAATCATCACTTCTTTTAATCGATATGTCAGATACCGGAGCATGCAAAATACTATCATCATGCAGCTCATAGTCACCATCATTTATGAGACCTTCAAAACATTCCCATTCGAATAAAGCCACCACAATAAAACTACCTTCTTCAAGCCCACCGACTGACCATAGATAGCCAAAACTACACCATAAAATTACAAATACCTCAACTAAACTGAAAGAACACAGCATAAGTCCCCGGAAAAAAATTGATTTAGCCAAGAATGGTTTGCGTGATTTAATCTGGTCTGATGTCCGCCCGATCTGGACATAAAAGTCTAGTAGAAATCCGCTTACTAATGAGCGCCCATTTCCAACAACATTGTCTTGGCGGTTTGAAACGACGTCCCCGGTGTTTGTCCGGCACGACCACTCCAAAAAGCAATAATCCCGGCACGAGGGGTCGGTGCCGGGATCATATCAAGTCTGACAGCAGGAAGCCTGAAGCCAGTGGGGTACTTGAGGTATTTGGGGTACTTGGTACTAATGTAATCAATACTGAATACGCAACTAATAGATACTCAATACTGGGGTACTCGATACTGTACTCAATACTAGGGTACGCGATACTGTACTCGTTACTAAAATCTTTTGGATATCGGGGGGGATATCCCGTTGACCGATGATCAGTCGCTCAACTGGGACGGAGTATCTGTGTTTTCAAAATAAATGACAAGAAAAATTAGAAAAAATTTATTTCCACGAAGACAAAAGTTTATCTATAATTATGGATGTATTTCAATATGTCTTAATTAACCACACCAAGATACATTAAACTTCTTTGTGAAACTAAATTATTACTTTAAACAACATTATTGTAATATTTTTATAGAACAAATTTCCTGAAAATTGTCCCCGCGCCGAATCAAGACCTTAAGCCCGATAAAGTTCACACCGCTACCGCATAGCAGTCACAAACGGGAACCTAAGGCAAAAGAGAACGACCACTACAGCTTCCAGCCCAAGAATGAAGCAAACTGTCACGGATGAATATTGAGAGGAAAGTGAGTGGCTGGGGTGGCAGGATTCGAACCTGCGCATGGCGATACCAAAAACCGCTGCCTTACCGCTTGGCTACACCCCAACGAGGAGCCCTTTTCTATCCAAAGAGGATCACAATCTCAAGTCCTAAATTTAATTTTTTCGTGTGGTTATCTGAAAATGCGACGATCGAGAAACTTGAGCAATTCCGTAAATACGACCGGTTCTGTCAGGACGTCCGGGGAATGCTTGGCGTGAAGGGCCAAAACGGCGGAGTGCGGGCTGTCCCCAAGAAACGGTGAGCAGTCCCCGGCATGGGTTGGGACCACGGCTGAGGTCACCGCAAAAACAGGGGCCACGGCGGCGTTGCGAATACCGCTGGCAGCGCTGGTCGCGACCCTGTCGGCCCCATGCCCTGCGTCCGTTGGCAGGCAATCCCATTCCGCCAGCACCCGGCCCGCAATTCCGGCGCCGGACAGGGTTGCCACGGCGGCCGCGCCATCCCGCTCGCCAATCAGGAACATACGGTCCGTATCGACCCAATCCTGCGCCTGCAGTTTTTGGAAGGTGTAATTGATTGTCGCCTGCCGCGGCGCGAGGTTTCTGGTCGCCCGGTCCAGATCGGAAAGCACCTCCCCCTCGCAGTGAAGCGGTTGCCGCAGGCGGGCCCGGCTGTCCGGGGCGAAGGTGACATAGCCCTGTTCGGCCAGTGCCCGCATCAGACGCGGCGAGACCGGCCGCTCACACCCGGCAATCAAGACAATCACCGGCCACCGGGTCGCATGGCTGGCCCCGGTCAGGGCACCGAAGGCCAATCCACCATCATTCACCGTGATCATGGACCCCGCCGAACCGCGAAGCGGCAGCACGACAAGCGCGTTTCTCCATTCCCGCTCGGGATCAGAAAGGTCATCCATCGGCCCCGGACCCCAGGGTCGGGTCTCGGTCCGGTGCGTGCCCCCTCCCCCGCAAGCGGGAAGAAGAACCGCCAGCATGAGCAGCAACAAAGATGCCTGCTTTCTCATCGTCTCCCCCCGTTTGTTTCTTTACGCCCCTGTATCCAGTCGCCCTGCCATGCCCCACCAGCGCGGATGGTCTGATGCAATTTTTTGAGCTGCCTGCCGGGCCTCTTCCTCTGAACTGAACAGGGCAAAACAGGTCGCCCCGCTGCCGCTCATCCGGGTAAGGCGGGCGCCCTCCAATCCATCAAGAACAGCAAGCACCTGTTTGATTTCCGGGCAGAGGCGGATAGCCGCCGGTTGCAGGTCATTTTCGCATTGCCGCAATCCGTCAATCAGGCCAGCAAACGACACCCCTGAAAAGTCCGGCACAGGCCGCGCCCCTTTCAGCGGTCCCAGCGCCTTGAAAACCTGCGGTGTGGAAACCTCGACCCCCGGATTGACGAGCAGGATACCCGCCTCGGGCAATCCGGGGACATCAATCAGCGTTTCCCCAATCCCGGACATCAGAGCGGGCCGCCCCCGCACACAAACCGGGACATCCGCGCCCAGCTCCTCGCCAAGAGCGGACAGGGCCTCCCTGCCAAGCCCAAGGCCCCACAAGCGATTGAGTAGACGTAAAGTCGCCGCCGCATCAGCAGACCCACCACCAATACCGGAGGCGACGGGCAGAACCTTCTTGAGCGTAAGCCTTGCCCCTGCCCCGGCGGCCTGCGGATACCGGCTTTGCAGAAGTGCGGCTGCCTGTGTCACCAGATTGGAACCGTCACCTTGCAAGGGAGCGGCAAACGGCCCGGCCACCGCCAGCGATACCGCCGTGTCCGCCTGTGCGGAAACCCGGTCCCCGTGGGTCAGGAAAACCGCGAGGCTTTCCAGCAAATGATAGCCATCCTCTCGCCGGCCGGTGACATGCAGGAAAAGATTGATCTTGGGCGGCGCGACTTCAAACAAGTTACCGGGTTGCGTCATCCGGCAGACCTTCCAGACCCGATTTCAGCTTTTCCTCAATCAGGGGGATCATGTCCTCCTCCGGCTCCAGCCACAGGGACCGTTGCCACTGATACCGGGCCTCGTCATACCGGCCAACCCGCCAATAGGCATCGCCAAGGTGATCATTGATGGTGGGATCAGCGGGCACCAGCGAGACGGCATTCTCCAACTGGGTTACCGCATTGTCGAAATCATTCAGCCGGTAATAGAGCCAGCCCAGACTGTCCACGATATAGCCATCCCGAGGGCGGAGAGACACCGCCTTAATGAGCATGTCCTTGGCCTGTTCCAGCTTCTCGCCCCGATCGGCCCACGAATATCCAAGATAGTTCAGGATTTGCGGATGGTCCGGGCGCAGCTTCAGGGCACGCAGCAGATCCTCCTCGGCGGCGGGCCATTCATCCATCCGCTCATAGGCAATACCACGGGCATAATAAAGCGACCACAAACGATCCGGGAACCCTTCCGACTTGTCGATGGCGCGGCCATAGGCGTCGGCGGCGTTTTTCCAGTCCTTGTTATCCCGGAACAGGTCCGCCAGAACAACCAGCGGCTCGATCTGGTCCGGGTTGTCTTTTGCCAGTACCTCCAGCTTGCGAATGGCGGCCTCGCTTCCACCAATCTTGTGTTCGGCCCATGCGGCACGGGTTTCCGCATTCACACCAAACTGGGAGGTAGGCGGAATTTTCCGGTACAATTCCAGCGCCTTACCCCAGTTGCGGCGATCCTCGGCAATCTCGGCCAGCAACGAAATGGCCACGGGGAAATCCGGCTTCAGCATCAGGGCAAAATGGGCATAGGTCGATGCCACGCCGTTGATTTTCTCCTGCCCGACAATGGTGGCAGAACTGTACAGGGCTTCGGCCATGCCTTCGACCGGATTGCGGATAAGCGGCTCCACCGGTTTTCCGGCATCCATGTCGGTCAGCATCTGGTTAATGGTCGGGCTAAGGGGGTACCGCTCCAGATACCCCTCATAAAGGTTTCTGGCAGCGTCAACCTCGCCCTGCTCCATCAGGAAAATCCCGTAGGACTGAACCAGACGGACAGCGCGGGCCGCGGGCCCCTTCATGGCCGCCTCATATTGCGAGCGCGCCAGTTCCGCATCCCCGGAGGCATGAGCCAGCAGACCAAGATGATAGGATTTCAGGACACTGAACCCTTCATTCCGATCCAGACCGTCCAGCGCCGCGACGGCGCCTTCAACATCCCCCTGCCCCAGAATAACCCACGCCATCAGAACCGGTTTCAGGAAAGAATTAAAGCCGGACGGCGTTGTCTTGTCCAGCATGGTTCTGGCTTCTGTCAGGTCGCCATTCCGCATGGCATCAATGGCCAGCACCAGCCACGCGGCATCGATGCGATTGTCCGGGTCAGCCGCCAGTTCAGCCGCCAGTTCCAGCGCCTTGTCCATATCACCGCTGGCAAGAGCCGCCTGAAACGCGCTTTGCTTCAGATATTCATCTTCATTTTGAAAGGTGAGGGCCTTGTTGAAGAAACCGGAGGCCGCCTCCATATCCTGCTCGCGCAGGGCCTGACGACCGGCCAGATAGTTGCCTTCCAGCGAAGGCGGGGATTCCACCGCCGTTCCGCCTTCATCAAGGAAAAGAAAAGGAACAGGTTCCTTTCCGTATGAACCATTGGTTCCGGCGCATGCATCAAGTGTTCCCAACAATACAAGACTTGTCAGTATTGTTCTGAAACTTCCTTTTTTAAGCACCGCCATATTCACTACCTCTGTTATCAAGTCCAGGTTCTTCCCGAATGAGGGACACTCTAGCAACTTGATAACAGAGATAAATTTTTTTTTGTCTTTGACGACCTTTTTTTACATGTTCGGGTAGTTCGGACCACCCGCCCCTTCCGGCACAACCCAGTTGATATTCTGGGTCGGGTCCTTGATATCACAGGTTTTACAGTGAACGCAGTTCTGGGCGTTGATCTGAAGACGCGGGTTGGACCCGTCGTCATCGGTCAGGAACTCGTAAACCCCGGCCGGACAGAAACGCTGTTCCGGTCCTGCATATTCCTTGTAGTTGATATCAACAGGAACAGACGGATCCTTCAACGTCAGGTGGATCGGTTGATCCTCCTCGTGGTTGGTGTTGGACAGGAACACGGATGACGGCTTGTCAAAGGTATAGACACCATCATATTTCGGATACTCGATCTTCTTGCAGTCTTTCGCCTTCTTGAGCGCACTGTGGTCGTCATGGATCTTGAAGGTCCACGGCTCCTTGCCCTGCATGATCTTGAGGGAAATACCGGTGTAAAGGGTGCCGGCAATCAGTCCTTTGCGGAAGGCCGGACGAGAGTTCCGAACCTTCTTGAGTTCGTCGTAAACCCAGGACGCCTCGAACAGTTTCGGATAGGTTTCCAGCACCTTGGCCGGATTTTCCGCATTTTCCTTAAACTCGGCCATAATGGCTTCGGCTGCCATCATGCCGGTCTTCATGGCTGTGTGCGAGCCCTTGATCTTCGGCACGTTGACGAAACCGGCGGAACACCCCACCAGCGCACCGCCCGGGAAGACAAGTTTCGGAATGGCCTGGAAGCCGCCTTCGTTAATGGCCCGTGCGCCGTAGGCAATCCGCTTGCCGCCGGTCAGCATGTCCTTCAGCATCGGATGGCTCTTGAACCGCTGGAACTCGTCATACGGTGACAGGTACGGGTTCTCGTAATCGAGGGCCACAACATAACCCACATAGGCCTGATTGTTTTCCAGATGATACACGAACGAACCACCATAGGTCTTGCTGTCCATGGGGTAACCGGCCGTGTGGAAGATGTGTCCTTCGCGGTGCTTTTCCGGGTCCAGTTCCCACAGTTCCTTGATACCGATACCAAAAGACTGCGGATCGCAATCGCTGCGCAGGTCAAATTTCTCGAACAGGCCCTTGGTCAGGGAGCCGCGCACCCCTTCAGCAAAGAGGGTATATTTCGCCAGCAGTTCCATGCCCGGCTCATAGGAAGGCTTTTTCTCGCCATCCCGGCCGATGCCCATGTCACCTGTGGCAACACCGCGGACACTGCCATCGTCATTATAGAGGACTTCCGCAGCAGCGAACCCCGGATAGACTTCAACGCCCAGCTCTTCGGCCTGTTCTGCCAGCCAGCGGCACAGGTTGCCAAGGCTGATGATATAGTTGCCCTTGTTGTGAAGCTGCTTTGGCAACAGGAAGGTCGGGAAGGTCAGGTGGCTTTCCTGTGTCAGGAAATAGAAATTCTCTGACTGCACCGGCGTGTTCAGCGGTGCGCCTTTTTCCTTCCAGTCCGGAATAAGTTCGTTCAGGGCCCGCGGCTCGAACACGTTCCCGGACAGGATGTGGGCGCCGATCTCGGACCCTTTTTCCAGAACGCAAACACTGATATCGATATCGGCTTCCATGCTGAGTTGCCGTAACTTGATCGCAGCGGAAAGCCCGGCAGGCCCGCCTCCGACGATTACGACATCAAATTCCATAGATTCGCGTTCCATATTAAGCCTCATCTAGCATTATTCTTATACACCGACAGGATTGGCAGCCAATTCATCCATTGAACAAGGAACAAGTCACCCACCCGTATTATTTTTTCAGATGACACTATATTTTTTTTGCGGTGCGTCAATCCCGATTTACATCGACTTTGGCAGTTTTCAGCGCCTTTTTACAGCAGACATCTGGACAATTACACGGCAGTTCACAAAAAAACCAAGTTTGACGCTGGGTTTCATGGCAATCCGCAACAAAATTCATCCGGCTTTCACGGACCCTCTTCTAAAGCAGGCTGAACTGTTGCTATGATAGGGTATGCAAACCTTGGCAGACATTCAGGAAATACTCGGCTTCTATGCCGGGGCAGGCGTGGACGAGGCAATCGGCAACGAACCGGTCAACCGTTTCGACCTTGTGGAGCGTGAGGCGGAGAGAGCCGCACCGCCGTCCCCTGCGGCGGCCCACCAGCGCCCATCCGCCGGCCGTCCCCTGCCGGCAGCCGCGCCGACGGCGGCGGCCCAGCCAAAGATCGCCAGCAATACCGAGCTGATACAAAAAGCGGCCTCCCTTGCAGCGGCCTGCAACACGCTGGAAGAATTGCACGCCGCCATCGCCGGGTTTGAAGACTGCGCCCTCAGAAAAACCGCCATGAACACGGTCCTTGGCCTTGGCAACAAGGACGCGGACCTGATGATCATTGACCGGGTCCCGACTTCGGACGAAGACCGGACAGGCCGCCCCATGGCCGGGGCCTCTGGTGATATGCTCAGGAAAATGCTGGCGGCCATCGGGATCGATGTGGAAACCACCTATATTGCAAGCGCCCTGCCCTGGCGCCCGCCCGGCGGGCGCCGCGCCAATCTGGAAGAGCAAGCCGTCTGCCGCCCGCTCATAAAACGATATATGGAACTGGTCGCGCCCCGAACCCTTATCCTGTTCGGGGATGCCGCCCCGTATCTTCTGGAAGAAAAAAGGGCCATCAACAAGTTGCGAGGCCAGTGGACCGATCTGGAATTCGGCAAGGGGCCGGTCCGGGCCCTGCCCATGCTGCACCCGTCCTTTCTGATCGAATACCCCGCCTCGAAAAAAATGGCGTGGCAGGATTTGTTGAAACTGAAGGCGGAAATGTCTACGTAACCGGGACTTGAAACCCGCCCGCCGAACCCCGGAAAAACAGAAAGCGAACAGTATCAGCATGCCGTCACGGATTTCCCGTATGTTCAATCGCCTCCCCCGCCCCTCTCGACTGCACCGTCCTGTGATGGCCCTGATGCTTTTGGCGTTGGCGGTTTTCTCGCTGCCCGGAACCAGTCACGCCAACGACCTGCCACAAATCCTGAGCGACAGGGACGCCGCCCTGTATCAGCAGATTTTTCGCCAGCAGGAGGACGGAAACTGGCGGGCTGCCAATGAACTGATCGGCAAACTGGAAAACCGTATTCTTCTCGGGCATGTACAATACCAACGCTACATGCACCCCACCCTCTATACATCCACCTATCCGGAACTGCATATGTGGATGAAGGATTATGCCGACCATCCGGGCGCGGATGATTTGTACCGCCTTGCCATCACCCGCCACCGGTCCGACTGGAAACCAACCCCGCGGCCCGAGAACGGTGGCTATCTTGGGGGGACCGGACCGGGACAGCCGTTCCATCTGTCCCGCCCCTATAAAAGCAAGCGCAAACGGTCCGCGACCACGGTGAACGAGGTGAACCATGCGGAACGGGTCGTGCGCCGCTACCTCTATCGCGGGCAACCGACCCCCGCCGCCGAGTATATCGCCAAGGACAAGATCAAGACCCTGCTGGACCCTGTTGAATATGACCGTATTCGCGCCAAGATCGCCCACAGCTATTTCCTGTATCAAAAGGATGATTTGGCCGTTGAATTTGCCGATGCTGCCCTTGCCCGGTCACGGAAATATGTCCCGCTTGCCGACTGGA
This sequence comes from Sneathiella chinensis, assembly GCF_012720115.1. Lineage (GTDB taxonomy): Bacteria > Pseudomonadota > Alphaproteobacteria > Sneathiellales > Sneathiellaceae > Sneathiella > Sneathiella chinensis. Next base: position 977,261 of record NZ_VNWN01000002.1, on the reverse strand, counting down.
CGGTGGGCCTTGCCTCGTGGCGGCAGGGACATCTTGAAAAAGCCGCCAAGCATTTCGCGCGGCTTGGCAAGGCGTCCAGAATTTCCGGCTGGACCGCCAGCCGGGCAAACTGGTGGGCCTCCCGCACTTACCTGAAGCTGGGCCAACCGACCAAGTCCGTTGACTATCTGAAACGGGCGGCCAGTTACCCGCGGACCTTCTATGGCCTGTTGGCTCTTCGCCAGCTTGGGGTCAAGAAGCCCTTCAGTTGGGACCTGCCGGTCATCAGCGAAAATAAACGCCAGTGGCTTTTAAAAACCCCGTCCGTCCGGCGCGCCATTGCCCTTAGTGAAGCCGGTCAGTTCTATCTGGCCGAACAGGAAATCCGCTCCACCTTCAGCCGGATCAAACCGGATCAGGCCCCGCTTCTCATCGCCCTGTCCGAACGGATCGGAACCCCGTCGGTCGCCATGCGCATGGGGCTGTATCTTTGGGAACATCGGGACACCACATGGGATTCTGCCATTTACCCGCTGCCGCAATGGAAGCCGCTGAATGGATACAAACTGGACCGGGCGCTTATCTATGCGTTCATGAGGCAGGAATCCGGGTTTTACCCCCGCGCTGAAAGCCCGGCCGGGGCAAAGGGGCTGATGCAGATCATGCCGGCAACAGCCAGCTATCTTGCCAAGGACCCGTCCCTGAAGAAAAGGTCGAACCGAAAACTGTTCAATCCCGATTATAATCTGGAACTGGGGCAGAAATACCTGTCCTACCTGATGAATTATGACGATGTGGGGCAGAACCTGTTTCACCTGACCATCGCCTATAACGGGGGGCCCGGAAACCTGATCAAATGGAAGAAACGGGCGCAATCCTCGGACGATCCCTTGTTCTTTGTGGAAGCCATGCACAGCCGCGAGACACGCGCCTTCCTGAAACGGGTCCTGACAAACTTCTGGATCTACCGGCATCGTTTGGGACAGGACCTGCCCGGCCTTGATGATATTGCCGAAGGCAAGTGGCCACTGTATCGTCCGCAAGACAACAAACTTGGAAAGGTGGCTGACCGTGCCTGGAATTGATGAAAGCAGACCCTTTATTGCTGTCAGGATTGCGGTCCTGACCGTCTCGGACACCCGTGGCCTTGCAGAGGACAAATCCGGGCGGACACTGGTGGACCGGATCGAGGCCGCTGGCCACACGGTCGCCGACCGGAAAATCGTCCGGGACGAAGTCGGGGATATTCAGGACATCCTGAAAGGCTGGATCGCTGCCCCTGATGTGGACGTGATCATTTCAACAGGCGGGACCGGCGTGACGGGGCGGGACGTCACCCCCGAAGCCTTTTCCGCCCTCTATGAAAAGGACATTCCCGGCTTTGGCGAATTGTTCCGCATGCTCAGCTATCAGAAGATTGGCACATCCACCATTCAGTCCCGCGCAACGGCCGGGGTGGCTGGCGGCACCTACCTGTTCGCCCTGCCCGGCTCCACCGGGGCGGTCAAGGATGCCTGGGATGATATCCTGATCCACCAGCTTGACTATCGCTTCATGCCCTGCAATTTCGTTGAATTGTTTGACCGGTTGCAAGAACACCAGAAACGGACAAAGAGCTGATTTTCATAAATCATAAAGGTTGAATACACTTTGTTAATTTTTTAACCGGATAGTTGGGGGTAATCAGAAAAAGGAAGCGCACCCCCTTCATGTCGAGATTTTTCACTGTTGGAAAATACAGGGCCCACAGCCGAAAGGATCAACGGTTTCAGATACCGCGCCTTTCGCTGGTTCTCGACACCCATCGATTTGAAACCTACGACTGGAGCCTTGGCGGGTTCCGCATTGATGATTTCCCCGGCCGCCCCCCGGTTGGCGACACCGTGACCATCAGCGAACTTTCCTATTCCCCCGATGCAAAGGTCGCGGTTAATTGCAAGGCGACCGTGACACGGATTGTCCTTGGCAAAAACCAGGTCGCCTTCGCCTTCAACAAAATGGACGAAGCCGCGTTCAAGTTCCTTGAAAATGCCAGCATGCACCGTCTGGCCCTTCTGGCCGGGCACGACAGCGATTAACCTGCAGGCTTTTGCCTGCCCCGCTTTCCCTACTCACTCCCTCTCCCTCTCCCTCTCCCTCTCCCTCTCCCTCTCCATTCATCCCCTCCTGCCAGTCGCCCCGCCCCACCCTTTTTGTTCTTGTTTCGTTCTTTTTGTTGCATTATATTTTTGACATGATGACAACAGATGCCATTCCCATTCCTGAGGATGCCAGACGGGGCCGCGGCGCAACGGTGAACCCGACCGGCCGCTTTGAACCCAATGAGCGATCCCTTGTCTCGGACGGATGGGATCCGGCAGAGGGTCCGCCCCCTCCCTGCCGCACAACGGTAAGCATCGAGCATCCCAAGACCGTCATTTCCAAAAACTCATCCCCCGACCTGCCGTTCGACCAATCCGTCAATGCCTACCGGGGGTGTGAACATGGCTGCATCTATTGTTATGCACGGCCAACCCATGCCTATCTGAACCTGTCACCGGGTCTTGATTTTGAAAGTCGCCTGACCGTGAAACCCGATGCGGCGGACCTTCTCAAGAAGGAAATCTCGAAACCCGGTTATATCTGTAAGCCCATCGCCCTTGGAACCAATACGGACCCTTACCAACCCCTTGAAAAGGAATACCGGGTCACCCGTTCCATTATTGAGGTCCTCGGCAAGGCGCGTCACCCCTTTACCATCACTACCAAATCGGACCTTGTTCTTCGCGATCTTGACCTTCTTGCGCCGCTGGGGCGCAAACGGCTTGTATCCGTCAGCCTGTCGGTCACCAGCCTCGACAATCGCCTGTCCCGCATCATGGAGCCACGAGCCAGCGCCCCCCACAGACGGCTTCGGGCCATTTCCGAACTTTCCCGCGCAGGGATCAACACGATCGTGCAGGTGGCGCCCATTGTCCCCGCCATCAATGATCACGAGATCGAGGCCATTCTTCGCACAGCAAAAGAAAGGGGGGCTCACGGTGCCCTCTATCTTTTATTGCGATTGCCGGGCGAGGTTGCGGACCTGTTCCATGCATGGCTGGAGGAAAATTTCCCCGACCGGGCCCCGAAGGTCATTAATCTGGTTCGTTCCATGCGCGGCGGAAAGGATTATGAAAGCACCTTCGGCACACGGATGCGGGGCACCGGCCCCTATGCGGAAATGATCGAACGGCGTTTTACGCTGGCGCTTCGCAAAACTGGCCTTGTCAAATCCAAGTATGATCTGCCAACGCAGCATTTCAGGCCGCCTGCCCGCGACGAAAACCAACTTTCCCTTTTTTGAAGCGAACCGGGCGGGCATAATCGGCCCCTGAAGTAACATGACAGGGTGTCCGTTCGAATGAGTTCCAAAAGCCTTCCCGACCTTTCCCTTGAAAATGAGGAAACAGGCCTTGTCGCCGGCATCGACGAAGTGGGGCGCGGCCCCTTTGCCGGGCCGGTTGTGGCCGCGGCGGTGATCCTAGACCCGGCGAATATCCCTGACGGGATACAGGACTCAAAAAAAATCGCCAAATCCAAACGGGAACAGGTCTTCAACGCCATTCTGGAAACATCCCGCGTCGGCATTGGCGAAGCCTCACCCGAGGAAATCGACAACCTGAACATCCTGCAGGCGACTTTCCTTGCCATGCGACGGGCCGTGGAACAGTTACCGGTGCGCCCCGATGCCCTTCTGGTGGATGGCAACCGGGACCCCAAACTAGGCCTGCCAACCCGGCTGATTGTGAAAGGGGATAGCCTTTCCCTGTCCATTGCAGCGGCGTCTATTGTTGCAAAAGTGACACGCGACAGAAAAATGTGCAGGCTGGCGGAGCAATATCCGCACTATGGATGGCAGAATAATTCCGGGTACGGAACGGCTGAACACCGCAAGGGCTTGAGTCTTTTTGGAATCACACCACAACATAGGCGAAGTTTTGCCCCAATTCGTGAAATTCTGTCAAAAAATAAGACTGGAAATTAACAGCGTTCTCTAACGTACTGATTCAACATACCTATTGACGGCGCGAATCGGGCGAATCACTATTGAGGGAACGTTAACCAGTGAAATAGGCCCATGAGCACGTCAAAAAAACTGCCCCTGAACTCCATTCTTCAGGGCGACTGTATTGAACTCATGAACAGTCTGCCCGAGAAATCCGTGGACATGATCTTCGCGGACCCACCCTATAACATGCAATTGTCCGGCGAGCTTAGACGCCCCGATGACAGCCATGTGGATGCGGTGGATGACCATTGGGACCAGTTTGAAAGTTTTGCGGTCTATGATGCGTTTACCGAAGAGTGGCTGGCGGCGGCGCAGCGGGTCCTGAAAGACGACGGCACCCTGTGGGTGATCGGCTCGTACCACAATATCTTCCGTGTCGGCGCCAAATTGCAGGATCTGGGCTTCTGGATCCTGAACGATGTCATCTGGCGCAAGACCAACCCCATGCCCAATTTCCGGGGCACCCGTTTCACCAATGCCCACGAAACCCTGATCTGGTGCTCGAAGGACCGCAATGCCAAGGGCATGACCTTCAACTATGACGCCCTGAAGGTCATGAATGACGATATCCAGATGCGTTCCGACTGGCTGCTGCCCATTTGCAGTGGGGGCGAGCGCCTGAAGGTGGACGGCGAAAAAGCCCATACCACCCAGAAACCGGAAGCCCTGCTCTATCGTATCCTGACAGCCGCAACCAATCAGGGTGATGTTGTCCTTGACCCGTTCTTCGGGTCCGGCACCACAGGCGCGGTGGCCCGCAAACTGGGCCGCAACTATATCGGTCTGGAACGGGAAGAAAAATACATCAAGGTCGCGAAGGAGCGGATCCGCAAGGTTCAGCCCCTGTCCCCTGAAAATCTGGAAGTCACCACCAGCAAGCGTCAGGAACCCAGGGTTCCCTTTGGCTCTGTTGTTGAACGGGGGCTTCTGTCTGCGGGTCAGGTCCTGTTTGACTCCCGCAAGCGCTACCGCGCCCGCGTTCGTGCCGATGGCAGCCTTGTCGCCTCCGATATCTCCGGCTCCATTCACAAGGTTGGCGCCCGCCTGCAAGGGGCCAGTTCCTGCAACGGCTGGACCTTCTGGCATTTCGACGCCGAAGGTCAGAGTGTCTCCATCGACGTTCTGCGCCAACAGGTTCGCGCCGAAATGAACTGACGCAAAAGCCGGACAACCGGGAAAAAGAAAACCGCGCCTCATTAGGAAGCGCGGTTTTTTTTATGCTTTCTTCCCTAATCAGGCCGCCGAATGGCCTCCCCGTCAAAGATCAAGACTGCCCTGCCCCTTGAAAACGGATTGCACCACCTTTTTCATCAGGGTCGGCAGGGCGATTGTTGAAAACGCATCGGGAGCGAGCCAGAAAGCGTCATTGGAACCGCTTCCCCCTGCCTCACCGGCCTTCACCACATGGGGCGTCAGTTCCAGATGAAAATGGGTGAAGGTATGCCGGACCAGTTCGGTTGTCACCGGTGGCTTCGACGTTCCCTCCACACCTATCTGGGTCAAAAGGGCCTCGACTTCGTCGGGGACCGGGGCCTGTTCCTGCCACGCAGTCGACGGGAATTCCATCATGCCGCCAAGCAGCCCGCTTTCCTCGCGGCGGCGGACCAGAACCTCTCCGCGCCCGTTCTCGATCCAGAAAATATGCGCCTTGCGGGTCGGTTTCTTTTTCTTTGGTGCCTTCTGCGGAAAGGTTTCCGCATCCCCCGCTGAAAACCCGTCACAAAAAGAAGCGACCGGACAAAGCTCGCATTTCGGATTGCGCGGGGTACAAACCCCGGACCCGATATCCATCAGGGCCTGCGCATAATCCCCCGCCCGATCCGACGGTGTCAGAACATCCGCATGTGCCTTGATGACCGGCTTGGCTTGCGGCAAGGCATCGGCAATCCGGTAGACGCGGGACACGACCCGCTCGATATTGCCATCCACAACCACGGCCCGCTTGCCGAAGGCGATGGAGGACACCGCCGCAGCGGTATAGTCACCAATTCCCGGCAGGGACAGAAGCTCTGCCTCATCCGCCGGAAAAGACCCGCCATAATTGTGACAAACTGCCACCGCACATTTGTGAAGGTTGCGGGCCCGCGCGTAATATCCAAGCCCTGCCCACGCCGTCAGGACCTCGTCCAGTTCGGCGGCGGCAAGATCACTGACCTGTGGCCACCGGGAGATAAAATGGTTGAAATAGGGTTTGACGGTCACGACGGTGGTTTGTTGCAACATGATCTCGCTCAGCCACACATGATACGGCTCGGGATGGGCCCCGCCCAGACGTCGCCACGGCAATTCGCGGGCGTTCCGGTCATACCAGTCCAGAATGGCTTGGGAAAATCCGTCTTTTCTGTTCATGTTACTTTTCATAATTTTGTGACACTATCATTCTCAGAGGACGAAACACCACCTATATGCTAAGGCAGTCTGGCGCAAGTAACAGGGGTAACAGAGACAACAGCCAATGGTGAGAAAATTCCGACAACAGGCCGGTCCGAAGGCGATTGGCCGCTTTCTGGGCGCTTCGACCCGGGCAACGCTTGTGAAACGAGGCTTTGCCCATGCGGATATCCTGTCCAATTGGGAAACCATTGTCGGCCCGACCCTTGCCAATGTTTCAAGCCCGGAACGCCTCAATTTCACCCGCCACAAAAACAACGACGCCTCGTTGAAGGTGCGGGTCATGCCGGGGCATGCGCCTGAATTCCAGCATTTCGAACCGCTGATCATTGAACGAATCAACAGCTTCTTCGGATTTCGGGCGGTCGGGCGCATCCAGATTATTCAGGCCCCGGTCAAGCGCCCTGAGAAAAAGCGGAAAATAGAGCCTCCGCCCCCAACCGAAGAGCAGAAGCAGTGGCTGGAAGAGGTCCTGACAGGGGTCCCCGATCCGGAATTGAGAGAGCGGCTGCAAGCCCTTGGCACCTCCCTTCTCAGGACGCAAAACCAGAAGGAAGCGGAGAAGAACACCCGTCAGCCGCCACCCAAACAGCCGTAAAACTGCGATTTTTATACATTAAAGAACCTTGATATTGAAATGTTTGAGGAAACAGGAATGAAAAGGTATACTGACACAACATCTAGTATGAAAGACGACACATTGACACTAAATCGCAGACATTTTGTTGCCTCCACGGCCCTGACCACCCTGGCGCTTGGCGCCGGTGCCTCTCTCCTCACGCCCTCCATCGCACAGGCAAGCGTGATGGATATTCAGGAAGATGACATGGTTCTTGGGGACCGCAACGCCCCCATCGGTATTGTCGAATATGCGTCCCTCACCTGTCCGCACTGCGCCGAATTCCATAAAAAGTCCCTGCCCGGCCTGACCAAGGACTATATTGATACCGGCAAGGCTTTTCTGATCTATCGTGATTTTCCGCTGGATCGCTTCGCCCTTCAGGCGGCCATTCTGGCCCATACCGCCGGTGAAATGCGGTTCTTTGCCGTCCTGAAAATCCTCTATGAAAAACAGGCTGAGTGGCGCGGTGCTTCCAACCCGACGGAAGAACTGACCAAGATCGGGAAAATGGTCGGCATCTCCCAAGCCAAGTTCGAAGAAGCCCTTGCCAACACGCAACTGGGTGAAAGCATCCTGAAGGATCGCATGGTGGGGCAGAATGACTATCAGGTCAGCGCCACACCGACCCTGTTCATCAACGGGGACCTATACACCGGGCGTCCGGATGATTACACCGCCCTGAACGACTATCTACAGGGTCTATAAGGGACTGCAACAAGGGAGGGGCCGTGAAATTCACACAATTGCGTCTGTCCGGTTTCAAGTCTTTTGTGGAACCGACGGAACTTTTGATCAAGGACGGCCTCACCGGTATTGTCGGCCCGAACGGATGCGGTAAATCCAATCTGGTCGAAGCCCTCCGCTGGGTGATGGGCGAGACCTCGGCAAAGAACATGCGTGGCGGTGCCATGGATGATGTGATCTTTGCCGGGACGACCTCCCGCCCCCCCCGCAACATGGCTGAAGTGACCCTGTCTCTCGACAACCACAAAAGAGAGGCCCCGCCCGCCTATAACGATCTGGCGGAACTGGATATCACCCGGCGCATCCGGCGCGACACCGGGTCGGACTACCGGATCGGGGGCAAGGTCACCCGAGCCCGGGATGTTCAGCTCCTGTTCGCCGATCTTGCAACCGGGGCCCATTCCACCGCCATCGTCAGTCAGGGCCGTGTCGGCTCCCTTATCAATGCCAAGCCCAAGGACCGCCGCCACCTGCTGGAGGAAGCCGCCGGCATTTCCGGCCTGCATTCCCGGCGGCACGAAGCGGAACTCCGCCTCAAGAATGCGGAAATCAATCTTGAACGCGTGGACGATGTCACCGGACAGCTTGAAGTCCAGCTCAACAGCCTGAAGCGTCAGGCCCGGCAGGCAACCCGCTATCGCAATATTTCAGGCCACATCCGCAAGGCCGAGGCCATGCTCTTTTTCCGAAAATACGAGCAGGCCTTTGAAGCCGAGCAGACCGCGAAGAAGAAACTGGAAGAAACCTCCTTCGCCGTTGCCGAACTGACCAAGCAAACCGCCATTGCGGAAACTGCCAGCCTGAAAGCGGCAGAAGCCCTTACCCCCCTTCGAAACGCCGAAGCCTCCGCCGCGGCCAAGGTACAGCGCCTGACGCTGGAGCGGGAAAATCTGGATGCCGAGGAAGAACGGCTCAAGAAGGCCAAAAAGCAGCTTGAAGACCGCAAACTGCAGATTTCCAGTGATATGGAGCGGGAAAAGAGCCTTGAGAAGGACGCTGCCGACGCCGCAGAGCGTCTGGCACGGGAGAAAACCGACCTGACCCGGCTGGCCGAACAGGAAGCGCCGAAACTTGAAGCCTTGCAAACCTCCATTCAGGAACAGCAATCGATTGTTCGGGCGGTGCAGGCCGACTTTGACCTGCAGACGGAAAAACTGGCATCCGAGAAAGCTCGCCAGAACAGCCTTCTCCAGCAACTCAAGAATCTGGAGCAGGCCGCCAACCGCCTGAAAACCCGAATCACGGATCTTGAAAAAGAGAAACTGGTCCTTGAGCACAGCCTTGAAACCCTTGAAAAAGAGTCCGGGTTGGACGGCGAGATAAAACAGGCGATTGCTGCGGCAGAAGCCCTCACCGCAAGGCTGAACAGTCTGGACACGGAAAAGCAGTCCGCCGACACCCGGGTTCGAGAGGCGCGCCAAAGCGCCAGCGCTGCGGAACAGGCGGTCACCGCCGTACAAACCGAAATCAAAACCCTTCAATCCCTGCTGGAAACCGACGAGGAAGGGAACTGGTCCCCCGTGGCGGAAAGCCTGAAAGTCGTGAAGGGGTTTGAGACCGCCCTCGGTGCCGCGCTCGGTGATGATCTGGAAGCGCCAACCGATCCTGCCGCCCCGGCTTTTTGGCACCCCCCCCCGTCCGCGGGTCATGCGCCTGCCCCCTTTCCTGCGGGAATTGAGACGCTTGATCAGTATGTTGACGGGAATGTTGCTCTTGATCTGCGTCTCTCCCATGTGGGTCTTGTCACCCCGGAAGACGGCCCCCTGCTGGCGCAAAGCCTGCAACCGGGGCAAAGGCTGGTCTCGAAGCAGGGCGACTTGTGGCGGTGGGACGGCTTCACCCGCAAGGCCGGCGCGAAAACAGCGGCCACCGTCCGATTGGAACAGCGCAACCGGCTTTTATCCCTGGAGAAAGACCGTCAGGCACTGGAAACCGTCCGGGAACAGGCCCAAGACACCCTGCGTGCCGCTGAAAACACCCTGCAGACACTGATCGATCAGGAAAAGTCCTTTCGCGGCGACCGACGTCAACAGGAACAGGTTCTGTCCGACCTCCGGTCCCGACAAGCCGAACACAGCCGGACACTGGCCGCGAAGCAATCCCGCCTGACCTCCCTGCAGGAAAGTGCCAGTGCCCTGTCCCGCGAATACAGGGAAGGACAGGAACAATTCTCCCTCCTGAACGGGGAACTGACCGGCCTTCCCGACATTGGCGCGGAACAGGCCGCGCTCGACAGCCTGAAAAACAGTCTGCGGGAAAAACGCGAATCCCTTGGCAATATCCGATCAGACCATGACCGGTTGCTCCGCGAATCAGCAATCCGACGGGATCGCCTCGCCTCCATTGATCAGGAACGGCAGGGCTGGCTGCAGCGAAGTGAGAATATGGTCCAGCATTTTGGACAATTGGAAATTCGTTTCTCCTCGACCGAACAGGAACTGCAGGAACTTGCCGACCGCCCTGCCCAACTGGCTGAAAAACGCGGCATCCTGATGGACGAAATCGCCCGTGCGGAAGGGGGCCGTGCCACGGCGCGCGACCATGTGGCCGAAGCCGAATCAGTACAGCAACAATGCGACCGTGCCTTGCGGGACTGTCAGGATGCCCTTGGCGCCTGCCGGGAGGAACGGGTTCGCCATCAGGCCGATGTGGAGCATGCGGCCGACACCCTGAAAAACCTTGCAGCCCAGATTTTCGACCGGCTGGAATGCGCGCCGGAGCGGATCCTTCAGGTGGGGGGCATCGCAAAGGATGAGGATATCCCCCCGATCGAGGCAAGCGAGCGGACGGTCGAGCGCCTTCGGAAAGAGCGGGACGGCATGGGTCCGGTGAACCTCCGCGCCGAAATTGAGGCCCGCGAAGTGGACGAACAACTGACCACCCTGCAGAAGGAACGGGAGGACCTTGAGGCCGCCATCGCCCGCCTAAGGCAGGGCATTGCCAGCCTGAACCGGGAGGGGCGCGAACGCCTTCTGGCCGCCTTCACGCAGGTTGATGCCCATTTTCAAGAGTTGTTCAAACGGGTTTTTGGCGGTGGCCACGCCCACCTGACCCTGACCGAATCTGATGATCCGCTGGCCGCCGGGCTTGAGATTATGGCCAGCCCTCCGGGGAAAAGACTGCAACTGATGTCCCTTCTGTCGGGGGGAGAGCAGGCCCTCACGGCCGTGGCCCTGTTGTTTGCGGTTTTCCTGACCAATCCGGCACCGATCTGTGTACTGGACGAGGTGGACGCCCCCCTTGATGATGTCAATGTGGAGCGTCTCTGTAACCTGCTGGACAGCATCCGGGAACATTCGGACACCCGCTTTCTGGTTGTGACCCACCACCCCATAACAATGGCGCGGATGGATCGCCTTTATGGTGTAACCATGGCGGAACGCGGTATTTCCCAGTTGGTCAGCGTCGACCTGACAAAGGCGCAGTTGATGACCAATGAAGTCACATAGCCCTGCAATCATTGAAGAATTGACAATAAAGTAATCATTTGTTTTGTCTGAACAGGTCGGTATTGTTTGGTTCTTGACAGTGACGTGGGCAGACCGTATGTTTCCCGCGCTTTCAGTAGGGGGATGGATAATGTTTGATTTTCGTGAAGCAGGCGGAAATGACTGAGCCAAACCTCCCTGAAAAAGAAGAATTCAAAGCCCGGCTGGAAAAGGCCCGTCAACGACAGGAAGAAAATTCCTGGGATGGCAGCCTGAGAGCCGAGCGAGCGGGTGCAGCAGGCAGAGCCTGGCGATTATCGGTGGAGATCATCGCTGCTTTTCTTGTCTGTGGCTGGTTAGGCTGGTTGCTCGATAATTGGTTGGACACCCGGCCTGTTTTTTTGTTGGTGTTTGTTGTACTTGGCATGATTGTCGGCGTTTATAACGTATTCAAGGTTGCCAAAGCGATGAACCCGGATGATTTTAAGGATTGAGGAGAGTGGCGCGCTACTCTCCTTTAGTATGAAACAGACAAGGCGGGAACAGTATCGTGGCAGAAGGTCATAGCCCCTTAGCACAGTTTGAGATCAAACGACTGGTTGAAATGAATGTTGGTGGTGTCGACGTTTCCTTCACCAACTCCTCCCTGTTCATGATCATCGTTATCGCAGCGATTACGCTGTTTTTGACATTGAGCATGCGTGGACGCGCCATGGTTCCGGGCCGGATGCAGTCAATGGCGGAACTCAGTTACGAGTTTATTGCCAACATGCTGAAAGAGAACGTGGGCTCCGAAGGGCGCAAATATTTCCCGTTCATCTTCTCCGTGTTCATGTTTGTCCTGTTCTGTAACCTGATCGGGATGATCCCGTACAGCTTCACCGTAACAAGCCACATCATTGTCACCTTTGGTCTGGCGGCGACTGTTTTTGTCACCGTAACGCTGGTTGGTATTTTCCGGCACGGTTTCAAATTCCTGTCATTCTTCGTTCCCAGTGACGTACCGGCTGTTCTGCTGGTTCTCCTGGTGCCGATCGAAATCATCTCTTATTTCGTACGGCCGATCAGCCTTTCCGTTCGTCTGTTCGCGAACATGCTGGCTGGTCACACCCTGTTGAAAGTGTTTGGCGCTTTCGTGATTGCACTGAGCTGGTGGGGTGGCTGGGTCCCCCTCGCGTTTATCACGGCTCTGACTGGCCTTGAGTTCCTCGTGGCCTTCCTGCAGGCATATGTGTTTGCAATCCTGTCATGCCTGTATCTGAATGATGCCATTCATCTGCATCACTGAGTTTAAATTTTCGTTTCACACTTGAACTAAGTTCTTGATTAAAGAAGGAAGAAAATCATGGAAGTAGAAGCCGCAAAAATGATTGGTGCCGGTCTGGCCACTATCGCCCTTGCTGGTGTTGGTCTTGGTCTCGGTAACATCTTCGGATCCTACATTTCAGGTTCCCTGCGTAACCCGGCTGCAGCTCCGAAAGTATTCGGTAACGTTCTGCTGGCATTCGCCCTGACAGAAGCTGTTGCTCTGTTCGCTCTGGTTATCGCATTCCTGATCCTGTTTGCTTAAGTCCTTCAACACTTCGTTGAAGAATTTCTGAACTCTAGGATTTAGGAACGGTTATGCCGCAGCTTAATTTTGCAGATTTCCCGCCCCAGTTGGTGTGGCTCGCTATCAGCTTCGTGATCCTGTATATCGCGATGGCCAAGATTGCGATCCCCCGCATTTCTGAGGTGTTGGAAGGGCGTCAGGACCGTATTGCCAAGGATCTGGACGAAGCCAGACGGCTGAGTGAAGAATCCGAACAGGCAAAGACGGAATATGAAGCCGCACTGGAAGAGGCCCGCTCAAAAGCCCACACAATGGTTGCGGGATTGAAGGCCGAGCTTGCAAAAGAGCAGGACGCCAGTAAAGCCGAGCTTGAAGCCAAACTTGCGGACAATGCCAAAGCAGCCGAAGAAAGCATCGCAAACGCCAAGGAAACAGCACTTGCCAACGTCAAGAGCATTGCTGGTGAAGCTGCCAAAGCTGCGGTTTCCAAACTTGTTTCCCTGGATGTTTCCGACGCGGACCTGAACGCTGCTGTTGAAGCCAACTTGAAAGGAAAAGCATAATGCTTAGCGATCCGACATTTTGGGTAGCTATCGCCTTTGCCGGCTTCATTGGGGTTGTTCTCTACTTCAAGGTCCCGGGGATGATCGCCAAGCAGCTCGATGATCGGGCTGACCGCATCAGAAACGAACTGGACGAGGCACAGAAACTGCGTGAAGAAGCGCAGGCCATGTTTGCCGAGTATCAGCGCCGCCAGCGCGACGCCCTCGCCACAGCCGAGGAAATCGTCGCCAAGGCGAAAGAAGATGCCAAGATCATTCGCGAGGAAAGCGAAGCCGAGCTTCAGGCTACTCTTGCACGCCGCCAGCAATTGGCCGAAGCCAAAATCAGGCAGGCCGAAGAGAAGGCTCTTGCTGAAGTTCAATCAGTTGCTGTTGAGGTCTCCATTGCCGCAGCAGAGAAACTGATGAAGGACGGCCTGAAAGCCAAGGAAGCTGGTGCTCTGATCGATGAATCAATCAAGGAACTGGGTTCCAAGCTGAACTAAGGTTCACTTGAGTGACCGCAAAGAAACCCGCCCATTGTGGCGGGTTTTTTCTTGCCTGCAATCAGCTTCCCTCCGCCCCCCTTGCAGGCGACAGAGGCCCCTCTCCTCACAGCTGCGGGGCATCCTCCTGATCCCCTTCCCTCCAACGACACAAAAACCCTCCTGCCACGACCGTCCGGGTCTGAACCTTTCCGCAGTCCATAAAAAAAGCCCCGCAACCGTCGTTGCGAGGCTTGGTAGGGTGCGGACCCCAGATTGACGTCAAAGACTACTCAGTGCCTTCTGGCGCCCATCTCAGGATGGGTTTACGGGCTGCCCCGGTTTCATCCAGACGCCGCCGCGGAGAATAGCGGGGCGCATTCTTGAAGAAGTCCGGATCATTCCCGGTCCGCGCCTTGTCCACCAGATGCCGCATGGTCCCGATAAACAGGTCCAGCGTTTCCTTGGTTTCACTCTCGGTCGGTTCCACCAGCATGGCCCCATGGACAACCAGTGGGAAATACATGGTCATGGGGTGGTACCCCTCATCAATCATGGCCTTGGCGATATCCAAGGTGCTGACGCCGGTATCCTTGAGGGTGGAATCATCAAACAGGGCCTCATGCATACACACCCCGTCAAACGGTGTATGCAGCACATCCTTCAGCCCCACCCGGATATAGTTGGCATTGAGAACCGCATCCTCTGCGATCTGCTTCAAGCCATCCGCACCATGACTGAGCATATAGGCCAGCGCCCGAATGAACATGCCCATCTGACCATGGAAGGTTTTCATGCGGCCAAAGCTCTGGGCGGCATCACCCTCAACATCTTCCTGCAAGCGGTACCCGTTGTCGTCCTTGACCACATAGGGGACCGGCGCAAACGGGGCCAGTGCGTCTGACAGGACAACCGGACCGGAACCCGGACCACCGCCACCATGCGGGGTGGAGAATGTCTTGTGCAGATTGATGTGCATGGCATCGACGCCAAGGTCCCCCGGACGGGTCCGCCCAAGGATGGCGTTGAAGTTGGCACCATCGCAATAGAAATACCCGCCAGCCGCATGAACCAGATCGGCAATCTTTCGAATGTCGTTCTCGAACAGACCGCAGGTATTGGGGTTTGTCAGCATGACGCCAGCCACATCCGGGCCCAGCTTGGCCTCGAACGCTTCCAGATCCATGCGGCCATCCGCCCGCGCCGGAACCGAATCCACCTTGTACCCGCAAAGTGCGGCCGTGGCAGGGTTGGTTCCATGGGCTGATTCAGGTACCAGAATGCGGGTCCGAACCTCGCCTCTGGCCTCATGCGCAGCCCGCATGGCCATGACACCGCAAAGCTCGCCATGGGCCCCCGCTGCGGGAGACATGGCAACGGCTGGCATCCCGGTAATGGTTTTCAGCCATTCCGCCAGTTCATAGACCAGCGCCAGCGCACCCTGAACCGTGCTTTCCGGTTGCAAGGGGTGGATATCCCCAAGCCCCGGCATACGGGCGGCTTTCTCGTTGATCCGCGGGTTATGCTTCATGGTACAGGAGCCAAGCGGATAGAAACCGGCATCAATGGAATAGTTCTGCCGGCTCAGCCGCACATAGTGCCGCAGCACTTGTGGCTCTGACAGGTCGGGAAGACCGATACGGCCCTTCCTCGCCAATCCGCCCAGCTTTGCCTTCACCTTTTTCGGCTCAGGCAAATCCACACCGATCCGACCCGGAACGCCCTGCTCGAAAATCAGCGGGGTTTCAAGGTTAAGAGCCCGGTTCCCGGTAAAGGTTTCCGGCATCTCCGTATCGCCGCCTGCCCCTTCCGGCCGTGTCTGGCGCCCTACATTATTCAGCATCAGATCACCTCCTTCAAAGCTGCGACCAGCTTGGCCACATCATCAGAACTGTTGGTCTCGGTCACGGTTACCAGCAGAAGATTTTCAAGGTCTTTTTGGGACGGCACCAACCGGCTGACCGGTACCCCACCCAGAATTCCCTGATCCGCCAGTTGGCTCACAACCTTCTCGGCAGGAACCGGCAGCGCAACCGTGAATTCGTTGAAGAAACTGTCATTGAGAACGGAAACGCCCTCAATTCCGTCAATTTCCTCGGCGGCGGCAACGGCGGCGGCGTGATTGATCTCGGCCAGCTTGGTGAAACCGGCTTCCCCCAGCAGGCTCATGTGAATGCTGAACGCCAGTGAGCACAGACCCGCATTCGTACAGATATTGCTGGTCGCCTTCTCGCGGCGGATATGCTGCTCGCGGGTGGACAGGGTCAGGACAAAACCGCGTTTGCCTTCCTGATCCACTGTTTCGCCGCATAACCGGCCCGGCATCTGACGAACAAATTTCTGGCGGGTTGCCAGCAATCCCACATAAGGACCACCAAAAGACAGCGGAACACCAATGGACTGGCCTTCGCCAACCACAATATCCGCCCCCATCTCGCCCGGTGACATCATGGCCCCCAGCGAGACCACTTCCGTCACCACCACAACCAGCAGCGCACCTGCCTCATGGCAGCGTTCCGCCAGCGCGGTCAGGTCCTGAATCCGGCCAAAAAAGTCGGGGTTCTGAACAACCACACAGGCGATGTCCTTGCCAATTTCCGGAATGTCAGTCTTGCCCTGCGGATCAACATCCGTTTCCTCGACAGAAAATTCCGTATATTGCAGCGTGGTCCGGGTCACATCCCGATAATGGGGATGCAGGTTACCGGACAGAATGGCGTGTTTCCGACGGGTCACCCGGCAGGCCATCAGGACCGCCTCTGCGCAGGAAGTTGCCCCGTCATACATGGAGGCGTTGGCCACATCCATGCCGGTGATCATGGCCACCTGCGTCTGGAATTCAAACAGGGCCTGCAATGTGCCCTGACTAATTTCCGGCTGGTAAGGCGTATAGGCGGTCAGGAATTCCGACCGCTGGATCAGGTGATCCACCACGGACGGAACATGGTGCCGATAGGCCCCTGCCCCAAGAAAAGACGGGGCCGCCGCCGGTGACAGGTTTTCCGCACCGAAGGCCCGCATCCTTGCATCGACTTCCATTTCCGTGGCATGCCCCGGCAGGTCGAGCAATCCGTTCAACCGTGCCTCTTCCGGAATATCGGTGAACAGGTCATCCACGGACCCGACACCGATTGCCTCCAGCATGGCACGCCGCTCGTCATCCGTATGCGGCAGATATCTCATTATTCCAGACCTTCAACAAAGGACTTGTACTCGTCCTCGCTCATCAGTTCATCCAGATCGGACGCGTTCGCAACCTTGATGCGGGCGAACCAGCCCTGCCCTGTTGCATCCTCGTTGACGAAAGACGGGTTGTCTTCCAGGTCCTGATTGACCTCGACCACTTCGCCGGCGACCGGTGCGTAAACTTCGGACGCAGCTTTCACGCTTTCCACAACGGCCAGTTCATCGCCCTTGGACATCTCCGCGCCCACTTCGGGCACCTCGACGAACACCACATCGCCCAGCTGCTCCTGCGCGTAATTACTGATCCCGACGGTTGCGACATCGCCGTCCAAGGTTACCCATTCGTGATCTTTGCTATATTTGATGGTCATTTTTTATTTCCCAGACTTCAATGATTAAAGGGTGGCTGATCAGCCTCGATAATACCTTTGTTCGACAAAGGGCATTTTTGCGACTTTAGCTGCCCGGGCCTTGCCCCGGACAATCAGTTGTAATTCCGTCCCCACGGCGGACAATTCTGCAGGCACATAGCCCATGGCGATCGGGGCCTGCAAGCTCGGTGCGAAACCGCCCGATGTGACTTCCCCAACCACATTGCCGTTCATGTCGGCAATTTCCGTATGTTCGCGGGCCGGGGCACGCCCCTCAGGCAGGATACCCACCCGTTTCATGGTCGGCTTGTTGGCGATTTCCGCCAGAATCACCTCTGCACCCGGGAAATTCCCGTCCTCGCGGCGGCGCTTGCTGATAGACCAAAGCAATCCTGCCGATGCGGGGGTGGTCTCCTCGGTCAGGTCATGACCATAAAGGCACAGCCCCGCTTCAAGGCGGAGCGAATCTCTGGCCCCAAGGCCGACCGGTGCGACTTCTTCCTCGGCCAGCAGGGCCGTGCAAAGGGCAACCGCCTGATCTGCAGGGATGGAAATCTCGAACCCGTCCTCCCCGGTATAGCCGGAGCGGGTGATAAAGCAGGGCACACCGTTCACATCCATTTCCCGGTAGGTCATGAAGGTCATGTCTGCGCTGTCCGGGGCAAAACGGGCCAATACCGCCGCGGCTTTCGGCCCCTGCAGGGCAACCAGCGCCCGGTCTTTCAGTTCGGTCACGGTTGCCTGTCCGGCCAGCCCCTCGGTCAGCAGGCGAATGTCCTGCTGCTTGCATCCTGCATTGACCACCACGAACAGGTCATTTTCCCGGCGGGTCACGATCAGGTCATCCAGAATGCCGCCCTTGTCGTTGGTCAGGAAGCTATAGCGCATCTCGCCCGGTTTCAGGGACTGGATATCGCCGGGGATCAGGCTTTCAATGGCCTTGTCCGGCGCCTCTCCGCTGATCACCAGTTGGCCCATATGGGACACATCGAACAATCCTGCGGCATCGCGGGTGTGCAAATGTTCCTTCAGAATGCCATCGGGATATTGAACCGGCATGTCATACCCGGCAAACGGAACCATCTTGGCACCAAGGCCCACGTGGAGGTCGTAAAGGACCGTTCTCGATATTGCGGAAGTGTCGCCCATTTTTTCTCTCGTTCTAGCAAAGGAATTGAGTTCCGGCACAAAGTGTCGGAAACCACCCCCTCTGTCTTACGAACCTGAGAGAATTGACATCAGGAAAGCCAATGGCATCGTCCTGCTGCTTACCCCTTCGGTGAAACTGCCCAGCAGTTTTCTTTCCAGAGTTTCATCCCCCTGCGGTCCGGGTGCCTGAGAGTTTCCGGGGCGGTTGCTCCTTCGGCGATGGCCCGAAGCCATCTCTCCCGCAGGGATCATCTGTATGAACGGGTCAGATAATAGACATGCTTTTTGGTCTGTCAAATAGCAACGCATTCCTGCCCGCATGTTGGTCGGAATATTTTCCGCCTTTCATTTTACTTTCAACCTAACCGGTTACCAAGCCTTAACTTTTGAAAGTCATAATGCACAAAAAACTTTGGATCAGGATCATGCGACCGACTATTTCTCCTACTGGTAACGAGCGAAC
Organism: Sneathiella chinensis; assembly: GCF_012720115.1. Lineage (GTDB taxonomy): Bacteria > Pseudomonadota > Alphaproteobacteria > Sneathiellales > Sneathiellaceae > Sneathiella > Sneathiella chinensis. The sequence goes on along the minus strand of NZ_VNWN01000002.1, from coordinate 958,319 downwards.
GCTTGGCGAAAAAGATATCATTGTCAGTAAAACTGACCTGACAGGAAAGATTACCTACGCCAACAAGACGTTCCTCGACATCTCGGGGTTTGACGAGGCCGAGGTACTGGGTGTGCAGCACAATGCCATCCGTCACCCGGACATGCCTCGTTGTATATTCAAGTTCCTCTGGGATACCCTGAAAGAGCGCAAAGAAGTCTTTGCCTATGTCAACAACCTGGGCAAGACCGGTGACAATTACTGGGTTCTTGCCCACGTTACCCCCTCCATTGCAGAAGACGGTTCTGTCCTTGGATACCATTCCAACCGGCGCGCGGTGAACAAGACGCTGATCAAGAACGTCGTTCAGCCGCTCTACGCCCAGCTTCTCGCAACGGAAAAGGCGGAAAGCTCGCCCAAGGCCGGACTGGAAGCCGGTATGCAACAACTCAGTGCGTTTATCACAGAACAAGGTGGCAATTACGATGAATGGTTCTTCTCCCTCTAACCGGCTCATGGCTCCGCTGATTGCCCTGCTTGTCTCCGGCATCGTTTTTGTCGGATATGAACTTCTGCAACCCACGGACACCCTGCTGGCGGCCTTTGTGGCCGTGGCCTTCCTGCTCCCCGCAGGCGCAGCCTTTTATTTCCGCGGGCAGCGCAACGCCCTGCTGGAAAGCGCGCAGGAGGATCAAGGCCGTCAAGACCAGACCGGGGACACTGCCGCGCCGCAGCCGCTGCAGGCTGACCTTACCGCCGAGATCAACCGTACACGGGAAATCTGTGAGGGAATCGCAAAAGGGAATTTCGAGCTGCGTATCTCGGAAATCGACAATGCCAGCCCCCTCAGCGACATTCAGTGGGCCATCAACGAACTGGTGGATCGCATTGATGCCTTCCTGCGCGAGGCCGAAGCCTCCATGCAGCATGTGGCCGAGCAGAAATACTATCGCCGCATCCTCAACAACGACATGAGCGGCTCCTTCCGCCGGACGGCTGGCATCATCAACGAATGCACCAGTTCCTTTGAACAGCGGACCCGCAATTTCGAAAACATCATCCGGTCTTTTGAAACCAACATCGGGTCGGTGTCCCATTCCATTTCTGAATCCTCCCGCTCCCTGCAGGATGTGGCAACGACCCTGTCCAGCGCAGCGGGCAATACGGCGACCAAGGCCCAGAATGTGAACAATGCCGCCGACAGTGCGTCCGCCAGTGTTCAGACCGTGGCCAGTTCCGCCGAGGAAATGTCCGCCTCCATTCAGGAAATTGACCGGCAGATCCAGAATTCCCTGAGCAACATCAATTCCGCCAGCGAAGCCGCCCAAAGCGGCAATGTGAAAATTCGCGGTCTGGCGGAAGCGGCCAAATCCATTGGCGAGGTGGTCAAGCTGATCGAGGATATCGCCAACCAGACCAACCTTCTGGCCCTCAACGCCACCATCGAGGCGGCCCGGGCGGGCGATGCCGGCAAGGGGTTTGCGGTTGTTGCCAACGAGGTGAAAAATCTGGCCAGCCAGACCGCCCGCGCAACCGAGGATATCAGCAAGCAGATCGTGGAAATTCAAAGTGCCACCAGCGAGGCCGTCGCCTCAATGGAGAATATCGGCACCACGGTCAACGATATCAACAATGCCGTGTCCGCCATTTCCGGCGCCATGAACGAGCAGAACTCCGCCACACGGGAAATCGCCCAAAGCGTTCACACTGCGTCCAACGATACGGTCACCGTGTCCGAGAATATCGCCATTGTCCGCTCCTCTGCCGAGGAAACCTCCCAGACCAGTGAGAGCCTGCTCAAGGAAGCCACCACCCTGCAGCAGCAATCCCGCGGGCTGGAGGACAATGTGACCGCCTTCCTTCAGGATGTGCGAAAAGTCATCTGATCCCAAAGAGCGCGATCAAAAAGAAAGGCCGGGATTTTTCCCGGCCTTTTTTGTTTTGTGCGTCTGCCCCTATCAGAGACCGGCGGCGGAGCGGTTATAATCCAACTGCTCCTGCGTTAGCTGAAAGCCGAGAATGATCGTGTAATCCGGTCCGAAACGCCCTGTGGGAAGGGGAATACGCTGGACGGTTTCCTCTTCGACACCGCCGCGCCTGCGGCCTTCCGGCACAGAGACAGGGCTGGTGAAAACCTTCTTGTTCAGGATTTTCTTGTTCCGGTCCGCAACCGCGATGAAATAGGGGAATTCCTGCGTCTGGGAGGTGGCTGCCGGGCCCTTGATGGCGCCAATCCGCAAAATGAGATCAACGGCAATGACCGAATCATCATCCTCGTAGGAACATTCACCGCTAACCGGGGCAATCACCCCTTCATACTGGACATCCACAAGGTCACGTCCCTGTCCAGGGCGGAAAATGGTGATCGCATCGGCATGGGGCAATACGGCGACTTGCGGACAGGGCAACGGTTCCCGGGTTGAGAACATATCCCCAAGCCCCGCGTCAATTGACCCGCTACAGGCTGTCAACGCAACAGGCGCCAGAACCGCACCGGCTTTCAGTATCCGCCCAAATTTCTTCATCGATCGTTGCCTTCCCCAAACCCTGCGAAACCGTACCGGTCCCCGCACCTACTGGTAATTGGTATCAAATTGATGTAACAATGCGCCGAATTTAGGATGCTCCGCGCCTTTTAGCAAGCAGCCCGGACCATCCCCTAGGATTGAATCAGTAAACCGGGAACCTCCCGGACCGTTCCAACTGGCAGGCAGTATCATGACCGGATCCCGTAAAACCCTTCTATTGGCAGCCCCCCGCGGTTTTTGTGCAGGGGTTGACCGTGCCATCCAGATCGTCGAACGCACCCTTGAGAAATACGGGGCGCCGGTCTATGTCCGCCATGAAATCGTCCATAACCGGTATGTGGTTGAAAATCTGGAAAAGAAGGGCGCCGTCTTTGTGGATGAACTGAGCGAGGTTCCCAAGGACGTTCCGGTCATCTTCTCCGCCCACGGGGTCGCGAAATCCGTCCCCGCCGAAGCAGAGCAGCGGGACATGTTCTATATCGACGCCACCTGCCCATTGGTCAGCAAGGTCCACCGGGAGGCCGAACGTCACGACAAGGACAATCTGGAAATCGTCCTGATCGGGCACAAAGGCCATCCGGAAGTCATCGGCACCATGGGCCAGCTTGAAGAAGGCCGCATCAGTCTGGTGGAAACCGTTGAGGACGCCCGGGAGTTCACGCCCAAGCAACCGGGTACGGGCCTTGCCTACCTGACCCAGACCACCTTGTCCGTTGATGAAACAAAAGACATTGTGGCCGCCCTGCAGGAACGCTTCCCCAACATTGCCAGCCCGAAAAAGGAAGATATCTGCTACGCCACGACCAACAGGCAGGCCGCCGTCAAGCAACTGGCGGACCGCTGCGATGGCATGTTGGTGATTGGCGCGCCCAACTCGTCAAACTCCATGCGTCTGGTCGAGGTTGGCCGCAAGCAGGGATGCGAGAAAGTGTTTCTTGTCCAGCGCGCAACCGATATTCCGTGGGCGGAATTTGAGAATACCACAACCGTCGGGATTACGGCGGGCGCATCCGCACCGGAAACACTGGTTGAGGAAGTGGTCGAGGCCTTTTCAAAACGCTTTGATGTCACGGTTGAGGAAGTCGTCACCAGTGAAGAGCAGGTGACCTTCAAACTCCCCCGTGTGCTGGAAGCAGGTCAGGCATAAAATAGCCGTTGCAGGCAACACAATGCCAAAGTATTGATATCAAATGGCTGTTTATACTGATATTTCCGACGAAGAACTGGACGACCTGCTGGCCCGCTATGATGTGGGCGAGGTCCTTTCCTGCAAGGGTATTGCCGAGGGGGTGGAGAATTCCAACTTCCTGCTGCATACCGAGGCGGGATATTACATCCTGACCCTCTATGAAAAGCGGGTGAACAGGGACGATTTGCCGTTCTTTCTCGGGTTGATGGAACATCTGGCTGCCAAGGGCTTTGTCTCGCCAACGCCGGTCCCAACCCGCGAAGGCAAGACCCTGACCGAAGCCGCCGGGCGCCCTGCCGCCATCATCCAGTTTCTGGAAGGGCGGTCGATCAAGCGGATCACACCGGATCATTGCCAGAAACTGGGCCAGACACTGGCCCGCCTTCATGTAACGGCCGGTGACTTTACCCTGACCCGCAGGAATACCCTGTCCATCGACGGCTGGCGGCCCCTGTTCGAAAGCTGTTTTCAGGACGGTAGAATTCCCGCCATTCCCCCTGCAGAAGCCGACGAGATTGCCGCTGAACTGGCCCATCTGGAACAGAACTGGCCAACGGACCTGCCATCCGGCGTCATTCATGCGGACCTGTTCCCGGACAATATCTTCTTTCTGAAGGAAACCGTCAGCGGCGTCATTGACTATTATTTCGCCTGTAATGACTTCCTCGCCTATGACCTTGCGATCTGCCTGAATGCGTGGTGCTTTGAAAATGACGGCAGCTTCAACATTACAAAGGCGCGTCGCCTGTTAAATGGCTATCAGTCTGTTCGCCAACTCACCGACCGCGAACTTGAGGCACTGCCCCTGCTCTGTCAGGGGGCGGCGCTGCGGTTCTACCTGACCCGGCTGTATGACTGGATCAATCAGGTTGAAGGGGCATTGGTCAAGCCCAAGGACCCCGGCGAATACCTGAAGAAAATCCGCTTTCACAAGGATGTGGCGTCTGTTGTCGCCTATGGCTTTGATCTGGACCGGGCCTAAGCCGTTCTGACAGGGAACGGCTCAAGTCTCACTCCTAATCAAACAGTGCGTCGATTTCCGCCTGTGAAATCTCGTGGCCTTCCGGACGCGGTCCGTTCAATTCCACGTCGCCGTCCAGATGCAGGGCCTGTTCGATCCGTTCCAACTCGCCCAGCTCCTGCTCGCCGCCCAGAATATCGATCATGGTCGAAATCCGGTCTTCAACGAATTTCAGGGTCCCGACCACCTTTGAAATGCGCTGCCCTGTAATATCCTGAAAGTTGCAGGCCTCGTAAATCTTCATGACGGCCGTGCTGATGGCTTCGGTGATTTCCAGCTGATCCGGGTCGGTGGCGTTCAGTTCCAGACTCTCATTCTTGTCCTCGATAATCTCGACCGCTTCAAGAATGGCGTTTGTCGCCCCTTCCGTATCCCCCACAACCGCATCCAGTTGATCGGTCATGGCATGGATTTTCGGCGCTTCACCAACACTCTGGAGGGAGGCAATTTCCCGGCGGGTTTCAATGATCACCCGCGACAGTTCTTCCAGTTCCGTCCGCAACTGAACACTTTCCGTCACTTCCTTGCGGAAATTCTCCATCACGGTCTCATCAATCGCCGGCTTGGCCAAACCGCCAGCAATATCATTGCGAAGGGCATCAATCGCCCCAAGCAGGCCCTGATACTGTTCCTCGCTCATGCCAGCGCTGGCAGTCATGTCCGGGGCGGGAAGGCCATCCTGACGCATCCGCCGTGCTTCAGCGGAATAAATCTTCTTTTGTGTCATCTTCAGTTCTGCGCTCCCAACCCTCGTCATTGTTTCATGACGTTACAAATCATGGCCCAAGTCTGCATATGAGCGCCTAACAATCGGTTAACTGGATAAAATTTTCCCGATCCGCCCCCTGTCACACGGGACAGGCTTGCCCGGCGCGGGAAACACATGACATCATGACGGGAAGCCCTTACATTGCCGGGCCGATTTACATTTACAGAAGGAAGGTCCGTGTCCCGATTTTTCGTAACGATTTATACTGACGGCGCCTGTTCAGGCAATCCCGGCCCCGGCGGCTGGGGGGCGTTGCTGGAAAGCAATGGCAAAACCAAGGAAATATGCGGCGGCGAGTCCGAAACCACCAACAACCGCATGGAACTGACAGCGGCCATTCAGGCCCTTGATGCCCTGAAACATCCCTCGAATGTCGAACTGCACACGGACAGCACCTATGTAAAGGACGGGATCACCAAGTGGATGGCCAACTGGAAGAAAAACGGTTGGAAAACTGCGGCTCGCAAACCGGTCAAGAATCAGGATTTGTGGATGGCGCTTGATGAGGCCATTCAACGTCACCAGATTGTCTGGAAATGGGTCAAGGGACATGCCGGACATCCCGGCAACGAAAAGGCGGACGCGCTCGCCAATCAGGGGATGGAGAAATTCAAGGGCTGAACCGGCCCCACCCCAAGGAACGGGGGGAGGTATTCCCTCCCCCGCCCAAATCAGATCTGGCCCAGCAGGGTACCGGCGTCAGAGACTTCAAAGCCGCCGGTTTCTTCAAGGTTCAACTGGCTGACAACACCATTGTCGATCAGCATGGAGTAACGACGGGAGCGGACACCCAGACCGGCACCGGAGGCGTCAAACTCAACACTCATTGCCTTGGTGAACGCGGCGTCCGGGTCGGCGACCATACGGATATCACCGGAATTCTGGGCCTTGCCCCAGGCGGCCATGACAAACGGGTCGTTGACGGACAGGCACACAACCTCGTCAACGCCTTTTGCTTTCAGGGCATCAAGATTGTCAATAAAACCGGGAAGGTGCTTGGCGGAGCAAGTCGGTGTGAAGGCACCCGGTACAGCAAACAGGGCGACTTTCTTGCCACCGAAAAGATCGGCTACGGAAACCTTGGACGGTCCGCTTTCGGTCATTTCCATCAATGTTGCTTCCGGAAGTTTGTCGCCTACTTTGATTGTCATTCTCATTCCCCATAAATAGTGGTTTCAGCCCCGTTCTTGCGGGCGTATCCAGATTAATAACATGGTTTTCATTACCCTGTATGAAAAGACAGGAAATATTTTAATCTCACCCCGTCTTGTCACTCCAGCAGAATATCCGCCTCGGCGGCCTGCTCCCCATCCACGATCGTTGCCACAAGTGGATACCCGGACAGGCTCCTCTCCTTTCTGGCAAGATCAGCCTCAATCTGGAAAACGGCCTTTTTCCCATTGTCGGAATAGGTCACGTCTCGGACCGTGAACAGGTCCCCTTCCTCCCCCTCCAGAATAAGGGACGGGTTCTTGAAACCGGATGATCCGGCAACCGTGACACTGATCTGGTCCTTGGTACGAATTTGGGCGGTCACCTGATGAATGGCCGTGCCTTCCGTTGCTTTTGGCGGCACAAGAGCACGATAGTCGGAAATCACACGGGCATGATAGGTTGCATCCCCTTCCCCCGCAGGAAGGTCAGCCTGTAAATCCCGGTTCACCGGAATGCAGACATCCTTGCACACCCCGAAATAGGCACTCATCCGCACCTGAAGCGGTTTTTCCGGATCTGCCAGGGTCAGCTTTACAGGCAGGACCACCTCGTTCTCATAGCCCCACGTGGTCAGGCCGAAACTTTCAATACGTGTTGGCCGGGGCCAAAGGATTTCCACCTTCTCGATATTGCTGGACCCGTCCCAGTCAAACTGGGGCGGAATGCCTGCATCGCCCGGACTGCGCCAATAGGTTTTCCAGCCGGGATCAAGGACGAACTGAACCCCCAGCACGACTTCTGATCGGTTGTCGGTCCCGCTTCTCTCGAAAATGAGGTCCGTCTGCACGGGCGCACGGGGCGCCTGAAAGCCGATCGGCCCGTCTGTCGCATGGACCTTGGAGGCCGCGGAACCCGCCATCAGGCAAACCGCAATGAACATACTGAGGCAACGTTTCTTCAACATGCAGGATAACCTTGTGTCCAGATTTCTCTTTGGTTCCCAATATTCAGACATATATATAAATCAGATCGAGACCTTTTCAGGTCACATTTTCTTTATCTTCGCGGAAATCCGTGGATTTTCCGTTACCAAGACTGGAGAGTGACATGGCTAAGGCCATCAAGGACGACGGTTTTTTTGAAGGGCAATTGCTGGTTGCCATGCCAACCATGTCGGACCCCCGGTTCAAGAAATCGGTCATTCTTCTGTGCGCCCATTCTCCGGATGGGGCCATGGGGATCGTCCTGAACAAGAATCTTGGTCTGCTGTCCTTCAACGAGTTGCTGGAACAACTTGACATTCCCACTCCGTCTCAGCCATCGGACCAGATCCTCCATTTCGGCGGCCCGGTGGAAACGGAACGCGGGTTCGTTCTGCATTCCACGGATCAACTCCACGACAATTCCATGACGGTCGGAAACGGCATTGCCCTGACCGCCACCATAGACATGTTAAAGCGTGTCGCAGACGGCACCGGCCCGCAGGACAGTTTCCTTGCCCTTGGCTATGCCGGATGGGGGCCCGGCCAACTGGAACAGGAAATTCAGGATAACGGCTGGTTGGTCGTGGATACCGACTATGAGCTGGTTTTCAAGGAAGGCATGGAGACCATGTGGTCTTCCGCGATCGGCAAGCTGGGCTTTGATCCGGGGCTTCTGTCCGGCGATGCCGGCCACGCCTGATCCACGCTTGCCCGCTGACCTCTACCGCCCCTGTCAGTCGTTATCACCTGCGTAATACAAGGGCAAGGGGTCGTCTTTCAGGCAGGCAAATAGCAGATGGTCCCGCCATTCCCCATTAATGCACAGATACTCCCGCGCCCGTCCCTCCCGGATAAAGCCCACCTTTTCCAGCAGCGCGGCGCTGGCGTCGTTCTCAGGCACGCAGGCGGCCTCGACCCGGCGCAGGCCATACTGCCGGAACAAGACCGGTAAAAGCGCGGTCAGCGCATCATACATATATCCCTGCCGCGCATAAGGCAGCCCGGTCCAGTATCCGATGGTCCCCGTTTGCGCCACCCCGCGCCGAATATTACTCAGGGTCACACTGCCAACGATCTGGTCATCCTCATGACGGAAAATGAAAAACGCCTGCCCCATATCGTCACGGGCATCCCGTGCGTACCGGCGCAGGCGGTTTCGAAAACTGGCCTTGGTCAAGGTGTCCGGTGCCCAAACGGGCTCCCACGGGACAAGATGGTTACGGCTGACGGCGCGAACCTCGGCCCACGCCCGCCAGTCAGACAGGCGCGGTGTCCGCAGATATACTTTTCTGGCTGTGACCCGGTATTCTTTTCCGGGAAATGAAAACCGCTCCAGAACCATTCCCAACCCGCCTGCGAGCGCCCCAAGGGGCGAATTTTCAAGATTTATCCGTTAAATCTTGCCGCAAGTCGGTCATAGGTTTCAAGGTTTTTGACAGGCCCAAGGGCCGCAATGGTCGGCACCGCCCCTTCGAACAGGCGCTTGGCAAGGGATACCACCCGCTCCGGTGTTACCCGGTCGATTTCCTCGGTAATCTCCTGCGGGGAGACAATGCGCTCATAGATCAGCATCTGCCGCGCATGAACCTCACACCGTGACGCCGGGCTTTCCTGCCCCATCAGCAGGCCCGCCTTGTTCTGGGCCTTGGCCCGGTCGATCTCGGCAACGCTTACACCTTCGGTAGACTTCAAAAGCTCGTCAATGACAACGTCGCTCAACTCCCGCACCTGATCCCGGCCCGTACCGGCATAAACGGTAAAGAGCCCGGAATCCATGAAGGAAGACGGGAAAGAGAACACCGAATAACAAAGCCCGCGGCGCTCCCGCACTTCCTGAAACAGGCGCGAAGACATGCCCCCGCCCAGCAGGCCGGACAGAATCTGAACCGCATAGAAATCATCATCCAGATAGGAGACTCCCGGAATGGACAGGGCGTAATGCACCTGCTCCAGATCCCGGTCCTCACGATAGTCACCGCCCGTATAGACGGCCCCATCCATGCCTTCCTGTCCAGTGGCTGGCAGTGTCTCGAACAGACGGCTGGCCAATGTCACCATTTCCTGATGATTGACCGCCCCGGAGGCACTCAGGACCATGCTCGGGGCCAGATACCGGTCCCGCATATAGCCTGCGATCACGTCACGGGAAAATCCCCTGACCCGTTCGGTGGTTCCCAGAATAGACCGACCAAGGGCCTGTCCGGGGAAGGCCGTTTCCTGCAGATGGTCGAAAATGATGTCGTCCGGCGTATCGTTGGTCTGCCCGATCTCCTGAACGATCACTTCCTTTTCACGCCGCAATTCTTCTTCATCGAAAGTGGAGTTCTGAAGAATATCCGCCAGAATATCCAGCGCCAGCGGCACATCCTCTTTCAGGACCCGCGCGTAATAGGCTGTCTGGTCCCGGCTGGTATAGGCGTTCAGGTGACCGCCCACGGCCTCGATGGTCTCGGCAATCTGCAAGGCTGTCCGCTTTTCGGTTCCCTTGAACGCCATGTGTTCCAACACATGGGAGATTCCATTCTGTTCAATCGTCTCGTGGCGCGCACCGGTATCAACCCACACGCCAACGGCGGCAGTTTCAAGATGCGGCATGGGGTCGGTGACAACCCGCATGCCATTTTCCAACGTGGTTACCTCAACGGTCATGAAAATCTTTCAAATCAGTTTGTTTCAAGAATGCGTGCATTCTTCACTATATGGGACTTCACGGCTTCCAATTCATTAGGCAATGTGACCATGCGCTCCTCCCGCTCGAAAAGATCCGCCATATGGTCCGGCAGATCAGGGTGGACGCCGGTTGCCTCTTTCACCGCAGCCGGGAACTTGGCCGGATGGGCGGTGGACAGGGTGACCATGGGGGCCTTTTCATCCTTGCGGGCCGTATCCGCCACATGCAGGCCAACGGCCGTATGCGGATCAACCAGCTTGGCGCTGTCCTTCAGGGTTTGGCGAATGGTCTCAAGGGTTGTTTTCTCGTCGCACATTCCGGCCCCGAAGATACAATCGTTCAGGCGGGACAGTTCAACGGCAAATCCCCCCTCGGTATCCAGATCGGCCATCAGTTGTTTAACCTGTGCCCCTTCCCGGCCTTCCAGATCAAACAGGAAGCGTTCGAAGTTGCTGGAAACCTGAATGTCCATGCTCGGGCTGATCGTCGGCTCCACGCTGGCCTTGCGATACTCCCCGGTATTGAAGAAACGGGACAGGATATCGTTGCGGTTGGTTGCCACCAGCAACTGATCGATGGGCAGGCCCATGCGGCTGGCAGCATAACCGGCATACACATCCCCGAAATTGCCACTTGGAACCGAGAAGGAAACCGGCCGGTCCGGTCCGCCAAGGGAGACGGCTGCCGTGAAGTAATACACAATCTGTGCCATGACACGGGCCCAGTTGATGGAGTTCACAGCGGAAACAGCCAGACGGTCCCGGAAATCATGATCATTGAACATGGCCTTGACCATGGCCTGACAGTCATCGAAGTCGCCCTCGACGGCAATATTGTGGACATTGCTGTCCAGCACCGTGGTCATCTGGCGGCGCTGCACTTCTGATACGCGCCCGGCCGGATGCAGGATAAAGATATCCACCGCGTCCCGTCCGCGGCATGCCTCGATCGCGGCCGACCCCGTGTCGCCGGAGGTGGCGCCAACGATGGTGACCTTCTTGCCCTGCTTGCCAAGAAGATGATCATACAGAAGCCCCAGCAACTGCAGGGCCACATCCTTGAAGGCCAGCGTCGGACCGTGATACAGCTCCATCAGGAAATCGTTCGGCCCCAACTGGCTGAGGGGGACTACCGCCTTATGGGCAAAGGTGCCATAGGCCTTCCGGGTCATTTCCCGGAAATCTTCCTTGGAAATACAATCCCCAAGGAACGGTTGCAGGATAACGGCAGCCGCATCCGCATAGGACATTCCCGCCAGCGCACGAATATCGTCCTTTGACATTTGCGGCCAGGTTTCCGGAACATATAGTCCTCCATCCCGGGCCAGACCCGTCAGAACGACTTCCTCAAAGTTCAAAACCGGCGCTTCTCCGCGCGTGCTGACATACCGCAACGCTGTCTCTCCAATTAGATTAAGGGCGGAAGAGGTTAATCACAATGGCAACGCTCTGACAACCCCGGAAACCACAAGAAGACAGCCCGGTTGCGGGATTTTTCCCTATTCCGTCAGATACCGGCGTTTCAGATGGGCCTTGAAGGCCTCCGTCCCGAGCGGCTGGCCCGTTGCCGCCTCAAGTATCTGGTTGGTGGACCTTGAACTGCCGACCTCGTGAACCTTGGTCCGAAGCCAGTCTGTGAGGGCGGTAAATTCCCCGCGCTCCACCTGTTCCGGCAGGGTGCCGATGGCCTGTTCCGCCGCATTGTAGAACTGTGCCGCTGCCAGTGCCCCCATGGTATAGGTCGGGAAATAGCCGATCGCCCCGCCGGGCCAGTGGATATCCTGCAAACAGCCAAGCCGGTCATCCGGCGGTGTTACCCCCAGCAATTCCTTCATGCCGTCATTCCATGCCCCCGGCAACTCGCCAAGCGGCAAATCCCCGGACAACAGGGCCTTTTCCAGACGGTAGCGCAGAATCACATGCAGGGGATATGTCACTTCATCCGCATCGACCCGGATGAAACCGGGTTCCACATGATGATAGAGCCGCATCAGGTTCTCAAATTCCCAATCTGGTCCGGTACCGCCAAACGCCTTTTGCAATTTCGGAATCACGTAGGACAGAAAGGCTGGGCTCCGCGACAGCTGCATTTCCACCAGCAGGGACTGACTTTCATGCAGCGCCATGCCCCGCGCCGCGCCCACCGGTTGGTGGCGCCACTGCCGGGGCAGGTTCTGTTCATACAGGGCATGCCCCGTTTCATGCAGGGTGCCCATCAGGCTTTGGGTAAAATCATCCGCCTCATAGCGGGTCGTCAGGCGCACATCGTCGGGAATGCCGCCTGTAAAGGGATGATGACTTGTATCCAGTCGCCCGCGATTGAAGTCAAAGCCAAGCGCCTTCATCAGGTCAAGCCCAACCGCTTTCTGGGTGTCCTCGGCAAAAGGGCCTCCCGGTCTGGAAAAGCCCGGTCCTGCCGCCTGTTTTTCCAGCACCGCGCTCAAAAACGGGGGCAGGAAAGCCTCAAGATCACGGAACAACCGGTCAATCTCTGCCTCGGTGCATCCCGGCTCATATTCGTCCAGCAGCGCCGCGTAGCAGGAGGTGCCGAATGCCGCCGCCTTTGCCTGACCTCCTTGCCGTGTCAGGGAAATCACTTCCTCCAGACTAGGGCCAAGGGCCGCGAAGTCATTGTCCGCACGGGCACGTCGCCAGATCATTTCACATCGGGATGTGGCTTTTGACAAAGCCTCCACAAGATCGGCATCAAGGGCGGTGGCATGGCGCCACTGACGGCGCATCTCGGCCACATTGGCCTGTTGCCACGCATCCAGTTCTTCCGTTTCCGCCGCATCCAGAAAATCGGCGATGGCGGGATCGACCATCATCTCGTGTCCCATCACGCCAAGAACGGCCAGTTGCTCGGCCCGCTCCTCTGCGCCGCCATCCGGCATGATCACCGCATTGTCCCAGCCCAGCATGGCACTGGCCCCGCCAAGAATGGAACGCTTGCGAAAGCGGGCTTCAAGGGCAGAATACGCGCTCATCAGGCGTCATCCTTCCGGCGGCTGGCGCGGCGCACCCCGTAGAGGCCATAAATAGCCGCCATGGCCATGGCCAGACCGAACCAGGTGATGGCATATTCAATATGATTGTTGGGAACGGACACGCGGGTCTGCCCGCCCTTCGGCCAACCGCCCGGCACCGGGCTGTCATCCAGTTCAACAAAGACAGGCGCGACCTCTAGCCCAAGATGTGCGGCCATCCTGTCCAGTTCACCATACAGCCAGACATTGGTTTCCTCGTTGCTTTCCGGCAGGAAGGACATGCTCTTGAACCACGGCTTGCGAACAATCCCGGAGATGGCTTGCGCCCCCTCGATCAGGCCTTCCTGTCGGGAGGCCGGCTCCTTCAAACCCTCAGGCACCCAGCCCCGATTGACAAGAACCGTCTGGCCTCCATCCTGCCGGACGAAAGGGGTAATGATCTGAAAGCCCTTGCGCCCTTTTTCCGTATGGGCGAACAGGTGAATTTCCCGTGAATGATCGTAAGTTCCCGTCAGGGTCACCCGCCGATAAATCCATGCCTCCACATCCTTGATCGCCTCCGGCAGGACAACCGGGTCTGCGGCCAGTTGCTGCTGCACCCCTTCAAGAAGATCCACCTTCCAGAAATACCGGTTTGCCTGCCAAAGGCTGAGGGCCAGAAGGATAACGATCACCGGAACCGTGATCAGGGTCGGTAGAATTCCGGGGGAGAATTTTTTCATGATGAACTGCTTGCAATCTCTACGGTGACTTTAATGGGAAACTGTACGGTAGTACGGCTGCTTTTAAAAGGGGGGTAACTTGGGGTCCGGTTGGCCGCGCCTGTCGGATTTGCCGAAAAGCCTCCCCCAGAAACAGGACAGGCCTCCCCGGATACCGGGGAAGCCCTTGACCATTTCCCTCTCCCTCAGGATGGGTATTTGCAGGTAACACCCGATACCACCGGGGAAACTGTCCTGTTTATCATCCCTGCCGAAACAGGGAGTGATGGATCAGGCTGCGCCCCACCAGTAAATGGAAGCGAACAGGAACAACCAAACCACATCAACAAAGTGCCAGTACCAGGCGGCTGCCTCGAACCCGAAATGGTGGGTCTGTGTGAAATGCCCCTTCATTGCCCGAACAAGGCAAACCAGAAGGAAGATGGTCCCGATGAAGACGTGCGCCCCGTGGAAGCCCGTTGCCATATAGAAAGTGGACGCATAAATGCCGTCCGTGAAGGCAAAGGTCGCGTGGGTATATTCGTAGACCTGCACGATACTGAACAGAACGCCCAGAAGCACGGTCAGGGTCAGACCCTGAATCAGCCCCTTGCGGTCGCCATGCTGCAAGGCATGGTGCGCCCATGTCACTGTTGTACCAGAAGTCAGCAGGATCAGGGTATTGACGAACGGCAGGTGCCACGGATCAAAGGTTTCAATCCCTTCCGGCGGCCAGACACTGCCGCCCACTTCTGACGGGAAGAACGCCGCAGAGAAATAGGCCCAGAACCAAGCCACGAAGAACATCACTTCGGAGGCAATGAACATGATCATGCCGTACCGCAGGCCCAACTGGACCACCGGTGTGTGATGCCCCTGATGTTCGCCTTCCTTGACCACATCGCGCCACCAGACAAAGGCTGTATACAGCAACATGATGGAACCGATCACAAAGACGGCAAAGCCCTTGTCGTGCATCCACATCACCGCGCCGATCGCCATGATGAAGGCCGACAGTGACGCCAGAGCCGGCCACGGGCTTGGGTCTACAAGATGGTAATCGTGCTGCTTCGCGTGCGAATCTGCCATTATATACTCCTGCATAATTCCGGGTTGCCCCCGGTTGTCATCATAAAAGACCCCCCTCGGGATCAATTGGTTTTCAAGTTGTCCCCGCCGTCTGTCAGCATCCCTGAAACGGTGGTTTCCTCCTCAGTCTCATCTTTCATCACGAAGAAGGTGTAGGACAATGTAATGGTCTCCACTTCCCTCGCGTTTACATCTTCCGCAATTTCCGGGTCCACAAAGAAGGTTACCGGCATATCCACCCGCTCACCGGGCTTCAGGGTTTGCTCTGTAAAACAGAAGCAATCGATCTTTGTGAAATACTGGCCTACCTTCTGCGGTGTGACGTTGAAGGTGGCCGTGCCCGTGATTTCCTTGTCGGTCGGGTTATAGGCCTCATAAAAGGCCAGTCCCGTCTCGCCGACCTTCAGGGTGACGGACGCCTGAACCGGCTTGAAGTCCCACGGCATCTGGCGGGCGGTATTGGCATCGAACCGGACAGTCATCTGCCGATCCAGCACCACATCCGGCGCCATATCCGCTTCCTGCGTGGTGCCCCCATATCCTGTCACGCGACAGAAAAGATCGTAAAGAGGCACAGAGGCATAGGCCAGCCCCACCATCCCGGCGACGACACCAACCAACCCGATTGCCAGCTTCTTCGATTTCCCCGCCTGATCGGCCATTATCCAGCTCCTCCCGTCATTTTCACCACGGTGATCAGGTAAAACAGAATCACCAGCGCAAACAGAATGCCACCAACGACAAGGTTCCTGTTCTTGTGCTTTTTCTTTTCATCATCATGTGCAGACATAATCAGAAGACCCCCGTGAAGATGCTTTCACCCAACAGGATGGCAAAGATCAGGAACAGATACAGAATGGAATAGGCAAAAAGCTGCTTGGCGCTTTTTTCATCCTTCTTGCGCCAGACTTTCAGCGCACCGAACAGGAAGATGGCACCAAGGATAACCGAGCCGATCCCGTAGAAAATACCGGCATATCCCAGAAAATACGGCATGACCGCAATCGGGAACAGCAACACACTATAGATAACCACCTGACGGCGGGTCGCCTCGCGGCCAGCCACAACAGGCAGCATGGGAACCCCGGCATTGGCGTAGTCAATATCGCGCCACAGCGACAGGGCCCAGAAATGAGGCGGGGTCCACATGAAAATGATGGCGAACAGGACCAGCGATTCAACACTGACATCCCCTGTAACCGCCGCCCAGCCAATCATGGGAGGAAACGCCCCGGACGCGCCGCCAATGACAATATTCTGGGGGGTCCGGCGTTTCAGCCACATTGTATAGATAAAAACATAGAAACCGATTGTGATGGCAAGCAGGGCCGCCGCCACATAGTTGACAGCCAGTCCCATCAACAGAACCGACGCAACGGACAGGCTGACACCAATCCCCAGCGCCTCACCGGCGCCGATCTTGCCTGCCGGGATGGGACGGTTCTTCGTCCGTTCCATCACTTCATCAATATCCGCGTCGTACCACATATTGATGGCACCGGAAGCCCCGGCACCGATCGCGATGCACAGGAGGGCCGTGAAGCCAAGAACCGGGTGCAGGTCCCCAGGCGCAACCGCCATACCGACCAGTCCGGTAAAGACAACAAGCGACATGACCCGCGGCTTCAGCAAGGCGAAATAGTCGCTTGCCCGGGCCGACACGGCCCGGGCTGCTGTTTCATTTATGATACTTGTGTCAGACACAAGAGTCTCCGTTACTTACTTGACAACAGGCAGTTCATTGAACTGGTGGAACGGAGGCGGAGAAGACAGGGTCCACTCCAGTGTCGTTGCACCTTCGCCCCACGGATTGTCCGCAGCGCGCTCACCCCGCATGAAGGCGTGGATAACGGTGATCAGGAAGATCAGAACGCCAAACGCGGAAATGTAAGAGCCGTAGGAAGCAATCGCGTTGAAGCCTGCAAAGGCATCCGGGTAATCCGGAATACGACGCGGCATACCCGCCAGTCCGAGGAAGTGCATCGGGAAGAAGATCAGGTTCACACCGATGAACGTCACAGTGAAGTGGAGCTTGGCAAGGAATTCGGAATAGGTATAGCCGAACATTTTGCCAAACCAGTAATAGAAGCCGGCAAAGATCGCAAACACGGCCCCAAGGCTAAGCACGTAATGGAAGTGGGCAACAACGTAGTAGGTGTCATGCAGGATCACATCCAGACCGCCGTTCGCGAGAACCACACCGGTCACACCGCCAACAGTGAACAGGAAGATAAACCCGAGAGCCCAGACCATCGGCGCCTTGAACTCGATGGAACCGCCCCACATGGTGGCAATCCACGAGAAGATCTTGACGCCTGTCGGCACCGCAATCACCAGTGTTGCACCAAGGAAGTAGGCGCGGGTATCAACGCTCATACCGACCGTATACATGTGGTGAGCCCACACGATGAAGCCGACGCCGCCAATGGCGACCATGGCATAGGCCATGCCGAGATATCCGAACACGGGCTTGCGGCTGAAGGTAGACACGATCTGACTGACAATACCGAAGCCCGGCAGGATCATGATATACACTTCCGGGTGACCGAAGAACCAGAACAGGTGCTGGAACAGGATCGGATCGCCGCCCCCCTCAGGAACGAAGAAGTTGGTGCCGAAGTTACGGTCTGTCAGCAGCATGGTGATGGCACCTGCCAGAACCGGCAGGGACAGCAGCAGCAGGAACGCAGTGACAAGCACGGACCAGACAAACAGCGGCATCTTGTGCATGGTCATGCCCGGGGCACGCATGTTGAAGATGGTCGTAATGAAGTTGATCGCCCCCAGAATGGAGGAGGCACCGGCGATATGCAGGCTGAGGATGGCATAGTCAACGGCCATACCCGGCTGTCCGATGGTAGAGGCAAGCGGCGGATACATGGTCCAGCCACCGCCAACACCGTCCGCACCGGCCGGACCTTCCACGAACATGGAGATCAGCAGCAGGCCAAGGGCCGGCGGCATCAGCCAGAATGAAATGTTGTTCATCCGCGGGAAGGCCATGTCCGGAGCGCCGATCATCAGCGGCACCATCCAGTTACCAAAGCCACCGATAACGGCCGGCATGACCATGAAGAAGACCATGATCAGACCATGACCTGTGACCACAACGTTGAAGAAGTGATAATTGCCGTTCAGGAACTGGTCACCGGGGACCTGAAGTTCTGCACGAATGAAGACGGACAGGGCCCCACCGATAATCCCCGCCACGATGGCGAAGAGAAGGTACATGGTTCCGATGTCCTTGTGGTTGGTCGAATAGACCCAACGCTTCCACCCTTTCGGGGTATGATCGTCGTGAGCGGCTGCTGCACTGTTAGCCATTATTATTGCCTCTCTCTAACCGTTATTGCGCTGCGACGGATGCGTCGGCGACTTTCATCACAGGTGCATCGATCCCGGCATATTTCTTTTTGGCCTCAACAAGCCATTTTGCATATTCTTCCTTGCTGACCGCCTTGACGGCAATCGGCATGAAACCGTGGCGGGCACCGCACAGTTCGGAACACTGTCCGTAGTACATGCCTTCCTTTTCAACACGCATCCAGGTTTCGTTCAAACGACCGGGAACCGCATCCATTTTCACGCCCAGAGCCGGCATGGCCCAAGAGTGAATCACATCCTCGGCAGTGATCAGCAGACGGATATTGGTATCGACCGGCACCACAACCGTGTTGTCCGTGGCAAGCAGGCGGGGTTGGCCCTCTTTCAGTTCGTTGTCTTCAAGCATGACCGCTTCGAAGGCAAGACCGTCCTCGTCCATATACTCGTAACCCCAGTACCACTGGTATCCGATCGCCTTGAGGGTCATGTCAGCCTTTTCGACACGGTCCCCGAAATACAACAGATTGAAGGACGGGATGGCAATCACGACCAGAATCAGGACCGGAACAACCGTCCAGATGATTTCAATGAGTGTATTGTGAGATGTTTTGGAAGGGTTTGGATTGGCTTTTCTGTTGAACCGTACAACAACGTAAACCAGAAGCACCAGCACCAGCACCGTAATTGCCGTGATAATGACCAGCAGCAGTTGGTGAAAGTCGTGCATGTCACGCGCGACAGGTGAAAATGCTTCCTGCAATCCAAGCTGCCACGGGGACGCTTGCCCCTGGGCTGCAACGGCGCTCCCCATTGTCAGCGTGCTTGCTGCGAGTACAGCAAATAGTGCGACAATTTTTCTTACCATAGCCATCATTTTATCCCGTTTTCAATCACTTACATTGCTCAAAAACCTGACAGAACAGGCTTCCTGCAGTTTTATTCTCATTATTGCTTATACCCAGACAATTGATTCAAATCAAAAATGATTCAGATCAATTCGGGGCGAAAACTACACCAACGAAGCGTGATTGAACAAGCTAAAGTAACAAAAACTAACGCCTCGATGCTCCCTGCTTTCCGGCCACCCCTTACATGACAAGCGAATACTTTATTTTTTACAATAGTTTACCGCCAAACACACAAATCGGAAATAGTTAAATATGCGAAAAATCGCACATTTCCCTTGTCAAGTTGTGACATAATGTCGCACTGGGTTACGATCCCGTCCTCTGGTTGCGCATTTCCCCCTGCCGCTTCGCAGCCTCTCGACATTCCGTCCCGGAAGTCACATATTCAGGGTCATGGTTTTAACACTCAAGACACAGCATCAGTTCGGAGCCTATCAGTGACAGATATCAATACCGCCAACAAAATCTTCTTTGAGCCCACGGGAATGGACCGGGAATTGATTACAAAGCAGGTCACCCAGTCTCTGGAAGGGGCCGATGACGGCGAACTGTTTCTGGAATACCGCCAGTCCGAGGGGTTCTCCTTTGATGATGGCCGACTGAAAAGCGCCAGCTTCGACACCACGCAGGGGTTCGGCCTGCGTGCCGTTTCCGGCGAGGCAACCGGGTTTGCCCACGCATCAGAACTGAGCGAGGAAGCCATCAAGCGCGCTTCGGGGACCGTTTCGGCGGTGACGCAGGGGAAATCCGGCGTTCTCGCCCTGCCGCCCGCAGGCGCCAACCGCTCCCTCTATACCGATGAAAATCCGCTGAACGAAATCCCCTTCGATGCCAAGGTCAAGGCACTCGCAGATATCGATGCCTATGCCCGCGCCAGAGACAGCCGGGTGGTTCAGGTCTCCGCGTCACTGGCAGGCTCATGGCAGGCGGTGGAAATCATTCGCAGCGGCGGCGCCCGCAGCGGCGATATCCGCCCCCTCGTCCGGCTGAATGTCTCGGTTGTCGTGGAAAAGAACGGCCGCCGCGAAACCGGCAGCCACGGTATGGGTGCCCGTACCGGATACGGCTTCTATCTGGAGGAAGCCACATGGGAGGGGGCCGTTGATGAAGCCCTGCGGCAAGCCCTCGTCAATCTGGACTCTGTCGAGGCCCCGGCCGGTGAAATGCCGGTTGTTCTGGGCCCCGGCTGGCCCGGCATCATCCTTCATGAAGCCGTCGGTCATGGTCTTGAAGGCGACTTCAACCGCAAGAAAACATCCGTCTTCTCCGGCCTGATCGGGGAGCGGGTCGCCGCCCCCGGCGTCACGGTCGTCGATGACGGAACCCTGCCCGATCGGCGCGGCTCCCTCAGCGTGGATGACGAAGGCACCGCCACTTCCTGCACCACCCTGATCGAGGATGGCATTCTGGTCGGCTACATGCAGGACCGGCAAAATGCCCGCCTGATGGGTGTGGAGCCCACAGGCAACGGGCGCCGCGAAAGTTTCGCCCACATGCCCATGCCCCGCATGACCAATACCTATATGCTGGGCGGGGACCGGGATCCTGAGGAAATCGTTTCCTCCGTAAAGAAGGGTATCTACACCAGAAACTTCGGCGGTGGTCAGGTCGATATCACCTCCGGGAAGTTCGTCTTCTCCTGCACCGAGGCATATCTGATTGAGGATGGGAAACTGACCGCCCCCGTCAAAGGCGCCACCCTGATCGGCACCGGTAGCGAGGCCCTGAAAAAAGTGACCGCCATCGGCAACGACATGGCCCTTGATACCGGCGTTGGCACCTGCGGCAAGGCCGGACAGAGTGTGCCGGTCGGCGTGGGTCAACCCACCATGCTGCTGGAAGGCCTGACCGTCGGCGGTACCGCAGGATAAGCAAGCGGACAGACAAAAACAAAAGCCCCGGAAAGATTATCGTCTTCCGGGGCTTTTTTTATGGGTGTTTTCTGCCTGTCAGGCGCGATGCGGATCAGTAGGCATATTCCCGGAAGACCGGGTCAACAGAGTGTTCCCATTCGCCGTTATATTTCCGGAGCAGTTCTTCCGCCGGGGTTTCGCCGGTTTCCACGATCACCTTCAGGGCATTCAGGAAGTGAGTCTCGTCCCCGCCAAAACTGTCGAGACGCTTGCGCGCCTTCAGGCCTTCTGTCGCGATCTCCAGCACATCATGAGCCAGATCACGCATCGTGCGTCCATCCGGGGTGCGCGTCGCCAGCGCGGTGGTGATCACACCATCCCGCAAGGCCTGACGGTCTTCGGCGGTCCAGTCCTTGACCAGATCCCACGCCGCGTTCAGCGCCGCATCATCATACAGCAAGCCAACCCAAAGCGCCGGCAGGGCACACAGGCGGCGCCACGGCCCGCCATCGGCACCGCGCATTTCAAGGAACCGCTTCATGCGGACTTCCGGGAACAGGGTGGTCAGATGGTTGTCCCAATCGACCATGTTCGGGCGCTCTCCCGGCAGGGCGGGCAGGTTCCCGTCCATGAAATCACGGAAAGACTGACCGGAGGCGTCGATATATTTACCGTCCCGATAGACAAAATACATGGGCACATCAAGCGCATAGTCCACATACTGCTCGAACGAGAAACCATCTTCAAAAACGAAGGGCAGCATCCCGGTCCGATCCGGGTCCGTGTCGGTCCAGATATAACTGCGATGACTGAGATGGCCGTTGGGCTTACCCTCGGTGAAGGGGGAATTGGCAAACAGCGCCGTCGCAACCGGCTGCAAGGCCAGTGACGTCCGGAACTTCTTGATCATGTCCGCTTCAGAACCATAGTCCAGATTGACCTGAACCGTGCAGGAGCGCAGCATCATGTCCAGCCCGTGCTGTCCCCGCGTGGGCATATAGGCCCGCATGATGTCATACCGGCCCTTTGGCATGATGGGGGTTTCTTCCAGTGTCCATTTGGGGCTGAAGCCCAGCCCTAGAAAACCGACGCCGATCTTGTCGCCCACCTCGCGCACCTGCGCCAGATGGGTGTGTACTTCGCTGCAGGTCTGGTGAAGGTTCTCAAGCGCCTCGCCGGAAAGTTCAAGCTGCCCGCCCGGCTCAAGGCTGACCGAATGGCCGTTCATGCTGAGAGCAATAACATTGTCGCCTTCCATCACCGGCTGCCAGCCAAAAGCCTGCAACCCTTCCAGCATGGCCTTGATCCCGCTTGGCCCGCCGTAAGGCAGCGGTTCCAGCGTCTCCAGATTGAAGCCGAACTTTTCATGTTCTGTGCCGATGCGCCATTTTTCGATCGGCTTGCAACCACTTTCGGCGAATTCGACGAGTTGGGTCTTGTTGGCGATTTCTATGGCGTCGCCTTTTGCTGGTCCGGACATACGGTTCCCTTTGCTCAGTCGGGTCGCGACGGTCGCTCACCCATTCGTGTTTTTCCTGAATTAATTGATTGGACCCCGTGCATCAAGTTCAAATCAATTCGTTGGCAGCGGATTGCAGGCAATTCAGTTTTGCATTATTCGCAATAATAAATCAATTCCAGTCGCCACATACCGCTTGAAGCAAAGATAACGAGGCAATAACTGCGGTTTCCGCCCTCAGGATCCGAGGACCAAGGCTGATGGCATGGGCCTGCTCACAGGACTGGATCAATTCCCGCTCCTCATCGGTGAAGCCGCCTTCCGGCCCCACCAGAACCGCCCACTTCTGTGCCCTGCCCTGCCTTTGCAAGACCTCCAGCGCCGAGGCCCCGTCCAGTCGCTCGTGACAGAACAACAACTGCCGATCCGGCTCCAGCGCTTTCAGCATGGTGTCCAGCCTGACCGGTTCCCGCACCTCTGGCACGGTCAATCGTTCTGACTGCTCCGCCGCCTCGATGGCCTGAAGGTATGCCTTGTCCGTGCGAAGACGATCCGCATTGGTGCGCTGGGTCTGGACCGGGACCAGCGCGGACACCCCCAGTTCGGTTGCCTTCTGGACAATCAGGCCGTTCTGGATTTTCTTGACCGGCGCAAACCACAACTGCAAATCCATTGCTTCGGGTTGCGGGCGCAGTTGCTCCTGCACATGGATCAGGACGGTCTGTTTTCTCGCTTCCTGGATTTCCCCCAGCCATTCGCCGTCCCGTCCATTGAACAAAACCACCCGGTCCCCGGCCTGATGCCGCATGACGGTTGCCACGTAATGGGCCTGTGGTTTGTCCAATGCCACACCCAGGTCCTTTTTCAGGTCCTGATCCACGAACAGACGAACGGAAAATTGCTTTTGCGACATGGTCCCTTCCCGATTTTTAGGGGCTACAGGGTCCATATAACCGCAAACGGGCATTGATGTAACCCCACCGTTGGGGTAATCCCTAAGCTTATGAAAAAGACGCCGCACATTCGACAGGACCGGGTTATCGACGATGCCAGTAAAAAGAACTGGGTCGATCTGTATGCACCGGAATTTGTTCAGCCCTATTTGAAGCTGTCCCGTGTGGACAGACCCATCGGCACATGGTTGCTTCTGTATCCGTGCTGGTGGTCTGTGGCACTGGCCGCCCCGGATGGCCACTGGCCCGACTGGGGCCTGTTTGTGCTGTTCGCCATTGGCGCCTTTGTGATGCGCGGGGCCGGATGCACCTTGAACGACATTGCCGACCGGAATTTTGACGGCAAGGTCGAAAGAACCAAGAAACGCCCCCTTCCCAGCGGTCAGGTTTCCCTGAAACAGGCCTTTGCGTGGCTGATTTTCCAATGCCTGATCGGCCTTGTTGTGCTGCTGCAATTCAACAATTTCGCCATTCTTCTGGGGGCCGCCAGCCTGATCCTTGTGGCCATATATCCCTTTGCCAAGCGGTTCACCTATTGGCCGCAGGTTTTCCTTGGTCTGGCCTTCAATTACGGTGCGCTGCTTGGCTGGGCGGCGGTCAAGGGCGACCTTGGCTGGATAGCGGTACTGCTTTACATCGCGGGCATTGCATGGACGCTGGGATATGACACCATTTACGCCCATCAGGACAAGGAAGACGATATCCTGATTGGTGTGAAGTCAACGGCGCTGAAATTTGGGGCCGCCACACGGGACTGGATTTTCGGCTTCTACAGCCTGCTTTTGGTGCTGGTTGTCTTTGTCGGCTGGTCTGTGGGCCTTCATACGGGCTTTTATGTCCTGATGGCCGGGGCGGCAGCCCACCTGTTCTGGCAGATCCAGAAACTGGATATTGATGACGGCGACCGCTGCCTTGCCTTATTCAAGTCCAACAAAAATTTTGGTGCTATCGTGATGTTTGCCATCATCGCCGGCAAGTTTCAAATCCTGACCTGACCGGTTCAGGTCATTACACGGGCGGTTCTGCCGGGGGTGGGACCGTCACCATACACAAAGGGTTGTGTTCATGTCTTATGCGTCCTTGCGAGAGTTTCTGGACCTTCTTGAAAAACAGGACAAACTTGTCCGCGTGACAGAGCCTGTCTCGACCGATCTGGAAATGACAGAAATCCAGACCCGCCTGCTGGCCGAGGACGGCCCGGCCGTGTTGTTCGAGAACCCTGTCAATGAACGGGGCGAGCCTGCAGGCATGCCTGTTCTGGTCAACCTGTTCGGAACGGTGGACCGGGTTGCCATGGGTATGAACCGCAACCCGGCGGAACTTCGCGAGGTGGGCGAGACACTGGCCTTTCTGCGCCAGCCGGAACCGCCGGAAGGCCTGCGCGAGGCCATGGGCATGCTGCCGGTCCTGAAAACGGTTCTGGCCATGAAACCGAAAACCGTGCGCAACGCCCCCTGTCAGGAAGTGGTCCTGACTGGCGATGACATCAATCTGGATGATCTGCCCATCCAGACCTGCTGGCCGGGGGAACCGGCCCCGCTGATTACTTGGCCGCTGGTGGTGACCAAGGGGCCCGGCAAGGGCAAGACGGATGATTTCAATCTGGGTATTTACCGGATGCAGAAGCTGGGCCGCGACAAGACCCTGATGCGGTGGCTGAAACACCGGGGCGGCGCCCAGCATCATCAACGCTGGGGACAGGAAAAAAAGGAACCCCTGCCCGCCGCCGTTGTCATCGGGGCGGACCCCGGCACCATTCTGGCCGCGGTTACCCCGATCCCGGACAACCTGTCCGAATACCAGTTCGCGGGCCTGCTCCGCGGGCAGAAAGTGGAACTGGTCGATTGTAAAACCGTTCCCCTGCAGGTACCGGCCACGGCTGAAATCGTTCTTGAAGGCTATGTCTCCCTTGAAGACTATGGCCCGGAAGGCCCTTACGGTGACCACACCGGCTATTACAATTCCGTCGAGGATTTCCCGGTCTTCACCATCACGGCCATTACCCGCCGCAAGAACCCGATTTACCTTTCCACCTTCACCGGACGCCCGCCGGACGAGCCAAGCGTCCTTGGCGAGGCGCTGAACGAATTGTTCATCCCCCTCATCCAGCAGCAGTTCCCTGAAATCGTTGATTTCTGGCTTCCCCCTGAAGGATGCAGTTACCGGATCGCGGTGATCTCCATGAAGAAGGCCTATGCCGGTCATGCCAAGCGGGTGATGATGGGGGCGTGGTCCTATCTGCGCCAGTTCATGTATACAAAGTTCCTGATTATTGTGGATGATGATATCGACGCCCGCGACTGGAAGGATGTCATGTGGGCCATGTCCACCCGCATGGACCCGGTGCGCGACATCACCATGATCGAGAACACCCCCATCGACTATCTGGATTTTGCCTCGCCGGAATCAGGCCTTGGTGGTAAGGTCGGGCTGGATGCAACCAACAAGTTGCCGCCGGAAACCAAACGGGAATGGGGGGAAAAGATCGAAATGGAGCAGGACGTGATTGATCGTGTCTCCGACATGTGGGACCGCATGGGCCTTCCCGGCACCGGCAAACCGATCTGGAAATAAACGGCGCAATGGACATCATTGCCGATCCGCTTTTTTATTCGATCGCCATTCCGGCCATCCTGATTGTCGGCATTTCCAAGGGTGGATTTGCCGGCTCTCTCGGGATGCTGGGCGTCCCCCTCATGAGCCTTGCCATCCCGCCGGTACAGGCCGCCGCCATTATCCTGCCCATTCTTTGCCTGATGGATATTTTCGGGCTGATTGCCTATCGGCGGCTGGCCCACTGGCGCAACCTCGCCTATCTGTTGCCCGGTGCCATTTTCGGCATTCTGGCAGGCAGCCTGCTGTTCCAGTTCCTGAATGACGATATTATCCGCATCACCGTCGGGGCCATCGCCGTTCTGTTCACGCTCAATCACTGGCTGGTCAGGCGCCATGACACCCGGACGGCGGAACCGAACATGGCCAAGGGTTCCTTTTGGGGCATGATTTCAGGCTTTACCAGTTTTGTCTCCCATGCTGGGGGGCCGCCGCTGCAATTCTACTTGCTGCCGCAGAAAATCGACAAGACACTGTTCGTCGGCACCACCGTCTGGTTCTATCTGGTGGTCAACTATGTCAAGCTGATCCCCTATACAACGCTTGGCCTGTTCTCCCTTGAAAATATCGGAACCTCCCTTGTCCTGCTGCCGCTTGCCCCGCTGGGTATCTGGCTGGGTGTGAAGGCCCACAAGAAAGTATCCGACGCCCTGTTCTTCAAACTCGCCTATTTGCTCCTATTTATTACAGGGGTGAAACTTCTATGGGATGGGCTGACTGCGCTTGTTCTGTAAACTTGTTTCACACAGCCCGCCTCTTCCGTTAAGGTGCGGGGTCACCTAATTTTTCGTCGCCAAGTTTCAGGGTATCATGACCGATTACAGCAAAAACGAACAAAACTCGCTGAACATTCTGGATGAGCTGATCTCAAAGGCCCGCGCCAAAGGGGCGGATGCCGCAGATGCCGTTCGGGTTCAGGGAATCTCAACCGGTATCTCATGGCGTCTTGGCGACGTGGAGGAAGTGGAACGGTCCGAAGCCCATGATCTTGGCCTTCGGGTCCTGTTTGGCAAGAAGCAGGCGTTTGTATCCTCCAACGACACAAAACCGGAACTTCTGGATGAACTGGTGGACCGGGCCGTTTCCATGGCCCGCAACATGCCAGAGGATGATTATTGCGGTTTGGCCGATCCGGCCCTGCTGGCCCGTTCCATCCCCGATCTTGATCTTTATGATCCGCAGGAATTGTCCAACGAAACCCTGATCGACATGGCCCGCACCGCCGAGGAAACGGCCCTGTCCATCGACGGCGTCACCAACTCCGAAGGGTCCAGCGCCTCCTTTGGTCATTCCAGCATTGCACTGGCCACATCGGGCGGGTTTACCGGGGCCTATTCGTCTTCCAACTTTTCCGCCGGGGTGTCCGTCATCGCCGGGGAAGGCACCAAGATGGAGCGGGATCACGATTATGACAGCAAACGGCATTTTGCCGACCTCAGGAATATCGAGGAAATCGGCCGAACCGCCGGAGAGCGCGCCGTCAGCAACCTGAACCCCCGCAAGATGCCAAGTGGCAAGGTTCCTGTGGTCTTCAGTGACCGCGTTTCCAGCAGCCTTCTGGGGCATTTTGCCGGGGCCATTTCCGGGGCCGCTGTTGCCCGTGGGACCAGCTTCCTGAAAGACAGCATGGGCGAGACCATTTTCAATCCGGCGATCAATATCGTGGATGATCCCCATCGTATCCGGGGCGCCGCCTCAAAACCCTTTGACGGGGAAGGCGTCGCCAACGACCGTCTTGACCTTGTGAAGGAGGGTGCCCTGCAATGCTGGATCCTCAATTCCGCCTCGGCCCGGCAGCTTAACCTGACCAGCAATGGCCGTGCGTCACGGGGCACAGCCTCCCCGCCCGGTTCCTCCACCACCAACCTCTATATGGAAGCGGGTGACATCAGCCTTGCCGACATGATCAAGGACATCAAGTCCGGCCTGTATATCACCAGCCTGATCGGGTTTGGCGTCAATGGCGTTACCGGCGATTACAGCCGGGGGGCCTCCGGCTTCTGGATCGAGGATGGCGAGATTGCTTTCCCCGTCTCTGAACTGACGGTCGCAGGCAATCTGAAGGATATGTTCCTGAACCTTACCCCGGCGGATGACCTGACCTTCCGTTTTGGCACCAACGCCCCGTCCTTGCGCATTGACGGCATGATGGTTGCAGGCACGTGACACACCGGTTCAAAGCCGAGCACCGCGAACTGATAAACGCGGTGCAGGAGGCGGGCAAGATTGCCCTTAAATTTTACAAAAGCGACCTGAAAAGCTGGGACAAGAAACCCGGCGACCCGGTCAGTGAAGCCGACCTTGCCATCGACACCTATTTGCGGGAACGTCTTCTGGCATCCCATCCATCCTATGGCTGGCTGTCAGAGGAAACCGCCGATGATCCGGACCGCCTGTCCAAATCAAGGGTCTGGATTGTGGACCCCATTGACGGCACACGGTCGTTCATTGCCGGAAAGCCGGAATTCACCATCGCCGCCGCCCTTGTCGAGGATGGCGTACCGGTTTGCGCCGCAGTCCTGAACCCAGTGACCGGTGAAATGTTTGAGGCATTGCAGGGACACGGGGCGTTCCTGAACCGGGAAAAGCTGATCTGCAGCCCCAAGGCGGACCTTGAAGGGGCTCGTCTTCTGGCCAGCCGTCAGGCGTTTGAATGGCATAACTGGCTTGAGGATGCACCGAGTGCAAAATTCAGCCACATCAATTCCATCGCCTACCGGATTGTGGTTGTGGCCGACCACCAGTATGACGCCTCCCTGTCCCTTTCTGCGAAAAGCGATTGGGACATTGCCGCAGCGGACCTGATCCTGTCGGAAAGCGGCGGTATTTCCACCACCACAAAAGGGGAGCGGCTGATCTACAACAAGAAAAAGCCGCTGCACCGAACCGTCATTTCCAGCGGCAAGGCCCTGCATCCAACCCTGATGGATCTGCTAAAAGACTACAAACCGCGCTGATCCCGCGGCCTAGTCCGGCTTTGCCCCGACCAGAAGCTGCGGATCAAGACGTTCCCCAAACCAGTTGAGACGCCAGTCCAGATGCGGGCCACTTGCCCGGCCGGTGGCACCGATTTCCCCGATCAGGGTTCCCTTCTTCACGAAATCCCCCACCTTCACATGCAATCGTTCAAGGTGGGAATAGACGGACACAAGGCCATGCCCGTGGTCGATCATGATCGTGCCGCCCGTGTAATAAAGGTCCGGCTCCGTCATGCGAACCACCCCATCGGTCGAGGTATAAACAGGCGTTCCCACAGGGGCCGCCACATCCAGCCCGAAATGAGGCCGCTTCGGGATACCGTTCAGGATACGCTGGCTTCCATACACACCGCTGATCCGGCCTTCTGCGGGCCAGTCCCAACCGGACAGGAACCATTCCTGATCCGTATCCATCGCCCTGATCCGGGCAATTTCCGCATTTTCCCGGCGGATGCGATCCAGAAATTTCTGGCTGGGGGTGACTTTCGAAGGCGGAAGCCCATCCACCTTTTCTGTCGCATAGGTCCGCCTTGCGACCTGAAGGGTGCGCTCAAGGACCGGTTGTCCCGGCACCCGTATTTGCAACGCGGCGGTTTCCTTGAAATCCCGACCGAAGCCAACCACAAAATGACCTTCCGGGGAAACCCGGACCGCCTTGCCCTCAAACAGGACCTCCGCATCCGGGGCCGTTTTCCCGAACACCAATCCGCCCTGTACGAAATTCCCCTCCAACGAGAGAGGCCCTGCAACTGCCCCGAACGAGGACAGGATAACCAGAGCTGCCGCCAACACAAACCGCATCATAGCAAGGTCCCCTGTTTTGGTGCCGGTGCCGCAGGGGCAGGATTTGACGGCTTTTTCTTCGCGGTTTTCTGGATTTTTCCGCCTTTCCCAATCACCGCATCCACGGTGCCATCGGCAAAGGTGATATCCACCACCGTTCCCTCAGACACGTTCCCGATCGATGAAATGACCTGCCCATCCTCATTCTGGACAATGCTATACCCCCGGCTCAACACCCGCTTGAAGGAAAGGCTTTCCAACATCCGTGCGGTTGCGCTCAGGCGGCTTCCGGCCCGCTCCTGCCGAATGGTCATGGCCCCGGTCATCCGCCGCTGATATTCATTCAGCCTGTCGCCCTGTATCTGGAAGGTCCGGTCCAGCATCTCCCGCCGGAGACGGGACTGGATGCCAGAGAACCGCTGCTGCTTCAGGACCAGTGAATTGGTCACCGACTGCCGCAGGCGGCTATCCAGATGATCGAGGTGCTGCGTTTTCTCGGCGATCATGGACTGGGGATCCCGCAGGCCCCGCGCCAATCCTGTCAACCGTTCTCGTTTTTCCGTGACCGAGCGGGACAGGCTTCGTTTCTTGCGCCTGTCCAGATCCTCCACATAGGCCAGCAATTCGGACCGGACCGGCACCGCCATTTCCGCCGCCGCCGTTGGGGTCGGGGCCCGCCTGTCAGACGCATAATCGATCAGGGTCGTATCCGTTTCGTGCCCAACGGCTGAAATCAGGGGAATCTGGCTTTCTGCGGCGGCGCGAACCACTTCTTCCTCGTTAAAGGCCCACAAATCCTCAAGGCTTCCGCCGCCCCGCGCCACGATCAACAAATCCGGGCGGGCAATCGGCCCCTCCGGGTCCAGCGCATTAAAGCCCCGGATCGCCGCCGCCACCTGTGCCGCAGCGGTTTCCCCCTGCACCAGTACCGGCCATAACAGAACATGGGTCGGAAAGCGATCCCGCAGCCGGTGTAGGATATCCCGGATCACCGCCCCGGTGGGCGAGGTCACCACCCCGATCACCCGCGGCAGATAGGGCAGCGGCTGTTTCCGCTCCGGCGCGAAAAGGCCTTCTGCGGCCAGTTTGCGCTTGCGTTCCTCCAGCAGCGCCATCAGGGCACCAACCCCGGCGGGTTCCATCGCCTCAATGACAATCTGGTATTTTGATCGGCCGGGATAAGTGGTCAGCTTGCCCGTGCAGATCACCTCAAGACCATCCTCAGGCCGGAAGGTCAGTTTTTGGGCCAGCCCCTTCCACATCACCCCGTCAAGAACGGCCCGCTCATCTTTCAGAGCCAGATAGACATGGCCCGACGCGGCCCGCTTCAGGCCTGAAATCTCTGCCCGCACGCGAACATGCCCGAACTGGTCCTCAACGGTGCGCTTGAGAGCGCCGCTCAATTCTGAAACGGTATATTCGTGGATGTTGGACATCCCCTGGAATGGTGACTCTGACACAACCTGCCTTCATTCTGTTTCTAGCGATCGTTCTGTTTCTATCGATCCTTCAGTATGCTACAAACTCTACACTCTCCCTCACGGGCAACGAAACAGGAATTTTTACAAACGCCATGAATGTACTGGTTATTGGCTCGGGCGGCCGCGAACACGCCCTGTGCTGGAAACTGTCCTCCTCCCCCCTGCTGGACACACTCTATTGCGCACCGGGCAACGGTGGCATCGAACAGGTTGCAACCTGCATCTCCCTCAACAGCTCAAACCATGATGACGTCATTGCCTTTTGCCGGGAAAAGACCATCGGCTTTGTGGTCGTCGGGCCGGAAGCCCCGCTGGTTGAAGGTCTGGTAGACGCCCTGTCCGAAGCCGGCATTCCCGCCTTTGGCCCCCGTGCCAACGCCGCCATTCTGGAAGGCTCCAAGGGCTTCATGAAGGACATGTGCCGGAACTACTCCATTCCGACCGCCGCCTATGAGCGGTTTTCCGATGCCGCTGCGGCCAAGGAATATCTGGCAACCCAGTCCCTGCCGATCGTCATCAAGGCCGATGGCCTTGCCGCCGGCAAGGGTGTCATTATCGCCCAGACCCTTGAGGAAGCCAACGCCACCGTGGATGATGTTTTGGGCGGCATGTTCGGCGGTGCCGGTGCGGAAATCGTGATCGAGGAATTCCTGACCGGCGAAGAAGCCAGCTTCTTTGTCCTGACCGATGGCGAAAATATCCTGCCGCTGGCCACCGCACAGGATCACAAGGCTGTCGGCGACGGCGACACCGGCCCTAATACCGGCGGCATGGGGGCCTACTCCCCGGCACCGGTCATGACCGACGCCCTGATCCAGACCACTATCGACACCATCATCCTGCCGACCGTCGCTGCCATGAATGACATGGGGCGCCCCTATACCGGTGTTCTGTACGCGGGTTTGATGATCACCCCGGAAGGCCCGAAACTGATCGAGTATAATGTCCGCTTCGGTGATCCGGAATGTCAGGTCCTTTGCACCCGCCTGGACACGGACCTTCTGCCCGCCCTGATGGCGACCGCCAATGGCACCCTGTCCGATATCCGGCTGGACTGGACAGCGGACCCTGCCCTTGTGGTTGTCATGGCCGCCAACGGCTATCCCGGCGACTATAAAAAGGGAACCGAGATCAAAGGTCTTGAAGAAGCTGGCAAGACAGCCAATACTACCATCCTGCACGCGGGCACCAAACGGGAGGATGGCCGCATACTGGCAACCGGCGGGCGTGTGCTTGGCGTGACGACAACAGGGAAAACCGTCGCCGAAGCACAGGCAACAGCCTATCAGGCCATCGACAAAATCGATTGGCCGGAAGGTTTCTGCCGAAAAGATATTGGTTGGCGTGCAGTAGAACGGGAACAACAAGAATAAGGGGAAAACTCATGTCTTCAAGCTCTTCCGACTTTTCAGGTACAACGGGCGTTCAGGATCGTTTCAGGTTTGATGAAACCGCTCTTGAGAAATATCTGAAAGACACTGTGGAAGGGTTTGAAGGCCCCCTGACGGTCAGCCAGTTCAAGGGCGGCCAGTCCAATCCCAGCTACTTTCTGGAAACGCCCCGTAAAAAATATGTCCTGCGGCGCAAGCCGCCGGGAAAACTGCTCCCCTCCGCCCATGCGGTGGATCGGGAGTACCGGGTCCTGACGGCCCTTCGGGATACCCCGGTTCCGGTCCCGCGCACCTACTGCCTGTGCGAGGATGAGACGGTGATCGGCACCATGTTCTATGTCATGGATTTTGTGGATGGGGATATCGAATGGGACCCGGCCCTGCCCCATTTCACACCGGCCCAGCGAACTGCGGCCTTCACCTCCATGAATGCCAGCCTCGCCGCCCTGCATCAGGTGGATTACAAGGCCGTCGGGCTGGAGGATTTCGGCAAGAGCACGGACTATCTTGCCCGCCAGATCAACCGCTGGAGCAAACAGTATAAAGCCTCCGAGACAGAAAAGATCGAGGCCATGGACAACCTGATCGAATGGTTGCCCAACAACATCCCGCCGGGCGATGAAACCGCCATTGTCCATGGCGACTATCGGCTGGATAACACCATTCTGGACCGGGACAGCAAGCAGGTCATTGCCATGCTGGACTGGGAACTGTCCACGCTGGGACACCCGCTGGCCGATTTTTCCTATCACTGCATGACATGGCGGCTGGAGCCGGAACTGTTCCGGGGCCTGAAGGGGTTGGACCTGCCGGCCCTTGGCATCCCCACGGAACAGGAATATGTCGCCCTTTATTGCCAGCGAACTGGCCGCGACCATATCCCCAACTGGGATTTCTATATGGCGTACAACATGTTCCGCCTGTCTGCCATCCTGCAGGGGATCATGGGGCGGGTTGTTGATGGGACCGCCTCCAGCCCCCATGCCCGCGACATGGGGCAACGCGCCAAACCGCTTGCCATTCGAGGATGGGAACAGGTAGAAAAGATTATCGGGGGATCGTAAGGCCCCCTTCAAGAAGAACAAACAACGACCAAAAAAGGCGAACTACATGAGCGACAATGCGGATGTCATTCCCGTTCGGGAGGCGCACAAGTTTGACGAGGGAAAATTCGTCGACTATCTGAGCACCCACGTAGAGGATTTCAAAGGCCCCCTGACCATTCATCAGTTTGAAGGCGGCCAATCCAACCCGACCTTCCTGCTACGCACACCAGAGCGCGAATATGTCATGCGCAAGAAGCCGCCAGGGGTTCTGCTGCCCTCAGCCCACGCCGTGGAGCGGGAATACCGCATCATGAGCGCCCTGCAGGCAACGGATGTGCCTGTGGCCCGCACCTATTGCCTGTGTGAAGACCCGGACATTATCGGCACCCCGTTTTATGTCATGGAAAAGGTGGAAGGCCGCATCATTCGCAAACCGGAAATTCCGGGCGTCTCCCCGACTGAGCGCGCTGCCATCTACGATGCCATGAATGACACCATGACCAAAATGCACAATGTGGATGTGGATGCCGCCGGACTGGGTGATTTCGGTAAAAAAGGCAATTATTTCGAACGTCAGGTGGGCCGCTGGACCAAGCAATACCGTGCGGCTGAAACCGAAGTGGTTGAAACCATGGAAAACCTGATCAAGTGGTTGCCGGAAAATATGCCCGACGATAACACCACCACCATCTGCCATGGCGATTACCGGTTGGAAAACATGATCATCCACCCGACCAAGCCCGAAGTGGTTGCGGTTCTGGACTGGGAACTCTGTACGCTGGGGCACCCGCTGGCGGATCTGGCCTATAACTGCATGACCTATCATTTCATGCACCCGGCGTCAGGCGGTCTGGTCAATACGGATTTTGCCGCGACCGGCATTCCGACCGAACAGGAATATATCGATGCCTATTGCCGCCGGACAGGCCGCGATGGCATTGAAAACTGGGAATTCTACGTGGCCTTCTCGTTCTTCCGCCTCGCCTCGATTGTGCAAGGGGTTTACAAGCGGGGGCTGGATGGCAATGCCAGTTCAGCCCGGGCAACCCAATATGGTGACTTCGCCAAGATGCTTTCCACCCTTGGCTGGAACGAAATTACCGGAAAATAACACGCGTTGTGAAAACGTAAAAAAAGGCCGGGGGAAACCTCCGGCCTATTTTTCTGCCCCCTTGACCCGCAGGTCCATCCAATTTTGAAGGCACTGCCCGGTATCCATCATCATGTTGGCCGTACTGCCCAGACCGGAAACACCCGGAACACCAGTATATTGCGCCAGTTCCTGCGTCATCCATTCACAGGGGTCAAGGCTGTCATATCGAAAGAAAAAGCCAGCGACAACGACGGTAACCGCGACGGTCGTCCAGCCCAGTGCCTTGATCATGCGTGCAATCCTATAGTTTGATATTTGCCTTGGAACAGTTTGTATATAAGACCGATCCGGGCGGCGCAAAGACAAAAGCGTGCCCCAATGGGACACGCTTTCCAAAATACAATCGATGCGTCAGGATCAGTCGTACTTTTTCAATTCCAGACGACCGATCTGGTTGCGGTGAACCTCGTCCGGGCCGTCCGCAAGACGCAGGGTCCGGGCACCGGCATAGGCTGCGGCCAAACCGAAGTCGCTGGTAACACCGCCGCCGCCATGGGCCTGAATGGCCCAGTCAATGACCTTGCAGGCCATGTTCGGGGCAACCACCTTGATCATGGCGATTTCCGCCCGGGCCTGCTTGTTGCCAACCGTATCCATCATATAGGCGGCCTTCAGGGTCAGCAGACGGGCCTGTTCGATCATGGCGCGGGATTCTGCGATCCGCTCCAGTGTTACGGTCTGTTCGGCAACCGGCTTGCCAAAGGCAACGCGGCTCTTGGTGCGCAGGCACATTTTCTCAAGCGCACGCTCTGCTACACCGATCAGGCGCATGCAGTGATGAATACGTCCCGGGCCAAGCCGCCCTTGTGCGATTTCAAACCCGCGCCCCTCGCCCAGCAGCATGTGATCCGCCGGCACACGAACGTTTGTGAAAGACACCTCGGCATGGCCGTGCGGTGCATGATCATAGCCGAACACCGGCAGGTATCGCTCAATCTTGATACCCGGTGTGTTCATCGGCACGACAATCATGGATTGCTGCTTGTGGATGGGTGCGCTCTTGTCGGTCTTGCCCATGAAGATCAGCACTTCACAGCGCGGGTCCATGGCACCGGATGTCCACCACTTGCGGCCATTGATCACATATTCGTCGCCATCGCGGATGATGTCGGATTCAATGTTGGTTGCGTCAGAAGAGGCAACCGCCGGTTCTGTCATGGCAAAGGCGGAACGGATTTCACCGTCCAGAAGACGGGTCAGCCAACGCTCTTTCAGTTCCTCGCTTGCATACCGTTCCAGAACTTCCATGTTGCCGGTGTCCGGTGCCGCGCAGTTGAAGACTTCCGGGGCGAAATGGACCCGGCCCATGATTTCGCAAAGCGGTGCATATTCAAGATTTGTAAGACCGGCGCCCCGATCACTTTCCGGCAGGAACAGGTTCCACAACCCTTCTTCCTTGGCCTTTGCTTTCAGTGACTCAACAATCTCTGTCGGCTGCCAGCGGTCGCCCTGACTGACCTGCTCGGCGAATAGTTCCTCGGCCGGATAGACATGTTCATCCATGAAGGCCTGCACACGGGCCTGCAAATCCTTGACCTTGTCGGAATATTCAAAATTCATGACTGTTTCCTCTTCTTGTTGTTGTTCTTGTCTTTTTCTTGTTTTTCTATCTATCGCCGTTCCGCGAAGAATTCTTTCAGAAGGGCGGCGGCCCGTTCTTCCCTGATCCCACCATAGACTTCCGGCTTGTGGTGGCAAGTGGCATGATCATAAATTCGCGGGCCGAACTCAACCCCGCCGCTTTTCGGATCATAGGCCCCGAAATACAGGCGGCGGATACGGGCCAGCGAAATGGCAGAAGCGCACATGGGGCACGGCTCCAGCGTCACATACAGATCGCAATCCACAAGGCGCTGGCTGCCCACCATGTTGGCGGCGGCGCGAATGGCCAGCATCTCTGCATGGGCGGTGGGGTCATGGCGCCCGACCATCTGGTTCCCGGTGGTCGCGACAATTCGGCCTGTTTTTGAATCAACAATAACCGCCCCGACGGGCACTTCCCCCCGTTTTGCAGCGCTTTCCGCCGAATGCAGGGCGGTTTCCATATAGTTTGTCAGTTCAAAATCCATGCCCTAAAAGTGTCGGGACGGACGGGACCCGTCAAGGGGGAACATCCCTGCCCCCAAAATATTTGCCGGGCCCGGCGCTATTGAGTTTACGGAAATGCCGGTTAAGACTACAAGAAGGCATGAAAAAACCAGTTATCGGCATCACACTTGATTCAGAAAATCCGGGCGGCTACTCCAACATGCCATGGTATGCGCTGCGCCAGAACTACGCGGACGTGATTACGGCCAGCGGGGGCATTCCATTTGCCCTGCCCCATGAGCCGGAAATCGCTGCCAGCTACTGCGACATCCTTGACGGTCTGGTCGTCACCGGCGGCGCGTTCGATGTGGACCCGTCCATGTTCGGCGCCACCAGCAGGCACGCGACCGTCATCACCAAGGATCGCCGCACCCGGTTTGAGCGGGCCATCACTGAAGGCATGCTGGCGGCGGACAAGCCCGTCCTTGGTATTTGCGGTGGCCAGCAACTTCTGCATGTGATTTTGGGCGGTACGCTGATCCAGCATATCCCCGACGAAGTCAGCAGCGCGATTGCCCATGAACAACCCAACCCCCGGACCGAAGCCGGACACGATGTCACCGTTCGCGAAGGCACCCTGCTGCATCGCATTGTCGGCACCACCAACCTGCCGGTCAACAGCGCCCACCATCAGGCCGCCAAGGACGTCAGCGCCAACATCACCGTCAATGCCCTTGCCCCCGACGGCGTCATTGAAGGGATCGAGGATGACCGGTACCGGTTCTGTCTGGGTGTACAATGGCATCCGGAATATTACATCTCCGATGGGGACAAATTGATTTTCGACGCCTTTATTGATGCGTCACGGACAGGCCAATGAGCACGGAAAACGACAAAACCGAGAATACCGACAAAACCGAAAAGAAGGAACGCATTGCCAAGCGCCTTGCCCGCGCTGGCCTGTGTTCCCGCCGCGAAGCGGAAAAGTGGATTGAGGATGGGCGGGTCTCTGTAAACGGGACCCGGCTGACCAGCCCGGCCTTCACCGTTTCCGATACGGATCGGATCACGGTGGACGGCGAAGACATCCCAAGGCTGGAACGCCCGCGGATGTGGCGATACCACAAACCGGCCGGTCTGGTGACCAGTCACAAGGACGAAAAGGGACGGGAAACGGTTTTTGACAACCTGCCCGAAGACCTGCCACGGGTGATCTCGGTTGGGCGGCTGGACCTGAATTCAGAAGGTCTTCTGCTGCTGACCAATGACGGGGAACTGGCCCGCAAGCTTGAACTGCCGCAAACGGGATGGAAGCGCAAATACCGTGTTCGCGTCCACGGCCACCCGAAAGAGGCGGACCTGCAGAAACTGGCCAAAGGCCTCACCGTCGAGGGGGTCAAGTATGGCCCGATCGAGGCTAT
Source organism: Sneathiella chinensis (assembly GCF_012720115.1). Classification (GTDB taxonomy): domain Bacteria; phylum Pseudomonadota; class Alphaproteobacteria; order Sneathiellales; family Sneathiellaceae; genus Sneathiella; species Sneathiella chinensis. The sequence goes on along the minus strand of NZ_VNWN01000002.1, from coordinate 919,857 downwards.
TCTCGACAGCACCAAGGGGGCCAACTCATGGCTGACCCTTTCCTTGCGCGAAGGCAAGAACCGGGAAGTCCGAAAGGTCATGGAAGCCCTTGGCTTCGTGGTCAGTCGCCTGATCCGGGTTTCCTATGGCCCGTTGCAACTGGGCGAACTGGAAGCGGGTGCCGTGGATGAGGTGAAGGCTCGCATTCTGCGCGACCAGATGGGCGTTGAGAAATTTGATGAACCGGAAGGGGAGGACACCCCCCGCGGACGCAGCAGGGGAGCCCCCGGCGGCGGCGGAAAAGCCTTCGCCAAGCCTGCCCGCAAGGACGCGGCGACAGGCACAGGTGCCACCGCCCGCCCGCAAGGCAAGCTGGGCCTGAAATCCGGGCCAAAGGCGTCCGGGCAGGCCGCAGGCAAACCTGCGGGAAAACCCTCAGGCAAGCCGTTTGGCAAATCCGTCGGAACGCCCACGGGCAAGCCAGCCGGAAAACCCTTTGGGAAATCTGCTGGTAAGCCTGATGGAAAACCTGCCAGAAGACCTGCGGGAAAACCTACGGGTAAATCATTTGGGAAACCGGCCGGGAAGCCTTCCGGCAAGCCCGGCAGAAAACCGGTGAAACGATAACATGCGGATTGTCGGCGGCACCTTCCGGGGCAAGAAACTTGCCCTGCCCACGGACAAGCGTATCAGGCCAACGGGGGATCGTACCCGCGAAGCCCTGTTCAATATCCTGTCGCATGGGTCCGGTTTCAGAACGGACCGGGGCGCCCTGCCCATCGGGGCCCATGTTCTGGATGTCTTTTCAGGAACAGGGGCGCTTGGGCTGGAAGCCCTCTCGCGGGGGGCGGAGCATGTGACCTTCATGGACAATCATGCGGACAGCCTTCGTCTGGTGAAGGCCAATGTGGCCGCCTTGGGATGCCAGCGTCAGGCCAGCATCCTTAACCGGGATGGCACCCGGCCCGGCCGCGCCGCTCGCGCCATGGACCTGATCCTCATGGACCCTCCCTATGGGCTGGTTCTTGAAAATCCATGCCTTCAGGCCCTGAACGAAAATGGCTGGATTTCACCGGAAACCCTTATTGTCATCGAGCAAACCTCGAAAGAGAAAAACACGGATTATAGCGGGTTCGAAACACTGGATGTGCGCAAATATGGCGCGGCCCTGCTGACCTTCCTGAAACGCAGCGCCTGATGCCGGATCGCGGCTACAGGCCTGCGATATGCCGATATTTATCGAACTGCTGTTCGATCAGGGACAGCCGCTCTGCGAATGTTGGCGGCTGATCCGTATGCAACAATGGCTCCGCCAGCGGATCGAAATGGCTGCTCTGAAACTCAAACGACAAACTGACCCGGGGGTTTTCAGCCCCTTCCCCATACTGCCCGCCCCAGTGGACAAGGTCCTGCGGCCAGCCAAGGACGGCGCCCGCATCCGCTGGCAGAGGTGTTGCGATGGGCATCAGGCTATCCGTGGTCAAAGGCTCTTGCAGAAGGGCCTCCTGCTGCCTTGGCACCACATACATGCAACCATTTTCTTCCGTCGCCTGATCCAGCGGCACCCACAGTGACAGGCTCATCAATATCTGGTCAGCCCCGGCACCAAACACGGTTTCCGATGAACAATCCCGGTGGGGCGGCCATCCTGCCTGTCCCGGCTGATCCAGATACCAAGCCCACAGGTTCGGCAGGACCGCATAATCCGGCCCGAGAAAATGACGGATCAACACCCGAAGGCGCTCAAAAAGCTGCCACGGTTGATCGAACAAATAGATATAGGGCACCGGCTCTCCGGCGGATTTAAGGGCCTTCATCCCTTGAGCGATCGCCCGGCACGCCTCCCGCTCAAGCAGCGGCGGCAGGTATAGATACCCCTTTTCCCAGAACACTTCCGAAATCCGTTCCAGATCTGCATCCGAAAACGGTACCGGCCCCTGACTGGAAGACTGACCGATGGTCAGTTCCGGGCACAGGGCCGCCCAGTAATCGGCCCGATCCCGGCTAGGCATTCTGACCCGCCACGAAGCCAGAAGACCATGCCCACTGGAAGTTATAGCCGCCCAGAAATCCGGTGACGTCCACCGCTTCACCGATGAAGTAAAGGCCGGGAACCTGCTTCGCCTCCATGGTGCGGGAGGACAGGGAAGATGTGCTGACACCGCCAACGGTCACTTCCGCCTTGCGGTATCCTTCGGTGCCATTGGGGACGATTGTGACCTCTTTCACGGCGGCGGTTATCTTGCGGATCAGCTTGTCGGAACAGTTACCAAGTTCCGGGATATTCCCAAGCGGCTCCAGCAATTTTTCGGCCAGCCGGTTGGCAAGGAAACGGGACAAAAGCCGGATGACCCGCCCTTTCGGATTGGCTTTGCGTTCTGCCAGCAGCAGGGATTGGAAATCCTCGTCCGGCAGGAAATCAAGGATAATGGGCTGTTCCGGCTTCCAGAAGGACGAAATCTGCAGGATGGCGGGGCCGCTCACCCCCCGGTGGGTAAAAAGAACATTCTCGCGGAAAATGGTCTTGCCCGTTTTCGCCGCCACATCGGCGGAAACCCCGGTCAGCCCCTCAAACCGTTTCTGGTCCACTTCTTCAAAGGTGAAGGGCACCAGCCCCGGCATGGTCGGTGTCATCTCCAACCCGCATTTTCGGGCCACCCTGAATGCAAAATCGTTGGCGCCGAGCTTGGGGATCGACAGGCCCCCCGTTGCGATCACAACAGACGGAGCAAGAATGGCCTCGCCATTGACGGTGACCCGGAAGGGTCCGTCCTCAGCCATTCGGGTGACATCCTCCGCGCCCGCATTGCACCAGATCCGCACCCCGGCATCCTGACATTCCTGTTCCAGCAGGGCGACAATATCCTTGGCCGAACTGTCACAGAAAAGCTGCCCCAGTTTTTTCTCGTGATAGTGCAGGCCGTGCTTTTCGACCAGCGCAATGAAATCCCGCTGGGTATAGCGGGCCAAGGCCGATTTACAGAAATGGCGATTGTTTGAAACATACCGGTCCGGGGCCGCGAACAAGTTGGTGAAGTTGCACCGCCCGCCCCCCGAGATCAGGATTTTCTTTCCGGTTTTCTCGGCCTTTTCCAGCACCAGAACACGGCGTCCCCGCTTTCCGGCCTCGATCGCACACATCAGGCCAGCCGCCCCGGCCCCGATAACAACAACATCAAAACTGTGCGAACTGGAAGAAGACATCAAACAACCGATTTTTCTGAAATACTCTGATTGACCAGCCTTTTAGACAGGCTTCCCCCAACTTGCAAGTCCTAGAGGGACAGTCAGGGACGGTTACCGGCGACCAAACAGCTTTTCAATATCGTGCAGCTTCAGTTCCACATAGGTGGGGCGGCCATGATTGCATTGCCCGGAATGGGGGGTTACCTCCATCTCCCGAAGCAGGGCATTCATTTCATCAACCGTCAAACGCCGCCCGGAACGCACAGACCCGTGACAGGCCATTGTCGCCACCACATCATCCATCCGGTCTTTCAGGGCCAGTGCAGAATCCAGTTCCGCCAGATCGTCAGCAAGGTCCTGTATCAGGCCCTTCACATTGCATTCGCCCAGCAGCGCAGGGGTCTCCCGCACCACGATGGCCCCGGCACCGAACGGCTCCACCACCAGCCCAAGCTCGGCCAGTTCTTCTGCCCGGTCGGCAACATACCCGGCGGCAACCTCATCCAGTTCCACCACATCCGGCAACAGCAGGATCTGGCGCGGTACGGTCTTTTCGGCCATGGCCTTCTTCATGCGTTCCATCACCAGCCGTTCATGGGCCGCATGCTGGTCCACCAGAACCAGTCCGTCCCGGGTCTGCGCCACGATATAGGTCTCATGAAGCTGGCTGCGCGCCGCCCCCAGCGGAAAATCCTGCAATTCCCCAACCTGCACCTGACGGTCGGGTGTATCCGGCACTGTCGGTGCGGATGGCGCCATTGATTGCGACAAAGGTGCCCGGTATTCCTCAACCCGCGAGGCCAGACCCGCCGGGATGGGCTGCCGACTGACATCGGCCCAGTTGCCATGACTGACCGGCTGGGACGGGCGGGATTGAAGCGGCAGGGACAGGGGCACGGATTGCGGCTGGAACGATCCCAGCGCCTCCCGCCCCACGGTGGTGGAAGCCCGGTGCCCATTTTCCGCCAGCGCATTTCGGAGCGCCCCCACAATCAGGCCCCGCACGCCCCCCGAATCCCGGAACCGAACCTCGGCCTTGGCCGGGTGCACGTTCACATCCACCTGATCGGACGGCAGTTCAAGGAACAGGGCCAGCAACGGGTGACGGCTGCGGGCCAGCAGGTCCATATAGGCCCCCCTGACCGCACCGGTAAACAGCTTGTCCTTCACGGGGCGGCCATTGACGAACATGAATTGCATGGTCGCATTGCCCCGGTTGAAGGTGGGAACACCGGCAAAACCGGACAGTTTCACACCGTCCCGCTCGGCCTCGATTTTCAGGGCATTGTCCCGGAACTCCCGTCCCATGATGGCGGACAGCCGGTCCAGCCACGCTTCGAAAAGGTCCCCTTGTGCGGCATTCACCCGAAGGGCGACCCGGTTTTCATCGGCCAGCGTGAACGCGATATCGGGATAAGCCATGGCAAGGCGCCGCATGACATCCAGCGCCGCACCAAATTCCGCCCGTTCGGTTTTCAGAAACTTGAGACGGGCCGGGGTCGCAAAGAAAATATCCCGCACTTCAACCCGGGTGCCTTGCGGTGCGCCGACGGGCTCGACCTCTCCGCGGCGGCCGCCTTCAACTGACAGGCGCCATCCATTTTCATCATCCGCCTGCCGGGTTGTGATCGACATCCGGCTGACAGACGCGATGGAGGGGATAGCCTCCCCCCGAAAGCCGAGATTCTGGATAAAGACCAGATCATCATCCGGCAGCTTGGAGGTGGCGTGACGCTCAAAGCAAAGCTCCAACTCGTCGGTGCTCATCCCCTTCCCGTTATCGGTGACGGAAATCAGGGACCGTCCGCCATTGCGCATCACCACATCGATCCGGCTTGCCCCGGCATCAATGGCATTTTCCACCAGTTCCTTGACGGCAGACGCCGGTCGTTCAACAACTTCCCCGGCGGCAATCTGGTTTACAATATTGTCCGGCAACTTGCGGAGGGTCATGCCTTGCCTTTCAGATACATTTTCGTCAGTCGCTTTCCGTCTTCCACAGCGGGCTGGTCAAAGGGGTTCACTCCCAGCAGATAACAGGCGAAAATGGTCTCCAGCATGAAATGCATCAGCAAGGCCCCAAGGGTTCGCTCATCCAGTTTGCCGATCTCCATACGGCGCAGGAATTTTCCGCGCATCGCCAATGTTTCTGCCGTGGCGGAGGCCTCAGCCTGTACCACTTCGCTGATATGGTGATCCTTGAGATAGTCCAGCGCCTCATCATTGCTGGCCAGCCCTACATCCATCAGGGGACTGGTATCCTGTTCGTTGTTGATAATCAAGGTAAAGAACTTGTCGTTCGGCCCATCCAGCCAGAGTTGCAACTGGCTGTGCTGATCAATGGGCCCAAGGGCGTTCAGCGGGGTTGTCCCCCGCCCTTCCTTGCCAATACTTTCCGCCCATAGCTGGCGGAACCAGTGGGTCATGGGCTCCAGCTGCTTGGAATAGGGCATCATCACATTCATGCTGACCCCCGCGATCTCATGCAGCGCGTGATGCAGGGCCGCCCCCACACGCGGCGCGGCATCCACGGTGCGGAAGGTATTGTCCAGAACCTCTTTCGCACCGCGCCGGACCATGCGCATGTCAATACCGGCCAGGATCGCCGGAAGGGCGCCCACCACCGAGAAAACCGAATAGCGCCCGCCCACATCGGGATTGTGGTCGAGCCTTTTAATCCCCCACTTGTCGGCAATCCGGCCCAGAGGATTGCTCCCCGGCTCGCAAATCACCAGAACCTGCCGCGAGACGGCCTCCTTGCCACCGAACTTGTTCAGCGCCTCCACCACCAGCAGGGACTGGGCCAAAATTTCAGGGGTAGAGCCGGATTTGGAAATCAGCAGGAAAGCGGTCCGCGCCAGATTGTTCCCGGTCAGGTGCGGCGCCATCACATGATAGTCGAGCGTATCCCAGAAATGCAGCACGGGATGGGTCTTGGGTCCGATACTGGCCAGCACCTGCGCCCCAAGGGAGGAGCCGCCGATACCCACCACAACCACATGATCATAGTCATCCCCGGTCACAAGGGGAAGTTGCTCGATCTCCTTCAGGTCCTCCTCCTCTCCCGGCAGGGTGAGGATGGGAAGCTGCCCCCGTTTCATCAGTTGTCCCAGTGTCTGGGCAATGGACTCAGTCTGGATCAAGGCCTTGGAATATGCCGTCTTGACCCAATCATTCCTGTGCCCTGCCCCCCTGTCGAAACAGGCATCCGTGTTTTGTATATATGCCATCGGCCGCCCTTATTGGTTCTTTCTCAACAGCCTAACAAAGGAACCCCTGTTCAGCCTATTGTTTTTCGCCCTCTGGCATCGTTTCAGACAGTCCTGCAGGCTTTCCCACAACGACGACGATCAGTTTGTCCGGGTCCATCAACCGTTTGGCAACGCGCCGGATATCTGCCGGGGTAACGGCATTGATCAGGGCATCCCGTTCGCCAAGATAGGCGGGCGGCAAATGGCTCAACTGCATGGACAGCAGAATATCCGCAATCCTGGAATTGGAGGACAGCCGCAACGGAAAGGACCCGTTCAGATAGGTTTTGGCCGCCGCCAGTTCGGCGTCACTGACCCCGTCTTTCCGGATTTTCGCCAACTCGGCTTTCAGCAGCCCCAGTGCCTGGACCGCCGCATCATTGCGCGTGCCCATGCCGCCAATATGGACCCCTGCCGCCTCAAACGGATACAGGTAGCTGTATACGGAATAGACAAGGCCCCGCTTTTCCCGGATTTCTTCGGTCAGGCGGGATTCAAATCCGCCGCCGCCCAGAATATAGTTCAGAACATAAGCCGCATAATAATCAGGGTCATCCCGCTTGACCCCCTGCCCGCCAAACATGATGACGCTTTGGGGGATATCCTGCTCGATAATCCGAACCACCGCTTCTGAACGGGGCTCAACCGCTTTGGGTGCCGTGTAATCGGCCTTCGCAGGCAAGGTGCCGAACATGTCGTCCAGATACCTGCCAAGTTCTTCGCTGCCGATATCCCCGACGACCGCAATCACCATGTTGTCACGGGCAATCATCCGTTTTGCATATCCTGCCAGATCATCCCGGCTCAGGCCCGGTACGGTCTCCAGCGTTCCCTTGGAGGGAATTCCGTAAGCATGATCCGGAAAGGCTTCCTGAAACCACGCACGGCTTGCAAGGGTGTTGGGGCTGGACAGGGCCCGGTTCAGAGACACCAGAATCTGATTGCGGATACGGTTGACCGGCTCCTCGTCAAAGCGGGGCTGAGTGACGGCCATACCGAATAACCGGAAGGCCTCGTCCCGGTTTTTGGACAGGGTTTTCAGACTGCCCTGAAAGCTGTCCTTTCCCGCCTGAAAAGACAGGCTGATCGCCAGTTCAGACAGGGCTTTCTGAAACGCCCGGCTATCCAGCTCCCCGGCCCCCTCGTCCATGGTTGAGGCCACCAACGTCGCCAGTCCCGCCTTTTCGGCAGGCTCAACCGAGGCCCCGCCCCGCCACGCAACCTCCATGCTGATAATCGGTATGGATCTCTCCTGCACCAGCCATGCCCGAATGCCGCCGGGGCTGACAACCTCTTCGATCTGGGAGGCTTTTGCCTGCACCTGAGGCGCGGAAAGAACGATCAGCAGACACACCACACCCTGAAACGCGGGCAACAGGGTTCCAAACAACTTTTTCATGATCATTTCCCCTCCGGCAGCAATTTGCCGACAACCGACCGTTCCTCAACCAGCAGCGCCCGGGCGGCCTGATGGACTTCTTCCAGCGTCACTTCGCTGATCTGACGGGGCCAATTGACAATATTCTCAAGGCTCTCGCCCGTTGCCAGCGCCGCGCCAAAGATATTGGCCGCGCCGGAAATGTCATCCCGTGCATAAATGGCGGCGGCCATCATCTGGCCTTTTGCCCGGTCCAGTTCCTCCTGCGTCACCCCCTGCTCCAGAACATCGGCAAGGATCGCTTTCACGCCCTGCTCCACATCGTCGACGGAGTGACCGTTTGCCGGTGCCCCGTAAAAGGTAAATGTGGAAGGATCGAAAGAGCCGGATCGGTAATAGGAGCCGACCGAACTTGCGATCTTGTCATCCACCACCAACCGGGAATAGAGGCGGCTTGTCACCCCGCCGCTCAAGATTTCGTTCAGCACCTCAAGGGCCCGCACCTCGCGGATATCACCGGTACGGGAAGACGGCGCCAGATAGCCTTGTTGCCATGACGGCTCCCGCACTCTTTTGTCCCGCATTACCAGAATACGTTTTGCCAACTGGGGCGGCTCTTGCGTCCGGGCTCTTTCGGGCAAGGGGGCCGCTTTCTTTGGGCCATAATACTGACGGGCAAGGTCGAAAACGGCCTCGGCCTTCACATCCCCGACAACCACCAGAATGGCATTGTTGGGCGCATAATAGGCCTTGTACCAGTCCTTCGCGTCCTCGGTGGTCAGGGCCGCAAGCTCGCTTCGCCATCCGATGACCGGCGTTCCGTATGGGTGGGCCAAGAACTGGGCGGCGGATATTTGCTCGGAAAACTGTGCACCGGGATTATTGTCTGTCCGCTGCGAACGTTCCTCCAGAACGACCTGAAGTTCCGCGCCAACGGCCTCCTCCGACAGGCGCAGGTTTGTCATCCGGTCTGATTCCAGCTCCATCAAAAGGGGCAGCTTGTCGGCGCTGGCATTCTGGTAATAGGCGGTATAGTCGTATGACGTGAAAGCATTGTCCTGCCCCCCGTTGCGGGCGACAATTGACGAAAATTCACCCGGCTTCACCTTGTCTGTTCCCTTGAACATCAGATGTTCCAGAAAATGGGCAATCCCGGATTTTCCCTTGGGCTCGTCCGCCGAACCAATCCTGTACCAGACCATGTGGGTGACAACAGGGGCCCGATGATCTTCCAGAACCACGACCTGCATCCCGTTTTCAAGCAGGGTCGTTTCGGGCTCGAACAGGGTGGGGATATCCTCTGTGGCCCGAACCGGGCCGGACAACACCAAACTGGTGATCATCCCGGCAAGGAAGAAGGTCCCTGAACGCTTTAAATTTTTCATCGTCTCTCTCGTCTGGCAAGCAATCCATTTACCTTAAGGATATCAATCCTCTGGTGGCAAGATGCAAGTGTTAAGACAGGAAAGAGACAATCCTGTGACCACCGCAAGGGGTGCGGTGGCCCGGATTAGTGTCAGGAATTAGTTGAAGAGGCCTTCAAGCAAGGCCCGCTTGCGCCGTTCGATGATGGGGGTTTCCTCGCCATCAGCCGCAGAATTTCCAAGGGCCGCATTTTCCTGGATGCGTTTCTTTTCCAGGGTCGGGTTCACGACGGTTCCGTATTCCGGCTGCTTCTGCCAGAACATGATGCTTTCCAGCAGGCTTTCATCCCCTTCAGCAAGGGTTGCCGTTTCCTCGTCGACAATGCGACGGATGGACGGATCCACATCCTCGGCGGCGGCTTCACGCAGCAAGGCCAGTTCCCCGGCAGAGGTACCTGCGGCAGCAGCTTCCTGCTGCGTTACCACATCCCGCCGGGCGGTTGTTCCCAGCAGGCTATCACGGGCATTGTTGCGGGCAAGCGAGTCATGCGGTCCCTGCTGGCCCGGTGCGGGCGGACGCAGGGAGAAGTCCGGCGGAATAATCAGCGGTGCCTTTGACAACACGGCAAACTCGTCCGGTGCCTTCTTGTTATCAATACCCAACGCCTGTTTTGTTCCCTCACAGCCGGTCAGCAGCAACGCCCCCGCCAAGGCAAAACAGATGGTTCCACGAGATTTCAACATATTCCGAAGCCCTAAATTGATGTCTACTTTCTAGTAGATTTTGGTTCGAGAAACAAGTTTTCAATAAGCATCAGGATAACACCGCACACAATGGCGACATCCGCGATGTTGAAAGCAGGCCATCTCATGAAGATCAAATCGAAGTCGAAGAAGTCCGCAACCCGGCCCCAGTGAAGGCGATCAGCAACATTACCAAGCGCCCCGCCAAGGATTAGCCCCAGCCCGTAACCCAGTATCTTCTGGTGAGCCCGGGCCAGCCAAACAACCAGCACAAGACTGATGGCAAGGGACAGTCCGATCAAAAGCCAACGGGTCGTTTCCCCGCCAGCGAACATCCCGAAACTGACACCACTGTTCCAGACCATCACCAGATTGAAAAAGGACGTGACCTTGATGCCATAGGGATACCCGGCCATCAGATCGACCATGTAAATCTTGAAGGCCTGATCAATGGCGACGGTCACCGTCGCCACGATCAACCCAAGCCGCAGGACCGGACTCACGACGCTTCCGCCGGCAGTTCCATTCCCTCGACCACATCAGCACACCGATGACACAGGTCCTTGTGTGTCTCGTGGGTGCCAACCTCGTCCAGCACCTTCCAGCAACGCTGGCACTTGTCACCTTCCGCCAACTGCGGAACAACGGCAACAAACGGCACATCCTCAAGGGTGAACGCCCCGTCCGGTGCCTCGCCCACCTCAAGGGTCAGGCCGGATGTGATACAGATATCATCCAGTGGCAGCCCTGTCAGAAGGTCGTTATAGTCCTCGTTCACATAAACAACCGGTGCCGCCTGCAAGCTGGCCCCGATCCGCTTTTCACGGCGTTCGATTTCAAGGGCGCCGGTTACGACCCGGCGGAACGCCCGAACCTTGGACCAACGGGTGTGCAGGTCATCATTGCGCCAGTTCGCCGGAATGGTTGGGAACTGGTTCAGGTGAACGCTGCTTTCCTCGCCCGGGAAGCGGGCCAACCATGTTTCCTCGGCTGTGAACACCAGAATGGGTGCCAACCAAGATGTCAGGCAATGGAACAACTGATCCAGAACCGTTCTGGCCGCCCGGCGGCGCAGATCATTCTGACCGTCACAATACAGGACATCCTTGCGGATATCGAAATAGAAGGCGGACAGTTCCAGCGTACAGAAATTCAGGATCGCAGAGAACATGCGACTGAATTCGTATTCCTTGCAATTGTGGCGGATCTGCTCATCCAACTGGGAAACACGGTGCAGGACCCACTGTTCCAGCTCTGGCATTTCCGCGACATCCACCCGTTCGCTTTCATCCCATTCGGCAAGGTTACCAAGGATGTAGCGCAGGGTGTTCCGCAAACGACGATAGCTGTCTACCTGCCCCTGAATGATCTCGTTGCTGATCCGCAAGTCATCCGTGTAGTCGGAGGCCACCACCCAAAGACGCAGGATATCGGCGCCGCTTTGTTTGATGATCTTTTCCGGGGCGATGATGTTGCCAAGGGACTTGGACATCTTGCGCCCCTTGCCGTCCAGAACAAACCCGTGTGTCAGCACCGCATCATAGGGCGCACGGCCCCGGGTGCCGCAGGATTCCAGCAAGGAGGAGTGGAACCACCCCCGGTGCTGGTCTGTGCCTTCCAGGTAGAGGTCCGCTGGCCATTTCAGTTCCGGCCGGTTTTCCAGCGTAAAGGCATGGGTGCTGCCGGAATCGAACCAGACGTCCAGAATATCCATGATCATTTCATAGTCATTCGGGTCATAATCCGCGCCGAGGAACCGGTCGGCACTGGAGTCGAACCAGGCGTCGGAACCTTCCTTCTCGGTGATCTCGACAATGCGGTTGTTGACCGCCTCATCGCGCAGAATTTCACCGGTTTCCTTGTTCACGAAAATGGTGATCGGGACACCCCAGGCCCGCTGACGGGACAGAACCCAGTCCGGGCGGTTCTCAACCATGGAATAAAGCCGCCGATGACCGGATTTCGGATACCACTTGGTATCGTCAATGGCCTTCAGGGCGATTTCGCGCAGGTTGTTGGTCTCCATGGAGATGAACCACTGGCTCGTATTCCGGAAGATCAGCGGTGCCTTGGACCGCCATGAATGCGGATAGGAGTGCTTGATCTTGCCGCGCTTCATCAGCGCGCCGACGGCTTCCAGTTCATCCGCGACATGGTCGTTGCACTTGTAGACATGCTCGCCTGCGAACAGGGGAACATGCTTGTAGAAGGTTCCATCCTCGTCAACGGTCTGCGGAATTTCGATGCCAAATTTCTTGCCAACCTCATAGTCTTCCTGACCATGACCCGGCGCCGTATGGACAAAGCCGGTACCGGCATCGGTCGTGACGTGATCACCATCCAACAGCGGAACATCAAATTCATACCCCTTGCCGTGGAACGGATGCTGGCAGACTACCTCTGCGAATTCGGATCCCTTTCCGGTCCAGAATGGGGTACAGGCGGAAATACCGGCTTCCTTCTGCACGTCTTCCAGCAAGGCTTCGGCCACAAGGAATTTCTCACCGACAACGGCAAGGGACCCTTCTTCCACAGCTGTCACCTCAACCCCCACATAATCAATGTCATGACCATAGGAAATCGCCCGGTTCCCCGGCATCGTCCATGGGGTGGTGGTCCAGATCAGGATCGTGGCGCCGGAAAACGCGTCTGGTCCCTTGACCACCGGGAAACGCACATAAATCGTCGTGGAGGTATGATCGTGATACTCGACCTCGGCTTCGGCAAGGGCGGTTTTCTCGACCGGGGACCACATGACGGGCTTGGACCCGCGATACAGGCCGCCGTTCATGGAGAATTTCAGCAACTCGCGGACAATCTGTGCTTCCGCGTCATAGCTCATGGTCAGGTAGGGACGATCCCATTCACCGATCACACCAAGGCGCTTGAATTCTTCCCGCTGGATGTCGACCCAATGATCGGCAAATTCGCGGCATTCCTTGCGGAACTCAACAACCGGAACCTCGTCCTTGTTCTTGCCTTCGTTGCGGTATTTTTCCTCGATCTTCCATTCGATGGGAAGGCCGTGGCAATCCCAGCCCGGAACATAATGGGCATCCTTGCCCATCATCTGCTGGCTGCGGCTGATCACGTCCTTCAGAACCTTGTTCATCGCATGGCCCATATGCAGATGACCGTTGGCATAGGGAGGGCCATCATGAAGGATGAATTTTTCGCGGCCCTTGGATTGTGCCCGTTGCAGGCCAAACAGGTTCATGGTTTCCCACCGCTCCAGAAGTCCCGGCTCCTTGTTGGGCAGGCCGGCCTTCATGGGGAAGTTGGTTGCAGGCAGGAAAAGCGTCGATTTATAGTCAGTGCTCATGGTGGCAAACTGATCCTAACAGTATTGATTTGGTAAGCTGATTACAGCGAGCGGCGCGGCGCTCGGACATTGGCTTCTCAACGAAAAACTCAGGCAGAAGCCAACCAGACCCGACCTTAAAACCATAAGGCCGGGCAAATAATTCGACACAGGGTGCCCCCAAAGGGCCGGGCATCTCTTTTGATAAGCTGCGTTTTCATGGCGGTAGTTTTATCAAGTCCGTCAAAAGCTGTCGAGATATCAGTTTCTCTCTTGGGAAATATCAATCCTTCAGGCTGCGCCGGACACAGCCCCCTTCTTGTCCGCATACCGGCCCTGACGATTTTCATCCTCGGACAGCAGCCGGACAGCGGTCTCCACATCCTTGTGAATTTGAGCCTCCAACTCCTCGATACCGGAGAATTTCATCTCCTCGCGGATATAGTCGACAAAGGCCACGCGAATTTTCTTGCCGTACAAATCCTGATCGAAATTCAGCAAATGCACCTCAAGCAGAATGTCCTGCTTGTCGAATGTGGGGCGGCGACCAAAATTGGCAACACCATCGACCCACACGGTTCCGTTGCCTTCATGCAAGCCGACCCGCACCGCATAGACCCCCAGCTTGGGCTGCTGATACCGGGTAATGGGAATATTGGCCGTCGGGAAGCCGATTGTGCGGCCCCGCTTGTCCCCCTCAATGACACGGCCTTCCACTTCCCACCAATGCCCCAGCAGATTGGCGGCCCGGTGCGGGTCTCCGGCGGCAAGGCATTCCCGAATGGCGGTGGAGGAAAAGATCGTGGTGCTCTCGCCCACCGGTTCGACTACCGTGACGCCAAACCCGTATTTCCGGCCCAGTTCGGACAGGACGACCGTGGTGCCCTGACGCTTGTGCCCGAAAATGAAGTCATAACCGACGACCACATGACTGACCCCGTACCCATCGACCAGCACATCCTTGACGAAGGCCTCTGCCGATTTTTGCGAAAACTCAAGATCGAACTTGAGGGCAATCATCACATCCAGCCCCAGCCAGTTCAGATGAGCCGCCTTGGTTTCCAGATCGCTCAACCGGAACGGCGGCGCATCGGGGGCAAAAAACTCCCGTGAATGGGGCTCAAACGTCATCACCCCGGCTGGCACGCCTCTTTTCTTCGCTTCTTCCTGTGCATGGGCAATCACTGATTGGTGACCACGATGGACCCCGTCAAAATTCCCGATCGCCAGCACAAGGCCGCGGCATTCCGATGGAACATCCGTATATTTCCGCAAGATGCGCATCAGCCCTACTCCATATTCCATATTCTGTTTGTTATTGTGGCCGTCTGGATACCATCAAAGTGGCCTCTCCATCCAGTACAACGGTATCGCCAACCGTACATTCGCAATCGAATGTCACCCGCTTGCCGTTGATTTCCCGGATAACCACCCTGGCCACGACCGTATCACCGATCCCGACCGGCGCCTTGAAGTTCAGGTTCTGGTTCATATAAATGGCACCCGGCCCCGGCAGCCTGGTGCCGAAAACCGTGGACAGAAGACTGGCGGACAACATGCCATGAGCGATTCTTGCCTTGAACATGGTTTGCTCGGCGAACTCGTGATTCAGATGCACCGGGTTGGTATCGCCGGACACCCCGGCAAACAGGATGATATCCGCTTCGGTAATGGTTTTCGCAAACATATCACTCATGCCAACGGACAGGTCCTCAAGGAAAAAGCCGTGCAACTGTTCAAAAACGCTCATTGGGTCCACCCACTCTTTTTATGTTGTGCATTGCAATATACGAATAAAGAAGCAAGGGGCGCAAGGCCTTGCCCATGATTGACACGCCGGCACCGAGTTTCAGGTGATGCAGGCGCGAACACAACAGAAAATTGCCTGCCTTTAACGAACTTGGCCCATTGCATTAACCATTTTTTTAGTTTCGCTGCTTAAATTCTGGCAGCAACACAAGTGGTGGCTGCGGCCATTTCGAAAACAAGAGTTTAAATACACAAACAATGTAAGAGGGTAATTCCATGGCAGTCGACACGAGCATGCCGATCCTGATCGTCGATGACTACAAGACGATGTTGCGTATTATTCGCAACCTCCTGAAACAACTTGGTTTCGATAATGTTGACGAGGCGTCGGACGGTTCTGCTGCCCTTGCCAAGATGCGTACCCGCAAATATGGCCTGATCATTTCCGACTGGAACATGGAGCCCATGACCGGCTACCAGCTTCTGCAGGAAGTCCGCGCAGACGAATCCCTGAAGGCCACCCCGTTCATCATGATCACGGCGGAATCGAAAACCGACAACGTGATCGCCGCCAAGAAAGCCGGCGTGAACAACTATATCGTAAAACCGTTCAACGCAGCCACTCTCAAAACCAAAATGGCAGCGGTTCTGGGCGAGTTCTAATGACCGCCTCAGACGAAGTCGAAAGCCTTCGCGCCGAAATAGAGTCATTGCACAGGGATTGTCGGGATCTGGTTACCTTTATCGTTTCCGCCCGGTCGGAAATTGCCCAAATCAGACCCGATAACCTGAAGCAGGACAAGCTGCCCCGCGCTGGCAAGGAGCTTGACGCCATCGTCGCCTCCACCGAGGCCGCCACGAACCAGATCATGGAAGCCACGGAAAAGATCATGGCTGCCCGTGTCACGGAAGCCGATGTGGTGAACGATGCCTGCATGGAGATTTTCGAGGCCTGTTCCTTTCAGGACATCACCGGACAGCGGATCAGCAAGGTCGTCTCAACCCTTGAATATATCGAGAACTATCTCGACAAGGTGACACGCGCCTGGGGTCACGAGAAGGATGCGGACGCCCCCTCTCTGGATACAGACGCCCCTCTTGACGAGGAAGCGTCCCTGCTGAACGGTCCCGCCCTGGAAGGGGAAGGGGTCGACCAGAATTTTGTGGATGAAATGTTCAATGATGCCGCCCCGGCAGAAGCCCCTGCGGCAGCAAACGAGCCTGCTTCCCCTGACGACAGAAAAAAGAAGAAAGAGGAAGACCTGAAAATGGGTGAGGCAATCGATCAGGACGATATCGACGCCCTGTTCAGTTGATCCCGCGGCTCCTGCCGGATCGGATCTCCTTCAACAAATACTCCAAACAAAACGGGCGGGCAGATTCTGATCTGCCCGCCCGTTCTTCGTTAAATCCGCTTCGGATTACCAGGTCATGTGACCGACAACATAAGTCGGCTTGAAGCCATGGGCCTCTGATACATCTTCAACCTGACCTTCCGTGGGACGCTCGCCCGGTGCCAGCCCCCACTCTTCCGCATGGATGCCACCGCTGACCAGCACGTTGTGCATGCCCATGCCAGTGGCCCCCTTGATATCGGTCCGCATGCTGTCGCCAACCGCCAGAATTTTGGACGGGTCCGTTACGCCCAGTTGCTCCATGGCCAGCTTGTATGCCCACGGATAAGGCTTTCCGAACAGCTCCACCTTGCCGCCCAGTTCCTCGAACAATGCGGCAAGCGCGCCCGCACAATACAGGATCTTGTCCCCCTTCATGACCGTCAGGTCGGGGTTGGCGCAGAACATGGGCAGGTCCAGCCCGGCGGCCCGGATCAGCAGTTCCCGGTATTCATCCGGCGTTTCCACATCGTCATTTACAAGACCGGTACAGACGATGAAATCCGCCTCGTCCAGTTCATAGACACGAGTATAGTCAAGGCCCGCATCCACACCGCGATCCTTCTCAGCGCCGATCTGATAGAAATTCTTGCCCCGGCCCTGCAGGAACTCATGGGTGCCGTCCTTCAGGATATAATGGGTCATATCTCCGGATGTCAGCAGATGGTCGTAGCTGTCTTCGGGAACACCGATGCTGACCAGAAATTCAGAAACGAAATCATTGGTCCGCGGAGCGTTGGACAGAAGAAGCAACGGGCGTCCGCCCTCCCGCAGCTTGGCCATGCAGTCAAGCGCCCCCGGATAGGGCTTCGTTCCGTCATGCACGACACCCCACAAATCGAGAATAAACGCTTCATATTTGTCGGCAAAAGAAGAAAGGCCGGTCGCAATCTGAAAGGACATACTGTCTCCACGGGCTTAAAAGTAAGGAGACAGGAATAGCCCCGGAAACAGGACCCGTCAACAATCATTGGAAAGCAAACAATGCGGGCGCCCCGAAGCGGGGGATACGCTCTTCAGTAGTCGGCTTTTTGAGGGGGCTTGGGAATGCCGAACAGATAGCCCTGCCCAAAGGCGATTTCCACGTCCAGCAGGCCAATCACCGTATCCTCGTCCTCGACCATGCTGGCGATCAGTTCTATTTCCGCCCGCGCGAGGGCCTCCTGCAGGTCATCGGGATGGATATTCATCGGCAACCCCTCGCCGCCCGGCAGCAGGTTCGCCGCATCCACCTTCAGAAACCGGAAATTGCTTTTTCCAAGCTGCTGGAAATCCATATCCAGCCGCCTCACTCGATCCATCGAGAAGGAAAATCCCATATTGGCAAGGGTTTCCATACCCTGCTTCACCTGTTCAGTGGCGTTGTCCACATCTTCCTGCGCGAATTCAAGGATCAGGCTGTCCTGCAGGTCCGCATTCCGGTCCAGAAATTCGATGAACTGCTGGAAGAAAGACGTGTCCCGCATGGTTCTGGCCGACACGTTCACAAAGAAGCCCATTTCGGCATTGCGCTGGCGAACCCGGCGGATCAACTGCACGCACCGGATCAGCAACAGGTTGTCGATGGTCCCGATCAACCCGGCCTCTTCCGCAACGCTTAAATACTGGCCCGGTGTAATGACCTCGCCCCGAGGGCCGCGAATACGGGAAAACGCCTCGTAAAACCGCGTCCGGCGCTGTGGCAGGCGGACAATCGGCTGCAGATACAAATCAACCTTGTTTTCCTGAAGTCCCGAGCGGACAATCTCCAGAATCTCATCCCGGCTGGCAACGGGGTCCCGCTCGGGCGTGCCCTGCTCCGCGACCAACGAGGGCCGGGTTCCATACGGCACCTGACCATCATCCCCACCCGGCTCAAGATGATATTTCTTCTCTTCGTTCTGCATTTCGGAGGAAAGCTGGTTGAGAAGTTTGCGCAGCATCCGCATTTCGCCCGCGAAACTGTCCATATCGGCGTCATCGCCTGCCAGTCCGCCCAGAATATTCTCGAACCGTTCCAGCCCGCTTTCCGCGTCCGCCAGATCCCGGCGCATGACCTGCATTTCCTTTTGCAGATGGGTCCGTTCCACCCGGCGCATGATAAATTCATGCAGCAACGCACAAACCAGAAAGAAGGTCCCCGCCACCCAATAGGCAATCACTGGCTCCAGATCCGTCATATAGGCTGGCAACTGACGCGCAATAACCACGGCGGTCAATGCATACGCAGCCACAATCACGATATGGTATAGCACGAACGGCACCCTCTTCTGTTCAACCTGTTTTCCGGAGCATACAGTCAGGACTTGGATCATTCAAACGCTGAACGGCAAGTCCTTTGTTTTACTTTGGGAAAACAGGCTTACCAAAAGGTAAAAATGTTTGATTTTTATCTGATATTTGCGTCAACTGAGTTCAACAAACTGAATAATCACACAATAACAGGGATGTGAAAAATGGGACGATTGTCAGGGAAGGTTGCAATTATCACCGGGGGGACCAGCGGGATCGGTTTGAAATCCGTCGAGATCTTCCAGCAGGAAGGGGCCACCGTGGTCTTTGCCGGCCGCCGCGAGGAGGAAGGGCAGAAAATACAGGAAACACTGGGGGAAAATGTCCACTTCCAAAGAGCCGATGTCTCGGTCGAGGCCGATGTCGCCCGGTTGGTGGAGTGGACCCACTCCCGCTTTGGCAGGATCGATGTGCTGTTTAACAATGCCGGTGGCCCCGCCCCGGTCGGCAGCGTCGAGACCATCGATTACGAACAGGCGATGAAGGCGGTCTCCGTCCTGTTTGGCGGGGTCCTGCTGGGGATCAAGCATGTGGCCCCCATCATGAAAGCCCAAGGGTCCGGAAGCATCATCAACAATGCCAGTATTGCCGGTCATCTGGCGGGATACTCCACCTCCATGGTCTATAGCAGCGCCAAGGCCGCCGTTCTGCAACTGACCCGCAGCACCGCCATGGAGCTTGGCGAAAGCAATGTCCGGGTAAATTCCATCTCGCCCGGGGCGACAGCCACCGGCATTTTCGGCAAGGCCCTTGGCCTGACCGGGGAGGCCGCCGATAAAAGCGCCGAGGTCGCGGGCCAGCTTCTGTCCGGGGCGCAGCCTATTCCGCGTGCCGGCCTGCCTGAGGATATCGCCTATGCGGCCGTATTCTTTGCCTCCGATGAATCCTCGTTCATCAATGGAACGGACCTTGTTGTCGATGGTGGCATGATCGGTGGGCGGCACTGGACCCCGCATCAGGAATCCGTCAAGCAGATGGGCGTGGCCTTCAAAAGCAAGATGGGTTTGTAAGCCCGGCCCGCGCACCCGCACTGCGCTGAAAAAACCATTCCGAAAAGAAAAAGGGGCCTCGCAAATGCAGGCCCCTTTTTACATGTTCATACCGGCCCGATACCGGTGCGGTCAGGTCAGGACAGACCGTTGACCCGGCCCATGGCCAGAAACTTGTTGCGGCGATCTTCCCGAAGTTCACCCGGCTCCTTGCCAGCCAGACTTTCCAGCTCTGCCTCGACGG
This sequence comes from Sneathiella chinensis, assembly GCF_012720115.1. Lineage (GTDB taxonomy): Bacteria > Pseudomonadota > Alphaproteobacteria > Sneathiellales > Sneathiellaceae > Sneathiella > Sneathiella chinensis. The sequence continues at coordinate 900,006 of NZ_VNWN01000002.1, read as the reverse complement.
CATCGCCAAGGGCATCAATGGCCGCACGGACATTCCGATGGGCACCGCCCAGCGGCTCTTCCACGATGGTGTCAATAACACCCAGTTCCTTCAGGTCCTGCGCTGTCAGCTTCATGGCTGTCGCGGCGTCCTGCGCCTTCTCGCGGGTTTTCCACAAAATGGCGGCACAGCCTTCCGGGGAAATAACGGAGTAAATGGCGTTTTCAAACATGATCACGCGGTTTGCGGTGGCAATGGCAACCGCACCGCCGGAACCGCCCTCACCGACGATGGCGGCAATGACCGGAACCCGCAGGTCCATGCTAACCTGAATGGAGCGGGCAATGGCCTCGGCCTGTCCGCGCTCCTCTGCGCCGATCCCAGGATAGGCACCGGACGTATCCACAAAAGTCAGAACCGGAATGCCGAACTGATCGGCCATTTTCATCAGGCGCTGTGCCTTGCGGTATCCTTCCGGGCGGGCCATACCGAAATTGTGCCGCAACCGACTTTCGATATCATTTCCCTTTTCCGTACCGATGACCATCACGGTGCGCCCCCGGAAACGTCCCATACCGCCAACGATGGCGTGATCCTCACCGAACAGCCGGTCCCCGGCCAGCGGGATGAAATCCTCGATCAGGCGGTCTGTAATTTCACAAAGTTTGGGACGATCCACATGCCGGGCCACCTGCGTCTTCTGCCACGGTGTCAGTTTGCTGTAGATGCTTCGGATCAGTTGATCAGATTTCTGGCGCAGCTTGTTCACATCTTCTTGAATTTCCAGATCGCCGGTTTCCTCCAGCCCCTCCAAACCCCGGATCTTGCCTTCAAGATCTGCAATTGATTTTTCAAAATCAAGAAAAGTGCTCATTTTCAAACTCTGTCCAAAAACCGTAAATCCGTACCGGATTATTAAATAGGCGGAACGGTTCCGTCAATGAACCGTTCCGCCTAATTTAAGAGACTTACCTCGGATTTGCGAGGATTATCCGCGTGCAGCGATAATATCCGCCTGTTTGACAAGGGCTTCCGCCTGCTTGATGGAGGCAATATCGATCAGCCCGCCATCCAGTGCCACCGCACCGGCGCCTTCTGCCTGTGCCTTTTCCATGGCTTCCAGAATCCGGCGTGCCTTGGCAACTTCCTTTTCATCCGGCGTGAAGATTTCATTGGCAAGGTCAATCTGGCTCGGGTGAATGGCCCACTTGCCTTCACAACCCAGAATGGCCGCCCGGTTGCCGTGCGCCCGATATCCATCCGGATCGGAGAAATCGCCGAACGGACCGTCAATGGCCCGCAGACCATTGGCCCGCGCCGCAACCACCATGCGGGCAATGGCATAATGCCACATATCGCCCCAGTGATAATCGCGGGAGCCGTCTTCCGCCGGATCGGTCAGCACACCATAAAGCGGGTTCGGACCACCGATAGAGGTTGTCCGCGCCTTGGTGGAGGCTGCGTAGTCCGCAACACCGAAATGCAGGCTCTCGTTGCGCTTGCTGGCGGCGGCGATTTCGTGAATATTCTGCATTCCGAGGGCAGTTTCGACGATCAGTTCAAAACCGATCTTCTTTTTCCGGCCAATGGCGGTCTCGACCTGCGTGACCAGCATGTCCAGTGCATAAATGTCAGACGCTGTTCCGACCTTCGGGATCATGATCAGGTCCAGACGTTCACCGCCCTTTTCCACGATATCGATGACATCCCGGTACATGTAATGGGTATCAAGGCCGTTGATGCGAACGGACATGACCTTGTCGCCCCAGTCGATGTCGTTCAGGGCTTCGATGATGTTCTTGCGGGCCTGTTCCTTGTCACTGGGCGCAACGGCGTCTTCCAGATCCAGGAAAATGGCGTCCGCGTTGGATTTCGCAGCCTTTTCGAAGAATTTCGGGCTGGAACCGGGCACAGCCAGTTCACACCGGTTCAGACGGGAGGTGCAAAGCTCGGGGATCGTAAAGCTCATCGCAATCAGTACCTTCTCTGTTTTTTATGTGTTTCTTGAAGTTCTGGGACAAAGGATTGCTGCAACCGCGTCAAACTGTCAAGTTTCACCGCAATTTATTTTGCACCTGCGAGAGGGTGATGAGATTTTACCGTACTCACCAGCCTCTCCTCCAGAACATGGGTATAAATCTGGGTGGTGGAAATATCCGCATGACCCAGCATCTTTTGCAAGGACCGAAGATCGGCCCCGCCCGCCAGCAAATGGCTTGCAAAGGCATGACGCAACACATGCGGTGAAACCCGGGCTGGGTCCAGCCCTGCCAGTCCCGCAAGTTCTTTTAGCATCTGTGCAAATCGCTGCCGGGTCAGATGCCCGGCCTTGCCCCGCGACGGGAACAGCCACGGGGAATGATCCGCATGTGCCATGAAAGTCTCGCGCACCGCCATATAGGTCTCCAGCGCGTTCCGGGCCTCTCCGTTCAGCGGCACCTGCCTTTCCTTGCCTCCCTTCCCCCGGATGACCAGAAACGCGTCTTCCTTGCGAAGGGGCGGATAAGGCAGGCTGACCAACTCGCTGACCCGCATCCCGGTGGCATAGAGAATCTGCAGCAGGGCCATCAGGCGAAGCGGCTCTGGCCCGTTCCCCTTGACGGCACCGAACAGGGCATCCACTTCCCCTTCGCTCAGATATTTGGGTAATCTTTGGGCGGTCGTCGGTCTGTCGATATTCTGCGACGGATCATCTGATCGCACATCTTCCGCCAACAAAAAGGAAAAGAAATGCCGGATGGCGCTTAACCGGCGGGACTGGGTGGCGTTGGCCAACCCGGCATCGGCCAGTTCCCGGACATAGGCCTTTAGATGAACGGCCGTACAGCTTTTCCAGTCCGCGTCACGGCGGTTCAGAAAGGCGGCAAGATCCTCAAGATCCCGCCGATACGCATCCAGCGTATGGGGAGATGCCCCTCGTTCCACAAGAAGCATCTCCAGAAACATTTCCGGCAAATGCGAAAGCCGGGTCATAAATTCCGGAACAGGGCCGCCTCAAACGCAAGACGCCCGGCCTCCCGCTCAAGCCCGACCGCACGCAGGCCCGACAGGACCACCGCCAGACTATTGGACGATAGGGTTTCCGCCCCATCCTTGCCCAGCAAGGCAAGGGACAGCCCGACCACTTCACCAACGCGCCGGTTCCCTGCCGCTGCCGTCAGGTTTCTCTCAAGCACCCCGTTGGAGGTTCCCGAAACCGCAGACAGGGCCGCAGGCAGCGCCTCTTCCCAATCTTCGGCGCTGATGCTGTATCCCAGCGCTTCCAGCGACAACAGAAGAAATTCCGTTTTCGAGGCCTGCTCGGGATCGTCTGCAACCGCGTTCAACCACCCCACCAGACTGCTCTGGTTCCAGCGGGACAGGGACTGCCCCCCTGCCAACAGAAGATAGGCATCCAGTTTCGCCACGGTTTTCCGGGCGGCCAGCCGCTCTGCCGCGTTGCCCTGCAGGGCGGACCGGCGAATATGCCGCTCCCATTCAGAGGCCGCCTCAAACCGGTTATGCAAAATCAGGGCTTTTAGGGCCTGCAATTCAAAATTCGCGACATAGGCGTCAGGCTCAAGCCCGGCTACATCATCAATGACCAGCGCCGAAATGACACTGAAATCCCCGTTGGCGGACGCCAGACTGAACAGGGTCTCCAACTGCTCCGCCTTGGCCGATGCAGAAGACGCATCTGACACAGCCTTTAGCAATGCGCCGTAAACCGCATCAACGCTTGAAGGCGCGGCCTTGCTGTCCGCCTTGCCAGCACCTTCAAGAAGCGCACGCAAATCCGCAGCAGGCAACAGCCCTTCGCGGGCCAGACGAAACGCAAGGTCGCCCTGCCCCGATGTCAGCACCGAAGGCGCCTTCATCAAGGCGGCAACCACCCCCGAGGGGGCGCGATCAAAAGCGGCCCCGTCAAGAGACAGACCAGCAGCCCGGATCATGGCCACATCCAGCCCGGACAGGGTATCCTGCGCCACCTTGACGGCCCCTTCGCCCCCGGCCAGACGGGCGACCAGCGCAAAGAATAGCGGGTCTTTCTCGCCCTGCTCTGCCAGCAGGGAGGCGCCAAGCTCGGCACGATCAAAATCTTCGGCCAGCAGCTTGCAGAAAATATCCAGCTTCACCTGAAAACTGTCTGTCGAAGCCGCATCCCTAAGTGCACAGGCCTTGTCATTTTCACCGGCCAGAAGGGCCAGATCCGCATGCAGGGCGTCCGTCGCGGCGGTTTTCGACCCCAACGGCAACCGGTCCAGCATTCGAACCGCATCCGCGCCAAGCCCCGCATCCCGCAATTTTCTCAGGCGGGTTTCAAGAATCGATTGGCCCACTTCCTGCGAGCCGGGAACCAGCGCCCCGGTCAGCAGAAACCGCCGCTGTAAATCCCGGGTCTGTGCCGAGACAGAGGAGGTTGGCATCCCTGAATACAGCAGATCAATAACCCGTGGCTCCGTGCCCCGCCACAGGGAGGCTCCCAGCCCCCCGTCATCCGACCCGATCAGGCCTACTGATGCAGGGTTTATGGCGTCCAACCGCTCGACAATCAGGCCCTCGCGAGAGCGGGGAACCTCACGGTCCAGCGCCCCGCCGCTTCTTTCAGAACCAGCTTCGGCCGGTTGGCCGGGGGATGTCTGATCGTTCTGTTCCTGAACGAAACCGGGGACCAGGCTTCTGGGCTTTTCCGTTGCCGCGCCCTTCCCGGGCACGAACAGAACTGAGGCGGTCAGGCAAAGGGCCAGACCGCCAACAAGTGTCTTATTTCGGGAACTGATCATTGGGAATAACCCTTTCCACCTGTACGGTCGGGGCGGGAATATCCCAGGCGGACAAAAAGACGCTTCCACCGACAACGATTGCAGCGATCAAAAACAAAAGAAATAAAGAAATTTTCGACATTCGACGTCACTAAACCTTGATTTGTTGGTAAAAACGAACCCACCAATCGCAATAATGTTGCTATTTGCGTTGCTAAGCTGCGATTATGTCATAAATTTGGCTTAAACAACTAGCATGCCTACAGGAAATACATCAACCGCCTTGGCTGGAATATCCTCATTCACACTATAGGGCGGCAGCAGGATTGCGAACAGTAAAACGATGACAAGTGAGAGTGACACGCTGGGTCCGACAAGAGAAGAACAAAAATCATCAGAATCCCCCCGAAAAGGCGGCAGGACCATTGTCCTTGTCGGATTGATGGGAGCCGGTAAAAGCTCGGTTGGGAAACGGCTGGCGAAAACCATGGGGCTGCCCTTCCGGGATGCGGACCATGAAATCGAAACCGCCTCCAATCTGACCATTCAGGAATTTTTTGACCAACATGGCGAAGCAGCCTTCCGCAAGGGAGAGCGGAAAGTGATTTCCCGCCTGCTGGCAGGGCCGCAGCACATCCTTGCCACCGGCGGCGGCGCGTTCATGGACCCGGAAACCCGCAAACTCATTCGGGAAAACGGGCGGTCCGTATGGCTGCACGCTGATCTGGATATTCTTCTGAAGCGATGCCTCAAGCGTGATACCCGCCCCCTACTTAAAACCGGTGAACCCCGAAAAATCCTGGAAGACCTGATAGCCGTCCGCTATCCCGTATATTCAGAAGCGGATATCACCGTGGAAAGTGGCGACGGGCCTCATGAAATCGTTGTCAAAAAAATCATCGACGCCCTGTCCGATTTTTCATAGTCCCGCGACCGTCATCCTAAAAAGAGTAAAGAATGCAAAACCGCCCTCAAGAAGCTGCACAGACACCCCCCGAAAGAATCGTCCGGGTCGAGCTTGGCGACAGGTCCTATGATATCGTTGTCGGCGCCAACCTGCTGGAAACGGCCGGGGTCCGCCTTGAACAGGTTCTGAAACGGAAACGGGTCACCATCATCACCGATGAAACGGTCGCAAGGCTGCATCTGGAAACCCTGCAACACTCCCTGGACCAATCCGGGTTCGAGCATACGGCATTTATTGTCAAACCGGGTGAAGGCAGCAAAAGCCTTGAAAGCTATGGCGCCCTGATGAATGACATTCTGGCGACCAATCCTGCGCGGGATGAATGCCTGATCGCCCTTGGCGGCGGCATTGTCGGGGACCTGACCGGGTTTATCGCCGCCACGCTGAAGCGGGGCATGAATTTTGTCCAGATTCCGACCACCCTTCTGTCACAGGTGGACAGTTCCGTTGGCGGCAAGACAGGCATCAACAGCCCCTATGGCAAGAACCTGATTGGCGCCTTTTATCAGCCAAAGCTTGTGCTGGCGGATATTTCCCTGCTGGCGACCCTGCCCGCCCGTGAAATCCGCGCCGGCTATGCCGAGGTGTTGAAATACGCCCTGCTCGGTGATTTTTCATTTTTCGAATGGCTGGAGAAACACGGCTCGGCCGTTATGGACGGGGATCTGGAAGCCCGCATTCATGCGGTGGAAACAAGCGTCCGCGCCAAGGCGGATATCGTGGCACAGGACGAACGGGAAAGCGGTGTCCGGGCCCTTCTCAACCTTGGGCATACCTTTGGTCATGCGCTTGAGGCCGAAGTCAAATACGGGCCTGAACTGGTCCATGGCGAAGGGGTGGCCCTTGGCATGCTGATGGCCATGGAACTGTCTGCCCGGTCCGGGGCCATCACCACGCAGGATTGCGAACGGGTTGCCAGCCACTACCGGGCCACGGGCCTGCTGACCGATCTTCCCGCTATCGAAGGGTTGACATGGGAGGCCCGCAATCTTTTATCCCATATGTATCAGGACAAGAAAGTGGATCAGGGCAACCTGACCTTTATTGTCTTGCAGGCAATTGGCAATGCCATCCGTACACAGAACGTGCAGGAACAGGAAGTTCTGGCCGTTCTTGATCACTTTATCCAACAATCAGGCAAGGAGTAACGAGGCCGAGAAATGGATCTGGAGCTTATCATATCGCTGGGCGCGATTATCTTTCTGCTCATACTATCCGGTTTTTTCTCCGGTTCAGAAACCGCTCTGACGGCTGCCTCACGGGCCCGTCTTCATCAAATGGAACAGGCTGGCGACAAACGGGCCGGCATTGTCAACCGGCTCAGGGATCAGCATACCAAGCTGATCGCCTCTATTTTGCTGGGGAACAATCTGGTCAACATCCTGTCCTCGGCGCTGGCCACCAGCCTGCTGATCTCCCTGTTTGGCGAGATCGGGGTTGTCTACGCCACCCTGATCATGACAGCGCTTGTGCTGATCTTTGCCGAGGTGCTGCCGAAAACCTACGCCTTGCGCCGCCCCATTTCCGTGGCGCGGTTCTCCGCCCCGATCCTGCAACCGGCCATTGTCGTACTGTCCCCGATCGTTCTTGGGGTCAATGCCGTGGTCGATGTCACACTTCGGCTGTGTGGGGTGAATTCATCGGATCATGACTCCCAGGAGGCTGTCCACGCCGCCCAGGACGAACTGCGCGGTGCCATCGACCTGCATTCCGAGGATGCCGGGATCATCATGCAGGAACGCTACATGCTGGACACCATCCTCGACATGGACGAGGTGGACCTGTCCGAGATCATGGTCCACCGCAAGAATGTGGAAACTGTCGATGCCAACAAGCCGGTTTCCGAAATTCTGGATCAGGTCCTGACCAGCCCCTATACGCGCTTGCCCGTCTGGCGGGATGATCCTGAAAACATCATCGGTGTTATCCACGCCAAGGACCTGCTGCGGGCTGTCATTCCCCTGCACGGAGATTATTCCAACCTGAAGATCGAGGATTTGGCGTCCGAACCCTATTTCGTACCGGAAACCACGACGCTTCGCAGTCAGCTCAACGCCTTTCTGGAACGGCATGCCCATTTCGCCCTTGTGGTGGATGAATATGGCGCCCTGATGGGACTGGTCACCCTTGAGGACATTCTTGAGGAAATCGTCGGTGAAATCTCGGACGAGCATGACGTGGAGGTTACCGGCGTCGACATTCTGGAGAACGGGTCCGTCATCACCAAGGGCTCTGTCACCATTCGTGACCTCAACCGTCAGTGCAACTGGTCCCTTCCCGACGAAGAGGCCGCGACCATTGCCGGACTGGTGATCCATGAGGCCCAGACCATCCCCGAAGAGGGGCAAGGGTTTATCTTCTACGGTTACCGGTTTGAAATCCTGTCACGGGAAGGCAATCAGATAACCGAATTGCAGATCACCCCCCTGTCGGACGTCTAGGGGCACCGCCCCCCGACAGGAACGGACCGGAGCGCCCATGTACCAGATTTTGTTCAATGTCATCGCCCCGGTCCTGGTCTGCGCCGGACTGGGGTTCTATTGGGCAAAAACCAACCGCCAGTTTCACATGGAAACCATTACCGGGTTGGTGACCAATATCGGCGCGCCGACCCTTGTTTTCACAACACTGGTCCAACTGGACATGGCCCTGACCGAGTTTCTGGAATTCGGCATGATCGGCGTCCTCGCGGTCGCCTGCTTCCTTGTGATCGGCTTTGTTCTGCTGAAACTCTGGAAGTTGGATTACCGGGCATTTCTGCCCTCCCTCATATTTCCAAATTCTGGAAATATGGGCCTCCCTCTCTGTTTCTTTGCCTTTGGCGAGGAAGGGTTGACGCTGGCGTTGGCCATCTTCACGGTGAACGCTGTTCTGCAATTCACCCTTGGCGTCTGGCTGGCCTCCGGGTCCAGTTCCTTCAAGACACTTTTGAAGACCCCTCTTATCTATGCGGCTCTGCTGTCTCTCGGTCTGCGGGCTGCTGATATCCATGTTCCCGAATGGATCACCGACACCACGGAATTGCTCAGCGGCATCACCATCCCGCTGATGCTGATGGCCCTCGGTGTCAGTCTCGCCAGCCTGTCGGTGAAGCATCTGCATCTGGCCTCAGGCATTTCCGTGGCCCGTCTGGCCATGGGGTTCGGCGTCGGGTGGGGGTTGTCATGGGCCTTCAATCTTGAGGGGGCGGCACGCGGTGTCCTCATTCTGGAAAGTGCCATGCCGGTCGCGGTATTCAACTATCTGTTTTCCCTCCGCTACGGCCGGGCTCCCGCACAGGTTGCCGGCAGCGTCCTGATTTCCACCCTGTTGTCCTTCGCTACCTTGCCGCTTCTCCTCTACTACCTTCTGTAACGCTTGATTGCACCCGCAGAAAGTACCCCAGAATGGCGGAGCGAATACGCGATGTGCGGGAATGTTCCGTGCGGGCGGGATCACGTTCAACCTGCATACAGAACTGATGCAGGGTCATTCCCGTCTGCCTGCAGATAATCCTGAGCGCGTCCCATTCCACCTTCTCCAGACGGATGCTGGTGCGGTGAGATTCGCCTGTTTCTGGATTTTTCAGGGTAATATTTCGATTTATAAGAGTTTGAGATGCGATTTTTGACATAAAAAGCTCCGATCCGCCGATGGCTGCAGGCTCGGTCTTCCCAAACCCGTGCATGTCCATTTAGTCGTATCAGAGCTCCATTCAACCACTATTGGTTGCTAAAATTTTAATTCACACACCCTCACTGGTTGCTTTTACCACCAACGCAAGAGCATGAATATCCGTCTTCATTTCCGCATCCAGAACCTGATAAATCATCCGTTGCCGTTCCACCCTTGATTTTCCTTCGAAGGCGTCAGCGACGATATGCACGCGAAAGTGGCTCTCGCCTTGGGGTCTGGCCCCGGCATGACCGGCATGCAAATGGGACTCGTCAATAACGTCCAGTGTTGCCGGAGAAAAGGCATCTTTAAGTTTCTGTTCCACACGTTCTGCCACAGTCATGTCCGGCCCTTTCCATCAACTATACGCGCGCTTTCAAGTAAGCGTGTCCGGTTACCACTATATCGTGCAGACACTATAAACACGCGCATGAATGTTTTTCCAATTATTCATTGCGGCGAAATAAAATTAAAATTATCTTATATAAGGTTAGTGCAAATATACTAAGGAGCTTTTCAAGCAAATTCATAATGTCCATACCGGAGAACAAAATGACAAGTCACTCTAAAGCCAGACAAAAAGTTCATACGGTCCCTCAAGATACACCGGCAGGTGAAGAAAAAACAGTTCGCCAGATAGATGCGCATGTTGGCGGAAAAATTCGCGAAAGACGCATCCTGCTGGGGTATACACAACAACAGATGGCAAACCTGATCGGGGTTACCTATCAACAGGCTCACAAATACGAGCGGGGGATCAATCGCATTTCAGCCGGGCGTCTCTACAGCATCGCCTTCGCCCTCAATGTCCCTATCAGTTATTTTTACGAAGGGCTCAGCCCCACGGACACAACCGAGACCACCTCACGCCAGAGGATGTGCCTTGAAATGGCCCGGAATTTCTCCCAGATCGAGAATGAGCGCTATCAGGATGCCCTCAGTCACCTGACACGGGCCCTGTCGCAAACCGGCACCCACTAACCCGATGCCGACCACAGCCCCGATCTTTGCCGGGGCTGTGATCTCTCCCCTTGAATCCACATTTTAAGGCTCTGACAGGCTTGTTTCCCCGTCCCGAAACACTCATAATGTTCCCAGCATTAAAGTTTCAGACGTCAGACCCTCATGAACGATACCGTAAACAGCCATAGTCGCCTGTGTGATTTCGAAGATTGCGCGGAAAATGGTGAATTTAAAGCCCCTAAAACCAGAATGCTCGACCGGGGTAACCCTGACGACTATCACTGGTTTTGTCTGCGCCATGTCCGGGACTACAACAAGTCCTGGAACTTCTTTGATGGCATGTCTGATGACGAGGTACTGAAATACAAGGACGACGACATCACAGGGCATCGCCCCACCTGGAAGATGGGCAGCCGCACCGCCACCATCCGGCCAGACCATGTCTATGATGATCCGTTTGAATTCAGGAAAGAAACCGAAAACCCCTTTTCAGGGTTTCAGGGCGACAGCCACCAGAATAACCAGGCCCGGAAGATGGATGCCAAGGAACGTGAGGCCCTGGCAACCCTGAACCTGACCCCGGGGTGCACCCTGAAGGAAATCAAGCGCCGCCACAAGGAGCTTGCCAAGAAATACCATCCCGACACACGCGGCGGGGACAAACAGGCCGAGGAAATCCTGAAAAACATCAACCAGGCCTATACACATCTTCTATCTTGCGGTAACTCATAAGGGTAACCGTAAATAACAATTCTACTTCGAGATACGGAACAGTTATGACGCCTTTAGAACTCGCCGGTACCGCGCCGGAAATCAACCTCCCAGACATCAAGGTTTCTGTCCGGGACGTTTTCAAGATTGACAGCGATCTGGAAGTCCCCGCTTTCAGCCAGCATACCGAGCGTGTCCCCGATCTGGACCCAACCTATGTGTTTGACCACGACACCACCATGGCCATTCTGGCCGGCTTTGCGTTCAATCGCCGGGTCATGGTTCAGGGCTATCACGGTACAGGCAAGTCCACCCATATTGAGCAGGTCGCCGCGCGCCTGAACTGGCCCTGTGTCCGGATCAATCTGGACAGCCATATCTCTCGTATGGATCTGGTCGGTAAGGACGCCATTGTCCTGCGCGATGGCAAGCAGATCACCGAATTCCGCGAAGGTATCCTGCCATGGGCGCTGCAACATCCCACCGCAATCGTTTTTGATGAATATGACGCCGGTCGTCCGGACGTGATGTTCGTGATCCAGCGCGTTCTTGAGGTAGAAGGCAAGCTGACACTTCTGGACCAGAACCGGGTTATCCGCCCGCACCCGGCCTTCCGGATGTTCGCCACCACCAACACCATCGGCCTTGGCGATACCACCGGCCTCTATCACGGCACCCAGCAACTGAACCAGGGCCAGATGGACCGCTGGAACATCGTTACCACCCTCAACTATCTGCCAGAGGCTGTGGAAACGGAAATCGTTCTCGCCAAGCTGCCGACCTATGACACGGATGCCGGTCGCAAGACAGTCAAGTCCATGATCGCCTGCGCCGAACTGACCCGCTCCGGCTTTATTTCCGGTGATATCTCGACGGTCATGAGCCCGCGGTCCGTAATCACATGGGCAGAAAACACCGAGATTTTCGGTGATGTCGGCTTTGCCTTCCGGGTGACCTTCCTCAACAAGTGCGACGAGATGGAACGGCCGATCGTGGCTGAATATTATCAGCGCAGCTTTGGTGAAGAACTGCCGGAATCCTCCGCTAACATCAGCATCGGCTAAAACTGTGGCACTTTCCAAGAACAAAGAAGCCCCGGCGGAACTGTTCAAGCGGGCAGTGACGGCCACAATGCGGGCCATGTCACAGGACAAGGAACTGGAGGTCACCTTCGGGACTGACCAGCCGGGCATGTCCGCCCACCGGGCCCGGCTGCCGAACCCGGCCCGGAACCTGCCGCTTGAGGACATCCACCTGATCCGGGGACAATCGGACAGTCTGGCCCTGCGCAAACGCTATCACGATGACAAGCTACACGCGAAGCTGGTTCCCGCTGGCGGCGACGCCAAAGCCATTTTCGATGCGATTGAACAGGCGCGTGTGGAATCCATTGGCGCCAACCGCATGAAAGGCGTCTCGGACAACCTCTATCGCCAGCTTGACCGGCGCTGCAAGGAAATGGGCTTTGACCGTGTCTACGACAAGGCAGAAGCCCCGCTGGCCGAAGTTCTTGGAATGCTGGTCCGCGAAAAGCTGACAGGAACCCCGGTTCCCTCCTCCGCCACCAACATGGTGGACCTGTGGCGGGACGAGATCGAAACAAAGGGCGGAGAGGATTTCGCCGCCCTGCTTGATACACTGGAAGACCAGAAGGAATTTGCGGCTGCGGCCAAAAAGCTCCTGAAGGATCTGGACCTCTTTGATGATGCGGAAGGCAGCCCGTCTGAAAGCGACGAAGCTGGCGACGGCGATGAGGGGGAACAGGATCAGGAGGCGGAAAGCAGCGGCGCAGAAGGCGACGAGGAAGCCCAGGAAAGCAGTGCCGCAGAAGACGCCACCGCACAGGAAGGTGCCGGGGACGACAGCAGCGATATGGAGGCTGGCGAATCCGCTGAACAGGAAACCTCCTCCAGTGGGGATGAAGCCGGCAAGGATCGCAAACCGTCCTACCCGGATGACTTCAGAAACTTCCATGAAGGCCCCACATACAAGGCCTTCACCACCGAGTTTGACGAGGTGGTCCATGCCAATGACCTGTGTGATCATGATGAACTCAGCCGCTTGCGCCAGCAACTGGATCAGCAACTGAACAGCATGCAATCGCTGGTCAGTCGGCTTGCCAACCGCCTGCAACGGAAACTGCTCGCGCAGCAGAACCGGTCATGGGAATTTGATCTGGAAGAAGGCATGCTGGATTCGGCTCGCCTGTCCCGTGTGGTTGTGGACCCTCTGCTGCCCCTGTCCTTCAAGCAGGAACAGGATACGGATTTCCGGGATACGGTCGTGACCCTGCTGATCGACAATTCCGGCTCCATGCGCGGCAGGCCCATTTCCGTGGCCGCCATTTGCGCCGATATTCTGGCCAGAACCCTTGAGCGGTGCTCGGTCAAGGTCGAGATTCTCGGCTTTACCACCCGTGCATGGAAAGGCGGGCAATCCCGCGAGAAGTGGCTGGAACAGGGCAAGGAACCCAACCCCGGCCGCCTCAATGACCTGCGCCATATTGTCTACAAGCCGGCGGATTATCCCTACCGGCGCGCCCGTCAGTCCCTTGGCCTGATGCTGCGCGAGGGCCTGCTGAAAGAGAATATCGACGGCGAAGCCCTTCTCTGGGCCCATAACAGGTTGCTGGGACGCCCGGAACAGCGGCGCATCCTGATGGTGATTTCCGACGGGGCACCGGTAGACGACAGCACCCTGTCCGTCAATGCCGGCAACTATCTGGACCGGCACTTGCGGGATGTTATCGACTGGATCGAGAAAAAATCCCCGGTGGAATTGATCGCCATCGGTATCGGCCATGATGTGACCCGATACTATCAGCAAGCCGTGACCATTATCGATGCCGAACAATTGGGCGGCGTCATGATGGAACAGCTTGCCGATCTGTTCGATGAAGACAAGGTTGCCACCCGCAAAAGCGCGAAGCAGTGGTGATCGAACCTTAAAGGTGCGCCTTCAGGAAGGCCACCGTTCGGGACCAGGCGAGTTGCGCATCCGCCTGGTCATACCGACCCCCTGACGGGTTGGCAAAGGCGTGATCGGCCTCGTACCAGTAGATTTCAGGATCAGGCTGCCCGGCCTTCTTCATTTCCTCTACAAAGCCGCCAACCATTTCCATATTGATCCATTTGTCCTCTGTGGCGAAATGGCCTTGCACCGGCCCTTCCATCGCCCGAAGCGCCTCGGCCTTCTTGGCCACATTCCCGTAATAGATCACCGTGGCATCCACAGGAGAGTTGATAGAGGCATTGAGGGACCATCCGCCGCCAAAACACCAGCCAACCGTTCCGACCCGTCCTGTGCCCTTTTCATGCTCCCCCGCCCAGCGAATCCATCGGGCAAGGGTTTCACCGGCAATCGGGGCCTCGACCGCCCCCATATAGGCCCGCGCCTCTTCCGGGGTTGAGGCCACCTGCCCCTTGTACAGATCGATGGCCACCGCGATATATCCGGCCTTTGCAAATTCTGCGGCGGTGGACTTGATATAGTCGTTCAACCCCCACCATTCATGGATCAGGATGACCGCCGGGGCCGGTGTCACCTCCGGCATGGCCACAGAGGCCCTGACACGGTCCCCGTTCTCCAGAATCAGGGACACATCCTCCAGCGTCGAGGCGGCGGCCCTTGCCAGCACCGGATCAGCCAATATGACGGCCAGTGGCAACATTCCGACAGATTTTACAACATCCCTGCGTGCATACATGTTTCTCTCCCTCATATTCAGTCAGCATTTTCCATTGAAATGCCGCAGAGGCGCGCAGAAGCAAGAGAGAAATTCAATTAACCTTTGAGAAAGGGGGCGTTCAGACAAAGAAAAAGCGAGCTGCCCAAGGCCAGCTCGCTTTGAATTCTTTAGGACGAATTACTGTCTGGATCAGGCAGCAACAGTCGCTTTCTTGATGTCACGTTTAACGCGACGGGCCTGCAGGGACAGATTTTCGTCTCTGGATTTCAGCAGGAAGTTATCCAGACCACCATTATGCTCTACTGAACGCAGGGCAGCAGCGGATACTTTCAGGCTGAATGAACGGCCAAGCATATCAGACATCAGCCGGACTTCCTGCACGTTCGGCAAAAAGCGGCGACGGCTTTTATTGTGGGCGTGGCTGACATTGTTGCCGGCCTGAACACCTTTACCTGTCAATTCGCAACGACGGGCCATAGCGCACCTCATTTGAATCATAAAAGAAATACCGGCACACACGCCAGTCGTGAGATGGGCTTTTAAGGAATGGTAACGCGTCCGTCAAGTCAAATTACCTAAAAAAGGCTTCTAGCACGGCCGCCCCCCTTCCTCTGGCCTATTTTTCAAGAAAAATGGCCAAAAGTTGCTGTGCTGCGGCGGTTGGACTGATCAAACCGGCCTTCACATCGGCCTCCATCCGGGGCAAGGCGACCGAAACCTGTTCATGAGACTTCAATCGATTCATCAATGTGTCACCAAGTTCAGCCCACATCCATGCAGCGGCCTGCTCCTCCCGCTGGCGGGTCAGTTCCTCATCCGCGGAACGCGCCTCGCGATACTCGCCGATGGTCTCCCACAGGGTATCAATGCCCGCCTTCTCAAGGGCAGAGGTCATCAACACCTTCGGTTTCCAGTGCTTGCTTTTGGGGCGCATCAGGCTAACCGCCCCGCGATATTCGGACGCCGCCCGGCGAGCGACCGGAATAAGGTCGCCATCGGCCTTGTTGATCACAATGATATCGGCCAGTTCCATGACCCCCCGTTTGATGCCCTGCAACTCATCCCCGCCCGCCGGGGCCAACAGAAGCATGAAGATATCAACCATATCGGCAACGGTGGTTTCCGACTGCCCGACCCCGACGGTTTCAATCAGGATCACGTCATACCCGGCAGCCTCGCACAGCAGCATCACCTCGCGGGTGCGCCGCGCCACACCGCCAAGCGACCCACCAGACGGGGATGGACGGATAAAGGCGTTCGGGTCCCGCGACAGTTCTTCCATACGGGTCTTGTCGCCCAGAATGGAACCGCCGGTCCGTTTCGATGATGGGTCAATGGTCAGAACGGCCACCTTATGCCCTTGCGCGGTCAGGAATTTACCAAACGCCTCGATAAAGGTGGATTTCCCAACGCCGGGCGTGCCGGAAATGCCAATGCGGACAGACTTTCCGGTCTCGGGCAGCAAGTCGGATAACAGCGCCTGTGCCTGTTGCTGGTGATCGTCCCGTACTGATTCGACAAGGGTTATCGCCCGCGCCAATGCGCGGCGATTCCCGCTGATGATCCGCTCTTTCATGATATCGAAAGCGGTCCCTGTTTCTTGTTTTTCTTTTCTCATGCATTTCGGTATGGGAAAATATGCCTCTGGCGTCAAGAGGAATGCCATTTCCGCGCCAAACTGCTATCACTGGGAAAACAGATCGGGAGGCAGGGATGATCCAGCCAATTCACACGATTGAAATGCACACCGGAGGGGAGCCATTGCGGATCGTCCGGGATGGCGTTCCCCTGCCCGATGGCATGACCCTGCTGGAACGGCGCCGTTATTTACGGGACCAAGCCGATCATTACAGAAAATTCCTGATGTTCGAGCCCCGGGGACACCGGGACATGTACGGGGCCATCCTTGTGCCGCCCGATGACAACGATGCCGATTTTGGCGTCATCTTCCTGCATAACGAAGGATACAGCACCATGTGCGGCCACGCGATTATTGCGCTTGGCCGATATGCCGTTGACTCCGGTCTTGTGAAGAAGCAGGACGGGGAAGTCCCGGTCAACATCCAGTGCCCCTGCGGCCTTGTCCGCGCCCGTGTCCATGTGACCAACGGTCAGTCCGGCGCAGTCTCGTTTCACAGCGTGCCGTCTTTTGCCCTTCGGCTAAACCAGTTTGTCGACACCCGCGATTATGGCCCGGTGGAGCTGGATATCGGGTATGGCGGTGCCTTTTACGGTATTCTGGATGCGGGCAGCCTTGGTCTTGATCTTGGCGCGACACCCACCACCAAGCTGGTTGAGGCCGCCGACCACCTGTCCCAGGCCATTCGGGAACAGATCAACATTGAGCATCCGACCGAACCCGACCTTTCCTATCTTTACGGCATTATCTTTACCGACGGACAGGACGGGCGCGGCGGCAGCCCCAGCACCAACATCTGTGTCTTTGCCGATGGGCAGGTGGACCGCAGCCCCACCGGGTCCGGCGTGACCGCCCGCCTTGCCGTCGCAGCGGCCCACCGCCGGGCAGAACCGGGAGAAACCTTCCAGTTTGAAAGCATCACCGGTGCGGTTTTCAGTGGCACGATCGTCGGCACCGGGAAACTGGATCGATATTCAACCGTTACCGTCGAGGTGAGCGGGCGCGCCCACTATTGCGGAAAGTCCGAATTCACCATGGAAAATGACGACATGCTGGCCGGTGGCTTTCTTATCCGCTGAATAACAGGAACAAACCACATGACAAAAACAACAGACAGCCTGCATCCCCTTGCCGAAGACATTCTGGAACAGGCCTACGCGCCCTATTCAAACTTCCGGGTTGGCGCGGCCCTGAAAACGGAAGCGGGCAACATCTTCACCGGATGCAATGTGGAGAATGTCTCCTTCGGCCTGACCCAATGCGCGGAACGCAATGCCATTGCCAAGGCCGTGGCAAGCGAAGGCCCGACCATGAAGATCCAAGAGATTTTTGTCGCCAACCGCAATCAGGACAATCAATCCGTTCCCTGCTCCCCTTGCGGGGCCTGCCGGCAGGTCATTGCGGAATTTGCCGCATCATCAGACACCCTGATCCACTATCAGGGCCAGAACGGAGCTGTTACGGTCACCATGGACGCCCTTCTGCCGGACAGCTTCCGGTTCTGACGATCAGGCCCCTTCGAACCCCCGGATGAAACTGGCGATATTATCCCCAAGGAAGTCGCGGTTGTATCCCCCTTCCTGCACCAGGACCGTCGGCAGGCCAAGTTCGGCGATACTGCTTGCGATCCGGCGGAACCCGTCCGTGGTGATGCGAAGCCCGACCAGCGGGTCGCCTTCAAAAGCATCCAGCCCCAAGGCAATGAACAGCATGTCCGGGGCATAGGCCCCCAAAGCGGCCTTTGCCTTGTCCAGATACTCAAGATACCCGTCGTCCCCCGTTCCCGGCGGGATCGGCAGGTTGAGGTTATAGCTTTCTCCCGCGCCCTCTCCCCGCTCGTGGGCATAACCGGCGAAGAAGGGATAGAAATCGGTCGGATCACAATGCAGGGACACGGTCAGCACATCATTGCGGCCATAGAAAATACCTTGCGTCCCGTTGCCGTGATGCACATCCACATCCAGAATGGCCACGCGGCGCACCTGCCTGAGGGCATACTGGGCGGCAATCGCCACATTGTTCAGGAAACAGAACCCGCCGGCCTGATCCTGAAAGGCATGATGCCCCGGCGGGCGGCAGAGGGCATAGGCGGCCTTCTGATCGCCAGTCCCCCCGTTCAGCACCAGATCCGCGGCGGTCAATGCAACCTCGGACGAAGCGACAGCCGCCGCCCATGTCTCTGGCCCGATGGGGGCGGACATGTCGGTGCTGTAGTAGCCCACCTCGCCCACAACCCCGGTTGGAACAGAGGCCATACGACGGCCCGGATGGATATTGGGCAGGACTTCGTCGCTCTCCATCCCTGCTGCTTTCCAGCGCCCGGCGATTGTTTCCAAGAATGTCAGATAGTCGGGGGTATGAACCGCCGCCCGGTGCTCCGGGCCGAAGGCGCGCGCAGGAACAATCTCATGCCCTGCCGTGGTCAGGCCAGCCAGAAGGGCATCGGCGCGACCGGGGACTTCCTGAGGCTCATGAAAGGTACCCGCCTTGAAATAGGTCTGCGGATGGTGCCGGGCATGATCCGGCGAGAATACTATTTTCATAAAGGGCCTCATTGACGGGTTAAATCACTTCGTCAATGAGGCCAGATAAAACAGTTTTGCGTCAAGTAGACTTTTGCTTGCGGATCAGTTCCAGAACTTCTGCCGCAGCGGCCGGAATATTCGTCCCCGGCCCGTAAATGGCAGAAACGCCCGCTTCGTAAAGGGCATCATAGTCCTGCGCCGGGATCACCCCGCCGCACACAACCAGAATATCTTCCGCGTCCTGCGCCTTCAGTTCGGCAATGATTTGCGGCACCAGTGTCTTGTGACCGGCTGCCTGTGAGGAAATACCGATCACATGCACGTCGCTTTCAATGGCGTCCTTGGCGGCTTCTGCCGGGGTCTGGAACAACGGCCCCACATCCACGTCAAAGCCGATATCCGCAAACGCCGTCGCAATCACCTTGGCACCGCGGTCGTGACCGTCCTGCCCCAGCTTGACCACCAGCATCCGGGGACGACGCCCTTCCTCGGCGGCAAAGGCCTCGATGTCCTTCTGGATTTTCTGGAACCCTTCATCCCCCTCGTAGGCGGAACCATAGACACCGGAGATAGACCGGATTTCCGCCTTGTGACGGGTGAAGACTTTTTCCATGGCGTCAGAAATCTCCCCAATTGTTGCACGGGCGCGGGCAGCGTTCACACTCAGTTCCAGCAGGTTCGCATCCCCTTCTGCCCCCTTGGTCAGTGCCTCAAGGGCAGCCTGACAGGCGGCTTCATCCCGTGTGGCCCGGATTTTCTCAAGGCGGGCGACCTGTTGGCGCAGCACCTCGGTGTTGTCCACGTCCAGGATTTCGATGTTGCTGTCATCTTCTGCCAGTGTGTATTTGTTTACACCAACGATGGTTTCCTCGCCGCGGTCAACACGGGCCTGACGCAGGGCCGCTGCTTCCTCGATGCGGAGCTTGGGCATGCCGCTTTCAACGGCCTTGGTCATACCGCCCAGTTCCTCGACTTCCTGGATCAGCTTCCATGCTTCATCAACCAATGAATTGGTCAGGCTTTCCACATAATAACTGCCGCCCAGCGGATCGATCACGTTCGGAACACCGGTTTCCTCGGCAAGGATCAACTGGGTGTTCCGGGCAACCCGGGCCGAGAAGTCTGTCGGCAGGGCAATAGCCTCATCCAGCGCATTGGTATGCAGGCTTTGTGTCCCGCCCAGCACTGCTGCCATGGCTTCATAGGCTGTCCGGATCACGTTGTTATAGGGGTCCTGCTCGGTCAGGCTGACACCGGATGTCTGGCAGTGGGTCCGCAGCATCAGGGACTGCGGGTTCTTCGGCTCGAACTGCTGCATGACACGGGCCCACAGGACACGGGCCGCACGCAGCTTTGCGATTTCCATAAAGAAATTCATGCCAATGGCAAAGAAGAAGCTGAGACGCGGTGCGAACTCGTCAATCTTCATGCCCGCCGCCATCGCCGTGCGGGCATATTCCAGCCCATCCGCAATGGTAAAGGCCAGTTCCTGCACCTGTGTCGCACCAGCTTCCTGCATGTGGTAACCGGAAATGGAGATGGAGTTGAACCGCGGCATATTCCGGGACGTATATCCGATGATATCGCCAATGATGCGCATGCTGGGCTTCGGCGGATAGATATAGGTGTTCCGGACCATGAATTCCTTCAGAATGTCATTCTGGATGGTCCCGGACAGCTTGTCAGGGCTGACACCCTGTTCCTCGGCGGCAACAATATAGTTGGCCAGTGTCGGCAGCACCGCACCGTTCATGGTCATGGACACGGACATTTCGTCCAGCGGGATACCATCGAACAGGATTTTCATATCCTCGACGGAATCAATGGCCACGCCAGCCTTACCCACGTCACCGACCACCCGCGGATGATCACTGTCATACCCACGGTGGGTGGCTAGGTCGAACGCCACGGACAGGCCCTTCTGACCTGCCGCCAGGTTGCGGCGATAGAACGCGTTTGATTCTTCTGCGGTCGAGAAACCGGCATATTGGCGAATGGTCCACGGACGGTTTGCATACATGGTCGCCCGCACCCCGCGCTTGAACGGTGCAAAACCGGGCAGTTCATCTTCCAGAGGAAGGGACTTCACATCGTCCGCGGTGTAGAGAGGATTGACCGGGATGCCTTCGGGCGTGTCCCATACAAGGTCTTCCACTTTCCGTCCGCGCAGTTCCTTTTCAGCCAACTCATTCCACTGGTCACGGGTTGGTTTTGGAAAG
Organism: Sneathiella chinensis; assembly: GCF_012720115.1. Taxonomy (GTDB): domain Bacteria; phylum Pseudomonadota; class Alphaproteobacteria; order Sneathiellales; family Sneathiellaceae; genus Sneathiella; species Sneathiella chinensis. The sequence goes on along the minus strand of NZ_VNWN01000002.1, from coordinate 878,919 downwards.
TCGCTCATCTCAGTTTATCCTCTATATTGTTTTTTGGCGCGATTTTGCACCGCAGCACACCTGTCTGTCAATTTTTCTGCCGGTCTCGGGGCGCAATTGTCCGCTTTCCCTGTTTCAGAATGACTGAAACCCCATGATCCTTCTTAATAAAGCTAACAAACGTTTGGCAAACAAATTTTGTCTTTGCCCCATTTTGGTCGCCTTTCAGGACCACTTTCCCCTATATTCCCTTTCAAAAGGGCCCGTTGCCGCTCTACACAAACCCGGATACATGTTATAGCGCCTTCAGGAAAAGAGAAGGCCTCCGGACAGGTCTCAAAGTTTAGTTAATGAATGCACCTATGAAGACAAGCCAGATTACAGCGGTACTCGGCCCGACCAATACCGGAAAGACCCATCTGGCTGTCGAGCGTATGATGGGCCACAGCGACGGCATTATCGGCCTTCCCCTTCGGTTGCTGGCACGAGAGGTCTATGACCGGATTGTCCGCAAAAAAGGAGCGGCCAGTGTGGCACTGGTCACTGGGGAAGAGAAAATCATCCCGCCCCATGCCGCCTACTTTGTCTGCACGGTCGAGGCCATGCCGCTGGACCGGGGTTTCCAGTTTGTTGCGGTGGACGAAATCCAGCTTGCGGCAGACCCCGAGCGGGGCCACGTCTTTACCGACCGCCTTCTTTATGCCCGGGGCCGACAGGAAACCATGTTTCTGGGGGCCGAGACCATCAGGCCCTGGATACAAAGGCTGATTCCCGATGCGGTCCATGTCACCCGCGACCGCCTTTCCAGACTGAGCTATCGGGGACCGAAGAAAATCTCCCGCCTGCCCAGCCGGTCCGCCATAGTGACCTTTTCCGCCAATGATGTTTATGCCATCGCTGAACTGATCCGGCGGCAGCGGGGCGGGGCCGCCGTTGTCATGGGGAACCTGTCTCCGCGCACCCGCAACGCCCAGGTCGAGATGTACCAGTCCGGCGAAGTGGACTTTCTGGTCGCCACCGACGCCATCGGCATGGGGCTCAATATGGATATCGACCATGTGGCCTTTGCCAGCACCTATAAGTTTGACGGGGTCATGTCCCGCAGCCTGACCCCGGCGGAATTTTCCCAGATTGCCGGCCGCGCCGGGCGGCACATGAACGACGGCACCTTTGGCACAACCGCCCATGTGCAGCCCTTTGACGAGGACCTGATCGAGCAGATTGAGGATCACAGGTTCGAAAAGGTAAAGCATATTCGCTGGCGCAACCGTGACCTTGCCTTCAATACCGCCCGGGACCTGCTGCGCACCCTTGAGCAACCGTCAAAACACAAGGGCATGATCTCGCCGCGGGAGCCGGATGACTATCTGGCCCTGAAAACCCTGTCGGCCGATCCCGAAATACAGCATTATTCACGAAACACGGCGAAAGTCCGTCAATTATGGCAGGTCTGCCAGATACCGGATTTTCGCAAGACAATGCATGATGCCCATATCCGTCTTTTGAAACGTGTGTATCTTGGATTGCAACAGCCGGGCGGTAAATTGCCGACCGACTGGATCGCTGACCAGATCAACAAGCTGAAAAAAACCGATGGGGATATCGATACCCTTGCAACACGCATTGCCCATATCCGCACTTGGACTTATATTTCTCACGTTTCGGAGTGGGTTGACGATTATAAGCATTGGCAGAACGTCGCTCGTGGAATAGAAGATAACCTGTCAGATGCTCTGCATGAGCAACTGACGCAGAGATTTGTAGATCGCCGCACCGCAATGCTGGTGCGAAAACTGAAAGACAGTAGTCAATTGGAAGCCGTGATTAACGAAGCCGGCGATGTCCATGTAGAAGGACATTTTATCGGCACTCTAACAGGGTTGCGCTTTGCAGCCGACATGACCGTAAACAGTGCGGAAGCCCGCACCTTGCGCAATGTTGGCAACAAGACCGTAGCCAAGGAAATCACCAGCCGCGCCCAGGCCATCGCCGCATCGGAAGATGAGACCCTGTCCCTGACCGAACAGGGAGAGATCGTCTGGCAGGACGTGACCGTGGGTCGCTTGTCAAAAGGGGATTCGGTTCTCAGACCGAAAGTTAATCTTCTGGCCAGCGAGCAGCTGAACGGTCCCGCCCTTGAAGCCGCAACCAAACGATTGCAGGATTGGGTAAACGGCCAGATTGCCACCCGCCTGACCCCGTTGGTAAAGCTGGCGGACCTTCCCTTGACGGGTGCCGCCCGTGGCATCGCCTTTCAGGTCAGTGAAAATCTGGGCGCCCTGCCCCGGTTCCGGCTGAACGAACAGATTCGCATGCTGGACAAAAAGGATTTCGGGCGTCTGAAATTCGGGGGCTTGCGCGTCGGGTACGAACACGTGTTCATGCCGCTGCTGCTGAAACCCGACCCAACTGCCCTGCGCTGTCTTCTGTGGGCCATCCACGAAGAGCGGAAGGAAATCCCGGCACCGCCTCCGGCTGGCCGTGTTTCCTTTGAAGTGACAGACAGAATGCCCCGCGCCTTCTACCTGACCGCAGGATACGCCCTTTTCGATAATCTGGCCGTCCGCCTTGATATGCTGGACAGGCTGGCAGGTCTGCTGCGCCGCGCCTCCCGCGGACTTCTGGAAACGGAAGACAAAAAACCGGCAACCGAAACTGCGGCCACAGAAACAGCTGCCTCGGAAACTGGCGCTGCAGCGGACGCACCAGCCCCTGAGGCCCAAGCCAAGCAGCCCTCCGAGGCCGCCCCTCAGGACGCGGCACCGGAAGCACAGCCCTCAGATGCGGAAGCCACTCAGGCAACCGAGGCCCCTGAAGCAGCAGAAGATACCCCTGCTGCAGAAACAAGCCCGGCAGAGCCTGAGGCCGAAGCTGCGACGGAAGAGGCCTCCCCTGCGGGCAAGCCCGCCGCCAAGGAAGCGGACACCGGCAAGGCCAAGAACAAGAAAGACCTGCCGCGCAATCTGCCCTTCAAGCCGACCCATGAAATGCTGTCCCTTGTGGGCACGACCCGGGAACAGTTCACCCTGATTCTGGAACATCTGGGATACAAGGCGAGCGGCGAAGGTGAGGAACTGATTTATCAGAAAGCCCCCTTCAAGAAACGCAAGAAGCAGGCACAACCGGCTGGAAAAGAAAAAGGCCCACGCGGCAAGGGGGCAGGCGCCCCTCGCAAGGCTGCCGGTCCGGGACGCGCCAAGCCGACCAAGACCCGCGAAATTGATCCTGACTCTCCTTTTGCGGTGCTAAAGAATCTCGGCACCAAATAGTCATGGATACCATTGAAGATAACGGGACGGCCAGCATCCGGGTGGACCGGTGGCTCTGGTTCGCCCGTTTCTTCAAAAGCAGAAGCCTTGCCGCCAAACTGGTTCAGGGCCGCAAGGTTCGCCTAAACAGTACCGTCATCGCCAAGCCCAGCGTTACCGTTCGCGTCGGGGACGTTCTGACCTTTCCGCAAGCCAAGGCCATTCGGGTCATCAAGGTTGTGGCAATCGGAACGCGTCGTGGCCCTGCCCCCGAGGCACAAGCCCTGTATGAGGATCTGGCGCCTGCCAGTGAAACACCGAAACAGGATGCCTCGCGGGATGCACCAGCCCCGAAACGCGAACCGGGCGCAGGGCGGCCAACAAAGGCCGACCGGCGGGCGATTGACCGACTTAAATCAGGAATGGAATAACAGCCGCCTCTGACGGAGGGGCTGGTTCGAGAGGATACTCTTATGAAAGATATGCAGAAATTTGACAAATATTTCCGGTCCTGGAACGAAGGTGAGACCGGGTACTTCAAGGTCGCAGCCGTTACCATCAATGAAAACAAAGACGCAAAGGCGCTTGAGCTGAAAGCCAAGGATGCCGCCCGGGAAATCGAGGCGGAAATCACCTATGCGTGGGACCTTGGCAAAGAGAGCAGCGAAGCCTGGTGGCTGGAATGGGGCGGATACTCCCTTGAAGAGGAAATCCCCTACTATGCGGCGATCACCTTGCCGGAAGCCCAGGAAAAAATTACGGCATTCGACCCCAAGGATAACGAGTTTGAATGCAGCAGCGTTGAGGAACTCAAGGGGCTGCTGTTCCACGCCTATGACGAGGACCTGACCGCCGCAGACCTGAAGCGTGGCTTTAGCGAGTGGTTGGGGCATCTGGACGATGATGCCAGAAGCATCCTTGAAAAGGATCTTGAAAGCTGGAGCAACCGGGCAAAGATCGTCTAACGCCGGTCTTTTTCAGGGCTGCCTAGCGAAAGGTTCGCCACGCGGCAAAAATGCGGGTACCGGTGGTCACCCAGCACAAGGCCCCGAAAATAACGGCAATTACCGTAAACAAATCGGGGAACAGGCAGAACAGGACGAAGGCAATGATTGTTTCCGTCCCTTCTGTCAGCCCCCCCAGATAATAGAGCGACTTGGCCCCGCGGATCTCGGTCGTGATCTTGTGCTTTTCCGCCATGACCGCATAGGCCAGAAACGTCGAGGCGGTCCCCATGAAGCTGAAAACCAGAAAAACCGCCGCAAGGGCATTTTCCGGACGGGCCAGCGCAAACCCCACCAACACGGCAGAATAAAAGATAAAGTCGCAGACAATATCCAGATAGCCGCCGAAATCCGTCAGCAGGGTTTTCCGGGCCACTGCACCGTCCAACCCGTCGAACAACCGGTTCACAAGGATCAGGACCAGCGCGGTCCAATAACTTTCGAAGGCCAGAAACGGCACCGCCAGCATCCCGATCAGGAAACCGGTCACCGTGACCATATTCGCCGATATGCCAAGGGCGGCAATCCGCTCTCCGGCCTTGTTCAGCGGCGGGTCGATCACATATCGGATGGCGGAATCCAGCATTTCAGACCTTGATACTCCTGCATGGCGGGCCCCGTTCAGGGGCCGGAAACGTATCCTGTAAATTTACTGAAATTTTCCAGACTGGGAAACCAACGAATTTGTGAAGGGCGGTACGACGCGCCGGCGGGAAAAGGCGCAAGACTAAGTTTATGTTAACGCTTATCCGCGACCCTTATCCAAAAGCCTTGGACTTTCAAACACAGTAGACGTGCTGATTATGAACAAAAAATATGAAGTCGCCATATATAACGACCATGTCCTGCGTGCCCTGCAACAGGGTGACCATCACAAGGACCTTGCCGATGCCTGGGCGGACACCCACTATTTTGAGGTAAGCGCCGCCAGCGAAACCGACGCCCTTGCCAAGATGAAACGCAAATACCGACCGGAGAACGGTTTCGTGATCAAGGAAATTCAGGAAACCGAGGGCGCCTGACCATTGGCATGGGGCGCCCCGGCATTATGAAATGATACGGTTCAGTATCCCACATAATAGGGATTGGCACCGCCTGCATGGTCGGTGACGTCAAGCACACGCTCGATCACCGGAACCTCGCGCTTGATTTCCACCTCGACCCCCTGCTTCAGCGTGGCATCAGCCATACCGCAGCCCTGACAGCCCCCGGACATTTCGACGAAGGCTGTGCTTTCCTGAATATCGATCAGGGTGATATAGCCGCCATGAGCCGCAATGGCCGGATTGATCCGGGTTTCCAGCAGAATCCGAATGGCATCCGCCTCCGGTGTGTTGAGGCCGGGACGATCGGAACCGTTCTGCTCGGCTTCCCGCTGCATTCTGTCAAACTTGACCCGTGAGACTTCGGGAACGAAGTGCTTCAGTGTATTCTCGATCTTGATCTGGGTACCAAAGGCAGGGGTGCTGAGGCCCGTGCTGTCCATTTCCAGCGTTACCGTACCATCTGCCGGATCATAGGTCTTGAAGGAGACATCGCCCCCATCTTCCTGCAGTTGGGGCCGGACCCGTTCCTCGACCAGTTCCTTGATGGAAACGACAATCTTGCGATCTTCGGGCGAGTAATTCTCCTCTGCATCCTGACTGGCGGAATTCAGGACCGCCATACCGGTCATGTAGTGATCCATGACCGCCGCCAGAACCATGGGCTTCAGTTGGATCCACAAGGGCCCCTTGTCGGCTTCGGGTACCTTGGTGATGGTGATACTGTCCTCGCCCAGTTCCACCGCCTTCACGCCGGGAATATCAAACAGCCGCGCCGCCAGAGGGGAGCGGGCGCGCCCCTCTTCCGCATCATCAAATCGGATACTGCCGGTCGGCAGGACCTGCCGTCCCGGCTGAAACTGCATCACATTTTCATCCGCAAGCGGCAAGGTTTGAATAAACATCTACGTGAACTCCGAAAAACGGTCTTTGCTAAACTGAACCGTCAGCTAACAAATTGTTGGCCAATCGGCAAGGGGTATCACTGAAATATGCCGTTTATGCCCGTATGCAACCCAAAATCACACTGTCGCAACCGGATTGGCTGGGGACCCCACGGCCCCCGGCAGGCGCAACGGCGGTGCGGTCAAAAAGAACCGGCTGCGCCCCTGCGCTTTCAGCCAGCGGTTCAGCGGGGTCAGGTGCCACAATTCCCCAAGGTGAATTCCCAGCTTGAACAGGCACAATTCATGAATTGGCAAGGCCACGCACGCGCCCGGCTGCTTCTGGGCCGGATAGGTTTCGACCGCGTAATTGTCGGCAATCAAAACAGACAGGCCACTATCCGTGATCCAGTTCAGCAAGCGCCCATCCCGCCCGTTGAGTGTACAGCAGGACCCGTGCAATTTATCCTTGTCGGGGGTGCCGCCCATCTCCACGATCATTTCCGCGAACCCGGTGTGAAGACAGACCATATCGCCCTTCTCCACCGTCACGCCGTCCGCCTCCATCACGCGCATCAGGTCATCATATCCAACGGACTTGCTGTCCCGGCCATAGGCGCCTTCCAGATCGATCATGACACCGCGGCCCTGAACGCCGACCTCGGCCATCTTTTCAATGCCAAGCGCCGAGGCCTTCATCTCGGTATCACTGGTCGCATCTTTCGGGCCGCAAATATGTTCCCCGCCGCGATAGCCGTTGTAATAGACCACCTCGGCAATCCCGTCGCCGTCGGCATCAAACTCCTGCCCCACATGGGACAGACCATCCCACTGGGAGGAATACTGGGTATGAAGCAGGACCGCATCATCACTGATCACATCCCGAAAATCCGGGAAATCAGCAGACAGTCGATAGTTGGAGTTTGGCTCACCGCCCCGCAAGGTCGGTCGCAATTGCGGTGGCAGGCGCCCTGCGTTTAAGGCGTTCCCCCCCGGCAAATCCAGTGGCAGGCTCAAGCAGAATCTCAAGCCCTCCCGGATTTCAGACGCGGCCTCCCGCACAACGGACGGGGTCAGGAAGTTAAGACGCCCGATCTGGTCATCCTCTCCGAAATCCCCCCAGTTTGATCCCTCTGGCCTGTTTTTCCAGCGCATGGATTAATCTCCTTATTCTTGTTTTGGATCACTGTATATGAAAAAGGCCCCGGCGATCAAATGTCCGCTGATGCGATACAGAAGATCCCCGAGGCCTGTCCGTTGGAGGAGAGGTTCCTCTCCCCCGGATGCCGGAATATCAGTGGCGGTAGTTGCTACCCTTGCGGTCCAGAAGACGCAGCAGCCCAGCCCATTCCAGCGCATTGAGGTCCGACCGGGACTTGAACTGGTTCAGGGTATTCTCGCAAACCTCCTTGGAAGGAATGATCACTTCAGAACCACCGGAAAGCGCCTCGATCTGGGACTGGCAGGATTTTTCAAGATAGAAAATCCGGCGGAAAGCCTCGGAGATGGAACCACCGACGGTCAACAAACCGTGGTTGCGGAGAATCATGGCAATGTTGTCGCCAAGATCGCGCACCAGACGTTCCCGCTCATCAAGGTTGAGGGCAATCCCCTCATAACCGTGATAGGCCAGACGGTTGTAGAACATCAGGGAGTGCTGGGTCAGCGGCAGCAGACCCTGCTTCTGGGCGGACACAGCCATACCTGAAGACGTATGCGTATGCAGAACGCACGCCACATCGTGACGGGCGCCATGCACGGCACTGTGAATGGTGTAGCCGGCCGGATTGATCTCGAAATTCGTCTCATCCAGAACATTGCCGTCAATATCCACCTTCACAAGGCTGGAGGCACAGATCTCGTCAAAGAACAATCCGTAAGGATTGATCAGGAAATGGTTCTCATCACCCGGAACCCGCGCAGAAATATGAGTGAAGATCAGGTCGGACATGCCGTAATGCGCAACCAGCTGGTAGCAGGCGGCAAGATCAACCCGTGTTTTCCACTCTTCCTCTGACACTTTGCCCTTCAGCGAAGGGACCATCGTCGTGACTGTATCCACACCCATTTTTTTCTCCTTGTTTTTATCTGTTAGATGGTCTGTCGATCTTAATTGGCGTTTTCAGCATTCTGCAGCAAGTTGCGACCAATGACAATTTGCTGGATCTGGGTGGTTCCCTCGTACAGACGAAGCAAACGCACATCCCGATAGAAACGCTCAATCTTGTATTCGGACATGTAACCGGCACCGCCGTGGATCTGTACACCCTTGTCAGCGACACGGCCTGCGGCCTCGGTTGTGAACATCTTGCAGCAGGCGGCCAGCATGGAGATATCCTCGCCTTCATCGAAGCGGCGCGCCGCATCGCGTGTCATGCTGACACCGGCGTAGATATCGGCCTGACTGTCGGCCAGCATGGCCTGCACCAGTTGGAATTCACCGATCGGCTTGCCGAACTGCTTGCGCTCAACCGCATAGCCGAGAGCCTCCTGCAGCATCCGTTCTGAAATACCGGTGGCAACAGAACTCAGGTGCAGCCGTCCCCGGTCGAGAACCCGCATGGCCGTATAGAAGCCCTTGCCTTCAACCCCACCCAGCAGGGCAGAGGCCGGAATCCGAGCATCTTCAAAGATCACGTCACTGGTCTTGGTGCCGCGCTGACCCATTTTCTCGTCCGCTTTCGCGATGGTGATACCGGGTGTTGCCGGATCAACGAGGAAGGCGGAAATGCCGGACGCCCCTTTCTTGGAAGGGTCGGTCCGCGCCATCACAGTCAGCATCCCCGCCCGCAGGGCGTTGGTGATATACCGCTTGGTGCCATTGAGAACATATTCGTCGCCGTCCCGGATCGCGGTTGTGCGAAGGGAGGCCGCATCAGACCCGGCATCGGGTTCCGTCAGACAGAAAGAGGAAGAGATTTCACCGGTCGCAAGGCGCGGCAGATATTCCTTTTTCTGTTCTTCGGTGCCGGTCATGACCAGTCCCTGACTGCCAATACCAACCGTTGTACCGATCACGGACCGGAAAGACAGGGAGGCCTTGCACAGTTCGTGAATGACTTCGCATTCCTGAAGCATGCTCAGGCCGATTCCGCCATATTCTTCCGGGATGGACAATCCGAACAAGCCCAGCTCGCGCATTTCCTGAACGATTTCTTCGGGAACCTCGTTTGTGCGTTCCACCTCGTCCTCTGCGGGAATCAGGCGATCCCGAACAAAGCGGGCAACTGATTCCTTAACCTGAGCGAATGTTTCCTGATCTAATGCCATAATTCAAATTCCTTCTATACTTATTATTCTTAATTGTCTGGAACGCCTGCATCATTAAGACAATTGGGGGCTTGAAACAAGTTTTGTCAAACCTGACCGCACATCACCTCGACACCGCGGGCCAGTCCAACCAGTTGCGGGCCAATCTCTTCCCGGAGTTTTTCCTCTGACAGCAAATAAGAGGACCCCCCGCAGTTGAACGCCATCACATCCCCGTTGCCGGCATCCCGCACCGGAACACCAACCGCAGACGTGGCCCGCTGCCACCCGCCAAGGGACAAACAGAAACCGAAATCCTCATAATCTCGCTGGGCCTGCTCCACCCCTTTGCGGACCCGCGTCCAGTCAGAGCCTGCCTGCACCCGGACCTGATCCAGAATGTCGTCCCGCTCCTGATCGGAAATCCGGCACAGATAGGCCCGCCCCATGGCCGATGTCGCAAGGGGAATATGGGTTCCCACATCAAGGACAAGGGTACTTGTCTTGGCCCCGCGCACCGCCTCCAGATACAGCATGGTCATCTTGTCCCGGGCGCCAAGGGAAACACTGAAGCCGCCCTGCTTCACGAGTTCCCGCATGGCCGGGCAGGCACACACCCTCAGCCGGCTGTTGGCCAACACCGTATAGCCAAGGGCCAGAACAGACGGGGACGGTTCGTACCGACCAATTTCTTCCCGGTGCAGCAGGTAGCCCAGTTGCACCAGCGTGCTGGTCAGCCGGGAAATTGTTGATTTTGGCAGCCCGGTCCGCCGGGAAAGTTCATTGTTCCCCATCGGGCCTTCACCGGGGCGAAACGCACGCAATACCTCCAGCCCCCGCGCAAGCGAGGTCACAAAATGCCGGTCTTTTTCCAGCGTCTCTTCTGTGAGTTCTTCAGGCTTCATAGGTGATATCGATATGCTCCCAAACTGGTCTGGGCAAGGATGGTCCGATCATCATATTAAAAAGGCTCAGGATATTCCACTCTGCAGAAAGACTTTTTTATCTGATGGCGTGATTCAGCATTTTACCAGCCGGAAAAGATCGTTTTTCCCACTTAACCGTATCAAATTTTGCCGCACCGCCGGCTTGACGCAACTGCAACCTTACTGTCAGCCCTTTTGGCCAATTTTACGGAGGAACGGGGCAAAGCGAGAATTTTTACAGCTTCCCTTTGCCGCAACCCGTTGCGTTCACAGACATGCCGACACCAAATTACTCTTGCAGAATTGGGTTCCACTATGCAGAATGGCGCTGCATCGGAACTGCCACAAAAGAAAAACTAGTTCCGTCACAATAATGTATGGGAGAAATAGATGCGCTCTTCACTGAAAAACAAAACCACCAGGACAATTGCATTGGCAGTTGGCCTGACCACGGCGGGACTGGCAACAAGCGCCGTATCCGCTGAACTGCCAAGCTCCATGATCTGGACAGCCTACGGCACCACATCCAGTGGTTACGCCCAGTCTGTCGCCATCAGCAACATGCTGAAACAGGAATTCGGCACCTCCGTTCGCGTCCTTCCGGGCAAGAACGACATTTCCCGCATGACTCCGCTGAAAGTTGGTAAAGCCGACTACTGCGCATGCGGTATTGCCAGCTACTTCGGTCAGGAAGGCGTCATGCAGTTCGCTACTGCAGACTGGGGCCCTCAGCCGCTGCGCGTTCTGCTGACAGCCAAAGGTACTTTTGGCCTTGGTCTGGCAGTAACTGCAGATTCCGGCATCAAGACCGTTGCTGACATCAAGGGCAAACGGATTGCATGGGTTCGCGGCGCAGACGGCCTGAACCTGGGTGCAGAAGCCACCATCGCTTTCGCTGGTCTGACTTGGGATGACGTTGAAAAAGTCGAATTCCCGGGCTTTAAAGACTCCATCGACGGCATGATCAACGGTCAGGTTGACGCCTCTTTCGGCTCCACCGTAACACCGCACTACAAGCGTCTGGCTGCCAGCCCGCGCGGCATTCACTGGCCGACACTGTCTGCTGATGACACCGAGGGTTGGAAGCGTCTGCACGAAGTTGCTCCTTACTTCTCACCGCTGATCGCAACATCCGGTGCTGAAATCACCAAGGAAAAGCCGTGGGAAGGTAAAGGCTACCCTTACCCGATCATGGTTACCAACGCTGACAAGTCCGCAGATGAAGTCTATGCCTTGACCAAGGCAATGATTGAAAAGCACGACGTGTACAAAAACAGCGCTCCGGGTGCCGCTGGTTGGGCTCTGGAAAGCCAGAAAATGGAATGGATCCTTCCTTACCACGAAGGTACTGTTAAGTACTTCAAGGAAATTGGCGTCTGGACCGATGCGGCACAGGCTCACAACGACGGCCTGATCAAGCGTCAGGACGTTCTGATGAAAGCCTATGCAGCCTACAAGGACACCAAGCCGTCTGATGACGAGTTCCGCGCTGGCTGGACCAAGGCTCGTGCCGAAGCGCTTGTCGCTGCTGGCCTGCCGATTGGCGTCAAGTAATCAAGGTTGAAAATAATCGGTCCCTGTCCTGCACAGGGTTGAACAGGGACCGAACTGAAATCCTGGCGGAAGGCTTACGTGGCAATCCGCCAGGACATTGTCATAAAAAGACCGGGGCAAAACAGGAAGCGACCCGAAAAGGGGCAGGCCAGCAAGACATTCGTCAATCCCCCCAATGGCTGGCATGACCTGATCAGGTTTGGTGCGACCTTGCGCATGGTAATACACTACTGAATATATGGGTTTTCTAATAACAAGGGAGGAATGGCGTCCGAATGGTTCAATCACCCGATTACGGGAGCGGACACCAGAAACAAGATACATTCACTATATTCCTGAGACGGTTTCCGGACATTCTCAGGGGCACAAGAAACGCTCCACCCGCAAGGTCCTTATCGGTCAAGCAAGACCGGGCTACGGGTACACGGACAAACAGAACAATAATAAAGACAGGAAGTTTTTGATGAGGCCCAACAATGACCCGCGACCGGCGATCCCGTCCGAGTTTTGCACCCTAACCACTAACTGCGAGGCCACCACCGGTACCCCCCGAGCCGCCCGCAAGTTCATTTTGCATTCTTTTAAAAATTGAGCATGTGACCTGTCATGAAAGAGGAAATTCAAACTCAAGAGCCTGCTGACGAAGGCTCCAGCCGTCGCAGCCTTCCCACCGGATGGGCACTGATCCCCTACGCAGCCGCAATCGCGGTGCTGCTCCTTTCAATGAACCAGTTGTTCAATCTGGGCTTCTTTGTTGGCTATACATTCCTATCCAACCAGTATGCCTATATTGTTGCCGGCTTGCTGCTGCCCCTCATCTTCCTGATGTGGCCAGCCACCAAAAAATCTTCCCACAACTCGGTTCCCTGGTACGACGCCCTGCTTGCCATTGCCATGATGGCGTCCTGCTTCTATTTCGCTGCCAACAGTGAAAAGATTGTTGACGAAGGCTGGGAGTATCTTGCTCCCGATTATGCCGTCTACATGAGTTATCTTTTCTGGCTGCTGATCCTTGAAGCGACACGCCGGGCAGGTGGAACCGCCATTTTCGCCATCGTTCTGGTCATCTCCTTCTATCCGTTGTTTGCGGATGTCATGCCCGGTCCGATTGCCGGTGCTGCGGCGACACTCGCCGACACAGCCATTTTCCACACCATGAGCTCCGAAAGTGTTCTGGGTATTCCGTTCCGCGCCTTCACAGGCCTGGTCATCGGCTTCCTGGTTTTCGGTGTGGCCCTGCAATATACAGGCGGCGGCAAGTTCTTCATCAACTTCGCCTTTGCCTGCCTCGGCCATGTTCGCGGCGGCCCTGCCAAGGTTGCGATTTTCTCCAGTGGTCTCATGGGTTCCATGAGCGGTAGCGTTATCACAAACGTTCTGACCACGGGCGTTCTGTCCATCCCGGCCATGCGGCGTGTTGGTTTCTCCCGCTCCTATGCTGGCGGCGTGGAAACCTGTGCGTCCACCGGTGGTGTTCTGATGCCGCCCATCATGGGGGCGACCGCCTTCATCATGGCGACATTCCTGGAAATCCCCTATATCGACATTGCCATCGCAGCGATCATTCCGTCCGTTCTCTACTTCTTCGGACTGTTTATCCAGATCGATGCCTATGCCGCCAAGAACGACCTGAAAGGTCTTCCGGTTGAGGAACTGCCGTCCCTGAAACAGACCCTGAAAGAAGGCTGGCACTTCATCGCGGTGTTTGTGATCCTGGTCTGGATGCTGATCTTCATGAAGCAGGAAGCTCTTGCCCCGTTCTACGCGACAGCACTTCTTCTCGTCATCAACCAGATCTTCCCCTACTCCCGTTGGGGCTGGCGTGATGTGAAGCAGTTCATCATGGCAACCGCAAGCCTGTTCGCTGAACTGGCCGGTATCCTGTGTGGTGTTGGCCTGATCGTTGGTGCACTGGCCGTTACCGGCATGTCCGGTACCATTGCCAACGACCTGATCTTCCTGGCTGGCGGTAACCCGCTTGTCCTGTTGGTCATGGGCGCCCTGACCAGCTTCATCCTCGGGATCGGCATGACCGTGACCGCCGCCTATATCTTCTTGGCCATTTCTCTGGCTCCGGCAGTGATCAGTGCGGGTCTTGACCCGCTGGCGGTTCACCTGTTCATCCTGTACTGGGGCATGCTCAGCTTTATCACGCCTCCGGTTGCGCTCGGTGCCTTTGCCGCAGCAACGGTTGCCGGTGCAAAGCCCATGGAAACAGGCCTTCAGGCAATGAAGCTCGGAAGTATCATCTACTTCATCCCGTTCTTCTTTGTTCTGAACCCGGCCCTGATCATGCAGGGTGACTGGGCGGATATCGGCAAGGTTGTTGTGACAGCCATGATCGGTGTCTGGTTGATCGCTAGTGGCCTGCAGGGTTATCTGGCCTGGGTCGGAAAGCTGGACATTCACCCGCAAGGCAAATGGATTACCCGTGGCCTGATCGTGGCTGCTGGTCTTGCTCTGGCCACACCGGGCGGCGGACTGATTCCGTTCACCAATTTTGAACTGGGTGCCCTTGCGCTTGCCCTTGCCGTTCCAACCGTAATCGTCGTATTGTTTGCCAATAAAAGGAACTCAGCAATACGGAACGCCTAAAGCATGAAGCGCGGTTTAACGCTGACGATGGTCGCCATAGCAGTCCTGTTCTGTGCGGCCATCGTCACAATCTATCTGTCCATCGGATCCATCATTGTCGACACAATCGAACAACAGGGATCCGAAATCACACAGACCCAAGTCACGCTGGAAGATGTGGATTATTCCCCATCGACCGGCCTGACGACCCTCACCAACCTGACCGTCCGCAACCCGGACAATTTTTCCTCGGCCCGCGCCCTCAATGTCCAGAATATGGAAATCTGGGTGGATACGGAAACCGTTACACGGGATGTCATCCGCATCAAATCGATGGTGCTGAATGCCCCGGAAATCATCTACGAACTGACCCGCAACACGGACAATCTGCGGACCCTGCGCGCCCATATCGAACAGTCCGCTGCCCGCGCCTCTTCTTCCGGTGCACCGGTCAAGAAACTGATCATTGAGAATTTCTACGTCAAGAACGGGGTCGTCGTCATTGAAGGCGATGAAATAGAAGGCTCCCGCAAGACGGCCCGCATCTCGGACCTTCACCTCAAGGATGTGGGGCTGACCGAGAACGGTATTACCCCGGCCGAAATGACCCGGCGGTTGTTCATCCCTCTGCTGCGGCAAACCACTCTGGCCGCCCTTGAAACAGACCTCAGCCTGTCCGGCCATGCCCGGAACCTTTTGAACGGTGCCCTCGACGAAACCGAAGACGCCCTCAAATCCCTGAAAAAACTTTTCAACAACTAGGCCAAACCAGACACCCCGTCCCGTTCCAGCCGCCAACCATGCGCGGCGAACGGGTCGGACATGTGTTATTTGTTATTGATGCTGCCGTTCGGACGGTGCATAAGCAAAAGGATAACAACTGTTAGTCAGGGAAGCCTTGTGACGGACGACACCGCGGATTCAAGAGAAGAAACACCTTACCGAAGCGACAACAGAAGACAGGAACTGATGGCCGCTGCGGCGCATCTGTTCAATCAGCGGGGCTACGATGCCACGTCCATGCGGGACATCGCCCGGGAGGCCGGCATGTTGGCCGGGTCCATGTATTATCACTTCCCCTCCAAGGATGACCTGATCATCGCCACCTATGAAGAAGGCACCCGCCTGATCAGCGAGGCCGTTATCGAGGCCACGAAGGATTGCCATGACCCGTGGGAGCGTTTGACGCGGGCTGCCATGGCCCATATGAACACGCTGTTTGGCGGCAACAACTTTTCCATCCTTCTGTGTGCCGACATTTCACGGACCGCCCCGACCCTCAGATCCCGTCTTATTGAAATCCGGGACAGCTATGATGCCCTGTTCATGGAACTGATCGAGGCCCTGCCCCTGCCTGAGGATGTGGACCCGACCCTGCTCCGACTCAGTCTGCTTGGCTCCCTGAACTGGTCCAGCAGTTGGTACCGTGCAGGCGGCCAGACCCCAGCCCAGATTGGCGCCTTTTTTGTACGCCTGATAAGGGACGGCCTGAAAACCCCGGAAACCTAATTCACACAAAAATTTTGTTTTATTTTTTTATTTACAATCAAAAATTATAAAATATATTTGGACCAGACCTAGAAGATTTGTATGTACACATATAAATATGCTATGATTTGCGGATTGAAACAGAATTTCCGGTACTGCATATAAGTATGTATGAACAGTGACAATGAGCTGCGAAAACGTGTCGGAGACCTGTCAGAAACAGGACAATTTCGGTTCCGGAGTGTATCTGGGGGTATGAGTAGCGTCGAAGTATATCGGACTGAGCAGTTTTACTAATCTGATAAAAAGCGAGTAGCGAAGTTGAACGAATTAAATATCAAGGCGGATAGTGTCGCTGACAACAGAACGGCCGTCCCTTCCGTCGTCATCCGTTTTGCCGGAGATTCCGGGGATGGAATTCAGATCACGGGCAGCCGTTTCACGGACACGACTGCGCTGGCAGGAAACGACCTAGCTACTTTCCCGGATTTTCCGGCTGAAATTCGCGCCCCTGTCGGAACGACCTTTGGTGTCTCTGCCTTCCAGATCAATTTTGGTGCCAGAAGCATCGAAACCCACGGTGATGAGCCCGATGTACTGGTCGCCCTGAACCCGGCGGCCCTGATGGTCAACATCGCCCGTCTGCGCAAGGGCGGCAGCATCATTGTGGACACCGGATCCTTCAACGCCCGGAACCTGAAAAAAGCCGGTTACGAGACCAACCCGCTTGAGGATGGTTCGCTGGACGGCTACAAAATTCTGGAAGTGGACGTTTCCAAGAACGTTCTGGAGGCCGTCAAGGAATTCGGTCTGTCCCAGAAAGAAGGCCTGCGATGCAAGAACTTCTGGGTTCTTGGCCTCGTCTACTGGATTTACGGGCGGGACCGCAAGGACACCATTGACTGGCTGCGGGCAAAATTTGCCAAGCGCCCGGACATTGCCGATGCCAACATTGCGGCCCTGAATGCGGGTCACATCTTTGGCGAAGCGGCTGAACTGTCCGACAGTGTCGGGCTGTTTTCTGTTGGCAAGGCAGAAATGAAACCGGGCCTGTACCGGACCGTTACCGGCGGTGAAGCCCTGGCATGGGGTCTGGTGGCCGGATCACAACTGGCCGGACTGGAAGCCTTCTTCGGTTCCTACCCGATCACACCGGCCTCGCCAATCCTGCACTCGCTGGCCAAGCTGAAACAGTTTGGGGTCAAGACTTTCCAGGCTGAAGATGAAATTGCAGCAATCTGCTCCGCCATCGGTGCATCCTATGCCGGTGCCCTTGGTATCACATCTTCATCCGGCCCCGGCATTGCCCTGAAAGGGGAGGCCATTGGCCTTGCCATTTCAACGGAACTGCCGCTGGTGATTGTCAACTCACAGCGTGCCGGCCCGTCCACCGGTCTGCCGACCAAGACCGAACAGTCCGACCTGTATCAGTCCGTCTATGGCCGCAACGGCGATGCGCCGCTTGTAGTGCTGGCAGCCCACGGCCCGTCCGACTGTTTCGAGGTCGCCATTGAGGCCTGCCGCCTTGCCACAAAATACATGACCCCGGTCATGCTGTTGACAGACGGCTATATCGGCAATGCTGCGGAACCGTGGCTTATTCCGACAATTGCGGACCGCGAACCGTTCACCGTTGAACAGCGCACCGACCCGGAAGGGTATGAGCCGTTCAACCGGAACCCGGAAACACTGGCGCGCCCGTGGGCCGTTCCGGGAACACCGGGCCTTGAACACCGCATTGGTGGGATCGAGAAAGCGGACGGCAGCGGCCATATTTCCTATGAGCCAGCCAACCATCAGACCATGACCGACCTCCGCCGGAACAAGATTCTGGGCATCGCACGGGATATTCCGGAACAGAAGCCGGAACAGGGCGAAAGCACTGGCAAGCTGGCCGTTATCGGCTGGGGTTCCACCTATGGCCCCATCAGCCGGGCTGTCAGCAACAAGCTGAAGGAAGGCAAGTCCGTTGCGCAGATTCACCTGCGTCACCTGTGGCCCCTTCCCGCCAATCTCGGGGACCTGCTCAAGGGATACGACACTGTTATTGTCCCTGAAATGAATGATGGCCAATTGAAAACCGTTCTTCGGGACCAGTATCTGATCGACGCCCGTCCGGTTACCAAGGTCACGGGGCAACCCTTCAAGATTACCGAAATTGAAGACGCAATCGATTTTGCGTTGGAGAATTGATATGAATGTCGCTGTTCCTACCCAAAAGCTGAAGCCAAATGATTTTGCCTCGGATCAGGAAGTCCGCTGGTGCCCCGGCTGTGGTGACTATGCGATCCTGAAGGCCGTACAACGGACCCTGCCCGATCTTGACGTGGCGAAGGAAAAATATGTCTTCGTCTCCGGTATCGGCTGTTCGTCCCGCTTCCCCTACTACATGTCCACCTATGGATTCCACACAATCCACGGACGGGCCCCGGCCTTCGCAACCGGCATCAAGATCACCAACCCGGACCTTGATGTCTGGCTGGTAACCGGTGATGGTGATGGCTTCAGTATCGGCGGCAACCACATGCTGCATGTACTCCGCCGGAACGTGGATATGCAGATCCTGCTGTGCAACAACGAGATCTATGGCCTGACGAAAGGGCAATATTCCCCAACCTCCGGCGAGGGGCTGAGAACGCCGTCCTCCCCGACCGGTTCGGTGGACAGCCCGCTCAAACCGCTCGTCTTTGCCCTTGGCTCTGGCGCCCGTTTTGTCGCCCGCGGATATGACACCCAGAAAAACCTGCCGGATGTTTTCAAGCGGGCGCACGCCCACAAGGGAACTTCGCTGGTGGAAATTCTGCAAAACTGTATCGTCTATAACGATGCGGTCTTTGACGATGTTCTGGCACGGGATGTCGCCGCGGATAAACAGATCCATGTGGAGCATGGCAAGCCGTTGATCTTTGGCACAGACAAGAACAAGGGTATTCGCATGAACACGAAAACCCTGACACTTGAAGTTGTCACCGTTGGAGAGAACGGCATCACCGAGGAAGATATTCTGGTGCATGACGAGACCAACAAGGCGCTGGCAACCATGCTGGCGGAAATGGACGGCCCGGACCTGCCGGTGGCCCTTGGGGTTCTCTATTGCAACCCGTCAGCAACCTATGAGCAGGCGGTGGAAAGCCAGATGGCCGAGGCGAAAGCCAAATCCTCTGCGCCGTCTCTGGATGCGCTTCTGCGCGAAGGGCATACCTGGGAACTTTGACCCGGTTTACCAGAACCAACCAACGAGGCCAGCGGTTACCGCTGGCCTTTTTGTTTTAAGCCGGAGAAAAGGGGGCGAGCCGCCGCCCGCGCCGGGAACAGGCAGGCCTTATTCGTCGTTTGTCTTGCCGCGTGAATTACGGCGGCTTTTTGCCTGAAGGTAGTTCAGGCCGGCAACAATGCCCCAGATCGGTAACACCACCACAGCACCAAGCAGGATATAGTCCGCGCCCCAGCGCACCATGGACAGCGCCGTTGAGAAAATCGTCTTGACCGTCCCTGTCAGGTCTTCCAGAAGATCGGCGGGCGTAATATCAAAAAAGGTCATGACCCACCCGACAAGGAAGGAAACCACCAGAAGCTTGATAATCAGGGAGCCTGTATTTCTGGGCATTCTACCGCCTGTTACTGTACCTTGAGATTGAACTGGCCTTCATCATACAGACAGGACAACGACCCTTACCAGAATAATTTCACTTGATATTTCACCTGCCCGGAAATTCGGATATTCTGCGATAAAACAGAGGAGGTTAGCGTGCAGTCATTCTCATTCATCCAACCGGCGCCCCCTATTCGGGGAATGGGTATTGCCCTTGACCTTCTTCATACGAAAACCCCGTTTTCGAACTGGAACGCAAAGGAACTGATCAGCACCGTGAAAGGCGCTGCCCGCCGGGGGCACTATATTATCCTGAAGGATGGCGACACCTTTGGCGCGGTGGCCTGTTGGGGGCGCTGCACAAAAGAGATCGGCGAGGCCTATGTAGCCGGACAGCGAACCCCGACCTTTCAGGATTGCCAGCAAGGTGATCACCTGATCATGTTCATCCTGCAAGCGGACAAGCCGGAATACCTCAAGGCCATTACCCGCTTCGTAAAAGACCTTCACCCCGGCGCGATCGCCTATGGCCGCCGATATCATGCGCATCGCCCGAAACTGACCAGTCGCGCCCTGAAAATCCGCTAGAAGAAACTCCACGCCCCCGCTGCATATAAGAAAAGCCCGGCGATGATGCCGGGCTTTCCGCTTTCCTGAAAGGGATATATCCGCTTGATATCAGAGGGGTAACATCAGGATTCGTCCCCCACATCAATCCGTGCCTGTAAGTCAGACAGATCACCCAAATCATACCCGGAGAAAACAATTCTGGCACTGTTGGCACCGGTCCCGATCTGTAGCTGGGCATCCCCATCCCCTGACAGGCTCCAATTCCCGGCATCCGCGATTTCGTCGCCCCTCTCAGCGTTGGTCAGCCCCAGCGCGTCGAACAAGCCGTCAAGATCAACGGTATCTGCATCTGTCTCAAAATCGGTAATGATGTCAGTACCGTTTTCTCCACCGTTATAAAGAAACGTATCCGCGCCATCACCACCGATCAGAATATCGTCACGGAGGCCCCCCTCCAGGGTGTCGGCACCGCCGCCCCCATCCAGGGTATCAGAGCCACTTTGGCCTTTCAGAATGTCTGCTCCAGCGCCGCCTCCTAGGTAATCATCTCCGCCCCCGGCACCCAGAAGGTCTGCACCGCTTCCGCCATAGAGGACATCGGCACCACTGCCTGTCCACAAGGCATCGTCTCCAATTCCCCCATAAAAGACGTTATCTCCCCCTGCTGCGGATAGATAGTCGTTCCCCGCATTCCCATACACGGTATCACTTCCCCCACCAGCATCCAGATGGTCGTCGCCGGCTTGACCATAGAGAACATCATCTCCCATATTGCCAACGATCAGATCATCACCGCCACCGCCATAGAGAAGGTCATTTCCGGGACCACCGCTGAGCTGGTCGTCTCCCGGACCACCGTAGAGGGTATCATGCCCCCAGCTCCCTTCCAGATAATCCTCGCCCAGGCCACCATAGAGAACATCATCTCCGTCATCCCCGAACATTTGATCATCCCCAGCGTCACCATACATCAAATCGTTGTCATGGTGGCCGTACAGCCGATCGTTTCCGGCTCCGCCATAGAGGCTGTCCTCACCATAGCCGCCAACCACTGTATCGACACCATCGCCACCATAGAGAACGTCATTGTCTTGGCCACCGTCGAGAAGATCGTCTCCCTCATCGCCATAGAGGGTATCCATGCCGACATTGCCAAACAGGGTATCGTTGCCAGCGCCGCCGTAAAGGACATCATTACCCCCAGCGCCTGTCAGGCTATCATCGCCGTCGCCGCCATCAAGAAGATCGTCTCCTGTGGCACTCGACGCAGAGCCACTCACCAAGACATCGTTCCCGGCGCCGCCCAGCAGGGTATCCTTGCCGGGGCCGTCCGCGCCCTCCAGATAGTCATCGCCGTCGCCGCCATCGAGAAGGTCATCCCCTCCACCACTCCAGAGGACATCATTCCCCTCGCCGCCGAACAGGGTGTCATTCCCCTCGCCGCCGGACAATCTATCGGCACCATTCCCGCCATAGAGCAGATCATCACCCAAACCGCCGTTGAGGGAATCGTCCCCTTCATCGCCATAAAGAACATCATTACCCATATTGCCAAACAGGGTATCGTCCCCTGCACGGCCATATAGAACATCATCTCCCGCAGAGGCTGTCAGCTTGTCATCGCCGTCGCCGCCATCGAGAAGGTCGTTGCCTTCGCCACTCCACAAGACATCATTGCCGGCACCGCCCCGCAGGGTGTCATTGCCAAAGCTGCCTTCCAGATAATCATCGCCGTCGCCGCCATCGAGAAGATCGTCCCCATACCCCCCATAAAGGGCATCGTTATCCTCTTCACCGAACAGGGTATCATCGCCGCCTTCGCCGCGGATCATATCGTCCCCTTCGCCGCCATAGAGCAGGTCGTTGCCACCGGCCGGCCCATCATCACCGGTATCCCCGAAAATCCGGTCCGCACCGATCGCCCCATAGACAGTGTCCCTGTCGGCGCCGCCAAACAACCTGTCGTCACCGTCCTCACCATAGAGCAGGTCATTTCCGGTGTTTCCGTACAGGCTGTCGTTGCCATCGCCGCCATAGACGGTATCGTCTCCGGCCTCTGCATTGACATTGTCGCTGCCAAGCCCGCCGCTTACATAATCGTTGCCGTCGCCGCCATTGATCTGGTCGTCGCCATCTTCACCGTAAAGAACGTCGTCACCGCCCTCGCCCCAGATGGTATCGCGATCGGCACCGCCAAAGACCCTGTCGTTTCCATCCCCGGCGTGAAGGATATCCCGACCATCCTCACCATAGAGCAGGTCATTCCCTTCATTGCCTTCAAGACGGTCATTGCCATCCCCACCATACAAGCTGTCCGCGCCAGTACCGCCGACCAGATAATCGACACCCTCCTGGCCAAACAGGAGATCATCCCCCGTATGTCCAGCAAGGCTATCGTCGCCCTCTCCGCCATACAGGAGATCATCGCCGTCCGCACCAAACATGGAGTCCGCACCAGCGCCGCCAGACAGGACATCTTCACCGGCTCCGCCGTGAAGGTAATCCTCCCCTTCACCGCCGAACAGGATATCACTGCCGTCATCACCGTGTAGCTCATCATTGCCATCTTCACCGCGGAGGATATCGTCACCATCCCCTCCGTACAGCACATCGCTTTCTGTACCACCATACAGTGAATCTCTGCCGATCCCTCCGTACAGGAGGTCATTGCCGCCCTCACCGGTCAGGATATCATTGCCGTCATCACCGTGTAGCTCATCATTGCCATCTCCACCGCGGAGGATATCGGCACCATCCCCTCCGTACAGCACATCGCTTTCTGCCCCACCATACAGCGAATCTCTGCCGATCCCTCCGTACAGGAGGTCATTACCGCCCTCACCGATCAGGACATCATTGCCGTCATCACCGTGGAGAACATCATTGCCATCCCCTCCATACAGCACATCGTTGTCGCTCCATCCGTACAGGAGGTCATCGCCGTCTTCGCCGTAGAGAGTATCGTCTCCCTCAGCACCGACAAGAACGTCATTGCCTTCACCTCCATAAAGGACATCGGCACCGCCGCCGCCCTTCATGCCGTCGTCGCCATCGCCGCCATAGAGGGTATCAAGACCACCGCCGCCTTTCTGGGTATCGTTCCCACTACCACCATAGAGGACATCGGCGCCTTCGCCGCCTTCCAGGCTGTCATCGCCTGCACCGCCATAGAGAAGGTCATCGCCGCCATTGCCAAAGAGGCTATCATGTCCCTCTCCGCCGTACAGGACATCCCGCCCTGCTCCGCCAAACAGGCTATCATCGCCGTCTCCGCCATAGAGAAGGTCCATGCCCCCGTCGCCACTCAGCACGTCATTGCCTGCGCCGCCCTGCAAAATATCATTGCCAGCCCCGCCGATCAGGGCATCATCTCCTTCAGCCCCCATCAGACTGTCGTCACCGGCACCACCATACAGGGTGTCGGCACCAACACCGCCATTCAGGGTGTCTGCTCCGATCCCGCCATAGAGGAGATCCTTGCCAGCACCGCCCAACATAAAGTCGTTGCCAGCACCCCCGAAGAGGACGTCTTCCCCGTCGTCACCGCGCATATCATCGACGCCAGCGCCGCCATAGAGAACATCATTTCCAGAGCCGCCATCCATCCAGTCGTTGCCATCCCCCCCATACAGGATGTCGTTGCCTTCATTGCCCCACATTAAGTCGCCACTCTGACCGCCATACAAGATGTCATTGCCTTCATGGCCACTCATATTGTCGGCGCCAGCACCGCCATACAGGACGTCATCGCCTTCACCAGCCCACATCATGTCGCGACCGGCACCGCCATACAGGATGTCGTTGCCGTCATTGCCCAACATAAATTCGTTACCAGCACCGCCATACAGGATGTCGTTACCGTCATCGCCCAACATCAGGTCGTCACCAGCACCGCCATACAGAACATCGGCACCAACACCGCCTTTCAGGGTGTCGGCTCCGATCCCGCCATAGAGCAGATCATCGCCGGATTTCCCTTGCAGGCTGTCGTCACCGGCACCGCCAAACAGGATATCATCCCCGGAGAAACCATCCAGATCATCATTGCCAGCGCCGCCGTAAAGAACATCGGCCCCCTGATCACCGTGCAGGGTGTCATCTCCCCGCCCCCCATAGAGGGTGTCCGAGCCAAACCCGCCGGACAACAGGTCGTCACCGGCCCCGCCATACAGGACATCAGCCCGATCTTCGCCGCGCAGGGTGTCCTCACCAGCGCCGCCATACAGAACATCAGCACCGTCCCCGCCTTCAAGAACATCATCACCGGTGCCGCCAAAGAGGGCATCATCTCCTTCATCGCCCCTCATAGTGTCAGCGCCAGTACCGCCATAGAGGATGTCGTTGCCTTCACCACCCCACATGTCATCGCCGCCCGTACCGCCATAGAGAAGGTCGTTACCGTCATCACCCTTCATATAGTCATTACCGGAACCACCATAGAGGGTGTCATTGCCGCTGTTGCCCCACATGGCATCGCCGTCGGCACCACCGTAAAGAACGTCATTGCCGGAGCCTCCGCGCATTTCATCGTTACCGGCACCGCCATAGAGGACGTCATCCCCTTCGTCGCCCCACATGCTATCGCCACCAGTACCACCATAGAGGACGTCGTTACCGTAGCCGCCACTCATATAGTCATTGCCGGAACCGCCATAGAGGACATCATTGCCGTCATCGCCCCACATGGCATCGCTACCAGTACCGCCATAGAGAAGGTCGTTACCGCCATCGCCCTTCATATAGTCATTGCCGGACCCGCCATAGAGGATGTCATTGCCATCCTCGCCCCACATGGCATCGCCATCGGCACCACCGTAGAGGACATCGTTGCCGTAGCCGCCGCGCATTTCATCGTTACCGGCGCCGCCATAGAGGACGTCATCCCCTTCGTCGCCCCACATTCTATCGCCGCCCGTACCGCCATAGAGGACGTCGTTACCGTAGCCGCCCCTCATGTAGTCATTGCCGGAGCCACCATAGAGGACATCATTGCCAAAACCGCCGTCTACAAAATCACGGCCCGTGCCGCCATAAAGAATATCGTTCCCGTCTTCACCAAACATGAAGTCGTCATCTGCACCGCCATACAGGACGTCGTCGCCGCCTCCGCCCTTCATGCCGTCAAAGCCGGTCCCGCCATACAGAACGTCATTGCCGCCATCGCCGCGCATTTCATCGTCGCCCTGACCGCCGTAAAGAAGATCCTCGCCCTGACCGCCGGAGATGAAATCGTTGCCTTTTCCGCCATATAGAAGATCGTCATGCTCCATCCCCAGCATGAAGTCATTGCCAAGCCCACCACGCATGGTGTCATTCCCGGTATCCCCGATCAGCAGGTCTTCCCCGGCCTGACCGAGGATGTTGTCCGCCCCGGAACCACCCGCAACCAGATCATCGCCGTGGCCCGCAAGGATTGCATCATCGCCGCCCTGACCGAAAATAATATCGTCGCCCCAACCGCCATAGATCAGGTCAGCCCCGCCATAGTTCCATTCGACCGCGCCGCGATACATATAGGCGAAATCATAGGGGCCATACATGCGGACATTCTGCAAGATCAGGTCATGAAGCTCCTCAACATCAAGCCCTTCCGGAAGGCCCGCATTGTCACCATAGATGACATCGCTGCCGTTCCCGGCCACGATGATATCGCGCATATAGGCCTGACGTTCGTCCTCGACGCCATCCTCAACAATCAAGTCTTCAGGTCCATAGTCGCCCGGCCCATAGTCGCCGGGGCCAAAATCCCCCTCGCCATACTGGCCCTGCCCGAAATAGTCGTTGCCAAAGCCGCCCTGCATGGTGTCGTTGGAAAAACCACCTTCCATGGTTTCATCACCGACCAGCAAGTCCCCGGCACCTTCCTCGAATGCACCGCCTTCGGCTTCCACGTCTCGCCGACCGAACAGGATGTCCCGGCCGGTCCCGCCAACAAGGGTGTCGCGGCCCTGATCATCGATCAGAACGTCCCCGCCGGACCCACCGGTCAGCTTGTCATTACCAGCACCGCCATCCAGGAAATCATTATGGGCGCCGCCGTCAAGATTGTTATCGGCCTGATCCCCAAACAGGAAGTCCTGCGCCCGTCCGCCGGACACGACGCCCTCTTCGGTGGTGAAATCCTCATCATTGGTGCCGACGACAATGACATTCTGACCGTTATTGTCGATATCCTCATCCCCCTCCGGGGAGACCAGCGGCTCCGGGCCCGCCCCCTGCTGCGGGTTCATGTCATCATTGAACGGATCAAGGGGGTTCGGGTCTTCCCCGTCATTATTTCGGCCAATGCTTGACTGCAGACCGGTTGTCCAGTCGCCTGCCGTATCGGAATCGAAATTGTCTACGCGAGAGAAGATATTATTCACGGCAACAGGATTGCCATCTGCATCGAGGAAAAATTCAGCCGCAATCGGACTTGCCGCCAGCAATTCCGCAAGGGAAACCGGCGCATAGGCCGCAAACATTTTCTCGGCAACCAGTTGCTGGGTGCTGATCTGACCATTGAAACTGTCGCTGCCGCCAAAGATATCCAGCACGGCCTCCATTTCCGGGATGCCTTTCCAGCCGTCATTCAGGTCCGGCAGGTCAAAGGCCGCCCCGTTGGCAAGGAAGGTATCCACCTGACCGACAATATCCCCAACGGACCATGTCAGCAGCAGGCCCAGCGGATCGGTGGTATCCTCGCCAAACGGCCACGGCTGGTCACTGGTCGGGACGAACCCATCCTCAATGATCGCACCGTCGGCATCAAAAACAAGATAGATGGTTTCCACCGCCCCGTCCGGACCGACAACCTGCATCAGGACCAGATTACCGCCGGAAGGAATAGAAACATTCGGCAGTTCAAAGGAAACAGGTTCCCCGCCCGGACCGATAATGGAAAGGGTTGTTGATCCTTCCCCAATGGTGGAAGGGCCATTGCCGGAGGTCGACTGGCTGGTCGCTGTGCTGTTGCGAATTTCGATATAGTTGACCGGATTTGAACCGGCAAGGCTGAGGAAGCTGTCGATATAGTCTTTCCCCAATCCCACGAGGGTATCATAAAGCCCGTCTGCAGTGCGGGCATTGGGACCAAAGCTGAGAGCGCCAAGACCGATCTCGTTCAGCATCAGTTCCGGCATCCCCGGAATGGCAAGGGTGAACTCGGGGTCTGCGCCGGGCGCAAAGCCAAGGGCCGTTGGATCCAGAAGCCCGGAAATCCCGATCCCGTCGCCGATCCCATCATCAGAATAGGCACTGAACGATGCACCGCCGCCCTGTCCGCCGCCAGCAGGACCACCGGCTGCAGGGGCAACAAGATCCGGGTTGAAGTCTTCAACCAGTCCGGCCACATCGCTGGCTGTAATCACCACACCATCTGCCAGTGTCAGTTGCGGGGGAAGCTCGGTTCCGGCCTGCGTGAAGAAACCTTCGAGGACAATACTCTCGCCGCCGCCAAGGTTTGTGACCACCAGATCACTGCCATCCTGAGAGAACACAACCGCATCCGGCGCGAAATCGAGAAGTATGTTCTGCCCCGCCTGCACTGCAACGACTGAGCCTGCTGATACACCGGATACGATACCGTTTTCTGTCTTGGCCATTGTCCCCTATCCCTCATTCTGTGTGGCTTTGCCAACCCTTCATGAAAACCCGCAAAAGGAGTGTCATGATCACTACAAAGCAATCTTTAAGATAAATGAAAATTACCTTGTATAGGCAGGTCTGTCATACCTCAAACGGGGGACAGGACAATTTTTCATACAATTTTAACGAATTTTTATGGCGGAATATTTCCGTCAAATGAGGGAAACCGGCCCTCAGTAAATAATACTAAATCAGAACAAGGCCGGGCGGGCCCCATTCCACCAGAGGTGTAATCCACAGAGGACCGCTCTTGTTCGGGACGCAAAGAAACTGTCGCTTTTTTTCGCAGCGCCCCCTATTGTAGGGAAAGGGTTATTTGGTTTTTGCTTGAAGGACGCGTAACAATGTCTTTGAAATTTCGTATTCCGGCCGGGGAAAAGATTATTGTCAATGGTGCCGTCATTACGAACACCAGCAGCAAGGCAATGCACTTTTCACTGGAGAATGACGCCTCCATCATGCGGGAGCGCGACATCTTGTTGCCCAATCAGGTAACCACGCCGCTTCACAATGTCTATCTGCAGGTTCAAATGATGTATATTGAGCCGGAGAACCACGCGGAACACTACCGCACCTTTCAGGAAGCCGCACAGAACGCCTTTCTGTCTTCAGTCGACATTGAAACCCGCGACGCCATTTTCGAGGTTGTCGGGCTGGTCGGTGAGAAAAACTTCTACAATGCGCTCAAGCTGCTACAATCCATGATCCGCGACGACGCAGAGGGGCGTTAACCCCTCCCCTCTCCCACAGCCTATACACGAATAGATGCGAATCAGGGGTGACCGATCGAAAACCCCCGAAAATCGGCCCTTTCGGCATCCCTTCCGGCCTCTGCATCCCCACAAAACCTCTTAATTCCCCCGCCTCCCCGGCGCGACAACTTCCGGCAGAAAAATCCACAACCATTTGAAAAACAAAGAATATCCATTTTACCTACTACACTTTACCCTTTGTTAACATTTGGGCGTGATAGTGGTGGCAGGCTTCAAAGCAAGCCTTGGCTCAAAAGAGCCTTGTCCGTCGCGACAGCGACACCCTTAAAATGAGGAATATAAAAATGGCTTTTTCTGTTAACACCAATGCCAACGCAATGGCCGCTCTGCGGTCCCTAACTTCCACACAGAGCAACATTTCCAACATCCAGTCCCAGATTCAGTCTGGCCTGAAAGTCGGCAGTGCAACGGACGATCCGTCCACGTTCGTGATTTCTCAGGGTATGCGCGGTGACATTGGCGCTCTGAAAGCAGTCAAGGAGGGTCTGAACTTCGGTTCCGCGACTGTCGGCATGGCACTCGCGGCAGCAACACAGATTTCTGATCAGTTGACTGACTTGCAGAAAAAAGTGACCCAGGCTGAAAACAAAGGTCTGGACACATCTGTTCTGCAGGCTGAAGCAGACGAGATGATCAACCAGATCACAGGTATCGTAGGTACCGCCAACTTTAACGGTATCAACCTGCTGACCGGTGCTGGCGATCCGCTGACCGTCCCGACCGGGCTGGGTGGCTCATCAATTTCCTTGAATGTCCAGGATGCAACAACAGCGACTCTGGGGCTTGACAACCTCAACCTGGATAGTGCTCACAGCACAATCACAATGGATAACAACACTGCGTTTGCTGCTGGTGATTTCATTACCTTCCAGGTTATGGAAGCTGACGGGGTTACCGTCAAGGAAACCCACACGTTCGAGTTTCTGGATGAAAATGCTGGCGCGCTGGCCCAACCGATTGATGAAGCAAACAATCAGTTTGTGCACGCAGTCAGCATCAACACCGCGGACTCAACAACTCAGCATGTCGGTGCACTTGCTGACGCAATGCGCGAAGAGGGCTTCACCGTCGACATCGGCGATGACGGCACCATTTCCGTCTTCAATGGCGGCGCTGTCATGTCTACAGACGTTGCAAACGTTGCCGCTGGCGGCCTTACCGCCGATGACACTGCCGGTGGCGGGGCCATTGACGCACTGAACGCTGCTAAAGCAACGATTGGTAATGTTCTGACAAATCTCGGTACATTCTCCAACCGTCTGGACAGTCAGGCTGAATTTACACAAATTCTGACTGACAAGCTTGAAGAAGGCCTCGGCGTTCTGGTTGACGCCAACCTGGCTGAAGTTTCTGCGAAACTGCAGTCAGAGCAGACGAAAGAACAGCTGGGTATCCAGTCTCTTTCAATCGCGAACGCGTCTTCCCAGTCTATCCTGGGTCTGTTCCGTTAATAAGCTGAATGATGAAGGCGGCCTCAATCGGGGTCGCCTTCTCACCTTCATTCTTCAGTCTTATCAATCAGGAACAGAAAGGCGCTTCCCATGTATTTCGAAGCCTACAAGAAGGCCAGTCTGGCCACTGAGAATCCGAGCCTTACCGAATTTCGTTTGTTTGCCGAAATTACCCGCGAACTGGAATTGGCAAATAAGGATACGAAAAACCACAAAATCCTTATTAACGCTTTGTTCAGAAATTCCCAGTTATGGTTGACCCTTCGGACGGATTTGATGTCTGCCGAAAACAAACTGGATCTGGAAACCAAGGCAGGCCTGATTTCTCTTGCCATCTGGGTTGACAGGTTCACAACACCCGCCATGAAAGGCGGTATTGATCTGGACCCCCTTATTGCGGTAAATAGACAGATCATGCATGGCTTGTCAGAAGCAGCCAAACCAAAACAGGTCGCACCGGTTTCAAAAACCAGTGTCCCGTTTGAACAGGTTTCTGTTTAGGGGATGAAAGATGCAACTCTCGGGCACAAGTTCACTACTCTGGTATAAACTGGCAAACGACCAGAAAGAGTCTCACATGAAAATGTTTGAGGCCCAGCCGACGACTGCCCGGGATATTGAAACCTTCAAGAAGGAAATCAGCACCGTTCGTTCTGTCGATGACCTGATGAAGAACAGAACCCTTCTGAAGGTGACCCTGTCCGCCTTCCAGCTTGAAAGCGAAATTGACAAATACGCCTTTGTCAAAAAAATGCTGACGGAAGACCCCGAAAATGACGACAGTCTGGTCAACCGGATGCTGGAGCCCCGTTGGACCAAGCTGACAAAGGCGCTCTACGCCCTGAACGAAAACCCGGACTTCTTTCAGGATGAAAAGAACGTCAACGCCATCCTGAACGGCTATAAAACCAACGAATTTGAGAAATTCGAGGGGAAAACCGCTGAAGGCGTGCGTGAAGCCCTCTATTTCAAACGGATGGCCGGCGGCGTGGAAGAACTTAGCCAGATCATGGCAGACAAGTCGATCATGCATGTGGTCCGTGTGGGCCTCGGCCTTCCGGAAAGTTTCCAGTCTCTTGAATATGAGCAGCAGAAAACCCGGCTTGAAAAGCAGGTGGATATCGAAGATTTCAAGGACCCCGCGAAAATCGACAAGATGATCGAACGGTTCCTCGTCATGACAGAAATCAACAACAACGATCCCATGGCCAATCCCATGCTGTCCCTGTTCCAGCCGGTTGCCCCGGCGGGGGGCTTTGTCGGCCCTCAGCCCATCTCGCTTAACCTGCAGGTTTGACCCCTCCGGTCAGGGTTTGTTAACTAAGGTTTCCTATGGTTGCCCTTGCGACAGGCAAGGAAACGGATCATGAAGACAGAAATGGCGGCAACCCCTGAAAAACAGGCAAAATGGGCCGCAGATGCAACCCTCCACTACAAAAAAGGGCGGACCGAGAAAGGCCGGAAACTGGCCTCAAGGATTGACCTTGACGCCCTGAACGACCCGCAGCTTTGCTTCCAGACCGGCGCTGCCGCCCTCTACGCCAAGGATATTGAAACCGCGATCTCGTTTCTGGAGCAGGGCCGTACCCTGCAGACCGGCGATCAGGAACTTCAGACCAATCTCCTCGCCGCCCTTGGGACCGCCTACACAGAAATCAGTGACTTCAAAAAAGCGGAGGACGCCTTTGGCTGTGCCCTCGTTCTCTCGCCTGATCATGTGGCATCGCTCAACAACCGCGGACTGCTGTACAGAAAAACAAATGACCTTGAGCGCGCCAAGGTAGATTTTCAGAAGGCACACAGTCTGACACTTGATAATCCGGGCATCCTGCTGAACCTGACAGGTGTCCTGAGACAGATGGACCTGAAAAGCGAAGCTCATGACATCCTCAAGGATGCTCTGGTTCTCCATCCAAACAACTGTGACATTCTCTCTGAACTGGGAAGTGTCCTGATTTCCACTACCCCGCTGGAAGCCTTTACCTATATCCGCAAGGCCATCCATCTGGAACCGGAGAACCCCCGCTATCTCAACCTGTATACGGATGCCCTCGGTCTGTTGCCCACCTTGAAGAACTTCGATGGCATGGAAACGGACCTGCTGATCCTTCTTTCGTCGGACATGGTGCAATGGAACAGACTTAATTTTCTGATCCTGCAACATATCAGGTCGCAACCGGCCTTTGTGGCAGCTCAAGAAGAAATCAACAGTGCCGTCAGGCAAAACCGGGACCTTAACCTTGATTTTGGGACAACGCTCAAGGTCATGCTGAACAATGTTCTGCTGGCCGCCCTGAAGCGCACCCGGCTTGTCGATCCCGATATCGAGAAGGTCTTGGAACTGTTCAGACGGCAAAGCCTTGCCACACTGACCGGCATACAAAATCTGGACCCTTCCATCCTCAATGTCCTGAAAACGTTGCTTGTGCGCCTGTCTCACTACTGCTTTGCCACGGAACATGTCTTCTCGGAAACTGACTTTGAACGTCAGACCATCGAGAAGCTGGCAACCTCGCTGGAAGCCAGCGGCGCCCGGATCGGCGGGGACAAGGCTCTATATCTTCTGATCCTGTCCTGCTATCGCAATCTCCACACCTACCCCTTCGCCAAGGCTGCGCTGAAATCCCGTGACCTCAATCAGGACCCCGAGATTGCGGAGATCCTGCGCATCCAGATTGCTGAACCCTTGAGCGAAAAACAATCCTATGGTGAATTCGAACAGATTACCCCCATCAGCGACGCCATTTCAGTCAGTGTCCGCGATCAGTATGAGGAAAACCCGTACCCCCGCTGGCAACATCTGGGACTGTATTCCAGCACACGCTATGCCACGGACCTGGCCCGCAAGCTCCCTACCCTGAACAAACAGGAACCACCCTTCCCCGATCACCCGAACGTGCTGATTGCCGGGTGCGGAACCGGCCGTCAGCCCATTTCCTCGGCTCTGGCCTACCCGGAATGCGACATCCTTGCGGTTGACCTCAGCCTTGCCAGCCTTGCCTATGCCAATCGCAAGGCAAAAGAAAAGAAAGTCAGGAACATCCGGTTTGCGCAAGGGGACATCATGGAACTTGGCAGCATCGGGCAAAAGTTCAATGTCATCGAATGTGCGGGCGTCCTGCATCACATGAACGACCCGCTGGCCGGATGGAAGGTCCTTGTTGATCTTCTGGAGGACGACGGATATATGATGATCGGCCTGTATAGTGAAATCGGGCGACAGGATATTGTTGCCGCCCGTGCCTTTATTGCCGAACAGGAATACAGTGACAGCGCAGACGATATTCGCCGCAGTCGCAAAGACCTGATGGCCCTGCCTTCAGACCACCCTGCCAGCCGCATTCCCCGACATAGCGATTTCTATACGACCTCGGCGTGCCGCGACCTGATCTTCCACGTTCAGGAGCATCGCTTCACGCTGCCGCAACTGGCATCCTCCCTTGACCAACTGGGGCTGGAGTTTCTTGGCTTCACCCTTGACCTGAAAACAGCTGAGCCCGAATACCGGGAAGCCTTTCCAGACGATCCCCTCATGACCAATCTGGACAACTGGCATCAGTATGAACAGAAGCGCCCCACAACCTTCGCCACCATGTACAAATTCTGGTGCCGGAAAAAGACGGGCTGATTCCAAGCAACTGGGTATAAACGGAAAAGGGCGGGCAGAATGGGTCCGCCCTTTTCCTTTTCCGGCCCAATAGGGAAGAATCTACAAGGCCGGGGTGGGCAACTCTTTCCTATTGAGAAGATTCTTCCCCGGAGTCGCTTGCACCCCGTTCGGAATCTTCTGCCGCGAATCACCCCACCCCCCTGAAACCCCATATTTTCTGCCATTTTTCAAAACTGGCACACCTCTTGCAAAAATCTTGGCGAGTGAGATTGCGATCGAAAGATTGCTCGTTGAAATTGCTACAGGAGAAGAACATGGCTTTTTCAGTAAATACAAACGTAACGGCAATGGCCGCCCTGCGCACATTGACCTCGACACAAGGTCAACTGGATTCAATCCAGCGCCAGATTGAAACCGGCCTGAAAGTGGCCGAAGCCAAGGACGATCCGTCCACCTTTACCATTGCGCAAGGCATGCGCGGCGATGTTGGCTCCCTGAAAGCCATTCAGGAAGGTCTGTCCTTCGGTCAGGCAACAGTGAACATGGCCAACGCCGGTGCCTTGCAGATTTCGAACACCATCATCGACCTGAACAAGAAGGTCACTCAGGGCTTCAACGATGGGCTGGATACTGACATTCTGCAGGAAGAAGCCGATGCGCTGATCGATCAGATCAACTCTATCGTCAACACCACCATCTTTAACGGCGTCAACCTGATCGACGGCTCCGGCACCGATCTTGAAGTTCTGTCCGCCCTTGGCGGCGTCACCCAGACCGTTCCCGCACAGGATGCAACTGTTGCCTCCCTCGGCCTGACAGACTTTAGCCTTGAATCACAAGCGGCCACCCTGACCCTTGAAAACGGGTTTGCCATTGCCGATGCCAACGTTGTCGAACTGACCCTTGCAAACGGTGATGTCCATACCTTTGAAATGGTTGTCGGCCCCCGTGCGCTGAACACGCCTGTGAACGAAGCCAACGGGCAGTATGTTCACGCGGTAACAATTGACCCTGCCAACCAGTCCACCAACGAAATGCTGGGGATCATGGCCAATGTCATGCGTCAGGAAGGCTTTGCCGTGACCCTGACAGAGGATGGCGTTGTGGAAATTGCAACCGGTCAGGAAGTAACCATCACCAACAGCACGCTGGCCAACGCAACCGTTGGCGTCTATGCCGGTGATCCGCTTGCTGTTCTGGAGAACGCGGAAATGCTTGTCGGGCAGATCATCACCACATTGGGTACCGCGGCGAACCGCCTTGAAAGCCAGAGCGAATTCACACAGCTTCTGGTCGACAAACTGGAAGAAGGCCTTGGTATTCTTGTCGATGCCAACCTGGCGGAAGCCAGTGCGGAACTTCAGGCTCTCCAGACCAAGGAGCAGCTCGGTGTTCAGTCTCTGTCCATTGCCAACTCACGTCCGCAGTCCATCCTGTCACTGTTCCAGTAATCAGGTAACCTTATCGTAAGGATTTTCGGTAAAAATCTACCCTGAATTCCTGGATAAGTGAGGTCTGTAGATGTCTGTAGCCGCATATCAGAGAGCAACGCAGAACACAGAAAACCCGAAGCAAACTGAATATCGGGCTTTCGCAATCTTCACTCGCGCTTTGGAACAAGCTGAGGCTGAAGGTCCTGTAGCCGTCGTCAAGGCAGTCGCTGACAATCGTCAGCTCTGGCTGACCCTGCAAATGGACCTGTCCTCTTCGGACAACAAACTCCCCAAGGAGTTGAAAGCCCAGCTTATTTCCATTGCGATCTGGGTGGAACGCTACAGTGTTCCCGCGATGAAAGGCGAGGCATCGCTTGAGCCCCTGATCTCGGTTAACAAACAAATCATGGAAGGGCTGAAAGGCCCGCCGAAAGCGGCATCTGACGGAACACCTCCTCCGTCTCAGGCTGGTCAGCCGACCAGCGCCTGACCCCAAGGCATACCTGCCGGGCCGCTATTTGCCCCAAAACGACTGCTTTCCCCACAGAACCGCTTCTGTCCGGCTGTCAAAAAATCGCGGAATCGAATGACAATTCGGTTGCGACCGCCTACTCTTTCCTGCTCGGGATCAAAAAAACAAAAACACCAAAAAGCATGAGCAATCGGGAAAGAATTCTGGAAGCCGCGAAAGCGCTGTTCAATCAATATGGCCCCCTGAATGTCGGGACCAATAAAATTGCCGACTATCTGCAAATCAGCCCCGGAAACCTATATTACCATTTCCAGAACCGCGAAGAAATCATCCGCACCATCTTTCTGGAAATATCCGATGCCGCCGACCGGGCCGTTCAGGTGGGCACACCCGGCCGAGGTTCCATGGCGGACCTTGGGGATGTTCTGCTCAATTCGGTTCAGGTGGTGTGGCACTATCGTTTCTTTTACGGCAACCTTGTCCAGTTGCTGCGCAATGATCCCAAGCTGAAGGCTCTATACCTGCAACGCCGGGAAACGTCCCTCGCCTTTCTGGAGGCGGTTCTCAGGGACTGGCTACAAAACCGGCATGACCGGGATGGGCTGTCCGAAACGGACCTGAAAATTCTTGCCACCAACGTGTGGATTGTCGCCGTCAACTGGATCGGCTTTCTGCAAATTGAAAAGGAAGATAACCAGATTACCAGACCGGACCTGCTTCGGGGCGCCTTCCAGATTCTCGAGATCATGAAACCCTATCTGGATCAGGAGACCATCCGGCTTGTCCATGACCGGCTCCATACCAGACTTCAGGAGCTTGAACAGAATTCCAGATTTGGAAATACCGGCTAGTGCCCCTTCCGATTTACGCCGCGCATGTCATTTGATACGCTGACAGGGTAACAAGAACCTCTGGACCAACAAGGAGACACCCTCATGACAGCAACCTTAAACGTAACGATTGAAGGATGGGAAGACGGGGCTCCGATCCCGGCCAAATTCTCGTTTGGCAAACCCGCCGCGACCGGCCATGTGGAATTGAGCGACAACCTGAACCCGGCCATTTCCTGGTCCGGGGCGCCTGAAGGCACTCGCTCCTTTGCCATTATCTGTCATGACCCGGATGTTCCATCCGCAGGCGACGATGTCAATCAGGAAGGGAAAACCGTTCCCGCCAGCCTGCCCCGTGTGGATTTCTACCACTGGGTTCTGGTGGATATTGACGCCAGCCGCACACAAATCGCCGAAGGGGAAGACAGCAACGGGATTACGCCCAAGGGGAAAGCCCCCGGCAAACAGGCCCACGGCACCACCGGCATCAACAACTATACGGACTGGTTCGCAGGCGACGCGGATATGGGCGGCAATTACGGTGGCTATGACGGCCCCTGCCCGCCGTGGAATGACAGCATCAAGCATCACTACGTCTTTACGGTTTATGCCCTTGATGTGGACACCTTGGGCCTGACCGGCAATTTTGGCGGGCCGGAAGCCCTTGCCGCCATGCAGGGGCACATCCTTGCGCAAGGCACCTGCGTGGGCACATACAGCCTGAACCCGGAAGTTCCGGCCTAAGGCGCCCCCCGCACAGCGACAACAGGCGCGGTCCCTAGCCCAGCAGATGTCGGCTGAGGGACCGCCCCAGAAATCGCATCTTCGTCCCCAAGGGGAAGCGCTTGAAATTCGTCTTCACGGTTCCCTTCGTGAAGGCCGTCTTCTTGGAATAGTCAATTTCCACATTGACGATAACCGGCTTTCCGCCCTTGGCAAGGTGCTGGGCCTGCCGAATAATATCCACGGGCGTATCAATCCCGCTCAAGGACAGATATTCCGCCCCGGTGGCCTGCGCCACGCCGGACACATCCAACCCGCCAAGAACGGTACAGGGTTTCCGGTTATAGGGGATCGACTGGGCCTGTGAGATCTGGGACAACTCCCCATCATTGAACACATAAAAAACCACCCCCAGATTATTCCGGCTGGCTGTCAGGATTTCCATGCAGGTCATGGTAAAGGCCCCATCCCCGACAATGGCCGCAACCGTTCTGTCCGGATTGGCCAGCTTCGCCCCGATTGCCGCCGGGACCGCATATCCCATGCAATTGAAATCCGTTGGACTGATAAACCCCTTCGGATCATGAATGGGCATCAGTTCGGCCGTCAAAAATGTGTGGTTGCCATCATCCACCACCAGAATGCCATCATCCGGCAATTCCGCCCGCAACCCATCAAAGAACCCCAGCGGGTTGACCCGGCCATTGCTGTCATGCTCCAGCCATTCCTGTCGGTATGCCTGCTTCGCCTCCCGAATATGGGTGCGAATACGGTCACCATCCCGCAGGCCCTGCCCGGCATCATTGCCAAGGCGCTGGCACAATTCCGCCAACACGGCAGCGGCATCACCCGCTATGCCCACAGCCGCCGGAAAATTGGCCCCGATCACATCCGGGTTGATATCAATATGGATCAGGTTTTCCGGGACACTGACCCCGAAGCTACCCGTCGGGATTTCCCCAAACCGGGTCCCCACAGCCAGCAGGCAATCGCATTCCTGAAAGGCTTCTCTGGCGGCGGGCACCGCAGACGGGCCAAAGCCCATGCCCGTATGCAGGGGGTGGTTTGACGGAAACACGGAAACCCCCTGCAAGGTTGTTGAGACCGGCGCATCCAGCCGATCCGCCAGCGCCACCAGACAATCCTGCGCCCCGGCCGCACCCCAACCGGCAAAAATGGCCGGATGTTTCGCCTGCCGCAGCAGCGCGACCGCCCGCTCAATTTCGTGTTCAAGCCCGCGCACCGTGGCGGCCTCAACAGGCTGATATTCCGGCAGTGCCTTCACTTCTGCGGTCAGAAGCTGGATATTGACCGGAATTTCCACGAAAACCGGGCCCGGCTCTCCCATGGTTGCCGTCCGGTAGGCCTCATACAGAACCGGGATCACCTCTTCGTGGGTGTTGACCATGAACGTTTTCTTCGTCAGCCCTGCCATAAAGGCATGCTGGTCCATTTCATGAAGCTGATAGCGATACTCGAGGTCGTTGCGCACGCCGCCGCAAATGACCAGCATGGGGATACCGTCCAGCAACGCCTCGCCAATGCCGCTGGCGGCGTGGGTGAGCCCGGCGGCAGGCACCACCACCATGGTGCCAATACTGCCGCCAACCCGGCTGACCGCATCCGCCATGAATGCCCCGCCCCCTTCATGGGTCACCATGATGGGGGTGATTTGCCGGGAACTGTTCAGTTGGTCATACAGTTCCGTATTATGGACACCGGGTATCCCGAAGGTGAATTTTACGCCCAGTTGCTCCAGGGCATGAACAGCCAGTTCCGCGCCGGTCTTCTTCATCATCCTACCTTCTTCAAAATTGACTTTGCCGCATACAGGGATGTCAGCATACAGCCCCCAAGAAATGTTCCCTCCAGGGCCCTTTTGCCATGCACACCGCCGCCGCCAAAACCGGCGGCTTCCCCAACGGCGTAAAGACCTTCCAGCGGCGCGCCCGCCTGATTCAGAACCTGCCCCTCCAGATCGGTCTGCATCCCTCCCAGACTTTTCCGGCTGATCACAAACTGGCGAATGGCAATCAGGGGCAGGGCCTTGGGGTCCAGTATTTTCTGCGCCTTGCACATCCGCACCCGGTCCCCCCGATACTGCCGAAGGTGGGTCAGTCGCCTGATCTGCTCGTCATTTCGAAGTGAAGCCGGCCTGTCAAACTGGGCATCATAAGTGCGGATATCCGCCTCCATCCCCTCGGCATCAATGGGGATGCCGCCGCCAAGGGCATTCATCTTCTCGGCCAGTTCCGGCACCGAGGACGCGGTGACAAAATCCACGCAATGATCCAGCATATCGGTCACCAGTGGCTTGTTCCCGAACAGGATCGTCCGCAGGAAGGAAAACAGTTTGCGGTCTCGGATGGCGGGGTTGAACTCCGCCCCTGAAATGGCCAGTTCCTTCAGCGCGATTTTCAGGTTCAGGATGGCCCATGAATATTTATGGTCCTGCTGACACACCCGGCGCACCAGTTCAAAGGTATCATAGCCGGAAACCAGTGGTTCCGGTCCGAACCGCCGCCCCCGCGCATCCATCCACAGGGACGATTTGGTCGGCACCAGACTCAATCCATGGCGTGGTTTTCGCGGCCTTGGATGATGAACCCCGGCGGCGTAATCCCACGCCAGATCCATATGGGTCACCTGCCCGCCCAGCGCCCGAACCCTGTCATGCAGAACGCCATCGGCATATTTATGAGATCCGTTCAACAGGGTCTCGGGCGGCTCTCCTCCCCAGTCGGCGGACCAGTTTTCCCTAATTTTGGCGTCATTCCCGTTAATGCCGCCGGTCGCCAGCACCGTGATCGGGGCGCAATATTCGAACGCCTCCCCGGTTTCCTCTAAGACACCGGCCACACCGGTTACCGCGCCGCCTTCCCGGACAAGATCCGTGACCTTGGCCCGGAACAGAAGCGTTATCAGCCCTGTGGCACGACAGGCGTTCAAGGCATCCCGATACGTGACAGCAAGCCTGTGCCCCGTTCCCCAGACCATGTGAAACCGCGGCACGGAGTTTCCGGGCTGATACTGGCCCCGCTCCACCCAGTTGACGACGGGCATAAACGACACTCCGCGCGCCGTAACCTTCTCAAGGATATCGGGGACACTGCGTTCAATATAGGTACGAGCCCATTGGCGCGGGATATGATCATCCGCCCCGAATTCGGCGAAGCGGCACCAGTCCTGATAGGCCAGATCGGCATTATCACGGATTTTGGCTTTTCTTTGCTGCGGACTGTCCACAAAGAACATGCCCCCGAAACTTTCCTTGGCAAGGCCGCCGAAATTCTTTTCCTCATCCCGGTCGATCAGCAGGACCTTGCGCCCCTTCTCAACCAGTTCCAGCGCGGTTGCGATCCCGGCGATGCCGCCTCCCACGACAATCACATCGTATTTTCCGTTCGACATGGTTCCGTTTTTTGTTGTTTCTCCCCCTTGCATAATGTGATTCAAATTCAGAAAAGTAAAATATTCTATTCATCCTGCCCTGATCGTCATTTTTTACTGACTTTAGTTTTAGTTTAATATCTTTTGGGATATGAAAGACGCCATATTACCCTCGTGATCAGGATTACCCCTTGAAGAAGACGCCGGACCAGAATCCAACCCCCTCCCCCGACAATCAGATCGAAGCGCTACAGCAGGAAATCGCCACCTTAAAAAAGAACAATCGGGACCTTGAAAGGGAACTTGAACTGGTGCGCCTGCAAGGCAGGCTGGACAGGGCGCCGCATGTGACCGGACATGCCCTACACCGACTTACTTTGGAAAATGCCTTCAACCTGCTGCAGATTTGCCCGTTCCCCATTCTGGTGACAGGGCACCCTGGGGGCGAGGTCCTGTTTGCCAACGATATTTTGTGCCGGGGCATCCAGATCAAGCCGGAAGACCTTATCGGGCTGAATTCCCATACCTTCTATAAAAGCCAGTTTGAGCATGACAGCCTGATGGTTGAGGTTCTGGCAAATGGCTACGCCTTCAACAAGACCATCCGCTTTCAGATCAACGAACACCAGATGTTCGACACCGTCCTTTTTATTCAGTTGATGGAAATTGACGGATATAGCGTGGCTGTCTCGGCCCTGATGGATATTACAAACCACATCGAGGTCCAAAGACAGTTGCGGGAAAGCGAGGAGCGCCACCGACTTGTGGTGGAAAATGCACCGGAAGCCATTGTTCTCTGGAACAGCAGCCTGAAAACCGTCATGACCGCCAATAAAAGTGCGGTTGATCTTTTTGGATACACCCATGACGACTTCCTGACCATTGACCTGACCAATCTAAGCCCCGAATTCCAGAAGGGGGCGACAAAGTCCAGCACCCTATTCAGAAAATACATGCGTCAGGCCCTGTCCGGGGATATTCCGGTCTTTGAATGGGAATTCCTTTGCAAGGACGGTAAAAAATTTCTCTGCGAGGTTCGCTTCATTGCCTATGAACTGAACGGTGTGACCTTTGTACAGAGCAGCATCATCGAGATCGGCGAGAAGCGAAAGCTGGAGGCCCAGTTGCAACGCCATCAACGCCTTCAGGTTCTGGGGCGCCTGACCGGCGGGATCGCCCATGACTTCAACAATATCCTTGCGGTCATTTCGGGGCATACAGAACTTCTGGAAGAGAAATACAGAGATGAGGATGCCCAAACCCTGCGCATGCTCGATAAGGTTCTGAGCGCATCACAGCGGGGCGGACAACTGACCCAGAAACTGCTGGCCTATTCCCGCAATCAGCCGATGATGCCCAAGCTGATTGATACGAACCGGGAAATCAGGGATTTGGCCAGCATCCTGCAAAGCCAGTTGGGGCCGGCCATTTCACTGGTCCTGAAATGTGAGGCCGACACAGGTCCGTGCCGGGTGGACCCGGTCCGTCTTGAAAGCGTCCTGCTGAACCTGTGTCTGAATGCAAAGGATTCCATGCCCGGCGGCGGCACTCTGACCATCACCACCGGCAACGTGACACTGGACGATGATTATGCGGCAGGTGAACCGGATTTGACAGCCGGTGACTATATCCTGATCACGGTCACGGACACCGGCGAGGGGATCGCCGATGCGGATATAGATCATGTCTTCGACCCCTTCTTCACCACAGAGGATTTCGGGCAGAAGTCGGGGATGGGTCTCAGCATGGTCTTTGGTTTCGCCAAGCAGTCCAGCGGCCATGTGTCAATCTATAGCGAAATCGGGCACGGAACCGTCGTCCGCCTCTACCTGCCCCGTCAGGGAGCCGATCAGGAGGCCGCGGAAAAAGCCCCCCTGCCCTCGCCGCGCCTGCACCCTCAGCAAACAATCCTTCTGGTCGAGGACAACCCGGATATCCGGGTCCTGACGCTGGCCATGCTGCGCAGCATGAATTACACGGTTCTGGAAGCCGCAAGCGGTGAAACGGCCCTTGCCATCCTGTCGGCAACAACCGGCATCAACCTGTTGATCACGGATTTCATTCTGGAGGGCGACATGAACGGCGAAGACATTGCCTCCGCCGCCCGCAAACAGGATCCGGACCTGCCGGTCCTCTATATTTCAGGGTATCCGAGGGATGTCCTTGAAAACCATGCCACACTGGACGCAGATGCCACAGTCCTGCAAAAACCGTTCAGAAAGAACGACCTTTCCGACAAGATTCTGGAAACCCTGAGCAAAGCAACCCTTATGCCCCGGAGAACATGAAGTCCACAGGCACAACCTTGTCATCCAGCGTAACCATAGCCGTTTGCGGGGCTGTCTCGGACAGCAATTTTCCGCGCCGGTAAACCCGGAGACGGGCCGGGCGCAGACGCAAGGCCTCGATCTCGTCCCGTGCCTGCAGAACCACAAAGTCGGCATTGCACCCGACGGCAAGACCGTACCCGTCCAGCCCCAACGCCCGGGCGCCATTTTCCGTCACAGCACGGAACATGGCCCGCATATCGTCTTGCCCGGTCATCTGGCCCACATGCAGCCCCATGGAGGCCACCTCCAGCATGTCGTGACTGCCAAGGGAATACCACGGGTCCATGACGCAATCATGGCCACACGCCACATTCAGGCCCGCTGCCATCAATTCCCGCACCCGGGTCATGCCCCGCCGCTTGGGGTAGGTGTCATGACGTCCCTGCAGGGTGATGTTGATCAGCGGGTTGGCGACCACGTTCAGGTCCGCTTCCGCCATCAACGGGATCAGCTTGGACACATAATAATTATCCATGGAATGCATGGATGTCAGATGCGATCCTGTCACCCGACCTTCAAGGCCGAACCGCACTGTTTCGCGGGCCAGACTTTCCACATGGCGGGAATGGGGGTCATCGCTTTCATCACAATGCATATCCACCCGAAGCCCTCGGTCCGCCGCAAGGCGGCAGAGGGCCGCA
The DNA here is from genome assembly GCF_012720115.1 of Sneathiella chinensis. GTDB lineage: Bacteria > Pseudomonadota > Alphaproteobacteria > Sneathiellales > Sneathiellaceae > Sneathiella > Sneathiella chinensis. Next base: position 835,529 of record NZ_VNWN01000002.1, on the reverse strand, counting down.
ACCGACTCCGCACCTTCCTGCATGGTGCGTTCAAAATGCGGAATGCCGCCCACCACATGAACACCCTTGTCCAGCGCCCGGATCAGCAACTCTTCTGCCTTGGGGTCGCGGTAAAAGCCATCCTGCGGGAAGGCCACCAGTTGCAAGTCCAGATAGGGCGCAATCTCGCGGGAGACCTCCAGCAGGGCATCCACCGCCACAAGGCTTTCGTCACAAATATCCACATGAGAGCGGATCGCAAGGTTGCCGCGAGCAATCGCCCAGTAACAGAGCTTGTGCGCCCGTTCCTTGATATCCTCGGCGGTAAGAAGCGGCTTGGCCTCGGCCCAGATCTGGATCCCTTCCAGCAGAGTGCCGGACTGGTTGATCCGGGGCCGTCCATAACTGAGGGTCGCATCCATGTGGAAATGGCTATCCACGAACGGGGCGGTCACCAGATATCCGCCCGCATCATATTCTGACCGGGCTTCCCCCTCGATTTTCGGGGCAACCTCGACAATTTTTCCGTCCCGGACGGCAAAATCAGTCAAGGTCTCGGTCTGGCCCGCAAGGCGGGCGTTGCGTACAATCAGATCAAGCATGGTGTCTTTCCTTTATCTTTGTCCGCGGCGGAACGGAACCAGAAGCGCCTTGGGATAGGCCGCCTTTCTGGACATGATGATCAGCGCCAGAATACTGAACAGATAGGGCATCATCAGATAGAACTGGTAGGGAATGAAGGACGCACTGGACTGCTGCACCCGGATCTGGATGGCATCGAACGCAGCAAACAAGACGGCACCCAACAGCGCCTTTCCCGGCTTCCATGAGGCAAAGATCACCAGCGCCACACAAATCCAGCCGCGCCCGTTGATCATGTCGAAATAGAACGCATCAAAGACCGAAATCGTCAAAAACGCCCCGCCAACGGCCATGAAACCACTGCCCACGGTAACGGCAGCCGTTCTGACGCGGTAAACATCAATGCCCTGCACCTCGACGGCCATGGGGTTTTCCCCAACCATGCGAACCGCCAGCCCGACAGGGGTCTTGTACAGCACATAGGCCACCACAATCACCAGCACAAAGGCCAGATAGGTCAGGGGCGACTGGGTGAACAGGGCCTCGCCCAGAACCGGAATGTCCGACAGGAACGGAATGGGTTCCAGTTCAAACGGTTCGATCTTCGGCGGTGTTGTTACCCCCGGCAGCAACATGCGGAAAGAGAAATAACTCAGCGATGTGGCAAGCAGCGTAATCCCGATGCCGGTCACATGCTGGGACAGCCCCATATAGACCGAGAACATGCTGTGCAGATAGCCAAACAACATCCCAAAGGCGGCCGCGACCAGCACCGCCGTCCACAGGTCACCACCCTGATAGACCCACATCCACGCCACCATGGCGCCTGTGGTCATGATCCCCTCAATCCCGAGGTTCAGAACCCCGGCCCGCTCGCAGATCAATTCGCCCAGTGTTCCAAAAATGAGGGGCGTCGCCATCCTCACGGTTGCGGCCCAGAAGCCGACATTCAGGAACATATCCAGTAAATCCATCTTCGGTCTCCTATCGCCAGCGAATACGCATACGGGTCAACATCACCGCCAGCATCACCATCAGAAGCGATGCCGCCGTGATCACGTCAGCGATATAATTTGAAACATCCATGGTGCGGCTCATGCTGTCCGCGCCGTTATAGATGCCGGCAATAAACAGGGCCGCCACAATAACACCCAGCGGGTTCAAGCCTGCCAGCATGGCAACGGCAATGCCCGTATACCCAAACCCCGGCGAAATATCGAGGGTCAGGTACCCCTTGGTTCCGGCCACTTCAGTCACCCCGGCGCAGGCGGCAAGCCCCCCGGAAATCAGGGCGGTTCGAATAACGGTTTTATTGATGGGAATACCGGCAAAGCGCGCCGCATCCACATTATGACCGACAGCGCGAATTTCCAGCCCCCAGCGGGTTTTCGTCATCAGGATGAACACACAGACCGCCGCGATCAGCGAAAAGATCAGCCCCCCATGCAGCCGGGTCTTGGCCACCAGATTGGGCAAGACCCCTTCATCAATAATCGGGGCCCCTTGTGGCCATCCCATGGACATGGGGTCTTTCCACGGACCAAACAGCAGATAGTTCGCCAGCAGCAGAATGATGAAGTTCAGCAACAGGGTCGTCACCACCTCATCCACCTTGAGGCGGGTTTTCAGCAGCGCCGGAACCAGCAGCAACACGCCCCCGGCAATGGCCCCGACCAGAAACAGGAACGGGATCATCAGGGGCATGGGAAGCGACACCAGACCAGTGCCGAAATAGGTGGCGGCCAACGCCCCCATGTAAAGCTGTCCCTCGCCGCCGATATTCCATAACTTGGCCCGGAAGGCCACCGCCGCCGCCAGTCCCGTCAGGATCAGCGGGGTGGCCCGGACAAGGGTTTCCGAAATGGCGAAACGGGAGCCAAACGCCCCCTTGACCAGCGCCACATAAGATTCCAGCAGCGGCGCCCCGGCCCACGCAATCAGTCCGCCGCTCAGGATCAGCACCACAACAACCGCCAGAACCGGCGCTGAAATGGTCATCCAGAGGGGGGTATTGGTTCTTGGCTCCAAAATCATGTTACATCTCCGTCCCGGCTGCCGTGAAGGTTTCGCCGCTCATCAACAGTCCCAGTTGCTGCAACGTGACATCCTCAACCGGCATGGGCGCACTGACCTGCCCGTGATACATGACAACCACCTGATCGGAAACCGCCAGCAATTCTTCCAGATCCTCTGAAATCAGCAACACACCCGCGCCTCTCTCTTTCGCCTTGAAAAGCTGTTCATGCACAAAGGTGGCCGCCCCCACATCCAGTCCGCGGGTCGGTTGGTTGGCCAGAATGATATCCGGGTTGTTTTCCAGAACCCGGGCCAGAATGACCTTTTGCATGTTCCCGCCGGACAGGCCCCGGACAATGGTCTCCGGTCCGCCGCCGCGAATATCAAACGCCTTGATCATTTTCCGGGCATGGGCGGCAATCTCGCCTGCCCGCATCCAGCCGCGCCGGGAAAATCTGGGGTTGGTATAATCCTCAAGGATCAGGTTTTCCGACACCGTGAAATCCCCGACCACACCCTGCAGGTGGCGGTCTTCCGGCACACGCCCGACGCCTTTTGCAACCATGCTCCGGGGGTCAAAGACACGGACGGCCTCCCCCTTCACCGCAACCTGCCCCTCGGTCGGGGGCAACAAGCCGGAGATCAGGTCCGACAGGGCCTTCTGGCCGTTGCCGGAAACCCCGGCCATGCCAATGATCTGTTTGCTTCGCAGGGTCAGCGACACCTTTTTCAGGACCGCCTGTCCCTGTTCGTCCCGGGCACTGGCCTCTGCGATCTGCAGGACCGGCTCGCCGGGTTCCATTTCTGTTCTTTTCGGCTGGGGAATGGTCTCCCCGACCATTTTTTCCGCAATGATTTCACGTGAGGCTTCGGCCACCGGGAATTCTGCAACCAGTTGTCCGTGCCGCAAAACCGCGATCCGATCCGCGATCTGCATCACTTCGCCCAGCTTGTGCGAAATGAAAATCACGGACAGTCCCCGGGCGATCATATCCTTTAGGGTGGCAAAAAGCTGGTCTGTTTCCTGCGGCGTCAGAACCGCCGTGGGTTCATCCAGAATAAGCACCCGTGCCCCACGATACAGGGCCTTCAGAATTTCGACCCGTTGTTTTTCCCCAACGGTCAGCGCCGAAACAAGGGCATCCGGATTGACCTCCAGCCCAAACTCCTGCGACAGGGATTGTAATTTCTGACGAGCGGCAGCTCGCGCCTGACGGACCCGCCACAGGCTTTCCGTTCCAAGGATCACATTGTCCAGAACCGTCAGGTTGTCCGCCAGCGTGAAATGCTGGTGAACCATACCCACGCCCAGTGCAATGGCCTCTGCCGGATTACCGGCCTCAAGGCGCTTTCCGAACACCTCCACATGGCCTTCATCCGCTGTGTAATGGCCAAAGATAATGTTCATCAATGTGGTTTTACCGGCTCCGTTCTCGCCCAAAAGCGAGAGAACCTTTCCCTTTTCAAGGGAGAAACTGATGGATGAATTGGCGGTCAGGGTTCCAAAACGCTTGGTCACCCCCTCTACCCGCAAAACAATCTCTGACTGGCTCACACTGCCCGCCCCCGTTTATGAAAGAGGCGGGTTTGTCACCCGCCTCGTCTGGATCAGAATGTGGATTTCGGCTCGTTGTCGTTTATGTCGACAACCAGTTCACCCGACATGATTTGCTTGGTCAGTTCCGCAACCTTGTCCTTGGTTGCCTGATCGATCCGGGAATCGAACTCATAGAACGGGGACAGGCTGGCGCCGCCCTTCTGCATCATGGTCCATTCCTTGTAATTAGCTGCAACGAAGGTGCCCGCCTTGACATCGGCAACCGCGTTCGCGATCGCGTTTTCCATGTGCCACAGGGCACTGGCCACAACCACGTCCTTGCCGTTTTCTTCCTTGTTCATGTCATTGACGTTACCAAAGGCCAGAATGCCTTTTTCACGGGCAGCATCGACAACGCCGGCGCGTTCCGCATACAGGATGTCCACACCGGACTCAACCTGGGCGTAGGCAAATTCCTTGGCTTTCGGCGGATCATACCAGGACCCGATGAAGGAAACCTTGAACTCCACATCCGGGTTGACGGATTTGGCACCAGCCATGAAGGCATGGAACAGACGGTTCACTTCACCGATCGGGTAGCCACCGATCATGCCAATCTTGTTGGTCTTGGTCATGGAACCGGCAATAACACCCATCAAATAGCAAGGCTCATGAATGTAGTTGTCGAACACGGCAAAATTCTCGCCGTGCTTGTCGCCGGGATCGCCCATCAGGAACGCGACCTCAGGATAATCATCCGCAACCTTGCGCGCTTCACGGCTGATCCCGAAGGCTTCGCCAACGATCAGCTTGACGCCGCTTTCCGCATATTCCCGCATAACCCGGACATAATCAGTATTGGCAACCTTCTCAGAGTAGACATACTCGATCTGGCCTTCCTTTTCTGCGGCAACCAGCGCACGGTGCAGGGTGCCTGCCCATTTCTGCTGTACCGGAACGGTATAAATACCGGCGACCTTGATCGTTTCAGCCTGGGCGGCCGAGACGCTGACGAATGTCGCAAAAGCAACAAAAGCAGCCGTTAAGAACCTCGCTATTCCCATCTTCGCTCTCCTTGTTTGGTGCGGCACAGTGCCGAAACCCGTTTTTTCTATCCTGTCTTCCGCTGTTACAAATTCCGTGCCAAGGGCCTTGTTTGTTTTCTGACTGGCAAAAAAAGACCACCAAATTTGACCAAACGGTCAATTTCTTGGCAGTTCACACAAGTCCGACACAGTAATCCAGCATTTGGAACCCAGTTGAATTCGTGGGATTAAATACGGTTATTAGAAAGCGGTTGCAAATATTTCTGTCAGGCTGACACCAATTTAGGCAAAGATCAAGAACCGGCCTTGCCGAAACCGGCCCGGATACTCTCGTCCGGGATCAGCTTTTTTCAAGGAAAAGCAGGCGAATTCCCAGCCCGGCCAGCATGGTTCCCGACAGGCGGGCAATCCACTTTGCGGCGCCCGGACGCTGTAACAATACCTGACCGGCCCGGCCCGCGAAAATCCCGACCGCCCCGTTGATGAAGATTCCCGTCAGGCTGAACAGGAAGCCAAGGAAAAAGATCTGAACGGCCATGCTCCCCGTCTCCGGGTTGGTAAACTGCGGCAGGAAGGCAATGAAGAACAGGGCGACCTTGGGGTTGAAGATATTGGTCAACATTCCCTGGCGGAACAGACGCACCAGCCCCGTCCCCTTCGACCCACGGGACATCAGGAAGGTATCGTCCGCCCGCAGGCTGCGAAGACCGATCCAGACCAGATAGGCGGCCCCGGCAAAGCGCAATATATCAAAGGCCATATCCGATGCGGCCACCACAGCCGACACCCCAATCGCCGCCAGGGTGGAATGCACCACGCCCCCGCAACTGATCCCGGCGGCCGAGATCATACCCGCGCGGGCGCCCTGCCGCATACCATTAGCGGCTGTAAACAGCATATCCGGCCCCGGTGTGATATTCAGGGCCAATGCCGCCACAAGAAACAACCCCAGTTGCGCGCTTTCCAGCATCATCTACGCTCCAGACCGTTCGGGAGGGGCTCACGCCCGTTTACGTCCCGCAAAAAGCATCAATCCGGCCAGCACAAAGCAAATTGCCGCGACAGTCAATTTAGAAATACTAATAGGCGCTACATTCTCCCGAACCATAAGGCGAGCCTCAAGAACCTGCCCTGAACGGGGGGACAGGGACCACTCCGCCAGATAGGCGCCCTCTGTCTCTACCGGGAAGGTGCCGATAACATGATTCTGCCGATCGGTGACAAACCCGCTGCCCCGATCCTCCCGGCTGACCACATTGCGGCCATCCCCGGACAGAACCGTTCTCCCGGCCGGTCCCTTGACCGACACCTGATAGCCATAGGCCTCGTTCTGGTCGGCCACCAGATCAACCCGATACCGGACGGACAGGATCACACGCACCGGCGACTGGGCGCGGGACAACATCACGGGCGGGGCCGCTCCCTCCCCTGCTCCCGCAATCGGGAACCGGACGACCTCACGGCCGCTTGTCTCATACTGATGAAATGCCAGCCCGGCCATCCCCACCGACACCAACAACAAAACCAGCACCCCAACCTTCCGCATCCCATCCCCCTCGCATCTCAAGACGATGAAACGCACCCTACCGCACCGACCCGCCTCCGCCAACTTTTAGTGAAATGGAAAGAATGAAAGACGCCAGCACATACGAATGCTCTCCCTTGTAATGCCAAGTCGATCCAATCGTCGACTAACGCCCACGCAGAAACGATTCCCGCATTGCGAGTTTTTATGATAAAATTTACTCTCTCAATACGAGGATAGGCACTGCCAAGGGCTGGATGTATTTGAGCGGCGCCACGGGTGGGTGCGCGTAACGGATTATTACAACGCATCCTGTAAAAGCGGACGAAGTGATTATGTGGACGCTGGGAACAGTCGATGTGCACCGGACAATGGCATCACAGGCGGCAAGTTCGCTGAATGGGTATCTGCGAAATTCTTATCAGAAACCCGCCCGCCTGATCCAGCAGAAGGCGCGAGCAGCGCCGAAGCGCTGATTGCCAAGTCCGACGACTTTGCACGATATCGTACGCAGTTCGCGAATGCTGCACGGTCGCTTATAGACCAGAGACGATGCACTGAGGGCGAATTTCACGAAAATGGCGGTTGGGTGAAGTCATCGAAACATCGCAACCAACCAATCTACTTTATGTATTGTGGCGGACTAACTACCGCAAACAGGCTTTATCTAAATGCTGAGACTGGAAAAATATTCCGCTAGACGAATAATGCCACTCGAATTGTCATAGCAAGATTTCAGCACCGATGAAGGCCTGAGATGGCATCTCTTGGATTACTTATCGTATATGGGGGGGGAAGTGGTGCCCAGGGGCGGATTCGAACCACCGACACGCGGATTTTCAATCCGCTGCTCTACCAACTGAGCTACCTGGGCTTACCGGTCTGGAGAGTTGTGATCTCCGTAAGGAAGCTGGGTTATAGAAGATATTATCGGGGCTGTCCATACCCCAAAAAGCAAAAAACAAAAAAAATTCCGGGGCGCTCAATATGACGCCCCGAAACCCTTTAAAACTCTGGCTTTCAGCGGTTTTCCCATTCCTCATCATTGGTCGGGGCGGGCTCATCCGACGGGATGACGTAGCTTTCATTCAGCCATCGCCCAAGATCGACCTGCTGGCACCGCTTGGAACAAAAGGGGCGATAGGTGGCATCTGTCGGCTTGCCGCATTGCGGGCATGTACGCTGATTACCGGTTTTCTTTGTCACGATGATTTCCTTGTTACCAAAATCCGATGGGGCCTGCTCAAATGGCGGTCAGGACAGGGTATAGTCCCGCTCTCCCAACGTGTCATCAAGTTGGTATTCTAGCCGAACCCCAAGGGCCTTTTCCAGCCGGGGGCCATAATTTTCCAGAAACCGCCGGACGGCCCCGCCCCCTGCGACCGCGATCACCGGCTTCTTCGCCTGCCGCGAGAATGCCCGAACGGCCCGCGCCAGCCGCGATGCCTCCCCCAACGGAAAATGCCCCACCCCCGTATTGAGGGGCATTGCCAGCACCTGCGAGACAGGCCGCGATGTGCGCCGCCGTACCAGCTGCATGAGACCCAGTTCGGTCATGCCCACCACCCGAAGGCTGGCCGGGTCCCGTGCTGCCAGCTCCCGCAAGCGGCGGGTCAGGATATCCGTCTCGCCCCTCGCCTCCATCCGGATGAAGTCCACAATGACAATGCCGGACAAATGACGCAGCCGAAGCTGACGCAGCAGGACTTCGGCTGCGTCAAGATTGGTTTGCAGGGCAACCGACCGCCCCCCTTTTGCAGCAACCAGCCCGCCGGAATTTACATCCGCCACCACCATGGCCTCGGTTTCCTCAAGGGTGATATCGCCGCCGGACGGCAGGGCGACCCGCTTTCGGTCCAGAAGGTCGCATTCTTCTTCGGCGCCGAATTGCTCAAACAGGTCTTCCGCAACCGGGGCAAGCCCGATCTGTTCTGCCCTGATGCCGGAATGACCAAGTTCCGCCTTCAAGGCGTGCAAGGCATCCGCATCATTCACCAAGATAGTGTCATGTTCGGTTACCAACCCGGAAACCATCATGGACAGGGGCGAGAGGTCCGTCAGGTCCCGAACAGCCTTGTCCTGCGCGATGGTCTGTTGCAGGGACTGCCAGCGGCTGATCAGGGCCTGCATTTCACCTGACAGGGTATCGATGGGCACAGACGCAGCGGCACTTCGGACAACGACACCCCCAGCGCTGGTCCCAGCCCCAAGCCCGGACAAGCAGGAGGAAATCTCTGCCCGGACTGCGGCATCCTTGATGGATTTTGCGAAAACAATGCCGCTTCCGAAAGGCTTGAACACCCCATAGCGGCCTTCGAACTGAAGGAAGGCAGAAACCTGAACGCCCTTTTCCCCGGTTCCGTCCTTGAGGACCTGAACCGGCAGCTTCATACCCTCAAACAGGGTTTCGCGGAATTCGGACGGAATATCCTTCAACTGAAGAAACCCCTGCTGGCCGGAAAGCCCCAGATCGACAAAGCAGGCGTCAATATCCTTGCGAACAGCGGTTATCCGGGCCAGAAAAATCCGACCGACCAGTGTTGGGGCATTGGGATCAAGAAAAGCGATATCGGCGAGCCGGTCCCGCTCCATCACCGCAATCCGGGTCAAGAACGGATCCACATCGATCAGGATCTGGCGGCTCATTCCTGATCGGAAGCGGCCAGAGACGATCTTTGCCAGACGTCAAAGCCATTGCCGTTCAAAAGCGCAGCAAGTTCATGCAGGGGCAGCCCGACAATATTGCTGTAGGACCCCTGTATCTGGCGAACGAACAGGCTACCAAGTCCCTGTATGGCATAGGCACCGGCCTTGCCACGCCACTCCCCGCTTTTCAGGTAGCTGGCGATGTCATGCTCCCCAAGCGGTTTGAAGATCACGGCACTGCTGACCACACGGGTAATCTGCCGCCCGGTGGGCAACACCACGCTCATGCCTGTGTAGACCCGGTGACGCCGCCCGGAAAGCAATGTCAGATAGTTACGGGCTTCCCGTTCGTCGCCCGCCTTACCCAGCGCCCGACGTCCAACGGCAACAACCGTATCTGCGGCCAGAACGAAGGCCCCCGTGTGCCGTTCGGCAACTGCCGCCGCCTTTTCATCGGCAAGGCGCGCGGCCAACTGCCGGGGAAGTTCATCCGGCAATGCGTCTTCGGGGATGTCTGCGGGGTCAACCAGATCAGGCTTCAGGCCGATTTGCAGCAGGAGTTCCTGCCGACGCGGTGAAGCGGATGCCAGGATCAGCGGAGGGAAGCTGTCGCTGCTGGCGGACTGTCTGGTCTCGATCTGTTGTTCGCCGCCCCTTGCGGGTGGATTTACAGTTTCACCCATTGCGGCGAAGCCTTACTTGTGACGGAATGTGATACGACCTTTGGTCAAGTCATACGGTGTCATTTCAACAGTTACCTTGTCACCGGCCAGAACACGAATGCGGTGTTTGCGCATCTTGCCTGCCGTATGAGCCAGAACCTCATGATCATTTTCAAGTTTTACGCGAAACGTGGCGTTCGGCAACAGTTCAGTAACCGTTCCCTCAAATTCCAAAAGTTCTTCTTTTGCCATATCTACCTAGTCAGGTTTGTTAAGATTGGGTGCAAAATGCGGCGGCTGTCCGTAAAAATCAAGTATTAGTTTGCTGGAATACCTGCGAAACCTCTCATCAAGGGGCGGAACCGCCACACTGCAGAAAGTAATATAGGACAATTTCAGACCAAGGGGTGCACACTGGGAGAAAAACGTGTCTTGATTTTCTGGTACAAATCATCGCGCACCTGACGAAAGGCGTTCAAGCGCATTTCCCGGTTTCCTTCTACCAGGGACGGATCAACCGTGTTCCAGTCCTCAATATCACAGGCCCAGGTACGGGTCAGTTCCTCGGCCTTTTTATGGGCTTCCGGGGACAGGCAGATAATCAGGTCAAAGGAACTGTCTTCCAGATCATCCAGATTCTTGGCCAGATGATTTTCCGCATCCAGCCCGATCTCGTCCAGCACCTCAATGGCAAATCCATTGATTTCCGTGGCCATCACCCCGGCACTGTCCACATAGATATTCTTTCCGTACAGGCTTTTCATGATCACCTCGGCCATGGCCGAACGGATACTGTTATGGGTACAGGCGAACAGGACGCTTGTGGGCATGGGGGACTGGTCGTTGATCGTCATGCCGGACCCTCGCTCCCGTCAGGAAGCAGGCGGCGCATGGTGCGGGCGTTCATCTCAGCCCCGGATATGCAGCACACAGATCAGGGTAAACAGCCGCCGCGCCGTATCAAAATCCGTTTCAACCTTGCCCTGCAACCTTTCCAGAAGAAGTTCCGACCCTTCGTTGTGAAGGCCCCGCCGCCCCATATCAATGGCCTCGATCTTGGAGGGGGAGGCCGACTTGATGGCCTCGAAATAGCTTTCGCAAACGTGGAAATAATCCTTGATGATGCGGCGGAAGGTAATCACCGGCAACGGCAGGCGCAGCAGCTCGGTTTCGTCATCCTCGCAGCGAATGTCAAAGACCAGCCGGTTGTCCTCGATACTGAGGTGCAGGGAATAGGGCCCCGCCTCCTCATGTCCATGGACAGAAAACTGGTTCAGGTCCAGAAGGTCATAAATTGCCACCTTCCGCTCATGCTCGATGTCAGCGTTTCTCCGAACGACGGATTTCTCGTCCAGGGTAATTTTTGCGATACGCTGACAATCGTTCATGGCCTGCTACCTTCTTTTTCTCATTCGGGCATATTCAACCGTATTGCGACAGACAGGGCATGGGCGTCAAGCCCTTCCGAACGAGCCAACCGAACCGCAGAAGGCCCAATCCGGCCCAGACTGTCCGCATTCATCTTGATCAGGGACGACCGTTTCATGAAATCCAGCGTCGACAGACCAGAGGAAAAACGGGCAGTTCGGGCCGTCGGCAGCACATGGTTCGGCCCGGCAATGTAATCGCCGATCGCCTCAGGCGTGTAGCGGCCCATGAAGATCGCCCCCGCATGACGGATTTCCGCCGACAGGGCTTCCGGGTCATCCACGCACAGTTCCAGATGCTCCGGCGCAATGCGATCCACCAGCGCCGGGGCCTGCGACAAATCCTCAACAAGAATGATCGCCCCATAATCCCGCCAGCTTGCACTGGCAATGTCGGCCTTGGGCAGGGTTTCCAGATGGGAATGAATGGCCTGTTCGACGGCCTCGGCAAACTCGGCGGAATCCGTGATCAGGATACTTTGCGCCACCGGGTCATGCTCCGCCTGTGACAGTAGATCCGCCGCGATCCAAGCCGGATCGTTGCGATCATCCGCCACCACCAGAATTTCTGACGGCCCGGCGATCATGTCGATGCCAACGGTCCCGAACACCTGCTTCTTGGCGGTTGCCACAAAGGCATTGCCGGGGCCGACAATCTTGTCGACAGGCGCAATCGTCTTGGTCCCATAGGCAAGCGCACCAACGGCCTGCGCTCCGCCCACACGGTATATTTCATCAACACCGCAAAGATCGGCCGCAACCAGTACCAGCGGATTGATCACCCCGTCCGGTGTCGGCACCGTCATGACAAGACGGCTAGCCCCGGCCACCTTGGCCGGAATGGCGTTCATCAGAACGGAGGACGGATAGGTCGCAAGTCCGCCCGGCACATACAGCCCCACATTCTCGATCGCTGTCCAGCGGAAGCCAAGCTCGGCGCCCGCCTCGTCCGTATAATACTGGTCTTCCGGCTTCTGCTTCGCGTGATAGGCCTCGATCCGCTTCGCCGCCAGTTTCAGCGCTTCCAGGGTCTCGGCATCCACGGCCGCCTTGGCCGCCTCGATTTCCTCGGCCTCAACGCGAAGGTCATGCCCGCCGGTCAGGGACAGACGGTCGAACCGGTTTGTATATTCAATAACCGCCTCGTCGCCGCGCGCCTGTACCTGCGCCAGAATTTCCGCAACAATGGCATTCACATCCGCAGCAGTTTCCCGCTTTTGACCGAGCAGGGCCTGAAACCCCTCCTCAAACTCCGGGGCGGATAAAAACAGATTAGTTGCCATTGACCACCTCCCGGAACTTCTCGATCCAGCCGTTCAGTTCCTCTGAGCGGGTTTTAAGCGCCGCCCGGTTCACCACCAGACGGGATGTCACATCCAGAATTTTCTCCACCTCGACAAGTCCGTTGGCCTTCAAGGTCGCACCGGAGGAAACAAGATCGACGATCCGGCGGCAAAGCCCCAGGCCCGGCGCCAGTTCCATGGCACCCGACAGCTTGATACATTCCGCCTGAATGCCTTGCGAGGAAAAATACTGATGGGTCAGATTCGGGTATTTGGTGGCAATCCGCACATGGCTCCAGCGGTTTGGATCCTTGTCATCCTCCATCCCCTTCGGCTGCGCCACCGCCAGATAGCAATGACCGATATCCAGATCCACCGGCGCATAGATTTCCGGGTAACTGGTTTCCAGCAGCACGTCATTTCCGGCGACCCCAAGCTGGGCAGCCCCAAAGGCAACGAATGTCGCCACATCGGACGAACGGACCCGGATAATGGAAAGATTGGGAATATTGGTCTGGAAATGAAGAAGCCTGCTGGCCGGATCGTCAAATGCGGGTTCCGGCTCAATGCCCACCGCCCGAACCAGCGGCATGACCTCTTTCAGAATGCGCCCTTTCGGCAGGGCGATGACCAGTTTATCACTCGAAGACACCAAATTGCTCCGTCTTTCGCTTGAAGGACCGAATTGCCGATCGCTTCCTTATCAATTCATAAAATGGATCAGGGTTTCCCCGTCTCCCGATCGTGGGCCGGGACGTGATCGGTTTCCCACGCATCGCCGCTGTCTGTCAGGCCAACATTTATGCATTCCACGGACAGACACAAGACACCGCCGCCTGCAAAACTGAAACGCAAGTCCGTCGTTTCGTCCGGTCCCGCGTCTGCCGCGATGGACAAAAGTTCCATAACCTCGGTGGGGTTGGCCCGGGAAATTCCCGTCGATTTTGCCGCCAGCACATCGGCCACATAAAGACCCGAACGGATGCGGCTTACTGCTTTCGGCGCCGCGTCCCTGTCAGCCTTTTCCCACATGATGCGAGAGGCCGTCAGGGTGAAATGCCGCTGAGCACCCGCGAAGCTCATCTCCCCCGGAGAGGTGATGGCGCCTTCCATCATCGCAGACAGGATTTGCAGATCATCCCTGTCATTGGCCAGCAGTTTCAGTCCTTGTGTCACCGGTCTCTCCGCCTTTCCGAAAGCTGTTACTCTCCTTGCACGCGCTCGATATCCGCACCGCAGGAGGCCAGCTTTTCTTCCAGTCGCTCATATCCGCGATCAAGATGATATACACGATTGATCACTGTTTCGCCACTGGCGGCCAAGCCGGCCAGAACAAGGGATACCGACGCCCGAAGGTCCGTCGCCATAACCGGGGCACCGACCAGTTCCCGCACCCCCCGCACAAGGGCGGAATGTCCGTGAACCGTGATATTGGCACCCAGACGAGCCAGTTCAGGCACATGCATGAACCGATTTTCAAAAATGGTTTCCGTAATCATGGAGGCGCCGTTCGACACGGTCATCAGGGCCATGAACTGGGCCTGCATGTCCGTGGGATAGCCCGGATAGGGCTGCGTCATCACATCCACACCCAGAAGCGGCTGGGACGGATCACGGGACACGATCATCCCGTCCTCGGTCCTCTCAACGGTGATCCCGGCCTCTTCCATGACATCGATCACGGAATCAAGCAGGTCCGCCCGGGTATTTGTCAGTTCCACCCGGCCGCCGGCAATGGCCGCCGCCATGGCGTAGGTTCCGGTTTCAACCCGGTCCGGCATCACCCGATGCTCTGTCCCGTGAAGACGCGGTTGGCCGGTGATGACCAGACGCTCGGTTCCGTCGCCCTCGATCTTTGCCCCCATCCCCCGCAACAGGTGGATCAGGTCTGTGATTTCCGGCTCACGGGCGGCATTGTCCAGAACCGTAACACCCTCCGCAAGGGTCGCCGCCATCAGCAAATCTTCCGTTGCCCCGACGGACACCGTATCAAAGCGGATTTCCGCGCCCTTCAGACCGTTCGGGGCCTCAGCCACAATATACCCGCCGACAATCTCGATCCGGGCGCCCATGGCCTCAAGCCCGTCCACATGCAGGTTCATGGGGCGTGTCCCGATGGCACATCCACCCGGCAGGGAGACCTTGGCCTTGCCAACCCGGGCCAGCAACGGCCCCAGCACCAGCGCCCCGGCCCGCATCTTGCGAACGATGTCATAGGGGGCTTCCGTACTGGTGATCTCGCGCGCTGTCAGGGAAATGGCGCGGCCATTGCTGCTGCCATTGGCGCCGCTTTCGCCGTTCAGAACAGCCGTGGTGCCATGCTGACACAACAGATTGATCAAGGTGGAAATATCCGCCACATGGGGCAGATTTCCCAATGTCACCGTTTCATCCGTCAGAAGGCTTGCCACCATCAGCGGAAGCGCCGCGTTCTTTGCGCCGCTGATTTCGATTTTTCCATACAGGGGTTTGCCCCCCCGAATGCGAATGCTGTCCATAATATTCTGGTCCTAGACCGCCGGAACCTCCGGCGGCATCACGTCTTGTCGTTTTGTCGGGATAATGACCCGTGTTCTACTGTCATTCCACGAACAGTGCCAATGAAATATGGCACCTACACGGCCGGTCCTAAAGTTTCGGCAGGGTGACCCCTTCCTGCCCCATATATTTTCCGGCGCGGTCCCGATAGGAAACCTCGCAGGGTTCATTCCCTTTCAGGAACAGGAACTGGCAGGCGCCTTCATTGGCGTAGATTTTCGCCGGAAGCGGGGTGGTATTTGAAAATTCCAGCGTCACGTGGCCTTCCCATTCCGGCTCCAGCGGGGTGACGTTGACGATGATGCCGCACCGGGCATAGGTGGATTTGCCAAGACAAATCACCAGTACGTCCCGCGGGATACGGAAATACTCGACAGTCCGGGCCAACACGAAAGAGTTCGGCGGAATCACACAGACATCGGTCTTGCGGTCAACGAAACTGTCCGGTGAAAAGGCCTTGGGATCGACGGTTGCCGAATCAACATTGGTAAAAATCTTGAATTCGTCAGAAACACGAGCATCATATCCATAGGAGGACAAACCATAGGAAATGGTTCCTTCCCGTTTCTGGCTTTCGACGAACGGTTCAATCATGCCCTGGTTCTGGGCTGCATCTCTGATCCATTTGTCAGACAGAATGCTCATGGGTTACTCTCCGCTATACGCTGTTGAATATGGTGGGTATCTTATCGTCAACTGTTTTGAGGGCCAAGATTTTAAAGGTCCTTGGCCGCTCAAGGCTAGTCAGTCAGCCGATTTTTGTTCTTGATGGCGTCCGGCGCGGCCTCGCCCCGGCCCCGCTGCAGCCCCTTGCGCTTTCTCAGGTTTTCCCGAAGCGCCGCCGCAAGCCGCTCGGCTTTTTCCTGCTGCTGCTTCTGTTTCAGCGATATTTCGCCTTTTTTTTGCTCATTCATCGGTATTTTTCGTGGTCCGGGCCGGTTAAAAATTACGGTATTTTGCAACGGATTTCAAAATTCATGAATTTTGCCATTGCAGAACCGTTTCGGCTCTTATATACAGCGCCATGCAAAACGTAAATGCGCTATCGCATTTCTTACAGGTTGCCGCCGTAGCTCAGGGGTAGAGCACTCCCTTGGTAAGGGAGAGGTCCGGAGTTCAAATCTCCGCGGCGGCACCAGTAACTCCCCCCTTGCACTTCCTTATTCCCTGATAATGACATTCCGGCAAAACAGGCTCTTGCCCCCGATTGCGCGTGGCCTTTCCCCTGCCCCGGCTTGGCAAGTCTTCCCTTGCAGGGTAAGATTCGGGCCATCAATGCCCATGTCCATAACAAAAACAGGGAAACCACGACATGCCCGAGGCAGAACATCCACAGCACCCCCTTCTGGAACAGGTCGCCGCGTTCGCAGCGACGCATATCGCCCCATACCGAACCGACCTGATCACCAGCCCCACCTTTCCGCCAAACCTCTGGACCGCCTTTGGGGAAAGTGGCTTTGCCGGTCTGTCGCTTGCCCCGGAATTTGGCGGCGCAGGGGCTGACTACCAGACCCTTTCAAAGGCGGGGGGCCTGCTGAACCGGCGGGGCGGCGTGCCGGGCGTTACCATGACCTTCATGGCCCACTGGATCATGACCAAGCTGCATTTCTCGGAAACCCCGCCTTTGGAACAGGCCCGCACCCTGCTGCCAAAATTCGTTGCGGGCACCAGCACCGTTTCGGTTGCCATATCCGAACCCGGAGCCGGTGCCCATCCAAAACTGATGAAGGCCACGGCACGGCAGGACGGAGACGACTTTATCCTGAACGGCGAAAAAGCATTTTTGACCAACGGCCCGCTGGCCGATCATTTTCTTGTGGTCGCCATGACGGATCTTGTTGATGGGATCAAGCAGTTCAGCGCCTTTCTGGTACCGGCGGAAACGGCGGGGCTGCGACGCACGGACGGCGTGAAAATCGATTTCCTGCACCCCTGCCAGCATGGCGGCATCGTGCTGGAGGATGTCCGGGTTCCCGCCTCGGCCCTGATCGGCAAGAAAGGCACCGCCCTGAACGATATTTCCCTTCGGATGCGGGCGATTGAAGATGCGGTCGGTGCGGCCTCCCATGTCGGGTCGCTGGCGAAGCTACTGACAGAAATTGCCCCTGAGGCCCCAGAGGATCAGGCCGCAAGAATCGGCACACTGGCCGTGCAGGAACAGGCATTGTCCGTGCTGGCGGCCCATCTGGCCCGGCAGGCGGACGACCCTGCCCTTGATATTCACCGGCTTATGGAACTTCAACTGGGCTTCCGACACCAACTCACCGCCGCGCTTGCGGATTTGGGAAACCTTCTTGAACAGGTGGAAGGCCCGCTGCCGGACGGAACGAACCTGCATATGCGGGACGTCAAGAAAATAAGCGGCATTGCCGCGTCGGCCCGCGAAGCACGCCTTGCCAAGATCGGCAAGAGGCTACAATCGGCCTGACATGAAAAAGGCCCTGCTTTTTCTCAAAAACAAGGCCAAAAACGAAGAAGGGCGCCGATAGCAGCGCCCTTTCATTTTTCAGTATACCAATCTGGCTTGGAGGATGTTAGTCCACAAGTGACAGATTTTCAGCAGCGACCTTGCCGCCGCGACCAGGTACCAGCTCATAGCGAACTTTCTGGCCTTCCTGAAGCCCCGGCAGACCAGAACGCTCTACGGCGCTGATATGCACGAATGCATCCTTGGATCCATCTTCAGGTTCGATGAAACCATAGCCTTTAGTTGCATTGAAAAATTTAACTGTACCAGTGATCGCCATGCTTGCTTCCTTTCATGACAGTAGTGTGCATCGTCAAACGATGCGGTAGTTCAAGTCTTCACAAAGTCAGAAAACACACATGACCATACACAAAGCTTTAGTCATTAGGAGAAATTCGACGTTGTAAGTTAGAGAGCATTAATGCACTCTTAGATTACAAGCAAATGAAATATTTCTCCAGCCTCGATTTTGTCCGCCGAAGCGGAAACTTTCCTCAAATTCCGCCGTTTTTACGCCATTTACCGGTGTTTTCAGCAAACAGAATACACAATCAGCCTTGCAGAACAGACCGGATTCTCTCGACCAGTTGCGCATGGTGAAATGGTTTGTTGAGCAAGGGTGAATCAGCCCCGCCTTTCAGGGCATCCGCAAAGGCATCTTCCGTATAGCCAGACATGAAAACGACCTTCAGGCCGGGTTGTCCCCGGCAAAGCTCATCCGCGATTGCAGGGCCGTTCATCCCTCCCGGAAGGATCACGTCAGACAACAGGACATCCGGCACAAGCCCCTTTTCCTGCACCAGATGCAAGGCCGCGGCCCCGGCATTCGCCTCGAAAACGGTCGCCCCCGATTTCTTGAGCAAATGCGCCGTCAACTCCCGCAGGTCCTCATCATCCTCCACCAGCAACACACGGATACCGTCCAGATCCGACACCACGTCCCGAGGCCTGCTTTCAGGCAGAAGCTCTGATCCTGTTTCCGGCAAATAAATCGAGACAACCGTCCCCTCCGCCGGGACCGAACGAATGGTCACATGCCCGCCGGACTGCTTGGCGAAACCATAAACCATGGACAGGCCCAGCCCGGTTCCCCGGCCTGTCTCCTTGGTGGTGAAAAAAGGTTCGAAAACATGCTCAAGGATATCTTCGGAGATGCCCGCCCCCGTATCCCGGACAGACAGGCGCACATATTTCCCCGCCTTTACATCCGTAAATTCCGATGCCTCCCTTGGGGACAGGGAACTGTTTTCGGCCGAGATGGTCAGAATGCCGCCCCCCGGCATGGCATCCCGGGCATTCAGGACCAGATTGAGAAGGGCATTTTCCACCTGCCCCGGATCGGCAACACAGGACCACAGCCCCGAATCAAACCGAGAGCGAATTTCCACCTGCTCCCCCAAAAGACGACCGAGCATCCCGATCAGGTCCTGAACCTGCCGGTCCAATCGGGTGACCACCGGTTGCAACTGCTGCTTCCGTGAAAAGGCCAGCATACTTCGGGTCAACCGCTCCCCCCGGTCCGTTGCCCGCAGAATGGCGGCAAGGCGGGCTTGCTCGGCCTCGCCCGCGGTCCCGGCCCCTTCCAAAAGTTCTGCATTCCCCCGAATGACAGCCAGAAGGTTATTGAAATCATGGGCCACGCCTCCGGTCAGTTGGCCGACGGCCTCCATCTTCTGGGATTGCCGCAATTTTTCCTCAAGCTGCCTGCGGTCGGTGACGTCCTGCGACACGCCAAAAACGGCCACGGCCCGGCCCAGTTCATCCCGTTCCGGGCGGATACTTCCCGCCATGACAATCGGATTGCCATCCGGACGCCGGGTCATCACCTCAATCTCAAAATCCTGTTCCTCTCCCGTCTCCAGCGCTCTGACGACGGTCTCCTTCATCATCGCGCGGTCCTTTTCCGCGACAATGGCCAACCCCTGATCCAGCGTCAGGGGGCCCTCTTCTGGCTCCCTCCCATGTATCCGGTACAGCTTTTCGGACCAGTAAACCTCTCCCTGATCGATATGGGCCCGCCAATGACCGAAATTCCCGATTTCCTGAGCAAGGGACATTTCCCGTTCACGCCGCATCAGTTCAGCCTCAAAGCTGTGACGATCCGAAACATCCCGGATGATCGACATGGTGCCAGCTTCCCCATCCCATTCCACCGGGCGAACGAACATTTCGGTATCGAACATCTTGCCATAACGGTCCACATGCCGGGTATTCCCGAGCTGGGCATTTTTTCCGGCAAGAGCACTCAGGCGCAACTGAAGCACCCGGTCCCGATCCTCCGGATAGGCCAGCGCGAGGCTATCCCTCCCGATCAGATCCGCTTCTGCCTCCCAACCGAACATCCTCACTGCGCTTTCATTCAGAAAGACAATGCGCCCCTTGACCTGCACCACAAGGGCATCCGGGATCAGGGAAACAAGATCGCGGTTCTGCTTCTCGCTTTGTTCCAGCGCCCGCTTGGTCCGGATAAAGTCGGAAATATCCATGAAAGAGGCGAAATTCGCGATCTGCCCCTGATACATTGTCTTGCGGCAAATCAGGTGGGTTGTCTTCTTCCGTCCATCGGCTGTCCGAATTTCCAGCCCCGGCATGTCACATTCGGAATCTTTGAGAAGAACGGACAGCAGTTTTTTCCGATCCTCCCTGTTCCAATAGAAATCCAGACTCTGTCGTCCGATCAATTCACCATCCGGCACCCCCAGAAGTTTGTGAGCAAGGGCGTTCGCGTAAACAATCTCGTCCTGAAGGGTCAGCGTCATGGGAACGGGCGCACTGACCAGCAACTCCCGAAACAGCGCCTCGTTTGCCTCGGCCAATTGCCGGGCCTCCACCAGTTCCGTTATATTGCAATGCAGCGCTTCCCGGGCGGGATCAAGGCGCCCCGCCTCCCGATCCGATGACGGGCCGGAATGATGAAGGAACCCCTGAAAAACGGTTTCAAGGAAAAGCAGTTCCGCCTCACTCAGCCCGTTTGCCCTCGTCCCCAAAAGCAGCAGGCCCGTTTCGGTCCCATCATCAGCGCTCCCCTCTTTTCGGCCTATCCCCAAAAGCGAGGATTGATCCGCCACCAACAAGGGTTGCCATTCCGCCCCCTCACCAAGCGTGTCCATCAATCTGACCGGGACAGAAGGGGCGATCGTGTCTGCCGGGAACTGGAATGAAGACTGGCGATCCCCTTTTCGGAGGATCAGGCTAGCTGCCTCAAGATGCAAACCGTCCACAAGGATTGAAAGCGCCTCTTCCAGCGGCCTGTGCGGTGCGCCCTGCCACTCGGAAAATGCCCGAACAGATCGAAACAAGGCATCGTTTCCGTTGTACTCCATAACTCCCCCATCCCTGTCAGTACGCTAGGCTATCTCATCGGGCCTTCGGGAAGTAGTCTTTTTTAATGTAGGCTTTCTTTAAATCAGAATAAGGGAACGCGCCGCGAGGTCCTTCATCCCGGACACAAGGGCCGGCAGATTCTTGCCGGCGATTTCCCCCCGCGGACCGATGGCATTCAGGATATATTTAATCTCGGCGCCGGGCGTGGCCACCGGCACGGCAAGGGATGCCAGCCCTTCCGGCACGCTGTCTTCCTCATAGGAGAAACCGGCAATACTGTCCTGCCGGATGCAGGCTGCCCATGAGTGAAAGTCGGGCTTGTCACCCGGCCAGCGCCACTTGTCATAGGCCGCTTTCAGGACCGCATCGTCTGCCCCCTCCCACCCCAGAAGAAGGCGTCCCGTCCCCCCAAGCGCGGTTGGAAACCGATGTCCGACCCGCGCATACAGACCAAGCGGCTTGTCCGGTTCCGCCGTGGCGACGATCACCATGGCATCCTCGCGCACCTTCTGGCTCAAATACAGACAAACACCAAATTCAGTGGACAACTCCAGCAGCAACGGACTGATACGCTGCGGCAGTTCCTCGCCGCTCCGCCATCCTGTCAGTTCCAGCATCCCCCCATGGGACAGCTTGTAGGTCTTGCTCTGGCGGTTGAATGCAACGATCCCCTCTGCCTCCAGCGTTTTCAGGATGGAATAAACCGTCCCCGGATAACGCTCAAGCTGACGGGCAAGCGGCGTTACACCGATCGCCCCCCGATGCCGGGCCAGCGCCCGCATGATCTCGATTGTCAGCTTGGCCGCCCCAACAGGCTTGACCTGTGACTGTCTTTTTGTCGAATCCAGTTTCATTCATTTTCTATACAAAATCATCATTCTTTATTCAAAATATTTTTCATTGATCTTTTTGGCATGAATTGTGATCATCAGAAAAAAGAAGAACAAGAAACAGACATAGAAACGGGAGCCCCATGAACTACGCTTCAGTATTCAAACCTGACCTTTTCAGCGGACAGACCATCATCGTCACAGGTGGGGGCAGCGGCATTGGACGATGCATCGCCCATGAACTGGCTGCCCTTGGCGCAAAAATAGTCCTGACAGGCCGGTCCCAGGAAAAACTGGACACGGTACAGGCTGAAATTCAGGAAGACGGCGGACAGGCCGCAACCAAGGCCTTTGATATCCGAAACGAGGAGGCGGTGAAGCAAAGCATCGCAGAGATCGTCGAGGAGAACGGTCCCATCCATCATCTGGTCAACAACGCCGGGGGTCAGTTTGCAGTCAAGCTGGAGAATCTGAGCCTGAACGGATGGGAAGCGGTTGTTCGCAACAACCTGACCGGCGGGTTTCTAGTCAGCCGGGAGGTCCTGCTTCAAAGCATGAAGGAAACCGGTGGCACCATCGTCAATATCGTCGCCGACTTCTGGCATTCCATGCCCAACATGGGTCATTCCGGGGCAGCGCGTGCCGGCATGGTGAACTTCACCAAGACCGCCGCGCTGGAATGGGCCCATCACGGGGTGCGCGTCAACGCGGTGGCACCCGGCATCATCGCCTCCTCAGGGCTGGATACCTATGGCGAGGAACACAAGAAGTCGATCCGCGAACGCAGCAAGAAAATGCCAACCAAGCGCCTTGGTACAGAGGCCGAGGTTTCCGCCGCTGTCGTCTTCCTGATGACCCCGGCGGCGGCCTTCATCACCGGCACCACCTTGCGCGTCGATGGCGGTGTGCCCAACACCACCATCAACTATCAAATCCCGGACCATGACAAACTGCCTGCCTTTGAAGGATTTCACCGGGCCGTTTACTCGGACTTTCTTAAAGAAGTGAAGGGATAATCCATGCCTTCCCTGCAAAGCCAAATCGATACCGGTTCACCGGAATTCGAGCAGAACCGCAATGACATGCTGTCCCTGCTGGAAAATGTGCGGACCCTTGAACAGAAAGTCGTGGACCTGAGCGGCCGTCAGGCGGACCGGTTCCACAAGGCGGGCAAACTGCTCCCCCGCGAGAGGATCGATGCCCTGCTGGATCCGGGCAGTTCCTTCCTTGCTCTCAGCTCCCTTGCCGGGCTTGGCCTGCACGAGGACGATGGCAAGGATCAGGTCCTGGGCGGCTGCGTCATTACCGGCATCGGGCAGGTTGCCGGCACGCGGGTTGCCGTGATCGCCAGTGACAGCGCCATCAAGGGCGGAACCGGCACATGGGCCGGGGCACAGAAAACCATCCGCCTGCAACAGATCGCCCGCGAACAGAAACTGCCGGTTGTCAATCTGGTGGAAAGCGGGGGCGGAAACCTGCGCCTGACGCATATGACCTTTGCGGTTCTTGGCGGCAGGCGGTTTGCCAATCAGGCGCGTTTGTCCGCCGACGGCATCCCGCAGGTAACCGTGGTTCACGGCAGTTCCACCGCCGGCGGGGCCTATGTTCCCGGCATGTCCGATTATGTCATTGCCGTGCGCAATCAGGCCAAGATGTTTCTGGCAGGCCCGCCGCTTCTTAAAATGGCGACCGGTGAAATTGCCACCGACGAAGAACTGGGCGGTGCCGCCATGCATGCCGAAGTGGCCGGAACCGCCGAATGGGTGGCCGAAGATGACCGCCACGCCATTTCCCTGACACGGGACTTGGTTGGCAACACCAACTGGCCAACCCGAACCGAGGGAACGGGCCAGCTTGAGGCCCCCGCGCCCCTCTATGACCCTGAGGAACTGATGGGGGTTGTGCCGGTCGATTACCGGAAACCGGTAGACGTTCGGGAAATCATTGCCCGCGTTGCCGATGGGTCCGACTTCCTTGAATTCAAGGAGGATTTCGACCCCTTCACCATTTGCGGCTGGGCCCATGTGAACGGGTACCGCTGCGGCATCATTGGCAATAATGGCCCGATCACTGCAAAAGGCGCCGTCAAGGCGGCCCAGTTCATCCAGCTTTGCGATCAGGCGGAAACACCGCTGGTCTTCCTGCAAAACACCACCGGCTTCATCGTCGGCAAGGATGCGGAAACCGCTGGCATCATCAAGCACGGGTCCAAACTGATTCAGGCCGTCACCAACGCCCGCGTTCCCCGCATCACCATCATGGTCGGCGCCTCTTTCGGGGCCGGGAACTATGCCATGTGTGGCCGGGGCTATGATCCGGACTTCCTGTTCTCGTGGCCCAACCACCGTATCGCGGTCATGGGCGGCGAACAGGCTGCCGGGGTTCTGGAAATTGTTGCCCGCGGCAGCGCCGAGCGGCGCGGCCTTGATGTGGATGAAGACAAGATGACCGCCCAGCGCGAAGAAATTCTCTCCCATTATGACGCAACATCCTCGGCGCTCTATGCCACATCCCAGGTTTGGGATGACGGGATCATCGATCCCCGGGACACCCGCAAAATTCTGGGCGAATGCCTCGCCATTACAAACGGCGCCCGCCATCGGGACGTTCGGCCCAACACATTTGGCGTTGCCCGCCTGTAAAAAACCAAAACAAAAAACAAGAACAAGGGACAGGGAAAATGCAGCTTACACAGGAACATCTTGAACTTCAGCGCACCACCAAGCGGATCATTGAAGACCACATCAATCCCTATATCGACGAATGGGAAAAGGCGGAAATCTATCCTGCCCATGAAGTGATGAAACTGCTGGGCGATGCCGGGCTTCTGGGGATCGGAAAACCCGTTGAATATGGCGGCCTTGGCCTCGACTTTTCCTATGAAATGCTGTTTGCCGAGGCGCTTGGCAATATTCGCGGGAACGGCGTTTCCACCTCTATCGGGGTGCAGACCACCATGTGTACCCCGGCCCTTGCCCAGCATGGCAGCAAAGAACTGAAAGAGGAATTTCTGGCCCCCACCATTGCCGGCAATCTGGTCGGCTGCATCGGGGTCAGTGAAAACTCCGCCGGGTCGGACGTGGCCCAGATCAAGACAACCGCCCGCCGCGACGGCGACGACTATGTGATCAACGGCTCCAAGATGTGGATCACCAATGGCGTACAGGGCGACTGGATCTGCCTGCTGTGCAACACATCGGACGATACCGCCATTCACCGGAACAAATCCCTGATCATTGTGCCACTGAAATCAAAAGGGGTCAGTGTCTCCCGCAAGCTGGACAAGCTGGGACTGGTGAGTTCCGATACGGCCGAGCTGTTCTTTGATGATGTCCGGGTGCCCGTGCGCAACCGGATTGGTGAAGAAGGCAAGGGCTTTGTCTATCAGATGGAACAGTTTCAGGAAGAACGCCTGTTCGCGGTTGCGCGTGGTATTCGCGTCCTGGAAATGTGCGTGGAAGACACCATTGAATACACGGAACAGCGCAAGGTGTTCGGCACCTCGATCCTCAGCAACCAGACCGTCTATCACAAGCTGGCCTCCATTGCGGCAGAGATTGAGGCGCTTCGCTCTCTCCTCTACCGGGCGACCGACCTGCATATGGCGGGTGAGGATGTAACCAAGCTGGCCTCCATGGGGAAATATATTCTGGGCCGACTGGCCATAACCGTTCCGACGGAATGTCTGCAATACTGGGGCGGACAGGGCGTCATGAACGAGAATTACATCTCGCGGGCCTATCGTGACATGCGGGTAACCTCCATCGGGGGCGGCGCCAACGAGGTGATGCTGGAAGTGATTGCCAAGCATATGAACATTCACCCCGGCAAGAAAAAGAGAGCCTGATCATGAACGCGATTCCAAAGACCGAGTTTCTGCTGCTGGCGGAAAAGAACGGACGGTTGGACATCACCTTCAACCGACCGGAACAAAGAAACGCCATCAACAACGCCATGGCCGCAGAATTTGCCGCCGTCGTTGAATGGCTGGAAAACACACCGGACATCAGGCTGGTCGTCCTCAGGGGGGCTGGCGGGCATTTCTGCGCGGGCGGAGATATCAAGGAACGGAAGAACCAGGCCACGACCGACGCCGGGGATGGCGGCGACCCGCTGGCAGAACGGAACGCCAATGCGGGCCTGATGTTCCGTCGGTTCGAATATCTTCCGCAAACCACCATTGCCGTTGTGGAAGGGTCCGCCTTTGGCGGCGGTATGGGATATGCCTGTCTTGCGGATATCACCATCCTGTCCACCTCGGCCCGTATGGGGATGCCGGAAACCACCCTTGGGGTCGCCCCGGCCCAGATCGCGCCCTATGTGGTCAAGCGGATCGGCCTGACCCGGGCGCGGCAACTGGCCCTGACGGCGGAACGCTTCGACGGGAAAGCCGCCTATGAATATGGGATCGGGCAATATCTGGCGGAACCGGAAGAACTGGAAGCCATCACCGAAGAGGTTGCGGCCCGTGTCCTCAAATGCGGACCGGCGGCCAATGCGGCCACCAAGGACATCATGTTGCAGGTCGGCAAGCGCCCCGACGAAGATATGATCCGCTATTCCGCAGAAAAATTTGCGGCCCTGAACCGCAGCCCGGAAGGCATCGAAGGACAAACCGCCTTTGCCGAAAAACGCAAACCTTCATGGCAGGTGGAACAATGACCGGGACAACAGGAAAAGCCATCCGCATTGGCGGTGCCTCCGGCTATTGGGGGGACAGTCAGGAAGCCCCCCGGCAACTGGTCATGCAGGGGAATATTGACTATCTGGTGTTCGACTATCTGGCCGAGGTCACCATGTCCATTCTGGCACGGGCCCGGCAGAAATCCCCTGAACTGGGATATGCCCGGGACTTTGTCGATCTGGTCATGGGCCCGCTTCTGAAAGATATCAAGGCCAAGGGCATCAAGGTCGTCGCCAATGCCGGCGGCGTCAACACCCGCGCCTGCGCCGAGGCTGTCGCCAAGATCGCCCGGGAGCAGAATATCCATATCAGGATCGCCTTTGTGGAAGGGGATGACCTGATGGATCAGGAGGACCAGCTGCAGGCCATGGACATCAAGGAAATGTTCACCGGCGCACCGATGCCCTCCTCCCTGATCAGTGCCAATGCCTATCTTGGGGCCTTCCCCATCGCGGCGGCCCTTGATGCAGGGGCGGATATTGTCATTACCGGCCGTTGCGTTGACAGCGCTGTCACCCTCGGCCCGCTGATCCACGAGTTCGGCTGGACACTGGAAGATTACGACAAGCTGGCCGCGGGCACACTGGCCGGACATATTGTCGAATGCGGCGCGCAGGCAACCGGCGGCAATTTCACCGATTGGCAGGATGTGGTCGATGGGTGGGACAATATGGGATACCCCATCGCCGAATGCCACGCGGACGGGACCTTTTCAATCACCAAGCCGGACAATACGGGCGGACTGGTTTCCCGGCTGACCGTCGGGGAACAAATCCTCTATGAAATTGGCGATCCGGCGGCCTATATCGTTCCCGATGTGATCTGTGATTTTACCGGGGTCACCCTGACGGAAACGGGCCCCAACACGGTTCTTGTCGAAGGCGTTCGGGGACTTGCCCCCACCGGGCAGTATAAAGTCTCCGCCACCACCCGAAGCGGATACCGGTCCACGGCAACCACAGTCATCACCGGCTTCGATGCGGCGGCCAAGGGCCGGGCCTTTGCGGAATCGCTGTTGAAGCGGACCCGCCGCCTGTTCCGGGAAAGAAATCTTGGCGACTACCGGGAGACGGCCATTCATCTGGTCGGCGCCCAGACCCTTTGGGGCGACAACAGAAATGCCCCGGAAAGCGAGGCCCGCGAAGTCACCATGCGCCTTGATGTCCGGCATGACAACCGGGAAGCCCTTGATCTGTTCTCGAAAGAGGCCACGGGTGTTGCTCTCTCCATGACCACGGGGCGGTGCTCCGGCGGGGCCGCGGGACGGCCAAAGATCACACCGGTTGTAGCCCTGTTCTCGTTCCTGCTGGGCAAGGATTTCATCTCACCAGCGGTCTATCTGGATGGGGAAAAAATCCCTTACCAGATACAGCATCCCGCCTTTTCAGAACCGGGGGCGGACACCGCCACGACACCTGACGCGATGACGATGCCCCCGGCCACCGGCCTTGATGAAGATGGCACCGTCTCTGTTCCGCTGATTGATCTGGCCGTCGCCAGAAGCGGCGACAAGGGCAATCACGCCAATGTGGGCGTCCTGTCCCGAAGCCCGGATTACACCCCTTACATCGCAGCGGCCCTCACCCCGGAGGCTGTCGGCGCATGGTTTTCCCATAACGCCAAGGGGGACACATCCCGGTTCCCTCTTCCGGGAATGGGGGCCTTCAACTTCCTGATTGAAAACAGCCTTGGCGGCGGGGGCACTTCGTCGCTTCATCTGGACAGTCAGGCCAAGACCTATGGCCAGCAAATTCTGGCCATGCCCGTTCCGGTTCCTGCGTCCCTTGCGGAACAGGCCCAACAGCAAAACGCCCGTCGGAGTGCGTCAACATGATAGAGAGTGTTCTCATTGCCAATCGCGGTGAAATCGCCGCACGCATTATCAAAACCGCTGAAAAAATGGGGATCAGAACGGTCTCCCTCTTTACGGAAACCGATCGGGGCACCCCCCATACCCAACTGGCGGACAAGGCTGTCTTTTTGCCGGACCTTCCGGGTCATGGGGAACCCTATCTGGATATTGAGCGGATCATCACTGTGGCCCGGGCCGAACAGGTGGATGCCATCCATCCCGGATACGGCTTCCTGTCGGAAAACCCGGAATTCGCTGCGGCTTGCCAAAAGGCGGGCATCACCTTCATGGGGCCGGATGCGGACGCCATCCGCCTGATGGGGGACAAGGGCGCCGCCAAACAGAAGATGATCGAGAACGGCGTGCCCTGCATTCCGGGCTATAACGGCGCGGATCAGTCCGACGAAACACTTGCCATCGAAGCCGAAAAAATCGGCCTGCCGGTCCTGATCAAGGCGGCCGCAGGCGGCGGCGGTCGCGGCATGCGTCTGGTCGAGGATATGAATGATTTCGAAAGCCTGCTGGCTTCTGCAAGGGCCGAGGCCGCCTCAGCCTTCGGGTCTGATGCCGTCATTCTGGAAAAAGCCCTGACCACGGTGCGCCATATCGAGGTGCAGGTTGCTGCGGATGCCCATGGCAATGTGGTTCACCTGTTCGAACGGGACTGCACATGTCAGCGTCGCAACCAGAAAGTCATCGAGGAAGCCCCCTCAACGGTTCTGGAAGAAGACCTTCGCGAACGCCTTGGGGCGGATGCCGTTCAGGCCGCCCGCAGCATCAATTATCGCGGTGTCGGAACGGTCGAGTTCCTGATGCTGCCGTCGGGGGAATACTATTTCATCGAAATGAACACCCGCCTGCAGGTGGAGCATCCGGTCACCGAATATATTACCGGGATCGATCTGGTGGACTGGCAGTTCCGCATTGCCAGCGACGCCCCCCTGCCCAAAGAACAGGCGGACATCACCTTCACAGGGCACGCCATCGAGGTTCGCCTCTATGCCGAAGACCCGGACGAAAACTTCCTGCCGCAAACAGGAACGGTTCTGGAATGGTCCCCGGCCACCCTGCCCCATATCCGCAATGATCACATGATTGTTCCGGGGCGCGACATCTCCGCCCGCTATGATCCCATGATTGCCAAGGTCATTGCATGGGGGGAAAGCCGCGAACAGGCAAGACGGCGTCTGGCAAAGGCCCTTCGGGGGCAAAGGCTGGCCGGTTTCAGAACCAACTGCGCCTTCCTGCTCCGTTGCCTTGAACATGACTATTTCCGGGACAACGAACTGGATACCGGTTTCATTGCCCGCCTTCTGGACGAACCCAAGGCCCCTGTCCCCCACCCTCTTGAGCAGGTGGCCGTGGCCTCAACCTATCTGGTCGAGTGCCGGAAATGGCAGTCTGGCCCAACCGATTGGTCAAGTCTGGGCAACCCGTTCCGCCACTGGCATTACAAGATCGAAGACACCCTGAAATCCTGTCAGGTGTCCATCGACGGCGACCGGGTCCGGTATCAGGACCCGGACAGTGCGGTGATTCTGGATATCCGGTTCGAGGAGACGGGGCCCCATTCCATGATCGGCTGGATCGACGATCAGGCCCATCCCTTCACTTTCTGGGAGGAAAATGGCGAAACCGTTCTGGATTTTGGGGAGCACACGCTGGCCCTGACCGCCAATCCTTTCGCCGCCGAGCGGGACGGGGACGGCGCATCGGACAATACGATTGTCGCCCCCATGGCAGGCAAGATCATTGCCGTAGAGGCACAAGCGGGAGATCGGGTCGACAAGGGACAAGCGGTCATTCTTCTGGAAGCCATGAAGATGGAGCACCGTCTTTGTGTGCCCCGCGATGCAAAGGTGGATCGTGTTTCCGCCCGGATCGGGGATCAGGTGGCGCGGGGAGATATCCTGCTCGCCCTCGAAGCCGAAGACTAGGGAGGCGGGTCTTTTACCCGTATCATGCAAATTACTGGACAAGACAGGTTTATTGCCGGATGATCGCCTAAAATAAGAATAAGGAATGACCGTGCCTTCTCTTTCCCTTCTCAACCGGAGTGCCGCCTTTCAGGGTGTCTTCTGGATGGTTATTACAAGTTTTCTGTTTGTGGGAATGACCGGCATTGTCCGTCATCTTGGGACGGATGTACCCGCCATGCAGGCTGCCTTCGTCCGCTACCTGTTCGGCGTCCTGTTCATCATGCCGTTTCTGCTGCAGATGTTTAAGTCCCCTCCCAGCGGGAAGATTATCAAACTCTTCACCATCCGGGGGATCATCCACGGCCTTGGGGTAATCTTGTGGTTCTATGCCATGGCCCGCATCCCCATCGCCGAGGTCACCGCCATTGGATATGCGGCCCCTATCTTTGTGACCATCGGCGCGGCCCTGTTCCTTGGGGAACGGCTTCAGATCCGCCGTGTGACCGGTGTTATCATCGGCTGCATCGGCACGCTTATTATCCTTCGGCCCGGCTTTCAGGATCTCAATCTCGGGCAGCTGTCGCAGCTCTGTGCCACGCCCCTGTTTGCGGCCTCGTTCCTGATTGCCAAGAAACTGACGGGCACGCAGAAATCCTCGGTCATTGTGGGGATGCTGTCGGTGTTCTGCATGCTGACCCTGCTGCCGGGGGCCATCTATCAGTGGCGCCCCCTGACCCTTGAGGAAACCCTGTGGCTGGCCCTGACGGCGGCATTGGCAACGGCGGGGCATTACACCATGACCCGCGCCCTGCAGGCCGCCCCCATCACCCTGACGCAACCGCTGAACTTCCTGCAACTGGTCTGGGCCGTAATTCTGGGTATGGCTTTGTTCGGGGAACCGGTTGACCCCTATGTCATCCTTGGCGGCGGGCTGATCATTTCTGCCACCACCTATATTGCCCACCGCGAGATGAAAGTCTCAAAGGCACAGAACAAACAGCCCCCCAGCAAGGAGTCGGAGGCGCCGCTCTAACACCGGTTTGGCATGGCCGCGACCAGCGGCCCCGATCCCAGCCCATTTGAATTGGAATTCCAGATGACGAAAGACACGGGAAAACTGATCGATGAAGACGGCGCTATTCGCCACGGCTTTCACACGGCGCCGGTCGGGCTGGTCAATTATCGGGATTACCGGTTGCGCTCCCCCTTGCGCGATATCCTGCCCACTGCGGAACGGGATCGCCGCTTTGTTCATTTTCACTTCATGGGATTTGTTTCTGCCGGATATTATTCAGGCTGCAGCCTGACCCTTGCCAGCGGTGTTCCGACCCTGTTCTTCTATCTCTATAACCGCCAGACAGGGAACCTCCTGAAGCGCGGTGTCCGGCTTGCTGCTGCGGATGCGGACAGGATTTCCCGGAACCCGGATCATGGGATCACGGAATTGTCCGGCAATGGGCTGACCGCCCGCTTTTCCTGCGCGGGCCCGGAAAAAAGCCTGTCCATCACCCTCGACGGGAACGACCTTCTGGATGTCAGCTTTCAGGACGGGGCCCCCGCGTTTGATGCTCTACGGTTGGTCACCCCAACCGGTCCGAATGGCTGGACATACTGCCAGAAGGTTGCCGGGGTTCCGGCCCGTGGATGGCTCAAGCAGGGCGGCGAGACTACCGACCTTGGCGCCAACGATGCCTTTGCCCATCACGATTTCACGGCAGGCTTCCTGCGGCCCGACACCTTCTGGAACTGGGCCTGCCTGACCGGCCGGG
Source organism: Sneathiella chinensis (assembly GCF_012720115.1). Lineage (GTDB taxonomy): Bacteria > Pseudomonadota > Alphaproteobacteria > Sneathiellales > Sneathiellaceae > Sneathiella > Sneathiella chinensis. Next base: position 803,443 of record NZ_VNWN01000002.1, on the reverse strand, counting down.
GCGGGTTGGGCCAAGCGATCGGCCTGAACGTGTCAAATGGGGTCAATGAAACCGGCTATTCCGAAAATGCCGTCTGGCTGGACGGGCGCCGCTTTCCGCTTCCGCAGGTGATGTTCCATCATGATCTGGACAATCTGATGCGCCCGTGGACGGTTTCCTCCAGCGGCGGAGAGATCACCCTCACCTTTACGCCCGAAGGGCAATATGCCGCGCGCAACGGGGACATTGAGACCCCCTTCGACTTCAACCAGCTTTTCGGCACCTTCAACGGGCATGTCACCCTGCCCGGCGGGGACAAGATCGACATCCACGCGTTGCCGGGATTTTGTGAACGGCAGTATGCCATCTGGTGGATATAACGCCCCCTGTGACGGCTTCCCTCTGACTTTAGTCCCGATGCTCGGTTTCGCAGGTTCCGTGATCGGACAGGGATTGCAGGACATAACATTCCCGCACGGTCCCATCCCCCTTGCAGTCTGATATCCGCTCCAGTTCCCGTTCCAGTTTTTGCAACTGGCCGATCCTTTTGCGGACACCGGCAAGATGCTCACGCGCCAGTTCATCCGCATGCAGACAGGGCTTTTCAGGATCGCTATCCAGTTCCAGCAACTCCCGAATGGCATTCAGGTGCAGACCAAGATCCCGGGCATGCTTGATGAAAACCAGTTGATCCCGCTCCCGCTCCCCATAACGGCGCTGGTTTCCTTCCGACCGCACACGGGGGGAAATCAGGCCAATCTGCTCGTAATACCGGATGGTGGGAACCTTGACCCCGGACTGTTTCGACATGTCACCAATGGAAAACATAAAAAAACCTCTTGAACCTATAGCTACTAGAGACATTAGGTTAGGGATATTGGTAAATCAAGATTACAGAAGTGGAGCTTCCCGATGGGTGCTGGGTGCGGACATAATTGCAGTTTCGACGGTACGTCCTCAAGCTACAAGAAACGCCTGTGGGCCGTCATATTCATAAACGCGGCCATGTTCGTGACGGAAATCACGGCGGGGGAATTTGCCCAGTCCAAGGCACTGCAGGCAGATGCCCTCGACTTTCTCGGAGATGCGGCGACCTACGGCATTTCCCTTGCCGTGATCGGCATGTCCCTGCGGGTGCGGTCGCTGGCGGCCCTTGCCAAGGGGATCAGTCTGGCTGTCATGGGCCTGTGGGTGTTCGGCACCACGGTTTCAACGGCCCTGTCTCCCGGCCTTCCGGAAGCAACGGTCATGGGCGCAACCGGCTTTCTGGCCCTTGCGGCCAACCTGCTGAGCGTCCTGTTGCTGATGAATTTCAAGGATGGCGATTCAAACGTTCGCTCTGTCTGGCTCTGTTCGCGCAATGATGCCATCGGGAATGTGGCTGTCATGCTGGCGGCGGCGGGGGTGTGGGGCACCACATCGGCGTGGCCCGACCTGATTGTTGCGGCCCTCATGGCGGGCCTGTTCCTCTGGTCTTCCGTGCAGATCATCCGCCACGCATTGTCTGAGCGGCGGATGACCGAAACGGTTACCTGACAGGTCCCTGATTACTTCCGGCGGTAAATGGAGTTCTTTGGCTTCGCCATGACCCGCCGGACCATCGGCTCAAAGAAGCTGAGCGGCTCTGACTCGTATTCCGGATCAAAAGCAGTCTGGTCGTATTTCTCACAGAATTCCGCGCAGGCATCGAAATGCGGGTTATCCGCGAACTGATCGCGCATATTCCGGTCCAGCCCCATATGATGGAAGAAATAATAGCCCTGGAAAATGCCGTGGTTCTTGACGATCCAGTAGTTCTGCTCGGACAGGAACGGTTGCAGGATGGCAGCGGCAATATCCGCATGGTTATAGGAACCCAGCGTATCGCCGATGTCATGCAGCAAGGCCATGACAACATATTCCTCGTCCCGGCCATCGCGGTGGGCACGGGTAGCGCATTGCAGCGAATGTTCCAGCCGATCGACCGGGAACCCCCCAAAATCGCCAGACAGAATATTCAGATGCTCCAGAACACGGTCAGGCAACTCCTTTGAATAGGCTCCAAAACTTTTGGAAATGATCTGATAGTCTTCCGGCGTGCCTTCGGTCATCGCCGTGAAGCTGGCTCTTTCATCAGTCATGTCAGTCATCATGCTTCCCTTTTTCGGTTGTTGTTGGTTGTTGGCATCAGTGTGCTTTATCTCGCATCACAACTCCACCCCAAAATTGATTCCCATCAATGGCAGGGTTCGGGCGCGTTTCTATTCTGGATAAAACAACCCAACGAAGGAGCCGCGCATGTCACACGTACCCCATGAATTGATGGAAGAATTCCCCGGCCAGAAAGAGGCTATCCAGAAGCTGAATCAGGCGGATGGGCATTTTTCAAAACTGACCGACGAGTACCACACCGTAAACCGGGAAATTCACCGGATTGAAACCAATGTCGCCCCCGCTGACGAGGGCTATGAAAAGCAGCTTCGCCGCCAGCGGCTGGCCCTGAAAGATGAAATCGCAACCTATCTGAAATAGGTCTCAAATCACGTCAGGGAACGGGGTTTCGCCTTACCCGGATGCGGCGGGATCCCGTAACTCTCGCGCTCGGTTCTGGGCTTGAGGGCCACATTGTTGATATTCCATGCCAGCGTGATTCTGGGGCTCTTGCCCCGATAGGGGGTCACCATATGCACAACACTGGCCGGGAAAACGATCATGGAACCGGCACCAAGGGACGGCATGTAAGTGTTGCTCATATACCGGCCATCCGCCTGACAACAAAGCGGCAAGCGCGGATCCGAGATGACAAACTTTCCGGACATGGGGTCGGTCTCATCCTCGTCCCCCATTGACACCACATAAACAACAGACCCCATGGAGCGGGAATGGGCGTGGGGCATGATGTAATCCCCCTGCCGATAGATATTCGCCCAACTCAGGTCCACAACCGCCTGATCCAGTCCGGTGATCAACCGGAACAGGGCCTTCGCCCGTTCATCCACAAAACGCGCGCCCGGCGCATCCCAGGCATCCACATGATGAATTTTCGTGCTTTTTGAAAAGGACTGCTTGCCCTCGCGCCCCAGTTTATCCTGTTCCCGTTCGATCAGATACGCCGCCAACGAACGGTTCATGTCTTCCATGTCCTGAAAATGGGTCAGGGCAATATTCTTCTCGGGCGTTTCCACAAACTGCCCTTTTGGAAGCAGGAATTTTCCACGGTACTTTTCCTTGGCCGGATCGAGCTTGCTCATTGATTCCTCGGGTTTCCCTATCAACGAGCGGACTCTTATCAGAAACGACTAAAAAATTTAACCTCGAATATTCTAAAGTATGATTTATCAGGCTCCCACGGCCCTATACAGCCAGATACGCATCCCGAATTTCCGGTTTTTCTTCCAACTCCCGGATGGTCCCCTGATAGCGAACCTCCCCCTTCTCGATAATGACAGCCCGGTCCGAGACCAGTTTTGCAAAATGCAGGTTCTGTTCCGACAACAACACGGCCAGCCCCTCTTTTTTCAGGGCCTGAATGGTTTTTGCCATCTGCTCCACGATCACCGGGGCGATGCCTTCCGACGGCTCGTCCAGCAGGATGGCCCGCGGATTGCCCATCAATGTGCGGGCGATTGACAGCATCTGCTGCTCTCCGCCGCTCATCTGGCCGCCAGCATTGTTTTTCCGCTCTTTCAGGTTGGGGAACAACTCGAACAACTTTTCCGCCTCCCATACCGGTGCGCCGTCCCGCGGCTTCTGTTTCCCGACCTCAAGATTTTCAAGAACCGTCAAATCCGAAAAAATCCGCCTGTCCTCGGGAACATAGCCAAGCCCCATCTGGCAAATGCGGTGCGTGGGCAAGGCCTTGATCGGGGTTCCCTGAAAGCGGATATCCCCGGCTGTCGAATTCACCATTCCCATCAGGGTTTTCATGGTCGTGGACTTGCCTGCGCCATTGCGCCCCAGCAAGGCGACCACCTCGCCTGCCCCGACCTGAAAGGAAATATCCTGCAGAACCTGCGCCTGCCCGTAGAATGCGTTGATCCCCTGTATCTCAAGCATGGCTTTTCATCTCCCTGCCTGTATCGAAGGTGGTTCCGCCGCCCAGATAAACCTCCTTCACCAGATCGTTGGACCGGATGTCATCGGCACTGCCCGTGGCGATAATCTCCCCCCGGTTCAGAACCATCAATCGATCGGAATGGGCAAAGACCACATCCATGTCATGCTCCGTAAACAGAACGCTTACCTGTTCCTCTTTTGCGATGCCAGCAACCAGTTCCATCAGGGCCACCCGCTCCTTCGGGGCCATGCCGGCCGTTGGCTCGTCCATCAGCAGAAGTCTGGGGCCGTTTGCCAGCGCCACCGCCAGTTCAAGCCGCTTCAAATCCCCATAGGCCAGCACACCGCAGGCCCGGTCCGCCTGATGCAGCATCCCCACACGGTCCAGCAACCTGTCGGCCTCGGCCCCATGTCGGTGGGATGCCCGCCGCCAGAACGAGAACAACTCGCCATGATGGGACAAAAGCGCCATCTGCACATTTTCCCGCACCGTCATGGATGCAAAGGTCGCCGTAATCTGGAAGGTCCGACCGACCCCCAACCGCCAAATATCCCTTGGCCGCTGGCCGATCAATTCCCGGCCATCAAACAGAACAGACCCTTTATCGGCGGCCAACTGACCGTTCAGCATGTTGAAGCAGGTGCTTTTCCCCGCTCCGTTCGGGCCGATAAGTGCCAGCATTTCGCCCGCTTCCAGATGGAAGGACACATCCTTTACCGCCTGAACCCCACCAAAAGCCTTGGCAAGGACCCTTACCACCAGAAGACTCATGCGCCGCCTCCGCCCATCAGGTCCCGCCCGGCAAGTTTTTGAGGCAGGAAGCGCCGCGCAAATCCGGCCAGCCCTTCCGGTGCGACAATCACGATAAACAGGATGATACTACCGAAAATAATCCGCCAGTAATCCAGACGGGTCACCAAATCCTCAAGAACGATGAAGCTGACCGCCCCCACAATGGGACCGATCAGGGACTGGATACCGCCCAGCAGTACCATCACCAACCCGTCAACCGACCGGGAAATTGCCAACTCGTCCGGGAAAACGCTGCCCTTCGAATAGACATACAGGCCGCCAGCCAATCCCGCAAACAGTCCCGCCACGACAAAGCCGATCCACTGCTGGGTTTTCAGGTTGATCCCGATGGCCTCAACCCTGAGCGGTGAATCCCGTCCGGCCCGCAAGGAAAAACCGAACGGCGAGAAAATTAGGCGCCGGATGAAAAAGAGGCCACACCCCACCAACGTCAGGGTGACATAATAATAGGCCGCCTTGCCTGAGACCCATTCCGCAGGCCAAACCCCCAGAATGCCGTCATCGCCGCCGGTCACGTCCTGCCACTGGAAAGCAACCGACCAGGTGATCTGCGCGGCGGCAAGGGTCAACATGGCCAGATAGACACCGGACAGACGCACACAGAACCACCCGAACACAAGCGCCCCGAGCCCGGCCGCCACCGGCGCCAGAACCATTCCGCCCAGCATATTGACGCCCAGATACTTGACCGCCAGTGCCGCCCCGTAGGCCCCCAGCCCGAAATAGGCCGCATGACCAAAGGAAACCATGCCCCCCGGCCCCATGATCAGATGCAGGCTGACCGCGAACAAAATAAAAATCAGCACGTCGGTCAACAGAACAATTTCGAAATCCCCAAGAATAAGCGGCGCCGCCAACAGCAGGACAAGGCCGCCGAAAAGGACAAGGCGGGCCGTGCTGGTGAAGGGTTGAAGCGGGCCTTCCGCCGGTCCGGCACTGCCCCGCAGCACCACATCCGGTCGGCCCAGCAATCCCCAGGGCCGAACGACCAGAACAACGGCCATCACCAGAAAAGCCAGAACCAGCGTAATTTCAGGAAAGATCAGAATGCCGAAGGCGTTTAATTCCCCGATCAGGACCGACGCCAGGAACGCCCCCGGCACGCTTCCCATGCCGCCAATGACCACAACCACAAAGGCCTCGCCAATCACGTTCAGGTCCATCAGCAGGTTGGCTGCCTCTCGCGGTAACTGTATCGCCCCGCCGAGGCCGGCCAGAAACGAGCCGACAAAGAACACGCTGGTAAACAGCCAGCTCTGATTGACCCCCAGCGCCCCCACCATTTCCCGGTCCTGCGTTGCCGCCCGCACAAGGGTGCCCCAGCGGGTTTTGTTGAACAAAAGCCAGATCCCCAGCAGGACAGCCGGTCCGAAGAAAATAAGCAGAATATCGTATTCCGGGATCGGCTCTCCCATGATGCGAACCGCCCCTTCCAGCCCCGGCGCCCGCGGGCCGAACTGGTCTTCCGGCCCCCAAAGCCACAGGGTCAGGTCCTGAATCACCAACACGACCCCGAAGGTCGCCACCAACTGAAACAGTTCCGGTGCCCGGTAGATACGCCGGAACAGGGTCATCTCGATCAAAACCCCGATCAGGCCAACAGCAAGGGAAGCCACCAGAATGGCGCCCCAGAATCCGAAAATTCCCTGCGGCAATATCTGGACAAAGGTATAGGCAAGATAGGCGCCTAGCATGAAGAAGGAGCCGTGGGCGAAATTCACAATCCGGGTCACCCCGAAAATAATGGAAAGACCAGACGCCACCAAGAACAAGGAGGACGCGCTTGCCAGCCCGGTTAGAAACTGCGCCAGGTAAAATCCCATTTAGGCCTCACAACAACAAAAAATCAAAAACGGATGGCGGGCCTGCGACACCGGCTGTATCGCAGGCCTTTCCAAATGGAACTCAGTCAGCGGGACGCATTGCCTTGACGGCCTCATCACCGGGCAGATAATCCGCCCCGTCAGCATAGAACCAGTCAACCATGATCCCCTGACCGTCGCGAACGGTGGTTTTACCGACCCATGCGCCCATTGTGGACTGGTGGTCAGAGGCCCGGTAAACAACCTCGCCTGACGGGCTGTCAAAGGACAGGTTTTTCATGGCAGCAACCATTTTTTCCGTGTCCGTGCTACCGGCCTTGCGGATCACCTCGGCAATTGTCAGGATCGTATTATACCCGACCAGAGACCCGGTCTGCGGCAGTTCGCCAAACATGTCCTGATAAGCCTTCACATATTCAACGTGCATCTTTTCCTTGATGAAGTCACGGGGATAGCCGGTCACGATCCACCCTTCCGGCGCTTCCGCCTTCAACGGATCAAGATATTCCGGCTCTCCTGTCAGCAGGCTGACCACCGAACGCCCGTCGAACAAGCCCCGGATGGACCCCTCGCGCACGAACTTGGCCAGATCGCCGCCAAATGTCACATTGAAAATGCCTTCAGGTTTGGCCGCTTCCAGCGCCCGAACCGTGGCCCCGGCGTCGATCTTGAACAGGGCTGGCCATTGTTCCTCGATAAACTCCACGTCCGGCTTCAATTCCTTCAGAACCGTCTTGAAGGCGTTCACCGCATCCTTCCCGTAGGCATAGTTGGGCGCGATTGTCGCCCATTTCACGATGGGCATCTTGGCCGCTTCCCGCGCCAGCATGGCGGATTGCATATAGGTGGAAGGACGCAGGCGGAAGGTATATTTGTTGCCCTTTGACCAGACCATCGCATCGCTAAGCGGTTCCGAAGCGATAAAGAGAACCTTGTTCTGCTTGGCAAAATCGGTGATTGCCAGCCCGATATGGGAGAAAAAGGTCCCGGCCAGAAGAACCACCTGTTCATTGGTGATCAATTCTTCGGCGATCTTGACCGCATTCCCCGGCTTTCCGCCGTCATCCCGGGCAATCACTTCCAGCTTTTTGCCGAGAACACCCCCGGAGTTGTTGATCTGCTCTACGGCCAGTTGCCACCCTTTCCGGTACGGCTCGGTAAAGGCGGGCAAACGCGTGTAACTGTTGATTTCACCAATCTTGATAACGTCATCCGCCGCCCGGGCCGTCTCTGCCCCGGCAGGAGAGAAACAAGCGATCCCCCCAAGGATAATGGCCAGCAAACCTCTTCTATTCAGCATTCATCTGTCTCCCGTCGGCTTGAAAAAACATGTCCTTTTGTACGGGAAACCGGCAATTTTTCTCAGCTATTTATTTTTCACCGGAACCCGAGTTCTTGAGTTTCACCCGCACCCTACCTGAAATCATGCCTCTATATTCTATTTTTCTCAAGTTTTATATGTGTACATACAAAATATTCTCACCAGAGGTTCTGTTTTTCGCCGCTATTCTTCCAGCGATTTAATAAAGGCGCGGATCAGGTCCACCCCTTCCCTGTGGATCAGGGAACGGCCCAGTTCCGGCATCATGACCCCGGGGTCCTCGCTGTTCATACGATAGAGAAGGATCGACTTTTCCGGCTGTCCCGGCCGAATATTGACAGCAAGCCCGCCCGACCCGCGGCCCGCCGCAACCGGTGTCTTGTTGACGCCCCAATGCACGGCCCGTTCCTCCAGATAATCAAGATACAGGCCGCTGGTATCTGCGGGCTTACCCGGTGCATGGCAATGGGCACAATTGCCATCCAGATAAGACCGCGCCCTTTCAAACAGGGTTCCGTCCGCGCTGTTAAACGGCTCGGGAACCCGGGGGCTATCCTCCGGCTTTTGCGGCCCGCCCCCAAGATAGCCAATCTGCCGCAAATACCGAAGCTGATTGACAGGAGGTCCGTCGCGCGCCGGGGAAGGCCGGTTCAAATTCCTGACTTTCGGCCCAATCGGGCGAATGGCTTTATCCGCGCCCACATGGCAACCCTTGCATTGGTTCATGTTGGGTACCGCATAGGAAATACGATCCGCCTTGCCATCCTGCCAGACAACATCCACATCGACCCGCTTGCCTGCAACCTTCAGGACAGCCTCCCTCCCCTCTGCGTCCCAGACATAGGGATAGGCTTTCCAGCCCCCTTTTTTGTGAATGAGCAAGCGGGTTTCAATCAGGCGGATATGGCGGTCCGGCTCCCGGAAGTCACGGGGATAGGCGAATGTTTTCACCAGAACCGATCCAACCGGAAAACGAAGGGCTTCCCGCTCCTCATAGGGGGCGGGAGAGGCCCCCTCCGGTACATAGACGAACCGGTATTTCAGGGAATAATCAGTAAACAAAGGATTGTTCAGATCATAGGGAACCACACGGCGGTTCGGCTCCTGCAGGGGGGCATTGGTGAACAACCGGTATTCAGACAGCGTTTTCGCAGGCTTTGACGCCCTCAACAATTCATCGTTCACCCCTTCCGCCATGACCGGAGAGACAGCCGCCACCATGATCGCCAGCAGCAGACAGACAATCCCCCGGCAAGTGATTTTCATTCCGCAGGCTCCTGCGCCCCGAACCTCAATTGACGAGTTCATCGGCGGAACGTCCCCGGATCTCAACCTTGACCTCGGGAAGGGAAGGATAGGATTTCGCATAGGCAGACATGTCGAAATCCGCCGAATGGAATATGGGGGCCAGCACATGCATGATCAGGTCCGCATTCGCGAACGGGCGGGACCCACCGGTATGTTCATTGTCATGGATTGCCAGACTGTCCTCCTCATCCTGTCCGAAGAAAATGTATTGCAGCAGGGGCAACACCCCATCCCAGACAATATCCGGGACCGGGGTTCCGACCGTATCACGGATGATGGTGCCAAACTCACCCGTATCCGGGTTGGTTCCCGAGGGGCCAAACCGGTTGTGATGGATGTGGATTTTCTTCGGCGTCGGCTTATAGGTATCATCCTCAAAATCATCCACATAGCTGGCGACCACAATATTCATGGTGTCATTCTCGTAGAACTCGTTCTCGAAGACCTCCACATTTTCGTTGGCCATGATGATCATGCCTGTTCCCCGCGGCACGATCCCGACGATATTGCCTTCCGGCGCGAAATTGTCGGTGTCATTGCGGAAGGACTTGTTGCGGAAGAACCGGACATTATGCCCGCCCTGCTGCGGCAGGTTGGGCAGGTCAAAAACAAGAAGCCCGCCTGTGTTTCTGGTGACAATATTGTCATAAACATCGGCGTTATAGCTGTTCTCGATTTCCAGCCCGGCCACATTGAACTCCGCCCGGCTGTTGCGGACAATGATCCGGTCGCTCTGTCCCACATAAATGCCTGCGTCGGACGCCCCAATGGCAACGGCCCCGTCGATCAGCACATTGGTGGATTGCACAGGATAGAGGCCATAGGCCCCGTTGGTTGGCTTGGGACCGTCAGTCCATTCTGTCCGAAGCCGGATCATGGCAATGCCATCCACCCCCTTCGCCTTGATGGCATCGCCCTTGGTATCCTCAACGGCAAAATCCTTCAGGACAACCTGATCGGACGTGACCAGAAGGCCTTCCGAGCCGCCCTGCTGGCCCTTGAACGACAGGATCGTGCTATCCATTCCCTGCCCGATCACCGTGACATTCTCCACATCCAGCGACAATCCGTCCGTCAGTCTGAAAATCCCGCTGGCCAGTTCAATGGTCTGGCCCGGCTCAGCCATGATCAGGGCTTCCTGTAGCCGCTCCTGTGCGTCCGCACCGGGAGATATGAAAAAATCGCTCGCGGCCCCTACATTCGATACCCCAAATGTAAAAGAAACCAGCATGACGAGAATTATTTTCATACTTTTCTGAATTTTCATATAAACCCCTCCCCCCAACATTAGATTTACAAAAATGTTACACCAAAACTATTGTAATTCAGCCATTTTTGTCCCAAAATCAGCGGCAATTGAAATTTCACCAAGTGATAATGTGATAATTTTTCACAACCAACGCTAGAGATACTACATATTTTTCTTATGAATATAATTAGAAAAAAAACCGTCTCCCGGAAAAAGCCGCTGCAAAATCGCTCCCGCGAGAGGGTGGAGCTCATTCTGGAAACGACGGAAAAATTGATTTCGGAAATGCCCATCCCCGACATTTCAACCAGCAAGATCGCGAAAACCGCTGGTATCCCTGTCGGGTCAATCTACCAATACTTCAATGACCGGGATGCGGTTCTTCTGGAACTGGGGGAACGGCTGATCGATCGTGAGGACGCCTTGCTGGAACAGGTGTTCGACATGATCAGCACAACCCTTCCCTGGAAACTGGTTGTACAGCGGGTCCTTCGGGCCTATGCGGAATCCATGCGGCAGTCCGACACCCTTTACCGGCTGGATATGGCACTGGCCCATGTGGAGGAATGGATCCAGATTCACCGCCGGTCCGAGGACCGGATGACCCTTTTCTTCGCGTCCTACCCGGCGTTTTCGGACAATGGCCTCAGCCCGGAAAAAGCCCAAACAGTGGCCCGCATGATCGTTATCACCGCAACCACAATCATCCTGCGCGTACAGGCAGAGCGGGACGAGGAAAGCGTCAACACGCTGGTGGAAGAAGCCGAGAAACTGATCATTGCGTATTTAAGCCTTTACCTGAAAGACTGAGGCCTGCCATCCCGACCCTTCTTCGGTTTTGCATCCTTCTGGCGGCGCTCTATGCGGTTCTGCTGCTGCTTGCCGCCACGTTTCAACGGAACCTGATTTATTTCCCCGGCCCGCCCCTTGACCCCGGCATCACCGAAATCGGGGTCTTCCAAAAAGTCGCCTATCAGACATCCGACGGTCTGTCCCTGTTTGGCTGGTACGCCCCGCCAACGGGGGATCAACCCACCATCGTCTATTTCCACGGAAATGCAGGAAAGGCATCAGACCGCATCCCCCGGGCATACCCCCTTGTCCGTCAAGGGTTCGGTGTTCTTCTGGCTGAATACCGGGGATATGGCGGCGCGGAAGGATCGCCCACAGAAGACGGGCTTTACAGGGATGCGCAGGCTGCCATCGACTGGTTACGCCCGCAGGTCAAAAGCCCGCACCATGTCATTCTTCTGGGGGAATCCCTTGGCAGCGGCATCGCCACCGAAATGGCCCGCCGCGAACCCGCAGGCCTTCTGGTGCTGCTGGCCCCCTTTACATCGCTGGTCGATGTTGCGGCGGACCGCTACTGGTTTTTCCCGGTTCGCACCCTGATCCGGGACCAGTTCAACAATGCGGAAAAATTTGCGGCCCTTGAGCTCCCCACCCTGATCATTCACGGAACCGAAGACCGCGTTATCCCGGAACGCCATGGCCGAAGCCTGTCCGAACAGGCCCCCCGTCCGGCCGGATATTTCCCGCTGCCCGATACCGGGCACAACACCATACCGCCGGATGCCGTCGCGGGCATGATCCGCGACGCCCTCTCGCGGCCTGCTGGTCACCGGGCACCTCCGATCCGGCAAGGCTTCCCCCAGCCGGATACTACCCCCGCCCGATAAAGGGCATGGTGGTCGCCATGACGGTCATGAACTGGACATTGGCCTCAAGGGGAAGACTGTCCATGTAGATAACGGCTGAGGCCACATTCTCAACATCCATCACCGGTTCCGGCCGAACCTGAAGGTCCGCCTGCGGGACCCCTTCCTGCATGACTTGGGTCATGTCCGTCCCGGCATTGCCAATATCAATCTGCCCACAGGCAATCCCGTAAGGCCGCCCATCCAGTGACAGGCTTTTTGTCAGCCCCGTGATGGCATGTTTTGTGGCCGTATACGGGGCGCTGAACGGACGGGGCACCTGGGCGGAAATGGACCCGTTATTGATGATCCGTCCCCCTTGCGGATTTTGCCGCCGCATCAGGCCAAATGCCGCCCGCGCACAATAAAAAGCCCCATTGAGATTGGTGCCCACAACAGCGTCCCATGCGTCAATCGGCAATTCATCCACCAGAACCGGCGGCGCCCCGATCCCGGCATTGTTGAACAACAGGTCCACACGACCGAAAACGTCCTCAACCTTGTCAAACAACCGGGCGACAGAGGCCGCATCGCTCACATCCGTTGGCACCACAAGGGCCTGCTCCGGTTTGGCACCCGACAGACGCACGGTTTCCGCTAGCCGCGCTTCTGTCCGTCCGGCCAGAACCACATTGTACCCCGCCTTCAGCAACGCCGCCGTTACGGACCGACCAATACCGGCACCTGCCCCCGTTACCACTGCAATCTTGTTCATTTTTCTTCTTTCCTGTTCACGTTATGGGGAGACTGCCGCTGCCGCCGCGGCCCGTTTTCGGGCCTGTCCGGCAACCAGACGCTTTTTTCGGGGGGCCGTCACCCAGACCCCCAAGATGGATATTCCGCACATGACCAGCGCCACACCAAACCCGGCCCTGTAATTTCCGGTAAGATCATACAGTAAACCGGTCACCCAGGGGCCTGCACCGCCCCCCATCAAGGCGATCAGACTGACAACCCCCAATATGGTACCATAGCTGCGCCCCTGAAACAGGTCCGCTGGCATGGAGCCGAATACCGATGCAAGGGCATAGCCGAGAACCCCTTGTGTCAGGACCATTCCATACAGGAAGAACGGACTGGCTTGATATTCCATCAGCAACAGGAAGAAATAACACAGGGCGAACCCGCCAGAGGCAATGGTCCAGATCCATTCCCGCCCCAGTGCATCGGACAAATGCCCCAGAAAAACCTGCCCGACAACGCCGGCGAAGCCGACAAGCCCCAGCGCAAAGGAAGCCTCAATCGGGGATATCCCGATTTCAACAAGATACCGGGTCTGGTGCACCTGAACCGCGTACCACACATACAATCCCGTACAACAGGTCAGGCACAGCCACCAGAACGCCCCTGTCCGCATGGCACGGGACAGGGACCAGTCCGTTGCCGCCCAGTTCCTGTCAACAATCGTGTAATCCTGAAGGGGGGAGGCCTCCTCGCCCTGTTCCGAAAGCGTCGGCCGGGGATCCCCATCCGGCATCAACCCGATTTCCGCCGGGTGTTTGCGTTGCAGGAAAAAATTCAGCGGCAGAACCACCACCAACAAAAGCACCGCCATTCCCCAGCAGGCCTGCCGCCAGCCCTGTTCCAGAATGGTTTCCTGCAGCAAGGGCATCAGGACAATCGATCCGAAACCGACACCGGAAAAGGCCAGCCCGACCGCAAGACCCCGCTTCCGTTGAAACCAGTTGGGCAGGAACATGGCATGCCCCACATAGGTCATGACAACCCCCATCCCGATCATCATGACCCCAAGGCTGAGATAGAGATGCCAGGGTTCTGTTGAATAGGTCGACAGGATCAACCCACAACTGACGGCCAGCGCGGACAGGGACAAGAGGTAGCGGGGCGAGGATACATCCATGAACCGGCCGATCAGCGGCGAAAACAGGCCGCCCCCGATAAAGCCGATGGTGAACACCGCTGCCGTGGTGCCCCGATCCCATCCGAATTCATCCAGAATAGACGGATACAACAGGGAAAAAGACGTCCTGACATTGACCCCGACCCCCATGGTGACAAACACAATGGCCACCACGACCCAGCCATAATAGAACGGGAAGGAGGCGAGTTTTCTGTCAAAGGAAGACAGGGGACGGTCCGGTGTCATTTGCATGGTTTTGTTCCTCTCGATCCTGTCTGTTTTTCCGGGGTTTGTTATTCGGCGGGAACCGGTCTGTTAATCTGAAGGCGAACCCGTACATTTCGTTCCGAATTTGGCAGGGATACGCCCGGACAGTTATGAACGAAACTGATCCTGTGCACAGGCAGGCCATCCTCGCCGGGTACTTCCTCGGAATAGGCCAGACAGTAGGGCACGCCCCCATGACGAATACTGTACTGGATAAGCCGACTGGCCCACCACGCCTTGGACTGCAGGATGATGCGGGCGTTCTCACCGGTTGGCACCCAGTCGCGGGACGGATGACCGGCCACCTCACAAAACACAAAACCGGACGCCCGCTGAAACAGCGCGTCCAGCACCCAGTCCAGATCCTCTTCGGGCAGGCGGTCCAGAACACGGCTCACGATCACCCCATCAAACATTTCGGGGGGCGGCAACAGGGCCTCGGTCAGTCCCGGATCATGACAGACAATCTGCTTGATCCCCCAATAATCGGCCAGACTGTCGGCCAGCGTCTCCCGCCCCTGCCGGAGTTCCGTCACATATTGCTGTCCCTTGCCACTGCCATAATCCAGCAGGCGCGTCGCACCGGAGGTTCGGATCAGGGCTTTCAGCGTGTTGGCAAAGCGTTTCAGTTCCAGTCCCGCGAAGGCCTCCTCGGGCGGAACATGCACAATCTTCTGCCCGACGCGATGCTGATACCCGTGACGATGCATCAAACGGTAACATTCCAGAAGCTGCCGGTAACGGGGGCTGGGCGCGGTAGCAGAAAACATGGCTTATTAAAACAACGCTCGCGAAAACAAGTCAATTTGCATTCTAACATGACGATCCTGCAATGATTGCACTTCCCGTTCAGATTGACAACTGGACAGGCTGCGCCTGTTGCAGGCATTATGGGGCCGTGTTTCCGGACCCTCGCCCGGAATGCTCGTCCCGAGCCCGCCCTTTTCATCCCACCTGCGGAGTAACTTTTGCCTGAACGCTGTCCCTCCAAGCCGATCTCCTATACGGAGCAGGTTATCCTTTTTGCCCTGATGACGTCGCTGATCGCCCTTTCCATCGATGCCATGCTGCCGGCGCTGGCCGCCATCGAGGCCGATCTCATGATCACCGATCCCAACGGGCGGCAATATATCGTTGTTTCCCTGTTCGCAGGACTGGCGCTGGGCTTTTTTATCTTCGGCCCCATCTCGGACAGCATGGGCCGAAAGGGCCCCATCTATGTCGGCTTTGGTATTTTCATGGTCGGGTGCCTTCTGTCCATCTTCTCTACCTCGTTCGAGGTCATGCTGGTGGGGCGCTTTTTGCAGGGATTGGGGGCGGCGGCCCCGCGGGTGATTTCCATCGCCATTATCCGCGACCAGTTCGAGGGGCGGGCCATGGCGCGCTTCATGTCCCTTGTGATGACGGTCTTCATTCTGGTGCCCGTGCTGGCCCCCGGCATGGGCCAGATCATGATCATGGTTCTGGACTGGCGCGCCATTTTCTGGGCCATGTTCATTCTGGGGGTGATCACTTCTTTCTGGTTTGCCCTGCGTCAGGTTGAAACACTGCCCGCGCCCAAGCGCAGCCATTTTTCTGTCAGTCGCATCAGGCTGTCCATTGCCGAAATCCTTACCAACCGGACCTCCTTCGGCTTTACCATACTGGCCGGTTTTGTGTTCAGTTCGTTCCTTGTCTATCTGTCCACTGCCCAACAGATTTTTCAGGACCAGTATGGGGTCGGTGACCTGTTTCCGGTTTATTTCGGGGCCCTTGCACTGGCTGTCGGCGGGGCATCCTTCACCAATTCGGCACTGGTCATGAAACTGGGCATGCGCAATCTGGTCAGGACCGCCTTATGGGCTCTTTCAGCCCTGTCTGCGGTGTACCTGGTGGTTGCCCTGCTGACCGCGGGCCAGCCTCCTCTCTGGAGCCTGATGATCTATCTTCTGTTCCTGTTTTTCTGCCTCGGTATCCTGTTTGGCAATGTCAACGCCATGGCCATGGAACCCATGGGGCATATTGCCGGGATCGCCTCGGCGGTGGTGTCGTCCATTTCCACGGTCCAGTCGGTGATTATCGGAACGCTCATCGCCCAGACCTATGACGGGACGATCCTGCCCCTTGTCTCCGGCTTTTTCGGGCTGGGACTGGTATCGCTTGTTGTCTTTTATGTGACAGACAGAAAGAGTTCCCCCGCCCCTTCCCCTTAAACGCCCGGAAGGCTTGTAATTTTTCGGAACTTCCCCAATGCTGGGGCAGAAGAACGACTGTCCGTGAAAGGTTTTGGTATCACATGTGGGAAACCGTCAGATCTGTTGCCTCGCTGCTGCTCAGCTATGGCCTGCTTCTTATGGCCAACGGGATGTTTGGCACCCTGCTGGGCCTGCGCAGTAAAATGGAAGGGTTTTCAACCGAAACCACGGGCCTGATCATGGCCTTCTATTTTTTCGGAATGCTTCTGGGTGCCCTGAATGCGGCCAAGGTGGTCGCCCGCGCCGCCCATATTCGCTCTTTTGCGGCCTTTGCCTCGGTCATGTCTGTTGCGGTTCTGGCCCATATCCTGCTGGTCCACCCGATTGCGTGGATGCTGCTGCGGGTGATTTGCGGCTTCTGCATGGCGGGCATGATCATGATCGTGGAAAGCTGGATGAACGAACGGTCCACCAACGCCAATCGCGGACGGGTTCTCTCCCTGTACATGATGACCAGCTACCTTGGCAGCGGCACGGGGCAATTCCTGCTGACCATTGCCGACCCGGCCTCGTTCGAGCTGTTTTCCGTCGCCTCCATCATCTTTTCCATTGCCCTTGTTCCCATCCTTATGACCCGGGCCACGGCCCCGCAACCGGCCCAACCCGAACGCATGAGCTTCAAGGCCCTGTACAAGACATCCCCCGTCGGGGTGATCGGCACCATCAGTGCGGGCCTGACCAACAGTTCCATCAACAGTCTGGGCCCGGTTTTTGGCGCCGGCATCAGCCTGAGCATCGGCCAAATTTCAACCTTCATGGCCAGCATCCTGCTGGGCGGTATGTTGCTGCAATTCCCCATTGGCAGGCTGTCCGACCGCTTTGACCGACGGACCATTCTGTTGATCACCGCCCTGCTGACCGCGTCTGCCTGCGGGTCTATCATCTGGATCACGGCGCAAGGGTTCTCCTTGTGGATTTTTGTGGCCGCCATGATTTTCGGGGGTTTCTGTTACACCATTTATCCCATGGCCTCCGCACAGGCGAACGACCTTGCCGCCAAGGACAAACTGGTTCAGGTGTCTGCCGGGCTGCTATTTGCCTATGGTCTTGGGGCCAGCGTCGGACCGGTCATCGCCTCGCAGTTGATGGGGCGGTTCGGACCGGAGATGCTGTTTTACTTCATTATTGGCAACACCTGTTTTCTCGCCCTGTTTGCCCTGGCCCGTATGGCAGTCCGCCCGGCAGGCGTGCAAAAGGCCCGCTTCCTGCCCCTTGGGGCGCTCGGCTCCTCCAGCAAACAGATCTATTCGACGGTGCAATCCACGATTTCCCGCCGGAAAAGAAAAACACCGCAAAAGGAACATTAGGAATAACAGCTATTGCGTCCTTATGCGGCTTGGGTAAACTGCTGATTTCCCTGCCAGTTCACAGCCAAGGAACCAAATCATGAGTGTTCGTACAGGTCGCGAATTCCTGAGTATCCCCGGTCCGACAAATATACCGGATTCTGTCTTGAACGCCATGCACCAGCCGGCGATCGACATCTATCAGAAGGATTTCCCGGCCCTGACGGACAGCTTGCTGGCGGGCCTGAAAACCCTGTTCGATACGGACGGGGAAACCTTTATCTATATCGCCAATGGCCACGGCGCGTGGGAGGCCGCCCTCAGCAATGTTCTGTCCCGCGGCGACAAGGTTCTGGTTCTGTCCAGCGGCCGCTTTGCCGACGGATGGGGCGAAACGGGCGTGCCGCTTGGGCTGGACGTTGAGGTTCTGCCCGGAAGCTGGCGTCATTCGGTGCGCCCCGACGCCGTTGCCGCCCGCCTCAAAGACGATCCCGACGGCCTGATCAAGGCCATCCTGATGGTACAGGTGGATACGGCTTCCAGTCTGGTGAATGACGTTGAGGCCGTCAGCAAGGCGATCCGGTCCACCGGTCACCCGGCCCTCTTTATGGTGGATACCATTGCCTCGCTCGGGACCATGCCCTTTTCCATGAAGGACTGGCATATCGATGTTGCGGTTGGCGCCGCCCAGAAAGGGTTGATGTCCCCGCCGGGCCTCAGCTTCAATGCGGCCAGCCCCCGGGCGCTGGCGCGGCACAAGGAAGCGGGCTTGCGGACAGCCTATTGGGACTGGACGGCGCGCCTTGGCCCGATCCACTATCAGAAATATTGCGGCACCCCGCCCGAACATCTTCTCTTTGCCCTTGCAAAAAGCCTTGAGCTGCTGTCCAACGAGGGCATCGAGGCCGCGTCCTTACGGCATTCATTGCTGGCCGGGGCAACCAGCGCCGCCGTCGCCCGGTGGGCGGAAGGCGGGGTTCTCCAGTTCAATGTCACCGCCCCGGAAGATCGGGCCACAGCCGTCACCACCGTTCTGTTTGAACAGGGCCATACCCCCGACGCCCTGCTGGATTACTGCAACGAGAAATGCGGGGTTGTGGTCGGGATTGGGATTGATGACCTCCGCGGTAAGGCCATGCGCATTGCCCATATGGGATTTGTCAACGCCCCCATGCTTCTGGGAACCCTCGGGGTTATTGAGATGGGCCTGAAGGCCCTGAACATTCCCCACGGCCCCGGCGGAACGCAGGCGGCGATTGATTTTCTCGCCCACCATGTTCCCCCTTCTCCGGCTCCTGCCTCGAATGAAGGGACCTGACGCCATGACCACGCCGAGCCCGTCCGGCCGGGACCATCCCGGCGTTCGCATCCCGCCGCCGCTGGTCTATTCGCTGGCGCTGCTGGTTGGCATTCTGGTTCAATCCAACTGGCGAGCGGGGGAGATCGGCCCACTGTTCCTGACGGTGCCCGGCGGCATTCTCGCCCTTGCGGGGATGGCCATCATGTTGGTTTGCGTTGTCGCCCACCACAAGGCAAAAACCAACGTCGAGCCTTGGAAACCCACCACGGCTATTATCTCTCATGGGCTGTACGGCTATTCCCGCAACCCGATTTACGTGGGCATGACCCTGTTCGCAGGGGGTATTGGCCTTGCCGCAGGAAGCTGGGGCAGCATGATCACGATCCTTTGTGCGGTCCTGTTTATCCAGTTTTATGTCATCCGCCGGGAAGAGGCCTATCTTGAAACCAAATTCGGGGATGAATATCTGAATTATAAATCCCGTGTCCGGCGGTGGCTGTAAATCCCGTTTAAATCCTGCCTGACGCGGAACCGACATGACTGGTCACCTGCGGAAAGGGCCCCCGATGGACACGTCCCTGAAAGAAAATCTGCAATCCGGGAAAACCTGGAAACGGCTTCCCCTTATTCTTCTTTATGCGCTCTGCTTCCAAGTGGCGGAAATTGTTCTGGCCGCAAGTACGATTATCCAGTTCCTGTTCAAACTGGTATGCGGAGCGCCCCTGAAGCGACTGTCGAACTTCGGCGCGGGTCTGGCCGCCTATCTCCGTCAGGTTTCCGCCTTCCTGACCTACAGCAGCAATGACAAGCCCTACCCGCTTGGGGATTGGCCGGGAAACGGCACGGAAATGCCCGCGTCTTCGGCAGACCATGCCCCTGATGATGACGAAGACGAGACTGTAAAGCATACCCCGGACCCCCGGATCGGGCATTTCAAGACCTTTGCCGCCTATAACCGCTGGGCGAATGACAGGCTGTATGATGCCGTCGCCACACTCTCGGAAGAAGAGCGCAACAAGGACCTTGGCGCCTTCTTTCGCACCCTGATGAAGACGCTCAATCATGTTCTGGTGGCCGATCTGTTGTGGCTGGAACGGCTGGAGGGAACGGGCCCCAAACCGGAAAGTCTGGACACCGTCCTTCACACCAATCTGGGGGACCTCCGCAAGGCCCGGCATGCCGCTGACCTTCGCCTTGAGCAGCTTGCCGACGCCCTGCCTGCGGAACGACTGGACGAAATCCTGAATTATCAGCGACAGGACGGAACCCCGTGCAATGACCGGGTTTCTGCCATTCTGGCCCATATGTTCAATCACCAGACCCACCACCGGGGTCAATGCCACCATATGCTGAGCCAACTTGGGAAGACCCCGCCGTCTCTGGACCTGATCTATTTCATTCGGGAACAGGGCTAGCGGCGGGGGCCGGTTTCCGACCTATGCTTTCGCACTGGGGCGGGCAGCAACTGTTTCGTACCACCGCCGGATATTGGCGCAGCTTTCAGGGACTGTCTGCTGCGCCATTGCGGCAAAATCAACCACCACCAGCGCATTGATATCCGCAACACTGAACGTCTCGCCCGCTACATAGGGATGATCCGCCAGTTGCCGGTCCAGTTCCTCGAAAAAATATCCGATCCGGCGCACGCCCCGTTCTGCCAGCGCCGGGTTCTGAGCCTCGTTATGGGGGCCTGTCAGTGCCCTGTCCTTCAGACGGCCCACAGAATTGCGAAGCGCTTCGGCAACCGCACCAAAACCATCCAGATCAATAACCCGCAACCAGTCATTGATGACCGCCCGCTGCACGGGTGTTTCCCCAAACAGGGGCGGGTCGGGAAATACTTCCTCCAGATACCGTTGGATGGTCTCGCTGTCCCGTAAAACCGTTCCGTCATCCAGCAGCAGCGCCGGGATCGTACATCGATTGTTGATGGCCCTGAAGTCGGGGGAGAACTGTTCCCCTTCGCGGATATTGACGATTTCCCGTTCAATATCGATGCCTTTTTCAGCCAGGAACATCCGAACCCGGCGCGGGCTTGGCGGCCCGACAAAATCATAGAGTTTCATGCGGCTCCCTTACTCCCTGTTGCAAACTCCCTCGTTGGAAGTCTTAACACAACCGGAAAGGCCGGGCGTTCACATTCCCGTCATCTAATCAAAGCCCGGCGGGTTCCAGCCTGCCTTCCAGACCGGCAGGGGCATGACCTCCGCCTCGGCGCCATTATCGTGGAACCAACTGTCAAACGCGAACACCTCTCCGCTTGCCACCTCTTTCAGGGAGGCGGCGAAATGTGGCCACTCGAACGCCCCGCCCCGCCCTTCAACGCCTTCGACCCGGTGATGATGGATCAATCCCTGCTGCTGAAGCAAAAGCAGCAGTCCCAGCGCATTGGCACTCTCGTCGATGCAGTCCAGCTGATGGTCATTGTCAAAGGCGGTCCGGGCCCGGTCGGCAGTGGTTCCGGTGGCCTCGCCGCCAATTTTCTCCAACTCGGCCATGGCCCGGGCCAGATTGCCCCGCTCCTCGGCCGGACTATTCGCTTTTTCAGCCAAGGGGCCCTTGATCCGATCCCAATCCGCCCCGGTCAACGAAAGGACCGGGCGCTCACGGCACCCGTGATCATGACAATAGACGAACGCCTCCATGCTTGGCTCCGGCAGATCATATTTCTGAAGAAAAGCATCCGATTTTGAAACCACAAGCTGTCCGGCGCATCCTGTCAAAAGCAGCAGGGTCGCCATTGGAAATAAAGCATGTTTGAAAGAGGGCAAAAGACCAGTCCGGGTAATTTTCAGTGAATAACGTCATGTTATTAATACACTGAATAATTGCCGTCACCCGATTTCTCGATCTTTTAACCGGGTTCAACGTCCAGCCAGAAGCCCCCCTCGTCATCCTGCTTCACCCAACCGGCGGTAGGGGTCGCGAAATGGGTGCCAATGCACAAGGTCGGTGTTCCGGCAAGCTCGGTCAGTACCTGCCTGCGGGTCCGGCTTGCATGCGCCTTGTCGTTGTCGGCAGTACTGCTCCAATTGGTATGGGCCATCTGGCAAGGGTGATGCAGGAAATCGCCGGTAATCAGCGCCTCTTGTCCTTGCGAACGGATGCGGACACTGACATGGCCCGGCGTGTGGCCCGGTGTCGGGATCAGGGAAACCTCGTCGCATACCCGGTAATCGGACGGCACAAAGGTCGCAAGGTCCGCCTCCACGATCGGCGCAACCGAATCCTCGATCACATCGCCATATTCATCCTGACGGTTGCTTTGCCAGTGCTTCCATTCCCGTTCTGCAAAAAGATACCGGGCATTGGGGAAGGTCGGCACCCACGCGCCATCCTCCAGCATGGTGTTCCAGCCCACATGATCCACATGCAGGTGGGTACAAAGAACCGTGTCCATGTCTTCCCGGCGATACCCAGCCTGTTCCAGATCATTCAGAAAGCCGGTCTGCAGGTTGTTCCACGCCGGGACATTCCGCTTTTTGTCATTTCCGATACAGGTATCGACAATAATGCGATGCTCTCCGGTATCCACCACAAGGGCATGAATGCTCATGATCAGCTTGCCGTCCTCGGTCACAAAATGGGGACGCAGCCAGTCAATATCCCGGACCGCTTCCGGCGTCGCGTCCGGTAACAACCCCCGCGTTCCGCCTGCCGCCTCAATCTCCACAATACGGGTTATCTTTACCGAGCCAACCTGCCAGACATTCATCGAATTCTCCCGATTTTTATTTTTGTTCTCTTTAATTTTTCCGCCTCTGAATAGGCAAGGGAAAAACCTTATGGTATTTCTGATAGTGAATGAAATTCAAAACAAAACAACATGGATTTCCCTGCCAATGAATTATCTGTTCTCGCCCCCGGCCCCGCCCACCATTGCCATTCATGGTACGGATACCCGTTTTCCGGTTCGCCGCATTTTCTGCGTCGGACGCAATTATGCGGATCATGCGATCGAAATGGGCGGCGACCCCACCCGCGAACCGCCGTTCTTTTTCTCGAAACCGGCAGACGCGGTGGTCGAAAGCGGCACATCCATCGCCTATCCGTCCGCCACAAGCAACCTTCACTTTGAAATGGAACTGGTGGTGGCGATCAACCGGGAGGGCGCCGCAATTCCGGTAGAACAAGCCATGGACCATGTCTTCGGGTATGCCTGCGGCATTGACCTGACCCGCCGGGACCTGCAAAGCGCGGCCAAGGAAAAAGGCCGTCCATGGGATGCCGCCAAAGGGTTCGATCAGTCAGCCCCTTGTGCACCCCTTGTCCCGCTGGACGATGCCGGTGATATCCAGAACGCCCGCATGACACTGGACGTCAACGGTGTTCGCAAGCAGGAAACGGTTATTCGTAACATGACCTGGAACATTGCCGAGGTTATCAGTCACCTGTCCGGCCTGTATCACCTGATGCCCGGTGACCTGATTTATACAGGGACCCCGGCCGGTGTCGGCCCGCTCAAGAAAGGGGACCAGCTTGAAGGCCGGATCGACGGACTTCCGTCCCTTCACCTGACCATCAACTAGACGGTTTTTAAGGACAACTGGACTTATGGCCCCGTTCGACTTACCTCTATCTGATACAATCACCGCGACCCTCAAACCGGCATGATCCCGTTTCAAGGAGGCTGTGTCATGAAACCATTCCATTCCCTGCTTCTTGCCCTGATCCTGTCCGGCATCTGGGGGACGACCGCTATGGCGGGGTCCTCCATTTACTCCACCCTCGCCCCTTACGAGCCGGAAGACTGCAAACCGGTCGTGGAACAGAACCTGAAGGAACAGAACGCGGATTTTAACAAGATTTACCGCATTGAATATCTCACCCGCTATCTGAACATGAGTGAGGATGCGGAAGAGTATAACTATGAGGCGTGGGTCAGCTTCGGCACCTGCACAGGCAATTATGCCATCATCATGGACAAGGGTTGCATGATCCGCCGCACCTTCCTGACCGGCCAGTGCCAGCAAGCGGGCATCCCCACCCCCTGACACGGGCGGGCCGCCTTCGTAAAATCCCTCTGCCCCTCCCCCGCCGGCGCCACTCTGCCGGAGCGGTCCCGCCGTATATGGCTAAAAAATGATAAAAAAGCCGTCAGGGTATTTTCAAGTTATGGAAACTGATTTACAATATCAGCCCAACATGAGAGAAGACACGAAAGACAATGTTGGGGGTTTCTCTCGGTTGTTTTTTACCAGTGCCGGGGGAGCACGTCAGTAATTCATGAATTTCACCAGCAAAAAGCCTGAGCAGTATATTCTCGACTCGCCAGACCTGTCAGAGCGGGAAAAATCGCTTATTGCCGAGAACCGGAAACTGCGCCGCAAGAACAAGCGTCTCAGTCAGGCTATGCTGTATCTTGTCGATCAGATCGAGGTGAAATTCAATGCCCTGAACCGGGCCTATCCGACCCCCGCCCCGACAGCACAAGAACCCGCTCCGGCTCCGATCGCAACGCCGGCCCCGGCTCCTGTTAAACAGGCGGTGCCAGCGCCCAAACCGGCCTCCCGGAAACCGCGCCCAAAAGTTTCCGGCACTCTCTGGCAGCCGGAAAAACTGATCCATTCCCGCCCTGTCCGCAAGACACCGACACCGGAAACGGCCCACCCCCTTGAAGAGCCGGAAATCCTGATGGCCCGCGGGATCGTCACCCCTGAACCTGTTCAGGAAGCCGCGCCCCCGGCCCCGGCCCCCTCCAGCGCCATGACACATGGCCCGGATCTGGCCCCGGAAGAGGTCAGCCTTCTGTCATCCCCTCGGGAAAACCGGAAACCCTTACCGCTTCGGGACAGCGCCGGGCATCTGGTCAAACGCGAGGCGAAAAAAACCTCGGCAGAGGAAGCCTCCAACACCTATTTGTCCGTCTCGCTCGCGTCGCGGCCAACGCCGGATATCGACATACCGGAACCACCCCGGAAAACACCGCCTTCCGACCTGCCACAGCCGCAGGAATCCGGGCATCGCGCTGCCATGATGCGGCGCGTGAACCGCCTGCGGTGGTGACCAGTCGCCGCTTTACAGCCCCGGCCTGATGCCCTAAATCTTATCGATCGGTCCAGTTTTCAGGAAATAAATCAGGTCTTGTTACGGTAAATGTCTGCATCCTTCTCCTCTCCATCCCCGGACACCCTGCCTGTTCTGTACAGCTTCAGGCGCTGCCCCTATGCCATGCGGGCCCGGTTGGCCCTTGCCTATAGCGGCGAGGCGGTGGAATTGCGGGATATTCTACTGAAGGACAAACCAGCAGAGATGATCGCGGCCAGCCCCAAGGCAACCGTACCTGTTCTTGTGCTGCAGGACGGCACTGTTATTGAGGAGAGCATCGACATTGTCTGGTGGGCACTGGGACGCTCCGACCCAATGGGGTGGCTTCCCGATGACGGGGAATTACGGTCCGAGGCCCACGCCCTGATCCAGGAAAATGACGGCCCCTTCAAGTCGGCCCTCGACAAGTACAAATATTTCGTCCGCTTTCCTGAAAAGTCCCAGACCGATTATCGACAGAGCGGGGAAGAATTCCTCGCCGAACTGGAACGCAGACTGGAAAAGCAGGCCTTTCTGCTTGGTGATCGTTTCAGTGTGGCAGATGCGGCGATTTTCCCTTTCATCCGCCAGTTTGCCAACAGCGACCGGGACTGGTTCAAGTCCGCCCCCTATCCGAAACTGCAGCAATGGCTGGAGGCCCGCACCAGCTCGGACGGGTTTTCCTACATCATGAAGAAACGCCCGATCTGGCAGCCTGACACACCCGGCATTCTGTTCCCGGATTGCCCGCTCACGGATTTCTAGCCCCATGGACGCCCAGTATTTCAAGGAAAGCGGCGCAACGTTCAGTGACTGCGAAAAATACCGCTATCGGCTATGGCGCCAATGGGATGACGGGCCCCGGGTCGCCTTTCTGATGCTAAACCCGTCCACCGCCGATGCTGACCGAAACGATCCGACGGTGGAACGCTGTCACCGCCGTGCCGTAGCCATGGGATTTGGCGCCATGGAGGTGATCAATATCTTTGCCTTTCGTGCCACCGACCCACGGGACCTGAAACAAGCGGCCCAGCCTGTCGGCCCCCTCAATGATGCCACCATTCTGGAAAGTGCCCG
This sequence comes from Sneathiella chinensis, assembly GCF_012720115.1. Classification (GTDB taxonomy): domain Bacteria; phylum Pseudomonadota; class Alphaproteobacteria; order Sneathiellales; family Sneathiellaceae; genus Sneathiella; species Sneathiella chinensis. The sequence continues at coordinate 777,165 of NZ_VNWN01000002.1, read as the reverse complement.
CGCCTCAGACACATTGATTTGCGCGTGGGGCAGCCACGGGGATTTCCAAAACCGGGACGAACAGGTCCGAACCCTGCTGCGAACCAACGGGATCAAGGCCCAGGTTCTGAAGCTGACCTCAAAGGGCCAGCCGGGGCATCCCCTTTACATTCCCTATTCCTGCACTCCCGTGCCGTGGGAGGACATCTAGACGCATGGCCAAACTCTATTTCTACTATTCCACCATGAATGCGGGGAAGTCGACGACCCTGCTGCAATCCAGCTTCAACTATGAAGAACGCGGGATGCAGACCCTGTTATTTACTGCGGCGCTGGATGACCGCTATGGCGTTGGTAAAATTACATCCCGCATCGGCCTGCAGGCCACGGCCCAACTCTTTGCGGACGATACTGACCTGCTGGACAGCGTCAAAAAGGAACTGACCAGCCGCCCCATTGACTGCGTCATGGTGGATGAGGCCCAGTTCCTGAGCCGGGATCAGGTCTTCCAACTGTCCGAGGTGGCGGACCAGCTGAAAATTCCCGTACTGGCCTATGGTCTGCGGACGGATTTTCAGGGCAACCTGTTCCCCGGCAGCCAGCATCTTCTGGCTTGGGCGGATGAACTGAGGGAACTCAAGACCATCTGTCATTGCGGCAGCAAGGCAACCATGGTCATCCGGGTTGATGAAACCGGCACCCCCATTCGCGAGGGTGCCCAGAAAGAAATTGGCGGCAATGACCGGTATGTCGCCCTCTGCCGGAAGCATTTCAAGCAATCGACCTATGGCGAACTGGAAGGCGGCGTCTGCTAACTGCGGGCGTAATGCAACCCGCCAAGGGCAAGACAAAGCCAGCCCAGAATAAGCAGGCTTCCGCCCGCCGGGGTCACCATGGGCAACAAGACCTCGCCGGTGCGCCCAAGATAATAGAGTGATCCGCTGAACAGCAGGGTCCCGGTCACAAAAAGCGCCCCTGCGGCGTGGCTGACGGCCCGCCCCCGCGCCTGACGGCGCAGCATGATCCCGATCCCCAGCAACGCCAGTACATGCAGCATATGATAGTCGAACGCGGTGCTGTACAGTTTTTCCCGGTAGGTATCTTCAAGCACACCATGGGCCCCCATTGCGCCCATGATCACACCCATCGCACCCATCACGCCGGCAACGGCAATCCAGGGAAACCTCATTCTCACACTCCCATAAAAAAAGCCGGGACAGAACATCCCGGCTTTATTCTAACGCAATTCCTGATCGTTTTTAAGACGCAGCAGAAAACCGGTTCAGGTGATAGTCCGTGTTACCGAACAGCATTTCCAGTGTGGACAGACGCTTGAAATAATGGCCGATGGAATATTCATCGGTCATGCCCATACCACCATGCAGCTGGACAGCCTGCTGACCAACAAACTTGGCCGCCTTGCCAACCTGTGCCTTGGTCGCGGAAACGGCCTTGCGGGCTTCCACGACATCATCAAAGCAAAGCTTCATGGCCGCCATATCGGACATGGATTTGGACTGTTCCGCTTCCATATACATATCCACCATACGGTGCTGCAGGACCTGGAACTTGCCGATCGGAATACCGAACTGCTTGCGGGTCTTGAGATACTCGTTGGTGATTTCGTTGGCGGCGGTCATGGCGCCAACAGCCTCGGCACACAGGGCCGCGATTGCGCGGTCAACAACCTTGTCGATGATCGGGAATGCCTCGCCTTCCGTGCCCAGCAGGGCATTGGCACCGACCTTGACATTCTCAAAGCGGATATCGGCAGCGCGCTGACCGTCAACGGTCTTGTAACCCCGGATATCAACGCCATCGGCATCGCGGTCCACAACGAACAGGGAGATACCTGCCTCGTCACGGCTTTCCCCACCGGTGCGGGCAGAAACAATAATCTTGTCCGCTGTATCACCGTGATAAACCACGATCTTGTGACCGGACAGAACATAACCGTCACCGGATTTTGTTGCGGTTGTTTCCACGTCATTCAGGTTGAAGCGGGACTGGGTTTCCGCATAGGCGAAAGCCAGCATCAGGTTGCCTTCGATCAGCGTCGGGATGATCTCTTCAACCTGCGCTTCGCTTCCGGCTTCTGCAACCAGGGCACCGCCCAGAATGACCGTGCTGAAGAACGGCTCAAGAACCAGTCCGCGGCCCATGCTTTCCATCATGATCATGGTGTCCACCGGTGATCCACCGAACCCACCAACCTCTTCCGAGAATGGCATGCCGAGCCAGCCCAGCTCGGCCATGGTTTTCCAGTGGTCACGGCTGAAACCCAGATCGGTTTCCGTCAGCTTCAACCGGGCTTCCGGTGAATAGTTTTCCTGTACAAATCGATCGACACTGTCTTTCAACAGTGTTTGTTCATCAGATAGTTCAAAGTCCATTTTTATTATTCCTTATAATCCCAAAACCATCTTGGAAATAATGTTCCGCTGAATTTCGTTGGTGCCGCCATAGATGGTTGCCGCCCGAAGATAAAGATGCTCGGCCATGGGGCCGTTCGCATAATCCGGTCCCGGAGCCGTGTCATTGCGACCTTCGTAATCGCCCATGGCCTCGTACGGGGCACCGTACATACCAAGAGATTCTACAAGCAATTCCGTCAACCGCTGCTGGATTTCGGTTCCCTTGATTTTCAGCAAAGATGGCTCTGCTGTAAAGCGTTTTCCGGCGGCTTCCTGAGACAACATTCTCAATTCCGTATATTCCAGCGCCATCAGGTCAACCTCGATCTGGGCCAGCTTACGCATGAAGTCCTTGTCATCCGCCAGAAGCCCGCCGTCAACCCGTTCGGTTTTGGCGATCTCTTTCAGTTTGTTGACGCGGCGTTTGGACTGCGCCACACGGGCGATGGTGCTTCGTTCATTCCCCAGCAGGAACTTGGCATAGGTCCAGCCCTTGTTCTCTTCGCCAACGCGGTTCTTCACCGGAACACGGACATCATCGAAGAACACCTCGTTCAGGGTGTTTTCCTTGTCGATACCATAAATCGGCTTGATGGTGATACCGGGGGTGTTCATGTCGATAAGAAGGAAGGAAATCCCTTCCTGCGCCTTGGCATTGGAATCTGTCCGCACAAGACAGAAAATCATGTTGGCATGCTGCGCGTAGGAGGTCCAGATTTTCTGGCCGTTGACGATATAATCGTCCCCATCACGAACCGCTTTTGTCTGCAGGGACGCAAGATCGGACCCGGAACCGGGCTCGGAATAGCCCTGACACCACCAATCCTCTGAATTGAGGATGCGGGGAAGGTAATAGTCCTTCTGTTCCTGCGAGCCAAAGGTATAGATCACAGGACCCACCATACTGACGCCAAACGGCATCGGGGTCGGTGCGCCCATGGTTCCGAATTCCTGCGCAGCGATATAGCGCTGTGTCACAGTCCATCCGGTGCCACCATATTCCACAGGCCAGGCCGGAGCCATCCAGCCCTGTTCGTGCAGGATTTTCTGCCAGCGAACCTGTAGCTCCTTGGGCACATGCATACCCCGGCTATAGTAGCTTCTTACATCTTCGGGAAGTTTCGTCTCTAGAAACTCTCTGACCTCGGCCTTGAACGCCAAATCTTCGTCACTGAATGACAAATCCATCGGGATTTTCTCCATTATTTTTCAGGGCATCTGCTGCGCCCGTTCGCTTTCCATGCTAAATGGTGACTTCTTTCATTGCAAGAAGCCCCGTAGACTTTAAGCGCCCAATTTAATGTGACGCAGCGGATACCTGTGTTTTGGCGCCTTGGCAACCCACAATCCGAGCGATAGAACCTAGAAAATACGAAACCGTGCGGTTCCATCCCGGGCTACCTGATTCACCAGCGCCGTTTCCCAGTCCAGATATTCCTGCATCCGTTCCCGTATCTTGTCACGGTTATCATAGGGCTTGTACCAGCGGTCATCCGGACGGCTGAGATGGCGTGTCTCGCCTTCTTCCAGCGGCAGCCCCGCCGCCTTCCAGCCCCGGCTTCCCCCTTTCAGGACCCGGACAATCACTTCCGGGCGAACAGCGACAATTTCAGGCGCGGCCAGATGGGCCAGCCGGTCATCTTCTGCGACCACAATAACCAGCCCCACGGGCGGCAAAAAGGCCAATTCCCGATCAAAACGGGACCGGATGGCCCAGCGAGCCCCCGGAACATGCCCCTTCCGGTAAGACAGGGAGGGCCCGATATCCAGAACAGCAATAGGCTCCCCCGATGCCAGAACCGCGTCCAGTTCGTGCGGGGAAAGGGTCGGTATCTCCCTCACCTCTGGCCCGGCCTCCGGGCCGCTCACCTGCGCCAGCCCGTCAAAATCGGTCAGGATAGAGACATCCTCCCATCCCATCTGACGCAGCCAGGCCGCCGTCATGCAGGCCCGCACCTCCCGATCATCCACAAGGACAAGGCGGGCATTCCGCACCCCCACATATTCATCCGTGGCCTGTACCAGTTGCCCGCCCGGTGCATGTTGCGCCCCTGAAATATGACCGTCCTCGTATTCATCGCGGGTTCGCACATCCAGAATGAACAGAGTGCGCTGGTCCTGTTCATGCCGAAACGCCTCCAGCTCCGCTCCGGTTATACGGGGCACACCGGCCCGCTCCGCAACCTGCCGGGCCAGGGTCTGACTGCGGTGCAGGGCCTCGGCCGACGGTGCGGCACCAACTGTTCCGGTATCGCTGGCCAGCGGCAGGTCCTGCAAGTACCAGCCCATGGTTCCGTTTTCCAGCGCCGCGACGGGGTTCGGCACCCCGGCATCAATCAGGGACTGGGCGCCGATAATACTGCGCGTCCGTCCGGCACAATTGACCACAATCGGCGTGGTTTCATCCGGCACGACCTCGAACACCCGGTGCACCAGTTCGGCGCCCGGCACATCAACGCCACCGGGGATACTCATCCGCTGGTATTCGTCAAAGGGGCGGCTGTCCAGAATGGCAATTTTCTCACCGGCCTGAAGACGGCTCGACAGTTCCTGTGCGGAGATATGCGGGGTTCCTTTTCGGGCTTCCACAAATTCCCCGAAGGCCTTGCTGGGAACGTTCACACCGGAGAACAACTCCAGCCCCGCATCCCGCCAGCCCATAACGCCCCCGTCCAAAACGGATATGTCCGCATATCCCATGCCCGTCAGAACCTTTTCCGCCCGCATGGCAAGATCCTCACCATCCCCTTGGTCCAGCAGGATCACCGGGGTGGTCTTGCGGGGAACCAGGCGTTCCACCTCCAGCTCAATCCGACTGAGCGGTGCCGGAACGGCGAAAAAAGGATGGCCTTCCGCATGAATTCCGTGCTCCCGCACATCCAGAAAGGCAAGCTCATCCTGCCCGCTGGCCAATTGATCATGCAGGGTCTTCGGTGACATTTTTTTGGTGGTCATGGTCAAATCTCGCGAATATCCCGATGCGGCGGAAAGGTCCGCCACTCGTTATTCGGTGCACTCCAGTAATTGCGTCCCGGCAATTGCTCCAAAGCCAGTCCGTACATATGAAAATTCAACACCGGCTGTCCCGGCTCGATATGAATGCTGTGCAGGTCATCGGGCAGCAGGCAGACACCGGTTCCGTCTGCAACCACCTGACCGCCTGTCTGCTCAACCCCTTCCGGAACCCGCTTGTAAAACCGGTTTTCCTCGCGCCCATGGACACCCGCAATCACGGCCCATGTGGTGTGATCGTGAGGCGGCGACTGGACCCGTCCGTTTGCAACATTCACATACAGGGCGAACCGGTGATCCGCATCCTCTGACAGGCGATAAAGGCAATTATTTGGCCCGTCACCGTCTTCTGGCGGCGGAAAGGCGTCAAACGAGAACAGGTCCTTACGGGCGGCAAGGGTCAGCAACGCCTCCCTGACTTCCTTAAGAAGGGCCAGCGTGACCGGTTGGCCATCCACTTTCGAGCGGATCTGATCGACCGTCCGGGCTATTTCCTGCTTTGTCTCATCCATCATGAAGCCATCCTCCCTTTCTCACAGTATCGCGCCGATACGGCCCGGACACAAGACCGGGACACACGAACATTCGACCCCCTTTATGAAAACCGCTTTTTAGAGTATAATTTTGTCCAATTCATAATTTCGAGTCAGTGGGGGAATGGCCTGTGAAAGAGAGGTATTTCACATGGGTGAGACGAATTCCGCTGCCGAAACCGACCGTCCTGTCATAAAGGAAGCCGTTGGTATTTTTGATGATCCCGGCGCTGTCCACGACTGCATTGAGGATCTGGAAAGAAAAGGATTTTCCCGGTCTGACATGACCATGCTTTCCCGCGCCGAGGTGCTGGGGAACAATTATGTCCTTCCCGTCCAGAACACCCCAAGCACCGAAGATAATCCTGAAATCCTGAGAGGGCCGATCCTCGATCCTGAGGAAACAAAAGACCGCAACAAGGTGCTTCTGTCCGCGCCGCTTTATCTTGCCGCCCTGTGCGCCGCCGGGATCGGGTTATTGATTGGCCTGTCCTCCCTGCCGCTGGCGGGCGTCACACTGCTGGCCGGGTTTGCGGGGGGCATCATCGGCATCTATCTGGACCGCCGATACCGGGACAGCCGAAAGGGATATTACAGCCTACAACTTGAACGGGGCGGTATTCCTCTCTGGGTTCATACGCACGATACCGCAGAGGAAAGAACCGCCATCGAGTCCCTGACAGAGAACCGGGCCCATGACGTTCATATTCATGCGGTTTCCAAGATATCAATGGATGACACGGACAAGCCGGGCAACGCTTTCCGGCGTTTTCACTGACCCGGCCCGTCTCCTGATCTCCGGCATCTTCAGGCCCCTGATTGCGCCTTGCCTCTTTACAGCAAGGGGCCCATCGGGGTATGGCCGTTAATAAAAAACAGGAAAATCAACAAGGAATGGATCGACATATGTACATCAATGGTCAGTGGTGCGACGCAATTGACGGCGCGCGGTTTCAGGTTACCAACCCCGCGAATGGCGACGTCATCGGGGATGTCCCGAACGGCGGCGTAAAAGAGGCAAAGGCGGCGATTGACGCAGCCAGCGAGGCCTTTAAAGCCTGGTCAAAAACAACGGCCTACCAGCGGTCTGCGTTTCTTTACAAGGCCTACGGCCTGATGATGGAACGCAAGGAGGAACTGGCCCGCCTGATGACGATTGAACAGGGCAAGCCCCTGAAAGCATCCCGCAATGAAGTCCAGTATGCGGCCGACTTCCTGCTGTGGTACGCCGAGGAAGCCAAGCGTATTTACGGCGAAACCATCCCGGCCCCGCGCGGCGACCAGCGCTTTATCGTGCAGCAGCACCCGGTTGGGGTCGTTGCCGCTGTCACGCCGTGGAACTATCCCATCTCCATGCTGACCCGCAAGATGGCCCCGGCACTGGCCGCAGGTTGCACCATCGTGCTGAAGCCGGCGGAATCCACGCCCCTCTGTGCGGTTGAGACCTTCAAGATTTTCCACGATGCCGGCCTGCCCGCCGGGGTCGTCAACCTTGTCACCGCAGAAAAACCGGCTGAAATCGGGGATGAATTTGTCAGCAACCCGAAGGTCGCCAAGCTGACCTTCACCGGTTCCACCAATGTGGGCAAGATGCTGAACCAGAAGGCCGCTGCCAACATGAAACGGGTGTCCATGGAACTGGGGGGACATGCCCCGTTCATCGTTTTCGACGATGCGGACCCGGAACATGCGGCCAAGGGGGTTTCTCTGGTCAAGTTCCTGAATACAGGACAGGCCTGCATCAGCCCGAATCGCCTTTTTGTTCACAAATCCATTGCCGAACCTTTCATTGAAACCCTGCAGGCACGGGTTCAAAAAATGCGCGGCGGCAACGGCCTTGAAGATGGCATCAGCATCGGCCCCCTTGTCGGCCCCGGTGCTGTCGACAAGGTGGAACGTCAGGTAGAGGATGCCGTTGCCAAGGGGGCCCGCGTGGTTTGCGGCGGTCACCGCCTGCTGGACAACGGCCTCGACAAGGGACATTTCTATGCTCCCACTGTGCTGGCCGATGTGACCGAAGACATGCTGATCTATCGCGAAGAGACCTTTGGCCCCGTCGCACCGGTCATCACCTTCGAGGATGAAGCCGAGGTTCTGGAGCGGGCCAACGACACCAACTATGGCCTTGCTGCCTATGTCTATACCCCGAATATCTCCCGGGCTTTCCGGATGTATGAAGGGCTGAAATTCGGCATTATCGGCATCAACGACATCAACCCGACCGCTGCAGCCGCCCCCTTTGGCGGCATGAAGGAAAGCGGACTTGGGCGCGAAGGCGGCCATGAAGGCATCCAGGAATATCTGGAAACAAAACTGGGCGGCTTTGCCATCTGATTTTGACCTGCATGCGTTCCCTCTATAAAAGACTATCATTATAGAGGGAACGCTCTAAAATGCCCCGAAAGACAAAAAACGGGAGGGGGCATTGATAAAAAGAATTCTTCTGCTTTTGGGAGCCGGGCTGCTGGTACTGATCGGCGTCCTTGTTTTCAACACACTGACAAACACCGTAAAGACCGACACCGTGGCATCCATTCCGGAAGTCGCCATCGATACGAATGCCGCCGCGCTTCGTCTGGCCACAGCCGTCACCATGAGAACCATTTCCCATGCCCATGACGCCCCGGTGGAGGTCGCGGAATTTGAAAAACTTCACGCCCATATCGACCGTTCCTACCCGTTGGTTGCCGCCAACCTCAAAAGACAGGTAATCGGGGGGCATAGCCTGCTTTACAGGTGGGAGGGCAGCAACCCGTCCCTCAAGCCGATCCTGCTGATGGGCCATATGGATGTGGTCCCCATCGAACCGGGAACGGAAGACAACTGGGACCATCCGCCCTTTTCCGGGAAAATTGTCGACGGGGCGATCTGGGGACGCGGAACTCTGGACGACAAGCTGTCTGTCTTCGCCATTCTTGAGGCCGCGGAATATCATCTGGCACAGGGGCACCAACCGGAACGCAGCCTTTATTTCGCCTTTGGCCATGACGAAGAGGTCGGCGGCAAGAACGGCGCCGGCCAGATCGCCGCCTATCTGAAGGAACAGGGCGTTCAACTGGCCTTCACACTGGACGAGGGGATGGTGATTGTGCAGGGCCTGATGCCCGGCATTGACGATCCGATCGCCTTCATCGCCCTGGCTGAAAAGGGATACCTGACCGTTCACCTGACCGCGACGGCAACGGGGGGCCATTCCTCCATGCCGCCGCGGGAAACCGCCGTCGGGAAAATTTCCAAGGCTATTACACGGTTGGAAGAAAACCGCCTGCCTGCGGCCCTGCGCCGACCGGTTTCGGACATGCTGGAAACCCTGTCGCCTCATATGCCGCTGTCGCTTCGCAGTGTCATTTCAAATCGCTGGCTTCTGGAACCGGTTCTGGTCTCTCAACTGGCGAAGGGCGGGACGACCAACGCCATGGTACGGACCACAACGGCGGCGACCATCGTCAATGGCGGCACCAAGGACAACGTGTTACCGAGCACGGCAACCGCAACCGTCAATTTCCGGCTGTTGCCCGGCGATACGGTTGACGGCATCCTTGATCATATCCGCACAACCATCAATGACCCGGCCATCGAGGTTTCCATCAAACAGGGCAATGAACCCTCGAAGGTGTCCAGTTCGACAAGCGATCATTTTGCCCTTGTGCAAAAAACAATCAACGAGGTGTTGCCCGATGTGCTGGTGTCACCAGGCCTGATGCTGGCAGGGTCCGATACCAAGCATTATGAAGCCCTTGCCGAGGACAGCTACCGGTTCCTGCCCATGCGCTTTTCCAAGACGGACCTGCCGCGCGTTCATGGCACTAACGAGCGGATCATGATCGACAATTATGCCGAAATCATCCGCTTCTATATCCGATTGATGGAGAATGCAGGCTAAAGCCCGCCGAAGGTTCCCATGACATGCAAGGCCAGCTTTCGCCGATGGGGGCTGGTCCTGTGTTCAAACACATAGACCCCCTGCCATGTCCCAAGGCGCATCCGCCCATCCAGAACCGGGATACTGAGCGACACATCGGTGAGTGCACTGCGGATATGGGCAGGCATGTCATCGGCGCCTTCCGCCGTATGCCGGTATAGGGACGGCGTGTCCGGAACCACCCGCCCGAGGAAATCATCCAGATCATATTGCACATCCGGGTCGGCATTTTCCTGTATGGTCAGCGATGCGGAACTGTGTTGGATAAAGACGGTCAAAATGCCCTCCTCAAAACCGACATCCTGAAGCCACCGGGTGATTTCCCCCGTGATATCCGTCATGCCCCTGCCCGGTGTTTCCACGGTCAGCGTGCCACTTTTCTGCCCTATCATGCCTTAATGCTTTCTTGCCTGTACAAGCCTTGCAATCACAATGTCCTCGCCAAGGGCCTTGAGGGCCTCGATCCGGTGGCCCCCTTCAATCAGGACATACCGTTCCTTGCCCAACCTGACCTGAACCGGCGTCACCTGCCCCTTTTCAAGGATGTCTGCGGCCAACGCCTCAACCCGTTCAGGGCTGATGGCCTTTCGCTTTCCGGCGGGAACATAAATCTCATCAATCGACACTTCAAAACTTTTCATCCCAAACACCCCCCAAGCCTGCATCCGAAAAGCCTACTACAAGGTCTTGCCAAATAATACGGAATTCCGGCTCACAGACGCACCGGCAAGCCGTCCTTGTCCCATCACCCGAAACACGGAGAAGACAATGAGCAGCAAGGGACAGAACGACAAGTGGGAATTCTATCAGGATGATGACCCGCGCAAACGCAAATGGCGCTGGCGCCGCACCGCCCCCAATGGCCGGATCGTCGGGGCCTCCACTCAAGGCTACTCGGACCTTTCCGACTGCCTTTCCAATGCGGAACGAAACGGCTTCAACGCAACCGAATAAGCGGACGGGGAAGCCCGCTACCGCCCGGCTTCCCCCTCCCGTCAAGGCTGTTGCTACGAATGAAAAAACATCATACCCTGCCTGCCAAAAAACAGGTAGGGTCCATGTCAGACATTTCCATTCCGGAGGGGTTCCGGAAATATCACTCCCCCAAACGCTTCCCCGAAAAAATCGGGCCTCTCTACTTCAAGAAGGAAGATGAGGACCTCTATCGGTTCGGCTTTTTCGCGGATGAAACCCATTGCAATGCCAACGGGATCATCCATGGCGGCATGATGATGAGCTTCATGGATGAAACGCTGGGCCAGATGGTCTGGCGGGCCACCGGGCGAAAGCCCTGCGCCACCATCAGCCTGAATTTCGACTTCGTTTCCAGCGCGAAACCCGGCGAATGGCTGGAAATGAAGGGCCATATCACCCGGCAGGGCGTGTCCGTTGTGTTCATTCGCGGCGAACTTTACGCCGGCGACCGCATTGTGCTGACCGCCGACGGCATCTGGAAGGTTCTGGGGCGCTAAGACGCCCCGGCCTTCAACGGGCCCGCCCAAGATCAGGGCTTGCGGCGCACCAGCTTTTTGGGGGGCAGCAAATTCTCGAAAACCGGCGGGCGCTTTTCACTATTGGCGGCGGCGGCCTCGAACAGGTCATTCGAGAAAAACATCCCAGACTGCCAGACCGCCATATAGTTTAGCGCATCATCCACGCTGTGATCCCGCGTGTAGTTCAGCATTTCCTTGGTGCCATGAATTGCAAGCGGCGATTTCGAGGCAATGACGGCGGCAATTTCCATCACCCCCGCGATCATGGCATCCAAAGAGCCATATACCCGGTTGACCAGTCCGGCCTCGCGGGCCTCATCCGCAGGCATCCGGCGCCCGGTATAGGACAGTTCGCGAACCAGCCCGGACGGGATCAGGTGCGGCAACCGCTGCAGGGTTCCCACATCTGCCGTCATGCCGATATTGATTTCCTGAATGCAGAAGAAGGCGTCATCCGTGCAATAACGCATGTCACAGGCGGATATCAGATCAACCCCGCCGCCAATACATCCCCCCTGCACGGCAGCGATCACCGGCAGGCGGCATTTCTCGATCACTGTGAAACTTTCCTGCATCTCCTGCACATTGTTTCGCATCTGTTCCCGAATGCGGGCCGGATCGGATGCTGTTGACATTTCCGCGGCCAGAGACCCGAAAGCGGACAGGTCCAGCCCTGCGGTAAAATGCTTTCCGGTTGACGAGATCACCACAACCCGCGCCTCCGGTGTCTGCTCAATCTGAGCAAAAACATCGACCATTTCCTGCCAGAATTCCATGATCAGGGTGTTCAGTTTGGCTGGGCGGTTCAGGCGAATATGGGCAATGTGATTTTCAACGGTAAAGTCCAGTGTCTCGAAAGCCATTTTTATTCTTTCTTCTCTGCGGTTGCGTTACCCGTTTATTGAGAGGCATACTCCAGACAGTTTCAACCCCTTTCTTGCGAAATAAGCGATATACCCCGACTATGAACGAGTATTTTTCACTGGTGGATTTTACATCGGCGCTCGATCGCCTCTCCCCCTACATCCGCCGCACCCCAACGCTGGACGTGACCCTCGACAATGGCTTGCCGGTCACGCTCAAACTTGAAAACCTTCAGGTCTCCGGGTCCTTCAAGATACGGGGCGCCATGAATACTGTTCTGGGCCTTGACCCCGCAAAACTGGAACGGGGCCTTGTGACGGCGTCCGGCGGCAACCACGGAATGGGGGTCGCCACCGCCGGCACCATCACCGGGACGCCCACCACCATCCACCTGCCCGAAAACACCCCGCAAGGCAAAATCGACAAACTGCGAACCATCGCGACCGAGGTCATCGTGAAAGGTGCCGTCTGGGACGATGCCAATGCCCTGGCCCTTGCCGCCGAGCGGGAGCAGGGCAAGACCTATATCCATCCTTTTGCCGATAAAACGGTTATTGAAGGTCAAGGCACCATCACCCTTGAACTTCTGAAGCAGGCCCCGGAACTGGATACACTGCTGGTTGCCATCGGCGGCGGGGGCCTGATCGCCGGTGTGGCGTCGGCCGCCAAACTGATCAACCCTGATATCCGCATCATCGGCATTGAGGCCGAGGGCGCCCCGACGCTCCATGACAGCCTGAAGGAAGGAAAACTGGTCACGCTGGAGCGGATTGCAACGCGGGCTGGCACACTGGCCCCCCGATGCTCCGCCCCCCTCAATCTGGAGATCATCTCGGGTCACGTCGACGACATTCTTCTGGTTTCGGATCAGGCGATGGAGGAAAGCGCGAAATGGCTGTGGTCGGCCTGTGGCATTGCAACAGAGCTTGCCGCCGCCGCGGCCATCGCGGCGCTTAGAAGCGGGACTTACCAGCCAGCCAAGAACGAAAAAACCGGCGTTATCATCTGCGGGGCGGGTCCAGACGGGTTTGCGGATTAAATCATACGTCTGAATGTGAAAATTTCACACTTTTACGCATGACAGACTAATCCGTCTTCCTGTCCGATCGGGTCATGGAACCGCTTTTTCTCGCCGGACAGACAAGCGGCTTTCCCTATTGCCTCGACGGACTACGCCGCGCAAAAGGCTGAGAGAAAAGGAGAAAACCCCAATCCCTTCAACAACTTGAAGGAAACAGATCTTACGGCACGCCCGTCATTGGCAGACCGGGAATTTCCCCTTGCGATTTTCTTTGACCGCGTTGCCCGATCACCGTAACGTGTACATAAAAAGAATAATATAGGGAACGCTTTATTTTTAGAGGGAAAAGATGTCAGATTTTTCTTGGGAAAAGTCCTATCCGGCCGGCGTGAAATGGGAAATCGAGATCGAGAACAAACCGGTCTACAGCATTCTGGATGACACCGTCCGGAAATGGCCGGACAATTTTGCCATCGATTTTATGGACAAGAAAATCACCTATTCGGAACTGGACGATATGGTGAACCGGGCCACCAAGGGGCTACAGGAGCTTGGCGTCAAGAAAGGCGTTCATGTCGGATTGTATCTGCCCAACAGCCCTCACTACATCATTTGCTTCTTTGCCATCCTGAAAGCGGGCGGAACGGTCGTAAACTATTCCCCGCTCGATGCGGAACGGGAACTCCTCCACAAGATCGAGGATAGCCAGACCGATATCATGATCACGCTGGACGTGAAGGCCCTGTATCCGAATATTGGCAGCCTTCTGGGACGCTCGCGCCTCAAGAAAGTGATTGTGGGCAACCTGAAAGAAGTCCTTCCCTTCCCCAAGAACCTGCTGTACCCCATCGTCCGCGCCAAGGAAATTGCCTCCATCCCGAAGGATGACAAGCATGTGACCTTCAAGTCCCTGCTGAACAATGACGGGAACTGCAGCGTGGTGCCTGTAGAGGACCCGGCCGATTGCGTTGCCGTTCTGCAATATACCGGCGGCACCACGGGCCTGCCCAAGGGGGCCATGCTGACCCATCGCAATCTGGTTGCCGCCTGCCAGCAGCTCCGTGCCATGCAGCAGGGCGACGACGGGGTTCTGATCGACGGGCAGGAACGGGTTCTGGCGGTTCTGCCGCTTTTCCACATCTATGCCCTGACCGTCAACATGACCTTCGGGATTTCGGGTGGGTACGAGTTGATCCTGCATCCCAAGTTTGAACTGATTGACGTGATGAAGGATCTGGACAAGAAAAAGCCCACCGTGTTCCCCGGCGTCCCAACCATGTATATGGCCATTGCCAACCATCCGGACGTCGCCAATTACGACCTGAGTTCCCTGAAATTCTGTGCATCCGGCGGGGCGCCGCTACCGCTTGAAGTTCAGGAGCATTTCCAGCGCGTCACCGGCTGCCGCCTTCTGGAAGGATGGGGCATGACGGAAACGTCCCCGTCCGGCACCACCACCCCCATGACCGACAAGGTTGTTCCGGGGGCCGCAGGGGTTCCCGCACCCGGCATTGAAATCCGCATCCTTGATGTGGCCGACAAGACCAAAATCATGCCTGTCGGCGAAATTGGCGAGATTGCCATCAAGGGCCCCAATGTGATGAAGGGATACTGGAACAAGCCCGAAGCCACGGCCGAGGCCTTTGTTGGCGATTTCTTCCTGACCGGGGATACGGGGTATCTGGATGAAGACGGCTATATGCATATTGTTGATCGCACCAAGGACATGATCACGTCCGGTGGTTTCAACGTGTATCCCCGCATCATCGAGGAAGCCATCTTTGAGCATCCCGCCGTTGAGGAAGTCACCGTGGTCGGAATTCCCGACGAATATCGCGGAGAAGCAGCCAAGGCCTTTGTCAAACTGAGACAGGGACAGCCCGAATTCACACTGGCAAGCCTGCGGGAATTTCTGGCCGACAAGCTTGGCAAGCATGAACTGCCTGCCGCCCTAGAGTTCCGCCCCGAACTTCCGAAAACACTGGTCGGGAAGCTGTCCAAGAAGGAACTGGTGGAAGAAGAGCGGCAAAAATTCGAAGCCCGTAAAAAGGTGTCGTCAAAGGCTGGCTAATCCATCTGCAGCCAATCGACAACAGACCTGCTTTTTACGAAACTCCCGGGGTGACCCTCCGGGAGTTTTATTTTATGCTCCGGGCATGAGCACTTTTCTTGCAATCGATTTTGAAACCGCCAACTACGCCTCTGACAGCGCCTGCGCCATTGGCCTCGTTCGCGCGGAAAATGGCGTTATCGTCGCCGAAGAAGCCCGGCTGATCCAACCGCCAACCCCCGAATTCTATTTCACCCATATTCACGGCCTGACCTGGCTGGATGTGAAAGACGAGCCGGTTTTCCAGGCGCTCTGGCCGGAAATCGCCCCCTTCTTCGACGGCATCGACTTTCTGGCGGCCCACAATTCCGGGTTTGATTCAAAGGTCCTGAAAAGCTGCTGCGACACCTATGGCCTGAACGCCCCGGAGACAGAGTTTGTCTGCACTGTGAAACTGGCCCGAAGCATGTGGGAAATCCGCCCGACAAAATTGCCCAATGTGGCACATTTCCTGGGGCTCGATCTTGACCACCATGACGCCCTGTCCGATTCTCGGGCCTGCGCCAATATCATTCTCGCCGCAGAGCGGGATGGCTGGGGATATGACACCGGTTTCGAGAATGTGGGCGAACGCTATACCGCTCCCGAGTAACCTCTGAGCAAAAGCATCCCGATCGGGTCAGTTTTAGATTGACGAACGACTCTTTTTTCTTATTTAATAATGATTGTCAGTTTCATTATTAACAGAAAAACAGGTCTGCCATGGTCATTGTCAGAAATCTTCGCGCCTCCTCGCTTGCCAGTCTGATCATGCAGACCATCCGGGAACAGAACAAGGCCGCGCCCCGCCCTGCGCCTTCCCGCAACCGGCAATCCACGGACATTCATCCCGCCAAACCACAGGACGCGTTACGGTCCAAACCGGCCCGGGACTGACATTTCCCCGAAAAAAGGCACAAAAAAAGCTGCATCGGTGTCCCGGTGCAGCTTTTTTTGATTCCTTGAAAAAGGATTAGGCAGCTTGCGCAGCGTTCGCAGCGCGAGTAGCAGCCTGTACTTTCTTCAACTGGCGACGGGCAGCGTGACGGCCCATTTTCAGTGTCAGTTTACGTGCAGTGCGCTGCGCATTCGAACGACAGTTCTTTGTTCCGCCGTTGCCGCGTCCGCCGCCACCTTTTTTCCGGCTTTTGCCACCCTGATTGCGGCCGTGCCGTGCAGATCTTGCTGTCATTTGACCAGCTCCGTTCCGTTCAACATTAAATTCGAAGCGCCTTTCATAATGGGTAGATCCCAAAAGGTACAGAGAAAATTTCGACAAAACGCATAAATCCGGTGATTTTCTTGCTCCCAAACCGGGAAATCTGGCTCAAAACACGAAAACCCATGAAAAAAGGTGGCCGAATGGGCCACCTTTTCCCGTTTTCCGAATCTGTATGACGCGTTAGCCAAACACGCTCTGCAGCTTCATGGCGATGCCCATATTGCCCTCGATCTTCAGCTTGCCCATCATGAAAGCCGTCGTCGGGTCCAGATCCCCCTGCGTCAGGGCAATGAAGTTATCCATGGTGATCTTGATGGTGCAATCCGCATCTGCATCTTCATTATTCACCACATTCGGGACGGTATCCGCGTCCACAAAGATGAAGCCATCCCCCTTGAAATCGAATTTCAGGGTCGCCCCCAGACCGCAATCCTCGCCAATCCGGTCTTTCAGGGTTTCCGTAATTTCTTCCAGCGTCGCCATATTTCAGTTCCTTTCAGGCCTGACTGTTCCTGTTTTTCCAAGTTGGCAGGCTGTTGTCAAAAGCATCAAGCCAACCTTCTTGACGTTAACGTAAACGTCACCTACCATGCTGTCAAACAGTGTTCTCTAACAAAGCCAAAAAGTAAGAAGAGTATAGGGAAACACAACAATAAATTGGTCTGGGAGGCCCAATCAATGACGTATCGTTCCATTTTCCGAAGCGATCTGTTCAGCGGACAGAAGATTATCGTTACAGGCGGCGGAAGCGGGATCGGCCGCTGTACCGCCCACGAACTTGTGGCCCTGGGCGCGGATGTCGCTCTGGTCGGACGCAATATGGACAAGCTGAAATCCGTGGAAGCGGAAATCAGGGACGTGGGCGGCACCGTTTCCCTTCACCCCTGTGATATCCGCGAAGAACAGTCGGTTGCCGAAATGGTCAGTTCCGTCCTTGAACAGCACGGCGCCATTCACGGTCTGGTGAACAACGCGGGCGGCCAGTTCCCTGCCCCGCTTGAAAGCATCAACCTGAAAGGTTGGGAAGCCGTGGTCAAAACCAACCTGACCGGCGGCTTTCTTGTGGCCCGCGAATGCTACACCCAGTGGATGAAGGAAAATGGCGGCGGCTCGATCGTCAATATTGTGGCGGACATGTGGAATTCCATGCCGGGCATGGGACATTCCGGCGCCGCCCGCAAGGGCATGATCAGCTTCACCGAGACGGCCGCCCTTGAATGGGCTTCGGCCGGTGTCCGGGTCAACACGGTCGCCCCCGGATATATCATGTCCTCGGGCATGGACACCTATCCGGAATGGTATCAGGACAAGATCGTGAACCTGCGCCATGACACGCCGGCCAAGCGGCTGGGGACAGAATCGGAAATCTCCGCCGCCATCGTTTACCTGCTGTCCGAGGCCGCGACCTTTATATCCGGCTCCTGCATCCGAGTGGATGGCGCCGCCCCCAACATCCGCATCAACTGGCCCATGCCGGATCACAGCAACAACAAACCCTTCAACGGATTTCATCTGGCGGTGACGCCCCGCATCTTTGCCGAAAACGGCGACGCTGACGACAACTGATAAAGGGAAACGGATATGCCCGTCATTACGTCTGAAATCGACACAAACAGCGAAGCCTTCCGCACCAACCGGGAGGCCATGCAAACCCTGATCAGCGGTTTTCGGGATCTGGAACAAAAGGTCCGGGACGCCTCTAACGCCAAGAAGGACAAGTTTGAAAAACGCGGACAGCTTCTTCCCCGGCAGCGAATCGCCCTGCTTCTGGACAAGGGGGCCCCGTTCCTGCAACTCTCCACATTGGCCGGACTTGGCATGCATGACGATGACGGCAAGGACGATGTCCTTGGCGGCGGCTTGATTGCCGGCATCGGATATGTCTCCGGCATTCGCTGTATGGTGCTGGCCTCGGACAGTGCCATCAAGGGGGGTACGGTTGCGCCCATGGGGCTGGAGAAAAGCCTGCGCGCACAGGAAATCATTCTCAAGAACAAACTGCCTGTGGTCAATCTGGTGGAATCCGGCGGCGCCAACCTGCTGTATCAGTCGGAAATCTTCGTCAAGGGCGGACAGGGCTTTGCCAATCAGGCCCGTATGTCCGCCGCGGGCATTCCGCAGATCACCGTTGTCCACGGCTCCAGCACGGCGGGCGGCGCGTACCAGCCGGGCCTGTCGGATTATGTCATCATGGTGCGGGGCGGGGCCAAGGTCTTCCTTGCTGGCCCGCCGCTTCTGAAAGCCGCAACGGGCGAGGTCGCCACGGACGAAGACCTCGGCGGGGCCGAGATGCATTCCACCGTTTCCGGGGTCTCGGAATATCTGGCGGAAAGCGATGCCGATGGCATTCGCATTGCCCGCGAGATCATGGCGGCCCTGCCGTGGAATGAAAACGGACCGGCCCGCCCGGCAAGGGACTATCAGGACCCCCTGTATGACATCGACGAACTGATGGGGGTGGTACCGACCGATTACCGCAAACCCTATGATGTGCGCGAGGTTATCGCCCGCATCGTGGACGGGTCCGAATTTCTGACCTTCAAGGAACTTTATGGGGTCCATACGGTCTGTGGTCACGCCCGGATCGAGGGCCAGCCCGTCGGGATCATCGGCAATAACGGCCCCATTGATGCGGACGGTGCGACCAAGGCCGCCCAGTTCATCCAGCTTTGCAGCCAGTCCGGCACCCCGCTTCTGTTCCTGCAGAACACCACCGGCTATATGGTCGGCACCGAGGCGGAGCAGGCAGGCATCGTCAAACACGGATCAAAGATGATTCAGGCGGTTACCAATGCCACGGTTCCCAAGCTCACCCTGCATATCGGTGCCAGCTTCGGGGCCGGAAATTATGGCATGTGCGGACGGTCCTTTGATCCCCGCTTCATCTTTGCCTGGCCCAACAACCGGGTGGCGGTCATGGGCGGCGAACAGGCGGCCAAGGTCATGTCCATCGTTACCGAGGAAAAATTCAGGAAAATGGGACAGGAGCCGGACCGGGACGCCCTTCAACAGATGGAGCAGGGCATCATCCGGCGGATGGACAAGGAATCCACTGCCCTGTTCGCCACGGCACGGCTTTGGGATGACGGCCTGATCGACCCACGGGATACCCGCAAGGTCCTCAGCTATTGCCTGTCCATCGCAGGGGAAGCCGATGCACGACAAACCAATAAGAACACCTTTGGCATCGGTCGCATGTAACAAAAACAACAAACGGGAGGAAGACAATGATTTACGGACCAGAACACAAGGAATTCATGAGCTCGCTCAGCAAGTTCATCGCACAGGAAATCAATCCCCATGTGGATCAGTGGGAAGAAGACGGCATTTTCCCTGCCCATGAATTGTTCAAGAAAATGGGCGACAAGGGCTTTCTGGGTGTCTGCAAGCCCGAAGCCTTTGGCGGCATGGGACTGGATTATACCTACAGCCTTGCCATGGCTGAAACGCTCGGCGAAATCAATTGCGGCGGCGTTCCCATGGCCATTGGTGTCCAGACCGACATGGCCACACCGGCCCTTGCCCGGTTCGGGTCCGATTATGTACGCGAAAATTTCCTGCGCCCGGCCATCGCCGGTGACTATGTGGCCTGTATCGGCGTTTCCGAGCCCGGCGCCGGGTCGGACGTTGCCGGGATCAAGTCCTATGCCCGTGTTGACGGCGATGATTACATCATCAACGGCCAGAAAATGTGGATCACCAACGGCACACAGGCCGACTTCATGTGCATGCTGGTCAATACCAATGACGGCCCCATCCACATTAGCAAGTCCCTGATCATTGTCCCCATGGACACACCGGGCATCACCGTGGCCCGCAAGCTGGACAAGATGGGCATGCGGTCATCGGACACAGCGCAGCTTTTCTTCGAGGATGTGCGCGTCCCCCGGAAAAACCTGATCGGGGAAGAAGGCAAGGGCTTTATCTACCAGATGAAGCAGTTTCAGGAAGAACGCCTGTGGGCGGCCGGTTCCGGCCTGAAAAGTCTGGACATCACCATTGACGAAACCATCGAATATACCCGCCAGCGTCAGGCCTTCGGGAAACCGCTGCTGGACAATCAGGTTATCCATTTCCGATTGGCTGAACTGAAAACCGAAGTGGAATGCCTGCGTTCTATCACTTATCGGGCGGTCGCCGACTATGTGAAGGGTCAGGATGTGACCATGCTGGCCTCCATGGCGAAACTGAAGGTCGGACGCCTGAAACGGGAAGTGTCCGATGCCTGCCTGCAATATTTCGGCGGCATGGGCTTCATGAACGAAACCCCCGTCTCCCGTGCCTATCGGGATGGTCGTCTGGCCTCCATCGGCGGCGGCGCTGATGAAGTCATGCTGGGCATCATCTGCAAATATATGGATACCCTCCCCGCACAACAGAGAGGCTAGGCCGTGATGTCGGATTTTTCAAAGATCCTGATCGCCAATCGGGGGGAGATCGCCTGCCGGGTTATCCGCACCGCAGAGGTCATGGGCTATGACACCGTTGCCGTTTTCTCGGAGGCGGACAGTCAGGCCCCGCACACCAAAATGGCCACCGAGGCCGTGGCCATCGGCCCGGCCCCGGTGGGGGAAAGCTATCTTTCGGCCGCGAAAATCATCGAGGCCGCGAAGAAATCCGGGGCCGATGCCGTGCATCCCGGATATGGCTTCCTGTCGGAAAATGCCGAATTTGCGCAGGCCTGCGCCGATAACAACCTTGTTTTTATCGGCCCCTCCCCGCAGGCGATCACCCTGATGGGAAACAAGGCCGAAGCCAAACGCCGCATGATCAAGGCCGGGGTCCCCTGTGTCCCCGGCTATGAGGGAGAAGATCAGTCGGACGCCCGGTTCATTGCCGCAGCGGCCGAGATCGGCTTTCCCGTCATGGTCAAGGCCGCAGCAGGCGGCGGGGGGCGGGGTATGCGACTTGTCGCCCGCCCCGAAGAATTGCCGCAAGCCCTGATCGCCGCCCGTTCGGAGGCGGAAAACGCCTTTGGCTCTGGCGAGTTGATCCTTGAAAAAGCCGTCATCCGGCCCCGTCATATCGAGATTCAGGTCTTTGCCGATACCCACGGCAATGTCCTCCATCTGGGGGAGCGGGACTGCTCGATCCAGCGACGCCACCAGAAAGTGATCGAGGAAGCCCCCTCGCCTGCTGTCAGTGAAGAGTTACGTCAGCGGATGGGAGCGGCGGCCGTCGCCGCCGCAGAGGCCATCAACTATTCCGGTG
The DNA here is from genome assembly GCF_012720115.1 of Sneathiella chinensis. Lineage (GTDB taxonomy): Bacteria > Pseudomonadota > Alphaproteobacteria > Sneathiellales > Sneathiellaceae > Sneathiella > Sneathiella chinensis. The sequence continues at coordinate 755,405 of NZ_VNWN01000002.1, read as the reverse complement.
CCGGGACGGTTGAATTCCTGCTGTCTGAAACCGGGGAGTTCTATTTTCTGGAAATGAACACCCGCCTGCAGGTAGAGCATCCCGTCACGGAATGTATTACCGGTCACGACCTTGTGGAATGGCAGTTGCGCGTCGCTCGCGGCGAACACCTTCCCGCGACACAGGCGGATGTTACCCTGACCGGTCATGCCATTGAGGCCCGCCTCTATGCCGAAGACCCCGCAAAGAATTTCCTGCCCATGGTCGGCACCCTCCTGAAATGGGGAACGCCATCGCGGGACGGGCTTCGAACGGATCACGGACTTGAGGACGGGTTCGAGGTCACCCCCCACTATGACGCCATGATCGCCAAGGTCATTGCCTATGGGCAGACCCGCGAAGATGCCCGGCGCAAACTGATTTCCAGCCTGAAGGACACGTTGGACCTTGGGTTGGTGACCAACCGGCGTTTCCTGCTGGACTGTCTCAAGCATCCTGTTTTTCAGGAAGGCGGGGCGACCACGGCCTTTATCGACACCCATCTGCCGCAAGCGGGCCGGGAGGTAGCCAAGCCAGACTTTTCCGCGCTGTCCCTTGCTGCCGCCCTGCATTTTCTTCAGCGGCGTCATGAACAGGGGTCGGCAACCGATGGCTGGGACAGCAGCGGTGCCCTGTCCTCTCCCGTCACGCTGATGGTGGAGGAAGACAGCACCACCCTTCTGGTTAAACTTGCGGGTGCGGACAGGTTCCACATCCAGCAAGGGGATGAGGCGCTTGAACTGACCGTTCTGGACCGAACAGACAGTGCCATCCGCTATGAAATTGATGGATTGAGGCGCACGGCCCACTTCGCTTTTGACGGGGCGGCCCTGTTCCTCCGGGATGGTGAGGCGCAATTCTGCTCGGCAGATATCACGCTGGCCCCTGCCGGCAACGAGGCATCCGGCGGCGATGGCCGGATCATGGCCCCCATGAATGGCCGGGTGGTCGATATTCATGTGACGGTTGGCCAGACCGTGACCAGAGGACAAACCGTTGCCAGTCTGGAAGCCATGAAAATGGAGCATGAAATCACGTCCCGCGTGGACGGCATTGTCACCGCCATCGGGGCCAACCGGGATCAGCAGGTTGCAACCCGTGCCCTTCTTGTCGAAATCGAACCCAACTGAGGAGCAGGAAAATGGATTTACTGGAACGCCTTCCCAGCCCCTATCTGACAGAGGAACACGAGGCCTTCCGGGCCTCTCTTCGCCGGTTTATTGAAAAGGAAATCGAGCCCTATGTCAGCGCGTGGGACGAGGCGGGAACCTTCCCCCGCGATCTTTATCGCAAGGCCGCCGATATTGGCCTTTTGGGGATCGGCTTCCCCGAAGAATATGGCGGCACCGGCGGCGACCTGTTCCATGCCATGGTCGGCGCAGAGGAACTGGGCCGGGTTGGGGCGGGCGGCCTGACCGCCAGCCTGCTCAGCCACACCATTGGGGCCCCGCCCATCAGGAATGTGGGCAACGACGAACAGAAGGAAAAATACCTGCCCCCCATTCTGGCCGGGGAGATGATCAGCGCCCTTGCCATCACCGAGCCGTCCGGCGGATCGGATGTGGCCAACCTGCAAACCACAGCGGTCCGGGATGGCGACCATTATGTGGTTAATGGCTCGAAAATGTTTATCACCTCGGGCATGCGTGCCGATCTTTACACTGTTGCGGTCCGCACCGGGGAGCCCGGCATGGGCGGCATTTCCCTACTGCTGATCGAGCGGGACACACCCGGCTTTACCCGAACCCCGCTTGAAAAAATGGGATGGTGGGCATCGGATACGGCGGCACTTTATTTCGATGACTGCCGGGTTCCGGCCGAAAACCTTTTGGGGGCCGAGAATGCAGGCTTTCCGGCCATCATGCTAAACTTCAACTCGGAACGGATTGGCATGGCCTCCGGCTGTATCGCCGCCTCCCGCACCTGCTTCAATGAGGTTGTGGAGTATGCCAAGGAACGGATGGTCTTTGGACGCCCCCTGTCCCACAAACAGGTCGTCCGGCACAAGCTGGTGCAGATGGCACAGGCCATCAATACATCGCAGGCCTATCTGGATCACGTGGCCTGGCGCATCAGCCGGGGGGAGCAACCCGTGGCGGATATCTGCATGCTGAAAAATCAGGCGACCGAGACCATGGAGCTTTGCGCCCGCGAAGGTGTCCAGATCATGGGCGGTGCCGGGTTCATGCGCGGCCCGAAAGTGGAACGGATTTATCGGGAAGTGCGCGTCAACGCCATTGGCGGCGGCGCCGAGGAAATCATGCGGGATCTTGCATCCCGTCAATTGGGCATCTAGCCAAAAAATACCGGGGGACAACCGCTGTTGCCCCCCGGAGACGCAACCGGATACGCTACTGCTTGGCCTCGCCGCCCTTGCCCTTATGGGCGAAGGATTTACGGAAATTCTTCATTTCCTCTACGGAAAGGGCGCCGTCAGAATCACTATCAGCCGATTTGAATCTCTCCATCGCGAATGATGTGTATTCCGCCTCACTGACCTTACCGTCCTTGTCGGTGTCGATTTTTTCCATGAACCGTGCCAGGCGTGCTTCCCGCATCTTTTCGTGTGCTTCGCGTGCCTCGGACAAGGTGATTTCACCGTCCTTATCCGAGTCAAATCGCGAGAAATACTTGTGTCTCCCGTCCGGAACTTCAGCCTGACTTAACCTGCCGTCCTTGTTGGTATCCCAACGCTCAAACATGCGGTCCACACGTGAATGGCCGTCCCCATGATGCCCACCCCCGGCGTAAGCCGCCACCGGCAAGGCAAGGGCAAGCGCCAGAGTTGCGGTGAGTACAGATTTCTTCATTTTCAGTCCTTTCAAATTACAGACATCCCTTCAACGCCGCAAAAACGGAAACCCGTCGAAAAAAATTCCTGCCCCTCTCCAGCTTTTTTAATTGAACATCGTTCATTTATATGAACACATTAATCAGAACTGGCAGAGGCAGGAGCAAAAGGATGGACATGCCGCGACCGGCACAGCGCAGGGATGACCTGCATGCTTTCAAGAAACAGGCCATTCTGGAAGCGGCAAGCCACCTGTTTCAGCAGCACGGTATGGAAGGCACCACCATGCGCGCCATCGCGAAAGAGGCCGGATATTCCACCGGTGCCCCCTATGCCTATTACCGATCGAAAGAGGAAATACACGCCGACCTACTGGCCGCTTCCCTTGCCCGCCTTCTGGCGGCGCTAAAGGACGCACAAAAGAAAGGCGCGGACGGCCCCGCCCGCATCCACCGGCTGGGGCGCGGCTTTCTGGACTATTATGGGCGCAATCCGGCGGACCTGTCGCTCGGTCGGTATCTTCTGGCCCCGGCACCGGCCGCAACCGACGGCCCGCCCTCGCCTGCCGGAAGCCGGCTTACCTCGCGCCTTCTCACGCTTTTTGGGCATATGGCCAATACCCTCCATCAGGAAACCGGCGTCGATGCGGAAACCGCCCAAACGGAAGCACTGGATGCCGCCACCTATTTTCTGGGGACCCTTCTCATGGCGGCGACCGGGCGGGCCGCCATCATGGGGGCGCAGCCTCAAGAAATGATCGACCGCTATGTTAAACAGATGCTACAAAGGCTTTATCAGAAAAAAGAACAAGAACAAGTTTGAGGATTTTCCCGACAATGAGCGGATATATCGAAAGCTACCGGGGGCATGTTCTGTCCAACGAGTGTGACCTGTTCGGCCACATGAACGTAACCTTTTACAATGCCTGCCTTGCCCAGGCTATGACCACCATGATGACAAGCGTTGGTGTTGACCCCGAAGAGGCAGCGGAAACGCGCCGCGGTCTGGCCGCCGTGGAGCAGAACAGCAAATATTATGCGGAACTGCTGGCCGGTGACATCATCCATATGGAAAGCGGCGTCCTGAAATCCAGCAACAAGACGATTTCCTTCCACCACAAACTGTTCAACAGCGCAACCAATGTGCTGGCCTATGAATGTGTCGTGACGGCGGCCTATATGGATCTGGATGCCCGCACGGCGATCCCGCTGGATACGGCAGTTCACGCCAAACTGGCCGAACTTGGCACCATCGAGGAGGCCGCATAATGACCGTCATGAACACCAAACTCATCCCCGGCTATCGCGGGGCGGTTGAATCCTGGGAACGGGACCAGATGCAGCATATGAACGTCCAGTTCTATATGTCCAAGGCATCGGCCGCGTTCAGCCACCTGCAAAATGCTCTTGGCCTGTCCCCCGCCCGTATCCGGGAAGACCGAAAGGCGCTTCGCTATCGCACCCTTCGCATCCAGTATCGGGCGGAAATGCATGTTGGCGGGCTGATGCACGGCTTTTCCGGCATTCGTGCGGTAGACGGCGACACCATCACCGGATTTACCCACCTGTTCAATTCCAAAAGCGGCGCACTGTCCGGGGTTTATGAATTTACCGCCGATTACCAAGACCTGGATACGGGCGAGACACACGCCTTGCCGGCGGATGTCAGACAGGCGGCGACGGACCTGATCGACGATCATGCCGACCAATACAAGCCTGCCCCCATGAAAACGGTTATTCTGCCCGCCCGGAATTTCGACCATATGTTCGAAACCAACCGGTCCGCTGTGGATGAATGGGAATGTGATGCCTATGGCACCATGGACTGGCGCCAGATCGTCGGCCGTTTCTCTGACGCGGCGGGCCATATCATGGGGCATGTGGGCATGACCCGGGAAATGCAGAAAGCCCGCAATCTGGGGTCTGCGGCGCTCGACTACTACACCGAGTTTCACGGCCCGATCAAGTCCGCCACATCCATTGTTCTCAAAAGCGCCCTTGTGGACCGTATGCCCAAGAACTTCGTGTTCGGGCATAACCTGATGAACAATGACACTGGCGAAATCCTGTGCACGACCACCGTTCTCGGCTGTTATTTTGACATGGCCCTTCGCAAAGCGGTGCCCCTGCCGGAAGAATATATGGCCGTGCCGGAAGAAAACCTTCTGGTCAACCAGCTATAGGCACCTCTGCCCACCACAAGTCGGTCCGGGTCTGCCCGGACCGAAACTCCCCCGGCACTTATTCCCGATGGGCGGGCCCGTAAAGCCGGGTTTCCTCCCCCTTGGGGCCAAGGCGCACCCGCCCCTGAAAACGCATCCCCAGCTTTTCCAGCAACGCCTGTGAGGCAGTATTCTGATCGCTTGTCACCGCGATGACAGTCTCAAACCCGAGTCTGTCTCTGGCATGGGACAGCAAGGCCGACGCCCCTTCAAACGCAAAACCCTGCCGCCAATACGCCGGATCATAGGCAAAACCAATATCCGGGTGGGGCAGGTCTTTTCGCCGGATCAGCCCCGAAATGCCAACAGGCACACCATCATTTTTCCGCTCCACCAGATAGGACCCGCAGCCATTGATCTGGTACTGAAGCCGGACATCCCGGATATAGAGCCGTGCGCTTTCCAGATCACGAACCCCGCGATCCCCGATATATTTCAGGAACGAGGGTTGGGTCAGCAGGAACAGAATGAACGCCGCGTCCTGTTCGCCCATTTCGCGAATGACAAGACGGCGGGTTTTCACAATCACCTTGCTTGCGGTGGGCACTGGCCTGTTCTCCCTGTTCACATCCTTCCCTTTCCCCGGTTCACGGATACAGAAAACGGCGCGGCAAGGTCTCCCCCACCGCGCCGTTCCCGATCCCGGTCAGCCCCGGATCACGAGGCTGTCATCCTGATCACGCGGCGTAGAATGTCTCGCCTTTCGACGCCATGTCCCGAAGGAACTGCGGCGGCGTAAAGCGAGCCCCATAGGCCTGCGCCATGCGGTCACATTCAGCGACGAAATTATCCACACCCACTGTATGGATCTGGCTGATTGCTCCGCCGCGGGACGGTGCAAAGCCCCACCCCAGAATGGACCCCACATCGGCATCTTCCGGCGTGGTCACCACATTTTCCTCAAGGCAGCGGGCCGTCTCAACAGACTGGATATACAGAAGACGCTTGATCACCTCCTCGACAGAAGGCTGTTCGTCTTCCGGCAATTGCGGGAAATGGGTCCCCAATTCCTTCCAGAGATGTTTCTTCCCCCCTTCCGGATAATCATAGAACCCCTTGCCTTCGCGCTTGCCAACCCGGTTCAACTCCTCAACCATTTTGGTTACCGTGGCATCACTGGGAGACGGGATATACTTGTCGCCCAAATCGTCACGGGTCTGGTTGCGAACCTTGTAGATCAGGTCGATGGCCACCTCATCGGCAAGGGCCAGCGGCCCCACCGGCATGCCGGACATCTTGCCTGCCATGTCGATCAGGGCCGGATTGATCCCCTCCGCCAGCATGGCAATGCCTTCGTTGACATAGGTGCCAAAAACCCGGCTGGTATAGAAACCGCGGCTGTCATTGACCACAATCGGCGTCTTGCGGATTGCCTTCACATAGTCCATGGACCGGGCCAGGGTTTCCTGAGAGGTTTCCTTGCCGCAGATGATTTCCACCAGTGGCATCTTGTCCACCGGCGAGAAGAAATGCAGACCGATGAAATTGGCCGGGCGCTTGCTGGCCTCGGCCAGACCGCTGATCGGCAGGGTCGATGTGTTGGAGGCGAAAATCGCATCCTCGGCAATCACGGCCTCGGACTTTCCGGTTACATCGGCCTTGATCTCCCGGTTCTCGAACACGGCCTCAATGACCAGTTCCGCACCGTCCAGCAAGGCGTAATCGGTGGTTGCCGTAATCCGGCCAAGAACCGCCTCGGCTTTTTCCTGACTCATCCGGCCGCGACCAACGGCTTTCTGAAGCAGCTTTTCCGAATAGGCCTTACCTTTATCGGCGGCAGCCTGATCCCGATCGATCAACACCACATCAATACCGGCCACAGCGGTGGAGTAGGCAATCCCCGCCCCCATCATGCCGGCCCCCAGAACACCAACCTTTGTAAAGGTCTGGGTCGGGATGTCTTTCGGACGGCTGGCCAGTTTGTTGGCATTGCCAATCCCGAAGAACAGGGACCGGATCATGTTCTTGGCTTCCGGTGTCCCGCAGGTCTTGACGAAATACCGGGTCTCAATCTTGAGGCCATTATCGATATCCACACAGCACCCTTCATACACACAAGACATGATGTTCAGGGCCGCAGGGTAGTTCCCCATGGTTTTCTCGCGCAGCATGGCGTTTCCGGCCGTAAAGGTCATCATCCCGCCCGGACTCATGGGAATACCACCCGGCAGGCGGAACCCTTTTTTGTCCCATGGCTGCACCGCATCTTCAGGCTTGGCATTCAGCAGCCATTTTTTGGCTTCCGCCAGCAGGTCATTGGCCGGGACAACCGCATTCACCATACCCGCCTTCAGGGCCTTTTCAGGGCTGAGATGCTTGCCTTCCAGCAGCAGCGGCAAGGCTGCCTGAATACCGATCAGACGGGGAAGGCGCTGGGTGCCGCCGCCGCCCGGAAGCAGTCCGACTTTCACCTCGGGCAGACCGATCTTGGCCTTGGGGTTGTCCGCTGCAATCCGGTGATGGCAGGCCAGACAGATTTCAAAGCCGCCGCCAAGCGCCGTGCCGTTGATGGCCGCCACAACCGGCTTTTTGGCTTTTTCGATGGACCGGAACATCATCTGAAGTTCCATGCCATTCTGGAACATTTCTTCAGCGCCCTTCCAGCCCTGAAGCATTTCCAGATCCGCCCCGGCAATGAAGTCCGGCTTGCCGGAGGTAATGATGATCCCCTTGACGGCGTCATCCCCGATGGCTTTTTCAAGGGCACCGGCAAAGGCGGGAATGCTGTCATTATTCAGCACATTCATGCTTCTGCCCGGCATATCCCAGCTAATGGTTGCAATACCGTCCGTGTCTACTGAGTAGTTAATCATTGTAATTCCCGCTCCTTATACACGTTCAATAATGGTTGCAGTGCCCATACCGGCGCCCACGCACAGGGTCACCAGTGCCGTATTCTGGTCGCGGCGTTCCAATTCATCCAGAACGGTCCCAAGGATCATGGCCCCGGTCGCCCCAAGCGGATGGCCCATGGCAATGGCGCCGCCGTTCACATTGATTTCACTGTGATCAACATTCATCACATCCATGAAGCGGAGAACCACACCGGCGAAGGCCTCGTTCAACTCCCAAAGGTCGATATCGGATGCAGTCATGCCCGCCCGCTTGAGGGCCTTTTCAGCCGCATAGCTGGGACCTGTCAGCATGATGGACGGCTCACTACCGATGGAGGCGAAAGACCGGAACCGGGCCCGTGGCTTGGCGCCGATTTTTACGCCAGCTTCCTTGTTGCCAATCAGGACTGCCGCTGATCCATCCACGATCCCGGACGAGTTGCCCGCATGGTGCACATGGTTCAGTTCCTCAACTTCCGGGTAACGCTGGCGAATGACACTGTCGAACCCGTATTGCTGCCCCTGAACGACGAAGGACGGGTCCAGCGCCCCAAGGGACTGCATGGTGGTTTCCGGGCGCATATGCTCGTCATGATCCAAAATGGTCAGACCGTTCATGTCCTTTACCGGCACAATCGAGTTCTTGAAATACCCGTTGTCCCATGAATGCTTGGCGCGTTTCTGGCTTTCAACGGAATAGGCATCCACGTCATCGCGGCTGTAGCCCCACTTGGTACAGATCATGTCCGCACCAATTCCCTGCGGCGCGAAATAGGTATGGAAAGCCACCTGCGGATCCGCCGACCAGGCCCCGCCGGAAGACCCCATGGGCACCCGTGACATGCTTTCAACACCGCCGCCAATCGTCAGGTCGCTCTGGCCGGACATGACCTGTGCTGCTGCCATATTGACAGCCTCAAGCCCCGATGCACAAAAACGGTTGATCTGAACACCGGACGCGGTTTCCGCGTATCCCGCATGAAGCGGCGCAACACGGCCGATCACCGCGCCCTGCTCACCCACCGGCTCAACACAGCCAAGGACTACATCGTCAACAAGGGAAGTATCCAGTTCGTTCCGCTCCTGAATGGCCTTCAGGGAGGCAACCGCCAGATTGATCGGCGTCACCTCGTGCAATGAACCGCTTGCGCGCCCCTTACCACGCGGGGTTCGTACGGCATCATAAACAAATGCTTCAGTCATTTTTTCCTCCTGTTGACCGCCCTAGAGTGAACGGCTGATGATTTCTTTCATGATTTCGTTGGCACCGCCGTAAATCCGCTGAATACGGGCATCCGCATAGGCGCGGGCCACCCGATATTCCCACATATAGCCATACCCCCCATGCAACTGGAGACATTCGTCGATCAGCTTGTTTTCCAGATCGGAACACCAGTATTTGGCCATGGCAGCGGTCGGAACTTCCAACTCTCCCTTCAATACTTCCTCAATACATTTATCAACAAACACACGGGCGATCTGGACCTCGGTCTTCAATTCCGCCAGCTTGAACTTGGTATTCTGGAAATCCATGATACTGCGCCCAAAGGCCTTACGCTCCTTGGTGTATTCAATGGTTTCGTCCAGAATGGCTTCCATAGTGGCCGTTGCCCCGATGGCAATTTGCAGGCGCTCCCACGCCAGTTCCTTCATCAGGCAGAAAAAGCCCTGTCCCTCTCCGCCCAGCATGCTGCTGGCCGGGACCCGGACATCATCAAAGAACAGCTCTGCCGTATCCTGTGCCTTCAGGCCCAGTTTTTCCAGATTCTTCCCCTTGGCAAATCCCTTGGTGCCCGCCTCGACAAGGAACAGGCTTGTTCCCTTGGCGCCGGCTTCCGGGTCGGTTTTGGTGACCACAATGACCAGATCGGACATGAAACCGTTGGTGATGAAGGTCTTTGAACCGTTGATCACATACTCGTCCCCGTCGCGAATGGCCCGGGTCTTGATCCCCTGCAGGTCAGAACCGGCGCCGGGTTCGGTCATGGCGATGGCGCCAATCATTTCCCCTGTCGCCAGTTTCGGCAGATACTTTTTCTTTTGCTCTTCCGTGCCGTAATGCAGGATATAGGGGGCGACAATTTCGGAATGCAGGCCAAAGCCGGGGCCGGATGCACCGGCACGGGCCTGTTCTTCCATCATGATGATACTGTAGAGTTTATCCGCACCAAGACCGCCATATTCTTCCGGGATCGGCATACACAGCAATCCCTGACGCCCTGCTTCCCGCCAGGCTTCCCGGCTGATCTGCCCGTCCTTTTCCCATTGCGCGTGATACGGGGTGATATGTTCCTCGTAAAACCGCCGGACGGATTCGCGGAAAATATTGTGCTCTTCACTGAATATGGTGCGCGGTATCATCCCTATTCCCTCTCAAAGTATTGTAATTATTATGATATTTTAAGAAAATGACAATTTGTCAATTTCTGGACACAAAAAACTCGCGTTATGAGCGCTGCGACGATACCAGTCTTTACTAATATCGCCGCCAGCTCAATACGCGTTTAACTAGAATGCGTCCGCATCCAGCTCCATCATTGTTTTTGCCCCGGCGCTCATTTTCACCAGCAGCGAGGAAACATCCGGCAGCATCCGTTCAAAGAAGAACCGGGCTGTGACCAGCTTGGTCTTGAAAAACTCGGGATCATCCGTTCCCGCTTCCAGTTTTTCCGCAGCGATCTTCGCCATCTGCGCCCAGAAATACCCCAGCGCCACCAGACCGAACATACGCAAATATTCCGTTGACGCGGCTCCTGCCTCGTCCGGGTTTTTCATGCCCTTTTCCCCGATCAGGACGGTTGCCTGCTGCAACTTGGCAAAAGACTTGGCCAGCGGCAGGATGAAATCCTTCAACTGCGGGTTGGTCATGTTGGCCTGCAGGAACGCATCAACGGGATGGAAGAACTGGCGCAGCGCCCGCCCCATATTGGCAGGCAGTTTCCGCCCGACAAGGTCCAGCGCCTGAATACCGTTGGCACCTTCATAAATCTGGGTGATCCGGGCATCGCGCACGAACTGCTCCATGCCCCACTCGCTGATATAACCGTGGCCGCCGTAACATTGCATGGCCGTGGCAGACAGCTCGAACCCCATATCCGTGAAATAGGCCTTGATCACAGGCGTCAGCAGGCCAAGGGCCTCATCCGCCGCTTTCCGGGCGTCTGCATCGGGGTGCTTATCCACCAGATCGACCTGCAATCCGGCCCAGAGGCCAAGGGCGCGCGCGCCTTCGGTAAAGGCCCGGCACATCAGCAGGTTCCGCCGGATGTCCGGATGCACGATAATCGGGTCCGCAGCCTTCTCCGGCTCCTTGACGCCGGAAATGGAACGTCCCTGCAACCGGTCCTTGGAATAGGCCACCGCATTCTGATAGGCAACTTCCGCCTGACTGAGACCCTGAATACCCACACCAAGACGGGCGGCATTCATCATGGTGAACATGGCCCGCATTCCCTTATGCGCCTCACCAAGAAGATAGCCCGTGGCCTCCTCATAGTTCATCACACAGGTGGAGTTGCCGTGAATACCCATCTTGTGCTCGATCGAGCCACAGGAAACCCCGTTGCGGGCTCCCGGATTGCCGTTCTCGTCCAGAATGAATTTCGGCACGATGAACAGGGAAACCCCCTTGATGCCGTCCGGGCCACCCGGAATTTTCGCCAGCACCAAATGGACGATATTATCGACCATGTCATGCTCACCGGCGGAAATGAAGATCTTGGTCCCGGTCACCTTGTAGGAGCCGTCTTCCTGCGGGACCGCTTTTGTCCGCATCAGGCCGAGGTCCGTCCCGCAATGGGGCTCGGTCAGGTTCATGGTCCCGGTCCATTCACCGCTGATCATGTTCGGCAGCCAGGTCTGTTTCTGCTCGTCTGTTCCATGCTTGGAAATCGCGGCACAGGCACCATGGGTCAGGCCCGGATACATGCCAAAGGCCATGTTGGCAGAACTCATCATCTCGGCGAGGGCGATCCCCACCACATGCGGCAAACCCTGTCCGCCATATTGCGGATCGGCATCAATACCCATCCAGCCGCCTTCGCGATACTGGTCATAGGCTTCCTTGAAACCGGTCGGGGTTGTAACCTCCCCGTCCTTCCATGTGCAGCCTTCCCGGTCGCCCACCTGATTGAGGGGCTGGATAACCCCTTCCATCATCTTGGCGCCTTCCTCAAGAATGGCGTCCACCATGTCCGGCGTGGCGTCCTCGAAACCCGGCAGGTTCGTCATCTTGTCCAGACCCAGCAGGTCGTTCAGGACAAATTTGATGTCTTTTACAGGGGCGTTATAAATTGGCATTTTTTGAACTCCCTTAATTACGCAGCGGCTTGCCGGTTGTCAGCATATGCTCGATCCGGTCCAGCGTCTTCGGGTTATGGATAAGGGTCATGAACCCTTCCTGCTCAAGCTGCAGCATTTTCTTTTCCGTGATCGGCTCGGTGATATCCGTATCCCCGCCGGACAGAACCCGCCCGACCTCGACACTGACCACCGCGTCATAGGCGGTTGCCTTGCCCATGGTGACAAAGCCCGATACGGCCATATCGAAGGCGGCTGCTGCGGTGGGGCCGGGCAGATAAATTTCCACCTGCTCGGGCACCTCGTAATTCTCGGCAAGGGCCAGCGCCTTGGCCTTGGCATCGGCCAGAACCCGTTTCCGGTTCATGGTCACGTCATCCCCATCCCGCAGGATCAGCATATCCCGTGCCTCTGCCGCGCTGGTCGCCACCTTGGCGGTCGAGATATTCTCGAACACAGTGGCCAGTGCCGGCATGGCGCCGCCCGGACGTTTCTTGTTGGTCATGGCCCGGAACACCAGTTCCTTACAGCCACCAAAGCCCGGAATAACGCCAACGCCCACCTCGACAAGTCCCATATAGCTTTCAGAATGGGCCTGCACGGCATCGGCAGCCAGAACAATTTCACAGCCGCCGCCAAGGGCCATGCCCGCCGGGGCCGCAACCACCGGGAACGGGGCATACTTCAACTTCATCAGGGCGTTCTGGCCTTCCGTGATTGAATTTTCAATCACCGGCCACATGGCCGCATTGGCCGCGAACAGGGCGAGCCCCACATTGGCACCAACAGAGAAGTTGTCCGCATCACTGCCGATCACAAGGGCCTTGAACCCTTTCTTGTCGATCTTGCCAGCCTCGCGCAGCATGGCAACAACGTCTTGATCGATGCTGTTCATCTTGGTATGGATTTCAAGACAGGCAACCCCATCCCCAAGGTCCCAGATGCTGGCACCCTTGTTGGACAGGACCGGCTCACTCCCGCGCTTGATATCGGCAAGCGCCCACGCCCCGTCTGCAACAGGAACCTTGGCATACTCACCTTCAACCGTCATATACAAGGCATCGCGGCCTTCTTCCTTGTAGAGGGGACGATCGCCCACTTTTTCAAGGAAGGCAGGAACCGGCAGGCCCTCTGCGGTCAGACGATCCACAAAATACTGGACACCCAACTGGTCAAGCTGCTCAAACGGGCCATATTTCCACGCGTAGCCCGTCTTCATGGCGTTATCGATGGCAATGATATCATCAGAGATTTCACCGACCAGAGACGCGGCATAGCTGAGAACGCGGGACAGGATTGCCCACGCATAGCGCCCACCGGCGTCATCATATTCCACAAGCGCCCGAAGCCCCTTGCGCCCTGCCTTGACGGAACCAAGGTCAGGCTTGGCCGCCTTGGCATAGTCACCGGTTTTCAGGTTGCGGGCTTCCTTGACCTTGCGCCCGCCATCCTTGTTGATCCGGTAAAAGCCGCCCTTGCCCTTCCGGCCGGTATACCCTTCGTCAATCATGGTGGCGATGGTCGATACCATGGGATGATCCGGATCATATTCCTGACAGAACGGGTCGCTGTCCGGCAGCTCTTTCAGCATGGATTCGTTGACCTTCGGGCCCAGATCGATCCCTGTCAGGTCGCCAAGACCGAAAATACCGGTACTGGGAATGCCCATGGGCTTGCCGCAGACCGCGTCTGCTTCTTCCACACTCAGCCCCAGATCAAAGGCCGACTTGATCGCCACGAAGGACCAGTAAATCCCGATGCGGTTGCCGATAAAGCCCGGCGTGTCGTAACAATCGACAACCTCTTTCCCCAGCTTGACATCCGCAAACTGCCGCAGGTCCTCAATGGCGTCCGGGCGGGTTTCGGCCCCTTTCACCAGTTCGAACAGGCGCATATAGCGCGGCGGATTGAAAAAGTGGGTGATCGCAAAATCCTTCTGCAACCGCTCCGGCATGCCTTCCATCAGGACATTCAGCGGAATGGTTGAGGTGTTGGAGGTAACGATCGAGCCTTCCTTGCGAACGGATTCCAAATTGCGATACAGATCCTGCTTCAGGTCCGGCCGCTCGATAATGGCTTCAACGATCCAGTCGCAGTCCGCCACCAGATCCAGATTGTCCTCAAGGTTGCCCGTCGTGACCAGACGGGCATTCTTTTTGTGCATAAACGGGGCGGGCTTGGTTTTCAGCAGGGCATTCAACGCCCCTTCCGCCAGCATGTTCCGGTTATCGGCCCCGTCCGGGACAATATCCAGCAGAACCACGGGATGGCCCGCATTGGCGACATGGGCGGCAATCGCAGCACCCATGACACCGGCACCAATCACGGCGACTTTTTCAATGGCCATGATCAGCAGGCCTCCAGAATTGTCGCAATCCCCTGACCACCACCGATACACTGGGTCGCGAGGCCAAGCGACTTGCCTTCCCGCTGCAGCAGGCTGGCCACCTTACCGGTGATCCGGGCGCCGGTTGCCCCCATGGGATGCCCCATGGCAATGGCGCCGCCATCGATATTGGTGTTGTCATATTTCATGCCGCTTTCCTTCAGCACGGCAATCGACTGGGCGGCGAAGGCCTCGTTCAGTTCGATAATATCGATATCAGCCAAGGTCAGACCAGCCCGCTTCAATGCTTTTTCTGTCGCCGGGACCGGGCCAATGCCCATGACTTCCGGGCCGCAGCCGGCAACCGCAATGGACTTGATCCGCGCCATCTTGGTCAGTCCGTTGGCATCGGCATATTCCTCGGAGCAAATCAGGGTGGCAGACGCCCCGTCTGTCAGCGGCGAGGATGTGGCCGCCGTGACCGTTCCGCTGGCATCAAACGCCGGCTTCAGACCGGCCAACCCTTCCATGCTGGTGCCGGGACGGATGCAACCATCCAGCTCAATCCGCTTGTTGCCATCCTGAATGGCAATGATTTCATCGACGAACTTGCCAGCTTCGCGGGCGGCAGCGGCACGGGCATGGCTTTCCACGGCCATTTCCTCCTGCTCCTCGCGAGAGATATTATACTGCTTCGCCAGATTTTCAGCCGTCACCCCCATGGAGACGTAGGCCTCTGGATAGGACTTGTACAAACCGGGATGCGGGGCCGGGTTAAAGCCACCCATGGGCACCCGTGTCATGCTTTCGATACCACCGCAGACAAATACCTCGCCCGCGCCCATCTGGATCGCACCGGCGGCCATATGGATGGCCTGCATGGACGAGCCACAGAAACGGTTCACGGTTGTTGCGGCGGCTGTTTTCGGCACACCGGCCAGGAAACTGATGATCCGCGCCACGTTGAAGCCCTGCTCGGCTTCCGGGAAGGCGCAGCCCATGATGATATCCTCGATATCCTCAACATTGACCCCTGTAAGCTCGATGAGGCCCTTGACGACCTGTCCGGCCATTTCATCCGGACGGACCTTTGTCATCTCGCCCTTATTCGCAAGCGTGAAGGGTGAACGCGCATACCCTGCAATGACCACATTCTTCATGATCCAGTTTCCTTTCAAACTTTCCTTGATCCCTGCTCCTCGCCGGGAACCGTAAGAATTTCAGAGTTGGGAGGCCCGCTCCCGAGCCTCCATGTGAACCTTTAAAAATGACACGAAAAAGACGGATATTGCTCCGTCAGGCCAGCTTCTTGACGAAAGCACCGCCTTCGGCACCGCCCCGCGCCATATATTCCTGCATATCCGAGAGGCCTTCCTCCAACTCGGCAATCGCCTCGTTGATATCCTCGCGCTGGACTTTCAGCTTTTCCAGTTGCTCCTCGCATTTCTGCTTCGTGTATTTGAGCTGCTCCATGGAGTCATTTTCAGGGTCGTAAAGATCGATCATCTTCTTGATATCCTGAAGACTGAACCCAAGGCGCCGCCCCCGCAAAATCAGCTTGAGCCGGGCCCGATCACTTCTGGAATAAATCCGGGTCAACCCGTCCCGCCGCGGCGTCACAAGCCCCTTATCCTCATAGAAACGGATGGTTCTGGAGGTAACCCCGAACTCTTCCGCCAAATCCGTGATAGAATAAAATACGTCTTCCATGTGCGACCGATTCCCAAAAATTTACCCTGCCCGCAGCAATGCGATACCCCTGAAGATTAGTTTCCCTTTACGTAAACGTCAAGTTTCCTTTACGTAAACGTCAAGTTTTTTTGTGTGAGGGATCACAAAGACGTGCATTGACACAAAACTTTTGCTAGTATTTGGGCGTCGGCGAGCAAAGGCATGCTGGCGAGACGGTGTATGTGGACCCCACAATGATCAATTGCAGGGATTTTTGGACTTACAGGCCAGAAGAACAACCAGGATCTGGCAAAGGGTGGCTCCATACCGCTGAAAATCAAACAGCGGATGCGGGCCATGTTCTTTTTGTAACAACCAGAAACCGGGCCACGCCACCACAAGTCTTGCCCACATCCGTCCCACGGTCCGAACCCGATGCGTCTTGCTTCAGAAGGGCATCCCGGGATCGTACAGGGGATTTTTCGAAATCATGGACGGCGGTTTTCCGCAGACCTTTGCACATCGCTGATTTCCTTGAGAGGGAACAAACAATGGCGGGCGCAAACTGACCAATAGTGTATAACTCGGGGGAGGCACACAAATGGGAGCAACGGAGAGTACGGCAAGGGACTTCAAGGCGATGGAGAGCGAACTGCCTCGGGCCAGCAAGATCCTGAAGTCACTGGGCAACCAAAGACGGTTGCAGATACTGGCATGCCTGTCGGAACGGGAAATGTCGGTTGGGGAACTGGAACGCACCATCCAGATCAGTCAGTCGGCTCTGTCCCAGCATCTGGGCCGCCTGCGCCGGGACGATATCGTCACCACGCGGCGCGAGGCACAGACCATCTATTACTCGCTTTACAGTGACAGTATCCTGCAATTACTGCGCTCGATACATGTAACCGTATCGCGCTCCTGATTTTTCAGACATTTAGCAGCATTTTTTCAAGGGAGATATTACATTCCCCACCGGTTTATAGTATAGGCTGGAGTATACTTGCTTTACTTTTCGCTAACCTAGAGGCAAATCCATTCCATGCCCGTCTATCTTCCCATCGCCGAGATTTCAGTGAATCTGTTCCTGATTCTGGGCATGGGCGGTGCCGTGGGGTTGCTGTCCGGCATGTTCGGCGTTGGCGGCGGGTTCCTCATGACCCCCCTTCTGATCTTTACGGGCATCCCGCCAGCGGTGGCGGTGGCGACCGGCGCGAACCAGCTTGTCGCAGCCAGCGTCTCCGGCGTCCTTGCCCATTGGCGGCGGGGGAATGTGGACCTGAAAATGGGAACCGTCCTTTTGGTGGGCGGCGTCATCGGTTCCTTCTTTGGCACCTGGATCTTTACCCTCCTCAAGGAACAGGGGCAGGTTGACCTGCTGATTTCCATTTCCTACGTCCTGTTTCTCGGCGTGATTGGCGGCCTGATGCTGGTCGAAAGCATCGGTGCCCTGATCCGCCGCAAGCAAGGTGTCGTCCGGCGCAAGAAACTGCACCAGCATTACTGGATTCACGGCCTGCCGTTCAAGATGCGGTTCCGTAAATCCAAGCTGTATATCAGCGCCCTGCTCCCCATCGGTCTCGGCGTCCTTGTAGGCATCCTGTCCGCCATCATGGGGGTTGGCGGCGGCTTCATCATGGTTCCCGCCATGATCTATCTGTTGGGAATGCCCACTTCCGTGGTGATTGGCACTTCCCTGTTCCAGATTATCTTTGTCACCGCGAACGTCACCTTCCTGCATTCATTCGCTACCCAGACCGTGGATGTCATGCTGGCCCTGCTGCTGATGAGCAGTGCCGTAATCGGCGCCCAGTTCGGCACAAGGATCGGTGCCAAGCTGCGAGGCGAGCAACTCCGCTCCCTGCTGGCCCTACTGGTTCTTGCTGTCTGCCTGAAACTGGCCGTTGATCTGGTGCTCAGGCCGGAAGACCTGTACACGATCGGACTGTTGGGAGGCTAACCACATGAAGGCATCCCTGATACAGCACAGCCAGGCGCTCCTTTTCCTGCTGACCTTTACAGGCACCCTGCTGGCCCATACAAGCCTGTCCCGTGCTGATGGCTCGCTGGTCACCGACATCTCGTCCCACCTGATTTCCGTCACTTCCGACTTTACCGGCACCGACCTTTTGTTGTTCGGGACGGTGCGCGGCGACATTGCCTCGGACGGACAGGAACATGGCGATATCATTGTTGTTATCCGCGGCCCGGAAACCGAGGTGATTGTCCGCAAGAAGGAGCGAATCGCGGGCATCTGGGCCAATACGGACGCCCTTGAGATCGACAAGGTGCCGGGCTTCTATGCCTCTGCCTCGAACCGACCGGTCCGCGAGATTACCTCTGGCAACACCCTTGACCGACTGCGGATCGGGCCGGAACGGATTGCCTTTCGCGAACTGGAGAGCCGCAGCGATGCGGTTGACTTCAAACGGGCCATCGTGCGCCAGCGGCAGGCTGAACAGCTCTACACGGACGGGCAGTCAAAGGTCTATTTCCTCGGCCCCTCCCTGTTCAGGACAACGATTCATTTTCCGGCCAATGTCCCGGTTGGGACCTATACCGCGGAATTCTACCTGTTCAAGAACGGAGACCTGATCAGCGCCCAATCCTCGCCCCTGTTTATCAAGAAATCCGGGCTTGGCAGGCAGATCTATGACTTTGCCCAAAACCATCCGGCGTGGCATGGTCTGGCGGCCATTATCATCGCCCTGATTGCCGGTTGGGTGGCATCGGCGATCTTCCGAAAAGAATAGCGGCGCTGAAAAATAGCTTCCTTTCCCGCGCTTTACTCTGCTAGTTTTGGGAAAACGGCATCTCGCCAAATCAATAAGAATAATAATCTGGGCTTCTAGTCGCCCCAAGCGGAGCCTGTACTTTGTCACAAGGCCAAAAATCCGAGCTGACAATGCTGTCCATCAGCATTGTTGTTATCTGCTTTGTGCTGAGCCTCATCACACGGATGGCGCCGGAGCATTTCCCGAACCTCGTGTCTCCCCTGATCGATGAATTCAGTTGGTCCCGGAGTTCCGTCACCTCTATCTATTCGGTTTGCGCCCTGTCCACCGGCCTGTCCGGCCCCATCGCAGGGTTTCTGTTCGACCGGTTGGGCCCCCGGAATATCTTCACCATCGGATTGCTGTCCGGCGGCTCGGGCCTTGTCCTTGCGGGATATTCCAACAATCTGTGGAGTTTCTATATCGGCCTTGGCGTCATGGTCGGGTTCGCCACAGCCTGTTGCGGGAATGTGCCCACATCCGCCCTGGTCAGCCGCTGGTTCAAGACCAAGCTGCCGCTGGCCATGAGCGTTGTGTTCTCCTCTCTTGGCGCGGGCAGTTTTGCAGGCCTGTTCGGCTCCCAGCTTCTGATCAGCACCTTTGGCTGGCGACAGGCGGAAATCATCCTCGGCTGTTTCCTGCTTGCGATGATCCCCATCCTGCTTGCCCTGCCCTGGAAAACACTGGCCGCCGGCAGCCGCCTTCACGTTGAAAGCCGGGCGGCGGAAATGAACGCCAGCCGCCCCCGCAACACGCTGTCCAGTGCCATCAGAACCACCAATTTCTGGGGACTGTTTCTAGTGTTCTTTGTCACCGCCAATGGCATTTATTCAATCATGATCCAAAGCGTGACCTATCTGATCGACCACCAACTAACCCCGGTGGATGCGTCCCTGCATGTGGGCCTGACCGGGCTGTTCATCCCGATCGGCATGATTACCTGCGGATATCTCCTGACCCGGTACCGCGTCAGCGTTGTGGCCATCGGCACCTTTGTCACCACCATTTCCGGGGCGCTGTTTCTGTGGAGCTTTGACGACCCCGGCGAAATCTGGAAGCTGTATCTGTTCGTGGCCCTGTTCGGCCTCACCATGGGAACCCGCGCCCCGATCAACGGCTCTGTCGCCGCCCGCTTTTTTGCCGGGCCAAATTTTGGCTCCATCTATGGCTTCATCTATATCGGCGGGGGCCTCGGCACCGCGACCGGCTCTTTCCTGAGCGGCTGGATATTCGACACGACGGGAAGTTATTCCGCCGTCTTTCTCTTCTCCCTGACATGCCTGATCAGCGGCGCGCTGCCGTTCCTGCTTGTCAAAGACATTCGCACCATCAGATAAACAAACAAAAAGGGATGGAAATCAGATGATCTATTCAATTGAAGATCTGATCAAGAAGATACCGAACGGCGCCAAGATCGCCGTGCCCTCCGATTATGCAGGGGTAGCCATGGAGGCGACCCGCGAAATCATCCGGCAGGGCATTTCCGATCTTCACCTTGTGGGGATCCCCACAAGCGGCCTGCAATCAGAACTTCTGATCGGGGCCGGACTTGTCAAAACCTTTGAAAGCTCCGCCCTGACCCTTGGCGAATACAACCCGCCGCCCCGCTTCAATCAGGCCGTCAAGGATGGCACCATCAAACTGGTGGACGCCACCTGCCCGGCCATTCACGCCGCGCTGCAGGCCTCCCAGAAGGGGCTGCCGTTTATGCCGCTCCGCGGGATTATCGGCAGTGATATCCTGACCCATCACCCGGACTGGAAGGTTATCGACAACCCGTTCGCCGACAATGACCCCATTGTGGCCATCCCGGCCATCCGGCCGGATGTGGCCCTGTTCCACGCCCCGCTTGCCGATCGGAACGGCAATGTCTGGGCCGGCCGTCGCCGCGAACTGGTCAACATGACACAGGCCTCCAAAACCGCACTGATCACGGTTGAGAAAATCACCGACACCCCGCTTCTTGAGGACGAGACCATGGCCGCCGGTGTTATTCCGGACCTGTATGTGGGGGGTGTTGCCCATTGTCCGAAGGGCACGTGGCCACTGGCCTTCTGGCAGGGGGACGGCGAGGATTCCGAAAACCTGTCCCAGTATCGCAGCATGGCCCGCAGTCAGGAAGGGTTTGATCAGTATCTGAACGAGTTTGTTTTCAAGGGGGGCAAGTAACATGACCATTGCAGACGAGAAAAAAGCCCTGATCTGCTTTATCGCCAATCTTCTGAAAGACTGCCGCCATGTGGCTGTCGGCGCCTCCTCGCCTATTCCGGGGGCAGCTGCCCTGCTGGGCAAGGCCGCGTGGAATGCCCCCAGTCACGTGAATATTCTGGGCTCCACCCAGCACAACTTCTTCACCAACGGATCAGTTGAACTGTTCGATTGTGCGGCACAGGGCCGAATTGACGCCTTTTTCCTGGGCGGCGGTGAAATTGATGGTCAGGCCAATATCAACCTGATGGGCATGGGCGACTATCCCAACAACGCCCCGCGCTGGCCGGGAACGTTCGGGTCTGCCTATCTTTACTATCTGGTGCCCAAGGTCATCCTGTTCCGCGAGGAACACACGCGCCGCGTTCTGGTCGACAAGGTAAACTTCATCAGCAGCCCGGGTACCTCCGAGGACAATATCTATCGCACCGGCGGTCCTTACGGCCTGCTGACCAACAAGGCCTTTTTCCGTTTTGACAGGGAAGCACGAAAGTTTAGACTGCAAAGCATACATCCCTCCAGTTCACTTGAGGATATTCTGGATAATACCGGGTTTGAATTCGACTATTCGAAGGACACCCCGATTACACCAGCGCCGGATGCCGGCCTCCTCAATATTCTGGAAACGGAGGTAAGGGAAAAAGTAAGGGAAGTGTATCCGCAGTTCGCCGAATCCGTTTTCGCGCCAACCGCCTGATACGCTTTTAGAAACAAGCGGGAAAAACCCGCCATAGGAAAAAGGAAAGTCATGTCTCTTAAAGGTGCACTCAAAGGCCTGAAAGTAGTTGATTTGTCGCGTGTATTGGGCGGACCGTTCTGCACCCAGATTCTCGCCGACCACGGGGCAGAGGTGATCAAGGTGGAGCCTCCGCAAGGCGATGAAACACGCACATGGGGTCCTCCCTTCAACGAGGAAGGCCTGTCAGCCTATTTTTCCGGCGCCAACCGGAACAAGCGCTCCATTGCCCTTGATATCCGGACGCCGGAAGGCAAGGAAATCCTGCTCAAGCTGCTCAGGGACGCCGATATTCTGGTCGAGAATTTCAAGACCGGCTCCATGGAAAAATGGGGCCTTGGATATGAGGATGTCCTGTCCCGCGAATTCCCCCGCCTGATCCATTGCCGGGTCACCGGCTTTGGCGCGGACGGACCGTTCGGGGGCTTCCCCGGATATGACGCCGTGATCCAGGCCTGGGCCGGGCTGATCAGCGTCAACGGGTCCCCGGATTCCGGACCGGTTCGCGTCGGCATTCCGCTGGTGGATCTTGGCACCGGCATGAACGCCGTCATCGGCATCCTGCTGGCCGTGAACGAACGGCATGTATCCGGCAAGGGACAATCCGTCGAGGCATCCCTCTATGACACCGGCATCCAGTTGCAGCATCCTCATGCCGCCAACACCCTGATGTCAGGGAACGCCCCGCGCCTGACCGGCAACTCACACCCCAATATCGCACCGTACGATCTGTACCAGACAGCGACCGCCCCGATTTTCCTCGGGATCGGTAACAATGGACAGTTCCGCAAGTTGTGCGCCGAACTGGGCCGCAGCGACATGGCGGACGATCCGCGTTTTGGCGACAATGCCAGCCGTCTACAGCATCGGGATGAATTGAATGCCCTCATTAACGAGGCGCTTCATGACAAGGACGGGATCGAGTTTGCCACCCGCCTGCTGGACGCCGGCGTCCCGGCAGGGGCGGCCATGTCCGTCCCCGAAGCCCTTGAACATCCGCATACCCGTCACCGGGAAATGGTTGTCGAGATGGATGGCTACCGGGGAACCGGTGTCGCCGTCAAGATGAGCCGGACCCCCGGCGCTGTTGTCAGCCCCCCGCCCGCCTTCGGTGCGGATGGACGCGACATTCTGTCTGATGTGGGGTACAGTCCTGACGAGGTGGAACGCCTGCTTGAGGACGGCATATTGTGGGAGCAGCCGAAGTCATAGCCACAACAGTACTATTTTTTCCGGGCGCAGAGGAACTTTAACATTCCGGATGCCAGAACAGGAGGCATCCCGAAAACTGGGAACAAGAAAATGGTGAAATTTGGTGTACAAGGTCTGGAACCTCTTGCAAAAGGCTAGCTAAGCCTCTGTTCGCAAACACTTAAATGCAGAAATACCCCGAAAAACAACCTTTCGGGGTATTTTTTTCTTTTCTTCTCCCGCAAACACGTTACTATTAATTAGTGTATTTATAAATTAGTGTTTCTTGTTGTGTAAATTCGCTCCACTCTTCAAACGAGGGCATACACATGTCGAACACGACCTATGAAAAAACAGTGGATTGCTTGCTCAGTCGCGTTATCAATGGGGACACGTATCAACTGCCGGAAATGTTTACCAATGACAGCGAGATTCACGTCTGTCTTGGGAACCAGCTGAATTCAGACAGTTTTTCGGCCACCTATATTGGTGAAAAAGGCACCCTGAATTTTCTGAAAATGTGCCGGCAAATGTTCGATTTTACCCACATTACCCCTGCAGAATATCATCTTGAAGGTCACAAGCTGATTGTGCGCGGTGATCTGGAATGCAGCCTGATCGCCAATGGGCAGGGCTGGGTCTCCGGCTGGATGCAGATCTGGACCTTCGATAAGGACAAGATTTCAAAAATCAGGATGTTTGCCGATTATACGGCCGTCCCGCGACAGCCGAATATCAAGCTCGACTATGCGGGCATCCGGGCCACAGCGAACTAAGCGACTTCTTCGGGACCAGACCCCCTTTGGGCGGGAAACGGCGGCGCAGCCCCTCTCCCGGACCACGGCCAATCCCATTCCCTCTGACTGACGCGGCGGAACCTGTTCCGCTGCGCCGGACAGATCTAATGACATTTTCATCATAAACAGTTGTCAGTCTGACGGTTTCTCCGTACAAAACATCATGACAGCGATTGTACGGGCCATCCGGTCACCTGCGGGGCGAGCGCCCCTTTTCATGATTCTGGGTATGCTGCTTGTTCCGCTGATGGATGGGACGGCCAAGATACTGGTTGCCGATTATCCCGTTGCCCAGGTGGTGTGGGGCCGATACGCCTTCAATCTGCTGACCCTGCTGCCCCTGTTTCTGCTGTTGCGGCAACGGCTCCGCTTTTCCCGGACGCGATTCTCGTTGCAACTCTCCCGCGCCCTTTTCCTGCTGGGGGATACCGCTCTCTTTTTCGCGGCGCTTTTCTTTATTCCGCTGGCCAATGGCAAGGCCGTGTTCTTTGCCTCTCCGCTGATCATGACGGCCCTTGCCCCGCTTATGCTGGGTGAACGGGTCGGTCGTCACAGATGGGCAGCGGTCCTGATCGGCTTTACCGGCACCCTGTTCATCCTGAAACCCGAAGCCTCCGGTCTGTCTATCGGATATGCCCTCGCCTTGGGATCGGCATTTCTCTATGCCCTCTATCTGTTGATGACCCGCAAGCTGTCCAGCAGTGCACCGCCGCTCATGTCCCTGCTCTATACCGCCCTGTTCGGCACCCTGATCATGTCCCTGTTTCTCCCCTTCCACTGGGTGATGCCCGATGGGCGGGGCTGGGCTTTGCTTGTTGCCACCGGCGCCCTTGGAACCATCAGTCACTTTTGCATTATCAAGGCGCTTGAAATCGGCAGCGCCTCCCAACTTGCGCCCTTCTCCTATGCGGAAATCATCAGCGCAACCCTGTTCGGATTGGTGGTATTTGGAAACTTCCCCGATATGGCAACCTGGACCGGCATCAGCATTGTCGTTGCCAGCGGTCTCTATATCCTGCACCGGGAAAACCGGCGCCAGCGACCGGAACAAGAGACATCAACCAGTACTTAATTATCGGTCAGGCTCAGTCCAATCGCTTTCAACAGACTTTCGGCGGTTTAGACGCATGGCAAGTCCTATCGCTACCCCGACACCAATAGCGACAGTCAGGTCAACCAAAACCGTCAAAACCATGGTCAACAACAGGAGAAACTTGTCGCTGTTTCGCCCTTGTGCATATTCCGACCATTTGTGTGGTTCGCTCATATTCCATGCCGTAACCATGAGCAATGCGGCCAAGGCTGGCATTGCAAGATAACCAGCAAGTGGCGCAGCCAGCAGCAAAACCAGAAGAATGACAGCGGCATGTATCAATCCAGCGACAGGCGTTTTACCGCCTGCACGGATATTGGTAGCCGTTCGCGCGATCGCACCCGTTGCAGGCAAACCTCCAAACAAGGCTGACCCGATATTGGCCACCCCTTGTGCTGTAAGCTCGGCATTGGGGCGATGCTGACCGGCAATCATACGATCAGCCACCATCGCGGACAGCAGCGATTCAACGCCAGCCAAAAACGCAATCACAACAGCAGAAGGAAACAGTTCGACGATCCTTGCCCATGACAGATCAGGTATGTGGGGGGCGGGCAAGGTGTTGGGCAACGCACCAAAGCGGGAGCCTATCGTATCGACAGGCAGCCCCAAGAAGATGACAAGCGCCGAACAGATAGCGACCGCGACAATCAGTCCGGGAACACGCGGTGCAACACGGCGAAGAACAACAATCAGCCCAACTCCGAGAACCGCAATCAAAAGCGCTGAGAGGCTCAGGCTTTCACGGGCGGCCCAAAGCGCCGGTATTTTCTCAAGAAAATCAGCGGGCACGTTTTCGACGGCCAATCCCAGAAAGTCTTTCAACTGGCTTGTCGCGATAATAATGGCAATACCTATCGTAAACCCGTTGACGACAGCTTCAGGAACAAAAGAAATCAGGTTTCCCGCCCTGAAATATCCGGCAACAAGCATGATAAAACCGGCCATGAATGTTGCTATCACCAACCCGTCATAACCGTGATTGGCGATGACCCCAAAAACAACGACGATAAATGCGCCCGTCGGACCCCCAATCTGAACACGACTTCCGCCTAGTGCAGAAATCAGGAAACCGGCAACGATTGCCGTGACGAGGCCTGTTGCCGGGTCCGCTCCCGAAGCAATGGCAATGGCCAAGCTGAGAGGCAACGCAACCATAGCCACTGTTGTGCCGGCAATAAGATCGGCAACGAACTGGTTTCGATCATAAGTCTTGAGAGTGGTGAGAATTTTGGGTCGGCGCATAGAGTATCACCATAAGGAAGTAGCAACTTGAACGATTGTATACTGACAGAGTCTGAGTGAAGCCCTATTTCTCTGCAAATAATTCCCCCAAATTCAAGGGATGGGCAATTGGAGTTAACCAAACCGGAGGGATGCAAAGGAAGAGCGTGGCCTCACCGGGCGCGCCTCTGGCGATATCGCGGTCACAATGGTCGCGATCCTCAAGAGCCGGATGATAAGGCGCAACCGCCACCCGGAACCCATGATAGTCTGCTGGTTACAGCCGTTTCTCGAGCAAGGGCCTCAAGCTAAAACCAGCCGCGCCTGATCTCGAAATCAAAACCTTAAAAGGAAGTATAGCTTAAAATTTGAGGTATGGCGCACCGGGGAAGATTCGAACTCCCGACCCCTAGATTCGTAGTCTAGTGCTCTATCCAGCTGAGCTACCGGTGCTTAAACCATGTTCCAGTTCTTGGGAAACTGGGTGACAAGAAATGTTCCTGTCTGCTGTGGATCGGGAACCTAATCAAAACAGAAGCGCATTGCAAGGACAGATTTTAAAATTTTTTCAAAAATCAGAAAATAAATCCAAACTTGTCCCGCCGCACTTCAATGACTAGTATTCTGAAAGGTTTTACTGTATTTACGTCAAGGACGTGTTCGAACAGGGGGCTTCGTATACCCGTCGTCGGGTACATACGGGCAAAACAACAGAGTGTTTTAGAATATGGTATTTCGCATTACCCGACCTTTCGTGTTGAGTGCTGCCTTGCTGGCAGCTGGTTGCTCATTCGTCGATGAATCTCTTATGCCTGCCCTGACAGGGGATGAGGCAAATGCAACGGCTGAAGGGCAACCCGTACAGATCCAACCATCAGAGGCGGAAAACAATCCGGACCCCACGGTCAGCGGTGCTGGTGCACCTCCTGCTCTGGGATCGACAAACTTTGTCACGCCCGGGGTCACCCCGGCACCCAATACGGGGACATTTGTCGGCCAGAAAGTGGCAGTCCTGCGCGGTGAACTTTCTGCGCTTCAGGAACGCCTGCAGCTCCGGAACCAGCAGCTACAGCAGATCCGCACCACCACAACAGCCAACTCGCAGGCCTATCACGGCACGGTTGCGGCCATCAATACACGGCTTCAGGTCGGGACAACCCCTGGAAACCCGGTTCTGATCAACCAGTGGAACCAGGCCCAGTTGCAGCTTGAACGGATCGCGGGGGATATTTCCTCCATGAACAGCCTCGCCAATGCGGTGGCCAGCGATTCAAGCATGTCCGCCTATCTTCTGGAATCCACCCGGGCCGCCTATGGCCTGTCCGGTGCCATCGAGGAAGATCACCGCCAGCTGGCCATTCTGGAAGACGAGACAAACCGCACCGTGGTTCTGGTCGATCGCATCCTGAACGAACTGTCAGAAGACATCAGCCGCCAGACAACCTATATCGCCAACGAGCGGTCCAACCTGACCACCCTGTCCCATTCCATCAAGAATGGTGAACTTCTGGGGGCCAGCCTTGGCAGCCGGGCCTATCTGTCAACAGCACCTGTCGCCTCGACCAGCCCTGTTCTTGGCACAGGTACCCGCAGCTTTGATGCCGGCAACCGCCAGCCGCTGGTGGTTATCCGTTTTGACCGGGCCGACGTTCCTTATGAACAAGCCCTGTATACAGCGGTCAACCGTACCTTGCAGTCCCGGCCACAGTCTGTCTTTGATGTTGTCGCCATCAGCCCCATGCAGGGCGGTGCGGCCAATGTCGCCCTTAACCAGACCAAGGCCACCCGCAATGCGCAGCGTGTCCTGCGGTCCCTGACGGATATGGGTCTTCCGGCCTCCCGCGTAAGCCTGTCTGCCTCTTCCAGCAATCAGGCAGCCAGCAACGAGGTTCATATCTACGTCCGGTAATCCTTCGGACAGAGTTTCAAAAAAGCGGCGGATTTTCTGCCGCTTTTTTTATGCCTGAACCCCTGCTGCCACGCAAAAGCCCATCCCCTCTCCCAATCCTGAAACCTGAGTATATACTCATCCCTGTTCCGAAGGATGCTGGCGCGCCCTTCTCTTCAGATACAGGAAAGGTATGCAGGATCATGATTGCGGTTATCTTTGAACTCCTCCCCCACCCCGACCGGAAAGAGCGGTATTTCGAACTGGCGGCCTCCCTCAAGGAGGAACTGGCCGGCATGGACGGATTCCTGTCCATTGAACGCTTTGAAAGCCTGAGCGAGGAAGGGAAATACCTGTCCCTGTCCTTCTGGCGAGACGAGGAGGCCGTCCGGCAATGGCGACAACGGGAACATCACCGGCAGGCCCAGAAAGAAGGGCGGGCAGGCATTTTCCAGAACTATCGCCTGCGGGTTGCCCATGTGCTGCGAGACTACGGACTGGACGACCGGGGCGAGACACCGGACGATTCGCGCTCCGTTCACGGCGGGTAATCAGATACAAAAAAGGCGACCCGTCCGGATCGCCTTTTTTTTCGATATCATTGCAGCTTTAGTAAATGAGCTTTGGCAGCCATACCGCCACATCCGGCAGCAACCAGATCAGCACCACGGCAAAGATCTGCAACAGGATGAACGGGATGACCCCCTGATAAATCTGTCCTGTTGTCACCTCTTTCGGGGCAGCCCCCCGCAGATAGAACAGCGAGAAGCCGAAAGGCGGCGTCAGGAAGGAGGTTTGCAGGTTGATCGCAATCAGAACGGCCAACCACATGGGATCGTGCCCCATCAGGATCAGGGCCGGCGCCACCAGTGGCAGCAGAATGACCGTGATCTCGACGAAATCAAGGAAGAAGCCCAACACAAAAATGATCAGCATGCTGAACACCAGCGCCCCGGTGGCACCGCCCGGCATGGATTTCAGGATATCCGCAATGCGGTCCTCACCGCCCAGACCGACGAACACAAGACTGAACACGCTGGCCGTCAGGATCGTGGCAAAGATCATGGCGGTCACGGTCATGGTCGAGGTCAGGGCCGGGCGCAGGATTTGCGCCAGCGCAATCTTGCGAAGGGAGGTGAAGATCGCCGTAGAGCCAATCAACACCAGTAGGATATAGAACCCGGCGGCCATATATTCGAAGACGCCTGTATCGGATCGCTGCATCCGGATCGGGGCAATGCCGGACAGGATCGCCAGCAGGATCAACGCCCCGCCCCCGACAATGATCAGGGTCGGCGATGCCCCCTTGCGAAGACCTGCCATCAACAGCGCGCCAACGGCGCCCACCGCTGCGGCCTCACTGGGTGTTGCGATGCCCCCGAGAATCGCGCCAAGCACAGCAACGATCAACAGGACCGGCGGAACAATGGCCCGCATGATCTCGATCCGGCTGGGCTTGTCCACATGCTCGCTCATGGCCGGGGCATCTTCGGGGCGCAACCAAGCCCGTGCCAGAAGATACAGGATATAAATCCCGACCAGCACCAGACCCGGTATCAGCGCCGCTGCGAAAATCTGCCCCACGGAGATGGTCTCGATGGTGAATTTCCCTTGTGCGAACTGGGCCTGCTGATAGGCATTGGACATCACATCCGACAGGATAATCAGCAAGGTGGACGGCGGAATGATCTGCCCCAACGTTCCCGAGGTACAGACAACACCGGACGCCAGTTTCGGGCTGTATCCATTGCGCAGCATGGTCGGCAGGGCAATCATGCCCATGGCAACAACCGTCGCCCCGACAATCCCGGTGGACGCGGCCAGCAACGCACCGACCAGCACCACCGACACACCCAAGCCCCCGCGAACGGAACCGAACAGACGGCCCATCGTTTCCAGAAGGTCTTCGGCAATACGGCTTTTCTCAAGGACGATGCCCATGAACACAAACAGCGGAATGGCGATCAGCACATCATTGGTCAGAACACCAAACACCCGCTGACCAAGGGCCCCCAGAAGCGACAGGTCGAAAATTCCGGTCATCCAGCCGAGAAAAGCAAAAAGCGTTGCCACACCGGCGATGGAAAAAGAAACGGGATAGCCCAGAAGGATGCCGCCAATGAGGGCGGCGAACATCAATAAATCAAGGGGAAGGCTCACGATTTTGCCTCCTTAATACGCAACAGATCGCGGATCAGGGCGGACAGCCCCTGAATCAGGATCAAAATACAAAAACCGGGAATCAAGGATTTCAGAAGGAACGAGGCCGGGATCCCCCCAACCGAAATGGGGCCTTCCAGAATGGCCCATGATGTGCGGACCGTGGGCCACGACCAGTATAACAGGACAATCATGGCCGGGAACAGAAACAGGACATGACCGAACAGGTCAATCTTGGCTTTTCCCCGATCCGACAGTCGGGCATAGAAAATATCAACCCGCACATGAGCATTGACCAGATAGGTATATCCGGCCCCCAGCATAAACAGGGTACTGTGAAGATAGAGGACGCCTTCGTTCAGAAAAATAAAACTGATTCCGAAGACATACCGCAAAACGACGATGCCGAATTGAAGCAGAACCATTGCAAGGGCACACCACCTGATGATGTCTCCTACGGCTCGGTTGATCCGGTCGAGGCTGTCAGCCATTTTCTCCATGGTCGGCATTCCACTCAAAAGAGTTGCGGGCTCACTTTGGAGCCCGCAACATTTGGTTATTCCTTAGTACTTGTAGTCCAGCGAACGGGCGTTCATCTGGCCGTTATCCGCATAGGTCATGTAGTCGGAGACAGAAGACCGGTAGGCGAGGAAGCTGTCAACGATACGGCGTACCAGATCGTCGTCATTCTCGCGCAGTTCCGCGATCACCTCACCGGCGGCATTACCCATGGCAACCAGCACGTCATCAGGCAGCTTCTTGACCTGGACACCCTGCTCGTCAACCAACTGGCGCAGCGCCATGGCATGCTTGGTGGTATATTCGGTCCAGACCGGGTTATACAGACTTTCACAAGCATAGGTCACAGCCTGTTTCAGGTCTTCCGGCAGTTCCTCATACGCCTTGGCGTTGACGGCGCATTCCTCGGCGGAAGACGGCTCGCCCACACCCGGCCAATAGTAGTTCTTGGCAACCTGATAGAAACCGAGCGCACTGTCGGTCCAGGGGCCAATGAACTCACCCGCATCCAGCGCGCCGGACTGCAGAGCCTGGAACATGTCGCGGCCACCCATGGCCTGAACAGCCATGCCCAGCTTCGCACACATTTCAGAGGCAAGGCCGGTGGTCCGGAAACGAAGACCCTTCAGGTCATCCACGGAATTGATTTCATTCTTGAACCAGCCCTGCCACTGGGGACCGGAGTTCCCGCACAGGAAAGGTTTCAGACCAAAGCGGCCATACATTTCATCATACAGCGCCTGACCACCGCCATGGGTGAGCCAGCCAACCTGTTCGTCCGCACGCAGGCCGAAAGGCTGCGAACCGAACATCAAAATCCCCTTGGACTTGGAGCCCCAGTAGGACGGAACAGCGTGATAGAGTTCTGCGGTTCCCTGTGAAACAGCATCAAAAACACCGCGGCCCGGCACCAATTCACCGGCTGCGTACAATTTTACTTCGATCCGGCCACCAGACAGGGCCGTAATGCGATCAGCCAGTTTTTGGGCAGCAACCCCCGGTCCGGGAAGGTTTTTCGGCCATGCCGTTACCATTTTCCACTGACGTTTGCCACTGGCCAGAGCAGGCGAGGCAAAGGTTGCCGCGGCAGCACCGACACCGGCTGTTTTGATAAAATCCCTGCGTTTCATTTTGATCTCCTTGCGATAGACCTGTTAGTGCGGCCACGCCGCATGCCCCTGTTAAAGAGCCTTCTTGCTTCTGTCAGCCCCAAATCTTCACTTTGATTCTTGCTTCTCATTACAAGAAGCTATTTGATATGAGGATAATTTATGCTAATATGTGCACACATAAAAGTCAATGTGAAACCGGATTGAAATGCAACGCCCGTTATCCCACCATACAGTGAGAAAACTCCTCCTGAAACGTATTCATTCAGGGGAATGGGCGCCGGGTGCGATTATTCCGGTCGAAGCGGACCTTGCTGTTGAATATGGCTGCTCCCGCACCACGGTGAACCGGGCCCTCAGACAACTTGCCGAAGCCGGGATTGTTGAGCGCCGCCGGAAAAGGGGGACCCGTGTGAACCCCACGCCCGTCGCCCGCACCACCCTTGAAATCCCGATCATCCGTCAGGAAGTGACCGACCGGGGCGGCGACTACAGCCACCATATCCTGCTGCAGGAAATGGCCCCTGCGCCTGCTTTCGTCTATGCCAAGCTGGGACTGCCGGATCAGGACCTGTTGCATCTGGAAACCCTGCACCTGTCGGACAATCGCCCCTACATGGTTGAGGATCGCTGGGTCAATGTGGACGCGGCCCCCCATATCAAGACGGCCCCCTTTGATAAAATCAGCCCCAATGAATGGCTGGTGCAAGAGGTCCCCTATTCCGATGGGGAAATCAGCTTTTCCGCCTGCGCCGCCGATGAACGGGTTGCAGAACTTCTGGAGGTGAAGGTTGGCACCCCCCTCTTTCTGGTAGAGCGAACCACCTGGATGGACGGATCCCCCATCACCACCCTGAAAATGTACTATACGGAAGGCTTCCGCATGAGCAGCCGCCTTTAAGGCCCCCGCCTAAGGCAGAAGCGAGGATTAGCGCCTCAAGCAGAACGCATAAAAAAAACCCGCCGGGATGCCGGCGGGTTTTCTGTTTTTACCTGAAGGAACGGGATCAGTCTTCCCATTCCATGCGGGCGATGTCCGTTGCGAACAGGTGGAAGTCCGGCCAAACGCCTTTCAGGCCCTTGCGGATCACGGCAACACGCGGCAACTGGAACAGGAAGCCATTGACGGCATCGTTGGCCAGAATCCGCTGCGCTTCGTGCAGCTTGGCAGTCCGGATTTCCGGGTTGATGGCTGTTTCAGCGTCACTCATGACCTTGTTGAAGGTCTCGTTGTGATAGTTGAAATAGTAGTTGTCACGGGCATAGATGTTGATGTCCATCGGCTCCACGTGACTGACGATCGTCAGGTCGTAGTTCTTGTTCTTGTAGACCTCGTCCAGCCATTTCGGCCAGTCCACATTCTCGATCTTGACCTTGATACCGATATTCTCAAGCTGTGCGGCAACAATCTGTCCGCCTTTACGGGCGTAGTCATCAACCGGAGGCAACTTCAGGGACAGTTCAAGACCGTTCGGGTAACCGGCTTCTGCCAGCAGGGCCTTGGCCTTTTCCGGGTTGTACGGATAGGTATCTGTCAGATCGATATAATCCGGGTGATGCGGCGCGAAATGAGAGCCGATCGGTGTGCCGTAACCAAACATGGCACCATCAATGATTTCCTGACGGTTGATGGCATGGGCAATAGCCTGACGAACCTTCAGCTTTGACAGGGCCTCGCGGGCATTATTGGTGCTGAGGATTGTTTCACCGTTGGAGTTACCGGACAGGATTTCGAACTGTCCGCCCAGCTTGTACTGGTCCAGTGTTTCATTGGGAACAACCGCATAATCCACGTCACCGGTCAGCAGGGACGCCATGCGCGAAGCCGCATCATTGATAAAGCGGAAGTTGGCTGTCTTGATCTTCAGGTTGGCCAGATCGCGGTAGGTTTCCGCCGCCTTCATCTGGATGGAATCGCCCTTGATCCAACGGACAACCTTATACGGGCCGGTTCCAACCGGGGTCGTTGCGTTGTTTGCGTCGCTGGCCGGATCAACGATCACGGCTGTTGATTCGCCAAGCTGGGCCAGGAAATCGCCCCGCGGCTCTTTCAAGGTCAGGACAACAGTGGCCGCATCCGGTGTTTCGATGCTGGCAATATTGGTGAAACGGTCTTTCCGCTTGTTCTGGCTGCCTTCTGCGGCGTTCTGCTCGAACGTGTATTTCACGTCGGAAGAGTCAAAATCGGCGCCATCATGGAACTTTGCGCCTTCAACCAGCTTGAAGGTGTAGACCAACCCGTCCGGGCTGACGGTCCAGCTTTTGGCCAGCAAGGGCGCAACCTTGCCGTTGATGTCGATCCGGGTCAGCCCTTCATAGACGTTGTAGAGGGTCACCAGCGAAATCGCCGCAGCCGCACCTGTCCGCGGGTCCAGCCCCGGTGGTTCCAGCCGCTGTGAAAAATTCACGGTATCCTTGGCCGCATTTGCCGTCATCGGCGCCAGAACGGCGGATGCGACTGCTGCTGCGACAAACAACTTTTTCATACCTGTCTCCCTGTAGTTCTCTTTGGTAGCTCTTTATTTGGACCGATAGGCCGGGATTCCCCCGATACTATCTGCATGATATACCGCCCGCGCAACTGCCCGGGCAACACAATCCGCTGCGATGGAGCCGATTTTCGCCAAACTCAGCGGCGTCGGTTCTTCCAATTGTTTTTTCTCAGTCGATAGTACAAATATAGTATCCCCATCGAACGGGGTATGTACAGGCCGGATTGCCCGCGCATAGCCATCCTGGGCCATGATCGCGACCCGCTGGGCCTGTGATTTTGTCAGGGCCATATTGGTGGCAACAACCCCAATGGTGGTATTACCGCCAATCCGCCCTTCTGCGGGCAGATCCATGACCACATCACCTTCCAGTTTCGGGGCCCCAACGCCGCCAAACTCCTGCCCCTGTTCCAGCTCCCACGCCCAGAAACTGTCGGTTCCCGGAACCGTCACGCTTCCCACCGGGTTCACCGCAATCAGGGCACCAACCTGAAGGCCATCCTCTGAAACAGCCGAGGCACTGCCGAGGCCGCCCTTGATGCGGCCCGCCGTCGCCCCGAAACCGGCGCCAACATTCCCCAATTCAAAGTCATGGGAAACCGACAGGACCGCCTGACGGCCAAGCTCGTGGTAGGGCGGGGTGTCGCCCCAGTTCTTGTCCCCGCCATTGATCAGGTCGAACAAAATGGCCGACGGCACAATCGGTACGGTCATGTCATGAATCTTGAAGCCCCGCCCCTGCGTGGCCAGAACATTCACCGCGCCCGATGCCGCATCCAGTCCGAAAACCGATCCACCGCTGAGGACAATACCATCCACACGGTCCACCAGACAGTCGGGTTTCAGGACCTCGGTCTCCCGCGTGCCGGGGCCTCCGCCCCGCACATCCACGGCGGCAACCGCCTGTTCATCGGGGATGATGGCTGTCACGCCAGAGATAACACCCTCATGGTGAGCATTTCCCACTCTGATACCATCGACATCCGTGATAAGGTTTTTTGCGCCCGGCTTGATCATTCTTGTTACTTTTGTTGTTTCTCTTGCAATGGGGTGCCGAACCCGGAAACAGGCCCCTCGCTTATCGCAGGGCGGACCGGTTAATTGGTTTGGCAACAAACAATATTCTATCAAAAAGAGAAGGGGGAGATAAACATGATTTCGCGCTTATTTAAAGATATAATTGTCAGACTGGCCATATTCACCGCCCCTTTCCTGCTTCTGGCGACCGTCTTTTCCCCTGCGCAGGCAGAAAACCGCTTCATGATTTCGGCGGCCAATCCCCATGCCGCACAGGCCGGACACGACATTCTGGCCCGCGGGGGAAGCGCCGTGGATGCCGCCATTGCCACCCAGATGGTCCTGACACTTGTGGAACCGCAATCGTCCGGGATCGGCGGGGGCGCCTTCATGCTGCATTTCGATGGGGGCAGCAAGACCCTGACCACATTTGACGGCCGTGAAACCGCGCCTGCGCAAGTGGACGAAAGCTACTTCCTGAAAGACGACGGCACGCCCTATAAATTCTATGAGGCCGTTGTGGGCGGCCGGGCCGTTGGTGTGCCGGGTGTTCTCGCCATGCTGGAACAGGCCCACCAAAAGTACGGCAAGCGCCCCTGGGCGGAACTTTTCGAGGCGGCAATCGCCCTTTCCGAACAGGGCTTTGCCGTATCGCCGCGCCTTTTCTATCTGCTCGACACGGACAAACATCTTCGCACAAAGGCCGTCGCAGCCGCCTATTTCTATGATGCGGATGGCAGTCCCCATCCGGTCGGGCATATGCTGAAAAACCCCGCCCTTGCCGCATCCTTCCGTGCAATCGCCAAAGACGGGGCCAAGGCCTTCTATACTGGCGCCATTGCCCGCGATATTGTGGCCGCGGCCCAATCGGACCCGGACAATCCCGGCCTGATCTCCCTGCCCGACCTTGCCGCCTATCGGGCAAAGGAACGCCCGCCTGTCTGCATTGAATACCGCATCACTTCTGTCTGCGGCATGGGGCCACCCACATCCGGCGGGATTACAAGCCTGCAAATCCTCAAGATCCTTGAAAAATGGGACCTGTCCGCCGCAAAACCCGGCAGCCTTGACGCGGTATCCCTGATTTCAAAAGCAAGCGCGCTGGCCTTTGCGGACCGGGGCAAATATCTGGCGGACAGTGATTTTGTCCCCGTCCCCACTGAAGGCTTGCTGAACGGCGGCTATCTGGCCGCCCGAGCCGCTTTGATCGAGGATACGGCCGCCTCTCTGCCCTATAAGGCGGGGCAGCCTGCCGGTCGCGACGGGGCCTTATCGGACGACAACGCGCTTGAGCTGCCGTCCACCAGTCATTTCAGCATTGTTGACGGGGATGGCAACGCGGTCTCCATGACCACGTCGGTGGAAAATGTGTTCGGGTCGCGCCTGATGGCGGGCGGCTTCATCCTGAATAACCAACTGACGGATTTTTCCTTCCGTCCCCACGGGGAGGACGGGCCTGTTGCCAACCGCATTGAACCCGGCAAACGGCCGCGCAGTTCCATGAGCCCGACAATGGCGTTCAATGGGGATGGGTCCCTCAGGCTGGTGGTTGGCTCTCCCGGTGGCAGCCGGATCATCGGCTATGTCACAAAGACCGTCATTGGCGTCCTGGATTGGGGTTTGACGGTACAGGCGGCCATCAACCTGCCCCACCATATCAACCGCAACGGCACCCTTGATCTTGAGGCTGGCACCCCGATTGAGGCCCTGCAACCCGCCCTTGAGAAACAGGGCTTCAAGGTCACGGCCCGAACCCTCAATAGCGGCCTTCACGCCATCGAGGTGACGGGGGACGGCCTTCGCGGCGGGGCAGACCCCCGGCGGGAAGGCATCGTGCTGGGGAATTAGGCGGGCACGCCAAACCGCCCCTAGTCAAAGGCGATGCTGTCACCAACGGACAGGCCGAAAAAGTCATCGGCCCGTCCCTTGTTCACCGCAATTTCGATCAGGCCGTTGGCGTTGAGATACGCCAGCGGCTCCCCCTCTGGCACGCTGGAAAAGGTTGTTTCAAGGGGCAGCACCGTCCCGCCAATGATCAGGGCGCGCACCCCGGCCCCCGCATCCAGCCCGGTCATGACATTGCCATACCTGTCCACATAGATCACTTCTGCCAATTGCGACGGAACGGCTTTCCCGGCCAAACTGTCCGTCGGAATCTCAACCAGCAACTCCTCCGCGTCGCCCATGGCCAGCCGGGCCGCGACCGGAGCGAACAGGTCGCGCCCGTGAAAACTGTTCGATAATTGATCGGGACGCCAGACTATTTCCCACGCCCGCGCCCCCGCATCCATCGCCACAACCCGTGAAAAGAGGCCGTTATCCGGCCCGACGAACCAGCGCCCCTGACTGCGCACCACCACCGGTTTGCGGTGGCCGCCCACCCCCGGATCGACCACAGACAGAAAGACGCTGTCCCGCTCAAAATCCGCCATATAGGCCGCCAGAAGATAGCCGCTCGCCTTGGGAGAGAATACCGGGGCATCCGCAAACAGGGACAGAACCTCGCCGGTATATCCCGCGCGGCGCAGTCGGGCCGTCATTTGGGCCAGATAGGGCCCTTCGGCCCCAAAATCCGTAAACAGAAGAATCATGCAGGCCCGCCCCTATTCCTCGGCAAGCTCCAGAACGATGAACAGGCGGGAAAACGGATAAATGGTCGATCCATCCCGTTTCAAAGGGTAGGCCTCCAGCAGTCGTTCCGCGTATTCCTGCTCAAAGGCCTTGATGTCCTCTCCCTCCAGTGCGGCAAGGAACGGGCGCAGCGCCGTTGACCGTGTCCATTCCAGAACCGCGTTCTTGCCCTTCAGAACCTGAAAATAGGTGGTTTCCCAGATATTCAGATTGCCCTCATAGGCGGACAGAAGATCATAATACCAGTTGATATTGTGAACCGGCGCAGGCCGGACAAGATGCCCCAGCTTGTCAAACCACCTGTCGGTCCCTGCCAGATCAAACAAAAGACTGTGGGACGGTGCCGTGAAATTGTTGGGCATCTGAACCGCGAACACCCCGCCGGGACGAAGCTGACTTATCAGGCGGGGGAACAGTTCTTCGTGGTCATCCAGCCAATGCAGGGCCGCGTTGCTGAAAATAAGATTGGCCTTGCTGGCAGGATTGAAATCCCGGATATCCTCGTTCTTCCATTCGATGGAGGGATGATCCTGCCGGGCCCGGTCCAGCATCTCTTCCGATGTGTCGATGCCCGTCACAATGGCTGTGTTCCAGCGTTTGGACAGCAGGGATGTCACATGGCCGGTTCCGCATCCCAAATCATAGATAACCATGGGGGAAGCCAATGCCACTTGCCCCAGCAGGTCCAGCGCCGGGCGCAGCCTGTGGTCCGTGTAAAGGTGATAATGGTCCGGATTCCAGTTCATGAACGACCCTCCCTTTCAAGACCCTTCCTTAATAGCAGGTTATGGGCCGGGCCTGAACCGTATTCTGGTCCGCCCTGTACCGAGAGGGGAAAACGCTGTGCTGATCCGCTGGTAGCGACGCTTTGACTAGTCGGCCTCGGCCTTGCCGTAGCTGGCCTCCACATACCCGTCGGTTTCGCGGGCAGGGTCAACGGCAACCTCACTCATGTCCACAACCCGCGCACCGGTCGTGCCCAAGGCCTCTTGCGGACGAACCCGTGGTGAGGCATTGGTCTGATACGGGTTTTCCCGCGCATAGCAATCAACACCCCCAAGGGTGCGATAGCAATAGACCTGCTCCTGCACCAGTTCCTTGAGGCGGGGACGGCAATAGCTTTCCCCCAGCATGACGTTGACGGTGGAGCAGTCCTCCTCCATCACCTGGGAAACTTTCTCGTCGATCACCGCGACAGCTGCCGTTGTACAGCCGGACGTCACCCCGAGAATGGTGAACAGCAGCAGGCTTGACAGAAGTCGGATCATCCTTTTTTCCCAACGCTATAGGCAACAATCAGGGTGTCTTGGCACACCCGCTTGGCGACCATCTTAAAGACGGTATATTTCGAAACCGTTAACCCCGAACATCCCGAACAAGCCCCATCCGCCCTGCGGCTATTTCCAGTCGGGCAGGCAAAGGCGAAACACCGTTCCGGCCTCCGACGTGCTGTCGACCGCGATGGTCCCTCCGTGGGCGGTGACCAACTCCCGGGCGATGGACAGCCCCAGCCCTGTTCCGCCCGCCTTGACCGATCCCGTGAACGGTTCAAACAGGTGATCCATGGCCCGCGCAGGTATCCCCGGCCCGGTATCCCGGACATACAGAACCGTTTGCGCCCCTTCCCGCCTGGCCGAGATGGTGATCTCGCCGGGGCCAGTCAGTGATTCCGCGGCATTCCGGCACAGGTTGACCATGATCCGAAAGAACTGCTCCCGATCCGCATACAGGCTGAAATCGGGGTCAAACTCCATTTTCCAAAGCAGGTTCGCACTTTTTGGCGCAGAAATGGTCAATTCCACTTCCTGCATCAAGGGCAGCAGGGGAAAACGGGATCGCTGCGGCACCCGCTCATCCGCCTTGCCGAATTTCAATGTCTCGGTACAAAGTTGAATGGCCCGATCGATACTGGCTACCAATCTGGGCACAACCTTTTGCACATGGGGATCATCCACCTCGGCCAGACCGTCACTGACGATATGGGATGTGGACAGGATATTCCGCAAATCATGGCTGATCTTGGACACCGCCATCCCAAGCGCGGCCAGATGTTCTTTCTGTTTCAAGGCAAAACGCAGGCGGGACTGCATGATCTCCAGTTCCCGCTCTGCCGTTCCGATTTCATCGTGGCGCCCCGACGGGGTGATGCTGGCGGTGATATCCTCGGGCGATCGGCGAAAGGCGATCATGCTTTCACTCAGCCGCCGCATGGGCCGCACCATCAGCCACTGCAGGGACAGGAACACCAGAACGGCCGTCAGAACCGAGATCACCAGCGACAACCAGAAAATATTCC
The DNA here is from genome assembly GCF_012720115.1 of Sneathiella chinensis. Lineage (GTDB taxonomy): Bacteria > Pseudomonadota > Alphaproteobacteria > Sneathiellales > Sneathiellaceae > Sneathiella > Sneathiella chinensis. Next base: position 715,113 of record NZ_VNWN01000002.1, on the reverse strand, counting down.
CGGCATATTCAAGCATGGCCTTCACCAGCGGCGCCTCGTCGATCACCACCTCAATGGATGACAGCGGCGCATCCCGGATGGGTGCAATGATCCTGACAATTCTCTCTTCCCGCACCACCAGCGCCTCCAGCGCATGTTCGATCAGAATCAGGGGGCTTTGTTCGGACAAGTCAAAACTGGCATCCACCGATGCCGGCATATCCTCTCTCAGCATCAGCATCTTGGTATTGGGACTTCTGAGCGCCACAGACCGCGCCCCGACGCGAAACAGCAACTCCTCGCGCAGTTCCTCGGATACCATATTGTCCGGAGATGCCAGCAGGGACAGCGCCGCCAGATGGGCAAACTCGGTTTTCTTGGTCAGGTAGTTCAGGCGGAAAAACGCGACGGACGGCACGAAAATCAGCACCTCGGCCAGCATCACAAAGATGATGGTCAGGACCAGCAACCGTGCGGACAGGCTGCTCAAGGCTGACTTGATGTTCCGTAAAATCCCCATTTTTCCCACTATATACGCAAAAAACGCACAGAAACACACCCTTCACGGTGTCTGACCGATGCCGATCAGCCGAACAACCCGAGGAAGCGGACAAGACGGGCCGTTCCCTTACTGAACAGCTTCGGCGTATAAAACGCGCCAGCCGCCCGTTTATTGATTTCCCCATAAGTGGGATAGGGCGCAATCAGGCTGGCAACCGCGCCAATCTTCAACCCCTTCGAGATTGCCAGCCCCCAAAGCTGTATCAACTCGCCGGCCTGATAGCCAACAATCCCCGCCCCCAGTATCCGGCCTTTCCGGCTGGTGATCACCTTGACAAGCCCGGTGGTTTTGCGGTCGGCCCGGGCCCGGTCATTCTCCGCATAGGGAAAGCGTAAAACCGTAATATCGGCGCCAAACGCCTTTCGTGCGGCATCCTCATCCATGCCCACACTGGCGATTTCGGGGTCTGTAAAGGTCACCCTTGGAAAGGCCGCGTAATCCACTTTCGCTGGCAACCGGAACAGGGCATTCCGAAGGACAATTCCGGCATGATAGGAAGCGGCATGGGTAAACTGGTAAGGCCCCGCCACATCGCCAATGGCAAAGATTTTCCGATTGGTTGTCCGAAGGCGGGCATCCACGACCACCCCGGTCCGCGTTGTCTCAACCCCGGCGGCCTGCAAATCAAGGTCTTCGATATTTGTGGTCCTGCCGGTCGCCACCAGCAAATGCGACCCTGCAAGGGTTTCCTCTCCCGCCGGGCCGTTCAGGACCACCTCGATCTGATTGCCTCCTTTTGGGGCCACGCGGACAATCTCGGCTCCCTCCCGGATGTCGGCGCCTTCCTCTCGCAGGCAATCCAGAACCACCTGCCGCAGTTCTGGGTCTTCCCGTGAAAGGGCGGTAAATGCCTCCAGAACGGTAACCTTGCAGCCCAATCGCACATGGGCCGCCGCCAGTTCCATCCCGATCGGACCGCCCCCGATCACAATCAGGTGGTCCGGGCGGATCCGATTGGAAAACAGGGTCTCGTTGGTCAGGTAGGGGGTTTCCTCCAGCCCCGGCACGGGCGGAATGGCAGGGCGGGAGCCCGTGGCAATGACAAACCGGCGGGCCCGCACCGTCGTTTCACCAACCTGCACTTCCCCGCGCCCCACGAACCGCCCGTATCCTTTCAGGACCGTGACCCCCAGCCCCTCGAATCGTTCAACAGAATCATGGGGGGCAATCCCCGCGATCACGTCCTCGACATGATCCATCACCCGGCCATAATCCACCTCGGGCGCGGCTGCGGAAATACCAAAGTCGGCGGCATCATGATATCCATGCGCCTTTTTAGCGGCGGCAATCAGCGACTTTGACGGGACACAGCCATAATTCAGGCAATCGCCGCCCATCTTTCCGCCTTCGATCAGGATGGTTTTCGCGCCCATCTGGCTGGCCCCGGCGGCCACACTCAACCCACCGGATCCCCCGCCAAGGATACAGATATCTCCTGTAATCAACGTTCCCATTGGCGCGATCTCCTGTTCACCGCAACGTCCCGTCAGGCTTTGCCCGACGGATTTTATCAAGAATAACCGGCAACAGCGCGATCAAACCAAGCGCAACAAAGGCCACGATCACCTCTGGTGTCAGAAGCGAGGAAATCTGAAAGGCGCGGGTACAATCGGTCGCCCCACTGGTAAGGCAATCGGCGTATCGCTGCTGTTGTTCCAGAATGACACTGTCCAGCCCCGTGCCCAAAAAGGCGAAGACAAAGGTGCCCGGAATGATCCCTACAAAGGTGCCAACCACATAGGTCCGTAGCGGCACACCCAAAAAGGCAGGCGCGATATTGACCAGCCAGAAAGGAAAGGCCGGCACCAACCGCAGGAACAGAAGATAGTTGAGGGCATTCTTTTGAAACCCGACCTCCAGCGGGCGAAGCCACGGCCCGGCCTTCCGGCGCAGCGGCTCCCCCAGTGCGGTTTCGGCCACAAGGAACACAAGGGTCGCCCCCAAGGTGGCGGACACCACGGTGACCAGCCCCGCGATCCACCAGCCAAACAGGAACCCGCCCGTGACCGTCATCAGCACCCCGCCAGGGATCGAGGCCGCGACACTGACCGCATAAAGGACAAAGTAAAGCGCCAGCGCCGTCAGGTAGTGATCTGCCACAAAGGCCAGCAAGGAATCCCGATGGTCACTGAGGGCCTGAAAGGTGAGATACCGGTCAAGGTCGAACCAGAAAAACCCGGCGAACAGGGCCAGCAGGACCACAAGCGGGATGATTCTTTTTACAAACACACTGTTTCCACTCATTGCTCTGCCCCGGGAAAGGCCCTCCATTTGCGATTCGTCACGGTCAGGCTTTCCTCTTCCCGCCTTCGCCGGCATGTCCAAACCGGACGGAGACCGGTTTGCAATCCGGCCGGACACATCCCCCGTGCGAATCGATCCGCGCCCCTTTCCCTCTTTTTAATCCCTTGGCCCATCATATTCCACCGAAATAACCCACAGAACAACGCTTTAGCGGGGGACACGCCCCTTTTTCGCCGCACCATTCCTTTCCCTGAACTTATCCTGCTTTGGGAATTTCAAAAGCACCCTTCACCTATTCGTGAGACAAGTTGAAAGGGAAATTCGGGCAGGATATCGGCCTGCGAGACTTTATCCGCATCTCCTGCATTGACTTCACTCCCTTGAGACCTTATACAGCGGGGCTTAATTTTCTCTCTGCGCGTTTTCGTGCGGATGACTGACGGAGAAGTCTCTTGAAACGTACATATCAACCGAGCAAACTCGTTCGTGCACGTCGCCATGGTTTTCGTGCACGCCGCGCCACTGTCGGTGGTCGCCGTGTTCTGTCCAATCGTCGCACCAAAGGCCGTAAGAGCCTTTCTGCGTAACTTTTGATGTTATGCCAATGGGCGTCGAACGACTGAAACGCCGCGCGGATTTCCTCCGCGTTGCTGCCGTTCGTCGCAAATGGGCGACCCCCGGAATGGTCCTGCAAGCCGCGCGCGATCCGTCGCACGTGGATGCGGGCCGTTCGTGTTTGGGGATGCGTGTGGGCTTTACGGCAACCAAGAAAACGGGCAATGCCGTCGTCCGCAACAGAATAAAAAGGCGCCTGAGGGCCATCGCCGACGAGATTCTTCCCGCACATGCCGAAAGCGGCTGGGATTATGTTCTTATCGGACGCCAGAAGACGCCGGACAGGGATTTTGCGGATTTGAAGAAGGACCTGCTGTTTGCCTTGAAAAAGGTCGGCGCGCTCAAATCCGGCCAATCCAATGAGTAGGCTGGTAACGTATTTTCTGCAGGGACTGATCAAGATTTACCAATATGGTATTTCCCCCTATCTTCCCGCAAACTGCCGTTACTATCCAACCTGTTCAGCCTATGCAAATGAGGCCCTGAAGGTTCACGGGCCTTTTTTTGGAGCATGGCTGACGTTACGACGCCTGTTACGGTGTCATCCGTTTGGCGGACATGGATATGATCCTGTTCCACCAGGGAAGCAAAACTGTCATCGTTGTCGTACACAGTCCTCCGACGACGCCAGCGTAGAGTAAACCGAAGGCTTGAGAATGTCAGACCAGAAGAATGTTATCCTTGCGGTTATACTGAGTTTTCTGATTATTTTCGGATTTCAGTATTTCGTTGAAACCCCGCAAATCGAAGAACAGCAGACCGCTGAACAGACCTCAGCCGAAGGGTCCGCACCCAAACCGGGACAGGCTCCGGGTGATGCATCCGCCCCCTCTGCCGGTATGAGCGCTGCGGGTGCCATGACCCGCGAGGAAAGCCTGAGCAAGGCCCCCCGCATCAAGATCAACACCCCGTCCCTGCACGGTTCGGTCTCCCTGAAAGGGGCCCGGATCGACGATCTGACGCTGATCAACTATCGCGAAGAAGTCGACCCGGAAAGCCCGGAAGTCAAGCTGCTCTCCCCGGCGGGAAGCCCGGCCCCCTACTATGCCGAATTCGGCTGGAGTGTGGCCAGCGGTCAGTCTGTCAACCTTCCGAACAGCGACACGGTCTGGAGCACGGAAAATGACGAATTCACCCCGAGCAAGCCTCTGGTTCTGACGTGGGACAACGGCGAAGGCCTGCGTTTTGTCCGCACCTACACCCTCGATGAAAACTTCCTCTTCACCGTGGAACAGAAAGTCGAGAACACCACAGCGGCAGACGTCACCCTGTATCCCTATGGCCTGATCTCCCGGACAGGCAAGCCGGAAACCACCGACTTCTACATTCTTCACGAAGGGCCGATCGGCGTCCTGAATGCCACCCTTGAGGAAATCGACTACGGCGATCTGGTTGACGATGGCGGACAGAATTTCACCTCCACCGGTGGCTGGATGGGGATTACCGACAAATTCTGGCTGACAGCCCTACTGCCCGACCAGACTGTCCAGTTCAAGGGACGCTATAACTACGTTGCCACAGCCGACCGCTACCAGACCGACTATCTGGATACCGCCGGTGTTGTCATTCCGGCAGGCGGCAGCGCAGAAGCCACCAACCGCCTGTTTGCGGGCGCCAAGGAAGTGGACGTTCTGGACGCCTATGAAGAAAAATACGGCATCGACCGGCTGGAACTGGCCATCGACTGGGGCTGGTTCTACTTCCTGACCAAGCCGATCTATTTTGCCCTCGACTTCCTCGACAAGTTGATCGGCAACATGGGCCTTGCCATTCTGGCGCTGACAGTTGGTATCAAGCTGCTGCTGCTGCCGCTGGCACATAAATCCTATGTGTCCATGAGCAAGATGAAGAAGCTGCAACCGGAAATGGTCAAGCTGCGCGAGCAATTTGGCGAGGACCGCCAGCGCCTGAATCAGGAGATGATGGCCCTCTACAAGAAAGAGAAAGCCAACCCTGCGGCTGGCTGTCTGCCGATCCTGCTGCAGATCCCAATCTTCTTCTCTCTCTACAAGGTGCTGTTCGTGACCCTGCTGATGCGTCACCAGCCGTTCTATGGCTGGATTACCGACCTGTCTGCACCGGATCCGACCACCATTTTCAACCTGTTCGGCCTGCTGCCCTTCTCACCGCCTGAATTCCTGATGATCGGCGCCCTGCCGCTTCTGATGGGTATCAGCATGTATCTGCAGCAGAAACTGAACCCGCAACCGGCGGATCCAATTCAGGCCAAGGTGTTCATGTTCATGCCGATCTTCTTTACCTTCCTGCTGGCAAGTTTCCCGGCCGGTCTGGTGATCTACTGGACATGGAACAACATCCTGAGCATTGCCCAGCAGTGGTGGATCATGAAACGGATGGGCGTCCCCATTGGCGGGGAAGCTGAAAAGAAAGCATAATCGGTCTTCCATGACAGAAACAGAAAAGCAGAAACAGGAGCAGGCGGCCCTTCTTGAAGAGGGTCGCCTGTTGTTTGCCAAGGAATGTGTTTTCGTTGCCGGTGCGGCCACGCTTGAGATGCTGCCGGACCTGCCACTCAACGAAATTGCGTTTGCCGGTCGATCCAATGTGGGTAAATCCAGCCTGATCAACGCGCTGACCAACCGCAACACACTGGCCAGAACCTCCAACACACCGGGCCGCACCCAACAGCTCAACTTCTTTGAACTGGGCGGACGGCTCTATCTGGTCGACCTGCCGGGGCATGGCTACGCCAAGGTCTCCAAGTCCAAGGTGGAAGCCTGGACACGGCTGGTGAATACCTATCTGAGAGGCCGCCCCAAGTTGCGCCGGGTTTGCCTGCTGGTGGACAGCCGTCACGGCCTGAAAGACAGTGACCGCGAGATCATGTCCATGTTGGATACCGCTGCCGTCAGTTATCAGATCATTCTGACGAAGGTTGACAAGAGCAGTAAATCGGAATTGAAATCTGTCATTGAAATAACAGAGAAAGAGCTCGCCAAACGGCCAGCGGCTCACCCCAATGTCTTTCTGACCAGTTCCCACAAGGGAATTGGGATTGAGGAACTTCGGGCCGAGATCGCTTCTTTGGCTGAATAATGAAAGTCAGGACAGTGATAATGAGTGATGCGGAAATGACCGTGGAAGAGCAGTTGAAGAAAGCCAAAATTCTTTCTGAAGCCCTGCCATACATGCACCGGTTCGCCGGCCAGACCTTCGTCATCAAATATGGCGGACATGCCATGGGCGACGAAACCCTGGCGCAGGATTTTGCCCGGGATATCGCCCTGATGAAACAGGTCGGGATCAACCCGATTGTGGTTCATGGTGGCGGCCCCCAGATCGGGGCCATGCTGGACCGCCTGAAAATCAAGAGCGAGTTCGTGGACGGCCTGCGGGTTACCGATCAGGCCACCGTTGAAATTGCCGAAATGGTCCTGAGCGGGTCCATCAACAAGAAGATCGTTCTGGACATCAATGCGGCCGGAAGCCTTGCCATTGGCCTGTCCGGGAAAGACGGACGCCTGATCGAGGTTCAGAAACTGACCCGCACCAAACGGGACCCGGACAGCAATATTGAACGGATTCTGGATCTGGGCTTTGTTGGCGAACCGTCCAACATCAACCCGGAAATCCTTGAAAGTTTCGAGGATATCGACGTGGTTCCCGTGATCGCCCCCATCGGTGTTGGCCCCAATGGCCAGACCTACAACATCAACGCGGATACGGCCGCCGGTCATATTGCGGCGGCTATCGGCGCCAGCAAGCTGATCATGATGACCGATGTTGAAGGCGTTCTGGACAAGGAAAAGAAGCTGATCAACCGGCTGACCCCGTCCGATGTCCAGCGCCTGCAGAAAGATGGTACCATTGTGGGCGGCATGATCCCCAAACTGGAAACCTGCCTGTTCGCCCTGGAAAGCGGTGTTGAGGCGGCGCACATTCTGGACGGGCGCATTCCCCATGTGCTGCTGCTGGAAGCCTTTACCGAGCATGGTATCGGCACCATGATCCGAAACGACATCGACTGAGCATGAACAAGGGGGCCGCAGCGCCCCCTTCTTTTATCTGGCCCCCCTTTCGGAATCAGGCCCGGATCAATCCCCCGTATAGAAAGAAAGCTGCCAGTCCATTTCCTTGTCCGTCAACGGATATTCCACCCCGTTTCGGGCATTGACCAGTTTTCCGTGGGGCACATGGGCAATTTCAGATTGAACCCGCAAGGCCGTGCGCATGGACAGATCGGCCCGGCGGCACAAGGCGGCAATCACTTTGCCGTTTCTTGATTTCAGAATGGCCCGCACGGTCCCCGGCTCCACCCGGCTTAACAGCGACAGCCCGGTTTGCAGGAAACTGATGTCCCGGGCCTCAAGCGCGCTCAGCATTGCGCTTTCATCCAGACGGCCGCCAGCAAACATGTCCTGCGCCCTCATCTGCCCCTTGTCTTCTTTTGGTTCGGAAAAGTCATCGGTTTCCTCGATCCGGCTGCGCACGGATCGTTTCAGTTCGTTTTCGATCTCGGCCGACAGGTTATGCCGCTCCACCAGCTTTTCCACCAACGACGCCCCGACAAAGCCGGCAATACGCCGCAAGGCCCGAACGGACAAATCCAACCGCATCACCAGCGGCTCGTGCAGGGGTTTCACATATTCCGCCTGCTCGATGATCTGGTCCAACGTCTCTTCCCGAATATGCGCAGACGGATTGGCAAGAAGCGCCGCCACGGCGGGCATGTCAAGGGAGGCCGCGACCGCCTCGGACAGGGTTTCGCTAATATCTTTCCGCCTTGCAATGGCCGGAAGCGCCCCGACGGCCACCCCACTGGCGATCACTTCCAGAAGGTCCACCTCTGACAAAAGGGGGGAATATTCCAGAACCGGGCTGGCGACAATTTCCTCAACGTCATGGGCCAGACGCAGGATCACATGCCTTGGGGCCTGAAGGCTGTCCTTCAGGCTTTCCGACAGGATCGCCCGGATAGAAGGAAGCTGGTCCGCTGCCAGCATTTCCAGAACCTCGATGGTCTGTTCGCGAAGCTGTTCTGCCTCCTCGCCGGTCAGGTCGGGGATCACCTTGCCGATTTTTCGCGCCAGTTCCGCCCGCACTTCCGGTGCTTCATCGGTGGCCAGTCTTTTCTGTGCCAGCACCGGCGTGTTTGCATTGCCTGCCACATTCCTGCGCACCACTTCCGAACCGTCATCGGTCAGGTAATACAGGACCTCCGGCTTGACGGAAGGACTGGCGGCCAGTTCGGCCCGAACCTCCTCATCACGATTTGTGGCCAGACGCTTGCTTTCCTCATAGCCAACCGGCCCGGGCTTTCTGGCGCGCCTGAACAAACGGCTGATTTTCATGCGGCCCTCCCCCCGGCCTCCGACAGTTTTAATTGAACAGTCTATATTTTTTACTCGCAATCCTTAACAGCGCCTTAAAGTTTACGGCTATTCAACTGCCCGGATGGAAATTTGACTTGTCCGCAACCGTCCCGCAGCGCACAATCACCTCATGAGTAACACAGCGCACTGGTCCGAATTCGAGGACATCAATGTCTGGATCTTCGATCTGGACAACACATTATACCCATCCCACAGCAATCTGTTTGCGCAGATCGACCAGAAGATGGGGGAGTTTGTCTCCCGCTACCTGCAGGTGGAACTGGCCGAAGCAAAGGCCATTCAGAAAAAGTATTTCCGGGAACACAAAACCACCCTCAACGGGTTGATGAAAGTGCACGGGATGCCGCCGGATGACTTTCTTGACTATGTGCATGACATTGATGTCAGCAACCTTGAGAAGGCGGAACGGCTCAGTCTGGCGCTTGACCAGCTAGAGGGACGAAAGATCATCTTTACCAACGGCACTTGCGAGCACGCTACCAATGTGTCCCGCCAACTGGGTATTGACCATCATTTCGAGCATATCTTCGATATCCGCCAGTGTGATTTCCTGCCCAAGCCGGAACTGTCCGTCTACCAGAAGCTGGTCAGTGACCTGGAAATCCACCCCCAACAGGCCGTCCTGTTCGAGGATATGGCCAAGAACCTGAAGCCGGCCCATGAGATGGGCATGAAAACGGTCTGGATACCGACGCAGGAACACTGGTCGCACGACCTGTCGGACGGGGATCATATTCATCACGTTGCCGAAGACCTGCCGGACTGGCTGCACTCCCTGCTGGAGACGCGCCCCGGTTTCTGACACCCACCACCAGAAAACATCCCCTGCGGTGTCGCATGTGTTGACTTGAACCACCGGCAGGGTATGTTTCTGACAACAGTTTTCCAACCTCTCTTTAAGGAATGACAATGAGTTTGACCGAATTGCAGCCGGTTATCGACGCCGCTTGGGACGACCGGGACAACATCTCACCAGCCACTACCGGCGCCGTACGGAACGCCATCGAGGCCACACTGGAAGCCCTCGACAAGGGCGAAGCCCGTGTTGCGGAAAAAACCGCCGAAGGCTGGCAGGTGAACCAGTGGCTGAAAAAGGCTGTTCTTCTGTCTTTCCGCCTGAACGATATGGAAACCATCAAGGGCGGCCCCGGCGACAACTGCAACTGGTACGACAAGGTTCCCAGCAAGTTCGAAGGCTGGAGCGAAGAGCGTTTCAAGGAAGCCGGTTTCCGGGCGGTTCCAAACTGTATTGTCCGTAAAAGCGCCTATATCGCACCGGGCGCGGTCCTGATGCCAAGTTTCGTCAACCTCGGCGCCTATGTAGACAGCGGCACCATGGTCGACACATGGGCCACGGTTGGCTCCTGCGCGCAGATCGGCAAGAACGTCCACCTGTCCGGTGGTACCGGCATCGGCGGTGTTCTGGAACCCCTGCAGGCCGGTCCGGTCATCATTGAAGACAACTGCTTCATCGGTGCCCGTTCCGAGGTTGCCGAAGGTGTGATCGTCGAGGAAGGCTCTGTCCTGTCCATGGGTGTTTATATTGGCGCCTCCACAAAAATCGTGAACCGCGAAACCGGTGAAATCCACGTCGGTCGCGTTCCGGCCTACTCCGTTGTTGTACCGGGCAGCCTGCCGGGCAAGCCGCTGCCGGACGGAACACCGGGCCCCAGCCTCTACTGCGCGGTTATCGTGAAAACAGTGGACGAGCGGACACGCTCCAAGACATCCATCAACGATCTGCTTCGCGACTGATCCGCGAACCGGAAACAGGGAACAAGGGCGGGTCTAATCCCGCCCTTTTCTATGAGCTCTATTGGCTCTATGGGCCCGATTTTCGCGGTAAACCAGATACAGGCCGCTCCCCCCGATCAGCGCCATACCGGTCCAGACAACCTCTGCCGGAATCTCTCCAAAGATCACATATCCCAGCAGGACCGCCCACAGCAGGCCCGTATATTCAAACGGCGTGATCACGCCCACCTCGCCGGTGGTAAAGGCCTTGATGATGAAATAGTGCCCGGCCATGGAGAGCAAGGCCATCAGGCCAATGACACCCATATCCGGCACCGACATGGATTTCCAGACAAAGGGCAGCGCCACCCCGCCAAGAACGGCACTTCCCACATTGATATAGAACATGATGGTGATGGTATGCTCCGTCCGGCCGAGCGACCGGCTCCACAGCATCATCAGCGAATAACAGAGCGCCGCCCCCAGAACCAGCAAGGCCGCCGGATTGAAAACATCACTGGTCGGCTGCACAATATAGAGAACCCCGGCAAACCCGATCAGGATCGCTGCCCAGCGGTGAATGCCCACCTTTTCACCAAACAGGGGAACCGACAACGCCGTCATGATGAAAGGCGAGACAAAAAACACCGCCGTCGCCTCGGCCAGCGCCATGGAGGAGAGAGAGGCGTAAAAGAAGATCGGCGCGAAGAACCCGATGGCTGACCGGCCCCCATGCGCCCACGGCCGGGAGGTCTTTATTCTGGCAATCCCGCCCATGAAAGGCAGGATCATCATCAGGATGACCAGATTGATCATGCCGCGCAGGGAAATGATCTGGAAGGGGGAATAATCCGCCTCAACCAGCCATTTTGCCACCGCATCCATGGAAGACAGCATCAGGATCGCCAGCATCATATAGATGATGCCATGCACATTATTGCTGCTGAATTCATTAGTGTTTTTCATCGGGGAGGTACTCGTTTCACGATTGAACTTCCAGCCATAGACGTTTCCCGGGAAATGATCAACCATTGCAGATCGCACTTCCCTTATAAAACAGCGGATTTCGCGCCATATCAGGAAAGCGCATTGACCCTTCCGCTGGGCGGGGGTAATGATTTGACCATGAGCTATAATGATGAAATTGATGTCGTCCACCTGACACAGGAATTGATGCGCTGCCCCAGCGTCACCCCCACGGATGCCGGGGTCCTCAATGTCCTTCAGGCGGCGCTTGAAAAAATCGGCTTTGAATGTCACCGCCTCGTTTTTTCCGATGACAATACGCCAGATGTTGAAAATCTTTACGCCCGCTTCGGGACCAAGGGCCCGAATTTCTGTTTCGCGGGTCATACGGATGTGGTGCCCCCCGGGGATCTGCATGCGTGGACTGTGGACCCGTTCGATTCCATTATCCGCGACGGCAAGCTGTATGGCCGCGGCGCAGCGGACATGAAGGCAGCGGTTGCCTGCTTTGCGGCAGCGGCCCAACGCTTTGTCAAATCCCGCAAGGGCGCCTTTGACGGTTCCATCAGCCTGCTGATCACCGGCGACGAGGAAGGCCCCGCCATCAACGGCACCCGCAAGGTTCTGGAATGGATGTCCGAACAGGGCGAGCATATCGACCATTGTGTGGTTGGTGAGCCGACCAACCCCAATGAACTGGGCGAAATGGTGAAAATCGGTCGTCGTGGCTCCTTCACCGGTTTCCTGACGGTGGAAGGCACCGAAGGGCATGTGGCCTACCCCCATCTGGCGGACAACCCCGTTCCCCATCTGGTGGCCATGATGCAGGCGCTTGACCAGATGCATCTGGACGACGGCAGCGAGCATTTCCAGCCCAGTAATCTGGAATTCACCACCGCCGATGTGGGCAACCCGGCCACCAATGTGATCCCGAAATTTGCCCGGGCCACGTTCAATATCCGGTTCAACACCCATCACAGCCTTGACGGTCTGGACGAAAAAATCCGCGCCCTGCTGGACGGTATCGCGGCGGAACGCGGCGCCAGCTATACGCTGAAGGTTCTGAAAAACTCGGAACCGTTCCTGACACAGGAAGGGGACTTCAGCAAACTGGTGGCCGGCTCCATCGAAAAGCATGTGGGTCTCCGCCCGGAACTGTCCACCACCGGCGGCACATCCGATGCCCGGTACATCAAGAACTACTGCCCGGTGGTCGAATTTGGCCTTGTCGGGCAGACCATGCACAAAATCGACGAGCATGTCCCCGTTGGGGATATCGAGATGCTGGCCGATATCTACACCTCCATACTGGAAGGGTATTTCGCGGACTGATCATGGCAGGCCTGACAGAAATCATCTGGTCCCTTTTCGGCTGTTACCGGCTTGCGCTCCGGGATAAGGACGCGCTTTCCTTTTTTAACCTGTCCGAAAAGGGGTTCTGGGCCTCCTTCACCGCGATCCTGCTGTCGGTTCCCGTCTTTGCGCTCAGCAACGGCATTGATCTCAGCCTCGTGGACCTGAAGGTGGATACGGGAACCTACCTTCTTGTCATCTCCATTGCCCTGATCACAAGCTGGTGCTGTTATCTGGCCGCCATGGCCATTGCGGCCCGCGCTCTTGACCTGTCAGACCGGTTTGTCCCCTTCGTCATTGTCTATAACTGGGCCCAACTGGCCCTGATGCTGGTTTGGCTGCCTCTGTCCATCCTGCTACTGGGGATCATGGGGCCGGAAACCATGGCCGTGTTCCGCCTGCTGTTCATCGGGCTGAGCTATGTTTACCTCTGGTATATTCTGGTGGTGACACTGGCCGTCCCCGGCCCCACTGCCGCCGCGCTGGCCTTTCTGGAATTCATCATCGCCATTTTTGTCCAGATGGCCTTTCAGAACCTGATTTTCGCCCCGTCCGCCTGACGGCCCCCCGCCAGCCCCTTTCAGCACGCCGTCACGGCAACAGTCTGTTCAGCGGAAAGCCCTGAAAGCGCTTGTTTTCAGTCATCACCACATGGGTGCTGATATTCACCACATTGGCCCCCGAATTCAGCAGCAATTCATTCACCTGATGATATCGTTCCATATCCGCGCAAACGATCCGCAGGATGAAATCACAGGACCCGCTGACCGTGTCGCATTGCACCACTTCCGGCAGGGTCTGGACGAACTGCTCAAAGGTTCGGAAATCCTGCTGGGTATGATGTTCCAGCGTCACCATGGCAATACAGGTGATCGAGCGGCACAGCCGTTCCAGCGTCACATGCCCAAGATAGGGACCGATACAGCCATCTTCCTCCAGTTTGCGGACCCGGTTCAGGCAGGAACTGGCGGACAGGCCCACCTGCTCCGCCAAGGCCTTGTTACTGATACGGGCGTTCTTCTGTAAAATCGAAATTATATTCTGGTCAATCCGGTCCAGAGATCGTTTCTCGGCCATACTGCCCCCCAAAAAGTCGGTACGGACATATCCTATTCTGAAATAAGGGCAGATAAAGCGCCCCTTTTCAAGTCTTGTTGACTTGCCCCTGCTTTCCCCTAACTCGTTTACAGGACCGAAAACAGCCGCCGAATTTTATTCGGCTACTGCCTTGATATCCGCAGATTATTCGTCTCCGTCCCTGAACTTCCGCACCCTGTTTCGTGGCTTTTTCCGTACCCTTGTGAACAGGCATTCCATCCCAACAGCAGGAGGCCTTATGACAGACAGCAACGCATTGATGGCAACCTACGCCCCGCCGGATATTCTTTTTGAACGGGGCGAAGGATCGTGGCTGATCACCCGGGAAGGGGATCGCTATCTTGATTTCATTTCCGGCATTGCCGTAACCGCCTTTGGTCATGAACACCCCCATCTTGTGGCCGCCCTGAAAGAACAGACCGACAAATACTGGCACAGTTCCAACATGTTCCGGGTAGAGGGGGCAGAAAAACTGGCCCGCCGCCTTACGGACAACAGCTTTGCCGACCGTGTCTTTTTCTGCAATTCCGGGGCCGAGGCCGTAGAAGCGGGCCTGAAGATGATGCGCCGCTATCACTATGACAGGGGGCAACCGCACCGAAGCCGTATTATCGGAATGCATAACGCCTTCCACGGGCGCACCATTGCCACCATTGCCGCCGCCGGGAACCCGGCCCACACCAAGGGGTTTTTCGAGGGCGATATGGGGTTTGATCATGTGCCCTTTGGCGATATTGATGCGTTGCAGGAAGCCGTTACCGACAAAACAGCCGGGATCATCCTTGAACCCATTCAGGGGGAAGGCGGCATCATGCCCGCCCCGGATGGATACCTGAAGGCGGTGCGAGACCTTTGCAGTCAGACTGGAACCCTGTTCATGGTTGACGAAATCCAGTGCGGCATGGGACGGACGGGAAAACTGTTTGCTCATGAATGGGACCAGATCAAGCCAGACATTCTGGCCTCTGCCAAGGGGCTGGGGGGCGGCTTTCCGATCGGGGCCTGCCTCGCAACGGAGCAGGTATCCGCCTGCATGATTGTCGGCACCCACGGTTCGACCTTTGGCGGGAACCCGCTGGCAACCAATGTTGGCAATGCTGTTCTTGATCTGGTTCTGGCCGAAGGATTTCTGGAAACGGTCTATGAGCGCGGCCAGTATCTGAAAGGCGCACTGGAGGCACTGGTCACCCGCCATCCGGACAAGCTGGCCGGTGTTCGGGGGCGCGGGTTGATGCTGGGCCTGCAAACCCACATTTCCAACACCCGCCTGCTGGACTGCCTGCGGGAGGCCGGGCTTCTGACCGGGCGGGCCGGATCGGACATTCTTCGCCTGCTGCCGCCGCTGAATGTCTCGACCGCAGAAATTGATCAGGCCCTCACCCTCATGGACACTGTCCTGACCGATTGGCAATCCGGGTAAGGCCATGGATTACCAACCCCTCCTGTCCCGGATCGACCAAAGCCGCGCCTCCCTCCTCTCCCTTCTTGAGGAATGGGCCATGATCAATTCGGGCAGCACACACCGGGAAGGGCTGGCCACCATGGCCCGGCAATTGACGCAAACCTTTCACCCTCTTGGCGGCACCGCCGAACTGATCGAAGCCGCCCCCCTGCAAATTGTGACATCCGGCGGGGCCACCCAGCACCAGACTGCAGGTCAGATCTTGCGCATCCGAAAGCGTCCGGCGGCCGATCGTCAGGTTCTTCTGGTCGGGCATATGGATACGGTCTTCCCTGCCGACGATCTGTTCCAGACCTGCACGGACCTTGGGGATGGTCGGTTGCAAGGCCCCGGCGTCGCCGACATGAAAGGTGGCCTTCTGGTGATGTTTGCCGCCCTCCGCGCCTTTGAGGCCAGCCCGGTTGCCGACAGGATCGGGTGGGAAGTCCTGATCAACGGGGACGAGGAAACCGGCTCCTTCGGGTCTGCCCACCTGATAGCGGAAAGCGCCACCCGCGCCCATGTGGGCCTTGGGTTTGAACCGTCTCTGCCGGATGGCACACTGGTCGGGGCCCGAAAAGGCAGCGGCAATTTCACCTTGGTTGTCAGAGGGAGGAGCGCCCATGCAGGACGGGAACCTCATCTGGGGCGAAACGCCATCACCGCAGCCGCCCGCCTGACACTTGAACTGGATGCGCTGAACGGTGGCCGTCCCGGCCTTACCGTCAATATGGGCAAGGTGGAAGGCGGCGGTGCCTTGAATGTGGTTCCCGACCTTGCCATTCTGCGCCTGAATGTGCGCATGCAGGAACCGGCGGATCAGAACTGGTTTCAGGCGAGGCTGGATCATCTGGTCACCAACGCAAACCGGCAGGACGGCATTCAGGTCACCCTGCATGGCCGTTTCAGTCGCCCGCCAAAAGCCATGACACCCGGTCTTCGCCAGTTGCTTGATCTGGTGCAGGACTGCGGCAGGGACCTTGGCCTGTCCCTGTCCGACCAGCCCACAGGCGGATGCTGCGATGGCAACAACATGGCGGCAACCGGCCTGCCCACGGTGGATACCCTTGGCGTACGCGGTGCCCATATCCATTCCGCCGAGGAATATATGATCAAGGACAGCCTGACCGAACGGGCGAAGCTGACCGCGCTGATCCTGTTGAAACTGGCATCAGGCGCCAGCCCCTTCCCCGAACGGGAGAGACCATCATGATCTATATGCGCCCGGCCACCCCCGCCGATATCGAGACATTGATGCGCATATCAAACGCGGTTGGCAGCGGCATGTCCTCCATGCCCACCGACAGGCAGACATGGCAGCATAAACTGAGCGTCAGCGAGCAAAGCTTTTCCAAACGTGTCACCGCCCCGGAAGGGGAAATCTATTTCCTTGTCATGGTGGATGGGGAGACGGACCAGATTGTCGGCACCGCCGCCGTCTATGCGGGCGTCGGGCTGGACCAGCCCTTTTATTCCTACAAGGTCTCCACCCTTGTGTCCCACTCGGCAGAGCTTGGCAAGAAGAACACCATGGGGGTTCTCTATCTGGTCAATGACTACACCGGCTGCACGGAAATCGGCTCCCTTTATCTCAGCCCGGACTATCGGCGGGATGGAAACGGACGCTTTCTGTCCCGCAGCCGGTTTCTGTTATTGGCCGACTTTCCGGAACGCTTCGGGGACACCATCATCGCCGAGATGCGAGGCTGGCAGAATGCCGCTGGAAAATCCCCGTTCTGGGAGCATCTGGGCCGCAAGTTTTTCGGGCTGGGTTTCGAGAATGCGGATTACATGAGCGCGGTGAAGGGCAACCAGTTCATTACCGACCTGATGCCCCGCCACCCGATTTACGTGGACCTGCTCCCCGAAGAGGCGCGCCATGCGATCGGCAAGCCCCATGATGCGTCAAGGCCTGCCCTGTCGCTTTTGGAAAAGGAAGGGTTTCGCAATGCGGGGTATATCGACATCTTTGATGGCGGCCCCACGGTGCAATGCCAGCGGGTCAACATCCAGACCCTGCGCCAGACCGCGCATCACCCGGTTGGCCGGATTGTTCCCGACAGGGAAATCGGGGCCGAGACGCCCTACATCATCAGCAACGGAAACCTGACATCCTATCGGCTGGTTTGCCAACCCTTGCGGATCGACGGGGACGGGCAGGCTGTCATTGGCGAGGAAACCGCCCGGCACCTGCAGGTCCAGCCCCTTGACCGCATCAGCTTTGCCCCATGAGGAGCCTGACATGACACGAGGACATCTATTTATCGGCGGCCAATGGGTGGAAGGGACCGCCTCACCTTTTGTCTCCCGCTCCCCCGGAACCGAGGTCATCGTCTGGGAAGGGGCCGCCGCCTCCAGCGCCGATATCGACAGAAGCCTCACGGCGGCAAGGCAGGCCTTTGGCCCATGGTCCCGGCGCCCTCTTTCCTTCCGGTTGGACCTGCTGGCCCGATACCGGAAGGAACTGGAAACGGACAAAGAGGAAATCGCCGCCCTGATCGCCCTTGAAACGGGCAAACCCTTGTGGGAATCCCGGACCGAGGTTGCCACCATGATCGGCAAGATCGAACTGTCCATCCGCGCCTATCACGACCGCACAGGCGAACAGGAAACCAGCCTGCCCGGCGCCACCGCCCGATTGCGCCACCGCCCCCACGGGGTCGTCGCCGTCTTTGGCCCGTTCAATTTTCCCGGCCACCTGCCAAACGGCCATATGGTTCCCGCCCTGTTGGCGGGGAACTCAGTTGTCTTCAAACCCAGCGAACAAACGCCTGCGGTTGCGGAAAAAATGGTTCAATGCTGGGAAAAGGCGGGGCTGCCGGACGGGGTTCTCAATCTTGTGCAGGGGCAAACCCAGACAGGCGTCGCCCTCAGCAACCATCCGCAACTGGACGGATTGTTCTTTACCGGCAGTTCCGCGACCGGAAGCGAACTGCACAGACAGTTTTCCGGTCATCCTGAAAAAATACTGGCCCTGGAAATGGGCGGCAACAATCCCCTGATCGTGACCAAAACATCCCGCATAAAGGGGGCCGTTTGTCATACGCTTCAATCTGCCTTCCTGACTGCGGGCCAGCGATGCACCTGCGCCCGGCGCCTGATCCTGCCGAAAGGGCCGGACACCGCCGCCTTTCTGGATACCCTTGTACAGGCGGCGGAAAGATTGCTGGTCGGGCCGCAAGCGGATGGACAGGAACCCTTTATGGGGTCCCTCATTTCCAATGACGCCGCAGACAGCCTGCTGGCCACGCAAACGCATCTGCAAGAGGAAGGCGGACGCCCCCTGCTTGAAATGAAGCGCCTTGTTCCGGGCCTGCCCTATCTCAGCCCCGGGATCATGGATGTCACGGCGATCCGGGACCGGCCCGACCGGGAATATTTCGGCCCCTTCCTGCAGGTTATCCATATGGACAATTTTGATGCCGCCATGACCGAGGCCAACGCCACGGCCTATGGCCTGTCGGCTGGCATCTTCACCGATGACAAGGCGCTTTATGACCGGTTCCGCACAGAAATCCGCGCTGGCATCGTCAACTGGAACCGTCCCTTGACCGGGGCCAGCGGCGCGGCCCCGTTTGGCGGCATCGGGAAAAGCGGCAACCACCGGCCCAGCGCCTATTACGCAGCCGACTATTGCGCCTATCCCGTCGCCTCGCTTGAGGCCGACAGCCCTGATCTGCCTGAAACCCTGCCACCGGGAATGATCCTATGACCATATATTACGAAGCCAACTTTGACGGTCTTGTTGGGCCCACGCACAATTTCGCCGGTCTGTCCCATGGCAATCTGGCCTCCACCGGGAATGCGCTTGAAATCTCCAACCCCAGACAGGCAGCCCTGCAGGGGCTGGAGAAAATGCACTCCCTGATGAAGATGGGCCTGCGACAAGGCATCCTGCCGCCCCATGAGCGCCCCCACCTTCCCACCCTTCGGGCCTTGGGGTATCAGGGATCGGACGCCCATATCATTGCCCTTGTCCAGAAAACGGCGCCGCATTTGCTGGCGGCGGTTTCGTCCGCGTCCAGCATGTGGGTTGCCAATGCCGCCACGGTTTCCCCGGCCCCGGATACACTGGACGGACGCACCCATTTCACACCGGCCAATCTGGCCTCCATGTTTCACCGGTCGCTGGAACCCCAGGTTACGGGCCGCATGTTAAGCCGCATCTTTGAGGACGAGACCTATTTCGTTCATCATCCGGCCCTGCCCGGCACCGCCCATTTCAGTGACGAAGGCGCGGCCAACCATACCCGGCTGTGTGCTTCATATGGGGAACCGGGGGTCGAGTTGTTTGTCTTTGGCGGGTCCGCCTTTGACAGCCGCCTGCCACACCCGGACCGCTTTCCCGCCCGCCAGACCCTTGAAGCCTCCCGCGCTGTCGCCCGCCTGCATGGTCTGACCGATGAACATGCCCTGTTTGTCCAGCAGAACCCGGAGGTAATCGACAAGGGCGTGTTCCACAATGACGTGATCGCTGTCGGGAACGGCCCGTGCCTATTCTATCATCAGGATGCGTTCCTGAACCCGGAGCAACTTCAGCGCGACCTTCAGGCGCGCCTGCACGGCACATCGCTCCATTTCATCGAGGTTCCCCGCAGCGAGGTTTCCGTGGCCGATGCGGTACAAAGCTACCTGTTCAACAGCCAGCTTGTCAGTCTGGATGAAACCCGCCAGACCATGCACCTAATTGCACCGCTGGAATGCCGGGAAAACCACCACGTCCACCGCTATCTGGAAAAACTCCTGACGCGGGGCACCCCGGTACAAAGCGTGACCTATCTGGATATCCGCCAAAGCATGAAAAACGGCGGCGGTCCTGCCTGCCTGCGCCTTCGTGTTGTCCTCAGCGAGGAAGCGGGACATTCCATCGCACCGCGTGTCTTCCTGACCGATACGCTGTACGAGGATTTGAAAAGCTGGATCATGACCCACTACCGGGACAGGCTCTCCCCGGACGATTTGAAAGACCCGGACCTTCTGGTCGGCAGCCAGCAGGCCCTTGACGAACTGACCAGCCTGCTCGGCCTTGGGGCCGTCTATGATTTTCAGTTGGGGTAGGCGGGGTAATCCACATCCGTCAGATACAGGCCATAGGGCGGCGCATTGGGGCCCGCTTTCTGGCGATCCCGTGCGGCAAGGGCCTGTTCCAGATCCTGCCGGGTCCATTGTCCGGTGCCCACCAGATACAGGCTACCCACCATGGCCCGCACCTGATTGTGCAGGAAGGATGGGGCGGACGCCCTGATCTGAACCTCGTCGTCATATCGGCTGACATCCAGCCGGGTCAGGGTCTTGATCGGTGAGTTGGCCTGACAGGCCGCCGCCCGGAAGCTGGAAAAATCGTGTTTCCCCACCAGAACCTGGGCGGCATCGTGCATGGCCTCGTGATCGAGATCCTTTTTCACGTGCCACGCAAACCCCTTGTCAAGGGTCAGGCGGGCCGGACGATTGATCATGCGATACAGGTAATGCCGTCCCGTCGCGGAAAAGCGGGCGTTGAATTCCTCGTCCACCCGCTCACAGTCCAGAATGACAACCGGGGCCGGTTTCATATGCTGGTTGATGGCATTCATGACGGTGCGCGGCTCGAAATCCCGCGTCAGGTCAAAACTGGCCACCTGCCCAAGGGCATGGACCCCCGCATCCGTGCGCCCGGCGCCCTGAATGCGGATATCCTCGCCGCAGAATTTCAGGATGCCTTCCTCAATATGCTGCTGCACCGACGGGCCATTGACCTGCCGTTGCCAACCGACCAGATGGCGGCCGTCATACTCGATGGTAATCCTGTAGCGGGGCATCAGGAGAGAACCTCCCCTTTACCGATCTTGTAACCGTTCAGCAAAACCTTTGCCGACATGGGGGCCTTACCGGCCCGCTGCAAACTGACAAGGGACAGGGCACCGTCACCGCAGGCCACGGTCAAGCTGTCATCCAGAACCTCACCCGGCGTGCCCTTGCCCGCGACAGGCGACGCCTGCAGGACCTTGATCCGGGTTCCGTCATGCTCGAAATAGGCGCCCGGAAACGGCGACAGGCCGCGAATATGGCAATCCAGTTCCGCGGCGGGGCGGGTCCAGTCAATGGCGGCCTCGGCCTTGTCGATCTTGGCCGCATAGGTCACGCCTTCCTCGGGCTGCGGAACCGGCTTTACAGCCGCGCTTCCAAGCTGGCCCAGTGTCTCCACCATCAGGTCGGCGCCAAGGGCGGCCAATGTGTCATGCAGGCTTCCAGCGGTTGTCTCGGGGGTGATCGGGCAGCGCCGCTCGGCCAACACATCCCCGGTATCCAGCCCTTCCGCCATTTGCATGATGCCAACGCCCGTTTCCGTATCCCCGGCCATGATGGCCCGCTGGATCGGGGCCGCCCCCCGCCAGCGCGGCAACAGCGACGCATGCAGGTTCAGGCAGCCATATTTCGGCGCGTCCAGCACCGCTTTTGGCAGGATCAGGCCATAGGCAACGACCACGGCAACGTCCAGATCGAGGGCGGCGAACTCCGCCTGTACATCCGCCGGCTTCAGGGAAACAGGGGTCCGAACCTCGATCCCGGCGTCTTCTGCCATCTGGTGAACCGGGGTCGGACGCAGGGCCTTGCCCCGTCCGGCGCGTCGCGGCGGCTGTGAATAGACACAAACAACCTCGTGCGGGGACGCCAGCAAAGCCTTCAAAACCGAACAGGAAAAATCAGGCGTTCCCATGAACGCAAGTCTGAGAGCGCTCATGACGATCCTCTTAGCTGGCTTGTTTCTTCTGTTTCAAAAGTTTGCGCAAGATCATGTTGCGCTTCAACGCCGACAGGTGATCCACAAACAGGATACCATCCAGATGGTCCAGTTCATGCTGAACACAGGTGGCAAGAAGACCGCCCGCATGGATTTCCTGCGATTTTCCGTCCGTATCCAGATAGCTGACCTTGACCTCGGCGGGGCGCACCACATCCGCATAATGCTGGGGAACGGACAGGCAGCCTTCCTCATACACCGCATCATCGTCGGAAACCCATGTGATTTCCGGGTTGATCATGGCGATAGGTTGCGGCTCGCTGTCTTCCTGACCCTTTCCAACCACATCCATGACCAGAATGCGCTTCTCGACACCGACCTGAATTGCGGCCAAACCGATACCGGGGGCGTCATACATGGTTTCAAACATGTCATCCACAAAACTGCGGATTTCATCTGTCACGGCCTCAACGGGTTCGGAAATGGTTTTCAGGCGTGGGTCAGGCGCGGTCAAAATGGGCAAAAGGGCCATAGTCTTCCAAGGATCTTCAAGTTACATTACGGGAAATCGCGGTTTCACACCTTAGGTATTACGCAAGGGCGTATCCGTCAAGGTTCTTGAAGAATTACTGATTTCCGGGCTGAGGAGGCTCGATCCATGGAATATTTGCTTGTTGCTGTTGTTGTGGCCTTGGTCGCTGTGACCATTTTCCTGCTGCTCAAGGTCAACCGGTCTGAACAATTGATGTCCAGCATTACCGCCAACAGTGAAAACATGACACGCCTGACCGAGGGATTGCTGAACCAGCAGGCCCAATTGGAAGGACAGCTCAAGCAAATGTCCGCCGATGGTGCCGCCAGCCGGTCCGAGATCACCAAGACCCTTGCCGACCGGTTGGACAATGTCACCAAGCGCCTTGGCGACAGCCTCAACCAATCCACCGAGAAAACCGGCAAATCCCTGAGCGAACTGCAGGCGCGCCTTGCCATTATCGACAAGGCACAGGACAACCTGACCACCCTGTCCAGTCAGGTCGTCGGCCTGCAGGACATTCTGGCCAACAAGCAGGCCCGCGGGGCCTTTGGCGAAATCCAGTTGAACGATCTGGTCAAATCCGCCCTGCCGCCATCCTCGTACGAGTTTCAGGTGACACTGGGCAATGGTCGGCGAGCCGACTGCCTGATCAAGCTGCCGAACCCTCCGGGGTCCATCGTCGTGGATGCGAAATTTCCGCTGGAAAGCTATCACATGCTGCGCAACGCCGAGACCGACAGCGAGAAGGCCGCCGCCAGCCGCGCCTTTGTGACCGCCATGACCAAGCATATCGCAGACATCAGCCAGAAATATATCATTGATGGGGAGACCGCCGAATCAGCCCTGCTGTTCATGCCGTCCGAGGCCGTCTACGCCGAGCTTCACGCCAACTTTCCGCAAGTTCTGGAAAAATCCTATCAGGCCCGGGTGTGGATTGTCTCTCCCACCACCTTGATGGCGACCCTCAATACGGTTCGCGCCGTCCTCAAGGACAGCCAGATGCGGGAACAGGCCGGGGTTATCCAGAAAGAGGTCGGCGTCCTGATCAAGGATGTGGAACGACTGGACACCCGCGTGGAGAACCTATCGAAGCATTTTGCACAGGCCTCAAAGGATATCGGCCTGATCGAAACGTCCAGCCGCAAAATCACAAGTCGCGCTGAAAAAATCGAGGATTTGCAACTGGGGGAAAGCAACACCGAAGACCTGCTCTCCCGTCCGGCGGAACTTCTCAATCAGGATTGATCGATACTGCGGCGGGACCGCAGCGCTGTTGCAAGGGTCCCGTCATCCAGATAATCCAACTCCCCGCCCACGGGCACACCATGGGCAAGGTGACTGACGCGGACCCCAAGGTCAGACAGCCTGTCATTCAGGTAGTGGGCGGTTGTCTGACCATCCACCGTGGCGTTCAGGGCCAGAATGACCTCCTCCACCCCGGTATCGGACACCCGGTTCAGCAGGGGTTCAATTGACAGGTCTTCCGGGCCGACACCATCCAGCGCCGACAACGTTCCGCCCAGCACATGATAATAGCCGGAAAAGGCCCCTGCCCGCTCCAGCGCCCAAAGGTCGGACACATCCTCCACCACACAAATGGTGGTCTTGTCCCGCGTTTCTGTCCGGCAGATATGGCAGGGGTCGGACGTATCCAGATTTCCGCAAACGGAGCAGGTCCGCACATTGGCGGCCGCTGTCGCCATGGCATTGCCAAGCGGCGTCAGCAGGCTTTCCCGGTGCTTGATCAGATAAAGCGTGGCACGCCGCGCCGACCGGGCGCCCAGTCCCGGCAGTTTGGACAGAAGATGGACCAACTGGTCAATATCGGACGTACTCATAAACGCTCACACGTAAAAGAAACAATCAGAACGGCATCTGCATGCCGGGGGGAAGCTGAAGGCCGCCGGTCATTTCCTTCATTTTTTCCTGGGAATAGGCATCCACTTTCGCCCGTGCGTCCGCATGGGCCGCCTTGATCAGGTCTTCCAGCATTTCCTTTTCCTCGGCGTCGATCAGGCTGGGGTCGATGGTGATCCCCCGCATTTCGCCCTTCCCGTTCAGGGTGATCTCGACCATGCCGGCACCGGAGGCGCCGGTCAGTTCGTGACTTTCCAGGGCTTTCTGCATTTCTGCCATCTTGGCCTGCATTTCCTTGGCCTGTTTCATCAGATTGCCAAGATTCTTCATACTCTGTCTCCGTTGCTGCATCACCCCGCAGCGGACCCAAGCCCTGCAGGGGGTGATAGACTGCTAATTCACTGTTTTAATCAAGATCGTCGTCACCAGACGCGAAGTCATCGGACGCAGGTTCAAAAGTCGGCGCAAGGTCCCGAACCTCGCTCACTGTCGCACCGCCAAAGATTTCCTTGATATTTTGAACCAGCGGATGCTTTTCAATGGCGGCGATCATGGCGGCCCTGTCCAGCTGACGTTTTTCCGCCAGTGTCGGGGCGCCTTCCGCCTCGGCCGTCATGCTGACCTGCCACCGCTCTCCGGTCAGTTCCCGAAGGCGCATGCCCAGTTTGGCGGGCAAATCCGCCGGGGCCCCCGGCGCGGGGCTGAATTCCAGATACCCCGCTTCAAACTTCACCGGCCGAATAAAATTAATCACCTGACCGCGCAGCATCACATCCTTGCGATCCGACAACAGGTCAACGATATCCTCAAGATCGGCAACCGCGTCCTTTTGGGCCGGCTCCGGGGTTGGCGGGGTTACCTCGGTGGCCGGGACCGCCTGCGGTTGCTGTTCCCGTTCCGGGGCAGCATTCTGAACCAGGGACAAATGCGCCCGCGGCGCACTGTCCGGGCGATGCACCGGATCGGGCATGGCGTTGGAAACCGCAAGGGTTGCCGCTGCGCCGCCGCCCGCTGCGGCCCGCATGCCGCCACCGCCGCCGCCGCCAGACGGAGCACCGGAGCCCGGCGCGCCGCCGGTATACTGCCCATCCTGTAGTTTCTTCGCCAGTTCTTCCGGGCTCGGCAGGGTGCTGGCATAGGCAAGACGCACAAGAACCATTTCCGCGGCGCTGATGGCCATGGGGGCACCCCGCACCTCATCCAGCCCTTTCAGCAGCATCTGCCAGGCCCGTGCCAAGGTGGGCATCCCAAGGGCGGTGGCCATGTCCTGACCACGCGACACATCGCCGCCCGCCATGGCAACATTATTGGCGGCCTCGGGGGTCACTTTCAGGGTTGTCAGCCAATGGGTCAGTTCCAGGAGGTCCTGCATCACGACCACCGGGTCTGCGCCGCTGTCATACTGGCTGCGCAAAATCCCCAAGGCCTCGGCAATCTCGCCCTTGAATACCGTTTCCAGAAGGTCCAGCATCCGTGTCCGGTCCGCAAGGCCCAGCATGTCGCGGGCCTGCGTGGCGGTCACCGTGCCATCCCCATGGGCAATCGCCTGATCCAGCAGGGACAACCCGTCCCGGACCGAGCCTTCGGCGGCGCGGGCAATCAGGGCCAGCGCATCACCTTCGATTTCGGCCCCTTCCTTTTCCGCAATGGTCGCGAAATAGGCGGCCAGTGTTTCGGCATCGACCCGCTTCAGGTCAAACCGCTGACAGCGCGACAGGACGGTAACCGGAATTTTCCGGATTTCCGTTGTCGCAAAGATGAATTTCACATGCTCCGGCGGCTCTTCCAGCGTCTTCAAAAGCGCGTTAAACGCGTTCTTGGACAGCATGTGCACTTCGTCGATGATGTAAATTTTGTACCGGGCACTGACCGGCAGGTACCGAACCCCGTCAATCAGTTCCCGAATATCATCCACACCGGTACGGCTGGCGGCGTCCATTTCCAGAACGTCCTGATGCCGGTCTTCGGCAATGGACACGCAATTCACGCATTGCCCGCATGGATGCACCGTCGGTCCGCCCTGCCCGTCCGGCCCGATACAGTTCAGGCCGCGAGCGATAATACGGGCGGTGGTTGTCTTGCCGATTCCCCGCGTCCCGGTCAACACAAAGGCATGGGCAAGCCGCCCCTTGTCCAGCGCATTGGACAGGGTTCGCACCATGGCTTCATGGCCGATCAGGTCATCGAAATTCGACGGCCTGTACTTGCGGGCAAGGACGCGATACGCGTTGTTTGACTTATCTTCTGACATGGCCGGAGCATACCAGACAGATATCTGTCAAATCAAAGCCTAAGAGAATAAAAATGAAGAGGGGAGAGCGGCACTCAACTGCCGTGATAAAGAAGACTGGCAACGACCCGCGCCGAAACTCGTTACGGCTGCTTCCTTCCGGACCTGACCGGGTTAGCGAGGAGCACGTCCATCACCAGCCTTCCACCGCCTATATCTGACATGTGAGGGCAATTATCAAGACCTTTTTGGGAAAAAAGCCGGACGCAGCCCCATTCCGCCCCCGCCCATCCTCCCCAAAGGGGTAAATACCCGACACCCGGCACCTTCATCCCCATTCGCTTGACGATTGCGATGGCGGAAAAGTTGTGCCAAAGTTCCGCCTGATATGAGCAAACCATTAGTTTTTACCGGCAACAGATTTGACCGGTCTGCCGATCATCGGAGTGATTCCGACTGGTTGGCGGAGAAATTGGAAAACCCGTCTACCCGTTTTCTTCCCATGCACAACCTGCGCGCCCTGATTGACCTTGCGGGCGGGCCGGAAATCGACTGGCGGGGCTATACCGATGTCCGGTCCTTCATCGATGCCGGTGCCACGCTGGTCTTCCTTGGCACGGCCGATTTCGCCTGCCATTTCGCGGTTGATGTCTCCACCATCGAGAACCCGAAACAGCTTCCGAACAGCGACTGGGGCAAGTTTATCGATGTCCGCAACATTTCCTCCAATCTGCGCCCCGGCGAAGCAGGGGCACTGGCCCAGGCCCGGTCCATGCTGTCCTGGCACAAGACCCACGGATTTTGCGCCCAGTGCGGGGCAAAGACCCACCTTCAGGAAGCGGGCTATTCCCGGAAATGTTCAAGCGAGACCTGTAACGCCCTGCATTTCCCGCGCACCGACCCGGTTGTCATCATGATGGTCACAAAAGGCGACAAATGCCTGCTGGGCAGCGGCCACAATTTCCCGGAACAGCAATATTCCTGTCTGGCCGGCTTTGTGGAGCCCGGCGAAACCATCGAGCAGGCCGTCCTGCGCGAGGTGTATGAGGAAACCCGCATTACGGCCACCAACGTCACCTACCATTCCTCCCAGCCGTGGCCCTACCCCTCATCGCTGATGATCGGCTGCTTTGCCGAAGCCACCAGCGAGGAAATCACACTGGACGAGACAGAACTCTCTGATGCCCGGTGGTTCACACGGGCGGAAGTGATCGACATGCTGGCAAAGTCAGTGACCCGGGACATCCCGCGACTGGCCCCGCCCCTTGCCATTGCCCACCAACTGGCGGCAGCGTGGGTGGCGGAGTAACCACCCCTCGCCCCTAACGGCAATCGCCTGCCACCACTGCACGTCCGCGCTGATCGAGATACCCTTTCCGATCCGTGCGGGCTGCAACACCACCAGCCTCGCACCCCAAATCACCTCTTACCAAAATTGTGCGTCGCACAATTCAGCACCCCTGCAACATGGGACACAGCGCACTTTCACCGCGCTGTCCAAGTTCACCGAATCGGCTGTCATTCCGCCCCGGAAAGCCCGACATGTGGCCGACACAGAAACTTCAAGCGATTGAAATGTAAGGGAATTGCACAAATTGCGACCAAAAGTCTGCCCGCTATTTAGGCGACGCGATCATTCCGCAGGCAATGACAGATTTATTTGGGAAAAATGATCGATGAAGGAGTTTTGCACTTGCGATTTTTGTTCGCAAGTGCAATATAAAAACAGTCAGCACACACTGACAGCCCTTATGATTGAGGGCGTTTCCTCCCTACTTAGGCCGCGTTTTTACGCGGCCTTTTTTTATGGCACCCAGATTAGCGGGCAGTGCTTGCCAGTGTCAATGGGTCTGTGTATTTCAACAGCCCCCGGAACGGCAGGATCAACACGGCAACCATGAAGATTTTCACGCCATAGTCCCCAAGCGCCCATGTTTCCCACGGCAAACCGGTTCCGGCAAAGGCCAGAATGAAGAAAATCAGGGTATCCACAAAAGACGCGATAACCGACGAGAAAACAGGCGCCTTCCACCATGTGGCCTGACGCAGGCGGTCAAACAGGAAGACATCCAGCAACTGGGCAATCAGGAAGGCCGCCCCGGAAGCCACTGCAATCCGCGCATCGGCCAGCAACAGCGACATCACAACCGCGAACAGGAACCCGACCAGAACAACAATCCGGGCCTTGCCCGCCCCCAGCGCCCGGTTGGTCAGGTCCGTCACCAGAAAGGCAAACGGATAGCTGAGCGCCCCCCATGTGAGCCAGTCATTGATGGGCATTTCCACCAGAATGTTGGACGCTGTGACAACGATCCCCATGGCGATCACGCCGGTCACCAGAAACAGGGCGCGGGCCCGGCTCGCCGGGGCTTCGGTTTTCTCATTCATGCCGTATCTTCCGTTTACAGGATCCTCAACCTGCAAGGGCTCTCGCCAGCAGGATGCAAGGCGGGGCTCCAAAACAGGAACCCCGACATTCGAAAGCGCTTATATGACAGTCTGACCCTGCCTTTCAAGCCTTATGCGCTATATTCGGTCCGGTAGGGATGCTTCGGATAAACTCCCAGCATCTTCAGCTTGGCCGAGAAGAACTGCAATTCCTCCAGCGCCCGGGCGAGAGGGGCCTCTTCAGGATGCCCTTCCACATCAATATAGAACTGCGCGGCCTCGAAACTGGCATCCGTGATGTAGCTTTCCAGCTTGGTCACGTTAACGCCGTTCGTCGCAAACCCCCCAAGAGCCTTGTAAAGGGCCGCAGGCTGGCTGCGCACCTGAAACACAAGGCTGGTCATGCAATCGCCGTCCCGCGGGGTCGGGTCCTTGCGGGTCCGGGACATGATGACAAACCGCGTGGTGTTGCCCAGCCGGTCCTCGACCCGCTCGCGGATCACATCCAGACCATAGATTTTCCCGGCCAGACTGGAGGCGATGGACGCCTGTGTCGGATCGCCGATTTCTGCGACCATCTTGGCAGAGCCTGCCGTATCCGCATGGATAACCGCCTCAATCCCCAGTTCGCGGATGAAGTTCCGGCATTGGGACAGGGCCTGTTCGTGACTGTGGGCCTTCTTGATATCCGTCAGCTTTGTCCCCGGAACTCCCAGCAACTGATGCTGGACCGGCTGGAAATGCTCACCAATAATATACAGACCGGATTCAGGCAGCAGATGATGGATATCCGCCACACGTCCGCCTAGCGAATTTTCAATGGGGATCATCGCATATTTTGCCCGTTCCTCGGACACCATGGCCAGCGCATCTGCAAAGGTCTCGCAGGCGATTGCCTCCATATCCGGAAAAACGTTGCTGCAGGACAAATGTCCATACGCACCCGGGACGCCCTGGAAGGCAATTGACTTTTCTGGGTCTATTTCGGCCATGATTTTAATCCGATTATTATGGGTATTGACGATAAATAAGTTGGTATGTGATCGGGAATGCCGTTTTACCGGCGGGATTCGAACAATGCACGAATACGCGCAAGGTCGTCGGAAGTATCAACGCCCAGCGGCACCGTGTCAACGAGAGCTGCATCAATCCGCATACCCGCTTCAAGGGCCCTCAACTGCTCCAGCTTCTCGCGCTGCTCCAGCGGGGACGGCGGCAGGCTGACGAAGCGGGCCAGCGCCGCACGCTGATAGGCATAGATTCCGATATGGTGATAATGCGGCCCTTCGCCCCACGGGGCCTTCAGGCGGCTGAACCAGATGGCCCGCCCCATGCGCGCCCCCTCGGACAGGCTAACCACCGCCTTCACCGCATTTTCATCATCCAGTTCCGCCGGATCGGTAATTTCCGCCACCAGCGTCGCGATATCCGCATTATTTCGGATCAGCGCCTCATGGGCAGCCGACACCGCCGCCGGATCAAGGGCGGGAAGATCCCCCTGCAAATTGATGATCGCATCATGGCGACCCTCGGGATCAAAAAGCTCAACGGCCTCATGAACCCGGTCGGACCCAGACGGATGATCCACCCGCGTCAGCACGGCCTGCCCGCCCGCCTCGGTCACGGCGGCAGCAATTTCCGGCTCGGCACAGGCGACGATCACCGGCCCCACATCCGCCTCGCGGGCGCGATCCAGAACCTGCACAATCATCGGTTTGCCGTCGATTTCCGCCAGCGGTTTACCCGGCAAACGGGTAGAGGCCATGCGGGCGGGGATAACAATGATCGGACTTTTACCAGCAGCCATGGTGGGACCCTGCTCTTTGATACGAAAACAATGATACAGCCGCATTTCAGCGGAAACTTTTCAAGAAAGAATATATACGGCTTGCGCTTTTGAAGTGAAAGCCGTTAAATTCCACTCGCTTTTTTTTACTGCGTTTGCTAGAGCTACGCAGAAATCATGAGCTGAGGTAAGCAATGGATAATTTTGAGCTAAACAAAATCGCAGGTGCCGTGCTTGGCGGAGCGCTCGCAGTTGTCGCTATCAGCGAGATCGCCAACATCGCGGTTTCCCCTACTTTCCCGGAACAGAACGCCTACGCAATTGAGGTCGCAAGTACGGGTGGGGATAGCTCAGCCGCTGCAGAAGTCAAGGAAGAAGGCCCGTCACTGGGTGCCCTGTTGGCCTCTGCCGATGTGGCCAAGGGTGAAAAAGTTTTCAAAAAGTGTAGCGCCTGCCACACAACCGAGGAAGGCGGAGCCAACAAGATCGGCCCGAACCTCTATGCTGTTCTGGATCGCGCCAAGGCATCCCACGCAGGGTTCTCCTACTCTGATGCCATGGTTTCCCACGGCGGCACCTGGACCTATGAGGATCTGGATGCTTTCCTGAAAAAACCGAAAGATTTCATCAACGGTACGAAAATGTCCTTCGCTGGCCTGAAAAAGGCTGACGATCGCGCGGACCTGATCGCCTATCTTCGGACACTGGGAACCGAGTCCACCCCTCTTCCGGCTGCTGAATAAGCAACCTGATCGGCTTTTCGCATGACAAAAGAGTGCCCTCGGAGCTTTATTGACCTCGCCCACCGTCTTGCCGACGCTGCGGGTGAGGTGATCCGCCCTCTTTACCGGCAAAAGCTGGACATCATCAGCAAGGAAGATGCCAGCCCTGTCACCATCGCTGACAGGAACGCCGAAATGGCCATGCGAAAAATCATCGAGGCCGAATTTCCCGATCACGGGATTTACGGAGAGGAACACGGACAGGTTCGCACCGATGCGGAATATGTCTGGGTTCTGGACCCCATTGATGGCACCCATTCCTTTATTTCCGGGTCCCCGACCTTTACCTGCCTGATCGGGCTGGTCAGAAACGGGGCACCGGTGATGGGATTGATGTACCAGCCCATTTCCGGGGAACGCTGGGTTGGCGCCAATGGCGTCACCACCCTCAATGATGTTCCCATCCAGACCCGTGATGCCATCAACACGGTAGAGCAGGCCTCCCTCTTCTCATGGGGGGTCGAACTGTTCAAGAGTGACCGCGGCCCGGAATACGAGCGCCTTTGCACCTCAGCCGCCCGTAAACGCTTCGGTTACGACAGTTACGCCTATGGCCTGCTGGCACACGGTTTTGTCGATCTGGTTGCCGACTTCGACATGAAGCCATTTGATTATTGCGCCCTCGTCCCCATCGTCGAGAATGCCGGGGGTGTCATGTCCGATTGGGATGGCAATCCCCTGACCCTGACCACGCCGGGTTATGTTCTGGCGTCCGGCAATGAAGCCCTGCACCAGCAGGCCCTCGCCCTGCTGTCCCGGGACTAACGGAAAAAAGTCTTTTAATCTTGATGTCTTGGCCGTTTGGTCCCATGTTGACGTATGTCAAAATACGCAACCAACAGGGGTAAAATGCGCACGCTAAAGGCATCGATTGTACTGGGGACGGCTTTCATGATGGCGGCCTCCCTCTCCTTCGCAAACGACGTCCCGGTGACGAAAAGTCATGGCCTGTCCCTCGCCGGACCGCTGAAATACGGCCCCGACTTTACCCATCTGGATTATGCCAACCCCGACGCCCCCAAAGGCGGCAGTTTGAAGCTGTCCGCGCTTGGCGGATTTGACAACCTGAACCCGTTCATTTCCCGCGGCCAGTCGGCCAGCGGCCTTGGCCTGACCTTCGATACCCTGATGGCCCAGCCCAATGACACGGCCAGTCAGGAATATGGTCTGGTTGCGGAAAGCGTGGAGGTCCCCGCCGATCTCAGCTATGCCATTTTCAACATCCGGCCCGAAGCCCGCTTTCAGGATGGCACCCCTGTCACGGCCGAAGATCTGGCCTTCAGCCTTGAAACCGTAAAGGAAAAAGGCGCGCCCCTGTTCCGCTATTACTACGCCAACGTGGAGCGGGGCGAAATCCTGTCACCGCAGCGGATCAAGTTCCATTTCTCCGGCCCGCCCAACCGGGAATTGCCGCAAATTGTCGGACAGATGCTGCCGGTGATCTCGAAGGCCCATTTTCAGAACCGGGTCTTTGATGAAACAACCCTGACACCGGTTCTGGGCTCCGGCCCCTACCGGGTGCGAGAGTTCGAGGCCAACCGCTTTGTCGTGTATGAACGGGTCCGCGACTACTGGGGCGCCGACCTTCCCCTTAACAAGGGACGCTACAACTTTGATACGGTCCGCTACGACTATTACCGGGATACAAGCGTCCTGCTGGAGGCATTCAAGGCCGGTGAATATGATTACCGGGCCGAGAACAGCGCCAAGAACTGGGCCACGGGCTATGATTTCCCCGCCCTGCAAAAGGGACTGGTGGTCAAGGAGGAAATCCCCAGCAAGGTTCCCGCCGGACAGCAGGCCTTTGTCTTCAACCTGCGCCGCGACAAGTTCAAGGACCCGGCACTTCGCGAGGCCCTGAATTATGCCTTCGATTTTGAATGGCTGAACAAGAACATCTTTTATGATCAGTATGAGCGCACGGACAGCTTCTTCCATAATTCGGTTATGAATGCGGAAGGAGAGCCTTCGCCTGAGGAACTGGCCATACTGGAGCCATTCCGGGACCAGCTTCCCCCCCGTGTGTTCGGACCGGCCTATCAGGCCCCTGTCACGGATGGCAGCGGTCGGGACCGCAAGCCCCTCCGCAAGGCCCGTGCCCTTCTGGAAGGTGCCGGATGGCATGTGAAGGACGGGGCGCTGATCAATCCGAACACCGGTCAGCCGCTTGAAATCGAGTTCCTGATTTTTGACCAGAACAGCCAGCGTATTATCGGGCCGTTCATCAACAACCTGAAAAAACTGGGTATCACGGCCAACACCCGGATCGTGGACAGTGCCCAATATACGGAACGGGTGCGCAACTACGATTTCGACATTGTCACCAGCGGCTTCTGGCAAAGCGTCAGCCCCGGTAACGAGCAACGGGAATTCTGGGGCAGTGCCGCCGGAAAGCGCCCCGGCAGTCGAAACCTCATGGGGATCGACAATCCGGTTGTGGATGACCTGATTGAACAGATTGTGGCCGCCCCCGACTATGAAAGCCTGATCCCCATTGTCCGGGCACTGGACCGGGTGCTAACCTGGAACTTCTATGTCATTCCCCAGTTCACCGCCGCCTATGACCGCATCGCTTACTGGAACAAGTTCGGCAAGACGGACATCAACCCGTCACAAGGGCCGGACCTGCTGTCATGGTGGGTTTCCCCTGATAAGGAAACAGCCTTGAAATCCGGGCTGGAATCCCTCAAGGAAAAGTCGGACTGATGCGGCTTTCCAAAAGGCTGAAAAACACCCGTTGGCTTGGGTCTCTGGCGGTCGCGGTGTGCCTGTTGACGGCGGCACCCCTGACCCTCGCCCCCGCCGCTGCCGCTGCCGCCGGGATTGAGGTGCATGGCCTTTCCAGCTTCGGGGACCTGAAATACCCGGCGGGTTTCCAGCATTTCGACTATGTCAATCCAGAAGCCCCCAAGGGCGGGCAGATCACCCTTCGCAACCTGAACAGCTTTGACAGCGTCAACCCGTTCATCCTGAAGGGAACCACCGAGATCCTGAACGGTGACCGGGGCGGGGACCTGTCCTTCACCTATGCCACCCTGATGACCCGCTCGTTCGACGAACCGGATGCGGTTTACCCGCTGGTGGCGGAAAAGGCCCTGCTGGACGAGGATGGTCACTGGGTGGAATTTATCCTGCGGGATACGGCCCGCTTTCATGATGGCACCCCCATCACGCCTGATGACATCCTGTTCAGCTTCACCACCCTGAAAGAGGACGGTCACCCCCGCTATCGGCAACGCTATCGGGATATTGAGACCCCCGTCATAACCGGCGACAATCGCATCCGCTTCCCGTTCCGGGAAGGCGCCTTTACGCGGGGCCTGCCTGTCCTTGTGGCGGAAATGCCCATTTTATCCCGGAAATCCTTTGCAGACCGCCCGTTCAAGGAAACGACCCTGACGCCGCTGCTGGGGTCCGGCCCCTACAAGATGGCCAAGGTCGATCCCGGCCGGTCCGTCACCTATGAGCGGATCAGGAACCACTGGGCCGAAGACCTTCCGGTGCAGCGGGGCCGGTATAACTTCGACACCATTCGGGTTGACTATTACCGGGACAGGACCATCGCCACCGAGGCCTTCTTTGCCGGTGAGTATGATTTTCGCGAAGAATTCACCGCCCGAAGCTGGGCCACGGAATATGCGGGCAAGACCCCTGTGGATCAGGGACTGATCAAGCAGGATGTTCTGCCCGATGCCTCCCTCACCGGTTTTCAGGCATTCTTTTTCAACACCCGGCGGGACCAGTTCCGGGATATCCGGGTGCGGCGGGGCATCGCCCGCCTGTTCGATTTTGAATGGACCAACAAGAACCTGTTCTATGGTTCCTACAAGCGGCTTGGGTCGGTGTTTGAAAATTCGGACATGAAGGCAACCGGTGAACCCGGCCCGGGTGAACTGGCCCTGCTCACCCTGTGGCGGGGACAGATGCCGGACACGGTCTTTGGCCCGGCCTTCCAGCCCCCCCTCACCGATGGCAGCGGCAATATCCGAACCCAGCTTCGCGCCTCCCTCAAGGATTTTCAGGATGCGGGTTGGACCGTTCGGGATCGCAAGTTGCTGAACGCTGAGGGCGAGCAAATGACCATTGAGTTCCTGCTCTATGAAAATGCCTTCACCCGGATCATCAACCCGTTTATCCGCAATCTGGAACGGGCCGGCATCAAGGCCAGCATCCGCGTGATTGACGTGGCCAGTTGGCAAAACCGGATGCAGGATTTTGATTTCGACATCATCGTTCGCCGCCTTGGACAGGCTGCCTATCCCGGAGTGGAGCTCAGGGACTGGTGGGGGTCTGACGCGGCGGATATTCAAGGCGGCCTGAACCTGCCGGGGATCAAAAGCCCGGCCGTTGACGCCCTGATCGAGGCCGTCGTTCAAGCCGGGGACCGGGACAGCCTCAAAACAGCAGCGCGGTCCCTTGATCGGGTCCTGATGTGGGGGCATTATGTGATCCCGCAATGGTATAAACCGACCCATTTCATTGCCTATTGGGACAAATTTGGCAGGCCGGACAAACCAAAACCGGGATACCATCGTTCTGCCTTGATGACATGGTGGTATGACGGGAACAAGGCGGCACGCCTGCACACAGTAAAGAGTCAATAAAGGGGGAGACGGCAGTGTATGCCTATATTCTAAGGCGGCTTCTCTTGATGATCCCGACCTTGTTCGGGATCATGGTTCTGAACTTCGCCGTGATCCAGTTCGCACCCGGCGGACCCATTGAACAAATCATTGCCGAAATTCAAGGCACCGCCGTTGGCGCCACCTCCCGCATCGGCGGCAGCGGGGCGGGGGATGTATCTGCGGGCTCTACCGGCGGGGGCACCGCCGCGTCCGGGGATCAGGGCAGCTATCGCGGGGCACAGGGCCTTGACCCGGAATTTATCAAGGAATTGGAAAAGCAGTTCGGCTTTGACAAACCGGCCCATGAACGGTTTTTCCTGATGATGAAGAACTATCTGGTGTTCGATTTCGGGACCAGCTATTTCCGGGACGAAACCGTTATCAATCTGGTCATTGAAAAACTGCCGGTCTCCATTTCCCTTGGCCTTTGGACCACACTGCTTGTCTATCTCATTTCCATCCCCCTCGGGATCAAGAAGGCGGTTCGGGACGGAACCCGGTTTGACCTCTGGACCAGCAGCCTGGTGATCATCGGCAACGCCATACCCAGCTTCCTGTTCGCTGTGGCCCTGATCGTCCTGTTCGCGGGCGGCTCCTATCTGGACTGGTTCCCGCTGCGCGGCCTGACCTCCGAGAATTTTGACGACCTCAGCCTGCTCGGCAAGGTTGCCGACTATTTCTGGCATATCACCCTGCCGGTTCTGGCCATGGTCATTGGCGGGTTTGCCGCCCTGACCCAATTGACCAAAAACTCGTTTCTGGATCAGATCGGCCAGCAATATGTCCTGACCGCCCGCGCCAAGGGCCTGACGGAAAAGCGGGTTCTCTATGGCCATGTTTTCCGCAATGCCATGTTGATCGTTATTGCCGGTTTTCCCAGCGCCTTTATCGGCATCCTGTTCACAGGCTCCCTGCTGATCGAGGTGATCTTCAGCCTTGATGGCCTCGGTCTTCTCGGCTTTGAGGCGGCCATCAATCGGGACTATCCGGTGATTTTCGCAACCGTCTATGTGTTTGCCCTGCTGGGCCTGATCATGAACCTTGTGGGGGACCTGACCTATACGCTGATTGATCCCCGCATCGATTTCGAAGCGCGGGAGGCATAAGCATGGCTCTTTCTGCTATCAACCAGCGCCGACTGGAAAACTTCCGTTCGAACCGCCGTGGATACTGGTCCATGGTGCTGTTTTTCAGCCTGTTCATCCTGTCCCTGTTCGCCGAACTGATCGCCAACGACAAACCGCTTCTGATCTCCTACAAGGACGAGTTTTACACGCCCTTTCTGGTCAGCTATCCCGAGACAACCTTTGGCGGGGATTTCGAGACCGAGGCCGATTACCGCGACCCGTTTGTTGCGGAACTGATCGAAGAGGACGGCGGCTGGATGCTCTGGCCACTGATCCGCTACAGTTACAGCACCATCAATTATGACCTGAAAAGCCCCGCACCCAGCCCACCGGACAGTGAAAACTGGCTGGGAACCGATGATCAGGGCCGGGATGTGCTGGCCCGGGTGATCTATGGCTATCGCATTTCGGTGGCGTTCGGTCTGATCCTGACCATCCTCAGTTCCATCATCGGGATTGCCGCCGGGGCCGTGCAGGGATATTTCGGCGGCATGACCGACCTGTTTTTTCAGCGGTTTCTGGAAATCTGGGGCGGTATGCCCAGCCTCTATATCCTGATCATTCTGGCGGCCATGATTGAACCCACCTTCACGATCCTGCTGGTTCTGCTGCTGCTGTTCAGTTGGCCCAGCCTTGTGGGCGTGGTGCGGGCGGAATTCCTCCGCTCCCGGAATTTTGACTATGTCCGGGCGGCGCGGGCGCTTGGGGTCCGGGATTCCGTGATCATGTACAAGCACCTTCTGCCCAACTCCATGGTCTCTGCGCTGACCTTCCTGCCCTTTATCCTGACAGGGTCCATCGTCAGCCTGACCTCTCTCGACTTCCTTGGTCTTGGCATGCCGCCCGGTTCCCCGTCACTGGGCGAGCTGTTGGCGCAGGGCAAGGCCAACCTTCAGGCCCCGTGGCTTGGCATTACCGCCTTCATGGTGCTGTCCGTCATGTTGACCCTCGCCTTTTTCATGCAGGAAGGCATCCGCGATGCCTTTGATCCCAGAAAGACGTTCCAGCAATGACCGCCCTTGTCGAAATCGATAACCTGTGGATCAATTTCCGCGTCAAGGGACAGGATGTCCCTGCCGTGAAAGGCGTGTCCTTTTCCATCAACAAGGGGGAAACCGTCGCCCTTGTGGGGGAAAGCGGATCGGGTAAATCCATTACCGCGCTCAGCATCCTGCAACTGCTGCCCTATCCACTGGCGTCCCACCCGCATGGACGCATTCTGGTGGAGGGGGAAAATGTGGTTGGCGCGCCCCAGTCCCGTATGCACCGGATGCGCGGCAACAAGGTCTCCATGATTTTTCAGGAGCCCATGACCGCCCTCAATCCCCTTCACACCATTGAAAAGCAGATCAATGAAACCCTGCTGGTCCATAAGGGGATGAACAAGAAGGATGCCGCCAGCCGGGTTCGGGAACTGCTGGAACTCGTCGGCCTTGAAGCCACCGAGGAACGACTGAACAGTTACCCCCATCAGCTTTCTGGCGGGCAAAGACAGCGTGTGATCATTGCCATGGCCCTCGCCAACGAGCCGGACCTGCTGATTGCCGACGAGCCGACAACCGCCCTGGATGTCACCATTCAGGCGCAAATTCTGGAACTGCTGCAGGACCTGCAAAAGCGTCTTGGCATGGCGATCCTGCTGATCACCCATGACCTTGGGATTGTCCGCAAGATGGCCCAGAAGGTCTGCGTCATGACAAAGGGCGAGATTGTCGAGGCTGCCCCCTGCCCCGATCTGTTTGCACATCCGCAGCATGACTATACGAAAATGCTGCTGGCGGCTGAACCCAAGGGACGCCCGCCCGAAAAGGACCTGTCCGCGCCCGAGATCATGCGCGGCGACAATATCCGGGTCTGGTTCCCGATCAAGAAAGGCTTCTTCAAGCGCACCGTCGATTACGTCAAGGCGGTGGATGACATTTCCGTCTCCGTCCGGGCCGGACAGACGGTCGGCATTGTGGGCGAAAGCGGCTCTGGCAAGTCAACGCTGGGGCTTGCGCTTTTGCGGCTGCTTCGCTCCAAAGGCGATATTCTGTTTGAAGGCGCCCCCCTTCAGGGAAAAAACTGGAAGGAACTCCGCCCCCTCCGGGCGGAGATGCAGATTGTGTTTCAGGACCCCTATTCAAGCCTGAGCCCGCGCCTGTCCGTCGGCCAGATCATCGAGGAAGGGTTGCTGGTGCATCAGGGGCGCGGTGATCCCGCCGCCCGCCGCAAGCTGATCGGGGATACGCTAGAGGAAGTCGGCATTCCCCGCGATGCGCAGGACCGCTACCCCCACGAGTTTTCCGGCGGCCAGCGGCAGCGGATTTCCATTGCCCGCGCCCTGATCCTGAAGCCCCGCTTCATGGTTCTGGACGAGCCCACCTCGGCGCTCGACATGTCCGTTCAGGCACAGATCGTCGACCTCTTGCGGGACTTGCAGCAAACTTATAATCTTGCCTATCTTTTTATCAGCCATGATCTGAAAGTTGTGCGCGCCCTTGCGGACGAGGTCATAGTGATGCAAAAAGGAAAAGTCGTCGAACAGGGCGATGCGGACCAGATCTTCGACAATCCGCAAACCCTCTACACCCAAGCCCTGATGAAGGCGGCGTTTAATCTCGAAACACTGGATCACTGATCCGGCCAATCAATAAACTGGAGAATAACAATGGCCTTGCTGTTCCATAGCAAACTGAAACGAGACGACTGGTGGCGGAAAGTGCTCGACAAGGAAGTGCCGGGCATGGAGGTTCGCTTCTGGCCAGAAGTCGGCAACCCTGACGAGATTGAATATGCCCTGTGTTTTGCCATGCCCCACGGGGAGTTGGCGAAATTCAAGAACCTGAAGGCCATTTTTTCACTGGGTGCTGGCGTCGACCACCTGCTGGCCGACCCGGATTTCCCGCGCCACCTGCCTTTCTCTCGCGTGGTTGACCCGGAAGTCACCAGCCGCATGACCGAATATGTGGTCCAGCATGTCCTGAACCATCACCGCTACCAGATGGAATATGACGCCCAGCAGCGCCAGAACGAATGGAAGGAGCGCTTTGCGCCGCCGTCGTCTGAACGCAAGGTCGGTATCCTTGGCATGGGGGCCCTTGGCACCGGTGCGGCCAAGGCCCTGAACTATCTTGGCTTTGACGTGGCCGGCTGGACCCGCAGCCCCAAGGATGTGGAAGGCGTTACCGGCTTTCATGGCCCGGATCAGCTCAAGGATTTTCTGGCCCGAACCGAAATCCTTGTTTGCCTGCTGCCGCTGACGGAACAGACGGAGAATATCCTGAACGCGGACCTGTTCGCCGCCCTGCCGGAGGGCGCAGCCCTGATCAACCCCGGACGGGGCCAGCATCTGGTGGAAGAAGACCTGATGGCCGCCCTTGACAGCGGTCACCTGTCTGCTGCCACGCTGGATGTTTTTCGGACGGAACCGCTGCCGGCGGATAATCCGCTCTGGAACCATCCGAAGGTACGGATCACCCCGCATGTGGCCAGTATTGCTCTGCCGGAACGGGTTGCCGCGCTTGTGGGAACCAATATCAAACGTCTTGAAAACGGTGAGCCATTGCTGAACGCCGTGGACGCGGAACGCGGCTACTAAGCCGCGTCTCCATCCCTGAACAGGCAAGGGGTCAGGTCAGATTTTTCCAGGCTGATTTTTCAATAATCTCGGAAAACTCGCTCAGGAAGACCGACCCCTTGACCGTCCGCACCACATTGATGGACCGTTTGTCCTTGTCATCCGGCTTGCGGCGCAGAAGATCCATCTTGCCAAGCGCATCCAGCGCCCGTGTCACTGCCGGCTTGGAAATATTCAACTGGCTGGCAATGCCCCGCACCGTATGCGGCGGCTCATCCAGATACACCATCAGCATGATCGCCATCTGCCGGGACGACAGGTCCGGGCCGGAACGGCGCACCATTTCATTCAGGGATTGTTGCCACAGTTTCAGAATGGCCTGGGTTGTGTTTTGTCCGTCCATGGGCGGGAGTGTGGCACAGGCCAACCCATTCCGCAAGCGGAACGGTATCCGCGTCCTCCCCCGCGCACGCCGAAAGACGGCCAGAGAGAAAACCCGCCCTTTTGGTCAAGGGCGGGCGGCTTTCCCTATCGTCCGTAACGCTCGCGCAGCAGGGCGAACATGGCGCGGATGGCAAAGGCCTCCCCGCCGACGGGGCGGCCCGGACGGGCCCGCTTGTTATAGGCCATGATGTCGAAATGAACCCATGACTTCGCCTTTGCCGTAAATTCCTTCAGGAACAGGGCCGCGGTAATGGCACCGCCCATGGGGCTGCTGCCGGAATTGTTGAGGTCCGCAATGGGACTGTCGATCATGGACCGATATTCAGACCACAAAGGCAGCCGCCAGACCGGATCCTTTTCCGTCTCTGCGTGGCGTCGGATGGCGTCAAAAAGGTCCTCATCATCCGTAAAGGTGGCGGCGATTTCCTCGCCAACGGCCACACGGGCAGCCCCGGTCAGGGTGGCGAAATCAATCAGCAGGTCCGGCTCTTCCTCGCCGGCGGCGGTCAGTGCATCGGCCAGAACAAGCCGCCCTTCCGCATCCGTATTGCCGATCTCGACGGTTTTGCCGGACCGGCTGGTCAGCACATCACCGGGCCGATAGGAATTGGACGACACCGAATTTTCAACTGCCGGGATCAGGACCCGCAAGCGCACGGGCAGTCCCGCATCCATGATCATGTAGGCAAGGCCCAGCGCCATGGCCGCCCCGCCCATATCCTTCTTCATCAGCAACATGGCCGAGGACGGTTTCAGGTCCAGCCCGCCCGTATCGAAACAGACACCCTTGCCAACCAGTGTCACCTTCGGCGCATCCGCATCGCCCCAAACCATGTCAATCAGGCGGGGCGCCTGATCGGCTGCCCGGCCCACGGCATGCACCATGGGATAGTGATAGGTCAGCAGGTCATCGCCCACCACGTTGATCTGACGGGCCTCGAATTCGGCGGCAATCTGGGACGCGGCGGATTCAAGAGCCTTCGGCCCCATATCCCCGGTCGGGATATTGACAAGATCACGGGCAAGATTGGTGGCAAAGACCGTCCGCGCCACCTGATCCGCATCGGCGTTCAGCGGCAGGCGCAAGGTGGCGAAGCGTTTCGGTGCCGCCTTGTACCGATCAAACACATAGGTCGCCAGTGACCAGCCAATGGCCACATTGGTTGCTTCCTCATCGGTCAGGGACACATCCAGATGATAGACATCCGGCGGCAGGTTGGCGGGCAGGTCCGCCAACGACCAGATATCCCATGTGTCCTTGTCCCGGATACAGACAACACTGGCCACACTGCCATCATCCCCCGGCAGGCACAACTGGGTCCCGGCCTTCCCCTCGAACCGGTTGGCGGCGATCCAGTTTTTGTCACGCTCGCTTTGCCCCTCCCGCCAGGCATCAAAGGCATCCGCCTGAACGATGGAAATCGGAACAGTAGAAATATCATCAAATTGCGAAATAAAAGGGATCACGGGTGTCTCCATGGCGTTTTTTAAAAAACTATCAAAGGCCGGGCGAACGGACAACCAATTAGAGTATGAGCCCGTTCGGCAGGCGCTTTTTTTACCCGATCCCCTCTCGCACAGGCTAAACCGACACGGCCCGCCCTCAGATCATTTCGGGCGGACAGGCTGCGAAAAGCACAGCCACAACCGCTCCATACCCTCACTGACCGTCTAGGGGATGCTCATCATAATAGCGCTTGGCGCCGGGATGCAGCGGCGTTGCAATCCCGTCAAGGGCGGTTTCATAGTGAATCAGCTTTCCCTTGGCATGGCCACTAT
The DNA here is from genome assembly GCF_012720115.1 of Sneathiella chinensis. Taxonomy (GTDB): domain Bacteria; phylum Pseudomonadota; class Alphaproteobacteria; order Sneathiellales; family Sneathiellaceae; genus Sneathiella; species Sneathiella chinensis. Next base: position 671,934 of record NZ_VNWN01000002.1, on the reverse strand, counting down.
CCAGCAGCACCCGGTTTCTTGGGTGCCACAGAGCCTTGGTCAACCCATAGACCAGTTCATCATCCATATCGGCGTTCACCACCCATTGGGTACTGACCGCAAGGGTGTTCCGCCTGCCAATGCCCGGATAGATCCCCTCGGGGATCGTGCTTTTCGAGAAGAACCGGTACTTTTTCAGGATTTTGTCGGCACTGACCCCTTCCAGCGGCAACAGGTCGATGGCCCCGATTTCCGCAAGCTCTTCGATGGCCGATACAGGATAGCCGGCAACAAAGAAAAAGGCGTCCAGTTCCGCGTTCAGCAACATGTCCACGGATTTGTCCGGGTTGGTTTCCACCGCTGTGTAGTCTGCCTCGGAAATGCCGGAGGTCGACAGGATGGCCCTGGCATTTTCGCGGGTTCCCGATCCGGCCAGATCGATGGAAATGCGCTTGCCCTTCAGCCCGGCGATTGTCTTGATGCCGCTGTCTTTCCGCACCACAAGATGTACATCCTCAGGATACAGGTTGGCGATCACCCGCAAATGATCCCGGGCAGCATTGTTGTCCTTGAAGACCCCCTCGCCGTGATAGGCGGCATAGACAAGATCGGACTGCGCCAGACCACTTTCCAGACTGCCATCCAGAACCCCGAGAATATTCGAGACAGACCCCCGCGTGGTTTGGGCCGCCGCAATCAGGCCCGGTACACCGCAGGACCCGCCATCCTCGCAGGGGCGACTGCCGGGCGGGCCTGTGATGGTCGCCCCGATCAGCGTTCCGATGGGGAAATAGGTTCCCGATGTGGATCCGGTTCCGATCCGAAAGAAGGTAACATCCTGGGCGAAAACAAGGGACTGGGAAAACAACAGCACCAGCAGGGAAAGAAGGAGACTTCCTGTCCGCTTTTGAAACCCTTGAAAAAACATTCTACTACCCCTGACTTTCCCGTAACCCGTTGCGTTCCCAGCCAACAGGTTTTGCCTATCAAATAATTATGTCGATCGAATGATCACCGTACAGGCTGGCGCCACTCGTTACCCCAACAGAACACAAGTTGTCCCTTGCGTCAAACAACCTCATCCGCATCCGAAGACTGGCGACGATCCGCCCCGGTCCTCTTTTTACCCTCAAGGGAGCCCGCCTCCCTCAACTGTTCCGACAGTGCCCCGATATCAAACGCCATTTCCGCCGACTCCCGCGCATCCTTACAGGCCTTGTGAATGGCAAACGGGATTTGCAGCAGCAACTCCTTCTGCATTTCCTGCAACGGACTGGCCGATCCCAGAATACGCCGCAACAAGTCCCGCATGGCATCACACAGCACCACAACATGGGCGAACGCATCGCCGCTTAAGCGTTCCGCCAGATCCTCGTTCATTTTCAACATGTCCCGCACCAGTATCTGGCGTTCATCCAGCCCTTCCAGCGTTTCCGGCAGGTTGAGAATACGGGCCGATCCCCGCAGGAACTGTTCCGTGTAAATGGAGATTTTCCGCTCGTTGACCGCCTCAAGGGCCAGCTTGATATTGTCCGGCGTGGCATCCATCTCGGGCCGGTTCTCGGCTTTGGCCTGAAGGGAGTTGGGGACCACCATGGGCGGGGTCGAGGACAACCCCCGGACAATCTGACGCCGCTCCGGGCCAATATAATCCTTGGTCACGATGAAGGGTTTGCGGGCCGTTATCAGGCCGGAAATCCGGTCCCGCAACTGGGCTTCCGACATGGGGCGGCTGATCAGGTCATCCGCACCGCACCCGATCACCTCGTTGACAAGGTCCGGGCTGGTATCCCAAAGGGTGACAATCACATTGACGAACGGGTTCTTGCCAACCTGGCTCTGCCGGATATCGCGGACAATGCTGCAGGTATCTCCGCCGCCTTCCCGGGTATCGCCGATGATCAGATCATAACTGCCGGTGCTGGCCTTGTGCAGAAACTCGTTGAAGTCACTGACCGCTTCCACATCCCCAAAGCCCATATGCAGTAACGCGACACGGGTATTGTAACGCATGGTCGACTGAGGATCATACAGCAGCACAGAGGCTTTTTGAAATCGCCTGTCTTCCATCTCACGTCATCACTTGAAACCGGTAAACACTCTTGAAATCGCCTGATAGACCTGATCCGGGCTGTCCTTGAACTGAAGCCCGACCTGTTGCCCCTTTGCCCAGACAGCCTTGCACGGGAACGTGGCAATACTGGGCAGGATCATTTCCAGGTCCGCCTCCAGATCCAGTTCGCCAAACAGGTCCACACGGGCGCCGTTGGCCGACACATCCCGCACAACCCCTTTCACCTCGGTGATCCTGCTGCGCAATGTCACGTCCTGCAAGGACATTTTCAGGCGGGCCTCCCAGACAACCCGGCTCCTGCGATAGCGTCTGTTTTCCGAATAGGGCGCAGTGTCTGTGGCTGCGGCTTCCACCGCCGCCTGCCGCGCCTCCAGTTCATCCAACAATCCCTTGATATCCGGACCGATCGTCATAGGCTTTTCCCACTCTCCGACGAGGCCTTCGCCGGCCCCACTTTGGCAATCATACAGGCAATACCCTAAAAGAATTGTAAACTCCCGGTTGCCCTGATTACCAGTGCACACATCGGGCGCGGACCTCCCGATAGCTTTTTTCGCTGTCGATCCGGCTGTTTTCCTCGGCACGCGTTTCGTTGACCTGATCCAGCAAGGGTTTCAATTCCCGGGACAGCCGTTCCGATACCATTTTCGATGCCTTGTCGGACCGGCTGCCATAGAACGGCTTGATGTCCGCCGCCAACCGGGCCACCTCCGCCTCGATATGTTTGCTATACTGGTCCCAGACCCGCTCATTGATCGCCACATGTTCCCGCTCATGGGCCAGAATTGCCTTATAGGCACAACTGCCCGGTCGGTATTTCTTGTCGATGAAGATTTCAGAGCGGACGAGGGCCAGTTCAACGCCCACCTTGCGGACCCCGAAACAGCGTCTGCCTTCAATCCGTTTCGAGGCCAGTTGAATTCTGAGATTATAGGCGAAACGCGAATGCGCCAGCCCCAGTTGCCGGCCCTTGGCGGACGGCTTGAAGCCATCAACGCTGCGGGCAAAGGTCTTTATTTCCGAAGAACTTTTTTTGTTATTGATGGTGGTTTCAACCGATTTTCGGGCCAGCCCTGTCTCCGGCTTCTGAAAGGAGGCAAGACACGCCCGGTCCGTGTTGCCAAAGGCCGCCGTGGAAGCCTGCGCCAACGTCCCCCCGCCCAGAACCATCATCCCGGCCAAAAGTCCCGCTGTTATTGTCCCCGTTCCTCTCGGCGCTCGCAGCATGCGGATCGCCCCTTTCCTCTTTCCCTGCTCAACTGAACAAGGCGTCAATATCCGACTGATCCAGCGTCTCTCCTTCCGCTGCGACGTGCCGGGATGTGTTCCGAGGCGCCTCCGCGCCCACCCTTGCTTCCCCGTTCGGTGCGTCCTGCCCTCCGGCAATCGGGGCGACCTCTTTCACATGACCGTTGATCACCGCAGCCGCCCGGTCAATCAGTTGCCGGATCAGGGCGCATTTTGCCGGTAACAACGCCACCGGTTTCCCGGCCTCCAACGCGGCACGCTCTTCCTTAAACAGTCTTTGCAAATACAGTATCTGCTTATTCAACATTTTGACAATGGTGTCAAATGCCTGCCGGTATTCCGGCGGGGAAATGTCATAGGCTTCAATCGCCAATTCCCTGTCCGCGATGCCGCTGCCCCTGAAATGTTCCTTATAGGGGCGCGGCTGCCATTCCTGAAATTCATCGATCATATCCGGCATGTCCAGAACCAGTTCGGCCAGCATCAGGGCTTCGTTGAAATGGTTCAGGTAATCGGTCGCCAATAGCGATCGTTCATTGACGTTCGTTCCAACGGCCCGTGCCCTGTATATCTCTAACCTGTCCGCTGTGTCCGTCATCATGCCCGCTGTCGGTGACAGTCTTCCTTAACCTTGTACCCATTCCCGCGCCGCCTTCCAGCAGGCGCCGGCCTGACCGGAATAAACCGGCTCTTCGGACGGACAGCATAAATCCCCATATCTTAATTAAGTGTGTGCCTCTCTCTATTCAGGAAAATGTGAAGCACAAAAGACCGGTCAGCACCGCAATCAATCCTTTAGCGGATATCGGAAAAAACGGCCACCTGTCCATCAAGGTCCGGGGCATCCGCTTCAGCAAGGAAAAGGAAGACAGACAGGATGGAAACAAGAAGAATTAAAGAATATGTAAAAACAAAACTTGAATAGTGAGATTTTACAGAAATAAAGCGGCCCAATTCATTAAACATCAACTGCATATCAACTCCCCTTTTATCATTCGATCCCTGCTCGTCCTGAAAAACATTCCAAAATCGGCACCGAAAAACAAGCGTTAAAGTTGTTAAAATTTACAAAACAACAGCTTTAGCGATTAAATTACTATAACGTGTGTAAAGCAAACATCCGCACTACTAAATATTGATTTTATTAAATAATACAATTTTAGGTAAATGTTAAATAAACACATCCACAACCTATGCGGCAGCCAAAAAAGCCCGAATCAACACCGCCGGACCGCTCCCCTCCGCCTTTCCCCGCTCCCTCGCGCCCCTGTCTGTAAAATTTTAGATAAATTAAATTTATTGTTTAATTTCAACTATTTGGATTATTAGTGAAGAAAATTCAATTCCTAACCGGTAAGCAAGGAAAAAGCATGTCGAAAAAAGCTGTTGCCGCCCTCCTGATTTCAACTGCGGTCTTGTCTGGCTGCCAGACAACCAATTCCGGCGAAACATTCGGAACTGTTCTCGGCGCCGTAGGCGGGGCCATCATCGGGGCGCAATTTGGAAAAGGCGCCGGGCAACTGGTGGGCACGGCCATCGGGACCCTTGCCGGCGCCTATATCGGCAACCAGCTTGGCAAGATCCTTGATGAGCAGGAACAGGCCGCCGTCGAAGCTGAAACCGCAACCGCCCTTGAGAAGAGCGAGGACGGCCAGAAGATCGTCTGGAACAGCCCGAAAACAGGCGCTGAAGCCGAAATTCAGACCGTCAATACACGCCAAGAAACGAAGACAGTCACCCTTTATCGCGACCGGCGGATTTCCGAAATGCCCCCGCTGACCCTGCTGGGCGAAGAATATCACTCCCTGAAAAGTTCGAACATCCGTAAATCTCCGTCAACCGACGCCGAAATTGTCGGCAGCCTGCAAGAGCAGGAACGCTTCAATGCGGTTGGCCGGGTCGAGGGCAAGCCGTGGATTGTCGTTGCCAAAAACAACCGGACCGTCGGCTTTGTCTATGAGCCCCTTGTGGAGAAAGCTCCCGCGGCTGCAACCGTCGCCGAGGCTGCGCCCACACCGGCAATTCGTAACCAGTCAACCTTCGCAGAAAATGCCGCCAAGCTGGAGAAAGAAGGCAAAGGTCAGGACAGCCTTGGTGAGCCCATTGATCTGGATGCCGAGGGCCTGATTGCCGAAGAGGTTCAGGTTGCCACCACATGCCGGGACCTTGAGGTTACCTCCAAAAAGGGCGACAAACAGGGGCAAGACAGCTTCACCGCCTGTAAAGCAACGGATGGTGCCTGGGAGATTCTGTAATGACCAGGCCCCCTCTTCGCGCCCTTGGCGTGACACTCGCCCTCTTCGGAGGGCTGGTGTCCCCGGCGGCCTCCGCCGATACGCCCCCCACACATGTCTTTGCCAAGTCATCCAAACTGGGTGTCTCCATCGAAATGGATGTCCGGGACGGGCAATGGTGCCGAAAAGACCTGTCAGTCACAGTCCGCGCCAAGGACCCCACCTTCTTTGAAGGGGAGACCTTCCCATCCTTCCTGCCGAAGGTCGGACAGATCATCGATCGGGAATGCCCCGACGCGGAAACGGCCACGGTCACCGGTCTTGCAGAAAATATGGCACAGCCCCTCTTTCAGGGGAATGCCAAGGCCGCCGATGGCTGGAAACCTGCCGCCACCGCCGATGCCCCCGCCAACATGGCCAAGGCATCAGGCACCCCCACCGTGACTGCCACCCCCGACACGTCTGACACTCCCAAAGCGTCCGAGAGCCCTGCCCCCGCTACCACAGCAATCGCTGACCCTGCCAGCACAGCCGAGGCATCAGGCACATCTGAAAACGATCAGGACAGCCCGACAATGGCCGCCCTCTCCCCCCGGCAGCGGGAGATTGAAAACTTTTGGAATACGGCTGAGCCGATCAAAACCCTGAAACTGGTGCGTAAATTCTTTGGCGACAACCCGGCCCTGCTGGCAAATGACGGGGATATCCGGAACTATGCAAGACAGTGGAACTGCGGCCGCTATCGTAAGACAAAAGATAACGAGTTTGATCTTCGGGCGTATCTGGACGCGGCAAAGGCAGATTTACAGGAAAACCTGATCTCAACCCCGATCTATGCAACCTATTTCTATTCTGAAAAATTTAAGTCCTACGACTTTGGAAAAGAAGTTTTTCCCGTGTCATTCGGAGGCCAATTTTCTGCGCAGTATGCCCCCCCAAGACTAGCATGCAATATTAACGCGTCCTCTGGTACATATCCTCAGATTTTCAGGCAGGATGCCCTTCCTTCGCCCATTATCACAGAACTTCCCCTGTCCCGGCAAAAGGCCGAGACGCTGGTCGCGCAGAAAAAGTATGGGAGAAAAGTCTATACCCATTATCTTGTCAGAATTGACAGAATTGACCTTGTAGAAGCAAATTCGCGGGCTCACTATAACTATCGTCATGGATACGGCAAGTTGGACCTCAAAATTCTGGAACTGAAGGTCTATGCGGATGAGGGTCGCAAACAACTCCTCCACACCTTTACGGAAGAAGACATCAACAGCAGGGTTGTGGCCATCCGCCTGCGCGAGGAACAAGAGCGGATCGCGAGGGAAAAAGCTGCAGAAGAGGAACGGGCTCAGCAGGAAAAAGTACAAAAGGAAAAGGAGCTGGCGGCCTTACGAGAACTGCAAGACACATTGAGCAACAGGCTCGAACTTGGTGGCTATCCGGCCCGTCTGGCCTTCTATCTTGACCGCTCTTTCCACATGCCTTCCCTGTCAGAGACAATCTCGCACAGCTTGGTCGATGACGGGACGCGGCAGACCAAACTGATGGTTCGTCTTTCGGATATGGACGGACCGATTGCCACAGCCAACTGGCCCCGCCCCATAACCATCACCCTGCCGGAGGGACTGCCAGAGGCACCCAAAAAGGGAGACTGGATGCTGATTAAGGGAAATCTGGAAACCACGAATACAGCCCCGAAAGCCGATCTGGACCTTGCCCTTGATGTGGCGGTAGAGGCTGACACGGTCGTTATCTGCACGCAAGAACGCTGCCGGGAGGCGGAAGACCTGCAATACCTTATGGACCATGCCTATCCGGAATTGATCGACACACCGATCCAGGCCCCTTCGAAGACTGACCAATGAACAAAAAATTCCTCTTTGCCGGTCTTGGTATCTCCGGCCTGCTGATCGCGGGCATTACCGGCCTGAACCACTATGCCTCGGGTCAGGCAAAACGGGCGGTGGAAGACGCGCTGTACCAATGGAAACTGGACACCTATATCCGATATGAAACGGTGTCCCACAATGTCCTAACAGGCGCCACAACCCTGTCGGATGTGACCCTGTATCACGATGCTTTCGGGCAAGTTCCCGTCGATATTGAAAGCGCCCGGCTCACTGGCCTTGCATTTGAGGATGAGTTTCTGACCGAAGCAACGGTCCAATTATCATCCGCGACACTACCGGTCCTGGACGTTGCCCGAAAATGTTCAAGCATCCGCTGTCCCGCACGGTACTGGTCAAATTATATCCTCTATGCCGGATACCAGAACCTGACAGTTGACCTGTCGGTGTCGTTCACGGCTGACCTGGAAGCCTCCAGCGTTGATCTGGCATTGACCGGTGAGGCGCCCGAGTTTGGGGACATCGCCATGAAGGTCGCCCTTGAACGGACCGATGCCGCACGGCTGTGGGAAACTGGCGCCCCCCTTGCCGCCAATCTGATACAGGATGGCAATATTCTTCAAACCCTGTTTCGGGGCAACATGAAAGACCTGCAGGCCGTTATCGACAGCACCCGCATTGTGGAGTTGGCCCATCTTGAGGCCTCCTTCACCGATGACGGCCTACTGGACAGGGTTTTTGCCAGCAAGGAACTGGACCTGCTCACCCCGGCCGAGCCGGACGATTTCCGGGAGCAGCTTGCGACGACCGCACAGGGCCATATGCTCACGGTTCTTGAGAAGGGAAGTATCCGTCCGTCTGTCGCCGAAAGCGTTTCGGAAGAATGGAAATCGTTCCTGATGGAAGGCGGCGAAATCAGTCTGGAAACCCGGATGGACCGGCCTGTCAGGCTGTTCCAGAAAGGTGGGTTCATCGGAATTCGGCCAAACCCGGAACTCTCCAACCCACCGGAATTCCTGAGACGCACCCGTCTCACTCTGGAACATTCCTGATCGACAAGCCCGGCTGCCTCCGCCTGTGGTGGAGGTGGCCCGGTTTGAACACTTTACCCCCCTCGGACGCTAGAGCACGTCCAGGAATTTTTTGAGCAGCGTGATCAGTTGCTTGTGGTTGCGAACACCAAGGCCGGTGATGAACCGCTGTTCCATCCGGGTGACCTTTTCCCGCAGGTCCTCCAGCTCCTTCTGGCCCTTCTCCGTCAGCGAAACCGCATAGGCCCGCTTGTCATTCTCGACGGGTTCGCGAACGATCAGGTCATTTTTCTGAAACTGGTTGAGGATCGGCACCAGCGACGAGCGGTCCAGACCGGCCGCATGGGCGATGGCGGATTGGGTTCGGCCCGGATTTTGGGCAATGATTTCCATGACCGAATATTGCCCGGTCAGCAGTTTGACACCGGTTTCCCTGAGAAAGGAGCCCTGCGACGCAAGGACCGCTTTTCGCATGTGGTAACCGACATTGTTGTCCAATGCGCCAAGGTCCATATCCATGTCACCCTCGACCGCATTTTTGGGTTTGTTTTTTTCGCTCAATATCTTCCCCTAATGGACTTTTCCCAATGCCGGAACCAGACAAGCCTGTTGTCTTGCAGGCTTGCACGGCGACCACAAACAGGGCGCGGCAGGTGAGTGTGGATCACCATACGCAACCCTGACAGCCCCTCAACCAAATATTGAACATCTTTTAGGTGTATTTGCAATACTGATCAAGGGCGATAACCTGACACTTCCACTTCAAGGGAGGGCGGCGACCACACGAAAAGTGCCGCCCCTGCCCTTGCAGGGTCTTCTTTATCCGGCTGAACGGGCCTTGGCTTCAATCCGGCGGGCATGCAGGACAGGTTCCGTATAGCCGCTGGGCTGGACCCGTCCCTTGAACACCAGATCACAGGCCGCCTGAAACGCAACGGACCCGGCAAAATCATCGGCCATGTTCCGATAGAGCGGATCACCGGCATTCTGGTCATCCACCACGGCGGCCATGCGCTTCATGATCGTCATCACCTGATCTTCACTGCAAATGCCATGATGCAGCCAGTTGGCGATATGCTGGCTGGAAATCCGCAAGGTCGCCCGATCCTCCATCAGGCCCACATTGTTGATATCCGGGACCTTGGAACAGCCAACCCCCTGATCGATCCAGCGCACCACATAGCCAAGAATCCCTTGGGCGTTATTCTCAATCTCGGCCAGAATATCCTCCGGCGCCAGATTTTCCCCGGCCAGCAGCGGCGGGGTCAGGATGTCATCAAGGCTGGCCCGCGGACGGGATTTCAAATCTTCCTGCCGTGCCCGCACGGAAACCCCGTGATAATGCATGGCATGCAAGGTGGCCGCGGTTGGCGACGGCACCCAGGCACAGTTGGCCCCGGCCATGGGATGCCCGATTTTCGCACTCATCATCTCTGCCATTTCATCGGGCTTGGCCCACATCCCCTTGCCGATCTGGGCATGACCGGGCAGGCCGACCTCAAGGCCGATATCCACATTCCAGTCCTCATAGGCCGCAATCCATGGTTCGCCCTTGGCATCGTCCTTGCGCATGAAGGGGCCCATTTCCATGCTGGTATGAATCTCGTCGCCGGTCCGGTCCAAAAAGCCCGTATTGATGAAGAAAATCCGTTCTGATACCGCCCGGATACATTCCTTCAGGTTGACCGTTGTCCGCCGTTCCTCGTCCATGACGCCGACCTTCAGGGTATTTCTGGCCAGTCCCAGCCCGTCCTCGACCGCGTTAAACAGGTCATTGGTGAAGGCCGCCTCTTCCGGGCCATGCATCTTGGGTTTGACAATATAAACACTGCCGGCACGGCTGTTCCGATAGGGACCATTGCCCTTCAGGTCATGCACCGCACAAAGGCTTGTCATCACCGCGTCCAGAATGCCTTCCGGGATTTCCCGGCCATCCCCCTCCAGAACGGCCGGCGTGGTCATCAGATGCCCCACATTCCGCACCAGCAGCAGGCTGCGCCCATGCAGGGACAGGTCCGATCCGTCCGGCGCCGTATAAGCCCGGTCTCCGTTCAGACGGCGGGTTACCAGCGCGCCCCCCTTATCAAAGCTGTCGGCAAGATCCCCCTTCATAAGGCCCAGCCAGTTGCGATAGACGGTCACCTTGTCGTCCGCATCCACGGCAGCAACGGAATCCTCGCAATCCTGAATGGTGGACAGGGCCGCTTCCATCAGCACATCCTTGACCCCGGCAGGGTGGTCCCGCCCGATCGGATGGTCCGGGTCAATCTGGATTTCAAGATGCAGGCCGTTATTCACCAGCAACACCGATGTCAGGCTGTCTGTGCCCCGATACCCGGCGAACTGTTCCGGTTTTGCAAGCCCGGTAACGGTCCCGTTGGTCAGGGTGACCTGCAAGGATTGACCATCCAGCGCATACCGGGCGGCATCCGCGTGCGATCCGTTGGCAAGGGGTGCCGTGCGATCAAGGAATTCAGCCGCATAGCGAACAACTTTCGCCCCCCGCACCGGGTTGTAGGCACCGCCGGCTTCGGCCCCGCCCTCGTCCGGGATCACATCCGTTCCGTACAGGGCATCATACAGGCTGCCCCACCGGGCATTGGCGGCGTTCAGGGCGTAGCGGGCATTCATGACAGGCACCACCAGTTGCGGCCCCGCGACCCGGCCGATTTCCGGGTCCACCTTGTCCGTGGTCACGGTGAACGGGTCGCCTTCCGGCACCAGATAACCGATCTCTGTCAAAAATGTCTTATAGGCAACCGGATCATGGGCCTGGCCCTTGCGGTCCCGGTGCCATTGATCAATTTGCGCCTGCAAATCCTCGCGCTTTTCCAGAAGGGCGCGGTTGCGGGGGCCGAAAGTCCCTACGATCCGCTCAAGCGTTCCCCAAACCGTATCCGGCGCCACATCCAGCCCGGGCAGAATTTCATTTTCCACCAGATCGAACAGCGGCCGGGCAACCTGAAGATTTCCAATAGTCACACGATCAGACATTCCAATACCTCTTCTGCCTCATATTGCGGCCCCGCACCGGGCGGACCGGCATTTTCCTGTTGTCATATTGACAGGTCGGCGACAGGGATGGAATATTATTTGGAAACGTTTTCACAATATGGAAATGAATAGCCAAATGACCACCGCGCCCGACGCCCCCAAATCCCGCAGCGGACAGGTCCAGTCCCTGACCCGCGCCCTTTCCGTTCTCAATGTAATCGCGGACAACTCGCCGGGTCTGACCCTGACCGGCATCGCCCGCAAGCTGGGGCTGGCCCCGTCCACCACCCACCGGCTGCTGACCACCCTGCAGGAGGAACGATACGTTCAGTATGACCGGGACAGCAGCCACTGGCAGATCGGCCTTCAGGCCTTTGTCGCTGGCAACGGGTTTCTGTCCTCCCGCGATCTGGTGTCCGTTGCCCGCCCGTTCATGCGGCGCATGATGGAAAAAAGCGGCGAGACCATCAATCTTGCCATTCCGGACGGGGACCATGTGATCTATCTGGCGCAAGTGGAAAGCCGGGAAATGATGCGGGTCTACTCCAAGCCCGGCAAGCGGGTTCCCCTGCATTGCTCGGGGGTGGGCAAGGCCATCCTGATGACCATGACCGACGCCGATATTGACCGGATTGCTTCAACCGAAGGACTTGCCAGACTGACAGACAAGACCATTACCGACCCGGACCAACTGAAACAGCATCTGGCCGGTTGCCGCCCGCTTGGCTTCGCCCTTGATGACGAGGAACACGCCGTCGGTCTTCGCTGTGTGGCCAGTGTTATCTATGACGAATATGCCGAACCCATGGCGGCGGTTTCCATCTCGGGCCCGGCCGCCCGCATTTCCACCGCCCAGCTTCAGGAAATTGGCGAAACGACCCGCTTTTTCGCAGGTGAGATTACCACCGCCCTTGGTGGCCAGCCCCCGAAAGGGGCCTGAGCGTCACGCCGCCGGACGAAGGCTGAAATTTCGGGCCGCCGGGAATGTCAGGATCACGGTGGTCCCGACCCCGACCGCGCTTTTCATGTCAATTCTTGTGTCATGCAGGTCTGCCAGCGCCTTGACGATTGCCAGCCCCAACCCGGTTCCCTCGTCCTTGCTGGTCCGGTTGTTGCCCGCCTGAACGAAAGGCTCCATGATCCCCGGCAGTTCCTCTTCCGGAATGCCGATCCCCGTATCAATAATCTCCAGCGACACACTGCCATCGGGCTGGCTGTGCCCCCGCAAGGTTACCGCCCCGCCCCGTTCGGTATATTTGACACCGTTGGACACCAGATTCAGAAGCATCTGCTTGATGGCCCGCTCGTCCCCGATCAGGATCGGGCCTTCGGCGGGCATGTCGCACTGGATCTGCACCCCTTTTCTTGAGGCCAGAACGCCGCACATCTTGCAAACGGTCCTGATCACATGACAAAGATCGATCTGCCGCTCATCAACGGTGTAGCGCCCGGCCTCGATTTTCGACATATCCAGAATATCGTTGATCATGGACAGAAGGTGCCGACCGCTTTCCAGAATATCAACCACATATTGGCCATAGCGGGGCGGCTCAATCTCGCCGAACGCCTTGGACACGATCAGTTCTGAAAAGCCGATAACCGCGTTCAGCGGGGTGCGCAACTCATGGCTCATATTGGCCAGAAATTGCGACTTTACACGGGCCGCATGTTCGGCACGCTCATTACTGATTTCAAGCTGGGCATTGCGAATGCGGGTCCGCTCCACGCTTTTTCGCATCAGGGACAGGGCCGTCCCCATCCCCCGGTAGGCCCCATCCTGCACGATAATAAAGCCGGAGGACAAGGCGTGATGATACCCATCGGTGATCATCCGCTCCACCGCGTCAATATCCTCGCAAAGCTCAACGATCAGGGGGGCCTCCTCCATCAGTTCCCATACCGGCCGCTTGGCATAGATGGCATGGCCAAACTGGGTTGCCAGCCGAATGGTCAGGGTCTCCCGGGCGATCAACCCCACCGGCCGATCTCCTCTCACAATGGCAAACCCGTGAACCCCCTCAAACTTGCGGAACATCTCCGCCACATCCTCGCACCGGGTTTCCTCGCAAATGGCCGGCACATACTCCAGGATGCAGGCCATGGTCGGGGTTTGACCCTGTTTGTTTTCAAGCTGCAACATCATCACTCCTGCCCCTTTCCTTCCCTCTTGAAAGCCGTACCCCGACAGGGTCAGCCGTTACAGATTCGGGAAAGAAACGTGTCGATCTCCCCTGCCAGTTCCTGGGCGCGGGTACTCAGAACCGTTGTGTCCGCCCGTGCCTCCTCGACCCCGTCACGAGACTCTTGCGCGAACGCATCCACATCCCGGGCATGGCAGCGGATTTGTTCGGCCTCTGCGGCGGCGCCGCCGATCGCATCGGCAATTCCGGTCACCGACATCTGCTGCTCCCCGATTGTCCGGGTAATTTCGCGCACAATATCGTTCATCCCTGTGACCGTTTCATGAACCGTTTCCGTGGCCCGTCCGGCTTCCCGGCTTTCTGTCTGGATATCCCGAATCTGTTCGGAAATTTCACTGGTGACATGGGCCGTCTGGCTGGCCAACTTCTTGACCTCTGATGCCACAACCGCAAACCCCTTGCCCGCCTCACCGGACCGGCTTGCCTCGATCGAGGCGTTGAGGGCCAGAAGGTGGGTCTGACGGGCAATATCCTCGATCAGGGTGACGCTTTTGTCGATTTCCGTAATGGCAACGCCCAGTTGCCGCATCCCGGCAGAAGCGCTGCTGGCATCCAGACAGGCACTGTCCGACGCGCTGCGGGATTTCTCGACCAGACCGGAAATCCGCTTCATGCTGTCCAGAAGCTCCAGACTGGACCGGGACACATCCTGCATGTTTTCGGCCCCCTTTGTCGCAAGGGATCGCACGTCGCCCGCCTTGCCAACCGTATCGGTCGCCGTATTGGCAAGCTGTTCCGCCGTCCGTTGCAGCCCGGCGGCGGACGCCACCACACCGGCCAGAATTTCCGAGGTCGCCCCCTCAAACTGTTCGGCCATACTGTTCAGGGTGGCCAGCCGCATTTCCTCCATGGCGCGTTGCTGTTCGTCGCGCTGCTGTGCGTCCCGCTCGGCATCGGCACGGGCCTGTTCTGCCTGACGGCGTTCCCGCTGCTTGTCTTCCTCTGCCCGGCGGGCCGCCTCGGCGTTCAGGGCCTCCCGCTCGACCGCTGTCAGGCGGAAGGTTTCCACCTGTGCGGCCATCCGGGCAATCTCGTCCTGCCCGTTCATGTGAACCGGGTCCGCCGTATTGCCCGCCGCCAGCCTCGCCATACTGGCGGCAAGGCCGGTCAGGCGCTGAATGATATTGCGGTGAACGACAAAATACATGACCCCGGCGGCCAGCAGAATGATGGCCCCCAGCAGAACCAGCATCTCCTGCATTCTGGCAGCCGCTTCCGACTGGACGGCCTGCATGGCCCCGCGAACCTGTTGGCCATTCTTTTCGGCAAAGGCCTGGATCAAGCCGTTCACCTCGGCCATCCCCTCCCGTTGCCGGGTGGCCAGAGTTGCAAGACGGGCGTCAAACTCGGCCAGTTCCATATATCTCAGGAACAGGTTGTTTTCCGAATTGCGCTTCCCGAACTCCAGAAAATCACTGACCGGCTGCTTCAGGATGTCATATTCCGGTGTCCCCACAAAACCGCGATAGGCGCTTTCAAGCCGGCCGGCCTCCCGTGCATTCTGGCGCATCAGGGGAACGATCTCCTTTTTCCCCGCAAGGGACGGAAGGGTCCGTATATTGCCCAGAATAAGGTTGGCCGAGGCCAGCATGGTTCCCGCAAAAGAGGCCTTGTTCACCTCGTTCTTGGCAAGGGCCTGCCCCACAGCCACCGTATCGTCAACCGTGGCCAGATTGTTCAGCACCGATTGCAGGTCGAACAGGGAATTGACCGTAATCGGCAGGACGGCGGCACTGATTGCCTCATGGGCCTTGCCAAGCCGGGCCTCCAGACTGTCGATGGTGCCTTGCAGAACAAGTTTTTCCCGAAGCTCTTTCTCCATCGCCTTCTGGCCCGCCTTGAGCGCGACCAGTTTCTCTGTAAATCCGGCCACGCGGGCATCCTCCTGCCCCTCCCCGGCGGTCTCGGCCAGTCGGTTCAACTGCTCAAAGGCTTCCTCAAACAGGCTTGAGACCCGCACGGAAAGCGCCTCGGCCTCTTCCTTGCTGCTCAGATTCTGATAGGACGGGGCCAGACTGTTGATCTTGTCGATTGAGGCCTGCAGCTCCCGCGCCTCCATCATGGCGGGCAGCACCACATCGGCAACATCACGGGCGTGACGCCGCAATTCGTTCAGGCCCGATGTGCCCGTCACGGTGCCCAGAACCGTCATCAAGATCATGAAGACAAACGACGTGGCCAGCTTTCCCCGAATGGAAAGGGATGGGAACCGGGTGGGCAAAAAGCGGGCGAGACGGGCGAAACGGTTTTGGATACTCCGGCGCCCGGGAAACGGCGCCGCAAGATATTGGATCATGGGACTGAAAAGCCTCCTGAGATCAGATTTACTTATTCATTTGATCAGGAGAATTGATTCTCAACCGGAGACTGTCAAAAGGAGTTCCGTTAAACCTTTGTGACACTCCAAAATGCCGGAATAAAAGGCGTTTTCCCGACAAACACCTATAAAACGAATGGAAACGTTACAATTTCGAAAAACTGACGCGCCCACTTTCCGAATTTCGGCTGGCGGCCACTTCCCCCGCCACATAGGTCGCCCGGACAATCTCCGAATCAGCCAGTGTCATCAGGACGAACAACTGTTCTTCCAGCGAGTTCACCCCCTGCAACCGATAGCGGAGCAATTCCGTCGCCTTCAGGTCCAGAACCACCATATCCGCCTCCATGCCGGGGGCAATGGAGCCAATGGTATCCTCCAGATAGAGGGCTTTCGCCGCCCCGCGTGTTGCCAGATAAAAGGCCTCAAAGGCATTCAGGCTGGCGCCCCCCAGTTGCGCCACCTTATAGGCCTCCCCCATGGTGCGCAGCATCGAGAAACTGGTCCCCGCGCCAAGGTCCGTGGCAAGTCCGACCCGAACGGGCCGTGCGGCCTTGGCGGCATTTCGAACCCTGAACAGGCCGCTGCCCAGAAACATGTTGGATGTGGGACAATGGGCCAGCGCCGTGCCGGTTTCATGCAGGCGCTGGCATTCCCGTTCCTTCAGATGGACACCGTGGCCATAGATGGCCCGCGGGCCAAGCTGGCCAAAGGCTTCATACACATCCAGATACCCCTGCTGATCCGGGTACAATTCCTTGACCCATTCGATTTCCTTCAGGTTTTCTGAAATGTGGGATTGCAGATAGGTGCCCGGATGTTCTTTCCAGACGGCGCCGGTCATTTCCATCTGTTCCGGCGTGCTGGTCGGGGCGAAGCGCGGCGTCACACTGTAAAGGGACCGGCCCTTGCCGTGCCATTTTTCAATCAGCGCCTTGGTCTGGTCATATCCGGTTTGCGCCGTATCCAGAAGGGCGGCCGGGGCATGTCTGTCCATCAGGACCTTACCGGCGATATTGCGCATTCCGGCCCGCACGGATTGCTCAAAGAACGCATCCACCGATACGGGGTCCACCGTACAGAAAACCGAGGCCGTGGTCGTCCCGCTGGCCAGCGCCTCTTTCAGGAACAGGTGCGCCGCCAGCGAGGCATGATCCCGATCGGAAAAATTCTGCTCTGCCACAAAGGTGTATTTGTTCAGCCAGTCGATAAGCTGCTTGCCATAGGCGCCAATGATCTGGGTTTGCGGGTAATGCACATGACAATCGATAAACCCCGGCAGGATCAACCCGTCCCCATAGCGGGTTACGGGCACATCATCTCCTAGGGTCGGCAGCAACCTGTCCGCCGGGCCGACCGCCGTGATTTTCCCGGCCTCCATCACCACAAGCCCATCCTGCTCGTAATAGAGGAAATCCTCTTCCCCAACGAGAAAAGGGTCATCCCGGAAAGAAACGATACTGCCGCGAATTGCTGTTTTCATGTCACCTGCCACTCTCATCCTTCATGCGGGTCAGGCCGGACCCGACCGCCCATACTACAGAAACCCGGAAAATAAGGTATGGCTGATTTTCCGAACAATCGGCAATGGCGGCTTTTTTCTTCATTGCGGAAATCTCGCCACTTGCGGGGCAAGGCGCTTGCCTTGGCGTCCGGCTTTGATACCCTGAACGGAAAAAAGGAAAGAAAATGACCGCGCTCCGCCCCGATCTCCAGCATATCGCCGATACCCTTGGAACCGAAATTCTGCGCCCCAACGCCCTGATATGGGAACAGGCGAAATCGACCCCGCGCTCTCTTTTTCAGGCGGCCGGGAAGGTGGGGTTCCTGTCCCTTGAAACCCCGACGGAACAGGGCGGCCTTGGGGCCAGTTTTTCTGAAAAACTGAAACTGTCGCGAGCGTTGGCGCGCCATTCCATGTCCCACACTTTTGCCCTTGTGAACAGCCAGAATATCGCCGCCCGCCTCGCGAGCAGCCCCGTCGCCCGGCACCGCGAGGATATTGCCCCGCAGGTGCGCTCCGGCCAGTTGATCGGTTGCACCGCCCTGACCGAGCCCAGCGCTGGCAGTGACTTTGCCGCGATCCAGACCACCGCCACACGGGACGGCGACGGCTGGGTCCTCAATGGATCGAAGGCGTGGATCACCTATGCGGACAAGGCGGATATCTTCATGCTTTACGCCCAAACCGATCCTGAAAAGGGATGGCGCGGCATTGCCTCTTTCCTGATTGACGCCTCCCGGCCCGGCTTTGTGCGCGGCGAACCCCATGCGGTTATGGGCGGCACGGGCATCGGCGCTGCGACCTTCTCGCTGGAAGATTACCGGCTAACCGCAGAGGACATGCTCTCCCCGCCGGGCGAGGCGTTCAAGATTGCCATGAACAGCATCAATGGCGCGCGCACCTATGTGGCGGGAATGTGCGCCGGCATGGTTGAGGATGCCCTTGAAACCGCCCTCGCCTATGGACGGGAGCGCACCACCTTCGGAACCCGGCTGATCGATCATCAGGGCCTTGGCTGGTCGCTTGCGGATGTTGCCACAAAACTGGAAATTCTGGATGTCCTGTCGGAAAAAGCGGCGGGCCTGATTGATGCGGGACAGGATGCCGTGCGAAGCGCCGCTATCGCCAAGAAGGTATCGGGGGAGGTCACGATCCCGGCAATAGCGGCGTGCATTCAGTCCATGGGAGCGAATGGACTGCTGGAGGAAAATCGTCTCGGTCATCATATGATCTGCGCGAAAATCTCAGCCTATACCGATGGTACAACCGAAATGATGAATGAGCGGATTGCCTCGTATTTCTAGCGTGAGTTCCTAGCCTAGGCGAACCAGGAACCGCTGCTCTCCCTCCATCAACAGTTCATTCCTCTGATTATGAACTGTTGATTTCAAGGTCACGATCCCCGTGCTTTTCTGGCGTTTCAGCTCGGAAATTTCAAGCATGGGATAGACCGTGTCACCACTGACCAACGGTTTCAGGAACCGGCTGGACTGATCAATAAAGCCAATCATGATATCCCCCAGAACATGAGGGAACAGACCGGCGCCGGGGGCTGTCTGGATCAGGACCTGAAAGCCGTGCGCCAGCAGACCGGAATAGCCCAGCTTCCGGCAATATTCGTCATCGTAATGGATCGGGTGATTGTCCCCGGAGGCAAGCTGGAACGCGGCAAAGTTGGCATCGCCAAGCGTCCGGGAGGGAATGGGGAACCGATCCCCGACCTTCAGTTCATCAAATGTCTTTGTCGGAACAAGTTTATGCTGAAACGGATCATAGCTATTTTCGGTATCAGTATTGCTCACGGGAAACTCCTGAACTGTATCGGCGATTCGAGGCTGGGGATGTGACGCCCAGAGCCTCCGTGAATCTGATAGATAATCCGGTCCAGGAAGAGGTAGCAAGAAGGTTCAGCTTGATACCGAAATGACACTTGAAATGGATTACCTGTCAGATTGCCCTTTTTATTATTATTCTTTGCATTCATCGGACTTTTGAGCGTCACGAGTATCTTACTAGCAAAATTGTATACAATGTGCAATATTGAATTTTGGTAAATTCCAAAATTTGTGAAACAAACGAAAAATAATAACAAGAGAGCGGTTAGATGGATTTAAAACTGAGTAAAGAGGATCAGGCCTTTCAGGAGGAAGTACGCTCTTTTCTGAAAGAAAACCTGACAGAAGACATTCGATACAACACAGCCCTTGGCGGCGCGGTCCGTTCGGACCCGGCCACGGGTGACAAATGGGCCCGGATTCTGGGTCAGAAGGGCTGGCTGGCCTATACATGGCCGAAGGAAATGGGCGGCCCGGGCTGGAACAGCGTGCAGCGCTATATCTTCGAATCAGAATGCGCATTGGCCGGTACCCCGCTGGTCAACAGCATGGGTTTCCGCATGGTTGGCCCGATCATTCACAAGTTCGGCACCGACGAACAGAAGGCCGAGCATCTTCCGCGAATCGCCCGTCACGAACTGAACTGGTGTCAGGGATATTCCGAGCCGGGCTCCGGTTCCGACCTTGCTTCCCTGCAGACACAGGCGAAAAGCGATGGGGACGACTATATCGTCAATGGCACCAAGATCTGGACCACCGGCGCCCACTATGGCGACATGTGCTTCTGTCTGGTCCGGACCTCCAACGAAGGCAAGAAACAGGAAGGCATCTCCTTCCTGCTGATCGACATGAAAGCCCCCGGCGTGACCGTTCAGCCGATCATCATGCTGTCCGGCGATCATGACCTCAATCAGGTCTTCTTCGACGATGTGCGGGTTCCCAAATCCAACCGCGTTGGCGCCGAAAATGAAGGCTGGACCGTGGCCAAGTATCTTCTGGAATTCGAGCGCGGCGCGGTTGCCTATACCCCGGCCCTGAAGGCCGGTATCCTCGACATCCGGAAAATCGCCAGCATGGAACGCAACGGCATGGGCGGCAGCCTGATGGAAGACGACGATTTCCGTCGCCGGCTGACCAACCTTGAGGTTGAGGTCATCTCTGCCGAATATACCGAGAAGCGGTTCATGTCCGCCCTCAGTCAGGGTCAGAACCCCGGCCCGAAAGCCTCCATGTTCAAGCTGATGGGGTCCGAGATCGGGCAGCGCCTGTCTGAACTCAGAATGGATGCCATTTCCTATTACGCCGTTCCGAACGAGCCGGAAACCCGGGAGCCGTCCAGCAACAAGCGGTTTGTCGGGCCGGAATATGCACAGGCCGTGACCGCCAAGCACCTGAACGGTCGGGCGTCCACCATCTATGCCGGTTCCAGTGAGGTTCAGCGAACCATCCTGTCCAAGCAGATGCTGGGCCTCTAACAGCGGATCAAGGAGGCGGAAGGCAACAGTTCCTGATGTTTTCCGCCCCCTGACCTGAAAGAAGAATGAAGTCGCGTCCTGTTTTCGCTATACAGGGCGCGAATCAAGAATATGGTCCTGAAGATATGAGCACTTCTGTACAACGACTGCGCGCCAAGTCCTATTCCGCTGAAATTGTCAGTGTGATTGAAGACATGATCGCCACCAACCAGCTACGGGGAGGCGACCGCCTGCGGGAACAGGACCTGTCCAATCGTCTGGGGGTGTCCCGTACACCGCTGCGCGAAGCCTTCAAGACGCTGGCCGAACGGGGCCTTATTCGCATCCGGCCCAATTTCGGCGCCGAAGTGGTCCTGCCCAGCAAGGAAGAAGTCACCGAAATGGTCCACACAATGTGCTGGATCTGGGAAAAGCTGGGGCAACTGGCCTGCCGCAACATTTCGTTCGAGGAAATGGCCGAACTGCAAGTCCTGCACAAGGAAATGCAGGATCGTGTCGGACCGGACGACGCCCTTGAATGGTCCCTTGCCAATACCGAGTTCCACCGCATCCTGATGGAAGCCTCACACAACAAGACCCTGCTGGAAATCGCCACCAACCTGCAGCGCCGCGTCCATATCAGCCTTGCGGGCAAGAACCTGTCTCCCGACCACCGGGTCGAGGCCAACGAGGAGCATCAGGAAATTCTTGACGCCATTGCCCACGAGGAGCCGGACACCCTATCCCGCCTGCTGCATGACCATCTTGAACGAGCATGGCAGCGCCGCAAGGCCCTGACCTGATTACTGTTTCCCAAGAGCGCGAGACAGCTCGACAATTTCCTTGAACCGCCGCAAATCACCCCGGCCATCCGCGGCGGGCTTGCATTCGCTGAACTGCGACACCGTGGCCGGCTTGAAACCGAGATAATCGGCCGCCAGTTGCACGGTCCCAAGCCCGGTCAGTTCCGGCATGATGGCTGGGCGGATTTCCCGTCCGGTTACATTGGCCAGAAACTGCACGAAATAGGGGTTCTTGCTCATGCCGCCATCAATGGACAGGGCCTCCCGAACCGGGACGCAGGCATTCATGGCCTCGATCACCTCGGCGGCGCGAAAGGCCACCCCTTCCAGAATGGACTGGACCAATTGCAGCGGCTTGTGATCCAGCGACAGCCCGACCCATGCCCCGCGCGCCCGCGGGTCCCAGTACGGGCACCCCAGACCGGCCAGCGCCGGAACAAAGGCAAGCCCGGTGCCGATGGCCGACGGGGTATAGAAGGAATTGATCTCCGACAGGTCCTTGAACAGCCCCAGTCCCTTTGCCCAGTTCAGCGCGGCACTGGCCGTATACACCCCGCCATCCACAGCGAAAACCGGCGCCTCGCCGGATTTCTGCCATGCTACCGTCGGCAACAGTCCGGCCTCCGGGTCACGAACAATTTCCGCCCCCGTCACCATCAGGGCAAACGCCCCGGTCCCGAAGGTAATCTTGGCATCGCCTTTCTGGCGGCATCCGAAACCGTACAGGGCGGCCTGCTGATCCACCACACTGGTGGTCACGGGGATAGGCCCGTATTCCGTGTCCAGCGCCCCGAAATCCCCTGTTGTCGGGACAATGTCCGGCAGGGTTTCAACAGGAACCCCGAACAGCGCACACAGCGTCTCGTCCCAGCACTGGGTTTCAAGGTTCATCAAGGATGTCCGGCTGGCCGTGCTCACATCGGTGACAAAGCGCCCCGTCAACCGGTCGAGGAAAAACGCATCCGTCGTCCCAAGCCGCAAGCTCCCCCGCGACAGGGCCGCTGCCGCCTCGGGGATATTCCGGACGATCCACGCCATTTTGCTGGCGGAAAAATACGGGTCCAGCGGCAATCCCGCCCGCGCCAGAACCTCAGGCTCCCGCCCCTCTTCCCTCAGGCGCTCGATTTCCGCCAGTGTCCGGTTATCCTGCCAGACAATCACCGGCGATAACGCCTCCTTGGTCCGGGCATCCCAGGCAAGGCAACTTTCCCCCTGATTGTCGATCCCGAAGGCATCCACCTTGCCCGCTGCCGCAACGCAAGCCTGAATATTGGCGATCAGTTCCTCAGGGTCATGCTCCACCCATCCTTCGCGGGGGTAAAGCTGGTGATGCTCCACCGAATGAACCACCTCGATGCGGCCATCTGAATCAACCAACAGGGCGCGGGTGCTTGTGGTGCCCTGATCAATACCGGCAATTTTCACGTTACCCCCTCCTTGAAACGGATAGTTCGATTGTCTTTTCAAGAGAGGCTGTCCGCAACGGGTCCAGCGGGAAAAGAATTCTGCGCACAGGGCGGGAATGAAGACGGGCGGACCAGATTTCCCGGTCCCCGCTTTTCGCGCTCATCCGCCCCTGCACCGGCGCGCTCAGCCCCACCTGCATCTGTGTCATACCTCCCGGGCGATCCGTCAGCGTCAGGCGTTGCGGAACAACAAACCGGATAGCCGGATCGCTGATCGTCAAGGAAACCGATCCCCGCACGGTCCAGGCCGACCCGGACAGGTCTTCGGCAATATTACGGGCGGTTTCCACCCCTTCATGCCAGCACCAACTGGATGTTTCCGCGGGTCGCAGCAGGTTCCCCGTGGAATAATAGGCCGGGTCCGAACATTGCCCGAACTGGTCGATGGCCGGTCCCCCGCTGCCCCTATCCAGTTCCAGATGACTGGCCCGCAACAAGGCAGATTCAGGGCGGAAGCGCCCGGAAATGATCACCCCGTCCGTCTCGATATGGGTCAGCGCCCCGGACGCATTTTCAAATTCCACCGCCTCGACCCGGTCCCGACCGATGATCCGGGTTTTCCGGGCACCGGTAAACAGACGCACTTGATGCATCATCAGGTATGGCCTGAAAACCGGGCGGGCGACAATGCGCGATTCCTCCTCGATCATGGCAACGGGCCGAATCCCAAGATGCGTGCAGGTGGCGATGGCGGAAAAGGACACCAGTTCCGATCCCAGAATGACAGGATTTCTGAACGGCCGCATCCCGCCAAGATAGACCAGCGACTGCAACGCCCCCGTGGACATCACCCCTTGCGGACGCTCTCCGCCCACAAAACGCTGGGCACGGCTGCTTTCCCGCACGCCCGTACACAGGACAACCCGGCGCGCCTTCAAGGTGCATACCCCGGCCGGTGTGGACAGGCTCAATTCCCCGTCCGGATGCAGGGCTGTTACTGTCGTTTGCGTATGAATGGCGACCCCGGCCTTGACCGCGGCCTCCACATTGCGACGGGCATATTCCGGCCCCTTCAAAAGCCGTCCATACTCCCGCACCCCAAAGGGATAATGCCCGCAATGGCGGGGAATGCCGCCCGCGTCCTGCTCGCGCTCCAGAACCACAACGGACCCGATCCCCAACCGCTTCAATTCGGCGGCAAGGGCCAATCCCGATGTGCCGCCGCCAACAACGGCCACATCACAGGTTTCGGGTATATCAGTGTCACGACGCATCATTTTTTATCGCCTATTGGTGTCTTGAACCGTCCTGCGGTGATTTTTGCCAGCTCCCCTGTGCAATAGAAGCCCTGACATCGGCCCATGCACACCCGCGTCCGTCGTTTCAGGCCCGCAAGGGTGGCTGGCGGCAGGGGCCCGTCAAGGGCCGCCTCGATTTCCCGCCGGGTCACCAACTCACAGTGACAGACAATTCCGCCATTGTCCGGTCGCTCCCAATCCCGCTCATGGTAATTTGACAGCGCGTTCACGCGGGGCAGGATCGGGGCCTCCAAAGGCCCGGAAAAACGGGCCTCTGCGCCCATCAGTTCCGACACATGCCGGGCAATTCCAAGGGCCGCACTCAGCCCGGTGGACCGAATACCCCCGACCGTTACATATGCCTGATCTTCCCGATACTGTATCTGGAAATCCTGATACTCCGTTGCCGGGCGCAATCCCGCATAAACGGTTGTCACTTCCTGCGCCTCAAGTTCGGGGATCATCTCGATCCCCCGGTCGCGCAGGCCTTGCAGCATTTCCGCATCCGTGGACGCATCGGTTCGGCTTTCCTGATCCTCGGCAGTTGGACCAACCAGCAGGTTGCCGAAAATGGTCCGGCATACCACGATGCCCTTTGTCTTTTCCGTCGGGACCGGCAAAAGGATGGCCGACGCCAGCGCAGCGGCGGTCTTGTCGAAAACCACGAACTGCCCCTTGCGCGGTGTCACCTTGAAGCTGGACTGACCCAGAAGCCGCTGGTCCACAATATCCCCGTACAGACCTGCAGAGTTGATCACCTGCCCGGCCTCCACCGGCCCGGCTGTGGTGGACAGGGTCCATCCGGCCCCATCAAAATTGCCGGACAGAACCTCGGCATCCCGCCGGACCTCGGCCCCGTTTTCCAGCGCCTGCAACAAATAGGCATGGGCCGTTGTCCACGGGTCAATCAGATACTCGCCCGGCACCAGAAACCCGCCCGCCACCGTTTCCGACAGGTGTGGCTCCCGTTTCAGGATGTCAGCCCGGTCCAGTTCCTCCACATCCTCAACC
This sequence comes from Sneathiella chinensis, assembly GCF_012720115.1. Lineage (GTDB taxonomy): Bacteria > Pseudomonadota > Alphaproteobacteria > Sneathiellales > Sneathiellaceae > Sneathiella > Sneathiella chinensis. The sequence goes on along the minus strand of NZ_VNWN01000002.1, from coordinate 646,704 downwards.
CCGTTTTTACGGGCCTTCTCCATCAGGGAGGGCAGCTTGGCCACCTGTTCGTCATTCCACGCCAGAACAAGGGCCCCGGTTTTCAGGATGGGCAGGCCCAGTTCTTCGGACAGGTCCAGATATTCCCGGTATCCCCGTGCAATGCAGGCCTGCTCCAACGACCCCGGCGGGGCGTCGAAACCGGTATGCAAAATGGCGCTGTTGCCCTTGGACGCGCCGTCCAGAACGTCCGGCGCCTTTTCCAGAACGACCACTTGGGCGCCGTCCAGCGTCAATCGTCTGGCAAGGGCGCAGCCGACAACACCCGCCCCGATGATGGCGACGTCAAATTTCCGGGATGCAGTCTGCGGCTCAGCCATCGTGTCGGTGTCTCACAGGTTTTTTCCAGTTCATCAAATTTCTCGGTATTGGTAGTCAAAATCCGGCTCGCCTGACAAGTAGAAAAACATAAGATGACCAATCAGGACGAAAAAATTCAAAAATGACAACAACTAAAATACTGATTTTAAAAGAATATTACAAGCCGGTGACCATTTGGTCATTTTTAGGTAGACACATTTGCGAGAAAATATAGATTATTTAGCAACTTTTTGGAGGGCTTTTAGACATGTCAGGAAGGCGACAGGCTTTACGGCCGGGGCCTCGAAAAGCTGCAATTTTTGAATTTGTTGAACGCCGGGGGAAGGCAAGTGTTGAAGAACTTGCCGAAAAATTCTCCACTTCCCCGGAAACCGTTCGGCGTGACCTGAACGCACTGGCAGAGGCCGGTCAGGTTCGAAAAGTGCATGGCGGCGTTGTCAGGATCACCCCCTCCGATGAAGGCTCTTTCGGGGAGCGCCTGACCCGCAATACCCTTGCCAAACAGATCATTGCCGACCAGCTTGCCCGCACCATCTCGCCCGGCCAGTCCCTGTTCATGGACACCGGATCAACCACCCTGATCTGCGCAGAAGCACTCTCCCGGATCAAGAACCTGACGGTGATCACCAATTCCGCCCGCATTGCCCATGTCTTCGCGGCGGGACCGGGACAGTCTGACGCCATCATGCTGGGGGGACGGTATCGCCACGACAACGACCAGACCGTGGGTTCCACCACCATTGCCGAAGTTGGCAAGTTCCGGGCCGACCATGCGGTCCTGACAGTGGGAACACTGGACCACAAGGGGGCCGCCGACTTCTCGGAAAGCGAGGCGCAGGTGGCCCGCGCCATGATCGATGCGGCAGAACAGGTCACCGTGGTGGCCGACAGCTCCAAGCTCAACCATCGATCCACATTTCACGTATGCGGCCTGGATCAGATTGATCGCCTCATACTCGACAAAACTCCCGACCCGGCTTTCCTGGATGCCCTGAATGCGGCCGGCGTCACCGTGATTACCGCGCAGTAGGGAAAAGGAGGGGGCACGGATGTATCAATTCGCAAAACACTACGTATCAATCGTCGACAAGGTTAACTATCGCCTGGGCAGGATCATGATGTATGGCCTGTTCGTGCTGATGGCCATTCTGGCATGGTCCACCATTTCCAAGGCCGCCTTTGTCGTCCCTTCCTTCTGGACACTGGAATTGGCGCAGTTTGCGCTGGTTGCCTATTATCTGGTGGGTGGTCCCTACTCCATCCAGCTTGGCTCCAACGTCCGCATGGACCTGTTCTATGGCAACTGGTCCGTGCGCAAGAAGGCGTGGGTGGACAGTATCACCGTCCTGCTTCTTATTTTCTATCTGGGCGTCCTGCTTTATGGCGGCATCGAATCCACCATTTATGCCGTTGAATTCAAGGAACGCAGCGCCAGCCTGTGGCGCCCCTATATGTGGCCCGTCAAGGTCGTGATGTGTTTTGGCATCACCATGATGCTGCTTCAGGCCGTTTCCGAACTCATCAAAGACATCGCCACAATCCGCGGAGTTAAACTGTAATGCCTTATGAGCTTATCGCCATCCTGATGTTCTCCTCCATGATGCTGATGCTCATGACCGGTCAACGGGTCTTTGGTGCCATCGGGGGCATCGCCGCCCTTGCGGCCCTTGCCCTGTGGGGCACGGGGGGCTCGACCATCCCGTTCGCCGCGGCCATGAAGGTCATGAAATGGTATCCCATGCTGACCCTGCCCATGTTCATTTTCATGGGCTACATCCTGTCTGAAAGCAAGATCGCCGAAGACCTGTACCGGATGTTCCATGTATGGATGGGGCCAATCAATGGCGGCCTTGCCATTGGCACCATCGGCCTGATGGTCCTGGTCTCTGCCATGAACGGCCTGTCCGTTGCCGGCATGGCCATCGGGGCGACCATCGCCCTGCCGGAACTTTTACGGCGGGGGTATGACAAACGCATGGTCACCGGGGTCATTCAGGCCGGGTCCTCGCTCGGCATTCTGGTCCCGCCCTCGGTGGTTCTCGTGCTCTACGCCATGATTGCCCGCCAGCCCGTTGGCCAGCTCTGGCTTGCCGGTGTGGTTCCGGGCCTGATGATGGCGGCCATGTTCATTGTCTATATCTATATTCGCTGCAAGGTGCAGCCGGAACTGGGCCCGGCCCTGAAGGAAGAGGAACGCTCCGTCACCAAGGCCGAGAAATACCGGCTGTTGCTGGCCGGTCTGCTGCCGCTTGGCATCTTCTTCACCATGATGATCCCGTTCCTGAAAGGCTGGACCAGTCTGGTGGAAAGTTCCGCCATCGGTGCGCTGGCGGCCATGGCAGCGGCCATCCTGAAGGGCCGCATGACCCGCGAAGTGTTCGAGGTGTCGGTCCGCAACACGCTGGCCATTTCCTGCATGTTCATGTGGATCGTGCTGGCGGCGCTTGGCTTTGGCGCGGTCTTTGACGGTCTTGGCGCGGTCAAGGCCATCGACAACCTGTTCACCGAACAGCTCGGCCTGTCCCCGTGGACCATCCTCATCCTGATGCAGCTTTCCTTCCTGCTGATGGGCACGTTCCTCGATGACACGGCCATGCTGGTCATTGTGGCGCCGCTATATGTGCCGCTGGTGAAGGTTCTCGGCTTCGATCTCGTGTGGTACGGCGTTCTCTATACCATCACCACCCAGATCGCCTATATGACGCCGCCCTTCGGCTACAACCTGTTCCTGATGCGGGCCATGGCCCCCAAGGAAATCGGGCTGCGGGACATCTATTCATCGATCATCCCGTTCGTGATGGTCATGGTGGTGGCGCTGGCCCTGCTCATGATGTTCCCGAACATTGCCATGTGGCTTCCCGATCTGGTTTACGGGAAATAACCCATAAGTTCTGATTACCCAATGTCACCCAAGAAACAGCAAACAAGGAGGTTTCAATGACGACAAGAAGAAAGTTTCTGACCACAGCCGGTCTCGCCGGTGCCGCGACCTTCGCAGCACCGAACATCATCCGGGCACAGGCCCCGATCAAGTGGCGCCTGCAAACCTATTCCGGTGCCCCGCTCGGCGCCCATGTGATCAAGCCGCAGATCGAGGCCTTTAACAAGGCAGCCAACGGCGAAATGGAAATCGAGCTGTTCTACGCCGACCAGCTGGTTCCCACCGGCGAGCTGTTCCGCGCCCTGCAGAACGGTACCCTCGATGCGGTTCAGTCCGACGATGCCACCATGGCGTCCCCGGCGGATGTTGCGGCCTTTGGCGGGTACTTCCCGTTCTCTACCCGCTACAGCCTCGACCTGCCGGTGCTGTTCGAACGCTATGGCCTGAACGAAATCTGGAAATCCGCCTATGACGAGATTGAAGGTGTTGAATGGCTGGGTGCCGGCGCCTGGGATCCGCTTCACATCTTCACCAAGGACAAGGCCATCCGCTCCATCGAGGACATGCGCGGCCTGCGCGTCTTTGGTGTTCCGACCGCCGGTCGCTTCCTGTCCCGCTATGGCCTGATCCCGGTCACGGTTCCGTGGGAAGACGTGGAAGTGGCCCTGCAGACCGGCGAACTGGACGGCGTGGCCTGGTGCGGCTTTACCGAAGCCTATGAAGTGGGTTGGGCCGACATCTGTAAATACGGCCTCCTCAACAACGTCACCGGTGCATGGTGTGGCTCCTACTTCGCCAACTCCGAAAGCTGGGCCAAGGTTCCGCCGCACCTGCAGGAACTGTTCAAGATCACCATGGACCAGTCCCACTACTACCGTCAGGTCTGGTACTGGGGCGGCGAAGCCGACCTGCGCGTCAACGGCGACAAGCTGGAACTGACCACCATCCCGGCACAGGAATGGGAAACCGTTGTGAAGGATGCGGAAAGCTTCTGGGAAGAACTCGCCTCCGAAAACGAACGCGCCGCCAAGGTCGTCGAAATCTTCAAGAAATACCAGAAGGTCATGGAAAAAGCCGGCGTCCCCTACCGCTACGGCTGATCTGATCCCCTACAAAGCGAGGCACCCCAAAGTGCCTCGCTTTTTAAATTCTCTCTGGAACCTAAAAAGTAAGAGACTTATAGGCTTGAAATGCTTTCAATTATCTTTAGTCGGTGACTTAAATTACTTTTTCTTTTTTATTGCGGCCTTAACAAACTGGCCAATAGCACCAAGCGCGGCAAGAGATAAACAGCTTACAATAAGCCATTTATTGCCAATATATCCACCATACATTGCGCCACCTACCAAAGTAACAAACGATAGCCAACCTAAAATCAAGCCTAAAGTAGAGAATACAAAATCCTGAGATTGCTGCCTTTCCTCAATCTCATGCCTATGAGATTGCTCCTTCTCGGTCAATCGAATTATTCTATCAGCAGTCCCTTCCTGAACTTCTTCGTATTTGGCAAACTCTTCAGGAGCCGGGAGAGGGCCTGATCTAACCACTGTCGCTGACATTCCAACAGCAGCAAACTCTGTCATCTTCTTAGATAGCCGCTGCAAATCCTGCTTGCGCAACTTTCTCTGAAGCCCAGCCTCCTTCACTGCCTTAGCAAGCGACCCAGTTACAACTTCTTCGATTTCTTCTTCGGGAACTGTCACATAATCATCTGGCTGTGTCATACCATCAGCTTCTGGATTATGCCGATTTTCGTCCTCTAAAGTACGTTCCAATTCGCAACTGTTCTTGTTCAACTTTGCGCATCCCCCGACGCATATCGCTACCGACAGCGACCCAATCTGAATTCAACCCACCAACTGGGTGGCGCTTCATTGCATAAGTATGAGAACCCTGAACAAAACCAGTCGCACTCATTCCCAGCAAAAAGCCAGAGAGGAATGCCTGTCCCTTGGATTTATTTGTTTTCGACATGTCTCACAACCCCTTTACAAGGCAGAATAAGCCCAAAATCTAGGTAAAGTCAATTTACACTAGTTGAGATTTATACTTGGTTAAGATTTTTTAATGTAGCTTTTCACAAATTAAAACGAACAACCAGATCGTTATGTGACAACTAATATAATGAATGCGACCTACCTAAGGTTTATTTAGTAGATATAGTTTTTTTTAAAACTTTCAAGCGAATAATCAGGCCTCACGCTGAAGCCAGAGCAAGGCAAAACCAAAATACAGCACCGCCAAAAGACAAGCTCATCATAAAGCTACAAACCCATAATTCACCTCCCCAACCTGGCTTCTGCACACTGTAAAAAGCCATAATCTTTAAATGAAGGCCCAGCTACAGGATTGACTGCCGACTTCGCAAGATATGCAGCCACCTAAAGCAAGTAGGACCACTTGGCGGAACAGTATATCGCTATGTCAGGAAAGAGAAAATGGCGGAGGGAGGGGGATTCGAACCCCCGATACGGTGTTGCCGTATACACACTTTCCAGGCGTGCGCCTTCAGCCACTCGGCCACCCCTCCGCGGGGCCCGGTATTACCGGGACCGGGGGAATATACCCAACAAGACGAAGAATGCAAGCCCACAAACCGTAAAAAATTGAAAATCATTTACCCGCTGTCTGTTTATGGCTAGGCTGACCCGAAATATCGGAACGAAAGTGAGCAATAGTGCCGAAAAACGGGGATTTTTCCCGCGATCGGACAAAACGGCCTCGGGGGGACGTTGCACGTGTTTTTGAAGATTGTTGCGTGGGGCCTGATCATTTTGGCCCTGTTACTGGGCGGCGCCGAGATTGTCGCGTCGTTGGAGGCCGGGGAATGGACGCCCCAGTTGCTGGGACAGCTTTGGTTCATGATAGATTCGTCCAGCCTCAACCTGCTTCAGGCGGTCGTTCAGCGCTATCTGCACCCGGTCCTTTGGGACCCTGTCATTCTGAGTGTATTGTTGCTGCCGGCGTGGGCGGTGTTTCTGGTGCCAGGGAGCCTGCTGCTGGCCCTCAGCCTCTGGCGGAGCCGCCGCAACAAGCCCAAGCGGTTCCTGAGATAGAAAACAGGCCCTGCCCACCGGGGACAGGGCCTGCATCAGGTCCGATCAGTCGTCGCCCATCTTGAGGGCGGCCAGGAAGGCCTCCTGCGGGATGTCGACGTTGCCGACAGAGCGCATCCGCTTCTTACCCTTCTTCTGCTTCTCCAGCAGCTTTTTCTTACGGGTGATATCACCGCCGTAACATTTTGCGGTCACGTCTTTGCGCATGGCGCTGATGGTTTCACGGGCAATCACCTTGCCGCCAATGGCCGCCTGCAGGGCAATCTTGAACAGCTGGCGCGGAATGAGGGTCTTCAGACGCTCACACAGCTGGCGCCCCCGGTTTTCCGCCTGACTTCTGTGCACCAGCATGGCCAGCGCGTCCACCGGCTCCGCATTGACAAGAATGCTCAGCTTCACAAGGTCGCCCTGCTCATAGGCATACATTTCATAGTCAAAGCTGGCATAGCCCCGGCTGACGGATTTGAGGCGGTCATAGAAGTCGAACACCACCTCGTTGAGGGGCAGCTTGTAGACCACCATCGCCCGGTTGCCCGTATAGGTCAGGTCCAACTGGACGCCGCGCTTTTCCTCGCACAGCTTGAGAACATGGCCAAGATAGTCGTCCGGCACCATGATGGTTGCCTTGATCCACGGCTCCTCGATCCGCTCCACCTTCATGATGTCCGGCATATCCGCCGGGTTATGAAGATCGATCCGCTCGCCATTGGTCATATACAGGTGATAGACCACGGACGGTGCGGTGGTGATCAGGTCCAGATCGAACTCCCGCTCCAGCCGTTCCTGAATGATTTCCAGATGCAACAGGCCGAGGAAGCCACAACGGAACCCGAAGCCGAGCGCGGCGGAGGTTTCCGCCTCGAAGGAGAAACTGGCGTCATTGAGGCGGAGCTTGCCAAGGCTGGCTTTCAGTTCGGTAAAATCAGCGGAATCGACCGGGAACAGGCCACAGAACACCACCGGCTGGTTCGGCTTGAAGCCCGGCAGCGGCGCGGCGGCCGGCTTACGGTCGTCGGTGATGGTATCACCCACCTTGGTATCCGCCACTTCCTTGATGGCCGCGGTCATGAAGCCGATTTCGCCCGGACCAAGTTCGTCGACGATCAGGCCCTTCGGCGTAAACACACCCACCCGGTCCACCAGATAGGACGCGCCGGTTTCCATCATGCGGATCTTCTGACCCTTGCGAATAAAGCCCTCGCGCACCCGGAACAGGACCACAACACCCAGATAGGCGTCATACCAGCTATCGATCAGCAGCGCCTGCAGCGGCTTGTCCCGATCACCGGTCGGGGCCGGCATGCGGTTGACCACGGCTTCCAGAACCTCGTTGATCCCAAGGCCTGTTTTCGCGGATACGGCAATGGCATCGGTCGCATCGATGCCGATCACTTCCTCAATCTGCTCGGACACCCGGTCCACATCGGCGGCTGGCAGGTCCACCTTGTTCAGGACCGGAACGATCTCGTGGTTGACTTCGATGGCCTGATAGACGTTGGCAAGGGTCTGGGCCTCAACGCCCTGACTGGCATCCACCACCAGCAGCGAGCCTTCACACGCGGACAGGGACCGGTTAACCTCATAGGCAAAGTCCACATGGCCCGGTGTGTCGATCAGGTTGAGCGTATAGGTCTCTCCGTCCTTCGCGGTATAGAGAAGACGCACGGTCTGGGACTTGATGGTAATGCCCCGCTCGCGCTCGATATCCATGTTATCGAGGACCTGCTGCTGCATCTCCCGCTGGTCGAGCCCGCCGCAATCCTGAATGAGCCGGTCCGCCAGGGTGGACTTGCCATGGTCAATATGGGCAATGATCGAGAAATTTCTGATTTTGCTGAGGTCTGTCATCTTCCAAGCCGTCAAATGAAACAAGCGGAGCGCCTAGTCTCCAAGTAACATAGTTTAAAGGGGATGCAATATCTATCCGCGCCTAGGCAGCACAATATCGTTGAATTTTCCATTCCCGTCACCGGGAATCTTCATGATGCCACTGGCGCTGAACACGGTTTCCCCGTCTGCTGTCAGAAGGCAGGTCGCGAAAATCGTCTTGCGGGTCTGCTTCAGGACGGTTGTCCGCCCCTCCAGCCAGCATCCCAGCGGCGCCGGTGCCACGAAATCACAGCTCATATGGACCGTCGGTAGGAACTTGCCCACCTTCGTCTCGAACTGGGAGCCCACACCAAGCTGCATATCCGCAAAGGTCATCAACATGCCGCCATGGCAAATGTCAGCGATATTGCAATGCCGTTCCTCAACGCGAAGGCCCAGAATGGCCTTGCCTTCTTCTGTTTTCATAAACAGGGGGCCGGTTGTCTCAACAAACCCCTTGATCCCGTCAAACGCCTCGAACCCGGCGGGAATTACCTGTGACACAACTGTTCTCCTGAAAGACGCAAGGGGGCCGCTTACACGCCCCCCTTGCCGGTTCACTTCTTGTTTTCCCTAGCGGCGAAGAGTACCACCGCTGGTCTTTTCAACATTCATGACGACCTTGGCCGACACCGCGTCGATCTCTTCATCGGTCAGGGTCTTGTCCTGTGGCTCAAGGCGCACGGACAGGGCGACGGACTTCTTGCCCGCTTCCACCTTGTCGCCTTCATAGATGTCAAAGATCGTGGCGTCCGCAATCAGCTTCTTGTCCGCCCCGCGGGCGGCCCGAAGGATTTTCTCGGCCGGCACATCCTGATCCATCAGGAAGGCGAAATCCCGTTCCACGGCCTGATAGTCAGACACCTGAAGCGGCGATTTGGCGGTTTTCCGCTCCCCTTTCGGCAGGGGCACCGCATCCAGATACAATTCGAACGCCATGATCGGCCCCTTGACCTTCATGGCTTCCAGAACTGCCGGATGCAATTCACCAAAGACCGCCAGACGGTTCTTCGGCCCCAACTGGATCACGCCGGACCGGCCCGGGTGATACCATTCCGGGGCCCCGGTCACCACCTGCGCCGTCGAGGCAGGTCCGCCCACCGCTTCCAGCAGGTCCAGAACGTCGGCCTTGGCATCGAACACATCAAATGCCCGGCCCGCGCCCGCCCAGTGGCGGCCCCCTGTCTGGCCTGTCCGAATACCGGCGGCAACCGTGCGCTGTCCGTCCGGCTGGTCAGAATGATATTCCCCGGCCACCTCAAACAGGCAGATGTCATGGAAACCACGGGACTGGTTCCGACCGGCTGCGGCCACAAGGTTGGGCAACAGGGACGGACGCATCACGTCCAGATCGGAACTGATCGGGTTGGACAGGACAATATCCTCGTTCACCCCACCGAACAGCTCGGCATGGGCGCGCGGCAGGAAGGAATAGGTCACCGCCTCGATCATCCCGCGTGCGGCCAGCGCCCGCTTGGCGATCCGAACCCGGCGCTGCCCCAGATTGACAGACGGCTTGGCAACCGCACTCAGGGCCGGCAGCGGTACGGTCGGGATGTGGTCGTAGCCCACGATCCGCAGGACTTCCTCGACCAGATCGGCCTCCCCGTCCACATCCATGCGCCAGGACGGCACATCCGTAACGATTGTCTCGCCCTTGTCTTGCGGGTTGAAACCCAGACGGTCCAGAATGGCCACCATCTCGGTTTCTGCAACCTCGACACCGCCAAGTTCCTGAACCCGCGCCTTGCGCAAGGTCACCTGTTTTTTCCAGTCCGGGCCTGTGCCGTCAGAAACAACATGGCTGGGTTCGCCGCCGCACAGTTCCATGACCATACGGGTTGCCATTTCCATGCCGGTTTCAACGAAATCCGGGTCAACGCCCCGCTCGAACCGGTAACGCGCATCGGATTCAACGCCCAGTGTCCGGCCTGTCGTCGCAATGCGGATCGGGTCAAACAGCGCAGCCTCAATAAACACATTCACGGTCTCGTCGGTACAGCCGCTCAGTTCCCCGCCAATGATCCCGCCAATACCTTGCGGGGCGGCATCATCGGCAATCACGCAATCCTCGGCGGACAGGGTGTATTCATCCCCATCCAGCGCCAGCAGGGTTTCCCCGGCCTTGGCCATGCGCGGCTGGATGTTACCGGACAGCTTGTCCGCATCGAACACATGAAGCGGGCGGCCCAGATCGAACGTGAAGAAATTGGTGATGTCCACCAGTGTGGAAATCGGCCGCAATCCGATAGAGGTCAGACGATCCTGCAGCCATTTCGGGCTGGGGCCGTTCTTGACACCGCGCACATAGCGACCGAGGAATTTTGAACAGGGCAGCGGTTTCTCGCCGCTGAATTTCAGCTCAATCCCAATCGGGCTGTCAAACACCCCTTCAACAGCAGCCGTGTTCAGCGGCTTCAGCGTCCCGAAACCGGCAGCCGCCAGGTCACGGGCAATCCCGTAAACGCCAAGGGCATCCTGATGGTTCGGTGTGATGGCAATTTCCACGATCGGGTCATCCAGACCGGCCAGAACCGCGAAACTGGCGCCGATCTCGGCATCTTCCGGCATGTCGATAATGCCGTTATGCTCGTCGGAAATGCCCATTTCACGTTCGGAGACCAGCATGCCGTTGCTTTCAACGCCGCGAATCTTGGACGGTTTCAGCAACAGGTCGGTCCCCGGAACATAGACACCGGACGGGGCGAAAACCGCCTTCATACCGGTCCGGGCGTTGGGCGCACCGCAGACAACCTGCACCACTTCCGTGCCGGTATCCACCTGACAGACGCGCAGGCGGTCCGCATCGGGATGCTGTTCAGCCTTGATCACATGACAGACCCGGAAGGCTTCCAGTTCCTTGGCCCGGTCGGTGATTTCCTCAACTTCCAGCCCGATGGCCGTCAGCTTTTCGGACAGGGCGTCCAGCGAGGCGTCGAATTCCAGATGTTCACGAAGCCATGAGACAGTGAATTTCATCGTGACAGCCCTCCCCCAAGTGTCGGGATATCCAAAGGAACAAATCCGTAATGTTTCAACCAGCGCAGATCGGAATCAAAGAAAGCACGCAGGTCAGGAATGCCGTATTTCAGCATGGCGATCCGGTCGATGCCCATACCCCACGCAAAGCCCTGATATTCATTGGGGTCCAACCCGCAATGAGCCAGAACCTTCGGGTTGACCATGCCGCAACCCAGAATTTCCATCCAGTCGTCGCCCTCGCCGATCTTGATGTGATCGCCGGCAAAGGTGCAGCGGATATCCATTTCAGCGGACGGTTCGGTGAACGGGAAATAGGACGGGCGGAACCGCATCTCCACATCATCCACCTCAAAGAAAGCCCGGCAGAATTCCTTCAGAACGCCTTTCAGGTGCCCCATATGGCTGGTCTTGTCGATGACAAGGCCTTCAATCTGGTTGAACATGGGGGTGTGGGTCTGGTCGGAATCGCAGCGGAACGTGCGGCCCGGCACCACGATACGGTGCGGCGGCTCGATATTCTGCATGGTGCGAATCTGCACCGGTGATGTATGCGTGCGCAGCAACTGACGGGTGCCATCCGCCTTTTCCGGCAGATAGAACGTGTCGTGCATCTGGCGGGCCGGATGTTCCGGCGGGATATTGAGCGCGGTGAAGTTGTGGAAATCGTCCTCGATGTCCGGGCCTTCCGCAATGGTAAAGCCCATATCCGCGAAAATTTCCGTGATTTCGTCAGTCACCTGACTGATCGGGTGAATGCGGCCCTGCATTTCTGGCCGAACGGGCAAACTGATATCCACCCGCTCCGAAGCCAGACGGGCTTCCATCGCCGCCCGGTTCAGGTCGGACTTGGCAGCGTCAATGGCGTCAAGAACCGTCTGTTTCAGACCGTTCAGTTTCGGCGCAACGGCCTGCCGTTCTTCGGGGGCCATCTGTCCAAGGCCCCTCATCATCAGGCTAAGACGGCCTTTTTTGCCGACGGCGGAAATCCGGACTGCCTCAAGGGCGTCGAGATCTTTTGCGTTGCCGATCTCCCCCAGCAACTCGCTTTCAAGCGTTTCAATATCCTGCATCATCACTCGCAAATAAAAAAGGGAACCCATTGCAGTGGGCCCCCTTTTAATAAAGTGGTCGTCGAATAAGTCTAGTAGCTAAGCTTGTAACCTAATCGAGGGCCCGATCAAAATCAGGCTTTGGCAGATGCCTTTTCAGCAGCTTCAACCAATGCCTTGAAGGCCTCAGGCTCGCGTACGGCAATATCGGCAAGAACCTTACGGTCCAGATCGATGCCGGCCAGCTTGAGGCCGTGCATAAAGTTGCCGTATGTCATACCAAGCTCGCGGGACGCGGCATTGATACGCTGGATCCACAGGGCGCGGAAGCTACGCTTCTTGGCGCGACGGTCGCGGTATGCGTACTGACCGGCTTTTTCAACCGCCTGTACTGCCGTGCGGAAGGTGTTCTTGCGGCGACCATAGTAACCTTTGGCTGCCTTGATAACTTTTCTGTGACGTGCGTGAGTAGTCACGCCGCGTTTTACACGTGCCATGATTTACTCTCCTTAGCCGTATGGAAGAAATTTTTTGACGATCCGGGCATCCTGGTCGGCAAGAATGGTCGTGCCGCGCTGGTTGCGAATCTGTTTGTTGGTCCGTTTGATCATACCGTGCTGTTTACCAGCCTGGTTGCCACGGACCTTTCCGCTGGCTGTGAGAGAGAAACGTTTTTTAACGCCACTCTTTGTTTTCAACTTGGGCATTTTTGGCTTCCTTTAATTAACCGTTGAAGCAATAGAGCAAACTCGGCAGCCCCAATTGGCCGGAATGCTCTGCGAGACGAGGGTTATAACGAGGCTTGCGAATTTATTCAAGCCTTGTTTCACCAATTGTTTCTGATGAACCACCGGAGGGAAAAGGCCGATGGGGAATCGGCCTGTCTTCCGGAAGAATTCGGATTATTTGACGGGCGCGATCACCATTGTCATCTGGCGACCTTCCATCTTCGGATGCTGCTCTACCTTGGCAATTTCCACGGTCTCGGCCTGAACCTTCTTCAGAAGTTCCATGCCCAGTTCCTGGTGCGCCATTTCACGCCCGCGGAACCGCATGGTCAGCTTGACCTTGTCACCACCGCCAATGAATTTTTCCACCGCCCGCATTTTGACGTCATAGTCATGCTGGTCGATGTTTGGCCGCATCTTGATTTCCTTGATGTCGACGGTTTTCTGCTTTTTCCGGGCCTTGGCGGCTTTTTTCTGCGCCTCAAACTTGGCGCGGCCATGGTCCATGATCTTGCAGACAGGTATCTGGCCGGGGGAGACTTCGACAATATCCAGTCCCACTTCATCTGCCAGGCCCGCCGCCACTTCAATAGGGACGACGCCGATATTGTCGCCTTCCTCGGTGATCAGGCGTACTTCGGCATTGTCAATCTGTTCGTTCGTGCGGGGGCCGTCCTTGGCCGGAACCGCATTTCTCTGTGGACGAGCTATTTACCTTCTCCTTCGTTATTTCGACAGAAGTCAGGTGATGGCGACACCCATCACCTGCCCTTATTTTACATTGTTACGGGCCCGGTGCCAGAATTTCCTTCAACAGGCCGTCAATATTCTGTTCCTGTTTCCGCTCCGTTATCGGGAACCCGGTACGGCGGCCTCTTCGGCCAGTTGCGCCAGTGCCTCATCAAGGCTCATCACCTTCTGGTGCTTGTCGCCAAGGCGACGGACAGAGATGGTTCCCTCTTCCGATTCCCGGCGTCCGGCAACCAACAGGGCCGGAACCTTGGCAAGGCTATGTTCCCGAACCTTATAGTTGATCTTCTCGTTCCGAAGGTCCAGCTTGCCGCGCAGGCCAAGTTTGGCGGCCTTTGCCAGCACTTCACGGGCATACTCGTCCGCTTCGTCGGTAATGGTCGCCACCACCAACTGGGTCGGCGCCAGCCACAGCGGGAAGCGTCCGGCATATTCCTCGATCAGGATGCCGATGAAGCGTTCCATGGACCCAAAGATGGCCCGGTGCAGCATGACCGGACGGTGCTTGGCCCCATCCTCGCCGATATAGCTGGCTTTCAGGCGTTCCGGCAGCACGAAGTCCACCTGCAGGGTGCCGCACTGCCAGTCCCGGCCGATGGCGTCGGTCAGGACAAATTCCAGTTTCGGCCCGTAGAACGCGCCCTCTCCGGGGTTGAGCGTATAGGACAGCCCCGTGGCTTCGACCGCTTCTTTCAGCGACCCTTCCGCCTTGTCCCAGATGGCATCATCACCGGCCCGGGTTTCCGGACGGTCCGAGAATTTCACCTTCACCTCGGTAAAGCCGAAATCCTTGTAGATATCCAGCAGCAGTTCGCAGAAAGTCTCGGTTTCCGAGGTGATCTGGTCCTCGGTACAGAAGATATGCGCATCATCCTGCGTAAAACCGCGCACCCGCATGATACCGTGCAGCGCCCCGGACGGCTCATACCGGTGGCAGGAGCCGAACTCGGCCATGCGCAGCGGCAGGTCGCGGTAGCTGGTGATGCCCTGATTGAAAATCTGCACATGGCAGGGGCAGTTCATGGGCTTGAGGGCGAAGGTCCGCTCCTCTGATTCCGTGGTGTACATGTTCTCGCGGAACTTGTCCCAGTGACCAGAATCCTCCCACAGCTTGCGATCCACCAGCTGCGGCGTCTTCACTTCCTTGTAATCGGCCAGTTCCAGCTTGTGCCGGATATAGTTTTCAAGGGTCCGGTACAGGGTCCAGCCCTGTTCGTGCCAGAACACCATGCCGACGGCCTCTTCCTGCATGTGGAACAGGTCCATTTCCTTGCCCAGCTTGCGGTGGTCGCGGCGTTCGGCCTCTTCCAGACGGTGCAGATGGGCTTTCAGTTCCTTCTCGTTCCGCCACGCGGTGCCGTACACACGCTGCAGCATCTCGTTCTTGGAATCGCCGCGCCAGTAGGCACCGGCCAGCTTCATCAGCTTGAACGCATGGCCCAGCTTCTTGGTGGACGGCAGGTGCGGCCCCCGGCACAGGTCCTGAAATTCGCCCTGACGGTAAATGCCGATCGGCTGGTCGGCCGGGATCGAGCCGATGATTTCCGCCTTGTATTTCTCGCCCTGACCTTCAAAGAATTTCACCGCTTCGTCGCGGTCCCATTCTTCGCGGTCGATGGATTCGTCACGATCGACAATCTCGTGCATCCGCTGTTCGATCTTTTCCAGATCTTCCGGGGTGAACGGCTTGTCGCGGGCAAAGTCGTAGTAAAACCCGTTTTCAATGGCCGGGCCGATGGTAACCTGTGTTTCCGGATACAGTTCCTTCACCGCCTCGGCCATCACATGGGCCGCGTCATGGCGGATCAGTTCCAGAACATCGTCGCTTTCCTCGCGGTTGGTGACAATTTCAACGGTGGTGTCGGTATCGAGAACGGTCTTGAGATCCTTCATCTCGCCGTCGATCCGCAAGGCGATTGCCGCCTTGGCCAGTCCGGGCCCAATATCCGCTGCCAGCGCTTCGCCCGACAGGGGCCCGTCAAACACACGAACGCTGCCATCTGGAAGCGTAATGTTCACTTTTCCGTTTTGCAAAATATACCACCACTATGTTGGGTTCCGAACAATACCCTGAACTGAACCTGGTTTCGAGAAATGCGACTTTAAAAATATGGCAATCGATGTCAAGCGATTGCCACAGAAAACCAAGGATTTTACGGGTTTTTCCCCCGACAAGTTGCAGATCGGCCCTCAGGCACCGGATGGCAGGGTCGCAATTACCGCGTCCAGCGACAGGCTGGCAAGGTCATCGCGCTGCAAAACCGTCACCGCCTGCCCCCGTGGCCGGGCCCGCGACGGGTCGGACGCCCGCGAGAACAGAACCGTCACCGGACAGCCCACCGCCGCGATCATATGCAGGGGGCCGGTATCGTTTCCAACCGCCAGCGCCGCCCCTGCCCCAAGACCGGCCAGATCCTCAAGACTGGTTTTGGACGACAGGTCGATCGCCTCGGGACAGATCCCGCAAATTTCCGCCAGCACATCCGCCTCGGCCTTGCCGCCGATCAGCACCGGGGTGACCCCTTGCGACACCAGATGCCCGGCCAGCGCCCCATATGAGGCGGCCGGCCAGCGTTTTTCCGGCCGGTGCGCCGATCCGCCCGGCACCAGCAGGGCATAAGGGACCGGCAGCGCGAAATCCCGGGCCGCCTTGATGGCCCACGAGAAATCAGCGGGCGGCATATCCGTAATCCCGGCTTGGGCCAGTTGCTCGGACTGACGCTCCACCGTATGCAGGCGGCCACGATTCGGGTTCCGGTGCGGGTGGCTGCATCCCGGCGCAACCCCGGACCATTCCGGGCGGCGCCCTGCGGGAAACAGCTTCAGATACGAGCTGGACCGGCTGGATGTCTGCAAGTCATAGACCCGGTCGAAATTCCCGCTTCGCAGTTTCCGTTTCAGGGCCAGCAGGCGGCGCACCTGCCACAGCTTGGGCTTGTCATCCACCCAGATGTCATCGAACAGGCCGGACTTTTCCAGAAAGGGCTTGAACAGGGCGGTTGTCAGCAGGGTGATCCGGGCCGCCGGATGATGGGCGCGAATGGCCTGAAACAAAGCCTGAGCCAGCACCACATCGCCGAACGCCCCGTGCTTGATCACCAGAATATTCTGCGCCCTATTGGTCATACGGGTCCTGCTTCGCCGCCAGCACATCGCGGTAGACCTCAAGGGTCCGGGCGCACATTTTCTCGATCGTGAAATGGTCGATCACGAATTGCCGCGTGCGAGCGGCAACTTTCTGCCGTGCCTCAGGCGACATACCCAGCGCCTCGTCCAGCGCTTCCGCCATGGCATCCGGGTCATCAACCGGGACCAGCCAGCCGGTTTCCCGGTCCAGAACCGTTTCCAGCGATCCGCCGTGGGCCGTGGCCACCACCGGGCGGCCCATGGCCTGCGCCTCGACGGAGACCCGCCCGAAGCCTTCCGGCACCAGCGTTGCCGACACCACCACATCGGCCAGCATCATGGCGACGGACATATCGTGGCAATAATCCTTGATCTGCACCCGTCCCTGCAGGCCGTGCCGTTCGATCAGGTCGTTCAACTCCCGGCGATAGGCCTCGCGCCCCTCGCCCGCGCCGACAAACAGGGCCAGAAACTCGCGGGTTTTCATGCGTGCCAGCGCCTCGATCAGGGTCACATGCCCCTTCAGGCGCGTCAGTCGGCCCGGCAGCATCACCACCGGCACCCCGTCGGGCAGCGCCCAGTCCGTGGCCATCTTGATGATCCGTTCGGCACTGACGGCGGCGGGGTTGAACTTGTGATAATCAACGCCCCGCGGAATGGTCACCAGCCGGTCTTCCGGCACCTTGTAGTGGGTGCGCACATGATCGGCGATAAAGTTCGAGATCGCGATCACCCGGTCGCCCTTGGCCATGATCGCGTTATAGAAATTCTTCAGGAAGCCGCCCCGCGTATAGGCCGCATGGAAGGTGGTGACAAAGGGCACCTTTTCCTTGCGGGCAGCGGCCCGTGCACTCCATGCCGGGGCACGGCTGCGGGCATGGACAATATCGACACCATACTCGCGGATCACCTTGCGCAGGCGCCGCACATTCCGCCGCATGACAAACGGGTTCTTGGACGCCACCGGCAAGGTCACATGAACCGCATCGATGCGGTCCAGTTCATACACCATCCGCCCGCCAGACGACACCACCACCGGCGTCCAGCCTGCGTCCTTCAACGCGGCGGCCATCTCGATGGTGCCCCGCTCCACACCGCCGCCGTTCAGGTTTGGCAAAATTTGCAAAACAACGGGGCGGCGGGTTTCTTTTGCCTCATTCCCGGTGCTATGTTGCATTTCAATATTCTTCATAAACTGCACAAAACGGTTATACCAATGACACTTCCCAACAGCCCGTCTACCGATCCGGAAATGCTGCCGCGTCCCGATGGCCAGTCCGTCGCCTACCATCACACAGCGGGGTCCACACCGGGGGTCATCTTCTGTTCCGGCTTCATGTCGGACATGGAGGGAACAAAGGCAACCATTCTCGAACAGGCCCTGACGGGACTGGGAAGAAGCTATACACGTTTTGACTATCTGGGGCACGGACAATCGACAGGCCATTTCGAGGACGGCACCATCAGCCGCTGGACGGACGATGCACTGGCCGTGCTTGACGAATGCACCGCCGGACCGCAAATCGTGGTTGGCTCCTCCATGGGGGGATGGATCGGGCTTCGCATGGCCCTGCTCCGTCCGGATCGGGTCAAGGGCTTCATCGGCATTGCCGCCGCGCCCGATTTCACCGCCCGCATGAAGGAAGACATGCCGCCCGAGGGCCTGAAGGATATTGAGGAAAAGGGCTTCTGGGCGCAGCCGTCGGAATATTCTGACGAGCCGTACGTGATTACCCGAAAGTTGCTGGAGGATGGCCCGCGCAACTTTGTCATGACCGGCCCGCTGGGCATCACCTGTCCGGTGCATCTGTTGCAGGGGATGAAGGATGACAGTGTGCCGTGGGAAACCGCCCTTCGGATACAGGACGCCCTGCAGGGTGAGGATGTGGTGACGACCCTGATCAAGAACGGCGACCACCGCCTGTCCGAGGCCGATGACCTGAACCGCCTGATCATGGCGACCGAACGCCTGTGCATGAAAGTCGAGGCCACCCTGTGAGGCCGTCCCGATGACCGCCACATTTCCCGCCCATCCCGTTGTCGGGGTCTCTGCCGCGATCTGGCGAGACGAGGAATGCCTGTTGATTCGCCGGGGCAAGGAACCGCTTAAACATGCGTGGAGCCTGCCCGGCGGACGACAGGAATTTGGCGAGACGGTGGAGCAAACGATCCACCGTGAAATTCTGGAAGAAACCGGCCTTCGGATTGAACTGCTGGGGCTGGCGGGCGTTACCGACCTGATCCTGCCAAACGCCGAGGGGCAGACAGAATGCCACTATACCCTTATAAATTATGTTGCCCGGGCCCTGCCCGGCACGGCGCAGGCGGGCGATGACGCCCTTGAAATACGCTGGATACGGATGGAAGATCTGGATCAAATCTGCCTATGGGAGAAAACCGCCGAGATCATCCGGGCCTCGCGAAAACAATTCTGAAAAACTTGCTGTCTTTCTGCATTTCCGCATCTGGAAACCATTGGGGAACGTACTATATTAGCAATAGAGTGACATACACAGAACACTCTGTTGCTCATCAGTGAGAAACTCCCCTCTCCCACTGGTAGGCAGCAAGCCGGGTCGACTCCCCCCTCTCGATCCGGCTTTTTTTTATGCCGCACCGATCCCCGCCATTATTCCTGTCCGGACTGCATCCACTTGATGATTTTCATGGCTGGAAAAATCCACAATATTCCCGCAACCGGATAAAACAGCAGCTCGACCCACCGGTTGTCCGGCAGGATATTGACGGCCAGCAACATCACACCAAGCGGATAGACTGTCAGCAGAACAAGCAGGAGCAACAACCCCGCAATTTTACGACTTTTCATAGGGACCTTCACTTCATTCCTGTCCGGTACCGGACCTGTTCGGGCACCCTACGGGATGACGCGAAAAAAGCAACGACCTATCCCTACCGGGCCACAGAATCTCCATAAATTTGCCAGTCTTCTTCCTCAAATGCGCCATGTTGGCCGCCTTTAATCTCCTCGTACCGTCATTCAAAGGAGAGGGACATGTTCAACAAGAAAAAGGCGGGCGACACCACCGCCGCCGAAACACCTGCGGACACGTCCGCATCCACCCAGCCATCCCAGGCCTCCCAACCGGTCAGCCGGGTCAAGCCGGTCTCCGATCCTGACAAGGCCAAACCCTACGCCACCGCCACCGCCACATCCCCCTTTCCGCTGAATACCGGCGGCACCCGCGCCTCCTCCGACCAGAACAAGGACCAGTCCAGCACCAGCCGCCTTCACGTCGGCAAGGACATCCATCTGAAGGGCGAAATCACCGCCTGTGACCGTCTGGTTGTGGAAGGCAAGGTTGAGGCCTCCATGAATTCCAAGGAAATCGAGATCACCGAAAGCGGCATGTTCAACGGCGAGGTTACCATCGACACGGCGGACATCTCTGGCGAATTCGAAGGCACCCTGACCGCCCGCAGCCGCCTGATCATCCGCAAGACCGGGCGCGTCTCCGGCATCATCGAATATGGTGAGATTGAAATCGAGCCCGGCGCCGAGATTTCCGGCAACCTGCACAAGACCGGCTCAAAAAAAAGAACCATGACGGAAATGGCTGAATCCATCGCTGGCAAGCTGGTGGACAAGTCCAAAAAGGAAGACGGCATTACCGCCACCCACTAACCGCGCTCACGTCTCCCCTGTGGCGCGAGGCAGGCTCCTCCGACCGGGAGCCTGCCACCCCGTCAGGTCGCCGAAAACCCCGCGTGATAGATAACCGCCCCCGTAGGCGTCTCGCCGCCAAACGACAGGGCCATGAAATATTCCGGCGGCACCCCCTCATACCGCAGGTCGCTTTCCGCCCGAAACCCGAAGCGGTGATAATAATCCGGGTCTCCCAACACCACGCAGCCCCCGGCGCCCATCCCCTCAAGCCGCGCCAGACCGGCCCGCACAAGGGCGTCGCCAATGCCCTGCCGCTGCCTGTCAGGCAAAACCGAGACCGGGCCAAGCCCGAACCAGTTCCGATCCTCCCCCGCCACCAGAACAGGCGAGAACGCCACATGCCCCACAATCGCCCCTGCCTCGATGGCAACAAGGGAAACGGACAATCCGCCAAGCTGGCGCAGGGCGTCAATAATGGCCCCTTCCGTCCCGTCCCGATGCTCGGCAAGGGCAAAGGCTGCTTCTGTCACCTGCCGGATTGTCGCCGCCTCTTCCGGGCGCTCCGGCCGAATTTCAACTGTCATCCTGACTCCTTTCCCGGTGCCCTGAAAAATCGTCCCTATCATGACACCCTTTTGCTGTCCGACAAAGTCAGCCCGCGCAAAACGGGCACGGGGTCGCATTTTTTTCACAAACAACGACGGAAAAACACCCCTGCCCCGTTATACTGGGTGACAGAGCGTGGACGGGACCAGGGAAAAGTCATTTACCGACCTTGTAAACCAATGAAAACCAAAGGCTTATGAGAAAAACAGACCCTGTTGAACGTGATGCGGATTTGATGCGCCGGGTCGCCCGGGGGGATGGCTCTGCCAGCCGCCTTCTGGCCCGCGAGCATCTGGACGGCGCCTATCGGCAGGCCCTGTCCCTGCTCGGCAACCGAAGCGATGCGGAAGATACCGCACAGGAAGCCTTTTTGCGCCTATGGAAGGCCGCCCCGGATTGGCAGCCCCAGGCCCGGATCAAGACCTGGCTTTATCGCGTGGTCTATAATCTGTGCATGGATCGGTTGCGCCAGTCCAAACGGTTCAGTTCCGCGGAAATACCGGAGCAGGCCGACCCGGCCCCGTCCATGTTTGAGCTGAGAGAGAGACAACAAATGCATGACAGCCTGACCCACAGTCTGCAACAATTGCCAGCCCGGCAACAGGCTGCCATCCGTCTTGTCCATCTGGAAGAATGCTCCGGGCGGGAGGCTGCCGGCATTCTGGATATTTCGACCGACGCCCTGGAATCCCTGCTGGCCCGCGGTCGCCGGAAACTTCGGGATTTGTTACAAACGGCTGAGAACAGGAAAGGAGGCCGGAAATGAGCCATGATACCGACACCGACAAACAGCGCCTTCTGAGGGTGCTGGACGCTTACGGCGCAGACCCGGCCCGCTGGCCCCCTCAGGATCGCCAGCGCCTGTCCCCGCTCTTGGCGGCGCCGGACCCGGAAGTCACCGCCCACCTTGCCGAAGCCCGCACGGTGGACAGCCTGTTCAAGGAACAGGAACAGCAAGCCCATGCCCCCTCCCACCTGATGGGGGCGGTCCTGAACGATGCCGACCGGCTATACGGTGCGCGAGATAAAGGCTTCCTTTTTCTGCTGCGGCCCTTTGTCGGGGTTGGCAGCGGGCTCGCCTTTGCCCTGATGATCGGCATACTGGTCGGCATCCTCAGTCCCAACCTGACCGTGCCGGACGATGAACCCCTACTCAACGACCTTGCCTGGTCCGACAGCCTGCAAGAATGGGAGCTTGGTAATGGCAGCAGCTAAAAAAACGGTCCTGACAGTCCTTTTTGTCGTCTCGCTTGGCCTCAATGTGGCGGCGGGTGCCTTTCTCGCAACCCAGTGGATGAAGCATGGTTACGGCCACAGCCGGGGCAGCGGCTGGTTTGATCGCCATGCCGCCCTGTCCACCCTGTCAGACAGCGAAAAAGACGCAATCGATACCCTGTGGCGCGACAAGCGGGGCCAGATGAAGGCCATTTACCGGGATTACCGGACGGCCCGGCAGGACCTTGCCCGCCTGCTCGGCCAGCCGGAACTGGACCTGCCCGCCATTGGCGCAACCCAGCAGCAAATGACCACATACCGGCGGCAGATTGACACCCTCATGCAGGGGGCCTTTCTGGAGATGGCCCGCTCTCTGCCACCGGAAAAGCGGCAGACCTTTTTTCAGCAAGGCTTCGCCCGCCAGAAATGGAACCATCACAAGGACCAGCGGGATGACTGAGGATAACCGTATTTTTGCCCCCGCAACCGCGCGGAACCGTGAACCGATTTTAGAGACCCTGAAGCCCCGCCTGCCCGAAACCGGTACCCTGCTGGAAATTGCCAGCGGATCGGGCGAGCATGCCTTTTTCATGGCGCCGCAATTGCCGCATCTTTACTGGCAGCCCAGCAATCTGGACGCCGCCCAGAATGACAGTGTTCTGGCGTGGCGGGACCTTGCCGGGGCGGATAATCTTCTCGCGCCGCTGGTTCTGGACGCCGCCGCGCCCGTCTGGCCGGTGGAAGCAGCCTCCTATGAGCACGCGCCAATCCGCGTCATCTTCAACGCCAACATGATCCACATTTCGCCGTGGGCCGTTTGTCAGGGGTTGATGGCGGGGGCCGGACGCCTTCTGGACCGGGGCGGGATGCTCTTTCTCTATGGTCCCTACAAGGTCGGGGGCACGCATACCGCCGACAGCAACATCCAGTTTGAACACTGGTTGCAGGCGCAGGACCCCCGCTTCGGGGTTCGGGATATTGACGCGGTTGCCGCCGAGGCGGACCGCCACCGGCTTGAACTGACCGAAAGCTGCCCCATGCCGTCCAACAACTTCCTGCAGGTTTTCGTCAAACGCTGATCCCGTCCCGAAGGATCAGGGCCCGTCCCGAAGGATCAGGGGTTTTCCGCCCGCCAGATAACAAGCACAAAAAAAGGGCTGCGAAATCGCAGCCCTTCTCTTTTTCGGTTGGGATGATCGGCTTAGAAGCCCATGCCACCCATGCCGCCCATACCGCCCATGTCAGGCATTGCCGGTGCGGCGCCTTCCTTTTTCGGAGCGTCTGTAACAGTCGCTTCGGTGGTGATCAGCAGGCCAGCGATGGAAGATGCGTCTTCCAGTGCGGTGCGGACAACCTTGGCCGGATCAACAACGCCGTCTTTCAGCAGGTCGCCGTAGACGCCTGTCTGTGCGTTGAAGCCGAACTTGGCGTCGCTCTGTTCCAGCAGCTTGCCAGCGATAACAGCACCGTCATAACCGGCGTTTTCTGCAATCTGGCGAACCGGAGCTTCCAGTGCACGACGGATGATCTTGATGCCAACATTCTGGTCGTTGTTGACGCCTTCCAGACCGTCCAGTGCGCGGGATGCGTACAGCAGGGCTGTTCCGCCGCCCGGAACGATACCTTCTTCAACAGCAGCGCGGGTTGCGTGCAGGGCATCGTCAACGCGGTCCTTGCGTTCCTTCACTTCAACTTCAGTTGCGCCGCCAACCTTGATGAGGGCAACACCACCAGCCAGCTTGGCCAGACGTTCCTGAAGTTTTTCACGATCGTAGTCAGAAGAAGTTTCTTCGATCTGTGAACGGATCTGTGTGCAACGAGCCTCGATTTTTTCCTTGGCGCCTGCACCGTCAACGATTGTGGTTTCTTCCTTGGAGATCGTAACAGTCTTCGCTGTACCCAGCATGTCGAGGGTAACGCTTTCCAGTTTGATGCCCAGCTCTTCAGAGATCAGCTGACCACCGGTCAGGATGGCGATATCTTCCAGCATGGCCTTACGACGGTCACCGAAGCCCGGAGCCTTAACAGCAGCAATTTTCAGGCCACCGCGCAGCTTGTTGACAACCAGAGTTGCCAGCGCTTCGCCTTCGATGTCTTCAGCAATGATCAGAAGCGGCTTGCCGGACTGAACGACAGCTTCCAGGATCGGCAGCATCGGCTGCAGGTTGGTCAGCTTCTTCTCGTGCAGCAGGATGAACGGGCTTTCCATTTCAGCCATCATCTTTTCAGCGTTTGTCACGAAGTATGGTGACAGGTAACCGCGGTCGAACTGCATGCCTTCAACAACGTCCAGCTCGGTTTCGAGGCCTTTGGCTTCTTCAACCGTGATAACGCCTTCGTTGCCGACTTTCTGCATGGCGTCTGCAATGATGCGGCCAATTTCGGCTTCACCGTTTGCGGAAATGGTACCGACCTGGGCAATTTCCTCTGCACCGGCAACCGGGTTTGCGCCCGCACGGATGCTTTCAACGGCTTTACCAACGGCCAGATCGATGCCGCGTTTCAGGTCCATCGGGTTCATGCCGGCTGCAACGGCCTTCATGCCTTCCTGAACGATGCTCTGTGCCAGAACGGTTGCTGTGGTGGTACCGTCACCGGCAACGTCGTTGGTCTTGGAAGCAACTTCACGGACCATCTGTGCGCCCATGTTTTCAAGCTTGTCTTCCAGCTCGATTTCCTTGGCGACGGAAACACCGTCCTTGGTCACGCGCGGTGCGCCAAAGGATTTGTCGAGAACAACGTTCCGGCCTTTCGGGCCGAGCGTTACTTTAACGGCGTCTGCAAGTGTGTTGACACCCTTGAGGATCTGGCTGCGCGCATCGGCGCCAAATTTTACGACTTTTGCCATTTTCTTGATTCCCTAATTCTGTTTGTGTGGTTAGCCGAGGATGCCCATGATGTCGGACTCTTTCATGATCAACAGCTCTTCGCCGTTGAGCTTGATTTCGGTACCGGACCATTTGCCGAACAGTACCTTGTCACCAACAGAAACGTCGAGCGCACGGACAGAACCATCTTCCTTGATCGCGCCGTTACCAACGGCGATAACCTCGCCTTCCATCGGTTTTTCCTGCGCGCTGTCCACGAGGATGATACCGCCAGCGGTTTTTTCTTCGCTTTCTACACGCTTGATCAGCACGCGATCGTGCAAAGGACGAAATGACATTCAAAACTCTCCCTAATTCAGAGTCAGTTACAGTTGGTTTGGTCGGATGTTAGCACTCACCAACCGAGAGTGCTAACGAATTCCCATCCGATTTATGCAATGCGGTTTTGAGTGTCAAGGGAGGGGCCGATTTTTCCTGGAATTTTCTGGCGAAAGGCCATAATTTCCAGCAAAATCCTTGGCCTTGCCGGTTTTTTCCATTAGACAGATGGCCATATGTGGGGGCCGGGCTCTCCCCTTATATAAACAAGCCCTGAATCAATACCAGTAATTTCGAAAGAAAAGACGCGTGACCGTTTCACTCCTTGATCAGTTGAGCGCCCTTGTCGGGCAGGCTTTTGCACAATGCGACCTGGATTCCTCTCTTGGCCGGGTCGTGGTCTCGCAGCGACGAGAACTGGGCCAGTTTCAGTGCAATGGTGCCCTTGCCGCTGCCAAGGCGGCCAAGCGCAACCCGCGGGAAATTGCCGATCAGATCGTTGCCAAGCTGCAGGAAACCGGTCACTTCTCCGATCTGTCCCTCGCCGGTCCCGGCTTTATCAATCTCAGCCTGTCCGATGATTTCCTGCTCGGCCATATCAATGAGTTGGCCGATGATCCCTATTTCGGGGCGCGGCACGGTCATGATCCGGAAACCGTGATTCTCGACTATGGCGGGCCGAATGTGGCCAAGGCCATGCATGTGGGTCATCTCCGCGCCACCATCATTGGTGAAAGCCTGCGGCGCCTCCGGGTTTTCCTCGGCGACCGGGTGATCAGCGATGTGCATTTCGGGGACTGGGGTCTGCCCATGGGCCTCCTTATCAAGGAGATCGAGCGCGAACAGCCGGACCTGCCCTATTTCGATGCAGATTTCAGTGGCCCCTATCCGGCCACCTCACCGGTCACCGTTGAACAGTTGCAGGTCCTCTATCCGGCGGCCTCGGGGCGCAGCAAGGAAGACCCGGCCTTCCTCGAATCCGCCCGTACCGCCACGTTTGAGCTGCAACAGGGTCGCCCCGGTTACCGGGCCTTGTGGCAGCATATGCTGGACGTGTCCGTGGCCGAGACCAAAATCGACTTTGACCTGTTGGGCGCCAACTTCACCGAATGGAAGGGCGAGGCCGATACCAACGACCATATCCCAGGCATGTTGAAACGGCTGGAGGAAAAGGGCCTGTCCGAGCTGTCCGACGGCGCCGTCATCGTTCGTGTCGCCGAAGAAGACGACAAGAAGGAAATGCCGCCGCTGATCCTGCAAAAATCAGACGGGGCGGTCATGTACGGTACCACCGACCTTGCCACCATCGAGATGCGGCAGGAAGAACACGACCCGGATACCATCCTGTATGTTGTGGATGCCCGCCAGAGCCTGCATTTCGAGCAGGTCTTCCGGGCCGCCCGCAAGTGCGGCAGCCTTGATGCGGAAGCCCGGCTTGAGCATGTGGGCTTCGGCACCGTCAACGGCACGGACGGCAAGCCCCTCAAGACCCGTGACGGCGGGGTTGTCCGTCTTCGCAGCCTGATTGACGATGCCATCAGCGAGGCCCACAAGGTTGTGGTCGAAGCGGGCATGGAAGACCGGTTCGACACCGCCGAGTTGGAGGCCATTGCCACCCGCGTCGGTGTGGCCGCCATCAAGTTTGCCGACCTGTCCAACCAGCGCATGTCAAACTATGTGTTTGATCTGGAACGCTTTACCCGATTTGAGGGGAAGACCGGCCCGTACCAGATGTACGCCGCCGTCCGCATCAAGTCCATGCTGCGGAAGGCCGCGGATCAGGGCCTGACCGAAGGGGCACTGGTGGCAAGCAAGGATGCGGAACGCAACCTGATGCTGGCCCTTGCCGCCCTGCCGCAGGCCGTTCAGGCGGCCGCTGAAAAGAACGCGCCCAATATCCTCTGCGAGCATGTTTATTCCCTGACCCAGGAATTCAACGCCTTCTATCATGACTGTCATGTGCTGGGCGAAGAGGATGCCGCCATCCGTGCGTCCCGCCTGCGGCTTTGTGCCATCACGCTTCGCCAGATCGAGGCAGTTCTGGATATTCTGGGCATCGACGTGCCGGAGCGCATGTAACGTCTTCTCCAATCCGGTGACCCGGCCGACCCGAAATCGGCCGGTTTTGGAAAAAGAGCGAAAAAACACAAAAAAAGCGGCTTAAAAGCCGCTTTTTTCATATTCTGTAACGATCGTTCTAATAGGCCAGTGCCGCGCCGTCCTTGCGCGGTTCGCTGCCAGCGGCCAGAACACCGTTTTCATGATCGATCATGATCATCTGACCGCCACCATGGGGCATGTCCGGGGTCTTGATCTGATAGCCCATGTCGGCCAGTTCCTGCCGGACCTCCGGCGCGATGGTTTCCTCAAGCTCCAGAATACCGGCGTTATAGAAGGCCCGCGGGCAATCAATGGCTTCCTGCACATCCATGCCAAAATCAAAGATATTGGACAGTACATGGGCATGACCGACCGGTTGGTAACCGCCGCCCATGACACCATAGCAAATAGACGCCTTGCCCTTGGCCGTGACCATGCCGGGAATGATGGTGTGCATGGGCCGCTTGCCCGGCGCGACGCAGTTGGGGTGATCCTTGTCGACCACGAAACCGGCGCCCCGGTTCTGGAAGACAACCCCCGTATCCGGGCACACAATGCCGGACCCGAACGGATGGAACACGGAGTTGATAAAGGAAACCGCTGTTCCGTCCCGGTCCACCACGGACAGGTAAACCGTGTCCTTGTGCTTGTCGAACGCACCGGCCCCTTTCGGATCGCCGGCCTTGCCCTCGGTGATATGATTGCGAAGATGGGCCGCAAACTCGTCGGACAACAGCATGTCAACCGGCACCTCGGCCTGCGTGGGATCGGCAACGTACAAATCGCGGGCCAGATAGGCCAACCGCGCTGCTTCGGCCTGCAAATGCAGACGCCGGGTACCAACCGGGTCCAGCCCCGCCATGTCATAGCCCTTGAGGATATTGAGCATGATCAGCGCCGTGATGCCCTGCCCGTTCGGCGGGATCTGGTGAACCCGGTTCCCCTTGTAATCGGTGGACACAAGATCGACAAAGTCGGCGGCGGTCGCGGCGAAATCGTCTGCTGCGTGAACGGCACCCGCCGCGTTCAGCGTCGCCACCATCTTTTCGGCAATCTCGCCCTCATAGAAGGCGGCCCGGCCGTGACGGGCCACGGCCTTCAGGGTCTGTGCCAGTTCCGGTGACCGCCAGACGGTTCCGGCTGCCGGGGCCTTGCCATTTTTCAGATAAAGCCGGGACGCCGCCGCATTGGCGGACAGCTTCTGTTCGGTAAGAGCCCAGTCCACAGCCGTCCGCTGGGTGACCACAAACCCGTTTTCAGCGCAATCGATGGCGGGCGCCAGAATGTCGGCGAAATCCATGCTGCCATACTGACGATGCAGTTTTTCCCAGGCATCAATGGCACCGGGAACCGTAACAGAATGGGGGCTGGTCAGGGCGATCTCGTCAATGCCCTGTTCAAGCAGGCTATCTGCGGTCAAGGCCGCAGGCGCCCGCCCGGAGCCGTTCAGCCCCTCAATCTGGTCGCTGCCTTTCGGGGCAATCAGGGCAAAGCAGTCACCGCCGATCCCGGTCTGCATGGGATCGACAACACACTGCACCGCACAGGCGGCAATGGCCGCATCCATGGCGTTACCGCCCGCCTTCAGGATCGACAGCCCGACCTGTGAGGCATGAACGCTGGAAGTGGCGATAGCGCCATTAAGTCCGTAAGTGACGGAACGTCCGGGAAGAGAAAAGTTACGCAACGTTGTACCTACCTTTTTATTGGGAATTTTTGCCAGCGTACCCCCAAGGTACGCGTCAGGCAAAATATCTTTTGCCCGTTTCCCAAAAAGCGGCAGGAAAATCAGCGTCCGTCGCGGCTTTTACCAGACCTTTACGATGACGTACTTGGTGAATGCGTCATCCACATGCTTCTGGCTGGCTGCGCGCCATGCGTCCACCGCCTGTTCCCGGCTTTCAAAAAAGCCGCAAACATCCATCTTGCGGGGATCGGCAAAATCCCGACCGCGTGTATCGATCACCCGTCCTCCAAATACGACGAAGAGATCCTTGGTAGTGTGTTGAGCCTCGGTGTCAGTCATAATGATTTTCGGTCTGTTCCGTTTGAAAAAAACAAAAGCACCGGGAAAAAGCGTTCCCGCGATCCCCTGTACCGTTCATACATTGGTTCTTTAAAAATTCGATTAACGTATTAGGCTGCTTGCCTCAGCGTTTCAAGGCCTTTTCACTCTTTCATGGCGTAGATGCCAAAAAGCAGGACCGCCACCGAAAGAAGAAGATGATACAGGTTGGTGCTGTTCATGCCGACCATGGAGGCGACACTGCCCGCGGCCGTGCCTGCAATAACCAGAAACGCCGTCCCGGCGGCCAGAAAAATCCCGATGGAAAAGGCCGACAGCAACCGATAAACCGCCGCCAGAACCAGAACCCCGATCACGCCATATCGAACATTTTCCGACAACTGCCACGCATCGAACAACAGAACCCCGACCAGCGCCATGATCCCGATCAGGACAATCCACCAGCCTGCCTGATGAAACTGGCGTGAAAAAATACCGCCCGCCGCTGCCAGCGCCAGACTGACAAGCCCGACAGAGCCGGCAAACCGGGTCACGGTAGTGTGATAGGGGGCAACGCTGTCAAATCCGGCATAGACAAAGGCGCCCAGCGCCGCCGCCGCGCCAATCGCGGTCACCCCGACCGCCCAGAAAAGATTGACCGGGAAATAACTGCGCCGCATCATCGCAAGGGAGAAGATGCAGGCCAGCAAAAGGACGATTTCAAAGATCAACAGCATGTTCATACCCAAACTCATACCGGCAACGAAACGGAAAGTCCACGACAATAGGGGGTTTGAGGCACGGTTGAACAGCCTGCCCCATCAATCCACGTTGCATTGCCCGGTAAACCGGATACACTGCGCCCCGTCCAGATGAGGTCCTTGTTGGAGAGAAGCGATTTCAACACCTGATGCCCCCACACACCCGAAGGGTCGAATTTCCATTGCCACGGCGCTGGCGGTTGGCTTTGGTACTTTGGTCGCAGTGGCAGTCCTGTCCGTTCTGGGGATCAGCATCATATCCGGCCTGACCAACACCCGCGAATTGCTGATCGACAAGGCAAAGGCGGAAATGGATCTGGTCAAGGCCAACCTTGAAAATCTTCTGAACCCGGCCGAGGAACAGGTCCGCTATCTGGCGGAGCTGATCTATCGTGGCCAGATCGACTCCGACGATGTACAGGCACTGGAACATTCATTGCTGGCCGGACTGGCCGGGTCCAGCCAGATCAAGGGACTGGTTTTTGTCTATCCCAACCTGACCACCATCGTTGCGGACCGACGCACAGAGAAAACCTTTCTATTCGACAATTCCGGCGACCCGATTACGGCCGCCACGGTCAGTGATGCCTTCGATCATCGGACAGGAAGCTGGCAACGGCTGGTTTACGCCCCGGACGCCGGGGAAACCGTCCTCAGTTTCCGCCAGCCAATTTACAAGGAGAACGACCTGATCGGCATCCTGTTCGCCGCGGTTCCTGTCTCGGTTATCAGCAAGGCCATCCAGAAGAACGGCCTGTCGGAAGATGAGGACCGGTTCATCCTGTATGGCAAGGACCATGTTCTGACGCAGGACGCCTATCCGGTCAATTCAGACACCGTCACCTATGAAGGGGTGGTGCCGAAACTGTCGGAAATCCGCGACCCCGTCCTTGCCAATATCTGGAAAGGGGACCGCAGTCCGTTCCGCCTGTTCCGGGATGAACTGGGGTTTGACGGGCATATCCTCGATGTGAACGGAGAGCGCTACCAGTTCTTCTATACCTCCCTCGAAGGCTATACGGATCGGCCGTTCATCATCGGGTACCGGGTCAAGTATGAAGACGCCACCCGGGAAGTCCGGCGTCTGGCCATGGCGGGCATCGTCGGACTTGGCATTCTGGTGCTGGGGGTGATCCTTGCCTTCTTCATGGGACGGCGGATCGCCCGCCCGATCCGGGTGCTGTCCAACGCCTCGAAAAAGGTTTCCGGTCTTGATTTCTCGGCAGAGGCGGAACTGCCATCCAGCCGCTTTCAGGAAATCGACGAAGCGGCGCAGGCCCACGCCACCATGCTGCGCGGGCTGCACTGGTTTGAAAACTATGTGCCGAAAAGCCTGGTCCGGCAATTGATGGAATCCGGTGTCGCGGCCTCGGAAACCCGCTGCGTCTCGGTCATGTTCACCGATATCGTCGGCTTCACCTCGCTGGCCGAGACCATGTCCTCGCACGAGGTGGCGGACCTGCTGAACCACCATTTCGAACTGGTAACCAACTGCATCGAGGCCGAAGGCGGGACCGTTGACAAGTTTATTGGCGATGCGGTCATGGCCTTCTGGGGCGCCCCCGCCCATCAGGAGGACCACGCCGAGCGGGCCTGCCGGGCAGCGCAAAAGATTGACGCGGCCATCCATCAGGACAACCGGGAACGGGTCAAGGCCGGGGAGCCCCCGATCCGTATGCGGATCGGCATTCACAGCGGCGAACTGGTGGTGGGGAATATCGGCTCTTCCGGGCGCATCAACTATACGGTGGTTGGCGATACGGTGAATATCGCCCAGCGGATCGAGCAACTGGGCAAAAGCCTGCCCAACCAGAACTGCCCGTCAGAGGTCTGCACCCTGATATCCGAGGAGACCCGGCAAGCCGCCCATATCGATACGGGCGTCCGGGATGTGGGCACCCATTCCGTCAAGGGACGGCACAAGAGCGTTCAGGTCTATCGTCTGGAACGTTGATCCCGGCAAGACAGCGTCAGGCCGGGATCAAGAAAGAGGCGTAAAAATCGTTAGAATATCAGGAACCGATCAGGACCCGATCAGGACGGTCGGTAATAGGGGTTGGCCCCGCCCGCATGGTCTGTCACATCCAGAACCTCGGTAATGGACGGCACCTTTTCCATGATTTCCTTGGCCACGCCCTGTTTCAGGGTGACATCGGCCATGCCGCAGCCCTGACAGCCGCCTTCAAGGCGCACATAGGCAACCGCATCCTTCACATCCACCAGCGTAATATACCCGCCATGGGCCGCGATGGACGGATTGATCCGGGTTTGCAGCAATTCGCGAATGACCAGCCCTTCTTCTGAATGAAGGCCCGGACGGGGCAGCGCCTCGCGGTGATCGACCACGGCCTTGATTTCAGGCACATAATGCCGAAGCATGTTGGTAATACCGGTCAGCATGGAAAAGGCGGAGCCTTGCAGCTTCAGGTACAGGTTCCCGTCCTTGTAGCTGTGAAAGCCCACATCCCCGCCGGACTGGGTGACCGCCGGAACGATCCGGGTGGCCAGCAGGTCCTTCACCTGATCAATGATTTCCGTATCGAACTCGCCGTCCTCGCCGGACGCGCCTTCTTTCAGGGCCGGGGCACCGCTTTCATAATGGGCCATAATGGCGCCAAAAATTTCAGTCCGCAGCGTATCCCAGTTTGCATCGGCGGATTTTTCGACCAGCACACTGTCCGTATTGAGGGTCACCCCCTCAACACCTGCCACCGCATAGATGCGCTGCGCGAGCGGGGAGCGGCTTTCCGCCTCCTCCCGATTGATCTTGATCCCGCCGGCTTCAACCACGGATTTACCGGGGTAGAATTCCAACCGCGCCGGGGTATCGCCTGCCTGTGTCTGAATGAACATTGGCTCTTCTCAACTTCACAACAAATGGTTAGGGTTGCCCGAAATTATCCCGGGATACCTCCCCGCTTTTCCGGGGTTCTCCCTCAAATATAATGCCTAATAACAAAAATTGGAGAATAGAATGGCATCTTTTGTGAAAACAACCCGCGAAAAAACCGCAAATGGTGATGTTTGTACCGTCGCCATCGACAACCAGAAAAAGCTGAATACCCTCAATTCAGACATCCTTGTCGAACTGCAGGCCACCTTTGATGCGCTGAAATCCGACAAGGATGTTGCGGTTGTGGTCCTGACCGGTGCCGGTGAAAAAGCCTTTGTCGGCGGCGCCAACATCAACGAAATGGCTGAACTGAACCCGGATACTGCCCGCGCCTTCATCACCTCGCTGCATAATGTCTGTGCCGCCATTCGCGCCCTGCCCGTTCCGGTGATCGCCCGTGTGAACGGCTATTGCCTTGGTGCCGGTATGGAAATTGCGGCCATCTGTGACATCGTCGTGGCCGAGGCAACCGCCGAATTCGCCATGCCGGAAGTGCGCGTCGGCATCCCGTCCGTTATCGAGGCGGCCATCCTGCCCCGCACCCTGGGTGTCGGCCTTGCCCGGGATCTGGTCCTGACCGCCCGCACCCTGTACGGGGATGAGGCCTATCAGGCCGGTTTCGTCCAGCGCCTTGCCGAAAAAGGCAAGCTGGATGAAGCGACAAATGTGGTGGTCGAGGAAATCCTGGAGGGCGGCCGAAACGCCATCCGGTTGCAGAAGGAACTCTGCAACATGTGGGAAAACACCACGGCCGAGGAAGGCATCCAGTGCGGCATCGACAGCTACGCCAAGGCCTTTGAGGTGGACGAGCCCCGCACCATGATGACAGCCTTTATCAACCGGAAACGGTAATTCCTGTCTTATTCATGTCACAGTCACTGCAAAGCGGGCCGATGATTCGGCCCGTTTTTCACATTTCCCTTATGGCAATCCATAAAATTTGATACTTTTTGTAACAATCAGTACCGAGTGTCGTAATTGTATCATCCCTCGGGGGGGCCTGAGTGTCTGCGTTAAGGTATCTGTTGAACGTCATTACCGGCGGCAGCGGGGAAAAGATTTCACATCAACGAATTGCCGGTCTGATCTCTGCCCGGCTTCATTCCCACTTGCTTGTACGCCGCCGGGCACTGGTGATCCTGTCCCGTATTCGCCTGATGACCATTGTGGGCATGGTCCTCTTTCTGGCCGGTATCCTGATGGATGTGGCCAGTTTCCCGCCGGAAACATCCAGCTCACTGGCCCTGTTCCGGGGCATATCCGCGCTGCTTCTTCTGGGCCTGATGGTCGTCACCCGCCAGAAAGACACCCTTCGGGATGCCTATGTTGCGCTTGGCATCTTCTTTGCGATCAATCTGGTCTTTCAGGGGCTGTACCAACCGCTGATCCTGCCGCAATTTGTTGAATCCATTGATGGCCTGACCTCGGCAAGCTATGCGATTTTCCCGTTTCTGGTGGTTGTCTGCATCGCCATCTTCCCGCTCACCTTCAAGGAAACCTTCCTGACGCTGATCCTGATCTTCACCAGCGAGTTGCTGATCCTGTCGCTCATGCCCAGTCAGGTCAATCCCATGCCGGGGCTGGGGATCCTGCTGTCCCTGATGGGGGCCAGCATGCTCTGTGCCTTTTCCTCCATCAGTCAGCTCAGCTACATGCTGTCACTGGTCGAGCAGGCCTCCGTCGATAGCCTGACCAACTGCTACAGCCGCAACAGCGGCGAGGAAATCCTCGACGTTCAGTTCCGGATTGCCCAGCGCCAGAAAGCCGATCTGGCCGTTGTCTTTCTGGATATCGACAACTTCAAGATCATCAATGACCAGTTCGGCCACGAGGCCGGGGACCGCATTCTGGCCGAGGCGGCGGCCAGCATGAAACGGAACCTGCGGGATTCCGATGTGCTGATCCGCTGGGGCGGCGAGGAATTCGTCATGCTGCTGCCCAACACCAACGCCGCCGGGGCCGGCAAGGCCATCCGCCGCATGCGCACAAACGGCTTCGGGCTGCGCCCGGACGGCCAACCGGTCACCGCCAGCATTGGCATCACGGATATCCGCTCCGTCGGGACAAAAAGCTGGACCGATCTGGTGGATCAGGCCGACGAAGAGATGTATAGGGTCAAGACCCACGGCAAGAACAATGTGTCCGTGGTCAGAATAGCCAATACCTCAATCGCGTCCTGAAAAGAGCCCCCATGCTGCTGAAAATCCTGCTTATCGCCTTCGTCGCCCTGTTTATCGGGCGCCTTCTGTTCGCAAAGAAGCTGAAAGAAATGGGCAAGGCCGCAGACCGCAGCATCAACCTGTTCCTGATCGCCATCGCCGTCTATCTGGCCCTGCAGGCGCTGATTTTCTACGTGTAGCGGGCGCGGGAAAAACGCGCAAATTCGCCGGGGCAAACCAAGGCGATAGCCGCAGAAATACAGGAAAATTCGAGGGAAAATCTGGAGCGGGCGAAGGGAATCGAACCCTCGTCTTAAGCTTGGGAAGCTCCTGCTCTACCATTGAGCTACGCCCGCCTCTTGGCGATATGTACATAATGTGCTGAAAAAGCACAATAAAAAATACGAACAAAACACCGATTTCAGACACTTGACAGCACCCGCCTGTTTCCCATAATCAGGCCTCCGTGGTGATTTGTGCCGACCGGCTTGCGGCCACGTTAAATGAAACGCTAAAAGGTCGGGGCTCGTGAGAACCCTGACTGGTGGTCGGGGTTTTTTTATGCCTCGAGGTCAAAATGACTGTGACAAGAAACAAAGGTATCCGTAATCGTAACGTAGGAACAGCCACCAAACTGGTGCGCGGGGGACTGAGCCGGTCCCAGTTCAAGGAAACCTCTGAAGCGATCTTCATGAATTCCGGCTTTGTCTATGACAGCGCCGAGGAAGCCGCCGGGCGCTTTACCGGTGAAAATGAAGGCTATATCTATTCCCGCTATGCCAACCCCACCCTGTCCGTGTTCGAGGAACGCATGCAGGCCCTTGAAGGGGCAGGCGGCGCCCGGGGCACCTCCAGTGGCATGGCCGCTGTCAACGCGGCGCTGATGTGTCAGTTGAAGGCCGGGGATCATGTGGTGGCGCCAAAGGCGCTGTTCGGCTCCTGTCTTTATATCATCGAGGAAATCCTGCCCCGCTTCGGCGTTGGTATCACGCTGGTGGACGGCACCCATCTGGATCAATGGAAGGCCGCCTTCACGCCGGAGACCGCCGCCGTGTTCCTTGAAACCCCGTCCAACCCGACGCTGGAAATTGTCGATATCGCCGCCGTTGCCGAGATGGCCCATGCGGTCGGCGCCAAGGTGATCGTGGACAACGTGTTCGCCACCTCCATCTTCCAGAAGCCGCTGGAACTGGGCGCCGATGTGGTGGTTTATTCCGCCACCAAGCATATCGACGGTCAGGGCCGCTGCCTTGGCGGTGTCATTCTTGGCGACGAGGAGTTTATCGAGGAAACCCTGTCCCCTTACCTGAAACATACCGGCCCTGCCCTCAGCCCGTTCAACGCGTGGAACCTTCTGAAGGGTCTGGAGACGCTGGACCTTCGGGTTAACCGGCAGACGGACAACGCGGAAAAGATCGCCGCCTTCCTTGAAAATGCCAAAGGCATCCAGCAGGTCATCTATCCGGGCAGCGACAGCCACCCGCAGGCCGATCTGGCCCGCCGCCAGATGAAACGCGGCAGCACGCTGGTCAGTTTCGAACTGGAAGGCGGACAGGACAAGGCCTTTGCCTTCCTGAACAAGCTGAACCTGATCGATATCAGCAACAATCTTGGCGATTCCAAAAGCCTGATCACCCATCCGACCACCACCACCCATGCCAGTGTCTCGGAAGACCTGAAACGGCATCTGGGTATTTCCGAAGGGATGGTCCGCCTGTCTGTCGGGCTGGAGGATGCGGACGACCTGATTGCGGATCTGGGCGAAGCCCTGTCCTGATCCGGGCCGGAACGGGGATGGCGGGCGCCGGGTGCCGGTGCCGCGCCCCCTCGCGTTCCGAAACACCCACAGGAAAAAAGTGGGGAAGATGAGGTTTTTCAGGTAATCTGCCGGAAACAGGCCCGGCAACGGGAAAAGAACGAGGCCCAAAATGACTTGGGAAGCCGCATATTCAAAAACAACGGAAGGCATCGAGGTATCGGTCCTTCCCGTGTTTCTCAGTGAACGCTCGGACCCGGCAGACGGATTGTATGTCTGGGCCTACAAGGTGCGTATCCACAACAAGGGAACCCGCACGGTCACCCTGCGCCAGCGATGCTGGCACATCACCGATGCCGATGGGCGGACCGAGGTTGTCCGGGGCGCGGGCGTGGTCGGGGAACAGCCGGTGCTGGCCCCCGGCGAAAGCTATGAATATACCAGCGGAACGCCCCTTGGGACCCCGTCCGGCATCATGGTGGGGACCTACGACATGGAAGTGGAGGGCGGCGACTGGCTGGCGGTGGATATCCCCGCCTTCTCGCTGGACAGCCCCCATGAGAAACCGCGCCTGAACTGATCGCTTCCCTGCTCCGTATCACAGGGGACGGCGGCAGCCAACAGAACAGATGGCTTGCAACCCCCCCCGATATTCTTTAGTGAGATACACAGAATGAGCAAATCTAGCCCGGTTACAAAGACTATGATGGACAAACCCACAAAAGCAGAAGCGGAAGAAGCTGTCCGCACCCTGATCCGATGGGCAGGCGACGATCCGTCCCGCGAAGGGCTTCTCGGCACCCCGGACCGTGTCGCCCGATCCTATCTGGAATTTTTCGCCGGATATAACGAGAACCCCGAGGAATATCTGGAACGCACCTTTGAGGAGGTGCATGGCTATGACGAGATGATTGTCCTGAAGGACATTCGTCTGGAAAGCTATTGCGAGCATCACATGGTTCCCATTATCGGGGTCGCCCATGTGGCCTATATGCCCAACAACCGGGTGGTGGGCATTTCCAAGCTGGCGCGGGTCGTGGACGCCTTCTCGAAGCGCCTGCAAATCCAGGAAAAGCTGACCCAGCAGATTGCCGAAACCATCGACCATGCCCTGAAACCGAAAGGCGTGGCCGTGATCATCGAAAGCGCCCACCAGTGCATGACCACACGCGGGGTCCACAAGGACGGCGTTACCATGATCACCAGCGCCATGCTGGGCTGTTTCCGCGACTCTGACATCACCCGGCGCGAACTGCTGTCGTTCGTCGACCGTCGCTAGCCCGAACCCCGGAGTCAGGCCCCGTTGATTAATTTCCGTTTGATCTCTGCCATTACCGGTATGCTTCTGACGGTTCTGGGTCTGGCCATGCTGATCCCGGCTGCGGTTGACCTGTATTTCGGGCATCAGGACTGGCAGGTCTTTCTGGCCGCCGCCGTCGTTGCCATTTTCATCGGCGGCGGGCTGTTCCTGTCGAACCGGGAAAGCCAGATGGAGTTCAGTGTCCGGCAGGCCTTTCTGTTGACCACCGTCTCCTGGGTGATGATCCCGGCCTTCGCCGCCCTGCCGCTAACCTTCAGCGAACTGGATATCAGCTATACAGATGCCTATTTCGAGGCCATGTCCGGGCTGACCACCACCGGCTCCACCGTGTTGACAGGCCTTGATTTCGCCCCGCCGGGCATCTTGCTGTGGCGCGCCCTGCTGCAATGGCTGGGCGGCATTGGCATCATTGTCATGGCCATCGCCATCCTGCCGCTGCTGCGGGTCGGCGGAATGCAGCTATTCCGCATGGAGGGGGCGGAAGCCTCGTCGGAAAAGGCCCTGCCCCGCGTTGCCGAGATCGTCAAGAGCATCGGCTCCATCTACCTGATCCTCAGCATCATCTGCACCATCTGTTATTATCTGGCGGGCATGAGCTTCTTTGAGGCCGTGGCCCATGCCATGACCACCATTTCGACCGCCGGTTTCTCGACCTCGGACGGGTCCATGGGGCATTTTGACAATGCCCTGATTGACGCCGTTGCCGTGGTCTTCATGATCCTTGGCGGCCTGCCCTTCCTGCTGTATATGCGCCTGACACAGGGACAACCCGGCAGCCTTGCCAATGACAGCCAGGTCCGCTGGTTCCTGGTGATTTTGGTGTTCGGCATCTTCCTGATGACCGCATGGCAACTGGCCACCGCCGAGGTCAGCCTTGTCATGGCCGTCCGCTATGCGGCGTTCAACGTCACCTCGGTCATTACCGGGACCGGCTATGCCACCACAGACTATAACGCGTGGGGCGGCTTTGCGGTGGCGGTGTTCTTCTTCCTGATGTTTGTCGGCGGCTGCGCCGGGTCCACCTCGTGCGGGATCAAGATTTTCCGCTTTCAGGTGGTGTTCGAGTCCCTGAGCTGCCAGTTGAAACAACTGATCCAGCCGAACGGGATTTTCCAGCCCCAGTATAACGGGCGCCCGCTGGGCCGGGACACCATCACCGCCGTGATGAGCTTCATGTTCCTGTTCATGGCCACCTTTGCCCTGCTGACCGTGGCGCTCAGCCTGACCGGCCTTGACTTCCTGACCGCCATTTCCAGCGCCGGGACGGCCATCGCCAATGTGGGACCGGGGCTCGGCGATATCGTGGGGCCGTCCGGGTCCTTCAAGTCTCTGCCCGACTCTGCCAAGTGGCTGATGTCCCTTGGCATGCTGCTAGGCCGTCTTGAACTGTTTACCGTGCTGGTCCTGTTCACAAAACGGTTCTGGCAGCGCTGATCGAGCTTGCCGGGAAAAGCGCTCTCGCTCTCTCCACCTTTCCAACAAAAAGGCAGCGCCCCGCCGGGGCACTGCCTGTCATCTCGCGATCAGGTCCGCCCTTCCGGGCTTAACGGACAAAGGCGGACATGAACTGGCGGATATTCTTTTCCATCTCCAGATCAAAGTCCTGCATCAGGCGTTCCACCTGTCCGTAATAGACCTGTTCCCGGTCGTTCAGGCTGATATCCTCCGGCACGGATTTCTGCCGCTTGGCAACCGCATTGGCAAAGCCACGGGACCCTGAAATGGTCTGGATCTGAAGGTCCACGTCCACCTGAAAGGTATAGAGTTCCGCCTGATCCCGCGTGACCAGACCGGACAGGCCTGTTGTCTTCTCAAGGGAAGTTTCGACCGCACTGGCATCCTTGATGGTCACCACCGCAACCGAGCCGGAGTTCCCCACAGCCTTCAGCCTGTCCCGAACCCAGCGGGTCACGGACTGGTCAATCTTGACCGGCAGTTCATGTTCCACATGCGGGGCCTTCAACGGTGCCCGGAAATCGTTGACCACGCGGATTTCCCCCACATCCAGATTGATCGGGGTCAAGTGCTGGAACGTGATATCCGCGAAGGTCTGCTTTTCAGGGGTAGAGACACACCCGGAGAGGACGAGGGCCAAGGCGGCCCCCACCATCAAAACAATTCGGTTCAACTTGATCATTCCCACCTCGATGCTGAATTTCGCCCCAACAATAGCCGGTAGACGATGCAGAATGAAGAGGGCAATTTGATGAAACCTGTCAGGAGGCCGCGTTTTTCTCGGCCTCGATATCGTCAAGCGCGTAGCGATACTGGGTATTGCAGAACTGGCAATCCGCCGTGATCACCCCGTCATCCGCCATATCCGCAAGATCGGCGGCGGCAAAGGTTTTCAGGGTGGCAATCACCCGCTTGCCACTGCAACTGCACTGATCCTGCAAGGGCTGCGGATCATACAGCCAGACCCCATCCTCGTGGAACAGCTTGTACAGCAGCTCCGAGGTCTTCTGACGTGCACCGGTCAGTTCCTCGACGGTCACAGTGCCAAGAAGGGCCTTGGCGTTCCGCCAGCCATCCTCATATTCTTCCTGATCGCCGCACTTGGAGGCCTCGAAGGGCAGCCGCTGGACCATGATCCCGCCAGCCCGCCATTTGCCATCGACACGGTCCACAGCCACCTTGAGGGCGGTTTCAAGCTGTTCCGAACGGGTGAAATAATTTTCCATACATTCGGCCAGATTGGTGCCTTCCAGTTCCACAATCCCCTGATAGCGGTGATCCGTATCCCGGGTATCGATGGTAAAGGCGGCATAGCCCTTGCCGAAATAGCTTTTGACCGGATCGCCGTTGGCCCCGGCGGCAACCGCGGCCAGCTTGTCCGGGTCGAACGCGGCATAGCCCCGCAGGTCACCCGGCGTGGTCATGTCGGCGGCCATCATGGAGATGGCGCCGTCCCCCTTTGTCTGAACCGTGAAAATACCGTCGAATTTCAACGCCCCGCCCAGAATGGCGGCCAGAACCAGCGTTTCCCCCAGAAACCGGGCGACCGGTTCCGGATAGTCGTGCCGGTTCAGGATCGTATCGACCACATCGCCCAGACGGACAAGGCGGCCACGAACACCGGCTTCGGCCATCTGGAACGGCTGGATCAGGTTATCGACAAGAATGGGTTTGTTCTGCGGTTCAGACATGAGGATACCAATATATAAAACTAGCGTGTCTGTCCAAGACACCAACGCAAGACGGCCTTCTGGGCATGAAGACGGTTTTCCGCTTCATCGAAGATCACCGACTGGGGGCCATCCATGACAGCCGCCGTCGCCTCTTCATCCCGGTGGGCCGGTAGACAATGCATGAATATGGCGTCACTGGCCGCTTTTTCCATCAATTTTTCTGTCACCTGGAACGGCGCCAGAAGATTGTGGCGGTCGCCAGCGTCATCGCCCATGGAAACCCACGTATCCGTGACCACGCAATCGGCACCGCGAACGGCTTCGTCCGCATCGCGGGTAACATGCACATTGGCCCCGGTCTGACGAGCCCAGTCAAGGGCTCGCGGATCGGGGGACAGGGCTTCCGGGCAGGCAACGCGGAATTCAAAGCCGAACTGGCCAGCCGCGTGAATCCAAGAGGACACCATGTTGTTGCCATCGCCGCTCCATGCGACGACCTTGCCTTCAATGGAGCCTTTATGCTCCTCGAAGGTCAGGATATCGGCCATCAACTGGCAGGG
The DNA here is from genome assembly GCF_012720115.1 of Sneathiella chinensis. Lineage (GTDB taxonomy): Bacteria > Pseudomonadota > Alphaproteobacteria > Sneathiellales > Sneathiellaceae > Sneathiella > Sneathiella chinensis. Next base: position 604,628 of record NZ_VNWN01000002.1, on the reverse strand, counting down.
GTGACTGTCATTGGTCAGGCCGTTGATGACGGGAATGGTGGCGTTTTCCGCCAGTTCCAGCAGCTTGCCATGGTCACTGGTGCGGATCATGATGGCATCCACAAAGCGGGACAGGACCTTCGCCGTATCGGCAATGGTTTCGCCGCGCCCCAGTTGCAGATCGCCACTGTTCAGCACCATTGTATCGCCGCCCAACTGACGCATGGCCATGTCAAAGGACACACGGGTCCGGGTTGAGGGGAACTCGAAAATGGCGGCAAGTGTCCGCCCTTCCAGCGAACGATCGTCGTCGCGGGTTCCTTTCGGCTTTCCGGAACGCGCCTTTTTCACGGCCAGCGCATCGTCAATCATGGTCCGCAGCGCGGCCTTGTCAATTTCGTGCAGGTCAAGAAAATGGGTAGGTTGGGTCATTCTGCCAGCTCCTCACAGGCGTGTTCCAGCGCCTCGATAAATTCGGCGATCTGTTGTTCTTCAATAATCAGTGGCGGCAACAAACGCACCACATTGTCCCCGCCCGGTGCCACCAGAACACCGTTCTTGCGCAGCGCTTGCAGCAACCGGGTATTCTCGGTCTTGCATTTCAGCCCAAGATGCAGGCCAACGCCGCGCACTTCCTCGATAACGGACGGATACCGATCGGCCACGCCGCACAGGGACTGCTTGAGATGTCCGCCCATGCGGGCCGCCCGGTCCATGAAACCGTCTTCGGTCATGACATCCACAACCGCACCGGCCACGGCAACGGCCAGCGGATTGCCGCCATAGGTTGACCCGTGGCTGCCTGCGGTCATGCATTTGGCCACTTTTTCAACCGCCAGACAGGCCCCGATCGGGAACCCGTTTCCAAGCGCCTTGGCGGAGGTCAGGATATCCGGGGCAATGCCCAGATGCTCATAGGCGAACAGCTTGCCTGTCCGGCCCATACCGGTCTGGATTTCATCAAACATCAGCAACAGGCCGGTTTCATCGCACAAGGCGCGCAGCGCCCGCAGGAAATCGGGGTCCACCACCTTGATGCCGCCCTCGCCCATGATGGGTTCGATGATGATACCGGCGGTCTCGTCCGTGATGGCCGCCCGCACAGCGTCAATATCGCCCACGGGAATATGGTCGAAACCGTCCATGGCCGGGCCAAAGCCGTCCAGCAGCTTGTCCTGACCGGCGGCGGCAATGGTTGCCAGTGTCCGGCCGTGGAACGACCCGTCAAACGCAATCACGCGATAGCGTTCAGGCTGTCCGTTGCTGCTGAAATATTTGCGGATCATTTTCAGGCCGGCCTCGTTGGCCTCGGCGCCGGAGTTACAGAAAAAGGCCGCATCGGCAAAGGTGGCATCCACCATCTTGCGGGCCAGTTCCTCCTGTCCGGGAATGCGGAACACGTTGGATACGTGCCAGACCTTTGACGCCTGTTCGACCAGGGCTTCCATGATACGCGGATGCCCGTGACCGAGGGATGTCACTGCAATACCCGCAATAAAATCCAGATATCGTCGCCCGTCGTTCCCCATCAGGTACGCACCCTCTCCTTTTTCGAAGGAAAGATCAGCAGGAGCATAATTTGATAACAACGCGGGTATCATGTGCTTTCTCCACAGGTAAATCGACGCAATGTCTGTAGGGTAACAGGCGCGAATCGGGATGAAAACCGCCTCGCGACCCGAGAAAGCGCGGAAGTATTGACAGGACCGCGTTTCCTGTCAATCAAACTCTTTATTGTGAAGGGGTTTCGGGGCGTTCGCCCCGGTGTTTCCCTAGGCTTTCAGCTTGTAGCCGCGCTTGAACAGCGCCCAGACAACAGCAAAAAGAATCAGGTCCAGCACACCAACCACCAGCGCCCCTTTCAGAAGGGTGCTGTCGGACGTGCCGATAAAGCCATAACGGAACCCGTCAATCATGTAGAAGAACGGGTTCAGGTGGCTGATTTCATACCAGATACCGGTCAGGCGCTCGATGGAATAGAAGGTCCCGGACAGGAAGGACAGCGGCATCACCACAAAGTTGGTCACGGCCGCAATATGATCGAACTTGTCAGAAATGATCCCGCCGATCACGCCCAGCAGGGACAGCATCAGGCCCGCACCAATGACGAAATAGATCACCGCCCCCCAGGAATGCACCCGAAGATCAATGAACAGCCACATGCAGGTGGCCACCGCAAGGGCCACGACCAAGCCCCGCGCCAGACCGGAGAAAGCATAGGCGACCGTCAGTTCCAGCGCCGACAGGGGCGGCATCAGAACATCCACGATGTTGCCCTGTACCTTGGCAATCACCAGCGATGACGAGGTATTGGCAAACGAATTCTGGATCACGGACATCATGATCAGGCCCGGCGCCAGAAAGGCCGAGAAGCTCACCTCGCCCACATAGCGGCCGGAGCCCCCGAAGGCCAGTGTGAAGATGGCCAGAAACAGCAGGGTCGTCATCATCGGCGCAAAGATGGTCTGCGCCGGCACTTTCAGGAACCGCTTGATTTCCTTGGCAAGCAATGTGTAAAGCCCGAGCCAGTTCACCAGGCCGATATGATTTGTGTCGCCCGCGTCCCTGTTTACAGTGACGGGGTTATTTTCTGTTGTTTCTATAGTCATGGCCCTTTAAATATTCCCACATTGAGAAAGGCGCAAGTCATCCGTGTCACACTTGTGCGTAAAAAGACAGAATAAGGCAACCCGGCCGACAGAAACCGTCCCCGGAACGCTGCCTACAGGTTGGAGAAACATCATGTCCGTCAAGATCCTGCACAACCCGAGATGTAGCAAATCCCGCCAGACACTGGCCCTGCTGGAAGAAAAAGGCATTACGCCGGAAGTGGTCGAGTATCTGAAAACCCCGCCCTCTCGCGAGGAATTGAAGGATATTCTGGACAAACTGTCCATGGCCCCGCGGGACCTGATGCGCAAGAAGGAAGCGGAATACAAGGACAACAATCTGGACGATGCCAGCCTGTCCGACGACCAGTTGATTGACGCCATGATCAACAGCCCCAAACTGATCGAACGCCCAATTGTACTTGCCAACGGGCAGGTTCGCATTGGCCGCCCACCGGAATCCGTTCTCGATATCCTCTGATTGATCATCATGCCCATGTCTGTTCAGGATCTTGTCATTGGCCTGCGGGCCGGCAACCGGGCCTCGCTGGCCCGGGCCATAACCATTGTTGAAAATGGCGGCCCAACCACCGGAGAGATCCTGCAAGCCATTTCCGGCGATCTTGGCCGGGCAACCGTGGTGGGGTTCACCGGGGCGCCCGGCGCAGGCAAGTCAACCCTTGTGGGGGCCTTCGTCAAGGCACTGAGGCAGCGGGGAAAATCTGTCGGCGTGATTGCCGTTGACCCGTCCAGCCCGTTGAGCGGCGGCGCGGTTCTTGGCGATCGTATCCGCATGACCGACCATGCCGGGGACGATCAGGTCTTTGTGCGCAGTCTGGCCTCTCGCGGGCATCTGGGCGGCCTCAGCCGCTCGGCCTCCCATGTGATTGACGTGATGGACGCCTTCGGCAAGGACTTTATCCTGCTGGAAACCGTGGGAGCGGGCCAGTCCGAGGTGGAAGTCGCGGACATTGCCGATGTCAAGATCGTGGTCTGTGCCCCCGGCCTTGGCGACGATGTTCAGGCCATCAAGGCCGGCATTCTGGAAATCGCTGACATTCTGGTGGTCAACAAGGCGGACAACCCGCTGGCCGAACGGACCGCCCGCCAACTGGAGGCCCGGACCACCGGCAATTCCGGCAAGACGGTTCCCGTGCTGAAAACCATCGCCCTTGAAGGGGAAGGGCTGGATGCGCTGGCCGATCGGGTGGAAACAATCGCCGCCCTCGCGGACGCCTCGCAAAAAGGCAAGGACCGGCCGCGCAAACTGCTGAAAACGGCAACCATGGAATATCTTGCCGCGATCCTTGAGGATGACGGAAACCCCGCCCTGCAACGGCTGTCGGCCAAACTTGTCCGCGGTGAGGTAACCTTTGAGGAAGCGGCCCGCGAAGCCCTGTCCATTGCCGTACGGCTGGAAAGCTGAACGCCGGGCCCGCATATTCACGAAAGCCGAACTTCCTGCTTTTCTTTGTGACCCTGCCTATATAAGCTGTGGTCACGATCGGGCGTCAGACCTGACAATAAGCAAGAAACAGGAGAAGTCTCATGGCAGAAGCCGTCATTGTATCCACCGCACGTACCCCTATCGGCAAAGCCTATCGCGGCGCCTTCAACAACACCCATGGTGCCGATCTGGGCGGCCATGTGATCAAGCACGCGGTTGAACGCGCCGGCATCGCCCCGGACGAAGTGGAAGACGTTATTTTCGGTGTGGCCAACCCGGAAGGCGCCACCGGCGGCAACATCGCCCGCCAGAGCCTGCTGCGCGCCGGCCTGCCTGTGACCACTGCCGGTGTCACCGTCAACCGGTTCTGCTCCTCCGGCCTGCAAACCATCTCCATGGCCGCCCAGCGCGTCATCGTTGATCAGGTGCCGGTTATGGTGGCTGGCGGCATGGACAGCATCAGCCTGGTCCAGAACGAGCATATGAACACCTTCCGCGCCCGCAATGAATGGCTGCTGGAAAACAAGCCGTCCATCTATGACCCCATGCTGCAGACGGCTGAAACCGTTGCCCGCCGCTATAACATCAGCCGCGATCAACAGGACGAATACGCCCTGCAAAGCCAGATGCGTACCGCCGCCGGTCAGGCCGCAGGCCGCTTTGATCAGGAAATCGTTCCCATGACCACCACCAAGGCGATGGTCAACAAGGAAACCGGTGAAACCCTGTATGAGGAAGTGACCCTGACGCAGGACGAAGGCAACCGCCCGCAAACCACCCTTGAGGATCTGGCCAAGCTGAAGCCGGTTGTCAGCGAAGACGGCTTTATCACCGCCGGTAACGCCAGCCAGCTTTCCGACGGCGCGTCCGCCTGTGTGGTCATGGATTCAAAACTGGCCCAGCAACGCAATATCGAGCCGCTTGGCACCTATCGCGGACTGGTTGTGGCGGGCTGTGAGCCGGACGAAATGGGCATCGGCCCGGTCTTCGCCATTCCGAAACTGCTGAAACGCCACGGCCTGAAAATGGACGATATCGGCCTTTGGGAACTGAACGAAGCCTTTGCCGTGCAGGTTGTTTACTGCCGCGACAAGCTGGGCATCCCCAATGACCTTCTGAACGTGGATGGCGGCGCCATTTCCATCGGGCACCCGTATGGCATGTCCGGTGCCCGTCTCGCCGGTCACGCCCTGATCGAAGGCAAGCGCCGCGGTGCGAAATATGTGGTCGTGACCATGTGCATCGGCGGCGGCATGGGTGCGGCTGGCCTGTTCGAGGTCAACTGATCCCCTGCCCCGTAACAAACGGAACACAGAAATCCCCGGCCCAACCGCCGGGGATTTTTTTTATGCGCTTACACCGCCGGGCCTCTCTGCCTCTCCTCTACCGGTCCAACTCCCGCTTCCGCTGTTTTCCTGTCCCCCTCTGGCCCTCCTCTGCCCCCTATCTCTCCCCCTTCCGCCTCCTTCATGACCGCCTTGAAAAGGCTGGCTAACGGAATGGAAAGCTGATTGAATATCCGTCATTCATTTTCAGTTTAGGGACAATCGCCCCCATCCCTGCAAGAACAACAAGAACATCAGGTCCAGCATGGTCGAAACCAGACAGAACACACTTATCGGATTTATCTGCGCCTCGACCATTGTGTGCCTGTGGTCCGGCTGGATTGTCACGACCCGCTCCGGTGCCACATCCGCCCTCACCGCCTATGACCTTGCCGCCATGCGTTTTGGGATCTCGGGCCTGTTGGCGTTGCCGCTGGTGCTCTATTTCAAGCCGTGGCGGGGCATGACCCTGAAACGGGTGCTGGTGGTCTCCCAACTGGCGGGCATTCCCTACAACCTGATTGTCTTTACCGCCTTTACCCTGTCCCCGGCCTCTCACGGCGGAGTATTCATGAACGGCATCCTGCCCATGATTACCGTCCTGCTGGGGTGGGTGTGGCTGAAACAGGTGCCGCACCGGATGCAGCTTGCAGGATCGGCACTCATTCTGGTCGGTGCCTCGCTCACCCTGCTGGGCGGGGGCAGCGGCGCGACAACCGCAGAAACCCTGACCGGGGACCTTTTGTTCATGCTGGCCGGGCTGTTCTTTGCCATGTACATGATCGCCACCCGGCTTTGGGGGGTGACCTCCATGCAGGTGCTGTTCTGTGCTTCGGTGGTGAACGGGGTTCTCTATCTTCCGGTGTGGGCCGTGGCTCTGCCATCCGGCCTGACCGAGGCAAGCTGGTCCGAGATCGGCCTGCAAGCGCTCTATCAGGGGGTTCTGGCGACCCTGTTCGGCATGGTTCTGGTGGCAGCGGCCGTCCGCCATATCGGGGCGCCCGTCACGGCGGCCATGATGTCCGGCGTGCCCGCCATTGCCGCCCTGCTTGGTATTCGATTGCTGGGAGAGCCGATGACCACCGCTGGCTGGATCAGCATTCTGGTCCTGACCCCCGGCATCATCCTGACCGCCACCTTCAACCGCGATACCCGGTCAGCCCCGCCGCCCGTTCAGGCAAAAAAAAGCCCCGGCGAACCGGGGCTTGAAGACAAGATAACATAGATCCATTCATCACCGGGTCGGTGTGGGTTCGTCCGTCGAATAGTCGTAGAAACCACGCCCGGTCTTCCGGCCAAGCCAGCCTGCTTCCACATATTTTACAAGCAGCGGGCACGGACGGTATTTTGTATCTGCAAGACCTTCGTACAGAACCTGCATGATGGAAAGGCACACATCCAAACCGATAAAGTCGGCCAGTTGCAGCGGTCCCATCCGGTGGTTCGCACCAAGGCGCATGGCTGTATCAATCGCCTGCACGGTTCCCACCCCTTCATACAGGGTGTAGATGGCCTCATTGATCATCGGAAGCAGAATCCGGTTCACGATGAAGGCCGGGAAATCCTCGGCAGGGGTCGGGGTCTTGTTCAAGCGCCCTGTCAGATCCTTGATGGTCTGGAAGGTTTCCTCGCTTGTGGCGATCCCGCGGATCAGTTCAACCAGCTTCATCACCGGCACCGGGTTCATGAAGTGCATACCCATGAACTGGCCGGGACGATCCGTGACCGCGGCAAGCCGGGTCACGGAAATGGAGGAGGTGTTGGTTGCGATAATGGCTTCCGGCTTCATTTGCGACCCGAGAGGGGCAAGAATGGACTTCTTGATTTCCTCATTTTCGGTTGCCGCCTCGATCACAAGATCGACATGGCCAAGATACTCATCTGTCAGGACAGGGGAAATACGAGCAAGGCCGGCGACCATCTCCCCTTCATCAAGTTTGCCACTGCCAACCTGACGCTGCATGTTCTGCTCGATGACACCCATGGCGCGTTCCAGATTTTCCTGGCTCACATCCTTCAGGTATACATCAAGGCCGGCGAGCGCCATCACATGGGCAATACCATTCCCCATCTGTCCAGCGCCGATTACTCCCACTACATTAATCATGCCTGTTGTCCTGTCATACGAAAGAGTTGGCGATCATAACGCCGGGTTTATCGCAAGCACAAGCCATTAAAGTGCTTCTTCCAGTTCCGGAAGAGCCTTGAACAGGTCGGCAACAAGACCGTAATCGGCAACCTGGAAAATCGGAGCCTCTTCGTCCTTGTTGATGGCGACAATCACCTTACTGTCCTTCATACCGGCCAAGTGCTGGATCGCACCGGAGATACCGACGGCGATATACAGTTCCGGCGCAACCACCTTACCGGTCTGACCGACCTGGTAGTCGTTGGGAACAAAACCGGCGTCAACAGCGGCACGGCTGGCACCAACAGCGGCACCCAGCTTGTCAGCGACTTTTTCCAACAGCGGGAAGTTGTCGCCGGACTGCATGCCACGACCACCGGAAATCACGATGCGGGCGCTTGTCAGTTCCGGACGTTCGGACTTGGACAGTTCCTCACCGATGAAGGAGGACAGACCGGCATCACCGGCAGCCGCACCATTTTCAATGACAGCGGAACCACCTTCGGCAGCAGCAGCATCAAAACCGGTTGCACGAACGGTGATCACCTTCTTGGCGTCCTTGGACTGCACGGTCGCCATGGCGTTACCGGCATAGATCGGACGAACGAAGGTGTCGTTGGAAACAACCTTGGTGATTTCGGAAATCTGGGCAACGTCCAGCAGCGCAGCAACGCGCGGCAGGATGTTTTTACCGGATGTGGTGGCCGGAGCCAGAATGGCGTCATAGCCGTCGGCCATGCCAACAACCAGTGTGGAGACGTTTTCGGCCAGCGCGTTGGTGTAGGCAGCATCGTCCACCAGGATCACCTTGGCAACACCGGCGACTTTCGCAGCGGCATCCGCAACAGCGGCACAGCCGGAACCGGCGACGAGAACGTGAACGTCACCACCCATTTCGGAAGCAGCAGTGACCGTGTTCAGGGTTGCTGCGCCAAGCGCGGCATTATCATGATCAGCAAGTACAAGAACAGTCATCAGATTACCTTCGCCTCATTTTTAAGCTTGTCTACCAGTTCGGCTACGCTTTCGACCATTACACCGCCAGCACGGGCTTCAGGCTCTTCCACCTTCAATGTGGCAAGACGCGGCGCAATATCAACACCGAGGTCGGCTGCGACCTTCTCGTCGATCGGCTTCTTCTTCGCCTTCATGATGTTCGGCAGAGACGCGTAGCGCGGCTCGTTCAGACGCAGGTCTGTGGTCACGATTGCTGGCATCTTCAGATCGATTGTCTGCAGGCCGCCATCGATTTCACGGGTAATCTTTGCAGTGCCTTCACCCAGGTCAACTTCGGATGCGAAGGTACCCTGTGACCAACCCAGCAGGGCTGCCAGCATCTGACCGGTCTGGTTGCTGTCGTCATCAATGGCCTGCTTGCCAACGATGATGAGGTCCGGCTTTTCTTCGTCGGCAACCACTTTCAGGAGCTTTGCAACACCCAGCGGCTCGACTTCGTCATCAGTCTTGACCAGAACACCACGATCCGCGCCCATGGCGAGGGCTGTACGAATGGTTTCCTGTGCCTGCTGCGGGCCGACAGAAACGGCGACCACTTCGGTTGCCTTGCCAGCTTCCTTGAGACGAAGAGCTTCCTCGACGGCGATTTCGTCGAAGGGGTTCATAGACATTTTTACGTTTGCGAGGTCTACACCTGTATTGTCCGCTTTAACACGGATCTTTACGTTGTAGTCCACTACACGCTTTACAGCGACGAGAACTTTCATGGATCGGTTATCTCCCAAGCCAGTTGGCCCTTCGGTCCTACAGGAAAATACTGATCCTGCATCCGTTAAGGGGGGGCGTTTCAGATGTTTTTCGGCAGTGCACAATAATTAGCAAATGACAATCTGTCAAATTGGTTGCGACACCACCATTTGGTTTGGCCCCGACTGTTTATTTAAACGACATTTCAAGAGGTTTAAAGTCTATCTGTTCGCACCGGGCACCCAAAGGACATCCCGCGCGCCCTTGTCATTCAGGGAGCGGGCCAGCACAAACAGGAAGTCGGAAAGCCTGTTTATGTAACGTATTGATATTTCGTTTATTTTATCGACTTCTGCCAGAGAAACCATGCGCCGCTCGGCGCGGCGGCAAACCGTCCGCGCATGATGCAGGTGCGCAGAGGCGGCAGACCCGCCCGGCAGAATGAAGGAATTGAGGGGCGACAGCTCCGCGTTCAGCGAATCAATCTCCTGCTCCAGACGGGTGACCTGCTCCTCCGCAATGCGAAGAGGCGGGTATTTCGGATTGTCACTGTGCGGGGTGCACAAATCGGCCCCAAGATCGAACAGGTCGTTCTGGATCCGGCCCAGCATACCGTCCGCCTCCGCGTCCCCGTCCGTGTGCAGACGGGCAATCCCGATCACCGCGTTCAGTTCATCCACATCGCCATATGATTCGACCCGGATGCTGTCCTTGGGCACCCGACTGCCATCGCCAAGCGACGTTTGTCCCTTATCCCCGCCACGGGTATAGATTTTTGTCAGCTTTACCATGCAACGCCCCTAGCTTCCGCTCGCCCCCAGCCACAGGCTGAGCATGATGAGAACAAGGGCGATTGCCTGCATGATAATGCGCAGGCGCATCAGCTTGTTGCTGTTTTTTCGGTTGAAATCACCGCCCCGGCTCATGGACAGTATACCCACAAGTAAAACACCGGCGGTTGCGACAATGGCCGCAATAATGAGATAATCAAGCATCAACAGGGAATACCATAATAATCGCGCCGATCAAAGGCGGCTTTGTAACAGGGAAGAGCAAAGTGGTAACAGGTTCAAACAACAACTACGACACCGTGATCATCGGGGGTGGGGTCATCGGCTCTGCCATCGCCTATTTTCTATCTGCAATGCAGGACGGGAAAACCCGCATTGCCGTCATCGAGAAAGACCCGGCCTATGAGTTCGGCTCGACGGGCCGGTCCGCCGGAGGCATCCGGCAGCAATTCTCCACCCCGGAGAATATCCGGATCTCGCAATTCTCCATCGATTTCCTGCGCAACATCACCGAATATCTGAGCGTGGACGGCACCAGGGTCGATATCGACCTGAAGGAAAACGGATATCTTTTTCTGGCACAGGACGCGCAAATCCCCATCCTGTACAACAACCACACCATCCAGAGCCGCGAAGGGGTCCCGGTGGCCCTGCTGGACCCGGACGATCTGGCCCGCGCCTATCCTTGGATGAATGTCAGCGACCTTGCCGGTGGCAGCATCGGCCTTGAAGGGGAAGGCTGGCTGGATGCCTATGGCCTCAATCAGGCCTTTCGCCGCAAGGCCATCCATCAGGGGGTCACCTACCTGAAGGATGAGGCCATTGGCCTTGAGCGGGAGGGCAACCGGGTCACATCCGTGCAGCTTCTGGAAGGGCGGCGACTGTCCGCAGGCACCGTCATCAATGCGGCGGGGGTTCATGCGGCAACGGTCGCCAAATGGGCGGGGATCGACCTTGCCGTTCGCCCCAGAAAGCGGTTCGTCTATTCTTTTTCCTGCCGCACGGATATTGGCAAATGCCCGCTGACCATTGATCCCAGCGGGGTCTATTTCCGGCCCGAAGGACACCAGTTCATCTCTGGCTGTTCGCCCAGCCCGGAGAACGACCCGGATTGCCTTGATTTCGATGTGGATTACAGCTGGTTCGAAGAACATGTCTGGCCCGTTCTTGCCCACCGGGTTCCGGCCTTTGAGGCGATCAAGATGGAAGGCGCATGGGCCGGGCATTATGCCTATAACCTGCTGGATCAGAACGCGGTTCTGGGTTTCCATCCGGACATATCGAACCTTGTCTTTGCCAACGGATTTTCCGGGCATGGGTTGCAGCAATCCCCGGCAGTGGGACGCGCCATTGCGGAACTGGTCACCCACGGGCGGTACCAGACCCTCGATCTTGAGACTTTCTCGTTCCAGCGTATGATCGATGGCATTGCCCGGCCGGAAATCAACGTTGTCTAGGGTCGGAACACTCCCCGCCCCCCGATCAACGAAACAACAAAAACAGCGACAGCGACAACAGCAACAACAACAGATTTCCGGCACCAGACGAACGACCGGAAATCACCCACAGGAAAGGATGGCCCATGCCAATCGTACGAGTAGAAATGTTTGAAGGCCGCGATAACGAAACCAAGCGGGAACTGGTTCAGGCCCTGACACGGGAAATGGTCCGCGTGACAGGCTGCAAGGAAGCCAGCGTCAGCATCGTCATCACCGATATTTCCAAGGACAACTGGGGTGTTGGCGGGGAAATCGCCCGCCTGAAATACCCCGACTAAACCACGGACACCCCAGTATCGACCGGCGGACAGGACAGGGCATGACAGGGATCAGGACATGACGGACAAACAGACGGGAGGCTCGCTCCTCCTCTCCCTCGTTCGCGACATTGCCCGGCATTTCGTCAACCAGAATTGCCCGCGCATGGCTACGGCGCTCAGCTACCAGACCCTGCTGGCCATTGTGCCGCTGGCGGCGCTGTCCCTTGCCCTGTTCACCTATCTGGATGCCTTTTACCAAATCCAGATCGATCTTTTTTATCTGCTGCTGGATAATTTCCTGCCCTCCACCATTTCCCATATCCAGTCCATCCTTCAGGATCTGGTTCTGAATTCCCGGAAACTGACCTATTTCGGGGTGGCGGGCCTTGTGATCACGGCCATGCTTCTTTTATCCAGCATCGAATCCGTGTTCACAAAAATCTGGCAGGTGGATGTCACCCGGAATATTTTCAAACGGTTCATCGCCTATCTGCTGATCACCCTGCTGGGCCCCGTTGCCATTGGCACCAGCCTGACGCTGGCCCGGTGGATTGCCAGCCTGACACGGGAATTCAGCGGCATGGACCTGTCCGCCTATACCCCCTATTTCAATTTCAGCATCCCGTTTGCCGGCTGTTTCCTGATCCTGTTCCTGATTTACCGGCTGGTCCCCGCGCGCCGGGTCAAATGGCGTCATGCCGCGTTGGGGGCGGCGGTTGCGGCGGCGCTGTTCATTCTTGGGAAATATGCGTTCAAGCTGTATCTGGAATTGTTCCCGACCTATCAGGTTATTTACGGCGCCCTTGCGGCATTGCCGATTTTCCTGATCTGGCTGTATCTGAGCTGGGTCATGGTGTTGCTGGGGGCCACCATCACCGCCGTTCTTGGCTTCCGCTTCACCGGAAAAATGAAGACCCGCGATGATGCCATTGCGGTAGAGGATCTTCCCAAGGCGCGAGACTAGATCATCGTTTGATCCGGCCCGTGAAAAGAAAAACCGGCGCCCCGTCCAGCCAAAGGCTGATGGGTACGCCGGTTCATTCCTGTCTTTACAAGGATCAGTTGGCGCCTTCCAGAAGACGACGCGCAATCACCTGGGCCTGAATTTCACCGGCCCCCTCGAAGATATTCAGGATACGGGCATCGCACAGCACCCGGCTGATCGGGTATTCCAGCGCAAAGCCGTTACCGCCATGGATTTGCAGGGCGTTATCCGCCGCTGCCCATGCAACGCGGGCCCCCAGCAACTTGGCCATACCGGCCTCAAGGTCGCAGCGGCGTCCTTCATCCTTGGCACGGGCGGACGCGTAGGTCAGCTGACGGGCCATCATGATTTCCACGGCCATGCTGGACAGCTTGCCAGCCACACGCGGGAACTTGATGATCGGACGGTTGAACTGAACCCGGTCCAGCGCATAGCGCAGGCCAAGCTCCAAGGCATTCTGGGCCACACCCAGCGCCCGGGCCGCTGTCTGGATACGGGCGCTTTCGAAGGTCTGCATCAACTGCTTGAAGCCGTTGCCTTCCTCTTCGCCCAGCAGGTTTTCGGCCTTCACCTCGAAATTGTCGAAGCCAAGTTCATATTCCTTCATACCGCGATATCCCAGCACCTCGATCTCGCCGCCGGTCATGCCCGGTGTCGGGAAATCCTCGTCCTCGGTCATATGCTGTTTTTCCGCCAGGAACATGGACAGGCCCTTGTAGCCCGGCTCGTTCGGGTTGGAACGGGCCAGCAGGGTCATCACATCGGCGCGGGCCGCATGGGTGATCCATGTCTTGTTACCGGTGATCTTGTAGACATCGCCATCCCGGACGGCGCGGGTCCGCAGGGAGGCAAGGTCGGAACCGGTGTTCGGTTCGGTGAAAACCGCCGTCGGCAGAATCTGGCCGGTCGCAATCTGCGGCAGCCATTTCTGTTTCTGGGCGTCCGTTCCGCCGGTCAGGATCAATTCCGCCGCAATTTCAGAGCGGGTCCCGAGAGAGCCAACCCCGATATAGCCGCGAGACAGTTCCTCAGACACCACGCACATGGACATCTTGCCAAGGCCAAGACCGTCATATTCTTCTGGAATGGTCAGGCCGAACACACCCAGTTCGGACATTTTCTCGACCACTGGCATGGGGATCAGTTCGTCCTTCAGGTGCCATTCATGGGCAAAGGGCATCACTTCATCGTCGGCGAACCGGCGGAACTGATCCCGAATCATGGCATAGGTCTCATCAAGGCACGGATCACCGAAATCACCGGTATCCAGTCCCTCGGCAATCAGGGTCGCGATCCGCTCCCGCACGGCCGGTGTGTAGCCCTTACCCGTCAGGGTCAGGACGGCACGGGTCCGAAAAGCGTCAATGGCAGCATCGTCCAGACCAAGGTCTGACGGGCGAATGATTTCGCCAAGGGTCATGGGAATACCGTTGGCCAACTGGGCCAGATATTCTGCGAAACCGGCCTGAAGCATCAGTTCCTCAAGCTCACCCAGCTTGTTTTCCGCCGCAAGGGACCGGGACCAGTTAAGGGTTTCCTTCAGGGTTTCCACATAGGTAACCAGCCAGGCAAGACCGTGGGTCGCATACTGGTTTTCCTCGACCAGCGCCGAGGAAATCCGACCATTTTCACCCCGGGTGAAGGCGGCAACGGACTGGATCGCCCGCTGTTTCAGGGTTTCTGCTGCTTCGAGGGCTTCACCACACAGGCCATCAAGGCCCTCCAGCAGGAGAGAAGTATTCGTGTCAGTCATGATACTCTATCTGTCTTCTTGTTATCGTTGCCGGTGTACGGGCAAAATGGGGGAACTCAGGAGTTCCCCGCCTCGATCGCATCCTCGAAAGTACGCAGACCCGGATATTTTGCAGACACCAGAACCGCCATGTTACCCGGCTTGTGCTCATTATTCATCATTTTCGTGTGAGCCCGCGGAATATCATCCCATGCGAAGACTTCTGACATGCACGGATCAATCCGACGCTCGATCACCATCTTGTTGGCCTGCGAGGCCTGTTTCAGGTTGGCGAAGTGGCTGCCCTGAATACGTTTCTGGCGCATCCAGACAAAGCGGGCATCCATTGTCAGGTTAAAACCGGTGGTCCCGGCGCAGAACACAACCATGCCGCCGCGCTTCACGATGTTACAGGAAACCGGGAAGGTTTTTTCACCCGGATGCTCGAACACGAAGTCCACGTCATTGCCCTTGCCGGTTATTTCCCAGATGGCCTTGCCGAACTCGCGGGTCTTTTTCATATAGTCATCGAAACCTTCGCCGTTCACGGTCGGCAACTGGCCCCAGCAATCGAAATCGTTGCGGTTGATGACGCCCTTCGCACCAAGGGACATGACGAAATCGCGCTTTGTCTCGTCGGAAATCACGCCGATGGCGTTGGCACCGGCAGCGGCACAAATCTGGATCGCCATGGAACCAAGACCACCGGAGGCCCCCCAGACCAGAACGTTGTGACCCGGGCGCAGGATATGCGGACGGTGGCCGAACAGCATGCGGTAGGCGGTTGCCAGTGTCAGGGTGTAGCAGGCGCTTTCTTCCCATGTCAGGTGGCGCGGACGCGGCATCAACTGACGATCCTGCACGCGGCAGAACTGGGCGAAGGACCCGTCCGGGGTTTCATAGCCCCAAATCCGCTGGCTGGGTGAGAACATGGGATCGCCGCCGTTACATTCCTCGTCGTCGCCATCATCCTGGTTACAGTGAACAACAACCTCGTCCCCAACCTTGAAGCGGGTGACCTTGCTGCCAACGGCATAAACGATACCGGACGCATCGGAGCCGGCGATGTGATAAGGCTGCTTGTGAACGTTGAACACGGAGATCGGCTCGCCAAGGGCGGCCCAGACACCGTTATAGTTCACGCCGGCGGCCATGACCAGAACCAGCACATCGTGGGAATCAAGCTGCGGGGTTTCCACCACCTCGACCTGCATGGCCTTTTCCGGCTCGCCGTGACGCTCGCGGCGAATGGCCCACGCATACATCTTGGACGGGACATGACCCAGCGGGGGAATTTCGCCAACCTCATAAAGATCCTTCAGCGGAGCTTCGGTTTTGGCGTCACTGACCACGGTGGGTTTCGGGGCTTGACTCTCGGACATGGCAATTGTTCCTCTTAACTCGTTTTGCAGTGCCGTAGCAGCGACACCGACTTGTTTCTTGCTTGAGGGGAAGAATTTTCGCAGCGCATCAAATTTCCTCCCGCATTTTTGTTATCCCTGCTAATATGACGCGATGATTGCTGAACTTTTAATCATGTGCAAGTTTTTTTGCACCGCAAAACAAAGTTATGATATTGCTGCTGGGAGAGCAATAACGAAATAAGCGGCAGCTTCTTAAGGTTAAAACGAAAGATAATTATGAATACAACCGCGAGAGAACCCTTGGAAAACGCATCTGCACAGAAGGACAAGCCCTGGCTTTTCCGTACCTATTCCGGCCATTCATCGGCCGAGGCATCGAACGAACTGTACAAGACAAACCTTGGAAAAGGGCAAACGGGTTTGTCTGTGGCGTTCGACCTTCCGACCCAGACCGGCTATGATTCGGATCATGTTCTGGCGCGGGGCGAGGTCGGCAAGGTCGGTGTTCCCATCTGCCATCTTGGCGACATGCGGACCCTGTTCAACGAGATTCCTCTGGAAAAGATGAACACCTCGATGACCATCAACGCCACATCAGCGTGGCTGCTGGCGCTTTATATCGCCGTCGCAGAGGAACAGGGCGCCGACCGCATGGCCCTGCAGGGAACGGTTCAGAACGACATCATCAAGGAATATCTGTCCCGCGGCACCTATATCTTCCCGCCCAGCCCGAGCATGAAACTGATCACCGACGTGGTCAGCTTCACCTATAAGGAAATGCCGAAATGGAACCCGACCAACGTCTGTTCCTATCATCTGCAGGAAGCAGGCGCGACGCCGACACAGGAACTGTCCTTTGCGCTGGCGACCGCCATTGCCGTGCTGGATGCGGTACGGGATTCCGGCCAGATCAGCCCGGCCGACTTCCCCGCCGCAACGGGCCGGATCAGCTTCTTTGTCAATGCGGGCATTCGTTTCATCACCGAAATGTGCAAGATGCGCGCCTTTGTCGACCTGTGGGATGAAATCCTGCTGGAACGGTATGGCGTGGAAAACGAAAAATTCCGCCGCTTCCGCTATGGCGTTCAGGTCAACTCGCTGGGCCTGACGGAACAGCAGCCGGAAAACAACGTCTATCGTATTCTGCTGGAAATGCTGGCGGTGGTGCTGTCCAAGAAGGCCCGCGCCCGCGCCGTCCAGCTTCCCGCGTGGAACGAGGCCCTTGGCCTGCCCCGCCCGTGGGACCAGCAATGGTCCCTGCGTCTGCAGCAGATTGTCGCCTTTGAAACGGATCTTCTGGAATATGGCGACATTTTCGAGGGATCGGTTGAAATCGACCGCAAGGTGGAAGAGCTGAAACAGGCCGCCCGCGAGGAATTGTCCCGCATCGAAAAGATGGGCGGGGCGGTTGCCGCCGTGGAATCCGGTTATCTGAAAGAGGCCCTGGTCCAGTCCAACACCAACCGGGTGCAGTCGGTCATTTCCGGCGATATTCCGGTGGTTGGCGTCAACCGCTTCACCGAATCCACCCCGTCCCCGCTGACACAGGCAGGCGATGGCGGCATCATGACCGTCGATCCCGCCGTAGAAGCGGAACAGATTGAACGGCTGCGCGCCTGGCGCGCCGCCCGCAATCAGGACGAGGTCACAGCCGCCCTTGAGGCCCTGAAGACTGCCGCCACCAACGGCGAGAATATCATGCCTGCCTCCATCGCGGCGGCAAAGGCCGGGGTTACAACCGGCGAATGGTCCGAAGCCCTGCGCTCCATCTATGGGGAATACCGCGCCCCCACCGGGGTCAGCGGTTCTGTGTCCAACGTCTCCGGCGGGGCCATCGACGCGGTGCGCGGCAAGGTTTCCGAGGCCGCCACATCGCTGGGTCGCCCGATCAAGATTCTGGTTGGCAAACCGGGTCTGGACGGTCATTCGAACGGCGCCGAACAGATTGCCGTGGCCGCCCGCGACAGCGGCATGGAAGTGGTCTATGAAGGCATTCGACTGACCCCGGAACAGATCGTCAATGCGGCGCTTGAAGAATCCGTCCATCTGGTGGGCCTGTCGATCCTGTCCGGATCGCACAATTCACTGGCCAGCGAGGTGGTGGAAAAACTGAAAGCCGCCGGCCTGTCCGATATCCCCGTGGTTGTCGGCGGCATCATTCCGCCAGAAGACGCCGAGAAACTGAAAGCCG
This sequence comes from Sneathiella chinensis, assembly GCF_012720115.1. GTDB lineage: Bacteria > Pseudomonadota > Alphaproteobacteria > Sneathiellales > Sneathiellaceae > Sneathiella > Sneathiella chinensis. The sequence goes on along the minus strand of NZ_VNWN01000002.1, from coordinate 586,614 downwards.
CCGGGGTGGCGGCTGTCTACACGCCGAAGGATTTCGACATGATGGGTATCATGTCCGACATGGTGGATATTGTGCTTCGGCACGACGCCGCCGCCTGATCCGAAACCCGGCACCGGCAGACACGGCCCCCGCCTTCGGGCGGGGCGCCGTTGCCACCACCCGGCAGTCCCCTTTCAACCGGCCGCCCACGCGCAACCGGCACTCAACCGGGGATCAGCCGAACCCAACCAGCTTGCGGACCTCTTCGGGGGTATAGCCCTGTTCGCGCAGGGTTTTCAGCATGGCGTCATTGTTCCGCTTGGCAAGACGCTTGCCCTTCATGTCGGTGACCAGCCCATGATGCCGGTATTCCGGTGTGGGCAAATCCAGCAGCGCCTGCAACAGGCGATGAATATGGGTCGCCTCGAACAGGTCCTGCCCACGCACCACCAGATTAACCCCCTGAATGGCATCGTCAAACGTCACCGCCAGATGATAACTGGCCGGCGTTTCCTTGCGGGCCAGCACTACATCCCCGAATCGGGCCGGATCGCACTGGATCCATCCCTTTTCCTGTTCCCGGAATGTCAGGCTGTCCAGCGCCACCGCCTGAAGGGCGCGGTCCATGTGCAACCGCAGGGCATAGGGCTTGTCCGTCGCAAACAGGTCTTCCTGCTCGGTCCGGCTCAGATGTTTACAGGTACCGGGATAAACCGGCCCATCCGGCCCATGGGGCGCGGACTGGCTTTGGGCGATTTCTGCGGCAATTTCCTTGCGCGTGCAAAAACACGGATAGATCAGGTCCCGCTCGAACAGGCGATCCACCAGAACCGCATAATCGTCCAGATGCTCGCTTTGGCGGCGAACCGGTTGCTCCCATGTCAGGCCCAGCCACGCCAGATCCTCCAGCAGGGCGGCCTCAAATTCAGGGCGGCAGCGGGTCTGGTCGATATCCTCCATCCTGAGCAGGAAATAACCATCGCTTTCCTGTGCCAGTCGCCAGGCCAGAGACGCGGAATAGGCATGTCCAACATGCAGGTAGCCGGTCGGACTCGGCGCAAATCGGGTAACAATTTTCATGGCGGCAATCTAGCCGAGACGCGGCATAAAAACAAAAAAAATCACAGGATTACTTGTAACCGGAACAGGAACCCACTAGCTTCGTTAATGTTTTGTTAATAATACCGATGAAAGGCGCACCGCTTGAGGAAACTCCTGATCACTGCCAATCTCCTCGCGCTTCTGACCGCCTGCGCCCTGCCTTTCGTCTCGGATGAGGCCGTCACCAACGCGGTGGATCGGTACGAAGCTGCCTACCTGAATGTCATTGGCCCGTCGGACACCCTGAACCGGGATGTGGACACGCTGGAAGATGCCCTGATCACCATCAACGCCCGCTATGTGGACGAGGTTAATCTGGATGACCTTGTGGACGAGGCCATCCGGGGCCTTCGGAACACATCGGACAGCACACCGCCGACCACCCGCGCCCTCAACGCCCTGCTTGCCTCTCTCGACAAATTCTCCGGCTATATGCCACCGGAAACCTACAGCCGCTATCAACAAAGTCTGGACGGGGACTTCATCGGCTTCGGCGTTCGCATTGAAATGCGCGACGATGAACTGACGGTTCTCTCGCCAATTGCCGGGTCCGCCGCCGAGGAAGCGGGCATCCTGTCGGGCGATGTCATCACCCATCAGGACGGTGACCCGCTGTCAGGTCTGTCCCTGCATGATGCGGTCAGCAAACTGCGGGGGCCGGAAGGCAGCTCGTCTGTCCTGACCATCCAGCGAGACGGGGAAGACACCCCCCTGAAGCTGACCGTCACCCGCCGCCGTGTCGAACTGCATTCGGTTGAATACAAGGCGGACGGGGATATCGGCTATATCCGTATCCTGTCCTTCAACCGCAAGACCGGGGACGAGGTGGAAGACGCCCTCAAGGCCATCAACCGGGACCTTGGCGGTCGGTTCTGCGGCGTTATTCTGGACCTGCGCAACAATCCGGGCGGTCTTGTTTCCTCGGCCATTGATGTGGCCGACCAGTTCCTTGATCAGGGCCATATCCTGAAGGCCATGAACCGGGGCAACAGCTTTACCGAAGAACGGGCCGCACGGGGTGACAGCGTTCATGGCCTGCCCATGATCATCATGATCAATCAAGGGTCTGCCTCGGCGGCGGAAATCGTCGCGGGCGCCCTGCAAAGCAATGGCCGGGCCCGCCTGTTCGGGGAAAAATCCTATGGCAAGGGGTCCATGCAGACCCTGTTCGATCTGGAGAATGGCGGCGGCCTGCGCCTGACCACCGGGCGTTTCACCGTGGGCCGGGACCTGTCGTTCAATCATATCGGCCTGACGCCGGACATCCGGGATGCCGACACGGGACAGGAGCAACTTCTGGCCCCGATCGGTCGGGCCAGCCGAACCATGATGTGCAACCCGTCACTGGAAACGGCCGCAGCGGCCCATGCCCAATGACACCCCGGGCCGGATTGGAGGAAGGCCTTCAACACCTGATCCGGCAGGACGAGGATTTTGCCCGCGCCCTGCCCCTGATCCAGCCCCTGCCCGACCGACAGCGCCCCGCCGGTTTTGAGCAACTGACCCGGATCATTGTCGAACAGCAGGTCTCTCTTGCCAGCGCCGAAGCCATCTGGACCCGCCTTGAGGCCGCCATCCAGCCGTTTGAGCCCGAAACCCTGCTGCGCCAGAACGAGGAACAGCTTCGAGCCCTTGGCCTCAGTCGCCAGAAAGCCGTCTATTGCCGGGCCCTTGCCGACGACATCGTGCGCGGAAAGCTCAACCTTGGCGGCCTGCATGCGCTGGAAGACGAAGACATCCTTGCCGCCCTGACAGAGGTCAAGGGGATTGGCCGCTGGACCGCCGAAATCTACATGATCGCCTGCCTTGGACGGCAGGACATCTGGCCCGCAGGCGATGTGGCCCTGAAAATCGCGCTTCAGCACCTGAAAGGACTGGAGGAGCGTCCCTCCCAGAAGGAAATGGATCGACACGCAGAACCCCTGCGCCCGTTCCGGACACTGGCCGCCCGCGTTTTGTGGCGTTACTATGTGGATGTGGTACAACCGGCCACACGCAAAACCTTCAAAGAGGCAACCGGTCAATGAGTTCCGCTTTTCTGGATGGCCCCCGGCTCTCCCCCCTTTCCGGCCAACCCGCCCGCCAACTGGTCGTTCTGCTGCATGGCTATGGCGCCGATGGCGATGACCTGATCCAGCTTGCAAAAATCTGGCAGCCCCAACTGGCCCATGCCGCCTTTATTGCCCCCCACGCCCCCGAAGAATGCGAACTGACCCCGTTCGGTCGGCAGTGGTTCTCCCTCAACCGATACGACCCGACCCTGTCCCGGCGCGATCCCCATGCCATTGAACAAGCCCTTGACGCCCTGACACCGGGTGCGGAAACCGCGGCGCCAAAAATTGAAGCCTTTCTGGATGCAGAACTGGAACGGCTGTCTCTTGGCTGGCAGGATCTGGCGCTTGTGGGCTTCAGTCAGGGGACCATGATGGCGCTCTATACGGCGCTTCGCCATCCGGTCGGCCCGGCGGGCATTCTGGGCTATTCCGGGGCGCTTGTGGCCCCCGGCACGCTGGCCCGGGACATTCGCTGCAAACCCCCGGTCTGCCTTATCCACGGCGAGGAAGACGACATTCTGCCCATCGCCGCCCTTGAACACGCAAGGCGGGTCCTGCAGTCCCTGTCCGTCCCCGTTGAGACCACCGCCCGACCGAGCCTGTCCCACGGTATTGACGAAACCGGGCTGGCCTTGGGACAGCGCTTCCTCGGCGGTCTTTTTAACGGCTGATCAACCTGCAATTGTGACACGACATACAGTAGGGTCACAAAAATTTAACACTAAATACTGTATTAGGAATTGATTTTTGACCTTAACCGCGCCAGACTTTCCTTAGACAAGATAAGGAGGGTCCAAGACCGTGCTATCTTCGGCAGAAAAGTATCCGGCGCTTGTTCTGAATGCCGATTACAGGCCACTGAGTTATTTCCCACTTTCCCTGTGGTCGTGGCAGGATGCGCTTCGCTCCGTCTTTCTGGGGCGGGTCAATATCGTTTCCCAATATGACACCGTCGTCCATTCCCCCAGCTTTGAAATGCGCCTGCCAAGTGTCATTTCCCTCAAACGCTATATCCGCCAGAACCGCAAACCGGCCTTCACCCGGTTCAATGTCTTTCTGCGCGACGGGTTTCGGTGTCAGTATTGCAATTCCCCGGATGACCTGACCTTTGACCATTATCTTCCTAGGCGGGCAGGCGGGCAAACCTGCTGGGAAAATATCACCACCGCCTGCGCACCATGCAACCTGAAGAAAGGCGGGCGATTGCCGGAAGAAGCCAACATGTTCCCGACCATTCGCCCCTATGCGCCAACCGCGCATATGCTCAACAAACAGGGACAGGGTTTTCCGCCGAACTACCTGCATGACAGCTGGCGCGATTATCTTTACTGGGACACAGAGCTGATAGATTAGTCCGGCGCTCTGTACACCGCTTGCCATGGCCGGTCCCAAACGGTTATACACAGGGGGAAATATTTCCCTTTGGCTTATACTGAAGTGACTAATCATGAGTTATGGTCTTGGTCTTTCCGAGAAAAGACGAAGTGTGGAGCGGCGCAACCGCGTCCTGAAATTCTTCTTTTACCTTCTTTTGCTGAGCGCCGCCGGCGCCTATGGCTATTTCGAGGGCCAGGCAGAGGCTGACCGCCGCGTTGCCAATGTGGAAGATCAGGTCCTGACCCTGACCCGCGAGAACGAGCGTCTGAACGACCAGGCCCGCGATGCCCTGAACCGGCAAAGCACGGCGCTGGCCGAGGCCCGCTCATGGCGCAACAAGTATGAAAGCGAGATGCCCGCCGGGGAACTTCGCAATATCCTTGAACTGGTCCGCACCCGCATGAACGACGGGCTGGAGGCCGCCCGCCTGCAATCGGTTATCCAACTTATTCAGAACAGCCAGAATTGTGACAAGAAACCGGAATCAAAGCGGTTTATCGTCAACACACCCATTTTCAATCAGGTGGCCAATTCCATCAGCCTGAATGACGGGGCCGTAATCGTGACCGGAGACGGTGAATCCTTCCTGAACGCGGACGGCAAACCCGAAGCGTGGTTCGATCCGGCGAAACCGGTCACCATCACCTTCCGCGAGACTGGCGGGAAATCTGAAAAAATTACCGGCCTGCTGCCGCTTGAGAAAAGCATGGTGTTCGGCGCGGATGAATATCGCTTCACCATTGAAAGCGGACGCCAGAGCTTTGCCAAAGTCTCGGCAATGCGCTGCGACTTCCCGTAAAGAACGACCGGGTCCGGCTACCGCTGCTGCTGTCGCCGGGCCCTGATCCCCTGCCCCCTGATCGCGGGCCTAGACCCGCGAGGACAGCCAGATCGCCAGCTTTGAGCCGGCCTTGACCGCAGAGGTCAGCACCTCATAACCGGGGGCTTCCGCCGCGCCCCGTTCACGGGCGATATCCCGGTGCTCGATTTCCTCGTCCCGAAATTTCTGGATAATCTCCTTCAATTCGGCTTCATCCTCGCCCAATTGGTCAAGCTGACTCTGGTAATGCTCGTCGATGACCTCTTCCACCGCCTCGGTGCAGGCCATCGCCGCCTCTTTCCCCAGCAGGGCCGTTCCTGCCCCAAGGGCGAACCCGGCCATATTCCAGAGGGGGCTGAGGGCTGTCGGGCGCACCCGGCGATCCGCGATCAATTCCTCAAACCGGGCGCGGTGCACCTCTTCCTGCTCCTTCATATGGCGGATGGTATCAGCCTCGTCCGTATTCTTCAGGACAGCCAACTGCCCCTCATAGATGCGAACCGCGCCGAACTCGCCCGCATGATCGACCCGGATGATCCGCTCGACGATATCCTCTTTGCGGGGATCACCGGGCAGGCGGCCCTCGCCGGTTACTTTTCTGGTTTCGGATTGCTGGTTAGATGGTTTGCTCATGCCAACTCCTCACCGGTCTTGCGACCCTTGAACGCAGCGGCCAACGCATAGACCGCCAACAGACTTGCAAAAATCAAGTTATACCCCGCCATGGAAATTCCAAGCATCTGCCATGCCGGTTCATCACATTTGGCAATGGGCGCATCCAGAATCTGCGCCTTCAGGTCTTCCATGGACAGGACCTTGCCCGTATCGGCGGCACATTCCGCCGTTCCGGCCCACCATCCCTGTTCAACCCCCACATGGAAGCCACCGATACCGGCGGTTACCGCGAAGCCTGCGGCAATCAGGATCAGGAACAGAAAGGCCGATGACCGTCTTGTCTTCGCGAAGGTCAGGCCGACAATACCGATGGCGATCACCACGGCATAGGGCCAGCGCTGATACAGGCACAGAACGCAGGGAAGCAGGTTAAAGCCATACTGCGCCACAAACGCCGCTCCCAATGCGACAACACTGGCCAGAACAGAAATGCGCAGCGCATTCACCTGTGAAAATATCATCATTTCCCCCTTACGCCGGTGCCGGTCACTACAGGAACTTCAACAGATAAAAGGTCCCGAACAGGACAATAAAGAAAAGGATGGTCAAAATCCCGAGGTATTTTTCAACAAAGGTGCGGATCGGCTCGCCATACCGGCGAAACAGCCAGGCCACCAGAAAGAAGCGGGCACTGCGTGACAGCACCGAGGCCACGATGAAAATCCCCAGACTAAGCTCAGCCACACCGCTTGCGATGGTGATCACCTTATAGGGAAAAGGCGTCAGCCCGAAAAAGGCGACGATCCACCCGCCCCATTCGTTATACGCCCCCTGAAAGGCCGTGAACTTGTCCATATAGCCGTAAAATTCCAGAACCGGCCCACCGATCATCTGGAAGAAGAAATACCCGATGGCATATCCGAACAAACCGCCCAGAACGGAAAAGATGCTGCAGATGGTGGCGATGCGCCAGGCCTGATCGCGGTTGGCGAGGACCATGGGAATAAGCAGAACATCGGGCGGAATCGGAAAGACCGAACTTTCGATAAAGGCCACACCACCAAGCAGGGCTTTGGCGCGCGGACGGGCCGCCAAACCCATGGTATAATCATATAATCGCCTTAGCATGGAGATCGAAGTTCCCGAATTCTTGCACTGATAGAAGGGGCCAGTTTATAGCACCTGACGGGCGACTTCCATAGCCCGGAAGGCAAAAATTCTTTGGTTTTATTGTACATTAACTGTATGAAAGAGAACATTTTTTGTTCAGCTGCCATGAATATGAGCTGATAATTAATCTTGTAACTTTTTTGTTACAGCATATAGTAAGGAATGTGCAGTTCCGCCCTTTCGGATGCGAGAATTGAAAACAGGATGTACTGGCGATAATGAAACAGAAAATTCTGGTAGTTGATGATGATCCCGACCTGCGTAAAACGCTTCGCGCTACGCTTGAGAGGGAAAATTACGAGATTGCCGAAGCTAGTGACGCAAATGAAATGAAATCCGTCTTCGCCGAAGACGATTTCGATCTTGTTGTCCTGGACCTGATGCTCCCCGGAGAGGACGGATTAAGCCTGACCCGGTATCTGAAGGAACGATCCAATGTGGGCGTGATCATCCTGACCGGCAAGGGCGAAAGTGTGGACCTGATCATCGGGCTTGAAATGGGCGCCGACGATTATGTGGCCAAACCCTATAATCGACGGGAACTTCTGGCCCGGATCAAGAGCGTACTGCGCCGATCCACCAAAACCACCGTCAATGGCACCCCGGAACGATCCGGCACCCACGTGAATTTTTCCGGCTGGTCACTGGACCTGCCCCACCACAAACTGGCCGCCCCGGACGGAACAGATGTGCCGCTCACCATGGCGGAATTCCAGTTGTTGCGCGTATTGCTGGAAACCCCCGGCCAACCGGTTGACCGCGAACAGCTCAGCCTGTTGATCTTCAACAAGGAACTGAAGGAAAACAGCCGCAACATCGATGCCCTTGTGCGGCGACTGCGCCAGAAACTGGAAATCGGTCAGGACCAGCAGCAGATGATCAAATCGGTCCGCGGTTCCGGCTATACCATCCTGACAACGCTGGAATAAAGACAGACCCCCGCGCAATAAAGTCGTTTGCCGTGTCATTTGTTCTATTGACCGGGATCATTTCATCGTTATATTGCGGCTGTTCCCACGGATTGCCCCTGTGGCGGAATTGGTAGACGCGACAGATTCAAAATCTGTTGTCCTCAGGACGTGCCTGTTCGAGTCAGGCCAGGGGCACCATCTCCCGATATTTCCCCCGACATTTCTCCCAATACTCTGTTTTTGTGGCCTGCGGCCCGGTGCGTTCGTGCATGGCTTTATCCGGCCTCGGCTTGTCCGGCCTCCCCCTCATGAACGGACAGCACGAATCAACCTTGCCAACAGGCGCAGGACATCAAACCGAGATCGATAAAGATTTGGGTGGAGTGGGTGTCTTCGGAGCGTAGAGAGAAAAAGAACAGGGACGCCCTGCCAAAGAGCTGACCGACGCGGCCCTAGCGCTTGTCGATCAGGCCCATATCGCGGGTGGAGGCACCCTCCCCCGGCCCCGGCTCTGAGACCAGTGCCTCTTCCACCTTTCCGCAAATCTCGGACAGGGTGAAAGGTTTCGAGATCACATCGTGAATCAGGTCGTCCAGATTGTGGGCGCGCTGGCGTTCTGCGGCATAGCCGGTCATCAGCAGGATTTTCAGGTCGGGGAAATCCTTGGCCACCTTCAGGGACAGGGCAATGCCATCCATGATCGGCATGACAATATCCGTCAGAAGAAGATCGAAGGCCGGGTCCCGTTGCAGCTCCAGCAAGGCTTCCGCGCCATCATTCACCGAGACCACATCATGCCCGTGATGGGTCAATGCCCGGTGAACAAATTCCCGCAAAGATGCCTCGTCGTCAGCTACCAGTATCCTCGCCATTCACGCCTTTCGCCTCATTCTTCTTTGACAATATGTCCAATATAGGGAAGTTCCCGGTAATAATGCGCGTAATCAAGGCCGTAGCCAATAACAAAAAGGTCCGGGCAGTCGAATCCGACAAAATCCGCCTCGAAATCAACCAGACGTTTCCCCTTCTTGTCGAGCATGAGACATGTCTTGACCATGGAGGCACCGCGGTCCAGAAGCTCGCGGGTCGCAAATTCCATGGTCCGGCCGGATTCCAGAATATCGTCAATCAACAGAACACGCCGGCCCTTCACGGTATCCACGATATCGCGGGTAATCACAACGGTTCCACTGCTGATTGTCTTGTCGCCATAGGAAGAAAGCGCCATGAAATCGATCTGCGGGCGCACACCGGCATGGTGCAGGGCGCGGATCAGGTCGGCGGCGAACACAAAACTGCCTTTCAAAACCGCAATCACCAGCAGGTCTGTCCCCATATCGCGGGCGATTTCCTCGGCAATCTCGCTGTTCCGTTTTGCAATATCGCCGCTTGAGTACAGCACTTCAACTTTTGCCTCTTTGGCGGTCATGTCTCTCTCCAATAGTCAGGGCGCCCGATCTTGGCGGGCCTCCGAATTCGTGTTTAAAACCGGCCTAGTTGGCCGCTTTTCCTTCAGGATCGCTCAGGGGCAACAGATTCGCCCGCACCTGTTTCGCATCTTCGGGCGGCTGGTTCATGCTGCTGGTGAACTCAACGCTTCCCCACCCTTCCAGCAGGGTCTGCTCAATCGAGGTGCTCCAGCTATAGACATGGTCTCCGGCATCATCAATCAACTGGATGCTGATCCTTGGAATGGGCCGGTCGGTTTCCGTAATATTGACGATATTCCCGACCACCGTCAGCCGGGTCACCCCGTTCTCAACCACTGACCGCGTGGTCAAATCCCGGATCTCAAGCCCAAGGGTGTTGCGGGTCTGAACGTCCAGTTTGAGTTTCTGGTACAGCTTGGCCGCCGGCGGCCAGACACTGACCACCTGATTCCGTCCATAATACCCGCCCGCGACAATCGCCGCCAGCAAAAGCAGGAATATCAGCCAGCCCAGCCAACCGGATTTCTTCTTCTCCGGCACCGGAATTCTTTCCCGCGGCACCCGCGGCTTGCGGGCGGACATTTCCTCAATACTCAGGCCTGCGTCCCCGGCAACCTCCGCCTCGGCTTCCAGTCCCTCAACGGGTTCGTCGCCCGCGACCTGTTTCGGCATGTCGGCAGGTGGGTACTCACGCCATTTGTGGCCACACTTGGCGCACTTGACCAACCGCCCGTTCACTCCAACAGAAGCGGGGTCGATCAAATAACGCGTTGAACATGATGAACAAGTTAATATCATAGGTCGGAATTTATTAATCCACAGGTTAAACGATCTGTTTATAGGCGTTTGACAAAACATGCACAAGATTGCCGGATAAATCCATCTTAGTTTATCCTTTTGCTGTTTTTTTTGGGAGGATCGTTTGGTCAGGTTTGAAAATGTCGGGATGCGGTATGGGATGGGCCCGGAAGTTTTGCGGGATATCAATCTGCATCTGGAAGCGGGCTCGTTCCATTTCCTGACCGGACCGACGGGGGCGGGGAAAAGTTCCCTGCTGAAACTGCTGTCGCTCTCCCATCGTCCCAGCCGGGGCCTGCTCACCCTGTTCGGCAAAGAGGCCAGCAGCCTGAGCCGGGACGAGTTGCCTGAACTTCGCCGAAAAATTGGCGTGGTCTATCAGGAGTTTCGCCTGCTGGACCATCTGACAACGCTGGAGAATGTGGCCCTGCCCCTCCGCATTGCCGGGGTTGAGGAAGAACAGATCAGCCGCCATGTGGAAGAATTGCTGGACTGGGTCGGGCTTGGCAATCAGGTCGATGCCCGCCCGCCAACCCTGTCCGGCGGTGAAAAGCAGCGCGTTGCCATTGCCCGCGCTGTCATCAACCGGCCCCAGCTTCTGATCGCGGACGAGCCCACCGGCAGCATGGACGCGGAAATGGGTCTTCGGCTGATGTACCTGTTTCAGGAACTCAACAAGATCGGTACCACCGTTGTTGTCGCCACCCACGATCTGGGACTGATCCGCCGTTTCGGATATCCGGTCATGTACCTGAAGAGCGGCACCCTGCACCACACCCATGCGGAAGAGTATCTGCAACAGTTTGACCGGAGCCTGTACTGATGAACCTGTTTGGCAAGACCAGCGAACTGCAACTGGAGAAGGATGCCTCCAGCCGCTATCTACCGGTCGTGATCTCTTCCATGATTTTTCTGGCGGCGCTGGCGCTGGCCGGACTTTTTTCCATCAGTGCCGCCGTTGAAAACTGGTCCAGCGAGATCAGCGGCAACCTGACCGTGGAAATCCAGCATGTGGGCGGCGATGCACAGGACCGAAAAGTCGAGGAAGTGGTAAGTTTCCTGAAACGCACCCCCGGTGTGGAAACCGTCCGCCCGATCAGCGTCGAGGAAGCCGCCTCGCTTCTTGAGCCCTTCCTTGGGCGGGCCGACATCATTCGGGAACTGCCGCTCCCGCGCCTTGTGGAAGTCACCATCAGCGAGAACAGCCCGGTGGACCTCAACGCCATGGCCACCACCCTGAACAAGGCCATCCCCGAAGCCCGGCTCAACACCCACCGCCCGTGGCTGGACAAAATGATCGTCCTTGCCCGCTCCGTTCAGTTTCTGGCGGCGGCCATCATGCTCCTGATCAGCATCGTCACGGTGATTATCGTCATTTTCGCGGCCCGGACCGGGCTTGTCATGCACCGGGACGTGATCGAGGTCCTGCACCTGATCGGCGCGCGGGATACCTATATCGCCCGGCAATTCCAGACCTATTTCGCCCGGCTCAGCTTTCTCGGCTCGCTGCCGGGGCTGGCCTTTGCCATCATTGTCATGGTTCTGCTCTCCCTTCTGGCAGGCCGGTTGGACGCCACCCTTCTCAGCGCCCCAACAATGGTGTTGGAAGGATGGATTGCATTGGCTATGTTACCGGTGATTGTCGCACTTCTGACCTTGTTTACAGTGCGGTGGATTGTCTTGAGCTCGTTGAAACGGATGATGTAGAGTGCTTGTATTGCTGGACAGAGACGGGGTGATCAACGAAGACCGCGCCGATTTCGTCAAAAGCCCCGATGAACTGGTGTTCATTCCCGGCGCCCTTGAGGCTATTGCGACGCTCAATTCCCGGGGCCACAAGGTGGTGATCGTCACCAACCAGTCCTGTATCGGGCGGGGGCTTATCACGCTTGAGACCCTGGACAACATCCACGGAAAACTGAAATCCGCCCTGAAGGCCAAAGGCGGGCGGTTGGATGACATCCTGATCGCACCCGACGCCCCCTGGGCAGCAACCGAGAACCGCAAGCCCGGTGCCGGCATGATCCTTGAGGCCCTGACCCGGTTTCGGGAACAGCCCCGCAATACGGTTCTGGTCGGGGACAGCAAACGGGACCTGCAAGCGGCCTGCATCGCAGGCTGCCACCGTATTCTGGTGCAGACCGGCAAGGGACGGGCAACCCAGTCGGAAGGGCTGGACCGGGCGCTTCTGCCTGTTTCCATCGCCCGCGACCTGACCGAGGCCGTTACCTTTATCGGGGAAGGGCGTTTCACCCCATGATTTTCAGGCCGCGTTTCTGGATTCGTTTACTGCTGGGGCTGTCCATCATCTGGACTGGCGGCTTCCTGTACTACATTTCGCAAGTGAACGGATATAGCGGCGCAAACCGGGGGACCGCCGACGGGATTGTCATCCTGACGGGCACCCCTGCCCGCCTGAAACTGGGCTTTGAACTGCTGAACAGCGGCACCGGCAAACGGCTGCTGATCTCGGGCGTCAATGCCAAGGTGACCCGCAACGAGTTGCAGCGGGTACTGGGAGAGAGCAACAATATCATGGATTGCTGCGTCGATCTGGGACGCCTTGCCAAGGACACGGTCGGCAATGCCTATGAGGCCTCCCTCTGGGCCAGTGAGCATGGCTTTGAGGCCCTGCTGGTGGTCACCAGCGCCTATCACATGCCTCGAAGTCTGGTAGAAATGAAACGCCAGATGCCCGACAAGACCCTTGTCGCCTATGTTCCGGAAGTCGACTCGCCCACCCTGACCGGATGGTGGCGCCGCCCGGCGGCCCTGTATGTGCTGTCCGGCGAATTCAACAAATATATCGTCAGCCTTTTGCGCGCCCGGCTGGAAGGCCTGGCAATGGATGGAGACCCCAAATGACCGCCCTGCGCTCCGCTTTGTTTTTTATCTGTTTCTGGATCTGGTCGGCCTTCATGAACCTGCTGTTTCTGCCGGCCCTGCTGTTTCCGCGGAAATGGCTGGTCTTTGGCCAGCGGATCTGGAGCCGGGGGATCGTCTTCCTGATGCGGGTGATCTGTAACCTGAAAGTCGAAATCCGGGGGCGGGAAAACCTGCCAACGGGGGCCGGGCTGGTTGCCAGCAAACACCAGTCCGCCTTTGAAACCATGGTCTTTCACCTGATCGCGGATGATCCGGCCATGGTCCTGAAAAAGGAACTGCTGCACATTCCCATCTATGGCTGGTACTGCCGCAAGACCAAGATGATCCCCGTTGACCGCAAGGGCCATGCGGCGGCCTTGAAAGCCATGCTGAGAAAGGCGGAGGAAGCCTCTGCCGATGATCGGCCCATCGTCATTTTCCCGGAAGGCACCCGAAGCGCCGTCGACAGCAAGCTCCCCTATCATCAGGGGATTGCCGCGCTCTATTCCAAACTGGCGCTGCCGGTGACGCCTGTGGCCCTGAATACCGGCCTGTTCTGGCCGCGCAAGAAATTCATCTGCAAGCCGGGCACCCTGACCATCGAATTCCTGCCGGCCATCGAACCCGGCCTGAAACGCAAGGATTTCATGACCCGGCTGGAAAGCACCATCGAGGAACGGACCGATGCCCTGGTTCAGGAAGCCCGTAATACCTATAACGTCTGATCCGTCGGACCGCCGCAGATACATCCGCAAGAAAAAAGGCGCCCCGATCGGGAGCGCCTTTTTTACTGAGGGATTTATGCCTGTTATTTCGGCAGGACAACCGTATCAATCACATGGATCACACCATTGCTGGCCTCGACATCGGCAGCGATAACCATGGCGTTATCGACCATGACCCCATTGGTGGCATCCACGGCAAGAGCGCTGCCTTGTACCGTTTCCACAGACGCCTTTTTGCCCATGATATCAGAAGACATGATCCGGCCCGGAACAACGTGATAGGTCAGAACCGCCACCAGCTTGTCCTTGTTTTCCGGCTTCAGCAGCATGTCAACCGTGCCTTCCGGCAGTTTGGCAAAGGCATCATCGGTCGGGGCAAACACGGTGAACGGCCCCTCGCTTTTCAGGGTATCCACCAGATCCGCTGCCTGAACTGCCGCAACAAGGGTATTGAAAGTCCCGGCAGATACGGCGGTATCGACAATATCCTTCTGATCGGTCGCCTGGCTCTGGCTGGCACAGGCAGCAATAAACATCGGAATGGCAACAACCAGCATTTTCAACGCATGAATGGAACGCATCTTGTTTTCTCCCAGTTTGGTTATCATGTCCCTTGGTACGCCCCATCCGGAAAAACGGATCAGGAAACCCGATATTTTTTTCTGGCCTAGGCTTTTATTTCTGCTTTCTGTTGGCGTAAGATCGGTGCTTAAATATATATTCTCACCGGCAGAAGAAGGGGCGAACTGCTGAGACAAAGAGTACTGATATTACTTGCGGCGTTGCTGTTATGGCCCGCGACAACCGTCTGGTCTGGAGAACATATCCGGCTGGGGGCCGAGGATAGCTGGCCGCCTTTCTCAAACGCAGATGGAACGGGTCTTTCCAACCAGATCGTCCGGGAGGCTTTCGCCGCACAGGGTGTGTCTGTGGACTATTACGTGGCGCCCTATGCCCGCCTGCTGAAAGAAGTGGAAGAAGGCAGGCTGCTTGGCGCCTTCAATGTAACGCGGGAGCCGTCCACCGCAGCCCGTTTCCATTTCTGCAAGGAAAAGCTGTTTTCCGCCACAACGGCCTATTTCCACAATACGGACCGCCCCCTCAAAGCCCGGCAGTTCACCGAAGTGGGCGGGGGCAAACGCGTTGGCATGATCATCGGGTATGAATACGGCCCGTATATTCTGAACAACAAGGATATCCTGCCCATCCGGGTCGCCTCACAGGAAAGCCTGATCAATATGCTGATCCGCAAGCATGTGGATGCCATCATCATGTTCGACACCATTGCCAACCAGACCCTGCCCCGTGTCCCCGGCAGTGAGAAAATTGCCCGCGCCTTCGACGGGGAAACCAGCGACATTTATGTGGCGTTCAGCCGTAACCACCCGGACACCAAGCGCTATTGCCGCCTTCTGGATACCGGTCTTGTCCGCCTGAAACAGCAGGGCCGGATTGACGCAATCCTCACCCAATCGCCGCGCTGATCCAAAAAAGACCCCCGTTTTATTATTTTATAAAAATCATATATACTATTCCTTCCCTGTACGCTTTCGAGGTAAGGAGTGCTCATGTCTACCGTAGCCCCCATTTCCCGGCAAATCTGGGATATGAAATACCGCTACAAATCTCCGGATGGTGCTGTTCAGGAACGCTCTGTCGAGGATACCTGGCATCGGATCGCCGATGCGCTGGCCGCCCCTGAACAGGACGCCGCCCTTTGGTCCGGGCGGTTTTATGACCTGCTGGAGGATTACAAGTTCCTGCCCGCCGGGCGCATCATCGCCGGGGCAGGTACGGGCCGCAAGGTCACCCTGTTCAACTGTTTCGTGATGGGGGATATCCCGGATGACCTGTCCGGCATCTTCGACAACCTGAAAGAAGCCGCCGTCACCATGCAGCAAGGCGGCGGGATCGGTTATAACTTCTCGACCCTGCGCCCGAAGGGGGCCCCCGTGCACGGATTGGGGTCCGATGCGTCCGGCCCGCTCAGTTTCATGGATGTGTGGGACAGCATGTGCCGCACCATCATGAGCGCCGGGTCCCGCCGGGGGGCCATGATGGCCACCCTGCGATGCGACCACCCCGATATTGAAGAGTTTATCAAGGCCAAGCAGGACCCCGGCCGCCTGCGCATGTTCAACCTGTCGGTTCTGGTCACCGATGCCTTCATGCAGGCGGTCAAGGACAACGATGCGTGGGACCTGTCCTTTGACGGCACCCTCTACAAAACCGTTCCGGCACGGGATTTGTGGAATGACATCATGCGGTCCACCTATGCCTTTGCGGAACCCGGCGTGATCTTCATTGATCGCATCAACCAGATGAACAATCTGGCCTATTGCGAAACCATTTCGGCAACCAACCCTTGCGGGGAACAGCCCCTGCCGCCCTATGGGGCCTGCCTGCTGGGGTCCGTCAACCTGACCCGCTATATTCGTGACCCGTTTGAAAGCACGGCCCACCTTGATCTGGACAGTCTGGATGCGGATATTCGAACCGCTATCCGCCTGATGGATAACGTGATCGATATCTCCAACTTTCCGCTGCCCGCGCAAGCCCATGAAGCCGAACAGAAACGGCGCATTGGCCTTGGGGTCACGGGCCTTGCCGATGCCCTGATCCTGTGCGGTATCCGCTATGGCTCCGGGGACGCTGTCGCGGCAACCGACGGGTGGTTGAAACAGGTCAGCCGGTCTGCCTATCTGGCGTCCATTGATCTGGCCCGTGAAAAAGGCGCGTTTCCCCTGTTCGACAAGAAAAAATATCTGGCGGGCGCGCATATCCAGTCGCTGGCCCCGGATATCCGGGACGGCATTTCAAAACACGGTATCAGAAACGCCCTTGTCACATCCATTGCGCCCACAGGCACCATTTCCCTGCTGGCCGACAATATTTCAAGCGGTCTTGAGCCGGTATTCAGCTTCACCTATACCCGGAATGTGCTGATGCCGGATGGCAGCCGAAAAAGCGAAGAGGTGTCGGATTACGCCCTGCGCCTGTTCCGCCGCCTGAAAGGAGAGGACACCCCCCTGCCCGATTATTTTGTGGATGCGCAGGTGCTCACCCCCATGGACCACGTAAAAATGCAGGCCGTGGTTCAAAAGCATGTGGACAGCTCCATCTCCAAGACCATCAACTGCCCTGAGGATATCAGCTTTGACGCCTTCAAGGACATCTACATGGAGGCCTTTGATCGCGGCTGTAAGGGGTGCACGACCTATCGCCCCAATGACATCACCGGGGCCGTGCTTGAAACCCCCGCCAAAACCGCCGAGGGCAATCAGGCCAGCCTGCCCCTTGATCAACCGCCCCCCAAACCGAAGGACAGCTTCGAGGCGGGCGGTATTGTCTACATGACCCGGCCACTGGACCGGCCGGGCACCCTGCCGGGGCAAACCTACAAGCTGCGCTGGCCGGAAAGCAATCATGCCATCTATATCACCCTGAACGACATCATTCAGGAAGGCCGCCGCCGCCCGTTCGAGATTTTCATCAACTCCAAGAATATCGAGCATTTCGCGTGGACCGTGGCCCTGACCCGCATGATCTCGGCGGTGTTCCGGCGCGGCGGCGATGTCAGTTTCGTGGTCGAGGAGTTAAAGGCGGTCTTTGATCCACGCGGCGGTGCGTGGATGCAGGGGAAATATGTTCCGTCCCTGCTGGCCGCCATCGGGGATGTGGTGGAAACCCACCTGATCCGGATCGGCTTCCTGCCCGACCCCGCCGGCACCGGCGAGGAGACGGAGGCTCACCGGAAAGTCGCCCCCGGCGCCCCGGACAAACCCCTGTCCGGCCTGCTGCGGCAATGCCCGGAATGCGGCGAAGCCTCCCTGATCCGCAGCGAAGGATGCAACATGTGCACCTCCTGCGGCTATTCAAAATGTAGCTGACGCGGCAAAGCAGACGGGATGGCCCCTTCAGCCGTCCCGCTCGTGTTGTTCCACAAGGGTCATGATCTTGTGCAGGGGGCCTTCGCGGATACCGAACTCGTCCAGATGATCGATGGTGCTTTTCAGGTAATCCCGGTTTGGCCCCCCTCTGCCCGAGGCGGAGGCGATAATCCGCGCCGCTTCCTCGATCGTGGGACGGCCGCAATATTGTTCGTGTCTGGGATCGGCGACAAAGGTCAGGGCGGTGGCCCGCTCACCCGTCTCCAGCAATTCAAGGGTTACGAATTTCGGCACATAGACACTGGTCACCATTTCCCGGCGATACAGATAGTCAATCACCGGCTCGCGAATATCGGAGGGGCACAGGATCGCCTTGCCCCGGCAGGAACCGCCTGCGTCCAGCCCCAGCACCAGCCCTGGATTGTCCCGCGTGCCCCGATGCACCACCGACGAGACACAGAAAGACCGATGATACCCAAACAGGCGGGCATCCATGATCCCCTTGTGATCAAAGCCCGGTCGCCACATCAGCGACCCATAGCCGAACACCCAAAGGTCCTCTCCGGGGGGTAAGGGCGGCAGGGGAAAATCCACAGGAGGAAGGTCAGGTTCCAGAACGAGATCATATCTCCGCATTACTTCACCTTGGTTTGCTTCATGTTGACAAGCGCCACGCCGGCAATCGTGACCACCATCCCCAGCAGCGACCAACCTGCCAGCACCTCGTCAAAAAGAATATAGGCCACAACGGCCGTACAGGGCGGGACAAGGAAGAACAGGCTGGACACATTGGCCGCCGCCCCGTTGCGAAGCAGGATATACAGGAGCGTTATCGCCCCAAGCGACAGGACGAAGACCAGCCAGACCAGCGCAAAGACCAGTTCCCCGGACCAATTGACAGACATGTCCTCAAACGCCCAGGCGACCAGCCCGAAATAGACCGTTGCCACAAAAAACTGGATCAGGTTACCGCTTTTCAGGCTCATGCCTGAACAATATTTCTTCTGGTACAGGGTTCCAAACGCGATACTGAACAGGGCCGCGAAACAAAGTCCAATGCCAAGCACGCTGCCCTCGCCCAGCGACAGTTTATCCGCCACCACCAGAATGACGCCGCCAAGGCCCAGCAACAATCCCAGCCACTGCCGACCCGTTACCCGCTCGCCCAGGAACAACCCGGCCAGCGCGGCAACCAGCAAGGGCTGGATCCCGGCGATCAGCGCGGCGGTACCGGCGGGCACGCCAAGCCCGATCCCCATAAACACAAACCCCAGATAGCCGCCATGCATCAGCAGACCGGCAAACCCGATATGTCCCCAATCGGCAAGGCGGTCCGGCCAGCGGGTCCGGGTGAGCAGCACCACCGGCACCAGAAGCAGGGTACAGATTGCAAAGCGAAGCCCAAGGAAGGTCATGGGCTCCACATAGGGCAGGCCCAGCTTGGCGCCGATGAAACCCGTACTCCACAGAAAGACGAAAACCGCCGGCATCAACGCCAGGGCGACGGTGCGATGGTTTGTGGCCTCAACAGGGGTCATGGGGGAAATGTTCCAGTCGGTTCGGAAAGTCAGTGACAGTCAGGGGCGTAACCTTATAGAGTGCTGCTCCAAAGCTCAAGCATCAGGACAGCAGGACGGGAGCAGATGCGTATTCTTGGAACGGGAGTGATCGCCCTTGCCGCTCTTTCAGGCGGATATTACTACTGGTGGAATACGGTTGCCGATACCGGGGTCGAGGAATTCCATCGCTGGAAAACCGCCCGTCAGGCTGAAGGGTTTGACATCAATCACGGGCCTGTCACCACGTCCGGTTTCCCCTATCGCATCCGCATGGATATTGCCAATTTCCAGATGGCCGACCCACAGGCGGACAACGCACCCGAGGTCCGCTTTGAAACGGCTTGGGCCATCGCCCAGCCGTGGAAACTGACCCATGTCATTTTTGGCGTGGGCGGTGAAAATCAGGTCAACTGGTCCCAAAACCACACGGACTACAGCACCCTCTGGTCAGCGGAAACAGCCCTTGGCAGCGCCACCTTCGAAACGTCAGGCCGCCTTAAAACCCTGTCCATCGACCTGAAAACGGTTGAGGCCCGCCCGTCGTGGCGTGGCCCCCTGACAGCAGAGCGCCTGCAACTGCATACCCGGCCGATTGTCCGGGAAATCACCACATCCGATGACAAGCACCCCGAAGTTCCGGGCACGCAGATTTCCCTGCGGGGGGACACCATTGTCCCCGGCCTGAAGGAGGATATTCCGCTGGCGGAAACGCTGGAGCATTTCGGCCTGTCCGCCGTGATGGAAGGGGAGCCTGCCGACCTGTTCGACCGGGACAGTGCGGCGAAATGGCGGGACAAGGGGGGCATTCTGGATATTCAGGCCCTTGAGACCCGCTGGGGGGATGTGAAGGTGGATGCCACAGGCACCCTTGCCCTTGATGATGAATTCCGCATGATCGGCGCCTTTACCAGCCGCATCGTGGGGATCAACAGTATTCTGGGAACCCTGCACCAGAATGGACGGCTGGATGAACAGGCCGCCAAGACCGCCGGATACGCCCTGAACCTGATGACCCGCAAAGACAAAAAGAACGGGGACCGGTATCTTGAGCTGCCCATCAGCCTGCAGGAAGGAAGCCTCTATGTGGGGCCCCTCTTCCTGATGAGAATTCCGCCGCTTTACCCATAGGGCAGCGGAAGGCTCCGCCTAGTCGTCTTCCGGATAGGCGGTCCGACCGAAATCCGCCTCGGCGGTTTCCTGACCGGCATCAATGATCTGCCGGCGAATGGCCCGCGTGCGAGAGAACATCTGGAACAGCGTGTCGCCCTCGCCCCAACGGATGGCCCGTTGCAGGGCTGTCAAATCCTCGGTAAAGCGGCCCAGCATTTCCAGCACCGCTTCCTTGTTGTTCAGGAAGATATCGCGCCACATGGTCGGGTCGGACGCGGCTATCCGGGTAAAGTCACGGAAACCACCAGCGGAATATTTGATCACTTCCGACTGGGTCACTTCCTGCAGA
The DNA here is from genome assembly GCF_012720115.1 of Sneathiella chinensis. GTDB lineage: Bacteria > Pseudomonadota > Alphaproteobacteria > Sneathiellales > Sneathiellaceae > Sneathiella > Sneathiella chinensis. The sequence continues at coordinate 565,861 of NZ_VNWN01000002.1, read as the reverse complement.
TCATCCGCCGTTCCCACAATATTATAGGCAATCAGGTGCGGAACATGGGACGTGATGGCCAGCACCAGATCATGATGCTCGGGGCTCATTTTCTCGACGTTACTGCCGATGGCCGTCCAGAAGGCATCCAGTTTCGCGATGGCCGCCTCTGTTGATTTTTCAGACGGCGTCAGAATGCACCAGCGCCCGGCGAACAGATCGGCGAAACCAGCGGCGGGGCCTGATTTTTCCGTCCCGGCCACCGGATGGGCGGCAACAAAATCCACTCCGTCCGGCACATGCGGTTCCACCAGTTCGACAACCTTGCTTTTCACCGACCCCACGTCGGTCAGCAACGCGCCTTGCTCCAGCGCCGGACCAATCTGCCGGGCAATTGCCCCGTAAGTTCCGACCGGTGTACACAGAATAACCAGATCGGCGCCCTTTACGGCCTCGGTCGGGTCTTCATAGGCGTGATCGACAATTTTCAACTCCAGCGCGGTGCGCCGGGTGTCGTGGGTCTTGGCCGCACAGACAACCTCGTCCGCCAGACCGTGAAGCCGGACTGCCCGGGCGATGGAGGACCCGATCAGGCCAATGCCGATAATGGCAACTCGTTTAAATTTTTCGGGGCGTTCCTGTCCCATCTCAACTTTCCAAAAATTCTCGTAAACTGTCGATCACCGCGCGGTTCTCGTCATCGGTTCCCACGGACATGCGCAAACAGCTATCCAACCCGTAAGAAGCCACGCTGCGCAGGATCAGACCGCGCTTGTTCAGGAACTGTTCAGCATCGCTGGCGGACTTGCCGGTCTCGGCGAAATCCATCAGGACGAAGTTGCCGACGCTGCTTGGAACTTTCAGGCCCATGCCGCGGAGGCTCTGGGTCAGGATCGGGATCCACTTGTCATTATGCTGTCTTGCCTGCTCGACAAATTCCTGATCCCGAACAGCCTCGATCCCGGCGATCTGGGCAAGCGCGTTGGTGTTGAACGGCCCCCGGATACGGTGCAGCACGTCGATGATTTCGGGGGAACCATATCCCCAGCCGATCCGCAAGGCGGCCAGACCATAAATCTTGGAGAAGGTCCGGGTCATGATCACGTTGGAGGACCGCTCCACCAGACTTTCCCCGGCGGCGTAATCCTCGGCCCGCACATATTCCGCATAGGCCGCATCCAGCACCAGAACAATATCCCCGCGCAGCCCGGCATGCAGGCGCTCGATTTCCGAGAAGGGAATATAGGTCCCGGTCGGGTTGTTCGGATTGGCCAGATAGAGAATTTTTGTCTTGTCCGTAACCGCCGCCAGAAGCGCGTCCACATCCGTTGTCAGGTCGGTTTCCGGGGCCTTGACCGGCACGGCACCATTGGCCAGCGCCGCCAGTTCATACACCAGGAAACCATGTTCCGAGAACAGAACCTCGTCCCCCTCACCGGCATAGGCGCTGGCAATCAGCGACAGGATTTCATCCGAACCGTTCCCGCATACCAGACGGCTGGCGTCCAGACCATGAACCTCGGCAATGGCCTCCGCGAGGGCGCGGGAGCCCCCATCGGGATAGAATTGCAAACTGTCGCCAAGGTCCCGAATGGCGGCGCGGGCCTTGGGGCTGGCGCCAAGGGGCGTCTCGTTGGAAGACAGTTTCGCCACCTTTGTCGCGCCTTCAACGGACGACTTGCCGCCCACATAAGGCGTGATATCCAGAATACCGGGTTTGGGAGTTGGGGTCAGGGTAGACATGGTCTTGGTACTTTCGCGTCAGGGAGTTCGCATCATCAGGCTTCGGACAACGGGACGGCGTAGGCGCCAAGGATGACAACCTTGATCGCCCCTTCACCGGCCAGTGCCATAAGCCGGGAAAGCCGTTCATCATCGTCCGAGACGAATTCCGGCATTTCAAACAGGTGGAGCCAGTCCCCTTCTTCAACTTCCGGGGAACGGGAATCAATACAATGGCCGGGCAAGTCCGCCTTGCCGATAATGTCGTTGAGGCGGGCGCGGCTGACCTCCTCGCTGGTGACCAGCACCATGAGGGAGGTATCATTACCGGACGGCTCCGGCTGGCTTTGACCGATAACAAGGGCGTTCAGGTCCTCAAACGCGCCGCCCTGATTGGGGGAAAAGGGCAGTGCGGCCAAAATCTTCGGAACGGTTTCCCCGCCCTGTGCCAGATGCACCCACCAGCTATCCTTCTCCGCATTCATCCAGGGCAGAACCCCGAGGGTCGCCGGATCGGTGGACACTTCGCGAAGGACCACGGTTGGGGACACATGCAGGGACATGGGCGTTGCAGAACCAAAATGGCTGCGGGCCAGATCCCAGTAGCCGACGGATTTCTCCGGGGCGGTGACAGACACCCGATGGGGTTTCTGCAACCGGCAGACGGCGGAAATCATTTCACGCCAGATCCGGGCGATCACAGCGCCCGGCAGGTCGCTGGAATGTGTCTCAAGAATACGGCGCAGTACCTGCGCTTCGCGTCCCGGCCGGAAAGCCAGACTCCGGCCATCATCTTTCTTCGCAGCAGCAATATCGCTTACAATGGAAACACGTTTTTCGAGAACGCCAAGAAGCTCATCGTCCAACCGGTCGATTTCAGCCCGCAATTCTTCTAGTTTTTTATTTTGTTGTGTCACGTTACACACCTGAAATACGATACGTCACGGCAGAAAAGGAGGGCGCGTATATCAAAACGCAAAGAATTCGTTGACATATGCGACCCATCAGAACTAGCTAACAGCAAAGTAGCCGAAAACAAAGATTTTTCTAACCCCATTTGCTCAAAAGAGTTGCGACCGTGTCAATTATCCCGCCAAAGCCGAAACACCATTCCGTGATACTGGGAACAGAGCAGCCCATGCCACTGGATTGCGGGGCGATGATGAGTGACATTTCCATGGCCTATAACACCTATGGGACCCTGAACGAGGACAAAAGCAACGCCATTCTGCTGTGCCATGCCCTGACGGGGGATCAGTATGCCGCCAGTCGCCAGCCGATCACCGGCAAGGACGGATGGTGGAGCTTCATGATCGGGCCGGGGAAAATCCTTGATACCGACCGCTATTTCATTGTGTGCAGCAATATTCTTGGCGGCTGCATGGGCACCACCGGCCCGCTGGATATCGACCCGGATACGGGAAAACCCTATGGCCTGAACCTGCCCATGATCACCATCGGCGACATGGTCCGGGCACAGGCATTGCTGCAGGACTATCTGGAAATTCCCGACTGGTTCGCGGTGATGGGCGGCTCCATGGGGGGCATGCAGGTCCTGCAATGGGCCAGCGCCTATCCTGAACGCTGTTTCAGCGCGGTTCCCATTGCCACGGCGGCCAAGCATTCCGCCCAGAATATCGCCTTTCACGAGGTTGGCCGGCAGGCCGTCATGGCGGACCCCGACTGGCAGGGCGGAAACTATTATGAAAGTGGCCGCAAGCCCCGCGCCGGATTGTCCGTTGCCCGGATGGCGGCCCATGTGACCTATCTGTCGGAATCGGCCCTGCACCGGAAGTTTGGCCGCAACCTTCAGGACCGTGAAGACCTGACCTACGGGTTTGACGCCGATTTCCAGGTGGAAAGCTATCTGCGCTATCAGGGGATCAATTTTGTCGACCGGTTCGACGCCAACTCCTACCTCTATATCACCCGGGCCATGGATTATTTTGATCTGGCCAGTGATCATGGCGGCTCGCTCGCCAAGGCCTTCGCAGGCACAAACACCCGGTTCTGCGTTGTCTCCTTCTCCAGCGACTGGCTGTTCCCCACCTCGGAAAGCAAGGACGTGGTCCGGGCGCTCAATGCGGCGGCGGCCAATGTCAGCTTTGTCGAGATTGAAACCGACAAGGGGCATGACGCCTTCCTGCTGGAAACGCCTGAAATGTTGACGACCATTGGCGGCTTTCTTGAATCAACAGCCAAAAGCCGGGGGATTGCCTGATGTTTGAAAATGCAAGATTGTCCCGCCCCCAGGATATTCGCGTCGATCTGCAACTGATTGCCGAAATGATCGAGCCAAACAGCCGGGTGCTGGATGTAGGCTGCGCCGAAGGGACCCTGCTGTCCCACCTGATTTCCGCCAAGAATGTGGATGGCCGGGGCATGGAGCTCAGTCAGGCTGGCGTCAATGCCTGCGTGACCAAGGGACTTTCGGTGGTACAGGGCGATGCGGACACGGACCTTGTGGATTACCCCGCCAAGGGATTTGACTACGCCATCCTGAGCCAGACCCTGCAGGCGACACACCGCCCCAAGCTGGTGCTGGAACAATTGCTGCGGGTGGGCAAGAAGGCCATTGTCTCCTTCCCCAACTTTGCCTACTGGCGATGCCGGGCCTATCTGGCCCTCAAGGGCCGGATGCCCATGACCAGTTCACTGGATTACGCGTGGTACGAAACCCCCAACATTCACTTCTGCACCTTGCGGGACTTTATGGCCCTGTGTGACGAGATTGGCGTGACCATCGAAAAATCCATTGTCGTGGACAATAACGGCAAGGTCATGAAAGACAGCGTCGGCGAAAACCGGGCCAACTTCTTTGGGGTCCAGTGCGTCTTCCTGCTGTCCAACGGACAGGACTGATCCCGCTTTTCCAGATCACCCCTGTTTGCTGCAGGGCATTCGGTTCGGGGCTTCCGCCGCGCTGATCGGCCGGGCGGCCGGGGCGATCACGGGGCGACGACGGCGGCGTTTTTTCTGAACCTGTTCGGGAATGGCGAAAATCTGTTTTTCGGCCTCGATCAGCCGCACACCACTGAAACCGGCCCACCATTTTTCCCCGATCCGTTCCAGCAACTGGGCTGCCCGGAGGTTGAGCCGCAACCGCGACGGCGGAAAATAGAGGGCGCCATGCACCTCGCCCGCGGTGAACATGTTCGATTTCAAGATCCGCCGTAACTGGGTGTCACTATACGGATGTCCATAGCCAAACGGCGTATTTTCCATCCGTGACCAGATGCTGCGCCGCACCGGCACAATGACCAGCAGCTTGCCGCTGGAGGTGAGAACACGCCAGATTTCCTGTAAGACAAGGTCCGTGGTTTCCGCAAATTCCAGACCATGAACCCAGACCACCCGGTCAATGGAATTGTCGGGAAGCGGCAGTTCCGTATCCTCGGCCAATCCGACCAGCCCCGGCCCGTCATGGGGCCAGTGAATAATCCCCTGCTCCGCCGGCATCAGGGCAAGGGTGCGTTCCGCCTCGGCCCGGAACGGATACATATAGGGCGTGGCATAGCCCAGCCCCAAAAGTCGCAGGTTGGAGATATCCGGCCAGATTTTGCGGATTTTGCGCACCAGAAGACGGCGCACCACCTGACCCAGATGGGTGTGATAAAATTTCCGTAATTCTATGACATCCGGTCTCATCATAATGATATACTGCCCGGCAAAGCAGAAAGCGTAAACAATTAAAAATCGGACAAGATATGAGCAAACTGGAAATTCACCAGATCCCCGTTCTGAACGATAACTACCTGTATCTTATCAAGGATCCTGATTCAGACGCGGTTGCCATCGTGGACCCCGCCGTTGCGGAACCCGTACAGGAAAAACTGGACGAACTGGGCTGGCGCCTGACCCATATCCTGAACACCCACCACCATTTCGATCACACCGGCGCCAATCTGGAACTGAAGGAAAAAACCGGCTGCATTATTGTCGGCTCAAAAGCCGATGCGGACCGCATTCCCGGCATCGACATCCAGCTTGAAGACGGGGATATCTTCGAGTTCGGAACCCAGAAAGCCCGGATTTTTGAGGTGTCTGGCCATACGCTGGGTCATATCGCCTACTGGTTCGAAGGCTCGGACGCCCTGTTCTGCGGGGATACCCTGTTTGCCCTTGGCTGCGGCCGCCTGTTTGAAGGCACCCCGGCCCAGATGTGGCACAGCCTGAGCAAGTTCCTGACCCTTCCCGATCGCACGAAAGTCTATTGCGCCCACGAATATACCGAGGCAAATGCCCGCTTTGCCCTGTCTGTGGAACCGCAAAACGCGGCCCTGCAGCAACGCTTCGAGGATATTCTGGCCCTCCGGGCCAAGGGACAGCCAACCGTTCCCTCCACCCTTGGAGAGGAAAAGAACACCAACCCGTTCCTGCGGCCGGACAGCCCCGATCTTCAGGAAACCCTTGGCATGGGCGGGGCGGACCTGATCGACATCTTTGCCGAAACCCGCGCCCGAAAGGACAGTTTCTAACCCCCTGCCCAAAACCACCGGAAGCGGTTGACGGCAAAGGGGGCCGCCGGTCTAGTATGGACCGAATTTCAATCGTCAGGGGCAGCATCGTCCCTGACAGATGTTTTCCAGCCGGAAGCATCCTTCATTTAAACAAAAGGACTTTGTCATGAAATATCTTCATACCATGGTGCGCGTATCCGATCTGGAGGCCAGCCTTGATTTTTATTGTAATAAGCTGGGCCTGAAGGAAATCAAGCGCAAGGATGTCGAGGCCGGACGGTTCAGCCTGATTTTTCTGGCACCGGAAGGACAGGAAGAAGCGCAGGTGGAACTGACCTATAACTGGGACCCGGAGGAATATTCCGGCGGGCGCAACTTCGGTCACCTCGCCTATGAGGTTGAGGATATCTATGCCCTGTGCCAGCACATGATGGATCAGGGCGTCACCATCAACCGCCCGCCCCGCGACGGCCGCATGGCGTTTGTCCGCTCCCCGGACAATATTTCTGTCGAACTGCTGCAAAAAGGCGATGCCCTGCCACCGCAGGAACCGTGGGCCAGCATGCCCAATACGGGCGAGTGGTAATCTGATCCCCTGATCAGGACCGTTTACCGACAAGCTCCCTGAAGATATTCAGGGAGCCGACCGCCGCCCCAAGGGTGATCAACAGGCACCCCGCCACCAAGGACCACGAAAAAACGGCGGCCCCCATGCCAACCAGCAACAGGGTGGACAGCAGCGGCGACAGGTAGGACAAGACGCCCAGCCCCTGAATATCCCCATGCTTGACCCCCACATCCCACAGGAAAAAGGCGGCCCCGACCGGGCCAATTCCAAGCCCGAGTACCGCCAGCCATTCCACAAGTCCGGACGGCCACAGGGTCTGTTCAAACGCCAGATGACAGATCAGCGCCAGCACCGAGGTCACACCGCAGAAAATACCGATCACATCCGTTGAAACATGGGAAAAGCGACGACTGAGGACCGAATAGCCGGACCAGATAAACGCACAGACCAGCGCCGCGCCATAGCCCAGGCCGTAACGGCTGTCGAAGGCCACCCCCTGCCCCTTGGTCACCAGCACCCCGGCCCCGATCAGGCTGAGCAAGGCGCCCAACACATGAAAGGACCGCAGGCGTTCATTGGGAAGAAGGGTTGAAAACAGGACAATCAACAACGGCCAGAGATAGGCGATCAGTCCGGCCTCCGCCGCCGGGGCATTCTTCAGCGCCATGAAATAAAAGAAATGGTAGCCGAACAACCCGCCGACCCCCAGCATCCACAACCGCCCCGGCAACCGGAAAAGGGCACCAATATTGTCCCCCTTGACCAGCCACTTGGCCAAGGCCAGACAGAAGGCGACAAAAAAGGTCATGGCGGTGAGTTGAAACGGGGGGATCTGTCCGGTGTAAACCGTAAACAGGGCCAGCAACGCCCAAAGCAGAATGGCCGACAGGCCGGCGCCGGTGGCAAGCGGCCGGGAAATTCGGGAAGCAGAAGCAGAACCAAACATCACGCTGTTAATCCAGATAAACGACAGACAGGGAACAGAGACCGGGTACCGGCGCCCAGAATAACAGCAAAACCGAAACTTCAAAGATGATAAAGAAAAGGATGAAACAGGAAAGAATGAATCAGGAAAGGGGAAAATAAAAAAGGCACGCGATCGGGGGAGGGAAACGCGTGCCTTTCTGTGCCGGTACGGGATCGTTCCGACAGAAAATCCGGGGTCCGAGGGCAGGCCATAAGGGCTACCGCCCCCGGACGAAACCGGTCAATACATGTGCTGACCGCCATTGATGGACAGGGTGGAGCCGGTAATGAACCCGCCGTCATCCGCCACCAGGAAACAGACCCCGCGGGCAATTTCCGACGCCTTGCCAAGACGGCCCACCGGGATTTTCGCAACGATCTTTTCCAGAACCTGCGGCGGCACGGCGGCCACCATGTCCGTATCGATATATCCGGGGGCAATGGCGTTTACGGTAATGCCTTGCGCGGCGCCTTCCTGCGCCATGGCCTTGGTAAAGCCATGAATACCGGATTTTGCAGCGGCATAATTCACCTGTCCATACTGGCCTGCCTGACCATTGATGGACCCGATATTCACAACCCGGCCAAACTTGGCAGCGCGCATATCCTCAATGACGGCGCGGCACATGTTGAAACAGGACCCAAGGTCCGTATCAATCACCTTCTGCCAGCTTTCCTGATCCATGCGATGCAGGGTTCCATCCCGGGTAATGCCCGCATTGTTGACAAGGATCTCGACCGGCCCAAGGTCTTCCTTCACCTTGGCGACCCCTTCCTCGCACGCCTTGTAATCAGACACATCCCATTTATAGACGGGTATCCCCGTGCGCTTGGAAAATTCCTGCGCCCGTTCATCGTTGCCACCATAGTTGGCTGCAACCTGATACCCTTTTTCCTTCAGCATGATGGAAATAGCCTCGCCAATTCCACGTGTCCCCCCGGTAACGATTGCTACTCTGCTCATATCCCTATTTTCCCATCCTAGTGTTTGTTTTTATTGTTATTTTTTTCTATCGTTCAACACACAACGCAATGCCCATGCCACCCCCGATGCACAGCGTTGCCAGCCCTTTACTGACGTCGCGTTTCTGCATTTCATGCAGCAGGGTTACAAGAACCCGCGCCCCGGAAGCACCAATGGGGTGCCCGATTGCAATGGCCCCGCCATTGACATTCACCTTGGCCACATCCCAACCAAGATCCTTGTTCACCGCACAGGCCTGCGCGGCAAAGGCCTCATTGGCCTCGATCAGGTCCAGATCACCAACCGTCCAACCGGCCTTTTCAAGGGCAGCGCGGCTGGCCGGAATGGGACCAGAACCCATAATGGCCGGATCGACGCCGCTCTGTGCCCATGAGACAATGCGGGCCAGCGGGGTCACGCCCCGTTTTTCGGCCTCGGCAGAGGACATCAGGACCACGGCAGCCGCCCCGTCATTGATACCGGACGCATTCCCGGCGGTCACCGTGCCATCCTCTTTCTGGAAGGCGGTGCGCAGCCCGGACAGTTTTTCCGCCGTCGTATCGCCGCGGATATACTCATCCTGATCGACAACCGTCTCGCCCTTGCGGGTCGTGATGGTGACCGGGATAATCTCGTCGCGGAACCGGCCGCTTTCCTGTGCGGCGGCGGCCTTTTTCTGGGAAGCGGCGGCAAAGGCGTCCTGTTCTTCACGGGTAATCTGCCATTTGGCCGCGACATTCTCGGCGGTTTTGCCCATGTGATAACCGTGGAAGGCATCGATCAGGCCATCTGTCAGCATGGTATCGACAAGTTCCAGCCCCCCCATCTTCTGGCCATCGCGAAGATGGGCGCAGTGGGGTGCCTGACTCATGCTTTCCTGCCCGCCCGCAACGACAATGGAACTGTCGCCGTTCAGGACGGCCTGATATCCAAGGGCAACGGCCCGAAGGCCCGACCCGCAAAGCTGATTGATCCCCCATGCAGGAACCTCTGCGGGAAGGCCTGCATTGATGGACGCCTGACGGGCCGGATTCTGTCCAGCACCAGCAGCAAGGATTTGCCCCATGATCACCTCGGACACCTCGGACGGGTCTGTCCGGGCGCGGTTCAGGGCCTCCTTGATGACAACCTCGCCCAGTTTATGGGCGGGAAGGGATGAAAGAGAACCATTGAAAGAACCAACAGGCGTTCTTACCGCACCTGCAATCACCACATCCATGAGCTGCCTCCTCTGCTGCTTGCATGATAATTTAAGTTCAAAATTATCACAAATTGAGAAATTTTTCTTACGAAATGGACTATATTTACGAAATAACCTTATATTTATCGCATCGCAACATATTTTTAGCAGTTGCGGCAAAAAAGCGACTTGAACGCCGTTACTGCGTCACCCAGCGGATGACGTCACGCCACAGGCCGTCTTGTGCGTGACGGCTGGCCACCATGCCGATATGGCCGGACGGCGGGTAGATGATCCGGGCGCCCGGTATCTGTCCGGCCAGCCCCAACGCGGACCCCGGCGGAACAATCTTATCCGATTTTGGCACCGCAATCATAGAAGGAATTTCTAATATTTCGGGAGAGACGATTTTTCCGCCAATCCGCCACGCCCCGCCATAGGGCAGATTACTGCCATACCATTCGCGAAAGCACTGCTCGGCCACTTTTGCGGCCAGCGGGACACCATCATTCAGCCAGTCTTCAAGGGCGACGAATTCCTGTGCCCGCAGGCTGTCAGGGTCCATGCGGTCGAACAGGGAAAATTTCTGCAACACCACCGAGGGATCAAGGCTGGCGAAAAAGGCCTGCAACATATCGACAGGCAATTCCCCAAAGGCGCCCAGCACCCGCTCCCAGACCTGCCTCTCCCCCAGGAAAAGGCGTCCGGCCTGCGACAAGCCTTCATGGAAATTCCACGGTGCCGCCAGTGCCACAAATGAGGCAAACCGGGCTTGCATCCGGGTCGCCAGCGCCATGGCCAGCGTACCGCCCATGCAATAGCCCACAAGATGAACCGGCGCTGACGGGCAGGCCTCAAAAACCGCTTCGGCTGCGGGCTCCAGCTTGTTCAGGACATACTCGTCCAATCCGTAGTCCCGCTCCACGTCGGTAACCTCGCCCCAATCCATCAGCAGCGGACGGATGCCCTGCGCCGCCAGCGCATCCACAAAACTGCGCCCCGGAAACAGGTCCAGAATATAGGATCGGTTGATCAGGGACGGAATGATCAGGGCAACGGGGCCGGTGTCCGGCTGATCTTCGGTGCCGTAGTCCAGCAGGCGGCTGCCCCCCTCAGACCACAGGACGGGCACGTCGCGCTCTGTCCGGCGATAGGGGTGGGCATGATATTTCTGTATGCCCCGCAGCATACCCCCAATTTGCTGATGCCCGTGCTGGCCGATTTCCGTCAGCAGGTCCTCCACCGCGAACCCGGCCATGTCCTGCCGCAATCGATCCGCGTCTTCCGCCAGGTCCGCCATCCACGGGAAATGCCCTTCGCGAACCGGAACCAACGCCGCCAGCGAACTGGCGAGGGTCGCCTGCGCCAACCCCAGATGCAGCCCCAAGGGCCGGGGGCCGGTTCGTTGCCGAACGGATGCCTCCCCGCTAGTCATCGGCGTCCGCTTCGCTTTCTGCACACCGTGCCGCGGCCTCTAGGGACAAATGTTCCCCGATCTGGCGCCCCTGTTCAATGAGCGCCTGCAACCCGGCCTCATCCGTTTGCGCCATCAGGGTAACCTGTTGCTGCCAAAGATGGAAATAGGTTGCGGCCACATCGGCAATTTTCGGTTTCTCGGACATGGGTCCAGTATAGACCGGCTCTGGCTGCAGGACCAGCACACCCTTTCCGCAAATAAGGATTATGATTGCCAAATTCTTAACGGCATTGCACAATACGAACTGTGCGGCGCACTAAACAGGAGAGGTTGTAAGAGTTTGGTAGAGAAAAGTTCTGAAAACAAGGACGCCATTGTCATCAAGAAATACGCCAATCGGCGGTTGTACAATACGGCGACCTCTTCCTATGTCACCCTGGATCACCTGAGCCAGATGGTAAAGGACGGCATTGATTTCGTTGTCTATGACGCGAAATCCAACGACGACATCACCCGGTCCGTCCTGACACAGATCATCTTTGAAGAAGAGGCAAAAGGGCAAAACCTGCTGCCCATCAATTTCCTGCGGCAGCTGATCCGCTTTTATGGCGACAGCCTGCAATCTGTCGTGCCGGATTATCTGGACATGTCCATGCGGTCCTTTGCCAGCAATCAGGAAAAAATGCGTCAGGCCCTGCCGGAAAATCTGCGGGACAACCCTCTCTATCGGCAGTTTGAGGAAATGGGACGCCAGAACATGGCCATGTTCAGTCAGGCCATGAAACTGTTTTCCCCGTCCGCCTTTGAGGCCCCCTCCGCCGAACCGGAACCGGAGCCGCAAAAACCGGCCGCCCCGGCCAGCGACGCCACCACCGAAATGATGAAGGAAATGCGGGAACAGATGGCCCTGATGCAGAAGCGTCTGGACGAACTGGGGGACAAGAAATAATCCCGCCCGCGCGGCATTTGTCTTCCTCTTGCAATCGGGCACCGATCCATTAAATCAATCTGGTGCCCCTTCCATCCGGAAGCCGGTAAGATTTTGTTAATTTTTGTTTCCCAGAATAGGGTCTGTGACAGAACGTCACGGACCAGTTCATTCTGCGAGCCACAGTTTAGAATTAACCAATCACGTTTCCAGTCCGGCCGCCCGGCCGGTCGCAAGGGTTGTTCGTATAGATGGACATGGTCAGATCCGCAGCATATCCCGCGAAAGCGATGATTCCGCCGGAAATTCACCGGTCGCCCCTTGCTGCCCCCCTTCCCGAAGCACAGCCGTTCCGCCCTGACGAGCGGCGGACGCAAGCCTCTGACATTCAAACCGGCGTCAATAACGATCGCAAACGGATCGCCTTTGCCCGCGACAATGACACAAACCCGCGGGAAACGGCATCTGCTGCCTCTCCCCGCTCTTCAGACCGGGCGGCCCGCCCCAGCGGCTTCACGGCACTGGATTTCGGCCAAAGCTCCGCCGCGTTCCTGACCCAGCAGCTTGCCCAACAGGAAAACCCCAACAATCTGCATACAGGCGATGCAGAACCGATGGCGCCCGAGAATATCTATCGCGATGTGACCAATGCCTATCGTGCCACCCACGGCCTGACGGCCACCATTCTCGGGTTTCAGGGATTTCGCGAACGGGTGGCCTGATCACCCCTGAACGGGAATACCCCGCCCCCGCTTTTCCAGATATTGTTGATGCCATTCCTCGGCGGGATAAAAATCGCCTGCCGGTGAAATCTCCGTAAAAATCCGCTGCCAGAACCATAATCTGGATCGCTGCAATGCCAGCGACGCCTGTGCTTCCGCCATCTGCCGGTCATTCATGGGAAAAAGGGCCGAGCGATATTGCGGCCCCACATCCGGCCCCTGACGGTTTTTCCGGGTCGGGTTATGGCTGGCCCAGAAATGATCCAGCAAATCCGAATAGGAAATCAGGGCCGGATTGAAATCAACAGCCACGGTTTCCGCATGACCGGTCAGCCCGGAACAGACGGCGTCATAATCGGGGAAAGGCACATCGCCACCCATATAGCCAACACCGGTTGAGACCACACCGGGAAGAGCGCGAAACCCGGCCTCGACGCCCCAGAAGCATCCGGCTGCAAAATAGGCTGTTTCGGATTTCTCTGCCATTCTCCTCTGTGCTCTTGTCCTCATATCCACTTTTCTTCTGCCATTCTGTTGCTCCGCACCCTGTGCGCCAAACGGGCTCAAGAACAGATTGGCCCTCAACAAATTGCACATTACCAGAGAATAAGGTACCACTTTTCCATGAGCAAACGCATGAAAAATGCCTATCTGGCCGCCCTGTCACTGGATGGTGACGATCCTGCCCCGCTGCATCAACAGCTTTTCCTGAAGCTGCGGGATGCCATTCTGGAAGGCCGCCTGACATCTGGCACCCGCCTGCCATCCAGCCGGATGCTGGCCAAAGACCTTGATGTGTCCCGCAACACGGTCCTGAGCGCCTTTGATCAACTGACGGCAGAAGGCTATATGGAAAGCCGCGTTGGCGCCGGATCGTTTGTCTCTCGCCAATTGCCGGACGACCTGCTGACCCGCATGAAGTCGGGGGATCGGCCGGAAAACGGCCCCCGCGACATTCCCCTGTCCCGCGTCGCCAGAATGCTGCTGCCCACGGCGTCGCCGCGGCTTTATCAGGGGCGGGCCTTTGCGCCCGGCACACCAGAGCTCGGCCTGTTCCCCTATGAAGACTGGGCGCGGCTGTTGGCGCGACACTGGCGCAATCCCAAACGGGAATATCTGGTGGGAAACCCGGTCGGGGGATCGAAGGTCCTGCGCGAGGCGCTTGCCAATCATCTGGGGCAATCCCGGGCGGTACGGTGTGACCCGGAACAGGTGATTGTCCTGTCCGGCTCGCAACAGGCCATCCATCTGGTTATCAAGGCCTTTGCCGAGCCGGGTGACCCCATCTGGATGGAGGAGCCGGGATATCCCGGCACCCGCGATGCCATCCTGTCATCGGGGGCGACCCCCGTTCCGGTCCCGGTCGATGCGGAAGGCTTCGACCTTGCTGCGGCAAGAAAAATGTCCCCGGACGCCCGGCTCGCCTGCATCTCGCCGTCGCATCAATACCCGCTGGGACAGACCATGTCCCTGCCCCGCAGGTTGGACCTGCTGCAATGGGCAAAAGAAGAAAACCGGTTCATTCTGGAAGACGATTATGACAGCGAGTACCGCTATACGGGCCGGCCGCTGTCCTCTTTGCAGGGGTTGGATACGGACAATCGGGTTCTTTATGTGGGGACCATGAGCAAGGTCATGTTTTCCGGTCTTCGGGTCGGGTATCTGGTGGTTCCCCCTGACCTGATTGACGTGTTTCTCGCCATTCGGCGCAATATTGACGGGCACTCCCCCTCGGTTCCCGAGGCGGCCCTCGCCGATTTCATTTCCGAAGGCTATCTGTCTGGTCATATCCGGCGCATGCGCCTGTTATATGAACAGCGGCAGAAGATCCTGATCACCCTGCTGCGGGATCGACTTGGCCCCCTTGTATCGGTTGAACCCGAAGCCTCCGGCATGCATCTGGTTGTCCGCCTTGACCGACGTATCCCCGATAAAAGAGTCGAGGCGGAAGCCCAAAAGCACGGCATGATGCTGCGCGCCCTGTCCGGTTTCTATCAAAACCCGACGCCAGCAAACGGCCTGATCATGGGATTTGCCGGCACCCATGAAAAAGATATGCCACAACTGGTGGATAAACTGGCGGTTATTCTCGCCTCCCTGTCGCCGAAGGAATAATATTCGTGCCGTCTGCCGCCCCCAAAAGCCTGTTTCGCCTGCTGCTGCTCCCGCTGCTGTTCCTTGCCCTGCTGCATCCCCGCACTGGGGCGACGGCAGAATTGCACGGCATCGCCATGCACGGGGACCTTAAATATGCGCCCGGATTTTCGCATTTCGATTATGTAAACCCAAAGGCCCCGGTCGGCGGCACCCTTCGTCTTGGTGCCATTGGCAGCTTTCCCAGCCTCAACCCCTTTCTGGTCAAGGGTGTTGCGGCCCGCGGCCTCGGGCTGGTGTACCAGTCCCTGCTCAGCCGGTCCCGGGACGAACCCTTCTCGCTTTATGCCAATATTGCAAGACGGGTTGAGATGGCCGAGGACCGACGTTGGGTGATCTTTCATCTGGACCCGGACGCCCGTTTCTCGGATGGTTCCCCCATCCGGGCGGAAGATGTGATCTTTTCCCTAAACACCCTTCGGGACAAGGGCCGCCCCAATCACCGGCACTATTATTCCCGTGTCGCCGCCATTGAACGGACAGGCCCGCTGTCGGTGAAGATGACCTTTGACGGCGAAGCGGTGTGGGAGTTGCCGCTCATCATGGGGTTAATGCCCGTTCTGTCCGAACGGTTTTTCCAACGGGTCCCGTTTGAAACCACATCCCTGATCCCGCCCGTGGGGTCCGGCCCCTATCGCCTTCAGGCGGCGGAGCCCGGACGCAGCATCACCTATCGGCGCAATCCCGATTTCTGGGGATGGCATTTGCCGCAGTATCAGGGCCGCCACAATTTCGAAGCGATCCGATGGGACTATTTCCGGGATACGGATGTGGCCCTGCAGGCCTTCAAGGCCGGTGATCTTGATGCCCGTTTTGAAACAGACCCGACCCGCTGGGTTCTGTCCCTGAATGAAACGGACCGGGCCAACCGCCGCTATCAAACCACTGTGATCCCGAAACAGACCCCGGCCCCCATGCGGGGTCTGGTGTTCAATACCCGGCGCGCCATTTTCCAGGATCGAAAGGTGCGCGAGGCCTTGGGCTATCTGCTGGATTTTGAATGGATGAACCGGAATCAGTTGCATGGTCTGTACTCCCGGACCAGCAGCTTTTTCCAAAACTCCGACCTTGCCGCCCGGGGCAGACCCTCCCCCGAAGAAAAGGCCCTGCTGACCCCGTTCAAGAAAACCCTGCCCATTGGTGCCTTCGGAACCGCCGTCCGCCCGCCCGTCAGTGATGGCAGCGGGCGAGACAGGCGCGCCATTCGGCAGGCCCGAAAACATCTTCTGCAGGCAGGCTGGCAGGTTCAGGACGGACGACTGACCCACCGCGAGACAGGTCGCCCGTTCCAGATTGAAATCCTGCTGAATGACAGTCAGTATCTGAAATTGCTGCACCCGTTTCGGGTCAATCTGCAACGGCTGGGGATTGAGACGGATATCCGCCTTGTGGATAGCGCCAGCTACCAGAACCGGATCAACCAGTATGACTTTGACATGATCGTCACCGACTGGGCGCAAAGCCTGTCCCCGGGGAACGAACAGGCCTTTTATTGGGGGCAATCCGCTGCTGACACCCCCGGCACCCGAAATTATCCGGGTATTCGTCTGGACGCGGTGGATGCCATGATCCAGCGGATCAGCGCCGCCCACACGCGAGACGACCTGATCCTTGCAACCCGGACCCTCGACCGTATTCTCCGGGCCGGTCACTATGTGATCCCGCTGTATCACAATAACGAACAATGGCTGGCCCATGCTGCGTCAATCGGGCTGCCGGAAACCCCGTCCTTCTATGGCACCGGGCCGGATGTCTGGTGGCAGGCCCCTATTGACGGACCCCCGTCCCAGACGCCATAAAGAAAGGCAGAAACGAAACCCGGAACAGTTTAAGTGGATTGCCCATGCTTGCCGTTGTATCACCCGCCAAAAAGATGGATTTTGATCGGGATAACCTGCCTGACACATTCACACGCCTGACCTTTGAGGCTGATGCCGCCGCGCTTCTGGAAACGGCAAAGACATTGACCGCCGATGACCTGAAACGGTTGATGAAGATCAGTGACGATCTGGGCCAGCTTAATTTCCAGCGTTTTCAGGCCATGGGCTTTCCCTTTACGCCGGACAACGCGAAACAGGCTATTTTCGCTTTCAACGGGGACACCTATGCCGGGTTCGACGTCAAGACACTGGCGGCAGATGACCTGACCTATGCGCAGGATCATGTGCGGATTCTGTCCGGCCTTTATGGTCTGCTGCGCCCGCTTGACCTGATCCAGCCCTATCGCCTTGAAATGGGCACCCGCCTTGCCAATCCACGGGGCGAGAACCTCTATGATTTCTGGGGAACCTTGCTGGCTGATGAACTGAACCGGGAACTCTCTGCCCATAGCAGTCCGGTTCTGGTGAACTGCGCGTCCAACGAATATTTCAAGGCGGTTAGCAAGAAGGCCCTGAACGTTCCAGTTGTCACCCCCGTCTTTAAAGAGATCAAGGGCGGCGCCGCAAAAGTCATTGGTTTTTCCGCAAAACGGGCACGGGGCATGATGGCCCGATACCTGTGTGAAACCCGCGTTGATCGGCCTGAAGGCCTGAAGGATTTCACCAGTGCCGGATATGCGTTCCAGCCGGATCAGTCGTCCGAAACCGAGTTTGTATTTACCCGCGTTATAGACTGAACCGGTTGCGGTCTCGTCCCTGCCAAAGGGCAAGGGCCTGTTCGTCCGCCTGTTGCAGGGACCAGTCCGACCGCTTCATTTTAAGGGCAACCGACAGGGTCCCGACAATCCCAAGCTCGGGAACCGGCAGGTCCAGTTCCCCGCGCCACATGCGCACCAGTTGGGCGGGATGTAAATCCTCGTCCCGCCATTTATATCCCTTGTCCGCTGTCAGCGCGGGCCATTCCAGAACGGTTTCCTGCCCGTCAACCAGTGCATCCACCAATGCCGGTTTCATGGGGTTGCGCATGACCTCGCCCCCGCCGCCCTTGAAGACCATGGCATTCCGTTGGCCAAGCAGTCTGGCCGTCTGCAAATGGGCTGCCTTGTAGGGCGGGTGAAAAACGCCCTGAAGCTGACAGGGTGCATGAAGCGGGTTGAGGTCGCGGGCAAAGGTATTAACCGCCGTCCGCAGCCCCAAAAGGGGCCGAAGATCAAACAGCGCCTGAAGCCGGGGACTGAAGGTTTCCAGCCCCACATACACAAGATTGTCTTTCTCCAGCAGGGCCTCGGCATGGTCTAGCCCGTCCGCTTGTGGAATACCAAAAAGACGCAGGCCCGGCCGGGTGGGCGCCAACCCGTCGGCATATCCTTCAATCCCGTGCATGAGGATTTTATGCCCCTGATCCGCCAACAGGATCGCCGCCAGAATGAACCATGGCTGCTGGCGGTGACGATCGGCATAGGACGGCCAGTCATAGTCGGCAATCCCCGGTGCGGTCCGGCATCCGGCATCCGCCCGCACGGCGGCGGCCATCCCGGCCAGTTCCTCTGCGGTCTCCCCCTTGCGGCGCAGCAGCATCAGGAAGGCCCCGACCTGTAGCCGGTCCACGTCCCCCGTCAGGATCAGGGTCATGGCGCCCTCGGCCTCCTCAAAGGTGAGGTCGCGCCACATTTTCGGCCCCTTGCCAAGGGCCCGGATATACTGTGAAAAAGGATGATCCATTGTGGTGAGCCTCGCTCCTGCCCGTGATTGCCGTTCGCGCAGATGTAAGCCAACATGCGGGTTCCCGCAAGATAAAGCGTGGTGAGGTCAGGAAAGCAAGGCGTTTCGAAAACCGCAACCGGCGCCGTTACCGGAACCGTTCCATCAGGCGTTTCAGATAATCCTTTTCCAGCAGGCTGCGGCCCGGATCGGACAGGCGGCGGCGCAATTCATCCCGGATCAGACGGGCCCGGCTGATATCCGCCCCAATGGCAAAGCGGCTGTCACTGTCCACATTACCGCCCTGCCCCGGTGTCGGAGGCAATGGCCGCCCGAGCGGGTCCCGGCCCATGCCACGTTCCCCTGAACTCAAGGCCTGACCGTCACTGCCCTGCATTCCCTGCATCAGTTGCTCGGCCAGCCCCTCAGCCCCTTGACGCAAATGATCCAGCGCTTCGCCCTGCGCCCCGGTTGCGCCCCGGCCCTGCCCCTGCTCAAGGGACTTGCGGGCCTCGTTCATGGACCGTTCAGCCCGGCCAAAGGGCGCCGGAATTTCGCCGTTCATGCCCATCCGGCTCATCATCTCGCCCAGCATCTGACGCAGGGCTTCCTGCTGACGGGCCATATCGGAATACCGGTCCGACCCTTCCGCGCCTTGCCCCTGTTGCTGGCCCTGCTGCTGTCCCTGTTGTTGGCCCTGCATCTGGCCGGACTGCCCGTCAGGTGGCTGTGTCCCCTGTCTTGATTGGCGGAAGGTCTGATCCATCACATCCTGCTGACGGCGCATCAGATCACCAAGCTGGCGCAGCATCTCCTGCCCTTCCCGCATGGCCTGCGAGGGAGCCCGCCCTTCAGCGGTTTTGAGATTCTCCAGAATATCCTGCAATTCACTCAGCAACTGGCGGGCTGCATCCCGTGCGCCGGAGCGGGCAAACTGGTCGATCTGATCCAGCAAATTCTGCAGGTCCTGCTGGTTGACCAACTGGCCATCCTGTGACGGGTTGTCCGCCGTCTGCTCGCCCGGCTGGCGGTTTTCGGCCATGGCCTCAAGAAAGCGGTTCATTGCCTGCTTCAATTCCTGAACCAGTTTGCGGATTTCCTCGTCGCTGGCGTCGCTGTTCAAGGCCTCCATCAGCTTTTGTTCGGCTTCCCGAAGGGCATATTCAGCCGCGTAAAGGTCCCCGTTCTCGATACGAAGCGCCGTATCCCACAGCATCTCGATCACCTGATCGTTGGTGTTGCCCCCCTGCCCGTAGACCAGCGTCGAGCGGGCAACCGACAACATCAGAAGCACTGTGAAATCGTTGTTCAGGCTTTCGGGAAGCTGGGACAAGGCGGACAGGGCAATGGCCACCGCCATCCGGCTATCAGGATCAACGACCAGCTTTTTCCGCTGGTCAATCAGGGCCTGCGCCAGCGGATGGGTAAACACCCGTTCCGGCAACACCATCTGAATCACACCGGAGCGCCCGACATGGCCCATGCCGTCCTTTGCCTCCAGCACCAGACTGACCGGCAACCCCGCCCACGGATGGGCCGTCAGGTCGTGGTAGCTTTTCCCGGTATACTGTTTCGTACCGGTGGCAACCGGCAATTGCAGGGAGATCACCCGGTTGTCCCGATCCCGGCGGATCACCCCTTCCAGACTGGAGACGCCATAGTCATCCGCCACCTGATAGGACAGGCGAAAGGCGGACCGGTCCGTCACTTCGGGCGGGGCGGGCCATGTCACGGTGGGCGGCAGGTCCGGTATGATTTTCAGGGTCCACTGCGCCAATTCGCGCCCGCCCTTCGACAAGGTCATCGGCCCGTCCGCGTCCAACGGCATTTCCAGTTCGAAACTGCGGGCCTCAACCGGTTGGAAGGCAAACTCCTTCGCTGCCATATCCAGAACGGGGACATCCTCATTGCCGCCCGATACACGGGCTACAAGGCGGCTGCCTTCCGGCACCTCAATAACCCTGTCCGGCTCTGATGGTGATAGATCCTCACCCCGTGACAGAAGGACCGGCGGCTTGCCCGTATATTCCGGCGGCGTCACCCAGACATGGGCCTCGACCGGAAGATCAGAACTGGTAAACGCCGGCACAAAAGCCTGCCCCAATCGCCGCCCCGCATCCGGCCCCGTCGCCAGCACGGCCGGAACCAGCAACAGAATGGACAGGGACCGCAGGGCATAACGATCCTGCGCGGCCAGATTGAAACGGGGCCATCCTGCCCGGACGGCCTGTCGCAGCTTTTTCTGGCGCTGTACATGCAGGTCCCATAAATGCCGGGAGATAGGGGGCTGGCCCGATTGAAAGACAGGTTCCGCCCCAAGGGAGCGGAGCGGGCGATGGGGCAAGCGGTTGCGCGCCTCAAGAAACGCCAGAACACGCGCTTCCGTCGGCCACCCGGATCGCGAAATGCCGCGATACAGCGCCCAGCAAAGCGCCCCAAGAAAAAGGACGAGCCCCGCCAGATGCAAACTGGCAGGCAACCCGTCCCACATTCCAAAAAAGGTAACGGCAAGGAACAGCAGGACAAGACAGAACAGGTATCGGAACGAACGCCATGCCCGTTCCAGCGCAAGGCTGACAGTCGCCAGAACAATCTGGCGCTTCACCCTGCCGTCAAACCTGTCCTTGTTCGTCTCCATGCTCTCCCTTTATGCCGGGAAGCAGGAAAGGGTTTTCCTAGCTTTCCAGCCAGTCCGGTATTGTATCAAGTTCCAGCAGCGCGTCCAGTTCGGGCCGCGCCCGGATCACCGCATAGTGATCCCCGTTGACCAGCACTTCCGGCACCAGCGGACGCGTATTATAGGTGGAGGCCATCACCGCCCCATACGCACCGGCACTCCGAAAAGCGACAAAATCCCCTGCCGCCACCGGCGGCAGGTCACGGCCGCGGGCAAAGGTATCACCCGTCTCACACACAGGGCCGACAACATCTGCCGCCTCAAGCGACACACTGCCATCTGGCTCTCTGACTGTGTCAATTTGATGATACCCATCATACATGGCCGGGCGTACAAGATCGTTCATCGCCGCATCCAGAATGACGAATTTACGTTCGGCACCCTGCTTCACATACACCACTTCGGATACCAGAATACCCGCATTACCAACAATTAATCGGCCCGGCTCGAAAATCAACTGGCACCCCAGATTTCCGATGCTGTTCAGGGCCACATTGGCATAGGAGACCGGGCTGGGCGGAATATTTCCGTCATAGGGAATCCCGAGACCGCCGCCAAGATCGACCCGTGTGATGTCATGGCCTTCGCTGCGGAGCTGCTGAACCAGTTCACGAACCCGGTCAAAAGCGTTCGCAAAGGGCTCAAGATCGGTGAGCTGGGAGCCGATATGCACGTCTACACCCTTGATCTCGATCCCCGGCAGTTTCGCTGCCTCGCCATAAATGCGGGACGCATCCTGCCACGGAACACCGAACTTGTTTTCCGCCTTGCCGGTGGAAATCTTGGCGTGGGTCTTGGCATCCACATCCGGGTTGACCCGAAACGCAATCTGCGCGGTCTTGCCCATGCGGCTGGCCACATCGGACAGCACATGGACTTCCGGTTCGGATTCCACGTTGAACTGGTGAATACCAACCTCAAGGGCCAGTTCCATCTCGGACGGTTTCTTGCCAACACCGGAAAACACAATCTTGGACGCCGGGATTCCCGCCGCCAGAGCGCGCCGCAACTCCCCTTCGGAAACCACGTCCGCCCCCGCGCCCAACCGCGCCAGGGTTTTCAGAACCGCAAGGTTGGAGTTGGCCTTGACCGCAAAGCAGACAAGGGCATTGGCCCCGTCGAAAGCCTGCGAGAAAACATTGAAATGGCGTTCAAGTGTGGCCGTTGAGTACACATATACCGGGGTTCCCACCTCGGCTGCGATTTTGGCAACGGGTACATCTTCCGCATACAGCTCGCCGTTGCGGTAATTGAAATGGTCCATGAAGACGTCCTGTCTATTGCAACTTGGTCTTTGTTTGTGTCTGCTCGGCAGGTTTTTTATACACCGGCGCCGATTTCTTGCCACAGGCCGCAACCCCACCAGCCAGCAGGGTGACCGCGACAAGGGAAAGGATCATCTTTTTCATTTTGCCATGTCCTTGAGGGCCTGTTTCCAGCGGGCGATCTGCTCGCGGACCCGAACCGGGGACGTCCCGCCATAGCTGACCCGGCTGGCAACGGAATTATCCACCCCGAGAACCGAGAAGATATCGTCGGTGATCCCGGCCTCAACGGTTTGCATGTCCGCAAGCGACAGGTCTTCAAGACCGACGCCGCGCTCCTCGGCCATCTTCACAAGGGTGCCCGTGACATGGTGGGCGCTGCGGAACGGCATGTTGAGGGAGCGAACCAGCCAGTCTGCCAAATCCGTCGCGGTTGAGAAACCGGCCCCCGAAGCGGCTTTCAGCACATCCACATTGACCGTGATATCCCGCATCATGCCACTCATGGCCGCCAGACAAAGCTGCAGGTTGTCAGCCGCATCGAAAACCGGCTCCTTGTCTTCCTGCATATCCTTGCCATAGGTCATGGGCAGCCCCTTCATCATCATCAGAAGGGCGTTGAAGGCACCGGCGCTGCGGCCGGCCTTGCCGCGGATCAGTTCTGCGGCATCCGGGTTTTTCTTCTGCGGCATGATGGACGAGCCGGTGGAGAAGCTGTCGGAACATTCGACAAAGCGGAACTGGGCACTGGACCAGATCACGATTTCCTCGGCCAGACGGGACAGGTGCATGGAACAGATCGACGCGAAGGACAGGAACTCCAGCGCGAAATCCCGATCGGACACCCCGTCAAGGGAGTTGGCTGTCGGCCGGTCAAAGCCCAAGGCCTTTGCCGTCATTTCCCGGTCAATGGGGAACGAGGTCCCTGCCAGCGCGGCAGAACCAAGCGGGCTTTCATTCAGGCGCGCACGCGCATCCCGCAGCCGGGAGCGGTCCCGGCCGAACATTTCCACATAGGCCAGCATGTGATGACCGAAAGTCACCGGCTGGGCCGCCTGCAGGTGGGTGAAGCCCGGCATGACCGTATCCGCATGGGCATCCGCCTGTGACAACAGGGCATCAATCAGATCGGCCAGCTCGCCGTCCAGATGATCCATGGTATCCCGGACCCACAGCCGCATGTCGGTGGCCACCTGATCATTGCGGGAGCGGGCCGTGTGCAGACGACCGGCCGGATCGCCGATCAATTCGCGCAGGCGCGCTTCCACATGCATGTGGATGTCTTCCAGTTTGGGGTCCGTCTTGAAGTTTCCGGCCTCGATCTCACGAAGAATTGTCTGCAATCCTTCCTGAATTTTCTGGCCATCTTCCCGGCTTATAATACCCTGTTCCATCAACATGCTTGAATGGGCCATGGAACCGGCTATATCCTGTGCATAAAGTCGCTTATCGAAGCCAATGGAGGCATTGATACGCTCCATAATTTCGGCGGGACCTTTGGCAAATCTGCCACCCCAAAGCTCATTTGCGCTCATAATCTCGGGCTCTCTTCAGTAACTGGACAATTCTTGATATGAAAACCGGAATGCTTCGACAGTTTTCTCTTCTGATTCTGCTTACATTTACAGGGTTTGGTGGCTTTTCATCAACAGCTTTCTCTGAAAAGGCCGCGGATCTGGTCACCGGCCATATGCAAAATTTCGCCGTTCTGGACGAACCCCGCCCCCTGAAAGATTTTCAATTCGTTGACAATACAGGCAATACCCACACTCTCGGACAATATCAAGGCAAGGTTCTGCTGCTGAATTTCTGGGCCACATGGTGCGCCCCCTGCCGGGAGGAAATGCCCAGTCTGGACCGCTTGCAGGCAGAACTTGGGTCGGATCAGTTCGAGGTTCTGGCCATCGGGCAGGACCTGCAGGGGATCGAAAAGGTCGAGAAATTCCTGACCGCCCTCAAAATCGAGCACCTGAAACCGCTCAATGACAAAACCGTAAAATCGGGCCGGGCAGCGGGCGTCTTTGGCCTGCCTGCCAGTATCCTCGTGGACCGGCAAGGCAACGAGATCGGCCGTCTGGTCGGACCGGCGGAATGGGATTCCGAGGATGCGAAAGCCCTGCTCCGTCATTATATCGGGGACAGCCCGTCAAGCTGAGGGCGGCGGTCCTGTCTCCTGAACAGGTCCTATTTTTTGAAAAAGCCGGGCCTGTTTCCTGAACAGGTCCTATTTTTTAAAAAAGAATGCCCCGACGACCCGTTCCACCAGCCAGCTCAGGCCAAAAAAGAAAACGGCCTTGGTCAGGGTCAGCAGCATCAGGTTGAGGGCCAGACCGATATCCTGATGAGAAAAGCCCACATAGGCATCAAAGCCGAGCAACACAGCCACGCCCCCGAAGCCAACAATCATGAGGAAAGCCCGAACCCTGCGGGCCGCCCACGGAATTGCAATCAGGCAAAGATAAATGCCTGCCCCCAGCAGCGATGTCCATAACGTCAGACTGGTTTCCATCGCCCCTCCTGCTTCCGGTTAGTTATCGAGAGATGCAAGCGCCATATCCACCATGGGGCGCAGCTTGTTTTCATCAGGGTTCACTTTGGCAATCACCCGAATGCCCTGCAACACTCCGATCAGGAAGGCTGCAAGAACAGCCGCGTCCTGCGTGCTGACGATATCCCCGGCATGCTGGCCGCGCCGGATGGCCGCCTCGAACGCGGCTTCCAGCGTTCCCATGTGCCGCCGGACCCGGACCGCGCATTCTTCATCATAGTGGCTGCGCTCGATCGCCGTATTGGTTACCAGACAGCCCCGGTTTTGCTGATCATCCAGGTTCCGCTGCATGAAGCCATGCAGAAACGCGGAAATCTGTTCCCGCGCATTGCCGTCGGCCCGCATCCCCTCCGCCAGTTTCAATGAGGTCTGGCTGTAGTGATCCAGCACTTCCAGAAACAGGTTTCGCTTGTCCCCGAACGTATCATAAAGACTGCCACGGTTGATCCCCATGCAATCGACCAGATCCTGAACCGAAGTGGCCTCAAACCCCTTCAGCCAGAAAGCCTGCATCGCATTTTGCAGTGCCTCTTCCCGATCGAAACATTTCACCCTTGGCATTCAAACTCCTGCGTTGACTGATCAGCCTGTTATAAACCCTGTTTGTCAAAAGTCCCTGCGGTACAAGGCCGCAAGCCCCTCCCGATAGGTGGGATAGGCCAGTTTAACCCCAAGTTCGGACTTTATCCTGTCATTTCTAATACGTTTGCTGTCGGAATAAAAGCTTCTGGCCATGGGGGTCAGGTCCGCGCTGTCAAAATCCTGGACCGGCGGCGGGTCCATTCCCAGCAATTCTGCGGCGTATGACACCACATCCTGCGGCGGGGCCGGCAGGTCATCGGCCACATTATAGGCCCGCCCCGGCGACGGCTGGCGCATGGAGGCCGACAGGATCGACGCCAGATCCGACACATGAATGCGCGAAAAGACCTGCCCGTCCTTGACGACCCGGCGGGCCTTGCCCTGCTGCAGGGAAACAAGCTGGTTGCGGCCCGGCCCATAAATGCCGGGAAGCCTGAAGACATGAACCGGAAGGCCCTGATCCAGACCGGCAGCAAGCCAGGCCAGTTCCGCATCCACCCGCCGCTTTCCGCGAACACCACTGGGATTATAAGGCGTTTCCTCATCGGCCCAGCCGCCGTCCAGATTGCCGTAAACCCCCGTTGTTGACAGATAGCCAACCCAGCGAAGATGAGGCAATCGCGCCAGTTGCTCGCCCATGACGGACAGCACCGGGTCCCCCTGATCGGTCGGTGGGATGGACAGCAGAATATGGGTGATGTCTGCCGCCCGCTCCGCAAAATCAGGGATTGGTGTCAGCCCGTCAAAGGTCAACAGGCTGACATTGTCCGGGATGGAAGAGCTGTCTTCGGGCACATGACGTCGGGTCCCGAGAACACTCCAGCCCGGGTTCTGGCGGGCCACTTCCTCCGCCGTAAACCCGAACCCAAAAGACAACAGCTTCACATCCATAAATTCACCTTCAGTTTTCTTTCTTGTCCTGTGCCGTCAAGATAACAGTAGCAGACATGTTGACCCGACGGGAAACCGCAAGTTCAGTCGCGCCGTTGGACGCGCTGCCCCCACTGGACATGACCGCATCGGATTCAGCCATTTTCATGCTGTGCATCACCCGCGGTGCCGGGGCGCCCGGCATGGCCTGACGTTCCAGAAAATCAACCATGCTCACCTTGTAGGTGCGGTCCTTGAAGACCCGGTTCAGGCGTTCTGCCTCCATGACGGCATTGGTATAAATGGTTTCCCGCAATTCACCGCGCAAGGCTTCAAATTCCGCCTGCGAGGGTGAGAAATCCACATAGCCCACATTCACCTTGAAGCCGGGACGGCTTGCCTTTTCCGCCCGGTCGGCAAGACCGGAAACGTGTTCCTCACCCACCCGGGCCTCGGCGGAGACCATCCACCGGGTCAGGCCTGTACGGTCCTTGTTTTCATTGCTGGAGGTAATATACCACTGCGCCTTTCCGGCCAGTCCGTCCAGCGCCGCCATGATCTGCTGCTTCAGTTCTGCGGCGGTTTCCTTTTGCTGGGTGATGTCAAAATTGACATGAACCCGCGCCGTTTCCGTGGTCACCCACCCCTGGGTTTTCAGGTTCAGGACCACCCGATCCTGATGGCCCATCCCCGGATGCCCGTGTCCCGGATGCCCGTTCATATCGGCATAGGCCGCCGGAGCAAACGCCAGAACCGCAAAAATCGTCACAATCAGTTTTTTCATCTTGGAATCTCCAAATGCAAGTAATTTGCAATTAGGTATGAACTTGGACCGTTTTATGGCAATTCTACCTGCCGATGTTTCTTTTTATGATTTCAGGATTTTTCCCGAATGTCACAAAATAACCATCTATAGACGACAAACATGTGATCCCTGTTGGATAATTCCGAATTAAGTGCACCATGACTTCCATGAAACTCAAGGCCGGTCTCACCGCTTTCGCCCTTTCCGTTCTGCTTCTGCCCCCCGTGCTGGCAGAAGCCCGCGAGGAAGGCGAAGAATACAAGTCCTGTATCAAACTGACCCGGACACAGCCGGAACTGGCCTTTGAATCCGCCCTCAGCTGGCGGGATCAGGGCGGCGGATTTCCGGCCCGTCACTGTGCCGCCCTTGCCCTGATCGGCATGAAAAAATACCATATCGCGGCCCCCCGGCTGGAGAAACTGGCGCAAGACATGCGCGAAAGCGGCTCGCCTCTGGTTGTGCCCACACTCAGTCAGGCCGCCAATACATGGCTGTTGGCCGGGGATTACCCCCGCGCCAATGCGGTGGCCACAGCAGCCCTTGAAATCGAACCTGACAATACGGACCTGCTGGTGGACCGGGGGCGCATTCTGGCCGAAGCCGAAAACTATCAGGACGCCTTCAACGATTTTGATCTGGCCCTGCGCCTTGACCCGTCGCGGAGTGACGCCCTGACCTTCCGGGCCGCTGCATGGCGGCAGCTTGGCGACAATATCCGCGCCATGGAGGATGTGGAACTGGCCCTCTCGCTGCAGCCCGATCTGGTGGATGCCCTTGTGGAGCGGGGCATTTTACACCGCCTTGCCGGAAATGACGATCAGGCCCGGCAGGACTGGCTGAAAGTGCTGGAATACGCGCCCCATACCCCCGCCGGGGACACCGCCCGCAGCAATCTGGAAAAACTGGACGTCCGGAAATAGGGCCCGATCAGGTGCCCATACCTGACAGCAGGCGGCGATATCCAAGGGCCTCCGCGATATGGGGATGGCCGATTTCCGCCGCTCCTTCAAGATCGGCAAGGGTCCGTGCAACTTTCAGAACCCGGTGATATCCCCGGGCAGACAGTTTCAACCGGCTGATCGCCTCCGTCAGCAGCTCCCGCCCCGCAGCGTCGGGGGCCGCCACCTCCTCCAACAGTCGTCCCTCGGCCTCCGCATTGGTGCGGATCGGGGTCTCAACGGACAGGTCCTGATATCGCTGTCGCTGGATTTGGCGAGCCTGCGCCACGCGAGCCGCCACCATTTCCGATGTCTCGCGCGGGGCCGGCAAGGTCAGGTCAAGGGCCGACACCGCCGGAACGTCGATATGAATATCAATACGGTCCAGCATGGGACCGGAAATTCTGGCGCGATAGTCTGCCGCGCATTTCGGGGCGCGTGCACAGGCTTGCTCCGCATCATCAATATGGCCGCAGCGGCACGGGTTCATGGCCGCCACGAGCTGCATTCTGGCCGGGTATGACACATGGGCATTGGCACGGGCCACAACGGCGCGCCCGACCTCGACGGGTTGGCGTAAAGATTCCAGCACCTGCCGGCCAAATTCGGGCAGCTCATCCAGAAACAGCACCCCAAGATGGGCCAGCGACACCTCGCCCGGCCTTGCATTCCGGCCGCCGCCCACCATGGCGGCAACCGATGTGGAATGATGGGGGTCCCGATAGGGACGCATCATACTGATGGTGCCGTCCTTCAACTCCCCGGCCACACTGGCGATCATGCTGACCTCCAGCGCCTCAGACACATCAAGGGGCGGCAGGATGCCCGGAAGGCGCGCGGCCAGCATGGATTTCCCCGATCCCGGCGGCCCGCTCATCAACAGGTTATGGCCCCCGGCAGCGGCCACTTCCAGCGCCCGCTTGGCGCTTTCCTGCCCCTTGATATCCTCCAGTTTCAGGTAGTCGCCGGCATCCCTGACCTGCCCCCGCTCCGGTGGGGAGAGAACCTGCGATCCCTTGAAATGATTGATCAGTCCCAGCAAATCACGGGGGGCCAGCACTTCCAGATTTCCGGCCCAGGCGGCTTCACGCCCCGACGCGGCAGGACAGATGATCCCCATATCCTGCGCATTGGCCTCCACCGCGGCGGGCAGGACGCCAGACACCGGGTTGCAGGCCCCGTCAAGGGACAGTTCCCCAATAACCAGATAGCCGTCCATTTCCTCGGCGGGGAGAACCCCCATGGCGGTCAGCAGGCCAACGGCGATTGGCAGGTCATAATGGGCGCCTTCCTTGGGAAGGTCTGCCGGGGCCAGATTGACGGTAATGCGTTTCGCGGGCAATCCAAGCCCAAGCGAGGTCAGCGCGGCCCGCACCCTTTCGCGGCTTTCCGCGACGGACTTGTCCGGCAGGCCCACCACGGTAAAGGCTGGCAAGCCGGACGAAATCAATACCTGAACATGGACCTGACGAACCTCAAGCCCCTGAAAAGCAACTGTTGCGATACGCGCCTGCATCCTGTCCCCCCAAGGATGTTCCCTGCTTGCGGACAATCATAGCACGTAGAAAAATGACGGTAATTCTATTTTATGAAAAAATAATCAATTACGGGAACGGTGCACCTTGTCCTCGATACAATCCCAGATGACCGCCTCCAGATTGACACCGTCGAAGCGGTTGATTTCCTGCAGTCCGGTCGGGGAGGTCACGTTGATTTCCGTCAGGTAATCGCCAATCACATCAATCCCGACAAAGATCAGTCCCTGTTCTTTCAGGGCCGGGCCGATCGCTTCGCAGATTTCCTGCTCGCGGGCGGTCAGGGTGGATTTCAAAGCCTCCCCGCCCACATGCATGTTGGAGCGGGCTTCGCCCACCTGCGGCACACGGTTGATCGCACCCACCGGTTCCCCGTCCACAAGGATGATCCGCTTGTCCCCCTGACGGACTTCCGGCAGGTATTTCTGGACAATCATCGGTTCCCGATAAAACTGGGTGAACAGTTCATGGATAACCGTCAGGTTTTCATCCTCAGGCTTCAGGTGGAAAACGCCCGCGCCTCCGTTGCCGTAAAGCGGCTTGATGATGATATCCTTGTATTCCTCGCGAAACGCCTTGATTTCCTTCAGGTTGGACGAAATCAGTGTGGGCGGCAGCAGGCCTTCAAACTGGGTCGCAAAGATTTTCTCCGGGGCATTGCGGACACTGACCGGATCGTTAACCACCAAGGTCTGCGGATGGATCTGCTCCAGCAGATGCGTCGCGGTGATATAGGACATGTCGAACGGCGGGTCCTGCCGCATCAGAACCACATCCATCGTGGCCAGATCAATCCGCTCCTCAGCGCCAAGGCTGTGGTGGTTGCCGTGTTCGCGACGGACGGACAGGGGACGCGCACTGGCAATGATCCGTCCGTCCAGATAGGACAGGTCTTCCGGCCCGTAATGGAACAGGGCATGGCCCCGCGCCTGAGCCTCAAGAGCCAGCACAAATGTGCTGTCCCCATTGATATCCACACTTTCAATCGGGTCCATCTGGATGGCTACGGCAAGGCTCATTTTTCTATCCTGTCAACTTGTCAAAATCTGTAACACCCTGATCTGGTTTATTCCTTTCAGACAGACGTTACAAGACCGTTTCGATATCCCGTTCAGCGGCTGCCTTTCAAAACCACGTGACTGATGATTTTGCGCACGCCGGAAATATCCTTTGCGTGGCGGAAAACCCGATCCAGTTCCGACTGGTCCTGCGCGATCCCGAACAGATAAACGATCTGGTTCACCGTATCGATGGAATAGTTGATATGCCTCACATCCAGATCCTGAAGCAGGCGGGCCTTCAGCTTGGTGGAAATCCAGCTATCGGAGGCAACGGAGCTGACCGTTTCCCGGTCCCCGACCTGCAATTCGTTCAGGACCTGCCGAACCCCGTCGATCTTCCAGATGATTTCCGAGGCCTTTTCCCGGTCGCCATGAGTTGGCACCTCACCGGTTACCAGAACCCGTCCCTCAACAACCGAAGTGGACACATCCGCGAACAATTTCTCATTTTCCTGCAACAGGTCATTGAGGATCTGGACCTTGATACCGGCGTCATCCACCGCGTTGCCCATGGACCGCTCCTGCGCGGCAGTAACACCCGCCGTCGCCGCACCGCCGATGACCATACCAACCGGCGTACAACCGGCCGCACCGAACAAAAGGGCCCCACCAACAGCGACAAAACCAAAAAACTTCATTGTTATACAATCCTGCTACAGATTAACCGAACTCATCAATCTCCGGGACTATAGACCGGATTTTTGACCGGATAAAGGCGCGACTCTACCACGCATTCTCAAGATGCACCGGAACCTTCACCAGCGACGTCACCAACACCACATCGAACCGGATATCCAGATCGGCGCAGTCCGCATGGCTGCCTTGATAGGCCTCCATCGCCCTTGCGATCCGGCGGCGCTGTTTGTTGTGAAGGGCGTGAAGGGCCGCGTCCAGGGTGGGGCGTGATTTAACCTCAACCGCGACCAGCACCGTGCCCCGCCGGGCAATGATATCCACCTCCCCCACCGGGCGGCGATACCCCCGCGCCAATATCCGGTAGCCCTTGAGCCGCAGGAACAGGGCGGCGAGATGCTCGGCCAGCCGTCCTTTCAAGTGGGCGCGCTGACGCCGCTTCTTCTGTATTCTTCGTGATTGTCCTGACAAAACCCGCCTCCCCCTCTGCTTCAATTTCGCCAATATTCACTTATATACTTGCCCGTGTTGGGCCGGGCATCATATCCTTTTGCCTTCATTGAGAAACCGGCATCCGGGAGTAAGACAGTTGCCAGACCTTTGCAGTCCCATGAATTCCGCATCCCCCCACAAAAGCAGGCCCACCCCTGCCATCCTTGTGGCCGTGATGTCCTGTTTTATCCTTGCAGGCTGTCAAACCCTCCCCTTCGGCTCTCCGAACGGACAGGATACCGCAACTCCGACGGCCACCAAAGAGGCAATCCCGGCTGAAGGCGAGAAAGCGGGCGAAGCGGCAAGCGATGCCGCCGAAAAGCAGGCCGCAGAGGACGCCCTGCAGAACGGCGAGTTCGAGTATGGGCCCGTCACCCAGCAACCCCTGCTGAGCCTCCGCCCCCCTGCCGAGGCCGAAGCGGTCCGCATTGCCATCCTGCTGCCTCTCAGCGGCCCTCATCAGGGGATTGGCGACAGTATGCTGAAGGCGGCCTATATGGCCCTGTTCGATCAGGGGAACAAAAGCCTGAAACTCCTGCCCTATGACACCAAAGGAACCCCGGACGGGGCCACCGAAGCCGCCCTTCAGGCCACCGGTGAAGGCGCCGAAGTGATCCTGGGGCCGCTGTTTGCATCCAGTGTGGATGCCGTTCGCCCCGTGGCCGCTTCCAACAACATCAACGTCATCGCCTTTTCCACAGATACACGGGTGGCCGGCAATGGCGTCTACCTGATGGGCCTGACCGTCGGTCAGCAGATCGACCGCGTCATGGAATTTGCCTATCGCAACGGATTGACCCGTTTTTCAGTGTTGGCACCGGAATCCCCCTTCGGATCGACGGTTGTGGAAAATGTGGAGGCCGCGGCCCTTAAATACCGCGTCGAGGTTGGCAAGGTTCGAAGCTACCCGACCGACCTGCCACCGGGCGCCCCCGAACTGCATGACATCGCCAAGGAAATTGCCAACTACGATTCCCGCCGCTGGCTGCTCAAACAGGAAATCGCCAAACTGGAAAAGCAAACCAGTGCCGCCTCGCAATCAAGGCTGAAACTGCTCAAGAAAATGGATACCTATGGCGAGGTGAATTTCGACGCCCTTATCCTGCCGGAAGGCGGGGCACGCCTGCGCGAACTGGCGCCGCTGCTGTCCTATTACGACATTGACCCAACCAAGGTCCAATTCATCGGCACCGGCCTGTGGGCCGACCGGTCCCTGACCACCGAACCCGCCCTTGTCGGCGGCTGGTTTGCTGCCCCCGACCCGGAAAATGCGCAAGCCTTCCAAAGCCGTTTCCAAAGCCTGTATGGATATGTTCCGCCGCGGATTTCCAGCCTTGGATATGATGCGACCGCCCTTGCCGGCCTGCTGGCCCGTGAGCCGGCGATCGAGGCCGCCCCGTCCCCGGAACAGCCCGACACTGCGGACACAGCGACCAAAACGGACGCCTTGGGCGCCCCGGTCCCGGCGGACACCGGCCTTACAGATGCACCGGTAGCAAGCACCCCCGTTCAGAACATCCCGTTGAAGCCCACAAAATTCTCGGCAGCGGCCATTGAAAATCCGGCTGGTTTTTCTGGATATGACGGATTGTTCCGCTTTTCCGCGACCGGCGTGGCGGAACGCTCCTTTGCCATCATGCGGGTTGGCACAAACCGGCTGGAACTGCTGGAACCGGCCCCGACAAGTTTCGAGCCGTTACTGAACTAACTCGCTGGCGGGAGCTGCTCAGCCGAGCAGTTCCCCCAGCAGGCCGTTCAGGACGGACCGTCCCCGATCCGTTGCCACAATCCTGCCCGCATCATGGGTCAGGAAACCGCCCGCCACCAGACGCTCGACCCGCTCCGGGCGGATCATGCTGGAAAAGGGCTGGCCAACCACCTGTTCAAAATTCCGGAACCAGACCCCTTCGCTAAGGCGCAGCCCCATCAGAAGCATTTCCTCGGCCCGGTCTTCCGGGTCTGGAATACCGGTCTCGACCTCTGTGCCGTGACCGGACCGGGACACCGCCTCCAGCCATTTTTCCGGCTTTTTCACCTGCGAGAACGCGGTTCGAACACCTTGCCGGTCACTGCGTCCATGGGCCCCGGGGCCGATCCCCAGATAATCCCCGTACCGCCAGTATGTCAGGTTGTGCCGACATTCAAATCCGGGGCGGGCGTGATTAGATATTTCATAGGCGGGCAACCCGGCCTGCAGGCAGATTTCCTGCGTAACCGTATACAGGGCATCGGCATTTTCTTCAGGCGGCAGGGAAAATTCCCCGCGCCGGACTGCCCCGGCAAAGCCTGTATTCGGTTCGATCGTCAGTTGATACAGCGACAGATGATCCCCCGCCATGGACAGGGCCTGTTTAAGGTCCGCCGTCCATTCCTGCACCGACTGGCCCGGCAGGGCATAAATCAAATCAAAAGAGATATTGGGAAAAATATCGCGGGCCAGTTCAATGGTGGCCAAGGCCTCGGCAACCGAATGCTCCCGCCCGAGAAAGGCCAGCGCCTCGTCATGCAGGGACTGTACCCCCATGGAAAGACGGTTAACCCCGGCCTGCCGGTATCCTTTAAAGGATTGCGCCTCGGCAGAGGTGGGGTTGGCTTCCAGCGAGATTTCCAGTGTATCGGACAGCGGGAAATGACGGCGAACCCCGTCGATCAGGGCCGCCACGGTTTCCGGGGCCATCAGGGACGGGGTGCCCCCGCCAAAGAAAATGCTGGTAACGGGGCGCGACGGGCACTGGCTGGCGAACCAGTCCAGTTCCCTTAACAGGGCGTCGGTCCAGACCTTCTGGTCCACCGCCTCGCGCACATGGCTGTTAAAATCGCAGTAAGGGCATTTCTTGCGGCAGAACGGCCAATGGAAATAAACCCCGAACCCGCGATCGGGAACGTTATGATTGCTTGAAACAGGCATCAATCAACTGCCGAAACGCATCTGCCCGGTGGCTGATGGCATGTTTTTCGGCGGGGTCCATTTCCGCAAAGGTCACATCCTGACCAATGGGCCGGAAGACCGGATCATATCCGAACCCCTTGTCCCCGCGAGGCGGCCAGACCACATGCCCCTTAACACGCCCTTCGAAACTTTCCACATGACCATCCGGCCAAGCCAGCGTCAGGGCACAGATAAAGGACGCGGTCCGCTGTACTTCATCCACCGCGCCGCATGCTTCCAGCTTGTCCTCGACCGCCCGCATGGCAAGGCCGAAATCCTTTTCCGGCCCGGCCCAACGGGCAGAATAGATACCCGGATCCCCGTTCAGGGCATCCACGGCAAACCCGGAATCGTCACTGAGCGCGATCATGCCGGACGCCTTGGCCGCGGCCAGCGCCTTGATTTCCGCATTGGCAATAAAGGTATCGCCATCCTCGACCGGTTCAGGCAGGCCCAACTCGCCAGCGGAAACCGGCTCGACACCATATCCTTCAAGAAGGTCACGGATTTCCCGCACCTTGCCCTGATTGTGACTGGCGACAATCAATTGGGTCCCACTGAACTGGCGATGCTCACTCACAGCCCCAAAGCCTCTCTCTGCTTTTTGCCAAGTTCCTTGACCCCGCTTTTCGCAAGCGAGAACAGGGCGGCGAACTGCTCCTCGGTGAACGGGTCTTCTTCGGCGGTGCCCTGAATCTCAATGATCCGGCCGTCCGTGGTCAGAACAAAATTGGCGTCTGCCTGGGCGTTACTGTCTTCCTTGTAGTCAAGGTCCAGAACCGGCTGCCCCTCGTAGATGCCGCAGGACACGGCCGCAACCTGCCCCTTCATGGGAACCTCAAGAATCTTGCCGTCATCGACCAGCTTCTGAAACGCCTGATAGAGCGCCACATACGCCCCTGTGATGGACGCCGTGCGGGTGCCGCCATCGGCCTGAATGACGTCGCAGTCCACAGTAATCTGGCGTTCACCGAACCCTTCCATATCGACAACCGCCCGCAAGGAACGACCGATCAGACGCTGGATTTCAACGGTCCGCCCCTGCTGTTTGCCACGGGCAGCCTCGCGGCCCATGCGGGAATTCGTGGAGCGGGGCAGCATGCCATATTCAGCCGTAACCCAGCCCTTGCCCGTATTCCTGAGAAACGGCGGGACACGTTCTTCCACACTGGCCGTGCACAGAACATGGGTATTTCCAAATTTGACGAAGCAGGATCCTTCCGCATTGATAGCGTATCCCGGTTCCATTTCAACGGTGCGGAGTTGACTGGCGGTTCTGCCTGAAGGGCGCATGAAAATTCCTTCAATTGAATGTTAGATATTTGAGACCTTGTACCTTGTGCGCCCAATTGACGCAAGGCTTCGCGATCACTACATTTTGGAAGAATTCAGCCGGGACCGCCCCGGATCAAGAGACAGATTGAAGATGATACAGGAGCTTAACGAACGCAGCCGCGAGATTTTCCGCGTTATCGTGGAAACCTACATGGCCACAGGGGAGCCGGTGGGCTCACGGACCCTGTCCAAGCTGGGGACGCTTGACCTGTCACCGGCGTCCATCCGCAATGTGATGGCGGACCTGATGGATGCCGGCCTCCTCTATGCCCCGCATGTGTCCGCAGGCCGCCTGCCCACACAGGCAGGCATGCAGTTTTTTGTCGATGGCCTGCTTGAGGTTGGCAACCTGACCGAAGCGGAACGCGCCGACATCAAGGCCCGATGCTCCATGAACGGCAAGAATATCGAGGAAGCCCTGACCGAGGCCTCCTCCATGCTGTCCGGCCTGTCAAACTGCGCCAGCCTTGTTCTGGCCCCGAAAAGCGACAGCCCCATTCGCCAGATTGAATTTGTCCAGCTTGGGGTGGGACGGGGGCTGGTGATTATCGTCACCGCCGATGGTCTGGTTGAGAATCGAACCATTGAACTCCCCGCCCGCCTGTCTCCTTCCGCCCTGCAGGAAGCCTCCAACTACATGAACCAGCGGCTGATGGGAAAAACCCTGAGCGAGGCCAGAGAGGACATCCGGAAGGAACTGGAAAGTCATCAGGCCGCCCTTGACGAGTTGACAAGCAGCGTCGTGGAATCGGGACTGGCCAGTTGGGGCGGCAAGGAAACCCTGATTGTCCGGGGACATGCCAACCTGCTACAGGACGTTCAGGCCCTTGAGGATCTTGAAAAAATCAAGGAACTGTTCGACAGTCTTGAAGCCCGCAGGGAAAGGCTTAAGTTACTGGAACTGGCGGAAAGCGGTGACGGTGTCCGAATATTTATTGGAGCGGAAAATAATCTTTTCTCGCTTTCCGGCACGTCAATGATTATCTCTCCCTATCAGAACAGTCGCAACCAGGTGGTTGGCGCGGTAGGGGTGATCGGCCCGACCCGCCTGAACTATGCCCGTATCATACCGATGGTGGATTACACCGCCCGGGTGATCGGCAGGTTGCTGGATTAGATTTTGTGCAGTTAGGAAAAAACGCAATGAGTACGACCAACTCTCAAAAGAATGCCGAGACCAATGGCAACTTGGAAAATGAAGACGCTCTCAACAGGGAAGAGCTGAACCAGGAAGACCTTGACGCCGGCGCTGCCGAAGCCCTGTCCGAAGCGGAAAAGACCAATGGGGGTGACGCAGCCGAGCAATCCGCTGAGAATGCGCAGGCCGAGGAAATTGCCAGCCTGAAGGAAAAGCTGCTGCGCGCCATGGCCGAGGTGGAAAACACCCGTCGCCGTGCGGAAAAAGACAAGGAAGACGCCCATAACTATGCGGTGACCAAATTTGCCCGCGACATGCTGGAAGTGTCCGACAACCTGCGCCGGGCCCTGGACAGCATTCCCGCTGAGGCCCGCGAGGATGAAGCGGTCAAGAACCTGACAACCGGCGTTGAAATGACCGAATCCGGCCTTCTGAACGTGTTCAAAAAGCACAAGGTTGAGCGGATCGACGCAGAGGGCAAGAAATTTGACCCGCACCTGCATCAGGCCATGTTCGAAATTGAAAACCCGGATGTGGAACCCGGCACCGTTCTTCAGGTTGTTCAGTCCGGTTACGTGATCGCGGATCGCCTGTTGCGTCCGGCCATGGTTGGCGTCGCCAAGGGCGGGCAGAAGAAAAAAGCCGTTCATGTCGACGAGACAGCCTGACCTGTTTACGATCCAATTCATGAAAATGCCGCCTGACCGGGCGGCATTTTTTTTGCCTGCCTCCCGCCTTCCTGTGATCACAAAAGTTCCGCCGCAGCAGGATCATGATGCCGGACAAAGGCCTGCCCCTTTTCCGCCCGGCGCACCGCATAACAATAGACGCAGCCTTGCGCACAACTGTCATAGGCACCGATGTCCCGCGACTGGACACACAGGCAGCCATCCCGATTGCCCTGTATCTTTCGCGAAAATCCCGTCCCGCCCATGGCCGCCAACCGGTCCGCACTGATACAAGCCGCCGCCGGCCCGGCCAGCTCCGGTTGCGTGCAAAGGGTCAGGGTCTGCCCATGGGCCGCAGCGACAGACGACAGCCGATCCAGAAGGGCTTGTTTTTCGGTGGCATCCGGGTCCCGAAAGGCAAGTCCCGCACCCGCTTCCACCCGGCGCAGATTAAGCGATGTCTTGCGGTAAAACCGGGTAAAGGACACCACCACCTCATCCACCGCCCCGGCAAGGGCCGCTGATATGTCTGCAAAGGTCTGCTGATGGAACGCTTCGGGCGTCAGGTCTGACAGAAGAATGGGGTCATACCGCCAGACAACGGCCGCAGGGCCATAGCGTTCCGCCAGCCGCAAAACCTGATCAATCGCCTGATCCCGCGACAGGACCGACGGCTCTAGAAGGCGGGGATAACCGGTAATGGTGAACTGGAAATAAAAGGGGAACCGACCCGCCACCAGCGCGTTCAGGACAGGCAGGAACGGCCCCGCATTGCGGGTCCAGAAAACAAAGCCGGACACCGCGTCCGGGCGCAGGGAAATCTTGGACAGGTGACCATTGAACGGGTTCCGCACGGCAACCCATCCCGCAGCCATCCGCCGGGAAAACCAGTTCCCGTAAAAGGCCGGAATATCTGTCTTGTAACTTGCCGAGATCACTGTCATGGGCCTGCCCTGCCAATTGCGGGCCCGGAATGCCTATCGCCTGCGAAGCCCGTCCCATGAATATATCACAAGGCCGGTCCAGATTAATCCGAAAGCAATCAATGTGGCCGGATCGAACGGCTGATCGAACACGTAAATCGCCAGAAAGAATTGCATGGTGGGCGCGATATATTGCAGCAAGCCCACCGTTGACAGGCGAAGACGCTGCGCCCCCACCGCAAACAGGATCAGCGGAATTGCCGTGATCAGCCCTGTCCCCATCAACAACAGAAGATCCCCGGCCTCATAAAAGCCGCCCGCCGCGATGGTTCCGTTCTGCAGGTCCCCTGCTGCGAACAGATACACCAGATACAGGGCGGATATGGGCGCCAGAAGGGCGGTTTCCACGGTCAGCCCAACCACGGATTCCGCAGGGGCCTTTTTCCGAAGCAGGCCATAAAACCCGAAGGAAAAACCCAGCATCAGGGAAATCCACGGGAAACTTCCGGCCTGTATCGTCATCTGCAGCACGGCCACCAACGCCAGCGCAACAGCAAGCCCCTGCCATCGGTTCAGGCGCTCGCCCAGAAACAGGACCCCCAGCAGGACGTTGACCAGCGGGTTGATATAGTATCCCAGACTGGTTTCCAGAACATAGCCATTGGTAATCGCCCAGACGAAGGTCAGCCAGTTGATGGCGATCAGAACCGTACTGGCGCTGAAAATGGCCAGAACCGACCGGTTGGAAAAGGCCGCCCGCACCTTGGCAAACCGCCCGGTCACCAGAATGATGAGCAGAACCAGCAGCAAGGACCAGACAATCCGGTGCGCGATGATCTCCAGCGCGGAAAAGGCACCAAGCTCGCGGAAATAAAGCGGGAAAACGCCCCAGCAGGTGAAGGCGCCAAGACCCGCAAGCAGACCATGAAGCTGTGCCTTGCCATCGGGGGCCGCCGCTTTTTTGGCGCCAGTATCTGCTGAAAGTTGGGCCACGGCCACCTCGTATCACGCAATGGGATCAATCTGCAGTATCAAACCGCTGTCACAAGGTAAAGCCTTTTACCGGCGGGACAGGAAATTCTGCCCGGACCATACCATCTTTCCCTTGTATAAAAAAATTCCCCACTCCGTCCAATTCGTCCGATTCCAGCCCTTGCACAGATTTCGGAAGGAACCTATATATTCGCTAGCACGAGTTAATATTTGCAATCCCGGGGATCATTGTGGTGCATCTGATGGCTGCGGTGATCTGCCTATATAGAAGAGGATAACATGTCTAAAGTTATTGGTATTGACCTTGGTACCACCAATTCCTGCATTGCCATTATGGAAGGCAAGAATTCAAAGGTAATCGAAAACGCCGAGGGCGCGCGCACGACCCCCTCCATGGTTGCCTTTACCGACGACGACGAAAAACTGGTTGGTCAGGCCGCAAAGCGTCAGGCCGTTACCAACCCGGAAAACACCCTGTTCGCCATCAAGCGTCTGATCGGCCGTCGCTATGACGACAAGACGACCCAAAAAGACAAGGAAATGGTGCCTTACAACATCGTTAAGGCAGGCAATGGCGACGCATGGGTTGAAGCCCACGGCAAACAGTATTCCCCAAGCCAGGTTTCCGCTTTCATCCTGCAAAAGATGAAGGAAACCGCTGAAAGCTATCTGGGTGAAACCGTTTCACAGGCCGTCATCACCGTTCCGGCATACTTCAACGACGCCCAGCGTCAGGCCACCAAGGACGCCGGCAAGATCGCGGGCCTTGAAGTCCTGCGCATCATCAACGAGCCGACAGCCGCTGCCCTTGCCTATGGCATGGACAAGAAAGATCAGACCATTGCGGTTTTTGACCTTGGCGGTGGTACATTCGACGTATCCATCCTTGAAATCGGCGATGGCGTTTTCGAAGTCCGCTCCACCAACGGTGACACGTTCCTGGGCGGTGAAGACTTCGACCTGAAACTGGTCGATTATCTTGCCAACGAGTTTGAAAAAGAAAACGGCATCAACCTCCGCAACGACAAGATGGCATTGCAGCGCCTGAAGGAAGCGGCGGAAAAAGCAAAGATCGAGCTGTCCTCTTCACAGGCGACCGAAATCAACCTGCCGTTCATCACCGCTGATGCGTCCGGTCCGAAGCACATGCAGCTGAAGCTGACCCGCGCCCAGTTCGAAAATCTGGTTGACGATCTGGTCAAGCGGACACTGCTGCCTTGCGAAAAGGCCCTGAAAGATGCCGGTCTGCAGAAAGGCGAAATCGACGAGGTTATCCTTGTTGGTGGTATGAGCCGTATGCCGAAGGTTCAGGAAACCGTGAAAACCTTCTTCGGTTGTGAGCCGCACAAGGGTGTGAACCCGGACGAGGTTGTCGCCATGGGTGCCGCCATTCAGGCCGGCGTTCTGCAGGGGGATGTTAAAGACGTTCTGCTGCTGGACGTAACCCCGCTGTCCCTTGGTATTGAAACCCTGGGCGGTGTGTTTACACGCCTGATCGACCGCAACACCACCATCCCGACCAAGAAGAGCCAGGTCTTCTCAACCGCTGAAGACAACCAGTCTGCGGTGACCATCCGGGTCTTCCAGGGTGAACGGGAAATGGCAGCGGACAACAAACTGCTGGGCAATTTCGACCTGACAGACATTCCGTCCGCACCGCGCGGCATTCCGCAAATCGAGGTCACCTTCGACATCGATGCCAACGGTATCGTCAACGTATCCGCGAAAGACAAGGGCACCGGCAAGGAACAGAAGATCCAGATCCAGGCGTCCAGCGGTCTTAGCGATGCGGACATCGAACAGATGGTCAAGGATGCCGAAGAGCATGCGGCGGAAGACAAGGCCCGCAAGGAAAAGGTTGAAGTCCTGAACCAGGCGGAAAGCCTCATCCACGCCACCCGCAAAACGCTGGATGAAATGGGTGACAAGGTTGGTGACGACGTGAAGGGTCCGGTTGAAACCGCCCTGACCGAACTGACCGAAGCCAAGGATTCCGACGATGTGGAAGGCATCAAGGCCAAGATGGAAGCCCTG
The DNA here is from genome assembly GCF_012720115.1 of Sneathiella chinensis. Lineage (GTDB taxonomy): Bacteria > Pseudomonadota > Alphaproteobacteria > Sneathiellales > Sneathiellaceae > Sneathiella > Sneathiella chinensis. Next base: position 523,794 of record NZ_VNWN01000002.1, on the reverse strand, counting down.
CAACAGGCATCCATGAAACTGGGTGAAGCTGTTTACGCCCAGAGCCAGACCGAAGGCGCCGCCGAAGCTGGCTCCGACGCGGAAGGCAGCACATCTTCCTCAAACGATGAAGATGTTGTCGACGCCGACTTCGAGGAAGTCAATGAAGAGAAAAAAGACAAGTAAGGTCAGTGCGGAACACTAAACTGCACCCTTGTTCTTGAACAGACCGCCCCGGCTTGAGACTTCGATCCGGGGCGGCATTTGGTTGGGAAGGACCTTATGGCAAAACGCGATTACTACGAAGTTCTGGGCGCCAGCAAATCGGATGACGCCGCGGCGCTGAAAAAAGCCTACCGCAAGATGGCGATGAAATATCATCCCGATCGCAACCCCGGAGATGAACAGGCCGAGGCCGCCTTCAAAGAAGTCAACGAAGCCTATGAAATCCTGAAAGACGAGCAGAAACGCGCTGCCTATGACCAGTATGGTCACGCTGCCTTTGAACAGGGCGGTATGGGCGGCGGCGGGTTCGGCGGCATGGGTGCCGGCGGATTTTCCGATATTTTCGAGGACCTGTTCGGCGATTTCATGGGCGGCCGCCGGGGCCGGGGCCGCGATGGCCGCAGCCGGGGGTCCGACCTCCGCTACAACATGGAAATCTCCCTTGAGGAAGCCTATCACGGCAAACAGACCGAGATCAGCATCCCGTCTGCCGAAAGCTGCGACAGTTGTGATGGCACCGGGGCGGCCGAAGGCTCCTCCCCCGTGACCTGCTCAACCTGTGCCGGTCATGGTCAGGTGCGGGCGCAGCAGGGCTTTTTCACCATTGAACGGACCTGCCCGTCCTGTCACGGACAAGGGCGGGTGATTGAAAAACCCTGCCCGAGCTGCCGCGGTGATGGCCGGATCGAGCGGGAAAAGAAACTGTCCGTCAACATTCCAGCCGGTGTGGATGAAGGCACGCGCATTCGCCTGTCCGGCGAAGGGGAAATGGGGATGCAGGGCGGTGAGCCGGGCGACCTCTATATTTTCCTGACCATTGCCAGCCACCGCATCTTCCAGCGGGACGGCCAGAACCTGCATTGCCGGGTTCCCATTCCCATGACCACCGCCACCCTTGGCGGCGATCTTGAGGTTCCAACCCTTGACGGGGCCCGGGCCAAGGTCTCCATCACGCCGGGAACCCAGTCCGGGCAGAAATTCCGTCTGCGCGGCAAGGGCATGCCCATCATGCAATCGTCCGAACATGGCGATATGTATATTCACACCATTGTGGAAACGCCGGTCAACCTGACCAAGCGACAGAAAGAACTGCTGCGCGAGTTCGAACAGGAAGGCAAGGGAAAGCACAATCCTGAGTCGGAAGGTTTTTTCTCGCGGGTGAAGGAATTTCTGGCCGACCTGAAGGACTAGGCTCCTGCTGAAAGCCCCCCTCGCCAGCGGGGGGCTTCTATGCTACATCCGAAGCATAATTTTTGTTTCAAGGGCGGATAGAATGAGTGACATGAAAATCGGTATTATCGGATGTGCGGGCCGAATGGGCCGGATGCTGATCAAACAGGTATCTGAAACAGCCGGTTGCACGGTAGCGGGCGGAACCGAAGCCCCCGGCTCCAGCTTCCTTGGCGAAGACCTGGGACCGCTGGCCGGTCAGGTCAAACTGGATGCCGTTGTCACGGACGATACCGCCGCCCTGTTTGATACGGTGGATGCGGTGATTGACTTCACCTCACCCAAGGCCACGGTTCAGCACGCCAAACTGGCCGCTGAAAAAGGCAAGATCCTTGTGATCGGCACCACCGGCATGACCAATGAGGAACAGGCCGAAATCAATGCGGCGGGGTCTTCCGGCGTGATTGTGCAGGGTGCCAACATGAGCCTTGGGGTCAATCTTCTGGCCCAACTGACCCGAAAGGTCGCGGCCATTCTGGACGAGGATTTCGATATCGAGGTTCTGGAAATGCACCACCGTCACAAGGTGGATGCGCCGTCCGGCACCGCGCTTCTTCTTGGCAAGGCCGCCGCAGAAGGCCGCAATGTTGATCATGACGCGGTTGCCGACCGGGGACGCGACGGCATTACCGGCGAACGCAAGCGCGGGGATATCGGGTATGCGGTTCTTCGGGGCGGCAATGTGGTCGGCGACCATACAGTCATGTTCGCTGCCGACAACGAGATTATCGAGATCAGCCACAAGGCTGGCGACCGGGCCATCTTCGCCCGCGGTGCCGTCCGGGCCGCTCTTTGGGCCAAGGACAAGCCTGCTGGCACCTATGACATGATGGACGTGCTGGGGCTTGGCGACTGAAGCCTGCCGGACCGGTAATCCTGCAAGGCAGAGGTGAGGGCCTCCTTCACCTCTGTTTTTTCGGCCTCCGCCAGAAAAGCACCAATCTCTTCCCTCTCGCCCCGGCAAACCACAAACAGGGACCGCCCTTCCAGAAGGACCCGCGACCAGTAGGCCTGAAAGCGGCGGCACTGTTCGGACCCATCCGGTGCCAGATGGCGCACCACAAGCGCATCCTGACGGATTTCCAGAATATCCTCGCGGCGGGCCGCCCTGAAATTGAAATGAAAGGCCCCGTATATCGCCAGTACATCCAGACCAAAAAAGCCGAAGACAGGCCACGCCCCCATAAACAGGAAAACCATCCCGGCGATGAAACTGCCCAGAAGGATCACCGCCATCAGCATATGGAACTCCTGAGGCGACAGGCTGCGATGCGGATACAGGAACAGGGAATAGAGGGCCTTCTCTTCCGTCTCGTCCTGTCGCTCGATCCGTTCCAAAACCGTTTCTCCGCCCGGCCCCTGAAAATCTTCATTGCCTTGCACCAGAGGCTATGTAACAAAATATAGTTATGAAAAAAGCAGAAATCACAGAATTTTTTCGCCGTATGAGCGAAGCCAATCCCGAACCGGAAGGGGAGCTGGATTACGTCAATCCGTTCACCCTTCTGGTGGCCGTGGTCCTGTCCGCACAGGCAACCGATGTCGGGGTCAACAAGGCAACCGGCCCGCTTTTTGCCATCGCTGATACGCCCGAGGCCATGCTCGCCCTCGGCGAGGATACGGTCCGCGATTATATCAAGACCATTGGTCTGTATAAGACCAAGGCGAAGAACGTGATCAAGCTGTGTGAAGCCCTGATCCGCGACCATGGCAGTGAGGTTCCCCAAACCCGCGAGGAACTGGAAAAACTGGCCGGAGTGGGACGGAAAACGGCGAATGTGGTCCTGAATATCGCCTTTGGACAGCCAACCATTGCAGTCGACACCCACCTGTTCCGGGTGGGCAACAGAACCGGCATGGCCAAGGGGAAAACCCCGCTGGAAGTGGAAAAGAAGCTGGCCAAGCGTATTCCCAAGGAATATCTGCGCCATTCCCACCACTGGATGATCCTGCACGGCCGGTATGTGTGCAAGGCGCGGAAACCGGAATGCGACAAATGTATTGTGTCTGACCTGTGCGGCTTCAAGGGGAAGACCGTCGCGGCCTAGGACAGGGCGTCCTTCTCGGGTTTTTCAGCCTGTTCAAGCTGGCTGCCGAAACACTGGTCCGCGTTGATCTGTTTCACCGTTTCCCGATCATTCACAGAGATATGCTGAACCACAAGCGACCCTGCCTTACCCCCGGCCTTACTTCCGCCCTTGGGATAGAAAATCAGGTGCAGGGCGCATTCTGAGGTCAGATATTGCCAGATTTCAGCCGGGGCATCCTGCCGCTTGAGGCGCGGTTCCCCGAGCAGCGTCACAATATCCGCCCCGCTTTTCCCCATCAGGGACTTAATCTTGGGCAGTCGCATGCTCCCAAGCCGTTTCGTTACCCCTCGGCCTTCCTTCGGCAGGGCAGAAACGCTGTCCCTGCCTTTCCGGTCCGCCTTGGCGCTGCCTGCAGCCGCATCGGCACCGCCGGTTTTTGCAATCGGGTCTGGCCGCGCCGACAGGTTGGTATCCCGGCTCTCGGTTGTGCCGCACGCCGCCAGAAACAGCACGCAGCCCATGACCAGCCCCCCGGTGCGCAGGAAGCCGCCCCTCACAGGGAGACATCCTTTGAGGTGGAGACCACCTTTCTGGCCCGGTCCTTGTACAAATGGACCATGGTCGCGGTGGCCACGATGGGAATGATCAGGTTCAGGATCGGGATTGTCATGAAGAAGGCAATCGCCACCCCTGTCAGGAAAATTTCCATATACTCGAACTTCCGCAAGCCATTGACCACCTTCATATCGTGATGGCGAACAGCAACCTGCTGGAAGAATTCACGGCTGAGCAGATATCCGTTCAGGGTGTAATAGACAAACAGGTTCACCACCGGGATCAGATAAAGCGGCAGGGCGACGATATTGCAGGCAATGATCACCCCGAAAAACTTGACGGAATCCCAGATGCTGCTCCACAGGGGGATTTGCCGGGGCGCGGGATCGGTCGGGTAATGCTTGGCCTCGACCGCATCGGCGATATCATCCAGAAAGATACCGATCACCGCACTCATGGTCACCGGAAACAGGAACAGGGCAATCAGGAACGCGCCAAACCCGGCCAGCCAGTCGATAATGGTATTGACCCATTCCCAGTCGGTCGGCGGGATCAGCGATGCCAGTTGCAGGATCACGATTAAGGTCACGAACAGTGCTGCGACGGAATACAGTATGGACCGGATCAGAACCGACCGGAACGCCGGATCACTCATCTGGGCGATGGCCTTGTTAATGGCTGAAATCACGATTTGCCCCCTTGTTCAAAAAAACTGTGTTCCATGTAGGCGCTGAAAAGCCCTTACGCAATGTTTTTCCTGTCATTTTCCGGAAATTGGGTCCACGGGAACGCGGGCTGCGAAATCATGGGCCTGCTCAAAAGCATGGGCCGCCTGAAGGACCCGATCCTCGCGGTGAGGCGGTGCCATGATCTGCAATCCGACCGGCAGGCCCGACCGGGTAAAGCCGCACGGCACCGAGATCACCGGACAGCCGGTAATGGTCAGCAGATAGGTCATGGCGAGCCACGCCACATAGTTGTCAAACTTGACCCCTTCCACCTCGGTCAGGGAGCGAATGGTGTGATCGAAAGGCGGCACCATGACGGTTGGGGCAATCAACAGGTCATAGCTGCCAAAGAAGTCCGCAACCCGACCGTAAAGCGCCCCTTGCTCCCGCTGGGCCCGGCCGATATCCTCGGCGGTCAGCTTGAGGCCCGCCTCGATATTCCAGATCACATCCGGCTTCAGTTGGTTCCGATGTGTTTTCAACTTTTCCGCATGGGCCGCAGCAAACTGGGCGGCGCGCAGGGTCTGGAAAATGAAATCCCCTCCGGTCAGGTCAAAGCAGTCTTCCTCGACGCCGCCGGTAAAGGCAGCGAAGGATTTGGCCGCCTCCGCACAGATCGCGGCAACCTCGCCATCAATCGGGCACTGACCAAGGTTCGGGCTGTAGGCCACCTTGCCAAAATTGGGGGTCTGCGTCAGGCAATCCGAATACGGAACCGCCGGGGCGGGCAGGCTGATGGGGTCGGCCACATGTTCCCCCGCCATCATGTCCAGCATCAGGGCCACATCGGCAACGGTCCGCCCCATGGGGCCTTCCACGGAATTCAGACCAAACGGCAGCAAACCGGGGCCACTGGCCACCCGCCCCGGAGAGGGTCGCAGACCAACCGTACCGGTAAAACTGGCCGGAATGCGCAGGCTACCCCCAAGGTCACTGCCCTGTGCCAGCCAGACCTGACCGGCGGCAAGGGCCGCAGCGGACCCGCCGGACGATCCGCCCGGTGTCATCCGTGTATCCCACGGGTTTGTCGTCGTGCCCAGCACCTCGTTAAAGGTCTGGGCGCCGGCGCCAAATTCGGGCGTGTTGGCCTTGGCAACGACGATGCCGCCGCGGGCCTCCAGCCGTTCCACCATGATATCGGATCGCGCGGCGACCTGATCTGCAAAAATCGGCGAACCAAGGGTAAAGCGCACCCCCTTTACAGGCGTCAGGTCCTTGATGGCGATGGGCAGGCCGTAAAGATAAGGAGCGCCGCCCTCGGGCGCGGTTTCTTTCATCAGGCGTCCGGCATGCTCCCGCGCCCGGTCGAAACAACGAATGGGCAGGGCGTTTACCGCATCATCGGTTTCCAGAATGCGGGCCTCGGATGCGTCAATCAACTCCAGAGGGGAAACCTCGCCCGCCTTCAGCTTTTCCACGGCCTCGACCGCCGTTAACTTGATCAGTTCATTCATTTTTTTATGTCTGGCAAAAGAGCTGTTATCGTCAGCCCTTGCTTGCCCTCCCTTGTGGAAACAGTATACTCCGTCCCCTATCATCACTGACAGGATACCCAATGAGCGGACTACGATTTGACACGACCTGCATCGGCAATGCAATTGTTGATGTGATCACGAAAGTGGAAGACAGCTTTCTTGAAACGGAGGGTCTGGTCAAGAACTCCATGAACCTGATTGACGAGGCCCGGGCAGAGGACCTTTACGCCAAGATGGGAACCGCCGTTGAAATCTCTGGCGGATCAGCAGGCAATACGGCTGCCGGTGTGGCATCCCTCGGCGGGGCCAGCAACTATATCGGCAAGGTTCGCAATGATCAGCTTGGCGCCATTTTCGCCCACGATATCCGGGCAACGGGTGTCACCTTCGATACGGCCATGAGTGAAAACGGGGCCGCGACCGCCAGAAGCTTCATTCTGGTCACACCGGATGCCCACCGGACCATGAACACCTATCTTGGGGCCTGCGTGGAACTGGGACCGGATGATATCGACCCCGAAATGATCGCCGCGTCGGAAGTGACCTATATGGAAGGATATCTGTGGGACCCGGAAGGCGGCAAGGCAGCCTTTCGAAAGGCCGCCCGGATCGCCCATGAGGCCGACAAGCGGGTCTCCCTCACCCTGTCTGACAGTTTCTGCGTGGACCGCTACCGCGAGGAATTCATCGATTTCATCCATGGCGGCGTGGATATCCTGTTCGCCAACGAGGATGAACTGAAATCCCTGTATCAGACCGACAGCTTCGAGGATGCCGTCCAGTCCATTCGGGACAAGGTGGAAATTGCCTGCGTGACCCGAAGCGAGAAAGGCTCACTGATCCTGAACGGCGACATTCTGGTGGAAGTCCCGGCTGATCTGTCCGTCGATGTTGTCGACACAACCGGCGCCGGGGATTTGTATGCGTCCGGGTTCCTCTATGGCTTCACCAACGGGTTCAGTCTGGCCGACAGCGGGCGGATTGCCTCGCTTGCGGCAGGTGAAATCATCAGCCATGTGGGGGCCCGCCCGGAACAGAACCTGAAAAAACTGCTGGAAAGTCGGCTCGGCTAACCCCTCCCCGGAAGGGACAGGGGGCTGCGCGGCTCTCTCACTCGACTCTTTGCAGGAACCGGAAAGGATCGGGGATGACGACAAGTGAACAGGCGGAAGACCAGAGTCCGACCCGCCGGATGAAACAGTTTCTCCGGCCGGAATCCCTTCGCCTGTTCAGCGGCCTTGTGCTGATGCTGTTCCTCACCCTGCATCTGCTCAACCATTCTCTGGGCCTTCTGTCGCTGGAGGCCATGGAAGCCGGGCGGACCGCCTTTGTCGCCCTCTGGCGCAGTGTACCCGGAACGGTCATGTTATTCGCGGCGGCGACGACCCATCTCTGTCTCGCCCTTTACAAGCTGCTGTCGAAACGATCCTTCCGGCGGACACCGGCCAAGGAAATCCTCCAGATCGGGCTTGGTCTTGCCATTCCGCCGCTGATCATCCTGCATGTAATCGGCACCCGTTTCGTGCACGAGGCCTTCGGGGTCACGGACAGCTATACCTATGTGCTATACAATATATGGGTGGGGGCGCCCCTCTATTCCCTGATCCAGTCACTGGGGCTGGTGGTGGCGTGGTTTCACGGATGCCTTGGCCTGCATTTCTGGCTGCGCCTGAAACCGTGGTATGAACGGGCTTATCCCTCTCTCTACAGCCTGTCCCTTATCTTGCCGCTTCTGGCCCTGACCGGCTTCCTGCAAGCCGCAAGAGAGGTTGAGGCCCTGTCCACCAACGCGGACTGGCGAACCGCCTTTCTGGCCTCCACCGGGGCCAACGCAGAAACCGTGCAATGGGTCTTCGCCCTCCGGGATGGGGGGATGACAATTCTGATCCTGATCCTGCTCGGGTTGCTGGCAAGCCGGGTTTTCTGGATCATCCATTTCCGCCGGCAGCGGATGGTTTCCATTCATTACCCCAATGGCCAGCGCATTTCCGGCCCGGTCGGCTCCACCCTGCTGGAGATAAGCCGGTTGGGCGGCATCCCGCATGCATCCGTATGCGGGGGGCGGGGCCGCTGTTCCACCTGCCGGGTCCATATTTCCGAAGGCGCAGACAGCCTGCCGCCCCCGTCGGATCAGGAACTGGCCGTCCTGAAACGGGTTGGCGCCGCAGAAGGCACCCGGCTGGCCTGTCAGTTGCAACCGGTTGCAAACCTTGCCGTGGCGCCCCTGCTGCCCGCCAAGGCCACCCCCCGGCAGGGCTTCCCCCGGCCCGGTTATCTGCAGGGGCAGGAGCGAATCATCGCCATCCTGTTTGCCGACCTCAGAGCCTTCACCCAATTTTCAGAAGACAAACTTCCCTATGACGTGGTTTTCGTCATCAACCAGTATTTCCGGCATATGGGGGACGCCATCGAAAAGAACGGCGGTCATCTGGACAAGTTTATCGGCGACGGGGTGATGGCCCTGTTCGGTCTGGAAGACACCCCGGAAAGTGCCTGCCGCAAGGCCCTGAATGCGGCCCGTTCCATGGCCGATGAACTGGATATCATGAACCGCAGCCTGAAATCGCATCTGGCGTTCCCGTTACGGATCGGGATCGGCATTCATGTGGGGTCCGTCATTGTCGGGGAAATGGGGTATGGCAAGGCCACATCCATTACGGCCATCGGCGATGCGGTCAACACTGCCAGTCGCCTTGAAGCCCTCAGCAAGGATTTTGACCGCGAGCTTGTTTTCTCGGATCAGGTGGCCCGGAGGGCAGGCTTCACAGGCCCATCGGAACAGCGCAAGGTGGAGATCAGGGGACGCAAGGACCCCCTGACCGTTCATATCATCAAGGACGCCCGCACGCTGCCAGATCGCTGACAGGACAACAGGCGACCGGAGACTGAGTCTGGGTCTGGGTCTGGGTCAGGCAAGGCTCAGGCCTCGGGCATGCCCTTCGCCATGCTGCCTTCCTCGATCCTCTGGCCACCCATGATATGGATATGGAAATGAGGAACGATCTGGCCCGCATTTTCGCCGTTGTTGGTCACGATCCGATAGCCGCCTTCCACCACGCCAAGGTCGCGGGCAATCTGGCCAGATTTGCGGAAAAAGTCGCTGATCACCTCTGCCGGGGCATTGGCGGTGAAATCGTCCATATCCACATATGCGCCCTTGGGGATAACCAGCACATGAACCGGTGTCTTCGGCGCTATATCGTGAAAAGCAAGAATGCCGTCATCCTCGTAGACGGTCTGGTTGGGGATTTCCCCGCGCAGGATTTTCGCAAAAATGTTCTCGCTGTCATAGGCCATGATTATTCCTTACCCTTTATTTCTTGAGGCTTTTTCTGTGAGGCCGGAAAGACCTTCCCGCTCTGCCAGTTTGGCGTAAATCTCGCTAGGCTCAACCCCGGCATCGGCCCACAGAACGAACATGTGGTAAAACAGGTCCGCACTTTCCGAGACAATCTCATCGCGGTCCCCCTGAACCGCCGCAAGCGCCAGTTCGACCCCTTCCTCACCCACTTTCTGGGCAATTTTCTTTGTGCCCTTGGCATACAGGCTGGCTGTATAGGACGTTTCGGGATTGGCCCCCTTGCGGTCCCTGATGGTCTGGAACAGGGCCTCAAGAACTTCCGGTGAGTTGCTCATTCAGGCCTCCTACAGACGGACCGGAATACCGGCATCGCGCATGGCTTCCTTGGCCTCGCGAATGCTGTATTCCCCGAAATGGAAAATGGACGCGGCCAGAACCGCCGCCGCATGACCTTCCAGAACCCCTTCTGCAAGGTGATCCAGATTGCCAACACCGCCGGACGCAATGACCGGCACCGGAACCGCATCGGCAATGGCGCGGGTCAGCGGAATGTTGAACCCTTCGCGGGTGCCATCCCGATCCATCGAGGTCAGCAGGATTTCACCGGCCCCGTATTCCGCCATACGCTGGGCCCACTCGACCGCATCGATACCGGTTGCATTGCGGCCGCCATGGGTGAAAATCTCGTACTTACCGGGACCGGTCTGTTTGGCATCCACCGCCACAACAATGCACTGGTTACCGAATTTCTGCGCCGCCTCGCGGACAAATTCGGGCCGGTGAACAGCGGCGGTATTGATGGACACCTTGTCCGCCCCCGCCAGCAGAAGTTTCCGCACATCCTCGACCTGACGGACGCCGCCGCCAACGGTCAGGGGCATAAAGCACTGTTCTGCAGTGCGGCGCACCACATCATAGATGGTATCCCGGTTGTCGGAACTGGCGGTAATATCCAGAAAGCACAGTTCATCCGCGCCCTGCTCGTCATAAATGCGGGCCTGTTCCACCGGATCGCCCGCATCTTTCAGGCCAACGAAGTTCACACCCTTGACCACGCGTCCGTCCTTGACGTCCAGACACGGGATAACACGCGCCTTAAGCATTGGCCTGCTCCACCAGTTTCAGGGCCGCCGCCGGATCGATCCGCCCGTCATACAGGGCCCGGCCAATAATCACGCCCTCGATCCCGCTGTCCTGTACGGCCAGAAGATTTTCGATATCCTTGATGGAAGCAACACCCCCGGACGCAATGACCGGAATGGAAATGTTGGACGCCAGTTCGGCGGTCGCCTCCACATTCACACCCTGCAAGGCGCCGTCCCGGTCGATATCCGTATAGATGATCGCCTCAACACCGGCATCCTCGAATTTGCGGGCCAGATCAAGCGCCGAGGTTTCACTGGTTTCCGCCCAGCCTTCCACGGCAACCATGCCATCCCGGGCATCAATCCCGACGGCCACATGCCCCGGAAAGGCCTTGCAGGCCTGCTTGACAATCTCAGGGTCCCGAAGGGCGATGGTTCCCAGAATGACCCGGGAAATCCCCTTGTCCAGCCACATTTCGATGGTTGCAAGGTCGCGAATGCCACCGCCCAGTTGGGCCGGGACATCGGTGGCGTCCAGAATACGTTCCACGGCGCCGGCATTGACCGGCTTTCCTTCGAACGCCCCGTTAAGGTCAACCAGATGAATCCGCTTGAACCCGGCATCCTTGAAGGCCCGCGCCTGTGCGCCGGGGTCCGTATTGAACACGGTTGCCGCGTCCATTTCACCGCGCAGCAACCGGACGCAGTTTCCATCTTTCAAATCAATTGCCGGATACAGGTTCATGACTGCTCTACAGCCTCCAGTTTCTTTTTGTAGTAATAGCCCCGAACGAACTTTTCCCCGTTCCAGGCATAATCATCTTTTTCCGCCCACTTTTCATAGCCGCAGTTTTCAATTAGGGAAATAGCCGCCTTCTGGGTTTCGCGAACGTCCACTTCCAGAATGGTAAATCCCTGCCTGCGGGCAGATTGCTCGATCACCTCAAGCAGGCCAATGGCCAATCCGTGGCCGCGCGCATAGGGGGCCACGAAAAAGGTGGTAATCTGGGCGATATGGGCCCCGGCCTCGTTGTTGGCAAAGGGTTTGACCATCTGCCCGGTTCCGCAAATACGCCCTTCAAAGCGGGCACAATAAAGTTCCCGCACAGGAACAAGCAAAACACCGCGCCAGAATTTTTCCTGCAAGGAACGATCCGGCGGTGTCAGCCACCCGAACCCGTTCCCGTCCAGAATGGCCTCTTCGGTGGCCTGACACAAATCATCCATGTCCGACGCAGACAGTTCCTGCATAAGCTCGATGACCGGCTGCTGGATCACACTCCCGCTGTTCATCCCCATCTCTTTCCCCCTGTTCACGGCTTCCAGTTCAGAAAATTCGCGATCAGCCGAAGACCGGCTGCCTGACTTTTCTCCGGGTGGAACTGGGTTCCGATCATGTTGTCCCGGCCAACCATGGCCGTGACCGCTCCCCCATAATCGACCGTTGCCAGAACCTGCCCGGACACGTCCGGGATCATGTGGTAGCTGTGCACAAAATACATATGATCCCCGGTGGACAGACCGTCCAGAAGAACATGGTCCCCGGTCAGGGTCAGGTCATTCCATCCCATATGCGGTATTTTCAGGGTTGGATCGTTCGGCACCAGTTTTTCAACCTGCCCCTTGATCCAGCCAAAGCCTTCCGTCTCGCCATATTCAAGGCTGCGGCTTGCCATCAGCTGCATGCCGACGCAAATCCCGAAGAACGGGACGGCGCGCCTGATTACGGCCTCTTCCAGCGCCTCGGCCATTCCCGACAGGGAAAAAAGGTTTTCCCGGCAGTCCCGAAACGCGCCCACGCCCGGCAAGACAATCCGGTCGGCCTTTGCCGCCACATCCGGATCGCTCGTCACCACAACCTCTGCGCCAACACCGCTTTCACGGGCGGCCCGTTCAAAGGCTTTCGCGGCAGACCTCAGGTTCCCTGATCCATAATCAATGATCGCAATCATACCAATGATCCATTTCTAACCCTCGTAAGCGAGGGGGTCATTCCTGTTTTCAGACATCTTGCGAGACAGCAAAGCCAGAACCCGGCTTTCTGCCTCGTCCCGTCCATTTGCACAAATGGGGCCAAGTTCCCGGTACCCGTCTCGCATCAGCTTCATATGCCGCAATTCCTGCGCCGCCAGCGCGAAGATCAAGCCAAGGGCCGCCTCGGGAAACCAGAGGAAAGGCCCCGTGGCCCCCGTAACGTCCAGCACCGTTTTCACGGCCATGCTGACAAGCAGAAACCCGATAAAGGCCAGCCAGAGTCTGTGCCAAACTGCCCAAAGAAAAGGCAAAAGCAACGCAAACCAGCAAAACCCGTCCTTCACAACCACGATACCGGCACCGTCTAGCGGGCGCTGTGTATGGTAATAGGCGGTATAGTTTTGCATGACGTTGTCGCCAGCCGTTCCTTACAGGCTTCCGCCAAGAACTCCCTTGGTGGACGGAACCGCGTCGGATTTACGGGGGTCGATCTCGACCGCATCCCGCAAGGACCGCGCCAGCGCCTTATAGCAGCTTTCGATGATATGGTGATTGTTTTCACCATACAGGGTTTCCACATGCAGGGTGATGCCTGCCGCCTGGGCAAACGCCTGGAACCATTCCTTGAACAGCTCCGTATCCATGTCGCCCAGCTTGTCGCGGGTGAAATCCACCTTCCAGATCAGGTACGGGCGGTTGGACACATCCAGCGCGACCCGCGTCAGGGTTTCATCCATGGGAATCATGGCGGACGCGTAGCGGCGGATACCCTTCATGTCGCCAAGGGCCTGATTGAAGGCCATTCCGATGGCAATGCCGGTATCCTCTGTCGTGTGGTGATAATCGATATGAAGGTCGCCTTTTGCCCGGACCTTCAAATCCATCAGACTGTGGCGGGACAACTGTTCCAGCATATGGTCAAGAAAGCCGATACCTGTCTCGACATCATAATTTCCGGAACCGTCCAGATCGAGCCAAACCTCAATCTGCGTTTCCTTGGTTGTCCGTTTGGTACTACCCTCACGCATGAAACTTCCTTCCGGGTAACGCAAGTTGCCTGTGATCAATGGCGTGGATATAGCAGGTAGCAACCACAAATCCAAGCAAAGACCGCATTTCCCGCGGAAAAGCGTCCCAATCAGACGGGCAGTTCCGGTACTGCCGCCTCCGCCTGTTTCAGCTCTTTCAGGTGGCGTTCGGCACAGTTCATTGTGAACTCCAGCCGTTCCGCAAGATCAGGATATCCATCCTGCACGGCATCGACATGCAAATAGGACAGAATTTCAAAGATCGCCCTGAGATTCTTCTCTGTATTCATTGACCGTCCCTTCCCTTCAACACTGTTCAAGTTCCCCTCCTGTTGTGGGATTGACCTCTGTTCTTCAACAGGACGTACCACACAGGGATCTGTGACAAGCCCCCCGCCCAAACCGCCGGAAGAACGAGAGAGAACCTTGACCCTCGGCTGAAAATAGTTACATCGTCATTCAGTAGATCAATCCAACCACACAAGCATTAAAAGAAAAGCGATGTCTGAAAAACAAACAAGCTGGCGCGGCACAACCATTCTGTCCGTCCGCAAGAACGGCAAGGTTGTTGTCGCCGGTGATGGCCAGGTCTCCCTCGGCCAGACCGTTATCAAGGGGAATGCCCGCAAGGTGCGCCGGATTGGCGCCGACGGCAGTGTTATCGTCGGTTTTGCCGGCGCCACCGCCGATGCCTTCACCCTGTTCGAGCGGCTGGAAGGAAAGCTGGAACAGCATCCCGGCAACCTGACACGGGCCTGTGTGGAACTGGCCAAGGACTGGCGGACAGACAAGTATCTTCGTCGCCTTGAAGCCATGATGGCCGTGGCCGACAAGGAAGTCTCGTTGATCCTGACCGGAAACGGGGATGTGCTGGAACCGGAAGACGGGATTATCGCCATCGGCTCCGGCGGCAACTATGCGCTGTCTGCGGCCCGCGCCCTTGTCGACGTGGACGGTTTGGAAGCCGAGGAAATTGCCCGCAAGGCCCTCGGTATTGCGGCCGATATCTGCGTATACACCAACAACAATTTCACCATCGAGAGTATTGAATAATCATGTCTGACCTTAGCCCCCGCGAAATCGTTTATGAGCTCGACCGGCATATCGTTGGTCAGAAAGAGGCGAAGCGTTCCGTTGCCATCGCCCTTCGCAACCGGTGGCGGCGCCAGCAACTGGACGAAGGCCTGCGCGAGGAAGTCCTGCCGAAGAACATCCTGATGATCGGCCCGACCGGTGTCGGCAAGACCGAAATCTCACGCCGCCTTGCCAAGCTCGCGCATGCCCCGTTCCTGAAGGTGGAAGCCACCAAATTTACCGAGGTCGGGTATGTGGGCCGCGATGTGGAACAGATTATCCGCGACCTGATGGAGATCGCCATCAACATGGTTCGGGAAACGCAGCGTCAGGAGGTTGTGGCCAAGGCGGAAATCGCTGCCGAGGAACGGGTTCTTGACGCCCTCGTCGGCGAGAACGCATCAAGCGATACCCGCCAGAAATTCCGCAAGATGCTGCGGCAGGGCGAACTGGATGAAAAGGAAGTGGAACTGAACGTCGCCGACAATAGCGGCAGCGGCATGCCGACTTTCGAAATTCCGGGGATGCCCGGCGCCCAGATGGGCATGCTGAACCTGAACGACATCTTCGGGAAAATGGGCCCGCAGCGCACAAAGTCCCGGAAAATGTCCGTCCGCGAAAGCTACAAGGTCCTGATTCAGGAAGAAAGCGACAAACTGCTGGACGAGGAAAAGGTCGTTCAGGACGCCATTCATCTGGTCGAGAATGACGCTATTGTCTTTCTGGATGAAATTGACAAGATTTGCGCCCGCAGCGACCGTCAGGGTGCCGATGTCAGCCGGGAAGGCGTACAGCGCGACCTGCTGCCGCTGATTGAAGGAACCATTGTCAGCACCAAATATGGCACGGTCCGCACCGACCATATCCTGTTCATTGCCTCCGGTGCCTTCCATATTGCCAAGCCGTCCGACCTGCTGCCGGAATTGCAGGGACGGTTGCCGATCCGGGTCGAGCTTCGTGCCCTGACCAAGGATGATTTCAAACGCATCCTGACCGAGCCGGAAGCCAGCCTGATCAAGCAATATGTGGCCCTGCTGAAAACAGAGGGGGTCACCCTCAGTTTCACGGACGACGCCATCGAGGAAATCGCCTCCATCTCGGCCGAGGTAAATGCCACGGTCGAGAATATCGGCGCCCGGCGCCTGCATACGATCCTTGAACGCATTCTGGATGAAATCAGTTTCACCGCCCCGGATACCGCGGGTGCCAGCATTGAAATTGACGCCGCCTATGTAAAACAGCATCTGGGCGAACTGACCCAGAATATGGACCTGTCAAAGTTCATTCTCTGATCCGGTTTGGGGCGGGGCGGATGCCTCTGCTTCGCCCCAGTCCCGCCTCCCTTCCAGCCCCCTCTTTTACCATCCTGATTTTGCAATTCTTAACAGTTGTTTAACACTGTGACCGTAGGGTCTCCGCATCAGGTTTAGTAGAAGAGAAAACGTTATGAAAATCCTGTCCGAAGCCGAACTGGAAGAACAGTATGAAAGTGAAGCCCGCGATGAGGCCCGCGATGTGGTTTCCAGTCTGGAAATCCGGCTTCAGCAAATCCGGGGCGGTACACTGGATGGCAAGGAAGCCGCAAAACTACTGGCACAGGACGCTTCAAACCTGCGACTGAAGGCCCGCTCTGTCAATGTGCCCGGCCTGACCCCTCTCAGCTTGCGTCTTGATGAATATCTGGCCAATGCCAGCGAAATCAACGAACAGAATGTCACCGACCTGCAACGGTTTAGCGACCGCATCAGCGCCCTGCTGGACGGTGAACACCTGCAGGCCGAGGAAATCGCCAGCGTCGTTCGCGAACTGCCCCACAAAAGCAGCTTCGATGTTTCCGATATCACGGTCACCAATACCGAGGTTACCCTTGTTCTGCCCCAGCGCACAGCTGCCCGTGTGGTCGAACGGGAACTGGCGGCCTGCGGCTATCGGGTGACGACGGTTCTCAACCCGCTGGAAGCGCTTGAAATCATTCTGGAAACCAAGCCCGATCTGGTTATTACAACAGCCGTCATGCCCCGGCTTAGCGGGATCGATCTGGCCTGTGCCCTGACCAGTATGCCAGCCACAAAGGGAATTCCCGTTGCCGTCCTCACCAGTCTGGAGCCGAACCACCCGGACCTCAAGGCCCTACCCATGACTGTTGGGGTGATCCGGCGTGGCCCCCAGTTCGGTGCTGACCTTGCGGATACCCTGCAACGGTTCGCTATTACCTGATCACACAGCCCGGAGCCCACGCCCCTGATCTTGGGCCCCCAGATCATTTTCCGGTAAATTTGGCCGGGCGCTTTTCCGCAAGTGCCGCCTGCCCTTCCTTGAAATCCTCGGATTTGAGGCAGGCAAGCTGCGCCTCGCGGGCGGCGGCCTCATCAAAGCTGTAGCGGGCAATATCGTTCAAGGTGGCCTTCATCCCGCGAATGCTGAGCGGGGCCAGCTTTGCGATATCGGCGGCAAGGCTCGCGGTTCGGGCAGCCAAATCCTCGTCCTTGACCAGATAGTCAAGAAACCCGATTGTCTTCAGTTCTGCGGCGCTCATGGTCTCCAGCGCAAGGAACAGGCGCTTGGCAGGTCCAAGACCCAACCGGGAGACAGCCCGCACCATGCCGGTCGGGTGATAGTGAATGCCGATGCGGGCCGGCGGGACAAAGCATTTCATGCTTTCCACACCAATGCGGAAATCGCAAGCCAGCGCAAGGTCGGTTCCGCCGCCATAAACACCGCCGTTCAGGGAACAGATCACCGGAACCGGCGTTGCCTCAATGGCATTGGTCAGGTTTTCCAGCGGGTTGGCCCCGAAATCATAGTCCCCAAGTTCTCCCAGATTGGCGCCGGCACAGAAACTCCGCCCCTCACCGGTCAGGACCACAACCCGCAAGGCAGCATCCTCTGCCGCCTGTTCAAAGGCCTGCTGCAGGGCGGCCATTTCCTCCGGGTTCAGGACATTATGCTGTTTCGGCTTGTCCAGTGTGATGGTGAGAACGGAATCGTCGCGTTTGGTTGAGAAAAACGATGTCATGGGGACTTCCCTGAATTATTACTTTTCTTTGTGGTAGCATAGCTTGAGAGCATTTGACAAAGGCTCTGCCGCCCCTTACCAACAATTCCTGCACATACCAACCGGAAGAAGGATCAGTATGCGACGTCTGAAAATGGGCCTTTCCACCCTTCTCGGCCTCAAAAAGCAGGGATTTTTCATTCCCTACCGGTATGCGGACACCCATCCCCGCCCCGAGGACCGCAAACCTTACGCGGCGCTTCGGCAGGAAATGCAGAAACAGGAAGGGGCCTTTTCCTCCTTTCTTGAGGCCATTGAGGCCCGTCTGGAAGACCTGCGGAAATTTTCCGGCACCACACCCCCCCTGCCCCGTTTCGAACAGGACTGGTTTCCGCGGCTTGACGCCGCCGCCGCCTATACCATGGTGCGCGAGGAGCGGCCCAAGCGGATCATCGAAGTGGGGTCGGGCCACTCCACCCGCTTCATGATGCAGGCCATCCGGGATGGCAATCTGGACTGTCAGTTCACGGCCATTGATCCGGCCCCCCGCGCCGATATCAGCAGCCTGCCCCTGACCCTTGTGAACACCACCTTGCAACAATGCGACCGGTCCCTGTTCGAGACCCTTGAAGCCGGGGATATCCTGTTTATCGACTCCAGTCATATCGCCATGCCGGGCACCGATGTTGATATCCTGTTTCTGGATATCCTGCCCCGCCTGCCCGCCGGCGTGATCCTGCATGTTCATGACATTTTCCTGCCCGATGACTATCCCGCAAGCTGGGACTGGCGGGGATATAACGAACAACAGGTTGTCGCCCCCCTGTTTCTCGGGCGCGGCTATGATCTGCTGTTTTCCAGCGCCTATATAAGTCGTTACATGACAGAACGCCTCCATCAAAGCGGGATCAGCGATCTTCCCCTGCAGGACGGGGCGTTTGAAACAAGTATCTGGATGATCAAACGCGAATAACGAAAATATGATATTCTGTGACGGCATCATGAAGGATGGGGGAGCCATATATCCCGTATGATTGAACTGATCAGAAAGGCCGTTTTCGGCGAAACCACGGACGGACACCTGCCGGAACGGGTTCAGGTTGCCGTTCGAAAACAACAGGATCAGGCGGAAATCCTGATTGCCTGGGTGCAGTTGTTTCTGGTTCTTGTGTTCTGGATTCTCTATGCCCTGTCGCCCAAGACCTTCACTGCCGATGCGCTGTTCGCGCCTGTCCCCTACGCCCTGTCCGCCTATTTTCTGTTCTCCGTCATTCGAATTGTGGTTGCCACCCTGTCCCGATTGCCGGGCTGGTTCCTGACCCTGTCCGTCATTGCGGATATGTGTCTGCTGATGTTCCTGATCTGGAGCTTCCACATCCAGTATCAGCAACCCGCCTCTTTCTATCTGAAGGCCCCGACCCTTCTGTATGTGTTTATCTTCATCGCCTTGCGGGCCTTGCGGTTCGAAGTGGGATACCTGTTGCTGGCCGGGGTCATGGCGGCCCTTGGCTGGCTTGGCCTTGTGGGATATGCCGTCTTTCTGGACAATGGCATGTCCGAGATCACCAAGGATTATGTGCTTTATACCATGTCCCACAAAATTCTTCTGGGCGCGGAATTCGACAAGATCATCAGCATTCTGGTGGTTACCCTGATCCTTGGCCTCGCCATTTTCAGGGCCCGGCGTTTGCTGGTGAACTCGGTCGTTCAGGCAACGGCGGCGGCCGATCTCTCCCGGTTCTTCTCGCCAGAAATCGCCGAGAAGATCACCCATTCGGAAAGCTGGATCAAGCCCGGAACGGGACAGATGCGCCGGGCCGCCATCCTGCATTGCGATCTGGCCGGATTTACACGCTTTTCCACGGAGCATCCGGCCAACGAAGTCATTTCCCTTCTGGCCGAATATCAATCCCGACTGGTCCCCCTGATCCAGAAGCATGGCGGGACAATTGATAAATTTCTGGGTGATGGCATTCTGGCCACCTTTGGGGCCGCCGTCGAGACAGACCATTATGCCGCCGATTGCCTGTCCGCGCTGGAGGCCATGACCGACGAGATCAACCAGTGGACAAAAACCCGGCAACAGAACGGTCAGCCCCCGGTTATTGTCCGTTTTACCGCGACCTCAGGCCCTATCCTGTTCGGGGCCGTGGGTGATGACAGTCGGCTTGAATATACAGTCATTGGCGAGCCGGTGAATCTGGCCTCCAAGCTCGATAAACATGCAAAGCAGGAAGCCGCCACCGTCCTTGTCACCGACGAAACCTATCAAAAGGCACTGGCACAGGGATATGCCCCGGTCCTGACCCCGGAGGTCAGAACCGGGCGTGTTGTGGACGGCGTCAACGGCCCCATCGATCTTGTGGTCCTGAAAGACGGCCTTGATCTGGTGGAAACAGGCCCCACCGGATAGCACGCCTACTTGTAGGGGTCTGCCGCGTCCCGAAGCCCGTCACCAAGGAAGTTGAACGCCAGCACGATGATAATCACCGGCACCACCGGATACATCAGCCACGGCGTTGTCGCCACCGCGTTGATATTGGTGGTCTCGTTCAGCAATACCCCCCACGAGGTTATGGGCGGCCGCAGTCCCAGCCCCAGAAAGGACAGCGCCGTTTCGCCAAGGATCATGCTGGGCACCGCAAGGCTGGCGCTGGCAATCAGGTGACTGGCAAAGGACGGCAGCAGGTGCCGCCCGATAATGCGCGACGGACTGGCCCCCATCAGTTGGGCCGCCGTTGTAAAATCTTCCTCCCTGAGGGACAGGAATTTCGATCGCACCGCACGCGCCAGTCCCGGCCAGTCCAACAAGCCCAAAATAATGGTCAATCCGAAGAACACCAATATGGGCGACCATGTGACCGGCAGGGCCGCCGACAGCGCCAACCACAGGGGCAGTTGCGGCAGGGACTTCAGAAGTTCGATCAATCGCTGGATCACATTGTCGATCCAGCCCCCGTAATAACCGGATATCCCGCCCAGAATGATCCCCAATGTGAAACTGATCAAAATGCCGATCAGCCCGATGGTCAGGGATATCCGGGTCCCATAGATAATCCGGGACAGGATATCCCGGCCCAGACGGTCCGTCCCCAGCCAGAAGAAGGTGGCCCGGCGTTGATCGTCCGGGCAGACCAGATGGACGTTGGTTTCGAACATCCCCCAGAATTTGTAACTGTCGCCCCGGCAGAAATACCGCAGCGTATAAATCCGGCTGGTATCTTCCCGGTATTCCCGCCGCAGGGTGTCAAGATTCAGCTTCTGGCGATACCCGTACACAAACGGCGCCCGTAATTCGCCCTCATGGAAGATATGGATCGACTGGGGCGGCGCAAAGATATGCTTGGTATCCCGCGAATGCAGGTTATAGGGCGCCAAAAATTCGGAAAACAGGATCGACACATAGAACAGCAGCAGAATGATCCCGCTGATCACGGCCACCCGGTGCCGACAAAACTTCCACCACATCATGCGCCACTGGGACGCCATGTAGAATTTCTCCTGCTCAGGCGAAAGCTTTTCGACCGAATAGGGATCGAACGGGGCATTTGAATGCCAGTGTTCCAGCTTTCCGTTTCTGTCGCGGCTTGGAATCTCGCTCATTTCGTCGCCCCCCCGGAAAGACGGATGCGCGGATCAAGGGCCGCCAGCAACAGATCGGAAATAAACATGCCGATCACCGTCAGAAGCGCCAAAAACATCAGGAACGATCCGGCCAGATACTGATCCTGATTGCGAAGCGCCTCCAACAACATGGGGCCCGCCGTCGGCAGGCTGAGCACCGCACTCACGATCACCGAGCCGGAAATAACATCGGGCAACAGGTTGCCGATATCGGCGATGAACGGGTTCAGGGACATGCGGATCGGATACTTGACCAGGGCCCGAATGCGCGGCACGCCCTTGGCCTTGGCGGTCGTCACATACTGTTTCTGCAGTTCATCCAGCAGGTTGGCCCGCAAGCGCCGGATCATGGCCGCCGTACCGCTGGTCCCGATCACGATCACCGGAATGATCATGTGATCCAGCACCGACATGATCTTGTCCATGGACCACGGCTGATCGATATATTCCTCGTCCATCAACCCGCCGATCGAGATGCCGAAATAGACGTTGAAATAATAGAGCAGCACCATGGCCAACAGGAAGTTCGGCGTTGCCAGCCCCAGATACCCGATCAGGGTAAAACCATAGTCGCCGATGGAATATTGTCGGGTTGCCGAATAGACCCCAATGGGAAAAGCCACCAGATAGATGAAGATAACCGTCGAGAAATTGACCACGAAGGACAGCAGCATCCGGTCCCCCAGAACCTCGCTGACCGGCAGGTCATAGGCAAAGGAATGCCCCCAGTCCCCTTGCAAAAGGCCGGAAAAGCCGTTCGGGCCGGGCCAGAAGCCCATCCAGATGGCATATTGCTCGATCATGGGCTTGTCGAGAGAGTATTGCTCCCGATAGAAGGCGATCTTGGCAACGGCGGACGCGGATTCCCCTTGCGCCTTCAACTCCTGCAACTGGTTGGAAAGATAATCCCCGGGCGGAAGCTGGATAATCACAAATGTCAGGATACTGATCACCAACAATGTGGGGATCATGACCAATACCCTTTGTACAAAATACGTGAACATTCAGTGCCTTCCCCTATTCGCGATCAGCCCGGCCAATCCCCGCAGCCCCTGCTTTCCCTTTTTGCCCGCAAGGGTTACCCCCGCATAGCCCCCAAATTTCATTCCGCCTGCGTATCAAACCAGAACAGGTCAGGATGATAGATGCCGAAATGCGCCCCCGGATCCCAGTTGAAAATGGCCTTTTCCGGGACATTTTTCAGATGATTTTTGACCACGATCGGTTGCAGGATGCCCCCGACCAGCCCGATGCTGAATTGCTGATCCACATGGATATCCAGCATTTCCCGCCAAATTCTGGATCGCGCCTCATCCGTTCCGGCATAAAGCCATTCCGCATACAGCTCATTTAACCGAATGGCCGCCGGCATATCCGGTGCCTCACCGGACCGCCCCTTTGTTTCAAAGAACTGGCCCCATTTCGGCCATTGATAACTTTGCTGGCTGGTCGGTGCCAGAATGGCCGGGCTGGACCGCGGTGTGGGGGCGCCGTTCTCATACCCGGACCAGACGGACATGATGGTTTCCCCGGAAAAGATGCGGTTTCGGAAGACGGAACGCTGCGACGGCTTGGTATAAAGCTTCACCCCCACCTCGCGCCAGGAATCCCGGATCAGTTCCAGAACGTCCGTCTGCTCGGTACTTTCGCCGGCAGTCTCCACAATAATGGCCAACGGCTCCCCGTTCGGCAGCAGGCGAATGCCTTCCTTGTTTCTTGCCGTCAGGCCAATCTCGTCCAACAGGGCACTGGCCTTCTCAAGATCCAGACCGGACCAGCGTGTCCTGAGATCCTCACTGTAGAACACGCTTTGTTTCTGGACCGCATTATTGCCTTCCGACGCCAGCCCGAAAAACAGAACATCGTTAATCTCTTCGCGGTCAATGGCCAGCGACAGGGCCCGCCGGAACCGCACATCCCGCATCAGGTCCCGCCACATGGGATCACTGGCATTCAGGTTCGGATAGAGGGCGATATGAGACCCCCGCACAGTCGGCCACAGCAAAATTTTGTAGTCGGAACGCTTTTCATTCTCTTTCAGGAAGGTGGCGTCCTTCAGGTTCAGGGCCCGCGCCTGCAGGTCACTGTCCCCGGCGGCGGCCTTGGCGGAAATCAGCTTGCCTTCCGAAACGGACAGGATCATCCGGTCAATATAGGGAAGCTGCTTCCCCTCCGCATCGACCCGGTGGAAATAGGGGTTTCTCTCCCCGACGAACCGGTTGGCCGGGGCCGAGGTTGTGTTCTGCCAGGGTTGCAGAGTCGGCAGGTCCGGGTTGTCGAACTTGTAGACATTGTCCAGCCGGTTATGCTTGGACGCCCAGGCCTTGAACTTGATCCGCTGCACCTTGTTCATGCCCGACAGGTCAACATACTCTTCATGGAAGGGTTTCAGATAGTGGGCGGGGCGGTAGATCACCAGCGGCGCCGCACCCGCAAGATGGGGCAGGAAATTGGGGTTCGGCATGGACCATTCATAGCGCACCGTCACCTCGTCCGGGAAGGTCACCACCGGCATTTCCCCATCCACCAGAAGGGCCGCGGGCGGCCCGGCCGGTGACAGTTTCCGGTTATTGGCCACATCTTCCCACCAGTAGCGGAAATCCTCGGACGTGAACGGGGCGCCGTCGGACCAGCGATGCCCACGCCGCAGGGTGAAGGTAAAGATGCGCCCTTCCTCCACATCCAGTTTTTCAACGATATCCGGCTCGATTTCCAGCGCCGTATTATAACCCACCAGCCGGGCGTAGCCGTAGACAAACATCAGTTTGACATCGGCTGGCCGGTCGATCAGGGATCGCAGCTCGCCCCCATACCGGCCAATGGTCTGTCCGTCCAGAAGGGGAACAACCAGCGGGGTCTCGGGCAGGCGGTCCTGCATGGGCGGCAACGTGCCGTCAGCCACGGCCTGCTGGAAAAAGGGAATACTGGCAGGCTCCTGCGCCATGGCGGCGCCGGCCGGGAGCCCCCCGCCAATCAAGAGTGAAATGCCCAATAAAAGCCTGATCATGATGCCTGCAGCTCCGAAATCGATGTTCCTTCCTCGACACGGACGAAATGCCCTTCCCCGATATCCATCATAACAGGACTGCGATCCTGATCCACCGTAAAGGGATGGGGCCACAAGCCGGGATTGGAGGCTTTTTCCGACACCAGATGGGAAAAATCCAGTCTGTAATTGGGGTCCGGCTCCGGCACGGCGGCAAGCAGCCGCTTGGTATAGGGATGCACGGGATTGCGGAACAGCTCATCACGGGGTGCCGTTTCCACAAGACGGCCCTGACACATGACCGCAATCCGGTCGGCGATATAGTCCACCACGGCCAGATTATGGGAAATGAACAGATAGGTCAGCCCCAGTTCCTTTTGCAAATCCTTCAACAGGTTGAGGATCTGCGCCTGAATGGACACATCGAGCGCGGATACCGGCTCGTCACAGATCAGCAGATCCGGTTTCAGGGCCAGCGCCCGGGCAATGCCGATCCGTTGCCGCTGCCCCCCCGAGAAAGAATGCGGATACCGCCGCAGGAAGCGGACATCCAACCCGACAAGGTTCATCAGTTCCTTGACCGTTTCCTCCCGCTCCCGCTGGGTGCCGATATTGTGAATTACCAGTGGTTCCGAAATGATATCGAAGACGGTCATGCGCGGATTAAGCGACGAAAACGGGTCCTGAAAAATGAACTGAACCTTGTTGCGATAATCGAACAGGTCCTGCCCTTCCAGGGACAACACGTCCAGATCCCGCCCCCGGTCATTATAGGCAATGGACCCATCGGTGGCGGAAATGGCCCGCATGATCATCTTGGACAGGGTCGTCTTTCCGCAGCCGGATTCGCCCACCAGCCCAAGGCATTCGCCGGTCTTGATGAAAAAACTGACCTGATCCACCGCGGTCACGGTCTGCTTCTTGCCGCTGCCAAAGAAGGTTCCCTTACGGGTCTCGAAGGTCTTGGTCAGCTTGCTGACCTCCAGAATGGGTTTTTCTTCCTTGCCAATCGCCCCGCGGGGATTGGCCTGCTCCAGAAAGCGGCTGTTACGATCGCGCATGATCTCGCGGATCGGGGTCAGGCGCTCCCCCTCCTTCATGTGGAAGCGGGGCACCGCCTTCAGCAGGGCCTTCAGATACGGGTGCCGGGGGTCCTTGAAGATATCTTCCAGCGCCCCCTGTTCCATGACCTTGCCATGATACATGACCACCACTTCATCGGCCATGCTGGCCACCACCCCAAGATCATGGGTAATCAGCAGAATGGCCATTTTCAGACGTTTCTGCAGGGATTGCATCAGGTCCAGAATTTGCGCCTGAATGGTCACGTCAAGGGCTGTGGTCGGCTCGTCGGCGATAAGAAGCGCCGGATGGCAGATCATCGCCATGGCAATCATGGCCCGTTGGCGCAGCCCGCCGGACAGTTCAAACGGGTAACTGTGAACGGCTTCTTCCGGATTGGGGAAACCGACAAGGCGCAGCATGTCCCGCGTCAGTTCCAGCCCTTCCTCTTTCGTCTTGCGGTGATGCAGATGCAGGGCTTCGGAAATCTGGTTGCCGATGGTATGCAACGGCGACAGGGAGGTCATCGGCTCCTGAAAGATAATGGTGATCCGCCCGCCCCGAATGCTGCGCATTTCCCGGCTGTCCGGTTTCAACTTGGCGATATCGTAGAAGTTGCCGGGCTTCATGGGATCAAAGAAGATGATCTCGCCCTTGGTGATATGGGCGGTGCGCGGCAGGATGGACATGATGGCCTGACTGATCACCGACTTGCCCGAGCCGGATTCCCCGACCAGCGCCACCGTCTTGCCTTCCGGCACACGGAAGCTGACGCCGTCGACAGCCTTTACGGTTCCTTCAGCGACCCGAAACTCGACCTTCAAATCACGAACAAGCAACACATTTGACATCAGTTACTCTTTTCCACCTGAAAACCTTCTGATGATCCAGAGGCCGCCTCGGCGTTGTGATCCATAAATCCGAGCGCCGCCGCGTTGCGCGCCGTGACCGGATCAAAGCTCAGCCCCTTCTGTCGCGCTGCTCGCAGGCAGATCACCGCAAGTTCATCGAAGTCTTCAATCCCGGATTCCAGCTTCAAACGGACGCCATTCCCGCTCAACCTGAGATCAAACCAGCCTTTTTCCCCATCTTTGCGTGTCGAAAAATAGCGTAGCCTGACAGCCTCAAGTGCCTCCCAATTCAATGATCTGACCTGCACCCCGTCCCAGACAACAGCCTGCGCCGTAATCCTGATCCGGGCCCGGCTACGGAAAAACGTTCGAATTCCATAGACCACAAACAGGCAGAACATACTTCCCAACAGGTAAAGAATGACAGATGACGGCCCCAACAACAAGAGGGGAAGTAATGTGGCAATAATTCCGCCGCCCATCCGAATATATTCTTTCCGGATTTCTTGCGGAGAATACCTGAACACCTTCTCTTCCGGATGCGGTGATCCGGCTTCAGACAGGGCCATCCATCCTATCCTTTATCGGGAAGAACGCCGGGAAAATCATCGATCAGCGCCATGGCTCCCGGCAGGGTCAGCCAGCGGACAGCGCGGCGTGCGTTCAGAAAATCAAGAAGCTTGAAGCACAGCGTCCAGACATCCTCGTTATGGACAAGATGATGGGTCAAAAGGCCGGTCGGCTCCCACGGGTCCGCCAGCCCCTGACGGCGGGCCATCAGATGCTCGGTCACCAGCCGCAGGACATCCTGTTCCGGCACAGCCCCCCGATCGCCTTTCCAGAAGATGGGATCAACATGGGTATTCACCTCGGCCAGACCGGGGACCGGCAACGGGAAACGGCGGCTTTTATACCGGGACAGGCCGACAAATCCATGCTGCGTCAGCCCCGCCAGATAGGCATCATCAATGCGGTTCCACGGCGGGACAAAAACCGGCAGGAAATCTTCCTCGAACACATCCTTGAGGCGGGCCTGTCCTTGCAGGATATCCTCCAGCACCTCCTCATCATCGCGGGACGGCGGAAATTCAGATTTTTTCTCGCCCTCTTCGGCGAAATTCCGATGGAAAACGCCATGCTGCACCACATGGCACCCGTCCACAAGGTCAGCCAGCACCGGGTCCACCCGGTCCGGGATTACCGCCAGCGTCAGGGGAATGCCGAAATGGGACCGCAAGGACAACAGACGATCCAGCGCCTCTGTCGGCTCGTTCAGGTCATCATCCCGCCACCAGAAGGTGGCGACCCGCCCTTCTTCCTCCCAACGGTTGAGTTCTTCCTCAAGGGCGGTCCAGTAGTTCATGGGCGCTTATCCAGCCAGTGGTTCAGAAGGTCAACTGTCCGGGCCGCGCCGCCCACATCAATCCGGGCGCTGGTGGGTGGGCCCTGCAACGCCTCATCCACCCGGGCAGCCAGTATTTCAGGTGTCAAACCTGTTTCATCGGCCACATGCAGCACCCCCTTGGCGGCCAGCAGTTCAGCCCGCAGGGTCTGTTCCGTTTCCAGCCCGCCGGCATAGGGAACAATCACCGACCGACACTCGGCATGCAGAATTTCCATGACCGTATTATAACCGCCCTGACTGATCGACAGGGCACAATTCATCAGCAGGGTGGTGAAATCGGGGCGCGCCCGCTCGACAATCACACCTTCCGGGGCCTGCCCGGCGATATCATCAAACGTTGCCTGATCGACCGTTGTCCCGACCATCACCCGCCAGACCCGATCCCGAGCCGCCGTCAGGTGCCGTGCGGCCATGGCGGTTTTCAGCAATGTCTCCCCGACAGCCCCGCCGCCGCTTGAAACAATCACCTCTCCCGCACCGGGGGCATCATCGCCGCCCTTCACGCCGCTCTGGTCCACCACATATCCCGTATAGGCGATCCGGTCCCGGATCCGTTCCGTATGGGGGAAGGTCCGGTCCAGTGAAATCAGGTCGGGATCGCCGTGCACCAGAACATGATCGAAATAGCGCTCTACCAGCCCCAGCATTTCATCATTGCGTCCCGGCTTGGTCTGGGCCACCAGAATATCCCGGACCGACGAAATGATCAGCGGCGGCCGCGCAGCCGCCTTCGCCGCATCCAGCAGGGGCAGCAGTTCAAACCGCATCTGGCGGCGACCGAACGGAAACAGTTCGGTAATCAGGACATCCGGTTGCAGGTCCTGCCATGTCTGCAACAACAGACGGGCGCGGTTTTCCCGCCAACCGTCATCAATGTCGTTGCCCTCCTCGTCCACCAGTTGCTTGAAATACAGGTCCGTGGCGCGGGTGGCCGGAAGCTGGACAAGGCGTGCCCCGCCAAGATCGACACCGATCTTGTGCCCCCCGGACACCACCGTCACATCAAACCCGGCCTGTACCAATGTGCGGGACAGGGTGGCCGTGCGGCGCAGGTGACCAATGCCCAGCAGATGCTGTACATAAAACAGGATTTTGGGGCGCTCGGCTGGTTCGGTCATGTATTTTCCAGACTGATATTGAGACGGACCGGATGCACCTCACCCTTTCCGTCAATGTCAAAAAGATGAGCCGCGCTCCAGTCAAATTCCAAGGGAAATTTGTCCTTCATATCCCATTGATATGCAAGCGATTTAATGGCCCGGATTACACCCTTATGGGTTACGGCGACGGTGGGGGCGTCCAGCGCGGCAAGCCACGGCCGCAACCGTTCCTGCACCATACGGGGGCTTTCGCCGCCCGTGGGTTGCATATCCAGCCCCCGCGCCTCGTTCTGCTCCATGGCGTCGCCAAGGCGCTCCCGAAGGGTGGGGATGGTAAAGCCTTCCCAGTCCCCCCAATCCATTTCAATCAGCGTCGGCTCCACCCGAATATCCCGTCCCCCCAGCAGAACCGCTGTCTCCTGCGCCCGGACAAGCGGGCTGGAAACCCAGTTATAAGCCTCGAAACCGGCGGGGAGGCCGCGCCGCGACAACTCCTGCATCCCCTCCGGGCACAGGGGAATATCCCGCCGCCCCTGAAGTTTTTTCTGCAGGTTCCACGCCGTTTTTCCGTGCCGCACCAAAAGCAGGGGGATCATGACAGCACCTCGGTTATTTCTGTTTTCAGCAAATACGCCGCCTGTTGGATTGTCCGCTCTTCCCGGACGAACCGGCGCGCCGCCTGCCCCATACGGGTCCGCAGCGCGTCATCGGACAGCATTCGGGAAATCGCCGCGGCAAAGGCCGGCAGATCACCCGGCGGTGTCAACAAGCCGGTTTCGCCCCCCTTCACCACATCGGGAACACCCCGGATCGCCCCCGCGACCACCGGCAGGCCCTGCCGCTGGGCTTCCAGAAAGGCCATGCCATAGGCTTCCCCATGGGCGGGCCAGACATAAAGATCGGCCAACCGGTACCAGGCGGACAGGTTCCGTTCCACCTTGCCGATCCAGACCACATGATCCCGAACGGGTTCAAACAACGTACGGACTTCCTGTTCCTTCTCGCCGTCCCCGATGATCAGGATTTGCCAGTCCGTGCGGTCAAGCAACTGCAGGCTTTCCGCCAGTTGCTGGTAAGACACCATTTTATCCCCCGGCCGCATCATGGCCACGGACAGCAGCGTCTTGCGGGCCGGATCAAAGCGTCCCGCGGCGGGCTTGACCCCGTCCCGTTGCAGGTCCGGTCCGCCTTCATCCCCCGTTTCCGTCCCCAGAAAGGGCGGCAGAAAGACCAGTTTCCCGGCATCCGCCCCCACCACCGGCTCAAGACAGGCCCGGTCATGCCGGGTCATGTGGAACACCCGGCTGGCCTGCAAAAGTGCCGACCGGGCCGCCTCATAGTTCAGATGCCAGGGACCGTTTTCCTGTTTCGGGGCGTCGCTCGCCTCCGCCACCAGATAGGGAATATCAAGGGCGGCCGCCACCGCCGGGCCAATCCAGTCCGGTGCCTTGTGATACAGATGATAGGTAAACCACGCCCCCGGTCGGTCCGCCGCCCCGGCGCCCGACCACCGGGCAATCAGGCGTTCCGCCTCAATCCGGCTTTTCTCCCGTATCGCCTGCTGAAAGGCACCATCCCCCTGCCGATCAAAGGTGCGCAGCTCGGACGCAAGCTCCACGTCAAAGCCGGCCTCCTCCAGCGCGGCAGATATCAACCGGGCCACACGCCTGTCCCCGGACGGCTGTGGATGCCGCGGTGATTTCAAAGGCGCATAGAAGGCAATTTTCAAGAACCCGCCCCTTAGTTGACAGATGGATGCTCTTTCAATTTGTCAGACAGTTTAACAACCAGCTTTGACGCGTCAAAATGTTCCCGCAAACGGGCCTCGCCGGACCGGGCGAACCGATCCCGCATTTCCGGGTCACGGATCAGGGTTTCCAGTGCTTCGGACAACTGCTCCGGTTGCCTTTGTTCCACCAGAAGGCCCTGTTCGCCGCTGGTAATCAGTTCCGGGATCGCCGATACCCGTGTGGACACCACGGCAACCCCCTGACTTTGCGCCTCCATTAACACATTTGGCAACCCGTCCCGATCACCATCCTCGGCAATCCGGCTGGCCAGAACAAAAATATCGGACCCTTTCAGGGCGTCCAGAACCGCGTGCTGGGGTTGCGATCCGCTCCATGTGATCCGCTCCGCAAGGCCAAGGTCGGCGGCTTGCTTCTGAAGGGCCGCGAGCAGCGTCCCGCCGCCAATATGGGTAAAATGCCAGGACAGGCTGTCCGGCAACCGGCTCAGCGCAACAAGCAGATCATCATATCCCTTCTTGGCCACGGCCCGCCCCACGGATAAAATCTGAACCGTCTGGTCAGGGCCACTGCCATCCCGCTGGTGAACGCGCTCCACGTGCCGGTCAAACCGGCTGAGATCCAGTCCATGATACAGCAGCTCAACCTTCGCCGGGTCGCTGGCCAGTCCTTTCAGATACGTCACATTGGTCGAGGTGCAGGTCACCAGCCAGTCCAGATCGTCCAGCTTTTCCGACAATTCCCATTCCGGTGAGGTCCAGATGTCCTTGGCATGAGCCGAGCAGGTCCACGGCACCTCCCGGATCATGCTGGCATAGCGGGCAACCGAGGCCGGTGTGTGCAGGAAATGGGCATAGATAAGCCCCGTTTCTTCCGGCAGTTCCGCCGCCAGAACCAGCGCCTGACCGAAGCGACGCCCCCGGTTGGAGGTCCGGTCCCGCCGAAAATCCTGCTTCCAGGTGCGAAAGGCCTTTTTATATCCGGGATAGCGGCGCACTTTCCACCACGCCTTCAGGACCCGCAAGGGTTCCTGATACAGATATTCCGGCAGGTAATTGACCGGGGCCGTAATCTCGTCATGGACAGGGTGGGTTGTCGTATCCGTCGGATGTCGCAGCGACACCAGTTGCAGACGGTGCCCCCGCTTCTCAAGCGCCAGCAATTCCTGGGCAATGAATGTTTCCGACAGGCGGGGATAGCCTTTCAGGACAACCGCAATCACTGATTTCGTTTTCATACCATTCCGGGTCCTGTTCCGCTTTGCTCCAATTCCTCTGCTTCCTCTAGTAAGGGCACGGGGCCGGAAATTCAACCGGCAATAACCGGCCTTTTTCCGGTTCCGCTCGCTGGTTTGCCTGTTTGTGTCCACCGTTATACATTTGCCGCTTGCTGGGGCGGTGGTATTTATGGAAAAGTATCTCTTCCAGTAAAGGTGGGGAGAAACCCGGCGCACGCGCAACAGGAACGGATATCTTTGGATGGAACACAGTATCTACAAATATATTCTGCGCCACAGTAAAAAGCAGCAAATCATCCTGACCCTTCTTTCCTGCGCCTCCTTTCCCTTTCTGTATTACTATCTGGAACTTCCCAAGATCATCATTGATCAGGCCATTCAGGCCAAGGACATCATCTTTCCCATTGAATATTACGGCGTTGAACTGGACCAGACCGAGTTTCTGTATGCCTCGGTCGGCCTGTTTCTGGTGCTGGTGATCATCAACCAGACCTTCAAATATATCATCAATGTCTATCAGGGGATTTCCGGCGAAAGAATGCTGCGGCGGCTGCGCTACGAACTGTACAGCCGTATCCTGCGCTTTCCCCTGCCCACATTCCGCAAGAAAAGCCCCGGCGAAATCATCCCCATGATCACGGCCGAGGTTGAACCCCTTGGCGGGTTCATCGGCGAAGCCTTCGCCCTTCCGGCCTTTCAGGGCGGATATCTGATCGTGATCATGAGTTTCCTGCTTGTCCAGAATGTCTATATGGCCCTTGCGGCCATTGCGCTCTATCCGTTGCAGGCCTATTTCATTCCGAAAATGCAGAAGAAGGTGAACCTGCTGGGCAAGGAACGGGTCCGGTTGGTGCGGATCATGTCGGACCGGATCGGGGAGACAGTCTCCGGCGTTCAGGAAGTTCACGTCCATGACACATCCAACTATTTCCGGGCCCTGTTCACCCGCCAGCTTGGCCTTGTGTTCAATGTGCGCTACCGGATTTATGTCCTGAAATTCATCATCAAGTTTCTCAACAACTTCATCCAGCAGCTGGGACCGTTCTTCTTCTATGCCTTTGGCGGCACCATGGTCATTCAGGGCAATCTGGAAATCGGGACCCTTGTGGCGGCCATTTCGGCCCACAAGGAAATGGCCGCCCCGTGGAAGGAACTGCTGGCCTATTACCAGCGCCGGGAAGATGCCCGCATCAAGTATGAACAGGTCGTCGAACAGTTCGAACCCGCCGGCATGCGCGAGGAAACCCACCAGACCAACGAGCCGGAGACCATCCCCCACCTCACCGGCGAGCTTGCTGCCCACAATATTGTCCTGTCCGATGACACGGGCTCTCCGCAACTGGAAGGATTGAACGTTCGCTTTCCGCTTGGCAAACGGGTCGCCCTTGTGGGCTCTGCCGGTTCCGGCCGGGAGGCCCTGACACAGGTTCTGGCACGCCTGATCGACCCGCACCGGGGAACCATCCGGGCCGGTGAAGTGGACCTGCGCGCCGCACCCGAGGCCGTTACCGGACGCCGGATTTCCTATGTGGGGCAAAGCGGTTATGTGTTCAACACCACCCTTGGAGAGAACCTGTTCTTTGGCCTGAAGCACCGCCCCCTGCATGAGCAAGAGCTTGATCATGACGAGGAGGAAGCGGAATTCCGGGAGAAAGACCGTCAAGAAGTCCGGATCACCGGAAACTCGACCGACGATTACGGCGCGGACTGGATCGATTACGAAAGTGCCGGTGTGACAGACAAACACGCGCTTGATCACAAGGCCATCGAGGTCCTGTCCATGGTGGAACTGGATAATGATGTCTATCAGTTCGGCCTCCGCAGTTCACTGGACCCGGACGAAGACCACGAGACCGCCGGGCAGATATTGGCGGCCCGCCGGTTATTTTACGAGAAACTGGAGGCCGACCCCGGCCTGAAAGACCTTGTCGAGGCGTTCCAGCCGGATAAATACAACACCAACGCCACCATCGGGGAAAACCTGTTGTTCGGCACCCCGGTCGGCAATGCCTTCGATCTGGAGCGACTGGCGGAAAATGCCTATGTCCAGAAAATCCTCGATCGTAGTAACCTGACAGATACCTTCCTGAAAATGGGGTATCAGGTGGCCAGCCTGATGGTCGAACTGTTTGCCGACCTGCCCCCGGACCACGAGTTTTTCCAGCTCTACAGCTTCATTTCCTCCGAGGAACTGCCGGAATATCAGGCCATCCTCAACCGGACCAGTCTGGAAGACATCTCGCATATGCGCGAGGAAGACCGGCTGAAATTCCTGTCGCTTCCCTTCAAGGTCATTCCGTCCCGCCACCGCCTTGGCGTCGTGACAGACGAGGTGCAGGACAGCATCATTGCCGCCCGCAAACTGTTTGCCGAAAACCTGCCGGACCACCTGAAGGACAGCGTCGCCTTCTTTGATGCCAATGCCTACAATCTGGCAGCGAACATTCAGGACAATATCCTGTTCGGCAAGATCGCTTTCGGCTTTGCCCAGGCGGCCGAGAAAATCGGCGCCCTGCTTTCCTCGGTTGTCAACGAACTGGACCTGAAGAAAACCATCATCCGGGTGGGGTTGAATTACAATGTCGGGGCGGCGGGCAGCCGCCTGAATGAAAACCAGCGGCAGAAGCTCTGTATCGCTCGGGCCATCATCAAGCGGCCGGACCTGCTGATCATGAGCCAGTCCACCGCCTCTTTCGATGCCCGGACCCAGCAGAAAATTCTTGAGAATATCCTCAATGAATTTGAGGGACGGACTGTTTTGTGGTCCCTTGAAAAACCTGAAATGGCCTATCTTTTCGACCATATATTAATTATAGGCGGCGGAAAAATAATCGACTCCGGGTCTTATGAAGACCTGAAAGCCGGAAATCCCGCCTTTCAAAAACTAACCGCGTAGCTGATTACCGGGGAAGGAGACACCATCGTGACTTTGAGAGAAGAAGTCGAAACCCTGCGCCAGATTCCCCTGTTTGCCAAGGTGGATCCGTCGAAAGTCAAACTTCTGGCCTTCACGTCCGAACGGGTCACCTTCCAACCCGGCGATCTGGTCTGCGAGCAGGGCACCATGGGCGACGCCGCCTATGTCATCATCAGTGGCAAGGCCGACGTTCAGGTCAACACCCCGTCCGGCAGGATGACAGTGGCCACCCTGTCCAAGAATGATGTGGTGGGCGAGATTGCCATCCTGATCAACATTCCCCGCACGGCAACCATTCAGGCCGCCACAGAACTGACAACCTTGCGCATTACCAAGGATTTGTTCCTGCGCCTGATCCGCGAATTCCCGGAAATGTCCATCGAAATGATGCGGGTTCTGGCCGAACGACTGGTCCGAACCACCGAAGAGTTGCAGAAGGCAAAGGAAAGCCTGCAAAAATCTGACAGCTAGACGCTGGAGCGGACTTTCCCGTGAACAGGTTTCGCCGAAAGGTTCCATTTCAGAAAAACATGTTCTAAGGTCATGGACAGTCTTCTTGCTTGATCAGGTATGTTGCATGAAAATCGGTGTTCCGACGGAAATAAAATCGCAGGAAGGGCGGGTCGCCCTTCTTCCCCCGCAGGTTTCAGACCTGACGGCGCGGGGTCATGATCTGTATGTTCAGGCAGGCGCAGGCAGGCTTTCCGGCGCAAATGACGCGGATTACCAATCCGCCGGCGCGCAAATACTGGAGAGCGGTGAAGAGGTTTTCAAACAGGCGGACCTGATCGTCAAGGTCAAGGAAATCCTGCCCCCGGAATTCCCCTTTCTGGAAAAACGCCACATCCTTCTGACCAATATTCATTCCGCCAATGACCGTCCTCAACTGGATCGGCTTCTGGAGGTTGGCCTGATCGCCATCGCCGCCGAGGATACCCACGAATTTGGCTCTCCCAACTGTCCCCTTGCCGGTGAGGTCGGGGCTTTTGAAGGGGTGCGCCTCACACTGGCCCCCCATGGCGGAACCGGTCGCCATTTCATGGCCCATTTCGGCGCCCCGGCAACGAAGGCCGTGGTCCTTGGCCTTGGGCAGGTGGGACGGGGGGCCCTTCGCACCCTGATATCGCTCGGGCTGGATGTAACGGGCCTTGATATCCACCCCGGTGCCCGCAAACAGGCGGAACTGGACTGGCATCATGCCACCTATCGATCCGGCGAGATCAGTGACCTGCCGGACCTGCTGCCTGACATGGATCTGGTGGTCAACTGTGTCCTGTGGCCCAAGCATC
Source organism: Sneathiella chinensis (assembly GCF_012720115.1). Classification (GTDB taxonomy): domain Bacteria; phylum Pseudomonadota; class Alphaproteobacteria; order Sneathiellales; family Sneathiellaceae; genus Sneathiella; species Sneathiella chinensis. Next base: position 487,896 of record NZ_VNWN01000002.1, on the reverse strand, counting down.
GCGATGACCACCTGATCAGCCGCGCCGATCTTGCCCGCATGAAACCCACCGCCGTGATTGTCGATATTTCCTGTGACGAGGCCGGGGCCGTTGAAACCAGCCGCCCGACAAGCTGGGCCGATCCGGTCTACAGCGTCGATGGTATCCGTCATTTCTGCGTCGACAATATTCCGGGGGCGGTTCCGGCGACCTCCTCTGCCGGATATGCCGCTGCGCTGCTGCCCCATATCAGGGCCATTGCCGAACACGGCCCTCTTGAGGCTTGCCGCCGCAATGGCTGGCTGGCGCGGGGACTTACCTGTATCAATGGCATCCTGACCCATGACGAAGCCGCCCGCGTTCAAAAGCGGGACCATGTCCCGGCCCCCGATTACCTGAAGAAAGCCTAATTCCCGTGCACGTATCCCGTTGGCTTGAGGCCGCGTCCATCTATCGAGACCCCCGTGTTCTCGCAATCCTGTTCCTTGGCTTTTCATCCGGCCTGCCCCTTGCCCTGACCGGCACCACCCTGTCCCTGTGGCTGCGCGAGGAAGGGATCTCCCTCACCTCTATCGGGTTGCTGGCCAATGTGGCGACGCCCTATGCCCTCAAATTCCTGTGGGCGCCGCTGATTGACAAACTGAAACTGCCGGTGCTGCACCGGCTTCTGGGGCGCAGGCGAGGCTGGATGATCCTGACACAGGTGGGGCTGATGCTGTCCATCATCGGGCTCGGGATGGCAAACCCCACCCGGTCCATTGAACTGACGGTCCTGTTTGCCTTTCTGGTGGCGTTCTTTTCGGCCAGTCAGGATATCGTGATTGATGCCTACCGGGTTGAAATCTGTGATGAACGCAGCATGGCCGCCGGGGCCGCCGCCATTGTGTTCGGATACCGGATCGGCATGCTGGTATCCGGGGCCGGGGCCCTTTATCTGGCCACCTTCGTCAGTTGGGACATGACCTATGCCCTGATGTCGGGATGTGTGCTTGTGGGCGTGATTACCATTCTGGCCTCAAGAGAACCGGCAGAGCATAAAGACATCACCCAGACCCCGCTGCCGCAAGGGGCCAATCGTCTGGATGCCTATATCCACTGGATCAAGGATGCGGTGATCCATCCGCTGACGGAATTCATCAGCCGTCCCGGTTGGCTGACGGTCCTGCTGTTCGTCATGTTCTATAAATTCGGCGACAGTCTGGCCGGAGTGATGAGCACACCGTTCTTCTATGATCTGGGCTTTACCAAGATCGATATCGCCAATGTCAGCAAGGTGTACGGCACGGCGGCGACCTTCATCGGACTGGCGATCGGTGGCTGGCTCATGGCGGCCAGCGGGCTGTATCGGACCCTGTGGATTTGCGGCTTCCTGCAACTTGGGTCCAACCTGATGTTTGCGGTTCAGGCCCTCGCCGGCAATGATATCAGCGTCCTTGCCGTGACCGTCGGTGTTGAAAATCTGGCGGGTGGTATGGGAACTGCGGCCTTTGTCGCTTATCTGTCCAGCCTGTGTAACATTTCCTATACGGCCACCCAATACGCGCTGCTTTCCTCCTTCATGGCAACGGCCCGTATCTGGTTTTCATCCCCCGGCGGGTGGCTGGCGGAAAATTTGGGCTGGATCGAATTTTTCCTCCTCACAACCGTAGCGGCAATACCCGGACTTCTGTTACTATGGATATTGACAAGAAAAGGAAACAGGACGCGTCCCGAAGAGGTGGAACAGCCCGCGGGAACGTCTCCATAACAAGAGGCCGAAAAACGGTCCGGGAGGAGAGACCCATGAATATTGCAAACCTGCTGACCCGCACAGCGCGGAACTACCCGACTTATCCGGCACTGGCCCACGGTACATCCACCGTCGCCACCTACAGGGAATTTGAGGCCGCCTCGGCCGGGCTTGCCGGGGCGCTGCTGACAGAATGCGGATTGCAGCCGGGGGACCGGGTGGCCCTGATCATGAAGAACCACCCGCAATACTGGATCGCCCTGTTCGCCATCTGGCGGGCCGGTCTGGTGGCCGTTCCCGTCAATGCCAAACTGCATCTGACGGAATTTGACTATATCCTGCAAAATTCGGACAGCCGCCTGTGCTTTGCCACACCGGAACTGGCCAAGGAACTGGCTGGCCTGACATCCGCCCCCCGCATTGTGGATATCACCAGCGCCGCCTTTGAGCGCATGAAGCAGCAGGCCCCGCAGCCGCTGGCCGATACCGCCCCGGACGATCTGGCCTGGCTGTTCTATACGTCAGGGACCACCGGCAAGCCGAAGGGCGCCATGCTCAGCCACCGCAATCTTCTGGCGGCCACGCTCAGCTATTTTGCGGATGTCACCGGCCATAATCCCGGTGATGCCATTATTCACGCGGCGCCGCAAACCCACGGCTCCGGCCTCTATGGCCTGCCGGTTCTTGCCAAGGGCGGCATTCAGGTCACACCGGATAGCGGCGGGTTCGACCCGGCGGAAACGCTGGAGCTGATCCAACATTACACCAACTGTTGCTTCTTCTTTGCCCCGACCATGATCCACCGCCTGATCGGCAGCGACGCCTTCAAGGGGGCTGATACCAGCAACATCAAGATGATCGTTTATGGCGGCGGCCCCATGTACGAGGCCGATATCCGAAAAGCCCTTGATGCCATCGGCAACCGCTTCTGCCAGATTTACGGACAGGGCGAGGCCCCCATGACCATCACCGCCCTCAGCAACTGGGAACTGGGCAACACGGATCATCCCCGCCGCTCGGAACGGCTGGCATCTGTTGGAACGGAACGCACAGACGTCGAGGTTCGGGTCGTGGATGATGCGGGCACTCCCTGCCCGGTCGGTGAGGTCGGGGAAATTGTTGTCCGGGGTGATGTGGTCATGATGGGTTATTGGAAGAACGAGGCCGCCACCCACGACACCATCCGGGACGGCTGGCTTTACACGGGCGATATGGGCTGTTTCGATGCGGATGGTTTCCTGACCCTGAAAGACCGCTCAAAAGACCTGATCATTTCCGGCGGCACCAATATCTATCCCCGTGAAATCGAGGAAGTGCTGCTGACCCACGCGTCCGTTGCGGAAGTATCCGTTGTCGGCCGCTACCATCCCGACTGGGGCGAGGAGGCCGTTGCCTTCGTGGTTGGCACCAATCCCGCCTCGCCGCCCTCACCGGCTGATCTGGACAGCTTCTGCCTGACCCATATGGCAAGGTTCAAGCGCCCCAAGGATTATATCTTCCTGACCGAACTGCCCAAGAACAACTATGGCAAGGTTCTGAAGACGGAATTACGCCGTCGTCTGGAAACCGATCAGGCCGGGTAACGGTCAGGCCGGATAACGGGATATCTGGTAGCGCAGATGGGTTCGGACAGCGGGCCATTCGCTGGCCACGATGCTGTAGACACAGGTATCCCGAAGGGCCCCGTCGGCCATCTTCTGATGGGCCCTTAAAATCCCGTCCAGCTTGGCCCCCAGCCGCTCAATGGCGGTGCGGCTCTGACGGTTGAAGAAATTGGTGCGAAACTCGACCGCAATACAGTCCAGCGCCTCGAAGGCATGCTCCAGCAGCAAAAGCTTACAATGGGTGTTGAGGCCGGTTCGCTGTACCGATCTGGCATACCATGTTGATCCGATCTCAACCCGTTGCTTGTCCGCCTCGATATTCATGAAGGTGGTCATGCCCACAAGGGTACCCGTCTTTTTATCCCGAACCGCGAAGGGCAACATGGTCCCCTCTTCCTGCAAGCGCAGGCGGCGGGCAATCTCGGCATCCATCCCGGCCTCGTCGGGAACCGACGTATACCAGAGGGTCCAAAGGTCCCCGTCCCGGACCGCCAGACGCAATTCAGGCGCATGGTCGGCAGACAGGGGGATCAGTTCAACCCGATCATCAGAAAGGGTTACCGGTGCAATCCAGGTCATGGCCTATCCTTGAAAAAGAAATTCAGTGGCACCTTTTTTGGCGGCAAAGACGGCCATCTGAAAGGGCCAATTCGGAAAAGTGGTGGGAGCCACAACGAAAAACAGCCGCCCCCAAGGGAAGCGGCTGTTTCACAGGTGTCAGAAACGATCGGCCAAGGCCGAAGCGGTTTACTGTCCGGCTTCGTGGGCAGCCAGCGCCGCCATGTTGACCAGATCGGAAACGGTTGCCCCGATCGGCACGATCTGAACCGGTTTTTCCAGTCCGACCAGCAGCGGGCCGATGACCCGTGTTTCGCCCAGAACCGGTACCAGCTTGGAAGAAATATGGGCAGAATGCAGGCCCGGCATGACCAGAACGTTGGCCGGACCGGACAGGCGGCAGAACGGATACAGCGCCATGATATCCGAGTTCAGGGCCACATCCGCAGACATGTCGCCATCATACTCGAAATCCTGCTCTTCCGCATCCAGCAGGCGCACCGCTTCGCGGATCCGCTCGGATGTGACATGGGCCGGATTGCCGAAGTTGGAGTAGGACAACAGGGCCACACGCGGCTCATGACCAAGGCGGCGGGCAACTTCTGCGGCTTCCTTGGTGATGCTTACCAGATCCTCGGCGTCGGGCATGGTGGTAACGGCCGTATCGGCAATAAACACCGTCCGGCCGCGCCCAACGGCAATGGACACACCGATTGTCTTCTGGCCTTCCTTGGAATCGATGACCTTGCGCACATCCTTGTAAGCAACGGAGAAACGCCGGGTCACGCCTGTAACCATGGCATCCGCATCGCCCAGCGCCACCATACAGGACGCGAAGATATTCCGGTCCTGATTGGCAAGCCGGACACAATCCCGGAACAGATAGCCTTTGCGCTGCAGCCGCTCATAGAGGAAGTTGTGATACTTCTCTCGGTCTTCCATTTCGCGGGCGTTATAAATCTCGATCCCGTCAAGGGTGTCGATACCAAGGGATGTCATCGTTTCCTCGATGATGTCCTTGCGACCGATCAGAACCGGAACGCCGTAACCGGCCTTGCGGAACTCGACGGCGGCGCGGATGACTTTTTCTTCCTCGCCTTCTGCGAAAACAACGCGGCGCGGTGCGGCGCGAACCTCGTCCATGATCATCTGCAGAGAACCGGCGGTCGGGTCCAGACGGGCCCTGAGTTCATTCCGATAGGCCATTTCATCAACGATGGGCTTGCGGGCCACACCGGTTTCCATGGCGGCCTTGGCAACCGCAGTTGGAACATGGCTGATCAGGCGCGGATCAAACGGAACCGGGATGATATAATCCGGGCCATAGACCGGGCGGTTGCCCTTGTAAGCTGCGGCCACCTCGTCCGGCACGTCTTCGCGCGCCAGTTCGGCCAGCGCCTCGGCGGCGGCGATCTTCATTTCCTCGTTAATGGTCGTGGCCCGAACGTCCAGCGCCCCCCGGAAAATATACGGAAAACCAAGGACGTTGTTGACCTGGTTCGGATAGTCGGAGCGGCCGGTGGCCACAATGGCATCCCCGCGCACATCGGCGATATCCTCAGGGCGGATTTCCGGGTCCGGGTTTGCCATGGCGAAAATGATCGGCTTGGCAGCCATTTCCTTGACCATCTGCTTGGTCACGGCCCCCTTGACGGACAGGCCAAGGAACACATCGGCGCCCACCATGGCTTCTTCCAGTGTCCGGTGCTCGGTCTCCACCGCATGGGCGGATTTCCACTGGTTCATGCCATCTTCACGGCCCTTGTAGATCACACCCTTGGTATCACACAGGATCGCATTTTCGTGCGGCAGGCCCATGGCCTTGATCAGTTCGAGACAGGCGATGGCGGCGGCACCCGCACCATTGACGACGACTTTGGTGTTCTTGATATCCCGGCCGGTCAGGTCCAGCGCGTTGATTACACCTGCGGCGCAAATGATGGCCGTGCCATGCTGGTCATCATGGAAAACGGGAATATCCATTTCCTCGCGCAGGCGCTGTTCGATGATGAAGCATTCCGGCGCCTTGATATCCTCAAGGTTAATCCCGCCGAAGCTGGGCCCCATAAAGCGGACGCAGTTGACGAATTCGTCCACATCCTCGGTATCCAGTTCCAGGTCGAAGCAGTCCAGGTCGGCGAACCGCTTGAACAGGACCGCCTTGCCTTCCATCACCGGCTTCGATCCCAGCGCCCCAAGGTTGCCAAGTCCCAGAACTGCCGTCCCGTTGGAAATGACGGCCACCCGGTTGCCCTTGGTGGTAAAATCATAAACAGCATCCGGGTCCTCGGCGATGGCAAGACAGGGCGCCGCCACACCGGGAGAATAGGCCAGACTGAGATCCTGTTGCGTCGCGACAGCCTTGGTCGCTACAATCTCCATCTTTCCGGGTTTGCCTTGTGCATGATATCGTAATGCCTCGTCATATTGACTGGATTCCCGATTGTCGCTCATTTTAATAATTCCTCGCCAAATACTCTTCTCGCGCCCGACCCGGCACTTTCAAAATAATTTCTGACAAACCGGTTGGCAAAACCGGATGCTATGATAGTTTTCATCCATGCCTACAGTAGTAAAAACCAAGTCGCAACAGAATAAGTCAGTAACCCCAATGATGGCGCAGTATCTGGCCATCAAGGCGGACCATCCGGACAGTCTACTATTTTACCGGATGGGGGACTTCTACGAGCTGTTTTTTCAGGATGCGGAAATCGCCGCCGCCTCGCTGGATATTGCCCTGACGAAACGGGGCAAGCACGAAGGGGAAGATATCCCCATGTGCGGCGTTCCGGTTCATTCTGCCGAAGGGTATTTGCTGCGCCTGATCCGCAAGGGTCACCGGGTCGCGGTCGCGGAACAGACCGAAAGTCCCGCCGAAGCCAAGAAGCGCGGTCACAAGTCCGTGGTGGCGCGGGATGTGGTGCGACTGGTCACCCCCGGTACCATCACCGAAGACAGCCTGCTGGATGCCCGCTCCCACAACTTTCTGGTGGCGGTGGCACGGGCCGGAAAGGACTATGCGCTCGCATGGCTCGACATGTCGACGGGCGAGTTTTTCTCAAGCCCGGCAGGGTTCGAGGATATCGCCACCCATCTGTCCCGTCTGCATCCTGGCGAAATCCTTGTCTCTGACAGATGGATGGACGAGGAAGGCATGGAGGATCTGTTCACCGACTGGGGCAGCCAACTGACCCCGCTTCCCTCCGTCCGGTTTGACAGCCAGAACGGCGAAAAGCGCCTGAAAGACCTGTTTGAAGTGTCCGCACTGGACGCCTTCGGCCAGTTTAGCCGGTCTGAACTGGCGGCCTGCGGGGCCCTTGTCGATTATGTGGAACTGACCCAGAAGGGCAAGTTCCCCATGATCAAGCCGCCCCTGCAGCAGGCCAGCGGCGATGTGATGGCCATTGATGCCGCCACCCGCCGCAACCTTGAACTGACCCGGACCATGGGCGGCGACAGGCAGGGCAGCCTGCTGGCCACGCTGGACCGCACCATCACCGGCGCAGGCGCCCGGCGTCTGGCGGCGGATATCGCCAGCCCCCTGACCCGCCCCGCCGACATCCATTACCGTCTGGAAATGACGGACTATTTCTTTGCCGATGATGCCCGCCGCGAAACCCTGCGCGACATCCTGCGCCGCTGTCCCGACATGGAACGGGCCCTGACCCGGATCACCCTTGGTCGCGGCGGCCCCCGCGACCTTGCGGCCATTCGGGATGCACTGGCCGAAACCGCCAATCTGCGCGCCTGCCTGACCGATGCGTCGGATGTTCCGGGGATCGATCATGCGGCGGACCGGTTGGGTTTTCACGCCGAACTGGTTGATGAACTGTTCCGCGCCCTGTCCCCGGAACTGCCGCTTCAGGCCCGCGATGGCGGCTTTATTGCCCGCGAATATCGCCCTGAACTGGACGAATTGAAAACCCTGCGGGATGAAAGCCGCCGGCATATCGCCAACCTGCAAGCCAAATATGCGGAGATGACAAAGGTCCCCTCGCTGAAGGTCAAGCACAACAATGTGCTGGGCTATTTCATCGAGGTCACCCCCCGTTTCGCCGATAATATGGGCGAGGATTTCATCCACCGCCAGACCATGGCCAATGCGATCCGCTATTCCACTGTGGAACTGGGTGAACTGGAAGACAAGATTTCCCGTGCGGCCGACCGGGCGTTGGCGCTTGAACTGGAACTTTATGACATTCTGGTTGGTCGGGTCACCGAATGGGGCCGCAACATCCTGCAGGCGGCCGAGGCCATGGCCGCCCTTGACGTTGCCGCCAGTCATGCGGAAATCGCCAAGGAGCGGAACTATTGCCGTCCCGAGGTGGATGACAGCCTGCAATTCCATATTGAAGGCGGGCGTCACCCCGTGGTGGAAGCCGCCCTTGAAGCCAGTGGCGACGGAACCTTTGTGGCCAATAGCTGTTCCCTTGGCGGGGACAACCGGCTGTGGCTGCTGACCGGTCCCAACATGGCCGGTAAAAGTACCTTCCTGCGCCAGAATGCCCTGATCACGGTCATGGCGCAAATGGGCGCCTATGTGCCTGCGGTCCGGGCCCATATCGGCATTGTCGATCGCCTGTTCAGCCGCGTTGGCGCGGCGGACGATCTGGCCCGGGGCCGGTCCACCTTCATGGTGGAAATGGTGGAAACCGCTTCGATCCTCAATCAGGCGGGAGAGCGGGCCCTGGTCATTCTGGACGAAATCGGCCGCGGTACCGCCACGTTCGACGGTCTGTCCATCGCGTGGGCGACCGTGGAAAATCTGCACGACATCAACCGCTGCCGGGGGCTGTTTGCCACCCACTATCACGAACTGACCGTTCTCTCGACAAAACTGGGGTCCTTGTCGAACCACAGCATGAAGGTTCGAGAATGGAAAGGTGACGTGATTTTCCTGCATGAGGTCGGAGAAGGATCGGCGGACCGGTCCTACGGTATTCAGGTCGCCAAACTGGCGGGTCTTCCGAAGGCCGTTATCAAGCGGGCGGAAAGTGTCCTGTCCCATCTGGAGGAAAACGGCCAGAACGCCAAGACCAACCGCATCGCCAATGACCTGCCGCTGTTCGCCAGTGTGGTCGAGGAAACCCCCGAGCCCGAGGCTATCGCCATCCCGTCCGAGGCGGAAACCCGGCTGCGCGGCGTCGATGTGGATGACATGACACCCCGCGATGCGCTGGCCCTGCTGTATGAACTGAAAGGCCTGCTGCCTGACGAATAACAGCCTGCCCCTGCAACAGGGACGTGACAAACTTTCGGCAGAAGATTAATCTTTTGCCGAAAAGCAGAAATAAAAAAGAAAAAGAGGAGCGTCCCTAATGTTTGATCTGTCAGGAAAAAACGCCATCATTACCGGTTCCAGCAAGGGAATTGGCAAGGCGATTGCCCATCAGATGGCACTGGCCGGTGCAAAAGTCACCATTTCCAGCCGCAAGGCCGAAGTGTGCGAAGAGGTTGCCAAGGAAATCAATGACAGCCTGCCGGAAGGCTGCGCCGGAAAGGCAATCGTCATCCCCTGCAACATCAATTCCAAGGAATCCCTTCAGAATCTGGTCGATGAAGCCCATGAAAAGCTGGGACAGATTGATATTCTGGTCTGTAACGCGGCCCTGAACCCGTTCTTCGGCTCTTCCATGGATATCCCGGATGATGCCTTTGACAAGATCATGGATGCCAACATCAAGTCCAACCACTGGCTGTGCAACATGGTCCTGCCGGAAATGAAGGCCCGCAAGGATGGCGCGATCATCATCGTTTCCTCCATTGGCGGTCTGCGGGGGTCCCCGGTTCTGGGTGCCTACAGCATTTCCAAGGCTGCGGACATGCAGTTGGCCCGCAATCTGGCCGTGGAACATGGCCCGGACAACATCCGCGTCAACGCCATCGCCCCCGGCCTGATCCAGACCGATTTCGCCAAGGCCCTGTGGGAAAACCCGGAAATCCTGAAACGCGCCACTTCCCGCGCTCCGCTGCAACGGATTGGCCAGCCAGAGGAAATCGCCGGTGCTGCCGTGTTCCTGGCGTCCAGCGCCGGCACCTTCATGACCGGTCAGACCCTGACCATTGATGGTGGCCAGACCATCACCTGACCTGCTGCCGAAGCGGCCCGGCACTGCCGGGCCCATCCGCCCATCCCCCGGATAATTCCGCCAAGACCATACGGGAATGCTGCCAAACCACTTTCTTGTGCTATAACATCCCTGTAGCGGATGATTATCTTTCTTCTGGCAAGGAATACGGGAATACTGGCATGGCAAAAGTCCCCAACCAACGTGACATCATAGACCGCAAGACACTGGTCTCCGATCTCGCCTTGCTGGTGGATGACTTTGCCCCGACCAGCATGGAATTTCGCAATGCCGTCCTGAAAAAGCTGAAACAGGCTCTGGCCAGCGGACAGGACGAAATCAAGCGGCGCTTCATGGAAAACAACAAGGGTCGCCCGTCCATGCATGCGGCCAGTTTCCTCATGGACCAGATCATCCGGGTCATCTACGACGTGGCCACCGAATATATCTATCCCCTCAGCAACCCGACACCATCGGAAAAACTCTCCCTGCTGGCGGTTGGCGGGTACGGACGCGGCGAACTGGCCCCCCACTCGGATGTGGACCTCTTGTTCCTGTTCCCCTACAAGCAAACCGCCTGGAGTGAGCAAGTCGTTGAATTCACCCTCTATATGCTGTGGGATCTGGGGCTGAAGGTCGGCCATGCCACCCGCACCACGGATGAATGTATCCGGCTGTCCCGTCAGGACATCACCATCCAGACCGCTCTGCTGGAAGCCCGCTATCTGTGGGGCGACAAGGAACTGGCGACGGAGCTCAGAAACAAGTTCATGAAGGAGATCGTCGCCGGGAACGGCAAGCAGTTCATCGAGGCCAAGCTGCATGAACGGGACGAACGGCACAAGAAATACGGCAATTCCCGCTATGTGGTGGAACCCAACCTGAAGGAAGGCAAGGGCGGCCTTCGCGACTTGCAAACCCTGTTCTGGCTTGCCAAGTTCCTGTACAGCACCACCGAGGTGTCGGAACTGGAGCGGCGCGGGGTTTTCACCCGCTCGGAACGGCAACGCCTGACCAAGGCGTCAAACTTCCTGCGCACCGTGCGCTGTCACCTGCATTACCTGACCAACCGGCCCGAGGAACGGCTGACCTTCGATGTACAGGGGGAACTGGCCGCCCGGCTTGGATATACGGATCACGCGGGCACCCTTGGCGTCGAACGGTTCATGAAGCATTACTTCCTGATTGCCAAGGATATCGGCGACCTGACCCGAATTTTCTGCGCCAATCTGGAAGCCATGCACCAGAAGAAAAGCCGGCTGTCCCTGCCCCGCATCGGCCTTCTGAAACGAAAAGTGGACGGCTTTCGCGCCGAAGGCGGGCGACTTGATTTCCTCTCTGAAGAAGATATTTTTTCCGACCCGGTCAAGATCCTTGGCCTGTTTCATGTGGCCCAGAACCGGGGGCTTGACGTTCACCCGAACGCGCTTCGCCTGATCCGCCGCAACCTCAAGCTCATCAATCGCAAGCTCCGCCAGAATGAAGAGGCCAACCGCCTTTTCATGGAAATGCTGACCAGCCGCAAGGACCCGGAAACCACCCTGCGCCGCCTGAACGAGGCGGGCGTATTTGGCAAATTCATCCCCGATTTCGGACGCGTTGTCGCCCAGATGCAGCATGACATGTATCATGTCTATACCGTGGACGAGCATACCATCCGGGCCATTGGCATCCTGTCCCATATCGAGGATGGCCTGCTGTCCGAGGAACATCCCCTCAGTCACCGGATCATGCCAAAGATTGTCTCGCGGCGTGTTCTGTATACGGCTGTGCTGCTGCATGACATTGCCAAGGGGCGCGGCGGCGATCATTCGGTTCTGGGCGCGGATGTTGCCAAACGGCTGTGTCCCCGGCTGGGCTTGACCGCATCCGAAACGGAAACCGTCGCCTGGCTTGTGCGATACCATCTGTTGTTCAGCAATTTTGCCTTCAAGCGGGATATCAGCGACCCCAAGACCGTTGCCGATTTTGTCCAGATCATCCAAAGCCCGGTCCGTCTGAAACTGCTGCTGATCCTGACGGTGGTGGATATCCGGGCGGTCGGGCCCAATGTCTGGAACGGCTGGAAAGGGCAATTGCTGCGGGATCTTTATTATGCCAGTGAAACGGCGCTGACGGGCGGTCACATTTCCGATGGCCGCACCAAGCGGGCCGATTACAACAAGGGGCGCCTTGCCGAAACCCTGACCGACTGGTCGGACGAGGAACGGGACGCCCATCTGGCCCGGTTCTACGAATCCTACTGGGTGTCCAACAGTCTGGAAATCCACAAGCATCATGCCGAACTGATGCGGGCTGCCGACCGCACGGATGACACCCTGACCATCGAGGCCGTCAGTGACCAGTTCCAGTCGGTCACCGAGGTCACCGTCTATACCCCCGACCATCCCGGCCTGTTTGCCCGCATTGCCGCCGCCATGTCCCTGTCCGGTGCCAGTATCGTGGATGCCAAAATCCACACCACCGTTGACGGCATGGCCCTTGACAGCTTTGTCATTCAGGACATGGAGGGCAACGTGTTCGATCAGGGGGACCGCATGAAACGGCTGCGGGCCACCATTGAGGACACCCTCAAGGGCAAGCGCAAGGCCCATATCGAACTGACCACCCGCGAACATTCCAGCCTGCCCAGCAGAACCCGGGTCTTCAAGGTGGAACCGGCTGTCATGATCGACAACAAGGCATCCAACATCCATACGGTGATCGAGGTGCATGGCCGCGACCGGGTCGGCCTGCTGGCGGAACTGACCCGCGCCCTGTTCACCCTGTCCCTGTCCATTTCATCCGCCCATATCGCCACCTATGGAGAGCGGGCCGTTGACGTTTTTTATGTCAAAGACATGTTCGGCCTTAAAATCACCAATGATGTGAAGTTAAGAAGTATTGAGGAAAAGTTGATTGAGGTCTTGAGCGAGCCGGAAAAACCCCGCAAAAAGTCCGCCAAATCGAAAAAATCACAGGTGGAAAAAACACAGTGAGCTTGTTCAGATCAGTTGCTACCGTCGGCGGGTTTACCATGATCAGCCGTATTCTCGGTTTCGTGCGCGACATTCTTGTGGCCGCCGTGATCGGGGCAGGCCCTATCTCCGACGCCTTTTTTGTGGCCTTCCGAATTCCCAACATGTTTCGCAGACTGGTGGCTGAAGGCGCGTTTTCAGCGGCGTTCGTTCCCATGTTTGCCCGCCAGCTTGAAGGCAAAAGCGAAAAGGAAGCCCTTGATTTTGCCTCTCACGCCCTTGGGTTCCTGACCGGGTTCCTGTTTCTTTTTTCCGCCCTGTTCATGATCTTCATGCCCTTTTTGATGCAGTATCTTGCCCCCGGTTTCGAGCCGGGCGGCCTGCGGTTTGAACTGGCGGTGGACTATACCCGGATCACCTTTCCCTATCTGGCCTGCATGGCGGTGGTTGCCTTGCTGGGCGGGGTCCTCAACGCCTATTACAAGTTTGCCGCCATGTCGGCGGCCCCGATCCTGCTGAACATCATCCTGATCGGCTGTCTTGTCTATTCCCTGTCCGGGGCGGATACGGACGCAGGGTTGATCCTGTCCTGGGGGGTTGCCGCAGCCGGTGTTGCCCAGGTCCTGTTCCTGATTGTTGCCTGCCGCCGGGCCGGTGTCAGCCTGCCCCTGCAGCGGCCCCGCCTGACCCCCAAAATCCGCCGCCTGTTCAAATTGATGCTGCCGGGTCTTCTGGGGGCCGGGGTGTTGCAGATCAATATTCTGGTTGGCACCATTATCGCCTCGCTTCTGGCCACCGGCTCCATTTCCTATCTCTATTATGCCGACCGGGTTTATCAGTTGCCGCTTGGGGTGATCGGGATTGCCATGGGCACCGCTCTACTGCCCCTGTTGTCCCGCCAGTTACGGGCCGGAGAAGAAGGCCCCGCCGCCCACACCATGAACCGGGCGGTGGAACTCTCCATGCTGTTCACCCTGCCGGCTGCGGCGGCCCTGATGACCATCTCGCTGCCGGTGATTTCGGTCCTGTTCCAGCGCGGCGCCTTTGACGCGGCGGCCAGCCAGACCACCGCCGCCGCCCTTGTGGCCTTTGCCAGCGGCCTGCCCGCCTATGTACTGACCAAGGTCTATGCCCCCGGCTTTTTCGCCCGCGAAGATACCACCACACCGGTGGTTATCGGCATCCTGTCCATGCTGCTCAATGTGGCGCTCAGCCTGCTGCTGATCGGCAGCCTCAATCATGTAGGCATTGCCCTTGCCACCTCGCTGTCGGCGTGGGCCAATGCGGCGATGCTGTGGTTTCTGCTGTCCCGAAAGGGCCATTACAAGGCGGACCGCCGTCTGTTCCTGCGGGTTGCCGCGATGCTTCTGGCCTCGGCCATCATGGCGGCGGGCCTCTATCTTGGCGAACAGTATCTGGCCGGCTGGCTGTCCGGGTCCCTCACCCAACGGGTGCTGGCCCTTGGGGGGCTTGTGGTCGGGGGGGCGACCCTGTTTTTCTGTGCGGCGTTCGTTTTGGGGGCGGCCCGCATCCGCGAGGTCAAATCCCTGCTGCTAAGGCGCAAAACCACCTGATAACGGTATAATAAGTTGACGGGGCAAGGCTGCCTTGCAATAAATCCCGGACTTGATCTCTTAGAATTATCGCCGCCCGCGCACCCCGTCCCCGGTTCGTGCCGGGCCCGTGTCCAAAGCGTGAGGAGCGTTTTATGTCTCGTATTTTCTCCGGTGTACAGCCGTCCGGTAACCTTCATCTTGGCAACTATCTGGGTGCAATCCGCAACTTCGTGGGTCTTCAGGAAGACTATGAATGCATCTATTGCGCCGTTGACATGCATGCCATTACCGTCTGGCAAGAGCCGGAGCAGCTTCGGAACAATATCCGCGAGGTGGCCGCCGCCTATCTTGCATCCGGTGTCGACCCGAAACGGTCCATTATCTTTTCCCAAAGCAGCGTCAGCGCCCATGCCGAACTGGCGTGGATTTTCAACTGCGTCGCCCGGATCGGCTGGATGAACCGCATGACACAGTTCAAGGAAAAGGCCGGTAAGAACCGCGAAAACGCGTCTCTTGGCCTGTATGCCTACCCGTCCCTGATGGCCGCCGATATCCTGACCTATAAAGCGACCCACGTACCGGTCGGCGAAGATCAGAAACAGCATCTGGAACTGACCCGCGACATTGCCCAGAAATTCAACAATGATTACGGCACCGAAACATTCCCGCTGGTGGAGCCGCTGATCTTTGGAGAGGCCACCCGCGTCATGTCCCTGCGGGACGGCTCCAAGAAAATGTCCAAGTCTGATCCCAGCGACTATTCCCGGATCACCCTGATGGATTCCCGTGACGACATCGCGAAGAAACTGAAAAAGGCCCGGACCGATGCCGATCCCCTTCCCGAAGATCCGGCCGACCTGAAAGACCGCCCGGAAGCGGACAATCTGGTCGGGATTTATGCCGCGCTGGCCAATGTCAGCAAGGCGGATGTCCTGAAGGAATATGCCGGGTCCCAGTTCTCCACCTTCAAGCCGGCCCTGACCGACCTTGCGGTTGAACAGTTTGGCCCCATCGGCGAGGAAATGAAACGCCTGATGGATGACAAGGCACAGGTGGATGCCATCCTGAAGGACGGTGCGGAACGGGCTGCGGCCATCGCTGCCCCGATCATTCGGGAAGTCAAGGAAACGGTCGGCTTTATCGTTCCCTGACACCGGGATTGGCGGGTACCGCTTGTAACGATCCAGAATTGACCATACATCAAGGTTTGTCCGGCAAATGAAAGAGCATGGGATATGAGTGAAATCGGAACAGGCGGTTCTCCCGTCAAGACAAGAGGCACCCGATTGGGCCGGGGCGGTCGCAAGATCGCCTACGGTCTGGTGCTGGCAATCCTGCTGTATTATGTCGGCGGAATGATCTGGATTCACAAGATCGACGACGACCTGAAATTCACCCCGTCTGAAGAAAACCGGGTCGCCGGGGGAAGCCAGACCGTTGCCATGGTGGCCGGCCTGATCGACCGGGAAATCAATGACAACCGCTGGACGGCGAACGATCCTTTCTTCATGCCTGCCGCACTGCTGGACAACATGCCCAACTACCAGCAGGGCATTGTGTCCGCGCTGGCCCGCTTCACCTTTGAACTGACCGACCAGATCGGCCGGACCCGTGGTTCCAGCCAGACCGACCCGGACCTGCAGGAAGCCGCCGGGCTGCTGCAATATTCCGGCACCAAATGGGTTTGGGACCCGACGGTTTCCCTGCTGCCGACAGCCGCCTCGGAAAAGCAGTATGAAAAGGCCCGCGTCTCGCTGAACAGTTACAACCGGCGCCTTGCCGAAGGCCGCGCCGTTTTCGAAAAGCGCGGGGATAACCTGCTGGCCACGCTGGACCGGATTGCCCTTGATATCGGGTCCTCCACCGCTACCATCGACAAGCATATTGCCGAAACCTCCGGCGCCTATATCGATTTTCAGGCCGATGACCTGTTTTACGGCTTCAAGGGGCAGGGCTATGCCTACTACATGATCCTGCAGGGCCTGTCACAGGACTATGAAGGGCTGATCCGCGAGCGGGAACTGGGCAATGCCTGGTCCCAGATGCTGGACAGCTTCCGGTCCGTTGTGGAACTGGATCCGATGGTCATTTCCAATGCAAAAACCGATGGCCAGCTGTTCCCCAATCACCTGACCGCGCAAGGGTTCTATTTGCTGCGTGCCCGCACCCAGCTTCGCGAGATCAGCAACATTCTCTTGAAATAAGTCACCATTCGGTGGCAGGATAATCGACGGATACAACGAATGACGGAGCGTGCATGACCGAACAGAACAACGGTTCCAAGCGTCGAAACAAGTTCCTGGTGGTTGTTGACGATACACCCGAATGTAAAACGGCAATCCGCTTTGCCTGCCGCCGGGCGTGGCATGTGGGCGGCGGCGTTACGCTTCTCAATGTGATCGAGCCGCCGGACTTCCAGCACTGGATGGGGGTCGAACAGGTCATGCGGGACGAAGCCCGTGAAGCCGCGGAAGAATTGCTGCAATCCCTGGCCGAGCAAATCCGCAAAGACACCAACATCATTCCCGAATTTGCCATCCGCGAAGGCAATACAAAGGAACAGCTTCTTCAACTGATCGAGGAAGACCCGGATATCCGTATTCTGGTTCTGGCCGCTTCACCCGATACCGGGGGGCCCGGCCCGCTGGTCAAGAGCCTTGTCGGGGAAATGTCCGGCACCTTCGCCATCCCCATAACGGTTGTCCCGGGCAACCTGAATGACCAGCAACTTGATGCTGTCAGCTAGGGAAACGGAGATTCTCCCTTTCCCGGCCACCCCTGCCTTCTCAGTCCCGCAAAAAAAGATATAAATTGTTGAAAATTATATATTTTTTTGGTTTTCAATCAGGACTTGCAATTAACCTTTCTTTAATACATAGTCCGTCTCTCTGACCGTGGTAAAAGTGATAATCACGGCAAAAACACACAGTATATGGTATGTGGAGTGGGCAAAAGACACTGTATGTCGTAAAACGATCAGAGTCGCCAAAGAATTGGCACCGGTGTTGCTCAAAACAGGAAATGCGTCAGATTACAAATGCTCTCGGCTCCAGCAAGGTAGCAACCCTTCTTGCCCTTGGAATGGCCGGCCTTTATGCAATCACGGAATTCGGTACCCACGACACCATGACGGCCACCGCCGCCTTGTCGGACAGCGAAATTTCGGGTCGGGCACAGACAGAACGGAACAGCCTTGCGGGTATTCCCCTGCCGCTGCTTCGGCCGGATGACCTGCCTTATATCGAGCAACCCCATCATGTAAACGTCGCCTCGCTGGCAGACAGCCTTGATGATGCGTCCTTTGACCTTGCGGACATCCGGGCCGGGGCCCCTGTTCCCCGATATTTTGTTGAACATATTCCGGTCGGCATTCTTGACCTGACCGATGTGAAAGAGAAAAAGCGGCTGTTCCTGTCCGTGGCCCTGCCACTGGTGCTGAAGGTCAATGAGGAAATCACCAGCCGCCGCAACCGCCTTGTCCAGATTGTCCGCGCCAGAATCGCAGGGCATGAATTGTCGGAAGGGGACGCAAGCTGGCTCAAGAACACCGCCAGTTACTACGAAACCTCCCCCACCAAAACCGCAGAGCTTCTGGAACGCATTCAGCCCGTGCCCGTCTCTCTCGCCCTTGCCCAGAGTATCGAGGAATCCGGGTGGGGAACGTCTCGCTTTGCGCGGGAAGGCAACGCCCTGTTCGGACAGCGTGTCTGGGCACAAGGCAACGGTATTGTTCCGCACGGACGCGCCGATGGCCAGAAATACGAGGTCAAGACCTTCGCCACACTGGAACAATCCATTCGTGAATATGTCCACAACCTGAACAGTCATCCCGCCTATGCGGAATTCCGGGATGAACGCAGCCGTCTTCTGATCGGGAATGATACGGCCAGCGGCTATGAACTGGCCGACTCGCTCCTCTCCTACTCAGAACGGGGAGAGGATTATGTGGAGACCATCCGCTCCCTCATGGAGGTCAACCGCCTGACCCAGTTCGATGATGCCGAACTGGCCCCGGAACAGGTGGTTCAGGTCTTCAACTGATCCAGCAGACGCCCCGCGCCGTCAGCCATAAAGCCTGTATCCGACGCACAGAGCAGAAGATCGAAGCCTTCCGCAAACATCTGCAAGGTGTTTTCCGGCCCCTTTGACACACAGCCAAGCGGCTTGCCCGTGGCCCGGATGCGGTCTCGCGCCTCCTCGAACAGGGCCTTGACCTCGGGGTCGTCAAACTGCCCCAGCTTTCCGATACTGCCGGACAGGTCCGCCGGACCGATAAACAGCATATCGACGCCGTCAACGGCAGCAATTTCCTCGATATTTCCCACCGCCTCGGCGCTTTCGATCTGGCAGATCACAAACAGCTTCTGTTCGAACCCGGACAGATATTCCTGTGTCCAAAGGCCAAACCCGCTGGCCCGTGTTGCCCCCATACCGGCGCCGCGCTTGCCCTTTGGCGGGAAATAGCAGGCATCGACAATGGCGCGGGCTTCCGCCGCGGTATTGACGCAGGGGAACATGATCCCCTCCATCCCCGCATCCAGCGCCCGCTTCACATCCGCCGGATCGTGAGAGGTCAACCGGATCAGGGCACTGGAATCGCCTGCGGCCCGCACCGCACGCAACTGGTTGATGGCCTCCGGCAAGGTGCCGGTCCCGTGTTCATGATCGATCAGGATCATGTCGAAACCACTGGCCCCCAGAATATCGGCGGCTTCTGCCGATCCGGAAAACAGCCAGCAGCCTGTGGCCTTGCCGCCCCGGGCAAGGGTTTCAGCCAATCGTCCAGTTGCCTTCATCCTGCTTACCTCCCTGGAATATAAAACAGATTACCGAACCAGCGGAACCGTCCCTCCGGCCCCGGCAGGGTGCAGTTGATACGTCCCCGTCCCGGATTGAAGGCCGTATTCAGGCGAATTTCAACACGCCGTTCCCCGATCCATTCAATGGGCACCGCGCCGCCCGTCTGGTTTGACGCGTAGCAGGCCAACTGCTTCGCATTGGGATAGTCCTCATCCAGCGAAAACCCGAAGGCTGGCGGGTTGCGATCCAGAATATTGTCCGATGGGGTCACATTCCGCACCCGCAGCGGCATGGCGTTGGCCGCAAGGCGCAACCGCCCGATCGCCCCGTAATTTTCGTTCATGGCAAAGCGCGGCAGCGAGTAACGGTCATGCCCGGAATAGGCGACGCCGGATTGCTGGCCAAAGGCCGCCTTGAAACCGGCCTCGGCAACCAACCGCTTGATATCCGCCCCGTATTCCCCATAGGGGTAGGCGAAAATACCCGGCACAAATCCCAGCTCGGCCTGAAACCTGTCGCTGGCCGTGGCAATTTCCTGACGGATGCGATCCTCGCCGAGCGCCGGAAGGTGGGCGTGGCTGGCCGTGTGGTGGCCGATATAGCCCCCGCCGGCCACGATCTCGCGGATCTGATCCCATGTCATGTAATCGGGCAGGCGCCTGTCCACATTGTTGGTCGCAACAAAGACCGTGAACGGGAACCCGGCTTCCTTCAGCATGGGAAAGGCATTTTCATAAACCGACTTGTAGGCATCATCCACAGTGATGGCCACGGTCTTGTCTGGAAGCGGTGTCCCGCTTGCAAGATAATCGACGATCTTGCCAAGGGGCCACACCGAATAGCCCCCGTTCTTGAGTTCGTCGATATGGGCCTGGAACTGCTCAATGCGAATATTGGTCTGGGGATATTTATTCTCACCAAACCGGTGATACATCATGACACTGGCCCAGTCTGCCGCCACGGCCGGACGCACGGCCAGAACGGCGGACGCAACCAGAGCCCCGGTCAGGAACAGGCGTGCCGATCCGGCACATTTTCCTGCAATACGGGCCAAAATTCCCTTCATCTGTCTCATTTTGTAAATCACTTGTTCGACTTGTCAGTTACGATTGAAATTCTTCAGGATCCATCATCCGGGTTCCCGCCGCCTGATCAGACAGGGTCGGGTATCGGCGGGGGCGGAACAACTGGTAATGCCACCACTCATTCCGGTAAAAATCCCATCCCGCTGCCGTCATGATGCCCAGCAGGATCGCCCGATTTTTTTGTGCCTCTGCGGAAATATCCGTGACACCGTGATGGGACAGAACCGTCATGTCATCAAATCCGGTTCCCATGTCCAGCTCTTGTCCCTGCTCATCCAGCAAGGTCAGGTCAATGGCGGCGCCCCGGGCATGGGGTGATCCGCTGCTGGGCGGTGCCAGATAATCCGGGTTGGGTGTGTGATCCCACAATTTCTGCACGGCCTCGGTTGGACGAAACCCGTCAAACAGCCGCAACCGGTATCCTTGTGCTGCGGCCAGTCTGATGGCCTCCGCCAGAAGCTCTGCCGCTTCTTCGTTCAGGAAACAGGCAGCCCGACCATAAACGGGGGCACCGGTAAAATTGTTGTCTGACGCATACCGGATATCCAGCTCAACGTCGAAGTCCCCCGGACTGATTTCTACGAGATTCATACCCTGCACTTCTGTGAATTCTGCTTTTATCACAGGCAGAAGGCACAGATTGCTTGAAAATACATGCCATCCATCGTACCTCTGCCAGAGCCGAGAGCGTACCGCGACAGTTTATGGAAAGCAATGAAGATACTTGCATTGGACACTGCCCTGAATGCCTGCTCCGTCGCCATTACGGGCGAAGGGGCACTACTTGCGCATGTTCATGAAAAGCGGGCCCGCGGCCATGCGGAAACCCTTCTGCCCATGATCCGCTCCCTGATGCAGGAAGCCGGCCTTTCCTTCGCGGATCTGGACCTGATTGCCGTTTCGGTCGGCCCCGGTACATTCACCGGGCTTCGCATTGGGCTGGCCGCCGCCCGTGGCATTGCGCTGGCAGCAGGCAAACCCGCCCTTGGCATTACCACCCTTGAGGCACTGGCCGCCGCTGTCCCCGCCGCAAGCCTTGATGGAAAAACCGTGTGGGCAACAGCCGATGCCCGCCGCAAGGAAGTCTATGCCCAGCCGTTCCGATATGAGGCGGGCGCCCTTCTGCCGACGCCTTGCGGCCCGGCGGTTGCAACCCCGATCAAGGGCGCCGCATCCCTGTTTGCGGACGGCCCCGGTGTCATCATCGGCGGCGGCGCGCCGTTATTGGCATCAGCCGGTGAAATTCCGCCCCATATGGACATTCTGGACACCGACCCTGATCCCGATGCCCGCATCATTGCCCGCATCGCCGAACATCGCGGCATTCCCCAAGCCCCGGTCGCCCCGCCCATGCCCGTATATCTGCGTGCGCCGGATGCCAAGCTGCCCGGCGGCAAAGACCCGGTAAAAGCTTCATGACAAGCTTTGAAAGCCGCTTCTTTTCCGACCCGTCCCCGGCCCGCCTGTTGGCGGACATGCACAGCCCCTGCTTTCCCACGCCGTGGAATGAACAGGATTTCAGGCAACTGCTGACCGTGCCCGGCACCATCGCCCAGATTATTGAAACCGGCGGTCCCGATCCCCGGCCCGTCGCCTTCGGTGTCTACCGGGTCTGTATCGACGAGGCGGAAATCCTGACCCTTGGGGTGCTGCCCGGCAACCGGGGCACCGGTGCGGGGGACTTCATGCTGCTATCAGCCCTGGGCTATCTTCGCCAGCAACAGGCCGAAACCCTGTTTCTGGAGGTTTCCGAGACCAATATCCCGGCGCAAAATCTCTATCTTCGCAGGGGGTTCAGCATTATTGGCAGACGAAAGAATTACTATCGGGAGGACGGACAGCCCGTCAATGCCCTGATCATGGAACGAAAAACCGGGCAGCCTGAAACCGGCGCCTGACCTGCCTCTTCGCCGGTCTCGTTCAGGGAGGCGGCACTCTGTCCTATACAGTCCCCACCCTCACTCTTTGCAGGTATTCAAGCAACAACTTGTGTATTCATGCTTTAAAAAATGAGTAATTTTTTCGGCTAGCCCCTTTATTCTTACACATCTATTGCACATATAACCAACATACACTATTAAGACAGCGAAATTAATTGACGGAGGACTGGATAAAGTGTCTGACAAAATCGAGAAAATGGAACTTCTTGCTCTCACGACAGACATTGTCACGTCACATCTGTCCCGAAATGCTGTCGAAGCCAGCGAGATTTCCAACCTGATCCGCGAAGTGTATTCCACGCTGTCGACCGTTGGAACCTCCGAACCGGTCACAGATCGGCCGCAGCCTGCCATCTCTGTCCGCAAATCCGTTCACCCGGATTACATCGTCTGCCTTGAGGATGGCAAAAAGCTGAAGATGCTGAAACGGCACCTGAAAACAGCCTATAACATGACACCGGAAGAATACCGCCAACGCTGGGGCCTGCCGTCCGATTATCCCATGGTTGCGCCCAACTATGCGGCGCAGCGGCGGAACCTGGCCAAGAAAATCGGTCTCGGGACCCGACGGAAAAAGGCAGCCTCCAAGTAATTGTTTCTTTTACTGGTTCCCCCAGACAATTTCGTCTAGACTCCGGGCCGGTTAATCCTTCAATTGCGTATATATAGAGGCCAGAATGCCATCACGTTTGGAAGAACTCTGTGTTGAAAAGGGACTTCGGATGACTGAACAGCGCCGGGTCATTGCCCGCGTGTTGTCCGAATCTCATGATCATCCTGACGTTGAGCTTGTCTACAAACGCGCCTCTGAAGCAGATGAAACGATCAGCATTTCAACGGTCTACCGGACCGTGCGCATGTTTGAGGAAAACGGCATTCTGGAACGCCATGACTTTGGTGACGGACGCGCCCGTTACGAGGAAGTCTCCGACCAGCATCATGACCACCTGATCAACGTCCAGACCGGACAGGTCATTGAATTCACCAGCGACAAGATCGAGGAACTGCAAAAGCAGATTGCCGAGGAACTGGGCTTTGAACTGGTTGATCACCGGTTGGAACTGTATGGAAAGCCCATTGAAGGCCACAAGCAGAAAGCCGTTTGCCCGGAAGAATCCGTCGTAAACATTCACCAGACAGGGCTGCACAAGCGGGACTTCTAGAGTGACATTCCCGCATTTTTCAAGCCTTCGGTAACATGCGCGCACTTCGTTCAACCTTTACATTGCTCTGCCTGTTTGGCTGGGTCCTGATCATGGCTCCGCTGCAGGTTGTCATGCTGACGGTCGCGCCGCGGCACCGTTATGTGCTGCCGCAACTGTTCCATAGCGGCCTGTGCCGCCTGTTCCGGGTCAAGCTGGTCATTCATGGGACACCCTCGCAAAAGCACCCGACCCTGTTTGTCTTCAACCATATCTCGTGGCTGGACATTCCCGTCATCGGCAAGGCCCTGAAGGGCAGCTTTGTGGCCAAGAAGGAAGTGGCTGGCTATCCCGCTATCGGCTGGCTCGCCAAACTGCAGCAGACCATTTTCATTGCCCGCACCCGCCCGGCGGTGAAAAACCACAAGGACGACATGCAGATCCATCTGGAGCAGGGCGACAGCATCTTCCTGTTTCCCGAAGGCACCTCTTCAAACGGTATTGTCCTGCAGAATTTCAAAAGCGCCTATTTTGCCCTTGCCGAAGGCCATAACGGGGATATGCCGCTGACGGTGCAGCCCGTTACCCTTGCCTTTTCCCAGATGGACAACCTGATGATGACCCGCAGCACCATGGGGATTGTGGCGTGGGTTGGCGACGAGGAACTGATCAGCCATGTCTGGCAATTCCTGAATGCCGGACGGGTAACGGCGGAACTGCGCTTCCATGAGCCGGTCACCATTGACCAGTATGCGTCGCGCAAGGAAATGGCGCGGGATTGCCAGAACACGGTGTCCGAGGGACTGGCCCGCGCATTGACAGGACGACCGGAAAAACAGTAATCAGGGCGGAAGCCGGAAACATGCGGGGTTGTCATCAGATTGACTTTCCCCATCTATTTCTTCATTCTTGCATAGAAACCTGATAGGAGAGGCGCTGCGTCCGCTTTTCTGAGGGTTTGCGGACAAAAAACCCAGTTGGTATTTACAGTGGTCAGCGAGGAATTGTGACCAAGAAACTTTATATTTCAACATACGGTTGCCAGATGAATGTCTATGACTCTGACCGTATGGCCGATATCCTTTCCCCCCTTGGATATGACCTGACCGATAAGCCCCAATCTGCGGACATGGCGATCCTGAACACCTGCCATATTCGCGAGAAAGCCTCGGAAAAGACATTTTCCGAACTGGGCGTGCTGCGGAAAATGCGGGAAGAGCGCAAGAAAACCGGCGACGGGGACATGATCATTGCTGTTGCGGGCTGCGTTGCGCAGGCCGAAGGCGAGGAAATCATGAAACGGGCGCCCTTTGTGGACATGGTTTTTGGCCCGCAATCCTATCACAAACTGCCCGAGATGCTGGCGGCGGCAAGCCGCGGGGCCGGACAGGTTCTGGATACGGATTTCCCGGTTGAACCCAAGTTTGACCATCTTCCGGCAGAAGCCATCGACACCAAACTGAGCGCCTTCCTCACCGTTCAGGAAGGCTGCGACAAGTTCTGCGCCTTCTGTGTGGTTCCCTATACACGCGGCGCCGAATTTTCCCGCGCCACCGACGACATCCTTTCCGAAGCAAAACGCATGGTCGCGGGCGGCACCCGTGAAATCACCCTGCTGGGTCAGAACGTCAATGCCTATCACGGGCTTCGGAAAGACGGAAAGGCCGCCTCGCTGGCCGAGCTGATCCAGATGCTGGCCGAGATAGACGGCCTTGAGCGCCTCCGCTACACCACGTCGCACCCGCTGGAAATGACAGAGGATCTGTGCCGGGCCCATCGGGATGTGGATATCCTGATGCCCTATCTGCACTTGCCCGTTCAGGCCGGTTCAGACCGTATCCTCGAAGCCATGAACCGTCGCCACACCGGCGCGGAATATCGCCGCATTATCGAGAAACTGAGAAGCTATCGTCCCGATCTGGCCCTGTCCGGGGACTTTATTGTCGGCTTCCCCGGTGAAACGGATCAGGATTTCGAAGACACCCTGCAGCTTGTCCGGGATGTCAATTATGCCCAGGCCTACAGCTTCAAATACAGCCCGCGCCCCGGAACCCCGGCGGCGGCACTGGAAGGCCAGATGATCCCCGAGGATGTGAAGTCCGAACGGTTGGCCCGCCTGCAGGCCCTGCTGAACGAACAGCAACTTGCCTTCAACCAGTCATTTAAGGGTAAAGAAATCCCTGTACTTCTGGAACGGGAAGGGAAAAAGGAAGGCCAGCTTATCGGGCGCAGCCCGTATATGCAGTCCGTCTACCTTCAGTCCCCGCCGCACAGGATCGGACGCGTCGCCACGGTCATTATCGAGGAAGGCAACGCCAATTCCCTGCGCGGAAAACTTAAATCCGGTGGCGTAGCCGACGCCGCGTGAACACAGGAGCAGAAGTGTCGCAACAACCCCCTCGCCCGAACAAGAAGGCCGCTTCAGAAAAAGACGATCAACAGACCGTTATAGAATTTGAAGACAATCACCTGCTGGCACAGGTGGTCGGAGAGCATGACAGATACCTTGCCCGCATCGAACAGGGGCTTGAGGTATCGGTTACACCGCGGGGCAACAAACTTGCCATCGCCGGCAATGCCGACGCGCAAGTCATGACCCGTCAGGTTCTTGAAGATCTCTACGAGCGTCTGCAAAAGGGTCTGGATGTGACCGAGGCGGAAGTGGATGCGGCCATTCGCATGGTGCGCGGCGGGCCTGCCTCTGACGGCAAGCGGGGATCGGTTGCGGAAACCGGCACAATGATTGTTACCAAGAAACGCCGGATCACCCCGCGTTCCAGCAATCAGGCCTATTACGTCAATTCCCTGCAGACACATGAACTGGTCTTCGGTCTTGGCCCGGCGGGTACAGGCAAGACCTATCTGGCCGTCGCCGTGGCCGTCTCCATGCTGATCCAGAATCAGGTGGACCGGATCATTCTGGCCCGCCCGGCCGTCGAAGCGGGGGAAAAGCTGGGCTTCCTGCCCGGTGACATGCGCGACAAGATCGACCCGTATCTTCGCCCGCTCTATGACGCCCTTTATGACATGCTGCCCGCCGAGGAAGTGGTCAAACGCCTTGAAAATGGCGAGATTGAAGTGGCCGCACTGGCCTTCATGCGGGGCCGGACACTGGCCAACTCCGCCATCATTCTGGACGAGGCCCAGAACACGACCCCGGTCCAGATGAAAATGCTGCTGACCAGAATGGGCGAGAATTCCCGCATGGCGGTTACCGGTGACCTGTCACAGGTGGACCTGCCGCTGGGCGTTCGCTCCGGCCTGCAGGAAGCGGTGACAATCCTGAAAGGCGTGAAAGGCGTGGACTTCATCAATTTCGGCGAAACCGACGTAGTCCGACACCCGCTGGTAACCCGCATTGTCCGCGCTTACGGCGAGCATGAACGGGAGAAAAAGCTGAATTTGAAAACCAAATCCGGCTGAATTCCGCACCCGACCTCTTGAACCGGGGGGCAACGCCCCTCATTTACCCTGATATGATCTCACAGTATTTGATACGACTTTGACACATCAAGACCCTGCGCCAACCGGGTTGGCCGACTTACCCTTCACCTGTGACATTGCCATTGCAGTGGAGCAGGGCAACTGGGAACAGGACAGCGCTGCCGACGAACACCGTGTCCAGACGATTGTCCAATCATGCCTGACACAGGCCTTGCCGGACATTCTTGCCGCTGAACCGATGGAGAAAGCAACCGTCGAGATCAGCATCCTGCTGACAGACGATCCCCAGATACAGGACCTCAATCGGGAATATCGCGGTAAGGACAAACCGACCAATGTCCTGTCCTTCCCCGACACCCATCTCAGTGCCGAAACGCTGGAAGAAGCCGTCCGCTTTGACGAGCCCCTTTTCCTGGGGGATATCGCCATTGCCCGGTCCACCGTCGAGGCCGAGGCGAAGGAACAGGGCAAGAGCCTTGACGACCATTTCTGCCATCTTCTGGTCCACGGCATGTTGCACCTGCTGGGCTTCGACCATATCGAAGATGACGAGGCCGAGGAAATGGAAGGGCTGGAAGTGGAAATTCTGGCTAAAATGAACATTGACAACCCTTATCTCGTAGGGCGTAATCTTCAGGACGGAGTTACCTGAAAAAACATGAACGATCATCTTTCTGCTGAAAAACTGAATGCCTCCTCGGAGGAAGAAAGCCCCTCTGACTCGGAAAACGGATTTTTATCCAACATTCTGAAACATCTGGGCTTTTCCCCGCAAACGGACAGCAGTGTCCGAACCGCCCTTGAGGAGCTGATCGAAGCCCACGACGACAGCGAACAGACCATTCACCCGTCAGAGCGGGCCATGCTGACCAACATATTGGGCATCAGCAACCTGTGCATTCGCGATGTGATGATCCCCCGCGCCGATATTGAAGCCATCGATTCCAGCCTGTCCCTTGAGCAGGTTGTCGAGCGGTTTGCCGAAACCAGCCATTCCCGCATGCCCGTATACGAGGAAACGCTGGATAATGTGATCGGCATGTTCCACATCAAGGACCTGATCCATTTCTGGGGAAAAACAGACAAGACGAACTGGCTGTCTTTCAAGCGGGAAATCCTGTTTGTGCCCCCGTCCATGTCCGTTCAGGACCTGCTTCTCAAGATGCGGGCCACCCATACCCACATGGCCAATGTGGTCGATGAATATGGCGGCATTGACGGTCTGGTCACCATCGAGGATCTGGTCGAGGAAATCGTCGGCGATATCGAGGATGAGCATGACGAGCAGGAAGGCCCGTTGATTGCAGTTGGCGGCTCCGGCGCGATCGAGGCCGACGCCCGCGCCCCGATCCCCGATCTGGAAGCCCTGCTGGATATCGACCTTCTGCCGGAAGAAGAGGATGAAGAGGTCGATACGGTCGGCGGTCTGGTCTTCCAACTGGCAGGCCACATCCCCACACGCGGCGAAATCATCAGCCATGAAAGTGGTCTTGATTTCGAGATCATTGATGCCGACCCCCGCAAGGTCAAACGGGTCCGCATTCGCCGTCGCCCTGAAATGCTGATGGACCCTGAATGAGGGTCCTGACGGAACGTCTCAGCAGGGCTGGCTTTTTCCAAACCGCCCTGCTCTCCTTTCTTTTGGGGGGCAGCGTGGCGCTGACACTGGCGCCGTTCCACCTGATTTTTCTGCTTCCGATCGCCTATAGCGGTCTTTTTTTACTGCTCTCAACCGCCCGAACCCGCTGGCAAACCTTCTTTATCGGCTGGTGGTTCGGCTGGGGTCAGTTTATCGCTGGTCTGTACTGGATCGGTGTTGCCTTCACCATTGATGCCAACGCCCATGCGGCCCTGATCCCCCTGCCCGTTCTGGCGCTGCCCGCTTTTCTCGCCATTTTTCCGGGGCTTGCGACCCTGCTGACCGCCCTTATCAAGGGGCACCCGCTCCTCCGGGTCATTGCCTTTGCCGGCCTCTGGACCGTCATGGAATATGTCCGGGGCGTCATTTTTACCGGATTTCCGTGGAACCTTGCCGGTTATGCGTGGGGAGATGTCCCCGCCATGCTGCAATGGACCGCCTATATCGGCATTTACGGCCTCAGCCTGCTGACCGTCCTGATCAGCACCCTGCCCGCCCTGCTGGCGGAAACGGGGCTCAGCGTCCGGGTTCGGAACCGGGCCATGATCCTGACGGTTCTGCTGATGGCTGTCATGGCTGGCGCCGGATATTGGCGCCTTTCCGGGGCCACGACGGCACCCCTTGAAAATAGTGATTTCAGGATCGTGCAGCCCAACGTTCCCCAAGCCGACAAGTGGAAACGCCCCCTCCGGTTTGGCCATGTCAGGAAGCTGGCGGAAATGAGCGCGGCTGCCCCCGCACCGGGCACGCGCCTCTATCTGTGGCCCGAAACCGCCGTGCCGTTCTTCCTGACAACCGACGACAATCTGAAACAGTATCTTCAGCGCATTGTCCCGGAAGGCGGGGCCATCGTCACAGGCGCCCCCCGCCAATCCCCGGACCGCCGGGAATACTGGAACAGTGTCGCCGTTCTGGACAGCCACGGCAAGATTGACGCCACCTATGACAAACAGCATCTGGTCCCGTATGGGGAATATCTTCCCCTTCGCGGCTTTCTGGAAACGATCGGCCTTGTGGACCTGATCCCGGCCCTTGATGCCATGTCTGATTTCTCCGCCTCGGAGCCGGGGGCGGGATCGGTGCTGCAATCCGCGCTGTTGCCTGCGGCCCGCGTCCTGATCTGTTATGAGGTGACCTTCCCGTGGGAAATCAATCAGGGACAGCCGTTCGAATGGTTGCTAAACGTCACCAATGACGGATGGTTTGGCGATACCACGGGCCCCTATCAGCATCTGGTCACCAGCCGGGTTCGCGCCATTGAGCAGGGCGTCGCCCTGATCCGGGCCGCCAATACTGGCATCTCCGCCATTGTCGATCCCTATGGCCGGGTACTGGCCTCGCTGCCCCTCAACAGTGAAGGGGTTCTTGACGGGCAGATCCCCGCGCCCCTTCCGGGACGAACCCTTTATGCGCGGTATGGGGAAATCCTCCCCCTCACCCTTGTGCTGTTATGTCTGCTGATTGGCGGGATCGGACATTTCCGGCAGCGGCCCTAAAAAACGCCGACTTTCCAGAGCATGACACAGGGGGTAATCAACCCTTTATTGTTTATTGGTCCGCTCTGGCATCCCCCTCCACCGGCAGGTATCCAGACCAATCGCGGGACCCCTATAAAAAAGCCGGACATATGAACGGAATGCGATTAGTATGTTAACATTGTCCAAAATCAACTATAATATGAATCCGCACTCAAAAGGGGGACAACATAATGCCGCAACATCCGGTGGATGTTCATGTGGGCAGCAGGGTCAAGCTGCGCCGCCGATTACTCGGAATCAGTCAGGAAAAGCTCGGGCATGAACTGGGCCTGACCTTCCAGCAGATCCAGAAATATGAAAAAGGGACCAACCGGATCGGCGCCAGCAGGCTTTTTCAGCTCAGCCAGATTCTTGACGTTCCCCCCTCATTCTTCTTTGACGACATGGCGGGCGAATCCGGTTATGCCACACCGGGCCTGCAATCCTCCCAGAGCGAATTTGAACAGCAAAGCCTGTCAAAACGGGAAACACTGGAACTGGTCCGGGCCTATTACCGAATTCCCGACGAGGACATCCGGAAAAGGATGTTTGAACTGATCAAGGCGGTTGGCGGACAGGAATTCGACGGCAACTGAGGCATTCCGGGCTCCTCCAGCACCCTGTTCGGCAATCTTGTCTTGACCAAACAAGGTAAGACAGTAATGTTCGGGACTGCACGAATCAATTTGCGGAACTTCCCATGAAGTTTGCAGCAATCCCTGATAACGGAAAGCCGAGGTAAATCAGTGCCTACTCAAAACTATCTTTTCACCAGCGAATCTGTATCTGAAGGTCACCCTGACAAGGTTTGCGATCGAATCTCTGACGCGATCGTTGATCTCTACCTGTCTCAGGATCCCTATGCCAGAGTTGCCTGCGAAACCCTGACAACGACCAACAGAATCGTTCTCGCCGGTGAGGTCCGTGGCCCCGCCTCCATCAACAAGGCCATGATCGAAGACGTGGCCCGCAATGCCGTGCGCAATATCGGCTATGAACAGGACGGCTTTCACTGGCAGAATGCCGCCGTTGACGTCTATCTGCACGAACAGTCCGCAGACATTGCCCAGGGCGTTGACGCCTCCGGCAACAAGGACGAAGGCGCCGGTGACCAGGGGATCATGTTCGGATATGCGGTCAACGAGACCGACGTCCTGATGCCCGCCCCGATCTACTACTCCCATAACATCCTGAAAGCCCTGGCAGAGGCCCGCCATTCCGGCGCCGAGCCCGCCCTTGGCCCGGATTCCAAAAGCCAGGTTACCCTTGTCTATGAAAATGGCAAGCCGGTGCGGGCGGCCTCCGTGGTGGTTTCAACCCAGCATCAGGAAGGCGTGGAGACCGAGGAAGTCCGCGAGATTGTCCGGAAATATGTAACCTCCGTCCTGCCGGAAGGCTGGATGTGCCCGGAAGACGAATTCTACGTCAACCCGACAGGCAAGTTCGTCATTGGCGGCCCTGACGGGGATGCCGGACTGACCGGCCGCAAGATCATCGTCGATACCTATGGCGGCGCAGCGCCCCATGGCGGCGGCGCCTTCTCCGGCAAGGACCCGACCAAGGTGGACCGTTCCGCGGCCTACGCCTCCCGCTATCTGGCCAAGAACGTGGTTGCCGCCGGCCTTGCCGACAAATGCTGCATTCAGGTTTCCTATGCCATTGGCGTTTCCAAGCCCCTGTCCCTGTATGTGGATCTGTATGGCACCGGCCGCGTGGATGAAAGCCGCCTGTCTGATGTGCTGATGCAGTGCATGGACCTCAGCCCGCGCGGCATTCGCGAGCACCTGAACCTCAACCGCCCGATTTACGAGCGGACCGCTGCCTACGGCCATTTCGGTCGCACACCGGACGAGGATGGCGGTTTCTCCTGGGAGAAACTGGATCTGGTCGACAGCCTGAAGAGTGCTCTGGGATAAGGTCTGACATGACGGAAATTCCTGAAGGACGGAAGCGTATCCTTTATGGTCGCCGGCGCGGCAAACCGCTGCGCAAGGGCCAACGCCATGCCGTGGACGACATCCTGCCGCAAATCCGTGTCCCGCTGGATCGGGACAGCATCGACCTTGCCGGGCTTTTTGGCCCGGCAACCCGCGAATACTGGCTGGAAATCGGCTTTGGTGCCGGTGAACATCTGGCGTGGCAGGCGGACCACCATCCAGAAGCCGGGATTATCGGCTGCGAGCCGTTCCTGAACGGCGTTGCCACGCTGATTGGCAAGCTGGAAGAAAACGGCTCTTCCAACGTTCGCGTTCACAATGAAGCGGCAGAGCTTCTGATGGAAAAACTGCCGGATGCCTCCCTTGACAAGGGGTTTCTTCTGTTCGCCGATCCGTGGCCAAAATCGTCCCACAAGAAGCGGCGATTCGTGTCCCACAAGAATGTCAATGCCCTCGCCCGCATTCTCAAGGATAATGCGGAACTGAGAATTGCAACCGACCATACGGATTACGGTGCATGGATTCTGTGGTTCATGCTGCAGTCAAAAGACTTCGTCTGGACAGCGGAATCCCCGTCAGACTGGCTTGTGCGTGGCCCGGATTGGCCCAAAACCCGCTATGAGGCGAAAGCGGAGCGGGAAGGCAGGCGGTCGGTCTACTACCGGTTCCGCCGGGTCCCACGCGCCTGATATGAAAGCCTGATACAAGAAAAAACTTGGCTTTGGCGCTGACTCAGCTATTATATAGCTAATTAAATACTGTTCGCTCACCGAAAGGATGGGCTCCGGGACAGTGGGCCGAAGGTCCGCTGTTTTTTATTTTCTGGCCCTTTTTTTTCGGCACTGACGACAACATGTGAGGAAGTTCATTGGATCCGACCGCCAAAATAGCTGAGCTTATCAAACCTTCGCTTGAGGATATGGGATACGAACTGGTCCGCGCGACCTTCACAGGAGGTGACCGGCCAATTCTGCAGATCATGGCCGAAAAGGAAGACGGCACCATGACCATTGAGGGCTGCGAGGAAGTCAGCCGCATGGTGTCTGCACTGCTTGATGTGGAAGACCCGATTTCCGGGGCATACGATCTGGAAGTATCGTCCCCCGGTATTGACCGGCCACTGACACGCCTGAAAGATTTCGACCGCTGGTCCGGTTTCGAGGCCAAGGTTGAACTGGATGCGGCCGTGGATGGTCAGCGCCGCTATCGCGGAAAACTTCTGGGAACGGATGGGGAGATGATCCTCCTCAATACGGACACAGGAGAAACATACACCTTGCCTTTTTCCGATTTGAGAAAGGCAAAACTGGTTTTAACAGACGAATTGATTGCCGCGACCCAGGGCGGCACCAGCTCCTGATCTGATAATTGGACGGAATATAAGTCATGGAATCGGCTGCAAGTTTAAATCGCCTTGAATTGTTGCAAGTTGCAGACGCTGCTGCACGTGAAAAAGGCATCGAACGGGACATTGTTCTGGAAGCCATGGAAGAGGCAATCCAGAAAGCCGCGCGTGCCAAATATGGTCATGAAAACGACATCCGGGCCTCTATCGACCGGCGCACGGGCGAAATCAAGTTGGCCCGCGTCCGCGAAGTGGTCGAGGAAGTCGAGAATGAAGCCACCCAGATTCCGGCAAGCGATCCTGTTATCGCCAAGGAAGGTCTGGAAATTGGTGATCTTCTGACCGATCCCCTGCCGCCGATTGATTTCGGACGCATTTCCGCCCAGACCGCCAAGCAGGTGATTGTCCAGAAGGTGCGGGAAGCCGAACGGGAACGCCAGTTCAACGAATACAAGGATCGCGTCGGCGATATCATCAACGGTATCGTCAAGCGG
The DNA here is from genome assembly GCF_012720115.1 of Sneathiella chinensis. Lineage (GTDB taxonomy): Bacteria > Pseudomonadota > Alphaproteobacteria > Sneathiellales > Sneathiellaceae > Sneathiella > Sneathiella chinensis. The sequence goes on along the minus strand of NZ_VNWN01000002.1, from coordinate 454,102 downwards.
GTCGAGTATGGCAATGTGACGGTCGATCTGGGCCGGGCCGACGCCATCATCCGCCGCGACGAGATGCTGCCGCGCGAAAGTTTCCGTCAGGGAGACCGCATCCGCGCCTATATCTATGACGTGCGCCGCGAACAGCGCGGTCCGCAAATTTTCCTGAGCCGCAGCCATCCGCAATTCATGGCCAAACTGTTCGGTCAGGAAGTGCCGGAAATCTATGACGGCATCATTGAAATCAAGGCCGTTGCCCGCGATCCGGGAAGCCGCGCCAAGATTGCCGTACTGTCCAACGATCCCAGCATCGACCCGGTTGGTGCCTGTGTCGGTATGCGGGGCTCCCGCGTGCAGGCCGTGGTCAACGAACTGCAGGGTGAGAAAATCGACATCATCCAGTGGTCCCCGGATCAGGCCAGCTTCATTGTGAACGCGCTGGCCCCGGCCGAGGTTGCCAAGGTGGTTCTGGATGAAGAAGCCAACCGCATCGAGGTTGTGGTCCCGGATGAGCAACTGTCCCTGGCGATCGGTCGCCGCGGCCAGAATGTCCGTCTGGCCACACAGCTGTCCGGCTGGGACATCGACATCCTGACCGAGGAAGAAGAATCCTCCCGCCGTCAGGCCGAGTTTACCGAACGCACCCAGACCTTCATGGATTGTCTGGATGTGGATGAAACCATTGCGCAGCTTCTGTCCACGGAGGGGTTCACCTCTATCGAGGATGTGATGTTCGCGGAAGTCGGTGAGATTGCCGATATCGAGGGCTTTGACGAGGAAATCGCCGAAGAACTGATCCGCCGCGCACAGGAATATATCCAGTCCTTCCACGCCGAAATGGAAGAAAAGCGGCAGGAACTTGGCGTCAGTGACGAACTGGTCGCCCTGGAAATCCTGTCCCCTGCCATGGTGGTTGCCCTTGGGGAAGCCGGCATCAAGGAACTGGATGATCTCGCGGACCTGTCCGGCGACGAACTGATCAATCAGGAAGACGGAATTCTTCGCGAGTTCGGCCTTGATATGGAAAGCGCGAACAACATTATCATGGCCGCCCGGGCACACTGGTTCGATGACGAGGAACCCGCTGGTGAAGACGAAAGTACAGAAGAAGAAGCCTAGAGCTTCTTCTCTAAACAAACAACGAGGCTTGAGTGAACCGGTCCGGCGGTGTATAGCCTCTGGGCAGGTTCAGGACAAAGCGAAGATGCTTCGCTTTGTCGTCTCGCCTGATGGAATGCTGGTTCATGATATCCACATGAAATTGCCCGGACGGGGCATGTGGGTAACGAGCCAGAGAGAGATGCTGGAAATGGCCCTGAAGAAGGGGTTGTTTTCAAGATCGGCCAAACGCGTGGTCAAACATGATCCAGACTTGCCGGAAAATGTTGAACGCAGCTTGGCCAAACGGTGCCTCGACCTGTTGGGTCTGGGGCGCAAGAGCGGATTTGTCACCACGGGTTTTGCCAAGGTGGAACAATCCCTGAAGGCTGGTAAGGCCGTTGCATTGTTAGCGGCTTACGACGGCGCCGATGATGGACGAAGCAAATTGCGGCGGTTAGCGAAAGAACTGCCACTGATTGAACTGTTCAACATCGACGAATTGAGCAAGGCATTGGGCCGGGATAATGCTGTTCATGTTTGCATGATACAGAGCAGGCTCGCGGAAAAGTTCATGGCCGAAGTTTCGAAATTGGCAGGTTTTCGGAACCCGGGCATGCAGGTTGAAGAACCGAAGTCGGAGTAGGAATGACTGAAACAAACGACAAAGGCGGACGCAAGTCACTGAGCTTGAACAAGCCATTGGAAGTGAAGAAAAGTACCGGAGACGCCGGACAGGTTCGACAGAGCTTTAGCCATGGTCGGTCAAAGACCGTGCAGGTGGAGGTTCGCAAGAAGCGCGGCGCCCATACTCCCACTGCGGCCAAGCCCACCCTTTCCGCCCCCGCAGCAAGTGGTCCGAAAAAGACCCTGAGTGTTGGTAAATCCGGCGCGAAAAAGCCTGCTGGTCAATCCGGCCGTGGTAAGGACAACCGTGATGAAGCGGCCCTGACCTCCAACGAGAAGGCAGCCCGTCTCGCGGCGCTTGCCGGTGCGCGCGAACAAGCGCAGCGTCAGCAGGAAATCGACCGTGAACGCGAAGCCCGCGAAGCTGAGGAAGCCGCCCGCAAGGCAGCCGAGAAAGCCGAAGCGGACAAGCAGAAAAAAGAAACCGAGCGTCTTGCCAAGCGCAAGTCCCCGGAAGAACGTCGCCGTGCCGAGGAAGAAGAAGCCCGCCGCCTGATGGAAGCGGCCGAGGCTACCAAGGTTGCAGAAGCTGCCGTTCACCGCGAAAAGAAAAAAGCCGCCGCGATTGAGGAACCGAAGCGGGCCGCCAAACCGGCTGCTCCGTCCCGTCCGTCTGCGCGCCCGGCAGCCGGTGGCGCCGATGTGGATGCCGGCCCTGCGGATCGCACCGCTGGCGCCGCACGCAAGAAAGGCAAGACCCCGACCCGCACAACCGACGATCGCGGAAATCCGTCTGCCAAGCGCATGGGGGATCAGCGTCGCCGTTCCGGTCGCCTGACCATCGGTGAAGCCCTTGATGACCGGGGACCGAAACAGCGGTCTCTGGCGTCCGTCAAGCGCGCCCGCAAGAAACAGCAGATGATGCAAACTGCGGAAGCCCCGCAGAAGGTTTACCGGGAAGTTATCATTCCGGAAGTCATTTCCGTACAGGAACTGGCCAACCGGATGTCCGAACGGTCCGTGGATGTGATCAAGTGCCTGATGAAACTGGGCATCATGGCAACTGCCAACCAGACCATTGACGCCGATACGGCGGAACTGGTGGTCGAGGAACTGGGTCACACCGCCAAGCGGGTTGCAGAATCCGACGTGGAAATCGGCCTCGGCATGGACGATCAGGATGCGGAAGAAACCCTTCTGCCCCGCGCCCCTGTGGTTGCCGTCATGGGTCACGTTGACCATGGTAAGACCTCGCTTCTGGACGCCCTGCGCAAGACGGACGTTGTGTCCGGCGAAGCTGGCGGCATTACGCAGCATATCGGTGCCTATCAGGTGAAACTGGCCTCTGGCAATGTGATCACCTTCCTTGACACACCGGGTCACGAGGCCTTTACGGCCATGCGGATGCGCGGTGCCAGCGTCACGGATATCGTTATTCTGGTGGTCGCGGCTGACGACAGTGTCATGCCGCAGACGATCGAGGCCATCAAGCACGCCAAGGCGGCCGGTGTTCCGATCATCATTGCCATCAACAAGTGCGACAAGCCTGCCGCCAACCCGGACAAGGTCCGTCAGGAACTGCTGCAGCATGAAGTGTTCGTTGAGGACATGGGCGGTGACGTTCTCAGCGTGGAAGTCTCTGCGCTGAACGGAACCGGCCTCGACAAGCTGCAGGACGCGATCCTGCTGCAATCCGAAATGCTTGAACTGCGGGCCAACCCGGAGCGTGCGGCACAAGGAACCGTGGTCGAATCCAAGATCGAAACCGGTCGCGGCATGGTCGCCACCGTTCTGGTCAAGCGCGGCACCCTGCGGATCGGGGACAACTTCGTTGCCGGCTCCGCTTACGGTAAGGTTCGTGCCCTGCTGGATCACCGTGGCAACCAGGTTGAAGAAGCTGGTCCTTCTGTTCCGGTTGAAATCCTCGGTATTCAGGGTGCCCCTGTTGCCGGTGACGATTTCGCAGTGACCGAAAATGAAGGCAAGGCCAAGGAAATTGCTGAATACCGTCTGCGTCTTGAAAAAGAGAAGAAGGTTACGGCAACGGCCCGCGGCACCATCGAACAGATGTTCAGCGCCATCAAGGAAGGCACAGCCGACGAACTGCCCGTGGTCATCAAGGCCGACGTTCAGGGCTCTTCCGAAGCCATTGTCAACTCTCTGGAAAAACTGTCCACGGACGAAGTGGCGGTCAAGGTCCTGCTGTCCGGTGTGGGCGGTATTACCGAGTCCGACATTACGCTCGCTGCCGCCTCCAACGCGATGATCATCGCGTTCAACACCCGCGCCAACAAGCAAGCCCGGGAAGAGGCTCAGGCCGCCGGTGTGGATATCCGCTACTACTCTGTCATCTATAACGTCATCGATGACATCAGGGCCATGCTGTCCGGCATGCTTGCCCCGACCTTGCAGGAAGACTTCCTCGGCTATGCCGAAATTCGCGAAGTGTTCAACATTACCAAGGTGGGCAAGATCGGTGGCTGTATGGTAACGGAAGGTCTTGTGAAGCGCGGCGCCAAGGTTCGCCTGCTGCGCGACAACGTGGTGATCCACGAAGGAACCCTGTCCACCCTGAAACGCTTCAAGGACGAGGTCAAGGAAGTCAAGTCCGGCATGGAATGTGGTATGGCCTTTGAAAACTACCACGACATTCAGGTCGGTGACTTTATTGAATGTTTCGAAATCAAGGAAATCGCCCGCGAACTTTAAGTCGCGCCGACGGTTCTCCTTGCTATCTCCTGACAGGCGGGTGTCTTCGGACCCCGCCCTTATGGGTTTGAGGTTCCATGACACAGCAAAAACGGTCCGCCAGAGCCGCCAGCAAACGCCAGTTGCGGGTTGGTGAGCAACTGCGCCACATTATCTCCGCTGTCCTGATCGAGGGAAATATCCATGATCCGGATCTGGTGGATACCACCGTCACCGTGACCGAGGTCCAGCCCAGCCCGGACATGCGGAACGCCACCGTTTATGTCATCCCGCTGGGTGGCCTGAACGAGGACAAGATTGTGAAGGCCCTGAACCGGTCTTCCGGCTTTATCCAGGAACAGATGGGACGGCAGCTCAGCATGAAATTCACGCCGCGCCTGAGTTTCAAGATCGATGACTCGTTCGAATATGGCGACCATATCGACCAGCTTATCCGGGGGCACCACAAGCCCGAAGACCAAGTCTGAGGCAACGATCCTTCATGGGCCGAAAAAGACGCGGCATTCCCGTACACGGGTGGATGAATATCGACAAGCCGGCGGGCATGAGTTCCGCCGCCGTTGTCGGTGCGGTCAAGCGAATCACCAATGCCCAGAAAGTGGGCCATGCCGGTACCCTTGACCCCTTCGCCACCGGCGTCCTGCCCATCGCCCTTGGTGAGGCAACCAAGACCGTCAGCTATATGATGGCCGACACCAAGGGATACCGCTTTACCGCCCGCTGGGGACAGGCCACCAATACGGATGACATTGAGGGCGAAATCACCGAGACCAGTGACCACCGCCCGACCGAAGCCGACATTCTAGCCGCCCTGCCCGGCTTCATCGGCCAGATCACCCAGATCCCCCCCGCCTATTCCGCCATTAAAATCAATGGCGAGCGCGCCTATAAACTGGCCCGCAAAGGCGATGACGTGGACATCCCCGCACGCGAGGTCATGATTTACGACCTGACCCTGTCCCAACTGCCGGATGCGGACCATGCGGTTCTGGATGTAACCTGCGGCAAGGGCACCTATATCCGTGCGTTGGCGCGGGATCTGGCCAAGGCGCTTGGCACCTGTGCCCATCTTGTACAACTGCGGCGAACACGGGTCGGCCCTTTTTTAGAAGAAAATGCGATTTCGCTGGATAAGTTGGAAAAGCTATGGCAGTGTCCCGCCAGTTTTGAGGACTTGCTTCCGATCACGACCCCGCTGGACGACATCCCGGCAGTGGCCGTTGCGGAAACTCAGGCAATCCGCGTGAGGCACGGCAATGACGTGGCGGTTCCAAACTGTGCAGACGGTATCGTCTGCGTCACGGACGGTCAGACCCCTCTTGCCATCGGAACGGTGGAAGCGGGCGTGTTCTTCCCGTCCAGGGTTTTTAATTTATAATCTACGGAGTTATACGATGTCGATCACTGCAGAAAGAAAAGCAGAACTGATCAAGGAATTCGCCACCAAAGCAGGCGACACAGGTTCACCGGAAGTCCAGATTGCAATCCTGTCTGAACGGATCACCAACCTGACCGGCCACTTCAAGGACCACAAGAAAGACGTTCACTCACGCCGTGGCCTGCTGAGCCTGGTTAGCAAGCGTCGCCGTTTGCTGGACTATCTCAGAAAGAACAGCGAAGAGCGTTATCAGGATACGATCAAGCGCCTTGGCATTCGTAAATAAGAATACCGTATCTGGACCTTTTACAAAGGTCGCGTTACAGTCCAACGCCGGTGATGCTCTGGGGCGCGTGCCCCGGTGCATGCCGGCGTTCGGCGTTTTTGGAATAACTCCGGGTACTATGTAAGAAGACATACAGAACGGGACATAGGGTTCCGTTGAAGGGCAGTCTGGCACAGGGCCGGTTCTGCATTGGAAGGAAAAGAAATGTTTGAAGTACATCGCAAGGAAGTGATGTGGGGCGGTCGTCCGCTCGTATTGGAAACAGGTAAGGTTGCCCGTCAGGCTGACGGCGCTGTCATGATTACCTATGGCGGAACACAGGTTCTGTGTACTGCTGTTGCGGCAAAATCCGAAAAACCCGGTGTGGATTTCTTCCCGCTGACCGTCAACTATCAGGAAAAAGCCTACGCTGCCGGCAAAATCCCCGGCGGATTTTTCAAGCGTGAAGGCCGTCCGTCAGAAAAGGAAACCCTTGTTTCCCGTCTGATCGACCGCCCGCTGCGTCCGTCTTTCGTCAGCGGCTTTAAAAACGAAACACAAATCATCTGTACGGTTCTGGCCCACGATCTGGAAAATGACCCGGATGTGGTTGCCCTCGTCGGTGCCTCTGCGGCCCTGACCCTGTCCGGCATTCCGTTCCTCGGCCCGGTTGGCGCCGCCCGCGTTGGTTTTGTTGACGGCGAATACGTCCTCAACCCGACCTCCGAGCAGCTCAACGACAGCGACCTTGATCTGGTGATCGCCGGTACCGAAGACGCCGTTCTGATGATCGAATCCGAAGCCAACGAACTGACCGAAGAGCAGATGCTCGGCGCCGTCATGTTTGGCCACCGCGAATTCCAGCCGGTCATCGAAGCCATCATTGAACTGGCTGAAGACTGCGCCAAGGAGCCTTGGAACTTCGCGCCCAAGGAAGTGGATGCCGATCTGGAAGCCAAGGTCCGCGGTGCGGCTGAAGCCCCGCTGATGGAAGCCTATAAAGAACAGATCAAGCAGAACCGGGTTGAAAAGGTACAGGCTGCCAAAGATGCCGCCCTTGCAACTCTGGAAGAAGACGAAGTTGAAGCCGCTGCCGGTATTCTCAAGAAGATCGAGAAGAAAATCGTGCGTGGCAACATCCTGTCCACCGGCACCCGTATCGACGGCCGCGACACCAAGACGGTTCGTCAGATCGTTGCCGAAGTTGGTCCGCTGCCCCGCAGTCACGGTTCCGCCCTGTTCACACGCGGCGAAACACAGGCACTGGTCGTCACCACACTGGGTACCGGTCAGGACGAGCAGATCGTGGACGCCCTTGAAGGCGAATACCGCGAAAACTTCATGCTGCACTACAACTTCCCGCCTTACTCTGTCGGTGAAGCAGGTCGTGTTGGCTTTACCGGTCGCCGCGAAGTCGGTCACGGCAAGCTGGCATGGCGGGCGGTTCATCCGCTGCTGCCCGGCAAGGACGAATTCCCGTACACCCTGCGGGTTGTTTCCGAAGTGACCGAATCCAACGGTTCCTCTTCCATGGCAACTGTTTGCGGCACCTCCCTGTCCCTGATGGACGCCGGTGTTCCGCTGAAACGCCCGGTCGCCGGGATCGCCATGGGCCTGATCCTTGAAGAAGACGGCCAGTATGCCGTTCTGTCCGACATCCTGGGTGATGAAGATCACCTCGGCGACATGGACTTCAAGGTTGCCGGTACGGAAAAAGGCGTGACCTCCCTGCAGATGGACATCAAGATTTCCGGGATTACCGAGGAAATCATGCGGACCGCTCTGGATCAGGCCAAGGAAGGCCGGTTCCACATTCTCGGTGAAATGGCCAAGGCCATTGACGCCGCCCGCGAAGGTGTCCGTGACGGTGCCCCGCGCATCACGCAGCTGACTGTCAAGAAAGACAAGATCCGCGACATCATCGGTACAGGCGGTAAGGTTATTCGCGAAATCTGCGAAACAACCGGCGCCAAGATCGATATCGAGGATGACGGCACCGTGAAAGTTGCGGCCACCACCACTGAAAGTGCAGAAGCTGCGGTCAACTGGATCAAATCCATCGTTGACGATCCTGAAGTCGGTGTTACCTATACAGGTAAGGTCGTCAAGGTTGTCGACTTTGGCGCATTCGTAAACTTCTTCGGGAACCGCGACGGTCTGGTTCACATTTCCGAACTGGCTCCGAAGCGCGTCGCCAAGGTGACGGATATCGTCAACGAAGGCGATGAGGTTCGCGTCAAGGTTCTGGAAATCGACCCGAAGGGCAAGGTTCGCCTGTCCATCAAGGCGGTCCAGGCTGACGAAGCCAGTCAGGACGAAGAAAGCGACGCTGAATAAGGCTCGACTTTGAGAATAGGCGGGCCGCTCAGCGGCCCGCCTTGCGTCATTTGCACCGCTTGATGCATACTGCGTCTTGCTCTAATTGGTATGTACAGAGTTACATTACAGTAGGGATAGTGTCGTGAAATCACTGAATTCCATCGTTATGTCCGGGAAAGAAGTTCTTCCCCTTATTGAAGGCGGCAAGGGCATTGCTGTATCCTCCGGCCAAAGTTCAGGGGCGTGGGCTGCTGCAGGCGGTGTTGCAACGTTTTCAGGCGTAAACGCGGACAGTTACGATGAAAACGGCAACCGGATCCCGCAAATCTATCATGGCCGGACCCGGCGCGATCGCCACGAAGAACTGGTTGCCTACGGCATTCAGGGCGGTATCGCACAGGCCCGTATTGCCCACGATCTGGCGGGCGGCGCCGGTTGTGTTCACATGAACGTGCTTTGGGAAATGGGCGGTGCGGAACGCATTCTGCACGGCGTTCTTGAAGGCGCCCGTGGCCTGATCCACGGTATCACCTGCGGCGCGGGCATGCCCTATCGCGTGGCCCAGATCGCTGCGGACTACAAGGTTCACTATTACCCGATCATCTCCTCTGCCCGCGCCTTCCGCGCGCTTTGGAAACGGGCTTATCACAAATTCTCCGACTGGCTGGGCGGCGTGGTCTATGAAGATCCGTGGCTTGCCGGCGGTCATAACGGTCTCAGCAATTCCGAAGACCCGCTGCTGCCGGAAGACCCGTACCCACGGGTGGCTGCGCTGCGGGCCCTGATGAACGAAATCGGCCTGCACAACACCCCCATCATCATGGCGGGCGGTGTCTGGCATATCGAGGATTGGGAGCACTGGCTCGACAATCCGGAAATCGGCCCTGTTGCCTTCCAGTTCGGGACCCGTCCCCTGCTGACGCAGGAAAGCCCGATTTCTGACGCGTGGAAGCAAAAGCTGCTGACCCTGAAGAAGGGCGATGTGTTCCTGAACCAGTTCAGCCCGACCGGTTTCTGGTCCTCTGCGGTTCGCAATGACTTCATTGATGAACTGAAAGCCCGTTCAGACCGTCAGGTAGCCTTTTCTACGCAGCCTGTGGGCGAGCACAGCGCCTCCTTCACCTATGGTGTTCGCAATCGGGAAATCTTCCTGACACCCAAGGACAAGGAAAGCGCCCAAAGCTGGCTCAATCAGGGTTATACAGAAGGGATCAAGACCCCGGATTCCACCATGATTTTCGTCACACCGGAAAAAATGCAGGAAATCCGTCAGGACCAGATCGACTGTATGGGTTGCCTGTCCCATTGCAACTTCTCGAACTGGGCAGAAAACGAGAAAGGCAATACCGGCCGTAAGGCGGACCCGCGCAGCTTCTGCATCCAGAAGACCCTGCAGGATGTCATCCATATGGACGACAGTGTGGAAAACAACCTGATGTTTGCCGGTCATGGCGCCTACCGCTTCGCGACGGACCCGTTCTACAAGGACGGCTTCATCCCGACGGTCAAGGAACTGGTCGACCGGATCATGACAGGAAAATAATCGGAACCGGCATGACGGTCTCTTGCTGATTTGAATTATTCAAAAAAGCACACTATATAAGATTAATGTGGTGTGCCTTTCAGCAAGAAGTATCGTCATGACCCCTTCTGTCCCCAACCGGGAAACAACAGATTATCTTGAAAGCAGGATCAGGGCGGTGGGACTCCGCCCGACCCGCCAGAGACTGGCTCTGGCCGGTTTGCTGTTTCAGGCCGGACATCGCCATGTGACCGCTGAAAAGCTGCATGGCGAGGCCATGAAAAGGGGCATCCGGGTCTCGCTTGCGACCATCTATAACACCCTCCATCAATTTACCGCTGCCGGCCTGCTCCGGGAAGTTGTCGTGGATACGGACCGTTCCTATTTCGACACCAACATGGAGCGGCACCACCACTTCTTTCACGAGGATACGGGCCTGCTGGAAGACATCCCGTCGTCAGAATTGGAACTGAAAAACCTGCCCCCCTTGCCGGAAGGGTCGGAAATTTCCAGTATTGATGTGGTCATTCGGCTTTCCGGGACACGAAAGCTCCCGCTTTAGCCGCATACTGGCGGGACGCTGGCCGCGCCCAGACCCCATTCGGGGCGGGCTTTACCCCCGCTATCTGTCCTCCCGGCCCCGCTCCTGAGCCTTTTTAGAATTATTCTAATATATTGACAGGCCTTCCCAGCCTTTCTATATTTGGATTAAGTAAATTACAAAATCATCACCCACCCGATCTGAGCACAGGAGGACCCTTATGTCATTGAAGGGAAGCAAGACAGAACAAAATCTGAAAGATGCCTTTGCCGGCGAATCCCAGGCCAATCGCCGCTATCTCTACTTCGCACAGAAAGCCGATATTGAAGGATATAACGACGTATCCGCCGTTTTCCGCTCCACCGCGGAAGGTGAAACCGGGCACGCCCACGGTCATCTGGAATTTCTGGAAGAAGTGGGTGATCCGGCCACCGGCCTGCCCATCGGGGGGACCAGTGACAACCTGAAGGCCGCCATTGCCGGTGAAACCCATGAATATACGGATATGTATCCGGGCATGGCGAAAACCGCGCGCGACGAAGGCCACGACGAAATCGCCGACTGGTTCGAAACCCTTGCCAAGGCCGAAAAAAGCCACGCCGGGCGCTTCCAGAAAGCCCTCGACAACATGGCCTGATCCGGCTTCCCCGGAATATGGCTGTCAGGGGCCGGGAGAGGTGCGCGCACCACCCGCCCCTGCCAGCCTTTATTTGACCACAGCGTTGCCTTGACCCACAGGAGTCCCCATGCGTGAAGGAAGCCTTGATGCGCCCGTGCGGCATCCCATCAACTGGAACGATCCCGAATTTTACGACGAAGCCCTGCTGGATGAGGAACTGCGGCGGGTCTTCGATATCTGTCATGGCTGTCGTCGCTGCTTCAACCTGTGTGATTCCTTCCCGCGCCTGTTCGACCTGATCGACGAGTCGGAAAGCGGGGAACTGGATACCGTATCGTCAGCCGACTTCAAGCCGGTGGTCGATGCCTGCACCCTGTGTGACATGTGTTTCATGACCAAATGCCCCTATGTGCCGCCCCATGAATTCAATCTGGATTTCCCGCATCTGATGCTGCGCTATCGGGCCGTGGAAAAGAAGAAGGGCGAAGACAAGTTTGTGCCCCGGCAACTGGCAAAAACCGACCGCAATGGCAACATGGCCAAGCATGTGGCGCCAATCGCCAACTGGGCAAGCAATCGCAAGAACGGCCTGACCCGCGGTATCATGGAAAGCACCCTTGGCATTCACAAGGACGCGGCGCTGCCGCCCTATCACTCGAAAACCCTTCTGGATCGGGCCCGGGACAATGTCCTGACCGTGAACCCCGATGCCCCGGCCCATGGCCGCAAGGCGGTGATCTATGCCACCTGTTTTGGCAATTACAACAATCCGGGCATTGGCGAGGCCACCCGCAAGGTTCTAGCCCGAAACGGGGTCGAGACCGAGGTTGTCTATCCCGGCTGTTGCGGTATGCCCCTGCTGGAACAGGGCGACCTGAAGGCGGTTGCCGACAACGCGGACAAGGTCTCGGCGGAACTGGCCGGGTGGATCGACAAGGGATATGACATTATCGCGCTTGTCTCGTCCTGCGCGCTGATGCTGAAATTTGAATGGCCGCTGATTGTCCCCGGCAATCCGGCGGTCGAAAAACTGTCCAAGGCCACCTATGACGTTGCCGAATATCTGGTGGATATCGCCAAGAAAGAAGGCCTGGCCGGTGGTATGCAGCCTTTGGACGGGGCGGTTTCCATGCATCTGGCCTGCCACGCCCGCGCCCAGAATATGGGGGCCAAGGGGGCGGAACTTCTCCGCCTGATCCCGGAAACCCGCGTCGCAGTCGTCGAGCGCTGTTCCGGCCATGGCGGGTCATGGGGGATCATGAAGGATAATTTCGAGACGGCCATCAAGGTGGGCACCCCGGCCGCCCGCACCAGCCTGAAATCCGGCGCTGCCTATTTCGCATCGGAATGCCCGCTGGCCGCCGAACATCTGCTGCAGGGGATGGAAAAACTGGACAGTGACGGGGCCGAAAGTCGCAAGGCCCTTCATCCCATTGAACTTGTCGCCGCCGCCTATGGCCTGACCGATTAAAAGGAAGTGATGATGACTGCCCTCAAAAAAGAGATCACCCGGGACGACATCATGCCTGTCGAGGATTACGCCCGTATCCGCAAAGAACACAAGACACAACTGGTCGCCCTGAAAAAGCCCCGCCGGGTGTCCGTCGGGCCCTTTGCCACCTTCTATTTCGAGAATTACGCCACCATGTGGGCGCAAATTCACGAAATGCTCTATATCGAGGGCGGCGGCGAGGAACAGATTACCGATGAACTGACCGCCTATAACCCGCTGATCCCCAACGGATCGGAACTGGTGGCCACCCTGATGCTGGAAATTGATGACCCGGTCCGGCGGGACTATACCCTCCGCCAGTTGGGGCATATCGAGGAAGCCGTCTATCTTCAGATCAATGACGAAAAGATTTACGCCACCGCAGAACAGGAAGTGGAACGCACCACCCCGGACGGCAAGACCTCGTCCATCCATTTTCTGCATTTTCCCTTGAGCGAGGCCCAGAAGCGGGATTTCAAAATCAGCAGTTCCCCCATTATTCTGGGGATTGAACATGCAAATTATGGGCATATGGCCATGCTGGGCGCCGCAACACGGGAGGCTTTGGCGGAAGATTTCGATTAAAGGCTTTCGGTTGATCGACGAACCGCCCGCGCCCCTTGCCGGGTCAGGCTCAGCGGATTTTCTCGTTGGCATACACACCATAGAACTGGTTTGCCCGGAGCCATCCCTCGTTTCCGGCGATCTCCACCTGACACCATTCCCCGTCACACTGCAGCAGCTTGCCCTGAACCCCCGGTTCAGCCAATAGCAGAACCTCGCTATCCTCTTTCGGGTCTTCATAAAGAGGGCGCGGGTCTTCCGTCACCAGAATGGTCCGGCGGCCGGACAACAGGTTCCGGTGCACCCAGCCTGTCTCGCCCTCGATATCCCGGATTTGCCGCCAGTGTTCATATTCGGCAATAATCTCGACCGGCCAGCCGCTCCGCACAAAAACCCAGGAAATGGGATAGCGCTTGCCGGGACCGACCCGCACGTTCACCTCGCTGGAGCCGAGAGAGACAAAGCGCGGCACCGGCAGGCCGGTTTCCGCAATGGCCCGGAAGGCAGGAACAGACACAAGCAGCACGCACAGGACTAAAAACAGATTCCGGGTCAAAAAACTTTTCACGAAACGGCCTTCTTTATGGTGATATGATACCGGGACCTTTATGCCGTGTTAGCCGCTGCAGGGTCAAGAAATCAAAAAAACAGGGTCGACCGGCAAGGCAGAATTTGTCTGATCGGTCTGTATCTGCTAGAAAAAACGGCAAGAGGTCACCATAAAAAAAGGCCGTTGGAAGAGAGAGCCAAATGTCACAAAAAAAACCGGTTGTCGTTGTTACCCGTAAACTTCCCGATATCATCGAAACCCGGATGATGGAGCTGTTTGATACCCGCCTTAATCATGACGACAAACCCATGTCGCAGATTGAGCTGATTGAGGCTGTTCAAACCGCCGATGTACTGGTCCCGACCGTTACCGACAAGATTGACCTTGGGGTTCTCAGCCAGGCCAACCCGAACCTGAAACTGATCGCCAGCTTCGGCACCGGTGTGGATCATATCGACCTTGCCACCGCTCGCGGGCGGGGCATTACCGTCACCAACACCCCCGGCGTCCTGACCGAGGATACCGCCGATATGACCATGGCGCTGATCATGGCTGTCCCGCGCCGCCTGACCGAAGGCGAACGGGTCATGCGGGCCGGAAACTGGCAGGGCTGGTCACCGACCGGCATGCTGGGCCACCGTATCTGGGGCAAGCGCCTTGGCATCATCGGCATGGGCCGGATCGGTCAGGCCGTGGCGCGCCGTGCCAAGGCCTTTGGTCTGTCCATCCACTACCACAACCGCAACAAGCTGCCGAACTACATTGAGGACGAGCTGGAAGCCACCTATTGGGAAAGCCTGGACCAGATGCTGGCGCGGATGGATATCATCTCCATCAACTGCCCGCATACCCCCGGCACGTTCCACCTGCTCAATTCCCGGCGCCTGAAACTGATGCCGAAACACGCCTATGTGGTCAACACCTCCCGCGGCGAGGTCGTGGACGAAAATGCCCTGACCCGGATGCTGCGCAACGGCGATCTGGCCGGGGCCGGCCTTGACGTGTTCGAACATGAACCCGCCGTAAACCCGAAACTTCTGGAACTGGACAATGTGATCCTGCTGCCCCATATGGGTTCAGCAACCATTGAAGGGCGGATTGACATGGGAGAAAAGGTCCTGATCAATATCAAGACCTTCATCGACGGGCATACCCCGCCGGACCGTGTTGTTCAGGCCATGCTGTAACCGACAACAGGAAAACAACGAAAGGCCCGGTCAATCCGGGCCTTTGCCATTAAAGCCATGATCACTGTCACGCCCAAAATCCAGATTGATGAAGACGAGATAAAGGAAAGTTTTATCCGCGCGTCCGGGCCGGGCGGACAGAATGTGAACAAGGTCGAGACCGCCGTCCAGATCCGCTTCGATGCCCGGAACAGCCCCGGCATCCCGGCGGATGTTTTCAGCCGTCTGCGCCGGATCGCCGGGCAGAAAATGACCAAGGACGGGGTCATTGTGCTAACCGCCAATGAATTTCGAAGTCAGGACCGCAACCGCAAGGCCGCACAGGACCGCCTTGTTGACCTGATCCGGGAGGCCACCATCGTGCCCAAGCACCGCCGCCCGACCAAGCCCACCTATTCCTCAAAAATGAAACGGCTCGACAAGAAGCAGCAACGCGGCGACCTCAAGAAAACCCGCCGCAAGGTCTCCTACGACTAGGGGGCCCTGTTCCGCTTGTTACAGCCGCGCCGCCAGATATTCCAGCAGCAGCAACCATGTTGAAATGGTCACCACCCCAAGCACCGTGCTTTGCAGGATGGTATTCGCCGCAATATCCGTTGAGCGGTTATAGAAGGTGGCGAAGATATAGACGTTGAGGCCCGACGGCATGGCCGCCGTCAGGACCGCGACCCGCGTCATCTCCCACGGCAGGCCAAAGACATAATGGCACAGGACAAGGGCAATGGCCGGATGCAGGCACAGCTTCAGCAGGGACGAGACCAGCGCCTGTTGCCAGCTTTCCCGCAATTTATACTGGTTCAAGGCACCGCCCAGCCCGAACAGGGCCGCTGGCAGAACCGCCGTCGCCATCATCTGGGTGGCCACATCCACCACTTCGGGCAGGTCAATGCCGGAAAGATTGGCCGTAATCCCAAGGGTAATCCCGATTAGCAACGGGTTTCGCACCACCTTTGACAGGGATTGTATCAGGGCCGCCTTCATGGGGGCCCCATCGCGCCGTGCAAATTCCATAACCAGCATGCCAAAGCTCATCAAAATCGGGGCATGGAACCCGACGATGGCAAAGAGGTATGGCAACGCCTCGTCCCCATAGGCCCGCTGAATGATCGGCAGGCCCAGCAGGATCGTATTGGTGAAATAGGCGGAAAAGGCCACGGCCACGGATTCCCCGGCCCGGCGCCTGAAGACATACCGCGCGATCAAGAAACCCACAAAGAAGCAGGCAAACGCCCCGATATAGAAGGACAGTAGATAGCGCGGATTGAAGGCGGTGGAAAAATCCACCGTCAGCATGGCCTGAAACAGAAGACACGGCGTCGCGAAATTGTTCACAAAGGAAATCAGTCCCGACACACCTTCCGCCGGGAACAGTCGCAATCGCACACTGACATAGCCAAGGGCAACAAGGGCGAAGATGGGTCCGACAACGGACAGGACTGAAATCATTACGCTACATTTCCCTGCCGGATTGCCGGCAGATACGCCAAAGCCGGTATTGTCTAGTGTGCCTCGCCCCAGTTATCCCCGATCCCGGCATCCACAATCAGGGGCACCGAAATCTCGACAGCCGGAAGGGCGGCTTTCTCCATCACCGTCTTGATCACGGCGGCGGTTTTCTCCGCCTCGCTTTCGGGCACCTCGAAGATCAGTTCGTCATGCACCTGCAACAGCATCCGCCCGTTCAGACCGGCATCCTGCAAGGCATCCGGCACCCGGATCATGGCTCGCTTGATAATATCCGCCGCCGATCCCTGAATGGGGGCGTTGATGGCTGCCCGCTCCGAGAAACTGCGACGGGCACCGTTCTTGTCGTTGATGCCCGGCAAATGAACGCGGCGCCCGAACAGGGTCTGGACATAGCCATGCTCATGACAGAAGACCTTGGTTGCCTCCATATATTTGCGAATGCCCGGATACTGCTCGAAATAGGCGTCAATATAGTCCTTTGCCTGACCGCGAGACACATCCAACTGACGGGCCAGACCGAAGGCGCTGATGCCATAGATGATCCCGAAGTTGATCGCCTTCGCAGAGCGACGCATCATGGGGTCCATGCCTTCCAGCGGAATGCCAAAGACCTGTGACGCGGTTTTGGCGTGAATGTCCAGCCCTTCATCAAAGGCCTGTTTCAGACTGTCGATATCGGCGATATGGGCCAGCAGGCGCAGTTCGATCTGGGAATAGTCGGCGCTGATCAGCTTGTGACCCGGTTTTGCAATGAAGGCATGGCGCAGCTTGCGCCCCTCTTCGGTGCGGATCGGGATATTCTGCAGGTTGGGCTCGCTGGAAGCCAGACGCCCGGTGGCCGCCGCTGCCAGACTGAACGAGGTATGGATCCGGTTTGTCTGCGGATTGACCTGCGCCTGCAGGGCATCCGTATAGGTGCTTTTCAGCTTGGCAAGCTGGCGCCACTCCAGCACCCGCGCCGCCAATTCGACCCCTTCGCCTGCCAGCGTCTCCAGAACCGTCACATCGGTGGTATAGGCTCCGGTCTTGCCTTTCTTGCCGCCCTTCAGTTCCATCTTGTCAAACAGGATTTCCCCAAGCTGCTTGGGGGACGCGACGTTGAACTCCTCCCCGGCCAGCGCGTGGATTTCGCTCACATATTGCTCCATGCGGGCGCCGAAATCATCGGACAGCTCTTTCAGGAAGGCCGCATCAACCTTGATCCCTTCCCGCTCCATCTGGGCAATGACGGGCACCAGCGGCCGCTCGATCGTCTCGTACAAGGTGGCCACGCCTTTGGTGTACAACCCCGGTTTCAGAACCTTGTGCAAACGCAGGGTGATATCCGCATCCTCGGCCGCATATTCGGTCGCCTTGTCGATGGGAACCTCGGCGAAGGTGATCTGGGACCTGCCGGTGCCGGTCACCTCCTTGTAGGGGATGGTGGTCATATCCAGATGAAGTTTCGCCAGTTCATCCATGCCATGACCATGCAACCCGCCAGCCTGCACATAGGACAACAGCATGGTGTCGTCGATGGGGGTTACCTCGACCCCTTCATTTTGCAGGATGATCTGGTCATACTTGATATTCTGCCCGATCTTCAGGACACCGGGATCGGCCAGCAGGGGTTTCAGGACCTCAAGAACCTTGTCCTTGGGAAGCTGGTCCGGCGCCTTGTCCTCAAGGCCTGCCGCATCATCGGCCCCGAAATCGAACCCGCCCTGAACCGCAGGCTTGATATGCCCGAGCGGAATATAGCAAGCCTTGCCCGGATCGATACACAGGGAAATACCCACAAGATCGGCCTGCATGGCGTTCAGGCTGGTGGTTTCCGTATCCACAGCCACATGCCCCACATACCGTGCCCTGTCGACCCATTCCTGCAAGGCCTCCAGCGTGGTGACCGTGCTGTAATCCTTTTCCGCCGAGAGCACATCCGGGGCAACCGCCACGGCAGGGGCGGCTCCGCCCTCCTCCCGTTTTGCCGGGGTCTGGGGCAGGGCCTGACCGGCCGCCTTGAATTCATCCCCGAAAAAGGAGGAGACCCGCCCGACCAACTGGGAAAACTCGTTTTCATGCAGGAACGCCATCAGGGCATCCGCGTCCGGGTACTGGATGTTCAGGTCCAGCACGTCCTGCTCCAGATCCACGTCGTCCTTCAGCCGGACAAGCTCCCGACTGATCCGCGCCATGTCCGCATGTTCCAGCAGCTTTTCGCGGCGTCCCTTCTGCTTGATTTCACCGGCCCGCTCCAGCAGGGTATCCAGATCCCCATATTCATTGATCAGCAGGGCCGCTGTCTTGATGCCAATGCCGGGCACACCGGGGACGTTATCCACGCTATCCCCCGCAAGGGACTGAATATCCACCACCCGTTCCGGGCCAACGCCGAATTTCTCGAACACCTCATCCGTGCCGATCGACTTGTTCTTCATGGGGTCCAGCATGCTCACCGGTCCGCCGACAAGCTGCATCAGGTCCTTGTCGGACGAGACAATCACGCATTCCATGTCCCGCTCGCGGGCCTGCCGGGCATAGGTGGCGATGATGTCATCCGCCTCGAAACCCGGTTTCTCGATTGCCGGAACATTAAAGGCCCGCGTTGCATCCCGGACCAGCGGGAACTGCGGCACCAGATCCTCCGGCGGGGCATCCCGGTTGGCCTTGTAGTCAGGATAGATTTCGCTGCGGAAGGTTTTGCGGCTGGAATCAAAGATCACGGCCAGATGGCTGACCCGCCCGTCGCGCTGGGTATCCTGAATCAGCTTGAACAACATGTTCGAGAAGCCGAGCACCGCCCCGGTTGGCGTTCCGTCAGACCGGGTCAACGGCCCGCGCCCGCGGATCATCGCAAAATAGGCGCGAAAAATATAGCCGGACCCGTCCACCAGATACACACGGTGTTTCTGGTTCGGATCGCCTGTAACGTCTGCTTCCTGCATGGGGCTGCCTTGTTCTGTTCCTGTATGTTCAGTCGGGGGACCCGGCATCGCCGGGCCGGACGAGATCAGTGGGCGTCAGAGATCTTGGCGCCTTCTTTCAGAACAAAAAGATGGCCACAATAGGGGCATTCAACCTGTCCCTTGTCGCCCAGATTCAGATACACACGCGGGTGACCCAGGGCGCCCTTTCCACCGTCACAGGCTACTTTCAGGGTTTCAACTTCGGTTTTTTCAGGGGCTTCCATGGCCGGTTCCAATTCCTAATATCTCTCAGAATGCTTGCATCGGAACGCCGCAGTCATTAAGTCTTCTAGCGGTGTCCAGACATGGACCGGATGATATCGATTGCCCGTGCTTTCGCAACCCTGAAATCACGTTGCGAAACAGTTTGAACGAAGAGAAAACCCGTCATGAATGCCTCCGCCCTTGCCAGCGCATCCCCCGCCAACGCCCTTGAAGTCCGCGATCTTCGCAAAATCTACAAGGGAAAGGGCTCCGTGCCGGACAAGGAAGCGCTGAAAGGCATCAGTCTGGACGTGCCGCGCGGGTCGTTCTTTGGCCTGCTGGGACCAAACGGCGCCGGTAAATCGACCCTGATCAACATTCTGGCCGGACTGGTCAACAAGACATCCGGCACCGCCCGCGTCTGCGGCTATGACATTCAGGCCCAGATGCGTCAGGCCCGGCTGTCCCTTGGGGTGGTTCCGCAGGAATTGAACCTCGACGCGTTTTTCTCCGCCCGCGAAGTGATGGAGTTTCAGGCCGGGTTGTATGGTGTGCCCAAGGCAAAACGGCGGACGGCGGAAATTCTGGAAGCCATGGGCCTGACGGACAAGGCGGATTCCTATGCCCGGACCCTGTCCGGTGGCATGCGGCGGCGGCTTCTGGTGGCCAAGGCCATGGTACACCAACCCGACGTGCTGATCCTTGACGAGCCAACCGCCGGTGTGGATATCGAGCTTCGTCAGCAGCTTTGGGAATATATTCGCGAGCTGAATGCCCGCGGCACCACCATCATTCTCACCACCCACTATCTCGAGGAAGCCGAGGAACTCTGCGATCAGATCGCCATCATCAACCACGGCGAGGTCGTTGCCTGCGAACCTACGGAAACCTTGCTTGGCAAGCTGGACAGCAAAACCATCTCGCTGATACTGGACCGCGAGATCGACGCCGTTCCGGCCGAACTTGAAAAATTCAATGCCACCCTTTCCCATGGGCGCAAGCTGTCTATCTGCTACAAGCCAAGCGAGGTTGAAATCAGCAAAATTCTTGCCGCGGTTGCCGAAAGCGGGCTGGGTATTGCCGACCTTTCCACGGAAGAGCCTGATCTGGAAGACGCCTTCCTGCAAATGACCTCCAGCAAAGCGAAGGGCTGACAGTCCCCGCCCCTGCTTGCATCCTCGAAAGACCGGCCCAACCCGGTCATCCCCTCGCCGCCGGCCCGTTCAAAGGCCGGCTTTTTTTGTTGGCATCGCCCCCTTTTCTCGTGCCATATTGATGGAAACCAAACAAAAAACACAGAGTATGAGGCAAGGACCTAATCATGACGACCAAACTCTTTACCGGCGGCCATGTCTTTGACGGGCTCGGCTCGGTCCTGAAAAACCACGCCGTCCTCGTTGAAGGGGATACCATCAAGGATGTCGCTCCCGCTGAGAAATACGCGGACTATCAGGGCGACACGGTTGACACATCCGGCGGCACCCTCATGCCCGGCATTGCCGACTGCCACGTGCATCTGGTCTATAAGGGTGAAGCCAACCCGCGCGGCGCCATTCAGGGCGCCAACCCCGGCGAGATCACCCTCCGCGTTCTCGAAAACGCCCAAACCGCCCTCAAGTCCGGCATCACTGCCGTTCGCGATTGCGGCGGCCGCGACTATCTGGAATTCCCCGTCCGCGACGCCTGCAACAGCGGCCGCTTCATGGGCCCGAACATCATGGCCTCCGGTAAAATGATCTGCATGACCGGCGGTCACGGCAACGAAAACGGCCGTGTGGCCGATGGGTGTGACGATGTTGTCCGCGCCGTTCGCGAACAGGTTCACGCTGGCAGTGACCTGATCAAGATCATGGCCACCGGTGGTGTGATGACCAAGGGTGTGGACCCGGAAGACGCCCATTACAGCGCCGAGGAAATGGCCGCTGGCGTTGGCGAGGCCCGTCGCTTCCGCCGGACATCCGCCTCCCACGCGCAAGGCGCCGAAGGGATCATGAACGCGGTTCTGGCCGGCATCACCTCCATCGAACACGGCATCTTCATGGATCAGGAATGCCTTGACGCCATGCTGGAGCGGGGCACCTACCTCGTCCCCACCCTCGCCGCGGTGAAGAACATCATCAACAACAAGGACAAGGGCATTGCCGACTATGTGGTGGAAAAGGCGCTTCGCGTCTATGATCGCCATCAGGAAAGCTTCACCATGTTCTACAAGGCCGGCGGCAAGATCGCCATGGGCACCGATGCGGGAACCCCGTTCAACCTGCATGGTGAAAACGCCCTTGAGCTGGCCTACATGGTCGAATGCGGCATGAGCGCCATCGACTCCCTGACAAGCGCCACCTCGGTTGCCCATGACCTGATGACCCTGTCTGATCGGGGCCGGATCGTCGCGGATTGCAAGGCCGACCTGCTGATCGTCAACGGCAACCCCGAAGAAGACATCATGATGGCCGCCAGATCCGAAAACCACCGGGCCGTCTACAAGAACGGCAAAAAGGTCGATCTGGACTAATCCTGCCGACCTGATGGTGCCGGGCCGATCCGCCGGCCCTGCCCTCCCATCCCGGAATGCCCATGAACCGGTGAGGCCGCAAAACGATTGCGGTTCCCCTCACCGGTTCATTTTTTTCTGCCCTGCCCTACATAACAGAAAAGGCCCATTCAAACAGATGGAGGCAGAAATGGGATTGAGCCATGATATGGCCCGTGTGGCCCTGCAAAAGAAACGCGCCCTGAAACGGACCCGGAAAGAGGAGATCATGCGCACGCACTCCGCCGCAGAACATCGCCTGCACCTCGACACCGTGATCCGCCAGAAGAAGCAAATCGCCCAGAACCGCCACAAGGCCGACTGGATGGCCCGCGGGTAGTCGGTAGTGAGTAGTGGGTAGCGGAGGGGCCAAGAGCCCCAAAAAATGGCACAGAATCCCGCCCGCCCGGTTTTTGCCATTGCACTCCCGCCCCGGTTACGTTATAGGTGACCCTCTCTTCAGCACCCGTAGCTCAGCTGGATAGAGCGCTGCCCTCCGAAGGCAGAGGTCACACGTTCGAATCGTGTCGGGTGCGCCATTTCCCCTACATTAGATAGCATTTGAAACTTCCAGATTTTACTGTTTGGAACACGGTCATTTCAGCGGCAAGACCTCTTGGCTGGAGTGAGGGGTGGTAGTCTGCTTCTGAGAGGTAAAGTCTGTGGAACTGATTGGCAGAGACGGCAAATCTGGGATCGGGGAGCTGTTCCCAGCCTGCCCAACGGCAAAGGAAAGAAATTGGGGTCCCGCGTCACCCATAGCCTTCACTAGGGTCGCACTTTGGCCGATCGATTTTTCCGTAGGAAAAAGGCGTCCGCCGTATCGGAAACCACCATGCCATCCTCGCCGCCAATCGCATCTGGCCCAGATTGAATAAGGTTACGCCGCAGATTTCAGAAGGGACCTTCCATACGCAGCAGAGAACCCAAGGAATGCGGTGATCCAAAAAGCACCTGACAGGGTTATCAGCCAGGATACGCTGTCCGGATAGAATGCTGATAGCACCCTCAAGACGACGGACAAGAGAAGGGCGGTATAGATTAGACTATCGCTTTTCCTCATGATCAAAGGCTTCCCAGTATGGCCCTTGCTGGCCCGCATCATCACAGCAAGGATCATCCCGCCTATCGCCCCGGTACCGAGGGCATGAATTCCAACGACGGGCAATAGGGTATCGGGAAACAGGATAGAGAGCCCGATCAAGAGAAATCCGATTGGGATGAATAGATAGCTGACATGCAGGATCAAAACCAGTGGCTCCCCCAATGTTCTGGTGCCGGCCCAGCGCCCGAGTTGCACAAACAACAACACAGACGCGATCAGAAACCCGAACCCCACCAACATTTGCTCTGGCAGCGCAATCCACCCCACCATCGTCACCATCGAAACCAGCAGATTGATCTTTTCAAAAGAGCCAAAAGCAGCCGGCAACCGACCCGGGTTGAACTTGACCAGCCAGTTGCGTGTAAAACTCGGTATTATCCGGCCACCAATAATCAGGATAAAAGCGATAATCGCCGCAAGCGCCATTCGTTTACTGTAATCAGCCATACCACTGATATTCGCTTCCAGATGAAAGAGAAGGTTTGCGCCGAGCAAAACACCAAGGGGGATCAAGACCTTCAAGTTGCGCCAATTCTTCCCTCTTACAATTTCCCTTGCAATAACCAGCGACAAGACAAGTAAAAACAGGCTGTCCAGAACCGCCGCCGCGATCCAGCCGATATGCGCGGAATAGGTTACCGCCAGCCTGCCGACCAACCACAAGATGGTCATTAGCAACAAAGGCCTGCCCTGTACCGGCATTCGCCCTGTCCAATTGGGTACCGCCGTCAGAAGAAACCCGCAAACGGCGGCCGCTGCAAATCCGAACAGCATTTCATGGATATGCCAATCAACGGGCGCAAATACGGAAGAGATTTCAAGATGCCCCATAAAAAGGGGGAGCCATAGCAGAACGGAAACCCCCGCATACACCGAGGCGATCATGAAGAACGGTCGAAACCCAAAGGACAAAAATGCGGGCCCGGTATATTTTTTACGGGGGTTTCCAAGCATGGTCGATCACTCCTGATTTTTATGCCGTCACCAAAAACACCAAGGAATTAATTCTGACCTTCAGCGCCTTTGAACAGCTCTTCAAACAGCTTTCTGGCTTTGGGAGGGTTTTTTGCCTTTTTTGCCTGTTCCGTATTGTTTGGGGTCCCGACAGAAATTAACGCAACCATTCCCATCGGATAGTGGGGGCTGCATTTAATCCCGTAAAACCCCTCTTCCGTAAGCTCAAGGGCGTATTCTTCATTAAAAGCACTCCTGAACGTCTCCGCGCCTTTGGGCAGCATCCCCTTGATGGACTCCACATTATGTCCCTTGTCAGTTGGAACAAACCGAATAACATCTCCAACTTCAGCTTTTACGAAGTCCGGCTCAAAAACCATGACGCCTTTTTCACCGCGGTTCAGCATTTTCACTTCATATTCGGCTGCTTGCACTACGGATATTGTCATTCCCAATAAAAGCAGTGTGATGATGTAAGCGACGGCCTTCATTTCAAATTCTCCACATTCCGTTTGTTTTGACTGAAACTTCAGATACCATCACTCGCGAGGCTGAACGTTGCTGTGTAACAAACAAAAAGTGGAAATCCGGCTGTGTTAGATGTGGCACTAATTTCTCACCTGCCCAATTTTGCTGATTTCTCCCGCGTGGAATTGGAAGATTTTATTCGCCAAGCTTCTGCCAGACGGGTTGAGAAAAATACCCATTTCTTCTCGGAAGGCGAAACGGCCAGTTCATTTTACCTGCTGTTGGATGGCTACATCCGGGTTGTACGGATCAGCCCGTCAGGGGAACAGATTATCGTCAGATATATCGCCAGCCATGAGTTGTTCGGAATTGCCGCCGCCATTGGGCGCGATACCTATCCCGCGAATGCAGTTGCGGCTGTCGATTGTGTCGCCCTTGCATGGCCCATGTCTCTCTGGCCGGATACGGTGAAGCGGTTTCCCTCCTTCGCAAATTCTGCAAGCGCAACATTGGGCAACCGGCTGATGGATGTTCAGGACCGCGTTATTGAGCTTGCAACTGAACAGGTTGAACACCGTGTCGCCGCCGCACTTCTGAAGTTACTGGAACAGGCTGGCAAGGAAACAGAGGAGGGCATCCTGATAGACATACCTTTGACACGTCAGGATGTTTCTGACATGTCAGGCACAACCCTTCACACAGTTTCGCGCCTGTTGAGCAGTTGGGAACAATCAGGTCTGGTCAAAAGCAGCCGCAAGAAAGTCATCATTACAGACAAGGTGAAATTGACCAACCTTTACAACCGGTAAGCAGGGGCACCATTCAAAGGCCCCTATGCAAACCAGTTCGGGCCTTCGGCTTGAGATGAGAAGTAAACAGCATCAACCTGCTCGGACCCGGCAAGAAGGCGCGCTCTTTCTTTCCCGGTCATGAGTGACAGGGCTGTGGAATACATATCGGCTATCATCGCGCTTTTGGAGACGACCGATATTGAACCTTCCGCAGTGGACCACCCACCCGTCTTTGGATTAAGCAAATGATTGGCACTGTTCTGGCCCGCAAAAGGACTGGCATAGGTGCCAGAGGTTGCAACGGCCTGATCCATGAGCGGAATAATCGACGTGGCAATTCCACCGTCCCCTTCTCCGGCCTCAAGACCAACCCGCCATGGGTGCCCATCCGATTTTGGGCCAATTGCGGCGACCTCCCCCAAGGACAGCAACACATGCTTGAAACCGGCGGATTGTAGGACTGATTTGATATGATCGGTAATATACCCTTGGGCAATTCCGTTGAGGGTGATCGCCATTCCGGGTTTCCTGAATTCAATCCGGCTGGGGGACAGGAGAAGATCCTTGTATCCTACCATTTTCAAAACAGGCTGGATCTCTTCCCAGGAAGGTTCCTTCTTCCCGTTCCCGGATTGCGCAAAATAATCTGCATAAAACTGCCAGAGCGGCTGAACTGTTACATCAAACACACCGTCCGTTTGCGCCGCAAAGGATTGTGCAGACGACAACAGTTCCAGCAACTGGAAGTCAGGATTGTCGAGGGCGCCCGATCCATTCAGTTTGGAAACAGACGAATGTGGTCGATAGAGGCTAAACAGATTTTCCAGCCGTTCTATCTCCTGCTCACATAGCGCGAGGACAGATCGCGCTTTTACAGGATCTGGATGATGCAGTTCAATCATCCCCTCCGCGCCAAGGGCTGCCCCGGTCCAGCGGATCGGCTCTTTCGCCATAGCACCCGAGAATGGCAATGCCGCCGCCGCGCATGAGGCCGATGCCATAATCAGGAATGATCTTCGAGACGCCTTTTTATTCAACTTTGGCTGCATACCACAGGCTCCTCTTATTGGTGCGTTAAGGTGACAGGAGGCATATGCGCCAAGTCCAGATCATCATTGGTAATCTCCGATAACCGAACAACACGCCCCCCATACTGATCGGCAAATATCTCTGCTTTTTCCTGCTGACCGAAAGGAACAAATTCAGGCATCCCCATCCCCCCGAGCTTGCGGCTTCCAACCACAAAATAGGCGTGCCGGATATCAATCCAGATCCCCTCATTTTGCGGTTTTTCCCAGCTTTCTGCCCGGGCCATGTCATGAACATAGGTGATGACGGCATCCTGGGCTTCGCCCGGCAGGGTAAGGTAGGTGATTGCATCCTTAACCGAACTGAACCACTGCGGATTTGACTTATGTTTCTCAAATACTTGTGCTTTCGGGCCAGAATGCTCCGCAAGCAGCATGCCACAATATGTCCCGACCACTTCATTGGTTAGCGCCAGAGGCTCTGGCAGAACGCCCTGATCCTCTTGACAGGCGCCAATGCTGAAACTCAAAAGCAGGGAGAGCATCAAGAGACGAAACCTGTTCATACCTTCCTCCTTTGGAAAGACCAACAGAACGCAAGGACGGGTAAAGCAATCCAAGCCATCAACACACTTAACATCACTTCCGCCGTAACAGTTTGATCAGCCCTCAATCCGGCCATGCCGGAAAGCAACGCCGTGTCTTCTGAAGTTGCCAGATTAAACATCCGATAGGCATCTGCCGGGTTCGCGATCATTACCCATTTCACAACCATATCAGGCAGGTAGTTCGCTGCGGGAGAGGACAGCAAGCCGAGCAGTCCCAAATCAAAAAGAACGACAAAAACCAGCCATATTCCAATAGCCCACGCCGCCGCTGTCGCACTTTCCTTCAACACCGAACTCATGAAGATTCCAATACCGAGGAAAACGGCACCCAGCATCACAGAGGACAGGATAAGTTTTCCAAACACACCCCAGTCATACTGACCAAACGCAAGATCCCCCGCCCAGACAACTGTGAGGGCAGCCACCCCGTATCCAATCAGGATCGCCAGAGACAGAACCGCCAACTGACCGATAAACTTTCCAAGCGCAATCCAAATTCGTGAGACCGGATAGGTAAGCAATAACATCAGTGTTCCGCGCTCTTCCTCACCAACAATCGAGTTGTATGACAAGAGCAGCGCAATCAGCGGAATGAAGAATACGCTCAGTGAGGACAGGCTGACGACAGTGACCGTCAAGGGACTGATGCTGGTGCTGCCGACAGGCGCACTCCCAATAAAACTCAGCACCAGTGCCAAGGCAGTCATGATGAGGATAGCCGTCGCAACCCAGCGGTTGCGATAGCTGTCTCTTATTTCCTTTGCCACCAGGGTCAAGAGATTAGCCATTGGCCCCTCCCCTATCCATATGCATGTAGGCTCCGAAAATTTCCTCCAGTGTCGGATCAATTATCCGAATGTCACTAAACTGGATTCCCAAAGCATAAATGCTGTTTAAAATTGGAACCTTGCGCGCTTGTTCACAATGTATAACCACATGCCTTTGTGTTGTTTGTTGAATATCAAGTTCGTGGGCGAAAACTGTTTTAATGCGTTCACAGGCGGCAGGTGTCGCCTCGATAACAATTCGGGACTGGATCGCAAGCTGTTGGGTTAGGCCTGTCAGGGTACCATCCCCAACGACACGCCCCGAATTCAGGATGACCGCACGATCAACCCGATCATCAATTTCAGTAAGAACATGAGAGGAAATCAGAATGGATGTGCCTTTTTGTTTTTCCTCACCAAGAATATGGTAGATTTTTTGCCGCGCCATGGGGTCCAGCCCGGACGTGGGTTCATCCAGAATGAGAAATTCCGGCTCCCCCAGCAAGGCTTGAGCCAATCCAAGTTTCTGACGCATCCCCTTTGAATAGGTGGAAATCCGGTAGTCAGCGGCGGCTTCAAGTTCAAATTTCCGAAACAGGTCATTCACCTGTGAACCGGGGGCCCCCTTCAGCTTGGCGTAAAAAAGCAGCAATTCTCGTCCCGTCATATTCTTCTGGAAGAGGATTTGTTCCGGCAAAAAGCCAATATGCTGCCGGCACTTTTTAAAACCACGCTTTTGGACATCCGCCCCCATGACATGCACCATGCCTCGGGTGGGAGGTATCAAGCCCAGCAGGATCTTGATCAATGTGCTTTTCCCAGCGCCATTGTGACCGACCAGGGCCAGACACTCTCCCTTGCCCAAGGTCAACGACACGTCTTGCAACGCCTTGACCTGACCAAAATTCTTCGAAACGCCAAGGGCAGAGACTACTGGTTTGATAGACATTTTCATCCTTGTCACCTCCGCTCCAAACTTGCAGGCACCTGCATCAGCGGGGCGCTGTCAATCACGCCTCCCGGATGCAATGCCGGGAACTGGGTTTGGGCATATTTAAGGACCTGCACAGCCGGGCTATTCATCAAAAGCCGAGCAGTGGGGTACTTCCATATGATTTGATCCGTCAGGTCATTTGGCCGGTAGACAGCATCCGCTATCCCGTTTTTGTCCAGATCAAAAGCCACATGGTCAGACCAGTAATTGCCGACACCATCAACGGACCATTCCAGCCATCTGGTTCCCACATACTTGACCTGGGTTTGATTGCTGACAAACGCATTTTCTGAAATCATGTTCTTTTGAGAACCGGCCGTGAAATGAATGCCGATCAAGCAATCGGACAGCAGGTTTTGCCGGATATGATTGCGGTGAGAGTTATAGATAAAAATACATTTATCGGTCCCACCACTCACCACATTCCGGGTCATGGTCATGCGGTTGGCGTAATTCAATAGAAAGCCATGATCCCGATCTTCCCGCGAGATATTATTCTCGACGATCAGGTCAGTTGACGACATCAACGCATATCCAATGTGGTTCCCGATTGAGAGGTTGCCAGAGACTGTACTGCGGTTTGTGTACATATAGTGGATGGCAAACCTGAGGTTTTCCATCCTGTTGTCTCTAAAAACATTCTTCTTGCTGGTGGTCACAAAAATCCCGTCGCGACCATATTCAATGACATTGTTCTCGATCACCGTTCCGGGTGCATTCCAGATTTGCACACCATTCCCGCGCTCGTTCATTCTGAGATCCTGACGGCCCAGAATATGGTTTTTGCGAACAACGCTGTTTTTGGCTCCGGAAACATAGACACCAATCAGGTTGTCGAGCACCTTGTTTCCCTCAACCAGTGCATTCTCGGCGGTTTTATCGAGAAATATTCCACTATCCTGTGCTTCCAGAGATAATCCGGAGCCGGTTATGGTCAAATTAAACAGTTTCACATCCGGGGCCTGCACCGTAATCACCGACCCGTGACCATTTCCTTGAATGACTGTTTCTCCAGCCCCAATGATTTGAACGGATTTGGTAATCGTCAATGGCCCCTGATAAACACCGTCCTGAAGATGCAGGGCGTCGCCATCCCTGGCTTTTGCAAGGGCATCCTGCAGCGATCCGTCAACATGGACATCTTCAGCATGAGCCATGGATAACGAGAGGAGAAGCGCGGCAACCGCAACGGCTGCCGCCCTCCAGAACCGTCCTGAGATATATCCGGGACGATTTTTCATCTTACTTGGGCTCCACCAGCATTCTGCCCCGCATTTCCATATGCAGTGCATGACAGAACCATTGACAATAGAACCAGTGAACCCCCGGATAGTCAGCCTTGAAGGTGACGGAGGCGGTTTGTTGCGGACCGATTTCCATGGCAACGCCATAGTTTGAAATCGTTAAACCGTGGGTCAAGTCATCCACATCGTCAATATTTGTGACGGTAATCGTGACCTCGTCCCCCTGTTTGACCGTAAACTTTTCAAGAGAGAAGGTCGGGGCAGCCGAGAACATGTAAACGCGGACTTTATTGCCGTCCCGAATGACCTGGTCCGCATACTCAAGGTCTTCAACCCCATCCGCTTTCGCACGAGCCTTGATCTCGTCGAACATGGGATCTTCCCGGTCATAAACCTGCCGTGGATTTACGATAGAGCGATGCACAATGATACAATCATGCGGTTCCGCAAAAGTCGGCCCATCGTGAACCACCTTCATCTTGTCACCGGAAATATCAATCAGCTGATCATTTTCAGGTTTCAGTGGCCCAACGTTAATGTACCGATCCTTGGAAAACTTATTCAGGGAAATCAGCCACTTGCCATCCGCGTCACTGGTTTCCCCCATGGAGGTGTGATTGTGTCCCGGCTGATACTGAACATCCAGTTTCTCCAAAATGGGATCAACATCCTGACCGGCAAATTTCTGTATGGCCTTCTCAATATCCCACTTACAAATCTGACTATCCAGGAACAACGTTGTATAGGCATTCCCCCGTCCATCAAAGGCCGTGTGGAGCGGCCCCAAACCCAGTTCCGGTTCAGCAACAACAGCATCCCGGGGCTTGATCTTGTCCTTGAAAACATCCGGAAGCTTCGCCATCTCGATCACGGAAACCGTTGGGGACAGCTTTCCATTGATCATCATGTATTTTCCGTCCGGTGACGCGTTCACGCCGTGGGGACTGTTGGAAATGGGGATATAGCGCGTGTATTTGGAACCCTTCCGTCCATCAAGAACAGGAACATCTCCCTCATAGGTTTTGAAATCCCCGGCGGCAACACCGGCTTCAATCGCTTCGATATCAAAAACGATGGCCCAGTCCTGCTCATTGGCTGTCATTTCGGCAAGGGTCACGCCTTCTTCGGAATTGTAGCAACTGGAGATGGCATATTTACCCTGATAGTCAGCTTCCACATTATCGAGGTTACCACTGACAATGACCTGCCAGGCCACCTCCATTTTCTCCCCATCAACCGCAGAAAATACGGCATGATATTTTGAAGGGTCATCCAGAACAGACCCGTCATTGGGAAGCGGCACCCGGTGCTCACCATTTGCGAAGATATATTTTGTTTTTGGATATTTCTGGGGCCGCATCCCGTGGATATCCGCAGCATTCGGGATGGAAATGATCTTGTCCACCTTCATGATATCACAGCGGATCCGGGCAACCCGGGTATTGGCTTTGTCATTGACCCAGATATACCGACCATCATAGGTCCCGTTTGTAAAGGACATATGCGGATGATGGGTATCACCATTCAGCGGGAACCCCCCTTTATCCTTCCAGAACTCCTTTTCCTTGGGGAGCATATGCTCAGTCAGGATTTTGACACTTTCGTCGGTCTGTCCCCACCCGGTTGCACTACAGCGATTGAACACGGGGATCCGCATCAGTTCTCGCATGGACGGCACCCCCAGGATCCGGACTTCGCCAGATTGCCCCCCACTCCAGAAACCGTAATATTCGTCCAGATCACCCGGAGCCACTTCTGCACTCCCCGTAGCTGCGCGCGCAAGCTTCGGAGACGTCATCAAAGCTGCTCCCCCAAACGCGCCCAGACCTGCCACTGCAGCAGAACCACTCAATAGAGAGCGCCGGGATACATCTGCCATTTTCTCAGTGTCGTCTTTCATTTCGTTTCTCCTAATAAAAATAAGACACAGAATTTTCACTCAAAAGGTCTCGGCTGATTGAGGCGCCGAGGTCTGCGATACTGGGAATCCCCGTCGGCTACTGTCGCATTGGCTTTGGGATCCGATTTGCGCGCTTTTGCAAGGGCATGAATCACGACCGGACAAACATCCTTGTCGTAGTAAAGCTGCTGGCAGTTCAAACAGTAGAGACATTCATTGGGATTGATATTACCCTGCGGATCGATTGCCTGAACCATGCAGTCCTGCGCACATTTCTGGCAGGGATCGCCACAATTGTTGTACCGTTTCAGCCAGTTAAACATGGCAAGCTTGCCGGGAATGGCGAGCGCGGCACCCAACGGGCACAGGTAACGACAGTAAAATCTTTCAATGAACAATCCTGCGGCCAACAGGGAAAAAACAAACAACAGATAAGGCCAGCCGCGCATAAATCTCAGAACAATTGATGTCCGGAATGGTTCAATTTCTGACAGTGTTTCTGCAAGATGCAGGGAATAGACAGAAACACCAAGAAGAGCCAAAAAGATAATATACTTGATTGGCCAGAGCCGCTCATGAAGCCACCAGGGCACGGTCACCTGTTTAATTCCGACACGGCGCGCCAGCTTGTTCAGCAACTCCTGCAGGGCCCCGAACGGGCATAACCATCCACAAAAGGCTCCCCGCCCCCAGAACAGCAAGGAAACAGCGACGGAACACCACAGAATAAAGATCAATGGCTCCATCAGGAAAAACTGCCATTGGAAATCTGTCAGCAAGGCATTGGCAAAGACCAAAACATTCACGACAGACAGTTGCGCTTGCGCGTAGAACCCGATCCAGAACAGCGTGAAAAGCAGAAACGCAATTCTCAGTCGGTCTGTCAGAATGGTTCTACGCACGATCTGGTTTTGAACAAAGAAGACAAGGGTTAAGAGAGTGATCGCCCCGATCAGAATTCCGATTTCGGGCAGCTTTTGCATCCAGATCCGCTGCCAAAGTGCATTTGAGGCCGCGATCTCTTCGGCGGTTCGTGTGGAAACAACAGGCTGGGCAGCAACCTGTGGCGCGGTCACCTTCACATAGGCGTCAGGCAACTGATAGGAAATGTCATAGGCAATGAAGACTTTCTCCAGGGCACCCACGGCCCTCTGGACCAACAGTTGCAACTGCCAGGGGTCTGCTGGATTGAAGACAGTATCAGGCGGTGTATAGAAAAGACCGACTTCATCAAAACGAGGGGCGTTTTCAGCCTCGATACGGCCCAGATTTTTATAGAAGCGATCAATAAACCGAATGGTTTCTCCATCCTGAACGATCTGGATCCGATCGAATATTCCGCCCCGCACATACCCCGACCCGCGGAAGGAATATTGTCCACGCCCCATGATCAGAAAGGCGTTTTGTCCTTCCTGAATTCGCTTCTCATAGTTTCGATACTCAAATTTCCCGAGAAGACTGCGCGCAATTTCAGGAACGGCCAAAGACGCCACATACAAATCAATATAGGTTCCTTCAGGCTTTCCTTTTTCCGGCCTTGCAATGGCTTTCGCGTTGCCATGCGCCCGAAACCCCTTGTTGATATCCCCAAGGCTCAGATGCAACCTACGGACAGATCCGTTCCCGACAAGCGTGTCCCAATCATAAATCTCATCGTCTTTCAGGATAAGGGTCCGCTTGATCCGTTCAGTCGGATCATCGGCAGTCATTCCGGCCAAACCCAGGATCTTGGCGACCCGTACGGACGCCCGCTTGATGCTGTCGTCTATGACCATAACAGTCACGGTGGCGCCAGAGACAATATCAACGGGGGGAGGTTCCCCTCCTTTTTCCCGCGCCATTTTCAGAATATCTGTCCCTCGGTACCCCTCGATAAAATCAACAATCTTCTGCTCAGGAATACCGGAAAGAACAATAGGTTCAGCGTGATGGACCAGCTTTGCATTCACAATCTGACCGTTTGCATCAAGGGCGACGAGCACAACGATCGGCTTTCCGGAATACCCAACAGCGCCAACAAAATCAGTGTTCAAAAACGCATAGCCGACCGTTTTCTCCTGCTCTTTCGCTGCATGGATCGGTTGTCCGCCCCCAACGGCTTCCCAGCGATCCGCATCTGGAAAGAAACTCGTGACCGGCGTATTCTGAAGAACATCCTGTATGGTTTCCGAGGCTTTTGCCGGGACTGCAACCACCAGAAGGCAAGCCAACATTATTGGGATACAAGACACAAGCTGACGGATATAATATGAAGACAACGCCATCCCATAGCCCCCTGACAACGAATTGCATTTGAAATGCCACTCCCTCTAAGCCATTTATGAGAGTATCTTGCGAAATCAAATGCTGTTGAAAAGGACTATAGGCGGGATCAAAATCGCGTTATTTGCGCTTGCACAAACTTCTGATCGTTTTCAATTTCAAGTCAAAAGCCC
This sequence comes from Sneathiella chinensis, assembly GCF_012720115.1. Classification (GTDB taxonomy): domain Bacteria; phylum Pseudomonadota; class Alphaproteobacteria; order Sneathiellales; family Sneathiellaceae; genus Sneathiella; species Sneathiella chinensis. Next base: position 419,803 of record NZ_VNWN01000002.1, on the reverse strand, counting down.
CCCGATAGAGCATTAGACTTAGGTCCTGCAGCGGTCTAAACAGACAAAATTCAGGGTCAGGACCTCTTCATGTCGGATCAATTCCGCCTTTTCAAATAACGGCGGATAATCAAAGCGGGATCCAATGGGGCACAATGTTGAACCGGTCGTGCCGGATATTCAGGCCGATGATTTATTAGGGCTGCAGCGCTTTTGGAAGAGCCCTGCAGCCCACTCGACAACCTTCTGGGCCTTACTCGCCCAGTACGGTCTCATAAACGCGGGTCCAGTTGGACCCCAGAATTTTCCGGGTATCTTGTTCCGAGTATCCCCGTTCCATCAATCCTGCAGTAAGATTTGACAACGTTTGCGGCGTTTCAATTCCTTCAGGATAGTAATAAGGCGGCGGCGGATACGCGTCTCCACTCCATCGGCCAGAGGCTTTGGCCTCCTGATAAGCCTGCATGGCCATTTTTAAATCAGCCACCCCATGCATGCCAGCGTAATAGTCGATGCCAAGTCCCACATGATCAATACCGGCAATATTTACCAGATAGTCGATATGATCCATGAATTGATTGAGTGTCGGCCGGGGGCTGTCCGCGACAAAACCCGGATATCCAACAACACCGATGACACCGCCATTCTTCGCGATCGCCCGGATCAAATCGTCCGGAACATTGCGAGATCGGTCAAAAACACCGCGAGGATTTGCATGGGACAGAATAACCGGCTGCTCTGACACTTCAATGGCTTCCATTGAGGTTTGATACCCCGTATGGGAGCAATCCACGATTACGCCCTGCTGATTGCACCGGTGAATGAAATTTGCACCAAATGTGCTCAAGCCCGCATCGGTCCGCTCCTGAATACCATCCCCAATTCTGTTTTTAACATTGTAGGTAAGCTGCATAATGCTCACCCCCAAGGATTTGAAAACATTCACAAGATCCAGACAGTCCTCAATGGGGTCGGTCCCTTGAAAATGCATCAGAACGCCCAGCTTGCCCTCGGCTTTCGCTTTCTTGATATCACCGGCGGTGCGGATCAGAACAAGATCATCACGCTCTTTTATAAACTGAAGCCAAGAGCCAATGAATTTGAAGGTATCCATTGCCCTGTGAAAACCGCCAACGGTTGGGCAGGCAACGGTTACCCCGCCCTCACGATACCAATCCACATAATCCTTCATAACAAGCAATGGACAGCATGCGTCCACTATTATCGACTCTTCATGTAACTCTTTACTCGACAGCGACATCGTATAAACCCCTCTTCATATTTTCTGTTGAAAGTCTGTTTTCAAAAGGCAGGCAACATCCCCCAGGGAGGTGCTTGTCAGTTGCGGCCGATGTTGGGCGCATTCCGGGAGAGCGGAAACGCATCTGGGATGAAAGGCACAGCCACTGGGAGGATTTAAGGGATTGGGAAACCCTGCGGTCAAATTGACATGTGGTAATCCCAGACCCGGCTCCGGCGTCAAGACCGAGTCGAGGAGCGCCTGTGTGTAAGGATGCTGGGGAGCCTTAAAAACCTTATCAACCGAGGCAACCTCGACGATCGCCCCGAGATACATGACCGCCACCCTGTCAGCGAGATACTCAATGACAGACAGATCATGGCTAATCATCAGATATGTCAGCCCGTATTCCTGTTGCAGATCCTTCAAGAGATTGAGGATCTGCGCTTGCACAGAGACATCCAGCGCAGAAGTTGGTTCATCGAGAATGACCACCTCAGGCCGGACAACCAAGGCTCTGGCAATTGCAATCCGCTGGCGCTGCCCGCCGGATAACTGGCTTGGGAATCTCTCCGCGATAGACGGGGGCAACCCCACCTTCTCGATCATATCCATCACGGTTTTCCGGCGATCCGCCTTGGTGCCAAGCTCATGTAACTCCAGCGGCATGGATATGATGTCGAATATTTTCTTGCGCGGGTTTAAAGAGGAATACGGGTTTTGAAAGACAGGCTGAACTTTTCTCGACAGGTCTTTGGGGCTGAAACCTTCAAGCGGCTGCCCATCAATTAAAACCTTTCCCTGACTTGGTTTCAGGAGCCCCATCAGAATTTTGGCGAGCGTACTTTTTCCGCAACCGGACTCACCCACAACACCCAGCGTTTCCCCTTTACAGAGATTTAGGGAGACATCGCGAACCGCCTGTAATTTCGCCCGTCCGCCAAACATGCCAAGACGGACGTCATAGCATTTCTGAATATCCTGAAGCTCCAGAACCGACATTCCTTTTGAAGCGAGTTTCACAGTACCCCTCCCGTCATTTCAGGCCGCCCGGCGCTCACATTCCGCAAACAGCGATATGTATGGTCCGCCTCTAGCTCCGACATATCTATATCCGCTTCGGCACATTTGGGGATCGCATGCGGGCAGCGATTGCGAAAACGGCACCCGGTTAATCCACCCACCAGTGAGGGAACCCGGCCCGGAATGACGGATAGTCGCTGACTATCTCTGTCTGCGGAGCCAACAACGCTTTTCTGAAGGCCGACCGTGTAAGGATGCCCCGGATTTCCAAAGACCTGGCTGACCGTCCCTGTTTCGACGGCCTCTCCCGCATACATAACCGTGACATTGTCTGCGATCCGCGCAACCACCCCCAAATCATGCGTAATCACAATCAACGACAAGCCCATTTCAGATTTAAGCTCGGACAAAGTTGCCAGTATCTGCGCCTGAACGGTAACATCCAGTGCCGTTGTGGGTTCATCCGCGATGATCAGGTCCGGTTCGCACATCAACGCCATGGCAATCATGACCCGTTGGCGCAACCCACCAGAAAGACTGTAGGGGTATTGATGGAACCTTTTGTCCGCAGCACTGATCCCAACTTTCTCCAGCAGCATTATGGCGCGTTCATAGGCGGCCTTTCTGTTGCCTTTTCCATGCCGCAGAAAGCCTTCGGTCAACTGAGTTCCGATTGTCAGCGTTGGATTTAGGCAGGTCATCGGCTCCTGAAAAATCATCGCCATGCGATTTCCGCGCAGGTTCGAAAGCCCTGCTTCATTCAAGCAGGCCAGGTTCTGTTGCTCAAAAAGGATGCTGCCAGCTGTTATTCTGGCTTTTTCCGGCAACAACCCAATCATTGCCAAAGCCGTTATTGATTTGCCGCAACCAGACTCGCCCACAATGCAATGTGTCTCTCCCCTCTGAACATCCAGATTGAGATTTTTGACTGCTTGCAAAGTGCCTCCCGGTGTCGCGATATCGACCTGAAGTCCTTGTATCGAAAGAAGTGAAGTCATAACCACCCTCTCAGTTCTTTCCATCGGGCGCTGTCACATCTCTCAGTCCATCCCCAACCAGATTGATCGAGAGAACCAGTAGAAAAAGAAAGACACCGGGAATTGTAATAAGCCACGGAACAAACAACAGCAGTTCACGCCCTTCAGAAACCATCAACCCCCAAGAGGGCAGTGGCGGCTGAATTCCCAACCCCAGAAAGGATAGAGCGGCCTCCAGAATGATGGCATGTGCCATCTCTAGCGTGGCGACCACGATTATGCTGTTTGCAAGATTGGGGATCAGTTCCCTGATCAGGATCCAGACGGAACCCGCCCCTTGAGCCTTCGCCGCATCCACATATTCAAGCGTTCTCAAACGCATGGTCGAGGCTCTGATCACCAAAGCGAACCGTTCCCACAGAAGAAACCCGAGAACCAGAATAACTGTGGTTAGGGAACTGCCAATGAGCGCGACCACTGCCAGGGCAACCAGAATGACCGGCATGGCCAATCGGGTTGTAATCAGGAACATGATGACATTATCCACACGGCCACCGAAATAACCGGCGATCAAGCCAAGCGAGATGCCGATCACCCCGGAAATGGCGGCAGTAGCCAAACCAATCAAAAGGGAAATGCGGGCACCGTAGAGCAGGCGTGTCAAATAATCCCTGCCCAATTGATCTGTTCCCAGCACATGAGCCCAACTCCCGCCGTCCATCCAGACAGGGGGGACAGTCCTATTTGCAAGATCTTGCAAATAGGGGTCATAAGGGGCCAACACCGGCGCAAACAGTGCACCAAGCACAATAACCGCCAGAATTCCCCCTCCAATCATCAAGCCCCGATGCTGGAAAATTCGCTGACGCAATACTTCTGAGGGCGAGGGTGCCGGCAATTCCGGAATGGTTCTGAAATCTGTTGTATCGGTCATTGCGCCATCCTTACCTGCGGGTCCAGCCAAGCGTTAAAAAGATCGGCAAGCAACGTGAGAGCCACATACGCAATGGAGAAAAGCAGGACAATGGCCTGTACTGTCGGCAAGTCCCCTCTTGAAATGGATTGCCATGCCAACATGCCCGCACCTTGTAGCGAGAAAACACTTTCAATAACGACGGAACCCGCCAGCATGAAGCCAAGTTGTGCAGCCGCAAGACTGACCACGGGTATGACTGCATTCCTGAGCGCATGCTTGTAAAGCACCGTTGTCCGGCTCAGGCCTTTCGATTTGGCAGTTCGCACATAGTCAGATGAAAGCACCTCCAACATGCTGGATCTGGTCAACCGCATAATCGCCGGCGTTGCGTAATATCCAAGGACAACAGTGGGCAAAATAAAATGCCGCCAACTATCATTTCCAGACGAAGGCAAAAGCCCCAGATTGACACTGAAAATGACAATCATCATCAACCCCATCCAGAAGGAAGGGATCGCCTGCCCGGCCACAGAAAGAAATAGAGCCAACCGGTCCACCAGACTGTTTGGCCGCGCTGCGGCAGCAATCCCGAGCGGAAGCGCAATCAGGAGAGCCAGGGAAAAGGCCAGCAAACCCAGTTGAATAGTGATCGGCAACCGCTGCAGCAATATATCGCTTACAGGCACCTGAAAGAAATAACTATACCCCAGATCACCCTGAACAATCCGCCCCAACCATTGGATAAACTGAACAAGCAATGGCTGATCAAAACCATAGTGCTTTCGAATATAAGCGATATCCACATCCGTTGCATTCGGCCCCAAAATCGCAGTTGCGGGATCTCCGGCCACATACAGCAATGCAAACGTCAGAAACGATACTGTAAAGGCAACAAGCAGCGCCATTCCCAGTCGTTTGACCGTGTAAAAAAGCATTTTAATATTCCAGAAATTCTGGCGGTCCCAACGTGAACCCGGTCAAGACCGCCAGGTGAGTGTTATTTCCAACTGGCGTTGAAGAAACGGACAATTTCGTCGCTATCAACCTTGAGGTTCAAATCCGGATTGGTCGCGTAATTCACCGAATAGGTCCAAAGAGGAACCCAATAGGCCTGATCGGCAATCCGTTGCAGGGCAATTTCATAGCTGGCCTGACGTTCCTTGCGGTCGATAGAATTGTCGGCAAGCAGCAGATGCTCCGTAACGTCGCTGTCCCCTGCCCGGTTGATCTTTCCGCCCCCGAACCAATAACTGGTAATCATGGCTGTATCCGCAATGCCCCAGGATCCCCAGCTCATCAGCAAGGCGTCCCCATCACCGCCACTCCACTTGTCCCGAGATGCAGCCCACGGCTGGACCTCAATATTGACCTTCACCCCCACTTTCGCGAGATCTGAAATAATGGCTTCCGCAAAGGCACGAGGAACAGATCCCGATTTCACCTGAAGCAGATCCAGCTCAAACCCGTTTTTGTAACCAGCGTCCGCCAATAAGGACTTTGCCTTTTCAACGTCATATTCATAAGTTTTGACATTCGTAGAACATCCAAACTGGACGGGATTACAAGCGGTCGGGATCAATTGCGTTGCCCCGCCGAACAAACTGGCACGAATAGCGTCTCTGTTGATCGCATGGTTGATGGCCTGACGCACTTTCACATTCTTTACAGGCCCTTCTTCCGTGGCGTCCAGCGCCAGAAAGACAATCCGCATGATGGGTTCATTCCCCAAACGGACTTTACCGGTTGCCTCTAGACGCTCTGCCACGTCAGAGGAGAATTTCCACATAAAATCAATATTGCCTGTCATCAAACCCGTTAGCTGGGTATTCACTTCCGGATAGACGCGCATATCAAGAGAGCCGATAGAAGCCTGCTTTGGACTGCCTTGATAGTGTTCCTCAAACCGCTTTAGCTTCCAGCGGTTACCTGCCTCCACAGCCTCAACCTTGTAAGGACCGCTTCCGACGGGTGCCAAAGCCATTCCTTCTTTGCCCGCCTTTTCATAATAATCACTGGGATATATCGGCAGAAACCCTGCGACCCATTCGAGGGCGGCGGGATAGGCTTTTTTCAATTTGATGATAACGGTGCGATCGTCCCGTTGCTCCGCCTTTTCAATCCATTTAATAGCGGTCTGATAAACAGCCCCATAGGCAGGGTCCGTGACTTTATTGATTGTATAAACCACATCTTCTGCGGTCAGGTCAGACCCATCATGGAATTTGACGCCGTCCCGCATAACAAATTTCAGGGTTGTTTCATTCTCGAATTCGAAACTTTCTGCCAAGGCAGGAACGAATTCTCCGCTTTGCGTATCTTTATAAATCAGCGTATCAAAAATATGATGCGACATGATGATCGCAGAACGGCCCGAGGACATATAATAGTCAAGCGTTGCGATCTCCCCATCAACAGCGATATTCAACGTATCATCTGATTTGCCTGCGTTGGCAATTCCACTTGATATGAACATCAACCCAGCCGCGCCTGCCGCCAAAAGCCGGCGTCTCCCGGCTACGCCTTCAGGTCTTTTCTCCCGTAATTTTCCCATCATTCCTATCTCCCTGATTTCCCTGAAAATTTAAGTTTTTTGCGACCTCAAAAAGGTGAGATCCCCCCTGAATTGGACAACCCCCGCACAAGATCGTCATGAAACCTCCGCTTCTCGGGGGTAACCATATTCTGAATGCTTAACCCGCGCAGAAGCGCGACAACCTTGGACACAAGAGCAGACCGCTCTTCTTCCGTTTGGTCGGAATGACCAATGAACTCGCGCACACCGTTTCGAAACTTGAGAAGGCGATCCTTTTGCTGCTCCATCGCCTCACGGAGTTCAAGATCGCCACGCGCCCCCATGAGAAGCTCCAGAGACGCCACATATTCAGGTTGGCGAAACATGCCGTTCCAAAGCAGTTCCACATAATCCTCGGCTGAGATTTTGCCGTCTCGCTTCTGAATTTCCGCGTTGCGCTCCTGCTCCCATAAATCCAGTTGATATCCGAAAGAGGCAGCCAACAACTGCGCAAAGGAGGGATAGAATTTACCCAGTTCCTGAACGCTCAACCCCGCTTCACGGGCCACGCTCTCATCCGTGATATTGTAGTAACCATTCCGGGTAATTAGTCTCATTACCGAGGCCAGAATACTTGCTCTCAAGTCATTGGCGTGTGGGTTTGATGCTGTCATGACGTCACCTTTATTATTTTCAGTTTCTGCAGCTTGGGATGAGGGCGCCAAGCCTTACGGGCCGAGCGCGAGGTTCGGCAACCAAAGGACAACCTGCGGCACAAACGCGATGAGGATGAGGGCAGCAATGAGGGGAACGAGAAAGGGAAGGACCGCGATTGCGACTTTCTCAAAAGGAACTTTTCCCACCTCCACCATGATATACAATCCAATCCCCATGGGAGGCGTTGCAATACCGATCAAAAGGGCAAGTTGGACGATGACACCAAACTGCACACGGTCAATTCCATAAGAATCCACAACCGGCAGCAGAATGGGGACAAGCAACAATTTCGCCGGGACCCCTTCAACGACCATTCCGATCAGCAAGAGGAAGACAATCAGCAGCGCCAGAAAGACATGCTTGTCTTCTGTTATCGCAAAGAGTGTTGTCGCAAGGGTTTGCGGAACCTGCTCGATTGCAAGCAGCCACCCCATGGCAATGGAAAAGCTGATGACGAGCATAATCACGGCTGTTGTGATCATGGTATCGGACACAGCGGACCAGAACTTTTGAATGTTCAGGCTTTTATAGATGAAAACACCGATTACCATCGTATAGAGGCAAGCGAGCGCACCCGCTTCTGTCGCCGTAACCCAGCCTGTCAGAATTGCCGTCACAATGATGACCGGGGCACCCAGTGCGAATATACCGTCGAAGCCTGTGGAAACCACCCGTTTGACAGGCGCCCGCTCCTGCACGGGGAAATCATACTTTACCGCCGCAATCCGATTATAAAGCATGAGAAACAGACCAACCAACAGCCCCGGGACCAGCCCTGCCAGAAACATTCGTTCAATGGACTGCTGGGCAAGGAACGCATAGATCACCAAACCAATGGAGGGCGGGATCAAAGGCCCGACTATCGAAGAGGCCACCGTTACGGCTGCTGAAAATTCGGGCGTATATCCCCGCTCTTTCATCGCCTTGACTTCAACGGCTCCCAGTCCAGCACAATCTGCGACGGCGGCGCCGGAAATCCCTGCAAAAATCATCGACGACAACACGTTCACCTGCGCCAGACCGGCCTTTAGATGTCCCACAAGTGCATCGGCGAAATTAAAGATACGATCCGTAATGCCTGCCGCATTCATCAGATTCCCAGCCAGAATAAACAAGGGAACCGCAATCAGGGATGGCTTGACAACCCCCTCAAGGATTTGCTGCGGAATGATGTACAGACTATCGCTGAAGGGGCTTACCAGAAATGTCAGGATAATGGCGGCCCCGATGGCCATCGCAACAGGGATCCGGATAAGGATCAGCCCGATAAATGTCAGAAACAGCACAAAGCCCATCCCCTAACCCTCCGCATCCAGAAGGTGGGATTTTTGCGGCTCCGGCACCCCGGCAATGGCTTTCAGGATATCGAGGCCGGATTCAAGCATGATCAACACGCAGGAGGCAAATAGAGGTAACGACAGGTAAAATCGCTCCACCTCACCGCCCCACGGAAAGACCGCTCCCTCAAACGGCCCAACCTGGGAAGATAATGCCTCCGGCGCCTGCCAAAGAATGGTTCCAACCACCGCGGCAGTGACCATTGGTGCAATAAAGCGGGTGACTTTCTGTGCCCAACCGCCGAGCCAGTCCACCACGACCTCTACCGTGATATCCTTCTTCTCATGGTAGACAGGCGTCATTCCGAAAAAGACCATCCATACGAAGCACACGATCGTCCAGGGCCAAATCCAATAGAATGAAATCCCCAATGGGCGAAGAATGATCGTCGCGGCTGTCCCAAGCAACATCAACACCAGACAGATGTTCGCGCATCTCTTAAAAATCCCTGAAAATAGGCGCAAGAAAACAACGCCGTAAGCCACAACAGCTAGCATTTCACCCTTCCTCGACAGCAAGTTTGATAGATCAGGCGCATCCCAACCGGCAGCGGATTGGGATGCTGAAGATTAAAAGAGAATTATTGGTTTCGGGTGGCCTCAACCTCGGCGAGGAACCCTTCCGGCAACTCACCTGCCTTGTCCCGCTCCGCATAAAAAGACTTCATCGCCTCGACAAACGGCGCCCGATCAACCGACACCATTTTTACATCATGCTTGGACTGCATCCGCTCCACAGATTCAGCCGCAACCGCATTCATAATCTCGTGACTGACCTTCCCGGCATCCTTATGAGCTTTCAGGAGCGCCTCTCGCTGCTCGTCCGTCAAGGCATCCAGCGCCTTTTTATTCACCATGAACGCAATGGATTGGTAGAATTCGTCATGCCTCATAAGGTAAGGCGCAACCTCATAAAACCGCATGGTTTCCACCAAGGCAATCGGGCTATTCACAGCCTCCACAATACCTTTGGAAATTGATTGATACACATCGGTCCAAGCCAGGGTGCGCACATCGGCCCCCATATGCGACCACATCGCCAAAGCAAGCTTGGACGGATGCATTCGAAGTTTCACCCCTTGGACATCATCAAAATTATTCAGCGGTTTATTGGAAACCATGACCCTATAGGGTCCCCTCACGACTTCAGTGGGATCGCCAAGGACGGATATACCTTGCTGCTTTTCAATTTCCCTATACCAGTTGGCCACCATCCCCGAATTCATGAAACGCACCCAATGCTCACGATCGTCAAACAGGAAACTGGAACCTACAAAACTGATGTCGGGAGACCATTTTCGCATGAAGCTCGATCCCTCGGCGAACATATGCACTGTTCCCCGTTGCAACTGCTCAAGCACCGCATCCACTTTTCCAAGCTGTTCATTGGGATAGATTGTAATTTTCAAGGACCCGCCAGAATACTTTTCAACCTGCTCAGCGAACTTTTGGAAAACTTGCCCTTCAGGGGACTCGATCGGTGTCACACTCGCAAATCGCCATTTTACATCTTCAGCATGCGCTGTTGTTGCGCCCAACAATACGGTAAAAGCTGCAACGATTTTGCTCAGTTTCATTTGGTTCATGAGTGGCCCCCGGCTATTATTTTCCGCATAGCGGTTTTTTATTCCGCATCTTGATTTAATTCATATAGAATGGTACTAAACAAGGCAACATAAAATTACGATTATCTGTAGAGAGCCAATTCATGCGACCAAGGAATCAACAAAAGGACCCCAATGCGAAAGACAGAGATTTTGTCACTGCACTGGCTCGTGGCCTTCAGTTATTGCGCTGCTTCAAGCGTGAAGATAAGGGCCTTGGGAACAAAGATTTTGCCCAGCGAACAGGCTTGAGCAACTCAACAGTCTCTCGCCTTACATACACATTATGGAAGCTTGGCTATATGGAGTTTGATCCCGATACCGCGCGATATCGTTTGGCTCCACCGGTTCTCGCCCTTGGCTACTCCTGCCTGCACGGGCTCTCTGCCATCGAAATGGCAAAACCCATGATGCAGGAAATCGCCACTCATTGTGGAATGCCCGTTGCAGCAGGAGGGCAAGATGGTCTTACCATCATCTATATTGATCGATGCACCGGCAGCAATCCGGTCACCCTTTCCATTCCCATAGGGGCGCATGTTGATCTGATCACCAGCGGTATCGGTCGGGGTTTCCTGGCTGGTCGCACGGCTGAGGAACGAACCACATTGCTGGAAAGTATCAAAGAACAAGACGCAGAAAATTGGGATATGCTCTACCAAAATTTCGAAAAGTCATTCGAATGTTATCAAGAACATGGGTACTGCCTGTCAATTGGCGAATGGAAACCGGATATCAACTCAATCGGCGTTCCCTTTACACCAAAAGATGGGACACCTCCGCTGGCATTTAACTGTGCAGGTCCTGCATCCCACCTGACCGAAGAGCAGTTACGCACAGATATTGGTCCAAGACTGGTCGAAATGGTCGAAAAGCTGCACGCCATCTACAGGTAAACCACCAGTTCTTGCCCTTCAATCATCGCGGGACACCTGGCTTTCTGAAAACCGCGAAATGGCTCCCCCCTTCAGCTCACTCGGAGGGGATCAGATCAGCATTCCCTTCTTGTTGTGCAACGGTGCTATGCCTCTTCTCCACCATTTTATCGGAAAATGTCCAGCTTTCTGATTTATTGAGCCAAACATCTTGCCTTTGCTCCCTATTAAGATCACCAAAGGATCATGAATTTTCTTACATGGGGCCGAAAAAAGGGTAAGTTGGTCGGATCATGATAAGGATATTGATAGCAGACGATCACCAGATGGTGCGCGAGGGGGTCAAGTCGGCGTTGGCCGATCTTGGGGATGCGCTTGATATTTTTGAGGCTGAGGATCTGGACGGCATTTACCGGTTGCTGGATCAGGGGATTGATCTGGACCTCATTCTGCTGGACCTGAAAATGCCCGGCATGAAAGGAATTGAAACCCTGCAGGCGTTGAAACAGGCTGCGCCGGATGTGGCAGTTGCCATTCTTTCCGCCTACAACCACCGTAATCTGGTGCAGCAGGCCCTTGATAGCGGCGCCGATGGCTATATTCCCAAGGCATCCCGCAAGGAAGTCATGCTGAATGCCATTCGCCTTGTTCTGGCAGGGGAGATTTATATCCCGTCCCTGCTGCTGTCTGCCGATCCCGCGGAAGAAACCCCGCAGGAGCCGGACAAACCCGCCCCGCATCCGTTCAACCTGACCGCCCGCCAGCAGGAAATCTTTGCCCTGATGCAAACCGGGCTGTCAAACAAGGAAATCGCTCGCGAGGCCGGCTGCACGGAGGGCACCGTGAAGGCCCATGTTACGGCCATCCTGAAATCCCTGTCGGTCACCAGCCGGGCCAAGGCCATCGCCCTGAAATGGGATACCTAGCCCGCTCCGGTCGCCGCTTGCGTTCTTTTCAAATGCCGAAGCAGGGCCGCCAGCTTGGCCGGCTTGAGCGGTTTCTGGAAAAAGGGATAGCCCGCCGCCTTGACCTGGGCGGCAATGTCCGGGTCCGTATTCCCGCTGATAATCACCCCCCTGTCCCCGTATTCCGGTAGACGCTCCAGAAAATCAAGACCGGTTTCGTGGCGGCTGATCTGGTAGTCCGCGAGAATAGCCAGAAACGGCCCTGCGCCCTCTGCAAGGCAGGTTTCCGCTGCGGCCAGATTTTGCGCCGTCCTCACCTGACAACCCCAGCGCTGCAGGAGCTTTTCCGTCGCCTTCAGGATTTGCGGATCATCATCAATCACCAACACCCGCTCTCCCGACAGGACGGTGCCGGTCTCCAGTTTCGGCGGCTCCAGTTCCGGGGTGTGACCCGGCAGGCTGGCACCGGCATCGCTGAGCGGCACGGTCACACTGAAACAGGAGCCCTGCCCGGGGCGGGAGTGCATCTCGATCCGCGTTTTCAGGAGCCCGGCCATCTGCGCCGCAATGGAGAGCCCAAGCCCGAGACCCCTATCCTCGGCCCGCGTCTCTCCGCCCCGGTAAAAGTCGGAGAAAATCTTTTCCTGCTGTTCCGGGGCAATCCCGCATCCGGTATCCCAGACCTCGATGCGGATCTGCTGCCCCTGGCGGCGACCGCCGATCAGAATGCGCCCCTGATCCGTATAGCGAATGGCGTTCGACACCAAATTCCGCAGGATGCGATCCAGCATCAGGGCGTCACTGAACACATGGACATCCGGCATGACAAGCCGAAAACCCAGAGATTTTTCCTCTGCCTGAAGGGTAAAGTCACGCGCCACATTATCCACCATGGATTTCAGGGAGATAGAGGACAGATCAGGCTGCAGGTCCCCGATTTCCAACTGGGAGAAATCAAGGATGGATTCAAAAAGATCGTTCATATGCAAGAGCGAGCGTTCAATATTCCCGGTTATATCGCGCATATGCGGATCCTGCGTCCGGTTCAAAAGCGCCGCCGCGAACAACCCCACCGCATGTAACGGTTGGCGCAGGTCATGACTGGCGGCGGCCAGAAAGCGGGATTTTGCCTGATCGGCCCGCTCGGCCCTGTCCTTTGCCACGCGAAGAGCTGCCTCGGCCTCCTTCTTGCCGGTGATATCCGCATGAATGCCGACGATCCCCCCCGCCGCCGTAGCCCGATCCTGAATGGACAGCCAGCGGCCATCGGCAAGCTGTATCTCAACCGCAGCCCGCGCGGTTTCCAGCGGGGCCAGCCGGGCCCGGCGATAGGATGAATTATCGGCGGCAATCCCCCGCGACAGATCCGCCCGGAGCAGGGTTTCATAAGGTGTTCCCGGCTGAACATCGTCCGGCTGATATCCATACAACTGACGATAATTGTCATTGCAAAGAACAAGTTGGTGCTTGCTGTCAAACAGGACGAACCCTTCTGATATGTTCTGAATAGCATCCACAAGCCGGGCCTGCACCTCGGCCACCTGCCTGTTGGCCACCTGCAGGGCGGCCTCACGCTCCTGAATGGTCTGGACGAAATATTTGAAGGCCTTGGCCATGTCGGTGATTTCGTCATTTCCCACGGTGGCAATGGTTTCGCTTTTCCCGGCGGCATAATTCAGCATGTTTTTCTGCAGGCCGCTCAGCCGCTGGATCACGGATTTGTTGATATAGACGAAAACCAGCACTGCCCCCGAAATACAGAGGAAGGTGATGATGATGAAGTAGAGGCTGCGTTCCTGCGTGGATTGATCCAGAAGATCGCTTTTATGCAGGATTTCATCGCGAATGTTCCGGGTCAGGCTGGAGGAAGAGGCAATGAACCGGTTGGCGATCAGCTTGTTCTGGCTGAGGGTCCCCTGCACCTTCCCGTTCAGCTCCAGCGCCTTTTCATGAAGACGAATGATGCCGTTTTCCTCCTGCCCGAGGGCGATCAGTTCCTTTCTGAACGTGCCCAGTTCAAGCTGGACCGCGTCCGGCAAACGGGCCGTCATGGCGTCGATCTGCGCCAGAATGCCGGAAAACCTTACCGAGATATCGTTCAGTTCGGTGAACTGATCCACCGTCGCCGCCAGCGGCACAAGCAGAAGCGCATCCGTATTCAAACGGTGCCATTCCTGAAGGACATAGATTAGATCGGGACTGTTATTGTTCTGCAGGAACCGGTTGCTGATGACGAAGGATTTCGAGTTGAGATCCGGGACCGTCTTCAACAGGGTATCGGACTGCTCCAAAATCACGTTCCGTTCCTTTACCAGATCGGAAATATGGTGAAGATTGTCGACCAGATTGGTTTTAAGGGTTCTGAACTCACTCAGGTCCCGGCTTGAATTCTCGGTTTCCTCCAGATTGAGAAGAATTTCATCCAGCCACGCAACCTGATCCTTGATCCGAAGAAAGATGGATTTGCGGGTGCCGGGGCTGTCGGCCGCAATCAGGGCCGGCGCAAAGGAGGCAAGATTGGCGCTGAGCTGGTTCAGTTTCGAGCCGTCAATCACCACCGGCAGGTCGCGGGTGGAAAAAGAGCGCAAGCCGCTGCTGAACTCATTGAAAGATTTGACCGACACAACACCGGCGCTGATGATCAGGATACCGATGATGCCAAGACCGGCAAAAACCCTGAAAAAAACGCCCGGCCGGAATGATTTCATGGAGCGATCCATGGGCTTAGCGAAGGGGCATGGCGTAAATCAACCCGCCCTCTGTCCATAATCGGTTATGCTTGCGCTCTATCTTGAACGGGGAGGCCTGACCAAGGTTGCGCTCGAAAATCTCGCCATAATTTCCCACATCGCGGGCAATACGCTCCAGCCATCCCGCATCCAGCCCCAGTGTTTTCCCAAGGGTCACATCCGGCCCCAACATCCGCTTTGCCTCGCCGCTCAACCCTGTCAGGCGCTCATCAATATTGGTGGAGGAGATACGGTTCTCCTCAAGGGCGATAACCCCGTTCAGAACCCACTTGATGATGTCAAACCACGCGGCATCCTCATTGCGCACAGCCGGGGCCAGCGGCTCCTTCGAGATAATATCCGTCAACAGCGTCATATCCTCGGAGCTCGGGGCCAGCATCACCTTGCCCGCCTGTAGGTCCATCAGGTCTGACGACATGAGATCGCATCGCCCGTTAAAGAAGGCCTGCCACCGCCCCTCCTGCGTTTCCAGTACCAGAATATCCAGACCGGGGTTATGCACCTCCAGATATTCCCGCAGGTTCAGGTGACTGGTGGTGCCGGCATTGACACAAATGGTTCCCTGCCGGACCTCCTTAAGGCTGGTGATGCCCAGTTCCCCGCGGGCGATAACCCCCTGCACCTCGAACAGCATCACACGGGTGAAATCGATCGCGATGGTGCTGTCCCGCTGCATTGTCCAGGTGGTCGTGCGAAACAGTACATCAATTTCCCCGGCCAGAAGCGCGGGCAACCGGCTTTGACTGTCGACGGGGATAAAGCGGACCTTGTCCGGCTCGCCAAGGGTAGCTGTTGCGATGGCGCGGCATAAATCAACATCAAACCCGTGCCATTTTCCGTTGGTATCCCGCTCTGCAAATCCGAAATCATGATCGCCGACACCGCACAGGAGATAGCCGCGCTCCCGCACTTTCTGAAGGGTGCCCTCCCCCTCTGCCAGAGCCGGGCCGGACGCGGCCCAGACCAGCATATATCCCATGATCATCATACGAAGAAAGCGCATCGCAGTTGTCCGTTTTTCCAGAATAACCCGCAATGACATTAGCGCAATCGCAACAGCCTTGGGAAATTTTCCATACCGCACACGACTTTGGTCCAATACAGGAAGCTCGGCATATGACCTTTGATAGAGAAGGGCGACTTCCGGGTAATAGATATCCCGGCCAATACCGTGGAACATGCAATCATGCGCATCGTTGCCAACAAAAACAACACAGGGTCAACACACGCGCATCTGGGCCACATCCCCCATTAACAAGGAGCATGTGGTGAAAGGCCGCCATCCATTCCGGGGGCGTAAAACGAAACGTTAATGGAGGTTTCAATGAAAAAGATAACTGGTCTGCTGGCCGCTGGTTTTGCCCTGTTCGCCGGTCAGGCAATGGCGGCAACACTGGATGATGTGAAGGCACGCGGTTTCATCAATTGCGGTGTCAGTGAAGGCGTACCCGGCTTCTCCAACCCGAATGCGGAAGGGGACTGGAAGGGCTTTGACGTGGATATGTGCCGCGCCTTGTCTGCGGCAATCTTCAACGATCCGACAAAAATCAAGTTTGTGCCCCTTGCCTCAAAACAGAAAGTACTGGCGGTTGTGACCGGTCAGGTGGACCTGACCTCCCGGACAACAACCTGGACCATGAAGCGCGACACCAAGGAAGGCGTTGACTTTACCTCGGTCGTGTTCTTTGACGGTCAGGGTTTCATGACCCGCAAGCAAAACGGGGCGGCCAGCGCCATGGACCTGAACGGGGCCACCGTCTGCGTAACAGCCGGCACCACCACTGAGCTGAACCTTGAAGACTTTGCCCGGGCCAACAGCCTGGAATTCGAACCGGTTGTCTTTGAAGGCAAGAAAGAGGCCGTAAACGCCTATCGTTCCGGTCGCTGCGACGCGCTGACAACAGATGCCAGCCAGCTTGCCGCCTTCCGCATCACCATGCCGGACCCGGCAGAACATGTCATTCTGCCTGAAATCTTCTCGAAAGAGCCGCTGGCCCCGCTGGTCAAGCACGGCGACAACGCGTGGAAAGACCTTGTAACCTGGACCATCAACGGCCTGATCACCGCCGAGGAAACCGGCGTGACACAGGGCAACGCCAGCGAGCAGAAAGCCTCCTCCAAGAACCCGACGGTTCAGCGTATGCTGGGTGTCACCGGGGATTACGGCAGCTATCTCGGTCTTGAAAATGACTGGCTGTACAATGCCATCAAGGCGGTCGGTAACTACGGCGAAATTTACGACCGCAACCTTGGCAGCGAAAGCCCCCTGAACATGCCGCGCGGCAAGAACGCCCTGTGGACCAAGGGTGGCCTGCTTTACGTGGCACCGCTTCGCTAACACTGTCCCGCATACCCCGGGCCGCCTGACTGAACGGCGGCCCGGCTTTTTCCCTGATCCTTACCCGGTGTTACCCGACCGGCCTGCAAGGCAAGGTGACGTTTATGTCGACACAATCAGATTTGGCAGGAATGCTGAGCACTTTCTTCACCCCTCGGAACCTGCTGTCCAACCTTGTGCAATTGCTCATGGTCGCGGCGGCAATCGGGGGCGCCTATTATCTGTTTCTTTCGACACAGGAAAATCTGGCGGCCCGTCATATTGAAACGGGCTTTGCCTTCCTCTCGCAAGAGGCCGGCTTTCCCATTGGCGATTCCCTGATCGACTATCAATCCAGCGACAGTTACGGATATGCCCTGCTGGTCGGGATCATCAACACCCTTTATACGGCAATCCTGTGCATCATTCTGGCCACGGTGGTGGGTGTCATTGTGGGCGTGGCACAGGTTTCCGACAATCTTCTGATTGCCAAAATCGCCAAAACCTATGTGGAAATCCTGCGGAATGTTCCCGTTCTACTGATCCTGCTATTTGTCTATGGTGTCGCCCTCGCCGGATTGCCATCGGTCAAGCAGGCGGTCGAGATTTTCCCCGGCACCTTCCTGAGCCAGCGCGGCCTGTATTTCCCCCGCGCCATCCCCGAAGACGGCTTCATCTGGGTCGCCATGGCCTTTCTGGTCGCCATCGGGCTGACCATCCTGATGGTGAGATGGGCCAAGAAGCGCCAGAACCTGACAGGCCGCTCCCTGCCGCTCTTCTGGCTGGGCACGGCGATCCTGACACTGGTTCCCCTGTCGGTCTTTTGGATGGCGGGCGGCCCGGTCAGTTGGGATTATCCGGCCTTGAAAGGGTTCAATTTTTCCGGCGGAGCGGTTTTCCGGCCGGAATTTCTCGCTCTGGTCATCGGGTTGGCGCTCTATCGGGGGGCCTTCATCGCCGAAAATGTCCGAAGCGGCATCATGGCCGTCAGCAAGGGACAGAATGAAGCGGCCGCCGCCCTTGGGGTGCCGCCCTCCCGCATCATGCGCGGTGTAATCCTGCCGCAGGCCCTTCGCACCATCATTCCCGCCACAACAAACGATTACGCCAGTCTGGTCAAGGACAGTTCCCTTGCCATCGCCATCGGCTATCCGGACATGGTGTCCATTGGCGGCACCATGATCGGCCAGAACGGGCAGGCCATTGAGGTGATCGGCATCTGGATGCTGGTCTATCTTTCCATCAATCTGGTCATTTCCGTGCTGATGAATGTGGCCAACAAGAAATTCCAACTGGTGGAGCGTTAATCATGACGATCATCTTTCAACCCTCACCAGACCAACCGGCCCCGCCGACCCAGCGCGGGGTCATCAAATGGCTGCGGGATCACTTTTTCAGTTCGGTTAAAAATACCATCCTGACCTTTCTCGGGGTCGGTATCATTCTTGCGATCATTCCCCCGCTTCTGGACTGGTTTGTCCTCAACGCCACATTCGTTGGCAATGCCGATGAATGCCGGGCGGCGGGCGGGGCGTGCTGGTCCTTTGTGCAGGCCCAGTTCCGGCTGTTCATGATCGGCTCCTACCCGCAGGAACTGGCATGGCGCCCCATCGCCGCCGGTCTTCTGTTGCTGGCCCTGTTTATTGCAACGGCCCGTCAACTTATGCCCGGCAAGGTCGCCGTAGTGTTCTGGCTGCTGCTGCCGCTGCCCATCTATTGGCTGGTCGGGGGCGGCTTCGGGCTGGAAAGTGTGGATACCTCCAAATGGGGCGGGTTGCTGTTGACGCTGGTTCTGTCCGTGGTCGGGATTTTGGTATCTGTTCCCCTTGGTATCCTGCTGGCCTTGGGCCGCCGGTCAAACATCAAGCTGATCAAGGGGCTGTGTATCGCCCTGATCGAGACCGTGCGCGGTGTCCCCCTGGTCACGATCCTGTTCATGGCCTCAATCATGCTGCCGCTGTTCCTTCCCAGCGGGATGGAGATCGGCATCCTGTACCGTGTCCAGATCGGCATCATCCTGTTTTCTTCCGCCTATATCGCCGAGGTCGTGCGCGGCGGATTGCAGGGCGTTGAAAGCGGACAGAGCGAGGCCGCCGCCTCCCTCGGGCTGCATCCCTGGGTGACCATGCTGTTTATCATTCTGCCGCAGGCCCTGACCAAGGTTCTGCCGCCGCTGATTGGCCGCTGCATTGCACTGTTGAAAGATACCTCGCTGGTCATTGTGGTCGGGCTGCTGGATTTCCTCGGTATCTCAAAGGCTGCGTCACAAGACCCGGAATGGCTGGGCTTCGATGCCGAGGCCTTTGTGTTCTGTGCCCTGATCTACTGGATTTTATGCTTTGGCCTCAGCCGGTATGGCAACTCACTCGAAAAACGTGGCTACGCCGCCTATCGCTGATCGTTCACCTGAAAGACAAGACTTCATGATGACTATTTCACACTCCAACCCGCAATCAGCAGACAGCCGGACCGGGTCACAGGCTGAACAGCCCATTATCCTGCTGGACAAGGTCAACAAGTGGTATGGGGACTTTCATGTCCTGAAGAATGTGGATCTGGCCGTTCGCAAGGGGGAACGCATTGTCATTTGCGGCCCGTCCGGGTCCGGGAAATCAACGCTTATCCGCTGTGTGAACCGGCTGGAAGAACATCAGGGCGGCACCATTCTGGTGGACGGGGTCGAACTGAACGACAACACGAAGAATATCGGCCATATCCGCCGCGAGGTCGGCATGTGTTTTCAGCATTTCAACCTGTTCCCCCACATGACCATTCTGGAAAACCTGATCTTCGCCCCCATCTGGGTTCGGAAAATGCCACGGGCCGAGGCGGTCGAGACAGCCATGCATTACCTGAACCGGGTCAATATCGCCGAACAGGCCCACAAGTATCCGGGACAATTGTCGGGCGGCCAGCAACAGCGGGTGGCCATTGCCCGCTCTCTTTGCATGGCGCCAAAGATCATGCTGTTTGATGAACCCACATCCGCCCTTGATCCGGAAATGATCAAGGAGGTTCTGGATGTGATGGCGGAACTTGCTGAAGAAGGCATGACCATGTTGTGCGTGACCCATGAAATGGGATTTGCGAAATCGGTCGCCGACCGGGTGATTTTCATGGATGGCGGCGAAATCGTGGAACAGAACACCCCAACGGAATTTTTCGACAACCCGCAAGTGGACCGGACACAGGCCTTCCTGAGCCAGATCCTGCATAACTGACCCAGAAAGCCACCATGCCCTCAAACATCAGTGTTTTTGACCTGTTCAAGATTGGCATTGGCCCGTCCAGTTCCCATACGGTCGGGCCCATGGTGGCGGCCAACCATTTTGTACAAGGTCTGGATCAATCCGGTGTTTTGACGGATGTCTGCCGCCTTTTAATCAAGACATACGGCTCCCTCGCCCTTACCGGTCGGGGACATGCCACGGATCATGCCATTTTACTGGGCCTGTCCGGCGAGCAGCCCCATCTGGTTGACCCGGCTGAGGTTCCAGCCATGCTGGAGAACATCCGCCGCACGCACTGTCTGAAACTGGCCGGAAAACACATCATTTCCCTTGATCCTGCGGAACACTATCTGGAACTTCGCGACCAGCTTTTGCCGGGCCATACCAACGGAATGACCTTCGCCGCCTTTGACAAGGATGGCGCCCTGCTGAAAAGCGGGACCTATTATTCCATCGGCGGCGGGTTCGTCATTAAGGGGGACGGGCAGGCCCTGCAACACCGGATCACGGCATCGGCACCGCCCCCCTATCCCTTCAGGAATGCCCGCCACCTGCTGCAATTGGCGGAAGAAAACGCCCTCAGTATTGCGGAGCTGGTTCTGAAAAATGAATGTGCGCAAAGACCGGAGGAACAGGTTTTACAAGGACTGGATGACATCTGGCAGGCCATGGAGCAGTGCATCGAGCGCGGATGCAACGAAAGCGGAACCCTGCCGGGGGGACTGAACGTTCCCCGGCGCGCCGCGAACCTGCGGGCAAACCTTGTCCGCCAGCAGGAAACAAAGGGGGAGGATGCGCTTTCCGGGCTGGACTGGATCAACCTGTATGCCCTTGCCGTGAACGAGGAAAATGCCTGCGGGGGCCGGGTGGTCACGGCCCCAACCAACGGCGCCGCCGGGATCATACCGGCCGTCCTTGCCTATCACATACGCCATTGCGGCGGAGAGGACCGGAAAGACGTTGCAACCTTTCTTCTGACGGCCGCCGCCATCGGCAGCCTGTACAAGAAAAATGCCGCCATTTCCGGGGCCGAGGTTGGCTGTCAGGGCGAAATCGGGGTGGCCTGTTCCATGGCGGCAGCGGGACTGACCGCCGTGCTCGGGGGCACCAACGCCCAGATTGAAAACGCCGCTGAAATCGGCATGGAGCATAATCTGGGCCTGACCTGCGATCCCGTGGGCGGGCTTGTGCAAATCCCCTGTATCGAGCGAAACGCTGTCGGCGCGGTCAAGGCGGTGCAGGCCTCACGGCTGGCCCTGAAAGGGGATGGCACCCACAAGATATCGCTGGATGCGGTCATTGAAACCATGCGTCAAACGGGGGCGGACATGCAGACAAAATACAAGGAAACCTCGCTTGGGGGCCTTGCCGTCAATTTCGTTGAATGTTGATTTTCCCGGAAAGTGAATGACATGGGTCAGGGGTCATTGATCATAATTGAACTGTTCGGTGCGGTGGCAATCCTGTTATGGGGGGTCCGCATGGTGCGCACCGGCATTGAACGCCTGTTCGGTGCCGATCTCAGGCGCATCATGGCGCGGATGGCCGGCAACCGGTTCAGTGCCCTGCTGGCCGGGGCCGGAATGGCGGCTTGCCTGCAATCCTCCACCGCTGTGATTGTCATGGCCTCCGGGTTTGCAGCGCGCGGGGCCTTGCTTCTGGTCCCCGGACTGGCCCTTGTCCTTGGGGCCGATATCGGCACCAGCATCGCCGCCCAGCTTCTCAGCTATGACGTGAAATTCCTCAGCCCCATCTTCCTTGCCATCGGCCTGATTGTTTTTCTCAGCGCCTCCTCCAAGACCGTGCGCAATACGGGGCGGGTTCTGATCGGGCTCGGATTTGTCCTGCTGGCCCTGAAGCTGATCGCCATGAATACGGCGATTTTCCGCTCAAGCGAGGCGGTGGGCGGCATGATGGGTGTCTTTGAAAATGATACATTGCTGGCCATCGCGGTGGCCATGGTCATCACATGGCTGGCCCATTCCAGTCTCGCCATCGTTCTGCTGGTGGTCACCCTTGTATCCAGCAGCGTCATCCCGCTGGAGCTTGGGATTGTCTTCATACTGGGGGCCAACCTCGGGGCCGCCATTCCCGCCGTCATCATGACACTGAACGAACCCGTCGCCGCGCAAAGGCTGACCCTTGGTAATCTTGTCTTCAGGCTGATTGGCGTGCTTGTCTTCAGCGCCCTGCTGGCCCCGATTACCCGGCTGCTGCTGGATACTGGCATACAGCACGGACAACTGGTCGCGGTCTTTCACATCCTGTTCAATACAGCACTGGCCGTGATGTTCCTGCCGGTTTTGCCGCTGGTCGCAAAAATCGTCACATATCTGAAAGCCGGGTCTGATACCGATGCGGAGAATGACGAAATGCGGTGCCTGTATCTGTCACCGCAGGATAGCAACAATCCCGGAAAGGCCCTGTCCAATGTGGCCCGCGAGACCCTCAGGATGGCAAATGTTGTCTATTCCATGCTGGACCAGAGCCTTCGGGCCTTTGATGATTGCACGGAAATCGACCGCATACAGAAAGCCGACGATATTGTCGAGTTCCTGCACCGGGAAGCCACGCTTTATATCGCCAATATCAAGCGCGACCATATGAGCGAGGATGACATGCACCGGTCCGTGGAGGTTTTTACACTGACCATGAATCTGGAGCATATCGGGGATATCATTGACAGCAATCTGGCGGAACTTGCCCGTAACCTGCACAAGTCCAAGATGTCTTTCTCACAGGAAGGGCGGGACGAACTGCTGCAGCTTCATCGCATGATGGTCAATAATTTCCAGCTTTCCATCGACCTGTTCATGTCCCGGGACGAGGATGTGGCCCTGCAGCTTCTGGCCGAGAAAAAAGCCTTCCGCGACCTGCTGTTCAATGCCACGGAAAACCATATCGACCGGCTTCGCAAGGGCGTGACGGAAAGCCTTGAAACAAGCCGCATCCATCTTGATATCCTGCGCGATTTCCGGCGCATCAATTCCCATATTGCCGCCACTGCCTATCCGATCCTGAATCAGGATCAGGCTCTGTCCCGCTAGCATGGCGGAACAGGGCCGTTCCTGCCCGAAAAAGACTGGACCCCTGATGAAAAACCACGTTGCCACCGTTGTCACCCATCCCGACAAATCCGATCTTACCTCCTCTCTGCAGGATCAGCTTGCCTCCCAACTGGCCGCAGAAGGCGCCCGCAACATGACGTTCAGGTGGCTGAACGAGGGGGTTGCTTTCGACTGCTTTTTTGACGCGGAAGGCATGGACGCGGCGGAAAGCATTCTTGCCCCGCTCAAGGGGGACTATGACTGCACCGTCCAGCCCAATGAAAACCGGCGAAAACGGCTTCTGGTCTCGGATATGGACAGCACCATGATCGACATGGAAAGCCTTGATGTGATGGCCGACGCGCTGGGGGTCGGGGCGGCGGTGCGGGCCCTTACAGAACAGAGCATGCAAGGCACCCTGAATTTTGAACAATCCCTTCGCGCGCGGGTGAGCCTGCTGGCAGGCAAACCGGCAGCCGCCCTTGACGATCTGGTTGGCCGGATTTCCTATCTACCGGGTGCGAAAACCCTGATCCAGACCATGAGGAAGTACGGTGCCTACACGGCGCTGATCTCGGGCGGGTTCACCTTTACCACCGAGGTGGTGGCAAAGGCGCTGGGGTTTCATGAACATCACGCCAATCCGCTGCCCATCAAGGAGGATAAAATCCTTGGAACCCTCGGACCGGAAATCCTTGGCCCCGCGTCAAAGGCGGACCTGCTGACACGGCTGTGTCGTCAGCGGGGCCTCACCCCCCTGGATGCCGCCGCGGTGGGCGATGGCGCCAACGATATCCCCATGCTGCAAACGGCGGGTCTTGGGGTTGCCTATCACGGCCAGCCCATCGTTGTTGAGCAAACACCGCGTCACATCAACCACGCAGACCTGACCGCGCTCCTCTATTTTCAGGGCTATCACCATAGCGAATTCACGGATTCTGAAGACGGCTAGTCTGCCGGGGCTTTCCGGCGTTATCCGCCTTCAAACCCTGTCAGGAAATTCTCGATATTGTTGCCAAGATCGTCGGACAGATAGCCACCTTCCTGAACCAGCAGGGTGGGCACCCCAAGGGTTGAAATGGCAGCCCCCAACCGGGCAAAGCCGGGGGTGGTAATGCTCAGGCCCTGCAAGGGGTCATTCTCGTGGGAATCCAGTCCAAGGGCGATCACCACCACATCCGCCCCGAAATTCCGCACTCTGGCAAGCGCCGTCTTCAACACGGCAAGATAGTCGTCATCGCCGGTTCCCCGCGGCAAGGGCAGGTTGAGATTATACCCCTCCCCCAATCCTTCGCCGCGTTCCTGCGCACTTCCCCAGAAAAACGGGTAAAAACGATCCGGGTCCGCATGCAGGGAAATGGTCAGGACATCGTTGCGTTTGTAAAAGATCCCCTGCGTCCCGTTTCCGTGATGAACATCCACATCCAGAATGGCGGGCTTCAACCCCTGCTGACGCAGGTAATCGGCGGCAATCGCGGAATTGTTCAAAAAACAGAACCCGCCCGCCAGATCGGCAAAGGCGTGATGTCCCGGCGGACGGCACAGGGAATAGGCCGCCCGTTCGCCCCCCAGCAACAAGTCCGCCCCTTCCAGCGCCGTCTGGGCGGACCAGTAGGCCGCCTCCCACGTACCCTCGGCAATCGGGCAGGCCGTATCCGCCTGATGATATCCGGCCTGTCCAACCGCCGATTTTGGATAATTGGCCCCCCGGCTATCCGGGTGAATATTCGGGATCACCTCGTCCGAGGCGCCCTCAATCCGTTTCCAGCGCGCATGAATATTTTCCAAAAAGGTCAAATATTCCGGGGAATGCACGGCGGCAATGGGGCCGCGCCCATGATCCCGGGGCGCCTGAAAAACGGCCCCTGCCCGACTGGCCCCATCCTTCAGATGGCGAATGCGTTCCGGCTGTTCCGGGTTGCGCAAGGGCTGACCATTGGCCATAAAATTCTGGGGATCATGTTTCCATTGTCGTTCGTCAAATACCGCTTTCATACTTTTCCTCGGATTTTGTGAAAGTCGCTTTCGTCAAGCGACAGGTCGTCGGCTAGGCTGTTCGCCTTGAACCCAAGACGCAGGTACGTCTTGCGAGCCGCTATATTGTCCTGATAGACGTTCAGGAACATCGTCTTTATGGGAAAGGGGCCAAGGTCCAGAATGGCCACCAATAACCGGGGGCCTATCCCCTGCCCGCGAACGGATGCGTCCACCCAAAGGTCAGAAACATACACCCCAAGCCCGCCTGCCGTTGTTGAAACATAAGACGAGAACATCACCACACCGACCAGCTTTCCTGCCGTCTCGGCCAGCAGCACCCGAATTCCGATGGGCTCCTGAAACAACAGGGCGCCCAGTTCTTCCTGACGGAGGACATGGGTATCTCCCAGATGGTCGGACAGCTTGCGAAGGGCCGTATCAATGGCCGGGACATCCTCAGCCTCGGCCAGCCTGATTGTGATCCCGGACATCAGAATTTTGTCTTTTCCGCCCCTTTCAGGGACAGCAGTTCCCGCGTTTCCGCCGGACTGGCCACCTCACGGCCCAGCGCCTCGACGATCGTGCGAATTTTGGCAACCTGTTCGGCATTGGATTGGGCCAGCTTCCCCTTGCCAATATAAAGGTTGTCTTCCAATCCCACGCGCACATGCCCGCCCATGGTGGCCGCCATGGTCGCCAGCGGAATCTGGTGACGGCCCGCTGCCAGAACCGAAAATTCATAGTCCGCGCCGAACAGCTTGTCAGAAATCCGCTTCATATGAACCAGATTTTCAGGGTCCGCCCCGATCCCCCCAAGAACGCCGAACACGAATTGAATGAACAGGGGCTTTTGCACCAGACCCCGGTCCACGAAATGACGCAGCATGTAAAGATGACCGACGTCATAGCATTCAAATTCGAACCGGGCACCGCGCTGACGGCCCATCTGATCCAGAACATAGGCAATATCGCGGGGGGTGTTCTTGAACACCAGATCATCGGAATTATCCAGAAACGGCTTTTCCCAGTTATGTTTCCAGTCCGTAATCCGTTCCGCCAACGGATACAGCGCGAAATTCATGGTTCCCATGTTCAGGGAACACATCTCCGGCTCCACAATGAAGGGGGCGGCCAGACGTTCCTCCAGCGGCATGAGGGCGCTGCCTCCCGTCGAGATATTGATGACCGCGTCCGTGCCCGCATTGATCACCGGAAGGAAGGCCATGAAATCCTCTGCCCGTGACGAGGGGCGACCGCTTTCCGGGTCCCGGGCATGAAGATGGATAATGGCCGCGCCTGCTTCGGCAGCCTCAACGGAATGACGGGCAATTTCCTCACCGGTAACCGGAAGATGATCCGACATGGACGGGGTGTGAATAGAACCGGTTACCGCACAGGTAATGATAATCTTGCTCATGGTTGCCTCGTTACGGGTTCTGTTCAATGGGGAGATGGTTTTCTTTTGCAAACTGATCGAGGGACAGCACCAGCATCTCCATGATCTGGTCAATCTGCTCTTTCGTGATAATCAGCGGCGGGCAGACCAGAAAATGGTCCCCCGCCAATCCGTTGCGGGTTCTTCGGGAATAGATGATCAGCCCGTTTGCATAGGCGATATCCACCAGCCGCAAATAGGCGTTCATGTCCCGCGGCAAAGGCTCCATGGTGCCGCGATCAGCGACCAGTTCAAACGCCAGAAGCAGCCCTTCCCCGCGCACATCCCCAATGAAAGGATAGCGGTCCATCAGGCTGGTCAGCCGGGCCTTTAAAAGCGTTCCCATGGCGGTTGCATTGGCCACCATGTCCTGACGCTGGATTTCTTCCAGCACCGCAACCCCGGCAGAACAGGCAAGCGGATTGCCGGCATAGGTAAATCCATGCAGGAAGCCGCCGCTTTTGATCACCGCATCGACAATCGGCTCATCCACGATCATGGCCCCAAGCGGCGAATACCCGGCGGCGAAGCCCTTCGAAAAGGTGATGATATCCGGGCGGGCGTTCCAGTGGTCCGTCGCAAAAAACCGCCCTGTCCGGCCGCCGCCGGTCATGACTTCATCATAGATCAGCAAAAGCCCGTATTGGGTACAGATGTCGCGGATACGCTCCATATAGCCGGAGGGAGGCACAAGCGCCCCCGTCGAGGCCCCGCCGACAGGTTCAACAATAAATGCCAGAACACTTTCCGGCCCCTCCGCCAGGATTTTTTCCTCCAGCATGTTGGCGTAATGCAGGCCCGTTGCCGGATCAGCGGGATCCATCCCATCCAGATAGGCCGTCGGCGCCGGAATCTTGGGCATGTCCCGATACATGGGCGCAAAGGGTTCCGTCAGGGGGGCATATCCGGTCAATGCCAGCGCCCCAAGGGTACAGCCATGATAACTTGGCAGGCGGGAGATGACTTTCCACCGTTTTTCCTGCCCTGTCACCGTGGCATATTGACGGGCGATCTTGATGGCGCTTTCAACGGCTTCCGACCCGCCGGAGACAAAAAAGACCTTCTCCAGCCCCGCCGGGGCATGGGCCGCCACCTTGGCCGCCAGATGTTCGGACGGTTCCGTTTCAAAATGCAGGCGATACCCGAATGTGGACTTTTCCATTTGCCGGCGCATTGCCGCAAGAACATTGGGGTTGGAATGACCAATATTGCACACCATGGCCCCGGAAGAGCCGTCCAGATAACGGCGGCCTTCCACATCCCACATATAAATGCCGCGCGCTTCCGCAAGAACGGGGCGCTTGCTTCCCGTTTGATAAAACAGATGGCTGACCATTGATCAGTCCTCTCCTACTGCCACACAATCCTGACTGTCAAAACGAACGGAAACCCTGTCTCCGTCCTCAAAGGAGGTGGTGCCGCTCAGCATGTTCAGCACCTGAAACTTCATGCCCTGCACATCCACGAAATAGCGCACCAGTTGTCCCTGATAATCCACCGCCTCGATTGTCCCTTCGAAAGAAAGTCGGGCATCGGGCCCGGCGTCCAGCGGCAGGATGTCTATCTTTTCCGCCCGAATGACCAGATAGGCCTTCGCCCGTCCGGCCAGCTTTGCCATCTGTTCATCGCGAAGCGGGACAAACCCGACGGCCGCGGCGGTCAACCCGGATTGCCCGCCCTCAGAGGTAATCTCCGCCTCAAGAATATTCGACGTTCCGAGAAAATCGGCGACGAAGCGACTGGTCGGATTGGAATAGATTTCCTTTGGCGCCCCGACCTGTTCCACACGGCCATTGGACATGACCACCAGTATGTCGGACATGGCCAGAGCTTCCGACTGGTCATGTGTGACAAAAATGGTCGTAATGCCAATCTGTTCCTGAATGCGCTTCAGTTCCACCCGCATGTCCTCGCGCAGGTTCGCATCCAGCGCGGACAGCGGCTCGTCCAGCAACAGGACATCCGGTTCAATGACGATGGCCCGGGCCAGCGCAATCCGCTGCTGCTGTCCCCCGGAAAGCTGTTTCGGATAACTGTTCGCCAAATGCGGCAGTTGCACCAGTTCCAGCGCCTCGGCCACCCGGCGGTTCCGCTCCTCTTTCGGAATGTTCCGGTGCTTCAGGCCAAAGGCCACATTGTCCGCAACTGTCTTGTGCGGGAACAGGGCATAATTCTGAAAAACAATCCCCAGATTCCGCTTGTGGATCGGCACATCATTGATCTGCCGCCCGGCAACCAGAATATCCCCTTCTGTCGGGTCCAGAAGCCCGGCAACCATCCGCAAGGTTGTTGTTTTACCGCAGCCTGACGGCCCCAGAAGCGTCACGAAACTGCGCTCCGGGATATCCAGAGACATCGGGTGCACAGCCGTGAAAGCCCCGAACTTCTTGACGATATTGTGTAATTTTACAGCGCTCACAGATAATCCCTTTCCGCCTCTGTCCGGTTCCCCCCGCTGCCCATGCAGCGAGGGGGAGAGGAATTAGTACCCTTTTTGAATACGACCGAACTTCTTGGACCACTCCTGCTCGTTGGTGTTCCAATATTCCGGATCGGCAAAGGTCAGACCTTCCAGTGTGCCTTTCGGATCAAAGGCGGGAAGCGTGGGGATTTTCTTGCCAAGATCGACCTTGGTCGGATCCAGGGCGGGGGGATAATTTTGCCCCTCGGCCACGGCAATGGATGTTTCCGGTGCCAGCATGAAGTTCAACAACTCTTCACAGGCCTCCATCGGTGATCCCTTGATCACGAACAGGCATTCCTGCCAGCCGAACCCGTTTGGCGGATCCATATAGCCGATGTCATGCCCCTGCTCCTGCAACGCATACACCCGGCCGGACCATGCTTCGGTGACATAAATCTCCTCTTCCGCAAGCAGACTCATCAGTTCCGCCCCGGACCCCCAATATTTCAGCAGCAGGTCACGGTGGGTACGCAGGGTATCCCAGATCGCCTCCATGTCCGTTGCCCCGTTGGGGTCCTGTCCGGTTTGCAAGGAGGCATACCAGATCCGGGTGCGCCAATCGCTCCAGCCACCGATTTTCCCCTTCAGCCGCTCCTCAAGCAGGATTTTCGCACCTTTTTCCTTCATTTCATCATCGGAAATATGCTTGCGGTTATAGGCAAGACCCGTGGTTCCATAATCGTAGGGAACACAGGAAAGTTTTCCGTTCGTGATTTTGCGGAACACATCAGACAATTTCGGGATGACATATTTCAGGTTGGGAATATTGTCTTCGTTCAATTCACTAGTCAGACCCAGCCCGTGATAGCGTGCGTAGTCAAAAACGCCGGACAGATGGGCAATGTTATACTCGCCGCCCTGACTGGCCTTGACGCGGGACAAATATTCATCGCCGCTGCCAAAGGTGCCATCCACAACCTTGATGCCGGTTTTCTGTGCAAAAGGGTCAAAGGCGTGTTTTCGAAACGCCTCGGAAACAACCCCGCCCCAACCGTCAAAGCGAACCTCACTCACGGCAGCCAATGCCGATTTGGCAAAGGGTGTGTGCAGGCCATATGCCAGACCGGCGGCCCCCATCAGGCCCAGAAACTTGCGGCGATCCAGATCCCCGTTCCTGTATCTTTCAAGTAACCGCTCATACCGTTTCGTATTATCCATTGGTCTCTCCTCTCTGTTAGTGTGCGCCATCTGTGCCGTCTAGCGACCTTGATGGTTCCCAAGCCGCCGGGCGATGGCAGCTCCAAGCAAGGGAACGCCGACGGTGAAGAAAATCATGACGGAGCCAAGTGCGTTGATTTCCGGTGAAATGGAATTGCGCAACATGGCGAAAATCTGCGTGGGAACCGTTTCCACGCCACCCGGCTTCCAGAACAGGGTCCCCGTGATATCGTCAAAGCTGATGGTGAAGGAAAACAGCATGCCGGCGAACACGGCCGGGGCCAGCAGCGGCAGGGTGATCTGGAAAAAGGTCTGAACCGGTGTGGCCCCAAGGCTCATGGCGGCCTCCTCCACATCCCGGCGGATCCCGATCAGGCGCGCCTGTACCACCAGAACCACGAACGGCAAGGTGAAGATCACATGCCCCATCAGCAACATGAAAAAGCTTTTATGAACGGACAGGAAGTTCAGGAACAGCAGCAACGCCACGGCCAGAACCACCTCGGGGACAAGAATGGGGGCGATCAGCAGGGTGCTGATAAAATTGCCGCCCGGCACCTTGTAGCGCACAAGGGCAAGACTTGCGAGCACCCCCAGCGTCGTCGAAATGAACGCCGTCAGAACCCCCAGCAGCAGGGATGTCTTGAAGGCCCGGATGATGGCCTCATTCTCAGCCAGTTCCACAAACCAGCGAAACGACAATCCGGTCACCGGAAAGCTGCCAAACTGATTGGCATTGAAGCTGAGCAGCACCACAACGGCCACCGGCAGGAACATGAAAATATAGACAAGAATAGTCCAGAGACGAATAACCCCCCATCCCATCATGCCAACCCCTTCATCAATTGCCGCATTCCCAGAAAGCGGTTGTAAACAAGGACGATCGATCCCAGTACGGCAATCAGAACCAGCGACAGGACCGACCCCAACGGCCAGTCGAGCTGTGTGATAATGGCCTCGAACACGAGGTTGGCGAACATGGCATCCCGCGGTCCTCCCAGAATGACCGGCGTGATATAGGTGCCCGCGCCCAGCACGAAGCACAGCAAGCCCCCCGCCGCCAAACCGGGCAGGGACAGGGGCAGCGTAATCTCCAGAAAAGTGCGCCCTCTATGGGCTCCCAGCGAGCAGGCGGCATCTTCCAGATTGCGGTCGATATCCTCCAGACTCACATAGATATTGAGGATCATGAAGGGCAGCAGGAAATGGACAAGCCCGAGGATCACCGTCACCTCGTTATACAGCAGCTGCAACGGCTCATCGATTATCCCCAGCATCATGAGAACGCTGTTAAAGGCGCCGGACACCCCCAGAATATTGATCCAGGACATGGTCCGAATGATGTAGCTGATCCAGAAAGGCAGCATCAGGAGCAACAGCAAGATGGCCTTGTTCCCGCGTGAGCGGGCAATGAAATAGGCCGCTGGATACCCCATGACGGCGCACACGATTGTGGTCACCGAAGCAATGCGCAGGGTTTGCAGAAGAATATCCCGATAGAACTCATCGGTCAGCACCTCGATCCAGTTATCCAGATAAAAGCCGACCTGATCGGCCCCGGTCGCTGTCCGTAACCAGAAGGAATACACCACAATGAACATCAGTGGCACGATCAACAGTAACAGGATCGAGACCAGCGCCGGGGACAATAGCACCCATGGCTGTCTGGCCTCACGCTTTTCAATTGACATACCCCTCCCCCACAATTGAGTTGAAGGCTGCCAAATACCCGTGTATAGATCAAATAGATAATTGAAATAGTGTGTATAGTTTGAAACTATGACTGGTGACTCAATCAAATTCACACCGGAACGTCTGGCCCGGGATCTGGACTGGAACTTGCTGAAAACCTTTCAGGTGATCGCCAAGTCCAAAAGCATCACCGACGCGGCCAACACCCTGCGGTTGCGCCAGCCATCAGTCTCTGCTTCGCTGAAACGGCTGGAAGAAAGGCTGGGGAAAAAGCTGATCGAACGGAGCCCCGGCAATTTCCGCCTGACCCGGGCGGGCGAATTGCTGGAACGGGAAATTGTGGAAATCCACGGCACAATCCTGCGCCTTGAAACCTTGCTGCGGGATACGGAGGATGAAATCCGGGGCCATGTCCGCATTGCCATGGCCAGCCATGTGGAATGCCCGTTCTTTGACAACGCCCTGTCCCAGTTTCACCAGCAGCATCCCAATGCCACCTTGTCGATCGAAATTTCCGCCAGTCGCCATGCCATTGAAAATCTCATGGCCCGCAAGGCAAGCGTTGCCATCTGTCTGGTCAAGGACCGCAGCCCCAAGCTGAATTACAAGCGCCTGTTTCGCGAACATTTCGGATTATTCTGCGGCCCGGAACACCCCCTGTTTGGCAAGGAAAACCTGACATCCAGCGATCTTGCCGGCCATTCCAGTGTCAGCTTTGTCACCGACCAGATGGGCGATGCCCTACGGCAGGTCGCCCTGATGCGGGCGCAGGCGGATCTGGCCGACCGTATTGTGGGGACATCCGCCAATCTGGAAGAGGTCCGCCGCATGATCATTGCCGGGCTCGGCATCGGTCCCCTGCCTATTCATGTGGCCAAGCGGGACGTTGACAACGGCATCCTCTGGCGCCTGCCCCCCTATGTATCGCCGCCAGCCATTGATGTGTATGTGGTGGAGAACCCGAAAGCCCAGCTAAACAGGGCAGAACAAGCCTTCTGCCGGATTATCCACGCCCTCATCGACAGCACCCCCATCGAGGACCGAATTTACGGCTAATAGCCCGGCCCGGTCGGGAGGCCTTTTCACAGGCAGCAGAGGGAATACCCGCTCCCGCTGCATGGATGTTCGCTTCTGAAAAGAAGTTGACAGTGAATCTGCTTTCACGCAATCATCACGATCAGGCAAAAAACATAAACAAAACGCCTGCAAAATACCCAAGAAGTATAATCAAAAACAAATAAATGGGATGGAAAAACAATGAAAAGCATCTTTGCTTTCGTGGGTAAGGTTTCTCTTACAGCATGCCTTGGATTTTCCGCAATGGGGAGCGCCCTTGCCGCGGACCAGACAATCGGGGCCCTGTTTCCGCTGAGCGGACCAAACGCCGTCTATGGCGATGTGTTCATGGCCGGTTCCGATCTGGCGGTTGAGCATGTAAACGCAGACAATCTCCTGAACGGAAAACTGTCCATTGCCTATGAAGACAGTCAGGGCCTGCCGCAGCCAGCCGTCATCGGTATGACAAAGCTGGTCAATGTGACAAACGTTCCCTACACACTGTCCGCCTTCACGGGTGTTTCCAAGGCGATTTCAACCATCGGCCAGCGGAATTCGGTTGTGGCCGTGAACGGCGGCGGTGTGGGCCCCGATCTGGCCCAGCTTGGCGAATATTTCTGGAACGTGATCCCGCTGGTCAATCTGGAAGTCCGGGCGGCGGTTCCCTATCTGGTCAAGGAACGGGATATCAAGCGCATCGTTCTGGTTTACATCGATGATCCGTTCGGAAACTCCATTTTGGAAGAACTGGAATCCGAGCTGGAAAAAGCCGGCGGTGAGCTGATCGACACCCTGTCCGTGCCGACAACCGCGCAGCAATTCTCCGGCGTTGCCGCCAAGGTTCGTGCCGCGAAGGCCGATGCCGTCTATGTCGCCAGTTATGGCGCGCAGCAAATCCAGATCGTCAAGCAGTTGCGGGACAATGGTGTGGATTCCCTGTTGGTGACCTATTCCGGCTATGCCGTTCCGGATGCCATCGCCCTGCCGGAATCCGAAGGCATGATCTTTACCGGACAGAGCGTCGATTTCACGTCTGAAGACCCGGTAACCCAGCGTTTCGTCAAGGACTTCACCGCCAAGCACAATCGGGAACCAAACGCCTATAACGTCAACTACTATAACGCGACCCGTCTGTTTGCCCTGCTGGCACAGGCACTGGAAGCGGAAGGAAAAGACGTGACCGGCGAAAACCTTCTGAAGAAGCGTCTGGAAACCCCGTCATTTGACCTTGTAGGCGGCACCGTTTCCTTCCAGGAAAACGGCACCTTGCTGTTCCCCATCAAGATCAACACGCTGAAAGCGGGTAAAACCGAAACGCTGAAGACGGTTACCTTCAACTAAAACACACGGACATTATCGATGCTTGCTCTGCAGTTGGCCA
Organism: Sneathiella chinensis; assembly: GCF_012720115.1. Taxonomy (GTDB): domain Bacteria; phylum Pseudomonadota; class Alphaproteobacteria; order Sneathiellales; family Sneathiellaceae; genus Sneathiella; species Sneathiella chinensis. The sequence goes on along the minus strand of NZ_VNWN01000002.1, from coordinate 385,211 downwards.
TAACCGGCCTTCAAACAGGGGCTATCTATGCGCTCACGGCAGTGGGGTTCTCCCTGATTTTCGGGTCAACCCGCATCTTCCATTTCTCGCATGGGGCCACCTTTATTATCGCCGCCTATCTTTTCTATTTCGTTGATGTCAGCGGATACGGTGTCATCCCGGCCATTCTGGCCGCCGCCAGCGGCGCCATTGTCTTCGGGCTGTTGATGTACCGGTTTATCTATGTGCCCATCCAACGGGATGAAGGATCGTTCTTCACCGTCTTTGTCGCCTCGTTCGGCATTGGCATTGTGGTGCAGAACGTGATCGGCATGGTTTTCGGTCGCGGTTATGTCGCGGTGCAAACATCCCTGTCAAAGTCCGTGGAACTGGCAGAGGGGCTGTATGTGGCCCCTCTTGCCTGGATTGCGGTGCTGTGTGCCACCGTCTTTTTTGCCGCGCTTTGGTATTTCCTGCGCTTCAGCACCACCGGCATGGCGCTTCGGGCCCTGTCCGACAACCCGGAACTGGTCCGTGTCTTTGGTCTCAACCCCAAATTCATCTCGGCCTGTGCCTTTGCCATCGGATCGCTTCTGGTGGTGCCCGCCGCGATCATTTCGGGGGCAACGCAGGGGCTTAACCCGGCCATGGGTCACCATGTGATGCTGATTTCCCTTGCCGCGACCATCGTCGGCGGGATCGGCAGCGTTCCTGGAACCCTGATCGCGGGACTGGTCCTTGGCCTCGCCGAGAGCCTCGCCCTCCTCTATGTGGAATCGCAGTGGACCGAGGCGGTGACCTTCGCCATCCTGTTCCTGTTCATCCTTCTTCGCCCGTCCGGCCTGCTTGGCCGTTCCGCAACACACTAGAGAAAGGAAGAACCGTGGAAGCCTATCTGCTGAACCTCGCCATCCTGATCTCGATCTATTCCATTCTTGCCGTCACCCTGAATTTCATCATGGGCTATGCCGGCATCTATTCGCTGGCCCATGCCGTGTTTTTCGGCATCGGCGCCTATGCCAGTTCCTATACGGCCCTGAATTTTTCGGCATCGATCTTTATAACCCTGCCGGTGGCCATGGCCATCGGGGCCGCCCTTTCGCTTGTGCTGGCGCTTCCGGCGCTGCGGGTGCGCGGTGAATATTTCGTCGCGGCCTCCCTTGGCCTGCAAGTCCTTGCGGTTACCATTTTTTCCGAATGGAAAGGCGTAACCGGGGGGATCGGCGGCCTGATCGGCATTCCGCCCGTCAATATCGCCGGGCTGGAAATCTACAAACCCGGCGAGTTTATTTTCCTGACTGTCGTCACCCTGATTGTCGTTCTGGTGGTCATCAACCGCCTTGTCCATTCCAGTTTCGGCCGCAGCCTTCAGGCCATCCGGGACAGTGAAAGCGCGGCGGCAGCCTTTGGCAAGAACGTGCCCCTGATCAAGACCATTTCGGTGGTCATCTCTGCCGCGCTGACGGCTGTGGCGGGCGCCCTCTATGCCAGCTATCTGGCCTTCATCAACGTGGAAAGCTTCATGCTCGACACATCGGTGCTGATCATGGCCATGGTCATTATTGGCGGTACCGGCACACAGGCCGGACCCATCGTCGGGGCCGCGCTTCTGCTGCTGTTGCCCAGCGTCATCAGCTATCTGGACTTCCTGCCGCAAACGGAAATCGGCTCGATCCAGCAGATTATCTATGGTCTGGGCATGGCGCTGCTCATGATTTACCGACCGGGCGGCATTATCGGCCGGAAAAAAGTCACATCAGCCGGGGGAAGCAAATGACCGATACACACACATCTTCCTCCGATGTTCTGCTGGAAATCCGGGGATTGAACAAATCCTTTGGCGGGGTCAAGGCCGTTGATGAGGTTTCCATGGACCTGCGGGCCGGCATCGTCACCACGCTGGTCGGTCCGAACGGGGCGGGAAAAACCACCTTTTTCAACCTGATCACCGGGGAACTGACCAAGGATACCGGGTCAATCCGCTGGCTGGGACAGAAGATCGACCGGATCAAACCCTATCAGGCCGCCCGAAAAGGCATTCTTCGGACCTTTCAGGACCTGCGCCTGTTCAACGACATGACCGTCGAGGAAAATATCCTGACCTCGATCGAGCCCATGTCCTTCCCCACCTTCCGCACCCGCGCCCAACGGGCAGAGCAGCAGGAACGGGTTGAGTATGCCCTGGAGCGGACCGGACTGGCCGACAAGCGGCATACCCTTGCCAATGATCTGGCCTATGCGGAACGGAAATTCCTGTCCATGGCCCGTATCCTTGCCACCGATGCCCGGCTTTGGTTGCTGGATGAACCGGCGTCGGGGCTGGACCCCCAGTCCTATGACCGGTTTCTGGATATCCTGCGGGTCGAGGTAAAAAAGGGGGTCACGGTGTGCATCATCGAGCACAACCTTGATATCGTGATCAGCATTTCCGACCGGATCGCCTTTCTGGACCGGGGACGGTTGCTGGCGGACGGAGACCCGGAAACCGTTCTCAACGATCCTGAACTGACAGCCATCTATTTTGGAGAACGCGCATGAGTACCAGCGAGGTCTTGAAAGCCGATGCCATTACCGTTGGCTATGGCGGTCGTCCGGTCATCAATGATATTTCCGTCACCCTGCGAAATGATGAGGTCCTGTGCCTGATCGGCCATAACGGGGCCGGCAAGTCCACCCTGCTGAAAAGCCTGTTCGGTCTGCTGCCCCCCCTGTCCGGGCAGGTCCGCATTGACGGTGAGGATGTCACCCCCCAAAGCCCGAGGGACCGCGCCGATCGGGGCGTTGCCATGGTGCCGGAAGGGCGGGGTATTTTTCCCAGCCTGACGGTACGGGATATCTTCACCCTTGGGATGCGCGCGACCGGAGTGCCCAAAGCGGAACAACAGGACCGGGTTGACTGGGTTCTGGATATTCTGCCGGCCATTCGCGAGTTTATGCTGCGCCCGGCGGGGAACCTGTCCGGGGGGCAGCAGCAAATGGTCTCCATTGGCCGGGCCCTGCTGAACCGACCGCGTATCCTGCTGATGGATGAACCGTCCATCGGCTTGGCCCCCAAACTGTTTCAGGACCTGCTGGCCCCAATCCGGGAGTTGCAGCAGCGCGAAGGATTGTCCATTCTGCTGGTTGAGCAAAACGTGCGCGAGGCCCTGAAAATTTCGGACCGGGTGGTGGTGATGAAATCCGGCTCCATGATCTGGGAGGGCCTGCCAGAGGATTTGCAGGACAACCAGAAACTGATGGAGCTGTATTAATGGCCTTTTCAGACCTGAGTTTCGACAGTGCCCTTGCCGACCGTCTGGCGTGGCAACAGGCCGGCGATGACCGCCCCGTCTTTGTCGAGGAAACCGGTCACGCCGTCCTGCCGGATGCGTTTGACACGCTGGTGGAGGGAACCGCCGCATGGCTGCTGGATCAGGGCATCACGGCGGGCGATCGGGTGGCGGTCTGGCTGCCCAACAAGCTGGAATGGATGATGCTGCTGTTCGGGTGCGCGCGGATCGGCGCCACCGTTGCCGCCGTCAACACCCGCTACAGAACCGCGGAGCTTTCCCATATCCTGTCGTCCAGCGGCGCCCGTATGCTGATCTTTGATGCCAAAAGCCAGCATTCCGATTTCTACGGGATGATCGGGGAGCTGGATTTCAGCAAGCTGCCGGACCTGAAGGCGCTTGTCTCGCTGGACCCGAATGCGGACAGGCTGGCCCCCGTGGGCGGCCTGCCCGTTCAGCATTTCGGCCGGCATGCCCTGCCCGGCCGCACGGTGACACGGACCGGAACGGCAGATAGCCCGCTGATCCTGTTCACCACTTCGGGCACCACCAACCTGCCCAAGCTGGTCCTGCATCTGCAACGAACCGTTGGCTGGCATGCAAACCAGTGTGTTTCGGCGTTCGGCTTTGACGAACCCACCGCCCGCTATATGGCGGTTATGCCCTTCTGCGGGGTCTTCGGGATTGTCCCCACGCTGACGAGTATCGCCAGCGGGGCCCCCATTTACCTGAACGAGGTGTTCAATCTGGGCCTTGCACTCAAAACCGCCAAGGACAATGCCATCACGCACATGTTCGGAAGCGACGACATGTTCGTGCAGATGTGGGAAACAGACAAAAGCGCCTTTGATGTGGCCCGCATCTGTGGTTTTGCCTCCTTCACCCCAGGGATCGAGGAAAAACTGGCCCGCATCGCGGCAACGGGGGTTCCCCTTGCCGGTCTGTATGGGGCCAGCGAACTGAACGCACTCTATTCGATCCAGTCCCTTGACCTGCCCGTTGCGGAACGGTTGCGGGGCGGCGGACAGCCTGCTGCCGGGAAGGACGCCTCCATCCGGGTTCGGAACCCCGAAACAGGGGAACTCTGTCCCGCGAACGAGGTGGGAATTCTTGAATTCAGGACGGCTGGCAACTTTGTCGGCTATTACCGCAACCCGGAAGCAACGGAAAAAGCCATCGACGAGGAAGGCTATTTCAACAGCGGGGATGCGGGGTACCTCCGGGAAGATGGCAGCTTTGTCTATCTCGCCCGCAACGGCGACTTCCTGCGGTTGTCCGGCTTCCTGACAGACCCGAAAGAAATCGAGGAAGTCATCGAAGGATTTCCCGGTGTGGAAAAATGTCAGGTGGTCGGTATTCCCGTCGACGGCAAAACCCGGACCTTTGCCTTTGTTGTCTCGGAAAACGGCCCGCTTGAGGAAGCGGCCATTCTGGAACAGGCGTCGGCCCGTCTGGCCCATTACAAGATCCCGGTGCGGATCATTCAGCTTGACGCCTTTCCCACAACCGAAAGCGCAAACGGCCTGAAAATCCAGAAGAACAAACTGCGCGAGCAGGCGGAACAGATCATCACTGCCGGGGACTAGGAAAATCACATGAGCACTTATTACTACGCCGATTTCGAGGAAGGACAGGTCTTTACCTCGCAGGCGAGAACCATGACCGAAACGGACCTGACCATGTTCTCCATGCTGACGGGAGACTGGAACCCGGTCCATAATGACAGCGAGTTTGCCAGCAAGACAAAATACGGCGAAAGGCTGATCCACGGGGCCTTTGGGATTGGCCTTGCCCTTGGCCTGATGCACGGCCTTGGCATCTTCGAGGACAGTGCCGTGGCCATGCTGGGGGTATCCGACTGGCAGTTCAAGAAACCGATCTTTATCGGCGATACCCTGCACCTGCGCCTCACGATCCTTGAAAAGGAACTGGGCAAATCCGGCAATACCGGACGGATCGGACGTCTTTTCGAACTGATCGACCAGAAAGGCGAGGTCGTCCATAGCGGCCGGTCCGATGTTCTGGTCCGCGTCAATCCGGCGTAAAACGCATAAATACCGGGGCCCGGGCGCATCGTCCGGGCCTGCCCCCCCTGCCCGTTCGGGCGCGTGCTATTCCGCTCTCTCCCCCAAAAGATTACCCCTTTCGGGCCACCTGCTCCCGGCCTGCTCCCGACCTGTTCCCTGTCGCCGCCCGCCCCCGATCATTCAGGGCAAGCCGCCTCCTCTCATGCTCTCCTTGCCAACAAAAACAATAAACCCTTCATGAAGTTTGTTGAAAATAACAAAAGAACAGTATATAGGTCTTTATAAAAGAATAATAAGAAAACGGGGAATACCCAATGTCTGGTTCTACCTCCTGCCTCGCCTTTTATCCCAAAATCCTCAACGGACCGTGCGGTCCCGCGCCGCTTGTATCCGCGCCTGAAACACGGGGGGAGGCTTGCTGTGGCTGAGTATGAAACAATCCGCCTGGAAAAACAGGACGGCCTTGCCATCCTGACCCTGAACCGCCCCGATAAAAAGAACGCCATTGATTTACGCATGCGCGAAGAGCTTCCCGATGCCCTTCGGGACCTGACATCGGACGAACAGGTCTTTGCCATCATTCTGACCGGTGCCGGGGGCAGTTTCTGCGCCGGTGGTGACATTTCAGTCATGCGGGAAATGAAGGATGGCGTGACCACGGGCCGGGACCGGATGCGCCGCACCGGTGCCTTCGCCGTTCAGATGGCCACGCTGGACAAACCGCTGATTGCCGCCGTGGAAGGTCCGGCCTTCGGGGCCGGGTTCGGAATGGCTCTTGCGGCGGATTTCGTACTGGCGGGCCCGACGGCAACCTTTTGTGCGTCCTTTGCCAAACTGGGCCTGATCGGGGATTTCGGCCTGCATTATTCCCTGCCAAGACGGGTTGGTCTGGCCGCGGCCAAGGAAATTCTTTTCTCGGCCCGGATGATCGGGGCAGAGGAAGCCCTGTCCCTTGGCCTTGCCTACCGGGTTGTGCAAACCGGCAGCGTACTGGAGGCGGCAAAAGACCTTGCCGAAGGGTTTCGGGGCGCGTCCCCGCTTGCCGTCGGGGTCAGCAAGACCCTGCTGGACCAAAGCTTCGCCATGGATATGCGGCAGGTTGTCGAGGCCGAAGCCGCCGGACAGGCCCTGTGTTTTGCCAGTGAATACCACAAGGACGCGGCCAATCGCTTCCTGAACAAGAAACCGCCCCGCTTCAAGTGGTCGGAATAAACGTCTCAAAAGAAAAGTCACAAAGACGATGTGTGTGCTGGATTTGTGATCATAACAGAGGAGGAAAACATGAAACTGACAAACCCGATGAAAGTGGCCGGTTTTGCCGCTGCGCTTTCCCTGTTCGGCTGGAATGCCCAGGCGAATGAAACGATCACCCTGAAAATGGCGGACCAGTTTCCCCTGACCCATGTGGCGTCAAAACTGGGCATGCAAACCTTCAAGAAAACCATCGAGGAAAAAAGCGAGGGGCGCATCAATATTCGCATGTTCCCGGCGGAACAGATTTCCAAAGCCGCCGGCCTGTTCGATGCGGTCCGTAACCGGGTCGTGGATATTGCCGTGGTCGGCGTGGTGTATGTGACGGACAAGGTTCCCCTGACCAGTGCCGCCGAACTGCCGGGCCTGTTCACCGATTCCGTCAAGGGCAGTGCCGCATTTGACGCCTATATCAAGACCGAGCTTCTGGAACGGGAATACCTGTCCAACAATGTCCGGCCCCTGTGGGGCTTCATCACCCCGCCCTACCAGCTTATGCTGCGCAAGGGGGACAGCCTTGGCGATATCAAGGACATCGACAACCTGAAACTGAGGACTGCGGGCGCCACCGGGGAAATGATCGCCAAATCATTGGGTGCCGTCCCGGTCAAGGTTCCTGCGGCCGACCTGTATCTTGCCCTGCAGCGCGGTACCGTGGACGGGGCCATCTATAACCCGCCCAGCACCTTCGCCTATAAAATTGATGAAGTCCTGGCAAGCGTTTCCACCAATGCCAGCCTTGGCGCCGTTGCCTTTGCAACCCTGATCAACGAGGACGTCTGGCAGGGCCTGCCGGACGACGTAAAGACACAACTGATGACCGTCGCCGACGAGCTTCGCACCAGCATGTCCAGCCAGTTCCAGACCTTCAACGACCAGTCCTATCCGAAACTGGAGAAGGCTGGCGTAAAACCGTTTGCGCTTTCCGGTGCGGTGCTTGGTCAGTTTGAAGAACGCCTGCAAACCGTGGCCAGGGAATGGGTCTCCCAGATGGAAGCCAGAAACCTGCCCGGTCAGGACATGCTGGACGCCTTCAAAGCCCACCTCGCCAAACAGTAAATGCAACAGAACCGGTGCGGGATGACCGTGGGTCATTTCCACCGGTTCCGGATGCAAGGGAATATACAATGCACAGACAGATGAATGTCGTGCTCGGCTTTTTTGATACCGTTTTCCTGCGAGTGGCCCAATTGGCCCTTTTTGTCATGATGATCTGTATCACGGTCGATGCGCTTGGACGTTACGCCGTCGGAATCCCTCTCAGCGGCAGTTTTGAATTTACCTCTCTCTATCTCATGGTCATCGTTGCCTTTCTCAGCATGCCCGCCACCTATGCCCGGGGGGGCATGGTCAGGCTGGATGTGCTGACCAGCTGGCTTGAACAACTGCCGGGAAAAATCTCGGCCCGCCTAAACGCCCTGCTCAGCGCGGCGGCCTTTGGCCTGCTGACATGGTTCAGCGCCGGGGAAGCCATCGAGAAATTCATCAAGCTGGACACCACCTTTGGCGCCATCCAGTTCCCGTTATACTGGAGCTATGTCTGGGTGCCGCTGGGATGCGGCCTGCTGACTGTGCGCCTGTTTCTGGAAATCTTCTTTCCCACCCGTCCGCAAACCCACGCAGCAGGAGACACGGCATGACCCTGACAGCCCTTGCTATTATCCTGTTTCTGTTCCTGCTGCTTCTCAATGGCATGCCGGTTGCCTTTGCCATGCTGGTATCCGGCGCAACCGGTCTTTTTCTGGTGGCGGGCCACTATCCGCTGGCCGGAATCCTGAAAGCGGCCCCCTATGAGCATGTGGCCAGCTATACCCTGACCACCCTGCCCATGTTTATCCTGATGGCGGAATTCCTGAATTCAGGCCGCTTTACGCGAGACCTGTTCGCCGCCTCTGACAAATGGCTGGGGCACTTCCGGGGCGGGGTGGCCTATTCCGCCATTGCCGGTGGTGTGTTGCTGGCCGCCATTTCCGGGTCTTCCTCCGCTGCTGCAGGAACCCTTGCCTCTGCCGCCTATCCTGAAATGAAGCGGTATGGCTATGAAGACAGATTTTCAACCGCTGCCCTTGCGGTGATCGGCACCCTTGCCATCATGGTCCCGCCCAGCATCGGACTGGTCTTTTACGGGGTGATCACGGAAACCTCGGTCGGGAAGCTGCTGGTGGCGGGGTTTGTTCCCGGTGCCATCACCGCGCTCGGCTATGCGGTGACCATCAACCTGATGATCCGGCGGCGTCCTGAAATCGCCCCCCATTCCGCAGAACGGGCCACCATGAAGGAACGGGTCCAAACCCTGAAAACGGTCTGGCCGGTCCTGACCCTGATGGTCATCATCGTGGGCACCATTTATTCCGGCGTGGTAACCCCCACCGAGATCGGGGCCGTTGGTGCTTTCCTTGCCATGCTGCTGGCCCTGTCCATGCGGCGTATGGGATGGCGCGATTTCCTGAATGCCCTGAAATCTGCGACCGGTAACAGTGCCATGATTCTGGCGATCATTGCCTGTGCGGCCATCTTTGGCGTTTTCATCACCATGACAGGGCTGACCCAGGAATTGCTGTTCATGATCCAGGAAGCGGACGTGAACCGGTATGTGGTTCTTGCGGCGGTTCTGCTGCTGTTGATGATCCTGGGGTTCTTTCTGGACCAGCTTGCCATTCTCGTCCTGACCTTGCCACTGATCTATCCGCTGATGGCCGGGCTGGAATTTGATGCGGTCTGGCTGGGGATCCTGTTTGTGAAAACAGCCGAAATCGGGTTGATCACCCCGCCCATGGGCCTGAACGTCTTCATCGTCAGCAGCACCACGAAAGTCCCCCCCAGCAGGATTTTCAAGGGGGTCTGGCCGTTCCTGCTGACCGAACTGATCATTCTTGTCCTGCTTATTCTGGTGCCGGGACTGTCCCTGTGGCTTCCCGCCGTGGCCGGTTTTTAAGGAGAAACGAACTGATGATGTTATCTGATATCCGCGTTCTGGAAATTGGCCAGAACCTGTCGGGGCCGTTTGCCGGAGCCATTCTGGCTGACCTTGGGGCAACGGTCGAGAAAATCGAGAAACAGGACGGCGACGATGCCCGGAAATGGGGACCACCCATTTCCCCGGATTCGTCGGCCATCTTTCACCTGATGAACCGGGGCAAAAGCTCGGTCGTCCTGAACCTGAAGGAGGAACAGGGCAAGGCGCAACTGCGCTCCCTGATCGCCGAAAGCGATATCCTTATTCACAATATGCGCCCCGGAACCATGGCGGCGCTTGGCCTTGATGGCCAGACCCTGACCGCCCAATTCCCGCACCTGATCTATTGTGACATGGGGGCGTTTGGTCACAAGGGACCGCTTCGCAACCGGCCCGGCTATGAGCCCCTGATGCAGGCCTTCGCCGGACTGGTCAGCGTCAACGGACACCCGGACGGGCCGGAAGCCCGGATCGGGGCCTCGGTCGTGGATCTTGGCACCGGTATGTGGACTGCCATCGGGGCGCTTGCCGCCCTGTGGAACCGGGCCCGCACCGGCAAGGGGTGCATTGTCAACACCTCGCTTCTGGAAACCGCGCTGATGTGGGGGGCGTCCCATCTGGCGACCTATGTCACCAGCGGATTTATTCCGGCGCGGCATGGCACCGGTCATCCCCTTCTGGTTCCCTATCAGGCGTTCGAGACACAGGATGGCCCGCTGGTGATCGCGCCCGGCAATGACCGCCTGTTCAAGGCCCTTGTCGGCGCCCTTGGTCATCCGGAATGGGCGGAAGACCCCCGCTTCCTGAACAACGAGCTTCGCCGCAAGCATAAAGAGGAAATCATCGGCCTGATCGCCGGTGTCATCCGGCCCATGCCCATGGCGGAACTGGAAGAAAAACTTAACAGTGCCGGGGTTCCCAACGCCCCGATCCGCACCATGCCGCAAGTCCTTGAGGATTCGCAGGTGCAGGCACTGGATATCTTGCAACCGCTGCCCGGCCTGAAAGACGTGGCCATGATGGCACTTCCTGTTTCCTTCAACGGGGAGAGGCCGAAAATCCGTTCTGCGGCACCGGCCATTGGCGAAGTGGCCGTTCCCCGATCCTGAACAACCCAGCCCTCACAAAACCCGGACCCTGAAAGCGAAACCTTCCCGTTTCTAGTTTTCGGGGTTCGGTGTTTTTGCCGTGGGGCGCCAGTTTTTCGGATCGGCCGAGAAAAAATCCCGCACGGTGCGGCGGGCCTGAAACAGGTCACTGCGGATCAGGGCCCGGTGGGACATGACGGCAATATCCTGATCGGTTACAAGGGTGGAATCAATCCGGGCCAGCGGCGAGGCCAGGGTCACCCCCAGCGCAACAGCGCTTTCATGATCCGCCTGCACAATGGTGATGCTCTGTTTTCCGTCCAGATTCTTGAAATCGGAATAATCGCGGACAAGCTGGGCATAAAGCCGGGTCTGGTCCGCATCGGACGGGATCTTGTCGAACACGTCCTTTGGCACATAAAGATCAACCAGCGAATACGGCATCTCGAAGAAGAGATGCTGCTTACGAATATGGATGAACGGCCCCATGTCCGGGGCCAGCGGGCGCACCACATCCCGGCATTCATGGCACAGGGTGCGGGACAGGATGCGAATGTTGAAGCGGGGGTCCAGTTCAAGCTGGTCATAGGGGGGCGGTTGATCCGCGTTTTGTCGTTCCGCCTGCGGAATGACAAAGGTTCCCCGCCCGCGCGAGCTGGACAGCAAGCCCTCTTCGCTCAGGATACGGATGGCCTGCTGGACCGTGGCCCGGGCCACGCCATATTGCTGCTTCAGGTCAGGCAGGGTTGCGATCTGTTCGCCGGCGGGCCATTCCCCTCTCGTGATCTTTTCACGAAAGACACTGGCCAGTTTCAGGTACAACGGGATTCCATCGCCAGAGCGCAAAGAATGCCCATCCTGCCCGGGAAGAGAAGAAACCTTGTCTGTCATATGGTTATCGACCGGTGAAGTTCGCAGCGCGCCTTTCGGCATATGCCCGCACCCCTTCCCGGAAATCCTCTGTCTGTATCTGTACCTTCTGTTCCGCCAATTCCCGCTGGACCGCCTTCTGGACATGCTCTGCCCGATCTCCAAACAGGGCCTGCCGCATGGATTGAACCGCAAGCGGGGCACCGGCGGCAATTTCCCCGGCGAAATCCAGGGTCACACGCTCCAGTGCCTCGTCCTCCACCAGACGGTCAACCAGTCCCATGGCCTTGGCTTCATCCGGTTTTATACGACGGCCGGTCAAAAGTAAATCCGCCGCCGCCTGACGTCCGACAACCCGGGGCAGGGTGGCGCTGATACCGAAACCACAATGCAGGCCCAGCCGGGAAAAATTGGCAGAAAACCGTGCCCCCGGCCCGGCAATGCGGAAGTCCGCCAGCAAGGCCAGCCCCAGCCCGCCGCCAACCGCCGGGCCCTGAATTCTGGCCACAATGGGAAGGGGCAATGAAAACAAGCCAACAGCGGCCTGATAGACAGCAAACACCTGATCCAGATTAAGGCCGGACCCGTTGAAATCGGCCCCGGCACAGAAACTGCGGCCGCTGGCCTGCAGGACAATCGCACGGCAATCCGGCGAGGCCGCAAGATCGCGGAATGCCGCCTCCAGCGCCGCAAACATTTCGGTACTGAAGAAATTGTGGGGCGGACGGTTCAGGGTGACAATCCCGAGATACCCGTCGCGCTCTACCAGAATGTCGGAACCGGATACGGACGTCATGATCCTGTCCTCCTGCCTCAAGCCGAAAAGCGGCCAACGATACCGCGGTTTTCAAGGTCGCTGATCCGCTCCTCGGAATAGCCGAACTCTGACAGGATTTCCGCCCCGTGCTGGCCCAGTTCCGGCGGATAGCGGTCCGGCCCCTGCTCCACATCCCGGGCGGTGACGGGGGAGCGTACCTGCCGCATGGGTCCCCGTGTTGGATGCTCGTAATCCTCGAACAGGCCAACCGCCTGAAGATGCGGGTCCTCCTCCAGATCCTCCAGCGTTTTAACCGGCGCGGAAGGGATATCCAGTTCCTCCAGCAAACCCTGCCATTCAGCGGTGGTCCGGGTCGGCATGATTTCGTTGGCGGCAAGGGCATATAACTCGGTGATGCCCGAGGCCATGGCCGCCCGGCTTTCCATCAGCGGGCCGTTCAGGATGTCGTGCCTGTCCACCGCCTCCAGGAATTTCTGCCAGTGTTCAAATTTATACACCCCATGCACCAGAAACCCGTCCTTGGTCGGGGACGGATGACGATGCGGGCTCATCACCCGCTTGTATCCCAGATCATCAATCGGGGGCTGAAAGGTATGGCCGTTCAGATGCTGGTTCAGGACCACGGATACCATGGCCTCGAACATGGGGGTCTCGATATAGCTGCCCTCGCCGGTGCTTTGCTGGCGATGCAATCCTGCCAGCATGGCCTGCCCCAGCATCAACCCGACCACCTTGTCGGCAATGGCAACCGGCACAAAGGTGGGACGGCCGCGCAACCGGCCGTTTACATCGGCCAGCCCGGACCAGGCCTGAATCACATCGTCAAAGGCCGGGAATTCGGCATAGGGGCCGTCCTGACCAAAGCCAATGGCAGCGCAATAGACAATCCCCGGATTAATGTCCCGCACCGCCTCATACCCAAAGCCCAGCCGCTCAATCGCCTGCGCCCGCATGTTGTGAACCAGCAGGTCCGATTGCCGGATCAGGTCTTTCAGGGTTTCCCGCCCTTCCTCGGATTTCAGGTCCAGCGCAATGCTGCGCTTGTTCCGGTTGACGGCCATCCACTGGGCGCTCATCCCCGGATCCTTCGACAGGCCAAGGGACCGGTAATAGTCTCCGTCAAGGGATTCCACCTTGATCACATCCGCCCCCATATCCCCCATGAACTGGGTTGCGTAGGGCGCCATCAGGATATGGCCAAGTTCAAGAATGCGCACGCCGTCCAGAAATTTATACATTGTTTTATCCCCTATTCTCCGACAGGTTTTCCCATTTTTTAATCTTAAAGATCGTTATATAGGTTTTTATGAGGGGCGCAAAGAACTGTGTTGCCCCAACCTGTCGCCGGGACTGAAGCGGCGGGTCCCCAGCTTGGTTAACCCTTTCTCAAGCCGCAGATAGCAAAGATTTAATTAGTCATTTACCAATTTTATTATAAAAGGAGAAAATTCAATTCAACGTCGTTCTTAGGTGTAAAGTTTGATTCAGTTCATTGAACAGGTAACCGTCGTTCTGTCGATTGCCCTACTCCATCGATACATCCTGAGATTTTGCGGTGCGGATGGGTATAAACGGCAGTTTGCCATTGGCGTGCTGTTTGGCGTTATGTGCATCTTTGTGATGTCTGTACCAGTCATGCCCGTAGAGGGCGTTATCTTTGATGCGCGGTCCCTTGTTCTGGGGCTATCCGGTATTTTCTCCGGGGTTATTGGTGCGATTGCCACGGCAACCATTGCGATTGTTTATCGGATCTTTATATCGGGCGAGGGATATCTCCTCGGTATCTCGTTTATTCTGATTTGTGCCCTCTCCAGCCTCCTATACAGCAGGCTTATTCACCTCAAGAAGCTGAAGGTTTCCTTCACCCATCTGCTGGTCTACGGCTTCCTCCTTCATACAGCAGAGTTATGCCTCATAACCCTGCTCCCGAACGACATGTCCTCCAGTGTGCTCAGTTCTGTAATCGTTCCCTTTTACCTCATACTGGTCCCGGGGATTATTCTGTTGGGCTTGTTGTTGCGGGATAATGAAAGAACCGTACAACTTGCTTCTGATCTTGCAAAAAAAACGCGCGAGACTTTGGATGCACAGCAAAAAAGCGATGCACTTCTGTACAATCTGAAGCAAAAGCAAAACCTGATTGATGATCACGCAATTTACAGTGAGACGGATATCAAGGGGAATATCACCTTTGTGAACCGTCTTTTCTGTGAAATCTCGGGCTATAGCGAAGCAGAACTTATCGGGCAAAATCACAGAATACTGAATTCCAGAGAGCACCCCCGCTCTCTGTTCAGTGACCTTTGGCGCACAATAAGGAGCGGCAGAACGTGGCGCGGTGATCTGAAGAATCACCGAAAGGATGGAGAGGCTTACTGGGTCAAATCCACCATTAGTCCGCGCCTTGATATCAACGGGAACATTATCGGATATGCGTCTATCCGCACGGATGTGACCGAAGATATAAAACGCGAGAGCGAGGCAACAGAGGCAAAGAATGAAGCCCTTGAGGCCAATGCGGCAAAGTCCCGGTTTATCGCAACCATGAGCCATGAACTCAGAACACCGCTGAATGCCATCATTGGCTTCTCGGATATCATCAAAATGGAAGCGTTCGGAAGCATCGGCAACGAAAAATACAAAGAATATATCGAAGACATCAATGCAAGCGGCAATCACCTTAAACAAATGGTGGATGACATTCTGGATCTAACCCGGCTGGACCTGAAGTCATTCGAGTTTAAAAGTGAATCCTGGGATGTGACGTCTGCCACCCGGGAAGTCGTTTCGCGTTTTCAGCATCTGGCCGAAGGATCAGGGATAAAGTTCAAGTTTTCCGCCTCAGAGGATTTTCCAAAATCTCTCTACACCGACAGAAAAGTGCTTATCCACATACTGAATAACCTGATCTCCAACAGCGTTAAAGCCTCCAGAAAAAACGGTGAAATTTCAGTTCGCTGGGAAAGCAGGGAAAATCATTTTGCCCTGATTGTCTCCGATACTGGCTGCGGCATGTCTCCAGAGACGCTGGAACAACTTGGACAGCCCTTTGTCAGCCATAAGGGGGAGTATCTGGCGCGTTCAAATGACGAAGGCATCGGCCTTGGTTTTTACATCACGAAATCAATGGTTGAAGCCCGGGGCGGTGAAGTCAAAGTGAAAAGTGCCATCAACGAAGGGACGACGGTTGAACTCATCTATCCAAAGGAAGTGTTCGCTACTCAGCCGGCCAAGGCCATTAACTGATTTAACCTGAGCCAGACACGACACGCCGGGATACCGCCAGGCGTCCTGTCTGGCTTGAAAGCAGGCAGGACGCCCTGACCCTAGACCATTTCGGTCAGGGCACAGACGACCAGAATGCGGGCATCCTGATCCCCGGCCGACGCATAAAGATGCCCCTGGGCGCTATCGAAATAGATGCTGTCCCCCTGTTCCAGAACGACCGGGTCCCGCCCCTCGATATGCACGGTCACCGCCCCGTCCAGAACCATCAGGAATTCCTGCCCCGGATGGCGGACGAATTCATCGAAATCCAGAATATCATGGGCCTTCAGCGTTCCCATCATCGGGGTCATGGCCTTGTGCCACATTTCCGGGAACAGCATTTCATAAACGTAGTTCTTGGTTTCCTGCCGCTGGAACTGGCCCTTACGGGCAACGGCAAAGCCACCGGGTTCAAAATTCTGCCCTTCGGTGGTGAAAAAAGTGGCCATATCCACGCCAAGCCCGTTCGCCAGCAGGTTCAGCCGGTCATAGGTCAGGGACATCATGCCCCGTTCCACCTTGGAAACCGTGGAAATGGCCAGACCGGACTTTTCGGCCACTTCCGACAACGTCCAGCCCCGTTCCTTGCGAAGGTCGCGAAGGCGGCGTCCGAATTCGATCCGCTGCGTATCGGGGAGAGGGGAATGTTTCATACCCCGATTATAGGAAACCTTCCGCCCCCTGCCAACAGATTTTCCGATAGGAAAAACATCCTTTTCCTATCGGAAAATTAATGCTACGGTCTGCAAAAAAATAAACGGGGAGCCATTCGTGTCGTCTGAACTGTATGATATTGTTGTTATCGGTGCCGGTATTGCGGGCGCATCCATCGCGGCGGAACTGTCTGCCGACGCGAAGGTGTTGCTGCTGGAACGCGAAAGCCAGCCCGGATATCATACCACCGGTCGATCTGCCGCCGTCTTTTCCAGCACCTACGGCCCCCCGGTCATTCGCGCCCTGTCCCGCGCTTCGGAACGGTTTTTCAACGATCCCCGTTCTGAATTTACACCGCATCCGCTGTTAAAACCGCGCGGCCTGCTGTTTGCCGCCCGGGCGGACCAGAGCGCCTCCCTTGAGGCTTTGCACGAGGAACTGGGAGACGCGGTGAGCCGCATTCCCCTGACACAGGCCCGTGAAATCCAGCCCCTGCTGAAAGCCGACTATCTGGCCCACACCCTATTTGACAGCAGTTCCGCCGATATCGACGTGGATGCCCTGCACCAGCATTACCTGAAAACATACCGGGCCGCAGGCGACACCCTCAAGACCGCCACGGAAATCACCGGGCTGGACCAATCCGGTTCCGCGTGGACCGTCACAACACCGCACGGTGAATTCCGCGCTGGCATCGTCGTCAACGCCGCCGGGGCATGGGCGGATGAAATCGCCGCACTGGCGGGTATCGCGCCGGCCGGTCTGGTGCCAAAGCGGCGCACAGCGCTTCTTGTCTCCCCGCCGGATGGGGTTGAGACGGAAAGCCTGCCCATGACCGTGGATGTGGACGAGGAATTTTACCTGAAGCCGGATGCGGGAAAACTTCTGATCTCCCCTGCGGATGAGACCCCTTCTGCCCCGTGTGATGCCCAGCCGGAGGATCTGGATGTGGCCGTCTGCGTGGACAGGATCCAGCAGGCCTTTGACCTGCCGATCCGGCGGATTGACCATAAATGGGCCGGACTTCGCAGTTTCTTTGCCGACAAATGCCCCATCGCCGGATTTGAGCCCGGCAGGGACGGCTTTTTCTGGCTGGCCGGGCAAGGTGGTTATGGCATCCAGTCCGCCCCCGCCCTGTCCCGCACTGCGGCGGCACTGGTCCTTGGAACCCCTCTTCCACAAGACATTCAGGATGAAGGCGTTACCGCCGAAGCCCTGTCCAGAACACGGGCAGACCTGAACCCATGATGCCACTTGTCCCGATCATCGCCCTGCTTCTTCTGGGATCCGGCCTCGCCATTGCCTATGTCATTGGCGGCGGCGCTGTTCTGGCGTTTCTGGCGGCGGACAAGGGCCGCTATCTGGCCATTCTGCCGCAACAGATCTTTTCCAAGATCGATGTCTTTGCGCTGATGGCTATGCCGCTGTTCATTCTGGCCGGTGAATTCATGAACCGGGGCGGTGTGACCAAGGCCCTGATCAATCTGTCCATCGCCCTTGTCGGGCGCCTTCGGGGCGGGCTTGGGCATGTGAATGTCCTGACCAGCGTCTTTTTCGCCGGTATTTCCGGATCGGCCATCGCCGATGCCGCCGCCCTGTCCAATACCCTTGTCCCCGCCATGCGGGAGCGGGGATATTCCCTGTCCTATGCCAGTGTGATTACGGCCGCATCCTCCATCATCGGACCCATTGTCCCGCCCTCGATCATCCTGATCTTCTATGGCGCGATCATGGGCACGTCGGTCACCTCGCTGTTTCTTGCCGGCATCATTCCGGGCCTTATTCTGGCGGCCTCCCTGATCGCCCTGAATGCGTTCTACGCGTGGAAAGAGGACCACCCCAGAATAAGCGCCGAGGAAGCGCCCGCCCTTGCGCCAACCCTGTTGCGATCCTTGCCCGCCCTGTGCCTGCCGATCATCATTATCGGCGGCATTGTGTTCGGGTGGATGACCCCGACAGAGGCCGCCGCCGTGGCCGTCTTTACCGCCCTCGCGGCGGGATGGTTCTATGACGGGTTGAAGCGGGACGCCATTCTGGAAGGCCTTCGCCGGACCGCCATGCTGTCCGGGTCGATCTTCATCATCATCTGTGCCGTTTCCGCCCTTGGGTATCTTGGCGCACTGGAACGTATCCCGGAGGCCATTTCCAGCGCCGTTGATGCGCTCGGGCTTGGGCCTGCCGGATATATGCTGGTTCTTAATGTCATTTTCCTGATTGCCGGCATGGTGCTGGACATCCCGGTGGCGCTGGCCCTGCTGGTGCCGCTGCTGGCCCCGGTGGCACTGGCCCACGGCGCGGACCCGGTGCATCTTGGCATTATCCTGTGTTTCAATTTGTGTATCGGACTGGTGTCCCCCCCGCTTGGCGGATGCCTTCTGGTGGTTTCAACCGTAACAGGTGTGAATTACTGGCGGTTGGCGCGGGCCATTCTGCCGTTTGTATTGGTACAGGTCGGTGTGCTGATCCTGCTGGTACAGGTACCGGAAATCAGCCTGTTTCTACCCCGTGCGTTTGGCTTTATGGGAGGAGGCTAGCGGTTGGTAAAAAACCGTCTGGCAAACAAGGAGAGGATCAATGAACTATAAAAAACATCTATTGAGTGCGGCCATGGCCGCCCTGCTGGCCTTTACAGGGACCGCCGCGGCAGAGGTCAAGATTGCCCTCGACAGTCCGGCCAATCTTGAAGGATCCGGCAGCTATGTGTGGGCCCATACCTTCAGCACCTATCTGAACGAAAACGGCATGGCAGCCGAGGAATACCAGCGCGGTGCCCTTGGCGGCGATGACGAACTGTTCGATCAGGTCAGTCAGGGACTTCTGGAAGTGTCCATGTCACCGCTGAACATTGTGGGGTCGCTGGACAACCTGATTTACGGCCTGCGCCTGCCCTATTTCTTTGACAATCATGATCAGGTGGACCGCACCCTGTATGAAGGCGGCATGCTGGCCCGCATCAACGAGGCCACCACACCGGGCGGCGTCCGGGTTCTGGCCATCAACCACGTTGGACAGGCAACGGGCATCTTCAATACAAAGCGTGCCGTCAATTCGGTCGCGGATATGGCCGGACTTCGCATGCGGGCACTGGATGAAAGCCAGATCGCGCTTTACAAGTCATGGGGTGCCACCGGCACCATCGTAAGCTGGGCGGAAGTTCCCAACGCCTTGCAGACCGGCGTTGCCGACGGGTATATGAACCCGGCCTTTGTGCCGCTGCTGTTCGGGCATACGGACTTCATCAAATATTATACGGACGCGGCGGTCTCCCCCGCCCTTCGGATCACCATCGTTTCCGAAATCTGGTATCAGGGCCTGAGCGACAAGGAACGCCGGACCGTGGATGCCGCTGCTGTTGCCGCCAACGAGGCCAACCGCAACTGGCTGAAAAACCAGCAAGCTGTCCTCAAAAAGCTGGAAGAGGCAGGCGTCAGCATTTCCTATCTTGATCCTGCAGCGCGGGAAGCCTTCCGGGCAGCCTCCGCCCCCACCTATGACAGCGGCCTTCTGAGCAAGGAACAGATTGCCGAATGGGAAAAGGCAAAAGGAAACTGAACCGATGAAGGCTGCGGCGCTTTTCCTTGACCGGATTTCTTTCGCCCTGAACAGGATCGCCCTGTCCGGGGCGGTCCTTGCCGTGCTGGTCATGGTTTTCGCCGCAAGCTGGCAGGTTATAACGCGCTACCTGTTTGATGCCCCGCCGGTCTGGACCGAGGAACTGGCCCGCCGGGCCATGGTCTGGGCGGGCATGCTCGGGGCATCCGCCGCGTTCCGCTATCGCGCCGACCCAACCCTGTTTCCGGGCATGCTGGCGGTGGGGGGCAACCTTGGCAAGCTGCTTGCCGTGCTTCGCGGGACAGGCGTTGCCATTTTTGCCATCCCCGTGATCTGGTATTCCGTATTTGGCCCCAACATGATGATCAATCTGGGCTTTATCGGACGCAGCCTCGGGCGTCAGGCTGACATGATCCCCGTGTCCATGGCGTGGTTTACCTCTGCCGTTCCAATCGCCTTTACCCTGATCATGATCCACATGATTGCCGGGGTGGTGACCAGGCTGGCAAATCTGGAACAAGCCGAAGAACAAAAACAAAAGGATGTAATGGAATGAAAGTGTTCATTGCCGGGCTGAGTACGGAAACGAACTCCTTCTCGCCCCTTCCCACCGGCCTGCAAAGTTTCGAGGACGGCTCAATTCATCACGGGAATGCAACAGCCGACGAAATCCAGTACTGGACCGGCCCGCTTCATATCTGGCGGGAAAAGGCCGAGGCGAAAAACTGGACCGTGGTGGAAAGCCTGTCCGCCCATGCCCAGCCGGGTGGCCTGACCGTCCGCCCTGTCTATGAAGCCTTTCGGGATGAAATCGTCGCCGATCTCAAGGCGGACGGCGGTGCCGACATCATCCTGCTGGCCCTGCATGGCGGCATGATTGCCGATGGATATGACGACTGCGAAGGGGACCTGATCGCCCATTGCCGATCCGTCGCGCCAACTGCCATCATCGGCGGCCTGCTGGACCCCCATTGCCATATCACCGACACCATGCTGGACAAGGCAACCTTGCTGGTTGCGTTCAAGGAATACCCCCATGTGGATATTCCCGAACGGGCCAACGACCTGTTCCGCCTTGCCGTGGATGCCGCCGAAGAGCGCACGAAACCTGTCATGCGGGATTTTGATATCCGCATGATTATCGCCATGCCGACCATGACCTCCCCCATGCGCGACTTTGTCGATGCCCTGCAGGAGCGGGAGAACGAACCCGGTATCCTGTCCCTGTCCATCGGGCATGGCTTCCCGTGGGGGGATCACCCCAGAACCGGGGCCCGGGCCGTCGCCATTACCGACGGCGACGCCGATCTTGCCGCCGCAACGGCGCAGGATATTGGCGAAAAGCTCTACGCCCTCCGTCACGAGCTGCACAAACCCATCGCCGATATTGATCAGGCACTGGACCTTGCCGAAGCCGAAACGGAAGGCCCCGTTGTACTGGCGGACATGTCCGATAATGCAGGCGGCGGCGCCCCAAGCGATGCCACATTCCTGCTGCGCGCCATTCTGGAGCGGGGCCTCAAGAACGTCGCCACCGGAATTTTCTGGGACCCGATCGCGGTCCGGCTGTGCCGTGAAGCCGGCGAGGGCGCGACCCTGCCCCTTCGCCTTGGCGGGAAATGCGGCCCCATGTCCGGGGACCCGCTGGATCTGGTTGTCACGGTCCGCAAATGCGCCACCGGCCTGACCCAGCGTTTCGGCTCCCTCCCCTGCCCGATGGGGGAAACCGTGTGGGTTGAGACCGAGGGCGTCGATATCATCATTAACGACAACCGCACCCAGACCTTCCACCCGGAAGCCTTCGAAAAACTGGGGATCAACCTGTCAGAACGCAAGATTGTCTGCGTCAAATCCTCGAACCACTATCAGGCCGGCTTTACCCCGATCGCCCACAAGGTCATCCCCGTGGCAACCCCGGGGGCCATCACGCCCGATTATGCCAATATTCCCTACACCAAGCGGTCCCCGAACTACTGGCCCCGGATTGAGGACCCGTTTGCATGACAAATTCACTGATCACCGATCGCAATCGGTTTGCCGCTGCCGCGCCAGAGGAAAGGCTCCTCCTGAACGGTCGCGACTGGGGGATCCGGGATACTGGTACCCCGGATCGGCCCGCCCTGCTCCTGATTCCGGGAACACTGGGGCGCGGGGACATTTTCTGGCAACAGATTGAGGCCCTGTCCGGCCATCTGCGCATTCTCGCGATCAGCTACCCGGACACAGGCGGCATCCGGGAATGGACCGAGGATCTGGTCAGCCTGCTTGATCAGAAAGGGCTGACATCAGTTCATGTTCTCGGCTCCTCCCTCGGGGGGTATCTGGCCCAGTATTTTGCCGGCACCCACCCGGAAAAGGTGGGCACCCTGTTCGCGGCCAACACGCTCCATACGGTGAACGGGTTGGACGCAAACCCGCCCTACTCCCTCGATCTGGAAACGGCCCCCATTGATCACCTCAGGGCCGGATTTGGCCGGGGGCTGACCGCATGGGCCGACAGTCATCCCGACCAGAAGGACCTCGTCGAACTTCTGCTGGAGGAAGCAGGCGGACGCATTCTGGAACCGGAACTCCGGGCCCGCCTTGCCGCCCTCAAGCACGGGCCGGAACTCCCCACCTTTACGGGCCGGGTGGTGACAATCGATTCTGCGGATGACCCCCTGATCCCGCAAGCAATGCGAGAGGCGGTGCGGGATCGCCTCCGCCCGCAAACCGCCTATCATTTCCTGTGGGGAGGGCATTTCCCCTATTGCGTTCGCCCGGCGCTTTACACGGCCATTCTGGCCCGCGAACTGAACCTTGACATACCCGGACCGGATTGGGGACCGGGAACCATGGTGGAACAATGAGAATTCTAAGTACCGAAAATGTGGCCAGCCTGCTTCCCATGACGGAGGCCATCGACGTGGTCGAGAAAACCATGATCGCCGTAGCGCGGGGCACGGAAACCCTGCCCCTTCGCACGGCCATTCCCGTTGGCGGCGGCAACATGATGGGCGTCATGCCCGGTGCCATTTCCGATCCGGCCTGCTTCGGCGTCAAGCTGGTCAGCCTGTTTCCCGGAAACCCGGACAAGGGGCTGTCGTCCCATCGCGGGGCCATTGTCCTGTTCGAAGCGGAAACCGGCGGCGCCATCGCCATGATGGATGCGGGTCTTCTGACAGCGGTTCGAACCGCCGCTGCAAGCGGGGCTGCCACCCGCGCCCTTGCCCGCAAGGATGCCACCACCCTGACACTGGTTGGCTACGGGGAACAGGCAGAGCATCATCTGGATGCCATCTGTGCGGTTCGCCCCATTTCCCGGGTGCAGGTTGTCGGTCGGTCCACAGAAAAAGCCGCCGCCTTTGCCGACCGGGCCAAAACCCGATACCCGGATCTTGAGATCACAGCCGGGACAGACATTCAGTCCGCCGTCCAGAGCGCCCATATTGTCTGTACGGTCACCGCCTCGCCGACCCCGCTTCTGAACGGGGACTGGGTGCGCCCCGGAACCCACCTGAATGTGGTCGGCTCCTCCATCCCGAGCATGCGGGAAGTGGATGACGCAACCGTCCTCAAATCCTCCATCTGGGTGGATTATCGCCCGTCATGGGAGGCACAAGCCGGTGAAATCGTGGATATGGTCGCCGCCGGCACCCTCACAACCGATTACCTGCAGGGCGAAATCGGGGCTGTTTATTCCGGCGACCTGCCGGGCCGCACCGATGCGGATCAAATCACCTTTTACCGCTCTCTCGGCGTCGCGGCACAAGACCTCGCCGCCGCCCATCATGTCCTGAACAAGGCCATCCAAAACAATATCGGGCAGGACGTCAGCTTCTGACATCCTGCTCCCTTGAAACGGCCTGCCCCTCTCTCCCCCTGCAGGCCGTTTCACCCCTTTCTTCACAACCATTCCCTTTACCATGGCCGTACTTGAAACAGTGCCCTGTGCAACACAGCGGGGGCAGATTCTGGAAACTTGATAAATACCGCAAAGACATGTAGGAGTACCCTATCAGCACTGTGTATTGCCAAATCCGGTTAGTACTGCGAACCCTGTATATGGAAGCAACTATTTCCTTCAAAAGCAGGCAAATTCCGGGGATTGATTTAAAGGGTCCTGAGCATGAATGATACAATCTGGATTTATTGGGAAAACCTGCCAGGGCGAACAGAACCTCCCCATATCACCCTTTGTCGTCAGGTTCTCAGATACCAGTGCCGTGACCTTAGGATCCAATTGGTTACGCCAGAAAACCTGTCCGAATTTTTACCAGACTTACCTCCAGAAATTCACAATATCACCGTTCAGGACAACCCGGATGAGCCCTGTCTTGCGACCAAGACAGACTTCATTCGAGCCTTCCTTCTGGAGAAATTTGGGGGTCTATACATCGATTCAGACGCCATTGTACTGCAATCCCTAAAAGGACTGTTCGAAATGATCCGGAAAGATCATTTTATCAGTATGCGGAAAGTTTCTGCACCAACACGGCATATTTCAATTGGCCTGTATGGTTCGATAGCAAATGGCGAGGTTATCACCTCCTATGCCAACGCCCTTAGGGACCATATCGCCCAACGCACTGCATTCAAATGGGGAGAGGTTGGAGCGTTCACGCTCACTCCGATCATCGATAGTGGCCTCCCCAACCGGGTTCTGCCGGAACGTGACATACAACCCATACCTTTCAATGCGCCAAGAATTCTTGCCAGCAAAATTCATGAACCAGAGGATTTTCTGGATGAGAAAACCCTGACCTTGATGTTATTTCACTCGGTTTTTGATACAACCTTGAAAGGGTGGAGTATCGACAAACTCTATAACAGCGATGCCCTTATCTCGAAAGTATTTCGGGCGACCTTGCCACAGCGGGAATTCCTGAAAGCGGAATATGAAACCACTGTCTGACCAATGCTGACTTCACTTCGCACAATGATACCTGGCTACAAACCTGTCGAAACGGCCTATTTACATATTGGGACCGAGAAAACAGGCACGACAACACTACAGCATTATCTAGAGCAAGAGCGGAATGACCTGAAAAACCAAAAAATTCTGTATCCCGTTTCCGGGTGCAAGAAGAACCATTGGGGCCTTCTCGTCTATGCCATGGCAGCCGAACGGGAGGACAGGATCAAGTTTGCACGTAAACTGACCGACCCGAATAAAGTAGCTGCCCTTCAGGAAACCTTCAAACAAGGCATTCTTGACGAAGCCCATGCTCACAAGGGTATGGATATTGTTCTCTCTCTTGAGCAATTGTCTTCAAGACTGAACGACCAGACCGAACTTGAGAAAATCGCACATCTTTTTCAATCCATCGCAAAGACGACAAAGATCATTGTCTATCTCAGACCCCAAACTGAGTATCTGACAAGCTGGTATTCTACGCAGGTGAAAACAGGGCAAAGAACAAAGCCATTTTCTTTCCCAACCCCTGCGGACGACGATTTTGACCGATATGACTATCAGAAGCTTCTGGATCGATGGGGACGCGTCTTTGGCAAAGAAAACCTCATTGTGCGTGTTTTCCAAAAATCCCGACTGCTCAACAACAATATCGTGGATGACTTCCTACATACCTTGGGCCGGATACCGAAAGCAGCTTCCCTCAAGAACGCTTCACTCAATCAAAGTCTGGATCCGGAAACTGTAGAGGTTCTGAGGAAACTGAACCCCCATCTTGGTCCATTGGTTAGCCCCCAAGGGATCAACCCCCATCGGCGCGGTGTCGTGACGTTTATGGAATCTATCTCTGACGGTCGACCCCTGACAATCAGTCAGGAAAACCATTCCGAATTCATGAGCCAATTCAGCAAGTCGAATGCTGAAATCGCCCGGCAGTATCTCAATATTTCTGATGGTCGATTGTTCGACGAAAAGCCCTACGGACCCAGTAACTTTTTTGACTCCCCCCCTCAGAAGAAACGGTCTACCGAATTTTTTCCGGTCTCCTGAAGCATCAGTACAATTTGCTGGACAGATCTAGGTAGCAGCAACTGAAACCCTGTTAGGATGATGGCAGCGTGAAAAGAAGAACAACCTTCAATCGCCTGACACCACTGCCGGGTATTGTGCGGGATTATCGGCAGATTCGGGAAAAACGGGCTAGCCCGAAAGAGCGGGCGTTCGGGGCCGAGAAAAAACACCGCTCTCGCATGAATTTTACAAAAAAATTATAAATAATATAAATCAGCAACTTACTGAAAAAATGTGCGATTTTCACATTTTTCGACAAATGTCAATACCACCGGTCAATGCACTTAGCCCTTTGATATTCATACAATTTTAAGAAATTTCAGCGATATCCAGCGCCCCTCTCGCTTTAGAGATCGCTAATTTCGAAGTACCTTTTTTGTTTTCTGTTCAACCGGGAGAACCTGTATGTTGACGTTGAAACGCTCCAAAGACCGGAAAAAATCAGATATTTTCTCCTCCATCAACCGGTCTCGCGCCATTATTGAATTCTCCCTCGATGGCGAGGTCGTCTTTGCAAACCAGAATTTTCTGGACATGCTGGGATATACGACCGAGGACATTACCGGAAAACATCACCGCGAATTTGCCGGGCCGGCGCTTTCAAACAGCACCGATTACGACGCCTTTTGGGAACGCCTGCAGCAGGGTCTTTGTCACGAACGGGAGTTCAAGCATAAGGATGCCGCCGGGGCGGACATCTGGCTCAAGGCATCCGCAACCCCGCTGCTGGACAAAAAAGGGCGCCTGTATGGCTTTGTCGAACTGGTGACCGACATCACCGACCTGAAACGTCAGGCCGCCTTCTACAAAAGCCGGGTGGAGGCAATCGGCCGCTCGCAAGCCGTGATCGAGTTTGATCTTGAGGGTACGATCCTTGAGGCCAACGACGCCTTCCTGTCAACCATGGGCTATACCCGCGAGGAAATCGTCGGCAGACATCACAGCCTGTTTGTCAAGCCAGCAGAGGCCAGCAGCAGCGAATACGCGCAATTCTGGGCCAGTCTGAAAGCGGGTAATTTCGAGTGTCAGGAATACAGGCGCGTTGCCAGGGACGGCCGGGAAGTCTGGATTCAGGCTTCCTACAACCCCATTCTTGATCCGGACGGAAAACCGATCCGCATTGTCAAATACGCCACGGACATTACTGAAAGAAAACTCAAGAACGCCTATTACAAGGGACA
The DNA here is from genome assembly GCF_012720115.1 of Sneathiella chinensis. Classification (GTDB taxonomy): domain Bacteria; phylum Pseudomonadota; class Alphaproteobacteria; order Sneathiellales; family Sneathiellaceae; genus Sneathiella; species Sneathiella chinensis. The sequence goes on along the minus strand of NZ_VNWN01000002.1, from coordinate 358,374 downwards.
GATCAAGGCCATCAACAGCTCGCAAGCCGTGATCGAATTTGACCTGTCCGGCACCATTCTGTCGGCAAACCGGAATTTCCTGTCTGCGATGGGATATGAGTCTCTGGACGAAATCAAGGGCCAGCACCACAGCCTTTTCGTGACACCCGACCATGCGGACAGTCAGGAATATGCCGAATTCTGGGAAAAACTGGGACGCGGCGAGTTTCAGGCGGCCGAGTATAAACGGATTGGCAAGGATGGGCGCGAAGTCTGGATCCAAGCCTCCTATAACCCCATTCTGGATACCCGAGGAAAACCGTTCCGGATTGTCAAACACGCAGTCGATGTAACCAAGCGCCGGCTTCGCGAAGCCGACTACCGGGGTCAACTGGAAGCCATCGGAAAATCACAGGCGGTGATCGAGTTTGACCTGAACGGCACCGTCCTGACCGCCAACGAAAACTTCCTGTCCGTCATGGGATATCATCTGGACGAGGTTCAGGGGAAACACCACAAGATGTTTGTCTCGCGCGAAACCGCCGCCAGCGAGCAATACAGCGATTTCTGGCAACGCCTTAGAAACGGGGAATATGAATCCCGTGTCTACAAACGGATTGGCAAGGGCGGACGCGAAGTCTGGATACAAGCCTCCTACAACCCGATTCTGGATATGGAGGGACGGCCCTTCAAGGTGGTCAAATACGCCATCGAAGTCACCGATCTGATGAATACGGTGGACCTGACGCAGGTGACAACCGGCAAAATGGATTGCGTCACCGATGCCATTGAGGAGATGGTCACCTCCATCCATCATATCGGTCAGAATATGGAACGCTCGAAACAGGCCGCAGACAACATTTCCACCAAGATCAGCACCTCACAGGAAACCAATCACCGCCTGATTGAAACCATGGGGTCCATGGAAGGCATTGTTGAACTGATCCATGACATTGCGGGTCACGTCAATCTTCTGGCGCTGAACGCCACCATCGAGGCCGCCCGCGCCGGGGAAGCCGGCAAAGGCTTTGCCGTGGTGGCCAGCGAGGTGAAGAATCTGGCCAACCAGACCGCCAATGCAACGGACGAGATTGCGCAGAAAATCAGCGCCGTACAGGAACTGTCAAAAGAGGTATCGGCCAACACGGCAGATATCATGGAGGCGGCGAAATCCGTGGATGACTATGTCAGCAACGCAGTGGAAACCACCAATACCCAAAGCGAAATGACATCGCAGATTTTCAGCAATACAAAGGAAGCCTCTCGCGCCGTGCAGGAAATCAGTGCCCGGATCAGGAAACTGTCCGAAACCGCATAGCCTTCCGCCGGGAAAAGACCGCCCCAAGGACCAGCGCCGACACAACAAAGAGATCGACCTGCCGGCAACAACAGGCTAGATATGCCGGATGAACATGGATACTCAGCTGGAAATTCTCCTTGTGGCGGCCCCCGGTCTGGAGGCCCCCCTTCGCGCCGAGGCGATGGAGAAAGGCTTCAAGGCCCCAAAAATTGTCAAAGGCGGCGTCACCATCAAGGGCGACTGGCAGCAGGTCTGGAGAGCCAATCTGGAACTCTGTGGGGCCAGCCGCGTCCTTGCCCGGATCGGATCCTTCCGGGTGACCCATCTGGCCCAACTGGACAAGCGGGCCCGCCAGTTTCCGTGGGCCGAATTCCTGCGTCCCGGCATTCCGGTCCGGGTGGAAGTCGCCTGCGTCAAATCCAAGATCTATCACCAGAAAGCCGCCGCCCAACGCCTTGAACAGGCGCTTGAGCAGGAACTGGGCCTCACCATCTCGGCCGAGGCGACGCTGTGTATCAAGGCCCGCCTCTACCGGGATGTCTGCACCATCAGCATCGACACCTCGGGGGAGGGGCTGCACAAGCGCGGCCACAAGGAAGCAGTCAACAAGGCCCCCATGCGGGAAACCCTTGCCGCACTTTTGCTGCGCGAATGCGGCTATCGCGGCAAGGAGCCGGTTGTCGATCCCATGTGCGGGTCCGGCACCTTTGTCCTTGAAGCGGCAGAAATCGCGGCCCGCCTCAATCCGGGCCGGTCCCGATCCTTTGCGTTCGAGCAACTGACCACCTTTGATCGGCAGGCATGGGACAACCTGAAAAGTCGGGCAAACCCCCATATCCCGGAAAGCCGCTTTTACGGATTTGACCGCGATGGAGGGGCCATCTCCTTCGCAAAGGCCAACGCCAAGCGCGCCGGGGTGGAAGACCTTGTCCAGTTCCAGCAGCAAGCCGTCAGTGCCCTGACACCGCCAGACGGCCCCGCCGGACTGGTCATTGTCAATCCGCCCTATGGGGTCCGGATCGGCGAAACCAAAAAGTTGCTGCCCCTTTACCAGTCGCTCGGCAAAACCCTGAAGGACGGGTTTTCAGGCTGGCGGGTCGGGCTTGTCACCAACAATGACAGCCTTGCCAAGGCAACAGGCCTGCCGTTTGATGCGGAAAGCACGAAATTTTCCCACGGCGGTATTCCGGTCCGGCTCTATACCTGTCCGGCCTTGCCCTGATCCGGCAAGTCCCACAAGGGAAACAGAGCCGGACAACATGGATCAGCGCGGCAACGTGCCTATCGGCTCACCTCTTGCAACAAATCCGGCCAGTTTTCCGCCCAGCAACAGGCATGATCAAAAGCCGCCTTTTGGATCAGGCGCACATCACTGCCTGCCGGAAACCGCCGCAAATAGGCTGGTGCCACCTTCTTGCCGATCACCCGGTCCTGCCCGCCAACGAAATGAACCTGCGGCAGACGGGCAAGGGACTGCCACGCATCCGCCGGATTGAGGGAGCCTGACAGAGGCGACAGCCGCAAATCCCGTGTCCATGTCGCATGATCCAGATTGCCGGCAACCGTGACCAGACGCGCCACATCCGTCCGCCGGGCTGCCACCAGCGCCGCAACCGCCGCCCCGCCCGAATATCCGACCAGTTCAAACTGCTGCACCTTGAAATGGGCCTTCAGCCGGTCAAGCGCCGTATGGGTGGCGGACACCACCTCGGGCGCGAAACGGTGGCTGGTCCAGTATTTCCGGCCGCAGTCACGGCTTCCGCCGGTTCGCACATACTGGCACGGTCGGCCCAGATAAACGGCCGGGCGGGCATCCTGTACGGCCAATTTCAGCCCCATGGGGGTGATCGGGGTCGGATCAAGGGACGGCGAGGACGACGTCACCCAGGCAAACCCGTCCCCTTCCACATAAACAGCCAGTGTCTGTGCCGATGTCAGGCCTGCCGGATAGGAAACCAGCAAGGAAAAATCACCGCCTGACACCGCCTGAACGCGCCAATCGGCGGCCTTGGCCATGGCGCGCATGGCGGCGGACCTGTCCTCCGGCGAGGGCACCCCGGCGCAGGCCGCAAGGACCCACCCGACCAGCAAAAATATCCCTAATTGACGGATCACAATTCCCCCTTCAAGACACGGCACCCAAATCAACCAGCCCCCGTTGTAGCGGATTTTCCGGCCAACCAGAAGCGGCCCGGCCAATCCGCCATAAAAAAAAGCCGCAGCCCCTCCCCCATATGGGAGAGGAAAGCTGCGGCTCTTCTCAAAAGAGCTGTCCGCTGCCAATTACTCGGCGGCGGGGGGCTCCGCCGTTACAGGCTGAGAGGCGTCCGGGACTTTCTTTCGGGAAAACAGGCTGACGATCACCACAAAGAACAGCGGCACAAAGAAGATCGCCAGAACCGTGGCGGCAATCATACCGCCCATCACCCCGGTGCCCACGGCCACACGGGCACCGGCACCGGCCCCTGTACTGATGGCCAGCGGCAACACCCCAAGTGAAAACGCCATGGACGTCATGATGATCGGGCGCAGCCGCTGACGCGCCGCCTCAACGGTGGCTGCCAGCAGGTTTTCCCCCTGATCGTAAAGGTCGCGGGCGAACTCGACAATCAGGATGGCGTTCTTGGCCGACAACCCGATCGTGGTCAGGATCGCCACCTGGAAATACACGTCATCGGGCAACCCGCGCAGCAAGGCCGCAATCACCGCCCCCAGTACCCCAAGGGGCACCACCATCATGACGGAGAACGGGATTGACCAGCTTTCATAGAGCGCGGCCAGACACAGGAACACCACCACAATGGACAGGGCATAGAGGGCAGGTGCCTGCTCACCGGCGGCCCGCTCCTCATAGGACAGGCCGGTCCATTCGACGCCGACACCCGGCGGCAACTGGCTGACCAGTTGCTCCATGGTGGCCATGGCCTCACCGGAACTGACGCCCGGTGCCGCCGCACCCTGAATGTTCAGGGACGACAGGCCATTGAACCGCTCCAGACGGGGGGAGCCAAAGCTCCAACTTGTCGAGGCAAAAGCGGAAATGGGAACCATTTCACCCATCGTGTTGCGCACATACCAGTATTCCAGATCCTCCGGCATCATACGGAACGGGGCGTCCGCCTGAACATAGACCTTCTTGACCCGGCCTTTTTCCATGAAGTCGTTCACATAGGAAGACCCCCACGCGGTCGCCAGTGTCTGGTTGATCTCGGCGATATTGACGCCAAGGGCACCGGCTTTCTCATGATCGATATTGATATCGAACTGCGGGGTGTCATTCATGCCGTTGGGGCGCACGCCGACCACGTTCGGGTTCTGGGCGGCCATGCCCAGCAACTGGTTCCGGGCCGCCATCAGGGCATTGTGACCAATACCGCCGCGATCCACGAGCTGCATGTCAAACCCGTTGGCCGTACCAAGCTCGATAATGGCGGGCGGGGCAAAGGCAAAGGCCATGGCCTCGCGAATGCCAGCGAACGCCGCATAGGCCCGGCCGACAACCGCGCCAACCGATTGCGACGGTTCCTTGCGTTCGGACCAATCCTTCATGTTGATAAAGGCGATACCCGCATTCTGGCCACTGCCCGCGAAACTGAAGCCGGCAACGGTGAACATGCCTTCGACCGTATCCTTTTCATTTTCAAGGAAATGGTTTTCCAGCTTTTTCAGGACATCAACCGTCCGCTCCTGCGAAGCCCCTGCGGGCAACTGCACCATGGAGAACATGATCCCCTGATCCTCTTCCGGCAGGAACGAGGCGGGCAACCGCGCGAACAGGAAGACCAGCCCGCCGATCAGCACAACATAAAGGGCCAGATAGCGCCATTTGCGACCGACAATATGACCCACGCTGCCCTGATAGAACCGGTTCAGCCAATCGAAGCCCCGGTTGAACCAGCCAAAGAAGCCGCGCTTGGAATGGGGGTCCCCATGGGCGGGTTTCAACATGGTGGCACACAAGGCCGGTGTCAGGACCACCGCCACGACCACGGACAGCACCATGGCCGACACAATGGTGATGGAAAACTGGCGATAGATCGCCCCCGTCGAGCCGGAGAAAAAGGCCATCGGTATAAACACCGCCGACAGGACCAGCGCGATCCCCACCAGTGCCCCGGTGATCTGGCCCATGGATTTTCGGGTTGCCTCGCGGGGGGACAGGCCATCCTCGGCCATGACCCGCTCCACATTTTCAACCACCACAATGGCGTCATCCACCAACAGGCCGATCGCCAGCACCATGGCGAACATGGTCAGGGTATTGATCGAGTATCCAAAGACCGCCAGAACCCCGAAGGTTCCCAGAAGAACAACCGGAACCGCAATGGTCGGGATCAGGGTGGCCCGGAAATTCTGCAGGAAGACCAGCATCACAAGGAATACAAGGAGCACTGCCTCGAACAGGGTTTTGACAACCTCCTTGATGGAAATCTTGACGAACGGTGTTGTGTCATAGGGATAGACAACCTCAACCCCGGCCGGGAAGAAGGCCTGCAATTCGTCAAGGCGCGCCTCGACAGCGGCGGCCGTATCAAGGGCGTTGGCCCCGGTTGCCAGATTGACGGCAACCCCCACCGCATCCTGCCCGTTATAGCGGGCAACGGTGGAATAGTTTTCCTTGCCGATTTCAACACGGGCCACATCGCCAAGGCGGATCTGCGACCCGTCGGTGTTGATGCGCAGCAGGATGTTCGAGAACTGCTCGGTGGTTTGCAGGCGGCTTTGGGCCGTAATGGTGGCGTTGATCTGCTGCCCCGGCAGGGACGGTGCGCCGCCAATCTGTCCGGCTGTTACCTCGGTATTCTGGGCGCGGATGGCACTGCTGACGTCATTGACGGTCAGGCCATAGCTGATCATCTTGTTGGGATCCAGCCAGATCCGCATGGCGTGCTGGGCGCCAAACACGGTCACGGTGCCAACCCCGTTCACACGGGCCAGCGGGTCCTTTACCGTATTGACGACAAAATCCGCCAGGTCTTCCGGGTTCATGGCCTGGTCCTTGGACACAAAGCCGACAACCATCAGGAAGGTTCCCGTTGATTTGGAGACCGTAATCCCCTGCTGCTGGACCTCGGTTGGCAGAGAGGACATGGCCGCCTGCAACTTGTTCTGGACCTGCACCTGGGCAATATCCGGGTCCGCCTCGGGGTTGAAGGTCAGGGTAATGGTCACGGAACCGGTGGAATCACTCACCGCAGAGATATAGCGGAGATTATCCAGCCCGTTCATTTCCTGCTCGATCAACTGGGTAACCGTATTCTCGACCGTTTGGGCCGATGCCCCCGGATACATTGCCTGGATTTCCACCTTGGGCGGCGCGATGGAGGGGTATTGCTCCACCGGCAACTGCAGGATGGACAAGGCACCGGCGAGCATGATCACCAATGCAATCACCCAGGCAAATACCGGGCGATCAATGAAAAACTTTGCCATGAACCGTTTCCTTATCCGGCAGTCGGGTTAGGTGTTTTGGTGGCCACACCCACATCAAGCGGGGTTACCGGCGCGCCGGGGGCAATCCGTTGCAGGCCATCGACAATCAGGCGATCGCCCGCCTTGAGGCCGGCCGTAACAACCCAGTTTGCCCCAAGGGACTGCTCGATCTGCAGGTCTGCGGTGGCAACCTTGTCGCCCTCGCCAATCACATAGGCATAGGCACTGCCATCCGGGCGGCGCATGACAGCCCGGTGCGGCACCAGAAACCCGCTTTCCACACGGCCCTGCTCAACAAATCCGCGAACGAACATGCCGGGCAGAAGCACCTTGTCAGGATTGGGGAAGACCGCCCGCAAGCGAACCGTTCCCGTGGTTTCATTGACCGTTACCTCGGAAAACTGAAGTTTGCCGGTATGGGCATATTCCTGCCCGGACGCATCCAGAATCAGCCGCACGTCAATTTCGTGATCATCCAGTCCCGTAATCCGGCCCGAGGCAATCGCGTCCTTGATCCGCAGCAGCTTTCCGCCCGCCTGCGTCACATCCACATAGATCGGGTCCAGTTGGGTGATGGTGGCAAGGGCACTGGACTGGCTTGCCGTAACAAGCGCCCCCTCGGTATAGGAGGAGGCACCAATCTGGCCGGAAATGGGGGCCGTCACCTTGGTATAGTCCAGATCGATCCGCGCCCGGTCCACATTGGCACGGGCAGCGGCCACGGCGGCACGGCCCTGCGCCTCGGCGGCGACGGCATCGTCATAGCGCTGTTCGCTGGCGGCGCTGGATTTCAACAGCTTTTCATAGCGGGCGCGGGTTTTCGTGGCGAGGGACAGGTTGGCCTGTTGCCGGGCCAATTCCGCCTGTGCTGCGGCCAGATTGGCCAGATAGCGATCCTGATCGATCAGGTATAGCTGCTGGCCAGCCTCGACAAAGCCGCCTTCGCGGAAGTTGCGCTCGTTGATGATGCCATCGACCTGCGGGCGGACGTCCGCCTTGCGATAGGCAACCGTGCGGCCCGGCATTTCGGCGACAAGGTCAATGCTTTCCGGCTGCAGCGAGACAAAACCGACCTGTGCGGCGGGCGGTGTCTGGGCCTGCGCCGATGCCTGACCGTTCTGTCCTTCACTGCCATCCCCGCATGCGGAGACCAGCAGAAGCGTTGCGGAAAAAGTCGCAAGAATTTTCCAATTACGAATGGACACCAACCATATTCCTTCTAAAACGGGGCCAAGGGCCTGACAGGGTTCAGGCATGCCCATTGAATTTGTGTACGGTAAAGTACATATCGTACTTAAGACAATCAAGTGATCTGGAACACAGGATGTCGTTGCAGCGCAGCAAAAAATACACTCAAGAGGAACGCAGCCTTGCCAGACGGCGCGCCTTTCTGGATGCCACATGGTCCATCCTGATCGAACAGGGCTTTTCCGCCCTGACGCTGGACGCCATCATTGAACGGTCCGGCGGCTCGCGGACAACCGTCTATGAAGAGTTCGGCAGCAAGAAGGGCCTGATCGAAACCGTTCTCGCGGAACATTGCGAACTGTTTGCCGATGAACTGCTCATCTCGCTGGACCCGCACCGCCCCCTTGAGGAGGCCCTGACCGGCTTTTGCAACAAGCTGCTGCATGGCATCATCTCGACCGAAGGTGTTCGGATCATTCGCCTGATCGCTGCCGAAGGGCATAAATTTCCCTCCATCATGGAGAAATTTGACGCTCTCGGTCCTGATCGCACCCGCCGAATGCTGGCCGATTACCTGCAAAAACAAATCCACATGAACCGGCTGACCCTGACGGACCCGTCCCGGGCGGCAGAAATGCTTATGGCCATGCTGCAAGGACAGATCATGTCCTACCTGATCAATCCTGACAGCCTTGTCACCCTGACCGAGGATGAAATCCGAAAACAGGTTCAGGGGGCCGTCACCCTCTTCCTGAACGGGGCCCGCCCTCGATAAGCGGCCCGAATCAATCGTCTTTCCGGCTTTCCGGGTCCGATGGCGCATCACGCGCCGTTCCCCCATCCCCTACCCCTGTCGCAGCGGGCGGCGCTATCTGCTCGCCCTTCTCGGACCACAGCCAGTGGCGATCCACTTCATGCAACCGGCAGGGAGGGGAGGAAAATTCCCGGACGTCCTGCACGGGCGATGCGGGCCGCTCGGCCTTTTCCGGCGGCAGGGAGGATTTTTTCCCGTCTGTCATGGCCGTCATCATCCTCAACAAAGAATGACAACAATCTAATATGAATAAGGGTCTGTCGCAATCCCCTTGCCCCGAACAGGCGCAAGGATCAGGCTTTACTGAAGGCAACGCTTTCTGAGCCGCCGCCCTTCATGCCACGACAGGACAAAATGGAAAATGCCGGTGACCGCTCCCAAGAAGAAGGTGCCGAACAGGACCGGCCCAAGAACAAATCCCGGCTCCACATCCCCCAGCACCATGACCAACGGCACGGCCCCTGCGGGGGGATGCTCCACGGAAAACAGCATCATCAGCATTACCGTCAATCCCACCGCAGCCGCATTCAGCCAAATCCCCTCATAGGGGAGCAAAATGGCAAACAAGCCAATGATCGCGGCAATCAGGTGCCCGCCCAACTGGTTCTTGACCTGGGCCAGCGGTGAATTCGGGACGGCAAACAGCAACACCGCACTGGCCCCAAGCGGCGCCATCAACAGCGACATCTGGGTAAATTCGCCAATGGCCCCCAGACCGCCGATGGTCAGAATCGCGCCAATCCCACAGACAAATATTCGAAACATCCGGTCGGAAGGTTTGGAATCCGCCCCTTTTGCTGGGCTGAATGCAAGGTTGGTCTGTTCGGTCACGGCTTGAAATCACTCGGTAAATCGCGGGACGGGGCAGCCTGAGTAGCATTTTACACATGACTTGTAAATTGAATTTTATATTACAAAATATTTGTGTGTTAATGACTCCGCGACAATTCCCGGCTCAGCTCAGGTCCCATCCCTCGCAATCATCTTGGGTGTCCCATAGCAAACCAGACGCCCCTGTCCCCGTTCAAGGGACGACCAATCAGAACCGGAAAATTCGATACAGGCCAGCGCCGCCGTCGGGAATTTCCGCCGCACTTTCTGCTGCAGGGCCAATTCTTCCGATGTCCAGTCCACCAGTGACAATGCCAGTTCGTGCATGGTTGGATTATGCCCGATGATCATCACGTGACGGACCGCGTCTTCCAGCCCTTTCGCAAGAGTGATCAATCCGCTGCCCATCCCGGCGGAATAGACCATCTTGTCAAACCGGACTTCAACATCCTTTGGCATGAAGGGATGCAGGCGCGCCAGTGTTTCCCGTGTTCGAAGGGCTGGCGAGCAGATCACCAGTTCAGGGGCCAGTTCCTGTTGCAGCAGGAATTTCCCCATGGTGACCGCATCCCGCTTTCCCCGCGGCGCCAGCGGCCTGTCAATATCCCCGAGGGAGAGATCCTCCCAACTGGATTTGGCGTGACGTAGCAATGTCAATCTTGGCATGGCACCTGCCCCACTTTTTGAAAACCGCACTTTGAAAGAAGGCCAGTCTATCATCCTTCCTGTCTTGCAAATATGACGTTTGGAAGAAAGTTCCAGCCCCGGCGGTTGGGAAAACGGACACGCCTGTCCTAATAGTCCCACTTCCAGAACACCCCGACCGAACTGTCTGAAGACTGGCTGGTTTCGCTTTCCACCGTGATGTTGGGGGTCAGTTCGATTTCCACACGGGCGCGGGTGCTGCCTGCCTCGGTGCCCTGATCCACGCCCACATAAATATTGTCATTGATATATTTGCCCACACTGACCTCGGCCTTGCCGGTTTCCTCGTCGGTTCCGGCGGTCAGGACATCCACACCAAGGGCATCGCGGGCAAACCCCATAAGGCCGCCGCCCGCCCCCGTCGTCCCGGAAACCGTTGCCACCGCATTGGCCAGTTGCAGGGCCTCGACCGCAGACAGCTTGCCCGCAGACTTGCCAAACAGGACATGGGACAGGACTTCATCTTCCGGCAGGCCATCGGGCGAGGAAAAGCTGATTTCAGGGGCCGACGCCGTGCCCGTGATGGACACAACGGCGGTCACATCCCGCGCCTCGTATATGGCGGACAAGTCCAGTTCAGGATTGATTTCCTTTCCGCCGATCAGGGTGATGGCCCCCTTGTCCAGCTTGAAATCCTTACCGGCAAACGAGAATTGCCCCCGAACCGGGCGCAGGCTTCCCTCCACCAGCGGGGCGGCAGCCGTTCCCTTGACGGTGAAATCCCCGGCCCATTCGGATTCAAGCCCCCGCCCCCGAATGAAAACCCGTTGCGGCAAGGAAATGCCAAGATCAAGGGCAATGCGTGTGCCCGCCTGTTTGGCGTCCGGCTCCCTGCCCGCATCGCTTGCCCCCGGCCTGTTGATTTCCGTGACCTCCAGCTCGGTGATCTGCGGCGCGAGGGAGCCGCCGATATTGATCTCGACGGTGCGGGTGGTCACCGTGCCCCGGGTCGCAAGGTCGGGAAGCTGCCCGTTCACGGCAATATCCGCATCGGTGACAATGGCCACATCATCCCGATCCGCCGCCATGAAATTTTCCAGCGCCACAACAATATCCAGCGCCGGACGGCCAAGATCCGTCAGACGCAGCGTACCGTTGCCGTTGACTGTTCCCGCCCGGCCATCGCTTGCGGACAGACGAAACGCCACCTGATCCGACTGGCGAACCTCGCCCTGCAGCGACAGGGCCTCCAGAATGGTGCCGGTTTCCATATTCTCGTAGCGGCCATCCGACAGGCTACCCTGACCATCGAACAGGGGCTGATCCATCGTACCGGACATCTGACCTTCCGCCTGCAAGCGACCGGAGGCACTGTGGGTATCCAGCCCCAGCAGCGGGATCAGGCGGCCAAGGTCACTGACCGCGTCAAACCGCCCGGAGATCGGTGCCCCGCCATCCATGTCAAAAGAGAAGGGAGACAGGGTCAGGGCAACGGGCAGGGTTGCCTCGGCGGAGAGGCCACTGGCCTCAATGCCTGAAATACGGGCCGATGTCGCCAACCGTCCCGCCGCCAAAGAGCCTTCAAGCCGGGCCTCGATCGGGGGCAGGTCGGCAAGATCCGCATCCTCGATCCTGATCCCGGTGGCATCAAACCGGAATGTCCCGGCCCCCCGGCCCTGTTCCATCCCAATCTCGGCCGTGCCGTCCAGACGCCCCGATACGGGGAAATCGGGCTGGAAAACCGTTACAAGGTCTACCGGCACCGCCGTCAGGGACAGGGCAGCGCGGCTGTTCGCCCCGCCAAGGTCGGCCTCAAGGCCCACGGTTCCATCCCCAAGCCCCAGCGAGAACGGCAAGACGGAAAGCCCCGCCGCCGACTGTTGCACCTGCAGCGGCGCAAGAAGCTGCACCTGCCGATCGCCAAGCGCCCCCTCCAGACGGGACATCAGAACGGATACCCCCTGCTCCTTCAGGGCCAGTTGCCCCGCTCCCGACAGGGACAGGGACGGCGCTTCCGGGCGCTGCAAATCAAAGCGAAGGTCCAGTGCGGATAACCGGCCGGCGCCGCTTGCCTCGATCCGGTCAAGGCGGAAGGTGCCAGCCTCAGCACCGCCCGCCCGAAGGTCAAATTCAAGGTCCGGGTCAGCCATATCGCCCCCAAGGGCGGCCACCAGTGTGATCGTCTCCAGCCCGGTCTCCGGTCCTTGCCGCACATCCTTGCCTTCAGCAGACAAACGGAGGGCCATTATCCCCGACCGGTCCTCTATCAGGGCGCGGGCCGTCAGGCTGCCGGATAAGTCCTGCCCTGTGAGCGCGGCCAAGGCGCGCCAGTCGGACAGGGCCCCCTCAAACTGTCCTTGCGGCGGACTGCCGTCAAATGGAACGCTCAGGCCCCCCGTTATCCGGTTTTCCCCCTGCTGCACCTCTATCGTCCGGGCGTCAAGCCGGGAAAAATCCGGTACGGCAATATCACTGCTTGCCGTCAGGGGGACCGGCCCGCCTTCAACGGACAGGGCCACCCTTCCCGCAGGCGAGGTTCCCGTATGGGCGGCCTGAACCGTCACATCCACGTTTCCGACCTTCTGGTCAGACAGGGACACCCCCTGCAGCGCAATCCGCCCCGCAAGATCCGGGTCCGCCAAAGGCCCGGTGATCTCCGCCGTGACCCGCCCCGACCCCGAAAGCGGCATCCCGACCAAATCTGTCAGGGGCGCAAGCGCCGGAAAATTGCCTTCAAGCTGCGCCGCGATCCGGTCAAAGGTCGCGGGAATTTTCCCTTCCATGGAGACCTTTCCGGATGGGAATTCCAGAACCGTATTGGAAAGGGCCAGCCCCTCGGCCGACCAGTTAGCCCGCGCCTTCAGGAGCGGTGCTTTACCGACAACCGGACCCAGACCGGGCACTCCCGTATCAAGACCTTCTGCCTGAAGGGTCAGGTCTGCGGCAATCCTGTTTCGGACATCCGGGCTGTCGATCCGGGCGAGCAGCCTCGTTGTCCCGGCAATGGGGGCCACCACCCCCAGATCGTCAATTGTCAGCGTCAGGTTTGAGGCCAGCGTAAAGTCACGGGCTGAAAACTGCCCCTCTGCTGAAAGGGCGGCATGGGCCGTATTGACTGTCAGGCCGCCCACATCAAGCAGGCTCGTTTCCGGATCAAAAACCCCGGCCCCGGACAGGTCAATATCTGCCCCCAGAAGGTCCTGAAGGGGCGCGGGCAACCCTGTCACCCCTGCGGCCGACAGGCTGAGACTTACCGGAATTGAAGATGCCGCCGTGCCGGGGTAATCGGCTGTCGCCGTCAGTTTCAGGGCGGGGATCGCGGGGCCGCCATCAACCACCACCCCATCGGCCAGAACTGTGGCCTGCACCGTCAGGTCCTCCAACGCGCCCGCCGCCTGCACTGTCCCTGAAAGGGCCTGCAGGCTTGCCGGCCCCATCAGGTGCTGCAATTCCGTCAAATCCTTGAAGGCAAGGTTCAACCGGCTGTCCGTCGTCCCGGAGCCAAGCCCCAACCGACCGCCCCCGGTCAGATGAAGAACGGGGTTCTCGACAGACAGGCTGTCCACAACCAGAAGGTCGTTGTCATCCTCCAACGCAAGAACAGCATCCAGCGTAACCCGGCGGTCATCCAGAAACGGGATGGGGCCGCTCAGGGCTTCCGCAATGCGCACCCCACCGGAAATGACAAGGTCCAGCGACGGCTTTGGCCCCGATAACAGCAACAGGTCCGCCTCGATCAGGCCCTCGGCTCGGGCCAACACCTGCCCCTGCCAGTCGTTCAGGGTTCCCGCCCCGACAAGACTGGCCGACAGGGCCGGATTTCCCGGCAGGGCCAAGGCCCGGCCCAGCAGCCCCCCCGGCGGTTCCATCAGTTGAAAATCAATCGCCAGTTCCTGTGATCCCGGCCAGAATTCAGCGATGCCGGCGATCTCGCCTTCCTGCCCGTCCAGATGAACCACCCGAACCGTCGATTGCAGGCTGCCATCCTGCCGTGAATTCAGGGTCGCGAATACGGACAATATGGCGGCGCGCCCCAGCAAAGTTTCGCCCAGGGTCAGGGTCTTCACATCCAGACCGGACAGCCTGATTTTAATCGGCAGCGGAAAGACCGGACCGCCGGACGGCGCGTCTGTCTCCACCTCTGCAGCGGGCAGGTCCGGCTGACGCCACACATTCAGCGTTTCAGCGCCCAGATACTCCACGTTCAGGCGGCCCGCCAGCAGGGATACCGGGGACCAGCGGGCGGACAGGTTCCCCGCCTCGGCCCACAGCCCCGCCGGGTCCGACAGGGCGATCCGTTCGACGGAAAATTGTCCGAAAATATTGCCCCGCAGGCCGGAAAGTTCCAGCGTCAGGCCATCTTCCTCGCTGACCAGATCGGAAACCTGCCGTGTCAGAAAACCGCGCCCACTGTCGGTCTGCAGGAACAGGCCCGCGCCCCCCAGCAGAACCACAAGCAGCATGAAAAGCGCCCCCGCGCCCCATGCGATTGCCCGGAAAAGCCGTGTCTTCATCTAGAAGGCCTGCCCGATACTGATATAGAATTGAAAGGCGTCGTCCACGCCGTCCCGCTTGTTCAGGGGAACGGCCACGTCAAACCGGATCGGCCCGACCGCTGTGTGATAGCGAACCCCAAGACCGGCCCCCCACTGGAAGGCTTCCGAAAAGTCGGGGGCCATGCTCTCATAAACATTCCCCCCCTCGATGAAGGGAACCACCCCGATGGCGTCCGTGATCCGAATGCGGGCCTCGGCCCCGATCTCGACCAGGGATCGGCCGCCTGCCGGATCGTTGTTGGCATCCAGCGGCCCGACGGCCTGATACTGATAGCCCCGGATCGATCCACCGCCACCCGAATAAAACCGTTTCGATGCCGGAATGTCATCCGTGCTGTCTCCGGCCATGGCGCCAATCTTGCCACGTGCGGCCAGCACCACCCGGCCATTATCCAGAGCATCATAATAGGCCGATCCGAACAGTTCCGAGCGGATAAAGTCCGGCGCTTCCCCGTTCAGTCCCAGATAGGGGGTGACTTCCGCCCCAAACCGGATCCCCCGTGTCGGGTCCAGCAGGTCATCGGTAGAATCGTAGCGCGCCGCCAAAGGCAGGCCCAGCAAGGCAAATTCATCCACCTTGCCCATCTCGTCAATCTGCGAAAACTCAAGGGACAATCCGCCGCCGATAATCCAGTGATCCCCCACCCGGCGATCCACACCAACGACAGAATGGATCGTATCCTCCGTATAGGCATCGTTATTTTCATGGGCATAGGATATCTCGGCCTTCAGGTTCTGATCCAGACGGCCAAAATTGGGTTTGGCAAAGCCTGCCTTCATTTCCTGCCGGATTTCCCCAACCGCAATATCCGCCCGCAGTTTTTCGCCCGCGCCAAAGAAATTCCGATGCTCCCAGAAAAGCTCGGCGCCCAACCCTTCGCTTGTGGACCATGACGTGCCTGCCCCGATGGAGCGGTGTTCACGTTCCACAAGGACCAGCGTCACCGGGGCGGCACCATCCCCTGTATGGGACGGCAAAGGCTTCATCCGCACCGCCTCGAACAGGCCGGTCCGAACCAGATCGCGGCGCACCTGATCCATCGCCCTTGTGTCATAGAGCGCCCCTTCCGGCCAGTTGGCCACCGTCCGCACATAGGCTTCCTCGACCGCCGTCAGGCCTTCAAGATTCAGGGAACCAACAGTCAGCCGGGGACCCGCGTCAATGGTCAGGGCCACATCCATTTTCTTGGTGGCGTAATCCACAACAATGTCTTGATCCACCAGCCTACTTTGCGGAAAGCCCCGATATCCCAGCTTCAAGATGGCCAGCTTCTGTGCCGTTGCCACCGCTTCGGAACGGGCCGCCATGCCCAGCGTAATGCCCAGTTCCTCTGGCCGGATCGGGTCAGGGCTGGTGGTGCGGGGGGCATAGGCAATCCTGAACCCTGAAATCGTGTATCGCGGCCCCACCTCTACCTGCAAACGAACCGTGTTCGGTTCCGCCGCCGGATCAATCCGGGACGTCACCCGGCCATCATAATACCCTTCCGCCCGCAGCACCTTCACAAGGCCGTCCACATCCTCCTCGGTCCGTCGTCTGAGGGCGCGAATGCTGAAAGGTGGCTTGGATTGAAGCTGGATCAGGCGCGAGGATTGTTCCAGAAGGTCCTGAAGGTCATCGGGCGCGTCCCCCTCGATCGCTACCGTGTAATCGATACCCTTCCGGGGGGCTTCCTCGGCAAGCGGGAGGGAAGCGGGAAAAAGCGCCAAAATCAGAAGAACGAAAAAAGTGCCGGAAATTTTTCTGATTGGTGACACAAGCAAGATCTCGGAACCGATGAAAACAGGAAAGGGCCTTTATCCCCCTCCCCAGCAAGGGAGCGGATAAACAAACGCCATTCCTCAAACGTAGTGTCTTCCAGCCCCGCTGTCCAGAAGCACGGGCAAAATCCGGACGCTGGATCCCTTCAAACTGGCAATCGGACCGGACAGGGCACCGCAAGGCCGGGGCAAGGCTGCAAGCGCACCCGCTTATATTTTATTTTCCCTATTTAACAACCAGATAGGAACAGGGCGATACCTGACTGACCTTGTGGGAAACACTGCCCATGATCAGGGATTTCAACCGGCCAAGCCCCCGGCATCCCATGACAATCAGGTCTGCCCCTTCACTTTTGGCAAGTTCAACAATCCTGTCCGCCGGATTGCCGCCCTCAACCCGGGTTTCAAGGTCCGCCACGCCTTTTTTCAGGGCTTCCTGTCTGGCATGTTCCATGATCGCGTTCCCGATCTGCTCATAGACAGACACCGGCAACCATTCCTGTTCCAGATAGGAAGACCGGAACACCCCCTCCACCGGCAGGGTGCTGAGGGCATCCCCATACGCCCCCCGGTGAGCCTCGATCATATGCTCCCCCTCTGCCAGATGGCGAATGGCGTCCTCGTCGGTTCGGGAAAACACGTTCAACAGGATTACACGGGCCTGATATTTGGCGGCCAGATCAAGCCCAAGGGCCGCCGCCCGGTCCGCATGGCTGGAGCCATCAAGGGGAATAAGAATTTTTTCAATCATCCGGTCCTCCGCCATTTTAGAGGGAAGAAGAAATAAGATGATGAGCTTATGGGATTTGCAAAATGCCGGATTGACCTGCGTCAACTGTGGTTTGGCCGGACGCCATGATCCGGCACAACACGG
This sequence comes from Sneathiella chinensis, assembly GCF_012720115.1. Classification (GTDB taxonomy): domain Bacteria; phylum Pseudomonadota; class Alphaproteobacteria; order Sneathiellales; family Sneathiellaceae; genus Sneathiella; species Sneathiella chinensis. The sequence continues at coordinate 340,993 of NZ_VNWN01000002.1, read as the reverse complement.
GGCCCTATTTCGCCTTGAAACGTTTCAGAAGTTCCCAGACCGGCAGGGCCGTCAGGCCGCCCACCACACCCGCCGCATAGGCAGGCAGGGCAAAGCCGGTCACTTGCGCCCAGATCAGCCCCGCCACATAGCTGAAAACCAGTATGGCAACAATCGTCAGCCCAAGCCGTTGCCAGATCGGAAGTTGCGTGTCCATCCCTGTCTCCCGGGTCAAGAAACCGATATCCTCTGGACTGAAATCCTAGATGACGTTTCTTGCCTTTTCAAGGAACTGCTGAACCGCCTGCTTCAGGCTGATGGATTGCCCAAACAAATCGCTGGCCGCCATATTCAGTTCGGACGCCGTGGCCCCGGTTTCCTGCGACGCCTGCGAGACCAGCGAAATTCTCTGTGTCACCTCGTTGGCGCCGTCGCTGGCGCGAAGGATGCTTTGCGAAATTTCATTGGTGGCAGCGGTCTGTTCCTCGACTGCGGCAGAAATGGAATTGAAGGCGTGCATGGTTTTGGTGGATTTATCGGAAATATCCCGAATATCATCCGCCGTGTGCGATACGGACGTCTGGATTGACTGTACAACCAGTGTCACCTGATCGGTTGCTTTCGCCACCTGCCCGGCAAGGCTTTTGACCTCGCTTGCCACAACTGCAAACCCCTTGCCGGCTTCACCGGCCCGGGCAGCCTCGATGGTGGCGTTCAGGGCCAACAGGCGGGTCTGTTCGGAAATACTGTTGATCAGTTCCACCGCCGAGAAAATCTCCTCGGAGGCCTTTTCAAGATCCCCGATCCGGCCTCCCAGAGCCTCGGAAACATGGGTTGTCTCGTTGGCCAGTTCGGACGCATGAATGACCTGCTGGCTGATTTCATTGATAGACGCGGTCAGTTCCTCACCGGCGGCGGCCACCGTCTGTACGCTGAGCGAGGCTTCCTCGGCAGCGGCGGTCACGGCGGTGGCTTCCGATGTGGTGTTATCGGCAATCTTCTGCATGTTGCCGGAGGATTCCTCCAGATGATTTGCCGAATTGCTCACCGTCTCGACAACGCTTCCGATTTCCTGTTCGAAGGCGGCAGTCACGGCCGAGAAATCGCTGACCTTTGCCTGCATGGTTTCCAGCGCCGCGTTAACCTTCCGCGCGGCCATCAGGTAATCACCCACCATGCTGGTTTCGACAATCTTGCGATAGTATTTATTCTCGCTGACATGTTCCAGACAGGCTGACGATTCCCGGATATAGGCATCGCAGCGGTCTGCCAGATCGTTGATCCCGTGCAACAGGTCCCCAAGCGCGCCGGGCACGGTAATATTCGTGATCCGCTCGCTAAAATCACCATTGATGAGCTTGCCGACGACAGTCAGGGCCTTGGCAATTTCCGCGTCATTCAGACGGGCAGCTTCCAGTTCTGCAGCCTGCTCGGCGGTCGATCGTTCCTCTGCATCCGCCTGACGGCGATTTCCAAAAGATAAAAAAGCCATCATGCCTGCTCCAGTGAAAACATGAACTGATTGAACGACTGGCCTTTTTCCGCCAGCAGATCGGTGAGGAACTTTCTTGAATTGGCCAGACCCGCCTTCGGGCTGTCGGCTGAGGCCTCGATTTCCCGCAACTTTCGATACAGCGGGATAATATGCTGTTCCAGAACAGACCGGTTCACGGTCCGCCGGTTGGAATGATAACCGTTGATCGCCCCATCGGATGACAGGCTGGGGGTAATATGGGCAAAGACCCAGTAATGATCACCGTTTGAGCTGCGATTGACAACATAGGCGAAGATTTCCCGCCCCGCCTTGATGGTTTCCCAAAGAAGGTCAAAAACCGCCCGCGGCATATCCGGGTGCCGAACCACATTATGCTGTTTCCCCAAACATTCCTGTTCCGTATATCCTGCCAACTGGAAGAACAGCCTGTTTCCGTAGACGATTTTACCTGTGAGGTCCGTCTTGGACACAATCAGCTCATTCGGATCAAAGGTTCTTTCCACCCCTGTCAAAGGGGCTTTGACCATCGTTGCCATATATATTGATACTCCTGCAAGGGGTCATTCAGGACGTTGGAATCCCGGTGGACAGAGGGAAAAACCACGCCTCTCCGCCGGTTGGTGCATTCCCCTTATACCACTAGCCTCTTAAACAAGTGTAAACCGGTAGCGACGGGCTATATCAATAAAGTCATACCAGATGAGCGGCATGGAACCGCAAGTGATCCTCGATAAAAGAAGCGATGAAATAATAGCTATGGTCGTATCCGTCCCGCATATTGAGATGCAGTGGATAACCGCTTTCCTTCGCGGCGCTGACAAGGGCTTCCGGCTTCAATTGTTCTGCCAGAAAATCATCTGCACTGCCCTGATCCACCAATGCCGGCACGAACGCAGTCGCGCCGCTCATCAACAGGCTGGCATCATAGGCCTCCCAATGGCTTCGATCGTCTCCCAGATAGGCGGAAAAGGCCTTTTCCCCCCACGGGCAATCGGTCGGGCGACTGATCGGGCTGAAGGCGGAAACGGACTGATATCGGTCCGGGTTCCGAAGCGCCAGAACCAGCGCCCCGTGCCCACCCATGGAATGACCGGCAAGGGATCGCTTGTTTGAAACCGGGAACAGATTTTCTATCAGGGCGGGCAATTCCGTCAGAACATAATCATACATTCTGTAATGGCGATTCCACGGTGCTTCGGTGGCATTGACATAGAAGCCCGCCCCCTGCCCCAGATCATAGCCGTCATCATTGGCAACCTGATCGCCGCGAGGGCTGGTATCCGGCGCCACGATGGCAATCCCGAGTTCCGCAGCAATCCGGTGGGCGCCTGCCTTTTGCATGAAATTTTCATCCGTACAGGTCAGCCCGGACAGCCAGTAGACAACCGGGACGGCCTGTCCCTCGGATGCCTGCGGCGGCAGATAAATGGCGAACTGCATATTGCAATTCAGCACTTCCGACGGGTGGCTGTAACGCTTGTGCCAGCCCCCGAAACTTTTATTTGAACTCAAATGCTCGATGGTCATCTCATTCCTCTTTACGGCCCTGCTCATCAGACCCGCCCCCACAATACCGAGGGGGGCGGAGACAGGAAGAACTGTCTTACTTGTCGTAATGAATGACAGACCGGATGCTTTTTCCTTCATGCATCAGGTCAAAGGCTTCGTTGATCTGCTCCAGACCCATGGTGTGGGTAATGAAATCGTCCAGCTTGAAATCGCCGTTCAGATACTGTTCGACGATGCCCGGAAGTTCACTGCGCCCCTTGACGCCGCCAAAGGCGGTCCCTCTCCAGACCCGGCCGGTTACCAACTGGAACGGACGGGTGGAAATTTCCTCACCGGCACCGGCAACGCCGATGATCACGGATTCGCCCCATCCCTTGTGACAGCATTCCAGCGCCGACCGCATGACATTCACATTGCCGATACATTCGAAGGAATAATCGACACCGCCGTCTGTCAGTTCCACAATCACGTCCTGTATGGGCTTGTCATATTCTTTTGGATTGATGCAGTCGGTGGCGCCCAGTTTCTTCGCCAGATCAAACTTGCTGTCATTGATATCGATGGCGATAATCCGACCCGCCTTGGCCATGGTCGCGCCGATCACCGCCGACAGGCCGATCCCGCCAAGACCGAAAATGGCCACGCTGGCCCCTTCTTCCACCTTGGCTGTGTTCAGGACCGCGCCCATGCCGGTAGTTACACCGCAACCCAGCAGGCAAACCTCTTCCAGCGGGGCTTCCTTGTTCACCTTGGCCAGCGAGATTTCCGGCAGCACCGTATATTCAGAGAAGGTCGAGCAACCCATATAATGATAGATCGGCTTGCCATCCTTGTAAAAACGGGTGGTTCCATCCGGCATCAGGCCCTTACCCTGGGTTTCGCGAATTTTCTGACACAGGTTTGTCTTGCCTGACAGGCAGAACTTGCACTCTCCGCATTCCGGGGTGTACAGCGGGATCACGTGATCCCCGACCTCGACACTGGTGACCCCTTCGCCGACGGCCTCGACGATGCCGCCGCCTTCATGCCCCAGAATGGCCGGGAAAATCCCCTCGGGATCCGCACCGGACAGGGTGAAGGCGTCCGTGTGACAGACCCCTGTCGCAACGATCCTGACCAGAACCTCGCCCTTTTGCGGCGGCATGACATCAACCTCTTCAATAGACAGGGGCTGGTTCGGGCCCCACGCGATGGCGGCTTTCGACTTGATCATCTGTGTCTTCCTCTGCGTTCCAATTGCTAGAATATCTGTTTCTCTGTTCGGGACCGAATGAGAGCTTCCCCAGTTTATTGATATCGAAAATTAGGATAATCACCCATTTTTGAAATTTACTTTTGCAGGACAGTAACAATATCCTGACCAAACCCCGGATAATCATAGAGGTAGAACACAATCATGCAGTGGGAAGGCGTTGTTGAATTTGTGGCCGTGGCGGAATTGCAAAGCTTTACCGCAGCGGCCAAGCGGCTTGGCATTTCCACCGCGCAGGTCAGCCGACAGGTCAGCGCGCTTGAGGCCCGGCTTTCCACCCGATTGTTTCACCGCACCACCCGGCGCGTCACCGCCACCGAGGCCGGGCAGCTCTATTATCAGCATTGCAGGCAGGTTCTGGACAGTCTGGAAGAGGCGGAGCGCCTGATCACGGACCTGCAGCAAACCCCCAAGGGCACCATCAAGCTGACCGCGCCAATTACCTATGGCGAACGCACCCTTGCCCCGCTTCTGAACAATTTTCTGCTACACTATCCCGACGTGACACTGGACCTGCATCTGTCCAACCGGGTTGTCGATATCGTGGCCGAAGGGTTCGATCTTGCCATTCGTCTTGGTACGCTGGAGCAATCGCGCCTGATGGCCAAGCGCCTGTCAACCCGGATACAGTATGTCTGCGCCTCTCCCGCCTATCTGTCGCGCTGCGGCACCCCCCATTCCCTGACCGAGCTGGATCACCATAACTGCCTGCGGGGCAATCAGGATTATTGGCGGTTTCAGGAAAACGGCAAGGCCCGCACGGTGCGCATCACCGGCACCCTTCGCAGCAGCAGCGGCCGGGCGCTTGTGGATGCTGCGCTGAAAGGAATCGGCATTATCCAGCTCCCCGATTATTACGTCCAGTCCGCGCTGGATGCCGGGCGCCTGATCGCCCTTCTGGATCACTACCAGCCGGTCAACGAGGGGATCTGGGCGCTTTACCCCCATAACCGCCACCTGTCCCCGAAAATTCGCCATCTTCTGGATTATCTTGGCAAGGCGCTGAAGCCTGCGCCCTCCTGACCCCCGCCCTTCCCAAAAAGGCCATTTGCCAAACGGCATGACTGTCGTTTACCATGAGGTTTCCGTCTCGCCTCCCCGCTGGTGAGGAGAAAGCTCATGCTGACGCTCAAGAAAATCGAGATCGATACCTATCGGGACAATGTGGCCTTTCTGGCCCGAAACTGCGATCTCTACAGACCCGAGGAATATCAGGCCTTCAAGAAGGTGGAGGTACTGAACAACGGCTGTAACTGCCTGCAGGCCAAATTGCTGATCGTTGATGATCCGGCCATCGTCGGCCCCAATGAACTGGGCCTGTCGGAACAGGCCTTTCACCGTCTGGGGCTGGCAGCGGGGGCATCTGTCTCCATCCGTCCGGCCGTCCCGCCGCAAAGCCTTGACCATGTCCGCAGCAAGATCCACGGCCATACCCTTGATCCCGGCCAGATCGAGCAGGTGATCAGCGATATTGCCGCCTTCCGATATTCGGAAATGGAAATCGCCGCCTTTCTGGTGTCCTGCGCCGGCTTCATGACCACGGACGAAATGCTGTCCCTGACACAGGCCATGGCCAAGGTCGGGAACCGTCTGTCCTGGAAGGCCCCGATCGTCGTTGACAAGCACTGTATTGGCGGCATTCCGGGAAACCGGACCTCCATGATTGTGGTGCCGATTGTGGCCGCTCACGGCCTGACCATCCCCAAGACCTCGTCCCGGGCCATCACATCCCCCGCCGGAACCGCCGACACCATGGAGGTTCTGGCCAAGGTGGACCTGTCCACCCGGCAGATGCAGAAGGTGGTCGAGGATTGCAACGGCTGCATTGTCTGGGGCGGGCATGTGAACCTGTCCCCGGCGGATGACATCCTGATATCCGTGGAACGCCCGCTGATGATCGACACCCGCGAACAGATGGTTGCCTCGATCATGTCAAAGAAAGCGGCGGCAGGGTCCACCCATCTGCTGATCGATATTCCCATCGGATCATCGGCCAAAATTCGCACCCCCACCGATGCCATGCGGCTTCGCAAACTGTTTGAATATGTGGGCGGAAAAATCGGACTGGATGTCAGTGTCACCGTCACCGATGGCACCCAGCCGATCGGCAACGGCATCGGCCCGGTTCTGGAGGCACTGGACGTCATGGCCGTTCTGGAAGGTGCGTCCGGTGCCCCGGCGGACCTTCGGGAAAAATCCCTGCGCATGGCCGGCACCATTCTGGAAAATGACCCGGCCCTTCACGGCGGCACCGGATATGCCCGCGCCCGGCACCTTCTGGACAGTGGCGCCGCCCTTGAAACCATGAACAAAATCATTGATGCGCAGGGCCGGAATACCAGCCAACAGGAGCTTGGGCCCCTGACCTCGGAAATTACAGCGCCCGCCAACGGGGTGATTTCCGCCATTGACTGTTTCCGCCTTGCCCGGATTGCCCGCTATGCCGGGGCCCCCATGGATACGGGTGCCGGTATCCGGTTATTCAAAAAAGTGGGCGACACAGTCCGCAAGGGCGATCCGCTGTACCGGATTCATGCCTGCTTCCAGTCCGACCATCATTTTGCCGCCGACTTTGCCACCGAGGCGTCCGGCTATACCATCGGGGGTCACCCGTGACCCCGGTCAGCCTGCATTTCCACCCTGCAAGCGAGGCCCCCGCCCGGCAACTGGCTGCGCATCTGGACGTGCCCTGCCATCCCATCCATATCCATACCTTCCCGGACGGGGAAAGCCGGGTGCGGATCCACCCGGTCACAGGCACGGCGCTGTTGTTCGTGTCACTGGATCGTCCCAACGAAAAGCTGATCCAGACCCTGTTCGCCGCCGGGGCCCTGAAGGAAAATGGCGCGGACCGGATTGTGCTGGTCGCGCCCTATCTCTGCTATATGCGGCAGGATACCGCCTTCGAGGCTGGTGACGCCGTTAGCCAGCGCCTGATGGCGGGCATTCTGTCCGGCTTTTTTGACCGCATTGTCACGGTCGACCCCCACCTGCACCGCATCCATTCGCTGCGGGAAATCTTTCCTGACTGCGAGACCGACGCCCTTGGCGCCGCGCCGCTGATCGCCGACCTGCTGGCAGCGGAACCGGCATCCGGGCCGCGAATACTGGTCGGACCGGACAGCGAATCCGAACAATGGGTCCGGGCCATCGCCGACCGGGCGGGCCTTCCCTTTACGGTTGCCACCAAGCAACGGTTCAATGATCGGGATGTGGCCGTTTCCCTGCCCGAAACACCGCCACTGCACAACGTCCACGCCATCCTGATCGATGATATCCTGTCCAGTGGCGGAACCCTTTCCCGGTGCGCCAATGCCGTCCTGAAGGCGGGTGCCAGAAAGGTGGAGGTGATCGTCGTTCACGATCTGGGAGACAGTGCGGTTCGGGACAAATTGCAAAAGGACGGCATCGCCCGCCTTCGCTCCACCGACAGTGTTCCCGCCCCCAGCAACGCCCTGCCCCTTGCCCCGCTGCTGGCAGACGCCCTGATCAACGAGAAAACAGGACCCCGCTGATCCTTTCCGCCCGCCGCGCCCCTTGCATTAAAATTTTCTATATCAATCTTTTATGGTTTAGGGTTGTTTCTGGCGAGGTTTGAAAGGGCAAGGGGAACGTGGCAGGCAAGAAAACCTTTTTGACATCCCTTCTGATCGTGGCGGCGCTGGCAACGGGCGGCGGTCTGCTGTGGTGGAATGCCCTGCCCCCGGCCTATCGAACGGCCCCGGCCCATCTTGGCCCCGCCGTCGAGGCTGTTTATGCCACCGCTGTTGTCGAGCCGGTGGAATGGGCCAAGATTGCCCCCATCACCACCGGACGTATTGTGGAAATCAACGTTCAGGAAGGCGAGACCGTCCGCAAGGGGCAGGTTCTTGCCCGTATTGATGATGCGGACCTGCGGGCCCAACTGGCCGAGGCTGAGGCCTTGGTGGAGTTTTACGAAAAAACCCTGCAGCGGCTGGAAACCCTGCTGAAGAAAGGCTTTGAATCAGAGGAGCAGCACGACATCCGCGAAACCGATCTGGCCCGCGCCAAGGCCCGCGTCAGCCTGTACCGGGAAAAAATCCGCCAGCTTGCCCTGACCGCGCCCATGGATGGCACCGTCCTGTGGCGGGATGTGGAACTGGGCGAAGTAAAACAGGCCGGCACCGCCCTGTTCTGGGTGGGCCTGCCCGGCTCCCTCCGCCTTGAGGCCGAGGTGGACGAAGAGGATATCCCGAAGATCACTCCCGGCCAGACGGTCCTGATCACTGCCGATGCCTTCCCCGGCAAGGTCATGAAAGGGTCCGTTCGCTGGATCAGTCCCAAGGGCGACCCGCTAACCAAAAGCTACCGCATGTATGTGTCCTTGCCAGACACCATCCCGCTCATGATCGGCATGACAGTGGAAACCAACACCATCGTCCGCGAAAACGGACAGGCCCTGTTGATCCCGGTCGACGCGTTGCTGGAAGGCGGGGCCGTCTGGACGGTCGGACAGCAGGATGAAAAGACGCGGGCCCGAAAAGCCCCGGTCACCACCGGTATCCGGGGTGAACAATTTGTGGAAATCAGCAGCGGCCTGTCAGAGGGCGACCCGGTTCTGCTGCCGCCGTTTGGTGCCCTTGAAGACGGTCAGGAAATCCGGAGGCAGCGATAATGCGAACCGGCAACCTGTCCCTGAATATCGCGCTCACCCATCTGACAGGCCGCCTGAAACCCACGATCACTGCCACGCTGGGGGTGGCGCTCGGGGTCGCGTTTTACATTGCCATGACCGCCATGATGGAAGGGTTTCAAGGCTACTTCATCCAGAAAATCATTGATGTTTCCCCCCATATCGAGATGAAGGACGAATATCGCGCCCGCCCGGTCCAGCCACTGGACCATCTGTATAACCGGGCAGAGGGGGCCATTTCCCTGTCCAGCATCAAACCGAAAGAGGAAATCCGCGGCATCAAGAACGCCGACAGGATCGTGCGGACCACCTCGCGGATGCCGGGACTGAAGACAGCCCCCACACTGGAGGGGCAGGTTGTCTTCCGGTATGGCCTCAAGGATCTGGCGGCAACCCTTGTCGGCATTGATCCCGAACGGGAAAAGCAGGTCACAAAACTGGCGCGGGATATGGTGAAGGGCACGCTGGACGACCTGCAGGCCTATTCGGGAAGTGTCATTCTGGGCAGCGAACTGGCGGACGAACTGAACGCCGATCTTGGCGACCGGGTGACGGCCATTTCTGTCTCTGGCACCGTCAAGGTCCTGAAGGTCGTGGGCATTTTCCACACCGGCATCGTCGATCTGGACAAGACCGTTTCCTATGCCCTGCTGAAAGACGCCCAGATCCTGCAAAACCGGCCGAATGTGATCAACGCCATCCGCTTCTCGCTGGACATCCCCGACAATGCCGTCGAGATCGCCCGGCAACTGGAAAACCGCTTTGGCTACAAGACCGTTTCCTGGCAGGAGGCGAACGAGGGGATCATCTCGGTCTTTATCGTGCAGGATATTGTCCGCTACGCCACCAGCAGTGCCATTCTTCTGGTCGCCTGTTTCGGCATCTTCAATATTATCTCGACCCTGATCAATGAAAAGGTCCGCGATATCGCCATTCTGAAATCCATGGGCTTCACCCCGGCTGATATCCAGCGGGTTTTCCTGATACAGGGCATGATCATCGGCCTTGTGGGCATGATACTTGGCTGGGGGCTTGGCTATGCCATGTCCCGCGGGCTGGGCGCCATCCGCATCGACATGGAAGCCATCATCGCCACCCAGTATCTGTTCATCGTGTATGACCCGATCCATTACCTGACCGGCGGCGCGGCCTGCCTGCTGGCCGCGGCCTTCGCCGCATGGATGCCCGCCCGCCGCGCAGCCGCCCTCAAACCTGTCGATATCATTCGCGGAGGGGCCGGATGACCGCCTCTCGCCCGCCGCTAATTGAAACACGGGAGGTCACCCGCATTCTTCCCCTTGAGGTGCCGGTCACCCTTGTCAAAGACATCTCCCTGACCGTCCAGGCGGGAGAGTTCGTCTCGGTCACCGGTCCGTCCGGTTCCGGGAAATCCTCCCTGCTGTATCTTCTCGGCCTGCTGGACCGCCCCACCAAGGGGGAGGTTCTGGTCAACGGACAGCCCACCGGCCCCTTGTCCGATGTGGCCCTGTGCGACCTCAGACTTCGAAAACTGGGATTTGTCTTCCAGTTCCATTTTCTGCTGGCCGAATTCACGGTCCGGGAAAATGTCATGGTTCCCATGCACAAGCTGGGGGTCCTCTCCCTCCGTCAACGAACAGAGAGGGCGGAAAGCCTGCTTGGCAGCATCGGGCTTGCCGATCATCTGGACAAATATCCGTCGCAACTGTCTGGCGGACAGCGCCAGCGCGTCGCCGTCGCCCGCGCCCTTGCCAACGAGCCGGAAGTCATTCTGGCAGACGAGCCCACCGGCAATCTGGACACCAAGAACAGCGAGGTTGTTCAGGATATTCTGCGAAGTCTGGTGGATGCCGGTAATACCAGTGTTATCATGGTCACCCACGACCCGGCCCTTGCCGCCCATGCCGACCGCAATATCCATCTGGTCGATGGCCGGATTGTCCCCACCCCTTAAGGGGCACCCGGCGGGAAAATCACCTCACAGACCCCTGAGAAACCTGTTGACCGCCCTCCCCAAGGATTGTATTTATTTACGTACACCATTCGGTTTTTCGAACATTAAAAAGTGGACGCCCTGTCTGTCCCTCCAAGTCAGGCAGGCAAGCAACAAAAGGAGAAGCCATGATTAACCCAATGAGCCTTGAGGGTCAGAATATTATTGTAACCGGTGCCGGTCAGGGGATTGGCGAAGCCGTTTCCCGTCTGGTCGTGGATCTGGGCGGCAAGGCCATTCTTGTCGACCTGCAGGAAGACAAGCTGGCCCGTCTTTCAGAAAGTCTGGGCGCCGACAAGACGGAAGTCCATGTGGGGTCCGTTGCTGATCCGGGATTTGTCCAGCGTATGGTTGACGAGACGGTTCGCAACAATGGCGCCGTACACGGTCTGGTCAATAATGCCGGTATCGTGCGCGCCGCCATGGCCGTCAAGATGCCGATCGAAACATGGCAGCAGGTGATCGACGTCAACCTGTCCGGTGTGTTCTATTGCCTGCAGGCTGTTGGCCGGCACATGAACGAGCGGGCCGAGGATGGCGACACATCCCCCGCCTCCATCGTCAATATTTCATCCGATGCCGGTCGTCGCGGCACCATTGGCCAGATCAACTATGGCGCGGCCAAGTCCGGCGTCATGGGCCTGACCATGAGCGCCGCCCGTGAATGGTCCGCCAAACAGATCCGCGTGAACACCGTCTGCTTCGGCGTGGTGGAAACGGAAATGACGGAAACCATCCGCTCTGACAAGTTCCGCGATGGCGTCATGGCGCAGGTGCCCATGAAACGCTTTGCCACCCCGGAAGAGGTCTCTCAGCCGGTTTGCTTCCTGCTGTCCAACGCGGCCAGCTACATCACCGGTCAGCATCTGTCCGTGAACGGTGGATACACCATCGGCGTATAGGCGGATACGGGCAGACCCTGCCGTCACGCCCGCTTTTCCGGATTTGATGGGGACGCCTCATTGACAGGCGCCCCCACTGGAATCAAAGTACAGGCGCTCCGCTTCAAGGGGAGGACAGAACCGGCAGAAAAGGGATGCCGACGCTGTCAGCAAAGCGGAATTGACGATTAATGGCAGGCGGGAAAATGGGAATGAACAACACAATGCGTAGCGACAAAGAAACCGACAAGGGTCAGACGGCAAGAAGCGGACCACAATCCGTTGGCCGAATCTTTTCGATCCTTGAGGTGCTGTCCAGCTCCCGGGCCGGGGCGACCCTGTCCGAACTGGCATCGACCACCGGTGCCCCCAAGACCAGTCTTGTGGGCCTGCTGGCCGGGCTTGTCGCCGAACGCTGCCTGATCCGCAACGAAGCGGGGCGGTATTTTGTTGGTCCGCGCTTCATCGCCCTTGCCATGAAAACCGTTTCCGGGCGGGAACTTGTCACCCTGTTAAAGCCGGTGATGGAGGAACTGGTGGAGCAAACGGGGGAAACCGCCGTGTTTGCCGTGCTCGATCAGGAAGGGGATCTGGTCAACTATGTGGCCAAGGTGGAAAGCAGCAACCCGATCCGCTATGCCGTGACGGTTGGCGAACGCCGCGAACTTTACTGCACGGCCCTTGGCAAGGTTCTGCTGGCCCATTTCCCGGCAGACCAGAGGCAAGCCTATCTTGAAAAGACCCTGCTTCGGCAACACACGGACAATACCCTGACGGACAGGGCCGCGCTTGAGCAGGAATTGAAGCGCATTCGCGATGAAGGGATCGCGCATACACAGGATGAACTGTTCATCGGCGCCAGTGGCATCGCGGCCCCGATCCTGTCGTCAGACGGAACGGTTATCGGCGCCCTTGCGGTGGCCGGGCCAACGGAACGGTTCATTGCCAATGTGAAAATACATGAAAAGTACCTGGTAAAAGCCGCGACTGAATGCACCCTTCTGGCAGGCGGGTTGCCTGCCCCCCAAAAGCCGGGGAACCGGCCCTAACCTGAGTATCATGTTTCTGTCCGGTCGCTGACCGGCTCCGGGTGTCCTTCAGTCGAACCATAAAAAAAACAGACAAAAAGGTGGGAGGACACCAGAATGAACATGCATCTTACGGAAGAACAACAGCAGATCCGGGACAGCGTCCTGAGGCTTTGTTCCCGGTTTGACGACCAATACTGGCTTGATCGGGACACCGACGGGCAGTTCCCCGAAGAATTCTGTCAGGCAATTGTCAGCGAGGGCTTCATGGGCATCGCCATGCCCGAGGAATATGGGGGCAGCGGCCTTGGCATTGCCGACGCCGCCGTGATGGCGCAGGCCATTACCGAATCCGGCGCAGGAAACGCAGGCTTCGCCGCCCTGATCATCGGCATTTTCGGGCTGAACCCGGTGGTGGTTTTCGGCACGGACGAACAGAAGAAAGAATGGCTTCCGCGGGTCATCCGGCGCGAGGATGTGGCCTGTTTCGCGGTTACCGAACCCAATACCGGCCTTGATACGACCCGCCTGAAAACCCGCGCCGTCTGGGATGGCAGCCACTATATTGCCAACGGCGAAAAGGTCTGGACCTCAACCGCGCTCAGATCCAACAAGATGCTGCTGATCGCCCGCACCCAAAATGATACCGAACGACCCATCGACGGGCTTTCCCTGTTCTATACAGACCTGAACCGGGATTATGTGGATATTCGGCCGATCGAGAAGATGGGCCGGAAATGCGTGGATTCAAACCAGCTGTTCATTGAGGACCTGCCGATCCCCAAAGAGCACCTGATCGGCGAAGAAGGCAAGGGCTTTCGCTATCTTCTGCACGGCCTGAACGCGGAACGGATCCTGATTGCGGCGTCCATGGTCGGGTTGGGGCGCTGTGCCCTGAAAAAAGGCGCGGATTATGCCCGCGACCGGGTCGTGTTTGGCCGCCAGATCGGCATGAATCAGGCGATCCAGCATCCACTGGCCGAATCCTGGGCCGAACTGGAAGCGGCCAACCTGATGGCCTTTCAGGCGGCGCGCCTGTATGATTCCGGGCAGGAGTGCGGTCTTCAGGCAAACGCAGCCAAGTATCTGGCCGCCGAAGCCACCTTCAAGGCCTGTACCAATGCGGTCATGACCCATGGCGGCATGGGATATGCCAAGGAATTCCATGTGGAACGATACCTGCGAGAAAGCCTGATCCACCGTCTGGCCCCCATCAGCCCGCAACTTATCCTCAGCTATCTGGCGGAACATGCGCTGGATTTGCCCAAATCCTATTGACCCGGTGGGCGGCCTCCGGGTCGCCCCTGTCATTCCAAGAACAAGAAAAAAAGGAACAACCTGAATGAACAGACCACTGGAAAATGTGAAGGTCATCGACCTTTCCAACATGCTGATGGGGCCCTATACCACCCAGATTTTGGGGGATATGGGCGCCGACGTTATCAAGGTCGAAGCCCCCGGCGGAGACCCGGTTCGCGGGATCGGTCCCTTTCGCAACCCCGGTATGGGGGCCATTTTCCTGAACTGCAACCGCAGCAAGCGCAGCATTCAGCTTGACCTTAAAAAGCCCGAGGGACTGGCCACCCTTCTCGATCTGCTGAAGGACGCGGATATCTTCGTCTATAACCGCCGCCCGCAGGTTATGGAGCGCCTTGGCCTGTCCTACGAAATGATCTCCGAACTGAACCCCCGCATTATCTATGCGGGGCTGTATGGCTATGGTCAGGGCGGCCCTTACGAGAAAAAGCCCGCCTTCGACGACCTGATACAGGGGGCGGTCTCCATTCCATGGCTGTCCCATATGGCCGACGGCAGTGACCCGGCCTATACGCCCACCGCCATTGTCGACCGCGGCGTTGGCCTGTGGGCCGTGGGGCAAATTCTGGGGGCGCTGTTCCATCAGTCCCGAACCGGCAAGGGCCAGAAACTGGACATGCCCATGTTCGAGATGATGGCCAGCTTCGTTTTGGCCGATCATATGGCAGGGGCTACCTTCGAACCCAGCGAAGGGCCGCTTGGATATGCGCGCATGCTGAACCCCCACAGACGTCCTTTCCGCTCCAAGGACGGGTATGTCTGCGCCATGGTCTATACGGACAAGCACTGGCAGGCCTTTTTCAAGGCACTGGGGCAGGAAGAGACCATGACCTCTGATCCGCGGTTCCTCAACATGACCACGCGGACAGAAAACATCGCGTCCATCTATGCCGATCTGTCGAACATCATGAAAACCCGCACCACGGATGAATGGATCGCCCTGTTTGACGAAGCGGATATCCCTGCCATGCGCCTGCAAAGCCCGGATGACCTGCTGGAAGATCCGCATCTGCAAGCCACGGGCTTTTTCTCTGTGATTGATCACCCGTCAGAAGGGCGGCTGCGGGATATGGCCTATCCGGCCACATGGTCGGAAACCCAGCCATCGCCGTCACGGCCGGCCCCCCGTCTTTCAGAGCATAGTGCGGAAATTTTGCGGGAAATCGGCTATGACGATGCCCGGATCAAGGCCCTTGCCGATACGGGCGTAACCCTGAAAGCCGAATAAAAAAAGGTCCCAGCCGCCCCCCTCAAATCGCGGCTGGGACCCCTCCTCCCCAACTAGAACTGCGAGTTGGGCAGGAAAAGCGACAGCACCGGGAAAATGACAATCAGGGCAAAGACAAACAGGTCCATTGCCAGAAAATTGATAACCCCCCGGAAAATGGTGTGAACCGGGACGGTTTTTTCCACGACACTGCTGATGATAAAGACGTTCAGGCCCACAGGCGGGGTGATCAGGCCGATTTCCAGCAGTTTTACGACCACAACACCAAACCAGATCAGGTCCAGCCCCATGCCTTCCACCAGCGGAATGACAAACGGCAATGTCAGCAGCATGATCCCGAGCGGGTCCAGAAACATCCCCATCAGCAAATAGAGCAGGACAATCACCACCAGAATGGCCCAATTGGGCATCTGGTAATATTCCGTCAGGCCCAATACATCCTGCGTCAGGCCTGTCAGGGACACGAAGGCCACAAACATCTTGGCACAGACAGCAATAAAGAAGATGGACGCGCTTTGAACGGCGGTGTCCTTCATGGCCTGAAGGAATTTGTCCCAGTCCAGCTTTCTGGCGAGAACCCCATAGCCAATGGCAACGGACAGACACACGGCGGCCGCCTCGGTCGCTGTGAAGATACCGCCATAAATACCGCCAATGATCACCACAAACAGCAACAGGGCAGGCCACGCCCGCGCCGTCGCGATCCAGCGTTCCTTCACCGTATAGGTCTCATCGGGAACAGGCCCCGCCTCTGGCCGCAGACGCGCCCAGATATAGATGACCGTCATAAACCCGAGAAGCGACAGAAGACCCGGAATAACCCCGGCCAGAAACAGCTTGTTCACAGACTGTTCGGTAAACAGGCCATACATGATGAACAACACGCTTGGCGGGATCAGTGCCCCCAAAGTGCCGCCCACAGCCACCGTGGAGGTCGCAAGGGACGGACTGTATTTAAAGCGTGTCATCTCAGGAATGCAGATCCGCCCCATGGCCGAGGCACAGGCAACGCTGGACCCGGTAATGGCGGAAAAGCCGCCGCACCCCACAACAGAGGCCATGGCCAACCCACCCGGAATACGGGACAACCAGACCCGCACCGCAAAGTAAATCTCGGTGGTGATGCCGGCGTGAAACGCCACATGCCCGAGCGCGATGAACAGCGGTACCATGCTTAACGGATAGGAATGCAGGAACTCGAACACGTTCGAGGAAATCAGGGCCATGGTCGGATAGACCGCCCGAACGGCCTGGAATTCCTCTCCGCCGCGGAACCCGAAAAAAAGATAGGTACAGATGATGGCAAGCCCCGCCAGCGCAAACCCGATGGGCACGCGCAGCGCAATCAGGACCATCGCCACAGCAAAACCGGATAAACCGATAACACCAGGATCCATGATCAGATTTTCCTTTTACTTGTTCTTGTTTTTGAAAATCATGAGTTCCCGGACATCCTGCAGGGTCAGCACAACCAGCCGGACCACAAAGAAGGTATAGCCCAGGAAAAAGGCCAGTCGTCCGGGCCATTCCGGTAATCCCAGATCGCCGAAGAAATAGGCCTCATCCTCCCAGACACCTGTCAGGTCAAGGTAACCCCCATAAACAATGGGCAACAGGGTCAGGCTGCCAACCGCCGAACTGAGAATGTTCAGCCAGAGCTGGGCGCCGGGAGACATGCGCGATGTAAACACCTCGACCATGATGTGGGCCCGGCCTGCCGTCACATAGGCCAGTGGCAGGACAACCGCCCCCATCATCAATTCCCGAACGATGATGACCGAATCCGGAAAGGACCAGCCGAAAAACGTCCGGGTCAGGATGTTCAGGGTAATCAACGCCCCCATGGCAAGAATGCAGATCACCGAGATCGTCAGCAATCCGCGTTCCAGACCGGCAAGCCACAAGGGCCTGCCGGTCATGTCCTGACTGTCCGGGCTGTCCGGGCCGTCCGCAGACCTTAACGCGTCCATGGATAGCCTGCACTCAGCCGTTCGTCCTCATACTTCTTGAGAAGGGCGAGGAACTGCTTGTGCATGGCAGCACCGTCCATGCCCAGTTTCTCGGCCTCTGCCTGCCACTCGGCCAGATAGGGGCCCGAGGCTTCCAGCAGCTTTTCCTTGTCGGCAGGCGACAGGGTGTGAATGTTGACCTTGTTGCCATCGGCTGCCTTTTCCAGTTCCGCCAGCGCATCCATGTTGCCCTGCCGGGCCTTTTCCGCAAAGTGATCCACATAATCGGACCCAAGCTGGTTGATGATGTCTTTCTGTTCCTGCGGCAGGGCCTCATAAGTGTCCTTGTTCATCACATAGGCAAGGCCCAGCAAGGCACCCCAGTCCAGCAATGTGACCTCGCTGGCCACTTCCTGAAGCTTGAACGCCGGGATGGCATAGGTATAGATCTGCGAGCAATCCAGCAGCCCCGTATCCAGCCCCTGATAGGACTTGTACACGGTCATGCTGACAGGGGTCGCGCCCAGATCCTTGAAGATCTTGCCATAAACCCCGATACCGCGCACTTTCTTCCCCTTGATATCCTCCAGGGTCCGAACGGGATCGCCCTTACAGATCAACTGGATTTCTGTGGCAGTCACATTGGCAATGAACTGCAGGTTCAGCTTGTCGAACTCGTCCTGCAAATCCTTGTTGGTCTGGATCAGTTCATACATGGCGCGGGTGCTGACCCACGGATCGGAATATTGGGTCGGCAGGTCGCCCAGCGTCAGGCCATGGTGGAATTTCGGGTTATACACCCCAAGGACAAGGCCCATATCGGCTGCACCGGCGCCGATACCCTTCGGTGCCGCTTTCGCCTTGAGGAGGGCACCGCCCCAGTGAAATTCGATTTTCAAGTCGCCATTGGTTCGCTGTTCAAGCTGATCCGCAAACCACATGCTGGCTTCCGCCCGCGTGCCCCGGTTGGGACTGCCGTCCGTCCAGGTCAACGTCTTGCCGGCGTGACTGACACCTGCGGCGGTCATGGTCATGACCGTCGCCAAAGCCACCAGTCCTGTCTTTACTGAAAATTTCATATTTTTCCTCCCTCTGATCCGCTGCCCCTGTCCCGTTCCTTCTGGTGGGAACTCTTGGACAACGATATGCACAACACGGCTTCTTATTGTTCTTCTTTACGTATCAAGTACCGTTTTTCGAACAATACTGTCATACATTCCGCTTTTGTCAATTTAGAAAATAGAATAATCATGAAATTCCAGATTGTGCGATCGGGCTCCCCTCTGAAAAAAGGCATAAAAAAACGCCGAAGACCGGAGCCTTCAGCGTTTTTCCTGAAATGGGTGATCCTTATCCCATGCGTTCAGACGCATAACTTCCCGGACTTGCCGGGAACACCACGGTCTTGTTGCCGTTCAGGAAAACCCGACGGTGAATATGGGCGTGAATGGCCCGCGCCAGAACCTGACTTTCAACATCGCGGCCAAGCGATACATAATCTTCGGCGCTTTGGGCATGGGTGACGCGGACAATGTCCTGTTCAATAATCGGTCCCTCGTCCAGATCCGCCGTCACATAATGCGAGGTGGCCCCGATCAGTTTCACGCCCCGCTGGAACGCCTGTTTATAGGGGTTGGCGCCCTTGAAGCTGGGCAGGAAGGAATGATGGATATTGATGATCCGACCGGACATGCGGCGGCACATTTCATCGGAAAGAACCTGCATATAGCGGGCCAGTACCACCAGTTCGGCCCCGGTTTCCTCGATAATGGCCAACTGCCGGGCTTCGGCTTCCGGCTTGGTGTCCTTTGTCACGGGGACATAGTGAAACGGAATATCGTGGTTCACGACCAGTTTCTGGTAATCAAGATGGTTTGACACCACGCCGACAATATCAATGGGCAGGGCCCCGATCCGCCACCGATACAGCAAATCGTTCAGGCAATGCCCGAAGCGGGACACCATGATCAGGACCTTCATTTTCTGGCTTTCGTCATGGAAGGACCAGGTCATGTCAAAGGTCCGGCCGATTTCCTCAAATTCAGCCGACAGGCTGTCCAGCGTTCCACCCGTTTCGCTCTGGAAGCTGATACGGGTCAGGAAACGGCCGGTTTCCTGATCATCGAACTGCGCACTGTCGGTAATATTACATCCATGCTCTGCCAGAAAAGTAGAGATTGCGGCAACAATACCCCGCCGGGATTGGCAGGTCACTGTCAGGGCGAATTTGGTCATCGAAACATTTCCTGTTGTCCAGAATCATGATGGGCCCGGCCTGAAACGGGGCTGGTCCGGCGTCATCAATTCCGGCCCCCGGCAGTCAAGGCGGAACAACCCATACTCCACCACGCGGTGTGAATCAATACGGCCCGCCACTTTCTGAAGGGCACGGTTCGGGAAAGGGATGAAAAAAGGGGGTGGGAACGCCTGTCCGTCCTTGGCATCGACCCAAAAAAAGGCCGGACCAATCCCCCCGACTGGCCCGGCAAAAAGGTCAGGAGGGCGGTGCCCTCCCCGACACCGCCGCTCCCGGGCGCTCCTCAGGCGCCATACATGGCTTCAATTTCCGCCATGTATTTGTCTGTGATGCTTTGCCGCTTGACCTTCATGGTCGCGGTAACCTCACCATCATCATGATCCAGCTCCTTGGTCAGCAGATGGAATTTCCGGATATTGGCAACCGTCGCCATCTTGCTGTTTCCAACCGAGACTTCCTTCTGGATCAGGGAAAGCACATCGGGGTTCTCGGTCAGGTTTCGGAAATTGGTATAGGTGATATTTTGGCCTTCCGCCCATTGCCCCACCGTCTCAAGGTCAATCTGGATCAGGGCGGACACAAACTTCCGCTTTTCACCGATCACGATGCATTCCTTGATATAGGGGCTGTCCTTCATGGTGTTCTCGATCTCGGTCGGGCTCAGGTTCTTGCCGCCCGCCGTGATCATGATATCCTTCAGGCGATCCACGATCCGCACCTGTCCATCCTCGATCCGAACCACATCCCCCGTATGCAGCCAGCCGTCCACAACCGTGTTCCGCGTGGCTTCCTCATTCTTGTAATATCCGGGAAACACCAGATCGGACCGGACCAGCAATTCACCCGTCTCCGGGTCGGCCTTCAGGTCCACCCCATACACGGCGGCCCCCACGGTGCCGGGGCGCAAGTCGTCAAGGGACTGGACGGTGACGATCCCGGTCGATTCCGTCTGGCCATAGGCCTCCACCACCGGCAGGCCAATGGTGCGGAAGAAGGTCAGGACGGACGGGGAAATGGCCGCAGCCCCACTGAGGGCAATTTTGGCCTTCCGCAAGCCAACGAAATTCTGCAACGCCCGGAAAAAGGCCCAATAGCATATCTGGAATTTCAGCTTCTCAATCAGGGTCCGCTCGCTTGGGGCCTTGGTCGCAAAGGGCTCGCACTGGGCCAGCGCCGCCTGATAGAGTTTCAGGCGCAGCGATCCGGCCTCAACCATCTTGATATGTACGGCGGACTGCAGTTTTTCCCAGATGCGCGGAACACCCAGGAAGAAATCAGGGGCCACCTCGCGCACATCTTCCTGAACGGTGCGGATGGATTCGCCGAAATTCACCTGATATCCGGTATAAATCGCGCCATACATGGTCAGCAATTGTTCCGCCACGTGGCACAGCGGCAGATAGGACAGATACTTATAGTCGGGCCGGACGGACAGGCTGCGGATCACCACCTCGCCCTGTGCCCGCATATTGCGATAGGAAATCATTGCCCCCTTGGGCCGCCCCGTGGAGCCGGAGGTATAGATCATCAGCCCCACATCTTCGAGGGACTGCTGGTCCAGCGCCGCTTCCAGATCGGCAAGGCGGCTATCGCTCAATTCCTTGCCGCGGGCAATCACATCCTCAAACAGAACCACCTTGTCAGCGGGATAACTGCGAAAGCCCTTCTTTTCCAGAACCAGAACCTTGCGCATTTTTGGCAACCGGTCCCAGCTTTCAATCACCTTGTCTGTCTGCTCCTGATCCTCACAGACGATAAATTCCACATCCGCATGTTCCAGAACATAGGCGATCTCGTCCGCCGGGCTGGTCGGATACACCCCGACCGACACCGCCCCCAGAATATTCGCCCCCACCTGGGAAAGGACCCATTCCGTGCGGTTCTCGGACAGAATGCCAAGATGCCCCCCTTTTGACAGGCCAAGATCCGCCAGACCAAGGGCAAGATAGCAGCTGGTCCGGTAATATTCTTCCCAGGTCATCGGGGTCCAGATACCAAACCGTTTCTGGCGGATGGCGATCCCCTGTCCGTTGTTCTGCGCATGACGGCGCAACATCTGCGGAATGGTCAGTTCGGGCAATGCTGTGTTCTGGGTCATGGAATTGAACTACTCTGTATCAGGAAAGCCAGCGCTTGCGGCGCTTGTAATGTTTGATATCCCGGAAACTCTTGTGTCCTGCATCGTCTCCGCCGCTCATGCCCAGATAAAATTCCTGAACATCCGGGTCATCGGTCAGAACACTGGTCGGACCATCCAGCATGATCCGGCCCGTTTCCATGATGTATCCATAATCGGCGACGGCAAATGCCATGGCGGCGTTTTGCTCGACGATCAGCATGGATGTTTTCTGCTCGTTATTGATACGGGCAATGATGCTGAAGATTTCCTCGGTCAGCAGGGGCGACAGGCCCAGTGACGGCTCATCCAGCAAAATGATCTTGGGGTTGGCGATCAGCGCCCGGCCAATGGCCAGCATCTGCTGTTCCCCACCGGACAGATATCCGGCCAGCCCCTTCCTGCGTTCAAAAAGACGGGGAAAATACTCATAAACCAGATCGAACCGTTTTCTCGCTTCCGCGTTCGACCCCGCATAGGTGGCGGCAATCATGTTTTCCTCGACCGTCAGGTCCTCGAAAATCCGGCGCCCCTCCATCACATGGAACAGGCCGCGGCGGACCAGACCATGGGGGGTATCCGCCCGCACGGACTGGCCATCGAACAGGATATCGCCCGATTTCAATTCGCCCTTTTCCATTTCCAGAAGGCGCGAAATGGCCTTCAACGTGGTCGACTTTCCCGCGCCATTTGAACCGAGAAGGGCGACGATGGCCCCTCTCGGAACGGATAGCGACAAACCGCGAAGAACTTGAATCGTATTGTTGTAGACGACTTCAATATTCTGAATATCCAGAATTGGATCTGCGTTTGTCATCAACGACTCCTTAGTCCAAACGAATCCAGTCGGAAGCCGGAACCATCTTCTGCTGCTTCACGTCAGCCCGGTACACCCGGCCAACCGGAACAGAGTTCCCCTTGACGGAGACCGGAATACCGACGATGCCGCCAGTGTCGAAATCCTGAATGGCCTGCAGGCCTTCCTTGATATTGGCACCGTTGATTTCCTTGCCCGCCTTGATGGCGTTCCGGGTTGCTTCAGCCATCATCATGGTGCTGAAGAAGCCCTGCATATAGGCGTTGGACTGGTAGGTATCCCGCATGGAGCGGATTTTCTCCAGCATCGGAGCGTTTTCCACGTCGCTGTAATAGTAGTTATAGGGGTTCACACCCATGAAGCCTTCGGCAACCTCGCCCATCTTCATGACCATGGAGTTATCCATGGACCAGAAGGTTCCCATGAACTTGGTGTCCAGCCCCATGCTGCGGGCCTGTGTGATGAATTCCGGGATCGGCGCCAGAACATAGCCGTGGAAGATCACATAGTCAGGACGGGCGCGGCGGATTTTCAGAACCTCGGTGGACACATCCACACCGCCCGGCGCCGTGGAAATCACCAGATCCATGTTCAGGCCCAGTTCCTTGGCCTGTACCTGCGCTGTTTCAACCGGATCCCGGCCAAATTCCGTATCGGAATGAACCAGTCCGACCTTGGCGCCCGGTTTTTCCTCGGCAATATATTTCAGCAGAATGCCGATCATTTCCGTGTAGGTCGGCCCCGGAATAAAGATTTTCGAGTATTTTTCTGGATCATCCAGTTCGGACGCAAAAGACGCACCGGCCATGATCATCTTGCCGGACCGCTCCACTTCCGGGGAAATGGTCTTGGCGAAGGCAGTGGAATCACCATAATACAGGTTCACGTCATGCTGGCTGGTGATCTTGTTATAAACCGCCACGGACTGGTCCACCTTGTAGCCGGTGTCTTCCGGCACATAGACCAGCTTGTGGCCTTCGATCCCGCCATTGCTGTTGATGATTTCAGTGGCATCCGTAATACCGGCATGAACCCCGACACCCGCAAAGGCAAACACCCCTGTCAGCGGAATGGATCCCCCGAGAACAATATCCTTCTTTTCCTGCGCCTGTACGGCACCCCCCATCAGCCCAACGGCCAACAGGGCGGCGGCGGTGCGCCTGGTCATTTTCAGTATAGACATCGCGTCAACTCCCATTTTTCGATTGTCGTTATCAGGTTTTAAAAGGCCACAGATGGAAGAACCGACGGATTTTGCGCCAGATTTCGGCCAATCCTTCCGGTTCAAAAATCAGGAAGAAAATAATCAGGCCACCGAAGACCATGATCCGGACAGGCGACAGCACGGCCACCGCTTCCGGCCAGAAGGGCGTCACAACCCCCACCAGCATCTTGAGAACCTCCGGCACCATGGTCATGAAGATCGCCCCAAGGATTCCGCCCAGGATAGAGCCCATACCGCCCACAATGACCGCCGCCAAAAAGAAGATGGACATCATCAGCGGGAAGCTCTCGGGCGTAATAACCCGGAAGAAATAGGCCCACAGACCCCCGGCCACCCCGGCGTAAAAAGACGAAATGGCAAAGCTGAGCAGCTTGTAGCGCAGCAGGTCGATGCCCAGCACCTCGGCCGAGATATCCCGGTCCCGAATGGCGATGAAGGCCCGACCAATGCGGGTCCGAAACAGGTTGGCCGCGCCAAACAGCAGCAGGACCGTCACCGGCATGATAATCCAGTACACCTCGCCGGGCTGGTTCAGTTCCATCCCGAACAAGGTCGCCGGCGGCATGGTCAGGCCGGACACCCCACCGGTCACCTCGGTCCAGTTGGCAAAAACAAAATGCAGGATTACCGACGCCGCAATGGTGGCAATGGCCAGATACAGCCCCTTGACCCGCAGGCTGGGCAGGCCGACAACCATGCCCACCAGTGCGGCCCCCAATCCGGCCAGCAACAGGTTCAGGATAAACGGGGTTCCGACCTTCATTTCCAGCAGGGCCACGATATAGGCACCCACCCCCATGAAGGCCGCCTGCCCCAGACTGACAAGCCCGGTAAACCCGGTCAGGATATTCAGCCCCGTGGTACTGGCCACATTGATGAGCACCAGACAGGCCAGATAACTGACATACTGCCCTGAAACGAAAGGAAGCAGGACCAGCGCGACCGCAAGGACAACCAGCCAGCCCCGTTGAACCCGGGTGTCGAACAGGGCCGCATCCGCGCCATAGTTTTCTTTAACCGTGCCAATACGCATGACTTACAACCGTTCAATTTCGTGAGTGCCAAAAAGACCATAGGGGCGCAGGATCAGGACCAGAACCAGCAGGCTGAAGGTGGCAAGAAGTTTGTATTCCCCGCCAAGATAGGCCCCCGCATAGGTTTCGATCAGTCCTACCATCAAGCCGGCGATCAGGGCGCCCAGCAGGCTGTCCAGTCCCCCGACGATCACCACCACCAGAACCGACAGGCCATACACCCCCATTTCCGGAGAAATACCGCCGATGGAGCCGACCAGAATGCCAGCACCGGCGGCGATCATGGCGCTGATCACCCAGACAGAAGAGAACACCATGGGCACGTTGATCCCCATGGAATAGGCCGCCGCCTGATCCCCTGCCGTCGCCCGCAGGGCAACCCCGCCCCGCCAGGTGCGGAAAATGGCAAGGAATACGGCCAGAACAATAGCCGCTGTCACGAAGGCATAGCCGATCTTGGACGACAGATAAGCTTCCCCGATGAAAATCGGTTCTTTCGGGATAAATTCGATCAGACGCTGGGGATTGGCCCCCCAGATCAGTTCGACCAGACCGACCAGAACACTGCCAAGGCCAATGGTCACCATGAAGACGGAGATTTCACTTTCCCCCAGCATGGGCCGGATGATGACCCGCTCGATCACGCCCCCGATCAGGCCGGTACAGGCAATGGCCAGCAGAATGCTGAGCCAGATCGGCAACAGTGTGGAGGCCGTAAAGCCCATGAAAACATAAGCCCCGAGCATGAGAATCTCGCCCATGGCCATGTTGATCACCCGCGTGGCCTTGTAAATCAGGACAAATCCCAGCGCGGTCAGGGCGTACAGTCCGCCGGTCCCCAGTCCCGCCAGTCCGATTTCCGAGAAAAACAGCCAATCAATCATCTTATGCGCCCTTCCCTTCCTTGAACTGACGGCGCAAGGCCGCCACGTCACCGGACCCCAGATAGGCGGAGATCACATCCGGGTGCGCCTGAACCTCCTTGGGCAGCCCCTGCGTGATCATCTGGCCAAAATTCAGGCAGACCACATGGTCGGACAGGTCCATGACCAGTCCCATGTCATGCTCAACCATCAGAACCGTCACGCCCCATTCTTCCCGGACATCCAGAATGAACCGGGCCATATCCTCGGTTTCCTCGCGGTTCATGCCGGCCACCGGCTCGTCCAGAAGCAGGATTTTCGGCTGCATGGCCAGCGCCCGCGCCAGTTCCACCCGCTTTTGCAGGCCATAGGACAGCGCCGCCACAGACTGTTTGCGGATATGGTCGATTTCCAGAAAATCGATGATGCGTTCCTCGATCTCGGCGCGCAGTTCCATTTCCTCGCGCCGGGCACGGCCCATATAGAACAGCGCGTCCAGCGCGTTGGTCTTCAGATGGGCATGCCGCCCCAGCTTGATATTGTCGAGAACGGTCATGCCCTTGAACAGGGCAATATTCTGGAAGGTCCGCGCCATGCCCCGCCGGGCCCGCTCCGGCGCCGGAACGCCGTTGACCGACTCGCCCAGAAAGCGAACCTCGCCCGCGCTCGGTTTGTAAAAGCCGGATATGGAGTTGAACAGCGAGGTCTTGCCGGCACCGTTCGGCCCGATCACAGAGGTAATCGATCCTTCCTTCACCGAGAAAGACACATCCCTCAGGGCATGAACACCGCCAAAGGAAAGGCTGACCCCCTCCACCGACAGAACATTGCCCTCCGTTGTCCCTTGCCCCACGGCGAGAGAATCTTGAGTAACTTCCTGAGTGTGCATACTCGTCGCGTCGCTATATTTTTTGTTTTAACGACCACACAGACCCTGAGACGCAGAACCTTCCAGCTCCGGGTTCCTCCTCCCCGGCACTGGCTGCAACAGACCCGTATGGCTCCCTGTTTTGCCTGTCTGGACCGTAAATTTTCACATGTCATGAAAATCATATTGTCCGACAATTGGACTATCATTGTAGCGAATAAGGAGACTTATCAAGCATTTTATTCAACATTTATTTGTGCGCCGCACAAGGAAAACTGCGTCCTTGAAGGGGACGCTACGTCCCTTTCCATGTTGCCCTGCAAAACGGCCCTGTCGTTTTTGTTTCATGCCCAACCAATGCAGATCAAAAAAGCCGTATCGGCCTCCTCGCAGAGGTTGAACTTCCAGATGACAAGACCCGGACGGCCTCCTATAGTGAGGGCAATATACGCTTATATTAATGAACCGGCCCGTCCTCCCGCGCCCCCAACAGAGCAGTCGTGGATGAAGCAGCAAAGATTTGAAAAGATTGAGGTTTTACCGGCTTACCGACAGGTGGCCGATGCCATTCAAAATCAGATCATGACCGGGAAAATACAGCCGGGGGAACCGATCGGAACGGAAAGTGATCTTGTCCGACAATTCGGCGTAAACCGATCCACTGTCCGGGAAGGCATCCGACTTCTGGAACAAAGTGGCATGTTACAACGGGGCGAAAAACGCTGCCTGTTCGCCTCTCTGCCCCGCCATGAAAACGAGGCCAACCGCATCAGCCGGTCTCTGGTTCTGAACAAGGTCTCGTTTCGGGAACTGGTGGACGCCCTTGCCTTTCTGGAACCGGCCGCCATCGAGATGGCGGTGGAACGGGCCACGGATGATCATATCCGCCGTCTGGATGAAAATGTGAAACAGACAGAACGGCACCTCAATCACACCAAACGGATTTCCGAACTGGATGCGGAATTTCATGCCATCATTGCCGAAGCCACCAACAACAAGGTTCTGATGCTGGCCCGCGAACCGGCCGGCATCCTGATCTATCCGGCCACCCAGCATATTTTCGAGGCCGTGCCGGAAGGCCCCGCCCGGTTGCTGGAAGCCCATCAGCGACTGGTGGACAGCCTGCGCAACCGCGATGCAGAGCAAGCCTCCCTGTGGATGGCGAAACATGTCCGCGACTTCATCAAGGGCCTGAAACGCACCGGCGAGGATCTGGATGGCCCCATCACCCATCCGCATCTTGCCCGGGTCATGGAAATGTAATCCCGCCTTTTTGAAACCCGACAATATCAGGCGGCGCCGGCACCCGCAGCCCTGACGGCTGGAGTGAACAGAAAAGGCTGGCCGTAGGCCGGGTTCTAAAAAATTTTACAACCCGGCCATAATCCGTAGAATTATTGGAAATAATAAAGACGTAAATTCAACTACTGATCGTGAACCTCTCTCGACCTACTGGACACGGCAAGGGACAGTAACGTACGGTTACGGACCATGGAAACAGACGCAGGCCCTGACATTTCAGATACTGCCCCCATTCATCATGTGGATTTGGGAAAGGGCCAGAAATTTGCGGTCCCCGGTGCTTTGGGGCATCTGAAGCGGCTGGATTTGCGAAACGGTTTC
This sequence comes from Sneathiella chinensis, assembly GCF_012720115.1. Taxonomy (GTDB): domain Bacteria; phylum Pseudomonadota; class Alphaproteobacteria; order Sneathiellales; family Sneathiellaceae; genus Sneathiella; species Sneathiella chinensis. The sequence goes on along the minus strand of NZ_VNWN01000002.1, from coordinate 312,926 downwards.
ACCCTGTTTCAGGCGGAACTGGAAATCTATCACGATTGCACCCTGGAATTCGCCCGCGCCATCGAGGAACCCTGGATTGGCGGCACCCTGCATGTTCAGGGCCGATCCATCATCGAGATGACCAACGGGCAGACCTTTGAGGTCTCCCCCCAAACCGCCGCTTTCAGCCGGTTCGATTCCGGCGGCACCAAATTTCATCTGACCGGCGGACAGGTGCTGCGCCATGTGGGGGTCTCAACCACCGCCAGCAACCTGCGATACCGTCTGGACGGTACCCTGCCGGACCGCTTGCGCCCCCATCTGGAACCGGAAGACGGTGTGTTGTGGACCGACACCTTCCCGATTGGCAACCAGCTCCGATCCCTTGCCACCAGTCTGTTTTCACCGCAAAGACGCGGCCCCGCCCACGCCCTGCATCTGGAAAGCATCAGCGCCCTGATGTTCTCAAAAATGGTGGATGCCTATTGCGAGGACACCACCGTCCCCGACGATATTCTGGAATGGGAACGCGAGGCCTTTCTGACCGTCGTCAACCAGATTCAGTCCGATATCGGCACCCTGCCGCCCGTGCCGCTTCTGGCCGGACAGGTCAACCTGACAGAAAGCCGCCTGAACCAGCTTTTCCGCCTCAATTTCGAGACAACCTGTGCAAATTTCATCCGCACGGAACGCCTGACAACCGCCCACCATCTTCTGGAAAAAGGCGGCCTGTCCGTCAAGGAGGTTGCCTCTGCGGTTGGCTATTCCCATGTCAGCAATTTCTCCCGCGCCTATCGCGACCGGTTTGGCGAACCCCCGGCCCGGACCCTGCGGCGGACAACGAACGGCCCGGACGCCTGATCAGGGTCGGACCGGACCCGCCCCTGACGGATCCGGTTTTGGCCGTCTTACCCGGCTGATTTGCATTTGATCATGCGAAGCGGGGTATAGGTGATCGCCACCGTGCCGTCCTGTTTGACAATCCGGTTCCGGGTCCGAACCAGCCCCCGGTTTCCCTTTGATGTGAGGCGCGCTTCGATCACCTCGCATTCCACATGAATGGTATCCCCGGCGAAAACCGGGCCTTCAACATTCAGTTCCATATTCAGGAAAGCATATCCCGTATGCTGCATGGTGGATTGCACCAGCAGCCCTTCGGCAAAGGAATAGACCAGCGCCCCCGGCGCCACCCGCCCCTTGATATCGGAATGGTTCTTGAGAAATTCCATATTCATGAACAGGACTTCCTGCATCCCGGTCGCATTGATGAAGGTGACAATATCCGCCTCGGTCACGGTTCTGCCAATGGTCTTGAACTGACGCCCAAGCGGCAGTTCCTCAAAATAAAATCCGAGTCCGACTGTTTCCATTTTCTGGCCTTTCTTGTTGTTTTTTATCGGTCACAGCAAACAGGGGGAGCCTTCCCGCCGCGGGACAGCGTGGGTCCATAGACCCAGGGAAAATGTCCGTCTGGATAAACCCGGTTCCGGTTGAAACCAGCGCTTTGGCAGGCCTGCTCATGCCCTCCCGAACAGTATAGGACGGCTTTTCATCCCACCACAACCGGCAAGCAACCCGGCCGTGTTTCTATTGCGGGCGGGGCTGGGTCGCGGGGTACACCATGGCCCGGTCACTTCCGCCCCGGAAATCGGGATAGGTTTCATGCAGGGTGCGCAAATTTCGGTGGGCTGCCGTATGAAAACTCGGGCTGAGTTCAATGGCCCTGATCAGATAGGCTTCCGCCTGTACCAGATCTTCCCGCTGCAAGGCGATAAAGCCCACATTGTTGAGGGCCTCCGGCCATTGCTCCTCTTTCAGGCCGGACAGCGCATCCAGATACCGGCCCTGCCATGCCAACGCAAATCGTAAATTGGTCTCGGCAATCTGAAGACCGGAATTCTGCCGCAAGGCCATAATAAACTGCTGCTCCGCCTGCACATACTCCCCCTGCGACATCAGGGACATGCCGAAATTGTTATGCAGTACGCCGTTGCCCGGATTGACGGCGATGGCCATTTCATAGGCCTTGCCAGCCATCGCAAATTCCTGCGCCGCGTCATACACAATCCCAAGCCCGTTCCACGCCCGCCACAGATTTGCATCCATGGCCGTGGCCTTTTCCAGTTGCACCCTTGCCTGTTCCAGATCCCGGATGGCAAGGGAGGCCAAACCACTTCCCTGCAGGGCGCGGGCCCCCAATTCCTCGTCCGGGATCAGGCCGTTGAACACTCCCAAGGCCTTGCTGGCCCGATCCGTTGCCAAAAACACCTCGCCCATGCCAAAGCGGGCATGGACATTATCCGGTTGCAATTCCAATGCGCGCCGATACAGGGTTTCCGCTTCCAGATACCGTTCCGCCTGAAGCGCAAGATCACCGGTTTGCAACGCCTGCTGGGTTTCCTTTTGCGCCCGTTCGGGCTGGATCAGGCGGGCGGCCAGTGTTCCTTCCGGATCACTCGCGCTATTGCCTCCCCCCAATGAAGCGCAACCGCTCAACAGGGAACCGGTCAGGACAACAACGGGGACAAAAGATGTTTTGTTCAGGATATTCAACAACATACGCAATCCCTTTTAATGACGGCCATCAGACATGATCACGCCGTTACTCCATATAGGCGCTCCGTACGATCAGGCGGGGGTCCAGCTTCAGATGGACCACTGCATTCTCGAAAACCGGGTTCCGTTTGGTATTCAGCATGTAAACGGAATGCGACATCCGCTCCAGACTGACATTCTCCAGAAACCGGGCCTCAACGGGCACCGCTTCGACACTGCTTAAGGAAGCTTGCATGACCCTTGCCTCATTTTCAAGGGCAAGCGTGGCCCGCGCCATGTTTGACCGGGCAATATCGCCATAGCCCTCATGCTCGCTGGCGGCCTCGAAGAACTTCAGGGCCTCGCGGGGGTCCCCCTCCGTCAGGTGGAAATAGCCCACATTATTCAGGGTCTGGGCCGAGGTTGGATCCAGCAACAGGGCTTTTCGGAAAATCTCCTCTGCCATGTCCGGTCGTTGCAGGCGCTGATAGGTAATGGCCGCCGCATTCAGGATCGGGATATGGCCGGGATTTTCCCGCAAGGCCAGCGTGAACTGGTTCAGGGCCAGTCCGTTATAGCCTTTGCCAAGATAATATTTCCCCCGCTCGTAATAGCCCGACGGCTCCTCCCCCTGATCCAAACTGGCCTCTCTCTCGGTGGGAAGGCCCGCACAGGCCGCAAGCCCGAGCAGCCCAAGGCAGCCTATGGTTCTCAGCATCAGTTTCAGTTCCAGCATGTTCATCTCCTGCTCAGAAAAGAAAGTTGCGCACAATACGAATAATCGCCGGGGTCATGATCACCGCGATCAAGGCCGGCAAAATACACAGCACCAGCGGGATCGCCAGCTTGACAGGAAGCTGATGGGCCTTCTCCTCGGCCCGCAGAACCCGCTTCACCCGCATTTCCTCGGCATGGACCCGAAGGGCCTGCGCCACACTGGTTCCCAGACGGTCGGTCTGGACAAACAGGGCCACAAAGGACCGTACATCATCGGTCGGGATACGCTGGGCAAACCGGCGGAACGCGGCCTCGCGGCTGGTTCCGGCCCGCAATTCCTGACCAATGGCCCGAAGATGCTCCGACAACAGGGGATGGGCACGGGCAATTTCACGCCCGACCCGGTCCAGCGCACTGTCCAGACTGGCGCCGGCCTCCATGCTAACAAGCAGCATGTCCAGCGCATCCGGGAAGCTGTGTTCCACCTCAACAAGGCGGGCGGCCTTGCGCCGGGACAAAAACACATTGGGCAGCATGAAACCGATCAGCGCATTCCCTGCACAGAGGGCCAAAATCAGTTCCAGTTTCAATTCAGGCGCCGCGATGGTGAGAAGAATATAAGTCCCCCCGCCGAACAAAAAGGCACAGGCAATCTGGGAGACATTATACACCGCCGGCGCATATCCCGCCGTGAAGCCCGCATCGGCCAGTGAATGACGCAAACCACCCTTTTCCTCGATTTTCAGCTTCTGGGTGATCTTGTCATGATCCTGACTGGAAAACCCCAAATCCGAGGACCGGCCGCCATGCACCGTCTTGCCGTGGATCCGTTTGTCGATCGTATCGACCCCCGTGAACAGGGACCCTAACGAGAACACGATCAGCGCCACAACCACAAATACAAGCACCAGCAAAACAATGTCCAGATGGGCACCGATCAGTTCCTGCACGTCCGTAAGCAATTGCATGGGCCTTCCCCTAAACCTTGAAGTTGACCATCCTGAACATGATGAAATTCCCCAGCATCAGGAAGCCAAGCGACCCCAGCAGCATGGGCCAGTACAACACATCATCCTGAACCTCAGAGAAATACCCGGGGCTGAGAATGGACAATCCGCCAAACACCAGAAACGGCAGCACCGTCACGATATAGGCCGAAAACCGCCCCTCAGCCGACAGGGAGCGGATCCGCTTGAACATATGCACCCGGCCCCGCATCACCTTTGACAAACCGGTCAGAACCTCGGCCAGGTTACCCCCGGTGGCATGCTGGATTTCAATGGTCACAACCATATATTTCAGGTCCGGATGGGGCACCCGTTCCGCAAGGTTGGCCAAGGCCTCCCGAAGGTCGTTACCATAGGTCATCTCGTCCACGGTCAGGCCGAACTCGCTGCCAATGGGGTCCGCCATTTCCTCGGCCACCAGCCCCATGGCGGAATTGATGGGATGCCCGGCTTTCAGGCTTCGGACAATCAGGTCCAGCGCATCGGGCAACTGGTCAGAGAATTTCCGCATCCGCTTGCCCATTCTGTATTTCAAGTAAAGGATCGGCCCGCCGATCCCCGCTATCAACGCCAGAAGAAGCGTCCCGTACAGATTGACCCCCAGCAACCCATAAAACAAGACCAGCGCGACAAACCCGATCAGGATCATGACCATAACCATCTGATAGGTGGAAATGGTCATGCCCGTATGAGTGATCAGGGCATCAAGCCGGGGCAGCAGGGACTTGATGAAACTGGCAAGGCCGCTGTCCTGCTCGCGCTTGAGAATGCTCATGACCTGTTCATTGGAATAGGTACTGCGGTTCATGCTCAGGCGGCGGTTGACCTTCTGGTCTGGTATGCCCTTGACTGACAGATAGAAGTAATAGCCCCCCTGCACCAGCAGGAGCGTGCTGACAAACAGGCCCAGCAAGATAAGAAATCGGGTATCCATGCCAGCCTCCTATTCCAGTCGCTTGTTCGGTTTGAAGATGTCGGTGGACAGGTTGATGCCCATGGCATCCAGATTTTCGCAGAATTTGGGGCGAATACCGGTCGCCACATAATATCCGTGAATATTCCCGTCCTCGTCCGTGGAAACCCGGTGGAAACGGAAAATCTCGTGCATGCTGATCACATCCCCTTCCATACCGGTGATTTCCTGCAGGCTTGTGATCCGCCGACTACCATCGCTAAGGCGGGACAACTGCACCACCACATCAATGGCCGAAGCCACCTGCGCCCGCACCACATGCAGGGGCAGGTTCATTTCCGCCATGCTGACCATATTTTCCAACCGGGACAGCGCATCCCGGGGCGAGTTGGCGTGAATGGTGGTCATGGAGCCTTCATGGCCCGTATTCATGGCCTGCAGCATGTCAAAGGCCTCCCCGCCGCGCACCTCGCCGACAATAATCCGGTCCGGGCGCATACGCAGAGCGTTTTTCACCAACTCACGCTGGCGAATTTCGCCCTTCCCCTCCACGTTGGCGGGGCGGGTTTCAAGGCGGCCCACATGGGTTTGCTGCAGTTGCAGTTCCGCCGCATCCTCGATGGTCAAAATCCGTTCCTTGTCGCTGATAAAGGACGACATGGCATTCAGCATGGTGGTCTTACCACTGCCCGTACCGCCGGAAATGATGATGTTCAGCTTGCATTTCACCACCGCCGAGACCAGGTCGGCCATTTCGCGGGTCATGGCCCCGATATCGATCAGCTTGTCGATCCCCAGCGGCTCGCGGGCGAATTTACGAATGGACAGCAACGGCCCATCCACGGCCAGGGGGGGAATAATGGCGTTGACGCGGGACCCGTCGGGAAGGCGCGCATCCACCATGGGCTGGGATTCATCCACACGGCGGCCCACCCCCATGACGATTTTTTCAATGATCCGCATCAGATGCCGTTCATCCTTGAAACGAACCGGGGTGCGTTCCAGCCGGCCATAGCGTTCCACGAACACATTCTCGTGGGTATTCACCAGAATATCGGCGATGGTGTCATCCTGAAGCAAGGGCTCCAGCGGTCCCAACCCCAACACCTCATGAAGGATTTCCTCGATCAGTTGCTCCCGTTCCAGCGAACTGATGGCGATTTCCTCCTCATTGAGAAGCTCCCGGACCAGTGTCCCCACCTCGGTCTTGAACTGTTCCTCCGGGATCTTGTCGATCACGCTCAGGTTCATGATTTCCAGAAGCCGCTGATGCAGATGAACCTTGGTTTCCAGAAACCGGCTGCCAAATGTGCTTTTCCGGGCAATGGCCTCCACTTTCGAGACGGTTTTCTTGTCGCTTTTCTGCTTCGGGGCCAGTGGCCGGGCGCTGTGCACCGGTTCGAAACTGAAGGTCCCGGCTCCCGCTGCGGGATTTTGCGTATTGAAGATATTCATGGTTTCACCCCGTTCCTTACCATCCAGATCCTTGCCATCCCGTTCCGTCTCATGCCGGGCCAACGGCGGCGGACATCCGGATTTGCAACTCGTCCAGTCCCGATCTGGTCAGTTTTTCCACCTGCTTTTCAATGGCGGTGCGGCGCTTGACCATGGGAATAAGTTCGCCAAGGTCCTGCGACTTGCTGACGATGGCATAATCATTGGCAATGAAATGGTCGATCCGGTGATTGAGCGCATCCTCGGTGCGCCGGACCAGCTTGCCGCTGCCGAACGTTTTCTGGAACCGGTTGGCGATGATGCTAACGGCCTGTTCATCCAGCCCCTGACCGGCCATCATGTCCAGAATGCGCCGGGTCTGGCGAATGGCCTTCACCGACAATTGCATGATCAGGTAAACCTTGTCCGAATTGACCAGAACCGTGTTCGTCCACATGGTCCACGACATGGGCAGGTCCACCACCACATGATCAAATTCCTCGGTGGCAATATTGATGATCAACTCGGCGATTTGCGGTGTCATGGCCTCCAGCGGGATAATATCGTTGGGGGACGGCAGCACATACAGCCCGGACGAATGCTTGGCCATGATGCCTTTCAGAAACTCGCCATCCATCCGGTCCGCATTCTCGATGGCATCCCGCACGGAATGCTTCTGTTGCAGGTCCAGAAACAGTGTCGCATTCCCGAATTGCAGGTCAAAATCCAGATAACAGACCCGTTTTTGTCCGTTCTTGCGATGCGGCCCCATCAGGCTATAGGCCGTTTGCAGGGCGACCGTGGTCGCCCCGGACCCGCCGCCCGCCTTCATGAAGGTAAAGACAGAGCCATCCCCGCTGTGAGAGGTGGTGTTGGGGCCAAGGCGGGTGGCCGCATTATCCACCACATTCAGCAATTCTTCCTGCGTGATCGGCTGCGGCAGGAAATCGGCAACGCCGATCCGCATCAGCATCCTGATCCGCTCCAGTGTGGCCTCTGCCGATGTGACCACAACAGACAGGCTGTCGCCCCGCTGACTGATGATCTGGGCCAGCGAATCAATTTCCTGGGCGTTGTCAAAGTCAATTTCCACCAACAGGATCTGACGTTCCGTCCCCTGCAGAAGGTCGGCCACGTGATTGCCGAGAACCCCCACCGTGCTGATACAACGGTATTTCTTGGTATGTTGAAGATGCCCCAGGATTTCGGTGCTGAGATCATGGGATTTCACCAATGAGTTGACTGTATATCTGTTACCCATTCCAAAAGACTCCTAACCGCTGGATTGATCTTCACCCGTCAATGTGGTCGACATGGCAGGCATATTCAGTTGAGGCAGGTTGAACAGTCCGTTCAACACGTAAAAATCGTAGGGAAAATTGCGAATACTGAGCGTGACCGCCGGAACCGCCCCTCCCGGCCGCCCGGCAAACCCCAATCCCACATCCGTATAGGTCACCGTCAGGTTATCGGCGGTCAGGTTCGGGTTATAGACCTGCATCCGGGTGACGATGGCGCCAAAGGCGGCGTTGTTGACATTGCTAAAGTCCACACCACCGCCGCAATTGGCGGTGCAGGTACAGGTGACGGCCCCCGCATCGGAAACACAGACGGATGTCGGCACCTTGACGGTAGAGCCAGAACAGGACGCCCCCCAATCCGCCGTGCTGCTGTCATGACAGTCAAAGGTCCCAAGGTCCGTCAGCACATAATCGGACACAACGGCGGTCCGAATGCCTTCCTGCAGGGCCTTGTCCGTACGCATCCACTGGAAATAGGCCAACGCCCCGTCCAGCATCCCGAGGGTCAGGGCCAGACAGATCAGGAACACCACGGCAAATTCAAGGGCCACAGCCCCGCCCGTATCCCGCAGCAACCCGGTGATATGACGATGCGGCCCCCTCATTCCTTGATCCCCATCTGGGAATGGCTGGCCCGGATCCGCATGTTGGTCAGTTGCAGCAGGGATATCCCCGTCCCCACATAGGCAAAATCGGCGGAAACCTGCACCACGGGAATCTGGTCATCCCCCCGGCAGGCGGTGGTTTCGCCCACCCCGCCGCACAGGTTGTTGGCATCGCTGTTGGTCACACAACTCACCTGAATGGCGACGCTGTTTTCATCGGTCCAGTATTCCACCAGCCGATTTGCCGCCTGCGCAGGCGAGGCCCCCACCTTTCCGGTCAGGGCCATCTGCCGGGCCATGGTTTGCAGGCCCGCCGGAATACGGGACCCAGCGGCCTGACTGCAGTCAATGGGAACACGGGCCAGAAAACGCCCGCTGTCCCGCAAGGACTTGGAGACAATATTATAATCCCGGAGCGCCCGGACCACATCAATGGACCCGAAAGTGAGGATCAGTAGAAGCGGGGCCAGCAAGGCCAGTTCCACCGCCGCCACCCCGCGGGTGGACCGGATAAGCCGGTTGATCCCCCTATGCAGCCTGTGTTTCATGATCCACCTCATCGATAGAGCTGCACCATATCGTGCAGAACCCCGTCCTGATCGCCCGGTGACACCTCACGGATCATCTCGACCACAAACTCCATCTTCTTGTTCAGTTCCGTGGCGCATTCCGTGTAAATCGGATCGTCGTCCGGATCGGCGTTGGGATTGGAATTGGTGCAGGTTCCTGAATCGCTCGGCAGGGAGACCGGTTCGGTCAGGAACACCTCCATATAGGTGAGAACTTCCACATCCTCCTCATTCCCGTTGACTTCCTGTTCAAGGCAATTGACCACGGCCATGATGAAGGTCCGGCGATCTGACGGATCAGCGGCAGGCACATTGCAGGTGGGCGCGCCTTTCTCGCCGGAAGGGCCATTGTCCGGCACCATGCTGTTATCCAGCTCATAGCGGTAAATGTCATAGCGGGACATGCTGGCGTAATCGGCGGGCTTGGATTGCCCCGGATGGTTCACGGACCAGTACAAATCCCGGTTCCAGGTGCCATCGCCCACCCGCTCACAAGTGCCGTCCATCAGGCAATTGTCGCGTGGCATCTTCATGGCCGGTGTGGGGTCCACCGCCGGATCATAGGGGCGGATATTGCCGCATTTGGAATTTCCCGGCCCGTCCTTGACATATCCCTTGGTCACGTTCAGCGCCGCGTGATAATTGGAATCGTTCTTCTTGGAACCAAAATAGGGTTGCTCGTAAATATCAAAGCGGGTGTTCAGGGCCTGCCGAATGCCGTTGGCCTGTCCGGGGCGAAGATCGACCGTATTGGCGTAACAACCACTGGCCGGGCTGGCATGGGCCAACAGTTCCGCAATACATTTCGATCCCTGCCCGCAATTGGGACTGTCCAGCAAACCGAACGTGCCGGGGGCCATGCCCGCGCCGGGACCGGAATATTTGGCAATATACTGCTGCCCCTTACCAATGGTAAACCCCTTGAAACTGGCTGTTTCCTGCGGATTGCACATCATCAACGGGGGAATATCACATAGCACCTGCTTGTTGCCCGCCGTGGCCGCACGCACGGCCCGGCTGTTGGCAGGGCCGCCAACAAACCCGATCAGGCTGTTTTCCACGGACGTGGAAAAGGCGTTGACCTCGACAAAGCGGGCATCCCGGTCCCCGGTGGCCACAACATTCCCATCCAGCGAACTGTAGAACGTGATGGTATCAACGGTAATGGGGTGCATGGCATCGTTGCTGTCAAGGGCGCCCACGGTCTGGCGATTGGTGAACAGCTTGTCATTGATCACCGCCGTGGCGCGGGCGCGGGCGCCGTCCTGCCCGTCCAGTTGATACGCACCGGCCAGAGCCGCCGCATCCACATAGGATTGGGTTTCCGTTCCCGTCACAAACAACCGGCCCAGATCAAGGGTCAAGGCCCCGATCCCGACCAATACAATGGCAATCAGACCCACATACACCACAATCGCACCGGATTCATCCCGGCAAAACCGCCGCCAGAGATGATTTCGGATCGTTCCTTTCCCGTTTCGGTCTGTCCACATGTGCAACACTCCCATAAAAGGTAGAGCCTAGTCGCCCCCCCCTCCGGCGCCGCTTCCCCCACCAAGGCCACTGATACTGGAGGAGGAAGGCTTGATCGTGGTGCCGGTCTTGTAGCGTTCAAACGCCAGACTGCCGCGATTGCCATCCATGGTGGGTTCCTTCATGTCCGCATATTTCGGCGGCAGGATATGAACGGCCTCGTTCTGGTAGACGGCGTTTCCGTGATCCTCACTCAGGCCCTTGTTGCTGTATTTTTCGCAGGCCGTCAGCGTCAGGCCGGTCAGGATCACTGCTGAAATTGATACTATTCTCATGGTCTGTCCCTCCCGCTCACTTGATCACGTAGCCATATTTGCCGTCGATACCGCCATCCCCCCGTTGGGACAGGATCTGCCGCCCATCGGTTGCCGGACCGCCGGGGGCCTTGTCACCCTCGGTTTGGCCGAACAGGAAAATGTCGAAATCGGACGGCGGCACGAAATAGTCGGTTGGCGCAGCCAGTGTCCCGGCAAGGGCCGGTTGCACCAGATAGGGGGTGATAATGATCACCAGTTCGGTTTCTTCCTGGGTAAATTCACTGCTGCGGGCCAGTGCCCCCAGAATGGGAACATCGCCAAGGCCCGGCACCTGATCCACCGTATCCTTGAAATTGGATTGCAGAAGCCCGGCAATGGCAAAGGATTGCCCGGCCCGCAATTCAACCGTGGTTCTGGCGCGGCGGGTGGTCAGGGACGGGATATTGAACCCGCTGATCTGGGTGATGGAGTTTGCAAGGGAGCTGACTTCCGGTGCCACCACCAGATTGATCAGTTCCTTGTCCAGAACGGTCGGGGTAAAGGCCAGCCGCACGCCAAATTCCTTGAACTCGACCGTGATCGCCGTGCCGCTTGCACTGCTGTCCTGGGCCACCGGTACCGGGAATTCCCCCCCGGCCAGAAATTCCGCCGTATCCCCGGACAGGGCAATCAGGTTCGGTTCGGCCAGTGTTTTCACAATGCCCTTTTCCTCGCCCGCATCCAGAAACAGGTCCAGAAGCGTGTTGCCGATGGTAAAGCCGATGGTCCCGGTCAGGAACCCGGCCCCGATGGAGGTCAGGCCCGTAATCAGGCTGCCATCGGAATCCTGCCCATTGAACGACACCGCCGTGTTGGTACTGATCCCCTTGAAGGTACTGCGGGACACTTCGGCGAATTTCACCTTGAGCAGAACCTGCTGGGCATCGGCGACGGCCATCAGGTTGGTCACCTTGCCGGGCGCATATTGTTCGGCCACGGCCAGAACCTTGTCCTGCTGGGACAGGCTGGACACAACCCCCTTCAACACAACGGCGGCGTTGGCGCTGTGCACCTCGATCACCTCGCCGGGGACCAGCCGGTTCAGCTTGGCCTTCAGCCCGTCGATATCATAGGTCACGTCGATATTGACGATCCCGAGAAGCTGTTTCTTCTTGTCATAGACGGCCAGACTTGTGGTCCCGAGGGATTTGCCGAGGATATAAACCGTCCGGTCCGTCAGGGGCAGCACATCGGCAATTTCAGGATTGCCCACCAGCAGGTCCGCAAACGGCACATCCACTTTCAGGATGCGGGACTTGTTGGCCGGGACACTGATGGCGGTGCTGTTGTCCCCCTGCCCCAGATCAGACAGGCTCAGATTAACGCGGGAGGCCTGCGCGGCCTCAGCCGGGCCAGACAATTGAACCAACAGGGCCAGCCCCATGCCGATCGTCGCCAATCCCCCCATGATGGGTCGGAACGCCTTTCCCACGGCCTTGCCGGCTCTTTTCAATGACATGCCCCCCGGCTGCCTGTGCTGATACGCTGTGTTAATCATCGCAATCCCCTCGACTTGTTCTGAAACGCCTGTCCGTTACGATTGTACGACTAGATCTGTTTTTCCGGTCCCCTGCCCGCAGGGGCCAGTGAGCTTCCGGGTATGGGTTTGGCCGTCGGCAGGGTCGCCCCCGGCGTCAGGCTTCTGGGCGCCCCGGCCGGGGCCCGTCCGGCCTGCGGCTCGTTTTCCTCGATCACCTTGACGGTTTCCGGGTCCAGTGCCCGGACAACCCGGACATCTGCAAGGCTGTCCCGTTTTGGCCGAACGGTGACAACCTTGCGCGGGGCCGGCGACACTTTCTCAACCGGGGTTTTCCCCTGTTCCGGTTGGGTCGTCGCCGTCATCACATCATTCCCCTCTCCCGCTGTAAGATCGCCAAGGCCCATGGTCCGGCTGCTGGCAAGATTTGTGTTGGTCCGGTTGCGAAGGGCCAGGCTCAAGGTTCCCACACTGGCACTCAAGGCCAGTTTCTGGGCCTGCGGCGGTGACACTTCCAGTGTGACGGCCTTGACCACGGTCGGCTTTTCCTTGTCATCGGACGCCGTCTGATCAATGGCCAGAACCCGGACATTCTGGATCAGGATATTGGTCATGGGCTGTTCATTGACAGTGCGGGTCAACAGGATATCGACCCGGTCGCTCGGCAGGACAAAACCGGCCACCCCAAACACGTCATTGACGCGGATGGTGACGGCCCGCATGGTTTCATCGATCAGCGCCGACAGGGTGGCCCGGCCGCCCGGATCGGACACCTTCGAGACCAGGACCGGCTCGTTCTGCTGGATCGCCTGAAGGACCACCCGCTCATCCTCGCCGGAGACCAGGTCATCAACGGTCGAAAAAGCCCCGTCAGGCAGGTCCCCCGCCGGCCACGGAATTTCCTTCAGGTAGTTGGCGTTCAGCCGCATGCCAAACCGAAGCGGTTCCGCCGCAACAACAATGGTTGCCTGCGGTGCTTCCGGTTTTTCGGTCACGACGACGGTTCTGACCTGGCTGTCCAGCCAACCACGGGCAAGCCAGACGGCCCCCCCGGCGATCAACAGGGCAACAACCAGCATGAATATTGCGCGGCCCTTCATTGTTCATCTCCACTAACGTGATGTGACCCCGCCCCTGAACGGCGGGTCGGCGGTCTAGCCGCCACAGTTTGCTGCTGCATCCAGATCGGTCGCCATGTCGCAGAAGCTGGTACCGATGGAATCGCCAAGCACCAAAGCGGCCCCGACGACGACCATGGCAATTACGGCAATAAGCAACCCATACTCGACCATCGTGGCCCCGCGGTCACAGGCCTTGAAATCGATGCATTTTGAAATCAGGAAAGAGATTGGAGCATACATGGGTTTCATCCTTGGACGGCCCCGGGTCAGGGGGCGGTGTGTCACCGGATTTTGAAGCGATGGAAGGCCGGAAACCGAAAAGGCTCCGGCCTTCAAAGGTTAAATCAACGAATTAACCTGGAGTAAAGGTACCGCAATCCGCAGTATTTTTATTCAAAGCGCACTCACCTGCGTCACCAAACGTACCCTGTACGTTCCCACCCAGATACAGGGCAGCGGTGACAACAACCATGGCAATCACAGCAACAATCAGGCCGTATTCGACCATGGTGGCACCGGATTCGTTCTTGCGGAATTTGTTGAGCATCTTAATCATTTCAGGTTCCTTTTCCCCTAGAGTTCAGAAATCGGGGAAGTCGGCAAAGCAGTTCGCTAGCGGCCCGATCCCCTTCTTGGTACGCACATAAAACTGGACCTTCAATACAGAACACAACTTTAAGTATGTAGAAAACTATTTCATACAACCTTAAATTAAACCTTATTCGACACCATGCCCGGTGTCTGGCAGCCTTCAAACCAAAACTGTTTCTATCGGCGGGGCCTTGAAAACCCCCGGATAGTGAGAATTGGAGCTTTTCTCACCGTACTCCCACACGCTACACAATTCATCCCTAATTTAGCTTACACTGCCAACATTTTTTGCGCGAAATTGGATAAAATTGTATTTAAAGTCGTATTTTACATCCCTCATATGAGGTATACAATGGTTTTGTTATATTAGCATATCAATTATTTGGTGCCGAAAAGGTACGGATATGGTTAACAAGGTGTTATAATATAAGGAAAATTTTTGGGCGCTCACCCAAATATATGATTCGCACCGAAAACCGACCGGGTTCAGGCTTTTCCGTCGCCGCACCGGGTCATTCACGAATCATTCACGATTTCGAATATTCTATTTTCGGGCAGGAAGACAAAATAGGGCGCCGCGTTATTCCCGTATAAGGAAAACAGGAAAAATTCAGGTTTCGAATCCCTCCCTTTTTTGAGGGAGGCAATGCCGCCCCCATCAGGCGGCGATCCGGCCACCACCGGGACACGGATCAGGACGCCGGTTCTGCAAACTGTCCGTATCCCTTGAATTTTTCCAGGATAACCGTCATTTCCGCATTGTTCAGAAGGGGGCCGCCCCCGGCCTGAAGAACGCGCCAGTATATTTCACACAATTTTTCGACCTCGACTGCCATGGCAAGGGCCTTTTCAAGGGTCGGCCCGGCGGCCAGCATCCCGTGGTTGGCCATCAGGCAGGCCTGACGATCCTGCATGGCGGTAACAACCCCGTCTGACAAGGCCGCGGTGCCAAAGGTCTCATAGGGGGCGCAGCGGATATTATCGCCGCCGGCCACCGCCACCATGTAATGAAAGGCCGGAACCTCAACCCCCAGACAGGCCAGCGTGGTGGCAAAGGTGGAATGCACATGCACGATGGCCCCGATGTCAGAACGATCCCGATACAGGTCCTGATGAAAACGCCATTCACTGGACGGCTTGCGCGGTCCGGTGGTCCCCCCCTCCAGCGTCATGGGGACCATATCGGCGGGCTGGCAATCGTCATAGGGCATGCCGGTCGGGGTGATCAGATAGCCCGTTTCGGTCCGCACGCTGACATTGCCCGATGTGCCCTGATTGAGGCCGATGTCATTCATGCGCCGGGCGGTTTCCAGCAGGCTGTCCCGCATCGCGTGATCAGTCATCCTTGCCTCCGAACAGGGTTTTCAGGGTCCGATCATAGGGCGCGGTAATGATCCCCTTTTCCGTGATCAGCCCGGTAACAAGGTCATGCGGCGTTACATCAAAGGCCGGGTTGCGGACCTGAATTCCATCCGGCGCGGTGGGGCGGGCGCCAAACCGGGTGACTTCTGCCGCGTCCCGCTCCTCGATCGGAATGCCTTTGCCGCTTTCCATGGCCATATCAATGGTGGACGACGGACAGGCCACGTAAAAGGGAATGCCGAAATGGCGGGCCAGAATAGCCACCCCCAGCGTCCCGATCTTGTTGGCCACATCACCGTTGGCCGCCACCCGGTCGGTACCCACAATGACCATATCCACCAGCCCCTCCGCCATCATGTGGGCGGCCATGTTGTCGGTGATCAGGGTGACATCGATCCCGGCCTGCTGAAGTTCCCATGCGGTCAGACGCGCCCCTTGCAACAAGGGCCGGGTTTCATCGGCATAGACCCGGAAGGACACCCCGCGGCTGTGCGCCACATAAAGCGGGGCCGTCGCCGTCCCAAGCTCAGACGTGGCGAGCGAGCCGGCATTGCAGTGGGTCAGGATGCCCATCCCCTCGGTAATCAGGGGGGCGCCGTTCTCGCCCATCCCCCGGCAAAGGCCCTTATCCTCTTCATGGATGGAAACCGCCTCCCGCACCAGAATGTCATAGAGGCGGACCGCCGTCTCCGCCTCTCCTGACGTCAAGGCCGCCTCGGCCCGCTGCCTCATGCGCTGCAAGGCCCAGGACAGATTAACCGCCGTCGGCCGCGCACTATCCAGATAGGCCGCGTGTTTTTCAAGTTCCGCCATGAAGGCATCGGTGGGCAGGGCGGTCTTGTCCCGCAGGGCCACACACAGCCCATAAGCCCCGGCAACGCCGATGGCAGGGGCACCGCGCACCTTCAACATGCGGATGGCCTCAAAGACCTGCTCCACCGTTTCCTGTTTCTCGATAAGGGTTTCCTGTGGCAACCGGGTCTGGTCCAGCAGGTACAGATTACCATCCTGCCACGTCACGGCGCGGGGAAGGCTGTCTGCGATCAAGGGGGTCTGGGTCACGGGGGTCTCCTGAAATGAGGCAGGCCGTTGCAGGCCGTGCCTTTCTTTTGATACCGGAACCGCCCCAAGGTCAAGCCTGTCTGCGGCGGATCGACCGGCAAGACCGATCCGCTGCAATCAACAGTATCAGTCGTTGGGGCCGAACAGGGCTTCCAGTGTCTTGCCCGTGGCCAGCAGCGCGTCATCCTGACCATTGGCACCGATCAGCATGGCGCTCAAGGTGGTGCCTTCATGGCGATATGGCAGGGCCAGACCGCACCCGTCGGCCACATTGGCAAGAGACGGATTGCGGAGGGCCAGAAGGTTCAGGCGGCCAAATTCCGCATCATCCTCCAGCTCGGATACCTTGGGCGGCAGCATGGGGGTGGTCGGCAGGAACAGAAGGTCGTCGCCCAGTTCGTCCCGGAACAGATCAATAAAATCGGTCCGCCGGTTCAGGGTCTGACGGTATTCCACCGCAGAAATTTCATCGGCGCGACCCATCCGGGCGCTGACCCGTGGGTCAAACCGGTCCCGGTCGTTCTGGAACCAGTGCTCGTAATGGGCACGGGATTCCACGGATGTCAGGTGCCATGTGGGGATTTGGCCATAGGGCTCCATGCAGGACAGGGACCGTTCCACCACCTCCAGTCCGGCAGCGCGGGCCCGTTCGACCTGCGCCTTGAAACCTTCCGCCACGACCGGGTCCATGTCATCAAACCCGAAGTTGAGCGGCACCACCAGACGGCGGCGGCCTGCTGCCACCGGGGTTGTTTCCCGGCCAGCCAATACCTGCCAGGCCCGCTCACACGCGGCCACACTGGTGGCCATGGGACCAAAGCTGTCCAGACTGTCCGACAGCGCCTTGCCCCCCGCAAGCGAGACGGTCGCCTGTGTGGGCTTGAAACCGACAATACCGCAAAAGGCCGCCGGAATGCGCAGGGACCCGCCGGTGTCACTGCCGATGGCAATATCACAGAGGCCCAGCGCCACGGAAACCGCCGCGCCGCTGGAAGAGCCGCCCGGAATACAGCCCGGAAAGACCGGGTTATCCGGGGTACCGTAATGGGGGTTCAGGCCGACGCCGGAATAGGCAAATTCCGACATGTTGGTGATTCCGACGAACACCGCACCCGCGTCCTCAAGGCGTTGCAGGCACGGGGCATCGGCCGTTGCAGGCGCGTTCCCGGCAAGGACATCGGTTCCCGCATGGGTCACCTCGTCCCGCACATCCAGCAGGGCCTTGATGCTGACCAGCGCCCCGGCAAGCGGGCGGGCATCGCCCGCCTTGATCGCGGCGGCCATGTCCCGGCTTCGTTTTTCCAGAACCGCGGTAAAGGCCGAGGGGGCCTCCCCCCGGTTTACCAGCCGGTCCAGAACCTGATCCAGCCGGTCAGAAACCGTGGCCGAATCCCAGGGAAAAGTGACAGCATCATCCATCATGACAAACCTCAAAAAAAAACGACGCGAGACGGGCAGGATCAGGCGACCACTGCCAGACACTCGGTGGTATAGCTCCACTCGATGGTGTTGCCGGTGGCCGGATCGTGCAACTGCATCCGGAAATCGGTTGCCGGACGCACACCGCCAATGGCAGGCAGGGTTCCGCACAGCATGGCTGCATTGTCAGGCAGGTCCGCACCGGCCATCAGGTCGGCCAGCGGCAGGATGGAGGCCAGCATCCCGTCCTGATAGGCGACCCAGTCGCCGTTTTCACGGATCCATGACCGCAGTTCCAACTGGTCCAGACGGTCCTTTACATCGTCAAACAGCCACAGGGTGTCAGCCACCGGCTTGGCGCAGATCTGCTTGGAATGGGCAACGGAATAGGTTTCCAGTGACCGGTCCGTGTGATCGGATGCCAGACCCAGCCAGACCTTGCCATCACTTTTCAGGATGAACGGTTCGGCCTCGCCGGAGCTACCTTCTGCCAGTGCCTGAATCTGCGGCTCCTGTGTCAGCAGGGCTGCGGAACACTGGTAGTACAGCGGTACGGAGGACGGCGCAGGCACGCCAATGGCGGCCAGTTCCTCGATATGGTGGTCAACAGCCGCCCGGTCCCGACCGGTCCAGCCCGCGACAACAAGTTTCACCGGGGCGCATTCCAGTGCGCCTTCAGGGGTCTTGAACTGCATGATACGAAATCCTGATTAAAGGGTTGAAGGCAAGAACAGTGCGATCTGCGGAGCCAGAATAAGCAGCCCCACCATCATCAGCATGGTCAATACATAAGGGATACAGCCGATCATCACGTCCGAGAACGGTTTCCCTTTCCGGGCCGATTGCACCACATAGAGGTTCAATCCCACCGGCGGGGTGATCAGGGCCATTTCCACCATGATGATCAGCAGAATCCCGAACCAGATCTTGTCATAGCCAAGCTGGAGAATGATCGGCACGACAATCGGAATGGTCGCCACCATCAGGGACAGGGTCTCGATGAAGAACCCAAGCACAATATAGATCAGCACGATGACCAGCAGGGTGGCCAGCGGCCCCATGCCCAGCCCTTCCAGCAGGGCCTGCAGGGTGCGGCTGACGCCCGACGCGGTCAGGACAAAGTTCAGGACATAGGCACCGATCACAACCAGCATGATCATGGCCGTTGTCTTGATGGCGCCAAGCAGGGCGCTGGAAATCATGTTCCAATTCACCGCCTTCTGCTGGAACGCAATCAGCAGGGAAATGGCCACACCGATGGCCGCCGCCTCGGTCGGGGTTGCCCAACCGGCATAGATGGAGCCGACAATCACACCGAACAGGCCGAAAACCGGCAACAGATCGGACAGGCTGCGGAATTTCTCGCCCCATGTGCTGGATCGCCGCGGGCCGCCCAGTTCCGGCTTGGCGCTGCACAGGAAGGCCGTCATGGCCATGAACATCACCGCCAGCAAAAGACCCGGCAGAAGACCGGCCAGAAACAGCTGCGGGATGGAGCTTTCCGTCAGGAAGCCATAGACAATCAGGTTGATGGACGGCGGGATCATGATGCCCAGCGTCCCCCCGGCGGCAATCGCACCGGAGAACAGCTTCTCGTTATAGCCAAGCGCCCGCGCTTGCGGCATGGCCACCGTGGCCACCGTCGCCGCCGTCGCAACGGACGAGCCGGACGTGGCCGAAAACATGGTTGAGGTGGCGATATTGGCGTGCACCAGTCCGCCCGGCAGCCAGGACACCCACTTGTCCAGCGCCGAATAGGTCCGGCCCGCAACGCCGCTTCGCACCAGCACCTCACCCAGCAGCACAAACAGCGGAATGGCGATCAGGGTACCGCTGTTGGAAGAGGACCAGACAACCTGGCCCAGTCCGCGCATCAGGGGGAAGGGGCTGAAAAAGAAATCAATACCGAAGGCAAGGAGAAACAGAACCACGCCAACCGGAATGGAAAGGGCCAACAGGCCCAGCAATCCGAATGTTGTAAAAGGAATCATACTTCAGCCCTCGCGCCAACGGTGTTGTCGAGACGGTCATGATCACCTCTGACAATGAAATAAAGGGTACTTAATACAAGAATGCAGGCGGTCACGGCGAACCATGTCCAGCCCGCCCACCAGAAAATCTGGGGAATCCAGAGCGGTGTCTCAAGCGGGGTGTTCGCACGGGCCCCGGTGGACAGCGTCTTGGAAACGACCCCCCAGCCCCGCCACGCAACCACAAGACCGGTTGCGGCAAGGCTGAGGATCGCAATCATGTCAAATACAGACCGAAACAGCGGAATAAGACGATTGCGAAGCAGGTCAATTCGAACATGCGCCATTTCAGTCAGGGCGTAACTGACGCCCCAACTGGTGACAATGGCCATGACGTAACCGGATATCTCGTCGACCCCGCCCAGGGACAATCCGACCCGACGCACAACGATTTCAACAAGTGTGAAAGCGACGCACGCCAACAGGATAAATCCCACAGTGAGAGCCACCCAGTGATTGATCTTTCTGAGCAGTGCAATAAGCGAAGTCATGATATCCGGCCCTTAGTCGTGTCGATTATTTAATTTCGACGCCGGTCACCTGACCGACAGTTTCGCTCCAGCGCTTGGTCCACTCGGCACCGGCACGCTCTGCCCAGTCCGGCAGAACCTTGGAGATCAGAACTTCACGCGCTTTCTGAGAATCGGCTTCGCTTGCGCGGACCAGAACCAGATTGCGGGCTTCGCCGTAAGTACATTCGCCTTCACCTGTCAGGCAGGCGATGTCGTTTTCAAGCGCGTCCTGTGCGGTGGCCCAAGCCGGCTCTTCGAACTTTTCCTTAACAGCGGTTTCCAGAGTGGTTTTCTGGGCGTCGGAGAGGGAGTTCCACTTGTCCATGTTGATGGCGGTTACAACCGGATCCCAGCCACCGAGCGGCAGGGTCATCAGGTGGGTGCTGACTTCCCACCAACCAGCGTTGTACCCGGAACCGGCACCGGTAACCGCACAATCGATCACACCGCGCTGCAGGGAGCCCGGAACCTCACCGAAGCTGATATTGACGCCTTCGGCACCCAGAGCTTCGAGGAATTTTGCAGTCATCCGGCCGGAAGCACGGATTTTCTTGCCTTTCAGGTCATCCAGTGACGCCACTTCGGCGTTACAGAAAACCACCTGCGGCGGGTAAGGAGCAATGGCCAGAACCTTGGAGTTGAAAACATCGCGGAAGATGTCGTCAACCATCGGGCGGGCAGCCTCAACCATCTTGCGGGCGGTGTCGGCGTCGGTCGCGATCAGCGGCACGTCCAGACCTTCCAGCGGCGCACTGTCGGCAACAGCGTAGTCGCCAACGGTCATGGCAACGTCATAGACGCCCTGACCCAGAAGACGGAAAACGTCACCGCTGGCAACGCCCATCTGGTCATGGGTGGTCAGGTTTGCGGTCATGTCGCCGCCGGAAACCTCGGACAGGGTCTTGGTCCAGAACGGGGTTTCGAACTGCTTGTGCAACGGCAGGCTGCTCCAGCTGCCCACAACGGAAAATTCTTCGGCCTGTGCCGCTGTTCCGGCAGTCATTGCCGCAAGGGTCAGGGTCGTTACTGTCAGTAATTTCTTCATTTATTGCTCCCAAGCATTAGAAGGGTTTAAAACCATTTATTCTGAATCGTCATACGGGAAAAGCGGTAAAGTCTGCTCATCAACATCGGCAATGAGCATCGCTCCCGGTGCATGCGTAATGGAAATTTCCGGTTTCGCCTGCATGATGGCCACCTGCGGCGTCACACCACAAGCCCAGAATACAGGAACCTCTCCATCACGAATGTTTACAGCATCCCCCCAATCCGGGGAATGCACATCCTTGATACCAATTTCGGCCGGATCACCCACATGGACCGGCCGTCCATGCGCCAGCGGATAGCCCTGACTGATCGTCCGAACCTCGTCAATCCGATCTTTCGGGATCGGCCGCATGGACACCACCATCGACCCGCCGAAATGTTTGCTCGGCACTGTCTGGATGGAAGACTTGAACATGGGAACGGTCAGGTTCTGTTCGATATGCGGCAGGGAGAACCCGGCCTTGACCAACGCATTCTCGAAGGTGAACGAGCAACCGATGGCAAAGGCCACAAAATCGTCCTGCCACAAATCCGTCAAATCGCGGGTTTCGCCAGCAAGCTCACCGTTCCGATAGATGAAATAAAGCGGAGTGTCTGTCCGGATATCAACCGATGCGCCAATACGCTCGATAAAGGGCTGGCCCGGCTTGGAATAGCCGGCAAGCGGACAGGGTTTCGGATTCAAACGGCAGAATTCAAGGAAATCTTCTGCAAGATCAGCGGGGAGAATCGCCAGATTACACTGGAGTTGTCCCTTTGAAAGGCCCGCTGTATGGCCACCATACCGCCCGGCGCGGATATGCTCACGAACGCTTTCGACGCTCTGTTCAGTCAGATCGGAGAACCTAATATCTGTGTCCATTTCACACTCGTTACAAATTTTTGTAATTTTTATGATCATCACGTATAAAGTCAAATTTCGATTTTCTGTACATTGTGATCAACTTTGGTGATCACTCCATTCAGGTAACCACTGTCATGACACTGGAACAACTCCGCACCTTTCTATGGGTCGCCCGCCTTGGCGGTGTGCGCCGGGCCGCAGAACAGATGAACATCTCGCAACCGGCTGTCTCCAGCCGGATCGCCAGCCTTGAAGAGTATCTTGGCACCAAGCTGTTTGCCCGCGGGGCAACCGGGGTGACCCTGACCAAGAAAGGCGTGCTGCTGCGCAACCATGCCGACCAGATCGCCGGGCTGGTTGAACGGATCAAGGCCGATGTCATGGCCGCCGACAGTGTCAGCCGCCTGTTGCGGCTGGGCGTCGCGGAAACCGTGGCCCAGACCTGGCTGCCGGATTTCCTGACCCGGCTTCACCAGATATACCCCAAGCTGAAGATCGAGGTCTCGGTCGATATCTCGCTGCATCTGCGCGAACAGCTTCTCGACCGCTCCCTTGATCTGGCCATCCTGATGGGGCCGGTCTCGGAATTCACTGTGGACAATATCGATATGCCTCCGTTCAAGCTGGACTGGTACCGGCCGCTGGACATGGAACAACCTGATCTGACCAAAACCCCGGTTATTACCTATAACCGCAATTCCCGGCCCCACCGGGAACTGACACGGGAACTTCAGGCGCGCTATGGCAGCACCGCACAGATTTTCCCGACCAATTCCCTGTCAACCGGCGTGGAAATGGTGGCCGCCGGAATCGGTGTCGGCATTCTGCCCGCTGCCCTTGGCCAGAAAATGGTGCAGGAAAAACGGATTGCCACCTTTAATCCCGGATGGCTTCCAAGGCCGCTTCACTTCACCGCGTCCTATATCGGCGACCCCCGCGACGAACAGATTGCGCAGGCCGCCCTGATTGCGCGGGAAATCGGCACCGAACATGCCCGGCGCCTGTCTGAAATATCCCCCGACTGACCGCCTCACACCCATTCCAAGGCGGAGACCCACCGCCGGGATTTTTCTTTGACCAAATCCCGGCAGGGGGTAAGATTTACAAAACAATAAAAACCAAGGAGTACAGAATGCCCCCCCTTGAAGGACTGAAAGTCATTGACCTGACAACCATGGTATCCGGCCCGGTTGCCGGAATGATGCTGGCCGATCAAGGCGCCGAAGTGATCAAGATCGAGCCCCTGAAGGGCGAGACCATGCGCCATGTCCGCCCCCCGCTCAACGGGGTCAACCCCATGTTCTTCTCCTGCAACCGGGGCAAGCGATCCCTGCCGCTGGACCTGAAGGCACAGGAAGGCCGGGATATTCTGTGGAAACTGATCGAGCAGGCCGATGTGCTGATCCAGAATTTCCGGCCCGGCGCCATGGATCGCATGGGCTTCTCGGAAGAGGCCATGATGAAGCTGAACGAAAAGCTGATCTATGTCTCCATCAGTGGCTTCGGCGACAAGGGCCCCTACGCCCAGAAGCGGGTTTATGACCCGGTCATTCAGGCCCTGTCCGGTGCGGCAGATATCCAGTCCATCCGGGAGACCGGCGAGCCGCGCATGTTCCGCCTGATCATTGCCGACAAGATCACCTCCGTCACCACGGCACAGGCCATTTCAACCGCCCTTTATGCCCGCGAGAAAAACGGCAAGGGCCAGCATATCAAGATTTCCATGCTGGATTGCCTGTTGTCGCTGTTCTGGCCGGAAGCCATGTCCGGCCTGACCTATGAGCAAATGGATGTGGATCCCAATCGCAGCCTTGCGGCCATGGACCCCATCTTCAAGACCCGCGACCGCTGGATCACCGCCTGCGCCGTTGCCGATGTGGAATGGCAGGGCCTGTGCCGGGCACTGGGTCGTCCGGAACTGGCCGAGGATGACCGCTTCCGCACCACCTTGGCCCGCTACGAGAATGCCGAGGAACGGCGTGACCTGATGGCCGAGGAAATCGCCAAATGGTCGTCGGAGGAACTGATGGCCCGCATGGACGCGGAAGGCGTTCCCTGTGCCCCGGCCCTGACACGGGACGAATTGCTGGATCACGAACAGATTCTTGCCAATGACAGCATCCAGCGCATTACCCTTGAAGGCTTCGGCGAAGTCCGTCAGGCAAAGCCTGCCGCAGAATTTTCCGGCACCCCGACCGCGCCCTTCACCCCGGCCCCGAAACTGGGCGAGGATACCCGCGATATTCTGGGTGAGTTGGGCTTCACACCGGATGATATCGATGACCTTCTGGGCCGCAACGTTACCCTTGAAGTCAAGGAATAGGCCGTATGGCCGGTAAATCCGGCTTACAGCAAGGGCGGGGCCGTTCCGTCCGGGCATCCAACGCCTTGACAATCGGCCCCCACCTCTCCAAAGCTGGCACATATCCTTTGTTACAGGACAGGAACAGGATTGTGCCGCAATGATGAATATTCCCCGATCCCTGATCAACCTGCGCTTCAGCCTGACCGACCTTGTGCAGGGCCGCTTGTGGCT
Source organism: Sneathiella chinensis (assembly GCF_012720115.1). Lineage (GTDB taxonomy): Bacteria > Pseudomonadota > Alphaproteobacteria > Sneathiellales > Sneathiellaceae > Sneathiella > Sneathiella chinensis. Next base: position 288,036 of record NZ_VNWN01000002.1, on the reverse strand, counting down.
GCAGGTGATTATTGCCATGTTTCTGGGGGTGTCCTTCGGCATCCTGATCGGCCCGACCACCAATCTTGTGGACCGGGACACATCGGAACTGATCGCCGGCTGGGTTGCCCTGCCCGGCAACCTGTTCCTGATGGGCATCCAGTTCGTCATCATCCCGCTTGTGGTGGCGTCGGTCATTCGCGGCATTGCAGCGGGCGAATCCAGTGAGAATCTGGGCCGTCTCGGGCTTTATTCCATGCTGTTCTTTGTGGCCATCACCCTGCTGGCCGTGGTGATCGGCATTGTGGCCGCTGTCCTGATCAACCCCGGCAGCTATATCGACAGTTCCCTGCTGTCCCTTGCCGAACCGGAAAATGCCGCCGCACTGAACGGGGTCACCCCGGCCGAAATGCCAACCTTAAAAGAATTCCCCAACCTGTTGACCGGGCTGTTCCCCAAGGACCCCCTTGCCACCTTTGTCAGCGGTAACATGCTGCAGATTGTGCTCAGCGCCATCATCATCGGGGTCGCCCTTGTCGCCATGTCGCAGGATCAGCGCAAACCCATCCTCGACCTGCTGGGGGCCATCCAGACCGTTTGCATGGTGATCGTCGGTTGGGTCCTGAAATTTGTGCCCTTTGCCGTTTTCGGCCTGCTGGCCAGCATCAGTGCCCGGGTCGGCATCTCCACCCTGCTGGCCACGGCCACCTATGTGGCCACGGTCCTGATCGGATTGCTGGCGCTGCTGGCGATAAACCTGCTGATTATTGCCATTCTCGGTCGGACCAACCCGATCACCTTCCTGAAACAATCCCGCGAAGTGATCCTGCTGGCCCTGTCCACTTCCAGTTCTGCGGCGGTCATGCCCCTGACCCTCAGCACCACGGAACGGAAACTCAGGGTCCGTTCCGGGATCGCCCGCTTTGTCATTCCCCTTGGCACCACCATCAACATGGGGGGCACCGCCCTCTATCAGGGGGTGGCGACCATCTTTCTGGCCCAGGTTTTCCAGATTGAAATCGGCCTGTCCGGCATGATCCTGATTGTCATCATGGCGACGGGGGCCTCCATCGGCTCCCCCGGCACGCCCGGCGTTGGCATCGTCATTCTGGCCACCATTCTGGAAAGCGCCGGGATCCCCGCCTCCGGCATTGCGCTGATCCTTGGGGTGGACCGCATTCTCGACATGTGCCGCACCTCGGTCAACGTGATCGGCGACATGTCGGCCAGCATCGTCCTCAACCGGATCATGCAGGATGAGGCGCACGAAACCCCGGCGAAAACACACCCGGAAGCAGAAAACCCGGACAGTGTCCGCTCCTCTGCTTCGTAAGCGGGTTTTCCCAAAAGAAAAGGGCAGGAGAAACCCCCTGCCCTGATCCGATCTCTGTTCGGGTCCGACCCTGCCCCGGCCCAACGCAAACGCCGGGCCGACAGGGTTGGACTTGAGGATCAGACGCGCTCGAAAATGGCGGCCAGACCCTGACCACCGCCAATGCACATGGTTTCCAGCCCGTAGCGGGCCTCGCGGCGACCCATTTCCCGAAGCAGGCCAGCCAGAATACGGCCGCCAGTTGCCCCGACCGGATGGCCGAGGGAAATACCGGAACCGTTCACGTTCAGGCGTTCGAAATCGGCCGCGTCAAAGCCAAGGTCCCGCGTACAGGCCAGAACCTGCGCCGCAAAGGCCTCGTTCAGTTCGATCAGGTCCAGATCCTTCAGGGACAGGCCCGCCCGTTCCAGCGCCTTGTTGGTGGCCGGAACCGGACCGATCCCCATGATTTCCGGGCCCACACCGGCAACGGCCCAGCTAACCATCCGGCCATAGGCTTTCAGGCCCAGTTCTTCGGCCATGGCCCGTGTTGTCACCACGCAGGCAGAGGCACCATCATTCTGGCCGCTGGCGTTGCCGGCGGTCACAGTAGATTCCGGGTCAGACCCCAGCAGGATCGGGCGCAGTTTCGCAAGACCTTCCACATTGGCTTCCGGGCGGGGATGCTCGTCCTTGGTGAACACGGTATCGCCCTTGCGGCTGGATACGGTAACGGGAATGATTTCATCGTCAAACAGGCCATTTTCCTGTGCGGCGACGGCGCGGCGGTGAGATTCAACCGCAAATTCGTCCTGTTCCTGACGGGGCACAGAATGACTTCTGCGCAGGTTTTCAGCGGTTTCCAGCATGCCTCCCGGAACCGGGAAGTTCAGGCCACCGGCGGTTACCCGTCCGCGGGCCAGTGCATCATGGAAGGTCATGGCCGTTCCCTTGACACCCCAACGGCCCGCCGTGGAATAGAACGGTGCGTTGGACATGGATTCGGCACCGCCCGCAATCACAACGGATGAGCCACCCGTGGCGACCTGCATCACGGCATTGATCACAGCCTGAAGACCAGAGCCACAACGGCGGTCCAGCTGATATCCACCGGTTTCAACCGGCAACCCCGCATCCAGCGCCACAACGCGGCCAACGGCCGGGGCATCCATGCTGGGGTAACACTGGGCGAAAATAACGTCATCGACCCGTCCGGCCAGACCTTCGCAGCGGTCCATCAACCCGGAGATAACGGTCCGGCCCAGTTCATGAGCCTGCAAATCCTTGAATTGTCCGCCAAACCGTCCGACGGGGGTCCGAACCGGTTCGCAAATCACAACGTCCTGAAGCATTCTTTTTTCCTTTATTATCCGTTGAGCCAGAGACAAGCCATTCCTGAAGACGCACGGCTACTCTGGAAAAGGAAATAACACTGAACAGGGCTGCCATTCAACCGGCTTGCTCATCAACGCCGCCGTTTTCCGCAAAAAAAGCGGCATCCAGACGGACGGACCCGACGCAGGGAACGGATTTCGCCATCGGCTTTCGGGAAGGATCAGGTTTTCGGGAAAAGGTGGTGCCGCTTACGTGACTCGAACACGTGACCCCATCATTACGAATGATGTGCTCTACCAACTGAGCTAAAGCGGCGCAGAAGATGGCTGCACAATAATTTCATTTTTCCGGCGGGGCAAGTGTTTGTCGCCCTGCCCGTGCATTTCTTTAGGCGCCCCCCGGCCCCGCCGCCAGCCCCCGTCTATGGGGCCGGGGCGGGAAGTTCCTGGACGATTTCCGCCTCGATTTCATCCGCTTTGGACGCATGACCCCGTTCCGGTTTTTTCCAGTCAAGGGTGTCAAACCCGTCGCAGGACGGACAATGGGCCGACCAGCTTTCTTCCTGACGGCCGCAGGCCTTGCAAATCCAGATCGGGTCTGGCGGGGCATCCACGCTTTTCAGGATCCATTCGCGGGCGGCCACCACATCGGCATTGGCCTTTTCATCCAGTTCCGCCAGCAACCGGTAGACGCTGGAAGACGGATCAATCTCGGCCACCCGGTTCAGGTATTTCCTCGCCTCGCCCCATTTCTGGGCCGCAAGGGCGGCTCGCGCCTCCTCCATCAGGGTTTCGCGGTTATCCGGGGTATTCGGGGCCAGCATGGTCCGCACATAGTCCAGCCACGCGGCCTCATCCTCAAAGGCCTTTGCCTCGCGAATGGCGGCAATCAGGTCGGGATGCGGGTTGGTTTTCCAGGCTTCCGCAATCAACTTGTCCCGTTTCCGGCTGGGCACGGACAGACGAATGGCCAGCACCGATGCCGGAACAAAGGCCGGGTCCAGTTGATGGGCGCTCAAGGCCAGATCAAAGGCGGCGGCCTTCTCGTCCCGTTTCAGGGCCTGCCTTGCCCGCTCCAGCGCAATCACGGACCGGGTCCGCTTCACACTGGCCGATTTGGCCGCCTTGCCCCGGGCCATCCGGGCCAACACAGTCTCGGCCTCGTCCCAGTGACGCAGCTTGAGATGCAGATCAAACAGTTCCTTGACCACCCACGGTGTTCCCGGCTTCAGTTCATCGGCGCGATTGGCAAGGTCGATGGCCGCCTCAAGGTTCCCTTCGGTCCGGGCCCGGGCGATCAGGCCCCGCAGCCCCATGAATTCCGTATCCGGCCGTTCGGCCATACGGTCATAGTAAATCCGCGTTGCCCGCTCATCCTCGTTCAATTCTGCAGCCTGTGCTGCCAACAACAGGGTCATGGGCTCACCCTTGAGGTATTTTTCCGCCTCAATGGCGGCCCGCCGGGCCTCATCGGCATCCCCTGCGGCAATGGCCACCATGCCATTGCTGAGGGCCTCCAGCCCGCGGTTGCGGCGGCGCGATGACAACGCCCCGCCCAGCCGGCCCGGCCCGGTTTTAAGCCACACGAACACCCGGTACAAAATGGCAATGATCGCCCCAAGGATCAGGGTAAAAAACGCCAGCGTCACCAGACTGGTTTCCACCACATAGCCCCCCCAGGCGACCTCAACGGTTCCGGGGTTGGTGGCCAGCCAGACGGCGCCGATGGCCAAAAGGGCAATCAGCAGGAACAGATAGATTGATCGTGTCATCCCCGCCCCCTTCAGTTCGCGCCGGTCTTGTCAGTCACGGCAGCATTGGCCGTTTTCACCAGCATTTGGTCAATGGCCTGATCCAGCGTCACCCGCTGTGAGGCCTGTTCCAGCCAGCTTGCGGCCACCTTGGCGGCTTCCCCGTCAAGAGCGCGGATTTCCGCCGTCGCACCGGCCAGATCATTGGCTTTCAGTTTTTCCTCGGCGCGGGCAACAATGGCATCCACCGCCGTTCCCTCCAGATCATCGACCCGGCGGAACTTGACCGCCGAGGCCACCCGATGCAGGGTTTTCCCGTACCATGTATCGCTGGACGGCAGGCGGGCGGCCTGTGTGATATCCGTGGCGATATCCGCAAATTCCTTGGTCAGGTCCCGCTGGGTCCGGGCACCGGTTTTGGCAATCCCGGCCAGCGGCGCCAAATCCTGCTGCAATGCTTCCGGCGCGACCGCTATCAACTGGGTAAAGGCCGTTTCGAACGGTTGGTCCTCGCGGCTTTGACGCTGCATCTGGGACAGGGCCAGCAGCACCAGCGCCTCTTCCGCATTGGCATCCAAATCCCGGTTGCGGGCAACCTCGCTGGCGACCGTCCCGGTCAGGCTATCCACCTGCTGCTTCTGGACATCCAGATCGCTCCGGGCCGTCGCGACGGCGGTTCCCGTTTCGCTGACCAGTGTTTCAAGGGCGACCAGCTTTTCCTGCAAGGTCGCGTATGCCGCTTCCAGCCGGGCCAGTTCCTCTGCCGCCACGGTCTGACCGGCCTCGCCTTCCTGCGCCGGGGCCTGCGCCATCCGGGCAGCCTCGCCCGTGGCCTCTTTCAGCTCAGTGACGGAGGCCGCCAGTGCGGATAATTCAGTCTCTTTTTCCTCGAACCGGCCAGACAGGGCGGTCAATCGCTGATCCAGATCCCCGTGCATGTCCCCGATGGACTGACGCAGGGCGACCATGGCCTCGTCCATCGCGCCGAGCCGATCAGTCAGCGCCGCCGTATCCACGGCGGCAGGTGCGGAAGTGACCTGTTGCTCAAGGGCGGCAATGCGGCCCGCCAGATCATCCCCCGGCCCATCCGGCGCGGTATTCCAGTATCCACTGATCAGGGCGCGGGTCTGTTCCGGAAGATAAGGGGCCAGTTTCGGCAAGGCCAGCGGCCAGGCGGCAAGGCCCAGCAGGAAGACAATCACCACCAGCGCCAGACGCAAGCCCCATGACGAGGATCGGGGCGCATCGGCCTGTTCGTCCGGGCTTCGGTCCGCCATCAGGGACTCTGGCAGTGGCTTTTGCCCCGGCATGTCTTTTTTCGCAGTTTTCGCAGGTCCGGTTTCCGGTACGGCCGCACCCTCGCGCCCTGCCTTCGGGGCCGGTTTGCCGGTTCCTGTTTCCTGATCAGGCTTTACGCCCTTCCCGTCAGTGCCTTTATCGTTCCCTGCCACGTTCTTCTCTCCATGCGCCGGTTGTTTGCGGGATGGTTTTGATCCGGTACTCTTGTCCCCTGAGGAGAGCGTCTCCAGCAGACTGGCCTGTGTCGGCTGTTCCGACACAAACACCTGTCGGAAAGGCGCCCCTCTCAATTCCTGCCTGACATTGTCGCTCAGACACCAGGCGGTTACAGTCTTCAAGTGTGGCATTAAACCCTGTTTTTCAACCACTTGCATGAAGACTTTCGCCGTATAGGGCGAAAATAGCAGGACCCCGTCCAGACTGCCATCCTCAATCGCCGTTCGGGCGTCCGGGGACAGATCCTGCACATCCAGCGCATCATACAGGATTTCCCGGCGATAGCCGATACCCTGCGGGTCCAGCATCCCTTTCAGGTCCCCGGCAAGACGGGCGCCGCCCGCATGTAACAGGTCGCCCTTGGACGGATCGACCTTGTCCCGGATCAGCGCCGCCAGTGAATGCACATCCCCATTGGCGGAATAGACAGGATCAAAACCGTGACCCCGCAGGGTTTCGGCCGACTTGTCACCGACCGCATAAACCGGCAGGTCTCGCACCTCGGTTAACCGGGACAGGGCATCCGCTCCGTTGGCACTGGTTACGATCAACCCCTGCACCCCGTCCAGTTTCAGCGGCTCGTGATCCCGGAAAACAATCCTGATCAGGGGCGACCGGATAACCTCGTGCCGCATCATTCCCAGAACTTTTCCCAGACTGTCAGACGCCTCTTCCGGTCGGGTGACAAGCAATTTCATCGGACTTGGTATCCCTGTTTCATTCAAATCTGAAAGGACGGAAAATCATCCCCTGCCATGTCCCGCAATTCCCGCCCAAGACGGGTTCCAAGGGCGACAGCATCTTTTCGCAAGGCGGTGCCGCGGGTATCAAACCGCTGCGTCCCGTCCGGGCTCAGCAGGCTGGCCCACAATTCAATCTCATCCTCTCCGACAAGAACCGCATGACCTGCAATCGGCGTGCGGCAGGAGCCGTCCAGTTCGGCCAGCATGGCCCGCTCGCAGGTGATCCGGATGCGGCTGTCCTCATGATCGATCGCGGCCAGAAGCTCGCCGATCCGGGTGTCATCCTCCCGGTGCTGAATGCCAATGGCGCCCTGCGCCACGGCGGGCAGCATATCCTCATGGGACAGTGGATGGGTAATCACATCCTCCCGATCCAGCCGTTTCAACCCGGCCATGGCCAGCAGGGTGGCATCGGCCACCCCTTCATCCAGCTTGCGAAGCCGGGTCTGCACATTGCCGCGGAAAATACAGACCTGCAAATCCGGGCGGCGGTTCAAAATCTGGGATTGCCGGCGCAGGCTTGACGTTCCAACCATCGCCCCCGGCGGCAAATCGGCAAGCCCCTTGCCATCGCGAGAGATAAAGGCATCCCGCGTATCTTCCCGCGGCAGAATGCAGTTGATCACAAGACCGTCCGGCAGGGTGGTTTCCATATCCTTCATGGAATGGACGGCAATATCGATCTCGCCCTGCATCATGGCTTCCTCGATCTCCTTGACGAACAGCCCCTTGCCGCCCGCCTCGCTCAACGCACGATCCTGAATCTGGTCCCCGGTGGTCTTGATCGTCCGGATTTCAAGATCATCTTTGTTAAGGCGGTCAGGGTGCGCGGCCAGCAACCGGTCCCGGGTTTCATAGGCCTGGGCGAGGGCCAACGGGCTGCCTCTTGTTCCGATTACCAACTTTTTCTGCGTCGTCATGTTGCGAGATTACCTGTTCAGTGATAGAGCCATTACCAATTTGCACCGCTTTGTAACAGAAAACAAATGATTGTCCTCGGTCTGGAAAGTAGTTGCGACGAAACTGCTGCTGCCGTCGTTACGGCAGATGGTACGATATTGTCAAATGTCGTGTTGTCGCAAGTGGAAGAACATGCCCCCTTTGGCGGCGTGGTGCCCGAGATTGCGGCCCGCGCCCATATCACCCAGATGGACCGGCTTGTGGATCAGGCCATGCGCGAGGCCAACATCACCTTTTCCGATCTGGACGGTGTGGCCGCAACCGCAGGCCCCGGCCTGATCGGCGGCGTCCTTGTGGGCCTGATGACCGCCAAGGCCATTGCCACCGTAGCCGATATTCCGCTGATCGGCGTCAACCATCTGGAAGGTCATGCCCTGACCGTACGTATGACGGACGGCATCACATTCCCCTATCTGCTGCTGCTGGTGTCCGGCGGGCATTCCCAGATACTGGTCGTGGAAGGCGTCGGCAAGTTTCGCCGCCTTGGCACCACCATTGACGATGCGGTCGGCGAGGCCTTTGACAAAACCGCCAAGATGCTGGGCCTCGGCTTTCCCGGTGGGCCCGCCGTGGAAAAGGCCGCCGCCAAAGGCGATGCGGACCGGTTTTCCCTGCCCCGCCCCATGTCCGGCCGGCCGGGCTGCGATTTTTCATTTTCCGGCCTGAAAACAGCCGTGCGGCAAGCCCTGGAAAATCTCGGGGATACCGTCACCGAGCAGGACAAATGCGATCTGGCCGCCAGTTTCCAGAAAGCCGCCGTTGACAGTCTGCTCAACCGGTTGAAGCAGGCCCTCAAGACCTACAGGGATGAGTATCCTGACGGCACGTCACTGGTCATTGCCGGTGGTGTGGCCGCCAACCGATACCTGCGGGAAAAGCTGGACGAACTTAGCCATAAAAAGGGCTACACCCTTGTGGTCCCGCCGCCAAAACTGTGCACAGATAACGGTGCCATGATTGCCTGGGCCGGGATTGAACGCCTGCGCCTTGGATTAACGGATGAACTGGACCTGGCGGCAAAGGCCCGCTGGCCCCTTGATCCCGATGCAGAACCGGCCCCTTTTGCCGGATATAAAGCCTGAACCGAACGGAAACGACATGACAGAAGATGAACAGAAACTGGCAGCCGCCAAAGCCGCCGTTGAGCATATCAAGGACGGCATGGTCGTCGGCCTTGGAACCGGCTCTACTGCCGCCAAGATGGTCGACCTTGTTGGCGAGCGGGTCAAGAACGGACTGGATATTATTGCTGTTCCAACCTCTGAGGCGACAGCCCGGCAGGCAGAGGCCCTTGGTATCCGCGTTGTCGGACTGGATGAGGTTTCCGTCATCGACCTGACCATTGACGGCACCGACGAAGTGGACCCGGAAAAGCGCCTGATCAAGGGCGGCGGCGGTGCCCACCTTCGGGAAAAGATCGTTGCCTCCCTCTCGGATCGCATGATCGTCATCGCGGAAAACAAGAAGATGGTCGGCAAGCTTGGCGCCTTCAAACTGCCGGTCGAGGTTATTCCCTTCGCCGCCGGGGCCCTGCTGCCCAAGATGGAAGCCCTTGGCTCCACCCCGGAAATCCGCATGAAAGACGGGCAGCCGTTCCTGACCGATGAAGGCAACCAGATCATTGACTGTGCCTTTGGCGAAATTGACGACCCGGAAGAACTGGCCCTGACCCTCAGCACCACCCCCGGTGTGGTCGAGCATGGCCTGTTCATCGATTATGCCGATCTGGTCCTGATTGGTACCGATGACGGGGTCAAGACCTTCGGAGGTTGATCCCCGAAATCCCGGAACACCAGACGGACAGCCCAACCCCCGTCTGTACATCAAGGAAGCCCCGGTTCGCCGGGGCTTTTTTTGTGCCTGCCTGAAAAAATTCACTTCGCAATTAATAATCATTTGCAATTAAGAAATACCTGCCTATAATCGGCGATGAGAATAAGCCATGCTTATCCTCTCTAGCTCAGACTTCTGGCCCCCTGCATCCCACAGGGGGCCTTTTTTCTTTCTTTAGGCCCTTTCTTGCAGCATATGGTTCATGATAGGGAAGGACCTGATACTGAACCTGCCGATGATCTCAACACACTGGAAACAGGGTCTTTATGGATAAAGTGAGTGTAATAGGGGCCGGTGCGTGGGGAACCGCTCTTGCCGCATCCGTGGCCCAGACCGCCCCCTCGGTCCAGCTCTGGTGTCGGGACCCGGCCCTGGCCGCCGACATTCGGCGCCTGCGTCAGAACAGCAAATACCTTCCCGATATCCCGTTACCCGACACTCTGGACCCCACTTCCGATCTTGAAGCGGTCTGCCGTGCCGACATCATTCTGGCGGTCATTCCGGCCCAGCATTTACGCACCGTGCTTGAAAGCATGGCCGGTTTTCTTTCAAAGGACACCGCCCTTGTCCTTTGCGCCAAGGGGATCGAGCAAAGCACGGGAAAACTTCTCAGCGAAATGGTCGAGGAAGTCCTGCCGGGCCAGCCTTATGGCATCCTGTCCGGCCCCAATTTCGCCCATGAAGTGGCAAAAGGACTACCCGCTGCCACCACCCTCGCCATTCAGGATCAGAAATGGGGCACCCGCATCGTCAAGGCCATCGGGCATGCCACCTTCCGGCCCTACCTGACCGATGATGTGATCGGGGCCCAGCTTGGCGGCGCCACCAAGAATGTCCTTGCCATCGCCTGCGGCATTGTCGCCGGGGCCAAACTGGGGGAAAATGCCCGCGCCGCGCTGATTACCCGCGGCATGGCGGAAATTCTCCGGCTTGGGGATCGGCTCGGTGCCCGCGCCGAAACCCTGATGGGCCTGTCCGGGTTTGGCGATCTGGTTCTGACCTGTTCATCGGTCGCGTCCCGCAACTATTCGCTGGGCTTCGCCCTTGGCGAGGGAAAAACGCTTGAGGAAATCCTGTCCAGCCGCCACAGTGTAACCGAAGGGGTGTACACTGCCGCCGCCCTTGACGGCCTTGCCAAAACACTGGACATTGAAATGCCGATCTGTCAGGCCGTTCATGCGGTCCTTACCGGCAGGGAATCCGTTCGGCAAGCCGCCGAACACCTGCTGTCCCGTCCCTTCCGGGATGAAAAGCTGGCTGGATTTCACTAGTATCCGGAGGATCGCCTCGCCGCCTCCTGTCTGTATTTTAAAGAACAAAAGGATCACGTCATGTTGTTTGTTGCCTATTGCGTGGACAAGGAAAACCATCTTGAAGTCCGGATGGAGACCCGCCCCGACCATCTTGAATTCATGAAAATCAAGGGCGATGCGGTCAAGCTGGGGGGGCCGGCACTGGCTGACGACGGGGAAACCCCGATTGGCAGCATGATCATCTTTGAAGATACCGACCTTGCCGCCGCCCGCGCCTGGATCGCAGAAGACCCCTATGCCAAAGCCGGACTGTTCCAGTCCGTGACCGTCACGCCCTGGAAACATGTGGTTGGCGAAGGCCTCTAAACCATGCGCTACTGGCTGATCAAGACCGAACCGGGTTCCTGGTCCTGGCAGGATCAGCTGGACGCTGGCGAGGCGGGGACCTGCTGGGATGGTGTGCGCAACTATCAGGCGTCCAACAACCTGAAGGCCATGGAAACGGGTGACCAGTGCTTTTTCTATCATTCGGTCAAGGAAAAGAGCATTGTCGGCATCGCCGAGGTCATCCGCGAATATTATCCCGACCCGTCGGATGCCAAGGGGCGGTTCGGCATGGTCGATGTGAAGGCCGTCAAGGCCCTGCCATCGCCGGTCACGCTGGCGGATATCAAGGCGGAACCCCGCCTGGCAGAGCTTGCCCTTCTCCGTCAGAGTCGCCTTTCGGTTGTCCCGATTGACGAAGAAAGCTGGGCCCTGATCTGCCGGATGGGAGGGGTTTAACCCTCCCGAAACAGCCGATCACCCCACCCGACCGACCGTGACCACCCTCTCAGCCTGAAAATGATACCGACATGACAGCCAGCAAGTTTCAGTTTGGGGATACGCCCCGCGCCTACATCCTGTTGATCTTCACCACACTCTGTTGGGGATGCAACGCGGTCTTCAGCCGCCTTGCTGTTGGTGAGTTGTCCCCGCTGCTTCTGGTAACATTACGCTGGACCGGTGTGCTGATCCTGTTGTTGCTGATCGCGCGCAAGCAATTCCGCAAGGACTGGCCCGTCCTGAAAACAAAAATCTGGCTTATTCTGGCCATGGGAACCATCGGCTTTACCGGGTTCAACGCCCTGTTCTATGTGGCCGCCCACAGCACCACCGCGGTCAATCTCGGTATTTTGCAGGGCTCCATTCCCGTCTTTGTCCTGCTGGGAACCTTCGCGGTGTTCAAGACACCGGTCACGGGCGCGCAAATTCTGGGGGTTCTGGTCACCCTTGTTGGCGTGATCATTGTGGCCTCTGGCGGCAGTCTTGAACGGCTTGCCTCCCTCGCGTTCAATCACGGCGACCTGCTGATGATGATCGCCTGCCTGTTCTATGCCCTCTATACCATTGCGCTGCGCCGCAAACCGCAGGCGTCCGCGCTCGGCTTCTTTACCATCATGGCCCTTGCCGCCTTTGTCACGTCCCTGCCACTGGTCACCATTGAATGGCTGTCCGGGGATTTGCAGATGCCAACCCCGAAAGGCTGGGTGGTGATGGCCGCCATCGTCATTCTGCCGTCATTTCTGGCGCAGATCGCCTTCATCAACGGGGTGGGCCTGATCGGGCCGGGCCGGGCCGGGATTTTCGTCAATCTGGTTCCCGTGTTCGCATCCATTCTGGCGGTCCTGTTCCTGAACGAACCGTTCGAAATGTTCCACGCTGTATCGCTGGCCTTTGTGCTGGGGGGAATCTGGCTGGCAGAGCGTCGGAAGAAGGCCTGATCCGGCCTTCTGTCCCTCAAGGTCATCCCAAAAAGGAATGGGAACGAGACATAAGTCCCCGCGCCGTTAGAAGTCGCTGATGATGCCCTTGCGTTCCCAATCCCCGTACCGGGTGGGTTCCAGACCGGACGGACCGCCAATCTCACCTTCTGCCTGAGCCAGCTTGTGGGCCGGCTTTTTCTCTGCACCGGATTTCTGTTCTGAAGAAACCTCGGTTTTCGCGCTGTTTTCTGTTTCCTTGTCAGACATCTTCACTACCTGTAACCGCAAGAAGGGGCGACCCTATCATATCCTGTACAAGCTGACTATAGACCCGCCCGCCAATTTACCGTACATAGCCAGTATGAAAGAGGAAAACCGCAATCCCCGTGCGCGCGCCGTACAAATCCTGACCCGTGTTCTTGCCAAGAACCAGTTGCTGGAGGACGCCCTGCCGGCCAACCTACACGGACTTTCCGATCTGGACAGAAGTCTGGCCCGTGCCATCGCCTCCACCACCCTGCGCCATCTTGGCATCATTGACGCCCTGATCGACAAGATGATGGATCGCCCGCTTCCCCAGGCGGCGGCCAATATCCGCAACGTCATCCGGATCGGGATTGCCCAGGTCCTGTTCATGAATGTGGCGTCCCACGCCGCCGTTCATGACACCGTGGAACTGATCCCCTCGAAAAGCAAGTTCAAGGGACTGGTCAACGCCCTGCTGCGGCGGACCGGACGGCAGGGGCAGAAGCTGCTGTCCCGCATGGACCTGCCCCGCACCAACACCCCGGCATGGCTTTGGGAAAGCTGGATCGCTTTCTATGGTGAAGAAGCCGCCCGCCGCATCGCCGAGGCCCACCGCCACGAGGCCCCGCTGGATATTACCGTCAAATCCGATGCGGAAGGCTGGGCGGAAAAGCTGGACGCCATTTGCCTGCCGACCGGGTCGGTGCGCCGCACCGCTGGCGGCGCGGTCAGTGCCCTGCCCGGTTTTGACGACGGCCAATGGTGGGTACAGGACACCTCTGCCAGTCTGCCCGCCCGCCTGTTTGGCGATGTCCAGGGCAAGCATATTGTCGATTTGTGCGCCGCCCCCGGCGGTAAGGCCGCCCAGCTTGCCTTTGCCGGTGCCCGTGTGACGGCGGTCGATAAATCCTCCGCCCGGTTGAAGCGTCTGGATGAGAACATGACCCGCCTCGCCCTTGAGGTGGAAACAGCCGTATCCGATGCTGTCAATTTTGTTCCTGAAACCCCGGCCGACGGTATTTTGCTGGATGCGCCCTGCTCCAGCACCGGCACCCTGCGCCGCCACCCCGATGTGGCATGGCTGAAGACACCGGACGATATTGAAAAGCTGGCAAAACTGCAGGAGCGGTTGCTGGATGCGGCGGTTGGCAGCCTTAAAAAAGACGGAATTCTTGTTTATAGCACCTGTTCGTTGCAACCCGAGGAAGGCGAACACCAGATCCGCCGTCTTCTTGAGCGTCATGGCGACTTGAAAAGACTGCCTGTTACCCCAGATGAGGTGGGAGGCCTGTCCGAGATTGTAACGAAGGATGGAGACATCCGTTGCCTGCCTTATCATCTGGCGAACCAGGAAAATGAATCCCTTGGCGGCATGGACGGCTTTTATGCCTGCCGCCTTGTTAAAAGCCCCGGGTAAGGAAGGCACCGGAATGCCCCTTCCGCCCAAGAGACAGTAAGGAATGTTATGCGTAAACCGGTAAGAATAGCCCCCTCGATCCTGGCAGCGGATTTCGCCACTCTCGGTGCAGAAGTGGCCGCCATTGACAAGGCAGGTGCCGACTATATCCACGTGGATATCATGGACGGACATTTTGTCCCCAATATCAGTTTCGGTCCGGCCGTAACGAAATCCCTTCGCTCCTACACGGACAAGCCGTTCGACTGCCATCTGATGATTTCCCCGGTAGATCCCTTCATCCCGGAATTTGTCGATGCAGGCGCTGACATCATCACCCTTCATCAGGAAGCGGGTGCCCATCTGCACCGCAGCATCCAACTGGTGAAATCCCACGGCAAGAAAGTCGGCGTGTCCCTCAACCCGGCGACCCCGGCTTCGACCCTTGAACATGTGATGGACGAAATCGACCTCGTTCTAGTGATGAGCGTGAACCCCGGCTTTGGCGGTCAGACCTTCATTTCCAGCCAGCTTGACAAGATCCGCACCCTGCGTGCCATGATTGATGAAACCGGTCGGGATATCGACCTTGAAGTCGATGGCGGCATCAACGAGACAACCGCCCCGCTGGTCATTGAGGCTGGTGCCGACCTGCTGGTCGCGGGCAGTGCCGCCTTCAAGGGCGGGCCGGAACAGTATGCGGCCAACATCAACCGGATTCTGGGCCGCTCATGAATGACATGGTTGTGGCGGGACGTAAAAACCGGACCCCCGGCTTTCTGCCGCCACGCCGCCTGCTGTCCGACTTTATCTTTTGCTCGCGGCTCTATGCCTCGACACTGAAAAGTCGGACGCCCAAAAAACCATTACCACCGCCCGCCGACATGCTGCCCGGCCGCAGCCTGCGGGCCGATGCCCTGTTTCAGGGGCATTTCGAGTTTGCCGGCCATGAACTGGTTTCAACAAATCAGGAACCCTGGTTCGCGCCGGACATGCCCGTCTACTGGCATCAGGAACTGCATTCCTTCGGCTGGCTCCGGGATTTTTCCGCCAATGGCTCCGACGCGGCAAAACGCCATAGCCGGGCACTGGTTCGGTCATGGCTGCAGCATTTCAGCGAATACAGCCCCTATATCTGGGATGCGGAGACGCTGGCCCGACGCCTGATCAACTGGACCTGCCATACCACCTTCCTGATGGATAACGGGGGCAGTGACTTCAACTACCTGTTCCTGAAAAGCATCCGCAGACAATACAAGCACCTGATGCGGGTGCGGCGTCTGCCGGGGGCACGGCAGTCCCTGTTCACCCTGCATATGGCCCTGTTTCAGGTGGCCATTTCCTTCCCCGACAGCCTGTCGCAGGGAAAGCGTCACCTTGCCCGCATGATGACGCTGGTCAATTCAGACATCCTGCCGGATGGGTGCCATATTTCCCGCAATCCCGGCAAACAGATCACCATGCTGGCCGATCTGGTCAGTCTGCGGCAGACCCTGCTGGAACGGGACATGAGCATTCCGGTCGCCCTGAACAATGCCATCGACCGGTCGGCCCCGGTTGTCCGCTTTTTCCAGCATGGCGATGGGGCTTCCGCCCTGTTCAATGGCAGCGTTGTCGGTGATCCGGGGATGGCGGACCAGCTTCTGGCCGTCTCCAACGCCCCCGGACGCCCGCCCCATCACCTGCCTTACGGCGGTTTTGAACGGCTGAAGGCCGGACGGGCCCTGCTGCTGCTGGAAACGGGAAAAGGGGGGCGGCCGGCCAACCGGGCCTTCCATGCCGGAATTGGCGGATTTGAATTCAGCGTGGGCCGGGAACGTCTGGTTGTCAATTGCGGCTCTCACCCGGTGCGGACCTCTGCGTGGGGAAAAGCCCTTGCTGCGACCGCCGCCCATTCAACCCTGTCCATCGGCGAGATCAATGCCGCCTTCCCCGCCCCCACCCAAAGCCGCGAAGACGATCCCACACAGGTGACCGTCATCGAGGAAGGGGGCAGCCTGTGGCTGGACTTTGAGAATACGGGGTATGAAAGCCGTCTTGGCGTTACCCACCAACGCCGCCTTTATCTGGATGCCAGCGGCCAGAACCTGCGCGGGGAAGATACGGTGCGCCGTCCTGAAAGCGGGGATGAAACCACCGATTTCTGCCTGCGCTTTCACCTGCATCCCGATCTTAGCCTGTCCCGAAATCACGGCGGCAACAGCCTGTTGATACGCACCCCGTCAGGCGCTGGCTGGCGGTTTGTCAGCAGCCTGTCTGAACTGTCGCTGGAAGAAAGCGTCTATTGTGAGCAGCCCGGACGGCCCCGGAAGAATTACCAGATCGTCCTGAAAGGACGCCTGAACGGAACAGAACCCCTGTCCCTGAAATGGGCCTTCAGCCAATTGGGGGACGAGCAGGAATAACCTGCTCTGCTCTACTCTGCCATGCTCTGCACCGCGCCGCTGTGCCTAAAGCTGCCAGCGCTTGATGTGGGCCGGAAATTCCCGGTCGCGCCAGATCGCCTTGATATCCGCCACCAATCCACCTTCCTTCAGCATGGATTCCAGCGCCAGCGGCGACAGGTCCTTGTAAACCGTGTGCGCCACCGCCCCGACAACCGCGTCATAGCCATGCAGGTTATTGAGGTTTTCCTTCAGGTCGATATCAAAGAACTGATGGGCCTCGTCCTTGTCCGCCATGGGGTCATGAACATCCACCTGATGCCCCAGTTCCTGCAGGCCAGAGACGATATCCTTGACCTTGGTGTTGCGCAGGTCGGGCACATTTTCCTTGAAGGTCAGGCCCAACACCAGAATCCGGCTACCCCCCGACACAAGGCCGTCCACCGTATCGGCAATGAACTTGCCCATGGACTCGTTAATCCGGCGCCCGGTCAGGATCAGGTCCGGCGCATGTCCAAGCTGGGTCGCCCGGTGGGCCAGATAGAAGGGGTCAATGCCAATGCAGTGCCCGCCCACAAGTCCGGGGGTGAAGTTCAGGAAATTCCACTTGGTTCCCGCTGTTTCCAGCACGTCATAGGCCGACAAGCCCAGTTTCTGGAAGATCATGGTCGCCTCGTTGATGAAGGCGATATTGATATCCCGCTGGGCGTTTTCGATCACCTTGGCGGCCTCGGCGGTCTTGATGTTTCGGGCCCGGAACGTTCCTCCCGTTGTGGCCGATCCATACACATCGGCCAGAATATCGGTGACCTGTTCGTTCTGGCCGGCCACCACTTTCACGATCCGGTCAACCGTATGCACCTTGTCGCCGGGATTGATCCGCTCCGGTGAATAGCCAAGATAGAAATCCTCACCGGCCAGCAGGCCCGATTTCTCTTCCAGAAGGGGGCCGCAGACATCCTCGGTCACGCCGGGATAAACGGTGCTTTCCACCACCACGATCGCGCCTTTTTTCAGGATCGGGCCAACAGAATTACAGGCCGCCCGCAAGGGGCCCAGGTCCGGCTTGTTGTCGTCATCCACCGGCGTTGGAACGGTGATGATATGAATATCCGCATTGGCTGTCTGTTCGATTTCGGTGGTGAACCGCATGCTGCTGGCGCGAAGGACAGGCGTCTCGATCTCGAAGGTGCGGTCATATCCGTCCCGCAATTCCTGAACCCGGTCCTCGCTGATATCAAAACCGATCACATCGAAATGCCGGGCCAGCGCCACTGCCAGCGGCAAGCCCACATATCCAAGACCCACAATGGAGATTGTTGTTTTGCTGCTCACCTTGTCACCGCCCTTGAGGGCTTCCGGGACTGATCTGGTCATGAGGACTCCGCGTCATTTCTGTATGGGCCTAGGTAGCCTTGAAGTCGGGATTTTGTCAACCGGACCCGTGGGCTACCACAAGGAATATGTGCCAATCCCGCCCGCCATCAACAACGAATGGTAGAAAGCTGAGCAATTGCCCCGTTTTTTCCTGAAAAGCGGTTCCGAAAATCAGGATCTCGTGCTATAGCGCCCGCGTGACCCCCGGCCCATTTTTGGCAAATAGGATGAAATGTCGATGTCTGCTTCCGACCTGCAACCCGTTACCCGCGCCCTTATCTCCGTTTCCGACAAGACCGACCTGATCACGCTTGGTCAGGCGCTCGCTCTCCACAATATCGAAATCCTCTCCACCGGCGGCAGCGCCAAAATGCTGGCCGATGCCGGTATTCCTGTGAAAGAGGTCGCCGAACATACCCAGTTCCCGGAAATGATGGACGGACGCGTCAAGACGCTGCACCCGATGATCCACGGGGGCATTCTGGCCCTGCGCGACAACCCGGACCATGTGAAGGCAATGTCCGATCACAGCATTGGCCCGATCGATCTGGTTGTTGTCAACCTGTACCCGTTCGAGGAAACCGTCGCCAAGGGCGCCGACTTCCACACCTGCATTGAGAATATCGACATCGGCGGCCCGGCCATGATCCGGTCTGCGGCCAAGAATTACGGCTTCGTCAACGTGGTCGTCGACAGCGCCGATTACCAGACCGTCATTGATGAACTGAACACCCACGGCGGCAAGACAAGCATCGAGACCCGCAAGCGGCTGGCCGCCAAGGCCTATGCCCGCACCGGCGCCTATGATGCCGCCATTTCCAACTGGTATGCCGAACAACTGGGTCAGGAATTCCCGGAACGTCTGGTATTTGCCGGCACCAAGCAGCAGGGCCTGCGCTATGGCGAGAACCCGCACCAGTCCGCCGCCTTCTATGCCAATTCTGAATCCCGGATCGGGATCGCCACGGCAACCCAGATCCAGGGCAAGGAACTGTCCTACAACAACTATAACGACACCGATGCCGCGTTCGAGCTGGTCGCCGAGTTTGACCCGAAAACAGCCGGCCCCGCCTGTGCGATCATCAAGCACGCCAACCCGTGCGGTGTGGCCACCGGCGCCACGCTGGCCGATGCCTACCGGACCGCATTTGCCTGCGACACCACGTCTGCCTTTGGGGGGATCATCGCCCTGAACCAGACACTGGACGCCGCCACCGCCGAGGAAATCGTCAAGATCTTCACCGAGGTCATCATTGCCCCCGATGCGGATGACGCGGCGAAAGCCATCATTGCGGCGAAGAAGAACCTGCGCCTGCTGCTGACCGGCGGTCTTCCCGACCCAAGCGCCGGCGGACGTCTGGTCAAGTCACTGGCCGGTGGATACCTCATTCAGGGCCGCGACAATGCCCTGACCGCAGAACCGGAACTAAAGGTTGTCACCAAGCGGGCCCCGACCGAACAGGAACTGGCCGATCTGAAATTTGCCTTCACCGTCGCCAAGCATGTGAAATCAAACGCCATCGTCTATGCCCGGAACGGGGCCACCGTTGGTGTCGGCGCCGGACAGATGAGCCGCGTGGACAGCTCCAAGATTGCCGCCGCGAAATCCCTTGAAGCCGCCCAGAACGCCGGCGAAACAGAAGCCTGGGCCAAGGGCTCCGTTGTTGCCTCTGACGCGTTCTTCCCGTTCGCCGATGGCCTGCTTGCCGCGGCAGAAGCCGGGGCAACCGCGGTTATCCAGCCGGGCGGGTCCATGCGCGATGACGAAGTAATCGCCGCTGCCGATGAAGCAGGTCTTGCCATGGTCATGACAGGCATGCGACATTTCCGTCATTGATAGAACAGGGAATAGCAGCATGATTACAACAACGACCGGCTCGGTTGAGGGCAAGCGGATCGTCGCCTATCACGGCATTGTCGGCGGCGAGGCCGTCATGGGTGCCAACTTTGTGCGGGACTTTTTCGCCCGCGTGACCGATATCGTTGGCGGGCGCTCCGGCGCTTACCAGAAGGAACTGCGCAAGGCCCGCGCCATCGCCCTTGAAGAGCTGATGGAAGAAGCGGCGGAAATCGGTGCCAATGCCGTTGTCGGCGTCAATCTTGACACCGAAATCATGGGCGAAAGCATGTTGATGGTTGTGGCGTCCGGCACCGCCGTTACGGTCGAGTAACACCCTGCACCCGCAAAAAAACCGATACGAAAAAGGGGCACTGGATGTGCCCCTTTTTTTATGGGGTTCCGGCCCTATCGTTCCGGTTCGCGGACAAAACTCATCAGGGCCGCGCCCGTCATCAACAGCACCAGAATAACGATCATGGCCGGACGTTGCTGACCTGTCAGGTCTGTGGCAACCCCGATGGCCAGCGGCGCCACAAAGGCCGTTGCCTTGCCGGACAGGGCGAACAGGCCAAAGAACTCGCCCACCTTGTCAGGCGGGGACAACCGCGCCACCAATGTGCGGCTGGCGGCCTGCGCCGGGCCGAAAAAGAACCCCATCACAAACCCGAACACCATGAAAACCTGTTCCGCCGGGCTTCCGAACAGTCCGCTTTCCGGGGTCGGCATGGCCGCTGGCAGGCCGAACAGCACCTCGCCATCACTGATGGACAGAATACCAACCGCCGCAAATGACAGGCCCAGAACGGAAATGACAATGGTCGGTTTTGATCCCAGCTTGTCATCCAGCCAGCCGCCAGCGAACGATCCGGCAATGGCGAACACATTGATCAGGATACCAAACACCCCAAGGGACGTGGTACTCCACCCGAACAACCCCGCCGCATAGATGCCCGAAAAGCCGATAACCGCCAGAATGCCGTCGTTATAGAACATGCGGGCAATCAGGAAATAGACCATGTTCCGGTGCTGCCCGAGGGAGCGAAGCGTGCCCCCCAGTTGTTTGAGGCCACCCCTCACCGCTTCCGCCCGGCTTTTGCCTGTCGGTTTTCCATCCGGGGTAAACAGCATCATGGGAATGATAAAAACCAGAAACCAGACCGCCGACAGGGGACCGGTCAGGCGATCCTGTTCGTGCAGGGTCTTGTCGATGCCGAACAGGGGTTCCTCCGGCAGGGAGAAGCCCAGCAGCACGATAAACAGCGCAATCAGCCCCCCCAGATAGCCAAGCCCCCACCCGAAGCCACTCAACCGTCCCATGGAGGACCGGGAGGTCAGGGACGGCAGCATGGCATTGTTGAACACCACACTGAATTCCACCCCGATGGTGCCAATGACAATCGCCACCAATATCCAGATCAGGCCTGGCCCGTGATCCGGCATGGCCCACCACAGGGAAAAGGTACCGATGACACACAGACCCGCAAACAGCACAATCCACGGCTTTCTGGGGCCGCCCGCATCCGCGATGGACCCGAATACAGGACTGAGCAAAGCCACCAGAATGCCCGCCGCCGCCTGCGTATATCCCCAATAGGCCTGCCCCGTCACCGGGTCGCCGACCACAAAAGACGTAAAGTAAGGCGCGAAAATAAACGTGGTTACAACCGTGAAATAAGGCTGGTTCGCCCAGTCAAACAGGGCCCAGGAAAATTTCCCGAGCCGGGATGCCTCGTGAGTGCCGGTCAAATGTCTATCCCCCCAATCGATTTTCGAAGTCTAGTCTAAATCATGACGGTGAACAGAAAAAAGACGTGATCCCTATGGGAAAAAACAAAAGCGCGAGAATATTAACAGGGCGGAAGACTGTATCAGACTTCACCGGATACAAACGTCCCGCCTGTATCCATGAGGCAATCGGGAGATTTACATGACTCAATTGATCAATTCATGGGCGTTCTGGGCCTTTCTCGCCGCGTTATTTGCCGCCCTTACCGCCATCTTCGCCAAGGTCGGCGTGGAAAATATCAATGCCGACTATGCCACTTTTCTGCGGACCCTTGTGGTCATTCTGTCGCTGGGGATCATCCTGTATTTTACCGGCCAGTTTCAGCCGCTTGACCAACTGTCCGGGAAAAGCCTGCTGTTCCTGATCCTGTCCGGCCTTGCCACGGGGGCCTCGTGGCTGTGTTATTTCCGCGCCCTGAAGCTTGGGAATGCCTCACAGGTGGCACCGGTCGACAAGCTGAGCGTTGTCCTTGTCGCGCTGATCGGGGTATTTCTTCTGGGGGAGCACCTGTCCGGTCCGGCATGGACCGGGGTCGGGTTGATCGCAGCCGGATCCCTTCTGGTTGCCCTTGGCTGAAGACGGCTCTGCCCCGCCTGCACTAAAAAACCCCCGCCAGCGATACCGGCGGGGGTTCTGTTTCGATGACAAGGCAGATGCCGCCTAACCGATCATGGAACGGAAGTGGCGATTGGCAAAGGCCAGCTTTGCAATATCCACACCGCCGGTTGCCCGGAATTCCTCCATCAGGTCACGGGACCGCTGGATCGAATTGTCGTTCAGCTTGCCCCAGAATTCCAGGGCTGCCCGGCCTTGATGGCCATCGGCATGGGAGAAGACAGAACTTGTCAACGCCCGCTGCTGACCATACAGGTCATCAATGATGGCCGTGACGGCAAGCCGTTCCCAGTGGTTTTCCGGCTCGATCGCCTCGGCGGCATAACGCAGCCAGTCCAGATCGAGATCCGCCCCCACTGCGAAATAGACCTCGGCCACCTCGTCGATGGGCCGGGACGACACCTTGCCCACCTGAACCACATCCAGCGAGGAGCGCAACGGCGCCAGCGCGGAAATACGGCGGGCCAGGGTTTCCGGCACATGCCGATCCTTGAAATAGGCCACCCGATCCTGGAAGGACTGACGACCGGCCTCACTCAGCAGGTCCTCAAGGTTGGTTTCCAGAAGCCGCATATCCGGTGCCAGTGCTGCCACCTCGCCCGCAATATCCAGCGGCGAGCGCAAGTGACGCAGACACCACAATGTGGCCCGGCGAACCAGTTTCTGCGTGATATCGATCATGCGACCCTGAACATCGGTTTTCACCTTGTTGTCCAGCGCCTCGATCTGGCCCCACAGGGCGCGCAGGTCGAACACTTCCAGCGCCACCGCATAGGCTCGTGCCACATCATCCACGCCCACACCCAGTTCCTCGACCATCTGCATGACAAAGGTCGTGCCAACCCGGTTGACCAGACTGTTCACAATGATGGTGGTGATGATTTCCCGGCGCAGGCGATGGGTCCGCACATAATCCGGATACTGATCCTTGATCTGCTGCGGGAAGTAGTTCATCAGCCATGCTTCGAAGAACGGATCATCCGGCAACGATGTTTCCAGAATATCCGTATAAAGCGTCATCTTGGCATAGGCCAGCAACACACACATTTCGGGACGGGCCAGACCCTGTCCTGAGGTCTGACGGCGGACCAGTTCCTCTTCATCCGGCAGGAATTCAACGGCGCGGTTGAGACGCCCCTGACGTTCCAGTTCATGGATGAAGCGGGTTTGCTCCTCGAAATTGGCGATGCGCTGGCGTTCCGCCGTGGTCAGGGCCTGTGTCTGAAGGTAGTTGTCCCGCAGCACAAGGCGCGCCACTTCGTCGGTCATTTCCTCCAGCAGGCGGTCCCGCTGCTTGCCGGTCATTTCCCCGTCATCGAGGATTGCCCGCAGCAAGATCTTGATATTCACCTCATGGTCGGAACAGTCCACACCGGCAGAGTTGTCGATGGCGTCCGTGTTCAGGCGACCGCCCTTCAGGGAATATTCAATCCGGCCGCGCTGTGTCACGCCAAGGTTGCCGCCCTCACCAATGACCTTGGCCCGGACATCCGCCCCGTTGACACGAATGGCATCATTGGCGCGGTCGCCCACGTCCCCGTGGCCTTCCTGCGATCCCTTGATATAGGTTCCGATCCCGCCGAACCACAGAAGGTCAACCTCGGATTTCAGAACCGCCGAGATCAGCTCGTTCGGGGTCAGGCTGGGCACTTTCAAGCCCAGAAGTTTCTGGATTTGTGGCGTCAGCTTGACCGATTTCGCCTTGCGGTCGAAAACGCCGCCGCCGTCGGAAATCAGTTTGGGATCATAATCCTCCCATGATGAGCGAGGCAGTTTGAACAGGCGTTCCCGTTCTGCAAAACTGGCCGCGGCATCCGGGTCGGGGTCGATAAAGATATTGCGGTGATCAAACGCCGCTACCAGACGGATATGACGGGACAGCAACATGCCGTTCCCGAACACGTCCCCGGACATGTCGCCGATCCCGGCCACCGTGAAGTCCTCGGACTGGATATCCTTGCCCGTTTCGCGGAAGTGACGCTTGACGGATTCCCAGGCACCGCGGGCGGTAATCCCCATTTTCTTGTGGTCATACCCGGCCGCCCCGCCAGAGGCAAACGCATCCCCCAGCCAGAAACCGTAGGAAATGGCCACCTCGTTGGCGATATCCGAGAAGGTTGCCGTCCCCTTGTCGGCGGCCACCACCAGATACGGGTCATCATCATCGTGACGGACCACCCGCGCCGGCGGCACCACGTCCGTCCCGACCATGTTGTCGGTCAGGTCCAGCAGGCCTGAGATAAACAGCTTGTAACAGGCAATGCCTTCCTTCTGGATATCCTCGCGGCTGGCACCAAGCGGAATACGCTTCGGAACAAACCCGCCCTTGGAGCCGACGGGCACAATGACCGTATTCTTGACGATCTGCGCTTTCAGAAGGCCCAGAACCTCGGTTCGGAAGTCTTCCCGGCGGTCGGACCAGCGCAGACCGCCACGGGCCACCTTGCCGCCCCGCAGGTGAACCCCTTCAACCCGCGGGCTGTAGACGAAAATCTCCACATGGGGACGGGGCAGCGGCAGATCATCAATATTCTGGCTGTCCAGCTTGAACGAGAAGTACGGCTTGGCCGCATCACCGGCCCCTTCCTGATAGACGTTGGTCCGAAGGGTATTCTCGATCAGGTTCATGAAACGGCGCAGGATACGGTCATCGTCCAGACTGTCCACACCGTCCAGCGCCGTATGGATTTCATCCAGCCAGCCCCGGAAAGCCGCGTCCCGGTCTTCGGTCAGGTCCGGGTCGAACCGGGTCTTGAACAGGGCCACCAGCATCACGGAGATTGCCGGGTTTTCGGACAGGGTGTTGGCCATATAGCTTTGCGAGAAGGCAATGCCCGTCTGGCGCAGATATTTGGCATAGGCCCGCAGGATCGCCACATCAAACCAGCTAAGGCCGGCCCGCATGACCAGACGGTTGAACCCGTCGCTTTCACTGGTGCCCTGCCAGACCCGCCGGAAGGTATCCTCGAACTTGACCTTCAAGGCTTTCAGGTCCAGTTCCATCTCGGTCGGTTCGATCAGTTCAAAATCATGAATCCAGACCGGCTGGTCCATGTTGCCATGGCCGATCAGGTAGGGATTTTCTGCCAGCACCTTCAGGCCCATATTCTCGATCATGGGCAGACAATCGGACAGGGTCAGCGGTGTGGACGGGCTGTAAACCTTGAAGCGGACCTTGTGATCCGGGTCTTCCACCCACCGGTACAGGTTCAGGCCCATTTCACCGGCGGCACAGACTTCTTCCAGTTTCTCGATATCATGCAGGGCCAGTTCCGCATTGAAGCGGTCCTTGTAGCCCACCGGGAAGGCCTCCCCATAGCGCGCCTTGAGACGCAGGGCCTTTTCCTCGCCCCAGCGTTCCAGCAACGCATCGCTGAGATCATCGCCCCATTCCCGGGCCGCATTGACCAGACGGCTGTCCAGTTCGCGCTCATCAACAACCGGCTTGTCCTTGCTGCTCAGGGTCACGATGAAGTGAATCCGGGCCATGGCGTCGTCGCCCACCTGTGAATAGTGGGCAGAGATTTCACCATGATGCATTTCGGCCAGAATCTCGCCGAACCGCCGCCGAAGGTCGGTATTGAATTTCTCACGCGGGACATAAACCAGCGCCGAGACAAAACGTTCAAACCGGTCGCGCCGCAGGAAGGCACTGATTTTCGGGCGTTCCTGCAGGGTCAGGATCTTGGAGGAGATTTCAAACAGTTCCTCGACCGAAATCTGAAACAGCTCATCACGGGGATAGGTTTCAAGGATATGGGCGAGGGCTTTCTGGTCATGGCTGCTTTTTGCCAGACCGGACATTTTCAGCGTGTTTTCAACTTTCCGCCGCAGGTAGGGGATATCCCGCGGAATGCGGTTATAGGCCGCCGAGGTGAACAGGCCGGTAAAGCGGCATTCACCGACAACCTCGCCCTTATCGTTGAATTTCTTGACCCCCACATAATCCAGATAGACCGCCCGATGCACCGTGGACTTGGCGTTGGCCTTGGTGATAATCACCAGTTCCGGACGATGCAGGAAGTCCCGAACCTCCGGTGAGACCTCTGCCTTGCCGGTCATGATCCGGCGCATGGGGTCCCGCAGAATGCCAAGACCGGATTCTGCCACCTGTTCCCAGTTTTCAGAACTTTTCTGGTCGGAAACCGTGAAATTATATTCCCGATATCCAAGGAAGGTGAAATGGTTGTCCGCCATCCATTCCAGCAGGGCCCGGGCTTCGTCGATTTCTCCGGCCTCAAGGGGGGGCGGGTTTTTCTTCAGGGACGCCACAAGGTCAGTCACCTGTTTCAGGATCGGCTTCCAGTCGGACACCGCGGCCCGCACATCCTTCAGGACAAATTCCAGTTCCCGCTCAATCTCGGCCAGAATTTCCGGGTCGCTCACCTCGTCCACTTCAAGATGCATGAAGGATTCTTCCAAGCCCTTCTTGCCGCCGGCATGGAACGCCTTGTGGGCGCCCTTGTCGTCGCGCTCCACCCGCAGGATCGGGTGAATGACCAGATGAACGTTCAGGTTCCGCTGGTTGAGGGCCGCCGTAACACTGTCCACAAGGAACGGCATGTCATCATTGACAACCTCGATGACCGTATGGGGAGTTTTCCAGCCATGTTCGTCCAGAGTCGGACTGAAAACCCGAACCTTGGCGGTTTGCGGGGGCCGGTTCCTGGCGAACTTGTAGTGCGACAGCACCGCCCCATACAGATTTTCAGACTGGATGTTCAGAACATCTTCCGGCGCCAGTCGTTCATAGAATTTTTCAACAAGAATTTTGATATCGGCGGCCGCCTCTTTTTCAAGACGACTGTCGACCATAGCCAGGATCTCGGAGATCTTCTCCGCCTTCAGTTCCTGTTGCTTGTTCGCCATGATCGGATCCCCATTTCCTTTAAAGCAACGTATTTAAACAATTGGTAAATTAAAAAAGAACCGGAAACCTGAATATTTCTCAAAGCCAAATAAAATCAGATATTTTCAGTCAGTATTACTGACCAAATTTTCAAACTATTCTGATGGAAGAAATAAACCGGAACCAGTGTCCCACAATGTATCAGTAATCAGCGCTCCATTTCTTTCAACTTTCACGGAGACAACGCATTGTGTCTTTCATTCTTATTCCCTGTACGCACCGCCCGCAACCCCAAAAAACGGCAAATTCCAAAATAAAACCATGAAGTTACCGAACAAACGTTAGGTTATGTATTGGTCGTCACGACCCCCGTTAAAAAGGTTATTGAAATATGCCAACATTCCCGCAAACTGGGGTACTCTCTCGACGCGATCAAAGGAAACCTTCATGCCTGAAACCCGAGTTATCGTCGCCACCGACCACGTCCTTCAGAAAGTCGGTCTGGCCCTTCAGGACACGGCCGACCCCAACAGGATGCTGTCGATCCTGCTGCCCCCGGAGGAGACCCTGCGGCTGATGGGCACCCTGCTGAACGCCATGGAAAACCTTGAGCTTGGCCCCGACGACGCATCGGTGAAGGCTTTTCTTCTCAAACTTGTCGCCGCCATGGACAAGCGGAACCGGATCGGAGACGGGATCGACCCATTCCCCGCCGACGACCCGGGACAGGTGCCGCCGCCCCTTCAACCCTGACCTATTGCCAACCGGGAACCCCGGTCATGTCCGGCAGTTCATGGGCAATACCCTTGTGACAATCGATACAGGTTTTCTCGCCGGTAAACAGATAGGTCTGGTGGGCCGTGGAGGCCCGAACGCTCTGCACCGTAATATCCATCCCCTCCGGGCTGTGGCAATTGCGGCATTCCAGTGAATTATTGGCTTTCAGGCGTTCCCATTCATGCCCCGCCAGCTTGCGCCGGTTGGCCAGAAACTTTTCCCGGGTATCAATGGTCCCGAACAGGGTCCCCCAGACCTCTTTCGAGGCCTGCATCTTGCGGGCGATCTTGTCGGTCCAGTCATGGGGAACATGGCAATCCGGACAGCTTGCCCGCACCCCGGACCGGTTGCTGTAATGAACCGTGGTCTTCAACTCCTGAAAAACGTTGTTCTCCATCTCGTGACAACTGATGCAGAACGCCTCCGTGTTGGTGGCTTCCAGCGCCGTATTGAAGCCCCCCCAGAACATCACCCCCGCAAAAAACCCGCCCAATGCAAGAAACCCGATAGACAGATGCCGGGCCGGGCGACTGGCGGTGGACCAGATCCAGACCACCAGCCCCCACGCTTTCCTGATCAGGCCCATCATTGCGGCGCCTCACTATTGCGCAACATCAATTCCACATCGACAAAGTCATTGTTGACCAGTGGCTTCACATCTTCCTGCACCACATGGCACTGGTTACAGAAATACCGCCGCGGCGAGACCGTTGCCAGAACCTGATTATCCCGGTCCATGAAATGGGTCACGCTGACCATGGGGGCCTGGGATTCCCCGGTCTGGATACGGGAATGACAGGACAGACACTTGTTGGCATTGCGGGTCACTTCGTATCCCCGGATGGTATGAGGGATGGTCGGGGGCTGTTCGGCAAAATTCCGAACCCGCCTCTTGTCGTGATTTTCCACCTTCGGCAAAGGGGGCGCCGCGGCCTCCTGATCAATCGAAAGCCCGTTCCTGAGGGTGATCAGTTCCTCGGACAGGCTGGCCCCGCCTGCCAGCAACACCCCCACGGCGGCAATCACGGCACAAAAGCTGGAGATTCTCATGATCATGCCCTCCCCGTTGCGACAATCTTGACCGCGCATTTCTTGTAATCGGTCTGTTTGGAAATGGGGTCGGTGGCATCCAGCGTGACCTTGTTGATCAACTGGCTGGCGTCAAACCACGGCACATAGACCAGCCCCTCCGGTGGCTTGTTGCGGCCCCGTGTCTCGACCCGGCTGACAATCTCGCCCCGCCGGGACACCACCCGGATTTCCTGCCCCCGCCGCAATCCGCGGCTTTCCGCATCCTTGGGATGCATGTAGACAACCGCATCCGGGAAGGATTTATAGAGTTCCGGGACCCGCTGGGTCATGGAACCGGAATGCCAGTGCTCCAGCACCCGCCCCGTACACAGCCACAGATCATATTCCTCATCCGGGCTTTCCGCAGGGGGTTCATAGGGCAAGGCAAAGATCACCGCTCGCCCGTCAGGCTTGCCGTAAAATTCATACCCCTTGCCTTTCCCCACATACGGGTCCGATCCTTCGCGGAACCGCCAGCGGGTTTCCTTTCCATCCACAACCGGCCAGCGCAGGCCCCGTTCCTCGTGGTAGCGTTCAAACGGCGCCAGATCATGCCCATGATCCCGACCAAAGATGGCATATTCCTCGAACAGGCCCTTCTGAAGGTAAAAGCCGAAGTCAGCGGATTCATCATTGTCATAATCCGGGCTGGTTTCAGACAGCGGAAACCGGTCCACGGAACCGTTGCGGAACAGGACCTCATACAAGGTCTTGCCCTTGAAGGCTGGATTGGCGGAAAGCACCTCTTTCGGCCAGACCTCGTCCGTTGTGAAACGCTTGGAAAATTCCACCAATTGCCAAAGGTCAGACCGGCTTTCCCCCGGTGCCTTGACCAGTTGGTGCCAGAACTGGGTACGCCGTTCCGCATTCCCATACGCCCCTTCCTTCTCGACCCACATGGCCGTTGGAAGGATCAGGTCTGCGGCCCCGGCGGTTACCGTGGGATACGGATCGGACACCACAATGAAGGCCTCGGGGTTGCGATATCCGGGCCATGTTTCCTCATTCAGGTTGGCGGCGGCCTGCATGTTGTTATTGCACTGGACCCAATAGGCGTTGATCTTGCCGTCCTTCAGCATGCGGTTATGCTGGGCCGCATGAAAGCCGGGCTTGGGCGGAATGACCCCCGCCGGAATGTTCCAGACCTTCTCGGCAAAGGCCCGGTGTTTGGGGTTCGTCACCACCATATCGGCCGGCAGCCGGTGCGAAAAGGTTCCGACCTCGCGCGCGGTTCCGCAGGCAGACGGCTGCCCGGTCAGCGAAAAGGGCGAATTTCCGGGGGTTGCAATCTTGCCCACCAGAAGATGAATGTTATAGATCAGGTTGTTGCACCACACACCGCGGGTATGCTGGTTGAACCCCATGGTCCAGAAAGACACGACCTTGCGATCCGGGTCCGCATAAAGCTCGGCCAGTTCCACAAGCTGCTGTTCAGGGACGCCGGACAATTCGGACACTTTTTCAAGGCTGTACTCCGCGACGAACTCCCGGAATTCCTCAAAGGTCATTTCCTGGGACCCGCCGGCCTTGTCCGCATTGGCGGCCTTCTGTTCCAGCGGGTGTTCCGGGCGCAGGCCATAGCCGATATCCGTATTGCCGCGCCGGAAATTCACATGCTGGTCAACAAAATCCCAATTCACCCTGTCATTCTGGATAATATAATTGGCAATAAAATTGAGAATGGCCAGATCGGTCTGCGGGGTGAACACCATGGGAATGTCCGCCAGATCGAAACAGCGATGCTCATAGGTGGACAGCACCGCCACGCGGGTATCCGGGGCACTGAGGCGCCGGTCCGTCAGCCGCGTCCACAGGATCGGATGCATTTCCGCCATGTTGGAGCCCCACAGGACAAACGCATCGGTGGCCTCGATATCATCATAACAGCCCATGGGCTCATCAATGCCAAAGGTCCGCATGAAACCGGCCACCGCCGAGGCCATGCAGTGGCGGGCATTGGGTTCGATATTGTTGGACCCGAACCCGGCTTTCATCAGCTTGGAAGCGGCATATCCCTCCCATACGGTCCATTGCCCCGATCCGAACATGCCAATGGCGGTGGGGCCGTTCTTGCGGATCGCTTCCTTGAATTTTTCCGCCATGACGTCAAAGGCCGTCTCCCACGACACCGGCGCGAAGTCCCCGTTCTTGTCATACTGGCCGTCCTTCATCCGTAGCAACGGCGTTTTCAGACGGTCCTCGCCATACAGGATTTTTGACAAAAAGTAGCCTTTGACACAGTTCAGGCCCCGGTTGACCTCTGCCTTCACATCCCCGTGGGAGGCAACCACCTTGCCGTCCTTGGTACCGACCATGACACTGCACCCGGTCCCGCAAAACCGGCAGGCCGCCTTGGACCAGGTCAGGTTGGTCCGGGATCGGTCCGTTACAAGATTGGCGGCTTCGGCCTCCTTGCCAAGACCCGCCGCTCCTGCCGCAACTGCGACCGCATTGGCCTTGATATAATCACGTCTGGTCAGTTTCATTGCCTCTCCTCCGCCAAAAGGGACGCGGTTTCCTGCTCCTCGTGCTGGTACACAGGCAGCAGGGAAATCACCCCCGGTAGGTTTTTCAGAATGTCCAATGTCTCAACAATTATCCGGGTATGGGGCGCATCGATCAGAACAACCAGCTTCCCGTTCTCGCCCACAATGGGAACCTCCACATACGGAACAGCCTCCATCGCGGCCCGGACCTGCTCCCGCTTCTCCGGTGCGACCTGCGCCACCAAACTGGAAATGGACAGATACTTGCTCATCCCGGCCCTCCGCTCTCTGACGTTACTGAAACGCGCCCGTCGGTCATGGAAATGCAGCGCACGGGACAAACGGCGATACAGGCGCCGCATCCCGTACAATCCTCCGTCACGATTTCAGGGCGGGGAAAAGACCCGATGGTATAGCGAAACCGGATCGCCCGCGGATCGCAATGATCCTGACAGGTCTGGCACTGCACCCCCCTGAAAGGCAGGCAATCCTCTCCGATCTGCGCCGTCAGCGCCCAAGGCCTTTGATCCTCGCTCTCAGCCGTATCAAACACCGGTTCGGGACAGGCATCCCGGCAGGCCCCGCAAAACACACAGGGGCCGATCGTGAAGTCCACTGTGGGAAAGCCGTCAGCGTCTTTTCGAATGATGGTCTCGCCGCATGCTGTCTCGCAGCGACCACATTGTGTACAGTGGCTCAATACGGATGTGGACGAAGCCCAAGGCAGGACGGGGCCAGACGGCCCCACGTCTTCCGGTGCTTGGCGCAATCCCCGCCCGCGGAGCAGATCGCGGCGGGAAACCCCTTTTTCAAGGCCCCTCATACCCATGCCCCTAACCCGCCGGCGGTCCGCCGACCAGCATCTGGTAAATCCAGATCACAAAGCCATACGCACCAATAAACCCAACGGTTGCCCCGGGTATCAGAATGAATGTCAGAAACAGAAACAGCAGGATTTCCGATTTTCTGGATTGCGTCTCCCGATCCAGTCCCCTCTCCAGCATGGCCAGCTCCCTCCGAAATCTTGTGAATTTCACCTTCGATATTGGCGGCGGTACTTTGCGGGATTCTTTCCCCCCGAAAGACAGATCACGCCAGTATTACCCTGAAGGCACAAGAAGAAAACAACTATCTGCTAATTAATTTTTATCTAAATGAATAGTACCCGGTTATTCATATATAATCCAGACATCAAATATTGTTTTCCTTGACCTTCCCCTGGCATCGCAGCACTAATACGAGGCCCACCCGGCGTAAAACCCGAAAAAACCCCCTGAGGAGGAGAGTAAGCGTATGCCCCCATATAACAGGATTGCCGAATTACAGGACGACATGAAGCAATGGCGTCAGGATATCCACAAGCACCCGGAACTTTGCTATGAGGAAGTCCGCACCGCAAAGATCGTCGCGGACAAGCTGCGCGAATGGGGGCTTGAGGTTCATGAAGGCATTGGTGTGACCGGTGTTGTCGGCGTCCTGAAGGGTCAGGGCAACAGCAACCGCGCAATCGGCATTCGGGCCGATATGGACGCCCTTCCCATGCAGGAAATGACCGGTGTTCCCTATCAGTCCGTTCATGAAGGGAAGATGCACGCCTGTGGTCACGACGGTCATACGGCCATTCTGCTAGGCGCCGCAAAATACCTGTCTGAAACCCGGAATTTTGATGGCACCGTCAACTTCATCTTCCAGCCCGCCGAAGAAGGTGGCGGCGGCGGTGATGCCATGGTCAAGGACGGCCTGTTCGAACGGTTCCCCTGCGACGGGGTCTATGGCCTGCATAACCAGCCCATGATGCCGAAGGGTACCTTCAACATCAAGTCAGGCCCGCTGATGGCGTCGGCCGATGCGGTCGAATTCATGATCTGCGGCAAGGGCGGCCACGCGGCCCATCCCCAGTTCACCGTGGACCCGATCAAGGTGGGCGTGCAGCTTCACATTGCCCTGCAAACCATTGTCTCGCGCAATGTCAGCCCCGTTGACAGCGCCGTCATCAGTGTCACCATGTTCGAGGCCGGAACCGCCCAGAACATCATCCCCCATGACGCCAAACTGACCGCCTCTGTCCGCACCACCACACCGGAAGTGCGCGACTTTGTTGAAAAACGCATCAAGGAAATTGCGGCAGGCGTCGGGGCCACCTTTGGGGCCGAGATCACCGTCAATTACCAGCGCTTCTATCCCTGCACCGTCAACCACGAGAAGGAAACGGAAATCCTGTCCCGCGCCGCCATTGCCGTCGTCGGAGAAGACCGGGTCGATACCAACACACCGGTCCGCATGGGCAGCGAGGATTTCTCCTTCATGCTGGAAGCCTGTCCGGGCGCCTATATCTTCCTTGGCACCAACGACGAGGATCACAACTATTCTGTCCACCATCCGAAGTTCGACTTCAATGACGAGGTTCTGGGGCTGGGGGCCAGCCTGTGGGCCAAGCTGGTAGAACAGGAAATGCCCCGGTCCTGATAGAGAGGACCGGTATCGGAAACACCCGTTTCTGACAAAACCAACCCGGAGCGCCGGGGAGCGTCTGCCCCTCGGCGGATTATCCCCGGCGCTCCTGATAATTCTGGTTCGACTTGAACAGTTCGGCGGCAAAATCCGCAAAGGCCCGCACCTTGGGCGACAGATAGCGGTTGGACGGATAGACCAGAAAGATATTGCTGTCCGTGATATAGGGGCCGATCTCATAGTCCCCCAGCACCTCAACCAGCTTACCCTGCTCGATATACTCCCCCACGATCCAGCGCGGAAGATGCACCAGCCCAAGGCCGCTCAGCGCCGCCTCGACCAGCACATCCCCATTGTTGGATTCCAGTCGCCCGGACACGGCCACATCCTGCACCGCGCCGTTCTGG
This sequence comes from Sneathiella chinensis, assembly GCF_012720115.1. Taxonomy (GTDB): domain Bacteria; phylum Pseudomonadota; class Alphaproteobacteria; order Sneathiellales; family Sneathiellaceae; genus Sneathiella; species Sneathiella chinensis. The sequence continues at coordinate 253,926 of NZ_VNWN01000002.1, read as the reverse complement.
CAGAACCGCCAGTTCCGCGCCCCAATGCCCCATAACTCGCTGTTCCCCTGAACGCGGAATGTCAGGCATTCATGATCGATCAAATCCGTGGGCTTTGCGGGGACGCCCCTTTTTTCAAGATAACAGGGCGAAGCACAAATCACCCGTTGCACCGTATGAATGCGCCGGGAAATCAGGGTCGAATCCGGCAGGCGCGAGGCCACCCGAATGGCAAGGTCCATCCCCTCCTGCACCAGATCGACCAACTGGTCGGACAGGGACAGTTCCACCGAGACATCCGGATACTGGGACAGAAAACGGGACAGATAGGGCGCCAGTTGGACCCGGCCCAGCACGACAGGCGCACTGACCCTGAGCACGCCCCGCGGGGTGGCATCCAGTTCCGCAACCGCCCGGTTCATGTCGTCGATATCGGCAACCGCCACCTTCGCCCGCTCATGATAGATCCGCCCCGCCTCGGTCAGGCTGACATGCCGGGTCGTCCGGGTCAGCAACCGCACCCCCAGCATTTCCTCCAGCGCGTTCATCTGGCGGGTCACCGACGACGGGGCCAACCCGAAATGACGGGCCGTTTCGGAAAAGCTGCCGGTTTTGACGATATCGATCAGCAATCGCATGGCACCCAGATTATCCATGCCGTCCTCCCTTGCGCCGCACGCAATCAGTGAAACAAATTTGGTTCTTCTGTTCCGATATTTGCAAAAAAACAGGGAAAGAGCCAGATTTCTGACGGCAAATCGACAAGAAAGACGAAAGGAAGGGGCCTGAACGCAAAAAAGCCCCGCCAACTGAATGGCAGGGCCTTTTGAAAATTTGGAGCGGGCGATGAGATTCGAACTCACGACCCTAACCTTGGCAAGGTTATGCTCTACCCCTGAGCTACGCCCGCTCGGCGTGCAACTGTGTGCTGCGAGGCGGGATAATATCCATCTTCGAACTGAATGCAATAGCCTTTTTGAAAAAATTTGATTTTTTATTTTCCGGTTGGCGAAAACCCTGTCAGACCGCTATCTTTTCCGCTGTTTTTTGCTTTCCCGGAGAATTGATTTCATGCCTGCAAGCCCTGAAGACCTGTTCGCCCGACTGGATCAACTGGGAATCACCCATCAAACCCACCATCATGATCCGGTATTCACTGTCGAGGAAGCGCAGGCCGTTTCCCGCGATCTGGAGGGCGGTCACAGCAAGAACCTGTTCCTCAAAGACAAGACCGGCGATCTGTACCTGCTGGTCTGTCTGGAAGACACCCCGGTGAACCTGAAGGAGCTGAAGAAAAAGATCGGCGCCAAAAATCTCAGTTTTGGAAAACCGGAGCTGTTGATCGACACGCTGGGGGTGGAGCCGGGCTCGGTTACGCCCTTCTCGCTGATCAACGATGGCGAGGCCGTGGTCAAGGTGCTGCTGGATTCCCGCATGATGGAAGAGAAATTTTTGAACTTTCACCCCTTGATTAATGACAAAACAACGCAAGTATCTAGTGAAGACCTTGTCCGGTTTATCGAAAGTTGCGGTCACAATTTCACGATTGTGCCCCTTGATGCGCCCTGACCCCCGGGCGAAGACTTAACAAAGGGCAAGGAAACTGGTATTCCGGACATTGAATTCCCGGCGGGGACCATCGGGTGATCTGGCAATTTGACGGTATAGTGAGATTATGGAAACGGTAATTGAAGGCACTCCAGGCGGAGAGATGAACTGGGTCAAGGACGGCACAACCATGAGTTTTCAGGCGGATGTCATCGACAAAAGCGCCGAGAAAACAATTCTGGTGGACCTGTGGGCCCCGTGGTGCGGCCCCTGCAAACAACTGGGACCGGTCATTGAAAAAGTCGTCAATGACGCAAAAGGCGCCGTGGAACTGGTAAAAATCGATATCGACCAGAACCCGGAAATTGCGCAGGCCCTGCGGGTCCAGTCCATCCCTGCTGTTTTTGCCTTCAAGAACGGCCAGCCGGTTGACGGCTTCATGGGCGCCCTGCCGGAAAGCCAGCTTAAGGAATTTGTCGAGAAAAACGCCGGTATCAGCATCGGCCCCTCCCCGGTTGAGCAACTGATGGAACAGGGGCTGGCGGGGCTGGAAGAAGACAATATGGAAGTGGCTATTGCCTCTTTTGCCCAGATTCTGGATCTGGAACCCGACAATGTGGAGGCCAAGGGCCACCTGTCCCGGCTCTATATCAAACTGGGCGAGACAGAAGCCGCCCGCGACCTGTTGGGCTCCCTGCCCGATGCGGACCGCGCCCACCCTGCCATCTCGGCCGCGCTGGCCGCACTGGACCTTGCAGAAAACGCCGTCGATGACAGCGAACTGGAACCGCTGAAACAGAAGGTGGCCGCGGAACCCGATAACCTGCAAAGCCGTCTTGAACTGGCCCGCGCCCTGATCGGCAGCGGTGCCCATGCGGAAGGCGGGGACCACCTGATCGAGATCATCCGGCAGGACCGGGACTGGAACGAGGCAGCCGGCCGGACGGAACTGCTGAAAATGTTCGAGGCCCTGGGCCCCATGCACGAGATTTCGCAGGAATATCGCAGCAAGCTGTCTGCCATCCTGTTTTCATGACCGATCTGGGCACCACGTCAGGACTGGAAGAACTGCCGGCCATTCTGCCGGTCTTTCCGCTGACCGGTGCCCTGCTCCTCACCACAGGACATCTGCCGCTCAATGTGTTCGAGCCGCGCTATCTGGACATGGTCCGGGATTGCATGACCAGCCATCGGGTCATTGGCATTGTTCAGCCCCGCGATCCGGAACACCCCTCCGCGACGCCCCCTCTTTATACCATCGGGTGCGCCGGGAAAATCTGCGAACTCCATGAACAGCCCAACGAGACATTCCATATCACCTTGGAAGGGCTGTGCCGGTTCCGGATACAGAAGGAAGTCGAGTGCACAACCCGGTACCGGCAGGTGGTCGCCGATTATGCCCCCTTCCATCACGATCTGACCCCGCCGCAGGACGGCAGCGTTGACCGGGAGGCCCTGCAGGGCGTATTGCGTCATTTCCTTGAACTGGAAAGCGAGGAAGCCGACTGGGAAGCCCTCAACAATCTGGCCGATGACAATCTGGTCAATTCCCTGTCCATGATCTGCCCCTTTGCCCCGGCGGAGAAACAGGCCCTTCTGGAAGCAGAAGATGTCCCCGCCCGCTCCGAATTGCTGATCTGCCTGCTCAGAATGATGATGCAGCAAGGCCAGCCCCACAGAACCCTTCAATAACCCAGTGTCAGGAGACCTCCGTTGTCAGACACCCATGCAACATCCGTTGACCCGAAACTTCTGGAAATCCTTGTTTGTCCGCTGACCAAGGAACCGCTCGACTATGATCGGGAGAACGGGGAGCTGATCAGCCGCAAGGCCGGACTGGCCTTTCCGATCCGCAACGGCATTCCCATCATGCTGGTGGATGAAGCCCGCCAGTTGGACGATACCCCGGCCGGATCATGACGCGGGATCTTTACGACAAGGCCGGACGCCCCAAACCCACGGAAGTCCGGCTGATCAAGGCGGAAAAAACGCTGGCCATCCGTTTTGCCGATGGTCACAGCTTCCGCTTTCCTGCTGAACTGTTACGGGTGGAAAGCCCCTCTGCCGAGGTGCAGGGCCACAACCCCGCCCAGAAACAGATCATTGCCGGACGGCGCCATGTGGGCATCATGTCCATGGAACCGGTCGGCCATTATGCGGTGCGGCTGTCCTTTGACGACCTGCACGACACGGGCCTGTTCTCGTGGAGTTATCTTTATGAACTGGGGCTGACCCAGGACGCGGTCTGGGAACAGTATCTGGACAATCTTGCAAAGGCAGGCCTGAGCCGCGACCCCTGAGCCGCGATCTCGGAAACGAGACCCCAGAAGCGGGCCGCCGCTGCGGCCGGTGCGGCTACAGCCGCTTGCCGGCCAGAAGGCGGGGCAGTTCCCCCGTGGTGCCGCGGGCATGTTCCATGAAGAACCCCTTCAGGCTTGGCATCCGGTTGACCGCCGCCATCCCCAGATCCCGAGCCAGACGGACAACGGAAATATCGGTTGTGAACAGCCGGTTGAGCAAGTCGGTAATGGTCAGCAGAACCACGCTGTCAAAGCGCCGCCACTGCTGATAGCGCAGCAGGGCTGTCTGTGATCCCGGATCCTGTCCCAGACGGGCCGCATCCATAATCACCTCGGCCAGTGCCGCCACATCGCGCAGCCCCAGATTAAGGCCCTGCCCCGCGATCGGGTGCATGCCATGGGCGGAATCCCCGATCAGGGCCAGCCGCTCCCCGATATAGCTGTCCGCCTGATGCAGCGCCAACGGATAGCTCCAGCGCGGACCGACGATTTTCAACGCCCCCAGATAATCCCCGAAACGCAGTGCCATTTCCTCAAGGAAGCTGTCATCATCCAGCCCCATCAGGTGACGGGCCATATCCGTCTGTTCCGTCCAGACAAGCGAAGACCGGTTGCCCGTCATGGGCAGAATGGCAAACGGCCCCGGATTGAGGAAGCGTTCCTGCGCCACGCCGTTATGGGGGCGCTCATGTTCAACGGTACAGACAATCCCGGCCTGATCATACGACCAGCCAACCTTGCCAATCCCGGCCATCTCCCGCAAGCGCGACCCCCGGCCATCCGCGGCCACCACCAGACGGGCGAGGATTTCCGTGCCATCTTCCAACAGGGCGGTCACGCCATCCTGATCCCGGTCAATGCGGGTATAGGTCGCCGGGGCCAGCAGGGTCAGGGTATCGATTTCCGCCGCCCGCTTGAGAAGGGCCACGCGCATATGGCGGTTCTCAACCATATGGCCGAACGGCTCGTCCCCCAGTTGGCGATGATCATAATGCAGGAAGAATTTCGACGGCCCGTCGGTGATACGGATATCCAGCATGGGCTGTTTTTCCGCCACATGGTCCCACACACCGATGCTTTTCAGCAGGTTCCGGGACGCATGGGCAATCGCCGAGACCCGGCCGTCAAAGGTGTTCGCGGTGACGGCCTCGGGCGTATCCCGCTCCAACACCACCACCTTCAGGCCCGCCGATGCGACGGCAATGGCAAGGGGCAATCCGTTCAGGCCACCGCCGACAACGAGAATATCCGCATTCATGAGTTTGCTTTTGTTCTGGTCAACCATGCCGGTTCCATTATTCTGATCCTGTTGTCACCTTATAAGAATAAAGCGAGCATTATCCAATGACAAATATCTGGCATGAAATGACCGCCCTTGACCTTGGCAGCCAAATCGAGCGGGGGGAGATCGACCCTGTCGAGCTGACAACCGCCTTTCTGGAGCGCATCGCCGACCATGACCCGGACGGTGAAATCTATGTCCGTACCACCGGTGAACGCGCCTTGGGAGAGGCACAGGCCGCGGCCCTACGTGCCAGAAACGGCACCCGCCGCAGCCCGCTGGACGGGGTTCCCATCTCGTGGAAGGACCTGTTTGATACAAAAGGCATCGCCACCGAGGCGGGCGCCAAAATACTGGAAGGCCGCATCCCCGAGGATGACGCCGAATGCCTGAAACGGGCGACCCGCGCCGGACTGGTCTGCCTTGGCAAAACGAACATGCCCGATGTGGCCTTTTCCGGCCTTGGTAACAATGCCTGGACCGGCACCGGCGCCAACCCGTTTGACAAGACCGTGAAGCGGGTTCCGGGTGGGTCTTCTTCCGGGGCGGCGCTGTCCGTGGTCCATGGCCTTGCGGCGGCAGGCATCGGGTCGGATACGGCAGGATCGGTCCGCATCCCGTCCGCATGGTGCGGCCTGACAGGCCTGAAGACAACCCATGGCCTGATTTCGCTGGAGGGAACCGTTCCCCTGTCTCCGTCACAGGATACGGTCGGCCCCCTGACCCGGGATGTGGCCGATGCCAACATGATCACCGCCATACTGGCCGGGACCGCCCCTGCCGATCTTCGCGGCGCAACCCTGAACGGCACCCGTATCCTGCGGGCCACCACCGTGTTCAACGATCTGGTCGACCCGGACATTCAGGCCGGGATCGATCGGGGGCTTGAAAAACTGTCCCGCGCCGGGGCAACGATTGTCGAGGGACCGGTTCCCGTCTTTCAGGAGGTTCTGGATCGCTGCGCCGAGCAAGGCACCCCCGCCAATATCGAGGGGAATGTCCTGTGGGCGGCCATGGCCCGCCAGAACCCGGACGGCATGTTCGGCCCCATTGCCCGGCGGTTCTTTGCCGCCGATGAGTTTAGCGCCCCTGGCATTGTTGGGCTTTATATGTCCCTGAAAGACTTCACCCGTCGGTATCTTCAGGAAACGGCCGGGTTTGATCTTGTGGTCGGCGCCACCGTGCCCGAGGCCCCACCCGCCCTTGCCCCGCTCTATGAGGACGAGGAGCTTTACTTGAAGGCCGCCCTGATGTCCATCAGCCTGACCCGGCTTGCCAATCTTCTGGGACTGTGCGCCACCAGCCTGCCCGCCGGGTTTGTCGGCGGCTTTCCCATCGGCATGATGCTGATGGCCCCGCCCTTTCAGGAAGGCAAGCTGCTGCGGCTGTCAAAAGCGGCGGAACAGGCGCTGGCCTCATAGTATGCCTAAAATTTAATCTGCGCCTAAAATTTAGGCAATTATAATAAACAAACTCTTCAATCAAGCGCCCGGTTTTCGGGCGCTTTTTTGTTATCTATCTGTTTTACAATGACTTTTAGAATCACCTTATGAATTGGCACGGGTCTTGAAATGCAAGAGGCGAGCAGGGTCACAATCCCTGACACGACACTGCAACGTTCAAGAGGTGAAAACAATGAAACTTGTGATGGCCATTATCAAGCCGTTCAAGCTGGACGATGTCCGGGACGCCCTGACAACCCTTGGCATCGCCGGTCTGACCGCCACCGAGGTAAAAGGGTTCGGACGCCAGAAGGGGCATACGGAGATTTATCGCGGCGCCGAATACGCCATTTCCTTTCTACCCAAAATCAAGATCGAGATCGCCCTGCAAGATGACCAAGTCGATCAAGTCGTTGAAACCATTCAGGAAACGGCCAAAACCGGCCAGATTGGTGACGGCAAGATTTTTGTTTTCGACCTGAACAGCGTCGTCCGGATCAGAACCGGCGAAAAAGACGCAGACGCCCTCTAGGAGAGTTCCCATGATAACGTTATTCAAAAAACCACGGTTGGCCGTCCTTGCGGCGGTTCCGTTGCTGGCAATCCTGCCGGGAACGGCCAGCGCCGCTGTTGACGGCGAGACGGCCTATATCCTCAACTCCTTCTCCTTCCTTATGAACGGGGCGTTGGTCATGTGGATGGCCGCCGGTTTCGCCATGCTGGAAGCTGGACTGGTGCGGAAAAAGAACACTGCCACCATCTGCCTGAAAAACATCGCGCTCTATGCGATCTCTGCCCTGACCTTCTATCTGATCGGCTATAACCTGATGTATATGGATGTCGGCAGCTATTTCGGCAGCTTCAGCCCCTTATGGGGACCCGATGATGCCGAGGCCCTTGCCGGAACCTTTGCCGAAGGCGGATATGCCGCGTCTTCCGACTGGTTCTTCCAGATGGTCTTTGTGGCAACCGCCGCCTCTATCGTCTCCGGGGCGCTGGCGGAACGGATCAAGCTGTGGCCGTTCCTTGCCTTCGTATTCCTGCTGACGGCCATCATTTACCCGATCCAGGGGTCCTGGGTCTGGGGCGGCGGCTGGTTGGATGCCATGGGCTTTTCCGATTATGCCGGCTCAACCCTGGTGCACTCTGTCGGGGGCTGGGCAGCCCTGACCGGCGCAGTCATCCTTGGGCCACGGAAGGGTAAATATGGCCGGGACGGTCGCATTTCCCCAATCCCGGGGGCCAACCTGCCGCTGGCGACCCTTGGCACTTTCATCCTGTGGCTGGGCTGGTTTGGCTTCAACGGCGGCTCTGTCCTTGCCCTTGGTTCTGCCGAGGCGGTGATCGAGATGGCCAATGTCTTTGCCAACACCAACATGGCGGCCGTGGGCGGGGTTCTGTCCGCCATGATCCTGACCCAGATTGTCTATAAGAAGGTCGATCTGACCATGGCCCTGAACGGTGCCATTGCCGGGCTGGTCTCCATCACGGCAGAACCGGCCGATCCGGGTATTGGTCTGGCCATCGTGATCGGGGCCGTGGGCGGTGCCATTGTTGTGTTCGCTGTCCCGTTCCTCGACAAGCTGAAGATCGACGATGTGGTCGGCGCCATTTCAGCCCACCTCTGCGCCGGGATCTGGGGCACCCTTGCGGTGGCCATCTCCGACACGGATGCCACCTTTGCAACCCAGCTTGCCGGTGTGGTCGCCATCGGGGCCTTCGTTCTGGTCACCAGCTCTGCCCTGTGGCTGATCCTGAAATACACCGTTGGTATCCGGGCCAGTGACGAGGACGAGGCAACCGGTCTCGACAAGGCGGAACTGGGACTGGAAGCCTATCCGGAGTTTGGCCCCAGCAGCTAAGTTGTCTCCCCCCCCTTGGGGGCAACCTCGACTGTGTCCTCTTGCAGTCAGGTTGCCCCTCTTTTTTCCCCCTCCCCCTCGCCTCCCTCCCTTGTAAAGCCCTAATCCCGCCTGCCTCTGTTCGCGGCGCGTGCCATCCCGAAAGAAGTCGGATTATTTGCACAAACCCGGAACAAACGGGAAACGCCCCCTGAAGAATGAGGCCTTTTTCCCCCACCTTTCCCCTAAATTGGGCCGGATACAGGATCGGACTTGTGCCGGGTGCGGCAATTCATTAGTTTTGTTTTTGTTTTGTACTCACCTTCAACCCCGTCGCAGGCCATGAATCCCCATCTCAATTCTCTCAGAGGTTCTCCTTTTGTCGCATTGCGGGCCCTGCTGGACCCCCTGACCCCCAAGGCCAATGTCAAACCGCTGGCCCTGACCATTGGCGAGCCGCAGAACCAGCCCCCTGAATTCATGAAAGAGGTGCTGGCGGAACAGGACCACCAATATGGGAAATATCCTCCCGCCGACGGGACCCCGGACCAGCGCAACGCCATCAGCCGCTGGCTGAACCGGCGATACGACCTGCCGGGCGGCATGGTCGCTGAGGACCGCCACATCGCGCCGGTGAACGGGACCAAGGAAGCCCTGTACATGATTGCCCAGACAGTCATCGACCCGACACCGACCGCGGCGGGCAAGCCTGTCATCCTGATGCCGAACCCCTATTATCATGTCTATCACGCATCCGCTGTGATGGCGGGGGCGGAACCTGTGTTCCTTGATGCGGAAAAAGAAAACAACTTCTTTCCCGATCTTGACCAGTTGACGCCTGAACTTCTGGACCGGACCGGCGCCTTTTACCTGTGCAGCCCGTCCAACCCGCAAGGCACCATTGCCGGACGGGACTATCTGGTCCGGGTGCTGGAACTGGCCCGCAAGCATGATTTCGTGCTGATCATGGATGAATGCTATACGGAAATTTACGACCGGGAGGTGCCGATCGGCATCCTTGAAGTATGCCGCGACCTTGGCGGGTCTCTGGAGAATGTCCTGTCCTTCCACTCGCTCTCGAAACGCTCCAGCGCGGCGGGCCTCAGAAGCGGGTTCGTGGCTGGCGACGAGAAAATCATCAAGCCGTTCCTCAATCTTCGCAACTTTGCGGGCGCGGCGTCCCCGCTGCCGGTCTGTGCTGCCTCTGCCGCCCTCTGGGATGATGACAGCCATGTGGCGCTCAACCGGGACCGCTATCGCACCAACATCGATATTGCCGAACGCATCCTGAAGGACCGGTTCGAGTTTTATCGTCCGCCCGGCGGGTTTTTCCTGTGGCTGAATGTGGGCGACAGTGTCGAGGCAACGCGGAAACTGTGGACCGAGGGCGGCGTTCGCGTCCTGCCCGGTGAATATCTGGCCGGAACGAACGAAAATGGCCACAATCCCGGTGCAGCCTATATCCGAGTTGCCCTCGTGTTTGATCCCGATATGATGGAAGAAGCCCTGACGAGGCTTGCCAATATTTTATAGAATAGAGTTATGAATTTCAAAGGTTCCGGATCCAAGTCGATTTCCCTGTTGCCGAGTGGCAGTACAGATTTCCTGTACCGCCGGTTGACCGAGTTGCTGGGCCTTGCCCTGTTGGCCGTGGCCCTGCTGGGCGCGGTATCGCTGATTACCTATTCCCCGGCGGATCCCAACTTCAACCATTCCACGGACAATCCCGCCAGTAACCTGCTGGGAACGGTCGGGGCCCATGCCTCTGACCTGATGCTGCAAACCGTGGGCCTTGGGTCCATTGCCCTGCTGTTCGCCCTTGTGGCCTGGGCTTGGCGCATTGCCTCGCACCGGGGGCTGTCATGGGGATGGCTGCATATTGCGCTGCTGCCGTTCGGGCTGTCCTTTACTTCGGCCGCACTGGCCGCCCTGCCCGTTCCCGCAAGCTGGCCACTCAATGCCGGGTATGGCGGGATCGTCGGTGACGTGATCTTCAACAACCTGATCATTCTGGGCCAACAGCTGGGCGTGACCATTCCATCGGTTCTGCTGGCCCTGTTTTTTGCCGTTCTCGGGACGGTTCTGCTGGTGCTGGCCTATGCCCTCCCGCTGTCGGAATGGCAAACCATGGGGCGCGGCGTCTTGCAGGGCTCCCGCGCTGTGGGCCGCCTGCCCGGCTTCCTGAAAGGGTTCCGCCGTTCCGCTGAGGACGAGGATGAAGACGAGGATGAAATGATCCTTGGCGCCCCGTCCAGCGAGGAAGACGAACCCCAAAAGCCCGCGAAGAAGAAGGCCAAACTTCGAAAATCCAAGAAAAAGGCGGACGAGCCCAAGGCGACCGAACCCAAAATCGACACCCGCCGCACCGAAACAAAGGCGGGCAAGCGGGTGGCGGCGGAAAAACAGGCTGCCCTCGACCTTGGTCCTTCCGACGTGTACCAGTTGCCCCCTCTCGCCCTGCTGGCCGAAGCGGACAAGAAGCTGGTCGTCAAACCGCTCAGCGAAGATTCCCTGCAAAACAATGCCCGGATGCTGGAAGGCGTTCTCGACGATTATGGCATCAAGGGCGACATCAGCCGGGTCCGGCCGGGGCCTGTGGTCACCTTGTATGAACTGGAACCGGCACCGGGGCTGAAAAGCTCCCGCGTGATTGGCCTTGCCGACGATATCGCCCGGTCCATGAGCGCCATTTCAACCCGTATCGCCGTTATTCCGGGCCGCAACGCCATCGGTATCGAACTGCCGAACCAGCGCCGGGAAACCGTGCTGCTGCGGGAATTGCTGTCCACTGCAACCTATGAAAGCACCAGTTCCAAGCTGACGCTGGCCCTTGGCAAGGATATCGGCGGCGACCCGGTCGTGGCCGATCTGGCCCGTATGCCCCACCTGCTGATTGCCGGTACCACCGGTTCCGGTAAGTCGGTGGCCGTCAACACCATGATCCTCAGCCTGCTGTATCGCCTGCCGCCCGAGGAATGCCGGTTCATCATGATTGACCCGAAAATGCTGGAACTGTCCGTTTATGACGGCATTCCGCATCTTCTGGCCCCGGTGGTGACCGAACCCGGCAAGGCCGTGGTGGCCCTGAAATGGGCCGTCAAGGAGATGGAGGATCGCTACCGCAAGATGGCCGAACTTGGGGTGCGGAACGTGGATGGCTACAACCAGCGCATCCGTGAAGCCAAGAAACGCGGTGAGGAGTTGAAACGCACCGTCCAGACCGGCTTCGATGCCACCACCGGCGAACCGGTGTTCGAGGAACGGGTTCTGGATACGGACCCGCTGCCGATGATTGTCATCATTGTGGACGAAATGGCCGACCTGATGATGGTCGCCGGCAAGGACATTGAAGGAGCCGTACAGCGGTTGGCCCAGATGGCCCGTGCCGCCGGCCTGCATGTGATCATGGCGACCCAGCGGCCTTCCGTGGACGTGATCACCGGTACCATCAAGGCCAACTTCCCGACCCGGATCAGTTTCCAGGTAACGTCCAAGATCGACAGCCGCACCGTGCTGGGCGAACAGGGCGCGGAACAGCTTCTTGGACAGGGTGACATGCTGTATATGCCGGGCGCCGGACGGGTCCAGCGCGTACACGGCCCGTTTGTGTCGGATGAAGAGGTCGAACAGGTGGTCAGCTTCCTGAAAAATCAGGGGGCGCCGGACTATCTGGCCGAGGTTACCGAGGAACAGGATGGCGATTTCGGCGGCATTCCCGGCGAGGGCGGCTCCAGCGGGGATGAACTTTATGACCGGGCCGTGGCTCTGGTCTGCCGCGAACGCAAGGCATCCACCAGCTTTGTCCAGCGTCACCTGCAAATCGGGTATAACCGCGCCGCCCGCATTATCGACCAGATGGAAAAGGAAGGCGTGATCAGTTCTGCCAACCATGTGGGCAAACGCGAGGTGCTGGCCCGCGATATTGAAGACAGGACCAGTTAATCCGGCCTGCCATGGTTTCGACGAAATGCACTGGCATTAAAAACAAGACCGATTATATCCAGAACATTCTGGACCGAGACAGAGGACCGATGCCATGCGGAATATGTTCAAATTTTTGCTGCCTGCCGCGCTTGTCTCCCTTCTGGGGGTGATCCTGCCGGTGCAGGCGGCGGACCTGTCCCTTGACGACAGGGAACAGATTGCCCGTGTCGAGGCCTATCTGAACGATATCCAGTCCATGAAGGCCCGGTTCCTGCAGATCAATGCGGAAGGCATGATCGCCCAGGGCGACGTCTACCTGCGCCGTCCGGGCCGCATGCGGTTTGAATATGAACCGCCCGCCCAGATTCTGGTGGTGGCAGACGGCACCTGGCTTGTCATGCATGACAAGGAACTCAACGAAACCACCCGCCTGCCGCTCCGCTCCACCCCGCTGAGTGTCCTGCTGGAGGAAACCGTCAGTTTCAAGGGGGCCGTACAGGTCATTTCCGTGGAACGGGACGCCGGCACCCTGCGCCTGAATGTGATCAACACCAAGGAGCCGGACGAAGGCGGCATTACACTGGTCTTTCGCGAAAGCCCGCTCAAGCTGCGTCAGTGGCTGGTCACCGATGTGCAGGGCAACACCACCAGCATCACCCTGAGCGATGTGGAGAGAAACCTCCCCCTCGAAGCCAAGCTGTTCACCTTTTTTGACAGCGACTATGACAAATCGAACAATTAAGCCCGCCCCTCCCCTATCCCGGCGCGGCAAATCGTGTTACCAACGCGGGTGATTTCAACATCCGGATGAGCAACAGGTCATGATGCAGGACGACAGCGACTTCAGCGACGATTTCCCCGATATCGAGGAATATCCCACGCTTGTTTCCGTGGCGCGCTTTACCCAGCTTCTGCCGCAGGTTTCGTGGTTTCAGTCCGTGGGCCTGCCGCTTGGCAAGGGCACCATTGAGGCCGCGAACCGGTATGCGCAGGCCCTTGGCTTCCCCAATGCCTATGTGGCGGAAATCGAAAACTGGGAAGAGGCCGCCTATGCCGCCGCCAGTCCCGACTGGAATTCCGAATGGTGGGAGGCCGAGGAACAGCTTCGCGTTGCCCTGACCGCATCCGCCCTTGAACTGATCACCGAAGAGGACCTTAACATGGCCCTCACCCATATTTCGGCGACCGCCTCCCCCCTTGTCAGCCATGCGGTTGAGAACATGGCCGAAGAGCAGGGCATTGAGGATGAGGAACTGATCCGCGCCGCCGCCGGGGCCGCCATCCAGACCTGCCATCAGGCCGCCCTTGTGCTGGCCGCCGGGGAAGAGGACGACCATCCCTTTGCCCTGAAATACAAGCTGTTCGAAATGGGGCGCTGGCCCATCGCCATTACCGGCAACAGTTTCAACCTGTTCTAAAAATCGTTCTGGTAGCGGAATAAGTTTATGCGTCTTGTCACCTGGAATATCAATTCTGTTCGTGCCCGTCTTGCCCATGTTGAGCATCTGGTGGCGACCCACAGTCCCGATGTCATCTGCCTGCAGGAAACCAAGGTAACCGACAACGAATTTCCCTTAAAAGTCTTTAACAAGCTGGGATATGAGTTCCACGGCATCCGCGGACAGAAAAGCTATAACGGGGTTGCGACCTTTTCCCGGCTGCCCATCGAGGTGACCGAATCCCCCCTGTGGTGCGGGCGGGATGACAAGCGACATCTGGCCGTCCGCTTCGAAAACGGCACCGAACTTCACAATTTCTACGTTCCTGCAGGCGGCGATATTCCGGACCCGGAACAAAATGACAAGTTTGCCCACAAACTGGCCTTCATGCAGGAAATGACCGCCTGGTTCCGCGAGCGCCGGTCTGACGATAACAAAATGATCCTGGTGGGAGACCTGAACGTGGCCCCGCTGGAAAATGATGTCTGGAGCCACAAGCAGCTTTTGAAAATCGTCAGCCACACCCCCATCGAGGTGGAGCATATGAGCGAGATCATGGCCTCCCACGACTGGATTGACGTGATGCGCCATTTCGTGCCCGAGACCGAGCGGCTGTATAGTTGGTGGAGTTACCGGGCGAAGGACTGGCGAAAAACCAACAAGGGACGGCGGCTTGACCATGTCTGGGTCACCCCGGCCTTGCAAGGCACCTATACTGCCATGTCCGTTGACCTTGAGGCCCGGGGCCTTGAAAAACCGTCCGACCATGCTCCGGTCATTGTGGATTTCGATCTGGCGCCCTGATCCCTGCCCTTACCCGGCGGCGGAGCGACTATCTTCAAGCGCCGTCTCATATTGCCAGTGATGCGCCCCGTCCACACGGGCGCGCTTCTTGGCTTCATACATCAGCATGTCCGCCTTGCGGATCAACTCTTCCACTTCATCAATATGGATCGGGCCAGCCTGAACCACGCCCATGCTCACCGTCACCGGATAGGGGCAGTCGCGGGTTATCTTGTCGGTCATCCGGCGCAATGGGCCTTCCGCATCCCTTAACGTGGTCCGTGGCATGACCACCACAAATTCATCACCTCCATACCGGGCCGTGATATCCACATCACGGGTTGAGGAATTGAGGGCGTTGGCGACCTGAACCAGCACCTCATCCCCGGCATGATGTCCATGCTGGTCATTGACCTGCTTGAACCCGTTCAGATCCATATAGGCAACAAGGAAGGACAGCCCATGTCGTTCGGCAACCAGACTTTCATGCTTGATGAAATCATACAGCGCCCGCCGGTTATAGAGGCCGGTCAGCGCATCCCGCCGCGCCTTCTGATGCACCCGGTTCAGCATGGAATCAACCCGAATACCCACCTGTGAGGCATAAGTCTCCACCTCGCGGGTGATGGATTGTATCTCGGTCATATAGGTTTCAAGAAAGGCATCGAAAACCAGTTCCGCATCGAACAGGAGAACCTTGCGAAGCGCCGTCAGGGTCGCCTCCCTCACCTCGCCGGTCAGGTGGCGTTTGATCTCTTCCTCCAGCAATCTCTGCAACTCGATATGCGCCTGCATGTAAATCCGGGGATGCACACCAATGCGTTTGTGTACCATGCCAATCCGCAACCGTGTATTCACATACGGCTCGTCATACACCCCGCCGAACAGGCTGCGCACATAGTCCCGCATATAGATTTTCAACCGCACAAGGGTATCCGCATCGCCGATAACCAGTTCAGCCTCTGGCAGGGTCAGTTGAAATCTGTAGAACTGCTCAACAAGGGCGTCTGCCGACGGGCTCACGGTATCCAGAAAGGCCGCAAGACAGGCCTTGTCCCCATCGCCAAAATTCAGGTAATGCTGCCGGCGGGCGATTTCCCGCTCCGAATATCCCATCTGCTCAATGAGCGTGGTTTTCACAAACTGTGTCATTCTCTGCGACCGCCCCCTATTAATCGCACTTTTCTATTTTAGGAAAATAGAGCAAAAAAGGCGGCCTGCGCAATCCGGGTAGCGGGCCGCACAGCGTTCCGATCCTTGGCAAAGGACCATCCAAAACGCGCGCTTTTCCTCGTATATCGGAAATTTGAGGGGGCACTATACCCCCTGAATCAGAAAAGGGATAGTCCGTTTTTCTGCCGGACTATCCCTTTGAAAACAAGATCATAAAACGAAATCATACCTGTCTGTAGATATGATATCGCCCTTCCTGAACCCCGTCCGGCAGAGAGACCGCTTCCCACCCGGAAACAACAAAGGGTTGGTCACTGACAATCAGGCTGCCGGACCCCAGCAAGGGGGGCAAAATCCGCCCCAGTTTTTCCGCCAGCATCACACTGGCCGCCTTGTCCCCCGACCCGATATCGCAATGGGCCAGCTTGGCGGGCGCGGGCAGCGCCTTCCCCGCCTGTGGCAGGGTTTCCAGAAAATCCCCGATAATCATGTGTTCATCATCGGGGATACAGTCCGGGTGCGCCTTGACGTGGCGATCAAAGACATAGATATCCCCCGCGCCAAACAGGCTGCGAAGATGGTCATAGGTCCGACCATTGCCAAGACCCAGTTCCAGAACAACCCCGTTGGTCCCGGCCAGCAACTCCGCCGCCCGGTTCAGGCAATCCCGCTGTGCGGTGACCCGCCGGATAAAACTGTCAAGCCTGCTCATTGGCCCCTTCCTTCCTGTCGAAACCCGTCAAGCCAACCTCCCATTCCTCGCGGACATCGGCATCGTCTTCAAAAGTGTACCGGGTTGCGTACAGTTGTTCAAAACTTTCCCGGCGTTCCAGACGGGCCAAACACCAGACTGTGGCAAGCCTCACAATCGGCGATGGATCGTCCAGCAAGGGGCGCACTGCGGACAGAACACCCGGATCACCCGCATTGCCAAGGGCAATCAGCACATTGCGGATAAACCGGTTCCGCCCCAGCCGCTTGACCGGGGAGCCCGCGAACAGCGCGCGAAAGGCGGGATCATCCAACACCACCAGATCGGCCAAAAGCGGTGCCTTCAACTGATCTTTCGAGACAAACGCCATCTCTTTCGAGGTTTGCGCAAACTTGTTCCACGGACAGGCCGCCAGACAATCGTCACAGCCGTAAATCCGGTTGCCGATCAAGGGCCGCATGGGGCGCGGAATATGCGCCCGTGTCTCGATGGTCAGATAGGAAATGCAGCGCCGCGCATCCAACTGATAGGGCGCCGGAAAGGCGTTTGTGGGACAGGCATCAAGACAGGCCGTGCATTGCCCGCACCCCCCGGTGGCCGGGCTGTCCGGCGCGATTTCCAATGTGGTGAAGATACAGCCCAGAAACAGCCACGAGCCAAATTCCCGGCTGAGAAGATTGGTATGCTTGCCCTGCCATCCCAATCCGGCCGCCTCGGCCAGTGGTTTTTCCATCACCGGCGCGGTATCCACAAACACCTTCACATCGCCGCCATAGGTCTGCACCATCCAGCGGGCAATCCGCTTCAGCCGCTTTTTCACCACATCGTGGTAATCCTTGCCCCGGGCATAGACCGAGACAATCCCCTTGTCCGGGTGGTCGGCCAGCGCCCGCGGGTCTTCCTCCGGCCCGTAATTGAGGCCCAGCATGACAACGGAGCGGGCTTCGGGCCACAGGTTCTGGGGATGCCGCCGCCAGTCCGCCTTGGTCTGCAGCCAGTCCATGTCCCCCTGTCGACCCTGTTCCAGAAAAGCGGAAAGCCGGTCCCCCGGCGCCGGTCCAATCGCGGCGCTCGTGATCCGGGCCACATCGAACCCCTCGACGATTGCCTTATCAAGAAGTGCCTGCTTGTCCGGCTCAGAAATCAAGATCGGCATAATGTTTCGGGGCAGGCATGCCCGGAAGATTATCCGCCAGCAGCGGGCGGAATGTCGGACGGGACTTGATCCGGGAATACCAGATTTTTGCCGTCGGATGCTGCTCCCACGGGACATCACCCAGATAATCGACGGCCGACAACTGCGCCGCCGCCGCAATATCGGCAAGGCTGAACTCATCCCCCGCCAGCCAGCTTCGCCGCTCTGTCAGGTAAGAGATATAATCCAGATGATAATGAATATTGTGGTGGCCGGCGCGAATGGCTGCCGTGTTCGGCGTTCCGGCCCGCATCAGCCGCTTCATCAGTTTTTCCTCGACCAGATTGTCCGTGACCTCGGTCTGGAATTTCCGGTCAAACCACGCGATCAGGCGCCGGGCCTCCGCCTTCAGGGACGGATCCTTCGGCAACAGAGGAACATCCTCGTAGGTTTCCTCCAGATACTCCACAATGGCCTGGCTGTCTGCCAGAACGGCACCGTTCTCGTCTTCCAGAACCGGCACCTCACTCGCAGGGTTCAGGGCCAGAAAGCCATCCCGGCGTTCCCAGTCCTTTTCCACCACCAGTTCATATTTGAGACCCTTTTCATTCAGGGCAAGGCGGACTTTGCGGCAGGCCGGCGAAATCCAGAAATGATAAAGTATACGCATGGGGTCAGAATACCCCACGCACAAGGTTTGGAGAATAGGCAGATTGGGAATTTTTCCAGAAACTGCCCCCTTCCCGGTCAGTGCATGCTGACAATCCGCAATTTTTCACTTTTCTGCAGAAGACGGGCGCATTCGCTGGCAACCCGGTGGAACATCTCGGCCACATGCAGCTTGCCTTCCAGTTCAAGACGGGTGACTTCCCTGAGGGCCCAATCCGCCGCATCCTCGCCGAACAGCAGGATAAACTTGCGGGCCGCCCAGTTTACATCCCCCTGATCAATGATCGGATCGGCATATCCGGCTTTTCGGGACGGGCTGGGTGAAACCATTGACGGTGTGGTCTGCATTCTGGATCTCCTGTTACGGGACGGCTGTATTCCTATTCTCCCCCAACAGAAGCAAAGTTCGGGCCAGTTCAGGACCGCCCGCCCAGTATTTGAAAACATCCCGACAAAACAATCTGTTACCCATATACTCGCGGCTTTCCGCTCGCTGCCCAGCGCCCTTGCCGCCCCGCCTGTGGTAATTCCTGCCGGGCAGATCACAGGCGATACTGAAAATCCTGCCGCTTCCTTGACAGGGGGGCCCCCTCCTCCTAATAAAGCAAACTGTTTTTGCATCCACCTTGTTGTTCGAGTGTATTTGTATGGAAGCCTTCCTCACCTCAACGGTTACCGTTGCGCTGGCCGAAATCGGCGACAAGACCCAACTGTTGTCGCTGTTGCTGGCCACCCGCTTTCGCAAACCCCTGCCCATTATTGCCGGAATTCTGGTGGCAACACTGGCCAACCATGCGGCTTCCGCGTGGCTGGGCGGATGGGCCAGCCAGTTTTTCCAGAGCGACGCCGGACAATGGATCGTCGGGGGCAGTTTCATTGCCGTGGGGCTGTGGCTGTTGGTCCCCGACAAGGACGAGGAACCCTCCACCCTGTTTGACAGGTTCGGCGTTTTCGGCGTGACAACGGGGCTGTTCTTTCTGGCCGAAATTGGCGACAAGACCCAGATTGCCACGGTCCTGCTGGGGGTCGAGTATCAGGCCCTTGTTCTGGTCACCGCCGGCACCACCCTTGGCATGATGCTGGCCAATGTGCCGGTGATTTATGCGGGACAGGCCCTGATGGACCGTATCCCCATGAACGCGGTCCGAAAACTGGCCGCCGCCACGTTTGTGGCCGTCGGCATCTGGTCCCTGCTATCCTGATCCGCCCGGCCAGCCGGACACACCCTGCCGCCCTGATACAAAAAGAGCCCCGCTGAAAAACGGGGCTCTCTTTTTTAGGACACCAGAAAAGGATCAGGCGGTTTCCCGTTCCTGTTCGTCACTCAGGGGATGGGACAGCTTGTTAATCATTTCCTTCGGACAGACCTGCCAGAACTGACCCAGTTCCATTTCCCAGTGGGCCAGAAGTTTTTCGGCCAGCGGGGAACTGGTATTGATGTAATGTTCTTCCACAAGGGAGCGCAATTCCCCTTCCCAGTGGCTGGAGGCAATCCGCTGATAGACAACGGATTCGTCGTTGATATTGAGCGGCAGCTTGTTGTCCGGATCATACAGGAACGCCATACCGCCCGTCATACCGGCGCCAAAGTTTCCGCCCACATCGCCCAGAATCACAACCGTACCACCGGTCATGTATTCGCAGCCATTGGTGCCGCAACCCTCGATCACGGTAACCGCGCCGGAGTTCCGAACCGCGAACCGCTCACCGGCCTGACCGGCCGCGAACAGATACCCGGATGTGGCCCCGTACAGAACCGTGTTCCCGATAATGGTATTTTCATTCCACGTAATCGGGCTGGAGGTCATGGGACGGACCACAATGGTGCCGCCGGACAGGCCCTTGCCGCAATAGTCGTTGGCATCGCCCAATACTTCCAGCTTCAGGCCCTGCACCGCAAACGCGCCAAGGGACTGACCCGCGGAACCGCGCAGGCGCACCGTGATATGGCCGGGCTCCAGCCCTTTCATGCCAAAGGTCCGCACAATCTGCGAGGACAGCTTGGTCCCGATGGCCCGGTGTGTGTTGCGGATGCTGTAGGCAAGCTGGCGCTTTTCACCGCCCTTGCTGAACACACTGGCCGCATCCATGATCATCCGGGCATCCAGCGTTTCCGGCACCGGAACCGGTCCTGTATTGGTGCAGGTCCGGGGGTTGTCGCCCGCATCGGCTTCCGCCAGAAGCGGGTTCAGGTCCAGATCATCCAGACGGGCAGAGCCACGGCTGACCTGTGTCAGCAGGTTGCTGCGACCGATGATCTCGTCAAGGGAGCGGTAACCCAGAGAGGCCAGAATTTCACGCACTTCCTCGGCAAGGAAGCTGAACAGGTTGACCACCTTGTCCGCCGTGCCTTCATATTTCTTGATCAGGTCCTCATCCTGCGTACAGATGCCCACCGGACAGGTGTTGGAGTGACACTGCCGTACCAGAATACAGCCCAGCGCCACTAGCGCCCCGGTGCCAAGACCAAATTCCTCACCGCCCATCATGGCACTGATGACGATATCCCGGCCGGTTTTCATCCCGCCGTCCACACGCAGCAGCACCCCGTGCCGCAGCTTGTTCAGGGTCAGCACCTGATTGACTTCCGGCAGGCCCATTTCCCACGGCACACCGGCATATTTGACGGAGGTTTGCGGGCTGGCGCCCGTCCCGCCGGAATTGCCGGAGATCATGATCACGTCAGCCTTCGCCTTGGCCACACCGGCAGCAACCGTACCGATACCGGCCTCGGCCACCAGTTTCACGCAAACGCGGGCTTCCGGATTGATCTGCTTCAGGTCATAGATGAGCTGCGCCAGATCCTCGATGGAGTAGATATCATGATGCGGCGGCGGAGAGATCAGCGTCACGCCCGGCGTTGAATTGCGGAGCTTGGCAATCATTTCCGACACCTTGAAGCCGGGCAACTGACCACCTTCACCAGGTTTTGCCCCCTGGGCCACCTTGATCTCGATTTCCTCGCAGTTATTGAGATATTCGGCGGTCACACCAAACCGGCCAGAGGCAATCTGCTTGATGGCGGAGTTGGCGTTATCACCGTTCGGGCGCGGGGTGAAACGGCTGACATCCTCGCCGCCTTCACCGCTGTCCGACTTGCCGCCGATCCGGTTCATGGCAATGGCCAATGTCTCGTGGGCTTCCTTGGACAGGGCCCCCAGGCTCATGGCACCGGTCACAAACCGTTTACGGATTTCGGTGATGCTTTCCACTTCATCGATGGAAATGGGGGACCGGTCAGACTTGAAGTCCAGCAGGTCGCGCAGATTGACCGGGGCCATATTGCGCAGGCCAGCACTGTACTTCTTGTACATGGAATAGCTGTCCTTCTCGACAGCCGTCTGCAGGATATGGATCAACTCACCGTCAAAGGAATGGACCTCGCCGCGCGCCCGGTAGCGATACAGACCGCCAACCGGCAGGGCAATGACATCCTCGCGGTAGGCCTTGCGATGCTGTTCCTCGACCTTGTGCTGAATACCGGGCAAACCGATACCGGAAATCCGGGACGGCATACCGGGGAAGAATTCCGCCACCAGCGCCCGGGACAGGCCAACCGCCTCGAAATTGTACCCACCGCGATAGGAACTGAGAACGGAAATGCCCATCTTTGACATGACCTTCAGCAGGCCATTATCGACCGCGTCCTTGGAGCGGCGCAGGCATTCCTTCAGGTCCAGCCCCGGGAACAGGCCCCGGTCGTGGCGATCGGCAATGCTTTCCTGCAGCAGATACGGGTTGATGGTGGTGGCTCCGACGCCGACCAGAACCGCAAAATACTGCACATCCAGACATTCACCCGTCCGGATATTGACCGAGGTAAAGGTCCGCAGGCCTTCTTTCACCAGATGGGTGTGCACCCCGCCAGCGGCCAGAATGCTAGGGATCGGCGCCCGATCCGGCCCGGCCTCCATATCACTCAGGACCAGGTGGGCGCATCCGCCGCGAACGGCATCCTCGGCCTCGTCGCGGATACGGCGAAGGGCGTTCGACAGGGCTTCCGGCCCTTCTGTGGGATCGAAGGTACAGTCAATCACATGAGCTGTATCGCCCATGTATTTCTGCATGGCCTCAAACTCACCATTGGTCAGGACCGGTGATTCCAAAGACAGGATTTCCGCCTGACTGGGGTCCTCGTCCAGAATATTGTTCAGGTTGCCAAGACGGGTTTTCAAGGTCATGACCCGGCGTTCGCGCAAACTGTCGATCGGCGGGTTTGTCACCTGACTGAACCGCTGGCGGAAATAGTGGTGCAGACCGCGATAATGGTTCGACAGCACCGCAAGCGGTGTATCATCGCCCATGGAACCAACCGCTTCCTTGCCGTCCTCGGCCATGGGATGCAGGATCAGTTCCAGATCCTCAAGGCTCCAGCCAGACAGGATCTGGCGCTTGCGAAGCTCGGTCCGATCGAACTTGCGGTTCTCGTCCACATCCTTCAGAACTTCTTCAAGTTCAACAATATTCTCGATCCATTTTCCGAACGGCTGGGCCGCAGCCAGACGATCCTTCAGTTCATCCGAGAAATAGAATTTTCCGTCTGCCAGATCGACACCGATCATTTCACCGGGCCCCACACGGCCCTTGCGTTCCACCTGCAATTCATTGACCGGAACCATGCCGGTTTCAGAACCAACGATCAGCATGCCCGTATTGGTGATGGTGTAACGCAGCGGACGCAGGCCATTGCGGTCCAGTCCGGCGATCACCCAGCGGCCGTCGGTGGCACAAATGGCGGCCGGGCCGTCCCACGGCTCCATGACCGAGTTGCTGTAGGCATACAGCGCCTTGTGGCTTTCCGGCATGGACGCATTGTTGGACCAGCTTTCGGGAATCAGCAGGGTCTTGGACATGGGGGCGCTTCGCCCGGCACGAACCAGAACCTCAAACACCGCATCCAGCGCCGCACTGTCGGAACTGCCCGCCTGAATGATCGGCTTCACATCGTCGCTGAGGTCCCCGAATGTCTTGTGCGCCATGCGGATTTCATGGCTTTTCATCCAGTTGGTATTACCGCGAATGGTGTTGATTTCCCCATTATGGGCCAGCACGCGGAACGGCTGGGCCAGATGCCATGTGGGGAAGGTGTTGGTGGAATACCGCTGGTGGTAAATGGCAAAGTTGGACACAAACCGGTCATCCAGCAGATCCGGATAGAAAGAGGACAGCTGTTCCGCAAGGAACATCCCCTTGTAAATGATCGACCGGCAGGACAGCGTACAGATATAGAAGCCGGAGATATGGGCATTGAGAACCGCCTTCTCGATCCGGCGACGGATGATATAGAGTTCCCGTTCGAACACCTCGTCATCAACCCCGCGGTTGTTGGCGATCATGATCTGTTCGATTTCCGGGCGGGTGGCATTGGCCTTTTCGCCGATGATGCTGGCATTGACCGGCACCTGACGCCAGCCATAGATATAATAGCCGAACTTCAGAACCTCGGATTCCACGATGGTCCGGCAGGTTTCCTGCGCCTCGAAATCGGTCCGCGGCAGAAACACCATGCCAACGGCCAGACGGCCATCCAGCGGCTCATGACCGGTGCGGGCGATATGTTCCTTGAAGAAGTCCTGCGGAATCTGGACATGGATACCGCAACCGTCACCGGTTTTCCCATCCGCGTCCACCGCGCCCCGGTGCCATACGGCCTTCAGGGCATCGATCCCGGCCTCAACAACCGCCCGGGTCGGGGTGCCGTCAAGGGCCGCCACAAGACCCACACCACAGTTGTCATGCTCATCCGCCGGATTATACAGGCCGTTTTCTTTCAGGAAGTTGGCGTTGTCCGTCCAGGATTTCACGAATTCTTCACCGGAAACCATGTTGTTCTCGTTTGTCATGTTTCACCTCAACCCTTGGATCAGGACGCCAGCGACTTGGGAGCCGCTGCATTTTTCAGATATTTATCGATGGAGATCGCCGCTTCCCGGCCATCCCGGATGGCCCAGACCACCAGCGACGCCCCGCGCACGATATCGCCAATGGCGAACACCCCATCCAGATTGGTCATCTGGGTCAGCGGGTCCGCCGCAACAGTTCCCCAGCGGGAGACCTTCAGTTCCGGCTCGTCAAACAGGGTCGGCAGTTCCTCGGGATCAAAGCCCAGCGCCTTGATGGCGAGGTCACAATCCAGATCATGTTCCGACCCCTCGATTTCCACCGGCACCTGACGGCCCGTGGAATCGGCAATGCCCAAATGCATCTTGATGGCCTTGACCCCGGTTACCTTGTCATCGCCAAGAAACGCCTTCGGGGCGGACAGCCAGACAAACTCGACGCCCTCTTCCTCGGCGTTGCGGGTTTCCCGAAGCGAGCCCGGCATGTTCTTGCGGTCGCGCCGATACAGGCATTTCACGGATTTAGCCCCCTGACGAACCGCCGTCCGGACACAGTCCATGGCCGTATCGCCGCCGCCAATCACCACCACATTCTTACCTTCGGCGTTCAATTCCCCGCTTTCAAAGGCGGGAACGGCATCGCCAAGTCCCTTGCGGTTTGACGCGGTCAGGTAATCCAGCGCCGGAACGATCCCGGCAAGGCCACTGCCCGGCAGGGCAATATCGCGGGCCTTGTAGACGCCCGTGGCAATCACCACCGCATCATGCTTTTCGCGCAGTTCCGACAGGGTGGCGTCCCGGCCGACCTCAAAATTCAGGTGGAAGGTCACGCCGCTATCCTCCAGCAGGCGGGCGCGCCGCTCGACCACATGTTTTTCCAGCTTGAAGCCCGGAATGCCGTATACCAGCAAGCCGCCCACCCGGTCATAACGGTCATACATATGAACCTGATAACCCTTGCGGCGGAGCTGGTCGGCTGCGGCCATACCGCCCGGACCGGCGCCGATGATGGCCACGCTCTGTTCCAGTTCGCGAACCGGGGTTACCGGCTTTACCCAGCCATTTTCCCACGCCGTATCGGTAATATATTTCTCAACCGCGCCGATGGTAACGGATTCGAATCCCTTCTCGATCACGCAGGACCCTTCGCACAGGCGATCCTGCGGACAGATGCGACCACAGATTTCCGGCAGGCTGTTGGTGGACTGGCTCAGCTCATATGCCTCTTCCAACCGGCCATTGGCCGTCAGGTTCAACCAGTCGGGAATATTGTTCTGAACCGGACAATGAACCTGGCAATAGGGAATGCCGCACTGGGAGCAGCGAGACGCCTGCTCTTTTGCCTTTTTCGGCGTAAATTCGTCATAAATCTCGTTGAAGTCTTCCCGGCGCGCTTCCGCCCCCCGCTTTACGGGCATCTGTTTTTCCAGAGAGACAAATTTCAGCATATTTTTAGACATACAGGCGATCCCAGCTCAGCTCCGACCCCAATAAGGGCTCCGAGGCAGTTCGTTTCATTCTCGTCTTTGTTTTCTAGTCCCGTGTCGCCCTGCCCCTTCTGAAAAGGAGACTTTCCCGGTTGTGAGAGACCGTTGGCCACAGGCGGTTTTTATAGGCTTTCCGCCCTCGGGAGTGTCTTTCTAACCGAAAACTAATCTTATGAAAAGCAAAAACACACATTTAAGACAGCTGTGCTGTCCTATTTTTTGAAACAAAATTCTACAAACGCTTTTTCCGAGAAGATGAATGACTCACCCTGAATTAATTAGTCTCAATTCGGACCCAATTGTTTTATAGGTATTCTGGCAGCGGGCACAAAAAAAGCTGCCGGCAGAGACTGCCGACAGCTTCGATAAAAGAGATCCGGTTTAAGGCAGGATCAGCCGTGCAATTCCTTCAAACCGCCGCCGCGCCGAAAGCGCCGCACATAAGAGGGAATAACACTGCCCATGGCCGTTGGGGCAATCCCAAGATCGGCAAAACCGGCAGCCGTGCCGCTGATCACGTTATCCTCTTCCAGCAGGCGAACTTGATCGATGGTCAACATGGGTGTGCCCGGCAACAGGGACAGGAACAACGCCTGCACCTTCATCAGGCCTGCCGGAACGGACAGGATCGGACAACACCGACGGGTTTCCGTCAGGATAGATTCGATAATGGCGCGCAGGGAAACCTGCTCCGGTCCGCCAAATTCGAAAATCTTGCCCTGCTGTTCCGGGGTCTCGATGATTTTTACGATGGCATCGGCCAGATCCTCGATCCAGACCGGCTGCATCAGGGCGCGGCCCCCATTTGCCAACGGCAAGGCTGGCAGGCAGGCGGTCAGCCGTGCAAATTTGTTGGTGAAGTCATCCCCGGCGCCGAACACCACGGACGGACGCAGGATGGTGGCGCCTTCAAACGCCTCACTCACGGCTTTCTCGCCTTCGGCCTTTGTCCGGGCATAGTTTGATTCGCTTTTTTCATCCGCACCAAGCGCGGACATGTGAATCAGTTGACGGGCACCGGCCGCCTTTGCCGCCTCGGCAACCCGCTTTGCGCCCTCTACATGGACGGCGTTAAATTTCTGCGATCCGGATTCGAACAGAAGCCCCACAAGGTTGATAACAATATCAGCACCGGCAACGGCCCGCTCAACGGATGCCTGATTGCGGATATTGGTTTGCATGCCGACAACCTGACCCACATTGCCCTGTGTCATAAGCTGTGCTGCTTTTTCCGTATCGCGGACGGCAATCCGCACCCGGTATCCCCTGGAAGCCAATCGCCCGACAAGATGGCGACCAATAAAGCCGGAGCCGCCGATAATTGTAATCAGACCCGCAGACATTTTTGAATTCCTCTGGTTAGGGGCGGCAAACACCCATGCTGCCCCAGTTTTGCTCATCATTTCTGGGCATTTATCTACCGTCATCGGACCGGAAGGCCAAGTTAAAAGAATAAAAAATGCACTTCTTTGAAGAAAGTTTGTTGACATCCGGTCCAGCAATTTATATCAGATGGCCTCACTGAGTTGCCCAGGTGGCGGAATTGGTAGACGCGCTAGCTTCAGGTGCTAGTTTCCGTATGGAAGTGGAAGTTCGAGTCTTCTCCTGGGCACCAACCGCAAGATAAATAATTTGACGGTTGCGCCACCCCTCTATTCGGCAAGCGGGCCGTAATGGAGGCACGAGTGGCAATTTTTCTTCACCACAACGATCTTCCCGACACGATCGACCTTGGTCGTGAAATTGCCGTGGATACCGAGACCATGGGTCTGTTGCCCCATCGGGACCGGCTTTGCCTTGTGCAGCTTTCTGCCGGGGATGGGGATGCCCATCTAGTGAAGTTCGATGGCACATCCTACGATGCCCCCAATCTGGTCCGCCAACTGGCCGACCCCGAACGCCTCAAGCTGTTCCATTTTGGCCGTTTCGATATTGCCGTGCTGGAAAAGTATCTCGGCGTGACCTGCGATCCCGTTTACTGCACGAAAATCGCCTCGCGCCTTATCCGCACCTATACGGATCGTCACGGCCTCAAGAATCTGTGTCAGGAACTGCTGGGCGTCGACATCTCCAAACAACAGCAAAGCTCTGACTGGGGGGCACCGGAACTGACCGTTGCCCAGCAGGAATATGCCGCCTCTGATGTTCTTTACCTGCATCAGCTGCGGGACGCGCTGAATGTGATGCTGGAACGGGAAGGCCGGACGGATCTGGCCGCACAATGCTTCCGCTTCCTGCCGACCCGCGCCCGTCTGGACCTTGTTGGCTGGGATGAAACGGATATTTTCGCCCATTCCTGACCCCTGACAGGACGGCCCCTTGAGGGGGCCCTGCGCGACAGAACAGGAATACCCGCATTTCAACCCTGAAATGCACCCGTCCCCCCTTCCCATCCCCTGCCCCGACGGACAGGAACAGGAAAGATGAAATCCTTGTGAATGAAGGGGGTTTTGCTTATATTTCCGGCAAGCACACCGCCGTCATCCACCCGTTGCCGATGGTGACCTGCAAGACAGTTTTTAGACAGAAAGCCAGTATGACAATTTCCAGGGATGCCGCCTTCACCAAGAATTCCGCCCATGACGATCTGGCATCGGCCCGGCGTGTCCTGAAAATCGAGGCCGAGGCCCTCCTGAAAATGGAGCAGGAACTGAACGGCGAATTCGTCAAGGCCATTGACCTGATTTTTAACGCCAAGGGCCGCGTCATTGTCAGCGGCATGGGCAAAAGCGGCCATATCGGCAAGAAAATTACCGCCACCATGGCCTCCACCGGCACCCCGGCCCAGTTTGTTCATCCCGGCGAGGCCAGTCACGGCGACCTTGGCATGATTACACAGGATGATGTGGTGCTTTGCCTGTCCAATTCCGGCGGCACGCTGGAACTGGCCGATATCATTGCCTATACCCGGCGGTTCAATATTCCGCTGCTGGCCATTGTCGGCAAGGCGGACAGCACACTGGCCCGGCAAAGCGACGTGGCCCTGATCCTGCCCGACGCGCCCGAGGCCTGCTCCATCGGACTGGCCCCGACCACCTCAACCACATTGACCCTGGCCATGGGCGATGCCCTTGCCATTGCCCTGCTGGAGCGGCGCGGCTTTTCCGCAGATCAGTTCCATGTCTTTCATCCGGGCGGCAAGCTGGGCGGCTCCCTGCTGCGGGTCAGCGACCTGATGCATGATGGCGACGCCATGCCACTGGTCGATGAAGAAACCCCCATGACATCTGTGCTGATTGAAATGACCGCCAAAAGTTTCGGCTGCGTCGGAATTACGGATGCGGACGGCTTGCTGATCGGCATCATCACGGATGGGGACCTGCGCCGCCATATGGGCAACGACCTGCTGGGCAAACCGGCGCGGGAGGTCATGACCCGGTCGCCCCAGACCATTGCCCCGCGGGCGCTGGCTGCCGAGGCGCTGAACCAGATGAATTCCAAGGGCTTTGGCGGGATTACCTGCCTGTTCGTGGCCGAAGACACCCGACCCGTAGGCATTATCAGCGTCCATGATTGCCTGCGCAGCGGCGTCATGTAACCTGATGAACCGCGACAGCACACCCGCCGACAAGCATTCCGGAACGCCCGGCGGGAAACGGAGTTTCCTGGGAGCCGGAACCCGAACAGACCTGAGCAACCACGCCCGGCGGGCGGGGCAGCACACCCGGTTTGTTGCCATCATGAAATTCCTGTTGCCGGTTCTGGCCCTGATCCTTGTCGGTCTTGCCTTCCTGATCCCCTCGCTGGAAGAAGAAGGAAACCCCATCAGTCTGGAATACAGCGATACAGACTGGACCGACGACAAGCTGACCATGAACAACCCCCGCTTCATCTCCAGCGATTCCGGTGCCCAGCAATATGTGGTCACCGCCGACAGCGCGACCCAGATGGACACCAATGCCCGTGAAATCGGCCTTGTGAACATTCAGGCCGATATCTTTCTGGCCAATGGCGACTGGCTGTCCCTGTCGGCGCCAAACGGCACGCTGGATACGGAAACCGGCATCCTTGATCTGGCCGGGGGGATCGAGATTTTCTCGGATACCGGTAACCAGATTTATGCCCAAACTGCCCGCGTCCTGATGAAAGACCGGATTATCAAGAGCCCGGATGGCCTGCAAGGGCATGGGCCGATGGGGAAAATCGAAGCGGATAGTCTTGTGGCAAATCAATTAAATGGTAACATACGGTTTGAGGGGCATGTCAAAATGACCCTCTATCCTTAAGCGTGAACTGGATGACTATGACGCGTTTTTATTCCTATTGTCTTGGCCTTCTTGCAACGGGCCTTGTACTGGCTTTTCTGGGCATGCCTTTACCAGCGACGGCACAATCGGCGCTGACCGGTGCATTTGACACGGATCAACCCATTGAAATTCTGGCCGATGTGCTGGAAGTCCAGCAAACGGATCAAAGCGCCACCTTCGCCGGCAACGTTCAGGTCCTGCAGGGCGACATTCGCCTGAAAGCCGATCGGTTGACGGTTTTCTACATGAACAAGTCGGACAGCAAACAGGCGGCGGGCAATGACGGACCGGCCAATATTCGCTCCATCGAGGCAGAGGGGAACGTCTTCATGTCCAGCCCCCGCGAAACCGCCGAAGGCGAGCGCGGCATTTACGACGTGATCAACAAACGTATCGATCTGCTGGGCAATGTGGTTCTGACGCAGGGGCAGAACGTTCTCAAGGGACAGAAGGTCAGCCTTGATCTGGTCTCCGGCAAAAGCCGCATCGAGGGCACAGGAACCGGTAATAGCAGCGGCCGGGTTCGCGGCATTTTCGTCCCCGGCAACAAAGCCGAGTAGCGTGGGGGGTAGTATGGATCAGGAAAATCACGGGACCGAGAACGGCCCCCGGCTGGTCACAAACAATTCCGGCCTGATTGCCGAGAATATCGGCAAGAGCTTCAAGAAGCGTCCTGTCCTGCGCGGTGTGGACATTGCCGTCCACCGGGGCGAGGCGGTCGGCCTGCTGGGTCCTAACGGGGCCGGCAAGACAACCAGTTTCTACATCATGTCCGGCCTTCTCAGGCCCGATTACGGCACCATCACCCTCGACGGGGTTGAGGTGACCCGCCTGCCCATGTACCGGCGGGCCCGTCTTGGCATCGGGTATCTGCCGCAGGAAGCCTCCATCTTCCGGGGCATGAATGTGGAGCAGAATATCCGCTCTGTTCTGGAACTGATCGAACCGGTACAGGTGAAGCGGGAAAACATGCTGGAAGAGCTTCTGGCCGAGTTTTCCATCACCCATCTGCGGCGCACCCCGGCGGTGGCCCTGTCCGGCGGCGAGCGGCGGCGTGTTGAAATTGCCCGCGCCCTTGCCAGCAAACCCAGTTATATTATGCTGGATGAGCCCTTTGCCGGGATCGACCCCATTGCCGTTGGCGACATCCGGGACTTGATCGCCCATCTGAAAGATCGCGGCATCGGCGTGCTGATCACCGAACATAATGTCCGGGAGACCCTGGAAATTATCGATCGGGCATACATTCTTAACGAAGGGCATGTCATAAAGGAAGGCACCCCGTCAGAGATTGTCGCCGACGAAGGCGTTAGACGCGTCTATCTGGGAGACCGCTTCAATCTTTGAGCCGGGTTACGGGTATCAAAGTTGAGCGGGAGTTGAGATGGCTTTAGCCCCCAGACTGGAAATAAAACAGAGTCAGCAACTTGTCATGACTCCCCAATTGCAGCAGGCAATCAAACTGTTGCAACTGTCCAATCTGGATTTGTCCGCCTTTGTCGAGCAGGAACTGGAAAAGAACCCCCTGCTGGACCGGAACGAAGGCGACAGCAGCCCCGATACCCCCCTTGATGTAGTCAGCGACAAGGATACCGGGTTCGAGGATGACTGGCAGAATGATGCCGGTGCCCTTGACGACCTGTCCCTTGGCGAGGCGACGGCCCTGCCCGAAACCGCAGACAGCCCGCTGGATACGGATTACGACAACCTTTACAACAATGACAGCAGCGCCGATGGTGCCGCGCCGGCCTCGCTGGCCGATGGGACCGACACCGGCTATCTCGCCGCCGCTGGCTCCGGCAGTTACAGCGGCAACGATTACAGCCTTGAAAACACCCTCAGCGAGGACCTGACCCTTCAGGACCACCTGACCGCGCAGCTCAATCTGGTGCGGCTCTCGGCCCCCATCAAATTCATCGCGGTCTATCTGATCGACCTTGTATCCGAGGCAGGCTATTTCACGGAAAGCCCGACTGATATTGCCCAAACCCTGAACTGTGACGAACAGCAGGTAACCGAGGCTTTGGACATTCTCCGCGGCTTCGAGCCTGCCGGTGTCTTTGCCCGCGATCTGGCTGATTGTCTGGCCCTGCAACTGAAAGACAAGGACCGGTTGGACCCGATCATGCAGGTTTTTCTGGAAAATCTGCCACTTCTGGCCAAGGGGGACTTGAAAGGCCTGCAAGCCCGGTGCGGTGTGGATCAGGAAGACCTGACCGACATGATTGCGGAAATCCGTGAACTGGACCCCAAGCCCGGCCTGAAATTCAGCAGCGAACGCACCGACACCGTCATACCGGATGTATTCATTACCCGAAACCCGGACGGGACCTGGCATATTGAACTGAACAGCGAAACCCTGCCCAAGGTTCTTGTAAACAACCGCTATCATGCCCAACTAAATACTAAGGCACTGAAAAAAGGGGAAAAGGAGTACCTGTCCGATTGCCTGAATACGGCGAACTGGCTGGTCAAATCCCTGGAACAAAGGGCTAATACGATCTTGAAGGTGACAACGGAACTGGTTCGGCAACAGGAAACCTTTTTCACGCATGGCGTTCAGTATCTGCGCCCGCTGAACCTGAAGGCGATTGCCGATGCGATCGGAATGCATGAAAGCACGGTCAGCCGGGTGACTGCCAACAAGTTCCTGTCCTGTGACAGGGGACTGTTTGAACTGAAATATTTCTTTACATCCGCCATCAATTCAACCGCCGGGGGCGATGCCTTGTCCGCCGAGGCGGTCCGCCACAAACTGAAGCAGCTTGTTGACGGGGAAAAGCCGAACGCTATCCTTTCTGATGACAAGATCGTCGAATTGATGAAGAATGAGGGGATTGATATCGCGCGGCGAACTGTCGCCAAATACAGGGATGCGCTCAAGATACCGTCTTCTGTGGAACGCAGAAGGCAGAAGAAGCAACTGATCAGATCCTGAAAAGGGGCTAAAAAGGGGCTAAGAAAATGGAACCACCTGTGCAACGAGGTTAATTCGTCCCAACATATTCCATGTTTTGGACTGCCTTTGGTCCTGAATTCCCACAAATGAGAACAAGCGAATTCAGGTGTGTACTCTTTGACTTCTAGAATTGGATAAGCACATGCATGTGATTGTTAAAGGTAAGCAGGTCGATGTCGGTGATGCATTCACAAACTATGTTACGGATGGCTTGAACGAGCGCGTCCAGAAGTATTTCACAAACGCCATTGACGCCCAGGTTACCCTTAGCCGGATCAACCACAACTTCCATATTGAATGCAGTGTCCACATCGGATCGGGGATTGATGTTTCCTCCTCGGCCAGTCATGTGGACCCCCATGCGTGCTTTGATGCGGCAGCAGAACGCATTGACAAACAATTGAGAAGGTATAAAAGACGGCTCAAGGATCACCACGGCAAGGAGCGGGCCAAGGCCAAGATGGCCATGGCGGCGCAGGCCTATATTCTGGCGCCGGAGCCTGAGGAAGCCCCCGAAGACGATCATGCTTCCGACGAATGGCAACCGATCATCATTGCAGAGAGCAATGCCGATATTCCGGATTGTTCCGTTGGTGAGGCCGTAATGAGGATGGATCTGGCAAATTTGCCAGCGATGATGTTCCACAATTCAGGAACGAAAGGACTGAATGTCATTTATCGCCGTTCTGACGGGAATATCGGCTGGATCGACCCCAAGGTTGAAAAGGTCGGCTAAAGCCTGTAGACGGGTGCGTTCAGTTCAATTTTGACCAGATGACAAGAGGATCATGGAAATAGCTGAACTTATCAGCCCGCAAACTGTTTTTGTGGATGTAAAGGCATCCAGCAAGAAACAGGTCTTGCAGGAGCTTGCAAGGCGGGCGGCTGTTGCGACCGGCTGTAGTGAGAGAGATATCCTCACCGTTCTGATCGAGCGGGAACGGCTGGGAACCACAGGCGTGGGGAAGGGTATTGCCATTCCCCACGGCAAGTTGAAATCCCTGAAAAAAATCCACGGCTTTTTTGCCCGTCTGGATTCAAGCGTGGATTTCGATGCCATGGATGACATGCCGGTGGATCTGGTCTTTCTTCTTCTGGCCCCCGATGACGGGGGCGCAGATCACCTGAAAGCCCTGGCGCGTGTGTCCCGTACCTTGCGGGACACCAACCGTTGCGAACGGTTACGCGGCACGGAAAATGCGGATGCCCTGTTTGCCGTCCTGACCGAGGACAGCGTCACGGCGTAACAGCGGATCGCACCCTTCACAACCGGAAAACAGGCCCCTCAGGGCCTGTTTTTTTTCCCCAAGGCAGACAATCCCGGCCCCGCCCCTTCCAAAAAACCCGCTGGACTTTGGCCCCGATCGGCCCAGACTTCATGATAAAGTCAAAATTAAAGACTATTGTCATATGAAGAAAAACAACGAGCCCCGGTCCATGCCCCTGTTCCGCCCCCTACTTCTCTGCCTGACCCTGATCGCCAGTCTGGGTGTTCTGTCTGTCCCCACAAGCCTTGCGGACAATATTCTCAAGGATCGCCCACCGTTTCTGGACCTGCCGCTCCGGTGCACCCTGGGTGCGGACTGCTTCATCCAGCATTATATTGATCTGGACCCGACAAAAGCCGCCCACGACTATCGCTGCGGCAGCATGACCTATGACGGGCATGGCGGCACCGATATCCGGGTGCGGACGCTGGCGGATATGCGATCCGGTGTCGAGGTTGTGGCGGCGGCCGATGGCATCGTTGTCAATTTGCGAAACGGCGTTCCCGACACCTATTTCAGCAGCTATTCGCCGGAAAAGAAAAAGGAAATATACAAGATCGGGCTTGGCAATGCGGTGACCCTTGACCATGGTGGCGGATGGACCAGCACATACGCCCATCTCAAGAATAACAGCATCACCGTCACCAAGGGCCAGACGGTCAGGAAAGGGGATCTGCTGGGGCAGGTCGGCATGTCGGGACTGACCGATTTCCCGCACCTTCATTTTGAACTGCGGCGCGGACAGGTCGGCATTGACCCCTTTTCAGGCCGCGACAGTGCCGACGGGTGCGGCGATATCCGCCAGACCTACTGGTCGGATCTGGCATTGCAACAACTGGACTACCGGGATCAGGCTTTTATCAATACGGGATTTTCCGAAACCAGACCAACCGGCCGCCGGGATCTTGAAAGCGGCGACAAGGCCGAATCCGTACTGCCCCCCATGGCCCCGACCCTGTTTTTCTGGACCTACTATATCGGCGGCAAACAGGGGGATGTGGTCACCCTGACCATCACCGGTCCGGAGGGTCAGGTTCTGGCAACCCATACCACGCCGCCCCGCACCCGAAACCGTATTGCGGAAACCCGGTATATTGGTGTGAAGCGCCCCGAGGGGGGCTGGAAGCCGGGGGCCTATCGCGGAACTGTTTTGCTGGAACGCGAAGGACAAACCGTCAGCGATGACGCCCTGATTATTGCGGAATGACCCGGGAAAGGCCTGATTGCGGGGGAAGGCGGCCGCCCCTCTTACAAGGAGCGGGGATAGAGGGCCTGCTAGGGGGCCTCAGATGGGGGGCGGCCGGACCCGGATCGGACCCGGCATCCCTTTCAGGGCTTCTGGTGGTCAGTTGACCAGAAAGGCCTCAAGATCGTTCTGGCGGCTGACAATCTGCGCCACTTCAATGCTTTCTTCCTCGCCAAGACGATGGCCGTCCGCAGAAAAAATGGCATAGAGTTCGGTTCCGTCTTCCTCAACCTTACGGATATAAGCCATATCCATGGAGCCCAGAACAGCAAGCGCCGCAGGGCTGATCTGGCGAAGAACGGTTTGTTGATACTGCATCACACTACTCCTCTAAACCGACTGATCCGACAAGGATCACTCTACTGTTTCCGATGAACCGATGGTTTTCATGCCCCGGGATTGTCCCCCGGTCTTGATCTGAATGCGGGTCACGTCCTTGGACTGCAACGGCAGGTTCAGATCAATATGCAACATTCCATTATTCATCTCGGCGCCGGATACCTCCACGCCTTCGGCCAGAACAAACTTTTTCTGGAACTGGCGTGCCGCAATACCACGGTGCAGGTATACGCGCCCTGTATCTTCCTTCTGCTTACCATGAATGATTAGCTGGTTTTGTTCCAGTGTTATCTTCAGGTCTTCCTCATTAAATCCGGCCACCGCCAGGGAAATTCTGAGGTGATTATCAGCAACCTGTTCGATGTTATAGGGAGGATAGCCGTCCCCACCGGACTTGGAGAGTTGGTCGAGCATATGCTCGAAATGATCGAAACCCAGCAAATGTGGGCTGTTAAACATGGATACGCGAGGCATACGCGATCTCCTCTATTGAGCGAGCAACTTCGAATCCGATAACCGGCATCCGGGAAACAGCCCGGTCTGGCACTGTTTCTAATCATAATTTAGGTTGCCTTATGCGCGTCATCAAGGTTGCTCTTTCCTTTTTCAGAAGGCAGGATGCAGCGCGAAACTTGGAACACCCAAAAGAAGGAAATAAAAAACAATGACGATCGACCCCAATAAACCCTCCCTCAAGGTCGGGATCGTAGGTGCCGGTGCAATGGGACGCGGTATTGCACAGGTTTCAGTTACCGGTGGCATGAACGCCATTATTTTCGATGCGGCAGACGGTGCCGCCGCGGCCGCAACGGATTATATCGCCTCCATGGTGAACCGCGCCGCCGAAAAAGGCCGGATGAGCGCCGAAGACGCCAGCGCCGCCATTTCCCGCCTTTCCGTCGCCAAGACCCTCGATGATTTCGCCGATTGTGATCTTGTCGTTGAAGCCATTGTTGAAAATATCGACATCAAACAAAAGGTTTTCCAGCAGATCGAGGCCGTTGTCCGCGAAGATACCATCATCGCCTCCAACACCTCCAGCATCCGGATTTCCAGCATCGCCTCTGCCGTTCAGCGGCGCCACCGCATTGCCGGCCTGCATTTCTTCAACCCGGTTCCGCTGATGAAACTGGTTGAGGTCATCAACGGTACCGATACTTCCGCCGAGACCACAAAGGCCCTCGAAATCATTGGCAAGCGCATGGGCCGGGTCCCTGTCGTGGTCAAGGACGCGCCGGGCTTCCTCGTCAATCTGGGCGGCCGTGCCTACACCACCGAAGGCCTGCGCATTGTCTCTGAAGGGATTGCCGAGCCGCATGAGGTGGACGCCATCATGCGCGATGCCTGCGGTTTCCGCATGGGCCCGTTCGAACTGATGGACCTGACCGGCATCGATGTGAACTTCCCGGTCAGCCAGATCATCTATAACGGCTATTTCCAGGACAAGCGCCTGTCCACCTATCCGCTGCATGAAAGCATGATGGAAGCCGGGCGTCTGGGCCGCAAGACCAAGGCCGGTTTCTATGACTATGACGCCGATGGAAACATCATCCGTCCGGAGCTGTCAAAACCGGAAGCCGTCGCCCCGATCAAGAGCGCCTATCTGGCCGAACCCAATTCGGACCTTGAAGCCCTGCTCCGGGATATCGGTGTCACCATCCTGTCCACCGACGATGGCACAAGCCCCATTCTGGCCGCCCCGGTCGGTGAGGACTGTACCGCCCTTGCCATCCGCCTGCGTCTGGATGCCAAGCGTCTTGTCGCCATCGACATGCTGACCGGCACCCATACCCACACCACTGTCATGGCCGCACCGGGTGCGGATGATGCGGTGGTTGCCGGTGTGATGGCCGCCATCCGTCAGAATTCCGCTTCCGTCACACGGGTCAAGGATTCCCCCGGCTTCGTCGCCCAGCGGATCCGCGCCATGGTCGCCAATCTTGGCTGTGAAATGGCCCAGATCCAGGTGGCAACCCCGGAAGATATCGACAAGGGCATGAAACTTGGTCTCAACTATCCGCATGGACCGTTGGAACTGGCCGATTTCATGGGCGCGAAGAACACCCTGCAAATTCTGGAATCCCTGCAGGAAATCACCGGCGAGGAACGCTATCGTCCCAGCCAGTGGCTGCGTCGTCGGGCCCTGCTGGACCTGCCGATCCACACAGCCGACTGATTTCAGGCTTCCTGCAAGCCGTGAATAACGAAAAAGGCGCCCTTTGCGGCGCCTTTTTCAATGCTTGGTTCTCTGGGGTGCCTCAGGTGGCTCAGTTGGCGTTTCCGGCTTCCTTCTCGGCAGCCTCGGAGGCCATCCGGGCCATTTCCGTCAACGCACCCGCCAGCGGGGCCGCGCCGCCCAGACTGGTTTCCATGGCCTGAAACAGGGTTGCCACAATGGCGGCATTGAAATGATCCCGTTCCAGCCCGGCCTCAACGCAATCCTGCAAGGCCTGATCCAGCTTTGCCGTAATGATCGCTGCTGCCTTGTCCAGCTTATCCTTGGTCTCCATGTCCGGCATGGCAAATGGGGGTGTATCCTGCACGTTCATACCTGTATATTCGTCAAATGAAGGCCAACTCATACCGCTATTGCGGCGGGAATCAAAGCGTTTAATGGCCGCCCGGCCCGTCCCCAAGAACAATCGGCTGGCCATGCTCCGTATGCTCTCCTGCGTGCCGCCACGCCTCTTTGCGGGCCAGCAACTGGTCCCGGGTCAGGATATTCTTCTCCTCGATGATCCTTTCCAGCGCCGCCAGCCAGCACAGATAATAATCCTCATTGCCACAGCCGCGCCCCGCCTTTGTGGCGCGGGCAATTTCCGCGCCGAAGATATCGGCCCATTCCGACCATGAAAAGCATCCCTGCTCGTTCAGCTTGACGGTCAGGGCAAAGGCCTGTGCCTGCCACGGTTCCTCAAACACCGGGCCGCCGTCATCCCGGGGCAAGTCCAGATTTTCTGCAAGGGTGTCGTTACTGCTCATGGTGCCGGCTCCAGATGATCATCCCAAAGGTCCACATAAATGGCGTCATGGTCGTTCCCGTCCTCCCCCCACAACATGCGGGAGGTAAAGCGGACATTGTAAAGATGCTGCGGCTTTTCCGCGCCGTGGGCCTGACTGTCCGCGAAAACATGCAGACCGTAATCGGCCACGATCTCGCCCACCTTGTCCCGGGCATAGCGCGGCAGCCGCGTATGCCCCGCCGGATGGATATTGCGCCCGCGCACCCGATCGCCAACCTTGAAACGGGCTTCTTTCCCTGTCTCCCGGCGATAGGTCCCGCCCTTGTCCATCATCGCATCCACATCGGCGGCAGCCAGCGGCGGATTATGGGGAACGGTGACGGGAAGCGGTGCAATCTCACCGGCCAGCTCCCGATCACTGATCACCCCTTTTTCCGTCAGGATACGGACCAGTCCGTCCAGCCAGATCTCGTAGTAACTGCTGGCCAGATAGGCCGCAGGCGTCATCCGTTCGCGGGCGTGACGGGATTCGTCGATATTGCGAATGCCAAGGGCACTGACCGCATTGTTCAGGGCAAACATGCGTTTTTCCCACTCGGCGTGGAACACCGGTTCGTTCTCCTCGATATCCACAGGCCCCATGCCATGCATGCCGCCCATATCGTGTACACCATCCATCAGGCTGCCTCCCCCTCTTGGACATTACTGGCCAGCCGCGTCCCGATCATGCTGTCCCGATTGACCAGTTCGGCCAGTTCTGCGGCGCTCATCCCCTCCGTGCCGTCCGGCCTCTTTGGAATAACCAGATAGCGGGT
Organism: Sneathiella chinensis; assembly: GCF_012720115.1. GTDB lineage: Bacteria > Pseudomonadota > Alphaproteobacteria > Sneathiellales > Sneathiellaceae > Sneathiella > Sneathiella chinensis. The sequence continues at coordinate 214,535 of NZ_VNWN01000002.1, read as the reverse complement.
CTCCGCCGTGCTGTCCCAGACACGAACCTCCACATCCTCCGGCAGGACGGTGCCGAACTCGGCCAGCACCGCACGCGGCTCCCGCACCACGCGGGATCGATAGGGGGCTGATTTGTACCAGACGGGCGGCAGGCCCAGTACCGGCCACGGATAGCAGGAACACAAGGTGCAGACGACCACGTTATGCACCCGGTCCGTATTCTCCACGGCGATGATATGTTCCCCTTGCGCACCGGTATATCCCATCTCGGCAATGGCGGCCGTTCCATCCGCCAGCAACCGGTCCCGATAGGCCGCATCTGTCCACGCCCGGGCCACCACGGCAGCCCCGTTTCGCGGCCCCACACGGTTTTCATACCGATCCACCAGTTGATCCAGCGCCGCACTGTCCACGAGCCCCTTTTCCACCAGCAGGGATTCCAGGCTTTTCACCCGCAAGACCGTTTCCGGCAGGGGGGCACTGTGTTTGTGGTTATGGCTCATGGTCTGTCTCCCTGTGCTCTGTCGGCGCCGATTGTTCTTCCCATTTTGGGACCGTTTTTCACCATTTTTCAAGCAGTTCCGGACCATCACCCTGAAAAGTTGATATTTTCTGAATATATACGGCACAGAAACAGGGAAATCAGGGTCGATTCGTTTCAACCAGAATTATTATAACCCATTGATATAAAAGATTATTTTTTATTACGCCTGCTTGATGCCGTCCCGGTCCTGCGCAATATCAATGGAACAGGTCATTGTTTGGGAAATTCCGGCGGGTCCGGGGACGGGATTTTCAGGCCCTGTTGCGTATCCGTGCCAATACACCCGACCAACCAGCAAACAGACAGACTAAAAGACAGGCCGGACATGATCGACGATATCAAATCCTATGCAAGTGGCTGCGGCTTTTCCGTCACCATAGACGGTCAATCCTACGATGTTCCCTCCTCCAGCAGTATCCGGGACCTTCCCCTGATTGATGACTGGATATCGGACCAACGTCCCAGCACCGCTCCCGCAGCACGGCGTCCCATTGATGAGGAAACGATTCACCGGCTTCTTGATCTGGCGTCCTCCCGCTGGTTCAGGCGATCGGTCGCGGCGGAATTCCGCAAGGGCCCTGACGGGCCGGACGGCGAAAAGGAATGAATATGGGCTGCAAACGGGAAAAACCCTGAAAAAGCAAAGGGCCTGACTGTTTCCAGTCAGGCCCTTTTGAATTCTGGTGGAGCCAATCGGGATCGAACCGACGACCTCTTGAATGCCATTCAAGCGCTCTCCCAACTGAGCTATGGCCCCGTAGTATGCGCCGGATCATCTCCGACGCGGACGGAAACTATGCCGAAGCGTTTCAAAGTTCAAGTAAAAATTTACTCTCTTTGAAAATCATCTTGCTCCAGCCCGGAAATCCGCAGTTTTCCTAGTCGTCTTCCTTGGTCTTTGGCGCGCTGACAACACCGGAAAGATCATCATCATCGTCGTCATCATCCGGAAGATCGATATCATCCGCATCCAGAAGATCATCATCGTCCAGAAGCGTATCCTCTTCTTCATCCTCGCCGGGTTTTGCAGCCTTGACCGCCTTCACCGGTTTGACGTCCTCGGTTTTACGGGACTTCAGAAGTTTCTCGGGAACATGTTCTTTACCGCAGGATGGGCACACAATCGGGTTCCGCAACATGTCATAAAAGCGAGTACCGCAGGAAGAACAAGCGTGCTTTGCGCCCCATTCCGGTTTTGCCATTTTACCCTCTTAAAACAGTTTTCAGATATATAACGAGAATCAATTTGCGCTGAATTGCCAGAATAACCGTCTCCTGTCAAAACTTTCTTGCAAGCCCGCGCCATGGAACTGTGTGACATTGGCGCAAAACCTTGTTAGAACAGGATGAAAATTCAACTCCCCCGGCTGAAAATACACCAGCCGCCTGATACAGCGTTTGTCCAAGAAATGAATTCACAGAAATCCGGAACCAGACCTGTCTCGTCGCACCGCACGGGCCCCCTGACAGGAACCATCACCGTCCCCGGCGACAAATCCATGTCCCACCGCGCCCTGATTCTGGGAGGGTCGGCAACAGGAACCACCCGCGTCACCGGTATTCTGGAAGGCGAGGATGTATTATGTACCGCCGAGGCCATGCGCCAGCTTGGCGCCCGGGTTGAAAAACAACCGGACGGGTCGTGGGCCGTAACCGGCCGGGGTGTCGGTGCCCTCACCGAACCGGACCGTGTTCTGGACATGGGGAATTCAGGAACCGCCGCCCGGCTTCTGATGGGCCTTGTGGCCAGCGCCCCGTTCACCACCTTTTTTTGCGGCGACGCCTCCCTTCACAAACGGCCCATGCGGCGAATCTCGGACCCGATCGGGCAAATGGGCGCGGTTGTCACCAGCCGGTCCGGCGACCGATTTCCGCTGGCTGTTACCGGCCGGGACCTGATGCCGATCCGGTATGAACTGCCGGTTGCCTCGGCGCAGGTCAAGTCGGCCATTCTGCTGGCTGCCCTCAACACACCGGGCACAACAACCGTGGTGGAGCCAAAACCAAGCCGCGACCATACGGAAAACATGCTGCGCCACTTTGGTGCCCGCGTGGAGGTGGAAACCGATACCGGCGGTGGGCGCATTATCCGCTATGACGGGCAACAGGAACTGACGGCCGCCGATGTCATTGTCCCGGCGGACCCCTCCTCTGCCGCGTTTCCCGCTGTGGCCGCCGCTATCACCCCCGGTTCCGATATCCGCATCACCAATGTGGGCATGAACCCGCTTCGGGACGGCATTTTCACCACATTGCGCGACATGGGCGCCACCATCGACATCGAAAATCTGCGCACCGAGGCCGGCGAGCCGGTTGCCGATATCCGCATTCAGGGCGGCACCCTGAAGGGGATCGAGGTTCCGCCGGAGCGGGCGGTTTCGATGATCGATGAATATCCGATCCTGTTTGTCGCCGCCGCCTTTGCGGAAGGCACGACAATCATGCGCGGCCTTGAAGAATTGCGGGTCAAGGAAAGTGACCGCATTGCCGTCATGGCCGAGGGCCTGAAGGCCTGCGGTGTCACTTGCGAGGAACTGGAGGATGGCCTGATCATTCATAGCAGCGGTTCCACCCCGCCCCAAGGCGGTGCCACCGTCGCCACCGAACTGGACCACCGGATCGCCATGTCCTTCCTTGTGCTGGGGATGCGCACCGAGCATCCGGTCACGGTGGATGATGGCCGGGTCATGGAAACCAGCTTCCCGGGCTTTACCCGCCTGATGACCGATCTTGGCGCAAAATTCACCGAGGAACAGGCCGGATGATCATTGCAGTAGACGGACCGGTCGCCGCCGGAAAAGGCACTTTGGCCCGGCGAATCGCCGGTAAATACGGCCTCACATATCTGGATACGGGATCGCTCTACCGGGCGGTGGGACTGTTCCTGCTGCGGCGCGGACTGGACCCCCATGACCCGGTTGCCGCCCTCGACGCCGCCCGCAATGTTGAGGCCATCAAACTGGATGATCCAGACCTCAGGAACGAGGAGACCGGCAATGCCGCCTCCATCGTGGCGGCCAACAAGGACGTACGGGCCGCCCTTCTCGATTATCAGCGAACCGTTGCAAAACAGGGGCCGGGCGCGGTTCTTGACGGCCGCGATATCGGGACGGTTGTCTGCCCCGATGCGGATGTGAAGCTGTTCGTCACAGCCAGCAGCGAGGTGCGGGCCCGGCGCCGTTTTGAGGAACTGACCGGCAAGGGCCAGACCGTCCGATATGAGGAAATCCTGAAAGACCTTGAGGAACGGGACGCCCGTGACAAGGGCCGGGATACGGCGCCGCTTGCAAAAGCTGACGACGCGCACTTGCTTGATACGACAAATTTGGATATAGAAGCGGCTCTTGAAGCGGCATATGAGATTATTGACCAATAAGGTCCTTGGTCTTTATAACACCCTTTCAGGAATAGTCCCGACCGCGCCGGGACATTTTTAACGCGTTTTCCAGGCGTGTGACTTGAGACATGGAAAACAGGTGGCCATCGATCCGCCGGATTACCGGTTTGGCCTGATAGAGGATCATTAAGGAAATCAGAATATGTCAAATACTGAACTTGCTGAAGAAAGCATGCTGGCTGTTGAAGATTTTGCGGCCATGCTTGAAGAAAGCTATGGCACCAGCGATAGCCTTGAAGGAACCGTTATCAAGGGGACCGTTATCAACATCGAGAAAGATGTGGTCACCATTGACGTCGGTCTGAAATCAGAAGGCCGTGTTCCGCTCAAGGAATTCGCAGCCCCGGGTCAGGACTCTGACCTGAAAATCGGCGACACCGTGGAAGTCTTCCTGGAGCGGATTGAAAACGCTTCCGGTGAAGCTGTTCTGTCACGCGACAAGGCTCGTCGTGAAGAAGCATGGGAAAAGCTGGAAGTTGCTTTCGAAGCAAACGAACGCGTCGACGGTGTTATCTTTGGCCGCGTCAAGGGTGGTTTCACTGTTGACCTGTCCGGCGCCGTTGCCTTCCTGCCAGGCAGCCAGGTTGATGTTCGCCCGGTTCGCGACATCGCACCGCTGAAGGGTATCCCGCAGCCGTTCCAGATCCTGAAAATGGATCGTCGTCGTGGCAACATCGTTGTTTCCCGTCGTGCCGTTCTGGAAGAGAGCCGCGCAGAAGCCCGCGCCGAACTTATCGGTACACTGGAAGAAGGTCAGACACTGGAAGGTGTGGTCAAGAACATCACCGATTACGGTGCGTTCGTTGATCTCGGTGGTGTTGACGGCCTGCTGCACGTCACCGACATCGCATGGCGTCGTGTCAACCATCCGTCTGAAGCCCTGACCATTGGCGAAACCGTCAAGGTACAGGTCATCCGCCTGAACAAGGAAACACAGCGCATCAGCCTCGGCATGAAGCAGCTGGAAACCGATCCGTGGGACAGCCTCGAAGCGAAATACCCGCTGCATGGCAAATTCACCGGTCGTGTTACCAACATCACCGACTATGGTGCTTTTGTTGAGCTGGAGCCGGGTGTTGAAGGTCTTGTCCACGTTTCAGAAATGAGCTGGACCAAGAAGAACGTTCATCCGGGCAAGATTGTCTCCACCTCCCAGGAAGTGGAAGTCATGGTTCTGGAAGTGGACGAAGCCCGTCGCCGGATCAGCCTTGGCCTGAAACAGTGCCTCGACAATCCGTGGGAAAGCTTCGCAAGCACCACTCCGGTTGGCTCTGAAATCGAAGGTGAAGTCAAGAACATCACCGAGTTTGGTCTGTTCATCGGTCTCGAAAACGACGTTGACGGCATGGTTCACATGTCCGACATCGACTGGAACGAGCCGGGCGAAAAAGCCATCCAGGAATACAAGAAGGGCGACAAGGTCAAGGCCAAGGTTCTTGACATCGACGTTGAAAAAGAACGTGTCAGCCTGGGCATCAAGCAGCTTTCCGAAGATCCGTTTGCCGGCGCAAACGAACTGAAGAAGGGCGCTGTTGTGACCTGTACCGTTACCGGTACTCAGGATGCAGGTGTTGATGTTGAACTGGCCGAAGGCCTGACCGGCTTCATCCGCAAGGGTGACCTCAGCCGTGACCGTGCCGAGCAGCGTCCGGACCGCTTTGCGGTTGGCGACAAGCTCGATGCGAAAATCACCAACATCGACAACAAGACCCGTAAAGTCACCCTGTCCATCAAGGCCAAGGAAGTTGCAGAAGAAAAAGAAGCAGTCGCTCAGTACGGCTCTTCCGACGCTGGTGCTTCCCTCGGCGATATTCTTGGCGCAGCAATGCGTAAAGCCAACGAAGGCGGCGAAGAATAAGGATAAGGAAATCGGTTATGAACATGTCAGGAACCTTTTGGAGACACCATGTCCATTGATACCGATGCGATAATGAACAGGCGCCGTTTGAAGCGGCGCCTGTTTTTTTGGCAAGCCGCAACCGTTATTGCCGTGCTTGTCATTGTGGCCGTGCTGATCGGCAAGTTTGGCAATCTGGGGGAAAAAGACCGGGTGGCCCGACTGGATGTCAGCGATATCATTGTTGAAAACGAACGCCGTCAACATGCCGTCCAGACCATTCTGGAGGACGACCGGATCAAGGGGTTGATTGTCTATATCAACAGTCCCGGCGGCTCCACCTATGGCAGCGAGCGGCTTTACAAGGCCCTGCGCCGGGTGGCGGAAAGAAAACCCGTCGTGACCGTGATCGGCACCGTGGGCGCCTCGGGCGGGTATCTTACCGCCCTTGCAGGCGACCGCATCTTTGCCGGGGAAAGTTCCATCACCGGGTCTATCGGCGTGATTGTGCAACTGACCGAATTTTCCAGCCTGATGGATAAACTGGGGGTCAAGGCCAGTTCCATCACATCGGGCGAGTTGAAGGGGGAGCCCTCCCCGTTCAAGCCGTTGTCGGCGGAAGGCCGCAAAAATCTTCAAGCCATGGTGGATGAAACCCATAACTGGTTCGTCGATCTGGTTGCGACGCGGCGCCCGCTGTCCCGTGAACAGGCGGAAACCCTTGCCAATGGCGGTGTCCTGACCGGCCTGTCCGCCGTGGACAGCGGCCTTGTGGATGAGATTGGCGGCCTGCTGGAAGCCCGGAACTGGCTTGAATCAGAGCACGGAATTCCCGCCTCCCTGCCCCTTGTCCCTGTGAATTATGACGAGCCGCAAGGCCTTGTTCAGCAGCTAATGCAAGGAATGCTTGGGAAAAGCGTTATATCAGAACGGCTTACACTTGACGGACTGGTTTCCCTTTGGCACCCTGAATAAATAAAATTTGCTCGATTTCAACGGGTCCCTCAATTCTAACAAGAACCAAAGGCGTCGCAGGATGATAAAATCAGAACTTATCGCACTTCTCGCTGAACGGAATCCTCATTTGTACCTGCGGGATGTGGAACGCATCGTGACCACCATCTTTGATGAAATTTCCGATGCCATGGCCCGCGGCGACCGGGTCGAGCTTCGGGGCTTTGGTGCCTTTTCAACAAAAGAACGGGCCGCTCGGGTGGGCCGCAACCCGCGCACCGGCGAAGCCGTCCAGGTCGAGAAGAAATATGTTCCCTATTTCAAATGCGGCAAGGAATTGCGGGAACGCCTGAATACCAAGTAACCGGCACCCTTGCCGACAACGCGCAAAGATAGAGCCCTTGAAAAAACTGTCCTGGCTATTTGTACTGCCGCTGGCCCTTGTCATCATCCTGCTCAGCATCGGGAACCGGGAAGCTGTGACCTTTTCACTGGACCCGCTTCCCTTTGTCATGGATATCCCGCTCTATCTGCTGATGCTGGGCTCTGGTCTTCTCGGGCTTGTGCTCGGCGCCATCCGGACCAAGATCGCCGATGGCAGGACACGGGCTGAAAACCGCGCCAACAAACGCGAGGTTCTCCGCCTTCAGGGAGAGGTAACCCGCCTCAACCGGGAACTGGCCGAGCGCCCCGGCGCAGAGGCAACCGACACCCCGACCACAAGGCAGCTCACAGACCAGCGCCCGCCCGCGTCCAACTGATATCAGGCCGCTGTTATGCGGTCCGCCCGGCATTCAGGACAGGCAATTTGTACCAAGAGCACAAATCTGCCTTTTTCCCCTTCTATGTCTTCCATTTCGTGCCAAATTGTCTATTATCCACTGATTTTCTTGGGCTCTGGCCAACTTAACGGATATAGAAGAAATGCGTCATACTCCTTCAAATCCGGTATTCACCGCGATTGATAAAAGTGATCTGGACCTTGCCCGCGATCTGGCATCCCGGATTGCTGCGCATACCGGCGGGATCAAGCTGGGCAAGGAGTTCGTAACCGCGTTTGGGCCGGACGGGGTCAAGGCTGTGGTCGGCGACCATATCCCCCTGTTTCTGGACCTGAAATTCCACGATATTCCCAACACTGTCGCCGGGGCCGTGCGCTCTGCTGCGGCCACCCTGCAACCCAACATGCTGACCATCCATGCCAGCGGCGGGCCTGCCATGATCCGGGCTGCGGCCGATGCCGCCGCCGAATTTGGCGAGAACCGGCCGCTGATCCTGGCGGTAACGGTGCTGACCAGCATGGATGAGGATGACCTTCGCGCCATCGGTGTGGATGCTTCCCCCCGCGAACAGGTCCTGCGGCTGGCCCGTCTGGCCCGCGACAATGGGGCGGATGGTGTGATTTGCAGCCCCCTTGAAATTGCCGATATCCGAGCAGAACTTGGACCGGATTTCAAACTGGTCGTGCCCGGCATTCGTCCGGCCGGATCGGACCACGGGGATCAGAAACGGGTCAAAACCCCGGTTGAAGCCCTGTCCGACGGGGCCGATTATCTGGTTATCGGACGCCCCATCACAGAGGCGGAGGACCCGGCAACGGCGGCACGGACAATCGCGGAGAGCCTGTCCTGAGATGACCCGCGTGAAAACGAAAATATGCGGCCTCAACGACGCAGCGGCGGTTCAAGCCGCAGCGACGAACGGCGCCGACTATATCGGTTTTGTGTTTTTCCCGCCAAGTCCGCGGGCGGTCACACCCGAACAGGCCGCACAATTGGCCAGGGATGTCCCGGACAGCGTGACCATTGTGGGCCTGTTTGTGGACCCGGATGATGACCTGATCCGCGCTGTTCTGGACGGGGTCCCCCTTGGCCTGATCCAGTTGCATGGCAAGGAAACACCGGAACGGGTGCAGGCCATCCGCGAGCGGTTCGGTATCCCGGTCATGAAGGCCCTGCGGGTCGCTGATCCATCGGATATTGAGGCTGCGCGTCTTTATGAACCCGTGGCCGACATGCTGTTATTCGACGCCAAACCACCCGCCACGCTGGAAAACGCCCTGCCCGGTGGCAATGGACTGGTTTTTGACTGGCGGATGTTAAAAGGGGCGAATTTCCCGGTTCCCTGGATGCTGGCAGGCGGACTGGACAAAAACAATGTAACCCAGGCGGTCACCATCAGTGGGGCCCTCATCGTCGACACATCGTCCGGCGTTGAAGTGGAACCCGGTGTCAAGGATCTTGCGGCAATCGCCGCCTTCCTTGAAACCGTACAGGGTCTGGAACAATGAATACCGGTTTTGAGATTGGATAAACCATGACGCAGTTGAACACCTTCCGGTCCGGGCCGGATGAAACAGGACATTTCGGGATTTATGGCGGCCGTTTCGTTGCAGAAACACTGATGCCCCTGATCCTTGAACTGAACGAGGCCTATGAAGCGTCCAAGAAAGACCCGGAATTCGCCGCCCGGCTTTCCAGCCTGCTGAAGCATTATGTGGGCCGGGAAAGCCCGCTCTATTTCGCAGAGCGCCTGACAGAGCATTTCGGCGGTGCCAAAATCTATCTGAAGCGTGAGGACCTGAACCATACAGGTGCGCACAAGATCAACAACTGCATGGGCCAGATCCTGCTGGCCCTTCGCATGGGGAAAAAGCGCATTATCGCGGAAACCGGCGCCGGTCAGCATGGTGTTGCAACCGCCACCGTCGCCGCCCGGTTCGGCCTGCCCTGCGCCATTTATATGGGTGAGACGGATATCGAGCGGCAGAAGCCCAACGTCTTCCGCATGAAACTGATGGGCGCCGAGGTGGTTCCCGTGACCTCCGGCTCCCGCACCCTGAAAGACGCCATGAACGAGGCGCTTCGGGACTGGGTCACCAATGTGGATGATACCTTCTATATCATCGGTACCGTTGCCGGTCCGCACCCCTATCCACAACTGGTCCGCGATTTCCAGAATGTGATCGGCGAGGAAGTCCGCCGCCAGATCATGGATCAGGAAGGCCGCCTGCCTGACACCCTGCTTGCCTGTATTGGCGGTGGCTCCAACGCCATGGGACTGTTCCATCCGTTCCTGGATGACGAGGATGTGGACATCATCGGCGTCGAGGCGGCCGGTCACGGTATCGACAGCGGCCAGCACGCCGCCTCGCTGAAAGGCGGGCGTCCCGGTGTCCTGCATGGCAACCGGACCTATCTGCTGCAGGATGATGACGGCCAGATCATCGAGGCCCACTCCATTTCCGCCGGTCTGGACTATCCGGGGATTGGCCCGGAACATGCGTGGCTGAACGATACGGGCCGGGTCAATTACGTCAATGCCACCGACGATGAGGCTTTGGAAGCGTTCCAGCTTTGCTGCAAACTGGAGGGCATCATTCCGGCCCTTGAGTCAAGCCATGCGCTTGCCCACCTGAAAAAGATCGCGCCGAACCTGCCCAAGGATCATATAATCGTTGTCAATCTCTCCGGTCGGGGAGACAAGGACATCTTTACTGTCGCCGACGCACTGGGAGTTGAATTGTGAGTGAAACCCGTATTGACCGGCGCTTTCGCGCATTGAAGCAGGAAGGCCGTGCGGCATTCGTCACCTTTGTCATGGCCGGCGATCCCAATCAGGAAACCGCCTTCAGGATCATGCAGGGCCTGCCCGAAGCCGGGGCCGACATCATCGAGGTCGGCATGCCTTTCACCGATCCCATGGCCGACGGTCCCGCCATCCAGCAGGCCGGTCTGCGGGCGCTGGCGTCCGGCACCACGCTGAAATCCACCCTGTCCATGATCCGCGAGTTCCGAAAAGACAACGACGACACCCCGGTTGTGCTGATGGGATATTACAACCCCATCTATTCCTATGGGGTGGACCGGTTTCTCGAAGATGCCCGGGACGCCGGGGTTGATGGCCTGATCGTGGTGGACCTGCCGTCCGAGGAAGACGAGGAACTGTGCCTGCCCGCCATGAAGGCCGGGCTGAACTTCATTCGCCTGACGACCCCGACAACCGATGACAAGCGGCTTGAGGCTGTCCTCAAGAACACCTCCGGCTTTATCTATTATGTCTCCATCGCCGGGACCACAGGCGCCGCCGCGCCAAAGGCCTCGGATGTGGCGCAGTCCCTGCAACGGATCAAGAATGCCACCGACCTGCCCGTCGCTGTCGGCTTTGGTATCCGCAGCGGGGCACAGGCCGCTGAAATCGCTGAAATCGCCGATGGCGCCGTTGTGGGCTCTGCCCTGATCGACCGGATCGCCGCCGCAGAAAATGATGATGAAGCCGTTCGTTCCGTTATGGAACTGGCTTCCGAGATATCCGCTGGTATTCGCAGCACCGTGAAACACTGACAGGACCTGATATGAACTGGTTGACCAACAAAGTTCTTCCGAAAATCCGCAAGCTGACAACCTCGTCCCGCGACACCCCGGACAACCTGTGGGTAAAATGTCCCGGTTGCGGGGAAATGCTGTTCCATCAGGAACTGGTACAGAACCTCAATGTCTGTAATCATTGTGATCATCACCTGCGGGTCGGTCCGAAAGACCGGTTCGAGCAGTTGTTCGACGGCAGCCGCTATGACGTGATTGAATTGCCGGATGTGCAGGTTGATCCCCTGAAATTCCGGGATTCCCGGAAATATACCGACCGCCTGAAGGATGCCCGCCACAATACGGGCGACAAGGATGCCATGATCGTGGCCCACGGCAAGATGGGCGGCAATGCCGCTGTTGTCGCGGTCCAGAATTTCCAGTTCATGGGCGGCTCCCTTGGTATGGCCGTGGGTGAAGCCATTGTCGCGGCCTCCAAGCTGGCGATCCTGCAAAAAGCCCCACTGATCCTGTTTTCTGCCGCTGGCGGTGCCCGGATGCAGGAAGGTATCCTGTCCCTGATGCAGATGCCGCGCACCACCGTTGCGGTCCAGCGCCTGAAAGAGGCCAAGCTGCCCTTCATCGTTGTCCTGACAGACCCGACAACCGGCGGCGTTACAGCGTCTTACGCCATGCTGGGTGACATCCAGATTTCAGAACCGGGCACCCTGATCTGTTTCGCCGGCCCCCGCGTGATCGAGGAAACCATCCGCGAGAAACTGCCGGAAGGGTTCCAGCGCGCCGAGTTCCTGGTGGAAAAAGGCATGTTGGACATGGTGGTTCACCGCCGGGACATGAAAAAGACCCTGTCCGTGCTGATCGACCTGATTGCCAACAAGTTCAAGTCCGAGGATACCGCGGACAAGAGCGCCCCTGCCGCTGAACCGACGCAAGATGCCGCCCCTGCCGCTGATGCAGCCGGGAAAAAGGCGGATGCCCCGTCGGAAAGCAAGGCCTGATACAGGATAGACCCAGTGCGCCCCCTGCCCAGTGACGCCATCCTGCAACGCCTGATGGCGCTGCATCCCAAGGTTATCGATCTCTCGCTTGATCGCATGATGGACATTCTGGACAAGCTCGGTAATCCGCACCTGTCCGTTCCGCCTGTCATCCATGTGGCCGGGACAAACGGCAAGGGATCGCTGCTGGCCTATTTGCGCGCCATTCTGGAAGCGGCAGGCTATAGCGTGCATGTCTATACCTCGCCGCATCTGGTCCGGTTCAATGAGCGGATTGTCCTCAACGGGGAAGTCATTTCGGACCCGGAACTAATAGACCTTTTTGCCTTTTGCGAGGAACGCAACGGCGGTACCCCGATCACCTATTTCGAGATCACCACCGCCGCCGCGTTCAAGGCCTTTGCCGACAATCCGGCGGATGTCCTGTTGCTGGAAACCGGTCTCGGCGGGCGTCTGGATGCCACCAACGTCATCCCCAAACCGGCCCTGACGGCCATCACCCCGGTATCGAAGGATCACGAACAATTCCTTGGATCGGACGTCACCGGTATCGCCCTTGAAAAAGCGGGCATCATGAAACCGGGCGTTCCCGTGGTCCTTGGGCCGCAGCAGGATGCGGTCATGAAGACCCTGATTGAGCGAGCCGGGGTCGTGGGGGCGCCGGTTCATGCCCATGAACGGGACTGGGATTTCACCCCCGGCACGGGCGCCAGCGATGAATGGGCTTACTCTGGTCTCAAGGCCCTTGAAGGCCTGCCGCCGCCGTCCCTTTTTGGAACGCACCAGTTTGCCAATGCCGCCACGGCCATTGCCTGTGCGGAAAAACTGGACGGGTTTACCCTGTCCCGCAAAGCCATCGAGGCCGGGATCCAATCCACGGTCTGGCCCGCCCGCATGCAGCGCCTGACAAAAGGTCCGCTGATCCGTCAACTCCCCCCCGAGGTGGAAGTCTGGCTGGATGGGGGCCATAACGAGGCCGCAGGTCGGCAAATCGCCGAGAGTTTCCGTGCCCTTAACAAGGACGATGACAAACCCACCTATCTGGTATGCGGCATGATGAACACGAAGGACCAGATTTCCTTCCTGCGTCACCTGCAACCGCTGGTCAGCCGGGCCTTTGCCATGAGCATTCCGGGCGAGGAAGCCACAACAACAGCAGAGGAACTGGCCCAGATTGGCCGAAATGCCGGTCTGGATATTGGTGAGGCCGCCTCCCTTCCAGAGGCTGTGGACAGTCTTTTCCCCTTCATGGCCCGGCAACCCTGCCGCCTTTTGATTGCGGGCAGCCTGTATCTGGCGGGAACAATCCTGCGGGAAAACGGCTAAAACTGGCTTTTAAGCCGCCTTCAGCCCTTTACGGGACGAGGCGGTAGCCGCCAGTTTCCGTGACCAGCAGGGCCGCCGCCGACGGATCATCCTCGATTTTCTGACGAAGCCGGTAAATGTGGGTTTCCAGCGTGTGGGTCGTGACCTCCGCATTATATCCCCAGACCTCGTCCAGCAGGATATCCCGGGACACCACCTTCTGCCCGGCCCGGTACAGGAATTTCAGGATCGCCGTTTCCTTTTCCGTCAGGCGAACCTTTTGCTCTGTTTCCGTATGCACCAGCAGCTTCTTGGCCGGTTGGAAGGTATAGGGACCAATTGTAAAGACCGCATCCTCGCTTTGTTCATGCTGGCGAAGCTGGGCCCGGATCCGGGCCAGAAGAACCCCGATGCGGAACGGTTTCGAGACATAGTCATTGGCCCCCGACTCCAACCCCAAGATCTGGTCACTGTCGCTGTCCTGCGCGGTCAGCATGATGATCGGCACACGGGACCCGTTTTTCCGCATGATCTTGCAGGCCTCGCGCCCGTCCATGTCCGGCAGGCCCACATCCAGCAGGATCAGGTCGAAAAGCCCGTTTCGCACCTTCTCCAGCGCGTCACTTGCGGTTCCCGCCTGCAGGGTTTCAAACTCCTCATGCAGGTCAAGCTGTTCGGCCAGCGTCTCGCGCAGGCTTTCATCATCATCCACCAGTAGAATTTTTTTCACGCTGGACATGGGGCGCTCCCTTACAGGCCATGATGTCAGATTTCCCTGCAATCCGGGATTTGGCGGATACAGGCATTTCACAGATTTATGTCTTTTTGCCTCATTCAAGGCTGTTTCAGGGATAAAAATACGCCCAACTCACCAAAAGTTGACCGCGTTTCCCCTTCCCTTCACAGGGATGTCAGCAGTCAGTATAGGGAAATCGGGTCTCATTTGCAGGGCCAGAATTGTCAGAGCGCCCGTTTTCTGCCCGGTTGATGGCCGCCAGAAAGGTTTTTGCATTTGCGAGTGTCCCGAAGAACCTGTTAATAGTAAAGGCAAAGAACCTCATCCGGCAGTAAATCATGTCTCAAAACAATCCCGATACGTCCCAAAAAATCGCCCTTCGCAATGTTGACAGGGCCATTGCCGACCTGCGGCGGGGTCTTCCAGCCGTCATTACCACCGGACAGGAGACCATTGCCATCCTGTCGACGGAAATGGCTTATGATGCTGAAATCCGGGACCTTGCGGAAACCTGCGGGACGGCACCCCTGTTCGCCATTACCGCCCACCGGGCCAATGTGCTGCATGTGATGCCGACCGGGGATACCACGATCCTGCTGACCATCGAGGACTGGATGGATGCCTCGCTGATGCGGGCGCTGGCCGATGCCACCCATGATCTGGACCAGCCGTTCCGGGGGCCTTTTACCCGGTTGCAGGGCCCGATTGACCCGATCCATGATGCGGCCATCAAGATCAACAAGCTGGGACGCCTGCTGCCTTCGGCGATTGTCTGCCCCGTGGATACGGAAAAGGCCGCCTCAATTGCCGCGGAAAAAGACCTGTCCGTCGTCACTTTTGACGAGATTTTTTCCTATGACGATTACAGCGCCCGGCAGCTTCGTCCGGTCGCCCTTGCCAAGGTTCCCCTGCAGGGGGCCGAAAATACCCGCATTCAGGCTTTCCGGCCGGTGGACGGCGGGATTGAGCATCTGGCCATCCTGATCGGTGATCCCAACCGGCATGACCCGGTTCTGGCCCGCCTGCATTCCGAATGCTTCACCGGTGACCTGATCGGGTCCCTGAAATGCGACTGCGGCGAACAGCTTCGCGGGGCTATCAAGGCGATCAGTGACCAAGGCTCCGGCGTCATCCTGTATCTGGCGCAGGAAGGGCGCGGGATCGGCCTGATGAACAAGCTGCGGGCCTATAAACTGCAAAGCGACGGGTTTGATACCATCGATGCCAATGAACGGCTGGGTTTCGATGCGGATGAGCGGGTCTTCCGGCCTGCGGCGGAAATGCTGTCCCTGCTGGGCTTCACCAAAATCCGCCTGATGACCAATAACCCGGAAAAGGTCGAAGGACTGGAGCGATGCGGTATCGAGGTTGCGGAACGGGTTACCCACAAATTCCCGTCCAACACCCATAACGAACTGTATCTTGCCACCAAACGCAAACGCAGCGGCCATTACCTGTAAGACAGGCCGCCTGTAAGGGGTACGGCCCTTTCCCAAGCGGGCAGGTTTTTCCCGGAAATTAATTCCGGCCTGCCGAAGGGGTCCGGTGCATGACATTCTAACCACTTGATATTGCGCCATAAAATAATGGCACGGTCCTTGCTTATATAACGGCGAGGAGAAAAAAATGTCGGTTAGCCCTATTACATCTGACCCATACGCCTATCTGGACCGGAATTTCGCCGGGCTGTCCGGTATGCCCCGCTATCAGGCCGAGGCATCCCCGTCCGGCCCTGCGAAAACAGCGGATGGTTCGTCAGACTTTTCCATGTTCGGAAAGGACGGGTTCGGCTTCGACGATTTTCTCGACATCATCAATCCCCTGCAACATATCCCCGTGGTTTCCTCCCTGTACCGGAATGTCACCGGGGATGAGATCAGTGCCGGGTCCCGCATGATCGGCGGCGGCCTGTTTGGCGGCGTGGTCGGGTTTGCCGCCTCGGTGGTCAATACAGCCATCGAAAGTGAAACCGGCAAGGATATGGGTGATCATGTCCTCGCGATGTTCTCGGATGAACCGACCGATATTCTGGCCAAAGCCGATCCTGCCTCGGTCGAAGTCGGGGATACAACCTCTGAAACGCTCCCAAAGCAGCCGGAGATGGCCCGGCAAGGCCCGCAAGAGACCTCGCAGCCCCCATCCATCAAGACACAGGATCTGGCCGCTCTGGCAGCCGCATTCGGCCCGAAAGGGGCCACCATTGTCCCTGTTCCGGATGATGTCGGTGCGGCGCAACCCGCTTCACACCCGGCCCAACAGGTGGCGGCGGGGGCCGAGGCCGAGGACGATGGCATTGACAGCAAAACCGGACCCGCAGCCCCCCTTCCCATGGGGTTGCAATGGAAAGGGCCACCGCCTGATCTTGGGCGCAGTCTGGGTCATCTTCAGTCGCTGGAAGACAAGGCCCTGACCGAACAGCAAATGCACCAGATCCTCAGCCATTTCCAGAATGGGACAACCGGCCCCGCTCGTAAGGCCGAGCCTGTGACCCAGCCATCTGCCACTGCGAAAGAGGCCTCCGCCCCCGCGCCTGCAGCAGCCCTTCGGGCCTATGAAACCCATACCTCGTCACGGGATTATGAATATATGAACAGGACTATCTGACCTTTGCCGGGCCGCGAACGGCACGGATCTGGGTGACGATCAACCCGCCCAGAATAAGCAGCAGTCCGGCCCATGTCTGCAATGTCGGGATTTCACTGGCCAGCAGATATCCCCAGACCACCCCCAGAACCGGGTTGATATAGTTATTCAACGCCACAAAGGTGGCCCCGACCCGGATAATCAGGAAAAACAGCATCAGGGTCGCCATGGCGGTGGGGAAAATGCCAATGGCAACAAGGGCGGTCAGGGATTCCAGGCTGGGATCAAGGGTCCACGGTTGATCCACCACCAGACAGATGGGAACCGTGATAACGCTGGCCATCACCAACACGCCGGTCCCCCGCGTTTCCGGCGCCAGAGGCGGCATTTTCCGGGCAATGAAACCGGCCGTCACATAACAGGTTGCCCCGGCCACAATCGCCAGTTGGCTCACCGCATTTACCCCCAGTTTCAGAAGGGCTTCCGGCCCAATCATGACAATGATCCCGGCAAATCCCAAAAGCACCCCTGTTGTCCGCATCAGGGTTAGCCGTTCATCGGTGGTGGCGAAATGACCGATCAGAAAGCTGGCCAACGGGGCCGCCGCAATCAGGATCGACGCCACGGAACTGTCAATGGTCAGTTCCGCCCAACTGATCAGGAAAAACGGAAGTGCATTGCCAATAATGCCGATCAACAGGAAGAAAATCCAGCTTCTAAGGTCTGTGGGTAAAGTCAGCCCCCTCACCTTCATGACCAGATAGAGGACAACCGCCGCAATAAAAATCCGCCCGGTTGCCACGCTCAAGGGGGTGATGGTTTCCACGGCAATCTTGATAAAGACAAAGCTGGAACTCCACATCAGGGAGAGACCCACCAGAACCATCATGTCAATAGGCTGCGCCTTGTTCGACATCTACATCATCCAGAATCAGGGTGAAAACATGGAAAGAGAAGGCTAGACTACAACCATGATGATAGAGGTTAAAGCACTAAATTCTCATAAAGGCGTGCTCCGGTTTCTGGGCCGGGAGTTTGACTGCGCCCTTGGCAAGGCCGGTGTCACGGCTGACAAGCGCGAAGGGGACCATGCCTCCCCCATCGGCATTTATCCGCTCCGCTCCCTCTATTACCGGGCGGACCGGATGGAACGGCCGGTCTCGGCCCTGCCAACCCATGTTATCGGGGATCAGGACGGATGGTGTGATGATCCCGCCCACAGTGACTATAACCGGCCGGTAGCGCTTCCCTTTTCCGCCAGTCATGAAGTGATGAAACGGGATGATGATCTGTATGATCTGGTGGTGGTTCTCGGCCATAATGACGACCCCCCGGTTCCCGGAAAGGGAAGCTGCATCTTCATGCATGTGGCGAAAGAGGGCTATCAGGGGACCGAAGGCTGCGTTGCCCTGTCAAAACCCGACCTTCTGGAGCTTTTATCCCTCGTCACACCGGAAACGGAACTGTCAATTTCCTGACATCAGGTCCGGATAATCCTCTCGGACCTTGTCCCGGTTGATAAAACCGAACGCGAGGATATTTCTCATATCCGCCAAAATCTGGTCGAACTGGTCCTCTTCCGCCAGATGACCCGACCAGTGGAGCGACAGCATACCGTGAAGCGCCGCCCACAGAACCGCATTCAGGCGATCCGGTGGATACAGGAAATGCCCGGCGTCATAGGCCTGTTGCATGGGCACCGCCAGAAGGGTGTTATATTCCTCAACCACTTCCATGACTTCCGGGGCGACTTCCTCGCGGGTGGTTTCCGGGGCAAAGGTCAACTGATAAAGGACCGGGTTTTTCAGGGCAAATTTCAGGTAATTCTCGCCAAAGGCCGTGACCTGCTGCACCGGGGTCGGGTTATCCTCGATAATGGTTCGGCATTGTTCCGTCAGAAAACGGAAGGTATTAACACAGACCGCCACTAGCAAATCCGCCTTGTCCTTGAAATACAGGTAAGGGGTGGTCCGGCTGATCCCGGCCTTGGCGGCAAGACGCCGAAGGGTCAGGGCGTTAAACCCTTCCGTCTCCAGAATCTCGATGGCAACCGCCACCAGTTCAGCCTTTTTCCTGGCTCTCTGTTCTTCGCTCAGGGTCCTCGACACCGCAAACCTCTATTTTAAAATTGACATTGTCAATTGACATCGTCAATTACACTTTGTAAAAGTAACAACCTGCTCATAAAAAGCAAGCATTTGGCACCCAGATAAAGGATACCTGAATGGAAACGGGGATCAACACACAAGATAACATCTTTCTGCGCGGCTCCCTCGGGTTGCTATACGCGAAAGTTGCCACGCCCATCATTCTGGTCATGCTGACCAATGGTCTGTTCACGGTTGTGGATGGATATTTTGTTGGTGAATTTGTCGGCGCCGATGCCTTTTCCGCCGTGACCATGGTCTTTCCCCTGTTCATGATGGTCATTGCCCTTGGCACCCTTGTCTCCTCCGGCTATGCCAGTGTTCTGGCCCGCCTGCTGGGGGCTGGCAGGCGCGAGGACAGCGAGAAGGCCGTTGTCAGTGCCCTTGCCCTGTCCGCTGTCATCTGCCTCTCCCTGATCACCCTGTTCGCGCTGTTTGGCACCTCCGTGATCAACGGGATTGCCAATGGATCACAACCGCTGGCCCGCATGGGATATACCTATATATCCATCACCATCTGGTTTTCCTTCCTGTTCTTCATTCTTGCCCTGATTAGCGACAGTTTCCGCTGTCAGGGGATGATCGGTTCCCTGACCATCATCAGTCTGCTGTCCACCCTGCTGAATATCCTGTTCAACTATATTCTGGTGGTGGAATTCCAGATGGGGGTTGCCGGCACCGCCTACGGCACCGTTATGGCCCAGGCCTTGGCCATCCTTGGCGCCCTCGTCTATATCTATTCGCGGGAGGATTCCCTGAAATTCCGGCTCCGGCATATCACCGCCTGTCTCGGTCGGTGGGGGGAATATCTGCTGCTCGGCATCACGCCCAGCCTCAGCTATGTGGGGGTTTCCGTTATTTCCGCCAGCATCATCTTTCAGTTGCAGGTCTGGAATGGGGACACCTATGAAACCAGTATGGCCGCCTATGGCATTGTCACCCGGTTGATGACCTTCGGCTATATGCCCCTGCTGGGCCTGACGCTGGCGCAGCAATCCATTGTCGGTAACAATTTCGGGGCCGGACAATGGGACAGAACCCTGCGAAGCCTGCGCCTGTCGCTTCTGCTGTCCGGAACCTATTGCATCCTTTTGCAGTTGGTATTCCTGATCCTGCCCGGTCCCATCGCGGATATCTTCGTGGATGATGCCGCGGTCATTTTGGAAACCGCGCGCATTCTGCCCCCTGTCACCCTGACCTATTTCCTGTTCGGGCCGCTGCTCATGCTGCCGGGTTTCTTTCAGGCGATCGGGGATGCAGGCCGGGCCGGGTTGCTGGGCCTGACGAAAATCTATTTCATCACCCTGCCCCTGATCCTGGGCCTGCCGGCCGTCATGGGGGAAATGGGAAGCTGGTACGCGACCCCGGTGGCCGATCTGGTGGCACTTGGGCTAACCGCTGTGGTCCTTGGCCTTCTGACCCGGCGATCCGGTGACTGGACCCGCTTTCTTCAGACCCGAGCCGCTTTGCAAACCTGACGGTGCGGCCTTCCTCGGCCCCTATGGGATGAACGGGACTAGCCCTCCCGCTCGCCAAAAATACCGGTGCCCACCCGAACGGAGGTGGCCCCGAACTGGACCCCGATCTGGTAATCCCCGGACATGCCCATGCTCAGTTTTTCAAGGCCGTTTCGCGCGGCGATCCGGGCCAGCATGGCAAAAAACGGGGCCGGCTGCTCCTCTGCCGGGGGGATACACATCAACCCTGCGACATCAAGGCCATGCTCGGTGCGGCAACTTTCGATAAAGGCATCCGCATCCTTGGGAAGGATGCCTGATTTCTGTTCTTCCTCGCCTATATTGACCTGAACATAAACCGGGATGGTCTTTCCTGCGGCTTTCATTTCCTCGGCCAGAATTCGCGCCAGTTTTGGCCGATCCACGGTCTGGATCACATCGAACAGGGCCACCGCCTCTTTCGCCTTGTTGGTCTGAAGCGGGCCGATCAGGTGCAGTTCAATATCCGAAAACCGGTCTTTCAGTGCCGGCCATTTCTGCTGGGCTTCCTGTACGCGGTTTTCCCCAAAGACACGCTGTCCGGCCTCCAATGCGGCCTCGATCTTTTCCACAGGCTGTTTCTTGGATACCGCAACAAGCGTCACGTCCTGAGCCTGCCGTTCCCACCGTTTGGCGGTTTTCTCGATCTGGTTCCCGATTTCCTTCAGGTTTTTAGCAATATCAGTCATCTTACAGGCCCTTAAAGTTGCAGCTACAGGTGCGGCGGCGGTTCCATCCAAGCTGATAGCAGAAGCGCGGGGTAAAAAAAACCTTCTCAATGATGCTTGTGAAAATCACAGGGCGGGTGATACGGTCCCTGAATGGAACATATCCTGGCGCCCTTCTATTATTTTACCGATGATAAACGCGGTCTTGATCCCCGTCGAATAGCGGATCAGCTTCCGAAGGGATGCGGTATTATCCTGCGCCACTATAACACGCCCGATCGTGCAAATATGGCCGAACAACTATCCGAAATTTGCAAAGAACGGCGATTAAGGCTTTCAATTTCGAATGATCCGGCATTATCGGCCCGCCTGAAGGTGCCCGGATGCCATCTGCCTGAATACCGGATACCGCAGGTGCCCCGGCTAAAATCCCGATATCCCGGGCTTACCTTTACGGTGGCCTGCCATTCAAGAAGAAGTCTTCATCTGGCCGCCAGGGTCGGTGCGGATGCGGCCTTTCTCTCCCCCCTGTTCCCAACCCGAAGTCATCCGGGTGCCAGGACCCTGGGGCCGGTGCGGGCAGGCCTCCTGCTTCGGGATATCCCGATCCCGGTTTATGCGCTTGGTGGTATCACCCCCAAAAGCTGGCAACAGCTTTCCCTGCTGCCCTTTGCCGGGTTTGGCGCCATTGACGGCTTTGAAAAAGGTGAATTCCGGTCGCTCGGAACCGTCAGGGCAGATATCCCAGTTTCTCCATATGATCGTGATGGGCATCGACGATCCTGGTGACCTGTTCCGGGCTCAGAACGGTTTTCCATTCACCGGCCTTGCCACTTCTGAAAAAACGGTCCGCACTGTCGGGCCGTTCTGAAAAGCCTTCCTTTTGTTCCTGATTTTGCAGAACCTTGAAAGAGGATTGCTTGATGGCCTTGGCGATCTGGTTTTTGGGAACCTTGATCCCCAGAAACTTAACCACACCGGAGAAGGTCTTGCCCGGCTTCAGCAGCATGTCTTCATAGCGAACGAAATGCAGGTATCGCGGATTGAATTTCTGCCAGCTTGTCACATGGTTTGACCAGGTCCCGTAGCTTTGCGGCATTTTATACGCGTCTTCGGGCGTATCGGCCGCCGGGTTGTTCATGAAATCGATGCTTTCATCGATGCTGATTCCCGAATGGTTGGCGTAGCTGATCGCCACATCCAGCGGATTGCGAACGATATAGATGGCGCCCACGGTTTCTTCTGCAGTGACAAAGGGAACACCATGGTTGGTCGCCAGTTGGTTATGGGTCTTCACAAAGACGGACTGGGGCCGGGATGCCGTCATCAGGCGCTGCGCCTTCGGGGTCAGGGCCATTTTCTGTTCTGCTGAAAGCCCATCAAGAGAACCGCCTGCCGCCTGCTCATACCAGAATTTCTGGCTATCGCTATAGGCAAACTGAGACAGTTCATTGATATTGACCGCATCCGGCTTGTTCTGGATCAGGTTGCTGAGAAAAGACCGCATCCACGTATTTCCAGACTTTGGATAGGATGCCAGCCACATGATGCCGCCCATGGATCACCTGCTCTTCTTTGACAATAGGTTTCAAACAACTGACCCGTAATCTACACACTGGCCACGGGCACAGGCAAGCGCAGGTCTTCCCCCTGAAGATTTCAGGCAATAAAAAAGGGACAGGCCAAAAGCCTGTCCCTCCCGTAATACGGTTTCTGTCCTTCGAATTAGAAGGAGAGAGCTGTACCTACGAAGAATACAGTCGCGTCGTTGCCTGTGCCGGAAACACCAGACAGAGCATCGTTGACGAATACATATTCATCGTCAGCATCCCAGAACTGGACGCCACCGAATGCGGTGATTCCCGGGCCGAGAACGTAGTTACCGCCGATGACCCAAGCGTGCAGATCGCCGTCACCCAGATCGTCGTACTTAACACCAGCGTACTGTACGCCGATTTCCCAAGGACCCTGGCCGTAGGTTACACCAACGTTCCAGTCTTCGCGTTCCAGATCTTCGATACCGGAATCGTTGTCGGTGAACTTGTAAGCTGCACCAACGTTGAAGCCACCGAAGCCAACAGTCAGGCCGGCTGCGATTTCGTCTGTGTCCTCAAGAACAGCGAGGTCACGAGTGATCAGCTGGTAACCCAGAGACGCGCCAACGGAGAAATCGTTGAAGGTGTTCTGGTAGTTTACACCGAAAGAGTATGCTTCGTCTTCAACGCCTTCGTTGGCGATCGGAGCGTAAACAGTCGCGCTTGTTGTTTCTTTATCTCCGTCCGGAGTGAAAGAAGCACCAACCTGGAAGCCAGCGAAACGCGGTGTGAAGTAGGTGATCTTGTCAGAGTCGCCCAGTTCGTTCGGCAGAGTTGACGGGTTTCCGAGGCCAGAAGCGTTGGCGTTCGGAGAAACCAGGCCCCAAGCCGGAACCGGTGACGGAGAAGAGTAGTGCATCAGGTATGCAGCAGAGTCTTCAGAACCGACGTTTACACGACCGAAAGAACCTTCAACAAACATGAAAGTTTCGTCGATCTGGTCAGAAGCTGTGTAAGCTTCGAGCTGGATGTTGACACCGAATTTCAGGCCGTTGTCCAGGGTTGTGGAACCAGTGAAGAAAACTTCGCCTTCGTGACGAACGTCTGTCGGCAGCTGATCGCCATCGTCGTAGTCAGCAACGACGAATGAAGACTGCAGGTAACCACCGAGGTTCAGTTTAATTCCTTCAGCGGCAGAAGCTGTACCGGCTGTGAGTGCACTTGCAGCGACCAAAGCTGTTGTGCCCAAGATTACTTTTTTCATTTTGTCTCCCCTCCGCTCATACAAGCCAGAGAAAATAAGTTTGAAATTAACGACGCAAGGCAGCAAGGGCCCTGTTAGCCAAGAGCGAGTAAACCGCCTGTTGCCCTCACCGGTCAAGCAGATGCCCCCCGGCGTTTTCCCTATTTTGTAGAAACTGTGCTCAAAAAGTCACAAACCGTCACCTGCACCTCGATTCTCGTATTGAGCGTACGGTAATTTTCGATAAATTTTATGGATATGCAGGGAATACAACCAACCCAGCGATAAAAAAGAGGCCCGCTTGCCCGCCTTGTTCCGTTTCCGCAGTTGTTCCAAAGGAAAAGCTGCATTAGACTGCGGGAAACGTGATTCTGTTCCCCCTGTTTCCATAACGGCAGGGGCGTGAAATTTAAGGATTTGGTCTATGCAGTTGAGCCGCTTCCGGTTGGGTGCCTGTCTTGCCTTGTTGTTTGCCATCGGCCTGACAGGATGTAGTAGTAATCTGGGTACATCCTCCAGCTTCCCTGAAGAATATAAAGGCAAGGTCTACCAGACCGGTCGTCCCACCGACGAAACAATCTTTGGTGATGGTGGCCTGTTCGGCGGGTCCAAGAGCCTTGAAAGCGAACAGGGTGGCAGCGGCATTGGCGTCAACAGCTATCTGTGGCGTGCCTCCCTTGACACCCTGTCCTTCATGCCCCTGACATCCGCCGATCCATTTGGCGGCGTGATCATCACCGACTGGTATATCCCGCCGGAATCCCCGGGCGAGCGTTTCAAGGTGACGGTCTATATTCTGGATCGCAGGCTTCGGGCAGACGGCCTTCGGGTTGCGGCCTTCAAACAGAACCTGGACACCACCAACAACTGGATCCCGGTTGAGCTGACACCGAAAACAATTACCAATCTTGAAAACGCGATCCTGAAACGGGCGCGGGAACTCAGGATTACCCGCGAAGGCAACTGATCCCCACCCCGGGATGCAAATGCCTCCGCAACCGTTCATTACAGATGTGCAGTACGGACGTGCTGCACATTTTCATTTTTGATATTCACTGACGACGAACCCGGTAGTAAGACTATGTCCCGCTATAACGCGAAAGAAATCGAAGCCAAATGGCAGTCCCGATGGGAGCAGGAAAAAACCTTTGAGGTCGAGACCGACACCTCCCGCCCCAAATACTATGTCCTGGAAATGTTCCCCTATCCGTCCGGGAATATCCATATCGGCCATGTCAGGAACTACACCATGGGCGACGTGGTGGCGCGGTACAAGCGGGCCCGGGGGTTCAACGTCCTGCACCCCATGGGATGGGACGCATTTGGCCTGCCGGCGGAAAATGCCGCACGGGACAAGGGGGTTCACCCCGCCGAATGGACCTATGCCAACATCGCCAACATGCGGACCGAACTGAAAAGCATGGGCCTGTCCCTTGACTGGAGCAAGGAACTGGCCACCTGTCATCCGGGATATTACGGCAAACAACAGAAGCTGTTCCTTGATTTCCTTGAAAAAGGGCTGGTTTACCGCAAGGAAAGCTGGGTCAACTGGGACCCGGTTGACATGACTGTTCTGGCCAACGAACAGGTCATCGACGGGCGCGGTTGGCGCTCCGGTGCCCTCGTTGAAAAGCGTAAATTGAACCAGTGGATGTTCCGGATCTCCGATTTCAGTGACGACCTTCTGACCGGGCTTGAAAGCCTTGACCGCTGGCCGGACCGAGTCCGCCTGATGCAGGAAAACTGGATCGGTAAGTCCCGCGGTGCCCGCGTTCATTTCCAGATCACCGGATCCGATGACACGCTGGAAATCTACACCACCCGGCCAGACACGCTGTTCGGGGCCAGCTTCATGGGCATTTCAGCGGACCATCCGCTGACCCAGAAACTGATGAAGGACAATGACGCTATTGCCGAGTTTGTGGCCGAGTGCCACCGTATGGGAACCAGCGAGGAAGCCATTGAAAAAGCAGAGAAAAAAGGCGTTTTCACCGGCCTGACCGTGGATCATCCCTTTATCGAAGGCAAGACCCTGCCCATCTATGTGGCCAACTTTGTCCTGATGGATTACGGCACCGGCGCCATCTTCGCCTGCCCCGGCCATGATCAGCGTGACCTTGATTTTGCCCGCAAATATGATCTTGAAGTCCTTCGCGTTGTCGCTCCTGAAGGGGCGGAAAACGAACCGATCGGTGATACGGCCTATACGGATCCGGGAAAAATCGTCAATTCCGATTTCCTGAACGGTCTGGACAGCGAAGCCGCCAAAACCGAGATTATCCGCCGCCTGGAAGAAAGCGGTCGCGGCGAGGCCACGTTGAACTATCGCCTCCGCGACTGGGGCCTGTCCCGTCAGCGCTATTGGGGCTGCCCGATCCCGGTTATCCACTGCGATGCCTGTGGTACCGTTCCTGAAAAGGCGGAAAACCTGCCGATCGAACTGCCGGAAGACGTCACCTTTGACAAGCCGGGCAACCCGCTGGATCATCACCCAAGCTGGAAACACACCGCCTGCCCGTCCTGCGGCGCCGATGCGGTTCGCGAAACGGACACCATGGATACCTTCGTGGACAGTTCCTGGTATTTTGCCCGGTTCTGTGCCCCGCGCAACGACGATCCCGTCAGCAAGGATGATGTGGATTACTGGCTGCCGGTGGATCAGTATATTGGCGGTATTGAACATGCGATCCTGCATCTTCTCTATTCCCGCTTCTTTACCCGCGCCATGCAGGAAACCGGTGCCGTGGACATCAAGGAGCCGTTCAGCGGCCTGTTCACGCAAGGCATGGTCACCCATGAAACCTATCGCAGCAAGAACGGCACGTGGCTGTTCCCGCACGAGGTTGTCCACAATGATGCCGGCGAACCGGTCCATGTGGAAACAGGCGAGCCCGTCACCATTGGCGGCGTCGAGAAAATGTCCAAGTCCAAGAAGAACGTTGTCGATCCGGGCGAGATCATCGACAAGTTCGGCGCGGATGCGGCCCGCTGGTTCGTGCTGTCCGACAGCCCGCCCGACCGGGATATGGAATGGACCGATGCCGGTGCCACCGGCGCATGGCGCTTCAAGCATCGCCTGCACCGCTTTGTAACCGAGAATGCGGACAAGGCTGCGGCGTCTGGCACCCCTGCCCCGGATACCTTCTCCGATGCGGCCCTGTCCCTTCGGAAAGAGGCCCACAAGACCATTGTGCAGGTCACAGACAATATCGAGAAACTGCATTTCAACAGTGCCATCGCCGCCCTGTACAAGTTCATGAGTTCCCTTGCCGATTTCAAACCCGCTGAGGGTAATGAAGGCGATGCCTTCGCCCTTCGGGAAGCCATGGAAATCATGATCGGCCTCGTCGGCCCCATGATGCCCCATCTGGCCGAAGAACTGTGGCAAACCGTGGGTCATGACGTGCTTTTGGCCGACAGTCCGTGGCCGGTTGCCATCGAAAGCCTGACCGTGGATAACACGGTTACCATGGCGGTTCAGGTTAAAGGCAAGCTGCGCGCCACGATCGAGGTGGCCAAGGATGAGGATGCGGCCAAGGTTGAGGAAATCGCCCTTGCCCAGCCGAATGTTCAAACGGCGATCGGGGATAATCCTGTTCGCAAGGTCATTGTTGTCCCAAACCGGATTGTGAATGTTGTCATTTAAACAGATATGCGCGATCTCGCTGGCCCTTCTTGCAGGGGCCTGCGGGTTTCAGCCGCTTTACGGAAAACAGAACGACAGCTCGGTCGTGCGTGACAGGCTGGCCGCCACCTATGTCATGCCGATTGAGGGGCGAACCGGCCAGATTGTCCGCAACGAGCTTCTCGACCGGGTAACGCCTGCCGGGACACCGGACGGCACAAAATATCGTCTTATGGTCAAGATTAGCGAGCGAAAACAAGGACTTGCCATTAAGGAAGACGACTCGACCACGCGCTATAACCTGACCCTGTCGGCGCTTTATACGCTGCTTGATTCCACCGGCAAGAACACCCTGTATCAGGGCAGCGCCCAGTCCATCGCATCCTTCAATATTGTGGATTCGGACTTTGCCAACCTTGCCGCTGAAAAGAATGCCCGCAAGCGGTCAGCCCTTGTTCTGGCCGAGAAAATCCACCGTCAGCTTTCCGTTTACATGAGCCGATAAATGGCGGAATTCAAGGCAGCACAACTGTCAAACTTCCTGAAGAAACCGGATAAGAAAATCCGGGTTTTTCTGGTCTATGGTCAGGATGAGGGGCTGGTCCGGGAACGATCAAAAGCCCTGTGTTTGACCGCAGTAGACAGCCTTGATGACCCCTTCTGCTATTCCGAAATTGCTGCCGGCGACCTCTCCGATGATCCGGCCCGTCTGATGGACGAGGTCACCGCCATTTCCATGATGGGCGGTGAGCGGGTGGTGCGCATTCGGGGCGCCGGAAATACCCATACCAACCTGTTGAAACCGGCACTGGATGCGGATCTTTCCAACACCCTGATCGTGATTGAGGCTGGGGATCTGAAGAAAACGGCCTCTCTCGTCAAGCTGGTAAGCGGTGCCTCTTTCGGGGTAATAATCGCCTGCTACAAGGACAAGGCGCAGGATATTACGGCCCTGATCCGCGAAGTTCTTGGAAATGCCGGTTTGTCCGCCAATACGGATGCGGTTGAGTATCTCCGGCAAAATCTCGGCGGTGACCGGGCGCTGTCCCGTCAGGAACTGGACAAACTGGTTCTCTATAAAGGGGATGATACCACCCCCATCACCCTTGATGATGTCAGAACCATGATTGGTGACAGTTCCGCCGAAAATGTTTTTGACGTGATTGACGCGGCCCTGCTTGGCAATATTCCCCTTCTGGAAAAAAGTCTGAACAAGGCCTTCTTCTCGGGCGAATCCCCCATTGCCTTCCTTCGCATGATCCAGAACCAGTTGAAACAGCTTCACAAGGCTGCCCTGTTCATGGATCGCGGCGTTTCTTCGTCAGAAGCCATCAAAAAAGCCGGAATTCCCTTTTTCAACCAGCAAAAAGCGACAATGCAATTGTCAGGGAAAAACGCGGCCCATATGGCAACCAGCCTGTCCATCACGCTTGAGGCGGAAATGGCCTGCAAGACCACCGGCTATCCGGCGGAAACCATCTGCCGCCGGGCGCTCTTGCGCATTGCCATGGCCAATCGCCGGCGCTGATCTTCCCGATCAAAAATCGGAAAAATCACCACAAGCTATTGAAATACAATATATTTCTCTATCGGAAATCTTCGTCCAGTGCGGCCGCAATATCCCCTTCAAAGGGATCTTCATCGCCCCCGGTTATCAGGGAATGACGGGTCAAGCGACGGCAAATATCATCCAGTTGATCCAGATGATCATAGGAAATCGTGATGCTTCCGCCACTGTCTCCCTTGTGATTTATGCCAACTTTCAGCCCAATTGCCGCTGATAAATCCCCTTCTAGAGCGAGCGTATCCTGATCTTTCGTACTCCGGGACGCTGAGCTCGCTCTATGAGCCGGTTTTTTATAAGCCAATTTCTCTGCTGCACGCACAGAAAGGCCCTCATTGACGATTTTCTTGGCCAGTTTTTCCGGATCATCGGCGGTAATCAGGGTTCGGGCTGCCCCCGGACTCAAATCCCCGGACCGGATCATGGACTGGACGGACTTGGGCAGGTTGAGAAGGCGCATGGTATTTGTCACATGAGAGCGACTTTTCCCAAGCTGCTTGGCCAGCGTTTCCTGCGTGTAATTATATTCATCGGCCAGACGGCGATAGCCTTCCGCCTCTTCAATGGCGGACAGGTCTTCCCGCTGGATATTTTCAATGATCGCAATTTCAAGGCTGTCCACATCGGACAGTTCCTTGATAATAACCGGGACCTGATGAAGCTGGGCAATCTGGGCCGCCCGCCAGCGACGTTCACCGGCAATGATCTGGTACATATCCCGATCATCAGGATTGCGCCGTACCAGAATGGGCTGAAGAATGCCTTTTTCGGCGATGGAACTGGCCAGACTTTCCAGGGCTTCCTGATCCCAATCCTGCCGAGGCTGAAACGGGCTGGGTTCCAATTGATCCACCGGGACCTCCTTGGAGGCCCGAATTTTATCCAGTTCGGAATAATCCGCCGAGACATCATCCCCCAAAAGGGCGGACAATCCGCGTCCCAGTTTCCTTTTTCCTGCTTCGTCCGACATTATGACCGCTTTTTCCGTTTCTATAGTAAGGACAGGATCGAAAAATTACGCTGCACTCAGCTGTTTTTCACGGCGGATCACCTCGCCCGCCAGCTTGATATAAGCCTGACTGCCGGCGCACCGATGATCATATAACAAGGCCGGTTTTCCGTGACTTGGGGCTTCCGAAACCTTCACATTCCTTGGAATGACCGTTTCATAAACCTTTTTCCCAAGGTAATTGCGGACATCCTGCGCCACCTGATCCGACAGGTTGTTTCTTTTGTCGAACATGGTCAGGACAACGCCCTGAATTTCAAGACGCGGATTCAGGGTGTTTTTCACCCGTTCAATGGTCTTGATCAGCAGGCTGAGCCCTTCAAGGGCGAAAAATTCACATTGCAGGGGAACAATAACCGCCTGAACCGCAACCAATGCGTTCAAGGTCAGCAGGTTCAGGGACGGTGGACAGTCGATAAGAACGTAATCGTATTTATCCTGAACCGTCTTCAGCGCATCATAAAGACGATGACTGCGACGATCCATTTCGATCAATTCCAGTTCCGCCCCGGTCAGATCAGGGGTGGAAGGAACGATATCCAACCCCGGAATGGCACTTTTGAAGGTGGCTTCCTGAAGGGGTTTATCGCCCATCAAAACATCGTAAACATTATTCTGGCGTTCGTCCCGTTCAACACCAAGGCCCGTGCTGGCGTTGCCCTGGGGATCGATATCGATCACCAGAACCGTTTGCCCCACAGCAGCCAGCGCCGTTGCCAGATTGATGGCGGTGGTGGTTTTCCCAACGCCGCCCTTCTGGTTTGCGATCGCAAGAATTCGAGATTCACCAATAACGTCAATTTTTTCCATGACCTTGCCCCCTACCCCGAATGACGCACATTCGTCAGTTTCAGAATGCTGCCTTCGCTGCTTGAAACGCTTTGGTATTTGATGGCATCCATCTTCCAACATTTCGACGCATTGGTCAATTCCGCATCCACATCCTGTCCTTTCAAAAACAGGAATTCGGTTTTTTCTGTCGCGAAGGGCACGGAATATTCCAGCAGGCGATCCAGTGACGCCAAAGCGCGGGCTGAAATAACATCAGCAGGAAACGGGCTTACAGCCTCAATTCGGCTATTGTGAACGGTGATCGGCGACGATGTTTCACGTGAAACCTCGCGCATGAAAAGGCATTTTCTCTGATCACTTTCGACCACATGAACGTCGAAATCACTGACAATGGCAACCACCAGTGCCGGAAAACCGGCCCCGCTGCCAAGATCAATCCATATCCCTTCTTTCGCTGTCACATGATCCAGAACCTGATAGCTGTCGAGAATATGCCGCAGCCATGCGTCGGACAATGTGGACCGACTGACCAGATTAATGGCCTTCTGCCACTTATTCAGAAGATTGACGTAAATTTCCAGCTTCTCCAATGTTTCACGTGAAACATTGGTTCTGGACTGAAACTCTGATTTATTCATAAAACTCCGCCCGTCAGGCTCGTTTGCGGTGATCGCCCCGTTTGACATAGGACAGAAGAGCCGTAAGCGCCGCCGGGGTCACGCCGGAAATTCGGGCGGCCTGCCCCAATGTGGTCGGGTGTGCGGTTTTCAACTTGAGAGCCACCTCGTTGGACAATCCCCCGATCCGGTCATAATCCAGATCTTCCGGAATGATCAGGGATTCGTCTTTTCGGAAATCCCGAATGTCCGCCTTCTGCCGTTCCAGATACCCTTTATACTGGGCATCAATGGCCACCTGTTCCAGCACCTCAGCGGAGAAGTCCTTCGTTTCCGGCCAGATCCCGCCAATGGCTTCCAGATCAATATCAGGATAGGCCAGAAGATCGGACGCAGACCGACGAACCCCATCCTGATTGACATTGAGGCCTTTCTGACGGGCTTCGTTGGGGGTCAGGGTCAGGGATGAGAACAACGCGCTGGCTGCGGTCAGGTCTGTCATTTTCTGACGGAAGGCCCCTTCCCGCTCCGCCCCGACGCAGCCCACTTCCATGGCCAACGGGGTCAGTCGGCTATCCGCATTATCGGCCCGCAGGATCAGGCGATATTCAGCGCGGGAGGTGAACATGCGATACGGCTCGTTAGTACCGCGGGTCACCAGATCATCGATCATCACGCCGATATAGGCGTCGGCCCGGTCCAGAACCAGCGGGTCCCGCCCCCCGGCAGACAAGGCCGCGTTCAATCCGGCCATCAAGCCCTGCGCGGCGGCTTCCTCATACCCGGTGGTGCCATTGATCTGGCCAGCAAAATACAGGTTTTTAATACGCCGGGTTTCCAGCGTCGGCTTCAATTCCCGGGGATCGACGAAATCATACTCAATCGCGTATCCGGGCTGATAAAATTCAACCTTTTCCAGCCCCGGCATGGACCGCAGAAATGCCACCTGAACATCCGCCGGCAAAGAGGTAGACACCCCGTTAGGATAGATCGTATCCACATCCAACCCTTCCGGTTCCAGGAAGATCTGGTGGCTGGATTTTTCGGCAAAGCGAACGACCTTGTCCTCGATAGACGGACAATAGCGCGGCCCTGTCCCGGTGATCTGGCCCGAATACATGGGCGCCCGATGCAGGTTGTCGCGGATCACCTGATGGGTTTCCTCGGTGGTCCAGGTAATATGACAGGGAACCTGCGGCGTGGTGATCTCGCGGGTCAGGAAGGAAAACGGCACAGGCGTATCATCGCCGGGCTGTTCTTCCAAAATAGACCAGTTGATGGTTTTCCCGTCCAACCGGGCCGGTGTCCCGGTTTTAAGACGCCCCAGTTCAAACCCTGCCCGCTCCAGCGTCAGGGACAGGCCATTGGATGGGTCATCGCCAATCCGGCCAGCGGGGATTTTGGTTTCGCCCATATGGATCAGGCCGCGCAGGAAAGTCCCGGTTGTCAGGATCACCTTGCCGCAGCGAATGACGGTCCCGTCTGCGGTGATCACACCCTTGACGGTCTGGTCCTCAACCACCAGATCCTCAACCGCGTCCGCCCGGATTTCAAGATTGTCCTGATCCTCAAGCAGTTGCTGCATGGCCTGTTTATAGAGTTTGCGATCGGACTGGGCCCGCGGGCCGCGCACGGCCGGTCCCTTGCGGCGGTTCAGCAAACGGAATTGAATGCCGGCAGCATCCGCCGCCCGGCCCATCACGCCGTCAAAGGCATCAATCTCGCGGACCAGATGCCCCTTCCCCAGACCGCCAATGGCCGGGTTGCAGGACATGGCCCCGATGGTTTCCAGTTTGTGCGTGAGAAGCAGGGTTTTGGCACCAACCCGTGCAGACGCTGCCGCCGCTTCGCAGCCAGCATGTCCACCACCAATCACAATTACATCATATAAAATCATGGGGCAAATTTATGAATGCTGAACCAAAAGTCAAAACAAATGTTGAGCCATTTCTTTCCGGGAAATGTTTCACGTGAAACATGTCACATAGCACCCTGTGAAACCACGCAAAAAAGGCTATTTTCCGATACAGAAATCGCCGAAAACAACATCCAGAATATCCTCTACATCGACCCGACCGGTGATTCGACCCAACGCCCGGGCCGCCAGCCGGACATCCTCTGCGGCCAGTTCCTGTTCGGGGGCCTGCTCAAACCGTTCCAGCGAGGCGCAGCATTCTTCCAGAGCCTGACGATGGCGCACCCGTGTGAGGGACGGCGCCCCCGACACATCCAGCAACCGAACCACGTCTTCTTCCAGCCGGGTCAGGAACCGGTTCAGCCCTTCCTCCGTTCGGACAGAAATCAGGAACTGCCGGTCATGTCCCGGCGTCCGGTCTGCCTGATCCAGAAGGTCCTGCTTGTTGATCAGGTGATAACTTGCCTCGGTCACCATGTCCCCGAACTCGGTTTCCGCCAAGGGCGGGTCACCGGGCTCGGTCATGAAAATACGAATATCGGCATTCTCGGCACGGGCGCGGGCGCGCCGCACCCCTTCCTGCTCGATCTGGTCGGTGGCTTCGCGGATACCGGCCGTATCGGCAATGGTGACCGGATAGCCGGCCAGATCCAGATGCACCTCAACAATATCGCGGGTGGTGCCCGCCTGCTCCGAGACGATGGCCACTTCCCGGCGGGCCAGCTTGTTGAGAAGGCTGGATTTCCCCACATTGGGTGCGCCCAGAATGACAACATCCAGCCCCTCGCGGATTTTCTCACCCCGATGGCCATCGGCCAGATGCTGACGGATTTCCGATTTCAAAGCGGCGATCTTGGGCCGAACCAATCCGGCCACCCCGTCGGGCAGGTCTTCATCGGGAAAATCGATATCCGCCTCCAGATGGGCCAGATAGGAAATCAGTTCCTCGCGCCAGCGGGTATAAATCTCGCCAAGCTCGCCCCGCATCTGGCGCAGTGCCTGTTGATGCTGGGCATGGGTTTCCGCATTGACCAGATCCCCCAGCCCCTCGGCTTCCGTCAGGTCCAGCTTGCCATGCTCAAACGCCCGGCGGGTATATTCGCCGGGATCGGCCGGCCGGGTATCCGGCAACTGGATCAACTGGTCGAACAGGGCCGTTATCAGGGCCGGTCCACCATGCAGATGAATTTCCACCACATCTTCGCCGGTAAAACTGCCCGGCCCCTCAAACAACAGAACAAGGGCCTGATCGATGACAAAGAACCGATCCAGACTGTAGATATCGCGCACGGCGGCACGCCGAACCGCCGGTAGCGGCCGATCTGTCAGTTTCTCAAGAATGGCAAAGGCGTCCGGTCCGCTCAAACGGACAACCGCCACCCCTGCCCGGCCCCGGCCACTGGCCAGCGCGAAGATGGTATCATTATGCATAAAGACGTTCCCGACCTGTCATTCCTTGCTGTCAGAACCGCCCTTGTCCCCGGAAAGTGAGGACCAGAACATGTTCTGCATCTGATCGAACCCCTTCATACTGGCAGGCAGCCATGTTTTCATCATCTTTTCCGGGTCGAGGCCGGAAATGTTCTCGATCATTCGGTCCTGCAGCTCTTTCATGATGGCTTCCTGCATCTTTTCCACGTCCGGCAGCCCGAAAAATATTCTTGCTTCCTGTGGCGTGCACTCAATATCAAGTTTAATCTTCATTGCCGGGGTCTCCTCATTGAAACGGGGGATGATCTTCCTGTAGAAGGGTATGTGAAATAACGCTTTCGATCAACGAAATGCACGTTAAACGATTGGCTTTACGGGGTTACCATGAAAAATGTCCTGCACAAGGAAACAAGTCCATACCTGCTTCAGCACAAGGACAACCCCGTCCACTGGCAACCGTGGAGCCAGGAAACACTGGACCTTGCAAAACGCGAAGGCAAACCGATCCTGTTGAGTGTGGGATATGCCGCCTGTCACTGGTGCCACGTCATGGCCCATGAAAGTTTCGAGGATGACGAGGTAGCGGCCCTGATGAATGACCTGTTCATCAATATCAAGGTGGACCGGGAAGAGCGCCCCGACATCGACCAGATTTACCAGACCTCCCTCTCCCTTCTGGGGGAACAGGGCGGATGGCCGCTGACCATGTTTCTGAATTCCAAGGGGGAGCCGTTCTGGGGCGGCACCTATTTCCCGAAACAGTCCGGCTATGGTCGTCCCGGTTTTACCGATGTGCTGACCGCCGTTTCCGGCATTTTCAAGAATGAGCCCGAAAAGGTTTCCAAGAACCGGGATGCCCTGAAAGCGGCCCTGAAGAAAATGAACAGCACCCCTGAGGGGGATCGCCCGAAACTGACCCTTGAAGTGCTGGACCGGATTGCCGACCGCTACGCCCAGGAGGCGGACCCGGAATTTGGTGGCATCGGATCGGCGCCCAAATTCCCGCAGACCTATGTTCTGGAAAATATCTGGCGCAGCTATATCCGGACCGGCAACGAACAACTGGCCGAAGTGGTGACAAAAGCCCTGATCGCCATGTCGCAGGGGGGCATTTATGACCATCTTGGGGGCGGTTATGCACGCTATTCCACCGATGCGGCGTGGATGGTCCCGCATTTCGAGAAAATGCTGTATGACAACGCCCAGATCCTCGACCTGATGCTGCTGGTTCATGCAGAAAACAAAAGTGACCTTCTGCAAGCCCGTATTTACCAGACGATTGGCTGGCTGCTGCGCGAGATGACCACCGACACCGGGGCCTTTGCCGCCACACTGGACGCAGACAGCGAAGGGGTCGAGGGCAAGTTCTATACCTGGACCCAACAGCAGGTGAACGACATTCTGGGCGATGAAGGCCACCAGTATTCGGAAATCTATGGCGTTCGGGAAGATGGCAACTGGGAAGATGTGAACATCCTGCACCGCCTCGCCTACCCCAACATGCTGGACCCGGAAACCGAGGAACGGCTGGCCCATCTGTCTGGCCTGCTCTTTGCCGAACGGGAAAAACGGGTCCGGCCCGGACTGGACGACAAGGTTCTCACGGACTGGAACGGATTGATGATTGCCTCCCTCGCCAAGGCGGGCATGTATTTCAGCGAACCGGATTGGATTGAAAAAGCCGAAGGCGCCTTTACGGCCATTACCTCCCTGTCCATGACCGACGAGGGCCGCCTGTATCACAGCTACCGTCAGGGTCAGGCCCGGCACACCGGAATGCTGGACGATTACGCCAATATGGCGCGGGCCGGTCTGGTCCTGTTCGAGGCCACAGGCAAGAATTTCTATCTTCAGCGGGTACAGGACTGGATCACCATCCTGAACACCCATTTCTGGGCGGACGAAGGCGGGTATTTCCTCACTGCTGATGATGCGGAGGCCCTGATTGTCCGCACCAGAAACGCCTTTGACAACGCGGTACCTGCGGGCAACGGCACCCTGATTGAGGTGCTGGCCAAGCTGCATTACCTGACCGGAGAGCGGGAGCCGTTTGAAAAGGCAACAGACATTGTTCGAACCTTCTCGGCGGAGCTGGGGCGCAATTTCTTCCCGCTGGCCACCTTCCTGAACAATTTTGAAACCCTGATCGAGGCAACGCAGGTCATTATTGTCGGTCGCCGGGACGAGCCGGAAACGCTGGACCTTCTGGCCGCCCTCAATGATTTCAGCCTGCCGGCCCGTATCGTCAATATTCTGGAAGCAACGGACGACCTGCCCTTTGATCATCCGGCAAAAGGCAAGACCCGCAAAGACGACAAGGCCACCGCCTATATTTGCAAGGGGCCTGTCTGTTCCAATCCGGCCAACAATTCCCACGATCTTCGCAGCCTTCTTGAGGAGAAATCCTGAATGCCCCAGCTTTGTATGCACAGCCCGGTTGGCGATCTGACCCTTACCGAGGAAGACGGGGCGATCGTTTCCCTTGACTGGGGATGGGTTCCTTCTGAATGGCAGGAAAAAACACCGCTTCTGGAACAGGCAATCCAGCAACTGAATGACTATTTCGACGGGGAAAGACTGGATTTCGACCTTCCCCTCAATCCGCCGGGTTCGGATTTCCAGAAACAGGTCTGTGCCGCCATGAACGCCATTCCCGGCGGTCAGACGCGGTCCTATGGGGACATCGCCAGGGATCTGGACAGTTCCGCCCAGGCCGTAGGCAATGCCTGCGGCCTGAACCCGATCCCGATCATCATTCCCTGTCACCGGGTTCTGGCGGCTGGAAAAGACCTTGGCGGCTATTCCGGGGACGGCGGACTGGACACCAAGAAAGCCCTGCTGCGGCTGGAAAATGCCCTGCCCTCGCAACAGCAGGAACTGGATATCTAAACACTCTCTTTTCACTTCTGCGGGCTTTTCACTTCTGCGGGCGCATAAAAAAAGGATCAGTAAATGACAAAAGCAATCGTTCTTCAGGAGCCGGGCGGACCGGAAGTCATGAAATGGCAAGATGTGGAGGTTGGCAAACCGGGCCCCGGGGAGGTTCGGGTCCGGCATAATGCCGTTGGCCTCAACTTTATCGATGTCTATTTCAGAACCGGCCTTTACCCGTCCACCTTCCCCACCTCTATCGGCATGGAAGCGGCGGGCGTTATCGAGGAACTGGGCGACGGCGTAAGCGGATTGTCCGTTGGCGACCGGGTTGCCTATGCGGGCCGCCCCATCGGCGCCTATGCCGAGGCGCGGGTCATGCCGGCCGATATCCTGATCAAACTGCCGGACAGCATTGATGACGAAACCGCCGCTGCCATGATGTTGCAGGGCATGACCGCAGAATATCTTCTGCAACGGACCTTCAAGGTCAAGGCCGGGGATACCATCCTGTTCCATGCGGCGGCGGGCGGGGTTGGCCTGCTGGCCTGTCAGTGGGCGAAGCATATCGGCGCCACCATCATCGGCACCGTCGGGTCCGAGGAAAAGGCCGAACTGGCCCGCCAGAACGGCTGTGACCATACCATCAACTATCGCACCGAAAATTTTGTGGACCGCGTTCGCGAAATTACGAACGGCAAGGGTGTTCCCGTGGTTTATGACAGCATCGGCAAGGAAACGTTTGAACAGTCCCTGGACTGCCTGTCGCCGCGGGGGCTTATGGTGTCCTATGGAAACTCCTCAGGGCCGGTTGAGGGGGTCAATCTGGGCATCCTCGCGGCCAAGGGGTCGCTTTATGTCACCCGTCCGACCCTGATGGAATATAACAGCAAGCGGGCCGACCTTGAACAATCCGCGCAGGATCTGATCACACTGGTGGAACAGGGCGTGCTGAAAATCAATATCCAGCAACGCTATCACCTGTCCGAGGCGGTGAAGGCCCATCAGGATCTGGAAGGCCGGAAAACCACGGGCTCCAGCATCTTCACGCTGTAATATTCCGCTATCGAAACGATTGGGGGCGCGAGCGCGTTCCTGACACAAAAAAGGCGCCTCATCCGGGGCGCCTTTTTCTTTAAATCTTAAGTCGATTTCCGTCAGGTATTCATGGAATCGAAGAAATCGTCGTTTGTCTTGCTGGTCCTGAGCTTGTCGAGCAGGAATTCCATGGCATCCACCGTCCCCATCGGGTTGAGGATCCGGCGAAGGACCCACATCTTGGAAAGCGTGCCCTTGTCGACCAGCAATTCTTCCTTGCGGGTACCAGAACGGGTAATGTCGATGGCCGGGAAGACGCGCTTGTCGGACAACTTGCGGTCCAGAATGATCTCGGAGTTGCCGGTTCCCTTGAATTCCTCGAAAATGACCTCGTCCATGCGGGAGCCGGTATCAATCAGGGCGGTGGCAACGATGGTCAGCGATCCGCCTTCCTCGATATTACGGGCCGCACCAAAGAAGCGTTTCGGGCGTTGCAGGGCGTTGGCATCCACACCACCGGTCAAGACTTTACCACTGCTGGGCACCACGGTGTTATAGGCACGGGCCAGACGGGTGATACTGTCCAGCAGGATCACAACGTCCCGCTTGTGTTCCACCAGCCGCTTGGCCTTCTCAATGACCATCTCTGCAACCTGTACGTGACGGGAAGCCGGTTCGTCAAAGGTGGATGAAATCACTTCACCGTTCACGGACCGCTTCATGTCGGTCACTTCTTCCGGACGCTCATCGATCAGCAGAACGATCAGATAGACTTCCGGGTTGTTGGTGGTGATGGAATTGGCGATATTCTGAAGCAGAACCGTCTTACCGGTCCGGGGCGGCGCCACGATCAGGGCGCGCTGTCCCTTGCCTTGCGGGGAAACCAGATCGATCACACGGGCGGAACTGACGGCGGTTGTGGGATCGGGGGTTTCAAGTTTGATCCGCTCTTCTGGGTAAAGCGGTGTGAGGTTGTCGAAATTGATCTTGTGGCGGGCTTTGTCTGGATCTTCAAAATTGATTTTCTGGATCTTCAGCAGAGCGAAATAACGCTCTCCATCCTTGGGGCTTCGGATCTCCCCTTCCACCGTGTCGCCGGTGCGGAGGGAAAATCGTCGGATCTGGCTTGGGCTGACATAAATATCATCGGGACCGGCCAGATAGTTGGCATCCGGAGAGCGAAGAAAGCCGAAACCGTCCTGCAGGATTTCCAGGACGCCCCCACCGGTGATTTCTTCACCTTTTTCCGCTTCATGCTTCAATATGGCAAACAGAAGTTCCTGTTTGCGCATGGTCGAGGCATTCTCGATTTCCAGAGATTCCGCAGCAGCGAGCAATTCCGGAGGAGACTTCTTTTTCAGTTCTTGAAGATTCATGTAAATCTCTAAAGATTAATATTTAATACCAGGATGATAAGAGTGTGATATGTCTTTACTTATTGGGGAATAAGCCGCTGTCTGGAGCGTACGTTTCTCTTTCGGCTAATGTGAAACGGAAAGTTCAGGTCACAAGTCCCGGGCTGTAGATCCAGCGCCCGACCATCTCCCATGAATGACAGCTTCTTCCCCCCAAGTCAACTGTGTAATTGAAGTATATACAGACTAAAACGGCTTAACAACAGCCATAATAACGATCACAACCATTAAAAGCGTGGGAACTTCATTCGCGTACCGATAGAATTTTGATGATTTTGTATTCTTGTCTTGGTCGAAATCCCGGCGCCAGCGGGACAGGGAGCCATGAAACGCCCCCATGATCACCAGCATGGTAATCTTGATCCAAATCCAGCCAGCGGACCAGTCAACAATCCCCGGTGTGGACAGCAGCAGAACCCCGAACAGGAAGGTCATGATCATGGCAGGATTGATAATCCCGCGCAGCAGGCGCCGCTCCATCACCTTGAAGGTTTCGGATTGCTCGGACCCCGGTTTTGCCTCTGCATGATAAACGTAAAGCCTTGGTAAATAAAACATTCCCGCCATCCATGCGATGACGGACATGATATGAAACGCCTTGATCCAGGGATACATGTCTGCAAGAAAACCGGACATATTTTTTATTCCTGTTCTTTCGGTTGTGTTTTACAGCCCACAAAGGATTTCGGGCAAAGCCGATCATGGCAATGACTGGTGTGGCAGCCCCTCTTCCGATTCAGGACAATCCCTGCCAGCCCCTTGATGAAGGCCGGATGACAGGTCACCGTCGGGACCCGGTGATAGGCGGGAACGCCTTTTTCCGCAGCC
Organism: Sneathiella chinensis; assembly: GCF_012720115.1. Taxonomy (GTDB): domain Bacteria; phylum Pseudomonadota; class Alphaproteobacteria; order Sneathiellales; family Sneathiellaceae; genus Sneathiella; species Sneathiella chinensis. Next base: position 173,682 of record NZ_VNWN01000002.1, on the reverse strand, counting down.
AGTTCCGCATATTCCACATCCAGCTCAACAAGAGTTTCCGAATGTTCGGACACGAAGGCAACCGGCACCACAAGAAGCGATTTTCCGTCTTCCCCGGCGCGGCCAATTTCATCCTCGGTCGCCGGACCGATCCATTCAACGGGTCCGACCCGGCTTTGATAACAGATCCGGTAGTCCAGATCGGCCACAGCCAGTTCCGCCGCAATAGCGGCCACAGTCTGCTCTACCTGCCATTGGTAGGGGTCCCCCCCATCAACAATCTTTTTAGGCAGCCCATGGGCCGAAAACAGAAGCCTGGGGGCATCTTCCCCTTCCATCTTCTGTAAGGATTGCCGGATCAGGTCCGTATAGGCGCTGATGAAGCCCGTTTCGGTGGGATAGCAGCACAGGGTGGTGGTGGCGGCGGAAATGCCGGCCCTGTCCGCCTCCCTCGCCCATTCCTTCAGGGAAGAATCCGACGTGGTGGTTGAAAATTGCGGATAGAGCGGCAACAGGATCACTTCATCGGGATCATAGGCCTTCACCTCCCGGGCAACCGCGTCGGCGCGGGGATGCCAGTATCGCATGGCGACAAAAACCTGATACTGATCCCCGTCCAGATTGGTGGCCAGTTGTTCTGACAGGGCCTTGGCCTGACGATCCGTTTCGTCCAGCAGCGGCGAGGCCCCGCCCATTTTCCGGTAAATTTCCTGCGCTATGGGCGCCCGGCGCTTGGAAATCAGCTTTGCAATCAGGAAACGAACCGGCTTTGGCAGCCGAATAATCGCCGGATCATTGAACAGATTAAACAGAAACGGTTCAACCGCGTTGAGATTATCCGGTCCCCCGAGATTAAAAAGAACAACAGCCTTGCGCGCCACGAAACTCTCTCCTGACTAGTTTTTCAGCCCTTTGACGGTTTCTGCCAGAAGGGCCACATTTTCCGGCGGCGTTTGCGGGATGATGCCATGACCCAGATTGAAAATAAACGGTCCGTTTTTCAGAGTCTGGTGAATGTGATGGATCCGGTCCACCATGGCCTGTCCCCCGGTAACAAGCAGGATGGGGTCCAGATTGCCCTGAACGGTCACCTGCGGCTGAATGGTAGCGGCTGCCCAGTCAAGGGAAACGCCCGTATCCAGACTGACCGCGGAAACCCCTGTTCCCTTCACAAAGGCATCAAGATTTCCGCCGACCCCTTTTGGAAAGCCGATAATGGGAAGTCCCGGAAAACGCTGACGGAGACTGTCTACGATGCGTTTTGTTGGCTGGATCACCCATGTGTTGAATTCATTGTCGGGCAGAACGCCTGCCCATGTATCGAATATCTGAATGATTTCAGCGCCGGCCTCAACCTGTTTGGTCAGATATTCAACCGTGGTTTCAACAAGGATATCAATCAGTTTGGAAAAGCCGGCCGGATCGCTGTACATCCATTTCTTGATATTGACGTAATCCTTCGATCCCCGCCCCTCGACCATGTAGGTGGCCACGGTCCACGGCGCACCGGCAAAGCCGATCAGGGTACAGTGGTCCGGGATGGACCCGGACAGGCGGTCAACGGTCTCGTAAACCGGCGCCAGTCGGGTGTGCAGATTGTCCAGCGACAGACTTTTCAGGTCACTTTCGGATCGGATCGGGTCCAGAACCGGGCCTTCTCCCTCCTTGTATGCAAGGGGCTGTCCAAGCGCATCCGGGATGAGGAGGATGTCCGCAAACAGGATCGCCGCATCCATGTCATAGCGGCGTAGCGGCTGCAATGTCACTTCTTCCGCCAGTTTCGGGGAATAGCAAAGGTCGAGAAAGGAGCCGGCTTCTGCCCGTGTAGCGCGGTATTCCGGGAGGTAGCGTCCAGCCTGACGCATTAGCCAGAACGGCGGACGGTCTGTTTTTTCACCGTTTACAGCCTGTAACATACGTTTGGAAAGGACTTTAGACACGACATAACCTTCCTGAAAGTTATCCCTACAAATAATATATTTAAAAATAGGTAGTAGTTGTTGTTTATCCCTGTGGATAACGGGGATCAGTTTTCATGCACACTCTTTACAGGAAATCCGGGGATAAAATCCAGTTTTTCAATTAAATTTGGATAATGCTGTGAAAATCCCCTTGGCCCCTGACGTTGAATTATGGGGATTATGGGGATAACTTTTTAAAATGCACCTGAAATTGTCCTTTTCCCCATAATCCACATCTTCTGTTCCGAGTTATTCACGGCTTGAGAACAGGCGGGAGGAATCAGACGTAAACGGGGAGAAAAATTTTGAGTTGGCCAATAAAGCCGTGTTATCCCTGTTATCCCCGTAATCCACAGCACTAGGGTGGACAGAAAAAATCATGCAGGAATTTCATCTTCATCTCGTTTCGGACTCCACCGGCGAAACCTTGCAGGCCATGGCCAAGGCTGCCCTGGTCCAGTTTGAGAAAGCCGCCCCGGTCGAACATGTCTGGTCGATGACAAGAAATCTTCGGCAGATAGATGATATCCTTGATTCCATTGAACAAAATCCGGGTCTTGTTCTGTTTACGCTGGTCAATAAAGAGATGCGCCGCACGCTGGAAAAAGGGTGCCGCAAGCTGAAAGTTCCCTGTGTTTCCATTCTGGACCCGGTGATGGCGGCCTTTTCCCGCTATCTGGGACAGGAAAGTCGGGGCCTGCCCGGCCGGCAGCACACTCTCAATCAGGAATATTTCGAGCGGATTGAGGCCCTGAACTACACCATGGCCCATGATGACGGCCAACTGACCCATGAATTGAACGAGGCGGATGTGGTTCTGGTCGGGGTGTCGCGCACCTCCAAGACGCCGACCTCCTTTTATCTGGCCCATCGCGGGATCAAGACGGCAAACGTTCCCATTGTCCCCGATTGTCCCCTGCCCGATACGCTGTTTCACCTGACCCGGCCGCTGGTGATTGGCCTGACCACCAGTCCTGAACGGCTGTCCCAGATCCGCAAGAACCGGTTGCTGACCCTGAAGGAAACGCAGGAAACCGATTATGTGAATATGGAACGGATCAAGGAGGAAGTGATTGCGGCGCGAAAAATGTGTACTAAAAATGGCTGGCCCGTCATCGATGTAACCCGCCGGTCCGTCGAGGAAACCGCCGCCCAGATCATCACCCTGTTCAATCGCCGCCAGACCGGGCGGTCCGTTAGCCTGTAACCATGGTTTGAAGTCATGACCCCATCCCACGATCCTGTCATTCTGGCCTCTGCCAGTCCGGCCCGCGCCGACCTGCTTCGGAAGGCCGGGCTGGAATTCGACATCCTTCCCGCCCGCGTGGACGAGGATGAAATGAAGCATTCCCTGCATGCCGCCGGGGTCAGCGCCTCGGAAACCGCGGTGTCGCTGGCGGAATTGAAAGCCATGCGGATTTCCAAGGATTTCCCCAATGCGCTTGTGATCGGCGCGGACCAGATGCTGGAATGTGGTCAGGTGTGGTTTGACAAGCCTGTGGATATGGCCCATGCCAAGGCCCATCTGGCGGCCCTTCGCGGGCGCACGCACAGTTTGCATAACGCGGTTTGTGTGGTGAAGACCAGTGCGGTGATCTGGCATCATGTGAACGAGGCCAAAATGACCATGCGGAATTTCTCTGCCGAGTTTCTGGACCATTATCTTGAAACCAGCGGAGAGGATATCCTGCACTCCGTCGGGGCGTACCAGTTGGAAGGGCACGGCGCCCAGTTGTTTAACCGGGTGGATGGGGATTTCTTTTCCATTCTTGGTCTGCCGCTGCTGCCCCTGATTGATTTCCTTCGCGGTCACAAGGTCTTTCTTGCATGAAAAAAATAGCCAATGTGATGGGATCGCCCATTTCCCATTCCCTGTCGCCGCGCCTGCATGGATACTGGATCCGGAAATATGGTCTGGACGCCGATTATGTGGCCCGCGAGGTAACACCGGAGGTTCTGGAACAGACCCTGCGCTCCCTGAAAGGGGAGTATGCGCGGGAAGATATCCTGTTTCGGGGAACCAACCTGACCATCCCGCTCAAGGAAACGGCCCTTGATATTGTTGATATTCTGGACCCGGCGGCCAAGGCCATCGGCGCCGTCAACACGGTGGTTCTGGACGAGGAAGGCCGCCTGATCGGCCGCAATACGGACGGGATCGGGTTTCGGGACTCACTTGCCGATCATGTGGATATTGACCGGTTTCAGGGGGGCACGGCCCTTGTCCTGGGCGCCGGCGGGGCTTCCCGGGCGATTATCCATGCCTGTCTTGAAATGGGGATCAGCAGACTTTTTCTGAGCAACCGGACCTTACAGCGGGCCGAGGAAATCGCGGCGGAATATGACGGTGCGGTTGTCCCCTTGCCGTGGGAGGCGCGGGCCTCTGCCCTTGAGACGGTGGATTTGCTGGTCAATACCACCAGTCTTGGCATGACCGGGCAACCGGAACTGGACATGCCGCTGGACGGCCTGAAGGCAGGCGCGGTGGTGACGGATATTGTCTATGTGCCGCTGGAAACCGCCCTGTTGAAGCAGGCCCGGTTGAAGGGGTATAAGACCGTTGATGGTCTTGGCATGCTGCTGCATCAGGCAAAAGCGGGGTTCGAGGCGTGGTTCGGGGTGAAACCCGATGTGGATGACGATCTCAGACAGTTTGTTTTGGAAGGACTGGGGAAAAAATGACAATAAAACTGCTCGGCCTGACCGGCTCTATCGGGATGGGAAAATCCACCGTTGGCAAGATGTTCCAGTCACTGGGAATTCCGGTCTATAATGTGGATGCTGAAATTCACAAACTTTATGATCGCGGCGGTATTGCGGTGGCCCCGATCCAGCAGGAATTTCCCGAGGCTGTCATTGACGGCCGGGTCGACCGGCCGACGTTAAGCAAACTTGTGGTCGGGAACGAGGACGCCATCAAACGGCTGGAACGGATTGTTCACCCGCTGGTGGGACAGGACCGGGCCGAATTTATTCGCGATGCCGAGGAAAGCGGCCATTCCATGGTGGTGATTGATGTACCGCTGATTTTCGAGACCGGCGGCGAAAAGAATTTCCACACCATTATTGTGGTCAGTGCCTCTGCTCCGGTTCAGCGAGAACGGGTTCTGGCCCGTGACGACATGAGCGCGGAAAAATTCGAGGCCATTCTGGCCCGCCAGCTTCCCGACGCGGAAAAGCGGGATCGCGCCCATCATGTGATCAATACGGACTGTTCCGAGGAAGAAACCTTTGAACAGGTGAAAAAACTGGTGGAAGAGCTGAAAAATGCGTGAGATTGCCCTTGATACGGAAACCACCGGATTTGATCCGAGCACCGGGGACCGGATTGTGGAAATCGGCTGTGTGGAGCTGGATAACTACATGGCCACGGGCCGGGTTTTCCATCGCTATATCAACCCGGAGCGGGACATGCCTGCCGAGGCTTTCAAGGTGCATGGCCTGTCCGAGGAGTTTCTGAAGAAACACAAGGTAATGGCGCAGGAAATCGATGCGTTTCTTGATTTTATCGGCGATGCCAAACTGGTTATCCACAACGCCGAATTTGATATGAAATTCATCAATGCGGAACTGATCCGTCACAAACGGATGCCGCTTCCCATGGACCGGGCCATTGATACGGTGGCCATGGCGCGGAAAATGTTCCCGGGCGCGCAGGCAAACCTGGATGCCCTGTGTCGCCGGTTCAAGATCGACAACTCTGCCCGGACCAAGCACGGCGCGCTTCTGGACGCCGAATTGCTGGCCGAGGTTTATCTGGAACTGCGCGGCGGCCGTCAGCGCGGCTTTTCCCTGTCTGAAGAGGCCGAGGGGCGCCGGGTGACATCGGCAAAAAGCCGGGCCCGTCCGCCCCGCGTTCATGCACCAACGGACGACGAACTGGCCGCCCACACGGCTTTTCTGGAAACCATCAAGGACCCGATCTGGAAGCAGTAAGGATTTGATTGTTTCGGATACAGAATAAAAAAAACGGGGCGCTGGCCCCGTTTTTTAATGGATAAATCCGGCTTACCGTTGATGCACGGAAGATCAGGCGTTACCAGCCTGTCCCTGTGTGGCCTTGTGGTTGGCAAACAGGCCGGCAAAATCGATCGGGTCCAGTTGCAGCGGTGAGAAACCGGCATCGCGGGTGGAATCCGAAATAACGCGACGGGCAAACGGGAACAGAATGCGCGGGCATTCGATCATGCACATCATTTCCATGGCGTCCTGCGGGAAATTTTTCAGCAGGAACAGGCCACCATAGACCAGTTCCACGATAAAGGCGGTTTCCTCGCCATGTTTGGCTTTTGCCTGAATGCGAAGTTCAACTTCGAAATTTTCAGGTGTCAGGGCCTTGGCCTGAACATTGACGCCGAGTTCAACCGTTGGTGCCGGCAGTTCCGGGTTCAGGCTTTTCGGGGCGTTGGGATTTTCAACGGACAGGTCTTTGATATATTGGGTAATGATGGACAGCATCGGTCCTTCATTGGCTTCGGCTGCGTTAGGTGTGCCCGCACCCGCTTCGTTTTCTGACATAACAATTTATCTCCAGAATTTACTTGTGCCTATCCGGCGTTAAAGTCTGCTCTTGGCTAGCATGTTACAGATCGCTGAACAACCCGCGACGCGGGTCAATCAACCGTTTTTTGACCACGGACTATCATCGGGTCCGCCCTCGGGCCTGTCCAGACGCCGGGGATCGCTGTTGGACCGGCCCGCAGGATCGGTCTTCTCGTCCTCCTCAACGATATTATATTCCCCGTCAATGATGGTTTCCTCGTTGCCGTTCCAGCGGCGGCTGTGGAAATGGGTCTGGTGAAAACCACCCCGTCCCGATGGGGTTACGGTGCGGGAAAGCCAGCCAGCAAGGGCGGCCCGCAGCGGCGGCAGGAATAACAGAAATCCGATACTGTCCGTGAAGAAACCGGGGATCAGCAGGAACAGCCCGGCAATGGCCAGCAGGATACCGCTGAAAACCTCCTTGATGGGGGACTGCCCGTTTTCAAGATTTTCCTGCGCCTTCATCAGGACACTCAGTCCCTGAATACGCAACAGCGCCATCCCGGCAACCGCTGTCAGAATGGTCAGGATAATGGTGTTGAGGGCACCGATTTCGTCCCCGATCTCGATAAAAAGATAAATCTCGGTAACGGGAATGGCCACCAGGGCTGCTAAAAACAACAGGGGCAAACTTGTTTATCCTTCCTTGGGTTTCTATCTATTTGGTAGAGGCGCAATGTTTTTAAATTCCTGCATGCCATGTGGCTGGACCTTAAAACGTGAAGTCGCTACAGTTACCACACTGCTAGACTTGTATATAGGAAGGCAGCTCCTTTTTTCGATACTGGTGTAAAGACAATATTATGGGTGAAGGTTTTCAGTTCCTGGACATCATTCTGCTGGCAATGATTGCTGCGTTTATCTTCCTGAGACTTCGGAGTGTCCTTGGGAAACGCATGGGACACGAACAGTCCCCCCGCGAAGAACTGTCCCGTGACAAATTCGATAAAAGCGCCAAGAAAGGCGCCGAGGACAACACGGATAACGTCATTCCCATGAATGACCGGGTTGAATATGCCCAGCCGACCCTGCCGGTGGATGACAGTCCGAAAGGACAGACACTGGCCCGGATTCAGGCTATGGACCGCAATTTCAATCCTGAAATCTTCGTTCAGAACGCGCAGGCTGCCTATGAAGCCATTGTCGGGTCCTTTGCCAGTGGTGATCGCGCCATGCTGAAGGACCTTCTGGCCGAAGAGGTTTACAACAGTTTTGAACAGTCCATCAGCGACCGCGAACAGGCTGGCCATGTGATGAGCACGGATATCCTGTTCATTAATTCCGCCGATATCGAGGATGCCCAGCTGGAAGGCCGGGAAGCCGAAATCACCATCCGTTTCGAAGTGGAACTGATTTCCATGACGCGGGACGAGGATGGCGTGGTTGTGACAGGCGATCCCCACCCCCACAAGGTTCGCGAATTGTGGACATTTGCCCGCGACCTGAAATCACGCAACCCGAACTGGTTGCTGATCACCACCCGCAGCGCATCCTGATCGTTTTCCGGTAATATTTGGTCTGGGCATGAGTTCAAGAAACTGGTTCCTTGCGGTTTGTATCATCGCGGTTGTCGGCGCAGGCGGCTATCTTTTGTGGTCTTACTTGCAACCCGAAGAGGAAATCGCTGATCAGCTTGTTCTGGAGGCGTCCGACTTTTCCCGTCTTGATGGCTGGAGTGAGGACAGCTTTACCGGGTTTCTGGACGCGTTCGGAAAATCCTGTGAAAAAATCCAGACCCTGCCGGACAGCCGCTCCATGGGCGGACAGAATATTGCCGGAACCGCCGGTGACTGGAAGGACGTCTGTGAGCAAGGCATGGCCCTGTCCGGTGAGGCGGCGGATATCCGCAGTTTTGTGGAAACCCGTTTCACCCCCTTCTCCGTCAGGAATAATGATCAGCCGGACGGGCTGTTCACCGGGTATTACGAGGCCAGCCTGAAAGGCAGCCGCGTAAAGTCGGAAACCTATAACACCCCCCTTTTGAAGCGCCCTGATGATCTGGTGATGGTCAATCTGGGGGCGTTTCGGGACAGTTTGCGGGGTCAGCGGATTGCCGGGTTTGTTCGGGATGGACAGTTGAAACCCTATTTCGACCGGACCGAGATCGAGACCGGGGCCCTAGATGACCGGGACCTTGAAATTGTCTATGTGGATAGTGCGGTCGACGCCTTTTTCCTGCATATTCAGGGGTCGGGCTGGGTCGATATGGAAGACGGCAATGACCTTCGGGTCGGGTATGCCGGACAGAACGGCCATCCCTATTACGCCATTGGCCGGACGTTGATCGAGCAGGGGCATGTGACAAAGGAAAAAATGTCCATGCAGGCCATTCGCGACTGGCTGGAAACCAACCCGGACAAGGCCGATGAACTGATGCGCCTGAACCGGTCCTATGTGTTTTTCCGGGAACTGGACACTGGTGGTCCCATTGGGGCGCAAGGGGTTGAACTGACACCGGAACGCAGTTTGGCCGTTGACCGGAAATGGATGCCGCTTGGCGTACCGATCTGGCTGGAAACGGAACTGCAGGAAAATCCCGATACGGACATAGTGACCCCGTTTCGGCGCCTGATGATGGCGCAGGATACGGGCGGTGCCATCCGCGGTCCGGTGCGCGGCGATGTGTTCTGGGGACATGGCCAGATGGCCTATGATCGGGCGGGGGCCATGAAATCCGGCGGCCGCTACTGGATCCTGTTGCCCAATTCCGTGGCAGAGCGTCACAAGGCCCAAAAAATCAGCTAAGCCATATGGCGAAAAACACGCTGTCACAGTATAGTTCCAGCCTGGCTGGAGCAGAAGGATAAGCGTGTCCCCCATGAGCGGAAAAATTGAAGTTGCCCTGTTTGTCACCTGTCTGGTGGACCTGAACCGTCCATCGGTCGGGTTTGCGGCTGTCAAACTGCTGGAACAGGCAGGGTGCCGGGTTTCGGTACCGGACGCACAGACCTGTTGCGGACAGCCTGCCTATAATTCCGGGGATCGGAAAACCACCCGTGATATTGCCGCGGCCGTGATCGAGGCCTTTCGGGGATATCGGTATGTGGTGGCCCCGTCCGGTTCCTGCGCGGGGATGATCAAGAAACATTATCCCGCCTTGTTCAAGGATGACCCGGACATGTTGCTGGCCGCCGAGGATCTGGCCGCCCGTACCCATGAACTGGTGTCCTTTCTGGCCGATGTGATGGATTTCGAGCCGGATGATGTGAAACTGGACCGAAAAGTCACCTATCACGACAGTTGTTCCAGCCTGCGGGAAATGAAGGTGGTGAACCAGCCCCGAAAACTGCTGGACGAGGTCGATGACCTTGAACTGGTGGAGGCCGAGGACCGGGAGGCCTGCTGCGGATTTGGCGGCACCTTCTGTATCAAGTATCCCGAGATTTCCGAGGAAATGGTGGATCGCAAGATCGATAACCTGCTGGCCACAAAGGCGGACATGGTCACGGCCGGTGATCTTGGCTGCCTGATGAATATTGCCGGTCGTCTGCATCGTCGCGGCGAGAAGATGAAGGTGCTGCATGTTACGGAAATCCTTGCCGGGATGGGCAAGGAGCGGGGCATTGGTGAGGGAGACGACTGATGCAGGTAACAAGCCGGAAATTCAAGGAAAGCGCCCATGAGGCCATGGCGGACGAGGATCTTCGGGCGGCGATGAACCGGATCAGGACGGCGTTCACCACGGCCCGCGCCGATGCGGCGGCGGAGTTGCCGGAGTTCGAAAGCCTTCGGGATCAGGCGGCTGAGATCAAGGATCATGTGCTGGATAATCTGGATTACTATCTGGAATATTTCGAGCAGAAGGTCGTTGCCGAAGGGGGCCATGTTCACTGGTGCTCCACTGCCGAGGAAGCCCGGCAGGCGGTTTTGAAAATCTGCCGTGATGCCAATGCCCGGACGGTGACCAAGGGCAAATCCATGATCACCGAGGAAATCGCCCTGAACAAGTTTCTCGCCTCCGAGGGGATTGAACCCATCGAGACCGATCTTGGCGAATATATCATCCAACTGGCGGACGAGCCGCCCAGCCATATTATCGGCCCTGCCGTGCACAAGACCCGGGAACAGGTTACTGACCTGTTTCACGAACATCACCAGCAATATGGCTATCAGGACCGGGAAGAAGACCCGGAAAAGCTGGTGGGAGAGGCGCGCACGGTGCTGCGCCACAAATATGTCACCGCCGATGTGGGGATAACCGGGGCCAATTTCCTGATTGCGGAAACGGGATCAACGGTGATTGTCACCAACGAGGGCAATGGCGACCTGACCCAGTCCCTGCCCAAGACCCATATCGTTGTGGCCAGTCTGGAGAAAATTGTCCCCACCCTTGAGGATGCCAGCACCCTGATGCGGGTTCTGGCCCGCTCTGCCACCGGGCAGGAAATGTCCGTCTACACCACCTTTTCCACAGGCCCGAAGCGGAAAGACGATATCGACGGGCCGGAGAATTTCCATGTGGTCCTGCTGGATGGCGGGCGCACGGAAATGCTGGGAACCGAGCTGCAGGAGCTGCTGCGCTGTATCCGCTGCGGGGCCTGTATGAACCATTGCCCGGTCTATCACGCCGTGGGCGGCCACAGTTATGGCTGGGTTTATCCGGGGCCGATCGGGGCGGCGCTTAACCCGCAGATGGTGGGGATTGAAGAAGCGCGGCATTTGCCCAACGCGTCCAGCTTTTGCGGCCGCTGTGAAGAGGTTTGCCCGGTTCGCATTCCCTTGCCGAAAATCCTGCGATACTGGCGGGAAAAGACGTTTGAACAGCAGATCGGGCCGCAGCCGGATCGCTGGGCCATTGAATGGTGGGGCTTTTTTGCCAAGCGACCGTGGCTGTATCGCCAGACCACCCGGTTGGCGGCGCGGGTCCTGTCGATGATTGCCGGGGACAAGGGGCGCATCCGGTCCCTGCCCTTCGCCAAGGGCTGGACCTCGGTGCGGGATCTGCCAGCACCAGAGGGGAAAACCTTCATGGAACAGTGGAAAAAACACAACCGGGAGGGACGCTGATGACTGCCCGTGAGAAAATACTGGGCCGTATCCGGGCACAGAAAAAGCGTGGTCCCCTTGCCGGGGCGGATGCAGACCTTCTGAAACAGCGGATTGCCGATCATGCCCGCAATATTGTGCCGGAACGCTCCCGATTGCCAAAGGCGGGGCAGGTTGACCTGTTCCAGACAAAAATGGAAGGACTGGGCGCCACCACCGAGCGGGTTGCGAGCGCCGCCGATATTCCGGCACGCATTCGGGATTACCTGAGCCAGAAAAATCTGCCAACCCGCATCAAGGTCTCCCCGTCGGAAATCCTGACCGGTCTTGGCTGGGATACGGTTCCCATGATCGAGGTTGTTGTGGGCGCCGGTACAGAAGAGGATATGGTGGGCCTGTCCCCGGCCTTTGCCGGGATCGCCGAGACTGGGACCCTGATGATGCTGTCAGGCCCTGAAACCCCGTCCACGGTCAATTTCCTGCCGGAAAATCATATTGCCGTGTTGAAGGTCTCGGATATGGTCGGGGCCTTTGAGGAGGCATGGGATGCCCTTCGCGCCGCGCACGGGGAAGCCCTGCCGCGGACCGTCAACCTGATTTCCGGCCCGTCCCGGACAGCGGATATCGAACAGACCCTGATCATGGGGGCACACGGGCCGAAGACATTGCACGTTATTCTGGTTGAAGATGGCACGTAAGACCGGAAAATCAAAGACGCAGGACCTGACCGGTGAGGACCGATCCCTGTGGTCGCGGGTGGCGGAAACCGTAAAACCGTTGCACAGTAACCGGGTCACCGGGTTCGAGGAGCTGTTGAACCAGACCCCGCCAGCAAGGCAATCGTCGAAGGGGGCGGTCAAGCGTGGATTGAAAGACACGTCTGTTTCGCTGGCCCCGTTCACCGTGGGGCAATCCATCACCGCGTCCAACATGGAATTTCGTGAAACCGTGACCCCGTCGCGGCGGGAAAATGTTCCGGGACTGGACCGCAACACATCGGAACGGTTGCGCCGGGGCCGCATGATCATCGAGGCCCGCGTCGATCTGCACGGCCTGACGCGGAAAGAAGCCCATGTGCGGCTTCGGTCTTTCCTGAAAAACGCCCACCGGTCGGGCAAGCGGTGCGTTTTGGTGATTACGGGCAAGGGAAGTTCCGAAGAGAAAACCGATGATGCCTTTTTCATGGGGGCGGGCCGACGGGGTGTGCTCCGCGAAGAGGTGCCGAAATGGCTGGCACAACCGGATTTGCGGCCTCTTATACTGGATTATCGGGCGGCACAGGCAAAGCACGGGGGCGCGGGCGCCCTCTATATTCTGTTGAAACGCACCCGATAGGAGGGAGAAGGAACGTGACACCTTTTGGTATCAAGGTCCGGGCCTTGCGGGATCAACGAGGGATCAGCCTGAAAAAAATGGCAGAGGATCTGGCCATCAGTTCGGCCTATCTGTCGGCACTGGAGCATGGCAAACGGGGATTGCCGTCCTGGTCACTGGTGGAGCAGATCTGTTCCTATTTCAATATCATCTGGGACGAGGCAGAGGAATTACACCGGCTGGCGGCCATCTCCCATCCCAAGGTGACCGTGGATACCAGTGGCCTTAGCCCGACGGCGACGGAATATGCCAATATCCTGTCGCGGGAAATCCGCACCCTGCCCGAGGCCCGGTTGCAGGAAATGCTGGCCTACCTGAAACAATCAACCCCGAAACGGCCGGGATGAGCGATCGGTTCGAACCGGCCCGGCGTCTGGCCCGGGGGGTGCAGGTCCTGTTTGACAGCATGGGCTATGCCAGCATGACCGAGGTCAAACTACGGTCTCGTCGCAGGGTCGATGTGATGGGGATCAACGATAAGGGCCGCATCCTGATCGCCGAGGTCAAAAGCGGCCCCGCAGATTTCAGGGCGGACAGCAAATGGCCGGAATATCTGGATTTTTGCGATGAATTCTTCTTTGCAGTGGATGAACAGTTTCCCGTTCCCTTGTTGCCGGAGGATCAGGGGCTGATCCTGTCCGACGGCTTTATGGCCGGGATTATCCGCCCTTCTGCCCCCCTGACACTGAACGCGGCCCGGCGCAAAAACATGACCCTGCGCTTTGCCCGTCAGGCGGCCCAGCGGCTCAGGATGCTGGACGGGGGGTCCTGATCGCGGACCCCTGTTTCTGATCAGAGATAGGGATCGTCCTTGCCCAGATAGTCTTTCACATAATCTTCAATCCCGTCTTCGAGACTGTAGAAATTACCGCCATAACCGGCCTGACGCAGCTTGGTCATATTGGCTTCGGTGAAATACTGGTATTTGTCCCGAATGGCTTCGGGCGTGTCGATATAGGTGATGTTGGGCTCCACCCCGGCGGCCTTGAAGGTGGCAAGGGCCAGATCGCGGAAACTGCGGGCCTTGCCGGTTCCAAGGTTGAACAGCCCTGAAACATGGGGATTGTCCAGCAGCCACAGGATGACCTTCACGCAATCCTTCACATAGACAAAGTCCCGAAGCTGGCCGCCATCCTCATAATCGGGATGATGGGACCGGAACAGGGTGACGGGCTCACCGCCTGCGACCTTGGGATAGGATTGGGCGATGACGCTTTTCATGCCTTCCTTGTGGTATTCATTTGGCCCGTAAACATTGAAGAATTTCAGCCCCGCCCATTGCGGCGGCGTGGGGCCGCCCTGTTTCTCGATCCGGGCCACGACCTTGTCAAAGGCGTGTTTGCTCCACCCATAGAGGTTGAGCGGATGCAGGGTTGCCAGCCTGTCTTCGGACTGGTCATCATCGAACCCGGCGCTGCCATCCCCATAGGTGGCCGCGCTGGAAGCATACAGGAACGGGGTTCTGGTGGCGGTGCACCAGTCCCACAGCGCCCGCGTCGGTCGGAAATTGCGGTTCAGGATCATGTCCCCGTCTGTTTCCGTGGTCGCGGAAATGGCCCCCATGTGAATGATGGCATCCAGGTCCGCGCCCTGAACGGCCAGCCAGTCCATCAGACTGTCGGGATCAATGAAATCCGTGACCACATGCTTGGCCAGGTTCTTCCATTTGTCCCCCTGTTCCAGCCAGTCACAGACGGCCACGGTGTATCCCTTGTCCGAAAGGGCGGCAACGATGTTGGAGCCGATAAAGCCGGCCCCACCGGTCACAAGAATATATTTCGTCATGTCAGGGAGCTTTCTTTCAATTCTGGCCGCTGTCCTTGTCCATTTCCAGCAACCGCTGGATGGTTCTGGTGGTGCTGTAGCCTTCTTTCAGTTCGGCAAGATGCACCCGCCCGCCATAAGACTGGACCAGATCGGAACCGACAACGGTTTCAATGGTATAATCGGCCCCCTTCACCAGAACATCCGGCAACAGGGCCTCAATCAGCCGCATGGGGGTATCCTCGGCGAAGGGCACCACAAGATTGACTGCCTCAAGGCTGGCCAGCACAATGGCACGGGAAACCTCGTTGGTGGCCGGGCGGTCCGGGCCTTTCAGGCGGCGGATACTGTCATCCGTATTCAGGCCCACGATCAACCGGTCGCATTCCGCCTTGGACTGGTTGATCAGGGAAATATGTCCGGGATGGATCAGATCGAAGCATCCGTTTGTAAAGCCGACTTTCAGGCCTCGTGCCCGCCATCCGTCAACAATGTCTTTCGCCTGCGACAGGCTGGTGATTTTTTCATCTGCGGTGTGTATATCCGCATTGTGAAGCGCGGCCAGAAGTTCGTCCTGGGTGACGGCGGCGGTTCCGGACTTGGCGACAACGATACCGCCCGCCATATTGGCAAGACGAACGGCGGAAACGCGGCTGGCCCCGGCCCCGATGGCAAGGGACAGGCAGGCAATAACGCTGTCCCCGGCGCCGGACACATCGAAAACCTCGCGGGCCTCAGCCGGGACATGGTGGCTTTCCTCGCGGGTGATCAGGCTCATGCCCGCTTCGGAGCGGGTGACAAGAAGCGTGTCGATCCCGTCCCGCTCAAGCGTCAGGCGAGCGGCTTTCTCCACTTCGCTGTCGGTGCCACAGGGCAGGTTCGCCGCCGCGATCATTTCCTTGCGGTTGGGGGTCAGGAGGGTGACCCCGGCATAGCGCCTGAAATCGGTGGATTTCGGGTCCGCCACAATCGGTTTTCCGGCCTTTTTGGCGGCGGCAATAACCCGTGTCAGGATATCGTCGGACAGAACCCCCTTGGCATAATCGGATAAAATGACCACATCGGCCGCCGTGAGGGCGGTTTCAAAGGCGGCCACAACCCGGTCGCCCGTATCCCCGGCCAGCGGGTGGGTCGCTTCGGCATCGGCGCGAAGCAGTTGCTGCCCATCAGCGATATAGCGGGTCTTGACGGTTGTGGGACGGCGGCCCGATGAGACAAGCGCCGGGGTCAGGCCCTGTTCCTTTTCCAGAAGATACTGAACCTCGCGGCCTTCCGCATCATCCCCGACCACGCCCACAAGGGTGGCTGTTCCGCCCAGCGAAAGAACATTTCGGACCACGTTTCCGGCCCCGCCCAGCATGGATTGCCGGTGGCTGATCCCCAGCACCGGGATGGGGGCTTCCGGCGAAATGCGGGCGGCACTGCCATAGGTGAAACGGTCCAGCATCACATCGCCAAGACACAGCACATGAATGGATTTGAAGCGATCAATCAGGGGAACGAGGGTACCGGCCAATTCCATCAGGTCACACCAGTTTCAGTTTTATTTCAAGGGCGCCGCACAGCATATGACCAAGGGTGATATGCATTTCCTGTATCCGGCGGGTACTGTCTGAGGGGATGGTCAGAACATGATCGGCCAGATCCGGCATGATGCCCCCGTCCCGTCCGGTCAGGGCGGCTGTTACCAGTCCTTTTTCACGGGCCATTTTCAGGCCGGCGACCACATTGGGACTGGTCCCGGAGGTGGAAATCCCCACGGCCACGTCGCCGGGACGCCCCAGCGCCTCGATCTGGCGGGCAAAAACAGCGTCATATCCAAGGTCGTTGGCCCCGGCGGTCAGGGCCGATGTATCCGTATTCAGGGCAAGGGCGGCAATGGGGGCGCGATCCTTGATAAAGCGGACAACCAGTTCGGCGGCAAGATGCTGGGCATCGGCGGCGCTGCCCCCGTTTCCGAAAAACAGGATTTTCCCGCCTTGTCGGACCGATGTGACCCAAGCATCCAGCAGGGCTTCAAACGGGGCGGCAAGGGCGGCTTGTGTTGCGGCCAAAACCCGCGCGTGATCTTCCAGTTCTTCCTGAAAATAGGTTAAAGGTTCCACCAAACGGTCCACTGATGATTAAGGTTGTTCCAATGGGTAATAGTATAGACCGGAACCGTCTGTAAATGCCGACTTTATTCTGGGCCTGCCCGAATTATTCCATGCTGCCCTCGGTCGGGGGAAGGGTTCCGGCAGCCACATCCCGGATAAGCTGAAGTTGACGCGGCAACAGTTTCTGGTGGGAATAGGTTTCCAGAACCGTGTTTCGCGCCGCCTCGCGAACGGATTGGAGGTCCTTGTGATTGTCCAGCACAAAGGCAATGCGGCGGGCCAGTGCCTCGTGATCGAAAAAGTCGCTGAGGAAGCCGTTTTCCCCATCGCGAATGACCTCGCGCACAGGGGCCGTATCCGATGCCACCACAAGCGCCCCTGAGGACAGGCTTTCAATCAGCGACCATGACAGGACAAACGGCACGGTCAGGTAGGCCTGCACGGTGGAGGCCTGAAGCACCTTCACATAATCGGCATAGGGCAGCAGCCCGGTAAAATGAAGGCGGTCCCTGTCCGGCTTCAGTTCTTCGACCATGGCCTCGCCCCAGCCCTTGCCATCCGGGCGCTTCTTGCCATAGGCCACCCGGTCCTGCCCAACCACCACCACATGCAGGTTGGGCCGTTCCTTCAGCAGCAGTGCCGCCGCCCGCATGAATTCGGGAAACCCGCGATAGGGCTCCATGCCGCGGGTGGCATAGGTCAGGATTTCATCCGCATGGCTAAGATCAAGGGCGCCGAACTTTTTCGGGGCGTCCGGGTCCGGTTTGAAGAAATCCGTGTCCACCCCGTCATGCAGGACCGACAGCTTGGAATGAAAAACCTTCGGGATTTGCGCGGCCTGAAACTGTGTGGGCACCTGCCCCCAGTCGCAATGGGCCAGATCCATCAACAGGGGCATGTTCTTGGTTCGGATGCGCCCCGCGTCATCATAGCCGATGTTGGAATCCTGCAGGAAATCCGCATCCGATCCAAAGGCGTGGTAATACCATTCGAAATAACAGAGCAGCCGGGCATGGGGAAAGACCTCTTTCACATAGAGGGCCGGCCCCCATCCCGAATGGGCGCAGATGATATCCGGGGAAAACCCCTTTTTCTTGAGGTCAATACACAGCTTGAACAGGGATTGGCCGTTGATAACGGCGCTTTCCGTACTGCGAAGATAGTGATGGGTTTTCTCGGACCCTTCCCGGTGGGGCTTGTACAGCACATTGACCACACCGGGGATTTTCTCGGCCGCCCGGTGGGACGCGAATATGACCTGATTTTCCTTCTCTTCACCCAGTTTGCGGGCCACATGCCGGTATTGTGCCGGAAAATTGTTGTGCAGAAACAGAACCCGCATTGTCTCTCCTGACCTCCCCCCAGTCGAACAGAGTGTGTGTTCGGATTATGAGTATTTACTTACATGCAAATCAACCCAAACTTTTCCGTCCGCCTGTTATTCCGCCGGATCGGGAACCCGCTCCGATGCGGGAAGGTCCTTCGGCGCCCTTTCCTTGCGGGGATCGATGCTGTCAAAGCCGTCAAACGGCGCGGCCAGCCGTTGTTCCGTCATGGCCACATAATCGGGGTTGATGTCAAAGCTGGTCGAGTTACGCCCCAGAATACGGGCGACCCGGGCCGTGGTGCCGCTGCCGACAAAGGGATCAACCACCAGATCACCGGGATCGGACGAGGCGGCGATGATCCGTTCGATCAGGGCCTCGGGCTTCTGGGTCGGGTGGGGCTGGCGTTCGGCGGCACAATAATGCACATGGCTGAATTGCCAGACATCCCCCGGATTGGCCCCGGCCATATTGTTCCGCTTCCGGAAGTATTTTTGTGGCACCCGGACATCATCCAGATTGAAGGTGGCGTCAGGGCCTTTTGAAAACCACAGGATATCCTCATGACGGGGCGAAAATCCGCGTTTTCGGCCCATGCCCTGGGTGTAATGCCAGGTGATCCAGCCTTGCGGGGTCATGGCCAGTTCCTCTTCCAGCAGGATATACAGCCGGGCAATGAACTTGACCCCCATGAAACAATAAAGGGACCCGCCGGGTTTCAGGGCCCGGTGGGCCTGTTGCAGCCAGTTGCGAGAAAATTCCTGATATTCCTGACGGTCTTTCAGGTCGATATTGTTGCCATAGTTTTTCCCAAGGTTATAGGGCGGGTCGGCAACAATCAGGTCAACGCTGTTTTCCGGCAACCGGGACAATTCGGCGACGGCATCGCCGACCCGGCATATGTGGGTGGTGTTCATCATGGATTATTGCGGCGACCGTTTTGCCATGATCCGTTGCAGCGTCCGGCGGTGCATGTTCAGGCGGCGGGCGGTTTCGGACATATTGTGATTGCAAAGCTCATAAACACGCTGGATATGTTCCCAGCGGACCCGGTCGGCGGACATGGGATTTTCAGGCGGCGCGGGTTTCTCGTTGCCGGTGGCATTGAGGGCATTGATGATGTCATCCACATCGGCGGGCTTGGCCAGATAGTCAACGGCACCGGCCTTCACCGCCGCCACGGCGGAGGCGATATTGCCGTATCCGGTCAGCATGACAATCCGGGCGTCGGGGGAATATTTGCGCACCGCCTCGACCACATCAAGGCCGCTGCCATCTTCAAGACGCAGGTCCACCACCGCATAATCCGCATTGGCGGACTGGGCTTTCTCGATGCCTTCCCGGACACTGCCGGCCAGCGTTGTCAGGAAACCCTTGCGTTCCATGGACCGGCCAAGACGGTTCAGGAAAATTTCATCATCATCAACAATTAGAAGTCGTTTATCTTCCATACTGAACCGGGTTCCTTTCAACTTCTGATGTGTGTCCCATCAGCAGACAGACTAGCACAAGATGGCAGCGGCAAGAAGGTTATCCATAGGGATTTTCTTTTTCAAGTCGCCCGCGAGACCATTCGATCGTGACCCGGGCGCCCCCTTCCTTTGCATTGCCAAAGCGGATATTACCGCCGGAATGGCGGATCAGCATCTCGGAGATGAAAACCCCGAGACCCATGCCGCCCCGCCCTGCCCGGCTGGAGGTATAAGGCTCCCCCAACCGGGCGAGGATTTCCTCGCTGAAGCCGGGACCATCGTCCTGAATGGTGGCCCGAACGGCCTTGAGGTCCCAATACAGGGACAGGGTTACTTTCTTGCGGGCAAATTCGGCGGCATTGCTGACAAGGTTCCCAAGGCTGTAGAGAATTTCCGGCGTGGCATAGAGTTTCGGCTGGTTGTCCAGATCGCCGTTTGTCTCGATGACGACCTCGATGCCGGTGTCCATATCGGTGTTTTTATCCACAACAAGCGACATCAGGCTTTGAAAGGGCAGATAGTTGTGATGGGCATCCCGCTGCAGGAACCGGTTTGAGGACGGCCCCTTGGAAAGCTGCTCCAGCACCTCGGCGCATTTTTTCGCCTGATTGTGCAGCAGGTGAGCGTCCTCGGCAAATTCGCTGCCTTCCGGCAATTCGCGGGACAATTCCTTGGAAACCAGCAAAATGGTGTTGAGGGGGGTGCCAAGCTCATGGGCGGCGGCGGCGGCGATCCCGCCCACGGCCGAAAGTTGCTGCTCCCGCGCCAGCGCCAGCCGGGCGGCGGTCAGGGCGTCGTTCATGGCCCGGCCATCGGACGAGATGCGCCACGCATACCCGGACAGGAAGATGGTGCCAAGAACCAGTGCCGACCACGTGGCCAGAATATAGGTGTTGGTCAGCTTGAGCTCTGTTCCCTGCAGCGGCAGGGGCTCGTGATAAACTGCCAGAAAACTGATGCAGACCAGCGTGGTCACCCCAAGAAAGATGGTGCCCCGAAGCGACAGGTTGGTGGCCGAAATGGTGACCGGCACCAGAAACAGAATGGCGAACGGGTTGGTCAGCCCGCCGGTCAGATACAGAAGACCGGACAGTTGCAGGGCATCATACACCAGATAGAGAATGGCCCCGCCGTCCGACAAGCGGGCGGTGCTCTTGTAACTGAGGGTGACCAGAATATTGACCACGGCACTGGCCCCGACCAGAAGGAAGGCGGGGATCAGGGGGATGTCGTAATGCATGCCCCACTGCACCAGAAAGATGGCGAAGGCCTGTCCCAGAACCGCCAGCCAGCGGATAAAGACAAGCGACTGGATACGCACCCCTTGCGAGGCGGTTAGCAGTTCGGTGTCTGGTTTCTTGGCGGAAAGATCAGCAGTGGTCATGTCGCGCTCGGACCTCGTTTGTCATGCCCGGACGGAAAGACGGGCGCGGATCAGTCCAGTGCGCGGCTTTCCCCGATACTCATTACCCAGGATTGGTGATCATCATATCCTGCTTCACGGCTGGCCTGCAAGAAGCGGCCGGGCGGTTCGAACAAAGGCTCATCGGTCAGCCGCACCGTTCCCCAGTGCATGGCCACGATATTGCGGCTTTGCACATCATTGCCGATCAGCACGGCTTCTTCCGGGTTGGTATGGTGGGCCTTCATGATTTCCCGGGGTTCATAGGCCCCGATGCCCACAAGGCTGTAATCGAACGGGCCATAGTCCCGGCCAATATCCTTGAACAGGGGGGCGTATCCCGTATCGCCGCTGAAAAAGATCTTGTTGCGCTGTCCTTCAAAGGAAAAGGAGGCCCACAGGCTGCGATTGCGGTCAAACGGGGTGCGTTTCGACCAATGCTGGGAG
The DNA here is from genome assembly GCF_012720115.1 of Sneathiella chinensis. Classification (GTDB taxonomy): domain Bacteria; phylum Pseudomonadota; class Alphaproteobacteria; order Sneathiellales; family Sneathiellaceae; genus Sneathiella; species Sneathiella chinensis. The sequence goes on along the minus strand of NZ_VNWN01000002.1, from coordinate 152,334 downwards.
GGCAGGGCATGAATCCGGAAGGGGCCGGTATCGTGGCTGTCCCACCAGTCCATCTCGATCACGTTTGAAAAACCGCGTCGGTGAAAGAACCGGCCAAGACGCAAGGGCACCACAATGGTCATGTCGCTGTGACGGTCGCGCAATTGCCGGACCGTGCGGGTGTCCAGATGGTCATAGTGATTATGGGACAGGACCATATAGTCAATCTCGGGCAGGTCATTCAGATGCAGGCCCGGTTCGACAAAGCGTTTCGGCCCGGCCATGCGGGTCGGCGAGGCATGGCTGGACAGATACGGGTCGGTCAGGATGATCTTTCCGTCAATGCGGATCAGGAAACAGGCCTGTCCCAGCCAGGTCATGAAATCCGTATCTGTAGACAGCAGGGACTGCATCTGGCGGGCGGCGTCGGCCTGCGGGATCACATGCCCGTCGGGAATGGTCACCTTTTCCCGGCCGTATCGCATCATTCTCAGGATGAAGGACATATAGGTTCGGCGCCGGGGTTTTCTTAATGTCCCGTTCGGCAGGTTTCGGAACCGTTTCCCCGCATGGTGGGGGGTGCCCCGGTCCTCGGTTGCAGGGTTTTTCTGGATCTTGTCGAAACTGTTCACACGGGCCTCCCGTTGGTCTTGTGCGGAGTCCAAGGATATCATGAACTTACTAATGTCACATTTATGCGGTCTTTTAAATAATCCAACCGGAAATCATGCGGGAAATCATGATTTTCCGGGGCGGGAAAAATTGTATTGCAGACTGTCAAGGCCTCTTGCGGATACTAGGCAATCCCGTTTCATTAAGATAAACTGAATAACTGGGTCAACCCGGCCCTTCCAGTCCGATCGGGGGATGCATGTTCAAGAAAATCTCGTATACACGCCGTTCCATGATGACATCCGTTCTGGCAGGCGCTTTGCTGCTGATGTCACCGGGGCTTTCCGCCGCCGCCAGCGAGCAGGAACAACTGGTCGAAAAGGCCAAGATGACGGTGGATGCCCTTGCTGCCCAGTCGGATATGGCGCAATTCCGGAAACTGTTGGCTGTCTCGAAGGGGATTGTGGTGTTTCCGCAGGTCCTGAAAGCCGGGTTCATCATTGGCGGCGCGGGCGGCACGGGGGTTCTTCTTGGCCGGGATGGCGCCGGAAACTGGAGCGCCCCGGCCTTCTACACCATGGGACAGGCCAGTCTGGGCCTGCAGATCGGGGCCGAGGCCAAGGAACTTGTGCTGGTTATCATGACCGACAAGGGGCTTGAGGCCATCATCAAGAACCAGGTCAAGCTGGGCGGGGATCTCAGTGCCGCTGTCGGGCCAATGGGCAAGAATGTGGGCGCATCCTCAACCACCAACATGGATGTGGATGTATTTTCCTTCGCCAAGACTGCGGGCCTGTTTATCGGCGCGTCTGTGGAAGGGTCGGTCCTTGATGCGAAGGAAGACTGGCTAAACGCCTATTACGGACAGCCTGTAACCGCCCATGACGTGGTGATCGAGCGCAAAGTGGACAAGGCGCAGGCCGGTCCGCTGAAAGCCTCCCTCAAGGCGGCAGAGGCCCCCTGACCCATCAAGGGAGCGTTTATCGCTTATCGCGATCCTATCGCTGCTGGGTTTCCAGCAATCGGACGATTTTGTGATGCCGGTTCTCGCTTGCCCGATCAAGGGCCGAGCGGCCGGTAAAGTCCGTCAGCATCACATCGGCATTGTTCTGGAGCAGGATCTTGACCACGTCCAGATGACCGTTTCTGGCTGATTTCATGAGGGCGGTTTCCCCTTGGGATGTTTCCGCATTCACATCGGCATCCGCCTCGATAAGGCGTTTGACGATATCCAGATTGCCAAGGGCAGCTGCCTGGATCAGGGCGGTATTGCCGTATCGGTCTGCCAAATCCACCTTGGCCCCGAATTTCAGCAACGCTTCGACCGCCGCCAACGAGCCGACCGTGGCGGCGTGATTGATCAGCGGGACACGCTTGTTGTTCCTGATATTGACATTTTCACCGTTCAACAGCGCCTGTTCGATGGTGCTGACGTCGCCTCTGGTCGCGGCGGCGAAAAGTTCATGCTCTCCAAACAGGGAGTTGGCTGTTGCTGTATGCGGCAAAAGCATCAGAAAAAACACACATAATATCCGTGGGTTAAGTCCCATTTCCTGATCCTTATCTCGTTATGGTAGTGAGGATTCTAACAGGTGTTAATATTTGTAGGCAAATAATGCTAGATAAATTTACCAAAATCTGTGTTATGCTGCGATGCAGCGAAATCTTGAAGTGCCCGGAAACCCTCTGATATCCCGTGCGGCGCTTCCGATGTATCAGGAGTACCAGATCCATGCTTTACCAGTTCAATGAGCTTCAGAAGCTCGCCCTGTCCCCGGTTCGCATGGCCGCGCAGCTTCAGTCACAAGCCCTGCGCAGTCCCTTTAATCCCCTGTCCAAAACCCCGCAGGCCCGCACATTGGCCGCGGCGTATGAGCTGTTTTCGGAAAGCACCCAGTATCACGGAAAACCGGCCTTCGGCATTCACGAGACTGTGGTGGACGGTAAATCTGTCCCGGTCGCCGAGCAGATTATCCACCGGCTACCATTCGGCCAGTTGAAGCATTTCCGCCGGGAAACGGACCGCAACGATCCGAAAGTCCTGATGGTCGCCCCCATGTCCGGTCATTTTGCCACCTTGCTGCGGGGAACGGTGGAAACCATGCTGCCGGACCATGATGTTTATATCACGGACTGGCGGGACGCGTCAGCGGTGCCCCTTTATGAAGGGGCCTTCGATCTGGATGACTATATCGATTATGTGCGCGAATTCCTGCGGGTTCTGGGCCCGGACACCCATGTGATGGCGGTTTGTCAGCCCGGTGTACCGGTTCTTGCGGCGCTGGCCCTGATGGCAGAGGATAACGATCCCGATACCCCCCTGACCGTCACCCTGATGGGCAGCCCCATTGATACCCGCCGTCATCCGACCGTGCCCTGCAAGCTGGCCATGGATCATTCCCTCGACTGGTTTGAAAGAACCGTCATTCATCATGTGCCGATGGGATATCCCGGTGTATTTCGGCGGGTGTACCCCGGCTTTCTGCAATTGGGGGGCTTTGTGTCCATGAATTTGGACCGCCATATGGAAGCCCACCTGAAACAGTTCGAACATCTGGTGGAAGGCGATGGCGACAGCGCCGATAAACACCGGAAGTTTTATGCGGAATATAATGCGGTTATGGATCTGAGCGCCGAATATTACCTGCAGACCATTGAAACCGTGTTCCAGAAACAAAGCCTTGCCAAGGGTGAAATGATGTATCGCGGCGACCGGCTGGTGGATACCACTGCCATTCGCAACACGGCGCTGATGACCATCGAGGGCGAGTTGGATGACATTTCCGGGATTGGCCAGACCGTCGCCGCCCATGATATCTGCACCAACCTGCCAAAGGCCAAGCGCGAACATTACGAACAAAAGGGCGTTGGTCATTACGGCGTCTTCAACGGATCGAAATTCACCCGCGAGATCGCGCCGCGTATTGCCAAATTCATTCGCAAGCATGATAAGATGGCCTCAGCCTGACTTTGACTGCTACGGAAATTGATGTGACGGATAAGCCTTTCTGGGAGACCACTTCCCTTGCCGACATGACGGCGGAACAGTGGGAATCCCTGTGCGATGGTTGCGGTAAATGCTGCCTTCTCAAGCTGGAAGATGAGGATACGCTGGAACTGGCCTATACCAATGTAGCGTGCCGCCAGCTTGATCTTGGAACCTGCCAGTGTAAAAACTATGCCAAGCGGTCCCTGTTGGTGCCCGATTGCGTCACCATGACCGCCGCCAATATTACCGAATTTGGCTGGATGCCGAAAACCTGCGCCTATCGCCGGTTGGCAGAGGGGAAAACGCTGGCCTGGTGGCATCCCCTGATATCCGGTGATCCGGAAACAGTTCACACCGCCGGGATGTCCGTTCGCGGGCGGTCCATATCGGAACGGGTGGCCGGCGATCTGGAAGATCATATCACCGACTGGCCGGAGGAGGATATTCCCTGACCGGAAATCCGCTTTCAAACCTGTTGAAAAGGCGGATCGGTAAGCCGCTGCGCCCGGCCCCGCCGGAGACAGTCCCCATGATCCGGGTGGCGGGACGGGAAGTGCCTGTGACGGTACAGCGATCCAGCCGCGCCCGGAAAATGAAGATCAAGGTCGGGGCCGCACAGGGCATTGTTCTGGTTTTGCCCCGGTCGGTTCCCCTGAAGACCGGATATGCCTTCCTTCAGGAACAGCGGGATTGGATCGCCGAGACAGCCGCCGCCCTGCCCACTCCGGTTGTTTTTGCCGACGGTGCCCTTGTTCCCCTTTTTGGCGTGGACCACGTGATCCGGCATGTGCCGGAACAGCGCGGCTTTGTCTGGCGCGAGGCGGGATGTCTTTATGTAGCGGGGGAGAGTTCCCATCTGCCGCGCCGGGTAACCGATTGGATGAAAAAGGAAATTCGGAACCATATCACAGACCAGGCGCAGCGTTATGCAGATCGCTTGGAGGTGCGGATTGCCGGGATTTCGGTTCGGGACCAGACGTCCCGATGGGGAAGTTGTTCGTCTGCCAGACGGCTTAATTTTTCGTGGCGGTTGATATTCATGCCGGAAAATGTCTGTCATTATGTTATAGCTCATGAAGTTGCCCATCTTCGGCATATGAACCATTCGCAGGAATTCTGGGATACGGTTACCTTGCTGTTTGGGGACAGCCGGCAGGAACGCCGGTGGCTACGGGAGAACGGGGCGGGTGTGCACCGCTATGGTGGGTAACCGGCTTCCGTCATGACAGGGACAGAAAGCAGGGACACTATCTGAAAGCCTATGAAATTACTGGTACCCGGTACAGTTTCTTTTACCATGTTTCTGGCTGCCGCCGTGGCTCTGGGGCCGTTGGCAACGGATATGTATCTTCCCTCCCTGCCGACCCTTGAAAAAGATTTTTCGGCCAGTGTTTTTGAAGTTCAACTAACCCTCAGTGTGTTTATTGCGGGTTTGGCCACATTCCAGCTTGTTGTCGGCCCCCTCACCGATCGGTTTGGCCGCAAGCCGGTCCTGATTGCGGGCCTGCTGATCTTTATCCTGTCCAGTCTGGCCTGTACGGTTGCCACCTCGATCGAGCAGCTTGTTGTCTGGCGGTTCCTGCAGTCGGTCGGTGTTTGTACGGGGGTGGTGATCCCGCGGGCCATGGTCCGGGACCTGTTTGAACGTCAGGACGCCGCCCGGGAATTGTCCCGCATGGGGACCATCATGGGGTTGGCCCCGGCCATTGCCCCGGTTATTGGCGGGTATATCGCGGTTTTCTGGAAATGGCCCGGTATTTTCATGGTTTTGGCCCTGTACGGGGTTATTCTGACAGTGGTGGTTGTCTTCGGGGTAGAGGAAACCAGCCCGCGGGAAAACCGTCAGCCTTTGGGGCTGGGGCGGGTTTTCCAGAATTACGGCTTCCTGATCCGCCATCCCGAGTTTCAGGCCTATGCCGGGGTGGTGGCCCTGTGCTTTTCCGGCTTCTTTGCCTATATCTCCAACTCGTCCTTTGTGCTGATTGATGTGTTTGGCCTGCCAGCGGAGCAATTCGGCTATTATTTCGGTCTGGTGGTGCTTGGGTTCATTACAGGGACCGTTCTTGGCCCGATCCTGACCCGGCAGGCAGGGTTAAAACGATCCTTGCAGGTGGGCGTTTCCTTCTGTTTTCTGGGCGGGGCACTGCTTCTGCTGCTGGCCTTTGCCGATATCCGTCATGCGTTGGCGGCGGCGCTGCCGATGCTTCTCTATAATATGGGGGTTGGCATTGTCATGCCCCAGTCCCAGGCCGGCGCCATGTCTCCCTTTCCCAAGATGGCCGGATCGGCGGCAGCCCTTGCCGGATTTCTCAGTCTGGGATTTTCCGGACTGGTCGGGATGCTGCTTGCCTTGCTGTTCAATGGCACCCAGATGCCCATGGCCTGGATCATCTTCCTGGTGGGCGGGGCAACCATCGTGTTTTTCCATCTGACGGTTTTCCGCCGCGACCCTTGAGACGGCATTTCAGGATAGCCTGAAAAAGCGATCTCCTTGACGCTGCGTCAATCTTGTTTGCCTGTCTGGAATGGGGCACCATCTGTTTAACAAGAAAAAACAGATATGTATCAGCGTGAGGAAAGTCATGTCCATTCGTGCCCCCATGTCCCATCTTCCCACCCACGAGGTGGAAAACCAGCCCGCTGCCATGGGCGATATCAACCTGTATGCCATTGATGTGGCGTTGCAGGAGGCCGTTCAGCGGGAAAATGCCACCTGGGCGGAGCCGGAAATGACCGGTTTCGGGGCCGTCATGGGCCGGGCGGAAAGCCGCGATCTGGCCCGGCAGGCGGATAAGCACAGCCCAGAAATCCGCCCGTTTGACCCCTATGGCCGCCGCATCAACGAGGTGGAATTCCACCCCGCCTATCATGACCTGATGGGCATTGCCATGAAGGGACGGGTACATAATTTTGCGTGGGCCCATGACGGCAAGGACGGTGCCCATGCGGCCCAGATGGTGCTGGCCTATCTGTTTAACCAGACCGAAGGCGGCGTCAGTTGCCCCATGGCCATGACCTATGCGGTTTATCCGGCCCTGACGGCGCAGGCGGATATTTTTGCGTCCCTGAAGGATGCACTGCTGTCTGATGAGTATGATCGCCGGTCGATCCCGTGGAGTGAGAAAACCGGCATGACCATGGGCATGTTCATGACCGAGAAACAGGGGGGATCGGACGTTCGCGCCAACAGTACAAAGGCCACACCTGTCGGGGCGGAAACCGGTCCGGGCAAGGCTTACCTGCTAAACGGTCACAAGTGGTTCTGCTCTGCCCCCATGTCCGATGCGTTCCTGACCCTTGCCTATACGGAGAACGGCCTGACCTGTTTCTTCCTGCCCCGCTGGAAGCCGGATGGCAGCCGCAACAACCTGTTTATCCAGCGTCTGAAAGACAAGGTGGGGAACCGTTCCAACGCATCCAGCGAGATGGAATTCATTGATACCTATGCGGTTATGGTGGGGCCGGAAGGGCGCGGCGTGCCGACAATTATTGAAATGGTCCAGCATACCCGCCTGTTCTGTATCATGGGATCGGCGGCGCTGATGCGGACCGGGTTGGTGCAGGCTTTGTATCATGCCAACAATCGCCGGGTTTTCCAGAAACGGCTGATCGACCAGCCGCTGATGCGGACCCTTCTTGCCGACATGGCGCTGGAAAGCGAGGCGGCCAGCCAGTTGATGATGCGCGTCGCCGGGGCCTTTGATCGGGCGGAAAAAAGCCCGCTTGAACAGGGGTATAAACGGATCGGGACAGCCATTGGCAAATATTGGGTCTGCAAGCGCACCCCCAATTTTGTGTATGAGGCGATGGAATGTCACGGCGGGTCCGGATATGTGGAGGAAAATATTCTGGGACGCATGTACCGGGAAAGCCCGGTGAACTCCATCTGGGAGGGATCGGGCAACGTGATGTGCCTTGACGTGCTGAGGGCCATGGGGCGGGAGCCGGAAAGCGTTGAGGCGCTGGTCGCGGAACTGAAAGAGGCGTCAGGCGCCAACCCCCATTATGATGCGGCGTTCAAGGAAGTTCGCGACAGCCTCGCCACGGGCGCCGTTTCCGAAAGCCGGGCCCGCTGGTTCACCGAACAGATGGCCAAGCTGTTGCAGGCCAATATCCTGATCCGCCATGCCCCGAATGAGGTGTCGGACACCTTTGCTGCCACCCGGTTGGGGCCCCATGGCGGTCTGGCGTACGGGACCCTGCCCGACGGGGCGCCTGTGGACTTTATCCTGGAGCGCGCCGCCGGCAGTCTTTTCACAAGCTGACGGGTTTAGGGCCGGTCGGTGGCCCCGGTCGGGTATTCAGGAACACCGGGGACGGGGTTGCTCGTCCCGCTTCCTGACCGGGCGGGGGTGCTGCTGCTGCCGAAGGTCTGGATGATCTTCTGCCAGATGCTGCTGTCGGAAAGGGGTTCTTTCTCGCGGGCAAAGGCAATCCGGTCGCTTGCCCCGGTAGAGGCTTTCATGAAATCCCGCCATGCCAGTGCCGGCAGGTTGCTGCCGGTGACCTTCTTGGTGGCCGACCCGTCGTCATTGCCGAACCAGACACCGGTCACCAGTGACGGGGTAAAGCCGATAAACCACGCATCGCGGTAGTCCTGTGTGGTGCCGGTCTTGCCAGCCGCCGGGAAGCCCGGATTGGCGTTGCGGCCGGTCCCGCTCTGGATGGCGGTGGTCATGATGCTGCGCATGTGGTTGACGGTCCGGGCGCTAAGCTGACGGCCAAGACCGGAGCCATGCCGCTGGTACAGCACCTTCCCGGAGGCGGTTTTGATTTCCAGAACGCCGTAGGGCAGAACGCCATACCCGCCATTGGCAATCACCGCATAGGCCGAGGTCATTTCCACAAGGGAAACCTCGTTGGTGCCAAGGGAAATGGACGGGTGGGTCGGGATCTTGCCGGTCAGGCCCATTTTCCGGGCCGTACTGGCAACGGCGCCCCGCCCGATATCCTCGGTCAGTTTGACGGCGATGGTGTTGATGGACCGGGAATAGGCCTCGCGCAGACTCATGGCCCCGTCATAGCGGCGGCTGTAGTTATGGGGCTTCCAGCCACCAATATTCACAGGTCCGTCCATATAGACATCATCGGGGGCGCGGCCCTTTTCAAAGCCAGCCGTATAGACAACTGTCTTGAAGACGGAACCCGGTTGCCGCTGGGCGGAGACAGCCCGGTTGAACGACGAACGGGCATAGTTCCTGCCGCCCACCATGGCCTTGACCGCCCCTGTGGGGGTCATGGTGATCAGGGCCGCCTGCGAGACGTTATATTTCTTGCTGTTGGTTTTCAGTTGGCTTTCCAGCGACTGTTCCGCATTTGTCTGCAGGTCCAGATCAAGGGTGGTGCGGACAATCAGGTCTTCTTCCGTCCGCCCGATATAGGAGCGAACCTCGCTGACCACCCAGTCTGAAAAATACCGCACATTGCGGAAGTTGCTGCCCGCATTGCGAAGGGTGGCCGGGGCCTTGACCAGGGCGTTGGCCGTTGCCGGGGTGATGAATTCCTCTGCTTCCATGCGGCGGATGACAACGGTTGAGCGTTGCTGGGCCCGATCCAGATTGGCGGTGGGGGCGTAATAGGTCGGCGCCTTCAACAGGCCGGCCAGCATGGCTGCCTCGGCGATGGTCAGGTCGCGGGCGGGTTTCGAGAAATACTTCCGGGCAGCGGCATCAATCCCGTAGGTCCCGGAGCCGAAATACATCCGGTTCAGATAGAGGGCGAGAATTTCATCCTTGGAATAGTTGGCTTCCAGCCAGAAGGCGAGCAGAACCTCGCGGATTTTCCGTTGCAGGGTCCGGTCCGGGTTGAGGAACAGGTTCTTGGCCAGCTGCTGGGTGATGGTGCTGCCCCCTTCAACTACCCTGCCCGCCTGATAATTTCGCCACATGGCGCGGACAAGGCTGAACGGATTGACCCCGAAATGGTCGTAAAAATGGCTGTCTTCCACGGCCATGACCGCGTTTTTCATGTTTTCCGGGATTTCATCGGGCCGGAGCATGTTGCCATAAAGGTCGCCATAAGTGGCAAAGCGAACGCCTTTTTCCGTCTGGAAGACCAGCGATGGCCGCTTTTCAATCACATTGATGCCGGAAATATCCGGCAGGGTATAGGCGAAATATCCAAGGATCACCCCAGAGATCAGCACCCCCCAGAGAACAAGGGTGCCGCCCCAGTTGATCAGCGGCCGCAACCATCCCCGTGAAGGGGTTCCTGCTCCGCTGTGGGCCGTCTTCCGGCGACGGGGTGCCGCCGCAGAGCGGGCCGGACGCTTGGGCGAAGTGGGTTTGGCAGCGGCTTTTTTACTGGCAGGCCGTTTTGCCGGGGGGCGCTGCTTGTAACGGGAGTTCTTTCCTGACGGGGAACTGCTGCGTTTACCTTTGTCCGACGGGTTTTTCATATAAAACTGGAAGCCTGCTACCTAAAAAATACCAGCTTCGAGTGTACCCGAAACTGGTGCGATTTTAAGGCAGAAATTTGGAAAGGTTCAGGGGAAAGTCAATCCACGTAATGTGTGATCTGCCCGCTTTTCACATCAGAGCAGATTTCCGCTGTCCGTTTCAGCTTTTCCGGGCGTTCCCCCTTGGGGCGAATGACGGACTGCATGGTGACCACCGCGCAGGACAGGTTTTCCCCGGTCTGGCTGTTCACGGCGGCCGGCTTGAATTCAAGGGCATAGCCTTCGACCTTGATGCTTTTGTCACGGGTTTCATCGATGACCCGGGTGGTCAGGCGCTGGGCATGGATGTCTTCTGCCAGTTTCCGCATCATGTATTCGGCGTCTTCACGAAGTTCAAGGGAGGCGGAGCTTGCCGCCAGAACGGAGGTGGAGACAAGGGCAGATGCGATAGCCAGTCCAAGGGGTGCAAATCTCTTCATTCTGAGAATTCCTGTAACAAAATACACAACCAGTCGGGTTGTAAACCTAAACCACTCGATAAAAATCTGTTTTAACCTGACCGCCGGGATTGCGAACCTTTCCCGCCGCTCAATGGGAATATTTTATAAAGATAAGGTTAAACAGAAGTTATCAGGGTTTAAAGAAGAAATTGTGCAGTTTTTATGGCAGGAAACAAAAACAGCAGGCACCGGGGCCTGCTGTTTTTAAATGTCATTTTTTCAAAAGGGTCGATCAGGTATCCAGAACCCGGACCTTCAGGGCGTTTTTCTGGATAAAGTCACGGCGGGGTTCCACCACATCCCCCATCAGGGTCGAGAACACCTCGTCGGCCTCATCCCCGTGGTTGACCTTGACCTGAAGCAGGGTCCGGGCGGACGCATCCAGTGTGGTTTCCCAAAGCTGTTCCGGGTTCATTTCGCCCAGACCTTTATATCGCTGCATGCTGAGGCCCTTGCGGCCAATGGCAAGAACCGCATCCAGAAGCGCGATCGGGGAATTGATGGTGGTTGCATTTTCCTTATAGAGGAAGGTCGCTGGCTTGGTGTAGATGCGGCCCAGTTCCTCCTGCATGGTGCTGAGTTCCCGTGCTTCTGCGGAATGGATCAGGTTGGAATCGATGTGCTGGACCTCGGTAACACCGCGAACCTCACGGGCGAAGCGGATGCTGAAATCCTCAAGGATTTCGCCGCTCCAGCCCCGTTCCGTTTCCGATGAAATGGCATCAAGGCGCTTGGCCACAAACTCGGCGGCTTCCGGTCCGCGCACTGGATCGCTCAGGATGTCATCGCTGAGGGCACCGGCAATGGCCACCTGTTCAACCACCGGCTTGGCGTGTTGGCGGGCAATTGCGTCGATCAGGTCACGGCACCGGCGGGCATGGTTGATCAGGTCCCTGAGGTCGGAACCGGAACGCTGTTCCCCATCGGCCAGTGTCAGGACCGCATTCTCGATGCCCTGATCAATGAGATATTCCTCCATCGCGGCCTCGTCCTTCAGATAGACCGAGGATTTCCCGCGGGTCACCTTGTAGAGCGGCGGCTGAGCGATATAGAGATAGCCTTTTTCGACCAGTTCCGGCATCTGACGATAGAAGAAGGTCAGCAGCAGGGTCCGGATGTGAGAGCCGTCCACGTCGGCGTCGGTCATGATGATGATTTTGTGGTACCGGGCTTTCTCGATATTGAATTCCTCGGCCCCGATCCCGGTGCCAAGGGCGGTGATGATGGTGCCGATTTCCTGTGAGGACAGCATCCGGTCAAACCGGGCCCGCTCCACGTTCAGGATCTTACCACGAAGGGGCAGAACGGCCTGGTTATGGCGGTCACGGCCCTGTTTGGCAGACCCGCCCGCACTGTCACCCTCCACCAGGAACAGTTCGGAAACCGTGGGGTCCTTGGATTGGCAGTCGGCCAGTTTTCCGGGTAGGCTGGAAATATCAAGCGCCCCCTTGCGGCGGGTCAGTTCGCGGGCCTTGCGGGCCGCTTCGCGGGCGGCGGCAGCCTCGAAAATCTTGGAAATAATGGTCTGGGCGTCTTTCGGATGCTCTTCAAACCACTGGTCAAGGGCATCGTTGACGCAGCTTTCCACGATCGGTCGGACTTCACTGGAAACCAGTTTGTCCTTGGTCTGGCTGGAGAATTTCGGGTCCGGAACCTTGACGGAAACCACGCAGGTCAGGCCTTCACGGGCATCATCACCGGTGATGGCGGCCTTTTCCTTTTTCGCAATACCGCTGGAAATCGCATATTTGTTGATTGTCCGGGTCAGGGCCGCACGGAAACCGGCAAGGTGGGTTCCGCCATCCCGCTGCGGGATGTTGTTGGTGAAACACAGGACATTTTCGTGATAGCTGTCATTCCATTCCAGCGACACTTCAACCGTAATACCGTCTTTTTCGCCGGTGAAATCGATGGTGTTCGGGATCAGCGGTGTCTTGGACTTGTCCAGATAGCGGACAAAGGCAGAAATCCCGCCTTCGTAATGCAAATCGGACGTGACCGGCTCGGCAGAGCGGAAATCGTTGATCTGGATGTGAACACCGGAGTTGAGGAAGGCTAGTTCGCGCAGGCGATGTTCCAGCGTGGCAAAGTCAAACCGCACATCCGAGAAGGTTTCCTTGGACGGGTTGAAAGTGACTTCCGTTCCGGTCAGAAGCTGGTCTGTTCCCGGTTTCAGCGGTGCATCCCCGGCCACTTTCAGCCGGTCAATGGCCTCACCATGGGCGAAGCTGATTTGGTGTTCCTTGCCGTTCCGCCAGATTTTCATGTCCAGACGGTGCGACAGGGCGTTCACCACGGAAACGCCCACACCATGCAGACCACCGGACACCTTGTAGGAGTTCTGGTCGAACTTGCCGCCGGCGTGAAGCTGGGTCATGATCACCTCGGCGGCGGAGACCCCCTCCTCCTCGTGGATATCAACGGGAATACCCCGGCCGTTGTCGCGAACCGTGACCGATCCGTCAGCGTTCAGTGATACAAAGACAAGGTCGCAATAGCCGGCCAGAGCCTCGTCGATGGCGTTATCCACCACCTCATAGACCATGTGATGCAGACCGGAGCCATCATCGGTATCGCCGATATACATGCCGGGACGTTTCCGAACGGCGTCAAGGCCTTTCAGGACCTTGATGGAATCCGCACCATACTCTTCGGCAACCGCTTGCTCTTGTGTATCACTCATACGAAACTTCCTTTTCAGTGCCTTCCTGCCGGGTCAACCCGACCGGAATTAACTGTCAAAAACTGTGCCCGATTTCCGAGCTCCGAGAACAACAAAACATCCGTGCCTGTCATCCATGCCTGCGTTTTCATTTGCGTTATTTCATCAAACAACGCGGCACGTCTGGTCTGGTCAAGATGGGCTGTAATTTCATCCAGCAATAATACCGGTGCTTTGCTCTGTAATCCAGCCTGTAGACGTGCATTACTGAGGATTATTGAGATTAAAAGCGCTTTTTGTTCACCGGTCGAGCAAAGCGCCGCTTTCTGGTTCTTTTCCCGGTGTAAAACCGCCATGTCACTGCGGTGCGGACCGACCGTTGTGCTGCCGACTTTTGCATCGAGGGGCCGGTTCCGCAGCAGGATTTCCCGGTAGGCATCCTCGGCGGCAAGGGCGGGCATGCTGCGAACCGCCTCTTCCAGTTCACCGCTGCTGGAAAGCAGGGCTTTCGGGAAGGCACCGGGGTGGCAGACATCCTCGGTTTCCTGCGCCCGGTTGAGCCGGTCCACGGTTTCAAGGCGGGCCGCGGCAATGGCCACCGCCTGTTCAGCCATCAGATGTTCAAGGGAGCCGACCCAATGGGGGTCGAAACGTCCCTGTTTCAGCAGGCGGTTGCGATCGCGCATCAGTTTTTCGAACTGGGTGGTGCGCCGCCCATGATCGGGATCAAAGCCGAAGGCCAGACGGTCCAGAAACCGCCGCCGCCCGGATGCCCCTTCCTGAAACAGGCGGTCCATCTGCGGTGTCAGCCACCCCATGTTGATCAATCCGTTCAGGGCCGTGGTCCCGGCACTGGTCTGGCCATCGATGCGAACGGTTCGCCGTTCCGTGGCCGTCCCGTCCGGCGTGTTTTCAAGGATCAGTCCGGTTCCCACCGTCTGTGCGATCCCTTCCGACAGGATTTGGGCAGAAACCGCCCAGCCACCCGCCCCGTCCGTCCGGCCCAGATCACGAAGGCGCGCACGGCGAAGTCCCCGCCCGGGGGACAGGAAGGAAATTGCTTCCAGAAGATTGGTCTTTCCACTGCCATTCGGGCCGGTCAGGACGACGGGGCGTTCGTCTGTTTCAATTTTCAGATACGCGTAGTTCCGAAAGTCCGTCAAGACCAACCGCGTGAGGGCGTTTGGGATCAAGAAAGGCTCCTATAAGGGTATCGGTGCGGGGAAGCTGGCTTCCCCGCGGGCATCAGACCCGCATGGGCATCAGCACGTAAAGGGCGCCGCTGTCGGTTCCGTCCTTGACGATTGTCGGGGACTGGGCGTCGGCAAGAACGAAATGGGCGTTTTCGCCTTCGATCTGACCGGTAATATCCAGAAGATATTTGGAGTTGAAGCCGATTTCCATGGCGTCGGATGTGTAGTGAGCCGCCAGTTCCTCGGTGGCGCTGCCACTTTCGGCGCCGGTGGCGGACAGGGTTACCGTGTCTTCGGACAGGCTCAGCTTGATGGCGCGGGATTTTTCCGTGGAAACCGTGGAAACACGGTCAACGGCCTGCGCGAATGTCTTGCCATCCAGTTCCAGGATCTTGTCGTTGCCGGCCGGAATGACCCGTTCGTAATCGGGGAAGTTACCGTCGATCAGCTTGGAGGTCAGCAGGGTCCCGTCAAACGAGAAACAGACCTTGTTCTCGGACAGGGAAATGGAAATGTCGTCCGCCGTGTCGTCGATCAGCTTGCGCACCTCGTTGACGGCTTTTCGCGGAATGATGACGCCGGGCATGTTTTCGGCATTGGCCGGAACCGGTGTTTCAACGCGGGCAAGACGGTGACCGTCTGTTGCTACGGCGCGCAGGACCGGAATGCCATCGGCCTCAACAGCGTGTAGGTAGATCCCGTTCAGGTAGAACCGGGTTTCCTCGGTGGAAATGGCAAAGCGTGTCTTGTCGATCAGGCGCTTCAATTCGGCTGCTGTCAAAACGAAATTGTGGGGCAGCTCGCCGGTTTCCATGATCGGGAAGTCGTCTTTCGGCAGGCAGGACAGGGCAAACTGGGACCGACCGGCGCGGACGGAAAGGCGTCCGTCGCTGCTCTGGTAGTCGAGTTCGACCTGCGAGCCTTCCGGCAGCTTGCGGACGATATCGTAAAGAAGATGGGCCGGTGCCGTGATGGCGCCCGGTGTCTGGACATCCGCCGCCACTTTTTCATTGATGGCCAGGTCCAGGTCAGTTGCAGTCAAGCCAAGTGTGTCGCCATCCGCAATCATGAGGATGTTGGACAGGATCGGGATTGTGTTCCTGCGCTCGACCACGCTTTGAACGTGGTTCAGGGAGGAAAGCAATGCGGTGCGTTCGATTGTCAGTTTCATTGGCTCAACTAAGCTTTCAGACATAACTTAAGTGTGAAACAGCATCTTGCCTGACAATGGTGTTCCACTTCAACTCTTTATATCGACAGTCCGGTCAGGATGGTTGATAACGGCTTGATTCAGCATCCTGAATCAAGGTTTCCCCAAACCTCCCCGTTGGAATATCAATCCAGTCAAAGACTATACCAGAACATACCCCGCATCCCAACTGTTTTGATGGGTTTGGCCGTCGATATTCTCGCCTTGCGGGGTGCCGCGAAAAATTGCCGGAAAATCTACAGAAATTCCCCGGAAAATCCGTTGGTAATCCGTTGAAAATCGCTGAAAAGGCAGGGGAACAGGCGGTCGGTCGGAAGGGGGCGCCCGGTCGCGAGCGCCGGGCTTTTTATTGTGGAACGGTGCCGGGCGGCACCGCTCCGGGTCAGCCTTCCAGCATACGGCGCAGCAGGTCGATATCCTCCGACAGGGAGACATCCTGCTCGCGCAGCTCGTCGATCTTGCGGACGGCATGCATGACCGTGGTGTGGTCACGGCCGCCGAATTTCCGGCCGATTTCCGGCAGCGACCGACTGGTCAGTTGCTTGGCCAGATACATGGCCACCTGCCGCGGGCGGGCCACGGCGCGGGCCCGGCGGGCGGAATGCATGTCGGACATGCGGATGTTGAAATGCTCGGCCACCCGTTTCTGGATTTCCTCGATGGTGATCCGGCGATCATTGGCCCGCAGAAGGTCCCGCAGGACCTCTTGGGTGCTTTCGAGGGTCACCGCCCGGCCCACCAGGTCGGAATAGGCCAGAACCCGGTTCAGGGCGCCTTCCAGCTCCCGCACGTTGGAGGTGATCCGGTGGGCGAGAAATTCAAGGATGCGCGGCTCGATATCGATATTCGCCTGCTCCACCTTGGATTGCAGGATGCCAAGACGCAGTTCGTAATCGGTCGGGTGAATGTCCGCGACCAGTCCCCAGCCAAGCCGGGACCGCATTCTTTCCTCCATGCCCTCAAGATCGGTCGGGGAGCGGTCCCCGGAAATGATGATCTGGTGGTTCTGGTCCACAAGGGCGTTGAAGGTGTGGAAAAACTCTTCCTGGGTGGATTCCTTGCCGGCGATGAACTGCACGTCGTCAATCATCAGGACATCCACGGACCGGAACTGGTCCTTGAAATTCATGGTATCCTTGTAGCGCAGCGCCCGGATAAACCGGTACATGAACTTTTCAGCCGACAGGTAGAGCACCTTCTTTTCCGGGGAATTGGCCCGGATGGCATGCCCGATGGCATGCATCAGGTGGGTTTTACCAAGCCCGACGCCACCATAAAGATAAAGTGGGTTGAACGGGACACCGTCGGTTGCCTCGGCAACGCGGCGGGCGGCCGCATGGGCCAGTTCGTTGGACTTACCGACGACAAAATTCTCAAAGGTGAAGCGCGGGTCAAGCTGAGCCGAGATTTTCTCGTTGGCATCGAAACTTTCCGCCGCTGAAATGGGCTGGACGTTGCTGGCCGTGCTATCCGCTGTGTCCGGGGCATTGCCAGCCGCCGGGGCGGCGCTTGCCTCCTTGACATGAATGTCGATGGACTGGACCGAGCCGTTCTCGCCGATCCAGATCTGGCGGATGCGGTTGGCGTAATTGTTGATCACCCAGTCACGCAGGAATTTGGTCGGCAATGTCATGATCACATGACCGTTGCTGACCCCTTCCAGTTCGATATTCTTGAGCCATGAATTGAAGGTTGCCTCGCCATATTCCTTGCGCAGGCGGTCCCGGACGCGGGTCCAGGTTTCAAAATGAGGCTCGGTCATGCTGAGCGGATCCTGACTTGCCATATCAGTTCTGCACCCAATCCAGTTTCTTTGCTTTCCAACCGTTTGTCGTGCCGCGATGGCGGTTCTGGTCCGGGCTGCCCTCGAACCCGTCGAGAATATTGTAGCAGTGCTTGTATCCCATGGCCGTGGCGGTCTTGGCGGCGGCGATGGAACGGACGCCGGTCCGGCACAGGAACAGGATGGGCGCATCCATGTCAGGATGACAGGCCTTCAGGGCTTCTGCAAAATCCGGATTGGGGGTCATGGTCGGGAACAGGGCCCAGGAAATGGTTTGTACAGACTTGTCCAGGGCGGACAGGTCAGGCAGGCCGACAAAGTTCCATTCGGCGTTGGTCCGCACATCTACCAGAGTGGATTTCGGGTCTTCCTTCAACATATTCCAGGCTTCCTCGACTGAAATATCACCAGCATATCCAATCTGGTCAACCAGTGTTCCCACGGTGGTCATTGATCTGTGCCTTCCTCAAAAATCGACGTCATACTTCAGGACGCAGCAATAATAAAGAAACCCTCTCACTGCAAAAGCAGTAAGTTTGTCAGAACTCAAAAATCTGAGATGACAGCCGAAACTTTGGTCTGGCGAACGGCACCGGAAAAACGGCTTCCTGCCAAAAACCAAGGCAACCTGCATTCCCCCGACTGCAAATCACGCGCTGTCAATGTGTGTTTATGCTCCCAACAGCGCAGCATTTAATCCCAACTTATTTCATCATGCAATAGAGGCTGAATAGGATTTATGAAAATTATTTAATAAATAGATCAAACAAAATATTGACCTACTATATGTGGGGGCAAAGCCCGGAAATCCTAAGGATGATTAAAATATATTGAAATTTTAATACACTGATGATGTGCGGGAAATGTTGCAATTGGGCGAAAAAAAAGCCGCAGGCCGATACCGGCTACGGCTTGATTCTCTTGTATTTGGCAGCCTTATGCAGACAGAGCCTTAACCCGTGAATTCAGACGGGAAATCTTACGAGAGACGGTGTTTGCTTTCAACACGCCTTTCGCAACTCCACGGCTGAGTTCGGACTGGGCTACACGCAGTGCTTCGTTTGCCTGAGCCTGATCACCGGAAGTGATGGCCAGTTCCACTTTCTTGACGAAAGTACGGATGCGACTACGCCGAGCGCGGTTACGCTCTGTACGAGTTTCTGTCTGCCGGATGCGCTTGATCGCAGATTTATGGTGCGCCATGACAATACCTGTCCGTTAGCATTGAATTTCGGAAGCCGGGTTATAACCAGCCAGCCCCCCGCCGTCAACCAGAGAATCCCCGGAAAGCGGCGGAAAGTGGCAAAAATGTCATACTCTTGTCCGAAAACTCATGTTTTCAAAGGGTTGATGGGTGAAATTTTACTGGTGTTTAAAGGCCGCGGACCGTTTTTCGGCAAAAGCGGCCATGCCTTCCTTCTGGTCTTCGGTGGCAAAGGTGGAGTGGAAGACCCGGCGTTCGAACATGATTCCCTCTTTCAGGGTGGTTTCGTAGGCCTTGTTCACAGACTCCTTGCACATCATGACCACGGGGCGGGACAGGTCGGCGATCTTGGCCGCCACCTTCAGGGCCTCGTCCTCAAGATCGTCCAGCGGGACAATGCGGCTGACCAGCCCGGACCGTTCGGCTTCCTCGGCGTCCATCATGCGGCCGGTCAGGCACATTTCCATGGCCTTGGATTTTCCGACAAAGCGGGTCAGGCGCTGGGTGCCACCGGCGCCGGGAATGGTTCCCAGCTTGATTTCCGGCTGGCCGAACTGGGCGTTGTCCGCGGCCAGAATGAAGTCGCACATCATGGCCAACTCGCAGCCCCCGCCAAGGGCGTATCCGGCAACGGCGGCAATCACCGGCTTGCGGCAGCGGGCGACCCGTTCCCAGGTGGCGGTGATGAAGTCGTTCTTATACACGTCCATATAGGTCTTGGACTGCATTTCCTTGATATCGGCGCCGGCGGCGAAGGCCTTGTCGGAACCGGTGATCACGATGGCGCCAATGTCGTCATTGGCCTCGAACGCATCAAGGGCAACGGTCATTTCCTCGGTCAGTTCCTGACAAAGGGCGTTTAGCGCCTTCGGACGGTTGAGACGAATGAGGCCGACGGCTCCCTGTGTCTCGACGATAATGTTGTTATAGGCCATGTTTCGCTCCTGTTTCCTGTAGGCAGTCCCGCGCGCTCCTCCTGCGCGGATGCGGGACCGGTTACAAATTCTGCGGTCATTATCTAGGCTTGTTTCCCGATGTCCAGAAATTTAAGCCCTCCGTCCGGGCGTGTGATCAGGGGGAAAACAGACCTAGCGTTGACATTTCGGGCAGAAAAAAGTGCTGCGGCCCGCCTGCACAATCCGCTGGATGGTCTCGGGGCAGTCCGGTGTGGGACAGGGGGTTCCTTCTTTATCATAGACCTGGAAATGATGCTGGAAATATCCCAGTTCCCCATTGGCCTGTGAATAATCCCGCAAGGTCGATCCGCCGGAACGGATGGCCGCTGACAGCACATCCTGAATGGCGGCGGCAAGGCGCTCGGCCCGCTTGCCGGCAATGGTATGGGCGCTGCGCCTTGGGGAAATACCCGAGCGGAACAGCGCCTCGCAGGCATAGATATTGCCAACGCCGGCCACCACTTTCTGATCCAGAATGGCCACCTTGATCGGGCTTTTCCGGCCTTTCAGGTTGGCGGCCAGTAGGGGCCCGTTGAACTGGTTGCCAAGGGGTTCGGGCCCGATCCCGACAAGCCGGGGATGGGTTGCCAGTTCCGCCTCGGTGGTCAGCAGCATGAAGCCGAACCGGCGGGGATCGTGATAGCGAACCGTGGTGCCGCGCCCGGTCTCGAAAATGATGTGGTCATGCTTGTCCGGTTCGGGGGCGGGGCCTGTATCAATACGGAAGCTGCCCGACATGCCCAGATGGCCGATCATGACGGTGCCATCCTCAAGGGTCATTTGCAGATATTTCGCCCGGCGGCCCAGATGGACAATTTTCTTGTCCGTCAGGCGGGCGGCGAAATCCGGTGCGAAAGGAAAGCGCAGGTCCTTTCGGCGCAGGGTGATTTTGGTAAAGCGGTCTCCTATCAGGGCCTGTTCCAGGCCGCGGACCACCGTTTCGACTTCGGGTAATTCTGGCATGGCGCGAAGATTAGTCCTAAATTGTTCCTTGCGCTATCGTCTTATTTGCGCAAAACAGAGCAATCGACTTCCAACTCATGAATACGGGGATCGTCATGACCTCATCCGACACGCCTGAGGATAGCAACAAAGAAAGCACCCATTTCGGGTTCCGGGATGTTCCGGTATCGGAAAAGGCGGGGCTGGTCCGGGGTGTCTTTGACAGCGTCGCGGAAAATTACGACCTGATGAACGACCTCATGAGCGGCGGTGTGCACCGGCTTTGGAAAACCGCCATGATCGACTGGCTGATGCCCCGTCCGGGACAGCATCTTCTGGATGTGGCTGGCGGCACCGGCGATATTGCCTTCCGGTTTCTGGATCGCATCGGCGGCGACGGACAGGTCACGGTTCTGGATATCAACCATGCCATGCTCAGTGTCGGGCAGGACCGGGCGCTTGATCAGGGCCGCATCCACGGCCTGCAATGGGTCAACGGCGATGCCATGGCCCTGCCGCTGGAGGATAAATCCGTTGATGCCTATACCATTGCCTTTGGTATTCGCAACGTAACCGATATTCCGCAGGCCTTGCGCGAAGCACGAAGGGTGTTGAAGCCGGGCGGCCGCTTCATGTGTCTGGAATTCAGCACGGTCGAGGCGCCGATCCTGAAGGATTTCTATGATTTCTATTCGTTTCGAATCCTCCCCAATATCGGGCAGGCCGTGGCGGGAGACCGGGAAAGCTATCAGTATCTTGTGGAAAGCATTCGCAAGTTCCCGAACGCGGAGACCTTCAAGCGCATGATCGAGGAAGCCGGGTTCGGTCAGGTCAAATACCGTCTTCTGTCCGGGGGTATTGCCGCCATTCATTCTGGCTGGCGTATCTAGGGGAAAACCGTGATCAAGGGGATTTACAACTTTTTCAGGCTTTTTTCTGTTGTTCGGACACTGGCCCGCTATGACGCGCTGTTCCTGCTGGACGGGATGGAAGCGGCACCGTTCCATGTGAAATTCGGCCTCAGAATCCTACCGCTCTTTGCCATTGGGTCTCCGTCCTACAAGCATCTTCGGCGCGGTGAACGACTGGCCCGGGCGCTGCAGGAACTGGGGCCAAGTTTCATCAAGCTGGGGCAGGCCCTGTCGGTCCGGGCGGACCTGCTGGGCGAGGAAATCGTGCAGGACCTTGCCAATCTTCGCGACCGGTTGCCCGCTTTCCCGTTTGAGGAGGCCAAGGCCACCGTCGAGCAGGAGCTGGAAAAACCCCTGTCGGAATTGTTCAAGACATTTGACGAGACACCGGTGGCGGCGGCCTCTATTGCGCAGGTGCATTTCGCCACCCTTGAGCGCACCGTCCCGGCCCCGACCGACGAGGACCCGGACGCCACCACCACCGAGGATGTCCGGGTGGCGGTCAAGATTTTGCGTCCCGGCATTGAACAGGCCTTTGAAAAGGATCTGGAACTGTTCTTCTGGATCGCCCGGCTGGCCGACCGGTTCCAGCCCGCGTTCCGCCGTCTGCGCCTGATCAAGGTGGTGGAGATTCTGGCGGAAACCGTCGAGTTGGAAATGGATCTGCGCATGGAAGCGGCGGCGGCCTCGGAAATGGCGGAGAGTTTCGCCGGCGATCCTGAGTTCGAGGTGCCTGTCATCGACTGGCAGCGGACCGCCCGACGTGTCATGACGCAAAGCCGGGTGGAGGGGATCGCCCTGTCCAACCGCGAGGCGCTGGATGCCGCCGGATATGATCTGGAAGCCCTGTCCGCCATTGTGATCCGGGTGTTCCTCAATCAGGTGCTGCGGGATGGGTTCTTTCATGCCGACATGCATCACGGGAACCTGTTCGTCACCGAGGAAGGCAAGCTGGTCGCCGTTGATTTCGGGATCATGGGGCGCATGGATTTGCAAACCCGTCTGTTCATGGCGGAAATGCTGTATTCCTTCCTGACCGGGGATTACAAGCGCGCCGCCGAGGTGCATTTCGAGGCGGGGTATGTACCGCCGCACAAGTCGCTGGACGCCTTCACGCAGGCCTGCCGGTCCATTGGCGAGCCGATCCTTGGCAAACCGGTCAGCGAGATTTCACTGGCCCGCCTGCTGGTCCAGCTGTTCCAGATCACCGAGACCTTTGAAATGGAAACCCAGCCCCAGCTTCTTCTGTTGCAGAAAACCATGGTGACAGCCGAAGGTGTGGCGCAAAGCATGAACCCCCGGATCAATTTCTGGGAAGTGGCCTATCCCACGGTGGAAGGCTGGATGCGGGAATATATGGGGCCCGAGGCCAAGGCCGCGCAATTCGTTCAGGATGGCCTGACCTTCCTGAAAAAAATGCCCGATATCGTATCCCGGTCAGACCGGTTGCTGGCGCGGCTGGAAGAAGACATGCACCCGTCCGGGCGGGACGGAAACGAGAAAAAGGTCCTGAATTCGGCGACGGCAAGCGGGGCGGTTTTTGCCTTTGGTGTCATTTTCGGGGTTGTCCTGACCTATTTTCTGGTTACCACCCTGTAACAGGCACCGTATGAAGGCATGGGTTTCCCTTGGGAAGCCGTGCCATATTTCGCTTGCGGATGAAGGTTTGGGTTACTAGTTTTGTTGCCATAAAAGTTCAGTAAAACAGGCGGGTAGATCAGTGGCAGATCAAAAATCGGTTCTTTTGGTGATCGGGGGCGGCATTGCCGCCTATAAATGTCTGGAATTGATCCGTCTGCTTGGCAAAAGCGGTATTCGCACCCGCGCCATCCTGACCCGCGGCGGAGAGCAGTTTGTCACCCCGCTGTCCGTATCCGCCCTGACCGGCGAGAAGGTTTATACGGACCTTTTTTCCCTGACCGATGAAGCCGAAATGGGGCATATCCAGTTGTCCCGCAGCAGTGATCTGGTGGTGGTGGCCCCGGCAACCGCGGACCTGATGGCGAAAATGGCCACGGGGCAGGCGTCGGACCTTGCCACAACCGCCCTTCTTGCCACGGATGCCCCGGTGATGATTGCCCCGGCCATGAATGTGCGCATGTGGGATCATCCGGCCACCCAGCGAAATCTTGAAACCCTCAAAAAAGACGGGGTTCTGGTGGTTGGGCCCGATGACGGCGATATGGCCTGCGGTGAATTTGGTCCCGGCCGGTTGGCGGAACCGGAAGCCATTTGTGCGGCCATCCGGGCGTTTTTCGACGGCGCAGAAAACAAGCCGCTGGCCGGACGGAAAATGATCGTTACGGCAGGCCCCACCCATGAACCCATCGATCCGGTTCGCTATATCGCCAACCGTTCCTCCGGCAAGCAGGGCTACGCCATTGCGCGGGCCTTGGCCAAGCTGGGGGCGGCGGTGACACTGGTATCAGGGCCGACCCGCCTGCCCGAACCGGAGGGCGTGACCTCTGTTCAGGTGGAATCCGCCAAGGACATGCTGGCCGCGACCGAGGCGGCCTTGCCCGCGGATGCGGCCATCTTTGCCGCGGCGGTGGCAGACTGGCGCGTGGCGTCTGCTGCGGACCAGAAGATCAAGAAACAGGACGGCGACCTGCCGGACCTGAAGCTGGCGGAAAATCCCGATATTCTGGCAACCATCAGTCAGTTGTCTGAAGGACGCCCGAACCTTGTGGTCGGGTTTGCCGCGGAAACCCAGAATGTGCTGGAGAATGCCCGCCTGAAACTGGGCCGCAAGAAATGTGACTGGATCATCGCCAATGATGTCAGCCCGGAAACGGGCACCTTCGGGGGCGATGACAACCGGGTGCATATCCTGAACGGTGAGGGCAACCAGACCCTGCCGCTGATGTCGAAAGAGGATGTGGCCACCGCACTGGCCGCCCGAATTGCCGAGTTCTTTCACGGTAAATAAAGTATTCACGGTGTCCGACCTTCCGCCGGTCTTGCCAAGACCGGGCCGGGACGCCTTCGGGCGATCCGACAGGCGGCGCCGTTCCATGTAAACCCTTGATCACGGGGAAAAATAGAATGACTGAAATCAAGTTCAAGCGCGCCGAAGGCAACAGCGATCTTCCCTTGCCGGCCTATGCCACGGCCGGGGCCGCCGGAATGGACCTGCGGGCCTTTCTGCCAGACGGGCCGCTGACCTTTGAACATGGCCAACTGGAACTGGTTTCAACAGGGTTTCATGTGGAAATCCCCATGGGAACCGAAATGCAGGTCCGGCCCCGTTCAGGAATGGCCCTCAAGCACAAGTTCATCATCCCGAACAGTCCCGGCACGGTCGATTGCGATTATCGGGGCATTGTGATGGTCGGCCTCTATTATCTTGGGAAAGACCCTTTCACGATCAATCATGGCGAACGGATTGCCCAAGCGGTATTCGCGGAATACAGACATCTTCCCGTGGTTGAGGTTGAGGAACTGTCTGATACGGACCGGGGCGCGGGGGGCTTTGGCTCCACCGGCGTCAAATAAGCCGTAAGCAGGTAAAAAAAACGGGCGCGGTGTCCTTGACCGACGATTGGAACACCACGCCCGGTAGTTGCTGCTTTCAGGGACGTCGCTCCTCCCAGGCGGGTCCGAGACAGGAGACTGTGGCATGAGATCCAACCCGGCAGCCCTATAGGCTCGGGCCGGGTCATACCGGTTTTCTGTCTCCTGAAACTCCTGATCGTAAAATGGGGGATCAAGCGTGTGCGTGTCTTTTTCCGCCACTTGTCCGATCAGGTCTTCCGGCAGCAGACCAGGCAAATGCACCAGATTTCATTTGCCTGATTCAGAGTGTGAAATTGAAGGGGAGGTTTGCGCGCCTGTTACGGATTGAACAGGGAGCTTACATTCGTGTGGCGGTCGAAAGACTGTATCCTTTCATAAAGGGTTTCATTTCCCGATGTTCCGGACCAGGCCAGACAATCTGTAAATTTCTTATGGGTTTCAGCGTCGGAAAGCGGACTGTCGATGCTGCCACGAACATGCCGGATTTCCGTGGTTACCTCTGCGCCGTTTTTCAATATTGCGGTTGCCCGGACGGGGTAATCCGCAGTTTTTGGTGTAAACTGACAGTCCTCGCGCACGAATTTGCCAAGATGCTGCCGGATTGCCTCTTCCTGAACGGCCTCGTCCGTGAAATGACCCAGTGACAGATATCCATGGGCGAGCAACCGGACGGCGGGATAGGAAAAACTGAACCGGGCCTCGCTTGCCGTTTTTGGGGTATCAAAGCGCAGATTGTGATGAAGCGGTGTTGGCAGATAGGCGGTAACCTTTTCAATATTGTCGAGGCTGATACCGTGTTCCTGTTTCAACATCTCGACGGCGTCAAGCGCCTTGTGGGCAGAACCGCAACAGGGGAACCTTTTGGCCATCAGCCCGTGGCTCTCGATGGCCCATGTGGCGCCAAGGCCGGCCAAGGCCTCTTCCGGTGGCGTTGAGGCCCCCGCTCCGAACAGGTCCCTAAAACCCCACTGACCGGTGAGGAAGTTCGTCTGGGCTTCAAGGCCGTGGCGGGCAAGGAAAGCCGCCTGTACCGCGTTATGGGCAGCAAATCCGGCATGGGTTGGCTTGGTTGTCGTCCCGAACTGGATTTTGGAGCCGCTGGCGAGGCTGAAGGCGATGCTCATGGCGGTCGTAATTTGCCCGGCTGACAGCCCTATCAGGGAGGCGACGGCCCCGGCGGTGCCAATGGTTCCCGTTGTGGCCGTGGCATGCCATCCGGCTTCGTAATGGTTTGGATTGACCAGTGCCCCGATCCGGGCATGCAGTTCAAGGCCGACCATATAGGCCTCCAGAATTTGCAGGCCACTGCTGTCGGTTGCCTGTCCGGCCGCCAGCAGGGCAGGGACCAGCACCGCCGTGGCGTGGGTCAGCCCGGGCAGGAAGTTGTCGTCGAAATCAAGGGCATGGGCCGCAGTTCCATTGACCAGAGCAGCTCCTGCCGGAGGTAGTGTTTCCTTGTGGCCAAGCACAAGGCAGTCCCCCCGGCCATGGCTTCGCAGGGTGGATTGCAGGACTGTTTCGGTCGCCGAATCCCGGGACCCGGCAAAGATACAGGCAATCCCGTCAGCAAGGGCGGCAAGGGCTCGTTTCCGAGCACTATCGGACTGGGGGCGGGAGTTTGAAGCAACCCAGTCGCCCAGTGTTACTGCCATGGAGCAAGTTTTGGTCATGATGTCTGTCCGTCAAGTTCCATGCTCACAAGGGCCATCCAGTAACGCACCCCGGTCAACAGGATGTCGTCGTTGAAGTCATAGGTATCGGAATGGACAAAGGGGCCGGGGCCGTTGCCAATCAGCATATAGGCGCCGGGGACCTCCTCCAGCATGAAGGCGAAGTCCTCGGAACCGCCGATGGGGTCTATATCCGTGGTGACGCGGTCATCTCCGGCCACATGCCGGGCCGCCTGGGCCGCGATGTCCACCTGATCCTGCCGATTGACGAGCGGCGGATAACGCCGAATGAACCTGAAGGCGGCCTCGCACTGGAAGGCGCGGGCGTTATGATCTGCAAGGCAGTGAAGTCGGTCTTCCAGCAGGTCCCGTGTTTCGGCAGTGAAACTTCTGGCTGTCCCCCGAATGAGAACATTGCCCGGAATGATATTCGGGGAATTGTAATCGCCTGCATGGATATGGCCGATACTGAGGACGGCCGCCTCACTTGAGGGAACATTTCGGGCGACAATGGTGGAAACGGTGTTGATAAAGGCACCGGCAGCGGTGATAGGATCCGTTGCGGTATGGGGCATGGCGCCATGTCCGCCCGATCCTGAAAACTCAACCTCCCAGGTGTCGCCAGCGGCCAGCATGGGACCGGACCGGATTGCAAAATCCCCGGTTGGCAATCCCGGTGCATTATGAACCGCATAAACGGCGTCACAGGGGAACATATCGAATAATCCTTCTTCGATCATGACGCGGCCACCCCCCTCGCTTTCTTCCGCAGGTTGGAAGATGAACTGAACGGTTCCCTTGAAATCCGGGTTTTTGGCCAGTAGGCGGGCGGCCCCCAACAGCATGGCCGTATGGCCGTCATGGCCACAGGCATGCATGACGCCCTGCTGGCAGGATTTGTGTTTGAAGTTGTTTTTCTCATCAATGAACAAGGCGTCCATATCAGCCCGCAACCCGATGGTTCGTCCGGGGCCGCGTTTTCCGTGCAGCGTTGCGACAATACCGGTTTTGGCAAGCCCCCGATGCAGGACCAGTCCCCAGCTTTCCAAAAGGTTGGCCACCAGATTACTGGTTCTTTCCTCCTTGAAGGCTGTTTCAGGATGACGGTGGATGTCCCGGCGCAGGGATTGCAGCCAGTTGGCAAATTCCTCTGAACCGATATCATCCGGGACAGACTTGATACTCATTGGTGACTCTCCGTTTTCACATGGCGACTGGCAAGAACAAGACGGGAAATTCCGTGCAGGATGACGGCCAGTGCAAAGATGGGAACGGCAAGGGCAATCCAGAATGTTGACATGTCGAAGGTATGGGCCTCCAGATGCCAATGCCGGAACAGGAAGCCTCTTTGCAGGTTCAGGTTCAATCCGACAAATGAATGCCAGAAGATGGGCAGAAGGAAGATTACGACACTCAGGGATCGTAAAAGGCCCGCAACCGCGTTCAGGACCGACAGCTTTTCAGAGGAAAAACTGACAAGCGCCGGATCCAGTTTCGTTTTGAAAGAGATGGTGGCCCCAAGCAGTCCAAGCCAGATCATGGCATAGCGCGCAGCCTCTTCTGTCCAGGGGGGCGGCGACGCGAAAATATATCGCGCCACCACCTGGATCAGGACAAAGAGGACCATCAACCCCAGACAGGCGATTGCGATCGAACTCAGCATCCGGTCGAGCCGGTCACTTGCCGTGACAACAAGATTGGCCATTCTTGACATGGGTGTCCCTTCTCCGCTTTCGGCCTTACAGGGCCGCTTTCATCAGGATGGCCACATTTTCCTTGCCGACGATGAGTGGCCACAAAGGTTTGCTGGCTTCGACAAACTTGTCCCGTTCTCCCGGCTCTAGTGGTGAAATCTTGACCCCTTTTTCCCGCAGGATATCGCTGGCAAAGGCAATCCAGTTTTCTGTCCAGGCGCGGTTTGCTGCCAGTCCTCTTTGTACGCCATCATCAATGATCTTGCGGGTGTCGTCGTCCAGGCTGGCATACCAGTCCTCAGACAGCAGCACCGTGCGCGGGGACGGACCAATATTCATGGGGGTGAAATGCTTGAGGATATCGGTATGGCCAAACAGGGTCGCGGCGGCAGGCGGGTTCACATACCCGTCGGCAACGCCTGTTTGAAGCGCATTGGCAACTTCGGACCAGTCAACGATTGTGGCCTTGGCACCCCAGGATTCAAAAATCTTGAGTTGCAGGTTGTCCTTTGCGCGCACTCGGATATCCGAGAGATCGATAAATTTGGTGATAGGGTGCTGGGTATTGAAAATACCGGCCTGACCGCCCCGGAACGGGAAAGCTGCGAGCCGAATGCCATGGACGCCAAGATCGTCGTTGATCCGGCTGATCATGTTGCTTTTCTCGACAACCTCGTCGAAATGCCGATTGCCGTTATAGAGGAACGGCAGGTAGATCGCCTTGACCATGGGGGCCAGCTTGAACAGCAGGGCGGCATCGGCAAAATTGACATGCACAAGTCCCTGTGCGGTCTGGTCAAAGCGCTCTTTTTCCTTGCCGACAGAGTTGGATGGGTGAATGACGGTCTTGACGCCGTTTGCATTCAGGTGATCCGAGAAGGTTTTTGCGAAGACATATTCGCCGTTTTTCTTGATGTCTTCTGTACCGGACAGGGCAATTGAGACGGTTTCCGCCTGCACGGGCAGGGCAAGACCGACAAGAGCGAGTGTCGCGTATAGCAGTTTTTTCATGGTGCTTTTCTCCACAGTGTTAGATCAACGGCTTATCAGTCCCAGAGCTTCGGGAAGCGCGAGGCTGATGTCGGGAACAAGGATCAGGGCGGCGAGCAACAGCAGTTCCGCCAGCAGGAAGGGCAGGACCGCACGGACGAGCTGCCAGTAGTTGATTTTCGTCACCGTGGACAGGATCAGCAGGACCCCGCCAAGCGGTGGTGTCAGAAGACCGATGGTCAGGTTGAAGCCGACAATAATCCCCATATGCGTCGGATCCACCCCAAGTGCGAGGGCCGGCGGGATGAGCAGTGGTCCCATGAGGGCGAGGGCTGCCTTTACATCCATGATCATTCCGGCCAGCAGGAACAAAACGTTGAGGACCAGAAGGTAGCCGGTTTTGCTCAGTCCCAGTTCGGTAATCTGTGCCGCCAGTTTCTGAGGTATCTGCTCTATCGAGGCGAGATATCCCAAAGTGGCGATTGCTACGAGGATGACAAAGATGGCCCCGGTCAGGGCCGCCGTCCGGTGCATGGCTTCCCAGACATCGCGAAGCGGCAGTCCGCCATAATACCGTCCGACCAGATAGGCTGCGAGAACGGCAAGGCCGGCAGCCTCGGCAGGGGTCATGAAGCCAAACAGGATGCCGCTGAGGATAATCACCGGCAGGCTGAGCGAGGGCAGCGCATGCCAGAAGGAAGGGAGCACGCGGGGACGTTCTGCCTCTTTTCCTCCGGGATGACCCAGGCGGTGCGCCTGAACGGTATTGATGACAATCAGCACACCCGCCAGCAGCAGGCCCGGCACGACACCTGCAGCAAACAGGGCGGTGACGGATGTATTCATCAGGGCGCCATAGAAAATCAGGATGATGCTGGGAGGAATGATAGGGCCGATGATGGAGGAGGCAGCAGTGATGGCGGCCGCGTAGTCCCGCTTGTATCCCTTGCTTTCCATGACCGGCACCAGAGTGTTGCCGAGGGCACTGGCATCCGCTGTCGCCGACCCGGAGATCCCGGCAAAGAAGACGCTGGTGAGAATGTTGACATGGCCAAGCCCCCCCTTGAAGCGTCCGAGAAGGGACAGGCTGAAATTGACAAGGGCCTGGGCAATGCCGCCCCGGTTCATCAACTCGCCAGCAAGGATGAACAGGGGCATTGCCATAAAGGCAAACATATCAAGCTGACTGAGGACCCGCTGGGGAAGTGCAGCGAGATATCGGATATTATCCGTCGCGACAAATCCCAGCACCGCCGTTGATCCGATCAGATAGGCGATGGCGGCGCCACCGAAAAGAGCCAGAATGAAGAATATGGTTACTGCCAATACGTGCATGCGTACCTCCCTATGTTGACAATGACAGAAGCAGTGGCATAAAAAAACAGACAACTTTTTCTAATTGTATAGCTTTTTGCTATAAGCTTGGAGAACCCGTTACAGATGAAAGCCTTAACCCTTCAACGTATTGAAATATTCAAGATGATTTACGAGACGGGGAGCATTACCGAGGCGGCTCGCCGTCTTGGTTTGGCGCAACCGACCGTCAGTCGGCATCTGAGCTATTTTGAAAAGGCCCTTAAACTCAAGTTGTTCACCAATGAGCGTGGACGGATCAAGCCGACCTGGGAGGCGCACAGGCTGTTTCGGGAATGCGATGGCATGTTTGAACGGCTTCGGCATATTGAATTGACCGTTAATGACTTGCAACGGGGAGAGAATGAAACTTTCCGGATCATGGTCGCCTCGACGATGGCAAATATGCCCATTCTGGCCAACGCCCTGCAGCGGGTCTGGTCCCACCGGCCCCAGCTCAAGGTTGTTGTTGATATCGGATCCAGCCATGCGCAGGTGCAGGCCCTGCGGGAGGGGCTTGTGGATCTGGGGATCGCCGGTCCTGTCGCGATGCATCCGGATATCCGGGTCAATGTTGTTAGCAAGATTCCGGTTGTCGCTCTCGTCCCTGCGGATCATGAGCTTGCCGGAAAGCCCAGTCTGAGTTTTCACGACTTTGAGGGGCGTTCGACCGTCCTGTTGGCCAATACAGGCCCGATCGGTGAATTGATCGAGCAGCAATTCGAGACGTTGGCGGTGACACCGGATGTCAGGGTTCAGGTCATGGCCCCCACCCTGATCCCGTCCTTTAGTAAATCCCTTCGATGTTGCGCCCTGATTGACAGTATGACGGCCCGGTTCATGGCACCGCAACTGGGATTGTTGATCAAGCCGGTTGAGCCGTCCCTCACTTTCAATATTCACACCTTGCGGCGTCAGGACAGTCCGGACCGACAGATTTTCGAACTTTTTGCCAACGCCCTGCACGCTGAAGTGGCGCCGATAAGTTAGGGAAACAGCGTCAAGGCTGTCCAATATTGGTGCGACTTTTCCTGTTCGGGGAGCCGGGCATGGGGATGACTGGAACAACCGGGCGATGTGAACCTGATCACGGGATACTGGCAATATTCTGCTTTGACATCATAAATTGGGTGGACAATTATACATTCTACACGATAAAACTGGATTTTATTGTGATAGGCACTATTTGCGAGGTATAACTTGCGCGGGTGCTGTCTCGTTGAGTGGGTCGGATCAGAAGGTTGGAGCAGACGGCCAGTCGGTAAAAACAGGAATCAGGACTTATGTTACATCTACCCAAGAAAATGCTCTATGCGCTGGAGGCGGTCGTTGATATTGCGTTCAATGCCCGGCCGGACCCGGTGCAATCCAAGGAAATCACCCAGCGTCAGGGCATTCCCCAGCGGTATCTTGAGCAGGTCATGCAGCAGCTGGTTCATGCCGGCATCCTGAAAGGCGTACGGGGACCGCGGGGCGGTTATCGTCTGGCGCGGGAACGGCGCCGCATTACGGCCGGGGATATCGTCCGGGTCATCAGCGAGGGCGATGGCGACAATGAAACACAGATTTTTTCCTCGGAAATCGGTCAGAAAGTGGTTGGTCCGCTCTGGCTTGAGGCGCAGGCCGTCCTGCTGCGGCAACTGGACAGCGTGACCCTTGAGGATTTGTGTCGGCAGGCCAACGAGGATTGCCAGACGGAAGCCCCGGAAGGGGAACCCAGTTTCGATATCTAGAGGGACCGGGGGCAGACCGGTCCGGGTTGTTTGATTAAAGCGGGCGGAAATCCCGTCCTTTCAATTCTGAATAATGGATATGATCATGAACAAGAATGAGCCACGCGGCAAAGTATTTGACAGCATTGTTGACACCATCGGGGCAACCCCGTTGGTGCGCATGCAACGGTATGGCAAGAACAAGGGTGCCAAGGCGGACATCCTGCTGAAACTTGAATTTTTCAACCCGCTGGCATCGGTCAAGGACCGCATTGCCGTGGCCATGATCGAGGCGCTGGAAGAGGCCGGAAAGATCAATGCCAACACCAAGATCATCGAGCCCACTTCCGGCAATACGGGGATTGGCCTGGCGTTTGTCTGTGCCGCCAAGGGATACGACCTGACACTGGTGATGCCGGAAAGCATGTCCATTGAACGGCGCAAGATGCTGAAACTTCTGGGCGCGAACCTGGAACTGACAGAAGCCGCCAAGGGCATGAACGGCGCCATTGCGCGGGCCAACGAAATGGTTGCGGAATATGGCGATGCCATTATCCCGCAGCAGTTTGAAAACCCGGCCAACCCGGCCGTGCACAAAGTCACCACCGCTGACGAGATCTGGGATGATACGGACGGCAAGGTGGACGCCGTGGTCATGGGCGTCGGGACCGGCGGAACGCTGACCGGTGTGGGCACCATCCTGAAAGGCAAGAACAAGGATGTCCGCATCATCGCGGTTGAACCGGAAGACAGCCCGGTCCTGAGCGGTGGTCAGCCGGGCCCCCATAAAATTCAGGGTATTGGCGCCGGCTTCAAGCCCAAGAATCTGGATGAAAGCCTGATTGACGAGGTCCTGACCATCGGCAACGAAACCGCGTTCGAGACCGCCCGCGCCGTGGCCCGCGAGGAAGGGATCCCCGTCGGGATTTCATCCGGTGCCGCCATTGCCGCCGCCCTTGAAGTGGCCCAGCGGGACGACATGGCCGGGAAAACCGTGGTTGTGATCATTCCGTCCTTCGCGGAACGTTACCTGACCACCGCCCTGTTTGACGGGATCTGACAATGAACCTGACCGACGATCAGCTTGACCGCTATGCCCGTCATATTGTCCTTCGCGAGGTGGGCGGTATCGGACAGAAGAAGCTGTTGCAATCCAAAGTGCTGGTCGTCGGTGCCGGGGGGCTTGGCTCCCCTCTGGTTCTGTATCTGGCTGCCGCAGGGGTCGGGACCATCGGCGTGGTCGATGACGACGTGGTCGATCTTTCCAACCTGCAGCGGCAAATTGCCCACGGAACCCGCGATATTGACCGCCTGAAGGTGGACAGCGCCCGCGATGCAGTGGCGCGGATCAACCCGGATGTTACTGTTGTTCCGTATGCGGAACGACTGACTGCGGACAATGTGGAACGGATATTCGGCGATTATGACCTGATTGCCGACGGGTCTGACAATTTTTCCACCCGCTTCCTGATCAATGATGCCTGTTTCTTCCTGAAAAAGACGCTGGTCTCGGCGGCCATGTTGCAATTTGAAGGACAGCTTTCCACCTATAAGGCCCATCAGGGGCCGGAGCATCCCTGTTACCGCTGTATTTTCCCTGCCCCGCCGCCGCCGGATGTGGCGCAAACCTGCGGCGAGGCCGGTATTCTGGGTGCCTTGGCCGGGGCCATGGGATCGCTTCAGGGGATCGAGGTCCTGAAGGAATTGCTGGGGATCGGGGACAGCATGTCCGGCAGCTTGCTGATCTATGATGCGCTGGCGACGAATTTCCGAAAAGTGAAGGTCCGGCGCGATCCGGGCTGTTCCCTGTGCGGGGACACACCGACCATCACAGGCCTTTCAGAATAAGTTTCGACCCCTGTTTTCCGGGGCTATCCGCCAAGGAAATAGGCGGACGCCACCGCGATGGACAGGGGCAGGGTGATCATGGACAGCAGGGTCTGGATCGTGATGATGGCGGCCATAACCTCGGCATCACTGCCAAGCTGTTTGGCAAGGGCGTATCCTGAACTGGCCGTCGGGGTGGCGCCATAAATCACCAGAACCACGGCGGCCATGCCATCCAGCCCGGTCAGCAGGATGGTGCCGACCATGATGGCGGGAAAAACCACCAGCTTGCACAGGGACGAGATGATCAGGGACCAGGTTTCCGCCCGGATGGCCCGGATATGCAGGCCCGCCCCCACACACAGCAGGGCCACCGGCAGGGCCGCCTGTGCCAGAATGCCCACCATTTCATGAAGGATTGGGACCGGCCCGATACCGCTCAGGTTCAGGGCAACCCCAAGCCCAATGGCCAGCAAAAGTGGATTGCGCGCCAGTTCCTGCACCAGTTTCCGTTTCAGGGATACGGTTCCGTTCCGCCCCTGATAGGTGACGAGGGCGGAAACGCAGAACAGGTTGGTCGGCGGCACCAGAATGGAGGTCGCAACGGCGGCCAGCAACAGGCCATCGGCGCCGAACAGGCTTTCCGCGGCGGCAAAGGCGATAAAGGTATTGTGCCGGGTTGCCCCCTGAAACAGGGACCCGCCCACTTGCGGAGAGATTTTGAACAGACGGGTGGCGATAACCGCGATGACGGCACAGGTGGCCAAGGCCCCCATCAGGGCAAGGGCATAGGTTCCCACCACCTCGCCGGTCAGCGGGGCGGTGGTGGTCCGGTAAAACAGCAGGGCCGGGAACAGCACCCAATAGGACAGCCGGTCTGCCAGCGGCCAGAACTGTTCGCCGGGGAAATGGTTGCGCCGCAGCACATATCCGAAAATAAGCAGCAGAAAGATCGGCAGGATGGAAAGAGAGATGGTCCACATATTGTTATTTTCCGGTTTTTGCGGGGCCGCAACGGGATTTTGTCCAGCCTAACAGGAGAACGAGGCGGGAGCATCCCCAAAAAACAGGGTCAGGCGGGATTTTTGAACAGGCTATAGACCTGTATCAGGGAGGGCAGGACCTGATGGCCCAGTTGCCGCACATCGGCGGAGGGCGCGACCAGATCGGGAATTTGAAAGACCAACATGTTGGCGGCATGGGCGGCCCGGACCCCGTTGTCAGAATCCTCAAGCGCCAGACAGTGTTCCGGGGCTGTCCCGATGCGCCGGGCGGCGGTCAGGTAGATTTCCGGGTCCGGCTTGCTTCTGGTGACCTGATCCCCGGACACCACAAAGCGGAACTGATCGATGATGCCCGCATTATCCAGCTTGCGGAGGGCTACCCTCTGGCCCGACGAGGTCGCCACCGCACAGGGAATGCCGCTGTCCTGCAGGTGAGAGAGAAGGCGGCGCACCCCCGGTTTCAGGGGAACCGGCTTGACCACGGCCTCCTCGTGATAGGCGTCCTTCCAGGCGGTCATGAAGGCGGACCCCGGAAAGGCCGGAATATTTCGGGTCAGGATGCCTTCGGTGTCCTGAAGGTTGCGGCCAAGGCAGGTATCATAGAGGGTCTGGTTAAAGCGGATGTCGAACAGGCTGCAGGTGGCCCGGAACGTTTTCAAGGCGATTTTCTCCGTTTCCAGAAGCAATCCGTCCATATCGAAAATCACGGCATCCCGCACTGTCATATCCTCCTTGTTACAATGACAGGCCACTTTGGGATATTTGGTTGCGGGATGCAACATTCTGGACAGGGTAGGGTGATAACGGTAAATCTTTTGAAAACAAAGCAACTTGGGGGTGCAATGAAAAACGCGTTTCTGATCGGTATGCTGGGGGTGACCTGCCTGATCGCACCGGCTGCTGCGGAAGACCTGAAGGGCGTCCGGGAGAAATTTTGCAACAAGGTGGTTCAATGTCAATTGGAGACGCGGTGGTACAAGAACCTGTCTGCCGAAGGTCGGGATCTGTTGACTGCGGAAAAATTCGATCGCTGCTATCAGGATAGCGGCGAGTTTACAGCGACCGTGATTCCGCTGGGTCAGTCACTGAATACACTGGTCTGCCTGGGCAGTACTGCCAACATGTCCTGTTCTGAAATTCATAAGAATCAAGACTTCGATACGCTGTCGCCTGAATGTCAGGCCATCCAAAAAGCATGGGAGATGCATAAGAAAGCGGCAAAGTAATTCGGCCCGCCCACAGGATCACAACCCATTGAGAAAGGCCGCCCCGGCAAGAGGCGGCCTTTCTTGTGCCCGGTCAGAAGATCTGTCCTGCAAGCCTCTTCGGTGCGGCGTGGTGTGCTTCATACCCTCTTTTTTCCGGTGGCAGGCCGCTTTGGGCGGAAAACCCGCAGGAGGCAACATTCTGGACAGGGTGGGTCTATAAGGGTAAATAGAATAAAGATAAAACAACTTGAGGGTGCAATGAGAAACGCTTTTCTGATGGGAATGCTGGGGGTGGCCTGTCTGGTCACACCGGTTGCGGCGGACGACTTGACGGACGCCAGGGAACTATACTGTAAGAAGACGGCGCAATGCAGTCTGGAGGAACGTCCGAATTACCAGAGCCTGAGCTCTGACCAGCAGGGGTTGCTGTATGATACGGTCTTCGATTTGTGTGAGGCCCACAGCGCCGAATTTGAAAAGGTTCTGGTGCCGCTGGACCTGACGGCGGATATGATAACCTGCCTGAACGAGGTTGCCAGCAAGTCCTGCTCGGACATCAAGGAAGAACGCCGGGCCAATACCATGTCGGCGGAATGCAAGGCCATGCGGGATGCATGGAACGAGAACAAGAAGCCGGCAAGCTGATCCGGCCCGCCCACAGGATCATGATCCATTAAAAAAGGCCGCCCCGGCAAGAGGCGGCCTTTTTTGTCAGGTTGGCGGATCAGGCCCGTTTCGGGGCGGAGTTGATCACTTCGTCATCCACATAATCGGTGAACTGCTCGAAATTTTCGATAAAGCGGTTCACCAGATCCTTTGCCTTGGCGTCATAGGCGTCCTTGTCCGCCCATGTATTGCGCGGGTTCAGGATATCGGTTGGAACCCCGTCGCAGGATTTCGGGATGGCAAGGCCGAAGAACGGATCCTTTTCCGTCTCCACAGTGGCCAGTGACCCGTCCAGGGCGGCATTGAGAAGCGCCCGGGTATGGGCGATCGGCATGCGATGGCCGGTGCCATACACGCCGCCGGTCCAGCCGGTGTTGACCAGCCAGCAATTGACGCCGTGGCGGGCGATCTTGTCCCCCAGCAGCTTGGCGTAAACGGATGGGTGGCGCGGCATGAACGGGGCGCCGAAACAGGTCGAGAAGGTTGCCTGCGGTTCGTTGCCAAGACCCTTTTCCGTACCGGCCAGCTTGGCGGTATAGCCGGACAGGAAGTGATACATGGCCTGTTCCGGGGTCAGTTTCGAGATGGGAGGAAGCACCCCGAACGCATCGGCGGTCAGCATGATGACGTTTTTCGGGTTGCCGGCAATGCCGGTATCGCTGGCATTGGGGATGAAATGGATCGGGTAGGAGGCGCGGGTATTTTCCGTATGCCGGTTGTCATCCAGATCCAGCCGTCCCTTGTGATCCATGACCACATTTTCCAGCACGGTGCCGAAGCGTTCCGTGGTGGCATAGATTTCCGGCTCTGCCTCGCGGGACAGGCGGATCACCTTGGCGTAGCAGCCGCCCTCGAAGTTGAACACACCATCATCGGACCAGCCATGCTCGTCATCGCCGATCAGCATCCGGCTGGCATCGGCGGACAGGGTGGTTTTCCCCGTGCCGGACAGCCCGAAGAAGATGGCGCTGTCCCCGGCCTCGCTCACATTGACCGAACAGTGCATGGGCAGGATGCTCTTTTCAGGCAGCAGGTAGTTGAGGATCGAGAAGACAGACTTCTTGATTTCCCCGGCATAGGATGTGCCGCCGATGATGACCAGTTTCTTGGAGAAGTCCGCAAGAACAAACACCTCGGAGCGGGTGCCGTCCACGGCCGGGTCGGCCTGATAGGAGGGGACCTGAAGCACCGTGAATTCCGGCTCGAACGTGTCCAGTTCGCTGTCATCGGGCTGGATGAACATGTTGCGGGCGAACAGGTTGTGCCAGGCGCATTCCGTGATGATGCGCACCGGCAGGCGGGTGCCGGAATCCGCCCCGGCATAACAATCCTGAACAAAAACATCCCGACCCTTCAGATGGTCGATCATTTTCTTGTGGAGGCCTTCAAAATGAGCCTGCTCCAGCGGCTTGTTGACCTTTCCCCACCAGATATTGTCCTGACTGGACGGTTCCTGAACAATGAATTTGTCGTTGGCGGAACGGCCCGTATGCTGGCCTGTCAGGGCGACAAGGGCGCCATGCTCCGACAGGTTGGCTTCGCCCCGCTGGATGGCTTGTTCATACAAGGCCGAGGCAGGCATGTTCCAGTATACTTTTCCGACCTGCTCCAACCCCTGGTTGTCCAGCCCATAAGAACTCTTGTGAGGTCCTATTTCTTCCACAGTGACTCTCCGAAAATTATGATGTTTTGTGTTGTTTCTGGTTTATGGGTCAAGGATAGGGTGCGCCCTATCCCGGTGCAACACAGGAGGGCCTGAAAGGGGCAAAAAACGGCACTTTTTTAAGGGTTTTTTCGGGTTGGTTTCGGCTTGTCTTTGTATTGTAATATACCGAAAATAGAATTCGTAATTTTATTCTAATGTGTTGCGGAGCGGGCCGTGAGGCGAAGAACCCCCGATCCCGTTCCGCGATCATATTTATGATACTTATTCGGGTGACTCTGACGCGGGAGGGGGGCGGCGGTCCTTGCGCCGGTCCGGCAGGTTGATCAGCACAACCCCGAAGACAGCAATCATCAACCCGGTGCCGATGACAAGGGTCAGGGTTTCCCCAAGCAGGGTAACCCCCAGAATGACGCTGACGCCTGCCCGAAGATAGGCCTGACTGGCCACGCCGACCGGGCCAAGGGTTCGGATCAGCCGGTAATAGACCAGCATGGCGACCCCCGTATTGAGAACACCAAGGCAGACGGCGCTGAGGACCGGCAGGGCGGTGTACTCCAGTGTCCACGGTCGGTCGATGACAAGGGACAACGGGACCAGCGTGACCAGCCCCCAAAGAGAGGTGATGGCCGCGGTCATGGTGGGGGAAAGATGGATGAAGCGCTGGCCATAAAGGGCTGCCGCGCCGTACAGCACCGCAGCGGACAGGATGGCGATCTGGGCCAGAACCTGCTCCCCCAGTCCGGCCAGGGCGTCAAGGCCGATGATCAGCACCACCCCGGCAAGCCCGAGAAAGGCCCCGGCGATTTTCCGGCCGCCCAGCCGTACCTGCCGCATGAACAGCAGGGTGATCAGGCAGACAAAGATGGGTGAGGTGGAATTGAGCACGCCCGCCAGACCGGTATCCACGAACTGTTGTCCCCAGGCCAGCAGAAACCACGCCCCGAAACTGTTGAGAAACCCCTGAATATAGAGGGCGCCCCAGATCTTGCCGCGGGGCGGCAGGGACAGGCGCTGATAGGATGCGATGGCAAACAGGAACAGGGTGGCGATGCTGACCCGGATGGCGATCAGGGTGACCGGCGGAATTTCTTGAAGGCTGATCTTCATGAGCATGAAGGACGAGCCCCACAGCAGGGCCAGCAGACACAGGAACATCAGTTCGGTCGGCAGGTGAACGGGGCGGTTCTGGGTGAGGGAGGAAGTCACGGGGGCCTCGGTTGTTATGGTTGTTCTGGTGGGCCTGACAGGTCCGGATCAGGGTGATTTGACCGGAAAGCCGGTTTTCAGGAAAGCCTTTATTTGTGATTTTCGGGCGGAACGACTTGTGAAACCTTGTATATGTCACCTTCCCGCCATATTTCGGACAAATGCAAGATGGTAATTAAACCGGAAAGTTCGTAGAATACAGGTGTGGGCTGAAAGGGGCAACTGGTGGCAACAAAAGTAGCGTTGGTCGATGACGACCTGAATATCCTGACGACGGTTTCCATTCTTCTGGAGTCCGAAGGGTTCACCGTGACCAAGTATTCCGATGGGGAAGTGGCCCTCAAGGAACTGATCGACAATCCGCCGGATCTGGCGGTACTGGATATCAAGATGCCGCGCATGGATGGGATGGAACTTCTCAACCGGTTGCGGCGCCAGTCCAACCTGCCGGTGATCTTCCTGACCTCCAAGGA
The DNA here is from genome assembly GCF_012720115.1 of Sneathiella chinensis. Taxonomy (GTDB): domain Bacteria; phylum Pseudomonadota; class Alphaproteobacteria; order Sneathiellales; family Sneathiellaceae; genus Sneathiella; species Sneathiella chinensis. Next base: position 112,011 of record NZ_VNWN01000002.1, on the reverse strand, counting down.
TGACGAGATTGACGAGTTTCTCGGACTCAAGATGGGGGCGGATGACTATATCCGCAAACCTTTCTCGCAGCGTCTTCTGGTGGAACGGATCAGGACTGTCCTGCGCCGCAACAGTGCCCGCACCAACGGTGTCGAGGAACAGGACGAGGAAGTGCTGGTGCGCGGCAAGCTGAAACTGGACAGTGTGCGTCACGCCTGTTTCTGGGACGAGCAGGAAGTGACCCTGACCGTGACCGAATTCATGCTGCTGCACGCCCTTGCAAATCGACCCGGCCATGTAAAAAGCCGTGACCAGTTGATGGATGCGGCCTATGATGACAACATCTATGTGGATGACCGGACGATCGACAGTCATATCAAGCGGCTTCGCAAGAAACTGAAGGCCGTGGATCCTGAATTTTCTGCTATCGAAACGCTGTATGGTGTCGGATATCGTTTCAAGGATAAATAAGGGCAGAGATGACGCAGAACGGGGACCCTGAGCAGTCGGGGAAGGCTCAGGACCTGAGCCGGGACAAGCCGGCGGTTAAAAAGACACGACGGAAGTTGCGGGATGGCGGGGAGAAGCCCAAATCCCGACGCTGGGAGCCGTTCTCCTCCCTGAGCCGGCGTATTCTGGCCCTCAATCTTTTTTCACTGGTGTTTCTGGCCGGGGGTATCCTGTATCTGGACCAGTTCCGCACCGGCCTGATCGAGGCGCGAGTGCAGGCCCTGACCACCAATGGCCGCATGATTGCCGAGGCGCTGGGGGAAAGCGCCCTGCGCGAGGTTTCCCTGACCGGCCAGATCGGCCACCTGACTCTTGAAACCCGAACCATCCGGCAGGTTCTACGGCGACTGGCCGTGGTGACCAAGACCCCGGCGCGTTTGTATAACCGGGATGGCCGTCTGATTGCCGACAGCCGGCTTCTGATCTCGGCGGGCCGGGAAATCATTTTTGAGGACCTGCCTCCACCGGATGAGACCCGGGGTGTGGAAAAAATTCTCGGCGATTTCTATGACTTTATCGCCAGCCTGATCCCCGATACCCGCGATTATCCCCTGTATCCCGGCAACAGTGCCGTGTCCGCCAAGGAATTTTATGAGGTTGAAGGAGCCCTGCGCGGTGAGATCGGGTCGGTCATCCGGCAGACGCGAGACGGGACCCTGATGCTGACCGTGGCGGTGCCGGTTCAGGGCTTCAAGCATATTCTGGGCGGCCTGATGCTGGTGGAAAGCGGTCAGGCCATCGATGATGCGGTGAAGGCGGCGCAGGTAACCACCCTGATCGTGTTTACGGTAACCGTCATGATCACGCTGCTTTTGTCGCTGTATCTGGCGCGCACCATTGCCACCCCCATTCACCGCCTGTCCGAAGCGGCCGACAAGGTTCGGCTGGGTCTTGGGCGGCGGGTGGACCTGCCCGACTTTTCGCGGCGCCGGGATGAAATCGGCGATCTGTCCGTCTCGTTTCGGAAAATGACGGCGGCCTTGTACGACCGGATGGACGCGGTCGAGGCCTTTGCCGCCGATGTGGCCCATGAACTGAAAAACCCGCTGACCTCCCTCGGGACGGCAATCGATACCTTCGAGCGGGTCAAGGATGAGGAAACCCGCAAAAAGCTGGAGGCGGTGATTTCCAGTGACGTGAAGCGGCTGGACCGGTTGATCACGGATATTTCTGCGGCCAGCCGTCTGGATGCGGAATTGTCCCGGACCGAGGGCGAGCCCGTGGAAATGGTCAAGCTGATTGACGGTGTGGTCGATATGTATCGCAACGGCAACAACAATGGCGTGACGGTCAGTTTCGAGACCACCCATAACGAAATTGTTGTTCAGGGGGCACCGGGCCGTCTTGGACAGGTTCTCAGAAACCTGATCGACAACGCCCTTTCCTTCTCGCCGCAAGGGGGCACCGTTCAGGTTCGCCTGACCGAGCATGAGGGCAATGGCGATGGCAACTGGGTGCAGGTGGATGTGGAAGACCAGGGACCGGGTATCCCGGAAAACAAGCTGGAGGCCATCTTCAACCGGTTTTATACGGAACGGCCCCAATCCGAAGGCTTTGGACGCCATTCCGGGCTGGGTCTCAGTATCTCACGGCTGATTGTGGATGCCCATGGCGGCACCCTGTCCGCGTCCAACAGAATGAGCCCGGACGGCGGGATCATTGGCGCCAAATTCACCATGCGGATGTGGAAGTAACGGCCCTATATCAATAGGGAAAGGAGAACCGGTCTCTCGGCCGGGATGCTGATTGACAGGACGGTTCAGGACCGGCAGGGTATCGGCATGATTATTCTTCATGCAACGGCTGTGGCGATTGAGGGCAGGGCCATCCTGCTGCGCGGGCCGTCCGGTGCCGGAAAGTCCGACATTGCCCTGCAATTGCTGGACGGGGGCGCCACCCTGATTGCCGATGATTATGTGGAACTGCATGGCAAGGACGGACAGGTTCTGGCCCGCCCACCGGCGAAAATTGCGGGCCTGATGGAAATTCGCGGAATCGGTCTGGTGCAGGTTCCCCATGTGAGCGATATTCCGGTTGCCTTTGCGGTCAATCTGGCCGACAAGTCCATGATCGAGCGTCTCCCCGAGCAGCGGGCCCGCCTTCATATTGATGATATTCCGGTTCCCCTTGTGGAAATGGACGGGCAGGCCCCGTCAACACCGGCGCGAATTCGTTTCCTTCTGACACAGGACTGGCAGAGTATGGATGGTAGCGATGACAGTTGAGCATATGTCCAAAAAGAATTCCCCCTCCGGCACGGAGCCCCCGCAAGACGTGCCTCGCAATGAAATGGTTGTGGTGAGCGGGTTGTCCGGCGCGGGCAGCACCTCGACCCTGAAACAGTTTGAGGATCTGGGCTGGGAGGTGGCCGACAATATCCCGCTGTCCCTGTTACCGCGTCTGTTGACCGAGTTTGACGGCGAGGGCCGGCAGAATGTGGCGGTCGGAGTTGATCTTCGGACGCGGGGCTTTTCCGCCAAGGAACTGATCGCCCTGATGGAGGAAATGCGGAACAACACCGAAAGCCGGATCAGCCTGTTGTATCTGGATTGTGATGAAGCGGTTCTCATGCGCCGCTTCACGGAAACCCGGCGGCGGCATCCGCTTGCCAATGACCGGCCGCTTGCCGACGGCATCCGGGCCGAGCAACAGCTTCTGTCCGGTCTCAAGGAATATGCCGATATTCTGGTGGATACCAGCCTTCTGTCCCTGCCGGAATTGCGTAGTCTTTTGATCGACCGGTTCAGTCTGGCCGATCATCCGGCCATGACCACCACCATCACGTCCTTTTCCTTCAAGAAGGGGGTGCCGCGAGAGGCGGACCTTGTCTTTGATGTGCGGTTTCTGCGCAATCCCCATTATGACGACGCCCTGCGACCCCTGACCGGTCAGGATGCGGGGGTGGCCCGTTTTGTGAAGGCCGATCCGGCCTATGATGCCTTTGTCCGGCAGCTTGAGGACATGCTGCTTTTGCTGCTGCCCCGCTATCTGGCAGAGGGTAAATCCTATCTGACAGTGGCCATTGGTTGCACGGGCGGGCGACACCGTTCTGTCTGTGTCGCTGAAAATATACATGACCAAATGAAAAGAACCGGCTATTTTACCCGTCTTGTTCACCGGGATGTTGATAATCCTGTCCCGGCAGACAATGACAAGTCCGCCGGGACGCCCTGAATATGATGGTTCGAGAAGAGGGGTTCCGGGGTTGTTTGGACAACCGGTTGTGTGGGGGCAGATGGATGTCCCCGGATGAAGGTTGACCTGTTCATGTCACTGATGAGGCGTCCGATATGATTGGTATGGTACTGGTAACACATGGCCGGTTGGCAGAGGAATTTGTCGCGGCAACAGAGCATGTTGTCGGCCCGCAGGAACAGGTTCGGGCAATCTCGATCGGTCCCGATGATGACATGGAGCAGCGCCGTCAGGATATTCTCAATGCGGTGGATGAGGTGGAGACCGGTTCCGGCGTGATCCTGCTGACGGACATGTTTGGCGGTACCCCGTCCAATCTGGCCATCTCCATCATGGAAAAGGCCAATGTGGAGGTCATTGCAGGCATCAACCTGCCCATGCTGATCAAGCTGGCCAGCATGCGGGATGAGGGGATGCAGCAGGCCGTTTCCGCAGCCCAGGAATCCGGCCGGAAATATATCAATGTTGCGTCCCACCTGTTGTCGGACAAGTCCTGATCCCTGATCGGGACAGCACAGACAGGATACGGCACGCAGTATGACAATACATCCCCTTCAGAAAAATCTGACAATCCGGAACAAGCGGGGCCTGCATGCGCGGGCGGCGGCGAAATTCGTGAAATGCGTCGAAGCCTATGATGCCGAGGTGATTGTCACCAAGGATGACAATGCAGTGTCGGGCACGTCCATCATGGGGTTGATGATGCTGGCAGCGTCGCTGGGAACGTCCATCCAGATCGCCGCATCGGGGGTTCAGTCCGAACAGGTTGTTGACGCGCTGGAAACGCTGGTCGAGGGCAAGTTTGGCGAAGATCTGGACGATCCGGCCTGAGACCGGTTCAGGGGTCGGCGATCCTCGTTGGATTCTTCAATTGATTAAGATATAAAGATGTCTTTATATTGTCGTTGATAATTTGACAGGGCCTTGCTATACAGGCCGTCAAATTTGTGTCAGCGGGACCGCCCGTTGTCCTGACCGAGAACCGGAATCAACCCTTACGAACGGAAAAGAGTGTCCAATGACCACTGTTGAAGACTTCAAAGTCGCGGATATTTCCCTTGCTGACTGGGGCCGCAAGGAAATTGCCATTGCCGAAACCGAGATGCCGGGCCTGATGGCACTGCGCGAAGAATTCGGTGCTGCCAAGCCTTTGGCCGGTGCCCGGATTGCCGGTTGCCTGCACATGACAATCCAGACTGCGGTCCTGATCGAGACCCTGACAGCCCTTGGCGCGGAAGTCCGCTGGTCTTCCTGTAACATCTTTTCCACACAGGATCAGGCCGCCGCAGCCATGGCCGCCGCAGATATCCCGGTTTTCGCCTGGAAAGGCATGAACGAGGAAGAATTCTGGTGGTGCATCGAGCAGACCATCGAAGGGCCGAATGGCTGGCGTCCGAACCTCATTCTGGATGATGGCGGCGACCTGACCCAGATCATGCACGACAAGTATCCGGAATTCCTGAAGGACGTCAAAGGCCTGTCCGAGGAAACCACGACCGGTGTTCACCGCCTCTATGAAATGGCCAAGGCCGGAACCCTCAAGGTGCCTGCCATCAACGTCAATGACAGCGTGACCAAGTCCAAGTTCGACAACCTGTATGGGTGTCGGGAAAGCCTTGTGGACGGCATCAAGCGGGCCACCGACGTGATGCTGGCCGGTAAGGTTGCCGTTGTTGCCGGTTACGGTGACGTTGGCAAGGGGTCTGCTGCGTCCCTGCGCGGTCAGGGTGCCCGTGTTCTGGTCACGGAAATTGACCCGATCTGTGCCCTGCAGGCCGCCATGGAAGGCTATGAGGTTGTCACCATGGAAGACGCCGCGCCGCAGGGTGATGTGTTCGTCACCACCACCGGCAACGTAGACGTGATCACCATCGACCACATGCGGGCCATGAAGGACCGGGCCATTGTCTCCAACATCGGGCATTTCGACTCTGAAATCCAGATCAACGCCCTTCGCAACCTGACATGGCACAACGTCAAGCCGCAGGTGGACGAAGTTGAGTTCCCGGATGGCAAGCGGATCATCGTTCTGGCCGAAGGCCGTCTGGTCAACCTCGGCTGTGCCACGGGTCACCCGAGCTTTGTCATGAGCGCCTCCTTCACCAACCAGGTTCTGGCTCAGATCGAGCTTTGGGAACGGGCCGAGCAGTATGGCAACGACGTTTACGTCCTGCCCAAGCATCTGGACGAGAAGGTCGCCAGCCTGCATCTGGAAAAACTGGGCGTCAAGCTGACCCAGCTCACCGACAAGCAGTCCGAATATATCAATGTTCCGAAGCAGGGGCCGTTCAAGCCTGAGCATTACCGCTACTAAGGGCGGTCAGGCCGGCCTTCAGGGGCGGGTCTGGAGAGAATTCAGAAGGGCTGGCAAGAAATTGCCGGCCCTTTTCTGTTTTAGAGGGGGCAGGCGGTTTCCCTTTTGGCCCGAAACCGGGTTTCGGGGATAATCAATTGACCCTGTTGCGCTTTCCCGGATACTTCTGGAACAACCCCCCGCGAACGGCTACACTGGCCGTCTGTAACGCACGGGGTTTCTGGGCGAAACCGGTTTGGATATAGGGTTTCAGGACAGGCGAGTAATTTATGGGGACCGATTATTCTTCAGCAGAATTCAGTGTGATCTGGCTGACCGTTCTGGTGGTCATTGGGCTGGCCATGGCGCTCTATGTGATGCGGCGCAAGGCCCTGTCCCTGTTGACCCTGAACGATCATCTGGCAGACCGTATCCGTCTTCTTGAAGAGGAGGCGGGCCTTGCCGCCGGGGAAAAAGACGCGTTGGGGCGGGAGGTTCTGGGCCTGAAATCCACGGTGGCCGATGTGAAGGCGGAACGGGATGATTTTATCGATCTGCTCAATGCCTCGCCCTTCGCCATCTGGCGCCGGGACCAGCAGTCGCGGATCATCTGGCATAACCGCAAATATGAAGAGATTGTCGGCCCGCCTGACGGGATGGGGGATGTGGACGAGCTTGCCTCCAGCCGCGAGCCGGAGCAGGCCCGCAAACTGGCCGCCAAGGCGCGGGTATCGCAGATGCCGCAGACGGAAAAGCGCCGGTTCGTTGTGGGCGGGGACCTTCGCAATTTCCTGATCTATGAAATTCCGCTGGAATTTGAAAACCAGTTGGCGGGCTTTGCCGAGGATATCAGCCGCGAGGAAGGCATGGTCGCGGAAATGAAGTCCCATGTGGAAGGCCATGCCAATGTTCTCCAGAACATGACCACCGCCGTGGCCATTTACGGGCCGGATCAGACCCTGATCTTTTTCAACCAGACCTATGCGGACCTGTGGCGTATGGACGAGGCTTTTCTGTTGGAGAAGCCCACGATCATGCAGGTGATCGACAAGCAGCGGGAATTGCGCCGCCTTCCGGAGCAGGCCGATTTCTCGGCCTACAAGGCGAAACGGAAGGCCCTGTTCACCAACCTGATCGAGACCCAGGAAGAACTGGTTCAACTGCCTGATGAGACCATGCTCCGGACGGTGATTGCCCCCCATTCGTTTGGCGGGCTTTTGTTCATGTTTGAGGATGTGACCGACAAGATGGTTCTGGAGCGGGCCCGCAACACCCAGATCGCCGTACAGCGCGCCACGCTGGATAATCTCCATGAAGGGGTGGCCGTTTTCGGGGCGGATGCCCGCCTCAAGCTGTTTAATTCCAATTTCAGGGATATTTGGGGTTTTTCTCCTGAATTCCTGCAGGAAAACCTGCATATTTCCGCCATTGTGGATGAGATGTTCCGGCTTGGCACGCTGGAGGAGGCCGACGGTTTCCGCGAAGACAATATTGCCAATGTGACCCGGCGCGACCCGGATAGCGGCCGACTTGAACAGCCCGGCGGCCGGGTGATTGATTTCAACCGGGTTCCCCTGCCGGACGGAAATGTGCTGTTCACCTATGTGGATGTAACCGATGCGCTCAGTATCCAGCGGGTGCTGACCGAACGCAACGAGGCGCTGGAAGCGGCCGACCGCATGAAGTCGGAATTTGTGGCCAGCGTCAGCCATGAATTGCGCACACCGCTCAACACCATTATCGGCTTTGGTGAAATTCTGGTGAAGCAGTTCTTCGGGCCGCTGAACGACAAGCAGAAGGAATATGGCAAGGGAATTCTCGACAGTTCCAACCACCTGCTGCACCTGATCAACGATATTCTGGATATGGCCAATATTCAGGCGGGCAGTCTGGAACTGGACAAGGAACCGGTGGAAATCCATTCCATGCTGGCCAATGTGGTGACCATGATCCATGACCGGGCCCGCAAGCGCCGCCTGTCCCTTGATTTCGAGGTGTCCAGCGACCTTGGCTGGGCCAATCTGGATGAACGGCGGATGAAACAGGCCATTTTCAATCTGTTCAGCAATGCCATCAAATTCACCCCGCCGGGTGGCCATATTGCCCTGAAGGCGGAAAAGACAGCGGATGAAATCATCATTCAGGTGACCGATACAGGCGTCGGCATTCCTGACCGCATGCAGGTCGAGATTTTCGAGCGGTTCTCGAAAGGGGATACCACACGGGAAAATGCCGGGGCCGGACTGGGCCTGTCCCTGGTCAAGAGCTTTGTCGAGATGCATGGGGGCCGTGTGGACTTGCAATCCGCGGAGAATAAGGGGACAACAGTGACCTGCCACCTTCCGGCCGAGCTGTGTATTGAAAGCCTTCCTGCATGACCCCCATGGATCAGATTGTTTCCCTTGACGCCAACAGCCTTGATGAGACCGACGCCATCGCCGCCCGCCTTGGCGCATTGCTGCAACCGGCCGATATCATCACCCTGTCCGGGACGCTGGGCGCCGGAAAGACCGCGTTCGCCCGGTCCCTGATCCGGTCCCTGACCACCCCCGGCACCGAGGTTCCCAGCCCCACCTTTAACCTGTTGCTGACCTATGATTGTGCGGATCGGGACCTGACGATCTATCATTACGACCTGTATCGCCTTGAGGACCCGGAAGAGGTGTTCGAACTGGATATCGAGGATGCCTTTGATATGGGGCTGTCCCTGATTGAATGGGCTGACCGGATGGGGCCGTTCCTGCCCGAGGAAAGACTGGATATCACCCTTGAAATTTGCGGAGACGCGGCAGGGAACGGTACCCGCCGCCGGATTGTCTTTTCCGGCGGGCCGGACTGGGCCGACCGTTTGCAACCACTGATGAAGGACAGGACGTGAAGGACGCAGGACCGTTTCTTGAAAAATCCGGGTGGGGGGATGCCCACCGGGCGCCGCTTGCGGGGGATGCTTCGGCCCGGCGGTATGACCGTCTGATCGGTCGGGACGGATCGGCGATCCTGATGATGGACCCGTCTTCGGAAACTGTGGAAAAGTTTCTGGCTGTCACAAAAATCCTTGAGGACCGGGGCTATAGTGTGCCGCGGATCATGGAACAGGATGCAGCGGATGGTTTTGTGTTGATGGAGGATTTCGGGGATGCCCTTTTCGCGTCCCTGCTGGCCGGGGGCGCGGACGAGCCTGAATTATACCGGCTGGCGGTCGATTTCCTGATTGATCTTGGGCAACAGCCGGTGCCGGAGGGCTTGCCCCGTTTTACGTCTGATTATGTGCTGGACCAGAACGGGATGTTTCTGGACTGGTTCGCGGCAGTGCAGGCCGAACTGACCCTGTCCACTGAGGCCCGTGATTTTTATCAGCAGATCTGGACGGAACTTCTGTCATCGCTGGAACAGGAGCCGGGTGTGATCCTGCTTCGGGATTTCCATGCCGAGAATGTTTTCCATCTTGAGGGGCGGCCCGGCCTTCGGGCCTTGGGGCTGATTGACTATCAGGATGCCATGGTCGGTCCGGCGGCCTATGATCTTGTATCGCTGTTTCAGGATGCCCGGCGGGACGTTCCGGAGACGCTGGAACAGGATATGGTTGCCCGCTACATGGAGGCGACCGGCGCGGAGCCGGAGGCGTTCCTGCGCAGCTACGCGCTGCTTGGCGCGCATCGGGCGTTGCGGATACTGGGGATTTTCGTGCGGTTGATCCGGCAACAGGGTAAACCGAAATACGAAGCCTTTATGCCGCGCATGAAGGGTTATTTGTGGCGAAATCTGGCGCATCCCGATCTGGTTGCGCTGCGGCACTGGCTGGACGTCACACTGGGAGAGACGTTGAAATGAGTTCTGGAAGCGGGAAAATCGACAAGGCCATGATTTTGGCGGCGGGTCTTGGCAGCCGGTTGCGGCCCCTGACCGATACGGTTCCCAAACCCATGGTGCCGGTGGCGGGCCGTCCGCTCATTGATTACGCATTCGATCTGGTTCGCGGGGCCGGGATTGGGTCTGTGGTCGTCAATGTCCATCATCTGGCAGAGCAGGTGGAGCGGCATGTCCAGACCATCACAGACCTTGAGGTTACCCTGTCCGATGAGCGGGGCGCCCTGTTGGAGACGGGCGGCGGTGTTCGGAAAGTCCTGCCCTGTTTCGAGGGGCGGCCCTTTGCCGTTCTCAATTCGGATGTGATCATTCGGGATGGCCGGAACGGATCGCTGAAACAACTGATGGACCGGTGGGACCCGGACCAAATGGATGCCCTGCTGCTGATGCAGGCAACGGTGACCCTTGGCGATTATACAGGGCTTGGGGATTTTGAGATGGACGGCCTTGGCCGGTTGACACGGCGGGAAGAGCGGACCGTGACACCGTTCATGTTTGCCGGGGTCCAGATTTTGACGCCGGACCTGTTTGAAGGCATCACCGAGGAAGCGTTCTCTCTCAACCGAATTTATGACAAGGCGGCGGAAAACGGACGGCTGTATGGCCTGACACATTCCGGGCAGTGGTTGCATGTGGGCACCCCTGATGCCGTCGAACAGGCCAACCGGATTATTGCAGGATCGTGACCAGTCAATCGCCGCACCCCCGCCCCAATGTTCTGAATATCCCACCGGATATTTCCTTTGTGGATTGTCTGGCCCGGTATCTGCTGGACCAGTACGGAGACGATCTGAACGCGTTCGGGCAGGTGACCATCCTGACCACCACACGCCGCGCCGCACGGGCATTGCAAAATGCGTTTCTCAGGGAAACCAAGGGAAAGCCGCTTCTGCTGCCCCGCATGCGGCCGCTGGGCGATGTGGACGAGGATGACCTGATCCTGGGCGGCGATGCGGCCCTGCCCGGGGACAGCCCGGACATGCTGGGACTGCCCCCGGCCATCGGCAGCTTGCGCCGGCAGTTGCTGCTTAGCCGGTTGATCCAGCAGCGCGACCCGGATGGTCTGGACCTGTCGCAATGTGCCGGTCTGGCCCGTGAACTGGCCCGCCTGTTGGATCAGGTTCACACGGAAAGCCTTGATTTTGCCGACCTGAAAGATCTGGTCCCCGATGAATATGCCGCTCATTGGCAGAAAACGCTGGAATTCCTGACGGTGATCAGTGATGTCTGGCCGACCCTGATGGAGGCGGAAGGCAGTCTTGATCCGGCCAAACGGCGGGACCTTCTGATCCGCGCACAGGTGGAGGCGTGGCAGAAGGAGCCGCCCACCCATCCGGTTTATGCGGTGGGATCGACCGGGTCCATCCCGTCAACGGCGGAGTTGCTGTCCCTTGTGTCGCGGTTGCCGCAGGGCTGCGTCATCCTGCCGGGGCTGGACCGGTATCTGGACGATGACAGTTGGGAGCATGTGAAGCGGGAGCCGGGCCATCCGCAATATGGCCTGTCGCGCCTGCTGGACCGCATGGGGATCAGCCGGGACGAGGTTGGGGATATCATCCGCGAGACGGCACGAAGCTGTCCGCCGTCGCGTCCGGCTTTCCTGTCAAACGCCATGCGTCCCGCCGAAACCACGGACCAGTGGCAGCAGGCCGGCCCGCTGGAGGCAGAGGCGTTTGACGGTGTGGAACTGATGACCTGCCCCGGTCCGCAGGCCGAGGCGCTGGTGATTGCCCTTCTGATGCGGGAAACACTGGAAAGCCCCCGCAAGACAGCCGTTCTGATCACCCCGGACCGGGATTTGTCGCGCCGGGTCAGTGCGGAACTGAAACGCTGGGATATCGAGGTGGACGACAGTGCGGGCAGCAGTCTGGACCAGTCGCCGCCGGGGGTTTTCCTGCGGCTGACCGCCAAGATGATGGCCAGCGAGGCCGATCCGGTGCAACTGTTGGCCATGTTGAAGCATCCCTACGCCACCATGGGGCTGGAGCGCAGCGCGGTCCGGCGGTTTGTCCGCCTGCTGGAAATCCGGGCCTTGCGCGGGCCGCGCCCGGCACCGGGGCTGGATGGCATTCGGGCGGTTCTGGACAACCGCGCCACCAGAAAGACATTGCCCGAAGGGCTGATGGAATGGTTCGACCAGATGTCTGAACTGGCCCGTGAATTTGAAACCCTGTCCCGCCAGCCGGATGTGGATTTCAGGACCTTCCTGATTGCCCATATCCGGTTTGCGGAACGCCTGTCGCAGCGCCACGGTGAGGAACAACCCCACCTGTGGCAGGGGCATTTCGGCGAGGCGGCGGCCAGTTTTGTGTCCGACCTGTTGCAGGCGGCGGATGTGATGGAAGGGATCAATCCAAAAAGCTGGCCCGAACTTCTGGACAATCTGATGAGCGGACAGATGGTCCGTGCCCGGTACGGGATGCATCCCCGGCTGCAGATTTGGGGACCGATTGAGGGCCGCCTGCAGCGCGCCGATCTGGTGATTATGGGGGGCCTCAACGATGGCATCTGGCCACCAGAGGCCGCCAGTGACCCGTGGATGAGCCGGCCCATGCGCAAGGATTTCCACCTGCCGGTCCCGGAAAAGAAAATCGGTTTGTCTGCCCATGACTTTCAGCAGGCCTTTTGTGCGAAACAGGTGGTCCTGACCCGCTCGGAAAAGGTGGACGGGACGCCGATGGTGCCAAGCCGCTGGCTGCTGCGGATCGAAACATTATTGAAGAAGTTCGGGACCGGTCTGGAGACACCGGTAGGGGCGCCCTATGTGCAGTGGCAGGCCCGGCTGGATCAACCGGCAGCTTATCAGCCCGTGGCCGCGCCCCGGCCAACCCCGCCGGTCTCGGCCCGGCCCCGGCGGCTGTCGGTAACCCGCATCGAGAAATGGATGAAGGACCCCTATTCCATTTTCGCCAGCAGCATTCTGGAACTGAACCCGCTGGATGCCATTGGGGAAAATCCGGGCGCAGCGGACAAGGGAACCATCATCCACAAGGCGCTGGAGGATTTCATCCGCGCCTATCCCGATACCCTGCCCGCAGATGCGGTGGATCGCCTGCTGGAGTTCGGCCGGGAGGCCTTTGCCGACCTTCTGGCCTTTCCGGCGGTATGGGGGTTCTGGTGGCCCCGGTTTGAGCGGATCGCCGACTGGTTTGTGGCATTCGAGCAGGAGCGCAGAAGCCGGTTCAAGCCTGCGGTGCTGGAACAGAAGGGCACCATGCGTCTTGCCGCGCCCTATGCGGATTTTGTTCTGTCCGGAACGGCGGACAGGATCGATCGCAGCCCACTGGGTGAATTATCCATTCTGGATTACAAGACCGGCTATCCCCCATCCGTGAAGGAAGTGGATACGGGCATCGCCCCGCAGTTGGCCCTTGAGGCGGCCATGATCAAGGCCGGGGCCTTTTCGGATGTCCCGCCCGGTGAGGTTACGGAACTTGCCTATATCCGTCTGAGCGGCGGCAGCCCGGCCGGGGAATTCCGGCAGGCCAGCAAAAAGAAGTCGGCGGAAGAGCTGTCGGTGGAGGCGCTGGACGGATTGAACCGGTTGATTGCCCAGTTCGATCGGGAGGCAACCCCCTATCTGACCCGCCCCCGGCCCGATTTTGTGGACCGGTTCAATGATTATGAACATCTGGCACGGATCCGGGAATGGTCCAGTGGAGACGGCGATGACGGTTAATCTCTCTCCTCGCGCTGAACAGGGGATTGCCCTGCAACAACGGGCCGCTGATCCGGTGCGCTCTGTCTGGGTGGCGGCTTCTGCCGGGTCCGGGAAAACGCGGGTTCTGGTGGACCGGACCCTGCGCCTGATGCTGGCCGGAACACGGCCGGAACGCATTTTGTGTATTACCTTCACCAAGGCTGCGGCGGCGGAAATGGCCAACCGCCTGAATACAACATTGGGCACATGGTCGGTCATGGATGACGCGGCCCTTGCCGGCGCCTTGCAGAACCTGATGGGGCGGCCTGCAACGGACAGTGAAACCGGGATTGCCCGGCGGCTGTTCGCCCATGTTCTGGATGCCCCCGGCGGTTTGAAAATCCAGACCATCCATTCCTTCTGCGAATCCGTTCTGGGCCGCTTCCCGATTGAGGCGGCGGTGTCCCCGAATTTCGAGGTCATGGATGAACGAACCGCCAGCGAGATTATGGAACAGGTCCGGGATATGGTGCTTCGCACCAGTCAGGCGGCGGGCAAGGATGTCTTGCGCCAAGCCCTGACCGTGATCAGCGGCGAGGTGAATGAGCAGGACTTTTCCAGCCTGATGCAGGGCCTGAGCAGCCGCCGGGGCCGGTTGCGCCGCCTGATGATGGGGGCTGGCGGTCTGGACGGGGCACTGGCAGTTCTGGCGGAAAAAATCGGGATTGATCCGGCTGTGAGCGAGGAAGACATCTTGCGCACCGCCTGTGATGAGGACACCTTCGATGGCCCGCGCCTGCGCGAGGCCCTGTCGGTTCTGCTGGAAGGATCGGCCAATGATCGCAAGGCGGCCGCAAGGATGGAGGACTGGCTGCGCCTGCCGGAACGCCGGGCGGACCTGTTCGAACTGTATCAAACCGCCTTTTTCACCACGACCGGGGCCGTTCGGTCGCCAAAAACGCTGGCGACGGCCAAGACAGTGGCCAAGATGCCGGATATCATTGATGTCATGTTGGCCGAGGCGGAGCGGCTTTTGCAGGTGCAGGAGCGGCGGAACCGGGTGCGGGTCTACCGGAGCACGGCGGCGCTGATCACCCTTGGGCGGGAGTTGATCGAGGGTTACGAGACGGAAAAACGCCGCCTTGGCAAGCTGGACTATGACGATTTGATCCTGAAAACCCGGGATCTGCTGACCGCGGCAACGGTGGCGCCGTGGGTGATGTTCAAGCTGGACGGCGGGATCGACCATATCCTTGTGGACGAGGCGCAGGATACAAGCCCGGAACAATGGGAAGTGGTGGGCGCACTGGCCGAGGAGTTTTTCGCTGGTGAGGGGGCTGGCCCTGACAGCCGCACCATTTTTGTGGTGGGGGATGAAAAACAGTCGATCTATTCCTTTCAGGGGGCAGACCCGGCGGCGTTTGACAAGATGCGCCGATATTTCGAGGAAAAGGCCCGTTTTGCCGGAAAACCGTGGGAAATTGTTCCGCTGGACCTGTCTTTCCGGTCAACGCAAGCGGTTCTGGGGCTGGTGGATGATGTGTTTCAGCCCGTCTCGGCCCGGACCGGCCTGACCGCCGGGGCGGACGAGATCAGCCACTTCATTTTCCGCGAGGGGCAGGCCGGTTTCACGGAAATCTGGCCAACCGTAAAGCATCCGGCGCAGGAAGAAAGCGACCCCTGGGACGTGCCGGAGGATCAGGAACTCAACGCCAAGCCCGATGCCCAACTGGCGCAGAATATTGCGGTTCAGATTGGCACCTGGCTGAAAGACGGTGAGCGGCTGGGATCGACGGGGCGGAAAATCCGGCCCAAAGACATCATGATTCTGGTCCAAAGCCGGAACAGTTTCTTCCTGTCCATGGTGCGGGCGCTGAAACAGGCGGGTATTCCTGTGGCCGGGGCGGACCGTATGGTCCTGACCGAACAGTTGGCGGTTCTGGACCTGATGGCGCTGGCCCGGTTTGCCCTGTTGCCCGAGGATGACCTCAACCTTGCGGTGGTCCTGAAGGGGCCGTTTGTCGGCTGCGATGACAACCAGTTGTTTGATCTGGCCTATCAGCGGGACGGGTCCCTGTGGCGGGCGCTGCGGGAAAATCGGCCCGGTCTTGCCCTCTTTTCCGAGGCCGAGGCTTTCTTGAACGGATTGCTAAGACAGGCCGACTTTGTCCCGGTTTACGAGTTTTTCGCCGATATTCTGGGCCGTTGCCGGGGGCGGGAGAAAATCCTTGGCCGCCTTGGCGAGGAAGCGGCCGAACCGATTGACGAGTTTCTGTCGCTGGCCCTTGGCTATCAGCGGGGCGAGGCCACCTCGTTGCAGGCGTTCCTGCATTGGGTCGAGGCGGGCGCCGCCGAGGTCAAGCGTGACATGGAACAGGGCCGGGATGAGGTGCGTGTCCTGACCGTGCACGGATCGAAGGGCCTGCAGGCACCGATCGTGTTCCTGCCCGATACCTGTCAATCCAGCCGGTCGTCTTCCAACACGTCGATTTTCTGGACCGAGGACGAGATGGCGGTTCCCCTGTGGCCGGTGCGGACAGCCCATGACGATGCCCTGTCGGCCGCCGCCCGCGAGCGGGTGCGGGACCGACAGGCGGAAGAGAAAAAGCGCCTGCTTTATGTGGCCCTGACCCGCGCCGAGGATCGCTTGTATATCTGCGGGTGGGAGGGCAAGCAACGGCGCGCCAGCGGGTGCTGGTACGACCTGATTGATGACGCCTTCAGCGCCGATTATGCCGACACGGTGGACGAAATCGCCTTGCCGTGGGGCGATGTGGCGCGCCGCCGCAGCTTTGGCATTCCAAAAGAACCGGACGAGGAGACAGATGGACAGGGGCCGGAGGGCGAGGCCGTTCCCGTCCCCGATTGGGTTCGCCGTCCCCCGGCGGCAGAGCCGTTCCCACCGGAACCCCTGACCCCCTCGCGGGAGGAAGAGGAGCCAGCGGTTCGCTCACCCCTTGGGCAGGATGATGGCCGCCGCTTCCACCGCGGTATTCTGATCCACCGCTTGCTGGAAAGCCTGCCCTCTGTTGCGGTTCAGGATCGGGAACAGGTGGCCCGTACGTGGCTGGCCCGGCCTGCCCACAATCTGGACGCGGCGGCACAGGCCCAGATTCTGTCTGAAACACTGGCCGTTCTGGAGCATCCCGAATTTGCCGGGATATTCGGCCCGGAGGGGATGGCCGAGGTGCCGCTGACAGGTCTGCTGGGTAGCCAGATCATGTCCGGCCAGATTGATCGCCTGCTGATCCGCGAGAAAGACATCCTGATTGTCGACTACAAGACCAACCGGCCATCGCCGACCCGGGTCGAGGATGTGCCGTCTGTCTATCTGCGGCAAATGAATATTTACCGCCGGGCCCTGATGGGAATGTACCCGGACAAGGCGGTGAAATGTGCGCTTTTATGGACGGATGGGCCGCATTTGATGATCCTGCCGGAAGACTGATGTGGTTACCGTCACTTGACGGATTTACCATCCATACGTAATTATTAGCCATATACCCAATTTAATGACGGGCATCGATCTGAAGGCGCTGCCCTATTTTTGCCAGACGCGAGGACATAATGGCCACAACAAACGTGACGGATACTTCTTTCGAGCAGGACGTGCTGAAAAGTGACGGGCTGGTGCTGGTGGACTTCTGGGCTGAATGGTGCGGCCCGTGTAAATCCATTGCCCCCTCTCTGGAAGAAATCTCCAATGAAATGGCCGGTGAACTGACGGTTGCCAAGATCAATATCGACGAAAACCCGAACACACCGACCAAATATGGCGTTCGCGGTATTCCGACCCTGATGCTGTTCAAGAACGGCGAGGTTGCTGGCACCAAGGTGGGCGCCTCCCCGAAAGGACAGATCGAGGAGTGGATCAAATCCATCGACTGATGGACCACCTGATCGAAAGGAAGCGGGTCTGACAGGCCCGCTTTTTTTATGAAAAAATCCCGTATGCGCGGGGACCGAGAGACCGAGAGGAAGGGACAGGGAACAGGATGAAAATACAGGCAGGCAATGTATCGCTGGAAGTGGATCTGCGCGGCAATCCGTCTGACCCGGCTGTGGTCCTGATCGCGGGGCTGGGGTTTCAGTTGATCGACTGGCCGGACAGTTTCGCGGACCGGTTGGCGGCGGCGGGATATTATGTGATCCGTTTTGACAACCGGGATATCGGCCTGTCTGAAAAACTGGAAGGGCTGGCGGTGCCCGTTCTGGAAACCCTGATGGAGGACCGGGCCAGCGGTTTGGCACCGGAAGTGCCCTACGGTCTGGAGGATATGGCCGGGGACGTGGTGGCCCTGCTGGATGCCCTGTCGATCGAGAAGGCCCATATGGTCGGCATGTCCATGGGCGGCATGATCGCCCAGATCACGGCGGCTCTTGCCGGGCACCGGGTGTCCAGCCTGACCAGCATCATGTCTTCTACCAGCGAGGCGGGCCTGCCCGGCCCCAAGCCCGAGGTGATGGGGATATTGGCCTCGGCCCCGACCACGGATGACGAGGATGAGATCGTGGCCTTTGGCCTGACCGTCAATGACGCCATCGGCAGTCCCGGTTTCCGCTGGGACCGGGCGGCGCTGGAAGATCATATTCGGGCCTGTGTCCGGCGCAGCTATTGCCCGACCGGCTATATGCGCCAGTATGGGGCGGTGCTGGCCGCTCCCGGTCGGCGGGCGCTGCTGTCAAAAATTGCCGTTCCCGGTCTGGTTATTCACGGGGCGGATGATCCGTTGGTCCCGTCGGATTGTGGCCGGGATACAGCGGATCATATTCCGGGGGCCCGCTTTGAACTGGTGCCCGGTATGGGGCACGACCTGTCCCCGGTCTTGTGTGACCGGCTGGCGGACCTGATCCTGCCCCACCTGAAAGGCTAGGGCCGGGACAGCAATGAGGCCGGGCCTAGCGGAAGGCCGGTTCGTCGAAACTGCGCAGTTTACGGGAATGCAGGCTTTCAACGCCATTTTCCCGCAGGCTGCGAAGGGTGTCGATGCCGATCCGCAAATGCTTGGCCGTTCTGTCCTGATAGAACTTGTTGGCCATGCCGGGTAACTTGATTTCCCCGTGCAGCGGCTTGTCCGAGACACACAGCAAGGTGCCGTAGGGAACCCGGAAACGGAACCCGTTGGCGGCAATGGTGGCGGATTCCATGTCGATGGCGATGGCCTTTGTCTGGTTGAAGCGCATGGCCAGTTCCTTGTGCCGCAACTCCCAGTCCCGATCATCGGTGGTATAGACCGTTCCGGTGCGGAAATGTTCTTTCAGGTAGGTGCTTTCCAGATCCTCACGGGCGGAAATGGCCACCTGTTCGGTCAGGGCCACCTGTATTTCGGCGATGGCCGGCAGCGGGACCGAGGGGTGGATATCCTCGTCCAGCACATGGTCGGCCCGGACATAGGCGTGGGCCAGCACATAATCACCCAGCCGCTGGGTCCGGCGCAATCCGCCGCAATGCCCCACCATCAGCCAGCAATGGGGCCGAAGGACAGCAAGATGGTCGGTGATGGTCTTGGCGTTGGACGGTCCCACACCGATATTGACCAGCGTAATGCCTTCATGCTGATCCCGGACCAGATGATAGGCGGGCATCTGGGGCAGGTGCCGGGGGGCTTCCCCAAAGGCTGGCTGATCGGTCAGCCGCGGATTGGGGGTATAGACATTGCCCGGTTCCACAAAGGCGCGATATTCATCGCCTTCCAGAACCTGCTTTTTGCCGTATTCGATAAATTCATCCACATAGCGCTGATAATTGGTGAACAGGACAAAGCGCTGGAAATGGTGGGGCTGTGTGCCCGTATAGTGGGACAGCCGCAGCAGGGAATAATCGACCCGTTCCGCCGAGAACAGGGACAGGGGCATGGGGCCATCCGCCGGGGGTTCATAGGTGCCGTTGGCGATATTGTCGTGAATGATCGACAGGTCCGGCATGTGGAAAATGGATTGCAGGGCCCGGACATCCTCGTCCGAGACACTGGCCGAGGCCTTTTCGATCACAAAGGGCAGCGGCATGGGGGTGTCGCTGGTCCCGACCAGAACCGGACGGTTGTGGTTTTTCAGGATCAACTGAATTTGTTCACGGTAATAGCTTTTGAACAGCTTGGGATTGGTGAGCGTGGTGCCGAAGGAGCCCGCCGTATGCAGGTTCCCGTATGAGCGTGTCCCGCTCTGCTTGATGTCGGAGGCCTCAATGTCCAGCCCCAGATAGGGGTAATATCCCGGATCAGCCGGGGACGTCTTGTCGCCGTTTTCAAAGGCGTGAAAGCGCTGCTTGACCTTGTTCGCGTTTTCTTCGTAGAGGGCCTCGATTGCGGCGAGCGCGGCATCCGGTTCGGTGAATTCCTGCAAGTTGGAGACGTTTCCATGATTGCCGGGTACAGTTTTCAAGAATTCACTCATTCTTTTTTATCCTTTCTTGTGGCGATCCCTATGACCGCCGGTTTCCATCTCTCTTTTCAAAGTCATTTCTATTTAGCACTGAATTGTTACATCTCAATATCAAAAGCTGAAAATAAACCGGTCTTTTTGGGCCTTGGGCTGTGTCCAAAATTTCTTTTGTTAGAGTTTGATTAAGAAATATCTGCCAGTAATTTGCTGTCGAAGTATGAGGGGTCATCTTTGGTATTGGTGTGAGTTGGAGTAGAGATATGATCCAGATTGCTACCCCCCGAATGTCCGTTGAGACGACGCGTTGCGTCGCTGTGAAGGCCGCTGCTCCCGGTAGGGAAAACGCATCGTGCCCGATGATTCGGAAGACGTTCCAACGACATATCCCTGTCAAAAACATGAGCGATATTTTCTGCCCTGGCCGTATTTACTGAAGACGTTTGCCTGTTGGGGATTTCCCCGTCCCGTTCCTGATTAGTTAAGAGGATTGCCAAATGAATCCCCGGAATTTGAAAATTTCTGTCAAATTGCTTGTCTCCCCCCTGATTTTTATTGTGGCCACACTTTTCCTTGGATACCTGGCCTATATGGACATGGAGGACAGCAGGCGGACAATGGAAGTCCTGAACAACAACGCCACCATGAAAACCGGGGCCGCCGTCCGCTTTCAGCGCGATCTGCTGGGATTTAACGGCAATCTGTATCAGTTGATCTCCCATGTGGGTGCCGGTGATACCGAGGAAAAACTGGCCAAGGAGCGGGCAGGCCTCAAGGGATATGCTGCGGGGGCCCAGAAAAGTCTGGCGGATTTTGTCGCCAGCAGCCGTTTCAATGCGGAAGAAAAGGCCCTGTTTGACAGGCTGACCGACGAACTGGCGCAATTTGTCGCCACCACGACGGCCGTTGTCGACATGACCAAGACCGACAGCAACAAGGCAGTGGCCATGATGAAAACCGCCGATGCCCAGTTCGGGAAACTGTATGAGACAATCAACACCATCACCGCCTTGTGGCAGAAGGAAAGCACGTCTTTCTATACCACTGCCGTGCAAAATACGGAGGATACTGTCAGTCAGTTTATTGTGATCGGCATCGTGGCCCTGTTGGTTGCGATGGTGCTGAACTTTCTGATGACCCGCCTGATCCGGGGGCCCATTGTTTCCATGACCGATGTCATGGCCAAACTGGCCGAGGGGGACCGGACGGTTGACGTTCCGGCGCAGGACCAGAAGGATGAAATCGGTGCCATGGCCCGGGCCGTGCAGATCTTCAAGGACACTGCGATCGAGCAGGAACGGCTTCGGGAAGAAGCGGCGCGAAACGCAGAGCGTCAGGCGGAGATGGAGCGTCAGTCCCGTGCCGAGGAAGAACAGCGGGCGGAAGAGGAACGCCGCCGGGAACAGGCTGAAAATCTTGAGAAACAGCGGCGCGCCGATGAGATTTCTGCCCTGATCGAGGATTTCGAACGTCAGGTTTCCGAGGTTCTGGAAACCGTGGCCGCCGCCGCGATGGAATTGCAGGATACCGCCAGTTCCATGTCCAGCACGGCGACCATGTCACAGGATCTGGCCACCGGGGTTGCCACGGCATCCACCGAAGCCTCCCAGAACGTGCAGACGGTGGCATCTGCGGCTGAGGAACTGACCTCCTCAATCAATGAAATCAGCCGTCAGGTTCAGCAGGCCAACAAGGTGTCCGAAAAGGCGGTTGTGGAAGCAAAGAACAGCACCGCTTCCGTCCAGACCCTTGCTGAAACTGCCAACAAGATCAGCGAAGTGGTCAATATGATTAATGATATTGCCGGTCAGACCAACCTGTTGGCCCTGAACGCCACCATCGAGGCCGCCCGCGCTGGCGAGGCCGGGAAAGGCTTTGCCGTGGTGGCCAGCGAGGTCAAGAGCCTGGCCACCCAGACCGCCCGGGCAACAGAGGAGATTGCATCCCAGATCGGCGATATGCAGACTGCCACCGGCGGTGCGGTGACGGCCATTGCCACCATCGATGATGTGATCAACAGCATCCGGGAATCCACGGTTAGCATTTCTTCTGCCATTGAGCAGCAAAGCGCCGCCACCAACGAGATTTCCCGAAATGTTCAGGAAGCCTCCAACGGCACCCGTGAAGTGTCCAGCAAGATTGAGACCGTGTCCGTGAAAGCCGGGGAAACCGGGGCGGCTGCGGCGCAGGTCCAGTCCGCCGCGCAGCGGCTGGATGAACTGTCCGGGCGCCTCAAATCAGGTATCGAGGGCTTCCTGACAAAGGTGCGGGCGGCCTAACCCCCACATCTGGAATGAGCCTTGCCCCGATGACGGGGCGAAGCGGGAAAACTGAAGGTCCCGGCGCGTATGTGCCGGGACTTTTTCTGTTTACTTTTCGCTGGGTAAAGCGGCTGGGTATGGTACCCTTGGGGTCCTTTTGAATTTGTACCATGTCAGTTGTTTGTATCGTGTTGTTGTCTTCCCGCCTGTTCCGCGCTGCCCTGTTCCCCGGTCTTGCCGTTGTCTTGCTGACCGCTTGTAAAACCCCGGAGAGTGAGAAAATCTCGCTGGCTACTGACGAGAGCGCTGCCTCGCTGGTCGCGCCGGATCACATGGCATCGGCCCTGTCCGCCGCGACGGGATACAGTCTTGGGGCCCGGTCCCATGATAAAAGACAAAGTCAGGTGGGGCTTTGTGCGGCGAAGATGCGATATACCGCCGAACAGATTGCCATGCTGTATTGCTGGAATTCCCGGAGTGAAAAAGAGGAACGCATTCAGGCATGGATCAATTTTTCCCGTCCCGAACACGGAAACCGGGTCTGGAAAATCAGCTTGAACATACCCGGTGATGCAGAGGAAAACGCCGATTTTATAGAGCGTCTGCACGAGAAATACGGCTCTCCAAGGGTGGTGAACCGTCCGCTCAGCATGAGTTGGGCGGCGAGCGATGTGTATCTGCGGGTACAGGAGGACAGGTTTGGCCTGCAACTGGAGTTGTGGGACCGAACCGGAATATGAGTTAGGTCTTTATAAGGGATGACAGGGAGGGAGTATGTTTTTAGAATACCGCTTTCGATTGATGTATCAGTTGGTGGGCGCAAATGACATTGGATGCTGAGGCGTGTTACAGGGCCGCAGACGGTTTGTTACGGGAAGTTCGGGACGATCGGGTGCAATACCTGTTGTCTTATTATCTGGAAATTCATCCCGGAAACCGAATGCCGGCGCGGTCCGATTTTGACCCGTTCCGGGTTCCTGCGGCGCTTCCTGAAATTGTTCTGGTGGATGTCGATCCGCAGCCCCTTCGGTTTCGGTTTCGGGTTGTGGGATCGGCTGTGTCCGACAGCATGGAACTTGACCCGACGGGCCGCTTTCTGGACGAGGTTTATCCGGGGATCGAGGAGAGATATCCCCATACGGATCGGGTTCGGGTGGTAGAAACCGGCCTGCCGGTGTACCGATATGGCCCGGCCAGCCTGCCTTACCGGACCGATTATCATGATCTGGAACGCCTTCATCTGCCCTTGTCGAAAGACGGCGCATCGGTGGATATGATCCTCAGCATCATGATCCACAATCCGCGATAGGGGTTTATTCCTCCTTGACGCCGGGAAGCCAGCCGGATGGGAAATCAACCAGTGGATCGCCGCTGTAATGGGTTTCCATGCGGAACATGTCACCGCGATAGAGATAATGCCCGCGGGACAGGATGGCATCGTCCCGGCTCAGGAAATAGCGGTCCATTTCCGCCACGGGGGCGGACAGGTCGCATTGCAGGATGCGGGCGGTTTCGTAATCGGCGACACCAACGGTCAGGCTCTGGTTGGCATCGGCAACGGCTTCCTGTGAATGGCGGCTGACCAGCTTGGCCACCGCTTCCCGCTCCAGCATGCCGTCCGGGAACCGGTCATAGATCTGCAGGGCCACATAGACATCCATCAGGCAGTAGGGAATGTCATTGTGACAGCGCAGTTTCCGAATTCGGACATAGTCGGGAAACGGATTGTACGGCCCCGCCAGATAGGGCGGCAGGGGGGCGGGTTCCGCCACCTCGATGATGCGGATGCTGTTTGCCGGAACGCGCAGCCCCTCGAACAGGGTATCGGCATTTTGCTGATCTGGGGGATCGGTCAGAGGGCTGTCCTTGGGCAGCACACTGGTGACAAAGGTTCCCCGGCCCCGGGTGGACTGGATCAGTCCTTCCTCTGACAGAAGGTTGAGGGCTTGCCGCACCGTGATACGCCCGACCTTGAATTCGTCACACAGCCGAGTGATGTTGGGCAGCCGCTCTCCCACTTTCCAGATTCCCTTCACAATCCGGCTGCGAATGACATTCGCCACCTTCAGATAGAGGGAAACCCGGGATGTATAGGCACTGTCAGAGGAACGCATCGGATCAATCCCAGTTGGGCGCACGCTTTTCAAGGAAGGCGGTAATGCCTTCGCGGGCATCGGCGCTTTTCAGGCAGATGTCCAGCTGTTCCCGCAGATAGGGAAGGGCCGCATCGAAGTCCATGTCTTCCTGTGCGTTAAAGGCGGCAAGGCCCTGCTGCATGGTTCCGGGGGCCAATGCGGCCAGGTCCCTTGCAATGGCGTCAACGGCGCTGTCCAGGTCGCTGATGGGGACGGATTTGTTGATCAGTCCGGCCTGCTCGGCCTCTTGGGCGGACAGGGCGTTGCCGCGCATGATGAAGTCCAGTCCCCGGCGCTTGTTCATGACCCGGAACAGGCTGGCCATGACCATGAAGGGCCAGATGCCGCGCTTGATTTCCGGCGCGGAAAACGTGGCGTGATCGGCGGCATAGGCATGGGTTGCGTTGCAGACCAGAAGCAGCGCCCCGGCCAGAACCGGGCCTTGAATGCGGGCGATGACCGGTTTGTTCAGGTGCCGGATACGAAGCGAGATGTCGTCGGTCTCCCCCCGTTTGGGAACATTGGAAACGGGGCCGCTTTCGCCGTTGCCGCTCATGGACCGAAGATCGCCGCCCGCGCAGAACACGTCGCCATTGGCGGCAAGGATCACCGCCCGGATGGACCGGGTTTCCGCCGCATAGTCGAGGGCATAGATCAACTCGTTGCTCATGACCGGGTTGATGGCGTTTTTCCGGTCGGGCCGGTTCAGGGTGATGGTCAGGATATGGTCCTGTTCCGCCAGTTCGATCGTGGTGAAGGTCAGGCCTTCCAGTGTCAGGGGTGTTTCACTCATCCTCAGGGTCCTTCTTGTTTTTCTTGTTTCAGGAGGCAATGCTGGCCGGCAGGGTAACAGGGCGGGAGCGGAGATATTCCCCCAGGGTCTTGGCTTGCCCATCGATGCGGTCGTTTGCGGCAACCCCTTCGCCCAGAATGCCGTAGATCATGAAGTTGACAGCCCGGATATTAGGCAGGTCAAAGCGCTTGACCTCGAACCCCTGAAGGTCGGGCAGCAGCTCTTTCAGGCGATCGGCGGTAAAGTGGTGATAGAGCCATGAATAGGCATCGTCGGTCTTGGCCCAGACGCCCACATTGGCCGCCCCGCCCTTGTCGCCGGAGCGGGTACCGAAGACCCGCCCGAACGGCAGGGTGGTGTTGGCACCGGTGGGCGGCGGGGGAATGTCTGCGGGCTGTTTCTGATAGTATTTTTCTTCCAGATCCAGTTGGCTGGTGGGCTGCACCGGCAGGGCCTGATCCCCCAGATGCACGGTTTCGGTAATGTGGCGGCTGTCCACCAGTGCAGGCCAGTGAATGATGAACGGCCCGCCCGCGCCGGGGCTGGTCCGCCCGGTAAAGCCGGGATAGGAAGCCAGCGCCAGTTCGATGATCTTGGCGGAAAAGACCCGGCCCACCAGCTTGGCATCGCTGGATCGGACGGCAATGCGCAGGCTGGCAAAGGCTTCCTCGTTGCGGGAGGGGGTTTCCTTGTCGGTGCGGATCAGGTCGATGGACACCTGATCAAAGGCCTCCTTGCCGCCAACCAGATCAAACAGGACATCGGTGAAGATTTTGGCTTTTTCCTCTACATCCAGTCCGGTGATCAGCAGTTCCATGCTGTTCCGGTATCCGCCCAGAATGTTCATGCAGACCTTGTGCTGCGGCGGCGGGTTGCTGCCCCGGCAGCCACTGACGCGGACCCGGTCCTCGCCCACCTGCTCGATGGACAGGGTATCGAAATGGGCAACCACATCCGGGTTCTTGTAGGCCGGATCATTGATTTCATAGAGAAGCTGTGCGGTGACCGTCCCGACGGAGACCAGACCGCCGGTTCCCGGATGCTTGGTGATGGTGAAGCTGCCATCGGCTTCCATCTCGGCAATGGGGTAGCCCATATTGTGGAAGGAGGGAACTTCCTGAAAAAAGGCGTAGTTGCCGCCGGTGACCTGTGTGCCGCATTCAATCAGGTGCCCGGCCGCGATGGCCCCGGCCAGTGCATCGAAATCATCCCGTTTCCAGCCGAATTTCCACGCCGCAGGCCCCATGACCACCGCCGCGTCGGTCACGCGGGGGGCAATCACGATATCGGCGCCCTGATCAAGGGCCTCCTTGATGCCCCAGCCGCCCAGGTAGGCGTTGGCCGTGGCGGGTCTCAGGCCACTGTCGGCAAGGGCCTTGCCGGTGTCGATGTTGGAAAAGCTCTCTCCGTCTGTGGTCAGGCCCTTCAGGCGGGGGATCAGGTCATCACCGTCGATCCATGCCACCTTGCAATCCAGCCCGAGTTCGGCGGCGATGGCCTCGACCGCGTCGGCCATGCCTTTCGGGTTCAGGCCACCGGCGTTGGTGACGATCTTGATCCCCTTTTCCAGACAGGGTTTCAGGACATCCTGAACCTGTTTCAGGAAAGTACCCACATAGCCTTCCTCGGGGTTCTTCATTTTCTTGGAAAACAGGATCGACATGGTCAGTTCGGCAAGATAGTCGCCGGTCAGGACATCAATGGGCCCGCCTTTGACCATGTCCCGCGCGGCAGACAGCTTGTCGCCGTAAAACCCGCTGCAATTGGCAATTCTGAGAATATCTGTTGTTGGTGTCGCCATGATGTTGTCCCCTCCCCGACTGGTGCCGTGGTTTTTGTTGTTTTTTTAAAAGTACTATAGTTAGAACTTTTGTAAAGAGGCATATTCGGGAGGGGGAATTCAGACAAGCCATTCAAGGCCAAGGGCCAGCCCGGCAGAGAGCGCCAGCACGGCCAAAAGGGGCAGTTTTCGGATCAACAGAAGATAGCCGGACAGCAGGGCAAGACCCATGGCGGTCAGGTTGGCGGTTCCCATATCCGGTTGATAGACCTGCAAGGGGCCCCAATGGATGAGGTCAACCCGGCTGAAAAAGACATGCAGGGCGAACCACAGGCTCAGGTTCAGGATGACCCCGACCACGGCGGCGGTGATGGCATCAAGGGCCGATTTCAGGCGCGGTTGACCCGAAATCCATTCGATATAGGGGGCGCCGGCGAAAATCCACAGGAAACAGGGAGCAAACGTGGCCCAGAGGGTCACCACGGCCCCGGCAATCGCAAGGCCCCATGACCCGCCGTCGGAAGCCTGATAGGCGGACAGGAAGCCGACAAATTCGGTTACCAGAATAAGCGGCCCCGGCGTTGTTTCCGCAAGGCCGAGGGCATCGACCATCTGCGCCGCCTGCAACCAGCCGTGCTGGTCCACCACTTCCTGCCCCATATAGGCCAGCACCGCATAGGCACCGCCAAAGGTGACCACCGCCAGTTTCGAGAAAAACCACGCCAGCCCGGCCAGAATATGGTCTGGCCCCAGCAACAGGGCGAGCAAGGCCAGCGGCCCCACCCAGATAAGAAGCCAGACCAGTATGGTTTTCAGCGTATGAAGCGGCCGGACAAGCGGGGCGGTGGGGGTAACAGGCGCGTCTGGCCCCGGCCGGAGGAAGCCGATCACGCCCGCGATGATCACCAGAACCGGAAAGGGCAGGCCCAGCAGGAAAATACCGGCAAGGGATAGCCCTGCGATTATCCAGTGGTCGGCCCCGTGCAGGGCCCGTTTGCTGATCTTGATCAGGGCCTGCACCACAATCACAAGGACGGCGGCCTTGACCCCAAGGAACAGGCCTTGCACCAGGGGCACATCCCCGATCGCCGCATAAAGGGCGGCCAGCACCAGAATGACAAGGGCACCGGGAATGACAAACAGAAGGCCGGATAACAGTCCGCCCACAACCCCGTGCAATCGCCAGCCGGAATAGGTGGCCAGTTGCATCGCCTCTGGCCCCGGCAGCAACATGCAGAAGTTGAGCGCGGCCAGATACTGCCGTTCGGTCAGCCACTTGCGTTCCTCCACCAGAACCTGATGCATCAGGGCGATTTGCGCGGCGGGACCCCCGAAAGACAGCAGGCCGATGCGGCCAAAGGCTTGAAACAAATCGCCAAGGGTTGCAGCTTTTTCCGGGGAACAGGGGGGAGAAACGGTCACGAAATCAGTCTCCTTGCACGTCGGGTCATTGGGGGGAAAGTGGACCGGACTGTCAACCTTTTATCGGGCGGTTTTCGGTAAATCCGGACGGGGCGCGGGGCAGGCCGACCTGTTCGGAGTATGGGTGCTGCCTGTTTCAAAAATATTTCAATCTTAAAATTTTAACCTTGAAATGATTTTTTTCATCTGTCACAGTTTTTCCTCAATTATAAAAAAATGATGGGTGAGGGATGAAAGTTGTATGCTTGGGGGGCGGTCCTTCCGGCCTGTATTTCGCGATCAGCATGAAACTGCGCGACCCGTCCTCTGAGGTCACGGTGATAGAGCGAAACCGCCCCGATGACACCTTTGGCTGGGGGGTGGTCCTGTCGGACGAGACACTGGACAATCTTCATGAAAATGACCCTGTCAGCGCCGCCGCCATTCGCGAGCATTTTGCCTATTGGGATGATATTGCCGTTGTACACAAGGGGGTGCGGACGGTTTCCACCGGTCACGGATTTTGCGGTATTGGCCGCAAGCAGCTTTTGGTCCTGTTGCAGGAACGGGCCCGCGCGCTTGGGGTGGATATCCGCTTTGAAACCGAGGTGGAGGATATCGACGCCTATATGCGGGACTATGATCTGGTGGTCGCCGCCGATGGCCTGAACTCGAAGGCCCGCAGCCAGTTTGCCGATCAGTTCAAGCCGGATATCGATGTGCGGAAATGCAAGTTTGTCTGGCTTGGCACCCATCAGAAATTTGACGATGCCTTCACCTTCATTTTCGAGAAGACGGAGCATGGCTGGGTGTGGGCCCACGCCTACCAGTTCGATGACGATACGGCGACCTTCATTGTTGAATGTTCGGAAGAAACGTTTGAGCGGTTCGGGTTCGCCAGCCTGAACCAGCAGGAATCCATTGCCCTGTGTGAGCGAATTTTCGAGAAGCATCTGGGCGGTCATGCCCTGATGACCAATGCCAATCATATTCGGGGGTCCGCGTGGATCAATTTCCCGCGGGTGCTGTGTGAACGCTGGTCCTATCGCAATCTGGTGCTGATGGGGGATGCGGCGGCCAGTGCCCATTTCTCCATCGGGTCGGGGACCAAGCTGGCGCTGGAAAGCGCCATTGCACTGGCCGACTATATCGATCGGGAGGGGAACCTGCCCGCCGCCTTCGACAAATACGAGGATACCCGCCGCACCGAGGTGCTGAAATTGCAGTCCGCCGCCCGCAACTCCCTTGAATGGTTCGAAGAGGTGGAGCGGTATCTGGATCTGGACCCGGTGCAGTTCAATTATTCCCTGCTGACCCGGTCGCAGCGGATTTCCCACGAGAACCTGCGCCTTCGGGACGGAGCGTGGCTGGACGGGGCGGAACGCTGGTACCAGAAACAGGCCGGTGCCCCGGACACGGCCCTGAACCGTCCGCCCATGTTTGCCCCGTATCGGTTGCGGGGCATGACCCTGAAAAACCGCATCGTGGTGTCCCCCATGGCGCAATACAAGGCGGTGGACGGATGCCCGACCGATTGGCATCTGGTGCATTATGGCGAGCGGGCCAAGGGCGGGGCCGGACTGGTTTATGTGGAGATGACCTGCGTCAGCGCGGAAGGGCGGATCACGCCGGGTTGTCCGGGCCTCTATACGGATGAGCAGGCCCGCGCCTGGAAACGCATCACGGATTTTGTCCATGCGGAAAGCGAGGCCAAAATCTGTGTCCAGTTGGGGCATTCCGGCCCCAAGGGATCGACACAGGTTGGGTGGGAGGAAATGGACGCCCCGCTGATGGAGGGGAACTGGCCCCTGTTGGCCGCCTCCGAGGTGCCGTGGTCGGATCAGAACCAGACCCCCCACGCCATGAACCGGCAGGACATGGATCAGGTCATCGGTCAGTTCGTCGAGGCCACCAAACGGGCCGAGGCCGCTGGCTTTGACATGGTGGAACTTCACTGCGCCCACGGTTATCTGCTGTCGTCCTTCATCACGCCGCTGACCAACCGGCGGACCGATGAGTATGGCGGGTCCTTGGAAAACCGCATGCGCTTCCCGCTGGAGGTGTTTGCCGCCGTCCGGGCCGTCTGGCCGGAGGACAAGCCGGTTTCCGTTCGGATCTCGGCCAATGACTGGGTCGGAGAGGCAGGCGTAACCCCGGAAGAAGCCGTTGAAATCGCCCGGATGCTGAAAGCGGCGGGTGTGGATATCTGCGATGTTTCCGCCGGTCAGACCTCGAAACAGGCGAAGCCGGTTTATGGCCGCATGTTCCAGACCCCATTTTCAGACCGCATCCGGAACGAAGCCCATATGGCGACCATGGCGGTCGGGAATATCTACGAGCCGGACCATGTCAATTCCATCCTGCTGGCAGGGCGGGCCGATCTGGTCTGTCTGGCCCGGCCGCATCTGTCCAATCCCTATTGGACGCTGCATGCGGCGGCGGCGTTTGGCGATATGAACACTCACTGGCCCAAACCTTACGGGCCGGGGGCGGACCAGATGCGCCGTCTGGCGGAACGCGGGGAAACCGCAACAATGAAGGTATGATGTAAAATGACACAGCTTGAACAGAAACACGCCCTGGTCACAGGCGGTGGGTCGGGGGTTGGGGAGGCCATCGCCCTTCGCCTTGCAAAGGCCGGGGCACGCGTGACGGTTGCCGGCAGACGCCGTGCGGAATTGGATCGCACGGCGGACCGTCACGTCAATATTCAGGCTGTCCCGGCGGATGTGACCGATGCGGCCTCGCTGGCCGCACTGGTGGAAACCGCCTCGGCCACATTTGGCCCTATCACCATTGCGGTGGCCAATGCGGGGGCCGCGGACAGTGTGCCCTTCTCAAAAATGACCGAGGATCACTGGCTATCCACGCTGGATGTGAACCTGAGCGGCGTCTATCGCACCTTTCAGGCGACCCTCCCAGCCATGCAGGACGCCGGATGGGGGCGGCTGGTTGCCATTGCCTCCACGGCGGGATTGAAGGGATACGGGTATGTGACCGCCTATTGTGCAGCAAAGCACGGGGTTGTGGGTCTGACCCGGGCGCTGGCGCTGGAACTGGCGACGCGGGGGATTACGGTGAACGCGGTATGCCCCGGCTATACGGAAACGCCGCTTCTGGAAAAATCCCTTGAAACGATCATGAGCAAGACCGGCATGAGCCGGGAAGCCGCCGTCAAAAGCCTGACCGCCAGCAACCCGATGGGCCGGTTTGTCCAGCCGGACGAGGTTGCCGAGGCGGTTTTGTGGCTGTGCGGGGAGAATTCCGGGGCGGTGACCGGGCAGGCCCTGTCCATCTCGGGAGGCGAGATATGATCAATCTGGCGACGGACGAAGCGGTGGAAAATCACGGGGATGAAGGGGACAAGCAGCGCCTTCGCCTGTGGCTGCGCCTTCTGAAGGTCTCCCGGTATATCGAGGGGGAATTGCGGGAACGCCTGCGCAAGGAATATGCCACGACCCTGCCCCGCTTTGACGTGATGAGCGCCCTTTATCGCGCCGAAAAGGGCCTGAAAATGAGTGAATTGTCGGCGGCCCTGATGGTGTCGAACGGCAATGTGACCGGGATTATCGAGCGCCTTGTCGCCGAGGGACTGGTCCTCAGGGAGCCGCTTCCCGGCGACCGGCGGGTCATGCTGGTGCTGCTGACCCCGGAAGGCCGGGAAAAATTCAGGGACATGGCGCTGGTCCATCAGGGATGGGTCAGTGAACTTCTAAAAAACATCAATGCCCGGGATGCCGCCACCATCTGCGACATTCTGGATGTGAAACTTGTTCGGACCAGTGCCGGGCGCGAGGGAGAAAAAGAATGAGAAAAATGGCAGGCCTCAAGCCGCAACATTTCAAATGGCGGATGCAGGGCACGGTTGCCCTTGTCCAGCTTGACAACCCGGAACGGAAAAACCCGCTCACCTTCGACAGTTATGCCGAGCTTCGCGATACCTTCCGCGACCTGCATTACGCCGAGGATGTGGAGGCCGTGGTCTTTCTGCCCAATGGGGGGAATTTCTGCTCTGGCGGCGATGTGCATGACATTATCGGTCCGCTTACCCGGATGGACATGAAGGAATTGCTGGCCTTTACCCGCATGACCGGGGATCTGGTGAAAGCCATGCTCAATTGCGGCAAGCCGATCCTGTCGGCGGTGGATGGGGTGGCCGTTGGGGCCGGGGCCATCATCACCATGGCCTCCGACATGCGGATCGCCACGCCCGGTGCCAAGACCGCCTTTCTGTTCACCCGTGTGGGGCTGGCGGGCTGTGACATGGGGGCCTGTGCCATCCTGCCGCGCCTGATCGGTCAGGGACGGGCCGCGGATCTTCTGTATACAGGCCGGGCCATGTCCGCCGAGGAAGGGGAGCGGTGGGGCTATTACAGCCGTCTGGTGGATGCCGCCGATCTGGAACGGACCGCGCTGGACATGGCGGCCCGGATTACCGAGGGGCCCAATTTCGCCCATTCCATCACCAAGACCCAACTGAACCATGAATGGAACCTCAGTCTGGAGCAGGCCATTGAGGCAGAGGCACAGGCACAGGCCATCTGTATGCAGACACAGGATTTCCACCGTGCCTATCATGCCTTTGTGGCCAAGGAAAAACCTGTCTTCGAGGGGAACTGACACATGGCGGATAAAAGTTTTCTTCACTGGCCCTTTTTCGAGGATCGCCACCGGGACCTGGCGGAAAAGCTGGAAAATTGGTGCCAGCAGAACCTGCCCGTGGATCACAGCGATGTGGACCAGGCTTGTAAAACCCTTGTTGCCCGGTTGGGAGAGGCCGGCTGGCTGCGTCATTCGGCGATCGATCCGGACAATCCGGGGGTTCTGGATGTGCGGTCCTTATGCATTTTAAGGGAAACACTGGCCCGGCATGACGGACTGGCGGATTTTGCCTTTGCCATGCAGGGACTTGGCACTGGCGCGATCAGCCTGTTCGGAACGGAAGAGCAGCGGAATTGGCTGCGGAAAACGCGAGAGGGCAAGGCCCTGTCCGCTTTTGCGCTGAGTGAGCCGAAATCGGGATCGGACGTGGCCAATATGGACATGACGGCGGTTCGCGACGGGGATGAATTTATTCTGAACGGCGAGAAAACATGGATTTCCAACGGCGGTATTGCCGATGTTTACTGCGTTTTTGCCCGCACCGGTGAAGCGCCGGGCGCGAAGGGCATTTCCGCTTTTGTGGTGCCGGCGGACCTGCCCGGTTTTTCCATCAAGGAACGGCTGCATGTAATCGCGCCCCATCCACTGGCGACCCTGTCGTTCGAGAATGTCCGCATTCCGGCATCCAGCCTGATCGGCGAGGCCGGGCAGGGCTTTCGGATTGCCATGTCGGTTCTGGATGTGTTCCGGGCCACGGTCGGGGCGGCGGCGCTGGGCTTTGCCCGCCGGGCACTGGATGAAACGGTGGCCCGTGTACAGGATCGGTCCCTGTTTGGCGCGCCTTTGTTTGACCTGCAGATGGTGCAGGGGCATGTGGCGGATATGGCGCTGGACGTGGATGCGGCGGCGCTGCTGGTGTACCGGGCGGCGTGGACCAAGGACAGCGGGGCCCCCCGTGTCACCCGCGAGGCGGCCATGGCGAAACTCTATGCCACGGATCGGGCACAGGAGGTGATCGACAAGGCCGTGCAAATTCACGGCGGCGACGGGGTCCGGCAGGGATCTGTGGTGGAAGGCCTGTACCGGGAGATACGGGCGCTGCGGATTTATGAGGGGGCGTCTGACGTACAGAAGGTGGTGATTGCCCGACAGACAATGGGGAGATAACAGGATGGGACCAACCGCTCATATCGATACATTTGCAAGGGATAACCTCCCCCCGATCGAGCAATGGCCGGAAATCAATCATGACATGTTTGATTATCCGGAATACATCAATGCCGCGGTCGAATTGACGGACCGCATGGTCGAGCGGGGATATGGGGATCATACGGCGCTGATTGGGAACGGCCGCCGCAGGACCTATAAGGAACTGTCCGACTGGACCAACCGGCTGGCCCATGCGCTGGTCGAGGATTACGGAATACAGCCCGGCAACCGGGTGCTGATCCGCTCTGCCAACAATCCGGCCATGGTGGCCTGCTGGCTGGCGGCGACAAAGGCCGGGGCGGTGGTTGTGAATACCATGCCCATGCTGCGCACCGGGGAACTGGCCAAGATCATCGACAAGGCGGAAATCGGGCTGGCCCTGTGTGATACCCGCCTTCTGGAAGATCTGGAACCCTGTCTGGAAGGCAGCCGGTTCCTGAAAAAAGTGGTCGGCTTTGACGGTACGGCCAATTTTGATGCGGAACTGGACCGTATTGCCCTGAACAAGCCGGTCCGTTTTGATGCGGTGCGGACGGGCCGGGATGATGTGGCGCTGCTGGGCTTTACGTCCGGCACCACCGGCGAGCCAAAGGCGACCATGCATTTCCACCGGGATCTTCTGATCATTGCCGATGGTTACGCCCGCGAGGTTCTGGGGGTCACGCCCGAGGATATCTTTGTCGGCTCGCCGCCGCTGGCCTTTACCTTTGGTCTTGGTGGCCTTGCCATTTTCCCGCTGCGGTTCGGGGCGGCGGCCACCCTGCTGGAAAAGGCGGCTCCGCCGGACATGATCCATATCATTGAGACCTATAAGGCGACCATCTGCTTCACGGCGCCCACCGCCTATCGGGTGATGATGAAAGCCATGGAGGAGGGGGCCGACCTGTCATCGCTTCGGGCGGCGGTATCGGCCGGGGAAACCCTGCCGGCGCCGGTCTACGAGGAATGGCTGGAGAAAACCGGCAAGCCCATGCTGGATGGGATCGGGGCCACGGAAATGCTGCATATCTTCATTTCCAACCGGTTCGGGGATTCCCGGCCCGCCTGTACCGGCAAACCGGTGCGGGGCTACGAAGCCCGGATCGTCAATGACAGGATGGAGGATGTCCCGGACGGGGAGGTGGGACGCCTTGCGGTGCGCGGGCCAACCGGGTGCCGGTATCTGGCCGACGGTAGGCAGCGGAACTATGTGCGGGACGGGTGGAACCTGACCGGGGACAGTTTTATCCGGGATGCGGACGGTTATTATCATTTTGCCGCCCGGTCCGATGACATGATCGTTTCATCCGGTTATAACATCGCCGGTCCCGAAGTGGAGGCCGCCCTGCTTGCCCACGAGGCGGTTGCCGAATGTGCGGTGATCGGTGTCCCGGACGAGGAACGCGGCCAGATTGTCGAGGCCCATATTGTCCTGAATGCGGGGCATGACGGGGATGCGGCCCAGATCAAGGTCCTGCAGGATCATGTGAAGGCGTCACTGGCCCCGTTCAAGTATCCGCGTTCGGTTCGCTTTGTGGGTGAATTGCCAAAAACGCAAACGGGTAAAATACAAAGATTTCGGTTGCGCGAAGGGCAGGCGTGACTGCACTCTGGACGGATTGTTGCTGTTGCCCTCTTTAAAGCCGTTGGGAAAACGGTTCAGTCATAATCAGATGGGAGATGTTAGATGAAGAAAACGGGTATTTTGAAGGCGGGCCTTGTCGGTCTGTCCATGTGTCTTGCGGGGACCGCTGCGGCGGAACCGGTGAAGGTTGGAATGATCACCACCCTGTCCGGCGGCGGGGCCGGTTTGGGTGTGGATGTGCGGGACGGCTTCATGCTGGCGGTCAAGCAATCCGGGAATAAGGATCTGGAAGTTGTGATCGAGGATGATGCGCGCAAGCCGGCGCTGGCCGTCCAGATTGCCGACAAGATGATCCAGAGCGAAAAGGTCGATATCCTGACCGGGATCATCTGGTCCAATCTGGCCATGGCCGTGATCCCCAGCACCGTGTCACAGGGCAAATTCTACATTTCCCCGAACGCGGGTCCGTCCCAGTTGGCCGGCAAGGGCTGTAACGCCAACTATTTCAACGCGGCCTACCAGAACGACAACCTGCATGAAGGCATGGGCGCCTACGCCACCAAGGCCGGGTACCAGAAAACCTTTATCATGGCTCCCAACTATCCGGCGGGTAAAGACTCCCTGACCGGTTTCAAGCGGTTCTACAAGGGTGAACTGGCAGGCGAGGTTTATACCAAGCTGGGCCAGACCGATTACGCCGCTGAAATTGCCCAGATCCGGGCCTCCGGTGCAGACAGTGTGTTTGTCTTCCTGCCGGGTGGCATGGGCATCGCCTTCATGAAGCAATATGCCCAGTCTGGTGTTTTCAAGCCGGTGATGGGTCCTGCCTTCTCGTTTGATCAGGGCATTCTTCAGGCTGTTGGCCAGAACGCTGTGGGCGTGAAGAACTCTTCTCACTGGTCCAAGGATCTGGATGTGCCGGGCAACAAGGAATTTGTTGAAAGCTTCCAGGCTGAATTTGGCCGTCTGCCTTCCCTTTATGCGGTGCAGGGGTTCGATGCGGCAAACCTGATCCTGTCCGCCATGAGCAAGGCCGACGTCAATGACAAGGAAGCCTTCCGGGCGGCCCTGAAAGAGGCGGATATCCAGTCCCCGCGTGGTGCGTTCAAGTTCAACAAGAACAACCACCCGATCCAGAACATCTATGTTCGTGAAGTGATCAAGGAAGGGGATATCTATACCAACAAGATCGACAGTCTGGCCCTTGAAAACCATCAGGATGCCTACGCTGACGAATGCAAGATGTAATCCTGCCTTTTCGTGCCGGGACGCCGTCCTATGGCGTCCCGGCATCTTTTCTGACTAGAACGAGCGTGAAAGTATGACGTCAGCGCTGATTATAGAACAACTGCTGAACGGGCTGCAGTTCGGGGTGATGCTGTTCCTGATGGCGGCGGGCCTGACCCTTGTGTTCGGGGTTATGGGCCTGATCAACCTTGCCCATGGGTCTCTGTACATGGTCGGGGCCTTTGCCTGTGCAGCCGTTGCCAGCTATACCGGGTCTTTCTGGCTGGGGGTTGTTGCCAGTCTGGCGGCATCGGCGGCGGCCGGGGCGCTGGTGGAAGTGACCGTGATCCGGCGGTTGTATAATCGGGACCATCTGGATCAGGTTCTGGCGACATTTGCCCTTATTCTCATTTTCTCGGAAGGAACCCGGTATCTGTTCGGCTCCTTCCCGCTGTTCCTGAATGTGCCGGACATGCTGGCGGGGCCCATCAGCCTGCCGGGTGGGCTGCAATATCCGCTCTATCGTTTTGCCATCATTGTGGTGGGGGCGCTGGTGGCGTTTGGCCTTTATTTGCTGATTTCAAGGACACGGCTTGGCATTCGCATCCGGGCCGGGGAATCCGACCGGGCCATGATTGCCGCCCTCGGGATTGATATCCGCCTGCTGTATACCATCGTGTTTGCCCTTGGGGCGGCTCTTGCGGGCCTTGCGGGCGCGCTTGTCGGGGCAATCCAGTCCGTTCAGGTCGGGATGGGCGAACCGGTTCTGATCCTCGCCTTTGTGGTGATTGTGATTGGCGGGATCGGGTCCATCAAGGGGGCGCTTGTGGGGGCGGTTCTGGTCGGCGTGGTGGATACGCTCGGCCGGTTTCTGCTGCCCCAGTTTTTCCAGCTTTTCATGGACAATGCGCAGGCCACGTCCATCGGGTCGGCGCTGGCCTCCATGTCGATCTATATCCTGATGGCCCTTGTGCTTGTCGTGAAACCGAAAGGGCTGTTCCCTGCAAATGGTTAGATTATCCAAAGAAAACGGGCTGAACTGTGTTCTGGCGCTGGCGTTGCTGGCGGCGCCGTTTGTGGCCACCGCACTGGACGAGCCGTTCTATATCACATTGGCAACGCGGGTTGCCATTCTGGCCATTGCCGGGGTGGGCTTGAATTTGGCCCTCGGGCTTGGCGGGTTGGTGTCCTTTGGTCATGCGGCCTTTTTCGGGCTGGGCGGCTATGCGGCCGGTATTCTGGCCAGCCATGCCCTGAATTACGAGCCGATCCTCAGTAGCCCGTTCGAGCTGAACGGCACCACACAGATGCTGGTCATCTGGTTTGTGGCCCTGCTGGTCAGCGGTCTGGCGGCCCTGTTGATCGGGTTTTTCAGCCTTCGCACCAGTGGTGTCTATTTCATCATGATCACCCTCGCCTTTGCGCAGATGATCTATTACTTCGCCATTTCCTGGCCCGCCTATGGGGGTGAGGATGGTCTTAGCATCTATGTTCGAAACGTGCTGCCGGGGGTCAATACCATGGACCCGATCAGCTTCTTCATGATTGCCTTCGTGCTGTTGATGCTGGTGATCCTGTTCAGTTCCATGATCAAGAATTCCCGGTTCGGGGCAGCGTTGCAGGCGGCGCGGCAAAATGACGAGCGGCTGGCCACGGTGGGTATTCATCCGTTTGGCATTCGCCTGACCACCTTTGTGATCTCGGCCATGATTACGGCCCTGTCAGGGGCCCTGTTTGCGGACCTCAACCGTTTTGTCAGCCCGGACATGCTGGCCTGGCACATGTCAGGCGAAATCATGGTCTTTGTCATTCTGGGCGGGGTCGGTCGGCTGTTTGGCCCTGTGGTCGGGGCGGCGCTGTTTATCCTGATCGAATCCGTTTTTGGCGGCATCAGTGAATACTGGATGTTCTATCTGGGGCTGGTTCTGTTGGGGGTTGTCCTTTATGCCCGCGGCGGCGTGATCGGGTTTCTGGCCGGAAAGGAAAAGCATGACTGATCAGGCGACGCAACCGGTTCTTGAAATCAGCGAACTTTACAAATCTTTTGGGGCCCTCAAGGCGACGGACGGGGTCAACCTGACCCTGTATCCCGGTGAAATTCATGCCCTGATCGGGCCGAACGGGGCGGGGAAATCCACCCTGATCCGGCAGATTTCCGGTGAATATCCGCCCGACAGCGGCACGATCCGCTTTTTGGGGCAGGACCTTGCAGGGCTGGGTGTTGCCGACCGGGCCCAGTTGGGGTTGGGCCGGACCTTTCAGGTGTCGTCCTTGGCGCTGGAATTCTCGGCCTTGCGCAATGTGATGCTGGCCGTTCAGGCCAAGTCCGGGTCCAGCTTCCGGTTTTTCAAGCCGGTGATGAAGGACCGTGATCTGGTGGACGGGGCCATGAAGATGCTGGAAAAGGTCGGCCTTCAGGATCGCGCCCATATTCCGGCGGCGGAACTGTCCCACGGCGAGCGGCGGCAACTGGAAATTGCCTTGGCGCTGGCCCTGAAGCCCAAGGCGTTCCTGCTGGATGAGCCCATGGCCGGAATGGGGCCGGAGGGATCAAAGACCCTGACCGGTTTTCTGGGGGGCTTGCGCGATCAGGCGCCCATTTTGCTGGTGGAGCATGACATGGACGCGGTTTTTGCCCTTGCTGACCGGATTTCCGTGTTGGTGTATGGCCGGGTGGTTGCCACCGGAACGGTGGATGAAATTCGCGGCAACAGGATTGTCCGGGAAGCCTATCTTGGGGAGGAAACATCATGAGTTTTCTGACCGTGCGCGGCCTTGAAACCTTTTACGGACCATCGCAGGCCCTGTTTGGCGTGGATCTTGATGTGAACGAAGGGGAAGTTGTCGCCCTGATGGGCCGGAACGGCATGGGAAAGACAACCACCATTTCCTCCATCTGCGGGCTGGTGAAATACGGGGCCGGGTCCATTGAGTTTCTGGGACAGGATGTGGGGCCGCTCCCCTCGCACAGGATTGCCCGGCTGGGGGTCGGACTGGTGCCGGAGGGTCGGCGCTGTTTTCCCAACCTGACAGTATATGAGAACCTGATTGCGGCAGCGCGCCCCGGTGACTGGACGCTGGAGCGCATCAACAACCTGTTCCCGCGCCTCAAGGAACGCTTTGATCAATATGCCAATACCCTGTCCGGCGGCGAACAGCAGATGCTGGCCGTGGGGCGGGCGTTGATGACCAATCCACGGCTGCTCATTCTGGATGAAGCCACCGAAGGGCTGGCCCCTGTCATTCGTCAGGAAATCTGGGCGGCGGTCCGGGATTTGAAACGGACCGGGCAGTCGATCCTGATTGTGGACAAGACCCTGTCGGAATTGCTGCCGGTTGCGGATCGGTGCGTGATCCTTGAAAAGGGAACAACCGTGTGGACGGGTACGCCTGCCGAACTGACCACGGATATCGAGAACCGGTATCTGGGCGTTTAGGAAAGGGACAGGGATGAGCCAGTTTCTGACCCATCAGAAGGTCATGTTCCAGCATTGCGATCCGGCGGGTATTGTCTTTTATCCCCGCTATTTCGAGATGATCAACGCCACCGTGGAAACCTGGTTTGACGAGGGATTGCAGGCGCCGTTCTCCCGCATTCACATGGAACAGGGACATGCGGTCCCGACGGTGGATATTCACACCCGCTTTTCCGCCCCCAGCCGCTTGGGGGACTTGCTGGAAATGACGCTGGACGTGGTGAAAATCGGCACCAGCAGCATGACCTTGACCGTCACGGCCCGATCCGGCCTTGAGGAACGGTTCAGCGCCGACCTGACGCTGGTTCATATCGCGCAACAGGATGGCAAGCCCCGGCCCTGGCCGGTGGCCATTCGACAGAATGCAACATCTTTCATGAAAGGGGAGCTATGAGCATCGAGATCATTCATCCGGAGGGCTGGAAACCGGCCCGCGGATATGCAAATGGTGTGGCGGCAAGTGGCCGGACACTCTATGTGGGGGGGCAGATCGGCTGGAATGCGGATCAGGTGTTTGAAACCCATGACTTTATCGGCCAGATGGAACAGACACTTCGCAATGTGCTGGAGATTGTCGAGGCCGGTGGTGGCCGTGCCGAACACATCGTCCGCCTTGTCTGGTATGTGGTGGACAAGGCCGAATACAAGGCCAAGCAGCGTGAGGTGGGCGAAGTCTATCGCAAGGTGATGGGCAAGCATTTTCCGGCCATGGCCATGGTGCAGGTTGCGGCCCTGATGGAGGATGACGCCCTGATTGAAATCGAGGCAACAGCGGTCGTCCCGGCCTGATCCGGACCGGATTGTCCCATGTATGATGACCTGCCAGAAAAATTCTGGCAGGTTTTTTTATGGTTGCCCTGCTGTCCTGTTTGTCCGTGCAGGAAATTCAGGGGGAATGGGCTGCATACCCTTTTCATTGGCAGCGAAAGGCATTACCCTTTCGGGGAAATCTCGTTCAAACCAAGGTGACAATAACAATGAAAACAAGATTTACCGAAATGTTTGGGGTCGAACATCCGATCATTCAAGGGGGCATGCAATGGGTTGGCCGGGCGGAACTGGTCTCCGCTGTTGCCAATGCCGGTGCCCTTGGCTGCCTTACAGCCCTGACCCAGCCGACCCCTGAGGATTTGGCCAAGGAAATTGATCGGACCCGTGAAATGACTGACAAGCCTTTCGCTGTCAACTTCACGATCCTGCCGACCCTGAAGCCGGTTCCGTATGCGGAATATATGGATGCCATCATCGAATCCGGCGTGAAAATCGTCGAAACCGCTGGTAACAACCCGAAAGAACACATGCCCAAGCTGAAGGCCGCCGGCGTGAAGGTCATTCACAAATGTACCTCCGTTCGGCATGCGATCAGCGCCCAGAAAAACGGCGTCGATTGTGTCAGTATTGACGGGTTCGAATGTGCCGGTCATCCGGGTGAGGATGACACCCCCGGCCTGATCCTGATTCCGCGTGCAGCCGATCAGCTGGATATTCCGATCGTTGCTTCCGGTGGCTTTGCCGATGGTCGCGGTCTGGCGGCGGCTTTGGCGCTGGGCGCGGAAGGCATCAACATGGGCACCCGGTTCATGGCCACCAAGGAGGCCCCGGTCCATGACAAGATCAAGCAGCGCATTGTCGAGGCCAGCGAGCTGGACACCACGCTCATCTTCCGGACCCTGCGCAACACCAGCCGGATGTTCAACAACGCCGTTTCCCGGAAAGTTGTTGAAATGGAAGCCGAAGGCAAGTCCATTCAGGAAATCGGCCCCATCGCCAGCGGTCAGAAAGGCCGTCTTGTCTATGAACAGGGCGACGAGGATGCCGGTGTCTGGTCCGCCGGTATGTGTATCGGTCTGATCCACGACGTTCCGACCGTTGCCGAACTGGTCAGCCGCATCGTGGCAGAAGCCGACGGAATTATCGAGGAACGCCTGAAGCGGTTCGCATCCTGATCAGAAAAAGGCGCCCGAAACACCGGGCGCCTTTTTTAATGTCGTCTGCGGGGATGGGTTCAGGCGGACCGGGCGCGTTTGTCGGCCCTGTCTTCCTCGTTCATTTCCTGAAGATAGGTCTCGATAACCGCCTGCAGGTTCCCGGCGATGGAACTGAGATCATCACTGGCCCGGAGAACATCCCGTGCCGCATGACCGATGGTCGAGCTGCCATCGGCAATTTCCGAGATATTCCCGGAGACCGTCGCCGTTTCATTGGCGGCCAGCAGGGCGTTCTGGCTAATCTCGTTGGTGGCCTGTGACTGTTCGTCCACCCGACCCGCAATCACCGATGAAATGGTATCGATTTTCGAAACCGCTTCGGTGACCAGTTCAATGGCCTTCACCGCATCCCCGGTCGCGGACTGGATGCCGCTGATCTGACTGGCGATTTCGCCGGTGGCGCGGGCCGTCTGGTCGGCCAGATTCTTGACTTCCGTCGCCACAACGGCAAACCCCTTACCGGCCTCACCGGCGCGGGCGGCCTCGATGGTGGCGTTCAGGGCCAGCAGGTTGGTCTGTGCGGCAATATCCTGAATAAGATCGATCACCGCCCCGATCTGGGTGGAGGCCTCGGACAGGCCTTGCACCGCACCGGAGGCGGTTTGCGCCTCACCGACTGCGTTTCGGGCGGTGGCGGCGGCGTTGGTGACCTCGGTCTGGATGCCCTGAATGGAGCGGGAAATCTGTTCGGCAGCGGCGGCAACGGCCTCTACATTATGGGTGGCCTCCTGTGAAGAGGAGGAGACGACCTGACTTTTCCGGCTGGAATCCTCGGAAATGCCGGTCATGGTCGTGGCTTCCTCTTTCATGCGACTGGTGGAATCGACCACATTGCGGATGGCGCCGATCACATGATCCGTCAGCAGCGTGCTGGTTTTCTCGGCCCGGGCCTTCTGGGCCTCCATTGTGGCTTTTTCGTCGGCCAGTTGCTTCTGTTCTGCCGCCCGGCGTTCCGCCGCCTGCAAAAGCTGTTCTGTCCGGTCTTCCCATTCAAGGACGGTTCCAAGACGCTCGCCAAAGGCGTTGCTGACCGGGGTCGCCGTATAGGTCAGGGCGTGTCCGTTCAGGTCCAGATCCTGTGTGTGGCTGCCCTCAAGATGGGCGATCGTGTTCTCGAATGTGCGAATGTCCGGGATCATGAAGGAAAGGTCTTTGCCTTTCAGCATGTCCGGATCCTGTTCCAATCCCAGTTCCCCCAGCAACGAAAGTGCCGCAGCGTTCAGATAGGTGACATGACCCTCCCGATCCAGTTGCAGGACGCTGGTGGTGCAGTTATCCAGTGCCACCTCGGTCTGGAAGGCGGAAATGGCGGACTGTTTCCAGATGGCAAGGGCCTGTGACAGGACCCCGATTTCACTGCGGCTGTTCCAGGTCTGGACCTTGCCGGAGAAATCCCCTTGCGTCAGTTTGCCAACGGTCCCGATCATGTGGGACAGGGGAACGGTGATGCTGCGCCCGATGATCAGGCTGGCGGCAATGGCGATGGCAAGGACAATGCCCAACTGCAGGCCGATCTGTTTCAACTGGGTGATGAAGATGCTTTCCACATCATCCACATAAATCCCGGACCCCACGATCCAGTCCCACGGGGCATATCCCTTGACGTAGGAAATCTTGGCGACCGGT
Organism: Sneathiella chinensis; assembly: GCF_012720115.1. GTDB lineage: Bacteria > Pseudomonadota > Alphaproteobacteria > Sneathiellales > Sneathiellaceae > Sneathiella > Sneathiella chinensis. The sequence goes on along the minus strand of NZ_VNWN01000002.1, from coordinate 68,086 downwards.
TTGTCAAAGCCGGGTTTTGGCCAAAGATAGTCAACAAAGCCTTCCCCGCCATTTCGGCCAATCCGGCCAAATTCCGCAAACAGGCGCTTTCCGGTCGGGTCTTTCAGGTTGGACGCATCGGTTCCGACAATTTTCTTCACGAAGGGATGCATCAGGACATGGGCATCTTCCGTATTAATCCAGAAGTAGTCCTTCTCGTTATAGCGAAGGCCTTCCAACTGGCTGAGGGCACGGGCTTTTGCTTCTTCCTCGGTCAGTTCCTTGCGGTCCGCGAGGGCCCCGTAATGGGCGATCACGGAATAGGCGACTTCGACCACGTTGCGGGTTTTTTCCTTGCGATCCTCCATCAGGGTGTTTTTCATATCGAACACGAAAAACCCTGAAATGACGATAAAAGACAGCAAAAGGGCGGCTGTAAGAGCGATAATCCGCTCATTGACCCGTAATTTTTCAAACATGGTAGTCTCGTTGCGCAAAGAGATATCCAACCCGCACGGCAGGAAGGCTTTTTGCAAAAGAATAAGTGGCGCTTGGTTAACAGGAAATTAACTCATCGCAAAAGATGAGCAAATGTCACAAATCTATAAAATGGACAGGGTCACCCCGGTTATCACGCTGTATCGGACCAGTTTGCCGATCCCGACCAGCAGGCAGAACAGGCCAAAATGCACACGGGTCAGACCGGCAAACACGGTCAGCGGGTCGCCGATCACAGGCAGCCATGAAAACAGCAGGGACCAGACGCCGAACCGACGATACCACTGCCCGGCCTTTTCCAGATGACGCGGGGAGGCGGGGAACCATTTTCGGTCCTGAAACCGGATCAGCCATGCGCCCAGAATGAAATTGAGGATCGATCCCAGCACATTGCCGACCGTTGCCACCAGTGTCAGCGCAAGGGGCGTGCCCTTGCCAAGGGTCAGGAGACTGGCGAGCAGCGCTTCGGAAGAGCCGGGAAGCAGGGTGGCGGACAGAAACCCGCTGCTGAACAAACCGATATAGGAACCCACTGCGCCCGCCTGATGCTTTAAGAAGTCCGGCGACTATACCGGATGGCTTGGGGGAAGAACAGTCTCTGCGGCGGTTCCGGGGTGCCTGAGAACGGAAAAACGCCCGAAGGATCGCTTTTTTGGGCTAAGGTAAGCCTGAAAAGCGCCCGTTCGGGCGTTTCTGAATTGATCTGAGCCGGAGCGGATCAGCGACGGCGGGCGAGGATTTCCATAGTCGGTTTGATGTTGAAACCGATCTTCTGGACCTCAAAACCGTGTTTTTCCAGCAAAATACGGATGTTTTTTCGGCTGAAATACTGGGTGTAATGGGGCGGGTTCGGCCATGTTTCCGGATGCTCGCCTTTCAGCCAGTGTTTCCGGTCCGGGGTTTTCAGGAAGAAATATCCGCCCGGCTTGACCAGGGCTGCCCAGCCCTCGACAAATTCGTTGAAGTTGCCCACATGCTCAATCACCTGTGAGGAATGCCCGAAATCGAAGGTTTTGCCCCGTTTCAGGAAATTCTCGATGGTTTCGCAGTAATAGGTGGCCTGCGGGTTGTGGTTGGCCTTGGCAAAGGCAATGGCTTCCGGGTCCAGATCGATCCCGGTGGCATTGGCCCCGGCATTCTGCATGGCGTCGACCATATAACCGCCGCCGCAGCCAATATCGACGGCATCCTTGCCCTTGAAATATTTGGCAAAGCGGAAGGCGCGAACCTTGGCCCGCTTGCGGCGGTGCTCGATCTTGTCATAGGGGTAACGTTCCCCGATCTCGGGCGCCCCTTGTTCATTATAGAGCGGCTCCAGCGAGACAGGAGGCAGTTCCGGGTCAATAAAAACCAGATCGCAACTTGTGCATTTCGAGAACGGATAGCCGTTCTTTTCTACAAAGAAACGGGTTTCGTTACTGCTGCAAACGGGGCAGCTACGGGACTGATGTGTCATTTGAATTCCTGTCTTCGATGCCGACGGGGAGGTTTTATATCATCTGATGGTGAAACCAAAGGAGAAAAGGGCCGGTTTCGGTGCGCGAGTGGTTTAATGCCCATTTTTGTGGAACCGCCAGTAATTCAGGCGCTCCTCGCTCTTTTTCGGGTTTTTGACAATCCGTTCGGCGATGCTGGCGGCGAAATGCAGCGGCAGGGATTTCTCGGCCTCCGGGAAATGGGTTCTGAGGGCCTTGAAAACGGCGGAAACCGCTGCGTGAGAGCGCCGGTTCTTGAGCGGCAGTTTCAAAAGATCATCCAGAACCGGCCCGTCCGACACCAGTTCCCAGTCGAGAAAATAGAGCCGTCCGTCCGCCACACACAGGTTGGAGGGCAGCAGGTCCTTGTGACAGGTGCCGATCAGGATGGTCGGGTTGCGTTCAAAGGCAAGAGTGACCCGGTCCATGAACCCTTCGGGCAGCCTGGTTTCGCCAAGCACCGCCTTCATGCGGTCCGGCAGGTCCGGGGAATAATGCGCCGACAGCGGTTCCATCCGCGTCCCGATCGCCTGATAGGTCTTGCATAATTCCTCGATCCCTTGCGAGATGAACAGCGGCGCGTCATAGCGGTTGCTGAACCGGTGGCCCTGGATCATCTGCTCGGTGACATAGAGAAAATCGTCGTCTTCCCGGATGGCGTGAATTTCCGGGACCGTAATGGTTCCAAGGGCGGACAACCGCTTGCGAAAGGCAAGTTCGCTCCGGGTGCGCTCGGCAAGGCTGCTGTCTTTCCGAACGATCTTGAGGCATTCTCCCGCCGCGTCGGGCCCACTTTCCGTAAAGAAGGCCCGCAGGCGGGTGCCATCGGTCTTGATCTGCAAGGCGTCCGCCCGCGAGGCAATCGCCCCGTATTGACCCGACTTGAAAAGCCGCGCCAGAAGCAGGCCCAGCATGTGTTTGCGTTGCAGGCCGGGAATGTCGGTGCGCCGGATCCCGATCAGTTGCAACAGCAGACGCGGGAAATAGGCCTCACTTGCAAGCCATGTCTTGCGGATGGTGAAGTTCCGGGGCAGGGCCGGTGTCTCGCCTTGTCCCTGTTCGTGGCGGGCAAGGGCGTCCGTGATGGGCCGGACCGCCGTATGGGGGGTGTCTGATGACATGAAATAGACCCGAATCCAGATTTGCGTACCGCCTATTGTGACGGGTTAAGCCTAGAGTGTGAACAGGAAAATTCCCCCAAACCCGATCAGGACCAGCCCGATCCTGAGCAGAGGGTTCAAGGGGGCAATAACCCCGAACGAGATGGCCGACAGGGACAGCGCGATCTTGGCAAAGGCCATGAGCGCGGCCATCGGGTCCGCATCCAGCCCGATCAGGGCCGGATTGGCAATCAGCGCCAGCGGGATGATGTAAAGCCCGATACCAAGCGCCATGGCATAGAGCGAGACCTTCAGCCAGTTTTCGCCGATCATGCCCGCCGCAATAAAGACCGCGCCGCATACGGGCGGCGTGATGGTGGACAGCAGGGCAAACCAGAAGACGAACAGATGGGCCTGCAGCGGGGCAAGGCCCAGTTGCTGCAAGGCAGGTCCCGCCACGGAAATGCAGATCACATAGGCTGCGGTTGTCGGAACCTCCATCCCGAGGATCAGACAGGCAAGGGCCGTCAGTAACAGCGCCGGCCACAGCATTTGTCCCGACCCGGACAGGATCAGCGAGGTGATCTTGATGCCGAGCCCCGTGGTGCTGAGAACCCCGATGATGATGGAGGCACACAGGATGATGGACCCGATCATGGCGATCTGTTTGCCGCTGGACAGGCAAACCTGTTCCAGACGCAGCAGGGTTTTCCGCCAGTCGAACCGCAACCGGCCATCAATGAACAGGAGTACAAAAGCCGCCAGAATGGCGGTGCTGGCCGCATATTGCGGTGTGGTGCCGCCGATGAACATGCGCTCCAGCAGGATCAGGAACGGGATCGCAAAAAAGCCGGAGGTAATCAGCACATCCCGGGTTGAAGGTTGCTGTTCGGACGGAAGGCCGCGAAGGTCAAAGCGGCGCGAGAAGGCGTTGATGCCAACCCAGACCGTCAGGAAATAGAGGATCGCCGGCAGCAGCGCCGCGCTCATGATCCCGGTATAGGGAATGCCGGTCAGTTCGACCATGACAAAGGCCCCGGCCCCCATGAGCGGCGGCATGATCTGCCCGCCGGAGGAGGCAACCGCCTCCACTGCCCCGGCAAGGGTTTTGGGATAGCCAAGCCGGGTCATGGCCGGAAGTGTAATGGCCCCGGTTGAGGCCACGTTGGCCGACGCCGAGCCGGAGATGGAGCCGAAAAGCGCCGAAGACAAGGTGGAAACCTTGGCGGCACCACCTTTCAGGCGACCGGCGGCGGCGGTTGCCAGGTTCATGAAACCCTGCCCGGCTTCCCCCGCGTTCAGGACGGCCCCCATGATCACGAAGATGGACACGATTGAAACGGACACGCCCGTCAGGCTGCCCCAAAGCCCCCCTTCAGCGATGGTCTGGTTGCCAAGGAAACTTTGCAGGGGGACACCCGGATGGCCGAACTCCCCCGGAATATGCTGTCCGAACAACCCGTAGAGAAGGGCCAGCAGCGCGACCAGTGGCAACGGCCAGCCAATGGCCCGCCGGGCCATTTCCAGTGTGACAATCAGCAGGGTTGCGGCAACAACATACTGGATGTCCGTGGTCAGAAATCCGTACTGGTTACCAAGGGCTTCCGCATTGAAGGCCACATAAAGGGTGGCCGCCAGCCCCGAAAGGGTCAGGGCGATGCCTGAGCCAATCTGCCACCGGCCGGTGGCGCCGAACAGGAAAATCCACGGCAGGGCCAGCGCCATATGCAGGGGGCGGGACAGCAGGTTGGGAACCAGACCTGAAAAAATCAGGCCCAGATGAAAGGAAATGGATGCCGCACCGAGCAGTACCCAGAAAACACGACCCGGTACGGACATCACCAACTCCGAATAGGTTGAGGGTTATTCGGCGGATGCAGGAAGGGCGATGCCAGCTTCCTTGTAATAGCGAACGGCACCGGGGTGAATCTGACCGGTGATATTGTTCAGCATGTCTGTTGTCACACCGTTCCACCACGGATTGTCGCTGCCCATCTTGCCTTTCTGTTCCCAGAAGGTCTTGGTCAGGGTATAGGCGGTTTCATCATCCATGTTGGTGGTGGTATAGGCAATCACCGGCAGCGAAGTGGTGCTGATATCCTCGTCCACACCGGCATAGGTGCCTTTTGGAATGATCAGCTTGGTGCGTTTGGTGGCTGCGATCTGTTCATCGCTCAGGGACAGGATTTTTACCTCAGACCCGGCAGCCGCCTCGATCACGTTCGGCGCCGGGAACGAGCCGGAGGTCACAAAGCCGTCGATCTGCTTGTTCTTGAGGGCCGGACCGGCATTGGACAGTTCCACATCGGCCAGCTTGACCTTGCCTTCAAGGCCGAACAGTTGCAGGTATTTGGCGCCTTCGCGGGCCCCGAAGGAACCCTTGCCGATCAGCATGGTCTTGCCGGCAAGATCGTCAAAGCTGTTGATCCCGGCATCGGCGCGCACCACGAAATGCATGCTCAAGGATGGAATGGGGAACAGGGCCCGGATATCGGCAAATTTCGGGTTCTGCTTGTCCTCGAACATCCCTTTGCCTTCCTTGGCAAGACGGGCGAGGGCAGGCGGGGTGGTAAAGACATAGTTGCCCGGACGCACAGCCGCTTCCATGACGTTCTGGACAGAGCCCTGGCTTTCCTCAACGGTCATGATGATGTTGCCATCCGTACCGGTCTTGACCGCCTCGGCGATCTGGACGGCCATCTGGTAGTAGGATGTGGCGGTTTTCGCGGATTTATAGGTGATCCGTGTTTCGGCCGCAGCGGTGCCCGCAAACAGGACAGAACCGGCCAGCGCGGCCATCGACAGTTTCTTCAGCAGTGTAACGCCCATGGGTACGTTTCTCCTTTGACGCAAATTCCGGGCGAACCCGGTCCCCTTGATTGCCCGTATATTTCCCTATTCCCTGCTTTTTTACAAGCGGAACAGCCGCTTGGGCGCGTGTTTGGAGATGAATTTACAGGCTTTCTGCCTTGCGGGGGGGAAGGATGCTCCCCATGCGTGTTTTGCGGTCGCGGCGATCGCCGTTTTGCTGGCAAGCCGGAGGATCAGGCGGCACTGTCCTTGTTCAGGTAGCGTTCCAGCCGCCCGAATGCGAGGGAGATATGGGCCCGGCGCATGTGGGCCACGGCATCCACGTCCCCGGCTTCCAGCAGGCGCAGCGTGTCCCCGATCTCGGTGGCAAAGATTTCCGCTTCGGCGACATTCTCTTCATCATTGGTCAGGGCCGGCCACATGCGGGCCGTTCTGTAGAACAGCAATTCCATGATCTGGTACAGGGGCTGGTTGCCGACCAGTTCCATGAGGACCCGGAAAAAGGCGATATTCAGCTTGGCAAAGGCCTGTTTCGGGCTTGAGGCCTGTTTGACCTTGGCGCAGTCCGCTTGTATCGACCGGATGCGGGCGATCATCTCGGGGCTTGGGGAAACCGGGCTCAGGATACTGATTAGCGGGGCCAGTTCCTTGCGCAGCCGGTATACCTCGCGGAGTTCCTCCATATTCAGGGAGGTGACAAACGTGCCGACCCCATGACGGCTTTCCACAAGACCTTCCGTTTCCAGCCGGTTCAGGGCGCGGCGGAGCGGGGTCCGGCTGATGCCGAATTCACTGGCCAGTTCTGTTTCCGACAGGCGTGCACCCGGCAGATAGTCCAGCAGTGCGATCCGTTCCCGGATGGTGGTGTAAAGAGTGAGGAACCGCTCCTGCGAACTGGATTTGTCACTGTTCGGGTCGTCCATGGCGTTGGGGTCAGTCTGCCTCCAGAACGGCGCTGAGAAACTGCTGTGTTCGTTCATTTTGCGGGTTTCCAAAGAAAGCGTCAGGGGTTCCCTGTTCTGCGATCTTGCCAGCGTAAAAGAAGCAAACCCGGTCTGCAAACTCTTTTGCAAATCCCATCTGGTGGGTCACCATCAGCATGGTCAGGTCATGGGCCTCGCCCAGTTCCCGGATCACATTCAGGACCTCTCCCACCAGTTCCGGGTCCAGCGCCGATGTCACCTCGTCGAACAGCATGATCTTGGGCCGCATGGCCAGCGCCCGGGCAATGGCCACCCGTTGTTTCTGGCCGCCGGACAATTGCCCCGGATAATGATCCAGCTTGTCGCCAAGCCCGACCATGTCCAGAAGGACGCGGGACCGCTCATAGGCCTCGTCCCGGCTCAGGCCCAGAACGGTTATGGGGGCTTCCATGCAGTTCTTGACCGCTGACATGTGCGGGAACAGGTTGAAATGCTGGAACACCATGCCGATCTTGGACCGGACCTGCCGGATGTGGCGCTTGTTGGCGCGAACCAGCTTGCCGTCCCGATACATGTGTGTCAGCGGGTCCCCCTCGACCCAGATCACGCCGTCATTGACTTCCTCCAGCGTCATCAACATGCGCAGCACGGTTGTCTTTCCAGACCCGGAAGGGCCGATGATGGCGACCTTCTCGTTGGGGGCGATATCCAGATTGAGGTCGTCAAGGACGGTCAGGTGTCCATAACTCTTGCGCACATTTTCAAAACGCACCATTGGCGCGGCGGATGGATGGTCTGCGGACATTACGCTCCTCCGTGGCGGGTTTTCAGCCAGGCTTCCACCTGTCTGACCAGCGCCGCTGAAACAAGACTGAAAAAGAGAAAGAACAGGCCGACCAGCGTGATCGGCTCGGTATATTGGAAGCTTTCCGACCCAAGGATTTTGGCGGTTTGCATCAGTTCCAGAACCGCGATGGCGGAAAGCAGGGGCGTTTCCTTGAACAGGGCCACCAGATAGTTGCCAAGGGCGGGCACCACCGGCGGAATGGCCTGCGGAATGATGATGTCCTTGAACGTGGTGAGGGTGGACAGGTTCAGGGCGGTTGCCGCCTCCCACTGGCCTTTGGGGATATTGTCAAGACCGGCCCGATACACCTCGGAGCAGTAGCTGCCATAATGCAGCCCAAGGGCCAGAATACCCGCCGTCATGGCGTCCATCGTCACCCCAAACTCGGGCAGGACGAAATAGACAAAGAATATCTGGATCAGCAGGGGGGTGGAGCGGATAAACTCGACAACGGCACCGGTTGCCAGTCGCACCGGGGCCAGTGTGGACATGCGCAGCAGGGCAAAGACAAGCCCGATCAGGGCCGCCAGAATAAAGCCGATGACCGTGGCCTGAACGGTGATAATGGATGCCTTGCCAAGTATGGGCAGGATTTCTTGGGTATAGGCCCAGTCCCATTCGAATGTCATTCCTTACCCCCTTCCTCGTGACAGGCCCTTGGCGGCCTTGCGCTCAAGCGCCCGCATCAGGCTGGTGATCACCAGCGCGATGGCGAGATAGATCAGCAGCACCAACGAGAAAATCTCGACGGTTTTCAGGGTGTTCTGGTTCATTTGCTGTGCCTTGAAGGCAAGGTCGCCCAGTGAAATCATGGAGACAAGGGCCGTGGCCTTGAGCAATTCGATAAACAGGTTGCCCCACGGTGGTATCATGGCAACAAGGGCTTGCGGCAGGATGATGCGGCGCAAGGCCTGCATGCGGGTCATGTTCAGGGCCCGCGAGGCTTCCCACTGTCCCCGGTCGACGGACTGGATGGCGCCGCGGATCACTTCCGCGCCATAGGCCCCCACATTCAGGCCGAGGGCCGCAATGCCGACGGTGAACGGCTCCAGTGTCACGCCGAAATAGGGCAGGACGAAGAACAGCCAGAAAAGCTGGACCAGTGCGGAGGTTCCGCGAAAAATCTCGATATAGGTGATGGCAAGCCACCGGACGGGGCGCGGGCCATACATTTTTCCGATGGCGGCTGCCAGGGCGGCAAGAATGGCAACGACAATGCCGCCGGCGGTGATCTGGATCGTGATCCAGGCGCCTCTCAGGAGTTCCGGCAGGAAAACGCGCACATCGGCAAATGTTGCCACCATCAGACCCAGAAAAAAGCTGAGGACAATGGCGACGACAAGTCGGGATTGAACCTGTTCCATATTATATGACCATAAGGCGATGCCCCCGGCACCGCAGGGCGGGACCGGGGGACATCATGCACCTGTTATTCGCCGGCACAATGTTGTGCGGCTGTTTTTTCCGGAAGGTTGGATTCGTCGAACCCGTATTCCTTGATCATGGCGATATGTTCCGGTGTGCCGAGGAACTTCTTCAGTTCCGCATTGACCGCATCGCGAAGGGAAGTGTCTTCCTTGCGGAAGCCGAAGGAGCCTTCGCCTTTGTATTTCTTGCCTTCATGGGTGAAGGTGAACGGGGCGGCCCGCTCGATCCCGTCATCCTTGGAGGCCAGATCCTTGGCGGTCAGCGATGTCAGGGCCGCAGCAGAGGCCCGGCCCGCCTTGACGGCGGCAACGGCAGAGGCGAAATCCGGGACGATCACCCGCTGTTCCATGGACATGCCAGCCATTTTGGCGTGCTCCACTTCGGCAGTGCCGGCGATGAAGGCGATTTTCTTGTCCTTGCCCACTGCGTCAGCGTAGGTGTTGATGCCGTCCGGGTTGCCGTTCTTGACCACGAAGGCTTCACCGATGCCATAGGTCGGGTTGGCGAAGATGATCTGGGCGCAGCGTTTCGGGGTCACATACATGGATGCGACAATGGCGTCAAAGCGGCCTGCTTTCAGGCCCGGAATGAGGGAACCCCATTCGGTCAGGACGCCGTCCACCTCGTTCACACCCAGCTGTTTCATGACATGGGTGAACACGGTCGGGGACTCGCCCGCCAGCTTGCCGGAAGCCGTGGCAAAGGAATAGGGTGCCTCATTGGCGAAGCCGACCCGGATGTAACCCTGCTTCTTGATTTTTTCCAGAGTTGTTTCCGCCATGGCGACGGAGGTTGCGGACAGGACAGCCGCTGCAGCGGCAAGGCCCATCACGGCGCGGCGTGAAAACTCGGTAAATTTCTTCATGCGTGTTTCTCCCTGTGTTTATCGGGTCAGCATCCTTGCTGATCTTGGTCTCATTCAACCTGATATTGAACCTTCACCATACTGAAGAACAGGTCATGTCGCTCTTCGACTTGAAGGGGGCAGCATGACAAAAGGATCATGGAAATTCAATTGTTATATACAACTAAACAAAAAACAGATTGTATTTTTCAGAAATATAAGGGAAATTTTTTGAATTATCCAACCTGTTGTGCACAACATAGGTTCGATGGACTTATATTCCTAATAAAAGATGGAGAGAAGACGTGTCTAGTGACAGCCAGAAGAATATCCGCAATTTTACCGCCCATGATACTTTCGAGGAAGTGGCGCTATTCAACCGCATGAGCCGTTCCCTGCTGGTCATGTCCCTGAATAACGGGGCCAAGAGCGCGCCCGGATTCCGATCTGTTGTTTTCTGAGAAAGAGCTGAAATATGACCAAACGGATTCGTTTTAGCGGCGAGGAATACCGCCTGCGGATGCAGAAAACGCTGGACGCCATGTCCCGCGCCGGTATCGAAACCCTGATCGTCTATGATCCTTCCAACATGGCATGGCTGACCGGATATGACGGTTGGTCCTTTTATGTCCACCAGTGTGTTGTCCTGAACGAAAACGGCAGTATCTTCTGGTTCGGACGCGGTATTGACGGCGCCGGAGCCCGTCTGACCACCTATCTTTCCCCGGAACATATCCTGACCTATCCCGATCATTATGTGCAGTCATCGGACTGTCACCCCATGGATTACCTGGCGGCCATTCTGGCGGATCTGGGGTGGGGCAAGGGGACCATCGGGGTCGAGAAAGACAACTACTATTTCAGTGCCAAGGCCATGGAATCCCTGTTGACCTACCTGCCGGACGCCACCTTTCTGGATGCCAACAGCCTTGTGAACTGGCAGCGGGCGGTGAAGTCGGAAACGGAAATCGATTACATGCGCCGGGCGGCACGGGTGATCGAGAAAACCTACGAGCGGATACTGGATGTGGCTGAGCCGGGGATGCGGAAAAACGATCTGGTGGCGGAAATCTATCATGCGACCATCAAGGGCTCTGACGAATTCTATGGTGACTATCCGGCCATTGTGCCGCTGATCGGCAGCGGGATTGAGGCAGCCGCCTGCCACATGACTTGGGATGACGGTATTCTGGAAAAGGATACGGGTATGTTCATGGAGCTTGCCGGGGCCTATCACCGCTATCACTGCCCGGTCTCCCGCACCTTGTATCTGGGGACACCGCCGGACAGCTATCGCCGGGTGGAAGCGGCCATAAACGAGTGTATTGAAAAAACGCTGGTCATGTTTCGGCCGGGCAATACCTGCGGCGAGGTGGCCTCAACCTTTTTCGAGGCGCTGCGCAAATGTGGCTATGACAAAGACAACCGCTGCGGCTACCCGATCGGGTTGAGCTATCCGCCGGACTGGGGAGAGCGGACCATGAGCCTGCGGGCCGAGGACAAAACGGTTCTGGAGGCTGGCATGACCTTTCATTTCATGCCGGGCCTGTGGTTCGAGGACTGGGGGTTCGAGATGACGGAAAGTGTGCTGGTCACGGAAGAAGGCGGGGAGTGTCTGGCTGCTGTCCCGCGGGAGTTGTTCGTGAAATGAGGGGGCGGGCACCCTGCCGGGATCAGGCGGGCAGGGTGCCGGTCAGGACCTTTCCAAACTGGACAGGGTCCACGTTTCGGCCGGAAATGACTGCCGCAATATTGGGTCCGGTGGACGCGACCTTCCCGGTAACAAGGGCGGCCACACCAACGGCAGCGGCCCCTTCGGTTACAAGGCCGTGGTGGTGATAGAGATGCCGCATCCCTGCCGCAATGTCGGCTTCGGACAGCAGGATAATCTCGTCCACAAGGTCCCGGGCGAGGGAAAAGGTATGGCGGTTCCGAAGACCGATGCCGCCGCCCAGACTGTCGGCAAGGGATGGTTCTTCCGGGACAGCGACCGGTTTGCCCGCCGCAAGGCTGGCCTGCATGGCGGCGCCCCGTTCCATGGAAATCCCGACAACGCGGATATGGGGAGAGATGGATTTGACGGCGAGGGCCGCGCCGCCAATCAGGCCGCCCCCGGAGAGGGGCACCAGAACCGTATCCACCTCCGGCCAATCCTCCATGATTTCAAGGCCGATGGTCCCCTGTCCGGCAATGATGTCCGGGTGATCGAAGGGGGGAATCTCGTTCATTCCCAGCGACTGGACCAGATGATCGACTTCCTGTTGGGCGTCATCCTGACTGTTGCCGACAATGCGGATTTCGGCGCCAAGATCGCTGATGGCCTGACGCTTGTTTTCCGGGACCAGGCTGGACATGCAGACAATGGCCGGGATGCCACGGGCCGCTGCCGCATGGCTGAGGGCGCGGCCGTGATTGCCGGTCGAGGCGCAGACCACGCCCCGTTCCGCCTGTGCGGGCGTCAGGGCGGCCAGTGCATTGGCCGCCCCGCGTATCTTGAAGGCGCCGGTTGGCTGGACCGTTTCCAGTTTCAGGCGCACCTGCCGCCCCTCGCCGGACAGCGCCGGGCAGGGCGTGAGAGGGGTTCGTAGCGCCAGTTCGGCAACGGGACGGCGCGCCCTGAAGATGGATTGCAGTGTCAGCATGGTTGGCTTTTCCCTATTGATGTGCACAACGATGGGTGAAATCAGTGGTTGACCCATAATATTTTACAGAATATTGGGAAATATAGATATGATTGTATACATCTTGAAAAAATAACGGGGTCAGGATGATGAATTCAGGGGATCAGCGCAGCAAGATTTCCACGGTGGTGGATTTTGATCAGGAAGGGGTTCAGCACGGCCACCTGACCATCCCCCATTCCCGCAACGAATCCCCGTGGGGGTCCATCCTGATGCCGGTTTCCGTCTTTCGGAACGGGGCGGGGCCGACGGTTCTTCTGACCGGTGGCAATCATGGCGATGAATATGAAGGGCCCATTACCCTGATGAAGCTGATCCGGATGCTGGACGTGGAGCGTCTGTCCGGGCAGGTGATCGTGCTGCCGGCCCTCAATTATCCGGCCGTGATGGCAGGGACCCGGCTGTCCCCGCTGGACGGGCGCAACATGAACCGGTGCTTTCCGGGGGACAGGGATGGTACCATTACCCCGATGATCGCGGATTTTGTTCAGCGTTTCATCCTGTCCCGCTGTGATGCGGTTGTGGATATTCATTCCGGAGGCAAAATGATGTCCTTCCTGCCGACCAGTGTCATTCATCGGTTGCCGGATGCGGACAGAATGGCCCGGACGGTGGCGGCAGCAAGGGCGTTTGGCGCCCCCAATTGTCTGGTTCTGGAAGAACTGGACGCGGCGGGAATGCTGGATACGGCGGTGGAGGATATGGGGAAAATCTTTATCTCCACCGAACTGGGCGGCGGCGGAACGTCCACACCGGAAACCGTGGCGATTGCGCTTTCCGGGGTGCATGATGTGCTGGTGCATCTGGGGGTGCTGGATGAACCCCTGACCGGAACCGGGGAGACCCGCTTTCTGGAGACACTGGACGGGTCCTATGTGATTGCGGATGGGGGCGGCATTGTCGAATTTGCCGTCAATCTTGGGGATCAGGTCACGGCGGGACAGGCCCTTGCCTTCATTCATGATGTGGACACGCCCTCCCGGCCGGCGGTGGAGTATGTGGCCCCGCGAGACGGGATTGTTGTGCACAAGCATTTTGCGGGGCTGATCGGGCGCGGGGATTGCCTGTCGGTTATCGGCACCGAGACCACCGAGTTTTCCTGATCACAGGATTGGGGCGGCGGTCCGCAGCTTCAGGGAGGAACCATGGATCATAGCATACGCATTCTGACAGAAGAGATGCTGCGCGCCTGCGTCCCGTTGGACAGGCAGGCCATTTCCCTTGTGGGCAACGCCTTTTCTGCGCTGTCTGGCGGCGCTGTTGTCATGCCGCCTGTCTTGTCCATGAACCTGCCGGAGGTCCATGGAGAAGTGGATATCAAGACGGCCTACATTCCGGGTTTCAACGAGTTTGCCATCAAGGTCAGTCCCGGCTTTTTTGACAATCCGGCCTTGGGGTTGCCCAGCCTGAACGGGTTGATGGTGGTCTTGAGCGCCCGGACCGGGATTGTGGAGGCAGTCCTTCTGGACAACGGCTATCTGACCAATGTCAGGACCGCCGCTGCGGGCGGTGTCGCCGCGGACTGTTTGGCCCCGAAAGTGGTTCAAACAGCCGGTGTGATCGGAACCGGTGTGCAGGCCCGGTTGCAGATGAAGGCCGCTCATCTGGTACGGTCCTTTGAACGGGTGATCGTCTGGGGCCGGGATCGCGGCAAGGCCGAACAGTGCGCCCGGGATTTGCAGCAGGACCTTGGCATTCCGGCAGAGGTGTCGGATAGCGCTGCCGATCTTGTCGCCAGATGCCAGCTTGTGGTCACAACAACCCCGGCCACGGAACCGGTTCTTCAGGCCAACTGGTTGCATCCGGGCCTGCATATCACGGCCATGGGGTCGGATCAGTCGGGCAAGAACGAACTGGACCCGGACATTCTGGCGCGGGCGGACCTTTATGTGTGTGATAACCAGCGCCAGTGCGAGACATTGGGCGAGCTGCGCACGGCACAGGCCGCAGGCTATCTTGTGGGATCGTCCCTGCCGGAACTTGGGGCGATTGTCCGCGGTGCCGTTTCTGGCCGGGTGTCGGAGGAGGCGGTGACCGTGTGCGACCTGACGGGTACCGGCGCACAGGATACGGCCATTGCCGCCCATGCGCTGGCGCAGGCGGCAAAAGCGGATCAGGGGTTTTCCGTGCCCGCAAGGATCGGATAGGCCATGTTGAAACTGGACGACAGGGACCTGAAAATTCTGGCCATCCTGCAACGGGAGGGGCGGATTTCAAAAGCGGCGCTGGCCGAGCGCATCGCCCTGTCGCCGACGCCCTGCTGGGAGCGTCTGAAGCGGCTGGAGAATGCCGGGATTATCGAAGGCTACGGGGCGCGGATTGCACTGGGCAGCCTTGGCCCCATGTCGGTCATCTTCATGCAGGCCGAACTGGAAAGCCATAAAAGCGAGGATTTCGAGCGGTTTGAGGCGGCGGTGCGGGATATTCCCGAAATTGTCGAATGCTGGGCCATTGGCGGCGGGCTGGATTATCTGCTCAAGGTGGCAACGCGGGATGTGGACAGTTACCAAAGGCTGGTGGACCGGATCCTGAACATGCAGATCGGCCTGTGCCGATATTATACCTATATCGTGACCAAGCCGGTCAAGGTCAGCCCGTTTCCGCCCATACCGGCCTCCCTCGATCCGTAGGGCGAACCGCAAAAATATCTCCATCAGAAGAATCGTCTGAATGGCGCCTTCAAGTCGGAAGGGCCGTCTGAAAAACGGGGGCAAAAGGAAAACACCCTCTTTGGCAGGGCAGATAGGATAAGGGCGGATTTCCGGTATGGAGGATGCCTGATGACGCTTGAAAATCTATCGCCTGTTTCTGCCCTTGGGCTGGATGCCTTGCGGGACCCGACCCTGTTTCGGGAGTTTTCCTATGTGAACGGGGAATGGATCGCGGCGGCGGGCGGACAGTCAATCGAGGTTCGAGACCCCGCCGACGGGACGCGGATCGGGTCGGTGCCGTCCCTGTCGGGGACAGAAAGCCAAGAGGCCGTTGACGCGGCCGAGGCGGCTTTTGACACTTGGGCGGATACCCTGCCGCAGGAACGTTCCGCCTTGCTTCGGGGGTGGTACAACCTGATGCTGGAACATCGGGAAGACCTTGCCCTTCTGATGACGCGGGAACAGGGCAAACCCCTGTCCGAATGCCGGGGCGAGATTGATTATGGGGCCGAATTTATCGAATTTTACGCCGAGGAAGCCAAGCGCCCGAATATCGAGGGGGTGACGTCCCACTTGCGGGGCGCGGAGATCGAGGTCTGGCGCGAACCTGTCGGGGTTGCCGCGCTGGTCACACCGTGGAATTTTCCGTCGGCCATGATTACCCGCAAGGCCGCTGCGGCCCTTGCCGCCGGTTGCACGGTGATTGTGCATCCGTCACAGGAAACGCCCTATTCGGCGCTGGCCCTTGCCGAACTGGCAGAGCGGGCCGGTTTTCCCAAGGGGGTTTTCAATGTGGTGACCGGCCATGCCCCGGATATTGTCCGGCCATGGACCGAGGATGCGCGGGTGCGGGTCTTGTCCTTTACCGGATCAACCGAGGTGGGCCGCCTGCTTTATGGTCAGAGCGCCGGAACCGTGAAGCGGCTTGTGCTGGAATTGGGCGGTCACGCCCCTTTCATTGTGTATGCCGATGCGGATTTGGACAATGCGGTCCGCTGCGCCCTGTCCGCCAAGTTTGCCACATCCGGGCAGGATTGCCTTGGGGCCAACAGGTTTTATGTGGCGCGGGCCGTGTATGACGCGTTTTGCACGAAATTTGTCGCCGAAACGGAGAAACTGACCGTGGGGCGGGGCACGGACGATCCGGATATCGGCCCGCTGATGAATGAAAAGGCCGTTGCCAAGCAGGAAGAGCAGGTGGCCGATGCCCTTGCGGTCGGGGCGCGGCTTTTGACGGGGGGCGGGCGTCATGAAATGGGCCCCCTGTTTTTCCAGCCCACGGTTCTGGCGGATGTACCGGATGCAGCCCGGATCATGCGGGAGGAAACGTTCGGCCCGGTGGCGGCGATCCAGCCGTTTGACCCCGAAGAGGACATCCTGACCAAGGCCAATGACACGGAATACGGATTGATTGCCTATCTGCATACGGCGGATGCGGGGCGGATCTACCGGGCGAGCCGCCGGTTGCAGTTTGGCATGGTGGCCGTGAACCGGACCAAGGTAACGGGTGCGCCGATCCCCTTTGGCGGGGTCAAGCAGTCCGGTCTTGGCCGGGAAGGGGCCCGGCAGGGCATGGAGGAGTTTACCGAGATCAAATATGTGTGCCGCGACTATGAAAAGCGGGCGCGGCCGTGATCAGACCATCATTTCAGGAAATCAAGGAACAACAAGATGCTGACAAATGACCAGCTTTCCCAGTGGGATCGCGACAATTTCTTTCACCCCTCCACCCATCTGGCGCAATTTGCCCGCGGCGAGGCGCCGAACCGGATTGTCACCGGCGGGGAGGGGGTCTTTATTCAGGACCGGGACGGCAACCGGCTGCTGGACGCCTTTGCGGGCCTCTATTGTGTGAATGTCGGGTATGGCCGCCCCGAGATTGCCGAGGCGATTGCCAAACAGGCCCATGAACTGGCCTATTATCATTCCTATGTGGGGCACGGGACCGAGGCGTCCATCACGCTGGCGAAAATGATAATGGACCGGGCGCCCGCCCATATGAGCAAGGTCTATTTCGGCCTGTCCGGGTCTGATGCCAATGAAACCAATATCAAGCTGATCTGGTATTACAACAACATCCTGGGCCGCCCGGAAAAGAAGAAGATTATTTCCCGCTGGCGGGGATATCATGGCTCCGGCTTGATGACCGGCTCCCTGACGGGACTGGAACTGTTCCACAAGAAGTTCGACCTGCCGCTGGCGCAGGTGCTGCATACGGAAGCTCCCTATTATCTGCGCCGTCAGGACCCGGCCATGAGCGAGGAAGCGTTTTCCGCCGATTGCGCCCGGAAGCTGGAGGAACTGATCCTGTCCGAGGGACCGGACACGATCGCCGCCTTTATCGGTGAGCCGGCGCTGGGAACCGGGGGGCTGGTTCCGCCGCCAGCGGGATACTGGGCCGCCATTCAGGCTGTGCTGGAAAAATACGATATTCTGCTGGTCGCCGATGAGGTGGTGACCGGGTTTGGCCGTCTGGGGTCCATGTTCGGAAGTGATCATTACGGTCTGAAGCCGGACCTGATCACCATCGCCAAGGGGCTGACATCGGCCTATGCGCCGCTGTCCGGGTCGATTGTGTCGGATCGGATGTGGCAGGTATTGATGCAGGGAACGGACGAAAACGGGCCGATCGGACATGGCTGGACCTATTCCGCCCATCCTATCGGCGCGGCGGCGGGGGTTGCCAACCTCAATCTGGTGGACAGTCTGGGACTGGTGGAAAATGCCGGTCAGACAGGGGCCCGTTTCAAGGCCCTGATGCAGGACGCGGTCGGAACCCATTCCCATGTGGCTGAGGTGCGCGGGGAAGGTCTTCTCATGGCGGTGGAATTTGCCGAAGACCCAGCCGCCCGTATCCAGTTTGACCCGGCACAAGGGATGGGGGCCAAGGTGGCCGCCGCCTTGCTGAAGCGCGGGGTGATCGCCCGGGCCATGCCGCAAGGGGATATTATCGGATTTGCCCCGCCCCTGTGCATTACCGAAAATGAATGCGCCTTTGTTGTCAGCGCCATGAAAGACGCGGTGAGCGAGGTTTTCGGCGACTGATTTCAGGGCTGCGATATGTGAAAGAACGGCCCGCTTCCGATTGGCGGGCCGTTTTTTGTTGGCGTGCTTTTTCCGGCGGGGGGTTGCGCGGGGCGGGTCAGATGTTATGTTTACTAGCGATGGGGTTCTGATAAATCCTGTCTTTTTGGATCGGAGCGGCGCACAGGCGCAACGCCTTTGGGCGTATTGGGTACGGAAGTTCCCCGGCGGGCAATCCCCGCCAATGGGTAGAGCGGTAGTGGCTCCGGCTTGAAACAATCATGAGACGAAGACCTGTCCCCTGTCCCGAAAGGGAGAGTGCGGATCTGTATTATAAAAAACTGGAAAAGGATCGGGATCGATGTCAGCGGAGATACCAACGATCGAGGATGTTGAAAATTCGACAATGGGGGGGCGCATTCAAATGGCGCGTGCCGCCCGGGGACTGTCAAGCAAACAGCTTGCCTTGCGGATCGGAGTGCTGCCGAAAACCCTTGGCAACTGGGAACGGGACCGGTCAGAGCCCCGGATCAACCGGTTGCAGGAAATTGCCAACATTCTGAATGTTTCGCTGGTCTGGCTGCTGGGCGGGGACGTGGAAAACAGCGAAATGGAGCTGGACGCAAAGTTCGATGAAACCGCATCTCTGGCCATCAAGCTGGATATGCTGATGGACATGCAGCAGCGGATGGCGACCCTGTTATGTGATGTGCAGGGCGAGGTGGCCCGCCTGCAAAGCGAGATTGACGACGGCAGCCTGAATAGCTGATGCAGGCCCTTGTCACGGGGCTGCCCTGTCAGGGCGCGGGATGAACCGAAACACGGCAGGATGGTCGCCGTGTTTCGGTGGGTTTCGCCGGATGGATCAGTAGGGCAGGCCGACGTAGTTTTCAGCCAGCGAGACCTGCGCGGCGCGCGAGGAGAACAGATAGTCCAGTTCGGTCTTCTGAATCCGGTCGCCAAAGCCGCCATTTTCCGGGAATTTGTGCAGGATGGTGGTCATCCACCATGAAAAACGCATGGCTTTCCAGATCCGCTTCAGCGCGGTTTCGGAATAGCTGTTCAGTTTTCCGTCCTGTCCGTCCTTGTACCAGCCGATAAAGGCCTCGGACAGGTAATGCACGTCGGATGCGGCCAAATTCAGGCCCTTGGCACCGGTCGGCGGAACGATATGCCCGGCATCCCCGGCCAGAAACAGGCGGCCATGGGAAAGCGGCTCGGACACGAAGGACCGCAAGGGGGCGATGCTTTTCTCGATGGACGGGCCAGTCACCAGTGACGCGGCGGTGTCGGCGGGCAGGCGGGATTTCAGTTCTTCCCAGAACCGCTCGTCGGACCAGTCCTCGACCTTCTCGTTGTTGGAAACCTGAACATAGTAGCGGCTGAGATTGTTATTGCGCATGGAACAGAGCGCAAAGCCGCGCTCGTGGCTGCTATAGATCAGTTCGTGGGACACCGGCGGGGTTTCGGACAGAACCCCCAGCCAGCCGAACGGATAGACCCGCTCGAATTCCTGGCGGATCCCCTCGGGGATGGATTTGCGGCTGACACCATGGAAACCGTCACACCCGGCAATGAAATCGCAGTCCAGCCGGTGGGCTTCCCCGTCTTTCTCATAGGTGACATAGGGAGCATCGCCGGTCAGGTCGTGCAGGGCCACATTTTCGGCCTCGTCCACCACAATGCCGCCCATCTGGTCGCGGGCTTCATAAAGGTCCTGCGTGACTTCCGTCTGGCCATAGACCATGACGGTCTTGCCGCCGGTCAGGCCGGCAAGGTCAATATGGTGCCGCTCGCGATTGAAGGCGATGTCAAAACCTTCGTGGATTTGTCCCTCGCGGTCCATGCGCGCGCCAACCCCGGCGCCCCGAAGCATGTCCACAAGGCCCTGTTCCAGAACACCGGCGCGAATGCGGCCCAGCACATACTCGCGGCTTTTCCGTTCCAGAACGACCGTATCGATCCCGGCCCGATGCAGGATTTGCGACAGCAGAAGGCCGGACGGCCCACCGCCAATGATGGCGACTTGTGTTCTTGTTGAAATCATATCTCTACCTATCCCGGGTCATTTCTTTTATACTGCCTGAAAATCTAACGCTTCTGGTAAATTAGAAAATGGATGGATCGGGCCAAAAATTGGATAATTCGAACATAAATGACGGATCAGGCCTGATCCCCAATTATGCCCTGTACGGGGAGCGGAATACGGAGCTGTTCCCGGATATCCTGCATTGTGAATCCATCGCGGCGCGGTCCCGGCAGCATGACTGGAAAATCGGCGCCCACCGTCATCACCAGCTGCATCAGTTTTTCCTGCTGGAGACCGGGGGCGGTACCATTTCCGTGGAAGGCGAGCGGTATGAACTGGGAACGCCGGTGGCGATTTCCATGCCGCCCCTGACCGTTCACGGCTTTCGCTTTCAGCAGGAAACGAAAGGGTGGGTGATCACGGTCCCGTCCATGATTTTGAAGGAGGCCCTGCTCACGGCCCCGGATATTCGGGAGCGACTGTCAAAACCGGCTTTCCTGAAAAGTCCGGGCACCATTGCCGCCTGTTTTCGCAGAATGGTGGAGGAACACCGGGGAACCGGGCCGGGACGCCAGCAGTATCTGGTTCATCTGGCGGGGATACTGGCGCTGGAATTTGCCCGCGACCTGATGGCGCTGGATCGGTTGCCGCACAGCCGGGAAAGCCGCCAGCATGGGCATGTCCGAAAATTCCTGTCCCTGCTGGAGGAGAATTTCGCCACTTGTCATGCGGCGCGGGATTATGCGGGACAGCTAAACATGACAGCCCCGCACCTGAACCGGATTTGCCGGGATGTGACGGGGAAGACCACGTCCCGCCTGATACAGGATCGCCTTGTTCTGGAGGCGAAACGATCGCTGGTCTATACCAAGATGAGTATCGCGGAGCTGGCCTATGCCATCGGGTTCAGTGATCCCGCCCATTTTTCCAGGTTCTTTCAGCAGCGGACCGGTATGGCGCCCTCTGCCTTTCGCCAGAAAATGGACAGGATCACCTGAAGCCGTGATGGGTTAGCCCGACAGGAACCGGGGTAACCAGAGGGTAATGGCCGGGAATGCCACCAGCAGCACAACCCGCAGCAGTTCCGCAAAGAAGAACGGCGCCACGCCCTTGAAGGTTTCACTCATGGGGGTGTTCGGGTCCAGCGTCGATATGATGAACACGTTCATGCCCACGGGCGGGGTAATCAGGCCCAGCTCAACCACGATCAGGGCCAGAATGCCAAACCAGATTTTCACATCTTCCGGGTTCATGCCGAAATCAAGATCGGCGATCACCGGCCAGAAAAACGGAATGGCCAGCAGGATCATGCTGAGACTGTCCATCAGGCAGCCCAGAATGATCAGCGCCACCAGCAGCAGACCCAGAATGGCAAGGGGCGGCAGGCCCGAATTGACCATCATCTCGGCTGCGGCCTGCGGAACGCCGCCGCGGGACATGAAGATTTTCAAGAGTTCCGCCCCCAGCAGGATCAGGTAGATCATGCCGGATGTCTTTGCCGTTTCCAGCAGGGCATAGCGGAAATCCTTCAGCTTCAGGACCCGTTTTGCAAGGCCATAAAGAATGACGAGGAAAACGCCGATGGCGGCTGCCGGAGTGGGGTTGAAGAACCCGAAATAGATGCCGCCGATGACCAGACCGAAAATGGTCAGGACCGGGACCATGTTCATGGTGGCCGAAATCAGTTCATCGCGATCGACAACGGCACCGCGGGGGCCTGCATCGGGCCGCACCCGGACATAGACGGCAATGGTCAGCAGGAACAGGATCACCGCCAACATGCCCGGCAGGAAGGCCGCCATGAACATGGTGACGATATTGGCCTCGACAATCACCGCATAGACAACCAGCACCACAGACGGCGGGATCAGGATGCCCAGCACCCCGCCGGCGGCCAGTGTGCCTGTGGCAAGCGAGCCGGAATACCGGTAGCGGCGCAGTTCCGGCAGGGCCACCTGACCCATGGTGGAGGCCGTCGCCAGCGACGAGCCGCAGACCGAGCCAAACCCGGCACAGGCGGCGATGGCGGCCATGGCAACCCCGCCCCGGAACCGGCCAAGCCACGCATTGGCGGCCCGGAACAGGTCATTGGACAGGCCCGCCCGGGTGGCGATATTGCCCATCAGGACGAACAGGGGAACCACCGACAGGTCGTACACCGAGAACTGGGCCCATGCCAGATCCTTCAGTTGGGCCATCAGGATGTCGGTGCCGTTCAGATAGGCGATGCCGATGCCGCCAACGACAATCATGGAATAGGCGATGGGAACCCGGACGACAATCAGGCCGATCAGCGCAATCAGTCCGATCAGGCCGGTAACAAGATGCATTTCCAAAATTTCTCTCCTCAGGCCCGACGGCGTGTTTTCATGCAGTCGATGGCGGTCATCAGGGACGCGGCAACGAGCAGGCACAAGGAAACAAGGGCCGGAATGAATCCGATCCAGATGGGGATGCTGAAAATGGCGGTGACTTCTTCGTAGGTGATGTAGTCCTGCAGG
Source organism: Sneathiella chinensis (assembly GCF_012720115.1). GTDB lineage: Bacteria > Pseudomonadota > Alphaproteobacteria > Sneathiellales > Sneathiellaceae > Sneathiella > Sneathiella chinensis. The sequence continues at coordinate 45,295 of NZ_VNWN01000002.1, read as the reverse complement.
CCAGCCGACATGCGCCACAGCAGAATGAGGCTGAAGGCAAGGGCCAGCAAGCCCGCCAGAAGACCCATCAGGGCAAGGGCCAGGCGTCCGGCCCGCATGGTGAAGATGTCGGCGGAAACGTTGGAGCCCGTAATCTGGCAGTAGGGAAGGAAACTGAAGATGGCAATGGCAATGCCCATTTCAGTCAGTTCGAAATCACCGGTCAGCGGGATGCCAAACAGGATATCCGCTGTAATGGAGTAGGCATTGACCAGAACGACAGCCAGCAACAGGACGCCGCCCGCCAGTGCCCAGATTTCGCACAAACGGTGGACAAGGGCATAAGCCCTTGTCCAGGATTGGGTGTTGGTCACCATGACAGGTTATTTCATGTATTTGGAAACAGTCGCAACCGCCAGGTCATAGAGGGCCTTTCCATCGACACCCTTGGAAGAGATTTCCTCGGCCCAGCGATCCACAGCCGGAGAGGCTTTCTGCTCCAGAGCGGCCCATTCTGCCTCGGTCAGCTGAACATGCTTGTTGCCTGCCTTGACCGCAACGGCCAGACCGCCTTTTTCAGCATTGTCCCAGACCTGACCCACTTCTTTCAGCCATTCCGGGCCGGAATTGTCGGTGAAGATCTGCTGGATGTCTGCCGGCAGGCTGTCCCATTTGGCCTGGTTCATAGCCACCTGGAAGGTCAGGGTGCCAAGACGTTTGCCGTTCGGGCCTTCAATCTGGTACTGGGTCTGTTCCTGAATTTTCAGGGCCGGGATGATTTCAAACGGGATCAGGGCGCCGTCCACCACTTTCTTGGACAGGGCCAGCGGCAGGTCGGGAACGGATGTCTTCACCGGGTTCGCACCCAGTTCTTCCAGAACCCAGCCACCGGTGCGGGACGGGATGCGCATCTTCAGGCCTTCAAGATCGGCCGGGGTGCGGACTTCCTTGTCGGCCATCTGCAGGGCCATGCCGCCATGGACATGCAGGAACATGGGCTTCAGGCCTTTGAATTCGGCGGCCAGATGATCCTTGTACAGCTCGTTCATGGCAAGGTTGGTAGCCGCGGCGTTGCCCTGATGAACACCCGGAAGTTCAAAGACTTCGGTGCGCGGGAACAAACCGGCAGCATAGCCGTTTACGAACCAGGCAAGGTCGACGATGCCGTCGCGAACCTGACGCGGCAGTTGCGGCGGCTTGCCACCAAGGGACATGGACGGGTAAATCTCGATCTTGACCCGACCGTTGGAGGCTTTTTCAATCCGTTCGGCCCACGGAACCAGCATTTGGGAATGGGCCGGGGCCTTCGGGCCCAGGAAGTGGTGCAGCTTGAATTTGATCTGCTCTTCGGCTGAGACATTGCCAGCCATGATCAGGGCTGCTGCCGCACCGGCCGCAACCATACCAATGGATTTCAAAAATTTCATGACGCTTCTCTCCCTTTGTCATGTTTGCAGGCGTGCCTGCGAATTTATCCGGCCTTCGATATTCTAGTGAATAAAGGGCCTGATCCTGAATTCTGTTCTCACCTTTTTATTATGTAAAATAACTTTACCTGTGTGTTTTATAACCAAACGGTGAGGCTTTTACGAAGCCTGTATGGATTTTATATCCGATAGTAACTCATTTGCACGGTCAAGTCCGGCGGCTGTTGCCTGAACCATGCCGGGCAGGATCATCCATTCAAGGGACCAGCCACTGCCGGAGCGTTCATTTTCGGCAAGCGCTGCCTGACTCATACCGGAAATCTGCACGGAATTATAGCGCGCAATGCTGACAAGCAGTTCTGCCCGCACCGGGTTCTGCTTGTGCGGCATGGCCGATGATCCGCCCGCCGATTTCAGGGTCACTTCGCCAACCTCGTTCTGGGCCATCAGGGCCAGATCCTGACCGATCTTGCCAAGGGCGGTGGTAACCTCGCTCATCCATGCGGCAAGAAGGGACAGGGGGCGGCGATCCGTGTGCCAGCATTCGGCATCTTCAAGCCCCAGTTTGGCCGCCAGCCGCTTGCGCACCTCGGGGCCTTTCTCACCCAGCTTTGCGAGGGTGCCAACGGCCCCCCCGAACTGGACTTTCAGCAAGCGGGGACGCAGGTCCTCCAGCGCGGTCAGCAGATCAAGCAGCGGGGCTTTCCAGTTCCCCAGCCGATGGGACAGCGGAATGGGCAGGGCCCGCTGCATGCGGGTGCGGCCCATGATCTCCAGCGTGCCATAGGCGGCGTTCAGGGCCTCAATCCGCTGAAGGGCGGTGTTCAGGCCCTCCTCGAACAGGTCGAGAATGTTTTTCAGCCGCAGGATCAGGGCCGTGTCGATCACGTCCTGACTGGTTGCCCCGTAGTGAACATGGGCCCCATGATCCGGGCCAACGGCGGCGCGGATCTGGCGGACGAGGGCGGGAATAACCACCCCATCCTTCGAGGTGCCCTGTTTCAGGTCATCCATATCAACGGAAAAAGAGCGGAGGACGGCAGAGATTGCCTCTGCCGCCTCCGCAGGAATCAGTCCCGCTTCTCCCTCTGCTTCGGCCAGCGCGGCCTCAAAGGCCAGCATGGCAGCGACATCCGCCTTAGGGGACAAGTGGCGGGATGCCTCCGGCTGTCCGAACAGGCCCGACAGGTAGGCATGGTCAAAGGGAGAAGGGGACATGAGGTAACTCCGTTTTTTCCTTACGCCCCGGCGCCGGAATGGGCCGCCTTGGTGCGGGCATTCAGGTCACGCAGGGTGGCCAGTTCCAGTTCGGTTGGCTCTGGCGTGGTTTCCAGATTGTCGGCAAACTTCACTTTCCAGCCACAGGTTTCCTGAACCATGTCACGGGTCACCCCCGGATGCAGGGCGATCACGGTGAATTCTTTGGTGACCGGGTCCGGGTGCCAGATGGCAAGGTCGGTGATCAGCAGGGTTGGGCCCTTTGTCGTCATGCCCAATTCCTCGCGGGCGTTTCCGCCTTCACCGTGGCCGAACGAGGTGAAGAAATCAATCTTGTCCACCATGCCGCGCAGCGACTGTTTCATGGTGATGAAGATTTCTCCGCAGGAAGAGGCTATCTCGGGCGCACCGCCGCCGCCGGGAAGGCGGGTTTTCGGGGCATCATAATCACCGATCACCGTGGTGTTGATATTGCCAAACTTGTCCAGCTGTGCCGCACCAAGGAAGCCGATGGTAATGCGGCCGCCCTGCAGCCAATAGCGGAACATTTCCGGGACGGAAACGGTGGTCACCGCCGTATCGCAAAGCTCGCCATCGCCAATGGACAGGGGCAGCACATCCGGCGCGGTACCGATGGTGCCGCTTTCATAGATCAGGGTGATGTCCGGGGCGTGGGTCAACCGGGCCACGTTACAGGCGGCTGACGGGGCACCGATCCCGACAAAGCAGATATCTTCATTGCCAAGGGCGCGGGATGCGGCAATGGTCATCATTTCGTCGCGTGTGAAATCCAGTTCCATTATTTGCTCTCCCTCAGGGCGGAAACCCGGCTGGCGAAATCCTCAGGCGTGGCATCAAGGACATTGTCCTTCATCCAGGCCTTGAACCCGTCCCGGTCGGACGCAATCTTGTCCCATTCCAGATAGGCGGCGTTGTCGCGGATATAATATCCATGCGCGTAGGAAGGGTGAGAGCCACCCGGAACCTCACAAATGGCGGTTACGGCCCAGTTGGGCAGGATGCAGGCATTGGGGTGGACGTCATCAAAATTGTCGACCACTTCCTCAACCGTGACCACGGACCGCTTGGCGGCAAGGACGGCCTCTTTCTGGATGCCGATAATGCCTTCCACCAGAACATCCCCGCGCTTGTTGGCTTTCTGGGCGTGGATGAAGGTGACATCGGGGCGCACGGACGGCACGGCCGCCAGCACTTCGCCGGTGAAGGGGCAGGTGACTTCGCGAATATTGGGATTGACCTTCTTCAGGTCCGCCCCCTTGTAACCCCGGAACACGGCGCAAGGAAGGCCGGATGCCCCCGCTTCATAGGCATTGGCCATGGCGGCGTGGGAATGCTCCTCGATCTCCATCGGGTGCGGCCACTGGTTTTCCACAGCATCGCGCAAGCGCCGCAGCAGGCCCACACCGGGGTTCCCCGCATAGGAGAAGATGGCTTTCTTCACCATGCCCATGCCGATCATCTGGTCATAGATCACGTCCGGGGTCATGCGCACCAGTGTCAGGTCCTTGCGGCCCTGACGGATGGCTTCATGGGCGGCGGCATGGGGAATGAGATGGGTAAAGCCTTCAAAGGCGGCCACATCCCCATCAAACAGGTTTTCCGCAACGGCGTCCTTGAGGGACTGGAATTTTGCCATTGTTTACGTACTCTTACAGATCGAAGAAGACAGTTTCGCTGTCCCCTTGCAGGTGAATGTCAAAGGTCACGGTGTTGCCGTCGCGCTTGCCGATCAGGGTCGGAACCCGATCCTGATGCTCAATCCGGGTCAGAACCGGATCGGCGGCGTTGGCGTCTGTCTCGTCCGAGAAATACATCCGGGTGTTGAGGCCGATATTGATCCCGCGGGCCACGACCCAGAAGGAAATATACGGGGCCATCATGCGACCGTCGTTGAACGGCAGGGCGCCCGGCTTGACGGTTTCAAACACAAACTCGCCGGTTTCCATATGGGTCGGACAACGGCCCCAGCCGGTGAAGTTGGGGTCGGCCTGACCGCGGGTTTCGCTCGGGCTGTTGAACAGGCCCTTGGCATCCGCCTGCCAGATTTCAACCAGCGCATCCTTGACCGGGGCGCCCATGCCATCAAATACACGGCCCCGAACGGTGATCCGGTCGCCTTCCGTCTGGTCGTTGACCATGCGGATACCGAGGTCCTCGGCATACACGCCGGTGATTTCCGTGAAGTTGGGGGTCAGGCCGATATGAACATACGGGCCTGCCGTCTGGGATGGTGATTCCTTAAGATAGTTCAGAGGCTGGGTCATCAGTTCCCCTCCAGTCGGTTTTCAAACAGGGTGGACCGGCGTCCGCGCAGGACGATGTCAAACTTGTAGGCAATGCTGTCCATGGGGATGGTGTTGGCCATGTCCAGTGGGGCGACCAGCTGGCGGACGGCGTCCTCATCCGGGATGGCCTGCACGATCGGGCATTTCCAGATCAGCGGATCGCCCTCAAAATACATCTGGGTGATCAGCCGCTGGGCAAATCCGTGTCCGAAGACAGAGAAATGGATATGCGCCGGGCGCCAGTCATTGACACCGTTCGGCCACGGATACGGGCCGGGCTTGACGGTGCGGAAGGAATAGGCGCCGTTCTCGTCGGTGATGGTACGTCCGCAGCCACCGAAATTGGGGTCCAGCGGGGCGATATAGGATTCTTTCTTGTGGCGGTAGCGACCACCGGCATTGGCCTGCCAGAATTCCAGCAGGGCGCCGGGAACCGGGCGTCCGCGTTCATCCAGAACACGGCCATGGACGATGATCCGTTCGCCAACCGGCAGTTCGCCATTGCTGGAGAAGTTCAGCAGCAGGTCATTGTCCAACTCGCCGATTTCGCTATGCCCGAAGACCGGGCCGGTAATCTCGGACGGGCCGTTGTTCAGCGACATCAGCGCCTTTTTCGGGGACCGCAAAATACTGGTCTTGTAGGCCGGGGTAAAGGCGGGGGGTTGCCATGTCCAGTCCCGCTGGAAGAAACCCCCGGTTTCCGGTTTTCTATTGCTCATTCCTGCTCTCCGCTGCTGTTGGTTTCAGCATCCTGCTGTTCGAATATTTCCTTGACGATCTTGATAGCACTGTTTGCGGCGGGAACACCCGCATAAATGGCCACATGCAGCATGGCCTCACAAATATCCTCGCGGGTGGCGCCGGTGTTGCGGGTGGCGCGCACATGCATGGCACATTCCTCGTAATGACCGAGGGCGGCCAGAAGGGCGATGGTCACCATGGACCGCTCCCGCTTGGACCAGTGGTCGCGGGACCAGACAGAACCCCACGCGCCTTCCGTGATCAGCTCCTGGAACGGCTGGTCGAACGGGGTGGTGTTCTTGTCGGCGCGGGCAACATGATCAACGCCAAGGACGGACTGGCGGGTTTTGCGCCCTTGCTGGTAGCGTGCGGACGGGGAGGTGGCATCAGCCATTGACGGTCTCCTGCATGACTCTCTTGGTAATAAATTCTCGGATCAGGGTGAGGGTGGCCTGCGGTTGTTCAACACACGGGATATGGCCGGCATTGGTAATCACGCGATAGTCGGCCCCCGGGATCAGACCGGCCATTTCCTCGACCAGTGCGGGCGGGGTGGCAAGGTCCTCGTCGCCGACAACACACAGGGTCGGAACGGCGATCTTGCGGGCTTCTTCGGTCAGGTCCGTATCGCGGATGGCGGCGCATGTGCCGGTATATCCGTTCAGGTCCTGCCGTTCCAGCATGGTGCGGCATCCCTGATAGACCGGGTTGTCGTCGCGGCGGAAACTTTCCGTGAACCAGCGGGCCATGATATCGTCCAGCATGGGGGCATAGCCGTTCTGCTGCAGCGCCTCAATGCGGGTCTGCCATGCCTCGGCGGTGCCGATCTTGTGGCCCGTATCGCACAGGATCAGGCCCTTGACCCGGTCGGGATGGGCGGCATAGAAGCCTTGCGCGATCATGCCCCCGAAGGACAGGCCGCAAATAACAAGCTTCTTCAGATCCAGATGCTCAACAAGGGCCGCCAGATCGGCCACATGCTGATCCAGGCTATAGGGCGGAGAGGCAAGGGCGGACAGGCCGTGACCCCGCTTGTCATACAGCAGGATGGTAAAGTCTTGTTCCAGATTTCGGACCACATCGTCCCAGATGCGGTAGTCTGTCCCGAGGGAATTGGAGAATACCAGGGTGGTGTCGCCGGTCCCTCTCAGCTCGTAATGCAGGACAGTTTCGTTTGTTTTTAGAAAATTCACGTTTTTCTCCTGTTCGAAATATCTAATCAAATGTATTTTGTTTGGTAAAATGATATTTGTGGCATAACTTATAATCAAAAGGTTATTGGTTGATGGATAAACGGATCAAACTTCGCCATCTTCAGATTTTTATCGAGGTTGCTCGCCAGAAAAGTGTGGGCAAGGCTGCGAATGTTCTTGCCGTCAGCCAACCGGCGGTGACGAAAACCATTCGCGAACTTGAAGAAATCCTGGAAGTAAAGCTGTTCGAGAAAGAGGGCCGGGGGATCCGGCTTGGCCGGTTCGGTGAAGTTTTCCTGCGCCATGCCGGAGCCAGCGTGGCCGCCGTCCAGCAGGGGGTGGATTCCGTGTTGCAGGCGGCCCGCCAAAGTGCCCCGCCGGTTCGGATCGGAGCCTTGCCGACCGTCTCGGCGCGGATCATGCCGGATGCCATCAAGCTCTACCTGAAAGAAAATCTGGGCAATGAAATCAAGATTGTGACCGGGGAAAATCTGGTTCTTCTGGAACAGTTGCGACTGGCGGAACTGGACCTTGTGGTGGGACGGCTTGCGGCGCCTGAGAAAATGACCGGGCTGTCGTTCGAGCATATCTACAGCGAACAGGTGGTGTTTGCCGTGCGGGCCGGCCATCCGCTGGTCATGTCGGGCCAGCTTCATCTGGAAACCTTGCGCGACTATCCGATCCTGATGCCGACCAAGGCGTCCGTTATCCGCCCCTTCGTGGAGCGGTTCCTGCTGACAAATGGCATTCCCGAACTGCCCAGCCAGATCGAAACCGTGTCGGATTCCTTTGGCCGGGCCTTCATCCGTTCCAGTGACGCCGTGTGGATTATTTCCGAAGGCGTGGTTGCCAATGACCTGCGGGACGGGCGCATGGCGGCCCTGCCCATTGATACCAGTGAAACCCGCGGGGCGGTGGGATTGACCACCCGCGCGGACGAGGACCCGTCGGCACCGCTTTCCATCATGTGCCAATGTATCCGGGCGGTGGCAAAGCAACACTGAACCTGCTGTTTAATAATTGTTCCGGATGGGCAAATTCAAAGCGGTTTTGCCCCCTTTGGAGGGGTGCTTTTCCAAATAAAAAATCTTTATCAATCGATATGTTGACATAAAACATCTTTTATCGATGGGGCGGATGCTCTAAAAAGAGAAAACATCAACTATAAATTGCACTGAAACAGGTTATAGGTACTCACATGAAATTACTGAAAAACGCCGCCAAGGCAGTTGCAGTTGCGGCCGTTCTGGCCAGCGGATTTGCAACCACCGCCTCGGCGCAGGATCTCAAGTTCTTCACGATTGGTACAGGCGGTACGGCCTACACCTACTATCCGGTTGGTGGTGTGATCGCCAATGCGATTTCCAAACCTCCGGGGTCTCGTGAATGTGGCAAGGGCGGTAGCTGCGGTGTTGATGGCCTGATTGCCTCCGCCGTTTCCTCTCGCGGGTCCGGCGACAACGTGAACGCCATCATTTCCGGCCTGCGGGATTCTGGTTTCGCACAGTCTGACGTTGCCTACTGGGCCTATACAGGCACCGGCACCATGGAAGGCAAGGAGCCGGCCAAGGACCTGCGCACCATCGCGGCCCTGTTTGAAGAGCATATCCATCTGGTCAGCCTGAAAGGCCGCGGTGTCAATTCCGTTGCCGACCTGAAGGGCAAGCGCGTGTCCCTCGATGAGCCGGGTTCCGGCACCTATGTGGACGCCAAGCTCATTCTGGAAGCCAATGGCCTGTCCACCGATGACGTGACAGCCGAGGCCCTGAAAGGCAACGCGGCGGCAGAAGCCCTGCGGAACGGCAAGATCGACGCCTATTTCGTTGTGGCCGGTTACCCGACCGGTTCCCTTGTTGAACTGGCCTCCGCAACGGACATGACGCTGGTCCCGATCGACGGGGAAGGCGCCAAGGCCCTGACCGACAAATACGGCTTCTTCGCACAAAGCGAAATTCCGGCAGGCACCTATGAAGGGGTTGACGCAACCATGACTGTTGCTGTTGGCGCCCAGTGGTACACCAATGCCAAGCAGGATGAAAAGCTGATCTACAACATCACCAAAGCCCTGTGGAACGACGAGTCCCGCAAGCTGCTGGATGTGGGTCACGCCAAGGGTAAGGCAATCACCCTGGAATCCGCGCTGGCTGGCGTCGGTGTTCCGCTTCATCCGGGTGCAGAAGCTTTCTACAAGGAAGCTGGCCTGATCAAGTAATCCTGTAAGGGATAGCTCCCCGGGTGCCGGTGCACCCGGGGATTTTTTTGTGTTTCAGGGGAGGGGAAAAAATGAGTGATCCTTCGACAGTCGCCGATCAGCCAAGCAAGGAAGAACTGGCGGAACTTGAACGGAAATACGACTCGGAAACCGCATTTCGGTCAGCCGGGCCACGGATTGCGTTCGTGATCTCCATCGCTCTTGTGAGCATGTCGGTCTATCACTTCTATGCCTCCGGCTTTGGCACCATTCGGGAATTGCTGCATCGGAGCATTCACCTGTCCTTTGTGCTGGGGCTGGTTTTCTTCCTGTTTTCCTTCCTGAAATCCCGGGGTCACAGCCGGGACCGCGATCCGTGGTATTATGTGGGCGGTATCAGTGTCTTTGACATGATCCTGGGTGTCGTCGCTGTCGCGGCGTCGTTGTACCTGCCGTTGCTGCCCCCTGAAGTGGTGGCGGAGCGTGTGGGGAATCCCGCGCCCCTTGACCTTGCCATGGGGACGGCCCTGCTTCTGGTCACACTGGAAGCGGCGCGGCGGTCGGTTGGACCGACCCTGCCCCTGATCGCCATCCTGTTTATCCTGTTCGCCATATTCGGGCCGTGGGCGCCCGGTGCGCTCAAACATGGCGGGACAAGCTGGCTTGGCCTGATCAACCATATCTACATGACCAATCAGGGGATTTACGGTGTCGCCATCGGTGTCATGGCGCAGTATGTCTTCCTGTTCATCCTGTTTGGCGTTCTGGCAACCCGGATCGGTCTTGGACAATTGTTCATCGATCTTGCCATGGTGGTGGCGGGCCGGTATTCCGGGGGTCCGGCCAAGGTGGCCATCAGTGCCTCGGCCTTCATGGGCAGTATTTCCGGCTCTTCCATTGCCAATACGGTGACCACCGGGGCCTTGACCATTCCCGCCATGAAGCGGGTCGGATACCCGGCCCGGTTTGCCGGCGCGGTGGAGGCAACAGCCTCAACCGGTGGCCAGATCACGCCGCCGATCATGGGCGCGGCCGCCTTTATCATGGTCGAGTATCTTGAAATTCCCTTGCGGGATGTGCTGGCAGCGGCCCTGTTCCCGGCCCTGCTGCATTATTTCGGGATTTTCGTCATGGTGCATCTTGAGGCCAAGAAGCTGGGCCTGCGCGGCCTGACCAAGGAAGAACTGCCGAATATCGTTCTTGTGCTCAAGGAAAACTGGCTGTCCATCATTCCGCTGGTCATTCTTGTCTATTTCATTCTGGCCGGCCGAACGCCTGATTTCGCGGCCGTCTATGGGATCATCGCCTGTGTGGTTGTGGGCTTTTTGAAGCCGGCCAACCGCCTGACCATTCGCGACCTTTGGAATGCCCTTGGGGATGGTGCGAAAAGCACCATTGCCGTTGGCGCGGCGGCGGCCTGTGTGGGCATCATCGTCGGGGTTGTGACCCTGACCGGTGTGGGGTTCCGTCTGGGCTTTGTGGTGGTGCAGACCGCCAATGAACTGGGGGCCGTGTTCTCGGCCACCTGGCCGTTCAGCCTGATCGGCCTGACCGAATGGGCCCTGTTCTTCTCGCTGATCCTGATCGCCTGTGCCTGTATCATCATGGGGGCGGGCATTCCGACAACGGCCACCTATATCATTCTGGTTGCGGTTGCGGGGCCGGCCTTGGCCCAGTTGCAGGTGGAGCCGCTGGTTGCCCATTTCTTCGTCTTCTATTACGGGGTGCTGGCCGATATTACACCGCCGGTGGCGCTGGCCGCCTATGCGGCGGCGGGCATTGCGGGCTCCAACCCGTTCAAGACCGGCAACACGGCATTCCGTCTTGGAATTGCCAAGGCCATCGTGCCGTTTGTGTTCGTCTATTCCCCGGCGTTGCTGATTGTCACCAACGGGTTCACATGGGGGGCTTTCGCCATCACGCTGTTTGGCGCCATGGCGGGGATCGGCCTGCTGGGTGTGGCGTTCTCAGGCTATCTGTTCGCGCCCTTGCCGAAATGGCAGCGCTACTGGACCGGGGCGGTTTCCCTGTTCTTTATCGCACCGGGTGTGGTGACCATGGCGATCGGGGCGGCGCTGCTGACACCGGTCTTTGTCAGTCAGGTCATGGCCGCACGGAAAACCGCAGACCAGATGTCCTAGTTGGGGGCCGGGTGTCCCGGCCCGCAATCCTTGATATTCTTGCTGACCCGATGGGTGCCGCGGGTATGAAAGTCGTCAAAAACGGCGTCAATCATGCACTCGGCCACATCGGCGAAGGTGGAGGCGCGGCCCGTGCTGGTTGCCTTGGCTTCATAGACGGGCCGCGGATTGTCCGGGCTGCCGGTGCGGTTATCCATGATCCGAATGGCAAAATACTTGTCATAACGGGTTTCCGAATAGGGGGCATACCCGACAATGCCATAGGACGGATACAGATGGTGCCGATAGCCATAACCGTAATAGAGAGAACTGTATCCATAGACCGGGCGGGAGGAGACGATCTGCTGGGCGTCGCTGACACCATAGCGGATCTTGGCGATATAATCCGCGCTTTGCCTGTCCGGGGCCGGGCGAAACCCAAGGGTTTCCAGCCGCATTCCAACGGATTCCGTGTAATGGGAAAACTCGGCACTACCTTTTTGTTCCGGACCCGGTTCGAAATAGAGGGTGCCGCCGGTTTGTTGATCCGGCAGATAGTTGAACCGGGTGACCTTGGAACTGACCGAGGCGCAGCCGGTCAGGATCAGGCCGGTGATGATCAGGGGAAGGATTTTCTGGGTGATACTCATGGTGTCTCTTACTGCTTTCCCCGCCTGTGGGTCTTTCTTACATATAGGGTCTCTTCGGGTTCGTTGAAACCATTGTCTGTATTGTCTGTTCTGGTGTGGGTTTGGAGCGGGGTTCGCAGGGCAGAAGGCGGGAAAGGCCCCGTCATCGGACTGGCGCGGTGCAGGCCTATTGCACCCGTTTCAAGGGCTGGTTTTCCGGTTTCAGCGGGGCATTGAAACAGTCCCGCGCCTCGGCCGAGCAATGGGCGCAGCAATATTGTGCCAGCATGTCGAAATTTTCGATGCGGCATTCCGGGCCGTTCACCGTCACCCCATAAGGTTTCAGTTGTAAAAAGGCGCGGGAAAAGGTCTCCGGCTTCATGCCCAGCTTCTGGGCGGCGAGGGACTTGTCATAGGGAAACCGGAAGCTGCACCCGTTGGGGCCTCGCTCCGGTGCCAGTTGCATCAGAAGGCAACCCACCCGCTGCGGGGCGCTCATCAGGGTCATATGTTCATGATCCAGATGCAGCCGGTTCATTTCACGGGACAGGCTGGAAATGACCCGCTGCATGATTTCCGGCTTCTTTTCCGTTCTTTCCCGCAAGGGCGTGATGGAAAAACTGATCAGATCGGATTTTTCCACCGCTTCGGCGCAGTAGGGATAGTCGGCATTCCCGAAAAAGGAGGCAAGGCCAAACAGGTCGCCGCCATGCAAGATGGAGCGAATGGATTCCTCGCCATCCTGGGTGATCCGGTAGGTTTTGACCCAGCCGTCCCGGATCACGAAAAAATGGTCCGCCGGATCGTCCTGCAGGAAAACCGTCTGATGACGGGCATAATGGCGTATGGTGGCGGTGTTCAGAAACACCGTCACATCGGATGGGTCCATGTCCCGGAAAAAGGGAAGGCCGTTCAGAAACTTGACTGTCTGCTCGTTCACATAGGTCATCATTCAGTCTGCGGTGCCGGATCAATTAATACATTAGTATATAATTGTTTAACGAAAAAGTCCACCGGTCCCGACTGAATAAATCATAATTTATTCGCGGCAGGGGTATCGAAAGGACAGGATCAGTTCATACAGAACCTGAACCCGGGTATCGGTCTTGCCGTCCTCTGAGGGGGCGGCCAGCTTGTCTTCCAGCCAGGCAAGGGCCAGCCGGATATCATCCTCTCGCGCCCCCGTATCCTGAATATCGAGCACCTGATCACTGTCCAGATCGGTCAGGATGGCCTGTATTTCCCGGGCCGTTGCGGGCCGTGTGCTTGCCAGTCGGGTCATTGATACTCCCTCCAGTTTCAGTCCCGTACGATCGGTGCTGTCCCAAAGTCGTTTTTTCCCCTCACGGTCTTCGGGTGGTCTGCTTGAAAGGCTGACAGTCTGGACGGGGTCGCTTTCCGGTGTCTTGACGAATATCAAGTCGGTTCATTTTCCCGTTTTGATAATCATCAAGACGCGAGCAAGTCATTCATGGCTAGCTGTCTTTTTTGGCAAAAAAGAGCGGTTTAACCGCCCTGTACGGATTTCAGACAGTTGCAGGTGGCATTCCCGGTTCAGGCACGTGGTAAATGCGGAGGACGGGTCATGACAACAACAGATGTGGATTATGAACTGGTGACGGCCCTTGAAAAGGCGGCAATCCCCTTGGGCGGTAGCCTGAGCGAGTATGATGGAATTGTCCGGGCCGCACGGGGCAAGCGGTTTGTCCTGATCGGGGCGGCGTCCTACGGCACCCGTGAATTTTATCGGGCGCGGGCGGAAATGACCCAGCGCCTGATCGAGGAAGGCGGCTTCGATGCCGTGGTGGTTGAGGCGGACTGGTTCGATGCCGACAGGGTGAACCGCTTCGTGTCCTGCCTGAGCAAGGAAAGTGCGAACGCGGCCCTTGGCGATTTCCGGCGCTTTCCGGTGTGGAAATGGCGCAATCGGGAGGTGTTCCAGTTCATCGAATGGCTGCAGGCCTATAATTACGAGTTCCGGTCCCCGGAACTGGGGCGGCTGACGGCCCCCCTGCCGGTTGGCTTTTATGGTCTGGATCTTTTTAGCATGACGGAGTCTATCCGCACCCTTCTTGACAATCTGGATAGGGCGGACCCGCTGGCCGCCCGCCGCGCCCGTGTTCATTATGCGGATCTGGAACATCTGCCCGGCAAGTTTCGGGACGGGCGGGGGAGTGACTCCCTCGATCTGCCAGAGCAACGAGGGAGGGAGGCCCTGCATCATCTGGCCGCCTTCCGGCGCGAGAGTTTTCGGTCCGTCACAGCAGAGCAATACCCAGCGGCGGAATGTTCGGGGGCGGACTGGAAGGCGGACATGCTGCAGCAGGCTGAACAGTATGATCAGGTGTTCCTACAAGGGGGAGCGGATTTCTGGACCGTCCGGTCGCAGCACATGTTTGAGACCCTGTGTAAGGTTGCAGATTTCTGCGGTGCGCGGCTGGGGCGGGACGCCCGGATCGTGGTGTGGGGGCACAATATTCACATGGGCAATGCCGCCGCCACGGATCTGTCCCGGTGCGGGATGAACAGTGTGGGGCAACTGGTGCGGGAAGCCTATGGTCAGAAAAGCCTTCTGGTCGGGTTTTCAACCAACCGGGGGCAGGTGACCGTGGCCGAGGGGTGGGGCCAGCCGTCCCGCCTTCGGACCCTTCTTTCCGCAGTGCCGGACAGTATCGAGGATGTGTTCCATCATGTGAACATGAAGTCATTCCTTCTTGATCTCAGGGCCGGGGACAAGGCGGTTGATCTGTTGATGGCCCGGCGCCGGTTGGAACGCTCCATCGGGGTGGTGTACCGGCCGGAAGCTGAACGGGACAGTCACTATATCAAGGTGCGCCTGCCGGAACAGTTTGACTTCGTCCTGCATTATGACGTGACAGGCGGGCTTGAGGTTTTGGGGCCGGATATGCTAGGGCCGGACGTGCGGTCAGGCTAACCGCTTCTTTCTCAGGGTTTTTCCGGGGCCTCGGGGGTGGGTTTGACCACCAGAACCGGATAGGGGATTTGATCCGCAATCCCGGCGATGTCGATCCCGAGACGCTTGCAGGCCGGTTCAGGAAGGACCACAAGGGATGGCGGATTTTGCGCATATTGCTGCAGAACCCGCTTCAGGTCCGCGACGGACCCCGCACCGGGCAGGGGCAGCAGCTGGACACTGCGATTTCCAAGAGCCCCGCTGAGAGCCTTGGCCAGTGCCATCACCGACGGAGAGCATTGGTCCGTATCACAGACAACAATGATATCCCCTTCCCGCAAGGGTTGACGCCGCCTGAGAAGCAGAAGCGGAGAGCCAAGATCAAAGGCCAGTGCTTCAAGGGGGAAGGGGGTTCCCTGTCCGGTTCCAAGGTTGTCCCGTTGCTGATAGAGCACCACAAGATCGCCCGGCCCGGCCATGGAGGCCAGCACGTCACCGGGCAGTCCCTGACGGCTATCCAACTCCCATTTCAGGGGGGCGTTTCGTTCAAGTCGCTCGAGAGAGGCACGTATCTTCAGAAGTTCACGCTTCAGGCCATGTTCAAGGCGCGGGCGGTCCAGATCGGTCAGAATGCGCCCGGTCAAGGTGACTTCCCGCACACAGGGGAGTTCGGCAATGGACAGGAGGGTCCTGTCCTCGACAAACAGACTGGTGAGGCTGGTATGCAACCGGGATGCAAGAAGGGCTGCGGCTATCAGGGTGTCCTGATAGTCAGTCGTTCCGATCAGCGGTATCAGGATACGCCTGAACAGTTTGGTCTGGTCGGTGTCCATCATCATTTTCCCTTTCCGGTCCCCTCGGGTTCCGGCCGCATGAACCGGCGGCGGGTTTCGGCAAAGGCCTTCAGGCGGGCCTGAACACGCCCGAAAACCGTGTCTTCGGGATACAGGCCGTCTGCATTTGGGCTGCCCGCCGTAAGGCCGGTCAGCAACTCAATGCCTTCGTCAATATGGGCGACGGGATAGATGTTGAACTTTCCGTCTTTCACGGCCGCAATCACATCATGACGTAACATCAGATGGGGCACATTGCTGGCCGGGACAAGGGCACCCTGCTGGCCGGTCAGGCCCCGGATCCTGCAAATATCGAAGAACCCCTCAATCTTCTGGTTGACCCCGCCGATGGCCTGCACATCCCCATACTGGTTGACCGACCCAGTGACGGCCAGCCCTTGCCGGATGGGGGCGTCTGCAAGGGCGGACAGCAGGGCATATAACTCTGCGGAGGAGGCGCTATCCCCATCCACCCCGCCATAGGACTGCTCGAACACCAGACTGGCCTGCAGCGACAGGGGAATATCCAGCGTGAATTTGGCCCCAAGGAACCCGGACAGGATCAGGACACCCTTTGAATGGAGGGGGCCACCCAGTTCCACTTCCCGCTCGATGTCGATGATCTTGCCCTCGCCGGGACGAACCCGGCAGGAAATGCGAGTCGGCTGGCCAAACATGAAACTGCCGGTTTGTAAAACGGACAGGCCGTTGATCTGGCCGGTTTTCTGCCCGTCGGTGTCAATCAGGACAATATGACGGTTGATATTTTCCTGCAGCCGTTCCCGAACCCGGTCAAGACGGCGTTCCTGCGCGTTGATGGCTTGCTGAACATGGTCCCGTTCCACATCCTTGGCCCCGGCGGTTTCGGCATGGAAATCCGCTTCGCGCAGCAGATCGGCAACCTGCACCAGACGGTTCGATATTTTCTCGGAATCACCGGTCAGGCGGATACTTTCCTCAATGACCCGGGCCACCGCCTCCTTGGTGAAGGGTTTCAATTTTTCCCGCTGGATGGTGCCTGCCAGCAGCGAGGCATAGGCCACCTGATTTTCGGGGGTTCTGGGCATCCGGTCATCAAAATCCGCAACGACCTTGAACAATTCCCTGAATTCGGGGTCGAACCGGCACAGCATGTCATACAGAAGAACGCTGCCCACCAGCACCACCTTGATATCCAGCGGGATCGGCTCCGGCACAAGCGAGACGGTACTGATCATATCCATCAGTTGGGCGGCGGATTCAATCTTGATCCGCTTACCGCGCAGACAGCGCTTCAGACTGTCCCATGAAAAAGGGTGGGACAGAAGTTTCTGGGCATCAATGATGAGGTAACCGCCATTGGCCCGATGCATCGAGCCACTGCGAATGAGGCGGAAATCGGTGATCAGTGTCCCCATATGCGAAATATGCTCGGCCCGGCCGATCAGGTTGCCAAGGGTAGGGTTATCCTCGAATATGACCGGGGCCCCATTTTTTTTGTTGTGGTTGACGATCAGGTTGACCGTGTAGCGGTTGAACCCGCCAATGGGGCCGCCCATTTCGGCATTTTCAGCTCCCTGATCGCCGCCCTGTTCCATTTGCATGATGCCAAAAATATTGGCGATCAGATCTTTTTGCACTTCCTGAAGATGGCTGACGATTTCCGGAAGATCAGCGAACTGTTTCAGGAGGTTGTCGATATACTGTGTGACCACGAACGACGTGATTTCCTCGTTAAGGGCCTGGACCTTTTCCTGATGCTCTTGCTCCCACTGCGGGACTTTCATCAGTAGAAGCTGGAGCTCTTCTTCAAGGGTCTGGATTTTTTTCTGGATTTTTTCCTTTTCCTCGGCGGACAGTTTCTCGAACTCCTGCCCGGTCATGACCTGCCCGTCCCGGATGGGGGGTAGGGCAAACCCGGAAGGGGAGCGGATCACGGCAATGTCTTCGTCCTTGGCCTTTTTCCTGAACGCATCCAGGGCTTCGGTCTGCCGGTTCTGAAAGTCGTCATTGATATTGGCCAGCCGCTGTTTGTAATCGTCACTTTCAAAGGCGCGGGGAATGGCTTCCTTGAGGATTTTGACCAGTTGCAGCATGGCCCGTTGAAAAACGATGCCCTTTCCTGGAGGCAGGCCAATGGCATTGGGGCGGGGGGCTGTTATGAAATTGTGGACATAGACCCAATCCTGTGGCGGGGCTTCCGAATTGGCCCGTTCCCCCAGCAGGCGCATGGCCATGGACCGTTTGCCGAGGCCGGATTCGCCCGCCAGATAGATGTTGTATCCTTCCCGCTTGATGGCGGCGCCGAATAGCAGGGCTTCGATGGCCCGGTTTTGTCCCGGAATGCTGTCGGAAGGGAGGATCGAGGCGGTTGAGGAAAATCCGAGGCTTTCCGGATCGCAGACCCGGCAAAGGTCTTCATGGGGAATCGGGGTAATGGTCACTGCTTTTTCCTTGTTTCCTGCTTGTATTTGGGTGGGCGTGGCATCCGGGGGCCGAATGGCCCTATAATTCCTCTTCCTGGAGATATTCAGGGATGACTGTTTCCCAGCCGAATTTTTCCTGAATATGGGACTGCATGCCGAGGGCGGCTTCTGGCTCGCCATGGACGATGAAGACCTTGCGGGGGGGCTCGCGGAAGTTTTCCAGCCACCCCAGAATTTCGGTGTAATCCGCATGGGCGGACATGCTGTCCAGAAGGTGCACATCGGCGTTGACCGGCCACATGTCGCCATGGATCTTGATTTCCTTTTCACCGCGGGCCAGCCGATCACCGCGGGTGCCGGCGGCCTGAAACCCGACCAGCAGGATGGTACTGCGCCGGTCCCCCAGATAGGTTTTTAGGTGATGGAGAACCCGGCCCCCGGTGGCCATACCACTGGCCGAAATGATGATTTTCGGCATCCGGTGATAGCTGTTGAAGATGTCCTTCGATTCATCAACCGTCCGGGTAAAGCGGGCCACATTACAGACATCATGGCAAAGAGAGCGGGACATCCGGTGGTCCGACAGGTGGCGACACAGTAATTCAGAGGCATTGATGGCCATGGGGCTGTCCAGAAAGACGGGCAGGTTGCCCGGCAACTGGCCCGTCGCCTTCAACTGGTGGATATAGAACAGGATCAGTTGCGCCCGTCCGACCGCGAAGGAGGGAATGACGACGGTTCCGCCCCGCTCAATCGTGGTGCGAACGATGTCTCCGATCTCCTTTGCGGGGTCGATGCTGTCATGTTTCCGGTTGCCATAGGTGGATTCCAGAACAAGATAGTCGGCGTCCTGCATTTTTGCGGGTTCCTTCATCACCGGGTCATTGGGGCGACCGATATCGCCAGAAAACAGGACGGATGTTCCGCCTGAGCTTTCCAGTCTGACGAAGGACGCCCCCAGAATGTGACCGGCCCGGTGCAGGGAAAAGGACAAATCCCGGTTGAGCGCATAGGCAGACCCGAACTCGACGGGCTGGAACTGTTTCAGAGCCCGGTTGGCTTCTTTTTCCGTATAGAGGGGCAGGGCCGGATGATGGCGGGTATAGCCATACCGGTTGACCCGGGCGGCATCTTCTTCCTGAATGCGGCCGCTGTCCGGCAACAGAATCCGGCACAAATCCAGGGTCCCGTCGGAACAATGGATCGGCCCCTTGAAGCCAGCCTTTACGAAACGGGGGATATAACCGCTGTGATCCAGATGGGCGTGGGTCAGCAGAACCTTGTCGATGGAGGCAGGATCAATGGGAAGGGGGTTCCAGTTTCGAAGGCGCAACTCCTTTAGCCCCTGAAACAGGCCGCAATCGACCAGAATTCTGCTGGTGTAATCCTCAAGAAGGTATTTGGACCCTGTAACCGTACCCGTTGCACCCAGAAACGTGATTTTCATCAGGAGTCTCCCACTTATGTCCGCTATTTGCCGGCTATGTGAATTTTTCCCTTCTAATATAGTATGCCTTGTCGGTAGCGGTCGCAATGGTCAACCGGGGAACGTTGGCCGAGAAATCGCTTTCTCTCGTTCCTTCAGGCGGTTACCTTGCCGTCATTCTTTTATTACACGGGGAAAAGATGCTCGATCCTGCTGTCACGGAACTGGCCATTACCGCCTTTGTCACCATGTTTGTGATCATCGATCCCATCGGGGTTCTCTCCATCTTTATCGGGCTGACCCGAACCGCTGATATTGCCTATCAGCGGCGCATGGCGATCAAGGGGACCCTGATCGGAGGGGCGATCCTGACGTTTTTTGCGCTGTTCGGGGCTGAATTCCTCAGCCTTCTCGGGGTTGGTATTCCCGCCTTCCGCATTGCCGGGGGGGTAATGGTGTTCCTGATTGCGCTGGAAATGGTGTTCGACAAGCGGATCCAGCGGCGGGAAAACCGGGCGGAGGAAATGAAGTCCGACCCCACACTGGACGATATTTCCGTGTTTCCGCTGGCCGTCCCGCTGATTTCGGGGCCGGGGGCCATTGCCTCCATCATGCTGCTGATCGGCCGGGCCAAGGGCGATTTGATGCTGCAATCCACCGTGTTTGCCGTGCTGGCCAGTGTGTTGCTGATCTGTCTGTGCCTGTTCATGCTGGCAGGCCCGTTGTCCCGTATTCTGGGCCAGACCTTTACCCATACCCTGTCGCGGGTGCTGGGGGTCATTCTGGCGGCCCTTGCGGTTCAGTTCATTCTGGACGGTATTCGCAACAGCCTGATGGTGTAGTTCGTTCAAGGGGGGTGCGCCGCGGCGCGGTCTTTTGAGTGAAAAAACCGGAAAAAACGCCTTTTATGACTGTTTTTTGACGTTTTCTCGAACTTTTCTGAATTTTTTCGTTCTTTTTCAAACGGACGGAAAATATTTCCTTTGGGCTGGAAAGTGAAAGTTATCTGTAACAAATCTGTCATAAAAACTTTTAAAAGTTGAAATGTGATCTTAGTATTCAGGCCCTGTGTCGGGCAGCTTCAGGGTGTGCCCGCAATCAAATTGACGAGTTGGGTATATGCTTCAGATCGCCGGAAACGGGAAAAACGGGTGCGCTGCTGACAGGTTGGCAGCGGTGAATTTTGGTCATGAGGGCCACGTCCACGGACGGGGTGAACAGTCATGACCGGGCTTGCAATTGAAATCCGGGACCTGACCAAATCCTATGACGGTACAGAAGCCAAGGCGGTAGACGGCATTTCCTTTACGGCGAATGCAGGTGAATTCACGGTTTTGCTGGGGCCGTCCGGTTGCGGCAAGTCATCCACCTTGCGCCTTATCGCCGGGTTGGAGCAGGCCACATCGGGCGCCATCATCATTGGGGATCAGGACCTGACATCGGCGCCGCCGAAGGAACGTCAGATTGCCATGGTGTTTCAGTCCTATGCCCTGTTTCCCCACCTGAATGTGCGGGAAAATATCCTGTTTGGGCTGAAAGTGCGGAAAATACCGGCGGCAGAGCAGGAACAGCGGCTGATGCGGGTTGCGGATTTGCTGGGCTTGTCCCAACTGCTGGAACGCCGTCCCGGGCAGCTTTCCGGTGGCCAGCAACAGCGGGTGGCGCTGGGCCGGGCGATCATCGCCGAAAAACCCGTCTGCCTGATGGATGAGCCGCTTTCCAATCTGGACGCGAAACTGCGGCACGAAATGCGGATTGAACTGCGGGCCCTGCAACAGAAACTGGGACTGACCATGGTCTATGTGACCCATGATCAGGCGGAAGCCATCAGCATGGCGGACCGGATCGTGGTCATGAATAACGGCCAGATCGAACAGGTCGCCAGCCCGAAAGAGCTGTATGACTACCCCTCTTCCATCTTCACGGCCCGTTTTATCGGGACACCGCCCATGAACATCGCGGCGCTGGACTGGAAGGACGGCAATCTGGTTGTCCGGGGGGATGATCAGGTTATTTGCACGGGGCCGGCCGAACTTGCGGGGGCGGACCTGTCCATGGGCTTGCGGCCCGAGGATATCACCGCCAGCCCGGATGAGGGGATCTGGGCAACGGTCGAGTCCATTGAATATCTTGGGGCGGACAATCTTGTGGACTGCCGGATCGGGGACAGCCTGCTGACCGTCCGGCTTCAGAATCGACTGGCTGTGACCGTAGGGGAACGGCTTCGCTTGCGTTGGGATGCAACGCATTTTCACCTGTTCGACAGTGGCTCCGGGAAACGGGTGTCATCTGTTGAAAAGCTTTAAGGCGCGCGCCTTGATGTCGGAAGGGGCCTCCTTCCGGTTTTGACGAGGACTACGCGGTTCGGGCAAAGGCCAGCCCTGCTGCACGATTAACATGTAACAACGGATGATCTTTTCAGGAGTTTAAATTCATGTCATTCCTAAGCAAAATCAAGGTTGGTGCAGGGGCAATCGCCCTTTGCGGCCTGATGGCTGGCAATGCCCAGGCTGTTGACCTGCAATTCTTCTTCCCTGTCGCCGTGGGCGGCAAGGCAGCCGATACCATTGCCGAACTGACAAACGAATACGCCGCCGCCAATCCCGACGTCAACATCGACGCGGTTTACGCCGGCAGCTATCAGGACACCATTACCAAGACCCTGACGGCCGTTCGCGGCGGCACCCCGCCGCAGCTTTCCGTTATTCTGGCGGTGGACATGTTCACCCTGATCGAGGAAGACGCCATTATCGCCTTTGATGATGTGGCGGCCACCGACGAGGACAAGGCGCTTCTGAAGGCCTTCTATCCGGCCTTCATGGAAAACAGCCAGACCGGCGGCAAGACCTATGGTATTCCCTATCAGCGTTCAACCCCGGTTCTGTACTGGAACAAGGACGCCTTCAAGGAAGCCGGTCTGGACCCGAACACACCCCCGAAAAACTGGGAAGAAATGGTCGCGTTCAGCAAGAAGCTGACCAAGCGCGATGCCAACGGCAATGTGACCCAGTGGGGCCTGCGCATTCCGTCTTCCGGTTTCCCTTACTGGCTGTTCCAGGGTCTGACCACCCAGAATGATGTCATCCTTGCCAACAACGACGGCAACGAAACCAATTTCGACGATCCGAAGGTTGTTGAAGCTCTGCAGTTCATGGTTGACCTGTCCACCAAGCACAAGGTCATGCAGCCGGGTATCGTGGAATGGGGCACAACCCCGAAGGCCTTCTTTGAAGGTCAGGCAGCCATGATGTGGACCTCCACTGGTAACCTGACAAACGTTCGTGACAATGCCCCCTTCCCGTTCGGTGTGGGCATGCTGCCAGCCAACAAGCGCTATGGTGCGCCGACTGGCGGGGGGAACTTCTACATCTTCAAGGACTCCACCGACGAGCAGAAGAAAGCCTCTTTCGATTTCATCAAATGGATCACCGCACCGGAGCAGGCCGCTCGCTGGACTATTGCGACCGGTTATGTGGCCCCGCGTCCTGACGCCTGGGAAACCAAGCTGATGAAGGACTATGTGGCGGACTTCCCGCCAGCCCTGATTGCCCGTGACCAGCTGGAATATGCAGTGGCGGAACTCTCCACCTACCAGAACCAGCGGATCACCAGCATCCTGAATGATGCCCTGGAAGCCGCGATTACCGGCAAGAAGGATCCGGCAGAGGCGCTGAAGGAAGCGCAGAAGAAAGCCGATCGCATTCTGAAAAGCTATCGCTGATGTTATGATGATCACCGGCGCAGGCCTAGGTCTGCGCCGGTGATCTTTTATTTGTTTTTGACTTTAAAAGGGATCCGGAATGCCAGGACGCAAGGAATGGGTATATGGTTGGCTGCTGCTGAGCCCGGCGCTGATTTTGCTGTTTGCCTTCACCCATTATCCCGCCGTTGTCACCATCTGGGACAGTTTCTTCTCGACCCCGCGGGGGAACCGGGAGGCCCGGTTTGTCGGTTTTGACAATTATATCACCATGCTGGAGGATGAAACCTTCTGGCAGGTTCTGACCAACAACCTGTGGTATGCGGCGGTGACCATTCCTGTCTCCATCGGTCTGGCGCTGGCCATGGCCCTGTGGGTGGATGGCAAGCTGAAGGGGCGCGGTTTTATCCGCATGGCCTATTTTGCCCCGACGGTCCTTCCCCTGATTGCGGTTGCCAATATCTGGATGTTTTTCTATACGCCCGGTTTCGGCCTGATCGACCAGATCGGCAGCCTGTTCGGCTTTTCCGAGGTGAACTGGCTGGGGGACCCTGATCTGGCACTGGGGTCGGTGATGGTGGTTGCCATCTGGAAAGAGGCCGGGTTCTTCATGATTTTCTATCTGGCAGCTTTGCAGTCGATTCCGCCCAGCCTGCGGGAAGCTGCAGCCATTGAAGGAGCCGGAAAATGGACCTTCTTCCGGCGCATTGTTTTTCCCCTGCTGATGCCGACGACCCTGTTCGTGTCGGTCAATGCGGTGATCAATTCCTTCCGTCTGGTAGACCATATCTTTGTGATGACCGAAGGCGGGCCGGATAACGCCAGTTCGCTGCTGCTGTTCTATATCTATGAAAGCGCGTTCAAATACTGGGATACGGCCTATGCCGCGGCCTTGACGGTTGTCCTTCTTATTCTTCTTTCCATTCTTGCCATCGGCCAGTTCTTCTTTGCGGACAAGCGGGTACATTACCAATGAGTGATCGTTTCAATTATGACCAGTTTCTGAACACTCTGGGGGCGTGGTTTCTGGGTATCCTGTGGTTCCTGCCGATCATTTATGCGGTGTGGACGGCCACCCATCCCGGTGAATATGCGACCCGTTTTGACCTGCTGGCCCCGCTGACCCTTGGCAATTTTGTGGATGCGTGGAATGCGGCGCCTTTTGCTCGCTATTTCCTCAACACCATCATGCTGGTGACGTTTATCCTGATTGGCCAGTTTGTGCTCTGTACGCTGGCGGCCTATTCCTTCACGCGGTTCTCGTTTCCGGGCAAGGATATCCTGTTTGCGCTGGTCCTGCTGCAATTGCTGGTCATGCCGGATATCCTGATCGTGGAGAACTATTCGACCATGCGGGCGCTGGGCCTGATTGATACCATTGCCGCCATCGGGCTGCCCTATATCGCGTCGGGCTTTGGGATTTTCCTGCTGCGGCAGACCTTCAAGACGGTGCCAAAGGAACTGGAAGAAGCGGCCCGTGTGGAAGGCGCCGGTCCGATCGGTATTCTGTGGAAGGTTTATGTGCCTCTCGCCAAGCCGACCTATCTGGCCTATGGGCTGGTGTCGGTCAGTCACCACTGGAACAACTTTCTGTGGCCGCTGATCGTGACCAATTCCGTGGAAACCCGCCCGGTGACCGTGGGTCTGTCCATTTTCGGGTCCGTGGATCAGGGGATTGACTGGTCCATCATCACGGCGGCAACCCTGATGACGTCGGGTCCGCTGCTGATCGCCTTTCTGCTGTTCCAAAGGCAGTTCGTGCAAAGCTTCATGCGGGCCGGGATCAAGTAGCGTTGTCCGCCCTGTCCAGATACGGGGTGGTATCAACCGCATCGATCTGGTCGGGGGAGAGAAACATCCGGGCATAGTCAAGATAGACCCCGGATGTGAGGAACAGGTCGAACAATTCAGGGTCTATGGCGCCCCGCTGTTTGAAGGAATGCAGAATACGCAAGGATTCTGACAGGGTTTTGGCCTTTTTGTAGGGCCGGTCCGAGGCGGTCAGGGCCTCGAAGATATCGGCAATGGCGGTGATGCGGGCGGGAATGGAAAGTGCCGCCCCCGTCAGGCCCCGCGGATATCCCGTGCCGTCCAGTGTCTCGTGATGGGTGCCGGCATATTCGGGAACCCGTTTCAGGTGCGACGGCCACGGAAGTTGCTCCAGCATGGCAATGGTCTGCATGATATGCTCGTTGATCTTGAAGCGTTCCTCTTTTGTCAGGGTGCCGCGAGCAACCGATAGGTTGTAGAGTTCCCCCCGGTTATAAAGGTGTTCGGGGATCGGGATGTTAAACCCGTATCCCGCATAGAGGTCATTCGGGTCCCGTGAGGACGGGACAAGATGTTCCGGCCGGTCCGACAGCAGGGGTTCCGCTGCAGGCAGCGTCGGGTCCGTGTCGGGACACCGCCCAAGTTCCTCATGGCCCAGACCCAGCCGGTTATCGAAATGGCGGAGCCATGTTCGCTCTGCGATTTCTTTCAGGCGGACTGTCTTTTCATCCTCCATGAATTCACCGCCGAGATTGCACCGGGCGACAAACTCAAAGTCGCGGCTGAGTTCGGCCGCAAGGGGGGCCAGTTCCGCCTCCACGGTTTTCAGGGTGTCCGGGGTCAGGTGAGCCTTGAGGAGGGAAACTTCTGCATCCCGCCGCAGGACCTCAAACCGGGTTCTGATTTCATGGATGCGGTCATACAGGGTTTCCAGCTTGGTGGCCTTGTCGACCACATATTCCGGTGTGGAGACCTTGCCGCAGTCATGCAGCCAGGTTCCGATCCGAAATTCCCGCCATTCCTTGTCGGTGGTAAAGCGAAAATCGGCCAGTGTCCCCTGTTCGGATCGGGACGCGGCCTCTGCCAGCATGCGGGCCAGAACGGGGACGCGGGCGCAATGAGCCCCGGTATAGGGGCTTTTGGTGTCGATGGCACCGGCTAGCAAGCGGATCATGGCTTCCACAAGCTGTTCAAGTTCGGCGGCCAGTTGATGATTATGCAGGGCCGTTGCGGCTTGCGCGGACAGAGCCTCGACAAATTGCTGGATATCCTCATCGAAGGGGATGATCTCGCCCGTTTCCGGGTCAAGGGCATTGACCAGTTGAAGCGCCCCCAGAATGTCACCGTCCTTGGGTTTCAGGGGCACCGACAGGAAGGAGACAGATCGATAATTATACTGTTCATCAAGGGCGCGGGCCCGTGAAAAGTCGTATCGGGTCTGGTCATAGGCATCGTGAATATTGGTGGTTTTGCCGGACAGCACACAGAAACTGGCAATATTCTGGTTGTTGGGGGTGCCATCCTCCAGATAGAGGGGGACAGGCGGGAACTTTGGTGTCTTTTCCTGATCCGTCTCGAAAGACAGCCCCAGCGTTCCGTTTCGGATGATACGGACCTGCAGGTCTTTCTGGGCGTTCAGCATGAACAGGGTCGCCCCATCGGCGTTGGCGATTTCCGCAGCACCGTTCAGGATCATGCTCATCAGTTTGTGGATATCCTGTTCGGCGGTCATGGCGATGCCGAGCTCCACAAGGCGGGACAGCTTGGCCTGTGTCTTTTCAAGAGCGGCGGTATTGTCGCGAAGAGAGGTCTTCATATGGGTGAAGGAATGACCGAGCGCGGAAAATTCCCGGATACGGGACGGCGGCGGGGCCGTCTTGTCAAAGATCAGGGTGCGGACCCGTTCCGCATCTGCAGCCAGTTTCGAGACAAAGGTCGCAATGCGGGATGAATAGAAATAGGCAAATGGCGAAATCAGCAGAAAGATCAGCAGGTTGGCAAGCAGGATGTCGCGGGTGATGGCCCCAAGCCGGGGGGTGAAATCGCTAAACGGGGCAAGGACTGCGATGCCAATCGACTGGCCCCCGCCGCCCGCCCAGTATTTGACCCGCCACATGGAAGGGGTACCAAGGAAGTCAATTTTCTCCGCCCATCCCTGACCGTGGTCTGCCATCAGGGTCCGAAAAAGCCCGACCTGTATGTCGGGCAGCGCGGCCGGAAAGGTTAGTTTCCCGGTTTGTGGCACCAGAGTGCGGTTGACGGCAAGGAGGCGCTGGGTGCTGTCAAACAGGATCAGGCCGCCGCTTCGGGAGACCGGAGTTTTCTGGATGAAGTCGGACAGGCTTTGTAGGGAGAAATCAATCCCGAAAACATGCCCGCTGTCCCCCATCCGGTGGGATGCGGTCATGCCCTGCCGGTTGAGGGCATAGAACTGATAGGCGGAGGACAGGGTGGGAGTGTTGCTTTTTTGGGCCTGCTGGAACCACGGGCGGCTTCTGGGGTCAAAGCCATTGTC
Source organism: Sneathiella chinensis (assembly GCF_012720115.1). Classification (GTDB taxonomy): domain Bacteria; phylum Pseudomonadota; class Alphaproteobacteria; order Sneathiellales; family Sneathiellaceae; genus Sneathiella; species Sneathiella chinensis. The sequence goes on along the minus strand of NZ_VNWN01000002.1, from coordinate 17,928 downwards.
CGGGCCGTCCCGCCGGGCAAGTTCGGTCAGCGCGGGATCAAGGAACGACCAGCGGACCGTCCGCGCCCCGCTTCCGGGGGTGATCCTGATCTGGTACACGGCCCATCGGGTGCCGGGCGGCGGGGCCAGATCCCGCAGGATTGGCGTGGCCAGCGGGGCGTTCAGGACCTGATAAAAGCCCCCGTCCCGAAACCCGAAGAAGGCGGACTGGAAATCCGGGTTGTTTTCAAGGATGGCGGTCAGGGGAAGCAGGATATCCCCCTCCTGACCGCTGGTTGTTTTGGCATGGGCGTCCTGAAGCAGGCTGCCATAGAGGGCGGATTGCAGCAGGATGGAGAGTTTATTGTTCACATTGGCATAGGCCCTCTCCACCGCTTCCTCAAAAACGGTTGCGGCGGTTTCCTCGGCCGCAAGCACCCCGGTCCGATAGGTCACAAATGTGGAGGCCAACCCGAAGGTCAGGATCAGCAGGACGATGGCAAGCAGGATACTGGTTTTCAGGGACAGTTTCATGGATACCGGAGCCTTGCATATGAGGGGTGGGGCGACCGTTGCCACCACAGGCTGTTGACAGGCGTAGTGACTGATTTACAAAGACTAACATTAAATTAGTAATATTTGATGGAAAAATAGGCAAAACATGTGTTGCCTTTGTTTCCTTGGGGGGCTTAATGTCCGGGTGCCCTTCCAATCTTTGAACAGAAGTATGCTGACATGACCATTGAAACCCTTCTTGCCACCCGTAGCGGATCCGTTTGTGAACTTTGCAGCGGGGTGATAGACCTTGCCGTTCTGGATGTTGCACCGATGGATGATGGGGCACCGGATCATGTGGCCTTTGTGTGCCGGACCTGCCGGGACCAGATGGATGGCAGTGCAGAGGTTGATGGCCATCACTGGCGGTGCCTGAACGACAGCATGTGGAGCGAGGTTCCCGCCGTAAAGGTGCTGGCATGGCGGATGCTGAACCGTTTGTCCGGTGAAGGCTGGGCGCAGGACCTGCTGGACATGATGTATCTGGATGATGAAACACTGGACTGGGCGAAAAGCGGCGCGGTTGCCGGTGCGGACAAGGACGGTGATGGCGGCCATAAGGACAGCAACGGCGCCGTTCTGCAGGCCGGCGACACGGTCATCCTGATCAAGGACCTGAAAGTGAAGGGCGCCGGATTTACCGCCAAGCGGGGAACCGCCGTACGGGGTATTTCGCTGGTGCCGGATAATCCGGGGCAGATCGAGGGCCGGGTCAATGGACAGCATATTGTGATCCTGACCGAATTTGTGAAAAAGAACTGATCCCGGTCGCAGGCCGCGACAGACATCCCTGAAAAGTTGATCAACGGCGCATAGTTTTCGTAAAATTGCGCCAGATTGAGGGCCGTGGTATAGTAGCTGCGTCTCAAGTCCTTTGCGTTATCCGTATTCCCCTACATCAGTTTTCGTTCTCATGTTGGATGCTCAATGGATACCCTTGCGAACTGGTTGTCAGCACATGATCTGGAGGGTCTGGTTGATCTGTTCGCCGCCCATGACATCACTCCCGATATTTTATCCGACCTGTCCGATGCCGACCTGAAGGAAATGGGTCTGTCCGTCGGGTTGCGGCGGCGTTTTCGGAAGGCGCTGGAAAAGGCACCGCCGGTTCCGAGTGGATCAGGGCAGGAGGGCGGGGGCGCGGCCCGAAAAGATCAAGGGGCCTTGCTACAGGCGGAACGCCGCTATCTGTCCGTCATGTTTGTGGATCTTGTCGGATCAACCCAATTGTCCCGCCTTCTGGACCCGGAGGAAATGGGTTCCCTGCTTCAGTCCTATCAACAGGTGGTCAGTGCCGAGGTCAATCGGTTCAAGGGGCATGTGGCCAAGTATATGGGGGATGGGGTGCTGGCCTATTTCGGCTGGCCTATGGCCCATGAGGATGATGTGGAACAGGCCGTCCGGGCCGGGCTTTCCATTCTGGATGCGGTGAAGGGGATATCCGTTGGCGCCGGGCGCGAGCCGCTGCAGTGCCGGGTCGGGATTGCCACCGGGCTGGTCGTGGTGGGGCGGGCCATCGGAGAACATGAAGCCATGGAACGCACCGTCACCGGGGACACCCCCAATCTTGCCGCCCGTCTGCAACAGGCGGCGCGCCCCGATTCCGTGATGATCGGCAACAGCACGGCCCGTCTGGTGGAAGGGCTTTTTACCCTGTCAGAGGTCAGAAATGTGCAGTTGAAAGGCTTTGGCCAGAACGAAAAGGCCTTTGAGGTTCAGGGCGAGGTCCGTCAGGAAAGCCGCTTTGAGGCCCGTCATGCAACCCTGAACCGCATTGTCGGGCGGGATCAGGAACTGGCCCGCTTGTCCGAGCAGTGGGCCGAGGCCGAGCGGGGCGAGGGACATGGGGTTCTGGTCATTGGCGAGGCCGGAATTGGCAAGTCCCGGTTGCTGGGGGCGTTTCTGGAGACGTTGGGGGGACGGGATCAGTTCCGAATTCGCTACCAGTGCTCGCCCAGTTTTCAGGATGCCGCCCTGTGGCCGGTGATTGAGAAGCTGAAGCGGATCTATCGAATTGACAGGCACTTGCCCCCGGACAGGGCGGCAAGCCTGTTGCAGGCGCAATTGGGAGAGGAGGCGATCCGGGACCCGGCCATCGTTGTTCTGGTGGCGGAACTGCTGGGGGTTTCCGTCGGCGGCCGAGAGCGGATTGCCCATCTGAGCGCCATGCAGAAACGGCACCGGACCCTGGAGGCGTTGGTCGGGCAGGTGATCCGGCTGACGGACAGAAAGCCGGTTCTGTTGGTTCTGGAAGATGCCCATTGGGCGGACCCCACCACCCTTGAACTGATGGAGCTTCTTCTGGACCGGATCGGCGGCAGGCAGGTTCTGGTCCTGATGACATCACGCCCTGGATTTCTTGGCAAGTTGCGGCACCGCAATGCGCTGTCCCTGCTCACCCTCAACCGTCTGGACCGAAAGGCGGGCCGGTCGCTGATTGGCGATCTGGCCGGGGAATGTGACCTGCCGGACGGATTGGTGGCGGATATCCTGTCGCGCACCGACGGGGTTCCCCTGTTCATTGAGGAACTGACCAAGTCCCTGCTTGAAGCCGATCTGCCTGACCGGGGACCGGGGGAGCGAGAGAGCCATCTGGATGGCCAGCGCGAGCCAGTTGTACCCCGGACCCTGCATGATTCCCTGATGGCCCGGCTGGACCGGCTTCATAACGTCAAGGGCATCGCCCAGCAGGCCAGCTGTATTGGCCGAGAATTCGAGTTCGGGCTGGTCCGGGCCATCGCCGATGTGGATGAGGCATCGTTGACCGCGGCGCTGGACCGGCTGGTGGGGGCGGAATTGCTGTTTCAGCGGGGAACACCGCCGGATAGCAGTTATCGCTTCAAGCATGCCCTTGTTCGGGATGCGGCCTATTCCAGCCTGTTGTTCAGCCAGCGCCAGTTGGTGCATGGGAGGATTGCCCGCTGCCTTGAAGCGGATACCGAAGCCCGCCCCGAACTGGTGGCACAGCATGCGGAACTGGCGGGGGATATGGATAAAGCGGTGCGGTTTTATAAGGAGGCGGGCAGCGCAGCAGCCAGCCGTTCCGCCAATGCAGAGGCCATCCGGGCCTATGAGAATGCGCTGCGATGTCTGGGAGAAGACAGGGGGCAGGAGGATGAGAGGGACAGGGACCGGGATCGGGAGGAGGTTTCCTGCCGTCTCGCCATGGGGCTGTCGCTGATTGCCTATTGCGGATATGCCTCGACCGAGGTGGAGGAAAATTATCAGCGCGCCCGTCAGCTTTGCCTGAAAAACGGTTTCAAGGGGCCCCTGTTCACCGCGTCGCGGGGATTGTGGAACTGCATCTATGATCGCGGCAAGATCCGGACAAGCATGGCCCTTGCAGAACGATTGTTCGATCTGGCGCGGGAGGCGGCCAACCCCTGTATGGAGGCACTGGCCTTTCGCGCCCTTGGGTCAAGCAAGATGACCCTTGGTAATCTTGACGGGGCCTGGCAGGATTTCGATGCCTGTGTTGATGTGGTGTGTGGGCAGCCCATGCACCTTACCCTTCGGGATCATGGCGAGGTTCCCCAGATTGTCGCCACCAGTTATCAGGGGCTTGTGGCCTGTGTCCGGGGCGATCTGGACCTTGGCAACAGGCTGGCCAGTGCCGGTGTCGACATGGCGGCCGAGCTGGAGGAGCCGATTGTCCTGACATTCGCCACGGCTCTCATGGGATTTGTCAATCTGTTGCAGCGGGAATATGCGGGCTGCCTGCAAACGGAAAGCCGGGTCCAATATCTGTGCCGGGAGCACGGATTTGTATTCTGGTCCGCCCATCACGAGGTATTGGATGGGTGCGCACGGGCCAATCAGGGGGATCGGGACAAGGGTATTGCCGATGCGGTGGCCGGCATTGACAACTGGCGCCGGACCGGGGCCATGATCCATGTTCCAACATGGTCATCCTTTCTGGCCGACAGTGCGGTGCGGGCGGGTCGGATTGATGTGGCGCGGAAAGCCGTTCGGGATGGCCTCGACGTTGCCGGGACGACAAGGGACGCCTTCGCCCTTGCCGAGTTGCAGCGGCTGGATGGGGTGGTCGAGGCCCGGTCCGGCAACTGGCAGGAAGCACTGGACCGGCTGGATATGGCCATTGAAACGGCAGAAAAGCAGGGAACGGGACTGTTCCTTTTGCGGGCGGAGATGGACAGGGCCGACCTGCTTGCGTCAACCGGTAAGGCGGAGGACATGCAAGGAAGGCTGCGATCTGCCCTTGGGCAGGTCCGGGACTCCCGCCCTGGCGAGGATTACCGGCGGGCCCTCTCCCTGCTGGAGGGGGACTGAAGGAGCCCTGTTAGGGCGGCATAGCCGTGCGGTCAATCCAGATATTGCAGCATCAGGGCGGGCATGTGGTGATCCCGAATTAAGGCGATTTCATCCCAGATGGTTTCACTGAGGGCGGGGTATTGTTCATAGAACCCCTTGCTGATGATCATGAAGTAGGACTTGCTTTGTAGCGGCGGCTTGACCTTGACCACATCCCTGAACCGGTGCGGGTCCTGTCCCAGAATGGCATCCCCTGCGGGTTCCTGTGCCACGAAGGCTTCCAGCCGGCCCTGTGCGACCATGTTCATCCCCTCAACATTGCTCCAGCGGGTCTCGACGGTGGCGCCGTGATGCTCAAGGAAGGGAATGATGGAATAGCCAAGCGGCGCGCCAATGAACCGGGTGTCGTGGGTCAGGGCCTCGCCGTCCCAGTGAATGGGGGCGGTCTTGTGCTTGTACAGGCTATAGGACTTGGTGGCGATCCGGCGGCTGTCATCAATGGCGCCATTGTGTCGCGGATAATGGGCGATCAGGATACGCTCCGGCTTGAAAGAGGCGCCGTAAACCGCATCCACCTCGTTCCTTTCCAGAAAGAACAGGCACCGTTTCCACGGCGCGCGGATATGGGTAATGGACAGGTCCAGCCGTTCGGAAATCAGATCGGACATATGGATGTAAAGGCCGGGCCGTACTGCTGGAATTTCCGGCCCGGACCCGAAATAAAAGGGCGGCTGCGGGACGTCCTCGTAGCAAATTCGGAACGTATCCGGTGTTTCGAGGGCGCGGGTGGGCTGGATTGCGAACAGGGAAAGCAACACCAGCAGACAGGACAGCAGAGAGAGCCTGTTTGTCATGTCAATATCCGAAAGCTGTACATTGAAACGTCTCTTGTCAGATAGTTATCGCCCTGCTGACAAGGATAGTCGCTTCTGTCACGTGTGTATAGAAGCAGATACTCTTTTTAGACGAAAATTACAATTATACATCAACCTAAAGGGTCAGATCATGACCTGTGAAGAATGAATTTCATAGAGGTCGCTGATCGCTTGCGGGGTGATGACCGAGGCGCTGGAGCCACAGGCAAAAGCCTGTCCGCCCCGGAGCAACAACGTCTGGTCGGAGACCCGCCGGGCCAGCGCCAGATCATGCAGGATCACAACAACCGCAAAGCCCCGTTTGTCACACAGGGACCGGCACAGGTCGAACAGGCGGAACTGGTGCTTGAGATCAAGGGCTGATGTGGGCTCGTCCAGCAGCAGGCAAGCGCTTTCCTGTCCCCACAGTTGGGCCAGAACGCGGGCCATATGCACCCGTTGTTGCTCGCCCCCTGAGAGGGAGGAGATGGGCCGGTCCGCCAGATGGGACACCTCGGTCAGGGACAGGGCTTCGCGGGCGATGGCAAGGGCATTTGACGGCGGTTCATTGCCGGCAAGCGCGGTTCGGCCCATGGCGGCAATCTCAAGCGCGGTAAAGGGGAAGTTCAGGGCGATCTGCTGGGTCAGGACAGCCCGCCGCCGGGCCAGTTCCGACAGGTCGATGTCTTGAATGGGGCGGCCGTCCAGCCGGACCTGACCGCGGGTTGGGCGGATATAGCCGGCCAGACATTTCAGCAATGTGGATTTCCCGGCGCCATTGGGGCCAAGGATCGACAGGATTTCGCCGGGGCGAGCCTGCAGGGAGACTTGATCCAGAATGGTTTTGGACCCGACGGCATGGGACAGGGAGAGCGCATCAATCATATCAGGGTTTCAATCTGCTTTGCTTGACAAGAAGCCACAGGAAAAACGGGCCGCCGACAAGGCTGGTCAGGATTCCCACAGGCATTTCCGTGGGGGCCACTACGGTCCGGGCCACCGTATCGGCAAGGACCAGCAGGCTGGCCCCGAACAGGGCGGAGGCGGGAATGAGAAGTTTGTGGTCGGACCCGAATAACAGGCGGATCAGATGCGGCACCACAAGGCCGATAAAGCCGATGATGCCACTGACCGCGACGGCGGCCCCCACACAGAGGGACGCGGTGATGACGATGGCCCGCTTCAGGCGATGGGTATCCAGCCCGGCATAGGTGGCGTTTTCCTCTCCCAGCAGCAGCAGGTTCAGGTCGCGGGATTTGCGGATCAGGACGAACAGGCAGGGGATCACAATGGTCAGGCAAACCAGCACCGGCTCCCACAGGGCGCCGCCAAGGCTGCCCATGGTCCAGAAGGACAGGGCCCGCAACTGCTGGTCGTCGCTGAGGAAGGTCAGGAACCCGGTCCCGGCAAAGGTGACCGCGTTGATGGCGATCCCGGCCAGCAACATGTGGGTCACCGAGAATGTCCCGGAAAATCGGGCAATGCGCATGATGACCATGCTGCTGGCAATGCCGCCGACAAAGGCGGCGATGCCAAGGCCGTATAATCCCAGATACCCGGAGACGGTCCCGGCAAGGACGATGACGCAGGCAACCGCAAGGGCCGCCCCGCCGGTGATGCCGATCAGGGCCGGGTCTGCCAGCGGGTTGCGGAACAGCCCCTGCATGGCCGCCCCGGATATACCGAGCGCGGCCCCGACCGTAGCCGCCAGCAAGATGCGGGGCAGACGGATCGAGAACAGGACCGATTGATCAAACTCTGTCAGGGAGCCGGACAGGATTTGTGCCAGGTCCAGTGACAGGGCCCCGACCGTGACGGACAGGGCGCCTGCCATGAAAAGCAGGCATCCAAGGCCGCCCAGAATGATCCGCAAGCGTTGTTCCGGTTTGTCCTGAAAGGTCACGGTCAGGCGCCGTGTAAGCGTTGTCATTGGCTGTGCAGTCTTTTGTTCAGATCCAGTGCCGCCGCCGGTGTGCGGGGGCCAAACCCCAGAAGCAACAGATCGTCCATGGGAATGATCCGCCGGTTTCGGGCAGCAGGGGTCAGGTTGAGGCCGGGAATTCGAAGCAGGCTTTCCATCCCGCCGGCCTGTTCAAGCGTCCGGGTCGAGACAAGGATCACATCGGGCGCGTGGGCGGCGGCGGCCTCGGGCGTCAGGGGCTTGTACCCGGTATAGCCGTCCACCACGTTCTGTCCGCCCGCAAGGGTAATGATACTGTCAGCAGACGTGTCCCGCCCCGCCACCATGGGAGAGCCGCTTCCGTGGTTCATCATGTACAGAACGCGCGGTCGGTCCGATTGCCGAGCCGTGACGGCGGTCAGATCTGCCACCGTTTTATCGAAGGTTTGAAGAAGGGCGTCCGCTGTGCCGGGCACATCCAGCAGGGCGCCAACGGCGCGGATATTGCGGCGGATACCGTCCAGATCGGTGGCGGAGGGCAGGGAGACAAGCCGCACCTTTGAGGCTGCCAGTTGCTTGAGGACCGGCGGCGGGCCGGCCTCGTCATTCATGAGGATGGTGTCCGGCCGGAGCGACAGGATGCCTTCCGCCGACAGGGCACGCTGATAGCCCACCTTGGGAAGGGCTTCGGCCTCGGGCGGGAAATAACTGGTGGTGTCACTGCCGACCAGTCGTCCCTGTTCACCAAGGGCATAGATGATTTCGGTCAGGGCACCGCCGACGGACACGATCCGGTTCGGTGAATTGGCCCGGTCCGGTGAGTTGATTTGTCCCGGTGTATCGGCGACGGACAGGACGGGGCAGAGGACAAGCAGAAAGGCTGCCAGCAGGGTTCTCATGGGTGTTTCTCTTGCTGCATAAGGATGTTGGCCGCATCAATACCGAGCGACTGAAGATAGGTCAGGACGCCCAGAAGACGTTCCAGCGAGATGGACTGGTCCCCGGCCACGATCAGCTCATAATCCGGTTTTTCCTTCAGGAGGCGGGGAAAGCCGTCTTTCAGGGCCGGCAGATCGGCAAAGGCCTGGCCGTCAAGGGCGTAGCCGCTGGCGCGGATTTCCAGCAGGATATGACGGGTTTCTGCGGGCCGGGCCGGCTGCTCGGACACGGCTTCCGGCAAGGTCAGGTCAAGGGACCGGTAGACGGCCCCGGCCGTCAGGATGAAAAAGACCAGCAGAATGAACAGGATGTCCAGCAGGGTTGTCAGGTCCGGGAACAGGGAGCCTGCCTCCTCGTCCCGGTTATAGGCGTCACCGGACCGGATCATGGCGCAACCTGCCGGGGCGTGGACCTTGTTTCCGGTACAGGCAGTGTTTCAGGCCGCGCCGCGCCGCGCTCCAGTGAATAATCGAGAGAGGCCGCATTCAGGCGGATCAGGGTCAGGTCGAAAATCCGGTTTTTCCATGCGGTGAACAGGGTTACGAAAATGACGCAGGGCAAGGCGATCATCAGGCCAAATGCGGTGGTCATCAGGGCTTCCCACAAGCCGTCTGCGATCATGCTGGGGGTAACCGGCGCATCGGACGCGGCAATGACGCGAAAGGCATCAATGATCCCGAGGATTGTGCCCAGCAGTCCCAGAATGGGGGCGACCGCCGCCACCAGCCGGAGGACCGCGAGGCCCCGGCCAAAGGGCAGCCGGGCCTCGTCAAAGGCAACAGAGGTCACCTCATCCCGCACCGGCTTTTCAAGATGGCGATGCCGGGCAATCAGGCGAAGAAGGCGGCTTTCCATCCGCCTTCCCTGAAAATCCACAAACAGGAAAAAGCTGATCCGTTCAAGGATCAGCATGGAGGCCAGAACGGAGCAAAGCAGCAGCGGCCAGCCCATGATTCCCAGCTTGTGAAACAGATCAGGCAGCATCGGCAACAGCCTTTCGTGGCAGGTCTGCGGCGATTTCACGCCACAGCTCCAGTTCCGGCTGACCCGGCTTGCGGCGACCAAACAGGGTGGCAATGATTTCCCCGTCCGCATCGAACAGCTCAACCGCAGTGACAATCCCGTCTTCGGTCGGCTTTTTTGTCACCCAGGTTCTGACAATTTCCTGTTCGTTCAGGTGCAGATTGAATTTGGGGTCCAGAACATTGAACCACGGGCCCTGTTCGACCAGCTTGTTCACCGGTCCGGTATGAATCTGGATGCAGCCCCGGTTGCCGACAAACACCATGATGTCGCATTCCCGGTCCCGGGCCATTTCAAGGGCGAGACGGGCGCCGGTATTCTCGACCTCATAGGCGAAATCCTCGCCGATGCGACGGAAGCCCTGCTCCCGGCCAACACCAAATTTCCGCAGCAGCGGGAAGAAGGCGTGGGTATCTTTCAATTCTTCCCATGCCTTGCGAAAGCCGGGCCAGTCGATTTCGTCGTCCGGGCGGTCCTGATCCTTGGCGGGATAGGCTTCAAGGGTCAGGGGGGAGGACTGGTCGTCGTCCGTATACTGGGCAACCAGCGCCTTGAAAGCGGCCTCGTCGGACTTGTTGGTCAGGTAAATCTTGTGAACGGCCGTCCCGGATTTGTCAAAGAACTGCAGGCTGTGCCGGGGGCCAACCTTTGTGTCTTCGGAAACGGCAAAGACATGGGCCCAGTGGTTCATGAACAGGCGCAGGTCGATGTCGGGATTGACGAACAGGCCAATTTGCATTTTACCCTGCAGGTGGAATTCAGGATTGTCATAGACACCCTTGCGTTCGTGAACACAGGCATCGTTGCGGGTCAGGGCCATGACCTCGCCCAACCGGGCAACACCGGACAGGATATCGGCGGGCTGGTTTGTCAGGCGGGTAACTCCGTCGCCAAGGCTGGTGGTCAGCAGGTCGGCCTCGGATACGTTCAGGGCTTCTGCCGCATTGCGAATACGCATGTTGGGATTGTCCGCTTTCAGGGCGGCGAAACGTGTCTTGATGTCTTGCAGTCTGTTTTCCATTGGATCCTCGCGTGGGTTAGTTGATGACAAAGCGGACCGGAACGCGGACCCAGCTTTGAGTTTTTTGCCCGTTTCGGGTGGTGGGTTCAAAGACCCAGCTTTTCACGGCGGCCAGCGCCGCCCGGTCCAGCATTCGGTGACCGGATGATTGCTCGATTTGCAGTTTTTCAGGCGTGCCAGCCTCGGTGATCAGCACAGCCAGCGTGACGGTGCCCTGCTGCCCTAGCTCATAGGCCCGGCGCGGATAGACGGGCGGGGTGCGGCGGCGATAGGACGCTTCCTGCAGAACCGTTGAGGCGCTGTCCCCCTGATTGCTTGCGGCGGACGGTGTGGCCGGGGCGGCGGGCACGGGCTTTTCGGCAAGCCTTTGCCTTGGGGCCTCCTTCGGGGGTTGCTCCGGTGGCAGCTCAGTGGTTTTCACCGGGCTCGGGGCCGGGGCGGACAGCGTGCGGCTGGCAAGACGGGGCGTTGGAACCGGCTTGGGTAACACCGGTTTTGCTTGCGGTGCCGCCTCCGCCGCGGCGGGCGTTGGTTTGGCCGGCCGGGCCGCCTTGTGGATTGCTTTACTGGCATCCGACCGGGTGACAACCTTGGGGGTTGCCGGGGCAGGGGGCGGCGTGCGCCGGGTTTCAGGCTGTTGCGATATGGTTGTTTTCGGGGCTTCCGTCTGGCGGGGCAGGACGGGATGATGGGCGGGCAGCGGGGCCGGTTCCGACCTTGGTGCGGCAAGCGCGGACAGGGAGATCCTGATCCGTTCCGGCTCCGGAATAGAATGCGGTTTGGGGGCGACACTGATCAGGGACAGGCCATACAGATGCGCCCCGAAGGACAGGGCGAGCAGGCCGCCCCATCGCATCAGGTTTCCGGGCAAGGCGGAACCGGTGATCACCATGTGTAGGTTACCTTTGCCCCAAAGCTGCGCCCTTCCTCGAACAGGGCGGCGTAGCGTTTGTTATATTCCCGGTCAAACAGGTTACTGATGCCAAGATCGACGGTCAGGTTCTGAAGGTCCCCATCCGTTGGCGCCCAGCGGTAATAAAGATCGTGAACGCCATATCCGGCTGTCCGCTCATCGGCGGAACCAACCTTGTCATTGGCATCGGCAAAGCGGGCCCGCCAGCCGATAACAGATGACAGGCTGTCGATGCTGTAGGCGATATCGGTGCTAAAGGTCAGGGGCACATTATTGGCGATATACTCACCGGTCTCGTCATCCTTGGCTTCCACATAGGACAGTCCGGTTTTAAGGGTGACCGGGTGCAGGTTATATTCCCCTTCCAGTTCCCAGCCCCACAGGCGGGCCTTGTCGATATTCAGGTTGCGGGAGGTGCCGGCAAAAATATCGATTTCCTGGGTGATGAAATCCTCGCCCCGGCTGGAATGCCAGGACCCCTTCAGCTTGAGCCGGTCATTGTCGGCCAGAAGGTCGTCAAAATTCACACCGGCACCCAGTTCAACGGTGGTGACCTTTTCCGGTTTCAGGTCAGGATTGGGAATGAAGTTGTTGTTCGGGAACATGGGCGGAAAGCCCGGGAAATGCTGCCCGGTCGGGTAAAGTTCGGTCATGTTCGGTGCACGGAAGGCCTGTGCCAGACTGCCGAACAGAACGAAATTGTCCGTCGGCTTGTAGCTGAGGGCGATCTTGGGAGAGACCGCATCCTCGCTTTGATCGTTGCCGGTATCGGCCTCGCTCCGGTAGTTGTCATAGCGGACCGCCGGAATGACCAGAAACTTGCCGATGCCGGTGGAAAAGGCGATTTCATCCTGAATATACAGGCCGAAATTCAGGTTTTCCGCGTCCGGAACGCCGGGCCGGGTGCCGTCTGCGGTGACGGAACTGGTGCCCTGCTGTTCATCGCGATAGATTTCAAAGCCATAGGACAGGGTCTGGCTGTGGCTGTCCGATATCTGGAAGCGGCTCTGGTTATCGATGGTCAGGCCCAGCGTCTGCATGGCCCGCGACTGGACCCGCCCCGCATTGGACCCGCTGAGGTCCTCTTCCTCCACCTCGGTATCGTTGTAATAGGCATGAACCTTCAGGTTCAGAAGGGCATTGTCCGGGTTGCTGTAGTCATACTTGACGCCGATCTGGTGATCCTGAACGGTTTTGTCGACGATCGGGTTGGACAGTCCCACGCCGCCCGCGCCGTTGTTGGGTTCCTGTGCATTGTTGTTCAGGCCCTGATACTGAAGGCGGACCGTGTGCCAGTCGGCAAAGCTGTAGGCGGCGTTGAACAGGCCGGACAGGACCTTGTCCTCGGCATCAAGATGGCCGCCGCCGCCGGTGCGGATATCACCGGAGTTGCGATAGGCAATGCTGCCCAGGATATCAAGGGTGCCAACCCGTCCATAGCCGGTCAGAAGGGGAGAGAATTCCTTGTTGCCGCTGCGATAGCCAAGACTGGTGGTGGCGCCGACCGTCTGGCCCGGTTTCAGCATGTCGGAGGCGTTCTTGGTTTCAAAGGCCACCACGCCGCCAATGCCGCCGCCGCCATAGATGGAGGAGGACGCGCCCTTGACAATTTCCACCCGTTTCAGCAGGGACGGATCGACAAAGAAGCGACCATCATGCTCGGCCTCGAAATTCTGGCGGCGCCCATCCATCAGGGTGATGATCGCCTCGTCATCGAAACCGCGAATGGAGACCGTCTGGCCATTGCGGCGCGGACCGTTCACCACATCCACCCCCGGCGTGGTATTCAGAAGATCATCCACGTCACTGGCAAGGGCGGCCCCCGGCGCATCCGCATCGACGGACGACACCATGGCGGGCACATCGAAAGTCGATTGTTCGCTTTTCGTGGCATAGACGGTGACCGTATCCAGAACGGCCTGTGTCGGGGTGTCCCCGGCCCACGCAGAGCTGAGAACAGTGGTTGAAAGCAGCGCACCCCAAAAGGTCACGCAAGACGCATGTCGCATGTTAATCCTTACACTGGAATTGAACGGCGATTGCTTGCTGCCTTGCTGGCCTTGGGCTGGCTGGGTGGCTTGCTACTGACCTATTTCGTTAAAATAAGTTTGTCATTCCCTGTCAGGCGGAGCGTGTATTCGTCACCATGGTGACGGATTTTCAGCTCCTTTCCGGACTTGAAAAGGGCCTCGCTGTCGATCCCGGCATTGGTAACGGGTATGTGCCAGGTTTGCGGGGCGCTGGTTTTGTCTTGGCCTGCCATCGGGAACGGGTACTCGGTTATGGTTGAGACGGACTGTCTCTCGATTGCTATTAAGAGTGATTATCAATTGCGGAAAATGAAGTCAACCCTTTTTTGATATATCGGCAAGGCTGGCGTTTTGTGACCGGACGCATGGGAAATTCATTTGAGAATGACACCGGCGCCACTTATGGTGAGGGCCGGCCTGCTTGCCGGGCCAAAAGGGAGTGTAGTTGGAAGGAAATCCGAGAGTAGTAGCATGTGTGAAAAAGTATGGTATCAGCATTACGGAAATGACATCCCCAAAACCATTGATCTGGATCGCTATCCAAGCGTGGTTTCCATGTTTGACGAGGCCATTGGCCGGTTTGGGGACAAGACCGCCTTCCGGAATTTCGGGGCGACGTTGACCTATAAACAACTGGATGCGGAGGCGCGGAAAATCGCAGCCTATCTGCAGCAGGTTCTGGGGCATCAAAAAGGCGACCGGGTCGCGGTCATGATGCCCAATATCATGGCGTTTCCGGCAACCCTGCTGGGCGTCTTGCGGGCCGGGCTTGTTCAGGTGAATGTCAATCCGCTCTACACCCCGCGTGAGTTGGAGCACCAACTGAATGATGCGGGTGTGGAAACCATTGTCATCTTTTCAGGCTCCACCGGGACCCTCGCCGAGATCGTCGGCAATACGGGCATAAGAAATATTCTGGTTGCGGATCTTGGGGATCTTGGCAACGCCGCCCTTCCCAGCCCCGTTGTGGATGACCGGCTGACCGGTGCGGTGCCGCTGTCTTCTGTGCTGGAAGAAGGCGCGAAGCGCGATCTTGCGCCGGTTTCCCTGAGCCATCAGGATCTGGTGTTCCTGCAATATACCGGCGGGACAACCGGGGTGGCGAAAGGCGCCATGCTCAGTCATGGGAACCTTGTGGCCAATGTCCTGCAATTCAGGACCTTTGTCGGGGGGCAGGTTGAGGATGGCGGCGAACTGGTGATTACCGCGCTGCCCCTGTATCACATCTTTGCCCTGACGGTGAATTTCATCGGCTATTTCCTTGCCGGGGCGGAAAATGTGATGATCACCAACCCGCGCGACATGCCCGCCTTTGTCGAGGAGTTGAAGAAGCACAAATTCACCATGATGACCGGGGTGAATACGTTGTTTGCGGGATTGTTGATGACACCGGAATTCGCGAGCTGCGATTTCTCCCGTCTGCGGATGGCGGTTGGCGGTGGGACCGCCGTTCAGAAGGCGGTTTCCGATCGCTGGAAAGCCGTGACCGGCCGCCATATCCAAGAAGGCTATGGATTGTCGGAAACCTCGCCCATTGTCACCTTCAGTCCGCCGGTATCGTCGGAATTCAAAAATTCAATTGGTATCCCTCTGCCGCAGACCGATGTCTCGATCCGGGGTGATGACGGCACTGCCCTTCCTGCGGGCGAGGTCGGGGAAATCTGTGTTCAGGGTCCCCAGGTCATGCAGGGATACTGGAACCGGGCAGAGGCCACCGCCGAGGTCATGACACCGGACGGGTATTTCCGAACCGGCGACGTGGCCTACATGTCCGAGGATGGGTATTTTCATATTGTGGACCGCAAGAAGGACATGATCCTTGTGTCCGGCTTCAATGTTTTCCCCAACGAGATTGAGGCCATTGTCGCCGAACTGGACGGGGTCGCGGAATCAGCGTGTATCGGCGTTGAGGATGAACGGACAGGGGAAGCGGTAAAGCTGTTTGTTGTGCGTGCACCGGGCAGCGAGATTACGGCCGAGGAAATCGCCGAGTATTGCCGGAAAAACCTGACGGCTTACAAGAACCCCAAGATTATCACCTTTATTGATGAGCTGCCAAAGTCCACCGTGGGTAAAATCCTGCGCCGGGAGCTGCGGGGGCTGTAACAGGTTTTGCCGGCTTCCCCGGCTGACTCTCTAAGACTGTCAAACCCGTATCTTGACGCGTCGGCTTTTCAACCGACGCGTTTTTTGTTTTAACCCAGACCTCTTTCTGGAGGAGGGCTGGCTGGGGGCAGGGGAAAGTCGGAAAAACGCACATCTTGTGGTGGTTAAATATAATAATACTAAAACAGGGGCGGGTGCGTACCTCAAATGGACTACAAATAAAATGAGGGTCTCTTTCCCTGCGGACCAAGGGTATGTTCGGGGGATAAAAAATTAATACAAATTATATGAAAATCCCTCAAATGAGGGATGACAGTTGCCTTACCTTCCCGTAATGGAAGACTATACAAGTGCCGAATCATTGCGGCGCGCCTGCCGATGGAAACAACCTTTAAATGTTTTTCCATCAGGGGTAGGGGGTTTGGGGAAACGAGGAGCGTTTTACAATGGCAACGTCTGACAACAACACCACAACTGTGCTGGTTACGAAATCCGAGTCCATGGTTACTGTACAAGAGGGAGCAGTGATCCAGATTCCGTTTGGGACAGTTGAGGAGGTTATTCTTTCTCAGGATGGTGGCAATCTGGTGATTACCCCGCTGGGAGGGGGTGAGCCTCTGACGCTTGAGAATTTCTTTGTTGCGGGCGAAACTTCTGCTCCGGCTTCCCTGCAGATCGGCGAGAACGGACCGATCCTGACTGTTGACCAGATCATTGGCCTGACCGAGGACTTCAACCCGGATGCGATTGCACCGGCGGCTGGCCCGGCTGCGGGCGGCGCAGGCGGCGGCGGTGCCGGCTTCTCTGCCTACAACGATGACGGGATTGGCGATGGTATTGGTATTGAAAACCTTCTGGACCCCACAGAACTGGAATTCCAAACCCGCGAGGAAGAGGAATTCCTGCAGGGTGAGGAAGCTGACGAAGCCGATGGAACCATTGATCTGACTTTTCTCAGCACCGATCCGGAAGGTGAGCTGAGCCCGATCTCCGGCGGCTATGAAGACTGGCAGCCCTACCAGAATTTCGGCTCCGGCTACACGGTTCCGATGCAGGTCTTTGCAAATTTCACTCCCGCCGATGATGAAACGATCAGCGAGATTACCCTGTCCGGTTTCCCGGAAGGGGCGCGCTTCTTTGTTGGCGGGACAGATGCGGCCAATGAAGTCGCTATCGTGGATGGTTCTGTCACCATTTCTGCTGTTGATGGCGTTCTGCCGCCGCTGTTCATGCTGCCGCCGGCAAACTCCGATGCGGATATTCCGCTGTCTGTTTCCGCAGACATCGTTGATGCCAGCGGTGAGACAGCCGTGATCACCGGTGAAGGCACCGTTATCGTGGATGCCGCCGCAGATGCGGTTTCCCTGTCTGTCTCTTCCGAGCCCATGACCGGCGGGAACGGGAATGACTTTGGCTATGGTAATGGTGACTATCAGTATCCGCCGCAGGTTCCGGATGCGAATGTCTATTGCTCCCACGAGGATGCGGCATTTACCGTGGATGTGTCCGCCCAGTTCGGGGACAACGTGGATGGCAGTGAAAGCCACACAGTGGTTGTTGAAATTCCGGCTGGCTGGACGGTTTCCGATGGTGCTGGTGGTGTGTGGGCGCCGGGGGCCGATGGCACATCCGGCACCCTGACCTTCACGGTTCCCGTGGGGCCGGGCCAAAGCGGGGCCTTCAATGCGTCTCCATCCTTCCTGCCGCCTGAAGATTTCAGCGGTTCTGCCGATTTCGTTGTCCGCGCCGTGGCCGAGGAAAACCCGTCCGACGGTGAACTGGTTGTGGAAAACAACGTGGCGATCGCGCAGGAAACCATTTCTGTCAACGTGGTTCCGGAAGCGGATGATCCGGTCTTTGAACTGACCGGTGTCAGCCTTCAAAATGGTCTTTACATGACCAAGGAAGACAATTCCGTCGATATTGGCTTCTCCGTGAAAACCGGCGAATATGCCAAAAATCCGGGCGCGACCGATGGTTCTGAAAACCTGAGCTTTGTGGCGATCTCCGGGTTCGGCGGGTGGACCGTTAGCGGTGATGACATCACTGCGATTGAGAATATGCCAGAAGTGTGGGGCGTCAGCCAATCCGGGTCTGAATTGCACATCTGGTTTAATCCGGGCGTGGAAACCTTTGACCTGTCCGGGTTGACATTGACACCGCCTGAGGATTCCGATGCGGATATCGACCTTGGCAACCTTGTCTTTAAGGTCTCCGTCAATGATCAGGGTGTGGACTGTTACGGCAACCCCAATGATGGCTACGACAACGCCTATGAAGAATATGAGAGCGGGATCGTGGTTGATGCCGTTCTGGACCAGTATGCGGAAGTTTCC
>NZ_VNWN01000019.1 GCF_012720115.1 Sneathiella chinensis | reverse complement strand
TCGGCCGGGGCGGCGGACCGGATCAACGCAGGGGGCACGGCTACCCTGTCCGGTGGGTCGGTTCAGGTGCTGGCTGAAAATGGCACCTATGGCCCCAGCACTACCTATACCATCCTGAGTGCGGGCGGCGGTCTTGGCGGCACCGAGTTTGACGGTGTGACCTCCAACCTTGCTTTCCTTGAACCCAGCCTCAGCTATGATGCCAATCAGGTCTAT
>NZ_VNWN01000018.1 GCF_012720115.1 Sneathiella chinensis | reverse complement strand
CGGGATGCCCCATACCCACGGGCCGACCTTCTTCAATCGGGCCGGACTGGCCTTTTATGAGCAGATCGAAAACCGCCTTGATGGCGACCGGACCCGAACCAATAGCGGCACACTGGCCATGGCGTCAGACGGCACCGACAGTTGGTCCCACAGTCTGGCCGAAGCCGTGCAGGCCGCCGAAACCGGGCTGGACCGCAACAAGGCGGTCTGGGTGCGCGGCTATGGCGGTTTTGGTGATGTATCCGGCACCGCCAATGCGGAAGGCACCGATTACCGCTATGGCGGGGTGAGTGCAGGTGCGGATCTGCAGGTTCTGCCGGACCTGACGCTGGGCGGGGCCGGGTCCTATACCCGGACGCTGGCGTCATCCTCTGGTGATACCCATGTGGACAGTTACCAACTGGCCGCCTATGGCCGCTGGCAGGCGGGATCGCTGTATCTGGATGGGGTGGCCGGCGGTGGCCTGCACCGGATTGAGGCGGACCGCAACGTCACTGTCGGCGCCACGCGAGAAACCGCCCGGGCCGATTATGGGGCGCTTGATCTCTCCTCCGATCTGGAAGTGGGCTATGGCCTTGGGCT
>NZ_VNWN01000017.1 GCF_012720115.1 Sneathiella chinensis | reverse complement strand
TGTGACCTCGAACCTTGCTTTCCTTGAACCCAGTCTCAGCTATGATGCCAATCAGGTCTACCTGACCCTGATCTCAAACCAGCGGGATTTCGAGGACGAAGCGGAAACCCCCAATCAGGACGCGGTGGCCGATACCCTGGATGCCCTGAAGAAAGACCCGCGCCTTGGCAGTCTGGTGCATCGCATGACAGGCCTGTCCGGGGCCGGGGCGCGGCAGGCCTTTAATGCCCTTGCCGGGATGCCCCATACCCACGGGCCGACCTTCTTCAACCGGGCCGGACTGGCCTTTTATGAGCAGATCGAAAACCGCCTTGATGGCGACCGGACCCGGTCAGCGGGCGGAACATTGGCCATGGCGTCCGACGGCACCGACAGTTGGTCCCACAGTCTGGCCGAGGCCGTGCAGGCTGCAGAAACCGGGCTGGACCGCAACAAGGCGGTGTGGGTGCGCGGTTATGGTGGTTTTGGCGATGTATCCGGCACCGCCAATGCGGAAGGCACCGATTACCGTTATGGCGGGGTGAGTGCAGGTGCGGATCTGGAAGTATTGCCATCCCTGACGCTGGGCGGGGCCGGGTCCTATACCCGGACGCTGGCGTCATCCTCTGGCGATACCCATGTGGACAGTTACCAACTGGCCGCCTATGGCCGCTGGCAGGCGGGATCGCTGTATCTGGACGGGGTGGCCGGCGGTGGCCTGCACCGGATTGAGGCGGATCGCACTGTCACTGTCGGCGCCACGCGGGAAACCGCCCGGGCCGATTATGGGGCGCTCGATCTCTCCTCCGATCTGGAGGTGGGCTATGGCCTTGGGCTTGGGAACGGGGTGTCGGTGACACCGTTTGCCGGGGTCCGCTATGGC
>NZ_VNWN01000016.1 GCF_012720115.1 Sneathiella chinensis | reverse complement strand
AAATGGCCAAAGAAAAATTTGAGCGCAGTAAGCCGCACGCAAACATCGGAACCGTTGGTCACGTTGACCATGGTAAGACCACACTGACAGCAGCGATCACCAAGGTGCTGGCTGAAGCAAGCGGCGGTTCTGCCTTTGCATTTGATGAAATCGACAAGGCGCCTGAAGAAAAGGCCCGTGGTATCACGATTTCCACATCCCACGTTGAGTATGAGACTGCAAACCGTCACTACGCTCACGTTGACTGCCCGGGTCACGCCGACTACGTGAAGAACATGATCACCGGTGCGGCCCAGATGGATGGTGGTATCCTGGTTGTGTCCTCTGCTGATGGCCCGATGCCGCAGACCCGCGAGCACATCCTGCTGGCCCGTCAGGTTGGCGTTCCGGCCCTGGTTGTCTTCATGAACAAGGTTGACCAGGTCGACGACGAAGAACTGCTTGAACTGGTTGAAATGGAAATCCGCGAACTGCTGAGCGAATACGACTTCCCGGGCGACGATATTCCGATCGTCAAGGGTTCTGCTCTGGCAGCACTGGAAGGCCGCGACGACGAAATTGGCAAGAACGCCATCCTCGAGCTGATGCAGGCTGTTGACGACTACATTCCGCTGCCGCAGCGTGATGTTGACAAGCCGTTCCTGATGCCGATCGAAGACGTGTTCTCCATCTCTGGTCGTGGTACTGTTGTGACCGGTCGTGTTGAAAGCGGCGTTGTCAAGGTTGGTGAAGAAATCGAGATCGTCGGTATCAAGGAAACCACCAAGACAACCTGTACAGGTGTTGAAATGTTCCGCAAGCTGCTCGATCAGGGTGAAGCTGGCGATAACGTTGGTGTTCTGCTGCGTGGTACGAAGCGTGAAGACGTTGAGCGTGGCCAGGTTCTGGCTCACCCGGGCACCATCACACCGCACACCAAGTTCAAGGCAGAAGCCTACATCCTGACGAAGGAAGAAGGCGGTCGTCACACACCGTTCTTCACCAACTACCGTCCGCAGTTCTACTTCCGTACAACTGACGTAACCGGTGTTGTATCCCTTCCGGCTGGTACAGAAATGGTTATGCCTGGTGACAACATTGCCATGGACGTTGAGCTGATCGCTCCGATCGCCATGGACGAAGGCCTCCGCTTCGCGATCCGCGAAGGTGGCCGGACTGTTGGTGCTGGCGTCGTTTCCAGCATCACCGAGTAA
>NZ_VNWN01000015.1 GCF_012720115.1 Sneathiella chinensis | reverse complement strand
CGATCTCGCCCGGTGTCCCAACACCAAGGGCCGTTTCAATGTCGGTCACATCCACATCGCCATTGGTCACACCCGGCAGGGTGATCACGACGCTGGTCAGTTCATCGGTGCTGTCACCAGACGCCGCGCTGAAGTTGATGGTGTTATCGACACTGTCTTCCTTGATGATACCGGCAAACTCGCCGTCACCGAAGGCCGCAGTCGGCACAACCTCGCCGCCTTCAATGGTCAGGCTGAAATCGGCGCTGTCTTCCTTGCGGTTGTCGGCAAGAGTGTCTTCCTCATCGTTATTCGGCAGGGTTTCCTCACTGACGCTGGAAATGCTGCCATTGATCGTACCTTCATAGCCCGCCGGAACAACAGCCTCAATCAACCCAACGGCAACTTCAAGGTCTGCCGGATCGCTCACGTTCAGGGTCCATGTCCCATCCGGACCTTCCGTCAGGGTCGCATCAGAAGGTGCCCCGGCGCCAAGCACAAGGCCAACACCCGCCGTAACCGCCGTCCCGTGCAACGTAACCGTGATTGTGAAGGTCTCGGAACCGTCCGTATCGTCAGGCGTGCTATCCGTCGGTGTGAAGCCACTGGCCGCAAACTGCATGCCCAGACCCAGATTGAGGTTCTGGACTGTATCGCTTTCCGTACCGCTGGCCGCAGCACCCCCTTCAACATCGGCAAACCGATCGAGAACCGCGTCCACCACGATGGTCTTGGTTTCGCCGCCATCGCCGGTCTCAGTCGCGTCCGTTTTATCCTTGGCATAGGCCGTGATGGTGGCAGACAGGTCCGCGTCGCTATCCTCAACCGGGGCATCCAGGGTGAAGGAACTGCTGAAGCTTTCCAGATCCGCACTGTCATTGAAGGTGATCGTGATGGTCGTTGTGCCACCCGCCTCGGATACCACAACCGTTCCGATCTCGCCCGGTGTCCCAACACCAAGGGCCGTTTCAATGGCAGACACATCCACATCGCCATCTTCCACACCCGGCAGGGTGATCACGACGCTGGTCAGTTCATCCGTGCTGTCACCAGACGCCGCGCTGAAGCTGATGGTGTTATCGACACTGTCTTCCTTGATGATACCGGCAAACTCGCCGTCACCGAAGGCCGCAGTCGGCACTACCTCGCCGCCTTCAATGGTCAGGCTGAAATCGGCGCTGTCTTCCTTGCGGTTGTCGGCAAGAGTGTCTTCCTCATCGTTATTCGGCAGGGTTTCCTCACTGACGCTGGAAATGCTGCCATTGATCGTACCTTCATAGCCCGCCGGAACAACAGCCTCAATCAACCCAACGGCAACTTCAAGGTCTGCCGGATCGCTCACGTTCAGGGTCCATGTCCCATCCGGACCTTCCGTCAGGGTCGCATCAGAAGGTGCCCCGGCGCCAAGCACAAGGCCAACACCCGCCGTAACCGCCGTCCCGTGCAACGTAACCGTGATTGTGAAGGTCTCGGAACCGTCCGTATCGTCAGGCGTGCTATCCGT
>NZ_VNWN01000014.1 GCF_012720115.1 Sneathiella chinensis | reverse complement strand
GGGGAGGACGCCACCCGGATGCTCGTCAGGTATACGAAGGCGCGGCATCTGGAAGCCAAGGACACGCGGGATATGGAGGCTACGTTACGTAACGAGGACGGCACCCTCGTTTGGACGTACGAGGCAGGCGATCCCACCTACGTACGATGCGTAGAGCTTTTGAAAGAGAACATACCTTACGGGGAAATTGCCGACACGCTAAACGTATCGAAATCGTCCATCACCCGGATGAAGCAGAAAGCGCAAGCCGAAGGGCTTTTGTGAATATCGTCTAAATGTACGTACGGAAATCAGGATGTCCGTATGTACACGATACGAGCCACGCGAGACCAAAATACAATTTTCAGCAGAGACAGCTTTTTCATACGTACCGTTTCATCGTTTCGGGGGCTAGGTCCCGAAACAATGAAACGGCCCTTCACAGCTCAATTCCTTTACGGCTCCAGCGAAGCACACGCCGAGAGTAAACAGCATTATATTCCTCCTGATCCAACTTTTCCCGACGCCCTTAGTTCATCACCTACTCGCCAGCCTCCATCCGCTGACGCCTCTCTTCCAGTATTTCCTTTTCATACCACAAATAGGTCACCTTGCATCTGCGCGCGAAACAAAAAAATCTCATATTACTTAGATCACTCAAAGTCTGCGGTTTCGCAGTTCACAGAATCAAAAAAACTGCTAATGCTAACCCACCAACGACCAATACACCAATTAGAAGAGCCATAGAACGAGTAACAACTTTGGGGCCGCCTTCACTGATAGAAGCTCTAACTACATCCACTTGCTCTCGACAGATCAAAGCTATCCCTAAAATGGCTAAACTAACTGCCCAAATGTATTGTGGAACTGGCGCCCAAAACCATCCATAAAGAAACAGCAATGCCATATCACCAAAGAGAACAATGCAGGAGCACCAAATTAAAATAGTAAGTAGCGTCCGCACTTCCCACTCTCCTGTCTAAATATTATCAGAACTAAAGCCGCAGAATAATAGACAATTAAACGGTCCAATAATAAAGAAACATATTTATTTAAACAAAATTTCTATATTAACTACCAAATTATAAATAATTATTGCACCACATCTATACCGTAAACTCACAACCAGTTTTCCCGGTTTATCTGAAATATAATTCAAACTCAGTGAAGAAGCTTGGTATGTCCCGTTACAGAAAAGTGATTACAATCGCTCCATAATTTAATTTGATAAAAACATTGACTTCTTTGCTCATTTTAAGAAACCCAGCTAGCTTTACTCACCTTAATGTGCCAACTTTTGATATGTCTCGGAACGATAAATAACGGGTACGACTTATGATCAAAAAATTTTTAGCCAGAAATATTGATGCTTATTCGTCCATTTTAGAAGTACGGGATCATTCCAATACAAAAAAAATTTCGATGTCCCAACAGGAGCTCAGAGGCTCTACTAGAATTGCAATTATCGACGACGAAAAATTTAAAGCCTATAATAATTTAACAACTTATGGATACAACATTAAGGAACTACCTGACATAACTTCCTTGGATCAGGTTGTTGGGTTTGACATAATTTTATGTGATTTAATGGGTGTCGGACAAAATTTTGATAGTTCCATCGGTGGCGCAAGCATCATTAGGGAAATTAAAGAAAACTACCCAACAAAATTTGTTATCGCATACTCAGGAGCCCGTGGAAATTCGGCAGAGGCAAACGCTGCGAAGAGATATGCTGATGAGTTCATTAAAAAGGACGAAGAAATTACAAAGTGGGTTGAAAAACTTGATAGAGCCATTGAATTTTCTTCTGATCCTTATCAAAGGTGGCTCGTAACTAGGCAAGGCTTAATTGATCATGAAGTGGACATAAGGCGTATCGTTGAGCTAGAAAGCGCATATGTTGAAGCAATAAAGAACCATGATCAAGATTTTTCTAAAGTTAAGAAAATGCTCGAGACAATTGATATCGGAGGGAATGCTAAAGGTATTGTCCAAAGCCTGATTGCGTCAGCCATTTACTCAATCATATTCGCATCGTAATGTTAGCGTTTTCTACAATCATTGTGCGTTCTGGTGAGGATTTCGAATACCTCGATGGAACACTTTTTTCACTGCCCGTTGAACTTAAAGATCAACACAGGATTCAACAGTATTTAAAAATTGAAAAGTTGGGTTGGTCGAAATCAGAATTTGGATACATGGCACTCGTCAAGGTTGATAATTTAGGAAATAAATATATTATTCCAGGCTTATTTCTTAAGGAATGCGATCGCCCAACAAAGAAAATACATGGATATACCGCTCAATTCACGAAAGGCCAAGTAGAAGAATATCTCGATCAGCACCTTAATAGGCTGTCTGACATTCGAAATACGTCAGAAGGTGAGCTAACTAGTTTGGTTCACGACCTCAGACATTTATCATCGTCTATCTATCACAGCGCGTTGGAAGCGGACGAAGCTGCTAAAAAAGTAGGTGAAGTAGCAATTCGTGACCGAATTAGAACCATTATCGCCTCTCAAACAATGCTAAAGGTACGAATTGATTACCTAGACTTCTCAAACTCAATTGAAAGGTTTGAGGAGGACGAAGAGATTCCAGTTTACAGTAGAGTTGACAAAGTAATTAGGTGTTTTGGAGCGAATGCACGGCACAAGCAGATTAAAATTACACTCACAGGCGTGTCTTTTCGATTAGCTGAGGGACCAAATATTCTGGATATTGTTCCGTATACTTTGATTGAAAATGCAATTAAATATGCACCGGAAAGAACAAATATTACTGTCAAAATCACAGACACAGATACGACAACCAATGTGACTATAAGCTCCTTAGGTCCAATCTTCGAAAATGGCGAGCAAACCAGAATCTTCGAAAGAGGCTTTCGCGGAAAAAATGCTATAAAGGTCAGAATAAATGGGACAGGTTTAGGCTTATCTGTTGCACGCAGTGTAATCGAAACCTTTAATGGACGTATTTGGGTCAAACAGTCCGATGAGTCACAAACTATAAATAATACTCAATATGCTGAAACAGAATTCCTATTTAGTCTACCGACTTCAGGCGAAGATATTCAGCGCAAACAGAAAGCAGAAAGTAGGCGAAAAAAGCAATCTCAACCTCTTTGACATTTCCACTCAGCTTTTTTTAATGCTTATCCTCAGATCTCTATTAATTAAAAAACAAGTCTTATATCTGGCTACCAAAATTGCCAATCCTCCCTAAAGTAGCATTAAATAACAATCTATAGTTTTACATGCCCCTTTTGCCACCAGATCTTAGACGTCTTGATCCGATTTTTGATGGATAGGATTATAATGAAATCTGAAGCCAAACATCTAGGATACTAAAACCTTCACTCTAAATTACATCAAACGGGTAAACTCACCGGCTTCGATTGAAGGAAACCCAATAGATGAAAATTCAAATCTTATTGTACACACTATTTGTACCTTTGATTTTGGTCACTGTTTGCTCCACAGCTTTTGCCGAGAACAAATTTAGACTTTGTAATTATCAGTTGCACGAAAAATTGAATATTCCCACCATGGAAAAACTTGGTTTTAAATATTCCGTTACATTTTCCAGCTACTACAAATTACACACCAAGGATCAATACATAAATAATGAAGTAAATTTATTATGTAAAAACGTGATTATTTACTTTCACCCCATAACTACAGAAATAATTGGCATTGAAACCAATGGTTTTTTTGACCTACGATTTCTTTGCATTGAAGTCGCTAATAAATATGCTTCTGCAATGATGAAAAAATACGACTCTTTTATTTCTTTTGATAGAGCCAATGAATTTAAATATGGAAAATGGATTTATTATAGATACAAGCTCTTAACAGAACTCCTGACTGATGAAGAGACTATAAAATTATTTACGAATACAAAAGGAGAAATACTTGGAGGCGTTACATGCAAAAAAAATCACTCAAACAACTGGAAAATGAATATATTTTTGGAAAATCCGAAGAAGCGATACGAAATCAGAAATCTTTTAAGCGATAGAAATAGAAAACTATTTGAGGACACACAAAGGAACGAAGAATTAGAAAAAGAGAAAATCTTTGAGTGAGAACCGCCCATTTCCTGATGATATGTGAGCTAAACCCCCTAAATTTCATTCCACCCATAGATGAACATGAGCATTCTAAATAGCGCCCAGTGCGCTTCCAAAGAGTAGCCCCAAGGTAGCCCTGAACGCAAAAACGGCTTAGCGGTTGCACGCTA
>NZ_VNWN01000013.1 GCF_012720115.1 Sneathiella chinensis | reverse complement strand
CCACGCGGTGGCCGCGACCATTCGCTGGGCGTTTTAAGGGGAAGGTTTTTGTAACCGGTACAGGACATGCGGGCGGAGCGGATGACCGTCCGGCAGGGCGGGGTGGTTAAAATCCTCCCCGCTATTTTGAAATCCCAGCCGCTCCATCACGGCGCGGGATCGGTGGTTATCCTTAAAGGTAAAAGAAACCACTTCGGGCAGGCTTAGTCTGTCAAAGGCAAAGGTCAGCGCGGCCTTTGCCCCTTCGGTGGCAAGGCCCTGTCCCCAATGATCCCGTGCCAGCCGCCAGCCGATTTCCACACAAGGGGAAAAGGGCAGGTCGGCACTGGGGCGATGCAGGCCGACAAATCCGGCAAACGCGCCCGTGTCCCGTATCTCCGCTGCCCAGAACCCCCAACCCTGTTCCGCGATTAGCGTGCGGATTTTCAGGGCCATGGCGTCACTGTCCTCGCGGGTCAGGCAATGGGGGAAAAATTCCATAACGGCGGGGTCGGCATTGAGGGCGGCGAACGGGACAAGGTCGCTATCCTGCCATTGCCGAAGGATCAGGCGTTTGGTGACCAACCGGGCCGGGGTTTGGCTTTGCATGGGAACCCTTTCACAATGAAAAACGCCCCGGATCGTAAAAATCCGGGGCGTCAGGATGAACCTGCGGTGCGGGGCCGTCAAGACAGCCCGGCAGCAAGCCTGTTGTTATTCGCCGAAGACGCGCTTGAACAGGGTGTCCACGTGCTTGGTGTGGTATTCCAGATCAAAAACGCCTTCAATCTTTTCGTGGCTGAGGGCATTGGTGACTTCTTCGTCATTTTTCAGCAATTCCATGAAGTCGGCGCCTTCGCGCCACACGACCATGGCGTTCCGCTGTACCAGACGATAGGCATCTTCACGGCTGACACCGGCCTGTGTCAGGGCCAGCAGAACCCGCTGTGAATGGATCAGGCCACCCAGCTTGTTCATGTTGTTCAGCATGTTGTCCGGGTAAACCACCAGTTTCTCAATCACACTGGTCAGGCGGGCCAGTGCGAAATCAAGGGTGATGGTCGCATCCGGGCCAATGCCACGCTCAACGGAAGAGTGGGAAATATCCCGTTCGTGCCACAGGGCCACGTTTTCCATGGCCGGAATGGTGGCCATACGGACAAGGCGGGCAAGGCCGGTCAGGTTTTCGGTCAGGACAGGGTTCCGCTTGTGCGGCATGGCGGAGGAGCCTTTTTGGCCTTTCGAGAAATATTCCTCGGCTTCCAGAACCTCGGTCCGCTGAAGATGACGGATTTCAACGGCGATCCGCTCAATGGAACTGGCGATAACGCCAAGGGTGGCAAAGAACATGGCGTGGCGGTCGCGCGGGATCACCTGTGTGGAAATGGGTTCCGGCTCCAGTCCCAGCTTCTTGGCCACATGTTCCTCGACATAGGGATCAATATTGGCAAAGGTTCCAACCGCCCCGGAAATGGCGCAGGTGGCGATGTCTTTACGAGCATTGACAAGACGTTCCCGGTTCCGGGCAAATTCCGCATAGGCCTGCGCCATTTTAAGGCCAAAGGTCACCGGTTCGGCGTGGATGCCGTGGGAGCGACCGACACACACATCATCCTTGTGGTCATAGGCTTTTTTCTTCAGCGCGGCGAGCAGATCATCCATATCCTTCAGCAGGATATCCGCAGCCTTTGTAAGCTGCACGTTCAGGCAGGTGTCCAGAACGTCTGAAGAGGTCATGCCCTGATGCACGAAGCGGGCCTCATCGCCCACATATTCCTGCAGATTGGTCAGGAACGCGATAACATCATGCTTGGTTTCGCGCTCGATCTCGTCAATACGGTCAATTTCGAAATTACCGCGGTCCCAAACGGCTTTTGCCGCCTCTTTCGGAATAACGCCCAGTTCGGCCTGTGCATCGCAGGCATGGGCTTCAATTTCGAACCAGATGCGGAATTTGCTTTCCGGTTCCCAAAGGGCAGTCATCTCGGGGCGGGAATAACGAGGGATCATTGGACATCACCTTATAGCAGTCAAAACAGACCTGTTCTGTATATCTGAAACAGCGGAAGGAGAAGCGGCATGTGCACCCCAGGTCGTCCGCTGCGCGTTCAGTAACAGAGCTTCCTGAAAATCTCAACCACTTGTTATGGAAACGGGCTGGGCTTTTCAAGGGGTCGGTTGCTGTTCTTTTTCCTTAATCTCGTTTTTGGGGAAATGATAACTCTTCAGAAAATGATAATGAATACTTGTGGTTGCGTGTCTTTTTGACTGGTAAGGTTGGCGCGTTAATTCGCGTAAAGGAAGAATTGCGACGTTGTCATGAATAAAAACTCTTTCAAAACCTCCCTCAACCGTCTGTCCGTCGTCAGCAGGCATAGCGCCCTTTTGTTGCTGACGGTGAGTGCCCTGACCCTGTCCCATTCCCTGCAGGCCCGCGCTGAAGGGGGAGCAGGCGGTATTGCCGGGAATGCGGGCGGTGCTGGTGGCAACGTCGCCGAGGCCGGACAGGATGGGTCGAGTGGTTTGGGGGGCGTTGGCGGGGCCGCAGGAACCATTGCAAGCAAGGACGGCGGAAATGGAGTAGATGGTAACTTTAATCCCGGCCCGGGCAGCGGCGGCAGCGGCGGCGGCGGCGGCGGTTATTATGGGGAGCTAATTCATGGGGGGATTAGTAACTGGATTAATTCCGGTGTGGTGCAGGGCGGAAGCGGGGGTGCGGGCGGTGCCGCGGGGGATAACCACGGCTCAGGGGCCTATGGCGGTGCCGGCGGTGGCGGTGCTGGTGGGCACGGAGCCAAGGCGACAAGTTTGGGACTTGCCGAGATTCTGGGCGGTGAGATCCGGGGCGGTCACGGTGGAAATGGGGGAAGTGCGCTGAACGTGGCTGGTTCCTATCTATATGGCGGCCACGGCGGCGATGGGGGGATTGGGTTGCTCCTGGAAAGTGTAGGCATTACCAGCAATAGAGGGGATATTGTCGGCGGGAACGGGGGTGTCGGGGCTGCCGGGGCACGGGATGGTGATGGCGGCGCCGGGATTGACCAGACTGGCGGAAGTCTGACGAATTATGGTTCGGGTTCAATATTTGGGGGAGACGGCGCCACTGGCGGGGCAGGCATTGTTGCGGATAGTGTCTTGATCCGGAATTATGGCAGCATAATAGGAGGGACGAGCCGGGAAGCGGGTGTGCCTGGCGGTGCTGCCATCATGGGACAAAATCTTCGGGTTCATAATCGTGGCAGACTTGAGGCTGGCGAGAACCTTGGGGGCGGCGGCCGGGGAGATGCCGTTCGCTTTACGGGCGGGGTCAATGAATTCCATCTGCATTCCGGGGCGATTGGCGTAGGGCAGGTTGTTGCTTACAGCGCTGCCGATACATTGGTTCTGGATGGGGTGTTTGATAGTACATTCGATGCTTCGCTGATTGGGGCCGACTATGTCGGCTTCGGTGTGTTTAAAAAGGCTGATTCTGCCAACTGGACCCTGACCGGGACGGGCAATCAGGACTGGGTGATTTCTAACGGAACCCTGACCGGGGACAGTAATTCCCTGCAGGGGAATGTAGATTTTACAACAGCCGTTGTCGGAAGCCGGGTTGTTTTCGATCAGTCCTTTGACGGCACCTATGCGGGGCAGATCACCGGGACCAACGGAGGAATGGTCAAGACGGGCAGCGGAGCCCTGACCCTGACCGGGGCACACAGTTTTGGCGATGGCGCGGACATCACTGGTGGTAAACTGATCGTCAATGGATCGATTGCATCATGGGCGGAGGTTTATGGGGGCGGCGCCCTTGGCGGCGATGGCACTTTGGGCGGTGTGTCCATGCAGGGCGGCACCGTGGCGCCGGGGAATTCCATCGGCACCCTCAATGTCACCGGCAATGTGAATTTCTCCGGCGGCGGGGTTTATGAGGTTGAGGTGAATTCGGCCGGGGCGGCGGACCGGATCAACGCAGGGGGCACGGCCACGCTTTCTGGCGGATCGGTTCAGGTGCTGGCAGAAAATGGCACCTATGGCCCCAGCACCACCTATACCATCCTGAGCGCAGGCGGCGGCCTTGGCGGGACCGAGTTTGACGGTGTGACCTCCAACCTCGCCTTTCTGGAACCCAGCCTCAGCTATGATACCAATCAGGTCTACCTGACCCTGATCTCAAACCAGCGGGATTTTGAGGACGAAGCGGAAACCTCCAATCAGGACGCGGTGGCCGATACCCTGGACGCCCTGAAGAAAGACCCGCGCCTTGGCGGTCTGGTGCATCGCATGACGGGCCTGTCCGGGGCCGGGGCGCGGCAGGCCTTCAACGCCCTTGCCGGGATGCCCCATACCCACGGGCCGACCTTCTTCAACCGGGCCGGACTGGCCTTTTATGAACAGATCGAAAACCGTCTGAATGGCGACCGGACCCGAACCAATAGCGGCACACTGGCCATGGCGTCAGACGGCACCGACAGTTGGTCCCACAGTCTGGCCGAGGCCGTGCAGGCCGCCGAAACCGGGCTGGACCGCAACAAGGCGGTCTGGGTGCGGGGCTATGGCGGTTTTGGCGATGTATCCGGCACCGCCAATGCGGAAGGCACCGATTACCGTTATGGCGGGGTGAGTGCGGGTGCGGACCTGCAGGTTCTGCCATCCCTGACGCTGGGCGGGGCCGGGTCCTATACCCGGACGCTGGCGTCATCCTCTGGGGATACCCATGTGGACAGTTACCAACTGGCCGCCTATGGCCGCTGGCAGGCGGGATCGCTGTATCTGGATGGGGTGGCCGGCGGTGGCCTGCACCGGATCGAGGCGGACCGCAACGTGACCGTCGGTGCCACGCAGGAAACCGCCCAGGCCGATTATGGGGCGCTCGATCTCTCCTCCGATCTGGAAGTGGGCTATGGCCTTGGGCT
>NZ_VNWN01000012.1:2500-5432 GCF_012720115.1 Sneathiella chinensis | reverse complement strand
CGACCTTCAGGTTATGAGCCTGACGAGCTACCGGGCTGCTCCACCCCGCGGTTGTATTTTTGAGGGGTTTTGTTTTTGGGTGTTATTTTTGACGTTAAAAAACGCCCTTAAGGGCGTTTTATTATTTAACGGTGAAGAGGAATCCGGGCTTCGCAGGCCTGGCAGCGACCTACTCTTCCGTGCCTTAAGACAAAGTACCATCGGCGCAGGGAGTTTTCACGACCGAGTTCGGGATGGGATCGGGTGCGGGCCTCCCGCCATAGCCACCAGGCCGGCGAAGACCGGATTAGAATACATCGTTAAGTGTCTGCATTGACTACTGTGTATGGTTTGAAGTGTAAGAACAAACACAATCGAGATATTAGTACTGGTCAGCTCCAAGTGTTACCACTCTTCCACCTCCAGCCTATCAACGTGGTGGTCTTCCACGTCTCTCAAGGGATATCTGGTTTTGAGGGGGGCTTCCCGCTTAGATGCTTTCAGCGGTTATCCTTTCCGTACTTAGCTACCCTGCAGTGCCGCTGGCGCGACAACAGGTCCACCAGAGGTACGTCCACCCCGGTCCTCTCGTACTAGGGGCAGCTCCTCTCAAATATCCTACACCCACGGCAGATAGGGACCGAACTGTCTCACGACGTTCTAAACCCAGCTCACGTACCTCTTTAATTGGCGAACAGCCAAACCCTTGGGACCTGCTCCAGCCCCAGGATGAGATGAGCCGACATCGAGGTGCCAAACAATGCCGTCGATATGGACTCTTGGGCATTATCAGCCTGTTATCCCCGGCGTACCTTTTATCCGTTGAGCGATGGCCCTTCCACGCGGGACCACCGGATCACTATGACCGACTTTCGTCTCTGCTCGACTTGTCAGTCTCGCAGTCAGGCTGGCTTATGCCATTGCACTCGACAGCTGATTTCCGACCAGCTTGAGCCAACCTTCGCGCGCCTCCGTTACCATTTGGGAGGCGACCGCCCCAGTCAAACTACCCACCATGCAGGGTCCCGGAACCGGATAACGGTCCTCGGTTAGATATCAAAAGTCAAAAGGGTGGTATTTCAAGGATGCCTCCACCGATACTGGCGTTCCGGTTTCAAAGGCTCCCACCTATCCTACACATTTAAATCCTGATACCACTGCAAAGCTGTAGTAAAGGTGCACGGGGTCTTTCCGTCTGACCGCGGGTACTCCGCATCTTCACGGAGAGTTCAATTTCGCTGAGTCTATGTTGGAGACAGCGGGGAAGTCGTTACGCCATTCGTGCAGGTCGGAACTTACCCGACAAGGAATTTCGCTACCTTAGGACCGTTATAGTTACGGCCGCCGTTTACCGGGGCTTCGATTCGCAGCTCTCACCACTCCTCTTAACCTTCCGGCACCGGGCAGGCGTCAGACCCTATACGTCGTCTTGCGACTTCGCAGAGTCCTATGTTTTTAATAAACAGTCGCCACCCCCATTTCTGTGCCACCCCCCATGAGTTGCCTCACAAGGGGTACCCCTTCTCCCGAAGTTACGGGGTCATTTTGCCGAGTTCCTTCAACATAGTTCTCTCAAACGCCTCGGTATACTCTACCAGTCCACCTGTGTCGGTTTGGGGTACGGTCTATACGCTGGAGCTATTTCCTGGAACAGGTTCACGGCCCCTCCAATCCAATAAGGAGGAACAATTTACCCTATTCGTCACTTCCAGCAGGTACAGGAATATTAACCTGTTTCCCATCGACTACGGCTTTCGCCCTCGCCTTAGGGGCCGACTAACCCTGCGCAGATTAGCTTTACGCAGGAACCCTTGGACTTTCGGCGTGAGTGTTTCTCACACTCATCTCGCTACTCATGTCAGCATTCTCACTTCTGATACCTCCAGGCACCCTCACGGCTACCCTTCACAGGCTTACAGAACGCTCCGCTACCGCTCAGACTAATGTCTGAACCCGCAGCTTCGGTGTATGGCTTTAGCCCCGGTACATCTTCGGCGCAGGCCGGCTTATCTAGACCAGTGAGCTATTACGCTTTCTTTAAAGGGTGGCTGCTTCTAAGCCAACCTCCTGGTTGTTTTGGCCTTCCCACATCCTTTCCCACTTAGCCATAACTTAGGGACCTTAGCTGGCGGTCTGGGCTGTTTCCCTCTCGGCAATGGATCTTAGCACCCACTGCCTGTCTGCCTTACTGCATTCATCGGTATTCGGAGTTTGGTTAGGTTTGGTAAGCCGTTGGGGCCCCCTAGCCCATCCAGTGCTCTACCCCCGATGATGATATAAGACGCTCTACCTAAATAGATTTCGCGGAGAACCAGCTATTTCCGAGTTTGATTGGCCTTTCACCCCTAGCCACAAGTCATCCCCCAACTTTTCAACGTTGGTGGGTTCGGTCCTCCAGTGCGTGTTACCGCACCTTCAACCTGCTCATGGCTAGATCACTCGGTTTCGGGTCTAATCCCTGCAACTATGACGCCCTATTAAGACTCGCTTTCGCTGCGCCTACACCTACCGGCTTAAGCTTGCTGCAAAGATTAACTCGCTGACCCATTATACAAAAGGTACGCAGTCACACCATAAAGGTGCTCCTACTGCTTGTAGGCATCCGGTTTCAAGGTCTCTTTCACTCCCCTTGTCGGGGTGCTTTTCACCTTTCCCTCACGGTACTTGTTCACTATCGGTCGCATAGGAGTACTTAGGCTTGGAGGGTGGTCCCCCCACGTTCAGACAGGATTTCACGTGTCCCGCCCTACTCGAGGACCATAATCAGATTTACCTGTACGGGGCTATCACCCACTATGGCCTGCCTTTCCAGACAGTTCCAGTTTTCTGACTATGGCCACTGGCCTGGTCCGCGTTCGCTCGCCACTACTAACGGAGTCTCGGTTGATGTCCTTTCCTCTGGCTACTTAGATGTTTCAGTTCACCAGGTTCGCCTTGCTATCCTATATATTCA
>NZ_VNWN01000011.1 GCF_012720115.1 Sneathiella chinensis | reverse complement strand
GGACTGTTGGTGCTGGCGTCGTTTCCAGCATCACCGAGTAAAAAGAGGGAACCCCTCTTTTTGACGAAATCAGGAATTTCGTCGAAGCAGAATTGGAAGCGGGCCGCCGGTGAAAACCGGCGGTTCTGCCCTCCCAATCAAACTGAAGGAGTGTAGCTCAATTGGTAGAGCACCGGTCTCCAAAACCGGGTGTTGGGGGTTCGAGTCCCTCCTCTCCTGCCAGTTTGGTTGCTTTGTTCGAAAAATTCCTGTATACCGCCGGATCACTCGGTTGTTGTGAGCTAATTTTGAGGACAATATGGCAAAAGTAACTCCAGGCGCTTTTATCCGTCAGGTGCGACAGGAGGCATCCAAGGTAACTTGGCCGACCCGCAAGGAAACGCTGATCACCACTGGTATGGTCTTTGTCATGGTCTTCCTCGCTTCATCTTTCTTTTTTCTGGTTGATTTCGGCATCCAGCGGATCGTCAAGTTAATCTTGTCATTGGGGGCATAAGTCTGTGGCTGAAGGTGATCAGGTAGCGAAAAAACGCTGGTATATTGTGCACGTCTATTCCGGATCGGAAAAGCGTGTGGCAGAAGCCATTAACGAACAGTCCATGCAAAAAGGCATGGCCGACAAGTTCGAAGATATTCTCGTCCCGTCTGAAGAAGTCGTGGAAGTGCGCCGCGGACAGAAAGTCAACGCAGAGCGCAAATTGTTCCCGGGTTATGTTCTCGCTCATATGGAAATGAACGATGATACATATCACCTGGTAAAGAACCTTCCGCGTGTTACGGGATTCCTGGGGAACGGAAACAAGCCCCAGCCGATTTCCAAGCGCGAAGTCGAACGCATCATGAATCAGGTACAGGAAGGCGTTGAGCGTCCGAAACCGTCCGTCACCTTTGATATTGGTGAAGAGGTTCGGGTGTCCGATGGACCGTTCGCTTCCTTTATGGGTGTTGTTGAAGAGGTCGATGAAGAGAAGGCGAAGCTCAAGGTTTCTGTCTCCATCTTCGGTCGCTCCACACCTGTGGAACTGGATTATTCTCAGGTCGAGAAGAGCTGAGGATTTTAACCGCACTTCGGTGCGTTACCTTGCGGGAGGTCAGCCATGGCTGTACCGCGAACCCTTAAAACGTCATAGGGAAGAAAATGGCAAAGAAGATTCAAGGTTACATCAAGTTGCAGGTCCCGGCGGGACAGGCAAATCCGTCACCGCCAATTGGCCCGGCTCTGGGTCAGCAGGGCGTGAACATCATGGAATTCTGTAAAGCGTTCAACGCAGCGACTGGCAACATGGAAGGCGGCATGCCGATCCCGACTGTCATCACTGTTTACGCTGACCGGTCTTTCACCTTCATCACCAAGACGCCTCCGGCATCTTACTTCCTGAAAAAAGCTGCAGGCCAGAAAAAAGGTGGCAGCACTCCGGGTCGTGACGTTGCTGCGTCCGTGACTCTGGACCAGGTTCGGGAAATTGCCGAAGCCAAGATGGTCGACCTCAATGCCAATGACATTGAAGCAGCCATTAACATCATCAAAGGTTCTGCCCGGTCCATGGGCTACGAAGTGGTGGAGTAAGATAGATGGCGAAACTGACCAAAAAGCAGAAACTGGCTGCTGAAGCTGTTGATCGCGACAAGCTCTACACACTGGAAGAAGCTGTTGCCCTGATCAAGAATCACGCTACATCCAAATTCGACGAAACCGTTGAAATCGCCATGAATCTGGGTGTTGACCCGCGTCATGCCGACCAGATGGTTCGCGGTGTTACCCAGCTGCCGAACGGCACTGGCAAGACCGTTCGCGTCGGTGTTTTCGCCCGCGGCGACAAGGCAGAAGAAGCGAAAGCTGCTGGTGCCGACGTTGTTGGTGCAGAAGACCTGATGGAAGCCATTCAGGGCGGCAACATCGATTTCGATCGTTGTATTGCCACTCCGGACATGATGGCCATC
Source organism: Sneathiella chinensis (assembly GCF_012720115.1). Lineage (GTDB taxonomy): Bacteria > Pseudomonadota > Alphaproteobacteria > Sneathiellales > Sneathiellaceae > Sneathiella > Sneathiella chinensis. The sequence continues at coordinate 13,680 of NZ_VNWN01000011.1, read as the reverse complement.
GTTGGTCGTCTTGGTAAGGTTCTTGGCCCGCGCGGCATGATGCCGAACCCGAAACTCGGCACAGTGACCCCGAATGTTGGCGACGCCGTCAAGGCAGCCAAGGGTGGTCAGGTTGAGTTCCGCGCCGAAAAAACCGGTATCGTTCATGCCGGTCTCGGCAAGGCGAGCTTCTCCAATGAAGCCCTGCTTGAAAACGTGAAATCCTTCGTGGATGCCGTTGTCAAGGCGAAGCCGACAGGTGCAAAAGGACAGTTTGTCCGTAAAGTCGCTCTCAGCTCCACAATGGGCCCGGGCGTCAAGATTGAAATCAGCGAGTTGGTATAACTTGCACGGAATTTGCCGCTTCGGCGGCAAGTGACTGAGCCCGCTTCGGCGGGTTCAGCTGTCCGAGACTGCAGGTGTCTGGTGGACTATCTCGATAGGAAACCGGACTTAAGTTCTTAAGGTGCCTGCATAGACAGGGAAGCTAAAAATTCGCAGCGACGCTGCAATTCAGGTGGACCTGGGACAGTAAACGGATCCGGTTTCCGGATTCTATTTTAACCGGAGTACCTGCCTTGTGCGGTGCTCCATAAACGGAGACGACGAGTGGACCGATCCCAAAAAGAAGCTCTGGTTGCCGAAATGAACGGTCTCTTCAACGAAGCCAATGTGGTTGTTGTTGCCCAATACAGCGGTTTGTCTGTAGCGGAAATGACTGCACTTCGTTCGAAGATGCGTGATGCTGGCGCCAACTTCAAAGTGACCAAAAATCGGCTTGCACGTCTCGCTCTTGAAGGCACGGACTACGGTTCGCTTTCAGACAAGTTGAAGGGCCCTGTCGGTATCGCCTATTCAGACGATCCGGTAGCCGCTCCTAAAGTTGTCATGGAGTATGCCAAAGCGAATGACAAGTTCGTTGTCATCGGTGGTGCAATGGGTGCAACCGAACTTGACCCGGAAGGGGTCAAGTCTCTTGCAAGCTTGCCCTCCCTTGATGAACTTCGTGGAAAACTGGTTGGTCTTGTTCAGGCCCCTGCAACGAAAATTGCAGGTGTCCTCCAGGCACCAGCTGGTCAGTTGGCCCGTGTCCTGTCGGCGAAAGCCGAACAGGGTTAGATGTAAAAGCCGTTTATTTAAGTTTATAAACCTAAAGGTTTACCTGAGGAGAATAGTACAATGGCCGATCTCGAAAAGATTGCCGAAGACCTGTCCAGCCTGACTGTGCTGGAAGCTGCAGAACTTGCAAAACTTCTGGAAGAAAAATGGGGCGTTTCTGCCGCAGCACCTGTTGCTGTAGCTGCTGCTCCGGCTGCTGGTGGCGACGCTGGCGCTGCTGCTGAAAAAGACGAATTTGATGTCATCCTGGCTTCTGCTGGTGAGAAGAAAATCAACGTCATTAAAGAAGTTCGCGCCATCACTGGCCTGGGCCTCAAAGAAGCTAAAGAACTCGTTGAAGGTGCACCGAAAGCCATTAAAGAAGGCGCTCCGAAAGACGAAGCTGAAAAAATCAAAGAACAGCTGGAAGGTGCCGGCGCAACTGTTGAACTCAAGTAAGTTCGTTGCACGGCGCGATCAGTTGATCGTGATATTTAAGTCGGGGAAGGTGGCTTTTGCTGCCTTCCCCGCAGCCGCTTTCTGAAAAGGCGGTTAATCCGGCGGGATTTTAAGAGGCGCAGCCCTGTCGGGGGTACCCAACCGACACGAAATTTGTTGAGTTTTATCTGAATATTTTGCTCATAATGACGAATATGTTCAGATAAAGTTCGTTTTATGGTCTAAAAGACCATACTTTATCGCAGGCAACAGAAATACGGGGATTTCGAATGGGCATTTTGCAGTCGTTCACCGGTCGGAAACGCGTACGTAAGGATTTTGGTCGTATCGCAGCCGCTACGACAATGCCAAACCTGATTGAGGTGCAAAAGAACTCTTACGATGCGTTCCTGATGCAGGACATACCAACCGAACAGCGTGGTGACGATGGTCTTGAGGGCGTATTCAAATCAGTTTTCCCGATCAAGGATTTTGCAGATACCGCAAGCTTGGAATTCGTTTCATACGAATTTGAACCACCCAAATATGATGAGGAAGAGTGTCAGCAACGCAGCATGACATTCGGCGCACCGTTGAAAGTAACGCTGCGCCTAATCGTGTATGAAGTGGATCCGGATACCGGGGCGAAATCCGTCCTGGATATCAAGGAGCAGAGCGTCTACATGGGCGACATGCCCCTGATGACCGACAAGGGTACCTTCCTGATCAACGGAACTGAACGGGTTATCGTCTCCCAGATGCACCGGAGCCCCGGCGTGTTCTTCGATCACGACAAGGGCAAGACCCATTCCAGTGGTAAACTGCTGTTCGCCGCACGGGTGATCCCGTACCGTGGTTCCTGGCTTGACTTTGAGTTTGATGCGAAAGACATCGTGCATGTCCGTATCGACCGTCGCCGGAAGCTGCCTGTGACGGCCCTGCTGCAAGCCTTGGGCATGAGCCAGGAAGAAATCCTGAACTTCTTCTATGACCGTGTAAACTACACCCTGGACAAGAAGGGCTGGCGCACACCGTTCGTCATGGACCGGGTTCGTGGCAGCCGCCTGATCCGCGACCTGATCGATGCGGACACCCAGTCTGTTGTTGCCGATGCCGGTACCAAGATCACTCAGCGTGCCGCCAAGAAACTGGTGGATAACGGCCTGAAGGACATTCTGGTCAGCCATCTGGAACTGGTCGGCCGTTTTGTTGCCGAAGACATGATCAACCCGGAAACCGGCGAAGTATTTGTCGAGGCCGGTGAGGAACTGACTGAAGCCCTGATCGACCAGCTTGAAGCTGCCGGTTTCAAGGAAATTACCACCCTCGACATCGACAACGTGAATGTCGGTCCGTATATCCGCAACACCCTTGCCGTCGACAAGAGCAAATCCCGCGAACAGGCCCTGATCGATATCTATCGTGTCATGCGTCCGGGTGAGCCGCCGACCGAGGAAACTGCTGAAGCCCTGTTCCATGGCCTGTTCTTCGATCCGGAACGGTACGACCTGTCTGCGGTTGGCCGTGTGAAGATGAACATGCGTCTGGATCTGGACTGCGAAGACACCGTTCGGGTTCTGCGCAAGGAAGACATTCTGGAAGTGGTCAAGACACTGGTTCGTCTGAAAGACGGCCACGGCGAAACCGACGATATCGACAACCTCGGTAACCGTCGTGTGCGGTCCGTTGGCGAACTGATGGAAAACCAGTACCGCATTGGCCTGCTGCGTATGGAACGTGCCATTCGCGAACGGATGAGCTCTGTTGAAATTGATACGGTCATGCCGCATGACCTGATCAACGCCAAACCGGCTGCTGCTGCTGTTCGCGAGTTCTTCGGCTCCAGCCAGCTCAGCCAGTTCATGGACCAGACCAACCCGCTGTCTGAAATCACCCACAAACGCCGTCTGTCTGCGTTGGGCCCGGGTGGTCTGACACGCGAACGCGCCGGCTTTGAGGTTCGTGACGTGCATCCGACCCACTATGGTCGTATCTGTCCGATTGAAACACCGGAAGGCCCGAACATTGGTCTGATCAACTCTCTGGCAACCTTTGCCCGCGTCAACAAGTACGGCTTCATCGAAAGCCCGTACCAGAAAGTTGTCGATGGCAAGCTGACCGGCGAAGTGCACTATCTTTCTGCCATGGAAGAAACCAAGCACACGATCTCTCAGGCGAACGCTGCCCTCGACGATGATGGCCGCTTTACCGAAGATTTCGTTCGCTGCCGTGCGCAGGGTGAATATGTCGTCGCCAAGCCGGACGAGGTGACCTATATCGACGTGTCACCGAAACAGCTGGTGTCCGTTGGTGCGTCCCTTATTCCGTTCCTGGAAAACGACGATGCGAACCGCGCCCTCATGGGATCGAACATGCAGCGTCAGGCCGTACCGCTTCTGCGGGCGGAAGCACCGTTCGTCGGTACCGGCATGGAAGAGCGGGTTGCCCGCGACTCCGGTGCAACCATTGTTGCCAAGCGTTCCGGTATCATCGATCAGGTGGACGCCACCCGTATCGTTATCCGTGCCGATGAGGAAGACCTCAGCAAGTCCGGTGTTGATATCTACAACCTGCTGAAATTCCAGCGGTCCAACCAGAACACCTGCATCACCCAGCGTCCGCTGGTGAAAGTGGGCGACCGGGTTGAAGCTGGCGATATCATCAGTGACGGACAGTCAACCGATCTTGGTGAACTGGCCCTTGGCCGGAACGTGCTGGTCGCGTTCATGCCGTGGAACGGTTACAACTTCGAGGACTCCATCCTGATCTCTGAACGGATCGTGAAGGACGACGTCTTTACCTCCATCCATATCGAGGAATTCGAGGTTGCGGCCCGGGATACCAAGTTGGGCCCGGAAGAAATCACCCGCGACATTCCGAACGTTGGTGAGGAAGGGCTGAAGAACCTGGACGAAGCCGGTATCGTTTACGTAGGTGCCGAAATCCAGCCGGGTGACATTCTGGTTGGTAAGATCACACCGAAGGGTGAAAGCCCGATGACACCGGAAGAAAAACTTCTGCGTGCCATCTTCGGTGAAAAGGCATCCGACGTTCGTGACACCTCCCTGCGCCTGCCGCCGGGTGTGGCCGGTACCGTGGTCGAGGTTCGTGTCTTCAACCGTCATGGTGTTGAAAAAGACGAACGTGCCCTGGCCATTGAACGGGACGAAATCGAGCATCTGGCCAAAGACCGGGACGACGAAAAAGCCATTCTGGAGCGGACAATCTATGACCGCCTGAAAGGCCTGCTGGTCGGTCAGACTGTGGCATCCGGCCCGGCTGAGTTCAGTCAGGGTGAGGAAATCACATCTGAGAAACTGCTTGGCCTGCACCGCGGTGTTTGGTGGCAGATCAGTGTGGAAGACGACGCCAGCATGGTGAATGTCGAAGCCCTGAAAAAGCAGTATGACGAGGCAATTGGCCGTCTGCGGGCCCGCTTTGAAAACAAGGTGGACAAACTGCAGCGCGGTGACGAACTGCCGCCAGGGGTCATGAAGATGGTCAAGGTCTTCGTTGCTGTTAAGCGCAAGCTGCAGCCGGGTGACAAGATGGCCGGTCGTCATGGTAACAAGGGTGTTATCTCCCGCATTCTGCCGCAAGAAGACATGCCTTATCTGGAAGATGGCAAGCCTGTCGATATCGTTCTGAACCCGCTGGGCGTTCCGTCCCGTATGAACGTGGGGCAGATCCTTGAAACACACCTTGGCTGGGCAAGCCACGGAATTGGTGTTCAGGTGACCGAGATCATGAACCGCATCAAGCGCGGTGCCTCTGATCTTGAGCCGCTCAAGGAAAAGCTGAAGGAAGTTTATGGCGACGAGGAATACGGCGACAAGATTTCCGGTATGAGCGACGAACAGTTCGTGGAACTGGGCGACAACCTGCGGAACGGTGTTCCGATGGCAACACCGGTCTTCGATGGTGCCAACGAGATCGACATCAACCGCATGCTGGAAGTTGCCGGCCTTGATACCTCCGGTCAGGTGACCCTGATCGACGGACGTACAGGCGAGCCGTTCGACCGCAAGGTGACAGTGGGCTATATCTATATGCTGAAACTGCACCACCTTGTTGACGACAAGATCCACGCCCGGTCCATTGGTCCGTACAGCCTCGTGACCCAGCAGCCGCTGGGTGGTAAGGCCCAGTTCGGTGGACAGCGGTTCGGTGAAATGGAAGTGTGGGCGCTGCAGGCTTATGGTGCGGCATACACCCTTCAGGAAATGCTCACCGTCAAGTCGGATGACGTGGCCGGCCGTACGAAGGTTTACGAAGCCATCGTACGGGGTGACGACACCTTCGAAGCCGGTATCCCGGAAAGCTTCAACGTTCTTGTCAAGGAAATGCGTTCCTTGTGCCTGAACGTGGAACTGTCCCAGATCGGTTACTAAAAATGAACAGGCTCCGGCGTTGCCGGGGCCTGTCGTTTCGTCGTCAGAGAACAACAATTTTGGCCGCTGTTGAAGCGCCGTCCCCGGGGAACCGGGACATTTAAGGAGAGATGGTCCATGAATGAGTTGATGAACCTTTTTGGTCAGCCACAGGGCACTCAGGCATTTGACGAGATTAAAATCTCGATCGCGTCGCCGGAACGGATCCGTTCCTGGTCATATGGTGAGATCAAAAAGCCGGAAACCATCAATTACCGGACATTCAAGCCGGAAAAAGACGGGCTGTTCTGCGCCCGTATTTTCGGCCCGATCAAAGATTACGAATGCTTGTGCGGCAAGTACAAGCGGATGAAATACCGTGGGATCACCTGTGAGAAATGTGGTGTTGAGGTTACGCTGTCCAAGGTACGGCGTGAACGCATGGCCCATATCGAACTGGCGTCTCCGGTTGCCCATATCTGGTTCCTGAAATCCCTGCCGTCCCGCATCGGCCTGCTGCTGGACATGACGCTGAAGGATCTGGAACGGATTCTGTATTTCGAAAACTACGTGGTTATTGAGCCGGGTCTGTCTCCGCTCAAACAGTTCCAGTTGCTGTCCGAAGAGGAATTCCTCGACGCGCAGGACGAATATGGCGAAGATGCCTTCACCGCCAATATCGGTGCAGAAGCCATCCGCGACATCCTGATGAGCCTGGACCTGGAAGCCATCAGCGAAGAAATTCGCGAGGAAATGCGGACCACCACATCCGAGGCAAAACCAAAGAAGCTGGCCAAGCGCCTGAAGCTGATTGAAGCCTTCATTGAATCCGGCAACCGCCCGGAATGGATGATCCTGCAGGTGGTCCCGGTGATCCCGCCGGAACTGCGTCCGCTGGTTCCGCTGGATGGCGGCCGCTTTGCGACCTCCGACCTGAACGACTTGTATCGCCGCGTTATCAACCGGAACAACCGTCTGAAGCGCCTGATCGAGCTGCGCGCCCCGGACATCATCGTCCGGAACGAAAAGCGTATGCTGCAGGAATCCGTGGATGCGCTGTTTGACAACGGCCGTCGCGGCCGGGTGATCACTGGCGCCAACAAGCGTCCGCTGAAATCCATGTCCGACATGCTGAAAGGTAAACAGGGCCGGTTCCGTCAGAACCTGCTTGGTAAGCGTGTTGACTATTCCGGTCGTTCCGTGATCGTTGTGGGTCCGGAACTGAAACTGCATCAGTGCGGCCTGCCGAAGAAAATGGCACTTGAACTGTTCAAGCCGTTTATCTACGCCAAGCTGGAACTGAAGGGCATGGCCGCCACCGTCAAGATGGCGAAGAAGCTGGTCGAAAAGGAACGCCCGGAAGTCTGGGATATCCTTGACGAGGTCATTCGCGAGCATCCGGTTCTGCTGAACCGTGCGCCGACCCTTCACCGTCTCGGCATTCAGGCGTTTGAGCCGGTCCTGATTGAAGGTAAAGCCATTCAGCTTCACCCGCTGGTCTGTACTGCGTTTAACGCTGACTTTGACGGTGACCAGATGGCGGTTCACGTACCGCTGTCCCTGGAAGCACAGCTTGAAGCCCGTGTTCTGATGATGTCCACCAACAACATCCTCAGCCCGGCCAGTGGTAAACCGATCATCGTTCCCAGCCAGGACATTGTTCTGGGTATTTACTACCTGACAATGAACAAGGAAAACGAGCCGGGCGAGGGGATGCTGGTTACCGACGTTGCTGAAGCCCAGCACGCCATCGATAGCGGCGTCCTGACCCTGCACAGTAAGGTGAAGACCCGTGTCCGCTTTGTGGATGCTGATGGCAACGAGGAAATGAAGCTCGTTGAAACCACACCGGGCCGCATGCTGATCGAAGAAATTCTGCCGCGGAACTCCAAGGTGAATTTCGACCTGATCAACCGCCTGCTGACCAAGAAGGAAATCACGGCGGTTATCGACGAGGTTTACCGTCACTGTGGCCAGAAGGAAACGGTCATCTTTGCTGACCGGATCATGGGCCTCGGCTTCTCTCACGCGTGTCGTGCGGGTATTTCCTTCGGTAAGGACGACATGCAGATTCCGGCGTCCAAGGACAAACTGGTTGAAGATACCCGTCTGTTGGCCGAAGAATATGAGCGTCAGTACTATGACGGCCTGATCACACAGGGCGAGAAGTACAACAAGGTCATTGACGCCTGGTCACAATGTACCGACAAGGTCGCCGACGAAATGATGAAGGTGATTGAAGCGGTTGAGTTTGACGATGATGGTCGCCAGAAGGGGATTAACTCCATCTACATGATGGCCCACTCCGGTGCCCGTGGTTCTGCGGCGCAGATGAAACAGCTTGCCGGTATGCGCGGCCTGATGGCCAAACCGTCTGGTGAAATCATCGAGACCCCGATTATTTCCAACTTCAAGGAAGGCCTGAGCGTTCTTGAGTACTTTAACTCCACCCACGGTGCCCGTAAGGGTCTGGCGGATACGGCGTTGAAGACTGCGAACTCCGGTTACCTGACCCGTCGTCTTGTGGACGTTGCACAGGATTGTGTGGTTGTTGAGGTTGATTGTGGAACCGATCGCGGTGTGACCGTTCGTGAAGTGGTTGAAGGCAGCGATATCATCGCGACCCTCAGCGATCGTCTTCTCGGCCGGACCGCCAACGAGGATGTCCTCGATCCGAACACCGGCGAAGTTATCGTTGCCAAGGGCGACATGTTCGACGAAGCCGCTTCCCTGCAGGCAGAGAAGTGCGGCGTGGAACAGGTCCTGATCCGGTCCGTTCTGACCTGTGACACCAAGGGCGGTATCTGCGCCAAGTGTTATGGTCGTGATCTGGCCCGCGGTACTCCGGTCAACATCGGTGAGGCTGTCGGTGTTATTGCCGCCCAGTCCATTGGTGAGCCGGGTACGCAGCTCACCATGCGGACGTTCCACATTGGTGGTACGGCGCAGGTGGCCGAGGTTTCCTCTGTCGAGGCATCCCATGACGGTACGATCAAGATCGATAACCGCAACGTGGTTCAGAACAGTAAGGGTCTGCTGGTCGTCATGGGCCGGAACTCCGAACTGGTTCTGGTCGATGCCAACAACCGTGAACGTGCCCGTCACCGCCTGACCTATGGTACCACCCTGCTGGTGGACGATGGTCAGAAGGTCGAGAAGGGCACCAAGCTGGCACAGTGGGATCCGTTCACCACACCGGTGATCACGGAACTGGAAGGTGTTGCCAACTACAAGGACCTTGTGGGTGGTGTCTCCATGGCCGAACAGGTTGACGAGGCGACGGGGATTACCCGTAAGATCGTTGTTGACTGGAAACAGCAGCCGAAGGGCAGCGACCTGCGTCCGCGGATTACCCTCCGCGATGACGAAGGCACGCTTCTGACGCTGGCCAGTGGCCATGAAGCCCGCTACTTCCTGCCGGTGGATGCGATCCTGTCCGTTGAGGATGGTGTGAAGGTTCAGGCTGGTGACGTTCTGGCGCGTATTCCGCGTGAAGGGTCCAAGACCAAGGACATTACCGGTGGTCTGCCGCGGGTGGCGGAACTGTTCGAAGCGCGTCGTCCGAAGGACCATGCCATCATCGCCGAGATCGACGGCTATGTGGAGTTCGGCAAGGACTACAAGTCCAAGCGTCGTGTTTCCATCCGTCCGGAAGATGAAAATCTGGAAACGGTCGAATACCTCATTCCGAAGGGCAAGCACCTTGCCGTGAACGAGGGCGACTTTGTCCGCGTGGGCGACTATCTGCTGGATGGTAACCCGGCGCCGCATGACATCCTGAAGGTTCTGGGCGTCGAGGCACTGGCCAACTTCCTGATCAACGAGATCCAGGACGTTTACCGACTGCAGGGCGTGAAGATCAACGACAAGCATATTGAAGTGATCTGCCGCCAGATGCTCCAGAAGATCGAAGTCGAGAAGACAGGCGAAAGCACCTTCCTGATCGGCGAGCATGTGGATCGTGAAGAGTTCGAGCGTGAAAACCAGAAGCTGGTCGATCGTGGTCTGGAACCGGCCGAAGGAAGCCCGATTCTGCTGGGTATCACCAAGGCAAGCCTGCAGACCAACTCCTTCATCTCTGCGGCGTCCTTCCAGGAAACCACTCGGGTTCTGACCGAGGCCTCTGTCGCGGGCAAGAAGGACACCCTTGTTGGTCTGAAGGAAAACGTCATCGTGGGTCGCCTGATCCCGGCGGGTACGGGTGCACAGATGAACCGTCTGAAGCGTCTGGCCGCCCAGCGGGATCGCGAGATCCAGGAAGCCTCCGGTTTCCCGGCCGACCTGATCTCCTCGGAAGAGGGCGAACAGGCTGCAGCAGATCAAAGCTAACAGGAATCGATTCCGGTTTTCTCCTCGGGGGAAGGCCGGATCTCGAATCTTCTGAATTGAAAACGGCGCTCGAAAGGGCGCCGTTTTTCGTTTTTCGGGGGGAGGGTCCGATGACTCGGAAAAACGCGTAATATTATTGCGCGGGCGCCTGTGCACGGGCTGGTTTCACGGGGCCGAAAAGCCAAAAAAACCTCATATTTCCCGGATTCAAGAGCATATGCTTTTATACTTGACTGACGCAGGCCCCGCTCATATATTGCGGCCTCCTGACAACCGATACTTTATCAGTTTTCCGCACGTGGTCAGGTGTTTGAAGATAGACGTGCGTGTTAAGTCTCTTCGGGATGGACGCAAAAATTCCCGACCGCGCTCAGGGCCGCAACTGTGCGCGGCTGTGCTATTTGCGGAAACGATAGGATAGGAACAAGAATGCCTACTATTAATCAGCTGATTAGAAAACCTCGCAAAATGCCGGTTTCGCGGAACAAGGTGCCTGCTATGGAGGCATGCCCGCAGAAACGTGGCGTTTGCACACGAGTTTATACAACGACACCAAAAAAGCCGAACTCCGCGCTGCGTAAGGTCGCCCGTGTTCGGCTGACAAATGGTTTCGAAGTCACAAGTTACATCCCGGGTGAAGGCCACAACCTCCAGGAACACTCCGTTGTTCTGATTCGCGGCGGTCGTGTAAAGGACTTGCCGGGTGTTCGTTATCACATTGTTCGCGGTGTTCTGGATACCCAGGGTATTTCTACACGCCGTCAACGCCGTTCCAAGTACGGCGCGAAGAAGCCTAAGTAAGGAATTAACGGATGTCACGTCGTCACGCAGCAGAGAAGCGCGAAGTTTTGCCAGACGCCAAGTTTGGTGATGTGGTTCTGACCAAGTTCATGAACTCCCTCATGCTCTCCGGCAAAAAATCTACAGCAGAAGGCATTGTTTATGGTGCTTTCGATGTAATCCAGGAAAAGACCGGCAACGATCCGCTGGAAGTTTTCCACGAAGCATTGGACAAGGTTAAGCCAGACCTTGAGGTTCGCTCTCGCCGTGTTGGTGGTGCGACTTATCAGGTTCCTGTTGAGGTTCGCGCTGATCGTGCGCAGGCCCTTGCAATCCGCTGGCTGATCGCAAGCGCCCGCAACCGGTCTGAACTGACCATGGTTGGTCGTCTTTCAGGTGAACTGCTTGACGCGTCCAACGAGCGCGGCGGTGCCGTGAAGAAGCGGGAAGACACTCACAAGATGGCTGAGGCAAACCGCGCCTTTGCTCACTATCGCTGGTAAAAGCTGAAACGCGTTAAATAGGATTTCCGTCATGGCTCGCACAACGCCCATTGAAAGATATCGCAACATCGGCATCATGGCCCACATTGATGCCGGTAAAACAACAACGACAGAACGTATCCTGTTCTACACAGGTGTTTCTCACAAGATTGGTGAAACACACGAAGGTTCAGCAACAATGGACTGGATGGAGCAGGAGCAGGAGCGGGGTATTACAATTACTTCTGCTGCTACGACTTGTTTCTGGAAGGATCACCGGATCAACATCATTGATACTCCGGGTCACGTTGACTTCACCATTGAAGTTGAACGTTCCCTGCGCGTACTCGATGGTGCCGTAGCTGTCTTTGATGGTGTTGCGGGCGTTGAGCCGCAGTCTGAAACTGTTTGGCGTCAGGCTGACAAGTACCGCGTTCCGCGCATGTGCTTCGTCAACAAGATGGACCGGACCGGTGCCAACTTCTACCGCTGCCTGGACATGTTCCGCGAGCGTCTGGGTGCGAACCCGCTCCCGATCCAGCTGCCGATTGGTTCCGAAGCTGAATTCGAAGGTGTTGTCGATCTCCTGAAAATGAAGGAAATCGTCTGGACCGGTGAAGAAATGGGCGCCTCTTTCGAGTACCGTGACATTCGTGCCGATCTGGCTGACAAGGCCGCTGAGTTCCGTGAGCAGCTGGTTGAAACCGCTGTTGAAACTGACGAAGCTGTCATGGAAGCCTATCTCGAAGGCGAAGAGCCGAGCGAGGAAACGCTGATTTCCTGCATTCGTAAAGGGACCCTGGCCGGTGACTTCGTTCCTGTCCTGACCGGTACAGCGTTCAAGAACAAGGGCGTTCAGCCGCTTCTGGATGCGATCATTGCGTTCATGCCTGCTCCGACCGACATTGGCGGCACAGAAGGCATCGACGTGAAGACCGAAAAGGAAGTTGTTCGGAACCCGTCTGATGATGAGCCGTTCTCCGGTTTGGCGTTTAAGGTCATGACGGACCCGTTCGTTGGTTCACTGACGTTCGTTCGTGTCTATTCCGGTGTTCTTGAAACCGGTACACAGACCCTGAACTCCGTTAAGGACAACCGCGAGCGTGTTGGTCGTATGCTGCAGATGCATGCGAACTCCCGTGAAGATGTGAAAGAAGCCCGTGCTGGTGACATTGTCGCGATTGCCGGTCTGAAAAACACGACCACAGGTGACACCCTTTGCGACTCCATCAAGCCGGTTATTCTGGAACGCATGGAGTTCCCGGAACCAGTGATCGAGATTGCGGTTGAGCCGAAGACAAAGAGCGACCAGGAAAAAATGGGTGTTGCCCTGAACCGTCTGGCTCAGGAAGATCCTTCTTTCCGCGTTTCCAGTGACCACGAAAGCGGCCAGACCATCATTAAGGGTATGGGCGAACTTCACCTGGACATCATCGTCGACCGCATGAAGCGTGAATTCAAGGTTGAAGCAAACGTCGGTGCGCCGCAGGTTGCTTACCGCGAATCCATCACCAGCGAAGCCGAACTGGACTACACCCACAAGAAGCAGTCTGGTGGTTCTGGTCAGTTTGCCCGGATCAAGCTGGTTGCGAAGCCGGGCGAGCCGGGTGCAGGTTTCACCTTTGGTGACAGCATCACCGGTGGTTCTGTTCCGAAGGAATACATCCCGGGTGTTGAAAAGGGTGTTAAAGACATCGTTGAAACTGGTGTTCTCGCCGGCTTCCCGATGATCGACGTTGACGTGAAACTGATCGACGGTGCCTACCATGACGTTGACTCCTCTGTCATGGCCTTTGAAATCGCCGGCCGCGCCGCAATGCGCGAACTGGCACGTAAGGCAGGTCTGCGTCTTCTCGAACCGATGATGAAGGTCGAGATCGTAACGCCTGACGAATATATTGGTGACGTGATGGGCGACTTGAACAGCCGTCGTGGTCAGGTTACCGGAACAGAACAGCGCGGTGTCGCGCAAGTTGTGAATGCAATGGTTCCGCTGGCCAACATGTTTGGTTACGTGAACAACCTGCGCTCCCAGACACAGGGCCGCGCAACATTCACAATGGTATTTGATCACTATGAACCAGTGCCACAACACGTCTCTGACGAAGTTCTGGCGAAATTGGCGTAACCGAAGCTGAATAAGCCGGATATTACGGAGAAAAGAAATGGCCAAAGAAAAATTTGAGCGCAGTAAGCCGCACGCA
>NZ_VNWN01000010.1 GCF_012720115.1 Sneathiella chinensis | reverse complement strand
TTGACCGGGGGAAAGGCCCATATGCTTTCGAAAGAAGCGGTTGAAGTAGGCTGCGTCCTTAAATCCCAGCTTATAGGCAATTTCCGAAATCTGTTGAGGCGAGGTCAGGAGCTGCAGTTCCGCTTCCTGTAGGAGCTTGCGGTGGATCTCGGCGAGAGGGGACCGCCCGGTCGCCCTTTGAACGGCCGAGGTCAAGCGATCCTTGGTCACGCCGATATGGGCTGCATAAGCAGCAACGGTCCAGTGGTCGGTCAAGTGCAACTCAACCAGAGAAACAAAGTTCTGAAAGATGGATCTTGGAATAGCCGTTGAGTGCCGTATCTCGGTCGCACTGGCTCGCCAGATCTGAATAAGAAGAAGTGTCAGGTTATATCTGACAATGTCCTGTGTCGCCGGGGCATTGGTATAGAGTTCTTCATGGATCGTGTCAGTCAGGATCTGGAGTTGCCTGGCGGTTGTCTTGAGATCCGGCTTTCTGATAATCGGGGCCGCCAGCGCGGCTCTCACATCAACGCCGAGTGAGCCGGAGGGGAGCGAGATACCCAGTTGGAGTTCCGGGATGCTGACAACCATCCCTCGTGTTCCGGCTTTAATCCCAACCTTGGAGGAGACGCCCTGCGGCACCCACACAAAAGCCGGAGCCTGAATGTCGGTGTCCGTGTCTCCGATAAGGAGAGTTGCCGTTCCGGCGAGCAGCAGGAACAGATGGTATCTTCCCCCGCGCAGAACGTACTCGGTTTGTGTCAAGCTGCTTTGCAGGATTGCCGCTTCAACATTTTCCCAAATAGGGGTTGAGGGCGCGTTCCGTGCCGTCATTTTAAGCAACCCATCTTCGTTATTCCTCCCTGTATCCTTTAAAAGTACAATTTTTTCCTCATTTAGTCTATTTGTAACGGGTGCTTCCTTCTCTACCCTTCTTATTACCTAAAAACGATATGTCGTGGCAGCGCCTTTGCTGGAACCGGGCAACTTTGGGAGGGAAAAATGACAGATAGAAGGAGAGTTCTGCGAACAACTGCGTTCGCGGTGGCTGCTTTGACGGCAGCGACAAGCTTATTCACAGGACAATCAATCGCAAGCGCAGACACTGTCCGAATTGGATATGCGGTTTCCAAAACGGGCCCAAATTCTGCCGGTACCGGAATTACGACAATTCCCAACTACGTGTTGTGGGTGAAAGATGTCAACGAAGCAGGCGGTCTGAAGCTTCCGGATGGCAGCCGCCGAATGATTGAGGTGATTGAGTATGACGATCGATCCTCCTCCGAAGAAGCCGTGCGCGCTGTCGAACGTCTGGCGGTGCAGGATAAGGTAGACTTCATTTTGCCGCCCTGGGGCACGGGCTTTAATTTGGCGATTGCGCCGCTGATGGATAAATTTGGGTATCCGCAATTGGCCGTTACGGCTGTGACGGATATGGCGCCAAAATTCGTGCAGCGATGGAAAAAAAGCTTCTGGTTTCTGGGGGGCGGAAGTGACTATTCGAAGGCCCTCGCTGAAATTCTGGGGTCGGCGCATAAGTCAGGCCAGATCAATAACAAGGTTGCCGTTGTTTCGGTTGCCGATGGTTTTGGCATTGATTTGATCAAATCGGCGCGTCCGGCCTTCAAGGAAGCAGGGTTGGAGCTGGTGTTCGACAAGACCTATCCGCTTGGGACGAAAGATTTTAACTCTCTCCTGACGGAAGCGAAAACGTCAGGCGCAGATACCTTTGTTGCGTTCTCATATCCTCCCGGAACTTTCGGAATGGCCAAGCAGTCGAAGGTTTTGGGGTTCAATCCAAAGGTTATGTATCTTGGGGTCGGGGTGGGCTTCCCCGTGTTTACAAAAATTATGGGGCCTGACGTGGCCGGTGTGATGAGCCTTGGCGGGGTCGATCCCAACAGTCAGGATTTCAAGGACTATGCAGCCCGGCATACGGCCGCGACAACAAATTCACCTGATTTCTGGGCGAGCAGTGTGACATATGCCAGCCTCCAAACCTTGCAGCAGGCGATTGAGCGGGTTGGACTGGACCGGGACGCGGTTGCCAAGGAAATTTCTACGGGTGAGTTTGATACGATCCTTGGAAAGATCAAACTGGAGGATAACCAGCTTCGTAAGCTTTGGTGGACGGGGCAGTGGCAAGACGGTTCTTTTGCCGCGGTCTCCCCGAATTCGCGGGACGGGGCCTCATCCGTTGTCATTCCCAAGCCGGAATGGTCTCAGTAAGCCTATCAGTTCGTAAAGGTCGCAAAACATGCTGACAACCTCTCTCGTTATCGGGTTGGTTCTGGGGGGAACCTACGCTTTGGCCGCGCTTGGGCTGACCATGCAGTATGGCGTCTCCCGCATTATGAACCTGGCCTATGGGGAATTTGTGATTGTCGCTGCTTTTGCGACCTTCGTTCTGGTGTCGACACTGGGTCTTGACCCGTTGCTCAGTCTCTTGCTGGTCGGGCCAGCTGCTTTTGTCATTTCCTACGCGGTGTATTCTGTTTTGATGGCACCATTGGTCAAACGGTCCCGGAAAGGCGGAAATCTGGAGATTGACTCCATTCTGGTGACGTTTGGGCTGCTGTTTTTAATTCAGGGAATACTCCTCGTCATATTTGGGGCGGATTTTCAAAGCTACAGCTATCTGAATGTCGCTGTGGATCTGTTTGGTGTGACGATTGCAGCCAATCAGGTTCTGGCTTTCGGTCTGGCAACTGTTCTGGGGATTGGCCTTTTTCTTTTGATCCGGTTTACTCGATGGGGGCTGATTTTGCGGGCCGTGGCACACAGGCCAGACAACGCCCCGCTGGTTGCGATCAATGTGGACCGCGTGGCGCAGCTTGCCTTTGCTTTTGGGGGCATGTTGGCAGCGCAAGCAGGTGTTGTCATTTCCATGTTCCAGACATTCACAGCAACGGCGGGCGTTGTTTTTACCATGAAGGCCTTGATTGTGGTGATCATGGGCGGCGTCGGCAATTTTCTGGGGGCGCTGATAGCGGGGCTCATTCTTGGTCTGGTCGAGGCTTTTGTCTCTGCCTATCTGGATCCGGGACTGACGCTGGCATCCACCTATCTGATTTTTCTGGTTCTTTTGTTATGGCGACCGCAAGGGTTGTTCGGAAAAAGCGTGAGTTGAATGCATATGAGTAAGAAGTTTGGCCTTTTCGGCGGGCTGCTCGGGCTGCTGGCGTTCGCCCCCCTCGTTTTCGAGGATTATGGCCTCGGATTGATGATCGGGATTGTCAGCTACGCCATTCTGGCACAGGCGTGGTCCCTTTTTTCAGGGCCGACCCGGTATATTTCTCTGGCGACGGTCGCATTCTATGGTGTGGGCGCTTATGTGGTCGCGGTCCTTAACGAGGATCTGGCCTATCCGCTGATCCTTCTGATTGCTGTTGGAACAGGCCTCGTGATGTCTTTGGCCGTTGGTATTGCGACCTTGCGGCTTGCGGGTGTTTACTTCGTTATCTTCTCCTTTGGTCTTGCGGAGCTGGTTCGCCAGCTGATCACCTGGTACGAAGTGAATGTCAGCGGCACCTTGGGGCGCTATATCTTCCTGCCGTTTGAAGCCCGGCATATTTACTGGATGTTGCTGGTTCTGGCCGGGGTTACCTTTGCAATTGCCTGGTGGATCCGGAATAGTCGTACCGGTATGGCGCTTCGGGTGATTGGTGAGGATGAGGATGTCGCCTCCCATGTGGGGATCAATATCACCAGAACCAAGTTGCTTCTTTTTGCAATCAGCGCGTCTCTCATGACATTGGTGGGGGCAATTCAGGCCCCCCGCTGGGTGTATATTGAGCCCAGTATCGTGTTTAACCCCACAGTGTCCTTCTTGACTGTCATCATGGCATTGCTGGGTGGGCCACATCGCTTGCTGGGACCCATATGCGGCGTTATTCCGCTGTTCCTGTTGTTTGAGTGGTTGTCTGCCAACTTCCCGAACCATTATTCCATTCTGCTGGGTGGGGTCTTTATCCTGATCGTATTCCTGCTGCCCAAAGGCGTTCTGGAGTTTGTCGATCGTTTCCGTCTGGGGGGCGCTGCAAAATGACTGTGCTGTTGCAAACAGAGGACCTGACAAAGCGCTTCGGCGGCCTGACGGCGGTGAGGGGGGTGAGTTTCACTCTCTCCTTCGGGGAGGTTGTTGGTTTACTCGGGCCCAATGGATCGGGAAAGACCACATTGCTGAATATGATTTCGGGAGCCCATCGGGCGACTTCCGGTCAGATCAATTTTGAAGGTCACCCGATCCAGAACTTGCGACCGGATCAAATCTCAAAGCAGGGAATTGCAAGGACTTTTCAGTTGGTGAAGGTTCTGCCGACCATGACGGTGCTGGAAAATACCATTTGCGGGCTCGCCTTTGGTTCGTCCCGAATGTGGGGAGCAGAGGCAGAGGGCAAAGCCATGGAAAAACTGCATCAGGTCGGTCTTGCCGATAAAGCAAAGCAGCCAGCCGCAACCCTGACCTACATCGACAGCAAGCGGTTGGAGCTTGCGCGGGCGCTTGCGGCGGATCCGCATCTCCTGTTGTTGGATGAATGGCTGTCAGGCTTGACCCCGGAAGAACTTCAGGAGGGTATCAAGCTGATTAAATCGATCCGCGATGCGGGCGCCAGCATCCTGATTGTGGAACATATCATGAGCGCCATCCGCGAACTTTGCCCGCGTTGCATTGTCATGAATGCTGGGGAGAAAATTGCTGATGGACTGACTGGTGACGTGCTGCAGCAACAGGATGTCATCGAAGCCTATCTGGGAGCGCCGCACCATGCTTAGTCTTTCGGATTTATCCTTGAGTTACGGAAAACATCTGGCGTTGGATAAGGTGTCGTTTCAACTGGCCGAAGGCGAAACTGTTGTGATCCTCGGCGCAAATGGGGCAGGGAAAAGCTCGCTTCTGAAGGCGCTGGCCGGATTGGAACGGTATTCCGATGCCGCGCGGATAACCTTTGTTGGGGACGATATTGCAAAGATGCCGGCTCACAAGAGGGTGGACCTTGGCTTGTCCCTGGTGCCGGAGGGGAGGGGGTTGTTTCCCGCGTTGTCGGTGGAAGACAACCTGTTGCTTGGCGCCAATACGCGAAATGGACGCCCTCGGGAAAAAGAGAATAGAGACTATGTGCTTGACCTGTTTCCCAAACTGAGAGTGCGGGCAAGACAGTTGGTCGGAACCATGTCGGGGGGCGAGCAGCAGATGGTTGCCATCGCCCGTGCATTGATGTCGGCGCCAAAGCTGTTGATGCTGGATGAGCCGAGTTTGGGGCTGGCCCCGATCGTTGTTGGCGAGTTGTTTGAAACGCTGAAATCAATTCGTGCGTCCGGGGTTTCCATGTTGATTGTTGAGCAAAATGTTCAGGCGAGCCTTGGGATCGCAGACCGGGGCTATATCATGGAAACAGGGCGTATTATTGGAGAGGGCCGCGCTGAAGACCTTCTCTCTGATCCAAATCTGCAAGAAGCCTATCTTGGAACCTCCGCTTAAATCTAGTCAGGAAAAAATCATGAATAACGTTGGTCTTTTAATTAATGGCTCCACTCAGGAAGCCGCTGGCGGTGCGTTTTTTGATCGTCAAAACCCGATCACAGGCGAGGTTGCAACCCGGGCAGCGGCAGCAACGGTCGATGATGCGTTGAAAGCAGCCGATGCGGCAGCCATGGCCTTTCCCGAATGGGCTAAAACCTCGCCAAAAGGGCGCCGGGAAGTCTTGCTGAATGCGGCGGAAGCGTTGAAATCGAGAGCGGACCGGATTGTCGAGGCAATGGCGGATGAAATTGGTGCAACCACCGCCTGGGCCATGTTTAACGTTGGACTGGCATCGGATATGCTGGTTGAGGCGGCTTCCATGACAACCCAGATATCCGGAGAGCTTATTCCATCAAACCGGCCGGGTAGCCTTGCCATGGCGGTTCGCCAGCCTGTGGGAGTGGTTCTCTCCATCGCCCCGTGGAATGCCCCGGTTATTCTTGGGGTAAGGTCGATTGCCATGCCGCTTGCCTGCGGGAATAGTGTGGTGATGAAAACCTCTGAAATCTGTCCCAACACTCATATGCAGATCCTTGAAGCGTTGACGGAAGGCGGGCTTCCCAAGGGTGTCTTGAACGGGATTTCCAACGCTCCGGAAACGGCTTCCGAAATCGTAGAGGCATTGATTGCCCACCGGGCTGTTCGGCGGATCAATTTTACCGGTTCAACCCGGGTTGGAAAACTTGTGGCGGAAACTGCAGGACGGCATCTGAAACCTGCGCTGCTGGAGCTTGGAGGGAAGGCGCCGGCGGTCATT
This sequence comes from Sneathiella chinensis, assembly GCF_012720115.1. Lineage (GTDB taxonomy): Bacteria > Pseudomonadota > Alphaproteobacteria > Sneathiellales > Sneathiellaceae > Sneathiella > Sneathiella chinensis. The sequence continues at coordinate 77,553 of NZ_VNWN01000010.1, read as the reverse complement.
CTGGACGATGCCGACCTCGATCATGCTGTCGCTGCAGTTGCTTTTGGCGCCTATATGAATCAGGGTCAGATTTGTATGTCCACTGAGCGGGTGATCGTGGATGAAGCTGTTGCTGATCCGTTTGTGGAAAAATTAACTGACAAGGTTCGAACCTTGAAGGCTGGCGATCCACGAGAGGGAAAAACGCCTCTTGGATCGGTGGTTGACAAGACTGCCGCTCAAAGGATTCAGGAGTTGATCAGTGATGCGGTGGACAAGGGGGCCGTTGTTCTTGCCGGCGGTGTCGTTGATGGAACCATTATTGGGGCAACCTTGCTGGATCGGGTGTCGCCTTCCATGAGGATCTATCGTGAGGAAACTTTTGGGCCGGTGGCGTGTATCTATCGGGCGGGTAGCGTTGATGAGGCCGTTCGTATTGCAAATGATACGGAATATGGACTGTCCGCTTCCGTCTTTGGGCAAAATACCATGCGCGCCATGTCCGTGGCGCAGCGCATTGAAAGCGGTATTTGTCACATTAACGGCCCCACTGTGCATGATGAGGCACAGATGCCCTTTGGGGGAATGAAGGAGTCTGGTTATGGCCGGTTTGGAGGGAAAGCCGGAATTGATCAATTTACTGAACTTCGCTGGCTGACCATTCAGGATGGTCCGCTGCATTTCCCAATTTGATCAGTTCAGGTGTGGCCGGGGAGGTATGGCAAGAGGTGCCATACCTTTGAAGTCACTCCGGAGGGTGGGTTTTCGGTTTTCTGTGGGCAGCAGGGACGTTGCGGAAAAAGCATCCCGTTTCAGCCTTGTCTTCAGGACGCGAGGGTTACAAAACCATACGCGACCACACCGGCGAAAACGGGCCAACCCAGAGATCGCTTAAACCACCATACAGTGAGGGTTGAAAGCGAACCTATGGCCGTTGCGATCCAGGCCTCCGGGGTCATTGAAGAGGGGACCAGAGAAACGCCGAACATGGCAGCAATCATGAGTGGTCCAAATACACTGAGCCATGTCGGCATTTCCGCGGCGGCCTCTTGGGATTTGCGCCGGGCAAGATGACGCTGCATCCAGATTAGCGGCAAGAGGCGCATTAACAACGTGCCAACGGCAGAGATGATCAACGCAATCCATAAATCATTTGGCATTCTGTTCGTCCTGCCTTTGTATGAGATAGTAGATAATTGCCCCGCTTACCGCAGCGAGAGGAATGGCAGCATTTAAGTACCCAAACAGTTTGAGCAGAAATGCCAGAATAGTCGTGGCACCAAGGGTAATGATCCATATCCGGGATGTAAAAAGCGGCGCAATGAGGACGAGGAAAAGGGCAGGGAGTGCAAATGGCATGACTTCTCCCAGCAGCGGCCAGCGTGCTGTCAATTCTTCACCTGCGACCGCCCCGAGGGCTGTACCAAAGATCCAGCTTAGCCAGGCAAGGAGGGCGGCTCCCGTATACCAGCCCATTCGGGCATTTTCGGGCATTCGGGGCAGGCTTGTGAGCGACAGGGCAAAGATTTGATCCGTTAGCCCATGCATCAACCAGGGCCACCAACGGCTTTGGGGCAGGTAAATAGCGATATTGGGTGCATAGACGACATGGCGCGCATTGATAAGTAAGGTCATGGCGATAACCAGCCAAAGAGGCGTGCCTGCACTCATCATGGCGACAAACAGGAACTGTGACGCCCCGGCATAAATAAAAATGGAAATCAGGATGGTTTCCAGCACATCAAAGCCTGACTGTGTGGAAATCAAACCGAAAGAAATGGCGACAGGGATATATCCACCAAGGAGGGGAAGGGCGTCATAGATTCCCCGCAGGAAGGGGGTGCGTGATAGGCTCATGGTCAGGCCTTATCCTTGGGATAAACAATCGTCATCATCACTGTCGCCCCGTTTTCACCGCTACGATAAACATGAGGCTGATCCGCATGGAAAGTATGGGCTTCACCGGCTGACAAAAGCTTGGCGTCATCCAATGCGCCCACTTCCAGATGACCACTGATGACAGAGACCGTTTCTGTTGTCCCGCAAGAGTGGCCTTCAGCCTTGTGTTCTGTTCGAGGGGCGCAGGACATCCAATAAATATCCACGGGTGGATTGTCTGTCCCGTGATCAATGAGGCGGATTTCGATGTCTCTCTCTTCGATTGAGCCGCTGATGGGATGAATTAAGGCGCTAAAGGGGACGTTCAACTGAATGGCCAGCCGCCAGATGGTGTCAACCGTTGGGTTGCCATTCCCTTGCTCTATGCGTGATAGATTGGACTTTGCGATCCCGGCCGTCTGTGCCAGTTGCGAAAGGGACATATCACGGTCCTGGCGGAGTTTCTGTATATGCTGCCCCAACTTGTTGACGTTCAGTTTATCCATAGAAGGCGCCTTATGTTCCATATAAAGAACGTTCTATATATGGAACAACAGGAAGTCAATCACCAATCCGTCTCTTCACTCCTCCGGAAAAAGCAATAGGGTACGCGCCTCTGGCAGAACCTGTCTCTTGAGGGGGAGGGAGCCCTGTCGCCTTTTTATCTGCTGGGTTCGTCTGGAGGGTAAGGGGGCATGGTTTTGGAAATGACAATTTTAGAGGCGACCAGCAGGGGGGCGGCGATGAGGAGAGATACCGTGATGCTCTGGAAGGCGGTATCGTAGGCGATGACCGAGGCTTGATACCCGACCTTCTGACCCAGTGTTGTAATCGCGGTTTGCATGGCGGCTGTCTGTTCAAGGCCGCGGCCAGCCAACAGGGCGGTCAGGGATTGCAGCTGTTCGGAAACGGAGGCCCGGCCAGAGGCGATATGGGCGCCGAGGATGCTCTTGTTGAGCATGGTTTGATTGTGAAGAAGCGTTTCAAGGAAGGCGACGCCGAAAAGCCCGCCGATCTGCCTGCCAAGATTGAACAGGCCGACACCATAGGCGGCTATTTGGCTTTGTAACCCGACCAGTGTCGTCAGGGTTATGGAGAGGAACAAGAACCCGAGGCCCAATCCTCGCAGCAAAATGGCAGACAGCAGATCATGGGTTCCGCTTTCGCCGTTGGCGCCAGACAAGAGCCACATGGCGCTCATGAAAATCAGGATGCCGAACGGGACGGTTATCGGCGGCGGCAGTTTGGCCCATCTGACAGCGAAGGCGGTCAGGAACAGGCCGATTACAAAGGTGATGGAGCTTGGCAGCAGGAGAAGGCCCGCCTCCGTCGCCGTCATTTTCAGGACAGACAGGGCGAAGGATGGGATCGCAAAGGCGCTTCCAAACAAGGCGAAGCCGGCCACAAAACTTGCCAGAAAACCAAAGGTAAAGTCCGGGCTTCTAAAAACCTCCAGATTGATCAGGGCGTTGCTATTCTGCGAACGGATCTGGTGAATTACAAAGAGAGCGAACGACGCGACACCAAGAAAGGTGAGGTGCAGAACGTGAGGGGCGTCCAGCCAGTCCCAGCGATGCCCCCGAGTGAGAATATAGGTCAAGCAGACAAGGAAGACCGAGGCCGCGGATATACCAACCCAATCAACACCTGATCCCGTTGCCCCGGTGTCATCGTCGATTTCTGAAACCGCAAGCAGGAACAGGGCCACAAGGCCGAGCGGGACGAGGAACAGAAAGACCCAACTCCAGGAAAGAGTGTCCACGAGCCATCCTTGCAGGGAAGGGGCGAGGGCGGTCGGACTGACAACGGCGGCCATGGCGAAGACGGCTTGTATGGCCGGTTGTCCTGATTTGTGAAACATCTTGAGCAAGACGGTTTGTCCGCCAACCAGTATGATGCCCCCGGCCATGCCCTGAAAGATGCGCAGGAGGACCTGAATATCAAGGTTTGGGGTGAGGGCGGCAAGGCCGCATGTTAGGGTCATCATGCCTGTCGCAGACCGCAGGCAGATTTTGGCGGAAAAGCGGTTCATCAGCCATGGCGTGACGAGAAAGAAAATCATCTTGGTCGCCAGATACCCCATATTGAGGCGGGCGTATTCGTCGGATGTTGCCGCAAGGTCGCCGGGCATATCCAGACGCGCAATGGACAGGGTTGTGGCGGTAATGGTCTCGGCAAAAACGGCAAGAAGGATGCCAGCGACCAAAAGCACCCGCGTGTTCAGGCTTGACCGATGTCGCTCTTTCAAGGAGGCGGCGGGAAAAGATGCAGGGACGTCGGTCATTCCCGGTTCTCGGCAATTTTGATGGTAACCCGGGCGGACAGCCCCGGCACCAGACGACCAGGCAACGGATTTTCGGCCAGTTGGATTTTGACCGGGACCCTTTGGACAACACGGACAAAATTTCCGGTCGCATTGTCTGCGGGGATCAGGCTGAAGGCGGAGCCTGTACCGGGGGACAGGCTTGCAACGGTACCATTAAGCTCTAATTCAGGGTATCCGTCGACCTGGATCCTTGCTTCCTGACCGGCTTGGATATGTTCCAGTTGAACTTCCTTGAAGTTGGCAATCACCCAGATCGGGTCGGTGGGAACGATATCCAGCAAGGAGGTTCCCGGTGCGACAAGGCGGCCGACACGTAGCTGGCGATTTCCGACAATGCCGCTCACCGGCGCGCGCACAATCGTATTGTCCAGATCCAGCCGGGCAAGTTCACGGCTTGCCTTTGCCTGTTTCAGCGTTGCGTCTGCCGCTTCCTGCATGGCGGCAAGGACCTGAAGCTTCTTTCTTGTCGCGTTGAGGGCCTCTCTCGCGGCCTTTACCGCAGCGTCGGCCTGATCCCGTGTGGCTTTCGCCTTGTCAAATTGTGCTTTGCTGGCGGCTTTCGTGCGGGCAAGGCTTTGGTATCGTTCGAAATTCTGCTGTGCAAGATTTCGTGCCGCATGGGCGGATGCCAGTTTGGCCTCTGCCTGAAGGATGATCGCGTCCTGCAAGCCGCGTTCTGCATCAATGTTGGTGAGGGCGGCCATGGCGGCGGACACATTTGCTTCTGCTTTGGAAAGGCGCGCCTTGTAATCGCGATCGTCAATGCGAAACAGGATGTCACCAGACTGGACGGACTGGTTGTCCTGAACGGCAACCTCAACAATGTAACCGGAAATCTTGGACGCAAGGGACGTGATGTCCGATTGAAAATACGCATTGTCAGTGGCCTGTTCGAAGCGACCGGATTGCCACCAGTGCCACCCTGAAAACAGGAGGAACGCGATCAGGCCGGCGAGACCTGACAGGATGAAGACTTTGAGAAAATTTCGCATCGTTTCAAATCTTGTTGGTGGATATTGTCATTTGACAAAAATGGTACGGTACGGTACCGTACCAGTCAACATAAAAATGGAGACTGACCGTGTCTGAACTTTCCAACTCCCGGAATTCTGCTACCAACGATCGCCGTGCCGCCATCATTGCCGCTGCTGCCGATCTCTTTTTTGAGCATGGCTATTCAGCAACCAGTGTCGATGCCGTTATTGCCCGTGTCGGTGGCTCCAAACGGAATGTGTACCAGGAGTTCGGTAGCAAGGAAGGCTTGTTTGCGGCGATTGTCACCGAAATCGCCGATAGCGCGCTCGGTGGATTGAATATCGATGATACTGAAAGCCGGGACCTTGGCGAGATACTCCGCAGTTTTGGCTGTAAATTATTGCAGGTCTATATGTCGCCTGCGTTGATCGGTGTGCTGAGAATTGTCATGGCAGAGGCCCCAAGGTTTCCTGAACTGGCGCGGGCGGTTTATGAACGGGGGCCGGGAAGGTCTTCAGACTGTCTGGTCAAGGTGCTGGAAAATGCCAGAAGCAGGGGGGAGGTCAGGATCACAGATTGCCAACTGGCCGCTGAAAATTTCATGGGCATGTTGCGGGACAATTTTCATATGCAGGTTGCCCTTGGCCTGAAGGCGTCCCCCAGCGAGACGGAAATCGCAGCGCGGGTTGCCTCGGTTGTTGATAGTTTCCTGTATGGTATTTGCGTTCGGTGATTGCTGGATCACATGCCGCCAACGGATGCCTTGAGAAAGCTGGTCGCCTTTACCTTTGAGCATCACAGTCGTCACCCTGATTTTATTCGCCTGGTGATGATTGAAAACATCCATCATGGCGCCTATTTGCAGCAATCCGATATTATTCGCGACTTGAACATTACAGCGATTAAAGAGCTTGAACGGCTCTATGCGAGAGGCGTGGAACTTGGGGAGTTTCGAAGCGGCATCTCTCCGCTGGAAATTCACTGGCAGATCAGCGCCCTCAGTTTTTTCAACGTCTCCAACCGGGTGACCTTCTCCATGATTTTCGGGGATCAGCTTTTTTCCACTGAAAATCAGAGTTCGTTAAGACAGTCTGTTGTCGACCTGATTGTCCGTAACGTCCAAAAATGAGCCCCCTTTAGCGGACAAGTCCGTAAACACAGGCCCTCTTCGTCGCAACTCGAACACCAGGCCCCGCCTTTTGGCGGGTTTTTGTTGTTTTGGATGCAAGGAAGGGAGGGCGGTAACCCAATTTTCTTCAACTCTGGATCGGAAGTCAGGCGTCTGGGCCGTTTCTCTCAACCATAACGCTCTACTCATATTCACAGTATCGCTGAATTCACGTCATTTTTGCGACCAGGTCAGGGCATCCACCCTGACCGCTTTGTTTGAAGGAACGTGAATATGACGAATAAGTGGTGTGCAAGTTTTCCGGGGCCGCTGGATTTGAATTTCAACTATCGGAAATTAATGGCTGGGACTGAGGAGAGCCTCGGTAAGTTGAAGGGGGGAGAAGAACCTCTTCGAGTTGCGATTATCGGCGCCGGTGCGGCCGGGTTGACGGCAGCGCATGAACTGGTGCGCAGTGGTGTCAATGTTGATTTGTTTGAAGCCAGTGATCGTTATGGCGGGCGGTTCTGGACAAAAACACTCGGAGCGGGGCAGTTCACGACGCAAGAAGCCGGTGCCATGCGGATGCCGCCTTTCATTCCTGACGATCAGAAAAAAGAAACGTCGAAAGAAAAACGTCAGTTGCAAGTTTATAGCGGTTGCTCGCTGCTTTCTCACTATTTGAACAAATACAAGATATCAACCGGAGAGTTTCCAAATCCTGGCTCTGATGTGGCGGATACCGGTGTCTACTATGAGCGGGGCAAAGGACATTTTTCAGATGAAGGGCATGATCCAGAGATGTTGATCTGGAAAAAAGGGACCGCCGCTCCTGATTCAAGGAAAATCAAAGATGTCAAAAAGAAATGGGAGGCCTTCAAAGACAAGGTCAACAAGTTTGTAAGCCAGTATTACGGAACGGAGGACTGGCTCACCATGTGGCGGGGGATTGTCAGCAACTACTACCAATATACATTTCGGGATGTGGTTCTTATGAAGCCCGCTAAAGCAAGCGATAAAAATCCATGCTATTGGGGCGGGCTTGGAATGACAGAAGAAGAGGCGCGTATCTTCTATGTGGTTGGCGCCGGAGATGGGGGATGGGGGTCTTTCTTTAACCTGAGCTTTCTGTATGTAATGCGGACTTTTGTTGGCGGGTTTGGAACAGACCTGCAGGTTATTGAAGGCCTGTTCGAGGACAATGAATACAATCCCGGACGTGGTTTCGGAGAAACCTTGAGAGATAGTAGCGGCAACGTGATCCCGAGCCCCAAATATCTGGGAACCTCGACAATTACGGATTGTATCCTGTTTCAGGGGTTGGATGGCTCCAAAGAAGACGTATCCCTCTATGAAAAGTTCCTCGATATACATGATCCAAGCCATTTATTCCTGAACTCTCCGGTCTCTGAAATCCGCAAGGTGGGAGACAAGATCTTCCTGCGCGTGAAATCAGGGGCTGCGGCAGGGGCTCGGGAATATTTGCGCACCGGTATCTTTGGGCCTATCGACGGAATGCGCCTTGATGGCGGCGGAACACGTGAACATGCCGTGGGCTATGATGCAGTTATTGTGACGGTTCCAAGCCATCAGATTGGCACTGAAGTTCGGGTGGAAGGGTTCGATGAGAAAACAGAATGGCCCGCCGCATTGGAAGCGCATCTTTCCCAGGCCCATTGGGAACCCTGCTGTAAGGTTTTTGTCGAACTGAAGAAGCCGTATTGGGAAGATGAAGACTGTCTGATCCCTCAATGTATTTCCAGCGATTCATTCCTGCACGACATCTATGGTGTCAAGGTTGACCAAGGCGGAGACGAGCAGACCGGGACGTTGCTGATCAGCTATACCTGGTGGCGGGATGCAACCAAACTTGTTTGCTATGAGGATCAGGAACTGATCAATATGGCCGTTGAGGAAGCCGATCGGATGTTGGCAACATGCTCGAATCTCCGCAAGAAGGATGGGAGTGTGGCAACCATATCGGAGTTCGTCAAATCCGATGAACATGGCAATTTTAAAGGCTGGGTCCACCATTGGGAGACACAAAAAACCTATAAGGGCGCGGCGTGCCTTTATGATCAGAATACATGGGAAAGCACCCGCATGCCGATGTCGTATAATCAGCGGTTCGGGGCTCAGTCCGGGCTGTTCCTTGCCGGTGAATCCTATCATGTGGATGCAGGCTGGGTCGAACCTGCCTTCAGAAGCGCGATTGATGCCACGCTCCGAATTCTGGAAAGGTCTGACAGATATGATCTGACGGCAGGCCTGAGGGATGGGTTCAATTTTGCGCGGGATTACATCAAATATGATGAAGCGTTTAATCCCAGAAAGCGGGATGAAGCTCTGGCGGCTGTAAAAGCAATCATCGCGCAATCCGGACATTCTGCTGCAAAAAGCGGAAAGTAAGAAAGATGAGGAATGAAACTGACTGGGACGCACTGCTGACGGAAATGCAGTCAGTCGTCCCGGATCTGACAATTTCCCCGTCGGAATGGGAAACTATGGAGGCGGAAACGCCTCCATATCAACTCTGGTTTATCATTGCGGCCGCTATTTTCTTCGCCGTCACAATGGTCTATGGCTGCCAGAGAAACCGCGAGGAGGCAACCATTGCTCCTCGATGGTTGCGGCAATTGAACATTGCCCAAGGGCATTATAGTGGCTTTTTGCTCGGCCATATCCTGCGCGAAGCTCTAAAAGCGAGCGGCGCTGGAACCCCCCAGATTGAACGGATCCTGCATATCGCGACAATTCCGGCAAATATGGCGATCGCCATGGGGACCGGATTTCCCTTTTCACCGCTTGTCGCCGGGCCGGGGGATGAGGGGGCCGATGTTCTTGCCGGACTGCCGACGTATAACCTGAATGGCGCAAGTCAGGTTCAACTGATGATCTTGTACAAGGCGATGACGCAGGCCCTTGTGGCTCTTGTATCCTATGCTGGGCTTGGAAATCAGGCGCCTTCGACTGTTTATCCCGCATTGGCGCTGGGTGAATTTCTTTACATGGTCAGTCGCCGTCAGCGTGGCGCTGCTGCCCCGCTTCCAATTTGGGCGGGGGAAAGTGAAGAGATTAGAAATCGTCTGGAAACGGGGCCGGTAAATCTGCTTTATGGCCTGCCCGGAGCGGTGGGGTCCACGTTTCTTGTTGGCGGAATGTGGCAAGGGTATTCCTCTACTCCCCCGGAGGATTATTGGGGGCACGAGTGGGGGCTGGCAAGTGGACCGCTTGGGATCGGCTGGAATGTGCTCACAATGATTGCAGTCGAGGAAATTATCTATCTCGGATGGATCGGCGCTCAATATTTGGGCTATCGCGCCTTCAGAACCCCTGCAGGAGAGCGTCAGCAATCAGGAGTGGAGATAGAGGAAGTGAGGGACGAATAGGGAATTTGGATCGCACGTCGTGAAAAAATTTCGGTTTGACCTTCAGTAAATATTATTATTAGAAAAAAGTAATTGACAGTCCTTTTTTGCGTGTCCTTAATAGGGATACGCATATGGGCGTGGAAAATTTGAAAGCGACGTAGCTGGCACTGGATGGTGAACAGGTATGTCGTTTTTTTTGTTCAATTTCCATATGCCAGATACGTCCTCTAAAGAAAGGGCGATCATGATCAAGTCATCTATCAAAAGGGTCAGCGTAGCCGCGCTGTTGACAGCTTTGGCATCCGGGACTGCCTTTGCTGATGCCAAAATCGGAGCCATCTTCGATTTGACGGGCGGTCTCAATATTTATGGTATTCAGCAGAACAACGCCTTGCAGTTGGCCGTTGAGGAGATCAACGCAAAAGGCGGTGTGTTGGGCAAACCTGTCGAGGTTGTGACCTATGATGCCCAGTCCGAGCTTAGCAAATATACGCAATATACCAACACAGCCATTCTGCGAGACAAGATTGATGTTCTGTTCGCCGGATTGACAAGTTCCTCCCGCGAGGCAATCCGTCCCATCGTCCGGAAGGCCAAGGTGCCTTATTTCTATTCCTCTCTCTATGAAGGGGGGGCATGTGACAAGCAGACATTTGTAACGGGTTCATCCGCGTCCCAGCAAATGTCGAAGCTGATCACGTGGGGCCTGAAAAAATATGGGCCGAAGATCTATATCATGGCCCCGGATTATAATTTCGGAACCATCTCGGCCCACTGGATTCATGAATTTGCAAAAGCCAACGGCGGCGAAGTGGTTGGGGAGGATTTCCTGGCGCTGACCGTGACGGACTATGCGCCCATCCTGCAAAAAATTCAGGCGGCAAAACCCGATTTCGTGGTGGCCTTGCCTGTAGGGGCGAACCAAACAGGTTTTCTTGAGCAGTTCGCAGCCGCTGGGTTGAAGGACTCCATTGGTATCGTCTCGACAAACTATGGTTCAGGGAACCAGCAGGTTGTTGTTTCACCGGAAGCCGGGAAGGGCATCATCGCCAATCAGGGCTATTTCATGCAGGTGGAAAACCCGGAAAATGAGGAATTCGTGCAGAAATGGCACGCCAAATTCGGGTCCGAGGTTCCCATTGTCTCGGGCGCGGTTGATGTCTGGAATGCGGTCCATTTGTGGGCGATTGCCGCAAACAAGGTCGGTTCTGTCGACAATGACAAGGTGATCGAAGGTTTGGAAAAGGGCATCAGCTTTGATGCACCAAACGGAAAGGTCAGTATCGATCCAAAGTCCCACCACCTGAACCAGAATATCTATATCGCAGAGGGGAACACCTCTCACGGGTTCAATATTATTGAGACCTATAAATCTGTTCCAGCCGTTTTCGAGAATGAAACCTGTGATTTGGTGGCGAACCCGGGTCAGGCCGGTCACTACGTACCGGGTCAATAAAACTGAGTGACTGTACCGGGGCGGGCCGACAGGGGACTGTTCGGCCCGCCGATCCTTGAAATACGGAAAGTTAAGGTAATGGACTATTTATTCGCGGTTCTCCTCTCCTCTCTCTCCAGCGCATCTATTTTGCTAATCGCAACTATCGGCTTGGCCGTTGTGTTCGGATTGATGGGGGTGATCAATCTTGCCCACGGGGAATTCATCATGTTCGGGGCGTATGCAGCGCTTACGGCAACCCAGCAGGGCGTGCCGTTTATTCTGTCGATCCCGATTGCTGTTCTTCTGACCATGATATTCGGGGCGCTGGTAGAGATATTGATCATTCGCCGGCTTTATGGACGCATGTTCGACACCATGCTGGCAACTTGGGGCTTGAGCCTGGCGTTGTATCAGTGTGCCGTCATTATATTCGGAACCGTTTCGCCGGGGATCGGCATGCCCCAGATGAGTATTGCCATCGGGGAATACAGCCTCGCTGTGTATCCCCTTCTGATGATCGTTGTCGCGGCGTCAATGTTGATCGGTGTCTATTACCTGTTGACGAAGTCCGTCTATGGCATGAAGGCCCGTGCGGCCATTCAGGTGCCGCATATGGCGCGGGCGATCGGCATCAATTCTTCCAATACAAATACTTTGACCTTCGCAATCGGGTGCGGTCTGGCGGGTTTTGCGGGCGCTGTCCTGTTGCCCATTGTGCCCGCGACGCCCTCCATGGGGTTTGCGTTCGTGATCAAATCTTTCCTGATTGTTGTGGTGGCTGGGCCTGTCACGCTGGCGGGGAGTGCGCTTTCAGCGATCGGTATGGGCGGGGGGGCAAGTGTGATCTCCAGCTTCATGACATCCGTGGCCGGGGACATTTTCTTTTTTGCCCTGACACTTCTGTTGCTGCGGTTCTATCCCCTCGGCATTTCCTCGCGCTGGCGTTTCAAGTTGTAAGGGGCTGAAGATGACATTTGAAAATCTATACAAGTCCTTTAAATACTCGCTTCCCCTTGCGCTGGTTGTGATGGTGATTGCAGGTCACGGAGCGATGGACCCCTACCTTGCCTATGTGGCAACCTCGTGGGTGATCTTCGGGCTGCTGGCCATGAGTTTGGATCTGGTGTGGGGGCGCGGCGGAGTCCTGAGCCTTGGCCAAACCGCGTTCTACGGGCTTGGCGGATATTTCGGGGCGGTCGTTGCCGTGAATATGGCGCCCGTTACCGGGAACAGTCTGATCTGGCTTCTCCCTGCCGGAGCCCTGTTCGGGGCCATAGCGGCCGCCCTCGTCGGGTACCTGATTTTTTATGCCAGAACCGGGCCACTGCAGACCACCATCCTGACCTATACCTTCACCCTCGTTTTGTGGACGCTGACACAATCCTTCAAGCTGACGGTAGGCGATGCGGTCATCGGCGGGGACAACGGAATGTCCAATATCCCCGGATACATTCTGGGATTTGGCGAGGGGGCGGAAAGTGCGGACCCCAACCTGATGTTCCTGATTGTTGTCGTGATCTCGGCGCTGGCCTATCTGGGGGTTGTCCGCTTCATGGATGGCTCGTTTGGTCGCATCATCGATTGTATCCGTCTGGATGAGGAAAAAGCGGAACTGCTTGGTTATGATGTTCGAAAGTTCCAGCTTTACAATTTCCTGCTGGCGGGGGGTGTGGCGGGTCTTGCCGGCGGGCTGTATGCCGGCTGGGCGAACTACCTTAACCCTTCCATCTTCTCAGTGCAGGAAGCCCTGCTGGTGCCGATCTATGTTCTGGTTGGCGGACGCGGGACATTAAGCGGTGCGTTTGTCGGCGCCTTGCTGATTGGCGGCGTGTCTTTCTGGCTAGGCGGTGGTGCGATCGGGGGGCAGACGACCCTAATTCTGGGCATCACCCTGATTATTCTGGTGATGTTCCTGAAAAAAGGACTGTTGGGTGCGCTGGATGATCTCTGCCAGCGGTTCCTGCCAGACTATAATGCGGCGGCGCGGGACATGAAACCGGTCGAGGTGGATAGCGCCGTTGTTTCCAAAATCATGCTGGATGCGGAAGCGGTCGCCGGGCCCGCAAAATCCTTGCAAAGTCGTGACCTGTTGAAACGCTTTGGCGGGGTCGTCCCGGTCGATCATGTCTCATTGTCCTTCGGTCCCGGAACACCGCATTCCCTGATCGGTCCAAACGGGGCTGGAAAAAGTTCCTATCTCAAGGTTTGTGTCGGTCTCTATCCTCAGGATGGGGGGCAGATCCTGTTGGGGGATCAGGATATCAGCAGCCTGCCAATGTATGAACGGGTGCGCGCGGGAATAGCGGTCAAAAACCAGAAACCACAGGTCTTTCCGGAACTGAGTGTTCAGGAAAATCTCTGGATGGCGGCCTATTCCATGAGCCGGGAACCGGAGAAAGCAGGTGAGGTGTCCTCTGCCATCCTGCATATGCTCGGCATGGATAAACAGCGGGAGGTGAGTGCCGCTGTTCTCTCTCACGGGCAACAGCAATGGCTTGATATCGGAATGGTCCTCTGTCTGGCGCCGCGGGTCATTCTTTTCGATGAACCCGCAGCGGGTATGACAAATGAGGAAACCCGGGAGCTGTCAAAGCTGGTGAGGCTGCTGTCCCAATATGTCACCATCATTGTGATTGAACATGACATGGAGTTCGTGAGGACACTGGACGGGGCGGTGACCGTTCTGCATCAGGGGCGGCTCTTTACCCAGGGCAGTATTGCCAAACTCAGAAATGATGAGCGTGTATTGGATATCTATCTTGGAAGGCGGGCCCATGTTCAAAATCTCTAACGCAACGGGCGGCTACGGAAAAACGACCATCATTCGGGATGTCAGCCTGGAGGTGGGCGCTGGAGAGATTGTCGCCTTGCTGGGACGCAACGGGGTAGGAAAATCAACCTTGATGCGATACGTCACGGCCGAAATTCCCAATTGGGAAGGGCGGGTTGAACTGGACAATGCTCTTTTGCCGGATACCACATTCGGCCGGGCGCGCGCTGGACTTGGATATGTTCCCCAAGGGCGCTTTGTCTTTCCGCGGATGTCGGTGATCGAGAATATTGCTGTCGCTGCCGCCACCAATGGTCACAAGCCAAAGCAGGCGGTTGAGCATGCGATGGAGTGGTTCCCAATGCTTAAAAGCAAGGCCGCCGCGCTTGCTGGTGGGTTGTCCGGCGGTCAGCAGCAGGTCCTTGCACTGGCCCGCGCGCTTGCCATGAAACCGAAAGTCCTTTTGCTGGACGAACCAACCGAGGGGGTCCAGCCGTCTATTATCGATGAAATGGCGGGAATCCTTTTGAAGATCCGCGAGGAAAGTGGCATCGCCATTCTGGTCGCCGAGCAGGATCTGGATTTTTGCTTGTCCATCGCCAGCAGGGCATATGTCATGGAGAGAGGGGCTGTTCGCTTGGCTGTTGACCGCGAAGAGCTACGGCAGAACAAGGAGTTACAACAGGAATTGTTGGGGGTTTGACCATGAAAACAGATCTTCAATTGAGCGACGATCAGCTTCGCCGTATCCGGGAAACTTTGACCCGAATTCGCAAGGGTCTTTCGATGATGGACGTCCGGCAGGCAGAGCCAGCCCACATCTTTCACCCCATCCTGCCCCCTCTGGAGAAGCCAAATGGACAATAGTCTGAATTCTGTAACGGAACAGGCGGCGGCGTTGGCGCAGTCTGGAACAACCTCTTCGGAGCTTGTTGAAAAGGCATTGGACCAGTTCAGGTCGAGCCAACATCTCAACGCCTTTGTTGCCCTGAATGAAAAGGCGGTCCGGCGTCAGGCGGAGCAATCCGATGAGCGCCGTAAAAAAGGGAGAGGCTTGAGCCCGGTTGACGGTATTCCCATCGCGGTAAAGGACAACTATTGGACCTTGGATCATCCGACAACTGCCTGTTCCGGGGCCGTGCCGAAAATTCCCGAAGGGCAGGATGCCACCATCGTGCGGAACTTGCGGGAAGCTGGTGCCGTTATCTTTGGTAAAACAAACATGCATGAGTGGGCTTACGGGGCGACCAATACAGGTTCCTCGATCGGTCCGACACGGCATCCGCTTGATCCGAACCACATCACGGGGGGCAGTAGCGGGGGATCCGCCCTTGCTGTTGCGGATGGTGTTGTCGGGGCCGCCCTTGGCAGTGATACGGGCGGGTCGGTTCGCATTCCGTCTGCGGCCTGCGGCATCGTCGGGTACAAGCCAAGCTATGGCCGGGCTTCCAGATACGGGGTTCTGCCGCTTTCATGGTCTCTGGATGCTCCCGGATTGCTGACGCGAGATGTGAAAGACCTGTTGCTGTTGGCCCCCTATCTACTGGGGGCGGACCCGCAGGATCCAAGTACATTTTCGGCCAGACGGTTCGATCCCGAGAGTACAGCGCGAGGCAAAAAGGTTCTGGCATTGACGGGGCCTTATCTGGAACGGCGGGCGGATGTGGAAGACGTGATCCAAGGCGCGAGAGAACGGCTGGGTCGGGATTTCGACTGGAACACGGTTCAAATGGAGACCATGGAGCCCTATTTTGCGGCTTGGGAAGCGATTTTGCATTCCGAGGCCTCCAGCTACCATCAACACTTGTTGCAGGAAAAACCGGACGGGTTTGGCGATGTGACGATCGCTCATCTGGTGGCGGGTAACCAGTTGTCGGCTGTTGAATATCTTCATGCCCAGAAAATCCGTCAGCAATTCATGGGCATCCTGACTGTTTTGTTTGAAAAGGCCGATATTCTGGCCCTTCCCACCTTGCCGGTTACCGCGCCCGGACAAGACGAGGTCTGGCAAGAGTTTGACGGGCGGCGTGTCACGACGCAGGATAGTATGACGTGGTTTTGCTGGATGGGAAATCTGGCAGGGCTTCCTTCCATAACGGTTCCTGCCGGGTTGGCTGAAAATGGCTTCCCTGTCGGATTGATGATGATGGCAAAACCCGGAGAGGATGAATATTTGCTTCAGACAGCCTTGCAGGTTCAGACTGTTTTGCAGCAGAGCGTGGTATCGGAGTTTGCGTGAATGAGTGATAAGCCTGCCTTTACCTTTGGCGTTCTATTCTCCCAAACCGGTTTGATGTCTGTGACCGAGCAGGCGCATCTGAAAGGTATCATATTGGCCGTGGAGGAGATCAATTCGAAAGGGGGCGTGAACGGCCGCCTGTTCGAGCCGATTATTCTGGATGCCCGAAGCGACGAGGAAGAATACGCCCGACTGACCATCGATTTGCTGTTGAAGCAGAATGTCAATGTCATCTTCGGGTCTTGCCTGTCTTCCTGCCGAAAACGCGTTCTGCCCATCATCGAGCGGTTTAACGGGGTTCTTTTCTATCCCTCTGTCTATGAAGGGTTTGAGTATTCCCCCAATGTCATTTACGGGGGGGCAACACCCAATCAGATGATCATTCCCCTGCTGGACTATCTGGTAAAAGCGGAGCGGCGCAAATATTACCTGCTTGGCTCGGACACCCTTTTCGCCCGTGAAACAAACCGTATCGTCAGTGAGTTTCTGGAAGAAAGCACCGGAAGCGTCTTGGGAAGCGCCTATGTTCCGCTGGATACACCCGTCGAAGGGTACAAGTCGGTTATTCGCAATGCGCTGAAATTCGAGCCGGATGTGCTGTTGTCCACATTTGTGGGCAATGAGAATAAAAAATTCTATGACAGTTGCTTTGAGGACGAACTGGCGGGGCCAGCCTTGAAAATTGTCTCCCTGACAATGACGGAATCCGAGTTGTCAGCCATTCAGGAGGAAGGGCGGGCCGGGCATCTG
Source organism: Sneathiella chinensis (assembly GCF_012720115.1). Classification (GTDB taxonomy): domain Bacteria; phylum Pseudomonadota; class Alphaproteobacteria; order Sneathiellales; family Sneathiellaceae; genus Sneathiella; species Sneathiella chinensis. The sequence continues at coordinate 60,719 of NZ_VNWN01000010.1, read as the reverse complement.
ACGGCGGCTGCGTATTTCGGAACCGAGGAAGATACCCTCAATCAAGAGTTTCTTGAGAGATACAGGGCGAAGTTCGGGGAGGATCAAATTCCGGGTGTCTATGCCCAGACAACCTACGCCCAGGTCAAGTTGTTGGCCCGGGCTATGGAGTTCACCTATAGCGATAGCAGTGAGGATATTCTGACGGCGCTGTCTGGTCTGGAATTGATGGCGCCGGGCGGGAAAATATCGCTGGATCCGGAAACAAATCACACGCATTTGCGATGCGTGATAGGAGAATCCCGAAAAGATGGTAGTTTTGAGATCAAGTGGAAAAGTCGAGACGTGATCCAGCCTGATCCGTATTTGACAGGGTATGATCGGATTCTGATGGCAAAAAGAGAGTAATGGCAAACGGCAAGTCGGAATTGTTTGATCGTTCGATCTTACGTGCTTTGCGTGAGTCCCAGGCCCTTGTCATCCATCCGGATGACGAGGATGGGGTTGCCTTGACGCGCCATCTCAACAGGGTGGGGTGCAGCGCCCGCCGCATGTGGCCCGCGCCGGATACCTTGCCGGAAGGCGTGAAAGTCGTCCTGTTCCTTCTAAGCCCGGAGGTCGGGGAGCAGAATTACGACTGGATGAGCGCAGAGACCGATGTCGCCAGAATTGCGATCATATCCTATGAAACCCCTGAAATCCTGAGCCGACTGGCAAAGTTGAGCACCCACAGCGTTCTGACAAAGCCGATCCGGTTGTTCGGAATCCTGGCGGCGGTGACCAATGCCGTTCAAATGAGCAAGCATGTCGGGCGCCTGAACCGAAGAATTCGCCTGCTGGATGAAACCCTGAAAGGCCGCCGGAAAATCGAGAATGCGGTGCAAGCGTTGATGAAAGAGCGCGGTGTCAATGAAGAAGAGGCCTATCGGCTGCTGCGGGATAAAGCCATGAAGAACAGGATTTCAGTGGTCGCCTTGGCGGAAGCTTACCTGTTGGCGCACGGCATTTAGAATGTGACAGAGAAGGTTCGCTTCTACTCTATTCGGCTTCCCCGGTATGGCGGGCCAAAAAGGGCATCATCAAAAGACAATTTCATGTGCAGACGCCCTTGGGGGCGAGCGGGGAAAGATCAGTGTTGCCGCAAAGGTTCCATGCCTCTGACACTTTTTTGGTCGGTCAGCCGACAGGAAGTTTGGGATAAGAAACTGTTGTCTGTTTTCCAGTCCTGTGACTACAATTTCCGGGAAAAACATTCGTCGCTGGGATTAGGTGAAGGGTCATGAAAACGGTGTTCGAGAAAATCGCCGAGATGCCGCTGGCGGCTGTCTTGCGGGGCGTTTCCCCGGAAGAGGTGGTCGGGGTGTGTGAGGAGCTGGAGGGAGCCGGTTTTCGGTTTGTCGAGGTGACAACAAACAGCCCTGACTGGCAGGACAGCCTGAGGCGGATCAGGCAGAAATTCGGGGCGCGTCTGGTACTGGCGGGCGGGACTGTCTTGACGGTTCAGCAGGCGGAGCAAGCCGCTGAGGCCGGGGCAGAGGTTTTGATTTCTCCCAATTTTGATCCGGATGTTGTTCGGCGGACCAAGGAACTGGGGCTGGTTTCAGCCCCCGGCTGCTTTACACCCAGCGAATGTTTTGACGCCCTGAAGGCCGGTGCGGATATTCTCAAGATTTTCCCGGCAGAGGTTCTGGGGCTGCCTTTTATCAAGGGCATGAAAGCTGTTTTGCCAAAGGAAACGCGGCTTTGCCCGACCGGTGGCGTGACACCGGGCAATCTTGCTGATTTCCTGCGGCTGGGGGTATTTGCGCTGGGGATGGGCAGCGCCCTTTATGCTCCCGGTAAAGAGAGAGCGGCGATCCGGGCGTCTGCGGAAAAATTTGTGTCTGCCTATCGGCAGCGGCCCCACTAGGGTAGGGTCTGAGTATTCGGGACCTAGTTCCCGGGTGGCGTCTGGTCAGACCAGACAGTCCTGAACTTCTCATACTCGTCATCCTGCATGACGGCGATCAGCATTTTCGACAGACCTTCAGAGTAGGGAGGTCCCACCTTGTCGAAAGCCTTCTGCAGGAGCACTTTCTGGGCTCGCATCAGGCCAAAGCATATTTCCTCGCCTTTTTCCGTAAGGTACAGGTGCCGCTGACGACGGTCGGTGCTTCCTTCTTCCTGACTGATATAGCCGCCCATACTGAGTTGTTTTAGGGTGCGGCTGATCGCCTGCTGGCTGACGCTGAGGAAGTGGCACAGGTCGCTGAGGGTTGAGCCGGGACGCTGCCGCAATACCAGAATGACACGGATATGGGCGCGGCCCAGATTGTGGTTTTCCAGATATTTATCGCCTTCCCTGATAAGGCTTCCATACCCAAAGAAGAAGAGGCTGTAATACCAGTAGGCCTCTTCATCGGTGAGCATTTTTTTGGATTTTTCTTTCATGCCGGTTCCTGTCGTGGCGAACGTGGTCACGGCTTTTGAGTTACCGTTTATGCTTTTGTTGTAGACCACGGAAGAGAAATATCAACCAACATTTATAACAATCATGTTGATATATTTTCGAAGCTATTATATCAACATTGTTGTTATAAAGAAAAGGCGGAAGAAATCCGTGGCCACAAGGGGAGGTGCCGGGTGAGTGCTGTGTATGTTGTCGGCGTCGGAATGACGGCGTTTGGCCAGTTTATCCAAAAATCAATGCAAGATATGACCCGTGAGGCCGTTCATGCGGCCCTTGGAGATGCAGGGATTCCGGTCTCGAAAATCGAGGCGGCCTATTTTTCCAATGCAACACAGGGCGCCCTTGAGGGACAGTATATGATCCCGGGACAGGTGGCCTTGCGCCCGCTCGGCCTTGAGGGCATCCCGATTGTCAATCTGGAGAATGCCTGTGCCAGCGCGTCCACGGCCTTTGCCATGGCATGCAAGGAAATCCGTTCCGGGGATTCATCCGTTGTTCTGGCCGTCGGGGCCGAAAAAATGGTTAGCCCTGACAAGCTGAAGACGATGGCAGCCTTCGACGGGGCCATTGATGTCCACAATCGGGATGAGACAATCGCCAATCTTCTGGCCATGTCGGATGGCATGACATTGCCGTCCGACGCGTTGGAGGATACGGGGCCGCGCAGCGTATTCATGGATGTGTATGCGGCCATGGCCCGCTTTCACATGATGGAGTATGGCACAACGCAGGCACAGATCGCCGCAGTTGCCGCCAAGAACCACGACCATTCCGTCCACAACGAGCGGGCACAATTCCGCAAGTCCTTTAGCGTGGAGGAGGTGCTGGCCGCCCGTAAGGTGTGCTGGCCGTTGACGCTGCCCATGTGTTCCCCTGTCAGCGATGGGGCATCCGCCGCCATCCTGTGTTCCGAAGAGGCGCTGAAATATTTTGACCGCAGCCGTGCGGTGAAGGTCGGGGCATCGGTTCTTGTCTCGGGAACAACGCATTCGCCGAAACAGCCGGAGCAACATATCACGCGTGTCGCGGCCTTGAAGGCTTATGACATGGCCGGTGTGGCACCGGAGGATGTGTCCGTTGCCGAGGTGCATGATGCGACTGCCTTCGGGGAAATCCTGCAAACAGAGAATTTGGGATTTTGCGGTTTTGGGGAAGGGGGCGCACTTGCAGCAAGCGGGGCGACCCGGATCGGCGGACGGATCCCGGTGAACCCGTCCGGCGGACTGGAATCCAAGGGGCACCCGATCGGGGCCACAGGGTTGGGCCAGATTTTCGAACTGACACAGCAACTGCGCGGCGAGGCCGGGGCGCGTCAGGTTGAAGGGGCCCGCATTGCCGTCGCTGAAAACGGCGGCGGTGTCTACGAATACGAAGAGGCCGCAGCCTGTATTACCATTCTGGAGAAGACGTGATGCAGAACGAAATCCTGACCAAAGGGGCTGGGGGTGAGGCACTTTATACAGATGTGACTTATGCCTCCCTGTATGTGAAGGCCCTGTCTCGCCGTCCGAATAATATCGCCTTCGTATGGGACGGGCAGCAGATGACCTACCGCCAACTGCGGGATCATATCAGCCAATCCGTTCAGGTGTTGAGTGACCTTGGGCTGGAGCGGGGAGATACGGTTGCCTGCCTGTGCCGCAATTCACCTTTTGCCATTGTCCTGTGGGCAAGTTGTGCGGTGCTGGGCTTACGTTATACGCCGCTGAACCCACTGGGAAGTGTGGAAACAGATGATTTTATCATTCAAAAGGCCAAGGTTCGGGCGGTTCTGGTCGATACGGACAGTTTCGCGGAGCGGGCACGCGGGGCGGCTGAACGGGACAATCCGGTTGACTTTGTCCTTGCCCTAAACGGCGGGGATATTGGGCTGGATTTCAAGGCCCTGTGCAGTGCAAAAACGGCCCGCCAACTCAAGGTCGAGGCCAACCCTGAGGATGTGATTGCCATCTTTTTCACCGGCGGCACCACCGGGGAGCCCAAGGGTGTCATGCACACGTCGCGGTCCTTGGTCGCCAATGCCATGATTTCCAGTTGTGAGTGGGAATGGCCCGCCAAGATCGATATCCTGTTGGCGACCCCGGTCAGCCATGCGGCGGGGTATATGGTTCTGCCGGTTCTGCTGCGGGGCGGTACCGTTCATCTTCACGACGGGTTTTCGCCGGAGCGGTTCCTGAAGGCTGTTGCCGCAAAAGAGATTAATACAAGTTTCATGGTGCCAACCATGATTTATACGGTGCTCGACACCCCCGGGGTGGAAGAGGTTGATTTCTCTCACCTTGAAATGGTGGCCTATGGGGCGGCCCCGATCTCGATCCCTCGTTTGCATCAGGCGATCGATCTGTTCGGTCCGGTTCTGATGCAGGGTTATGGCCAGACCGAGGCCCCGAACAGTGTCATGACACTGTATCCTTCCTGTCACGAAGGGGAGCGGTTCCGCTCCTGCGGTATGCCACTGGCCGGTATCACAGTGAAAATTCTGGATGAGTCTCTGCAGGAAGTCCCAGCCGGAGAGGTTGGTGAGATCTGTATCCGGGGACCGCTGGTCATGGAAGGGTATCTGGATAATCCCGAAGAAACTGCCAGGGCCCTACAGGGCGGATGGCTGCATACCGGTGATGTGGGCTATCAGGACGAGGATGGCTTTGTCTATCTGATCGACCGTCTGAAGGACCTGATCATTTCCGGCGGGTTCAATGTGTATCCCAAGGAAATTGAGGACATTGTCGCGGGACATCCTGCGGTGGCAGATGTGGCGGTTGTCGGGGTGCCCGATGACAAGTGGGGCGAGGCCGTTGTGGCCGCCGTGGTGCTCTATGCCGGTCAAAGCGTGCCGGAACAGGTTCTGATTGATGCTGTCCGGGAAGATAAAGGCACGGTATATGCCCCCAAGAAGATTGTGTTCATGGAGGAGGGTCTTCCAAAAACGGCGCTTGGAAAACCCGATAAGAAGGAATTGCGGAGGCTGCTGTCCCAATAGGAAGGGGGCGGGGTTTATACGACCGAAAAAATGTCTAACATGGAGGAATAAATGAAGAAAATAGCAATGCTGTGCGGGTTCGCACTGTCTGCCTTTGCCGGGATGGGAACGGCTGCCGCAGTTGAGATGAAATACGCTGCTGCAGCGGCTGAAACGACACCGTGGGTTGCAGAAATGAAGGATCAGGCCCAGAGAATTGAGGAAAATTCCGGCGGGGCTATCAAGGTTCAGGTTTTCACGGGCGGCGCGCTGGGTGATGAGGTGAAGTTGGTGCAGTCCTTGCGCCGGGGTCGTTTGCAGGCCGCGTATGTTTCAACCGTACCACTTGCCAGCATCGTGCCGGAAATTGGTGTCATGGAAGCCCCCTTCCTCTGGGAGAGTAACGAGGAGCGGGACTTTGTCATGGATAACTATCTTTTCGATATCTACAGCGAATTGGCCGAGGACAAGGGCCTGAAGCTGCTGGCATGGTCGGAACTGGGGTCAACCTCCCTGTCCGGGGACAGGGTGATTGTGAAGCCGGAGGATGTGAAGGGCATGCGCCTGAGAATTCCGGAGGCTAAATCGTCGGTTCACTATATCAACTATCTGGGGGCGACACCCACCACCATTCCGGTTCTTGAAACGGCGTCTGCCTTGCAGACTGGCCTTGTGGATGGCGTCTTCACCACAACCATCGCCAACTTCTTCTTCGATTTCTACAAGAATGTTTCCCACATTTCCATGACCGAGGGGACCTATTACGCAACCATGCATCTGGTGTCCAAGAAATGGTTTGATGGCCTGTCAGAGGAACAGCAGGCGGCCGTGCTGAAAGATGCGCAGCGAACCACGGTTCCTGGACGGACCCGTCTTCGCGCCGTTACGCAAGGCCTGGCCAAGAAAATCGAAGAGGCCGGTGTGACGGTGACCTATCTGACACCGGAACAACGCAATGTCTGGCGTGACCATTTCAAGGCTTCCAATGACGAACTTCTGGACCTGTTGGGCGGAAAATCCCGCGAGGTGTTTGAGACCATCCTGAAGGCAAAGGCCGAGTTCAAAAGCTCGAAAAGCTAATAGAAGGCCTTGTTTGTCATGTTGAAGACGATGACAAAAGGCATCCACTCAACCCTGATCCGGGTTGAGTGGACTGCCGCCGGGTTCGGGCTGTTCTTTATTACGCTGGCGGTGATCGGGGATGTGGTCATGCGTGAAGCGGGGACAGGCGGTATTCAAGGCGCCGTCAGTATCGCCGTTCTTGTGATGATCATGACCGGCTTTTTGGGGGTTCCACTGGCCTTTGACGATAACCGTCATTTGCGCATTACGGTCTTTGATGGTCTCTGGCCGTGGGGGGCGGAACTTTTAAGGCGATTGTCCTGCCTGCTGTCCGCAGGCTTGCTGCTCTGCTTTGCCTGGTACGGAGGGTTGTTTGCCTTGGAGAGCTATGAGCTGGGAGAGCAAACAGTGATGTTCAGCCTTCCCCTTTGGCCCGCCTTTGCCGTGCTGCCTTACGCCTTCTTGTCCGCCGCTGTCAGGATGCTTTTGTATCTGTGCGTTCCTGATCTTCAGCGTAACCGGGAAAAGGATTTTGCATGACCCTCTTTCTGTTGTTTGTTCTGATCTTTCTGCTTTTTATCCTCCGGCAACCGGCGTTTGTCGTGCTCGGGGTGGCGGTCGGGTATGTCTACCTGTTCTATGGCAGCGGGGTTCTGGTGGATATCGCGCAGGATATGTTCACCGCGCTGGATCAGGATATCCTGCTGGCCGTGCCATTGTTCATCTGTGCCGGGTCCCTGATGGGGCAAGGTACCATTGCCGTTCGCCTGATTGATGTGGCGAAGCAACTGACCGGGTTTGTAAATGGTGGTCTCGGGGTTGCGGGAATTTTGTCCTGTGCCCTGTTCGCGGCCATATCCGGATCGTCGGTTGTGACATTGCTGGCCATTGGCTCGGTTCTTTATCCGGCGCTGGTTCGCGAAGGCTATCCCCGGAAAACGGCGCTGGGCATTCTGTCGTCCTCGGGAACGCTTGGGGTTATTGTGCCGCCCAGTATTCCGCTGATCCTGTATGGACTGGTCACGCAAACATCGGTATTGGACCTGTTCCTTGCCGGGGTTCTGCCCGCCCTCCTGATCACGGCGGCGATGGTGGTCTGGGTTCTATATAAATGCAGGAACATGCCCCGCACCCGGTGGAATACATCTGAACTGGTGCTAAGCCTGCGGCGCGGCACCTTTGCCATCCTGATGCCGGTCATCATTCTGGGGGGCATCTATTCAGGCATCTTTACCGCGACCGAAGCCGCCGGGATTGCTGTTCTTTATGCGCTTCTGGTGGAAGGGCTGGTTTACCGGGAACTGTCCTTTGCGCTGTTGCGATCGGTGGTCAAGGAAACGGTTGTCCTGATGGGGGTGGTTTTTCCGATCCTCGCCCTTGCGGTCAGCCTGAACCAGTTTCTGGCCTATGAGAATATCCCGCAAATGTTTGCGGCGGCCCTGATGGACTTTACCGAGACCAAGGCGACCTTCCTTGCGCTGGTGATTGTGATCCTGCTGATTACGGGCTGTGTCATGGATATGACTCCGGCCATTCTTTTGCTGGCTCCGCTGCTGACCCCGATTGCAATGACCATGGGGGTCGATCCCATCCATTTCGGGATCATTATGGTTGTCAGTCTGGAAATCGGTTATCTGACGCCGCCCATGGGGCTCAACCTGTTCGTTGCCAGTTCCTCGTTCAACGAGGATTTCTCGACGGTTGTGAAAGGGTCATTCCCGTTTGTCTGTGTCATGTTCCTGACGTTGGTTTTGATCACTTTCATTCCGGAAATTTCCCTGCTCCTCGTCTCAGGGGGATAGGGACAGGTGCCGTCCGGGCGGGACGGCACCTGTATTTTCATGCGGGATCAGGAAAGATCAAAGCGATCCGCTTCCATTACCTTGGTCCATGCCGCGACAAAATCGCTGACAAACTTCTCCTCTGCGTCATCCTGTGCATAGACTTCCGCATAGGCCCGCAGGATCGAGTTGGAGCCAAAGACCAGATCAACACGGGTGGCTGTCCACCGGGCCTGATCTGTTTTGCGGTCCCGGATTTCATAAAGGTTGTCACTGACCGGTTGCCAGCGATAGGCCATATCCGTCAGGTTGACGAAGAAATCGTTGGTCAGGCTTCCTTCCCGGTCCGTGAGGACGCCGTGGCGGCTGCCGCCATGGTTGGTTCCGAGAACCCGCATGCCGCCAACCAGTGCCGTCATTTCCGGCGCGGTCAGTCCCATTAGCTGGGTGCGATCCAGAAGAAGTTCTTCCGGGGTGACGGCATAGTCCTTCTTCAGCCAGTTCCGGTATCCGTCGGCAACGGGCTCAAGGGGGGCAAAGGACTCTGCGTCCGTTGCTTCCGCTGTGGCATCGCCCCGGCCCGGGGTGAAGGGAATGACGAGGTCATACCCGGCTTTCTTCGCGGCTTCCTCGACCCCGGTATTGCCTGCAAGAACGATCATGTCTGCCACACTGGCGCCAAACTCGGCGGCGATGGGGGACAGAACATCCAGAACGCGGGACAGCCGTGCGGGTTCGTTCCCGGCCCAGTCTTTCTGGGGTGCGAGACGAATACGCGCACCGTTTGCCCCGCCGCGCATGTCGGAACCCCGGAAGGTTCTGGCGCTGTCCCATGCGGTGGCGACCCTGTCGGCGATGGACAGACTGCTTTCCTGAATGCGTGCTTTTGCGGCCTGAATGTCATAACCGGTCGGGCCTGTCGGTACCGGGTCCTGCCAGATCAGGTCCTCTGCGGGGACGTCCGGGCCAATATAGCGGGCCTTTGGTCCCATATCGCGGTGGGTCAGCTTGAACCATGCCCGTGCGAACACATCGGAGAAATAATCCGGGTCCTTATAGAACCGCTCGGAAATGGCCCGGTAGATCGGGTCCTTGATCATGGCCATGTCGGCATCGGTCATGATGGGATTGCAGCGGATTGACGGGTCCTCCACATCCACGGGCTTGTCTTCCTCCCGGATATCGACAGGTTCCCACTGCCAGGCGCCTGCCGGGCTTTTCCGAAGTTCCCATTCATGGTTGAGCAGCATTTCAAAATAGCCGTTGTCCCAGCGGGTCGGATGCGTGGTCCACGCGCCTTCGATCCCGCTTGTGATGGTGTCACGGCCCTTGCCGCTGCCGGATGGATTGGCCCAGCCCAGCCCCTGATTTTCCGGCCCTGCGGTTTCTGGGTCGGGACCAAGTTTGCTGGCATCGCCGTTCCCGTGGGTTTTGCCAAGCGTGTGGCCCCCGGCTGTCAGGGCAACGGTTTCTTCGTCATTCATGGCCATGCGGGCGAAGGTCTCGCGAACTTCCTGCGCGGTCTTGATCGGGTCGGGCTTGCCGCCCACACCTTCCGGGTTGACGTAGATCAGGCCCATCTGAACGGCGGCCAGCGGATTTTCAAGGGATTGCGGGTTCGTATCATTCTCATACCGTCCGCGACCCAGCCACTCTTTTTCTGACCCCCAATAGATATCCTTTTCAGGGTGCCAGATATCCTCGCGGCCAAAGCCAAAACCGAAGGTCTTCAGGCCTGCGGCTTCATAGGCGACGGTGCCTGCCAGAATGATCAGGTCCGCCCATGACAGTTTGTTGCCATACTTTTTCTTGATCGGCCAAAGCAGGCGGCGCGCCTTGTCGAGACTGACATTGTCCGGCCATGAATTGAGCGGTGCAAAGCGCTGATTGCCCGTGCCGCCGCCGCCGCGTCCATCGGCGGTCCGGTAGGAGCCGGCGGAGTGCCATGCCATGCGGATCATCAACCCGTAATAGGTTCCCCAGTCGGCGGGCCACCAGTCCTGACTGTCAGTCATGAGTGCGTGAAGGTCCTTCTTCAGGCCCTCGAAATCTAGTGTTTCCAGCTCTTTCCGATAGTCGAAGTCGGGGCCGAGCGGATTGGTTTTCCGGTCATGCTGATGAAGAATGTCAAGATTGAGCGCGTTGGGCCACCAATCCATATTGGATGAACCGGTTGCCGTGACGGCGCCATGCATGACCGGGCATTTTCCTGTACTCATTTCTTGTCTCCTTGTTTTCTCTCTTGTCATCGGGTCCGTGCAGGCGTTGGCCTGTGGGCCCACTCCCTATTCAGGTGTTCTCAAGCCGCGCCGGAAAATACGCTGCCCCCTGTTGAAACAGATGGTTCAGGCTTTTCCAGTCGTCGACCCCTCGGGTTGTCCCAAAGATATTCGTGAACCGAATAAACGGCGGTTTGAACGATAGGTTCCAGCAATCCGATACCAATCGCCGCCATCAGGTTGCCCGTCAGCAGATAGGCAACCCCGGTTGCGACAACGATATGTGTGGCGCCGTAGCTGATTGTTTTGAGTGCCAGCCTCATGGGGGTCTCCTTGCCTGTCTCTGTTTAAGGGGCCTGTGTGATGACAGTATTCTTTTCTTTGCGTGTAGAAAAATGATATAAACTCTACATTGTGTATTGGTTTTCCGAATAATTGGACATGGACCATGAAGAACCTGCCCAGCCTCAAACAGATCGAATATCTGGTCGCCCTTGACGAGGAACAGCATTTTGGCTTGGCGGCTGAACGCTGCCATGTCACCCCGTCGACGGTCAGTGCGGGCATTCGGGATCTTGAAGACCTGCTGGGGGTGGTCGTGGCAGAGCGGAACAACCGGTCCGTATTGATGACTGTGATTGGCAAGGAAATAGCGGCAGAGGGACGGCAATTGTTGCAGCAGGCAGAAGCGCTGGTCGGGGTGGCCGCACAGGCGCAGAAAAAGCCGCTGACCGGGGAATTGCATCTTGGAGTTATTCCGACCATCGGTCCTTTTTTGTTGCCGAAGGTGTTGCCCGATTTGTGGCGGCGGTATCCTGAATTGCGACTGTTTTTGCATGAGGGGCGGACGGAGCCATTGCTGATGAAGTTGAGGCAGGGGGAGATTGACGCCGCCCTTGTGGCGCTGCCCTATGATCTGGGGGAACTGGCGGTGGAGGTCCTGTTTGAGGATGGGTTTCAGTTTGCCTGTTCCAAGGCGCATCCCCTCAGTGCGAACAAAGTCATTTCCCAACAGGCGCTTCAGGATGAAAATCTGTTGTTGCTGGAGGAAGGGCATTGCCTTCGGGGGCATGCGCTGGAGGCTTGCCGGTTCGACCAACATCGTAACCACCGTGAATTTGCCGCGACCAGTCTGTTCACACTGGTCCAGATGGTGGCGGCCAATCTGGGCGTGACCCTGCTGCCGGACCTTGCGGTCAAGGCCGGTGGGGAACTGGGCGCGGGGCTGGCCCTGATCCCGCTTGAACATCCTTCCTCGCGCCAGATTGGTCTGGTCTGGAGGCGGTCTTCCTACCGGCAGGAGGAATTCAGGCAGTTGGGGTGGGAACTGACACCGTCCTGACATCCCGTCGCGCCCATCCCATCCGTCCATGCCCGATCAGGACTTGGGGAAAATATCCATTTCCTTTGAAATGACCTGAAGCATGACCTCGTTGGCACCGCCCCCGACAGCGGTTTGCCGGGCTTCCCGATAGACACGGGTGATGAAATTGTCATTCATGAAGCCCTGACCGCCCCAGAATTGCGTCAGTTCCATGGGGATTTCCATGGACAGGCGCCCGATCAGGTATTTGGCCATCGAGGCCAGCTTCACCACATTTTCCCCAGCCATATACTGTTCCGTTGCCTGATACAGAAGGGCCCGGACGCTTTCAATCTGGCTTTGGAAGGCGGCGATCTTGAAATGGATATACTGGTTGTCGAGCAACGGTTTGCCAAAGGTCATGCGTTGTCTCAGATAGTCGATGGTTTCTTCAATGGCCAGTTCCAGAAAGCGAATGGAGCGGGCGACGACAAACAGCCGTTCTTCCTGAAACTGTTCCATCTGGTAAATGAAGCCGCGGCCTTCTTCACCAATAAGATGCCGCTGGGGCACACGCACATCGTCAAAGAATAAAAGCGCCGTGTCGGAGGATCGGTAACCGACCTTGTCCAGTTTCTCCCCGACCGTGACGCCGGGGGTGTCCATGGGCACGATGATGAGGGATTTGTTCCTGTGCGGCCCCTTGTCCGGCGAGGTGTTGACCAGCAGGCAGATCCAGTCGCCCTGAACGCCATTTGTGATCCACATCTTGCTGCCATTGATGATGTAGTCGTCCCCGTCCTTGCGGGCCGTGGTCTTCAGGCTGGCCACATCCGAACCCGCCCCCGCCTCGCTGACACCAATACAGCCGACCCGGTCCCCGGCAATGGTCGGGACCAGAAATTCCTGTTTCAGTTCCTCTGAACCATGCTGGGTCAGGGCCGGTGTGCACATGTTGGTCTGCACGCCGATGGCGGAACAGATGCCCATGGTCCGAAGGTTCCCCAGTTCCTCGGCAAAGCAGATTTCATAGGAAAAATCGAGGTTGGAGCCGCCATACGCTTCCGGTTTGCCGATCCCGAGAAGGCCGGCGTTCCCCAGTTCCTTCATGACCTTGTGAGCCGGGAAAATCCCCTCTTCCTCCCATTGGTCGACATAAGGGTTGATATGCTGGTCAATGACCGAACGGGTGGTGTGGCGAAGACTGTCGTGCTCTGTTGTCCATAGCATCGGAAAATACCTTGTTTTGTTGTTCTTTTCTTTTCTGGGGCGGGGTATGACACCGCCGCCCTTGGCGGTCCGTCCTGATCGGGGCTAGCCAGAGACGTTCAGGCTTCTTGCAATGATATTGCGCTGGATTTCGCTGGTGCCTTCGCCAATGACATAGACAAAGGCGTCACGATGGAAGCGCCCCACCGGATATTCCCGCATGATGCCAGCACCGCCATGAATGCGAATGGCCTGTTCCGATGCCTTGAGCGCCACTTCCGAGGAAATCAGTTTGGCGCGAGAGGCCGTGGCCGTGTCCAGTGTCCCCTGATCAACCCGCCACGCGGCGTGATAAACCAGCCAGCGGGCTGCCTCGATCTCGGCGCTCATATCGGCCAGCTTGTGGGCAATCGCCTGAAAATCCCCGACCTTGCGCGAGCCAATGGTCCGCTCCCGCGCATAGAGGAGTGAGGCATCCAAAGCGGCGCGGGCAATCCCGAGGGAGTTGGCCGCAACACCAACCCGGTTTTCCATCAGGGACTCAAGGATGGTGGGGTAGGTGCCGGTTCGTTCCCCAAGCAGGCAGTCGTCCGGGACAAAGGCGTCGCTGATATAGATCAGTCCGGTCTCGGAACTGCGGATGCCTTCTTTCTTCAGTTTCGAGATTTCGAAGCCGTCATTGGGCATTTCCACGATGAAAAGACTAATGGATTCCGGTTTTTGCTCCGGGCTTGTCCGGGCCGCCACCAGAATAAAATCAGCAATGGGGGCGTTGGTGATATACATTTTTGACCCGTTCAGAATCCAGCCCCCGTCGGTCTTCTCCGCCCGGGTCTTGAGCGCCCGGATATTGGATCCCACATCGGGTTCACTCAACCCGAAAGCGGCGACCTTGTCCCCGGTAAGGGCGGGCTTGAAGAAACGCTCCTTTTGTGCGGCGGTTCCCATTTTCCAGATCGGCCAGATACCAAGATGGGAATGGGCGGACATGCTGGAGGCAAAGGCCTGACTGACATAACTGAGTTCCTCGCGGATCAGGCAGTCGGTGATCTTGTCCATGCCCGTGCCGCCATCCTGTTCGGGATAACGGGCGCCCAGAATGCCAAGCTTTCCCCATTTTCTGAACATGTCTCGGGGAAAAGTTTCGGTCTCCTCCGCCTCCATGACAAGGGGTTTGATTTCGGTTTCGCTGAAGCGTTTTACCATCTCACGAATGTGGTCTTGTTCTTCTGTAAACGTGAAATCCATTGTGTTTCCTGCCTTTTCTTCGGTTCTGATGCCGCCTTTTGTCCAGCCTGTCCGGCCAGTACAAGTTTTTGATTGTATTCTTAATAAGAAACCATATTCTGTAAAGAGAATTCTATTTTAGGAATCTCTGTTCCCGGAAAACAAGGCGGAAAAACCGTCAAAACAAACAAGAAAACGGGACAGTACGGGAGGGTTAGAGTGATCAAGACCTTATTGGATCGCATGACGTCCAGCTTCACATGGTTGGCGGGCGCGGCGCTCATTCTGATGTTGCTTCAGATGAGTGTGGACGTCTTGTGCAAGTATCTTTTCAACATGCCGCTGATCTGGACCATGGATGTGGTGGTTTCCTACATGATGGTGGCGATTGTGTTCCTGCCACTTGCCGAGGTGGAGAAACAGAACGGCCATATCTGCGTCGAGCTGTTCACCCAGACACTGGGGCCCATGTGGCGCCGGGGGGTGGAGATCTTTGCGACGGTTGTTGCCACTGTCTATTTCATGGCCCTGACATGGCGGTCGTGGGGGGATGCGGTCAATAAATTTCATGTCGGGGAATATGTGATGGGGGAGGCGCAGGTCACCATCTGGCCCGGACGTTTCTTTGTTCCGTTGGGATGCGGAATGCTGGTTCTTCTGCTGCTGTACAAGATCTATCGATTGCTGACAGACAAGGACGCCCTTGAGACTGAACAGGGTGCTTTGCACGGGGGGCATTTCGATGAGTGATCTTGCGATTGGTGTTGTCGGTCTGGCCGTCATGGTCGCACTGATGTTGCTGCATGTTCCTGTCGGGGTGGCCCTTGGACTTGTCGGCGCGCTGGGAATTTTCTTCATGCTGGGCGCTGGCCCCATGTGGGGCATTATCACGGCAATTCCCTATGATTTTGCGGCGCACTGGACCCTGAGTTCCGTGCCGATGTTCCTGCTGATGGGGTATGTGGCCTATCACGCGAGGCTGACAGATGGGCTGTTCCGTACCGCCCGGCTGTGGCTGAGTGCGCTGCCGGGCGGCCTTGCCATCGCGTCCATCGGGGCCAGCGCCGGTTTCTCCGCTGTGACCGGGTCCAGCCTTGCCTGTGCTGCGGCCATGGGGCGGATCGCAGTGCCCGAGATGCTGCGATACAATTACGACAAGGGGCTGGCATCGGGGGTTGTGGCGGCGGCCGGGACAATCGGTTCCATGATCCCGCCCAGCATCATGCTGCTGATTTTCGGTGTTTTTGCAGAAGTTCCCATTGGAAAGCTGTTCATTGCCGGTGTCATTCCGGGCCTGCTGACGGCATTTATGTTCTCGGCCATGGTTGTCATTCGGGTGAAACGCAATCCTGAACTGGCGCCGGATCATGACCTTCGGCCAACCTGGGGAGAGCGGTTCGTTGCGCTGGCGGAAACATGGCCGCTGATGTTGATTATCGTTGCCGTGGTGGGCGGGTTGTTCCTTGGGGTCTTTACCCCGACCGAGGCCGGGGCCGTGGGGGCGCTGTTATCCTTCATTGTCGCCGGGCTGAAGGGGGCCTTGAGCCTGGACCTGATCCGCAAGTCGGTGTCGGAGACCCTTGTCAGTACGGCCGCCATTTTTGTCATTGCCATCGGCGCGGCTATCCTGACCCGGTTTCTGGCCTTGAGCGGTGTGCCGGATGTTCTGTCCGAAATCGCCGTAGAGGCGGCTGCCAGCCCGATGATGATCCTGATGGGGATTGCCTGTGTCTATCTGATCCTTGGGATGTTTCTGGACCCGATCGGGATCATGCTGCTGACATTGCCGATCTTCCTGCCGGTGGTTGAAGCGGCGGATATCAACCTGATCTGGTTTGGCATTCTGGTCGCAAAATTCCTTGAGATTGCACTGATCACGCCGCCGGTTGGGCTGAACGTTTTCGTGATCAAGGGAATTCTAGGGGATGCTGTCAGTACCGCAACCATTTTCAAGGGCATCCTGTGGTTCCTTGTTGCCGACCTCATCACCATGACGTTGTTGATCCTGTTCCCGGAAATCAGTCTCTGGCTGCCAAACCTGATGGGGTAGGGGCGAAAGTGAGTGCCCGGCCTGTTGTGGGAAAAACCGGCCGGGAGAGTTCCTGAGTAAAAAATAAACAAGAAAACAAATGAAAAGGAGAGGTGCAGTGAAACTAGTGAAGAGGGTTAAACAGCTGGGCGTTCTTGCCGCGCTGGGAGGGCTGATGGCATTGCCGATCAGTCAGGCAAGCGCCGATCAGGGGCGGTTCGCGTCGTTCCTGTCCCCGAAAAAATCCGGTTGTCGAGTTCGGGGCGATCCCCTTTCTGGAGCGCGTCGAGGCCGATTCCAATGGCGAGATGACATACAAGCTGTATTCAGGCGGGGCCATTCTTGGCGGCAAGAATATGGTGGAAGGGCTTCGGAACGGGGTTGCCGATATCGGCCAGATTGTTTTCGGGTATTATCCGGCGGAATTTCCTTACGCCAACCTGATCGCGGATATGGCGATCTATGGTAACTTCCCGCCCGCAGTTTCCGCTGCGATGACCGAGTTCAACTTCATGCATTGCGGTGGCTGCCTTGAGGATTACAAACGGAACGGGCTTGTTGTTCTGGGCACCACCAGCACATCAGCCTATCAGTTGATCGGCAACGAGGATCTCAGTGACGTTGAGACCTTGAAAGGCCTCAAGATCCGGACGCCGGGGGCGCTTTGGGCGCGTTGGGTGCGTCATGTGGGCGGTGTGCCGATCGCTACCTCCGCCAGTGAAATGTACGAGGCCTTTTCGCGCGGGCAGATCGATGCGGTCATGCAGCCCATTGGCGCCATGCGGAGTCACAGCCTTTGGGATATTTCCAACAAGATCACGGAAATCAATCTGGGAACCTACCGGTCATGGGGCGTGTTCTCCGTCAGCCGCTTGCATTGGGCAAAACTGACCGAGGCACAGAGGAAAATCCTGATGAAGAATGCCTCGATTGGCCTGATCGGTACGGCCAGAGGCTATATGAAGGGGGATGATCTTGTTCGGGAGGAAGCGGACAAGAAGAACCTAGAATTCTTTGCACCATCCGAAGGTCTGAAGGCATCGGTCACGGACTTCCTGAAAAGCGACCGGGCGCAGGTGATTGAAATGGCAAAGGACAAGTACAAGATCGCCGACCCGGAACCGTTGATGGATACCCTGATCGACCTGATCGAGAAATGGCATGGCAAGTACGAGCCAATCCAGGGCGATGACATGGCCATGGCCAACATGCTGTGGGACGAGGTTTTGTCCAAGGTCGATGTGATGGCCTTGGGGCAGTGATCATCCTGTTATGAAGAACGGGTCGCAAGGCCATGTTTCGGGAAGGGCCAGTTGTCAGGACTGGCCCTTTCTTATTGGGGCGGGATGGGGGCGCCCTGAATGGTGGCGCTGATCTGTTTGCCAGCCTCCCGGATGGAGACGGCAATATCCTGCAGTTTTTGGTCCGTAATCTGGGCGGTGACGGTAACGGCGCTGATGGCCATACCGGGACGGTTATCCAGATTGAAGATGGGGGCTGATACGGTCGTGAAGCCCTTGTTGAAATGCTCTTTGTCGATAGCAAAATAGTTCCGCCGCACATCCTCCAGACTAGCAAGCCAGTCCTCGAAAGGTAGGGGCGTTTCAAACCGGAGTTTGGAATATTCCTTTTTAAGCTCCGCTTTCGAGAGGTCGGAAAAAGCGGCAAAGCAGCGCCCCAAGGCACCGATAAACAGGGGCAGGCGCTGACCGATGGCCATATGGATGCGGATGTAGGAGGCGGTTTCCGCATTGGCAATCATCATCACCCGGTCGTCTTCCATTTTCTGGCACAGGGTGACCGTTATCTGGTGGCGGGCTGAAATGTCATCGATAATCGGCTGGATCATGCGCACAAGGCTGGCGCTGTTGAGTGCGGACTGGGCAATCTCCACCAGCCCCAAACCAATTTGATAGGTCTTGGTTTCCGTATTGAAGGTCACCAGTTTCTCGTGGGCCAGCGTCCGGAGAAGGTTGAAGCATGTGCTGGGGTTCAGGGACAGGTCCCGCGCCACCTGCGTGACACCTGCGGGCGCGTTCCGGGTGCTGAGATATCGCAGGATGCTGATGCCGCTATGCAGGGCACCGACAAGTTTGATTGCTGGCTGGTCCGGTTTGTCCATGTTTATCCCAACTGACCCTGACGGGACATGTTTGCCCCCACTGATTGACTGTCTCTGGTGAGGCGTGCTGGCAGGCTGGTGTTAGTCGTTGTATCAAGCGAAGAGCATCCTCAATATTCTTTATAGAGAATAATATTCTTCCACAGAAATTAAGGCAAGCGCTTTATGTGTAAACCTTTTTCTGTCCGGGGGTCAGGTTGAAGGGGGCCTTCCATCGATGACATGGTCAAAATCCTGCAGGGGGGCGATGGTGGCAAGGGCGGCGCGGCCAAACTTGTCCGGTGTGGCAAGCAGCATGGTGCGCGTGGCCGAGGCCATGGCCGCCCGTTTCACGGCGATCTTGGACAGGTCGAAATCCATAACCCGCTCTTTGTCGTCAATGCAGGAACAGGCAATCAGCGCAAAATCCAGTTGCAGTCCGCTCAAGGTCAGGGGCAGATCCTCACTGACAAGGGAGCCGTCTTTCCCCGCGACCCTGCCGCCCAGAACGTGAATGGTGTGGCGGGAGATATCAAGGGCAAGGGCAACCCGCATGCTGTTGGTGAAGATGTTCAGGCCTTGATGGGCGTTCAGGGCCTTCGCCGTCATTTCCATGGTGGTGCCCACATCAAGATACAGGCTGGTTCCGTCTGGAATGAGCGCCGCGGCTTGGCGGGCAACGGCCGTTTTCCCGGATACAGACAGGTTTTCCTTGTGGCTGTAATCCAGTCGCAGGGTTTCATGGGTTTCAATGGCGCCGGCGCCGCCGTGAAAGCGTTGCAGGCGCCCCGCTTCTGACAGGGTGATTATGTCCCGGCGAACCGTTTGGGCGGACACGCTGAAAATCTCGGCGAGACGTTCAATGGTTACAAAGCCATCCCGTTCCGTGAAGTCCAGGATCTGCTTTTGACGGTCGGTCAGGGGCGGCGTTGTCATGGCTGTTGTCATGGTTCTGTAAGAAAAAGACTATAGTTGGAAGATAGTTTACATTTAAATCTGGAAGAAACCAATGGCAATGGACCAATATTTTTTGTCGGGCGGTGTGATTTACACGAAGCAGGGGCGGCTGGACCCGTGGGAGTGGCGCTGGGTGAAAGCCGATATCCCGCAGCCGGCCGAAGCGGTCACCCCGCGTGAGGCGCTGACAGCCCTTGCGGGGAGCCCCCGTGCCCGGCGCATTCCTGTTGGTGTGATCGGGCCGCGTGAGGCAACGCCTGAACAACTTGTGGCCGCAGAGGCTGTTGGTGCTGCGCTGGGGCAGATGGGGATGACCGTAATCTGCGGCGGCAAGGGAGGCGTCATGGAGGCGGTTTCCAAGGGATGCCATGAAGCGGGAGGTCTGACGGTGGGGATGATCCCTGATCATGACTGGCGGACGGCCAATCCCTTTGTCGCCTTGCCGATCGCTACAGGTTTGAGTGAGGCGCGGAACATGATTATCGCAAAATCCTCCGCCGCCCTGATCGCGGTGGGCGGGTCTTACGGAACCCTGTCAGAAGTGGCCTATGGCCTGCATTTTTCCAAGCCTGTGATCGGTATTGCCGGGGCGCCCGCTGTGGAAGGGGTTGAGCATGTCGCGGGGCCGGAGGAGGCCGCTACGCGATTGGCGGAGCATTTTCTGCAGTCTGCCGGAATGTCATAAAAGATACATCGTCTGCTGTCAGTTTGTAAGAAAGTTTACGTTTAGGGGTTGAGATGACATCAGAAACTGTTCTGGAATTGCGGGGGGTGAGCCGATGCTTTGGCGCCAATACCGTACTGGATCACGTCGATATTTCTGTAAAGGCGGGCAGTTTTACCGCATTGCTGGGGGCGTCCGGGTGCGGCAAGTCCACAACCCTGCGGATCATGGCGGGGTTGGAGCAGCCCAGCGCCGGACAGGTGCTCCTGAACGGTGAGAATGTCAGCGACAAAACTGCCCATGAACGGAATGTGGCCATGGTGTTCCAGTCCTATGCGCTGTACCCGCATTTGACGGTTGCGCAGAATATGGCTTTGCCCTTGGCCATGCGCCATCTGTCCGTGTTCGGCCGCTTGCCGGGGGTGGGGCGGTTGTCTCCCGGCAGCGGTGGGGTGCGTAAAATGATCCATGAAAAGGTCGGGCACGCCGCCGAAATTCTGGGGTTGGAGCCTTATCTGGACCGGAAGCCGGGCACCCTGTCCGGTGGGCAGAAGCAACGGGTCGCGCTGGGGCGGGCACTGGTCCGCGATCCGGTTCTGTTCCTGCTGGACGAGCCGCTTTCCAATCTGGATGCGCGGTTGCGTATCCGCATGCGGGCCGAGCTGTCAGCCCTTCACAAGGAAACGGGGCGGCCCTTTGTCTATGTGACCCATGATCAGGCGGAGGCCATGGCCATGGCCGATCAGGTGGTGGTCATGATCGGTGGGCAGGTGGCACAGGCGGGCAGCCCGCGCAGCCTGTATGAGAAACCGGCCTCGAAAGAGGTGGCGGCCTTTATTGGAACAAATGCCATCAACCTGTTCCGCCCGGAAGATGGGGTAATGGGACTGCATCCGGCGGCGGACCGCCATGTGATCGGATTGCGCCCGGAGCATGTGTCTCCGGCTGAAGACGGAACGCTGGAAGCATGGCTTGAAACAGCGGAGTTCCTCGGGTCGGAAATACTGCTTGGGCTGCGGACGACAACCGGGAAATTTGTTCGGGCCATTGCGGCGGATGATTATTGCACGCCGCCGCCGGGCAGTCTGATCCGTCTCGGTTTCACGCCGGATCGGCTGCATGCCTTTAGCGGCGAAAGTGGCTTGCGGGTGGAGTTGGGGGCATGATCCGACTTTCCCGGAATGTCAGGGACGGCTTGACGGATTTCTGGCTGGCAGGCCCGGCAACCCTTGCCATGATTGTTTTCATTTTTGTGCCTGTTCTGGTCGTTGCGGTCCTGTCCTTCACCGACTACCAGTTCGGGGCCCGTGATTTCGTGTGGATCGGTCTGGGCAATTACAGCAAGTTGTTTGGCTCGGCCCTGGGGCAAAAGGCGATTACCAATACCCTTCTGTATGTAGCGCTGGTCATCCCGGCCTCTGTTGGTCTTGGCCTGTTCGTGGCGATTGGCCTGCACCGAATGCTGGACTGGGCGCCGCGCCTGTCGCATCTGCTGCGGACGGTTTATTTTTTGCCTGTTGCGGCAACGCTGGTTGCCATGTCTGTGGCGTGGCAGATGGTCCTGCATCCGTCTTTGGGGGTGGTGAACCAGTTCCTGACCCTGCTGGGCGGAGAGCCGAAAAGCTGGCTGAGTGACCGGGGTCTTGTCCTGTATACCCTTGCGGTCATCGGGGTGTGGCAGACGGTCGGCTATAACATGATCCTGTTTCTTGCAGGCCTGACCTCCATTCCCCCGGAGTTGTATGACGCTGCGGATGTGGATGGGGCCGGGGGTGGTTGGTCACGGTTCTGGACGGTGACATGGCCCCTGCTGGGGCCTACCACCCTGTTTGTTCTGGTGGTCACCGCAACCAATGCCTTTCGGGTTTTCGAAACGGTTGCCACCCTCACAAAAGGTGGGCCGGCCTTCGCCTCGGATACGCTTGTCTATGCGCTGTACCGCGAGGGGTTCGTGTATTTCAAGGCAGGGTATTCGAGTGCCATCACCATGGTGTTCTTCGCCTTCCTGCTGGTGCTGACAATCGCCCAGTTCCGCATTGTCGAACGAAGGGTCCACTACAAATGATACGGCGTTCCTTGTCCCGAGGGGTCTCCCTGTTTCTGCTGATTGTTGGCGCAATGGGGATTTTGTTGCCCTTCATCTGGATGGTGTCCTTGGCGTTCAAGCCCCGTGATGAAATCTTCAGTGCCGATATTGACCTGCTGCCGACACGGCTGGAATGGAACAATTTTGTCGTCGCAATGACGCAAACGGATGTCCCCCTTTACCTGATGAACGGTCTTGTGGTGGTGCTGGGCATTCTGGTCTTCCAGATCCTGTTTACGGTGCCTTGTGCCTATGCGCTGGTTCAGCGGCGGACCCGTTGGCGGACGGTTGTTTTTGCCTGCGTTCTGGCGGCCTTGCTGGTGCCGTTCCATGTCACGGCCATTCCCATTTTTCTGGGTTTTGCCGAGATGGGTATCCTGAATACCTATTGGGCGCTGATCTTGCCCTTTATCCCGACCGCGTTTGGCATTTTCCTGTTCCGGCAGTTTTTCTCCCAGATGCCAAAGGACCTGTTTGACGCCGCCCGCGTGGATGGGATGGGAGAGATGGAAATTGTCTGGCGTGTGGCTTTTCCGCTGGCCTTGCCCGCTGCTACAGCTTTCGCAATTTTCTCCGTCACCGCCCATTGGAATGACCTGTTCTGGCCGCTGATTGCGATCACAGACCCGGAACTGGCGACACCGCCGCGCGGTATCCTGTATTTCCGGGATCAGGAATCGGGAGACGATGTCGGCCCGCTGATGGCGGCGGCCCTGATCATTACCGCGCCGCTGGTTCTGGCGTTCCTGTTGGCGCAGCGAAAATTTACCCAGGGCCTTTCCGCAGGAGGGCTGAAGGGATGATCCAACATAACCGTGATGCGCGGACCCAACCGTGTGCTTCCAGTTTTACTTTTTGGAGTTAACAAAGATGAAGTCGTTATTCTTTGCCGCTGCACTTGCCGTGGCGGCCACCAGTGCGAGTGCCCAGGAAACCGAAATCCGGGTTCATTATGCGATCCCGACCATCTGGGCCGATACCCAGGAGGCCCTTGCCGATGCGTTCATGGAAAAGAACCCGGATATCAAGGTACGGATTGACGGCCCGGCGGAAAATTATGCCGAGGGGGTCCAGCGGCTCTTGCGGGAATCCGTGGCGGGGACAACACCGGATGTGGCCTATGTGGGGCTGAACCGGTGGCGTATTCTTGAAAGCCGCGGGATGACCCAACCGCTTGATGGCTTCCTTGGCGACAAGGCAGAAGAACTGGGCTACACCCGGGCGCTGTTGTCTTTGGGCGAATATAAGGGCAAGCAGCATGCCCTCGGGACTTCTGCTTCGACATTGGTCATGTATGTCAACCCGGATCTGGTGAAACGGGCCGGCGGTTCCATGGAAAATTTCCCCAAGACGTTTGATGGTGTGATTGAACTGGCAGCCAAGATCAATGCGCTTGGGGACAATATCGACGGGATCTGGATCGATCGGCATGACTGGCGTTTCCAGTCCCTGCTGGGCGCCCATGGGGGACGTCCGCTGTCCGGGGATGAAAGCGACATCGCCTTCGATAGCGAGGCGGGTATTCGTGCCGCCGGTCTTTATCAGCGGTTTGTTACGGAAGGCGGTATGAAATCCTATGGTGACAACGAGGCCCGTCAGGCCATGCCCGCCGGAACCCTTGGCATCATGTTTGAAAGTTCCTCCCTGCAAAAGCGGTTTGAGCAGGGCGCAGGGGATGCTTTTGAGCTGACTGTGCTGCCGACACCGCTTGCGGCGACGGACAAGAACAGCGTGTATTTCCCGACCGGTGGTTCCGCCATTGTCCTGTTGACGGACGACAAGGCGCGGCAGGAAGCTGCGTGGAAATATATGTCCTTTGTGACCGGCCCGGAAGGTCAGAAAATCATTGTGGAAAATACCGGCTATGCCCCGGCGAACGCGCTGGTGATCGAAGATGACGCCTATCTGGGTGAGTTTTACAAGAACAACCGGAACGCCCGTGTGGCACACAGTCAGGTCGCCAATTATGCGGGCCCCTGGTATTCCTATCCCGGCCCTGAAGGGGTTGCGGTGACCGACCTGATCGCAGCGGCGATGGTGGATATTGCCGAAGGGGCGGACCCGGAAGCACGGGTCAGGGAACTGGCGGAAACCCTGCGGATCCAGCTTGGCATGAAATAAGTTCTTTCCCCGTTCAGGAAAGCGGGCGCCACGGCCGGAAAGTCGGTCGTGGCGCCTTTTTTATGGCGTCCTCAATGCGGGCAGATCAAGGGTCAGCTTTGGCGGACCCGGCCGACCGGACGATAGAGCGCGAAGGCAATTTGCGACAGCCCGGCAAACAGGCCCATGCCGATGCCGATCTGCAGGGCCAGATCGTAGGAGCCCAGCCTGTCAAACAGCCAGCCGCCGCCAAAGGCGCCAAGGAAGCTGCCGAACTGGTGACTGAAGAAGGCCACACCCTGCAACATGGCCTGCCAGCGCAGACCAAACATCTCGATCACCGACCCGGCAACAAGGGGCGAGACCCCCAGCCAGAGAAAACCCATGAGTGCGGCAAAGAGGAGGGTGCTTTCCGGGGTCGGCTGCAGGGTAAAATACCACGCCAGCACAAGCGAGCGGGCGCAATAGATCATGCCCAGCAGAACCTGCTTGGACCAGCGGCCACCGGCCCAGCCAAAGAACAGGCTTCCCAGAATGTTGAAGCCTCCGATCATCCCGATGGCTGTGGCCCCCAGCATGGGATCCATCCCGCAGATTTGCAGATAGGATGGCAGGTGGGTTGTCAGAAAGACAAGCTGCATGCCGCACACGAGATAGGCCATGCTCATGACCACGAAGGATGGATTTTTGATGGCTGTCTGAAGGGCGGCGCTGGCCGACAGCTTGTCCGTATTGTCCGAGGACAGTTCAAGTGGCGCTTCCTTGTCGACCCGGCCCGCCACCCAGGCGGCAGGGATGATCAGGAAGGCCAGAATGGCCAGCCCCAGCAGGGCAATGCGCCAGTCAAAGGCCGTTTCAAGGAATTGGCCGTAGGGGGCGGTGATCATGGCCCCGATGGAACCGGCGGCAGACACAACCCCAAGGGCGGTACTGCGGATCGAGACCGGCACCAACCGGGAGGTCACAGCCAATGTCATGGCGAAGGAGGCGCAGGCCATCCCCACACCAACGCAAATACCCGCCCCCAGCATGACCAGCAAGACACCATCCGCTGCTGCCAGACTGAGCATGCCGAGAAGATAGGCAAGGCCGCCGAACACCATGACCGGGCGATAGCCCCAACGGTCGGCAGCGATGCCGGCAAAAGGCTGGCACAGACCCCAGACCAGATTCTGCAGCGCAATGGCCGCCGTGAAATCGGTGATGGTGACCGCAATGTCACTGGTGATGGACGGCATGAACAGACCCAGACTTTGGCGCAGGCCAAAACTGATGGTCAACATGAGGGCGGCGGAAATCAGGATGGGTAAGACAGGCCGGATGGCCTTGTAGCTGGACATTGAGCTGATCCTATTCTTATTTTCGCGGGTATCATACGCAAGACTTGCTAATAGTAAACGGCATTGTGCCATGGTTCTGCTGTCTTTTTGATGCGGGCTGCGCGGGGGGCAGGGTAAGCGCTTGTCTGGTGGGGCCAGCCATTGGCCCCAAGAGATATAATCATATTTATGCAATGAGATGGCTGCCTCGCCGTGTTAAGAGGGGAGCGCAAAGGTCGTTGCGCTGTTTCCGGGGTAAGGATTTTGCGCCGAATTCCTGCGTACCGCTTGCTGTGCCGGGCTGTTCGCAATCTTCTTATGCACCCCTTGACAGTTTCTTGCTGATTGTGTCAGTATTTCGAAAATAGATACAAAGTTTTGAAAAACGAAACAAAATCAAAAACTGGCTCGGAGAAAAGCATGTTTGGAGTGAAAACATTTAAAAAGCTGGCGGTTGGTGTCGTTGGTTTGCTGGGTATGGCGTCCATGGCGCAGGCTGATGATGCCATTGTATGGCGTATTCAAAGCAACCTGAACGCAGGGGAGCCGGGTTATGTGGCCTTGCAGGAGAAGTTTGCAAACCTGTCCAAGGAGCTGTCTGGCGGTCGTATCTCGTTTGAGGTCTATCCGGTTGGCGCCCTGTTCCCGATCAAGGATGGTCTTGAGGCTGTCAGTGTCGGCCTGACGGAAATGGCCGTTCTCACAGGCGGCTATTACGCCGGCAAGATGGGGCCGATCGCCAATCTGGAAAGCGGCGTGCCGGGGTCCTTGCGGACACCGATCGAGCGTTACAACTTTTTCTATAACGAAGGCTTTCTGGAGCTGGCCCGCAAAGCCTATGAGGCTCATGGCGTTTTCTATCTGGGCCCGCAACTGTCCTCTTCCTGGGATATCATGTCCAAGAAGCCGATTACGTCCATGGCCGATTTTCAGGGTCTGAAAATCCGTTCCTTTGGTCTTGAGGCCAAATGGTACGAAAGCATGGGGGCCACACCGGTCTTCATGGGCGGCGGTGAAATCTACACGGCGCTGGCGACAGGCGTTCTGGATGCGGCCCGCTGGGCCAGTGCTTCCGGGAACCAGAACAACTCTTTCCATGAAGTGGCTAAATACTACGTTCAGCCTTCCCCGATGCCGGTTCCGAACAACTTTTTTGCGGTGAACCAGACAGCATGGAATGCCTTGCCGGAGGATATCAAGGCGATCCTGAACCAGGCGGTTGTGGCGTCATCTTTTGACTACATTGCCCGGGCGGATATGCTGGATTCGAAGGCGCTTCGCGAAATGCAGGAATCTGGTGTCCAGATTTCCGTCATTCCTGACGCCGAATGGGCACAGATGGAAGAAGAGGCCGCCAAGCTCTGGAAAGGCTATGCCGCCCAGGGTGGCCTTGCACAGAAAGGCGTGGAAATGCTTGAGAAGTTCCTCGCAAAACTCGGTCGCTGATTTTAATTCGTTACCGGCCCGCTTTCGCAAGGAGGCGGGCCGGTTGTGCTTTCTGATAACAAGATGTAGGGCTCGATGCTGGAGAGACTAAGTGGCTATATAGATCAGGGGCTGGCGGTGATTGGTAAAATCGTCGCCTTCCTGATCTTTGCGATGATCGGGGTCATCGTTTTTGAAATGATATCGCGTGGTTTGTTTGACATGCCTTCGTCATGGGCGCATGAACTGAGCGCATGGATGCTGACACTCTTTATCCTTCTTGGTGGTCCTTGGGCGCTGGCAAAGGGGCAGTTTGTCCGGGTGGATGTTTTCCACGCCGCCATGAGCCCCAAAATGAAAGCCCTGATTGATACGTTCGTCTCCACAATTCTGTTTGCCTGTTTCGCTGCGGTTCTTGTTTGGTTGGGCGGCAAGTTTGCCTATGGCTCCTTCCTGATCGGGGAGCGGTCTGCTACCGGGGGCTGGGGCGGACCGGTCTGGATTGCAAAAGCCGCCATTCCGGTTGGGGGTGCCCTTCTTTGTCTGGCATGGGTCTCGCATCTGATCCGTTTGTGGGCCGCCGTCAAGGCCGAGGCCGCGGGAGGGGAAGACAATGCCTGATCCGTTACTGGTAACGCCGCTGCTGTTTGGCAGCATGCTGTTCTTTTTGGCGTTGGGGGTCCCGATCGCCATTGCCCTTGGGGGCCTCAGTGCCGCCATGATCTATTTCTTCTGGAGCCCGATGGCCTTGAACATGATGCCCCTGCGGGCGTTCCAGAACACATCCAGTTTTGAATATATCGCCATTCCCCTGTTCATTTTCATGGCGACCATGTTGCAAAAGTCCCGAATTGCCGAAGACCTGTATGACACCATGCAGAAATTCTTTGGCGGGCTGCGCGGTGGGCTGGCCATCGGCACCATTATCATCTGTACGGTGTTTGCGGCCATGGCCGGTATCAGTGGGGCCGCGACGATCTCCATGGGGGTTCTCGCCATTCCGGCCATGTTGAGCCGCGGTTATGGCAAGGATATGGCTCTCGGGTCCGTGGCGGCAGGTGGGTCGCTGGGTATCCTGATTCCGCCAAGCGTGACCATGATCGTGTATGGGCTGGTGGCCAATACCTCAATCGGTAAGCTCTATGCGGGCGGTGTGTTGCCCGGATTGCTGATTGCGGTGTTGTTTAGCGTCTATTTGCTGCTGCGGGGTCAGCTTCAACCTTCCATCGCGGGCGGCGCCACCATGACCCGATACAGTCTTGGTGAAAAGCTGGTCAGCCTGAAAGGTCTGGTTCTGCCGCTGGGACTGGTTGCATCTGTACTTGGGTCCATTCTGCTGGGGGTGGCCAGTGTGTCCGAGGCGGCGGCCATCGGTGCCGGCGGTGCCATCGTTGCCGCAGCGGTTCGGCGTCAGCTCAACTGGCAGAGCATGCAGGAATCCGCGTTCGAGACCCTGTTGCTGAGCTGCATGATCTTCTGGATTATTATCGGGGCGTCTGCCCTGTCCACATTCTATACAGCCATGGGGGCCTCTCGTCTGATTGAGGGCATGGTTCTCGGGCTTGACCTGAACCCCTATGTCATCCTGATCGGAATGCAGGTCATCCTGTTGGCGCTGGGGATGGTTCTGGACACGGTCGGTATTATCCTGATTACGGCTCCGATTTTTGTGCCGATCATCATTCAGTTGGGATTTGATCCGGTGTGGTTCGGGATTCTGTATATCATCAATATGGAAATCGGCTTTCTGACGCCGCCTTTCGGGTACAACCTCTTTTACCTGCGAGGGGTCGCGCCGGATTCCGTCAGTATGATGGATATCTACAAGTCGGTGATCCCGTTCATCCTGCTGATGCTGCTGGCAGTGGCGATCTGTATCATCTTCCCGGAGATCATTCTGTATCTGCCAAACGCGATCTTTTAAAGAATGAAAGCGGGCCGGCCCGGGCGTTCCAAACGTCCCGCCGGCCCGTTTTTTTTATTGGTCGAGAGTGGTGAGCATTTCCGCGAAATGCTGTGCCGCCTTTTGCAGTTCCTCAATCCAGTAGGCTTCTGGATGTTTGGCCATCCGGCTGCTGGGTCCGGTCACGCCAACGGCATAAAGCACCCCCGCCTTTTCCAGATGGACAGGGCAGGCATAGGCAAGAATGGTGTCATCAATTTCACGGTCACAAACGGCATACCCCCGCTCGCGGACCTGTTCCCACTCCGCCTCGATGTCCGGCAGGGATGTTTTGGTGCGGGCTGTCAGTTGCTCAAACGGTTCCTTCATCAATCGCCGGACTGTGCGCTCGTCCTGAAAGGCGAGAATGGCTTTGGCGGAAGCCGCTGCATGGAACGGCAGTTCGGAGCCGGGAAGAACGTGAAGCCGGTGTCCCTGATCCGGGGCCGAACGGGCAACGGATCGGATCTGGTTGCGATCCAGCCTGACAATATAGCTGGTTTCCTGAATGCGGGCCGACAACTCGTCACAGGCGAGTTGGGCGTAGGAGGCCAGTGTATTGTCATCCAGTCCCAATTGCAGGATGCGCCACATGCGCCGCCCGATACGGAACGTCTTTTGCCGCTTGTCTTCAGCGGTTAGGGCCTCGGCTTCAACCAGACTTTTTGTCAGGCGGTGAACGGTCGGTTTGGGAAATCCGGTCAAGGTCGCGATATCTGTCAGGCTTAACCCGTCATGGGATGCCGCCACAATTTCCAAAACCGTCAGATACCGTTCCAGGGGGCCGTTCTTTTCCTCACTCACTTAGGTTCTTCTTTCATTTTATCTTTTGCCGAGAGCCGTTTTCTATCCTGCCATCATCGATGGTGCAAGGGAACAGTGATTTCGCCATTGACAATCCCCCGTCCAGATTAATAGTATCATTAATCAGAACAAAGTTTCATTTATCGAAATTAACGGATTTAGGGATTATGCAGAAGGACAACCAGTCAGGGACAATTAATGTTGGCGTGGATGTGGGGGGAACATTCACCGATTTTCTGATGGTCGATACGACCACGGGAGAGTTTCGGACAGCAAAGGTTCCCACGACTGTGGATGACCGCGCCCGTGGCTTTCTTGAGGGAATTGAGGAACTGAAGGTTGGGCCTGAGGAAATCGATTGGCTGGTGCACGGCACTACAGCCGGGACCAACGCCGTTCTGGAACGAAAAGGCGCTCGCTGTGCCCTGATCACGACCCGTGGTTTCCGTGATATTCTGGAGCTGGGCCGCCGGACACGTCCCTATGCCTATGGCCTGTCCGGGACGTTTGAGGCGCTGATTGAGCGGAATGATCGCTATGAGGTGACGGAACGTCTGGATGCAAAGGGCCGGGTTCTGATTGACCTGGACGAGGATGAGGTGCGCGAGACCGTCCGTCAGATCATGGAAACAGATGTTGAATCCGTGGTCATTCACCTGCTGCATTCCTACGTCAATCCGGAGCATGAAAAGCGCTGCGCTGAAATTGTTCGGGAACTCTGGCCGAACGGGAACGTCGTTGCCGGTAGCGAAATCGTTCGTGAAATGCGGGAATTTGAGCGGGGAACAACAGCGGCCATTCACGCGTCCATCCGGCCCATTGTGACCCGCTATATCGAGCGGGTGCAGGCCGCGCTTGAGGATGAGGGGTTCAAGAACGAGCTGCTGGTCATGCAGGCCAATGGGGGGATGATGTCTTCGTCTCTGGTAGGTGAACATGCGGCCCATACAGTGATGTCTGGTCCTGCGGCCGGGGTTCTGGCGGCAGCGGAAATTGCCAAGGCCTCCGGTTTTCCGAACGTTATTACCGGCGACATGGGGGGCACCAGCTATGACGTTGCCCTGATCGTGGATGGAGAGCCGGTTATCGCGGCGGAAAAGGACCTCGCCTATGGTGTCCCGATCCGAATTCCCATGATCGATATTCACACCATTGGTGCGGGGGGCGGTAGTATCGCCCATATCGACAAGGCAGGAATGTTGCGGGTCGGGCCGGAAAGTGCCGGGTCTTTCCCGGGGCCGATCGGATATGGCCGCGGCGGCGAGTTGCCGACCATTACGGACGCAAACTTCCTGCTGGGTCGGATCAACGCAGAATCTGTCACCGGTTCCGAGGGCAAGGCGCCGCTGGAGAAAATCGCAACCGCCATGGAAGAGCAACTGGGCAAGACGTTGAATATGTCCGCACAGGAAGTTGCCGCCGCGATTGTTGATGTGGCTGTGAATGAGCTTGCCGGTGCCATCCGCCTGATTTCGATTGAAAAAGGAAACGATCCGCGGGACTTCTCCCTGATGCCTTACGGCGGGGCGGGGCCCCTGCACGCGGTCGCGATCGCGCGGGAGCTGGGTATTCCGTCGGTTGTCGCGCCTCGCTTCCCCGGCCTTACCTCGGCGCTGGGATGTGTGCTTGCAGATGTGCGCCATGACTTTGTCCAGACCGTGAACAAGCCGTTCACCGATTTGTCAGGGGAAGAAGTGGATGCGGTTATGGCGGCTCAGGCGGAAGAGGGGCGGGACCTGCTGGTGCGGGAGAATGTCTCCACTGAGACCACCGAAGTTCGCCACGAGGTCGATCTTCTATACCGCGGACAGTCCCATGTTCTGAGAATTCCGGTCAAGAGCGGTAACTTTGATATCGAAGGGGTTCTGGCCGATTTGACGAAGGCCTATATCGACCGGTTTAACCTGTCCTTGCCGGAAATGGTGCCGGTTCTGGTCAATATTCGGACAACGGTGATCGGGGCGCGCAAACCTATTGATATGTCCCTGTTCAAGCCGGGAGCAGACACGACGCTGGAACAGGCGCAGGTGGGAACCCGCCAGGCCTATTTTGACGGCCAGTGGCACGAAACTGTCATCTATAACAGGGAAGCCTTGCCAGCAGGGGCGGAATTTGACGGCCCGGCCATCATTGAGCAATTCGACTCGACCTTCGTTATTGATCCCGGTGCCCGCGCCTGGGTCGATGAAATCGGCAATATCGTCGTTGACGTGCAGGCCACTGCCTAACGGTGCCAGAAACGTTCGAGAAGACTTGAGGAATTTCAAATGACAAATACTGATAAGGCAGGCGTTGAGAAAATGAGCATCGATCCGGTTACATTGACGGTTATTGAAAAAGGGTTGCAGCAGGTTTGCAGTGAAATGGATCTGGTGCATGAGAAAACCTCCTTCTCTCCGGTGATTTCCGAATCCTTTGACCGCTCCAACGGCATTTATGGCGTCGGGGACGGCCGGGTTATCTCGCAAGGGGCGTTGGGTCTGCCGATCTTTATCGGCGTGATGCAGGAAACAACCCGTTCCGTGATCGAGTATCGGGACGATCTGGAAGATGGCGATGTTATCCTTGTGAATGACCCCTATCTTGGCGGTACCCACCTGATGGACGTCAAGATGGTCAAGCCTTTCTACTACAAGGGAAAACTGTGGTGTTACCTGTCAAACACCGGTCACTGGCCGGACACGGGCGGCATGGTGCCCGGCGGCTTCAACAGTACGGCCACGGAAATTCATCAGGAAGGGTTGCGCATTCCGCCGGTCAAGCTGGTCCGCAAAGGCGCCATGGACGAAGACATGGTGCGGATCGTGCTGGCCAATATCCGGGTGGCGGATGAACGGATTGGGGATATCAAGGCCCAGATCGCCGCACTGGATGCCGGGGCCAAGCGCCTGACCGGCCTGATTGACCGGTATACGCAGGAAACGGTCGAAGCGGCCATTCTGGATTTGGAGCAGCGGTCCGAACAGATGATGCGTGCCCATATCGAAACCATCCCTGACGGGGTTTATACGGGCACGGCCCATATGGACAGCGATGGCGTGGTCAACGAGCCGCTGGAAATCAATGTCCGGATCACCGTTGAAGGGTCGGATATTGCCTTTGATTTCTCGGAATCCAGCCCGCCCTGCATGGGACCGCTCAACTCTGTCTGGGCAACGACGCTGTCTTCCGTTTATGTGGCGATCAAGCATATCTTCCCGGATGTGCCGGTGAATGCGGGCTGCTTCAAGCCGGTCAAGGTGGACAAGCCGAAGGGCACCTTCATTTATGCGGAATATCCGCGTCCGGTGGCCGGCTGTGCTGCGGAAGTCTCGCAGCGGATCATGGAATCGGTCTTTCTGGCGCTGGCCAATGCCATTCCTGAAAAACTGTTTGCGGCACCGGCAGGGACCAGCGGCAATATCAGCCTTGGTGGTTTCGACCCGGAAGAGGATCGCAGCTATATCATGTATTACTTCTCCGGCGGGGGATATGGCGGCTGGTGGAATGGCGACGGGATCACCAACGGGTGTTCCACCATTGGTATTTCGAAAAGCCAGCCGGTTGAAATTCTGGAACAGCGTTATCCGGTCATCTTTGATCACTACCGTATCCGCGAACATTCCGGGGGCGCCGGTAAATATCGCGGTGGCTTCGGTGTGGGCTACAAGGTTCGGATGCTGCGCGGTACCGGTACGGCCTCCTTCCTGATGGAACACGGAAAGTTCGGCCCTCCGGGCATTCTGGGCGGTGAAGAAGGCGCCAAGAACCAGATCCGTGTCTGCCGGAATGGCGAAGTGATCGAGCCGGAACATATCTCCAAAGGTGAAGGTTTCGCACTTGGCCCGGGAGACTGGGTGGAAGTGGAGACGCCGGGCGGCGGCGGGTATGGTATCGCGGACGAACGGGATGCCACCCTTGTTGAACGCGACAAGCGTCGCAGCTACTAAGCGCTAGGGCAGGAGACCGAAAATGACCTGTGTTCTTCATCGCAACGTTTCCGTAACCCCTCCCTCCATCGTTTCGGCGAAGGGGGTGTGGGTAACGGATCGAGACGGAAAAACCTATCTGGATGCTGTGTCCGGGGGGGCCGCTGTTTCCTGTATTGGTCATCAAGACCCCCGGGTGACCGACGCCATCCGGGAACAGTTGGACAAAGTCTCATACGTGCATTCCTCGTTCTTCACCACCAACCCGGCAGAAGAACTGGCAGAACAGCTGATCCGGCAGGCCCCCAAGGGGTTGTCTCGCGTGCTGTTCTGTTCAGGAGGATCAGAAGCGGTGGAAGCGGCCCTCAAACTCGTTCGCCAGACCTGGGTGGAACGGGGAGAGCCGCAAAGAACACGGATCATCTCCCGGCGGCAGAGTTACCATGGGGCAACCCTTGGGGCGCTGTCCGTCGGGGGTAACCTGGCACGGAGCGAGATTTACAAGCCCATGCTGTTTGAAGGGCACTGGATTGAGCCATGTTACTCTTACCGTTTGCAGCAAGACGGGGAAAGCCTTGAAGAATATGGCCTGAGGGCCGCGAACCTTCTGGAAGAGGCACTGTTGGAGCTGGGGCCTGAAACGGTCGGGGCCTTTATCATGGAACCGGTCGTCGGAGCGACGCTTGGCTGTGCGCCCGCCGCGCCGGGATATCTCAGGCGCATTCGCGAGATTTGTGATCAGTATGGTGTTTTGCTGGTTTTTGACGAAATCATGTGCGGAATGGGCCGGACCGGAACCCTGTATGCCTGTGAGGAGGACGGGGTCGTCCCTGATCTGTTGACAACGGCCAAGGGGCTGGGCGGTGGCTTCCAGCCGATCGGCGCAGTTCTGGTCGGGGATCGCATCCTGCAGGACCTCTATGCGGGGTCCGGTGCGCTGAAACATGGCTTTACCTATATGGCGCATCCGGTGGCGTGCGCCGGGGCGCTGGCCGTTCAAAAGGTCATTCACGAAGACCGGCTGCTGGAAAAGGTGCAAGCCCGAGGCGCACAATTCATACAGTCATTGCGAGAAGAGTTTGCAGAACATCCCCATGTAGGGGATATTCGGGGCAAGGGACTGTTTGTCGGTATTGAACTGGTCGCCGATCGCTCCGCAAAGACCCCGTTCGATCCGGGTCTGAACCTGAATGCAACCGTCAAGAGGCTCACGCTTGAGGAAGGTTTGATGACCTACCCGGGCGGCGGCACGATTGACGGTCGCCGTGGGGATCATGTGGTGTTTTCTCCGGCCTATACCGTTACGGAACCTGAAATAACGGAGATAGTGAGCCGGTTCTCGAAAGGCTTGAACCGGGCACTCGAAACAATCAACCAAATCTGAGGAAACTGGTATGATTAATAAAATCTGCCCCTCTGTCGAGGCGGCGGTTGCCGATATCAAGGACGGTGCAACCGTCATGATCGGCGGCTTCGGGGAGGCTGGAAGCCCCATTGAACTGATCCATGCTCTGATTGATCAGGGCGCACGGGATCTGACGGTCATCAACAATAATACAGGCAACGGACAGGTTGGTCTGGCCGCGCTGATCGGCGCCGGGCGGGTCCGCAAGATGATCTGCAGCTATCCGCGGTCGTCCCAATCCAAGGTTTTCCCGGAACTGTATCGCCGAGGCGAGATCGAACTGGAACTGGTGCCGCAAGGAACCCTTGCCGAGCGTATTCGCGCTGGCGGTGCCGGTGTGCCGGCCTTCTATACCCCGACCAGCGTGGGCACCCCCCTTGCGGAAGGAAAGGAAGTCCGCGAGATCGAAGGTCGTTCCTATGTTCTGGAATATGGCCTCAAGGCTGATTTCGCCTTGATCCGCGCCGAAAAAGCCGATCCGCTTGGCAACCTCACCTATTACAAGGCAGCTCGGAACTTCGGGCCGATCATGGCGATGGCGGCGAAGACCACCATTGTTCAGGCACGGCAGGTTGTCGAGGCTTCGGGCATCGATCCCGAAGTGGTCGTAACCCCCGGTATTTTTGTAAACAAGGTGGTCGAAGTGGCCGACCCCGCGATCGAATCCGTGTTGATTGAGCAAGGAGTATCCTACCCATGAGCAATGCAGACACAAAAGCCGGTCTGAGCCGGCCGCAAATGGCATGGCGTGCCGCGCAGGATCTTGTGGATGGTGCCTTTGTCAATCTGGGGATCGGTATTCCCGAGATGGTCGCCGATTTTGTTCCCGGCGACCGGCAGATCATCTATCACACGGAAAACGGCATTCTGGGCTTTGGTCCCCGGCCAGCGGAGGGCGAGGAAGACCCTGACCTGATCAACGCGGGTAAAAAGCCGGTTACCTTGCTGCCTGGCGCCTCCTTCTTTCATCATGCGGACAGTTTCGCCATGATCCGGGGCGGCCACATCGACTACTGTATCCTTGGGGCCATGCAGGTTTCCGCCAGCGGCGACCTTGCCAACTGGTCAACCGGGGCCCCCGATGCCATTCCCGCGGTTGGCGGGGCGATGGATCTGGTGGCTGGTGTGCCGAACGTGTTCATCATTACGGATCATGTTACCCGGACCGGAGAGCCGAAATTGCTGGAAACCTGCACCTATCCGCTGACAGCGACCGGTGTGGTCAAGCGCGTGTTCACCGATTTCGGTGTGTTTGATGTCACGGCGTCCGGCTTTGTCCTGAAGGAAATTGCCCCCGGCGTTACCGTGGACATGATCGTTGAAAAGACAGGTGCTGCGGTGGAAATCCCTGCGGACCTGAAAGTGATTGAGGTCCCGGACACCGTCTAGGACCTGTTTCTTCCATACTGTTTCACTTGCCATTCCGGGAAGATCCCATGAAGCCGAATATGTCCGCCCTTGATCGTGTTATCGACGATCTGAAAGAAGAATACAGCCAGCGCAACCCTCGCAGTCAGGCCATGATGGCCATGGCTGAAAACTGGATGCCGGGGGGGAATACCCGCTCGGTCCTGCATTTCGATCCCTTTCCGCTGGTGATCGAAAGAGGAGAGGGGGCGTATCTTCATGACGTGGACGGGCATGTTCTTCTGGATTGTGTGGGGGAATTCTCGGCCGGCCTTTACGGGCATTCCGACCCTCAAATTCTGGGGGCGGTGTCCACGGCCATGGCAAGTGGAATTGTATTGGGGGCGCCCAATTTGTATGAGGCCCGGCTTGCAGAACTGGTTTGTGAACGGTTCCCGTCCGTTGACCTTGTCCGGTTCTGCAACTCAGGGACAGAAGCCAACGTGCTGGCGGCGGTGACGGCCCGGCATGTGACAGGTCGCTCGGCGATTGTTGTGTTCGACGGGGCCTACCACGGGGGTGTCATGACCTTTGGTGGGGGTGGCAACCCGATGAATGTGCCGTTCGACTGGATTGTTCTGCCCTATAACGATGCGGAGCAGGTTCGGAAAACGTTTGCCGAGGAAGGGCGCCGGATCGCGGCGGCCTTTGTCGAACCGGTCCTTGGGGCGGCAGGTAATATCGCAGGACAGCGGGAATTCCTGCAGGCGCTTCGGGACGAGACAGAGAAAAGCGGCTCCGTCCTGATTTTTGACGAGGTCAAGACCTCCCGCCTTGGCAGTGGTGGTGTTCAGAAACAGTTGGGCATCACTCCCGATTTGACGACTCTCGGAAAATATCTTGGCGGCGGGTTTCCGCTGGGGGCCTTCGGCGGCAGCGAACGTATCATGAGCCGGTTCAATCCCCGGATTGCCGGGAATCTCAGCCATGCGGGGACGTTCAATAACAATGTCTGTTCCATGGCTGCTGGCAGCATGGGACTGTCCGAGGTGTTCTCTGAAGAGATTGCCGACGCCTTCCTTGAGAAGACAGAGACATTTCGCCAGCAACTGGACCGTGACCTGAAGGCCCTGTCCCCCCGGTTCCATGTGTCCGGGATGGGGTCCCTGATCAGCATTCATTTGAGGGAAACCGCCCCGGAGCGGGCCGCTGATACCACACCGGCCAGCCTTGCGTTTCGGCGGGTGTTGAACCTGACCGGATTGCTGTCTGGCGTGGCCTTTACCGGGCGCGGCGATATTTTCCTGTCCCTTCCCATGACGGATCAGGATCTGGCAACCATTCGGGCGGCGATCCTGAAAACCGCCGGGGAGTATGGGGCGCTTTGTCTGGAACAGGCGTAACATAAAGATAACGGGGGCCGGTGCCCCGGTCTGGTGGTATTCCCTGTTAGGGGAAACAGAATAGGCGGGCTTTCTCCGATGGGGGAAGGCCCGTTTCGGTTTTTCGGGGCAGTAATGGCCATGTTTTCCCTTGTTTTTCTGGCTGTTTTCAGGGCTTTCAGGTATACTTACCGGCATTCGTCGCTTTACCATAAAAAGTAGAAAAATACGCGTACCCTTTCAATCGATTCCGTTAAAGGAGGAAAGGATGGGATACCATCTTGAGGGTAGATTGCTTGAAGTGTGTAATTGCGAAGTTCTGTGCCCCTGCTGGATTGGGGAAGATCCGGATAACGACACCTGTGACAGTGTGATGGCCTGGCATTTTGACAAGGGCCAGATCGAGGGGGTTGATGTGTCCGGCCTGACGCTGGCCATGATTGTCCATATTCCCGGAAATGTATTGGATGGCAACTGGAAGGCCGCGGCCTATGTGGATGATGCCGCGTCACCGGAGCAGGAAGCCGCCCTGTTGAAGGTCTATACCGGTGAGGCCGGTGGGCCGGTTGCCGAACTGGTGCAACTGGTTGGCGAGGTGGTCTCTGTCGAGCGGGCGCCCATCGAGTTCAAGGTCTCGGGCGGAGCGGGAACCGTGCGGGTCGGGGATGTTGCCTTTGCTGAGATGGAGAATTACCTGAGCGGGGCCGGAGAGCCGACCACCCTGTCGGATACCATCTTCTCTACTGTGCCGGGCGCGCCGGTCTTTGTGGCCAAGGCGAAATCATTCAGGGCCGAGAATGCCAAGGTTGGTGTTTCCCAGAACCTGAGTGATCACAACGCCCTGCAAAGCGTTTTCATGTTTGACAACTAGGGGCAAGGGGCAGCGCCTTGCGGTGTAAGGTCGTTCAGAAGCTGCCCTTTTCCTGTTTTCATTTATGACACGCGCTTCCCATCGCAGTTTGTTCCTGCCGCTGATGGCGGGGCTTGTGCTGCTGTCCTGGGGTCTCCTGTTTCTGTGGGGATCGTCGTCTTACGGGCGATATCTCAATCATGGGACGTGGGATGACAGGGCGCTGATTGCGGCGCTCTGTCAAAGCCTGCCCGCCGGGGAACTGGTTCTGCCATTGGTTCTCTATGTGGGGGGATGGGTGTTGATGCTGGTGGTCATGATGCTGCCGACAACCCTGCCCCTGCTGGAGATTTTCCGTCGTCTGACCCGAAAAAGGCCGGATGCGGGACGATTGATGCTTTTTCTTATTGCCGGGTATTTGGGGATTTGGACGGCGTTTGGCGTCGTCGCCCACGCGCTGGACTGGGGCCTGTTCCAGATTGTCAGTCAGTCTTCGTGGCTGCAACTGAACGGGTGGGTTATGGGGGCTGTCATCCTTTTTACGGCCGGTTTGTTTCAGTTCAGCCCGTTGAAATACCGATGTCTTGAAAAATGCCGCACCCCACTCAGTTTTGTGGTTGAGCGGTGGCGGGGCCGCCAGCATGGTCGTCAGGCCTTTCTGCTGGGGGTTCATCATGGGCTTTTCTGTGTCGGGTGTTGCTGGGCCTTGATGATGCTGATGTTTGTGGTGGGGACCGGCAATCTTGGCTGGATGCTGGTGTTGGCTGTCCTTATGGGGATTGAGAAAAATACCGCATGGGGGCAGCGGATCAGCGTTCCGCTTGGGCTCGGGCTTCTGTTTTGGGCAGGGCTTCTGGTTTATCAGAACCTGCTGTCGGGGCCGTTCGTGTTGGCGCTGGTGGGCTGGTCCGCCCCCTGACCGTCTCGCAGGGCCGACAGAAACCGGAAAAAGCGGGCATCGGCGGCGCGGGCCACATTGATGCGAAGGCCCGCGGGTTGGGCCAGCATGTTTGACGAGAAAAGAGAGCCAGGAGCGATGAAGATGCCTTCTGCCGCCCCCCTCTTGGCAACCTCCAGATCGTTCATACCGTCCGGCAAGGTCAGATAGGTGTAATAGCCGCCGGTCGGGGGGCAGAATAATTCATACCCTGCTTTTTCCGTGCCGCTGATGACGGCGCGGGCCGCCTCGTTGATCCGGTTCTGAAGGCGTTTCAGATGCCGGTGATACTCCCCCCGCTCAAGGAAGTTATAGATCAGCATCTCGGAATGGCGGGACGAGTTGACCGAGGTGATCATCTTGAGCTCGGTCAGCGGGGCGATGATATCCTCGCGGGCCATGATATAGCCGGCGCGGAGGCTGGCCGACAGGGTTTTGGCAAAGGTGCCGATGCAGATGGTGTTGCGAAACTGGTCAAGCAGGGATAGCGGCGTTCCGTCCACATCCGGCAGGTGCAGGAAGGGATCGTCATCCACGACCAGCATGCTGTGCCTGTCGGCAAGGCGCAGGACTTCATGGGCGGTTGGCAGGTCCATGGAACTGCCGGTCGGGTTTTGTCCCCGCGACTGGGTAAAAAACATGACCGGCTTCAGGTCTCTTGCTTTTTGCTCCAGTTCGTTCAGATCCGGCCCTTGCGGCGTGCGCCGGACCCCCTCAATATTCACCCGGGCCAGTTTCAGCTTGGCAAACAGCGGATAATAGCCCGGTTCATCCACCAGAACGGTACAGCCCGGCGTCAGGAAATAGCGGGTGATCAGGTCAAGGGCATGGTTGGCCCCGAAGGTCATGAGGATTTGTGACGAGGTTACCTTCAGGCCCTGTGTCTGGTGCAGGGAGGCCAGGCGTTCCCGCAACCGGGTGTATCCCAGGGCGGAACCGTACCCGGATTGCTCGTCCGCATCGCCGACCGGGGATTTCATGTGTCGGCGGAAAATCTGCTCACCCATCCAACTGGAAGGGGGGCGTCCGTCCCCCACCCGCAAGGTGAAACTTTTGTCCAACTGCGCCTGCAGCAGGGAAACCGCATCCCGCGCTTCCTCGAAATGGGGGCGAT
Source organism: Sneathiella chinensis (assembly GCF_012720115.1). GTDB lineage: Bacteria > Pseudomonadota > Alphaproteobacteria > Sneathiellales > Sneathiellaceae > Sneathiella > Sneathiella chinensis. The sequence continues at coordinate 20,161 of NZ_VNWN01000010.1, read as the reverse complement.
GGGCCGTCGCCGGGGCCGTGGTGTGCGCATTGATGTAAAAGCCGGAACCGGGGCGCGGAATAATCCACCCGGCGGCCACCAGTCGCTCATAAGCCTCAATCACCGTATTTTTCGAGACCCCGTATTCTTCTGCAGCCCGGCGGATGGACGGCAGGCGTTCCCCCGGCTTCAGGGTTCCGGCTTCGATCTGTTCCTGAAAAAGAGCGACGAGTTTCTCGGTGCGGGTCACAGCAGCCTCTTGATAACTGTACTGTATGTTTTATGGGTACGGTTTTCGATTAATTTGCACAATTGTACCTATTCGGAACTATGGCGCCCTGCTAGTGAATATGCAAGTAACTTCACGGAGAAATCTATGCAGAACCAAGTGTCTGAAAGCCGTAAAACCATTTCATCACGGATTTCAAACCTGCGCAATATTGAGCCGAAAGACCGCAAGGACCTGATTGTTCAGGCAGCACAGCTTTCGCAGGAACAGTCGGTCGCCCTTGATGGGGAAGGGGCGCTTCCGCTCGAACTGGCCAATGGCATGATCGAGAATGTGATCGGGAAATTTGAAATTCCGCTGGGTGTGGCAACGAATTTTGTGGTCAACGGCCGGGACTATCTTGTGCCCATGGCGGTTGAGGAGCCTTCTGTTGTTGCCGCGGCGTCCTACATGGCGAAGATCGCCCGTGATCATGGCGGTTTCCATGCCCACGCAACGCGGCCCATCATGCGGGCGCAGGTACAGGTTGTCGGGATCAATGATCCCCATGCGGCCCGTTTCAAGATTCTGGAGCGTAAAGACGATCTGATCACGTTGGCCAATTCCCGGGACAAGGTGCTGATCGGTCTTGGTGGCGGGTGTCAGGATATTGAGGTTCACGTGTTCGAGGACACACCGATTGGTGCCATGATCGTCATGCACCTGCTGGTGGATGTGCGCGATGCCATGGGGGCGAATACGGTCAATACAATGGCGGAAATGGTCGCACCGAAGGTGGAGGAAATCACAGGCGGTTCGGTTCGTCTGCGCATTCTGTCCAACCTTGCGGACCAGCGGATTGTCCGGGCCCGGGTCACCATCCCGGTTGAGGCGCTGGACACCGAGACACTGGTTGGCAAGGACGTTGCCGAGGGTATTGTCGAAGCCTATGTCATGGCGGCGCTGGACCCCTATCGGGCGGCAACCCATAACAAGGGGATCATGAACGGGATCGATCCGGTGATCGTTGCCACAGGAAATGACTGGCGCGCCATCGAGGCGGGTGCCCATGCCTTCGCGGTACAGGACGGCCACTACGGGTCCCTTACCACCTGGGAACTGGACAACAGCGGAAATCTGACGGGAACAATCGAACTGCCGATGGCGGTGGGGCTGGTCGGCGGCGCCACCAAGACGCATCCGGCGGCGCGGGCGGCTCTTGCCATGATGGATGTAACATCCGCCAATGAACTGGCGGAAGTGATCGCGGCGGTCGGACTGGCCCAGAATATGGGGGCTCTCCGGGCCTTGGCGACAGAGGGAATTCAGAAGGGCCATATGGCGCTTCATGCGCGGAACATTGCCATCGTGGCCGGGGCCACCGGGGACGACATCAGTCGTATCGCCGAGGCCATTGTCTCCGCCGGAGATGTAAGTGTGGATAAAGCAAAGGAATTGCTTGCCACCTCGTAAGTGTGTGTTGATAACCATGGGTCAGAGGGAGGAACCAGTATGACCAAAGTAGATAGACGTTCAGTTCTGGGCAGTCTTGGCAAGGCGGCGATTGCCGCGCCTGCCATCGTTGCCGTTTCCAGTCTTGAGACAAAAGCCGCCGGTGTGACCAACTGGCGGATGCAGGCCCTGTGGGGGGGCAGCACGACGCCGTACAAATACGAGGAACGCTTTGCCAAGCGGGTTGAGGAACTGACAGGGGGTTCACTGCAGATCAAGACCTTTGCGGGTGGCACCATCGTTCCCAATGCGCAGGCTTTTGATGCCGTTCGCGGCGGCGCGTTCCAGATGATGAAAACCTTTGACGGGTACACTGCCGGTAAAATCCCGGCGCATGGGTTCTCGTCCACGGTGCCGTTTGGCTTCCCGGAAGCGGACATGTATGAAGCCTGGTTCTATGAGCGGGGCGGTCTGGACATGGTTCGCAAGTCTTATGCTCCGGCCGGGCTGACCTATATTGCGCCGACCGTTTACGGCGAAGAGCCGATCCATTCCCGCGTTGAAATCAAGAGCATCGCAGACCTGAAGGGCCTGAAAGGTCGCTTTGTCGGTCTGGCGTCTTCCATCATGGCGGAGTTCGGTGTGGCCGTATCGCCGCTGCCGACATCCGAAGTCTATTCCGCGCTGGATAAAGGCCTGATTGATATTGCCGACCGTGGTGACATCAAGGCCAACTATGAAGCAGGCCTTCATGAAGTGGCGAAATTCCTGGTTCTGCCGGGCATTCACCAGCCGACAACGGCGACCGGTTATGTGGCCAATACAGCGGCCTATAACAAGCTGGATACCCAGCAGAAAGCAGCCCTTGAAGTGGCCGCCCGCGAAATCTCCGGTGCGCTGCGTCAGGATATCATGGTGTCCAACGCTGAATATATCGCCAAGTTCAAGGAGGCTGGCGTCAAGCTGATCAAGCTGGACACGGACGATATCGCCGCGTCCCGGAAGGTTGCGCAGGGCGCCCTTGAAAAAGCGACAAAGGGCGATAAGCTGGCACAAGAAATGCTGAAGTCACAGGCGACTTTGATGGCCGACTTCGGTTTGCTCTAGTCGTCAAAAACCAGCAAACACCCGGTACTTTTGTACCGGGTGTCTTCGAAAGCATATCCATGATTGCATTTGCCACGGCGGTTACCTCCGTCAACAGCATGTTGTTCACGGCTGTCAAATGGGCGGTTTATGCCGTTGCCGGCCTGATGATCTATGAAGTGATTGCCCGCTATACCCTGACGGCCCCGACATCGTGGGCACCGGAACTGGCAACCCTGATTTTCGGCCCCTATTTCCTGCTGGGGGGGCCTTATCTGCTCCATATCGGGGGGCATGTGGCGGTTGATATTCTCAGCGCCCGTGCGACAGGCAAACTCAAGAATATCCTGATCATTGTCGGAATGCTGCTTGCCTTTCTGTTCGGGGCGATCCTGCTCTGGTTCAGTTTCCCGCAGGCGGTTCAATCCTTTGAATATGGCGAAACAACCTTTTCCGCCTGGAACCCGGTGATCTGGCCGAACAAGGCGGCGCTGCCACTGGCGGCATTTCTGCTGTGCCTTCAGGCCCTCAGTGAAATAATCCTGCATCTTCGCGGGAAGGGAGGGAACTGATGGAATCGTCATTCGTTCTTCTGTTCATGTTCAGTGCCCTGATCCTGTTCATGCTGTCCGGCGCGGCGCTGGCTTTCGTGTTGGGCGCGATTGCCTTCCTGTCGACGATCCTGCTGTGGGGGCCCAGTGCGCTGGTGGTTGCGGTTCTCAACACGTTCGAGACCATGACCTCGGAATCCCTGATGGCGATCCCGCTCTATATCCTGATGGCGGCAATCCTTCAGAAATCCGATATTATCGAGGATCTCTACGGCGCCATGGAAAAATGGTTTTCCGGGCTGCATGGGGGGCTGGCGGTCGGAACCATTGTGATCTGTACCATCATGGCGGCCATGACCGGTGTGGTCGGGGCGGCTGTGGCGGCCATGGGCATTCTGGCCCTTCCTTCCATGCTGGAGCGGAAATACAATCAGCCGCTGGCGCTGGGCGCGATCTGTGCGGGCGGGACGCTGGGTATTCTGATACCGCCGTCCGTGGTGACGATCGTTTATGCCATCACGGCGCAGGTCTCCATTGGCAAGATGTTCATCGCCGGGGTGGTTCCGGGCATCATCCTTGCCGCGACCTATAGCCTTTATATTTATATCCGGGCCCGCCTTAACCCTGAGATTGCCCCGCTGCCTCCGCAGCAGGAGGAAATCCCGCTGTCCGAAAAACTGGCATCCCTGAAAACCCTGATCCTGCCAGCGCTGGTCATCTTCAGTGTGCTCGGTACCATTTACATGGGACTGGCCACCCCCACGGAGGCCGCCGCTGTTGGTGTGTTGGGGGCGCTGTTCTCCGCTGCGGTTTCCGGGCGGTTGAAACGGGTTCACCTGTCAGAAGCGGCAACCGACACCCTTCGGGTAACGGCCATGATCCTGTGGATCACCATCGGGGCACGGGCTTTCATCTCGGTTTTTGTTGCTACGGGCGGTGCCGATTCCATCCTCAATTTTGTCGAGGAAATGGAGGCGTCCCGCTGGATCATTCTGGGGGCCATGTTGTTGGTCCTGATTTTCCTCGGACTGTTTCTGGATGAAATCGGGATTATCCTGCTGTGTGTTCCCGTCTTCCTGCCAATCGTCAAGGTGCTGGATTTCGATCTGATCTGGTTCGGCGTCCTGTTCCTGATTACCGCCCAGATGGCCTATATCACGCCACCCTTTGGGTACACCCTGTTCTACCTGAAAGGGGTGCTGCCCAAGTCTATCGGGATCGGTCAGGTCTATAAGGGGGTCATCCCGTTCTTCGCCTTGCAGGTTCTGGTTCTGATCCTGTTCATGCTGGTTCCCGACATTGTGACCTGGCTGCCGAACAAGGTCAGCGGAAACTGATCAGGCGTAATCGCCTTTCGGTTGGATGCAGATAGAAGGCGGCTTGGAATATTCCAGCCGCCTTTTTGCTGTATGGGCGTTGGAGAACGCGCCCGGTACAGGGAAAGATCCGTTTGTTATTCAGGACTTATTCCGGACGTATTCCGGGCTTATTTTGCGCCTCCCGGCGTTGCCCAGCCTGCTGAAATGGCTGGACAACAGGCGGGAACTGCGACTAAGAAAAGCATATTCCGTCGCGCAGGCGGCACCGTTTGGGAAGGCCGAGAAACCGGTTTTCGGGTGTGCCGATAACAGTAAATTGAGTGCGAGTTGTCCCTTGTCCGGTTGGCAAATGCCGGACTGGTATTCAGGAAGTATAAATTCATGAAGACGAATGATATTGTCTATATCGCCCTGTTCGCCGCCCTGATGGCAGCGTTGGGTGTGTTTCCGCCGATCAGTATTCCGGCCCTTGGCGGGGTCCCGATTACGGCCCAGTCCATGGGGATCATGCTGGCAGGGGGTATTCTGGGGGCACGGCGCGGGGCGCTGTCGATCATCCTGTTCCTTGTTCTTGTCGCTGTAGGTTTGCCGTTGCTGTCCGGTGGCCGGGGGGGACTTGCCGCTTTTGCAGGACCTTCCGCCGGCTTTATCTATGGTTGGGTGATCTGTGCCTTTATCATCGGTCTTGCCATTGAGGCATTCTGGGATCGCCTGAACGTGTTCAATGTGGCCGCGACCCTGACGGTGGCCGGTATTTTCCTGCTCTATGCCATCGGTATTCCGTGGTTGGCGGTTGTGGCAGGTATTCCGTTTGAAAAGGCGTTTTTCGGTTCCGTTGCCTATATTCCGGGGGATGCCGTCAAGATGGTGGTTGCAACGGCGGTTATCCTGACCGTCAAGCGATCCTATCCCCTGATCAACCGATAGGATAGGGAAATCGGCGGCGCCGGACAGGGGCCGCCGTTTGACCGCAGGGGCGTCATGATTGAACTGGAAAATGTATCTGTCCGTTTTGAGGGACGCAGGGTCCTGCAGGACCTGAACCTTGCCCTGACCGAAAAGCGGATCGGGGTGATCGGACTGAACGGATCGGGGAAAAGCACATTTGCCCGGTTGCTGAACGGGTTGCAGCTTCCGACCGAAGGCGCGGTCACGGTTGGCGGGATGGATACCGCAAAGTCCGGTAAGGACGTGCGCCGGCAGGTTGGCTTTGTCTTTCAGAACCCGGAAAACCAGATTGTCTATCCCATTGTTCGCGAAGATCTGGCCTTTGGCCTCAAGAATCTGGGCCTTGCCAAGGCGGATATCCCGGTTCAGGTGGAACGGGCGCTGGAACGCTTTCGGCTTCAGCATCTGATCGACCGCCGTACCCATGAACTGAGCGGCGGCGAAAAGCAGATGATTGCCCTGATCGGTGTTGCCGTCATGAACCCCCGCTTGATCGTGATGGATGAACCGACCACGCTTCTCGACCTTCGAAACAAGCGGCGCCTGATGCAGGCGGTATCAGACATGGAACAGTCCGTGGTGATGATTACCCATGATCTGGACCTGCTGTCCGCCTTTGACCGGGTCTTGTGTTTCCATGAGGGGCGCCTGTTTGACGATGGTGCGCCCGAGGCGGTTATCGCCCGGTATCAGCAGGTGTGCGAAGAATGCTGAGTACCTATCAGGAAACCGGATCGGTCCTGCATGGTATCCGGGCGGGGTGGAAGCTCCTGTTTCTTGTTGTGCTTGGCAGTGCGCTTTTCTGGTTTGAACGTCTGGACCTGATTGTTGTCAGTCTGGCCTGTGTGATGATGCTGTATCGGCTGGCCCGCTTCTCGCTTGCAACCCTTTGGGATCAGGTGAGGCCGGCCCTTTTGTTGCTGGTCATCATTTTTCTGGCCCAGATTTTCCTGACATCACCGGAATATGCTGTTCTGATTGTGGCGCGCTTTGCGGCCCTGATCCTTGCTGCGGCGCTGGTAACCCTGACGACCCCGACCTCCGAAATGGTGGCGGCGATTGAAGCATGTCTGAAACCGGTGCGGCGCTGGGTCCCCATAGAGAAAGTCAGCCTTGCCCTGTCCCTTGCCATCCGGTTTATCCCCGTAATCGTGTCAATTACCCACGAGGTGCGGGAAGCGCAAAGGGTACGCGGGCTGGATCGCAGCCTTTTTGCCGTGGCCATGCCGGTCATCATCCGTACCCTTAAAATGGGCGACCAGATTGCCGAGGCACTGGATGCCCGTTCGTTCGAAAACAGCGGAGACGGGAAGTAGGAACGGGCGAGGGGGCCCGGCCTTCTTTACGGCTTAATGCGGTTTGTAGGAACTGCCGGGGGTGCCGGTTTCCTCAATCACCCAGCGTTTGTAGGCCGGGTTCACATGGCTGACGGGCATTCCCGTGATCCCCGGAACATCATAGGGGTGAAGTCTTTCCACCAGCGTACAGACCTTGTCGAACAGGTCTTCGCGTGTCTTGACCAGCAGGGCAATTTCCGTTTCGGATTCGATATCCCCTTCCCAGTGAAACAGGCTGTCAATCTCGCCGATGATGTTGACGCAGGCGGCAAGCCGTTCCATGAGCAGGGCATTGGCAATCTCGTCGGCGGTTTCCATGTCCGGGCAATTGATCCAAACATCAAGAATTTTCATGGCGGGTTCCTTGCTCACCAAAGCCTCACAAAAGAAAGAGTTGCAGGAACCAGAGGATACAGGAAGAAGAGGGGGCGGGGGAACCCGCTTTCACCTGAATGCGGGGTGCCCTGTCATAAAAAGGATATTCTGGCCTTGTGTGTATCTGGTCGCGGCCGTGCAGGGGCGATCAGGGATGCGCGGCGGTCCATTCTTTCAGGGCTTCACGGGCCTCGCGTTCTGCGACATCCTCGGCCGGTGTCTTTTCGGGGATCTTGGCGCTCAGCTCGATCACATATCCGTTGGGGTCGCGGAAATAAATGGATTTGATGAAGCCATGATCGGAAATGCCACGGGTCTCGATGCCTTGGGCCTTTCCTTTTTCAAACAGGAAGAACAGGTCTTCCATCTCTACCTCCAGGGCGATATGCAGATCAAAGTCATGCTGCTTCTTGAAAGTGAAGGGCATGCCCGGCACCTCGAAGAAGGCAAGGAAGGAACCATCATCCAGCCGATAGAAGGTATGCAGGGCCTCGGTCTCGTTACCGGTTTTGGTTTCAAGGATGGGAAAGGCTTCGGCCAGTGGCAGACCCAGAAAATCTTCATAGAACTGGCGTGTTTCTTCCGAGTTGCGGCATCGGTATGCGTTGTGGTGCAGTCCTTTGATCATTGAAAACCTCCCTGTCTTATGACTGTTTCGGGCTATCCCCCTGCATGATGAAATAGGAGAAAAAATACAAGGTCAACCGTTGGCCCGCTTGCGGGGCCCGCCGGAAGCGGTTTTCAGGGCCGCTGGATGCGTTCTTTTTTACTTGTATTCAGGGGGCAGTTCGGCGATAACGCGCCAACATTTTTTAAGTATTCTCTTGTGAATTTGGCGATAATTCCATGTCTGATCCTTCCAAAATCATTCAGATGAAGTCTTCCTCCGACAGAGAGGACAAGCCGGGCTATTTCGTTCAGAAAGACGGCCTGACCTTCGCCGGTACACATTTGATCGTTGATCTGTGGCAGGCGTCCGGTCTCAATGATGCCCGTTTGATCGAGGATACCTTGCGGGAATGTATCGAGGTTTCCGAAGCGACGCTGCTGCATTTCCATATTCACGCGTTCGAGCCGAACGGCTTGTCCGGTGTGGCCGTTCTGGCAGAAAGCCATATCAGTTTCCATAGCTGGCCGGATGAAGGGTATATGGCCCTTGATATCTTCATGTGCGGCAAGGCCCAGCCTCATAAATCCATTCCTGTCCTGAAGCGGGCCTTTTCACCGGAAAGCATTCAGGTTACGGAACTGAAGCGGGGGATTGTCTCTTGATCGAAGTATTTGATGAAGGTTTGCACAGCGGCGTCAATCTGGCGCTGAAGGTGAACAAGGTTCTGTATCGCAACAAGACCGAGCATCAGGACCTGATGATTTTCGAGAATAACCGTTTTGGCCGTGTCATGGCGTTGGATGGTGCCATCCAAATCACGGAAAATGACGAGTTTATCTATCATGAAATGTTCGCCCATGTGCCTATTCTGGCCCATGGCGCGGTAAAGCGCGTCCTGATCATTGGCGGCGGTGACGGTGCCGCTGCACGGCAGGTTCTGCAACATGACGGGATCGACCTGACACTGGTGGATCTGGACCGGACGGTTATTGATCTGTCCCGCGAGTATTTCCCCACTGTTCATGGCGGGGCGTTTGATGATCCAAGAATGACCATCGTGGTGGCCGACGGATGCATGTTCGTCAAGGAAACCGACGAGACATGGGATGTGATCATCATCGATTCCACCGATCCCGAAGGCCCCGGTGAGGTTCTTTATACCCAGGAATTCTATACGGACTGCAAATCCTGCCTGACCGAAGGCGGGATCATCACCACGCAGAACGGCGTACCGTTCGTGCAGGCGGATGAACTGAAGAACAGCTATGATCGGCTTGGAACCCTGTTCACGGATGTCAGCTTCTTCATGGCGGGTATTCCAAGTTATGTGGGCGGGCCGTTGGCCTTTGGCTGGGCGACCAACAACCCGGCCCTTCGCACCATTGCCGTTGAAACACTGGCCGAACGGTTTGAAGCCGCCGGTATTACAACGGAATATTACACCCCGGAAATCCACAAGGCGGCGTTCGTCCTGCCCGTTTATGTTCAGAAAATCCTGACCGGCGAATAAGCGGAAAAGAACGGCTCAGCATTCGACCACATTCACCGCAAGGCCCCCTTGCGAGGTCTCCTTGTATTTGCTGAGCATGTCTTCGCCGGTCTGGCGCATGGTTTCGATCACCTCGTCGAGGGAGACAACATGGGTCCCATCCCCCGCAAGGGCGAGGCGGGCCGCGTTGATGGCTTTCATGGCCCCCATGGTGTTTCTCTCAATGCAGGGGATTTGCACCAGCCCCCCGATGGGATCGCAGGTCAGGCCAAGATTATGTTCCATGCCGATTTCCGCCGCGTTTTCCACCTGTTCGTTGGTGCCGCCAAGAACCGCGGTGAGCGCCCCCGCCGCCATGGAACAGGCCACCCCGACCTCGCCCTGACAGCCAACCTCGGCCGCAGAGATAGAGGCCCGCTTCTTGTAAATGGAGCCAATCGCCGCTGCGGTCAGCAGGAAATTGCGGGTGCCGTCCATCGTCGCGCCCACGCAGAAACGCTGATAATATTTCAGAACCGCAGGGATAACCCCGGCGGCGCCGTTGGTGGGGGCGGTCACAACCCGGCCCCCGGCGGCATTTTCCTCGTTCACCGCCAGCGCATAAAGATTAACCCAGTCAAGAACGGTGAGCGGATCCCGTGATGCCCGTTCGGGATTGTCCATCAGTTCCCGGTACAGAGACCCTGCCCGTCTTTTGACCTGCAGACCGCCCGGCAAAATGCCGCTGGTTTCGCATCCGCGCTGGATGCAGTTGATCATGGCGGTGCTTACCCGGTCCAGAAAGTCATTGGTTTCGGCGTCGCTGCGCCAGCAGGCCTCGTTGGCGCGCATGATATCGGCAATGGATTTGCCTGTGTCCTGACCGATTGCCAGAAGCTCCGCCGCCGATGTGAACGGATGGGGCAGGCGGATGTTGTGCCCCTTGGTTTCGGCCCGGTCCCCTTCATCATGAGACACCACATAGCCGCCGCCGACAGAAAAGTAATCCTTCTGGACAAGCAGGTCGCCAGCCTTTGAATAGGCGTGAAAGCGCATGCCGTTGGAATGCTCCGGCAGCATCTGGTCCTTTTGAAACACCAGGTTCTGGTCTTCAAAAAACGGAATGTCCCGTATGCCACCAAGGTGCAGGCAATGGGTCTCCCGGATGCGGGACACAAGGGGGGCGATGGCTTCGGGATCAATCAGGGAGGGGCGTTCCCCGGACAGGCCAGCCAGAATGGCGATGTCGGTGCCATGCCCATGACCGGTCAGGGCGAGAGAGCCGAACAACTCCACGATTACCCGGTTTGTTGTTTCAAGAAGGGCGCGGGACGCCAGATAATCGACAAAGCGTTTGGCCGCCCGCATGGGACCAACCGTATGGGAGGAGGAGGGGCCGATCCCGATGGTATAGAGGTCTGTAACGCTGAGATTAAGGTCAAGCTGGCTGGTGGGGACGGGGGTGTGATGGCCTGGTGTCGGCGGAACAACAGGCGTGACGCTTCCCCGACTTTTGCTTTTTTTACTACTCATGAACAGGCACCTCCCTAATGCGGTCAACAGGACCGCGATACAAGACGATGCCCCCTCTGTCCGTGTACCTGAAAGATTACCGGAAAACCGGGTACCTCTTCGGTGGAGTGTCCCTTCACTCTCTCTCCAGAGCCTTCACTGCCTGACGGTACGGGTGCCTGAGAGTTTCCGGGGCGGTTGCTCCTTCGGCGTCGGGTGACCGATCTCTCCCGCCAGGGAGAAAAAAGGATGCTGACTGTATCAGCATTGAAAATAGAGTATGGGCCGGGTCCGGGCAGGTCAAGCCTGCTGGTAAAAGCCGGGGGCTTTACCAACCGTTGCAGCGGGGCCAGACAGCCGTGATGTCATCCCCGCCCTCAACCACATGATACTCGGAATAGGCCGCCGCCGTGATACAGGCATGGTTCGGCAGAATGCGAAGGCGCGTACCAACGGGGAAATCGTCACAGGTAAAGGAACTGCCTTCCAGCGAAATCAGGCCATGTTCCTGATTGCAACTATTGACCCACAGCCCGTCCAGTGGGGCCGTGTCCTCCATGCGGCAGACCTGACCGAAATGTGGTTTGCCTGTGGGGTTGGGTTTGCCGGGATCGGCAGACAGGGCAAGGCTGCCCGCATCGATCAGTAACCGGTTTCGGTCTTTCTTGTGGCTGATGACGGTTGCCAGAACCGAAATGGCGATATCCTTGTGGGTACAGACACCAAGGGCTGTCATGACAAGATCCTGAAAGACATAGACCCCGGCCCGAACTTCCGTAACACCCTGAAGGCTTTTCCCGAAGGTGGCGGTGGGGGTCGATCCCAGACTGACAATGGGACAAGGAAGACCCGCCTCGCGAATCCTGTCAGCGGCCTGGGTGATGGCCAGCCTTTCCTGCTCTGCCATCTGGATGATTCCGTCCACAGACTGGCAGGCGTATGAGCCGCCCGCATGGGTCATGACCCCGGCGAGGTCCGTCCCTTCGCCAGCATGCAACAACCGGGCGACATCAATAAGGGCGGCATCGTCAGGGGTAAGGCCCGCCCGCTTCCCATCACTGTCAATTTCAATAAGGCAGGGGAAAACGGTGCCAAGGGACAGGCCAATACGGCTGACCTCGGCGGCGACTTCCGCCTCATCCAGAAGCAGGGTCATCGTGGCCCCCCGATCCTGCAAGGCTTTCACCTGATCCAGTTTCTGCGGGGCGATGGACACGGCATACAGGATGTCCTGATAGCCCGCTTCCAGAAAATACTCGGCTTCTTTTAAGGTTGAGACGGTGATGCCCCCTTTACCACCTGCGAAAATCTCTCGCGCGACATCGGCGGACTTGCAGGTTTTCAGATGTGGGCGCAGGGTAACAGTTCCGTCCTGAAATTTCCGTCCCATCATTTGTATATTGGAGGACAGCCGGTTTTTATCCAAAATCAGGCTCGGTGTTGGTAACTGGTCAAGTTTCATGGCAATACCCGGCATCACTATACAAGATACAGGGACAATAAGGGCATTGGGCCCGATGTCAAAGGGCGAGGTAAAACTTGCCGCGGTGGTATGGGGCATCCGGGGGGACGCATTGTGGGCAAGATTCTATTTGGCTGGGAGTTCGGGGCAAGTCTGGGGCATGTTTATCCCCTGCTGAGGATTGCCAACCGGCTCAGGGATAACGGGCACGAGATTGTGTTTGTCTGCCGGGACGTGGTGCTGGCCAGTGATCTGGTCCGCGCCGAGGGGTATAAACTGATTCAGGCGCCCTTCTGGAAAAATCCGCCGATCCCCAACTTGCGAGACATTCCCACACCAAGTTATGCGGATGTTCTGGTACGTCAGGGATTCGCATACCGAAAAAATCTTGTGAGCATGATGTCCGTCTGGACGGACCTAGTGGCCCTTTTGAAACCGGATCTGGTTGTGGCGGATCATAGTCCGGGTCTCAGTTTGGCGCTGCGCGGACTGGTGCCGGTTTTCAACGTGGGCAACGGGTTTACCCTGCCCCCATCCGGGGTGGAGGAATATCCGGTGGTCAACCGGGGCGGCAAGCCGTTGATGGCGCAGGAGCGGCTGCTGGCGATTTTCAACGAAGTGAACCGTGAAAGAGGGGCGCCCTTGTTGGACAGGCTGCCGCAGGTTTTCGATACGGAAGGGCAGTTCGTTTGTACGGTTCCCCAGCTTGACCCCTATCATGGGGTGCCGGGCAGGGTGCAGGTCGGGCCTCTCGAAGACAGCATGACCCCGGCGCCTTTGCCAGAAAACCCTCATATCTTTGTCTATATGGCCCATGATATCGCGGGACGGGAGGTGGTGCTGGAGACGGTGGCGAAAAACGGCCTCCCGGCCACAGCCTATATTCGCGGGGCCAGCGCAAGGGACCGGGCGCGATATGCTTCCCACTCCCTGACAATGTTGGACAAGCCCGTCGATTTCAGAAGTATGCTGCCGAAATCCAGTCTGGTTATTCATTCCGGCGGCGGGGGAACGGCAACCGCTTGTCTGATGACCGGTCGTCCCCAAATCATGCTGCCCACCCAGGCCGAAGCGAACCTGAATGCGCGGTTATTGCGTTCTCGCGGATTGGCAGAGGTGGCGCCGCCCACCGTTACCCCATCGCATTTCAAGGCGATTCTGGCGCGGGCTGCCGGAAACCGGGAAATGGCGGAACGATGCCTGCAGAATGCCGAGATCCTTGCCGGGGAGGATTGGGGAAATGCCCTTGGCCGGATCGTGACGGCAGCCGAGGCGATTCTGTCTCCCGCGTGATCGATCTTGGGTCGGGGCTCAATCGCGATTGTATTTCAGAACCCAGAGGGGCAGAAGGGCTGCGACTTCGCGGCTGCTTCCGTCCAGTTCAATGGCAAACTGCTCCTGTTTCAGGTCGATTCGTACAATGCGTCCGCTGAACTGGCACATCTCGGCCGACCCATCCGGCCCAAAGATACCCGTAACGCCATGATCCAGACAGGCCTCGGACGGCAGGCCCTCAAGCAGCAGTCCGTTCAGTGACCAGTTCTTGGTGCGAAAGCTCTGTCCGTTGATTTCCACTTTCAGGACGGGGCTGGACACCCGAAACGAATCTCTCTGTTCAAAGCGGTTCGGGATGGACGTTGTGATTTCTTGGGTGTGGAGCATGTCGACCTCGTGGCAGTAATTAACTCACAGGATTGGTATGCAGTGTTCGTGCCAATTGACGATTTTTGGCAAAGCCTTTGTTTCTCTGCCGTTATGGATGAAGAGGCGAGAACAGGGGTGGGGGCAGTGCAGGTTAAAAATTGCCGGGTGTACAATCCTGCCGGGGTAATAGAATCACACCGCTTCAGGGCCGCTTTCGATTCGTGGATTGTTGTTTTTTGAGGTTTTCTGCCGTTTTTGCGCAGCTTTTAGGGGCAGGGGCTTTTTCGAAATAACCGCGGCGGTAGGGCGTGCGGTGTCGGTCGATCTGAGTCGCGCAAAAATTATGAGAAAAATAATACGAAGATCGTGAAATTAAAACGATGAAAAATATGGGCTTTTGTAATTTTGTTGCAATGCACCATGAAAAAATGACCTTTTGTCAAAAATGACAATTTGTCATCCGGCATTTCCTCTGCTATACATAATCACATGCTAGCGAACTGGGCAACAAGATCCGGGAGTGGCATGAAAGGTAAGAAATACGGCTGGTATCCCCCCGGGGTAGTGGTCGAAACCAACCGAGTAACTGGTGATTGCGTCTTCCCCAATTGGGCGCTGACAACAATAACAATAATCAAGTGTCCAGATTGCCAGATATATCGGATGGGATAAAAATAATAATATAATGAGGTCAGGACCCCAACCTGATTCCGAAAATGCCGAGGCCGAGGCAGAATAATAATAACTAAAAAGGCCAACGAACCTATGGGCCGCTCATCCTTGTGATGGAGCGGTTTCTTATTTTCAGCCCCTCTCCATGCCAGACATCAGACCTGATCGTTGCTTTTTGCAGATCTGCTACTTTGTCGGTGCGATTGCCCGGCTGGCGTTACTTGTTGGTGATGGCGGTAGGCTCGCCAAGGCGTTCCTGATGGATGAGGTCGCGGATATGGGTGGAACATTTTGCGCATTGCGGCGAAGCCCCAAGGCTTTGATAGACCCGGGAAACCGCTTCGGCTCCTGAAGCGATGGCGCTTTTCACATCCCGGTCTGTAAATCCGTTACACAGGCATACATACATTGTCCGTACGTCTCTCACTCTGGAAATCACTATGTATTATTGATTATCTCAATTAAGAATGATTGTCAATATCATTGGCGGATAAAGGAACGCCTTGGGAAAGTGCGCTTGGGAAAAGGCGGTGTGAGGAAGGGGAAGGGGAAGGGGAAGGGGAAGGGGGGGGCCGCGGGCAATAAGCGGGGGCAGGCCTGCCTGCCCCCTTGTCGGTATGGTTATCCTGCATATCGCTGGATAATCTGTTTTCCAAGGGAATTCATGTGAACCTGATCGGGACCATCTGCCAGCCGGACTGTCCGGGCATAGGCAAAGGCTTCCGCGAGGAAGGTGTCCTGGCTGAGGCCCATGGCGCCATGAGCCTGCATGGCACGATCAATGACGGTCTGGGCCATGTTGGGGGCGACAATCTTGATCATGGCAATGATGTCTTTCGCATCCTTGTAGCTGCCCTTGTCCATCTTGTCGGCGGCTTTCAGGGTCAACAGGCGGGCCTGTTCCACCTCGCAAATGGATTTGGCGATATCTTCGCGGATCGAACCCTGCTCGCTCAGCTTCTTGCCAAAGGCGACCCGGCTTTCCACCCGCTGGCACATCAACTCGATTGCCCGCTGGGCGCAGCCGATCAGGCGCATACAGTGGTGAATGCGTCCCGGCCCCAGCCTGCCTTGAGCAATGGCAAACCCTTCGCCTTCCTGACCGATCAGGTTGCTGGTCGGTACGCGGACATTCTCGAACAGAACCTCGGCATGGCCGTGGGGGGCATCATCGGACCCAAATACCTTCATGGGCCGCAGGATGGTCACGCCGGGTGTGTCTTTCGGGACCAAAATCTGGGATTGCTGCTGGTGACGGGGGGCGTCCGGGTTGGTCTTGCCCATGACAATCATGATTTTGCAGCGGGGGTCCGGGGCGCCGCTGATCCACCATTTGCGCCCATTGATGACATAGTCGTCGCCGTCGCGCTTGATTGAGCACTGGATGTTGGTCGCATCAGAGGAGGCCACCGCCGGTTCGGTCATGGCGAAGGCGGAGCGGATTTCTCCCTCCAGAAGGGGAATAAGCCATTTCTGCTTTTGCTCTTCCGTGCCATAGCGGGCCAGAACTTCCATGTTGCCCGTGTCCGGGGCACTGCAATTGAAGGCTTCGGCGCCAATCGGGGACCGGCCCATGATTTCTGCAAGGGGGGCGTATTCAAGGTTACTGAGGCCTGCGCCATAATCATTGAATTCCGCCAGAAACAGATTCCAAAGCCCTTCCGCCTTGGCCTTTGCTTTCAGTTCTTCAATGATGGGTGGAATGGACCATCTGTCATCGGCCGTTTCCGTGTGGGCCTTGTAGGCTTCCTCGGCGGCATAGACATGCTCGTTCATAAAGGCTTCAACCCGCGCCCGAAGTTCTTCCGCCCGGGCCGACACAGAAATACTCATTTCGCTCTCCTTATTGTCCTGTTCGATTGGAAAAAAGGATAGCGGTTGCCAATAAATCAGTGAAATTTATAATAGTGATATAAAGGCATTCATTTTGGTGATGATAATTGAACCTTCGCTCTCTTGATCTCAATCTGCTGCTGACCTTCGAGGTGATTTACGATTCGGGAAACCTGACACAGGCGGCACGGGTTCTGAATGTTACCCAGCCTGCGGTCAGCAATGCCCTGTTGCGTCTGCGCGATCATTTTTCTGATTCGCTGTTTGTCCATTCCGACCGGCGGATGAAACCCACCCCCTTTGCTGAAGAACTGATTCTGCCGGTGCGTCAGGCGCTGGACCTGCTGCGTCAGGGGCTTGGCAAGAAAGACAGCTTTGATCCATCTTCGCTGACACGGGCGGTCCGGCTCAGTATCGGGGATATCGGGGAAACCATTCTCTTGCCGGAATTCGTCAAGCGCTTGCGCCGGGAGGCGCCGGACATCCGCATTCATGTATTCCAGACAGAGCGCCGGAACATGGCCAAAAGCCTCGCAGCCAATGATATCGACTTTGCCGTCGATATCCCCCTGCAAGGCGGAGAGCAGATCAGCACCCTGCCGGTCATATCGGAATGTCAGGTCTGTGCGATCTCTCCGGCCCATCCCTTGGCCAGTCGGAAGGCGCTTGCACTCTCTGACTATCTGGCGCTGGAACATATCCATGTTTCGTCCCGGAAAACCGGCGGCGGTGTGGCGGATGTGGAGCTGGGCCGGCAGGGCCTGACCCGCAAACATGCGGTGCGGCTTCAGCATTACCAATCGGCCTTTGCCCTGCTGGCCGAGACGGAACTGGCCCTGACCGTGCCTGAATCGTTGGCGCGGGTTTATGAATGTGTCTCTTTTCCCCTGCCATTTCCGGTACCGCCCCTTGATCTGCACCTATATTGGCACCGCAACGCAGAGGGGAATGCTTTTCACGGATGGGTTCGGAACATTCTGTTGGAGATTTTTGACGATTTGCAGGAACAGAAGGCTTAAGGCGTTGCGCTTTGTCAGTGAATATGGTTACTCCCAAGCATGAGCAAACAGGAAAATGATACTGACGAACCTACCCTCTATCTGATTCCCACACCCATTGGAAATCTTGAGGATATATCCTATCGGACGATCCGAATTCTGCAGGAGGTGGATGCCCTTGCCTGTGAGGATACCCGGCATACCCGCAAAATCTTTGAGCGGTATGAGCTTGAAAGTCCGTCGATTATCTTTCCCTGTCACGCCCATAATGAAGACCGGGCGGTTGGGCGCATTCTGTCCCTGCTTCGGGATGGGAAGTCTGTGGGCCTGACCTCTGATGCGGGCGCACCGGGGATCAGCGATCCGGGACAGCGCGCCGCCGCAGCCGCGATCGATGCGGGCTATCGGGTGGATGCCCTGCCCGGACCAAGCGCGGTGATCAATGCGCTGATGATGTCGGGTTTGCCTATTCCTGCCTTCAGCTTTCTTGGTTTTTTACCGCGCCGTCCCGGCCGCCAGCGGAAGGCGTTTAATGCGTTTGCGGAAACACCGTCGGCGCTGGTGTTCTTCGAATCTCCCTTCCGGGTCGGCAAGATTTTGAAAGTGGCGCTGGAATGTCTCGGGGATCGGCGGGCTGCTGTCTGCATTGAACTGACCAAGAAATTCCAGAATATCGAGCGCGGTCGCCTCAGCGACCTGGTCGAGGCCTTTGACGGGCGTAAGATCAAGGGAGAGGTCACCATTGTGATTTCCCCGCCGGAACTGCTGGATGCAGAAGACGCCGAAGACGAATAAAAGGCGATCTTTTCTCCGCTATATTTGAGAAAATGAATAAATGGTGATACCTTGGAAGGGATCGAAAGCTACAGGCTTTGCATCGACCCACTAGCCAGGAGAGCCAATATGAACGTCGCGAGTATTCTAAAAAACAAGGGCGTCGATATCATTTCTGCCAGCAAAACCGATTCTATCTCGGCGGTCGCCGGCATATTGAGCGAGCACAGGATCGGTGCGGTTCTGGTGCTGGACGAGAATCGCAAGGTCCTTGGTGTCTTGTCAGAGCGTGACATTGTCCGGGGGTTGGCTGCACGCGGTGATGGCTGCCTGATCATGGAGGCAGGGGAGCTGATGACCGCCAATGTGATTACCTGCACGCCTGCCGATACGGTTGATCAGGTCATGGCCTTGATGACGAAAAAGCGCATTCGCCACTTGCCGGTGATGGACGGCGATAATCTTGCGGGCTTTATCTCCATTGGTGATGTGGTCAAAACCCGCATGGATGAGGTGGAGCGCGAGGCCGCCGCCATGCGGGATTATATTGCAACGGGCTGAGCGCCCTTGCTGAACGCTTAATTGTCTGTTTCCCTGTTGCCCTGTCGTTCACTCCTTCAGGGCTGGAGGCCTTGGGTTATGTCAGAACCTTCAGGGCATGATGCAGAAACGGCAGGGACCGTTCGACAGCATTTTCACCCTCTTCAATCATTTCCTCGGCCTTGTCGAATTCCAAAAGGCCGAATGATGCCAGGCGCGGGGCCACGGTCACATCGGGCGGATCGCCTGCCAGTCGGGACCGGCTGAGGCGGTCCTGCACAATATTGAGCGAGGACATCATCACCCCGAAGATACTGGGGTCTGATCCACTGCGATCAAAGAATCGGTGCTTCATCAGGTTCAGCGGCGACAGGGAATGAAAGCCGTGACTGTTGTTCGCGCTTTCGGTTTCCTCCCGGGTAAGTTCCCCTTCTCCCACATTGGTCATGCCGAAAACATCCGCATTCAGGTTAACGGCAATCACCAGTCGGGCACCAAGGGCGCGGCAGACAGAGACAGGGACCGGATTGGTCAGGGCGCCATCAATCAGCCACCGCTCATCAATTCGTTTGGGGGCGAACAGGCCGGGCAGGGCATAGGATGCGGCAATGGCTTCAGCAAGGGAGCCTTCCCGGATCCAGATTTCGTGGCCTGTCCCAAGTTCGGTTGTAATGGCGGAGAAGGGGGCCGGCAGGTCCTCGATCCGGGTATCCCCAACCGTGTCCGTAATAACGTTGAACAGCTTCTTTCCGGAAATCAGGCTGCCGCCGGAAAGGCGAAGGTCCAGAAATCTGAACATGCTGGTTCGCCCGAAAGATCGTGCGAAGTCCTCTATGCTATCCAGTTGCCCGGCAAGATACAGGCCGCCGACCAGGGCGCCGATCGACGTGCCGCAGACCAAATCCGGTTTGATTCCTTCTTTTTCAAGCCGTCGGAGGACGCCAATATGGGCCCAGCCCCGTGCAACGCCACTTCCAAGGGCCAGTCCAATCTTTGGTGTTGTCATATTTGCCTCTCTGTAAAGGGCGGTTTTCTGCTGTTTTTTACCATTTTATTCCATGTGGAAAATAAAATCTAATGGCACCGTATTTTTTTGTGTTGACTCTGGGGGCCGATTTGGGGATTTTGCGCCTCCCGCCACGGTGGGGACAGAGAAATTTGGCACGCAGGAAATTAGTTTTTTGTTGTGCTGGAAAGTGAAAAACGCTAAATTGAACTTTCCGCTTTTTTGTAAATTTTTCTGTTGACTGAGTTGCCCTCAAGTTTATATAAGATGGCAACGACGCGGTCGGACGGACCTGACGGAAATCAGGAAGAACCCGGCAGCGTCTTTTTTGTCCTGAGAATTCAGGCGGTTTTTGATTGACATTGTTGATTGAGAAGAGATGCGCGG
>NZ_VNWN01000001.1 GCF_012720115.1 Sneathiella chinensis | reverse complement strand
GGATCGTGGTTGATGCCGTTCTGGACCAGTATGCGGAAGTTTCCGCAGATGAACTGGCGCCGGGTACAGAAAGCGCCGCGGACCAGAATGTCAATCTGGGCCTGAGCATGGCGTTTGAGGCGACCGGTTACGGGGCGCCGTCTGATCAGCCTGCGGATACCACATCTGATGATACGGACGGTTCCGAAGTATTCACGATCACCGTTACGCTGGATGAAGTTTCGCTTGAGGCAGGTGTTGGCCTGACGCTTGGCACCGGGGCACCTTCTGATGCGACCCTGACGGAAGGTCCGGATGGAACATGGACCCTGAACGTGAGCGATCCGGCAGACCTTGAAGTTGCCGTTGGGTTGATTGAAGCCGTCATTCCGGCGGGCTATGAAGGCACAATCAACGGCACCATTTCCAGCGTCAGCGAAGATACAGCGCCGGGTGGCGTCGAGACTGACCTTTCTGATAACAAGGAAGAAGACAGCGCCGATTTCAGCCTGACCATTGAAGGCGGCGAAGTTGTGCCGACAGCATCCTTTGGTGACGGCGAATTTGCCGGTATCATCAAGGAAGACAGTGACGATAACACCATCAGCTTCAGCGCGGCGTCTGGTGACAGCACCGATGAACTGACCAGCGTCGTGATCACCCTGCCGGGTGTGACCAATGGCGATGTGGATGTGTCTGCCATTACAGCGGACCTTGCCGGGGATGGCTCGGTTGCGGTTGATGTGGATCCGGTTACGGGTGCCACCATCATCACGATCACGTTTAACGACAGTGCGGATCTGGAAAGCTTCAGCAGCTCCTTCACCCTGGATGCCCCGGTTGAGGATAGCGACGCGGACCTGTCTGCCACCATCACGGCCTATGCCAAGGACAAAACGGACGCGACTGCAACCGGTGATGGCGGGGAAACCAAGACCATTGTGGTGGACGCGGTTCTGGACCGGTATGCGGAAGTCTCTGCAGATGAACTGGCGCCGGGTACAGAAAGCGCCGCGGACCAGAATGTCAATCTGGGCCTGAGCATGGAATTTGAGGTGACCGGTTACGGGGCGCCGTCTGATCAGCCTGCGGATACCACCTCTGATGATACGGACGGTTCCGAGACCTTCACGATCACCGTTACGCTGGACGGGACGGCGGTTACGGCGGGTGTTGGCCTTGTGCTTGGTGATGATGCACCTTCTGATGCGACCCTGACGGAAGGTCCGGGTGGGACATGGACCCTGACCGCGAACACCCCTGCGGACCTTGCGGCGGCGGTTAATGATATCGAGGCCGTCATTCCGGCGGGCTATGAAGGTACGATCAATGGCACCATTTCCAGCGTCAGCGAAGATACAGCGCCGGGTGGCGTCGAGACTGACCTTTCTGATAACAAGGAAGAGGACAGCGCCGATTTCAGCCTGACCATTGAAGGCGGCGAGGTTGTACCGACTGCGGCCTTTGGTGACGGCGAGTTTGCCGGTATCATCAAGGAAGACAGTGTCGATAACACCATCAACTTCAGCGCGGCGTCTGGTGACAGCACCGATGAACTGACCAGCGTCGTCATCACCCTGCCGGGTGTGGGTGCAGGCGATGTGGATGTGTCTGCCATTACAGCGGACCTTGCCGGGGATGGAACCGTTCAGGTGACAGAGGCTGGTGGCACAACGACCATCACGATCACCTTCAATGACAGTGCGGA